>NZ_CP147004.1:0-55469 GCF_044029535.1 Novosphingobium mississippiense | reverse complement strand
TCCAGCAGCTGGGGCAGGCCGTGGCCATGGAAAATATTGTCGCCAAGGACAAGGGCAGACGGCTGACCTGCCACGAAGTCCGCGCCAATGATGTAGGCCTGTGCGAGGCCGTCAGGGCTGGGCTGCTCGGCGTATTCGAAGCTCATGCCCCATTGCGATCCGTCACCCAGCAGTGAGCGAAATGCCGGAAGGTCGCGCGGAGTGGAAATAATCAACACTTCGCGGATGCCGGCCAGCATCAGCGTGCTGAGCGGGTAATAGATCATTGGCTTATCGTAGACCGACATCAGCTGCTTGGAGGTCGCCAGCGTCATCGGGTAGAGCCGCGTGCCGCTACCCCCGGCAAGAATGATACCCTTCACGTCTGCACGTTCCTTAGTTGGTAATGTTCAGGCTGCGCGAACCAACAGCTGTTCGATGACTGTTTCCAGAGACCCTTGCCATTGCGGCAACATGACACCGTGCGCCTCAAGGATTCTTGCGCATGCCAGTCGCGAATTTTCCGGGCGCCTTGCGGGAGTCGGATAGTCGGCGGTGCCGATGCGGTTCACACTGGCCGACGGCCCGCCGCGTTCCACCGATGCGGCGAAGATCGCTTCGGCAAAATCGGCCCAGCTGGCTTCACCGGCGGCGGTCATGTGGAAGATCCCACGCAGGGAGCTGTCGTTGCTGGCGACAAGGTTGGCAGCAACCTTGAGTACGCCATCAGCGATATCGAGAGCGCTGGTGGGGTTCCCGAACTGGTCGGCCACGACCGATATTTCGTCCCGATCGGCCGCGAGGCGCAGCATCGTCTTCACGAAGTTGGCGCCATAGGGGGAATAGACCCAGGCAACCCTGAGCACGGCCGAATTGTCAGGGTAAGACCGCAGGACCGCTTCCTCTCCGGCAAGCTTCGACGCGCCGTAAATGCCGGTGGGGCCGGTAGGATCGTCTTCGACATAGGGGCGATCGAGACTGCCGTCGAAAACATAGTCGGTCGATAGATGGATCAACGGAACCTGCAGTTCGCGCGCCGCATCGGCGACAGCGCCGGGCCCCACAGCGTTAATGGCATTGGCCATGTCCGCTTCGTTTTCGGCCTTGTCCACTGCGGTGTAAGCAGCAGCAGAGACCACGACATCGGGCCGCGCCGCCACGATCGCACGGTGCACAGACGCTTGATCCGTCAAATCAAGCTCGGGACGACCAAGGGCGATCACCTCATGTCCGGCGGCCTTGCCGCGCTCCAGCAGGCAGCTGACGACCTGCCCGCTCCTGCCGGTGACCGCGATCCTCATACCTGCGGCTCAGGCACGGCGGTTGAAAGACCGAGGCGCTCGCCGTCGTAGCGGGTGCGCAGCGGCGCCCACCACCATTCGTTATCCAGATACCAGCGAACGGTCTTTTCGATACCGGTCTCGAAAGTCTCTTGCGCGCGCCAGCCCAGCTCGGTCTCGAGCTTGGTGGCATCGATCGCGTAACGCGCATCGTGCCCGGGGCGATCGGTCACATATTCGATGAGCTGTTCACGAGGCGCATCGGCAGGGACAAGCGTGTCCAGCACCGAACAGATGCGGCGCACGACATCGATGTTGCGGCGTTCGTTACGCCCCCCGACGTTGTAGGTCTCGCCCACGCGGCCGCGCTCGATGATGATGTCCAGCGCACGAGCATGGTCTTCCACGAACAGCCAGTCGCGTACGTTCTCGCCCTTGCCGTAGACCGGCAGCGCCCGTCCCTCCAGCGCGTTGAGAATGACGAGTGGGATCAGCTTTTCGGGGAAGTGATAAGGGCCGTAATTGTTCGAGCAGTTGGAAACGACCACCGGCAAGCCGTAAGTTCGTTCCCAAGCCTTGGCCAGATGGTCCGAGGCGGCCTTGGATGCGGAATAGGGCGAACTCGGATCGTAGGGCGTGCTTTCCTCGAACAGGCCTTCGTCGCCGAGCGATCCGTAGACCTCGTCAGTGGAGACATGCAGGAAGCGGAAGGCTTCCTTTTCTACCTCGTCCAATCCGTTCCAATAGCCGCGCGCCGCCTCGAGGAGAGTGAAGGTGCCGACGATATTAGTCTGAATGAAGTCTGCCGCTCCGGTGATCGAGCGGTCGACATGGCTTTCCGCGGCAAGATGCATGACCCGGTCGGGACGGAAGCTCACCATGGCTGCGTCCATCGCCGCCCGGTCGCAGATGTCGGCTTTGAGGAAGCGGTGGTTGGGCTTTCCCTCCACCGCCTTCAGCGAGGCCTCGCAACCGGCATATGTCAGCGCGTCGACCGTGAGGACATCGTAGCCCTTCTCGAGCACAAGATAGCGCACGAGTGCGGACCCAATGAAACCGGCGCCGCCAGTGACGATTACACGCATGAAATTATCGCTCCCAGGTGAAATAGGCAGGCAGATCAGCGAGCATGGGCTGGATCCGATCCTTGGGTGACAACGTTTCGCTGTCGGCTATCTCGGGCCAGCGGATGCCGATTGCCGGATCGTCCCAGCGCAGCCCCTTGTCGCACTCGGCGTTGTAGTAGCCGGTGACCTTGTAGCTGATGACCGTATCGGGTTCGAGCGTGCAGAAACCATGCGCGAAGCCGGCAGGAACCCACAGCTGCTTGCCGTTGTCAGGCGTCAGGACCTCGCCCACCCATTGGCCGTACGTGGGTGAACCCTCGCGAATGTCCACAGCAACGTCAAACAGCGCGCCTGCCGTGCAGCGGACCAGCTTGCCTTGCGCGTGGGGCTCGCTCTGGAAATGGAGCCCGCGAATTGTTCCGGCGCGAACGCTGCGGGACTCGTTATCCTGAACGAACTTCACATCGGAGCATTCCTTGAGGAACACGTCCTCTCGGAATGTCTCGGCAAAATAGCCCCGCTCATCGCCGATATGGCGCGGGACAAGAAGCTTTATGCCTGCGATGTCGAAAGATTCAACTTGCATGCGATCGAGACCTCAAAATTGACCATATGACTGCCGAGCGTGCGGGCAGGCTCAGTTACTAGCGTTCTGAACTGTCTGCACTGCGGCGGTAACGGTCATGATGGGCGAGAACAGCTGACTGATAAGCTGCAGCAGCTTGCCAGGCTGGTTCGCGCTCGCGTTGCCAAAGTACAGGACGTCGTGGTCCTGCATCTCGAAGCGCTGGGCGAGAAAATAGGAGCCAGCCTTCATCATGTTGAGGTGATACACCACCGGACGATCTTCTCCGGTCTCGTCCTTGACATAGCGAAACACGAAAATCGCTTTGGGGTCGCCCATATATGGGCTGCTCCCACCAGCGCTGCCCATGGCTTCCACCAGTGTCATTGCGGACGTCGTAAAGGGAAGGCGATCGACTTTGCCGCTGGCTCCGAGGACAGTGTAGGTCCGTGGCTGAGGGACAATCGTGATGCGATCGCCAGGATACACTCGGACGTCTCGTGCAGAGCCGTTCATCACATCACTGACGCGATAGTTTGAACTGCGAGAGTTTCGCAGGATGCGGACTGTCAGGTCTCGAGCCTCGCCACGGTAGCCGCCGGCAAGTGCGATGGCATCGGAAAGCGTCTCGTGATTGGTCTGGAGAACGAGACGCCCAGGCCGTGCGATATCGCCCCCGACCATGATCGAATTGGTCACGGTTTCGCGAAAGGCAATCAATACCTGCGGGTTCTGCGAGTAGCGTGCCAGGGATTTTTTCACCATCGAGGAAACTTCCCCCAAGGTGCGACCCAAGACATGAATTTTCCCGGCAAACGGGATGACGATGTACCCTTCGTCGTCGACCCGGCTTGCCGGCAGGTGCTCGGCCTTGGCTGAAGGGTCATAGCCGGCGGCCGCAGCAGCTGCGGCTGCTGAACTGCTACTACCGCCAAACAACGTGACACCTGCTTCGTAGATGGTGATATCCAGTACATCTCCCGGGCCGACCATATCGGTCGGTGGAGGAGGAAGATCCTGAATCTCGCCCGCAGGGGGGGCTGGATCAACCGGCAGGCTGGCTACATCTTCGATTTCGACCACCGAAATCGGCAGCCGCGCCTCAGGCGCTTCTGTGGACTTCAGAATCTGAGAGCCGGTGGGACCGCTCGTGGGAAGAGAGGCACAGCCTGCGACGCCTGACAGTAGGACAAGCGCGCAGCATTTGGAAAACTTCATCGAGAGACTGATCCGTGCACTGCGAAGGAAATTACCTTTGTCGGCGGCCCTTACCATCGGATTCGCATACAACGCAATTGCTCGCGACGGACTGACCCGCAACTATGCCCCGACGGGCGCGGTCAAACTTCACTTGGCGCTTTTGACAAAATTCGGAACCCGGCTCCAAAAATACGTGTCGCGCCGACCAGGGCTGGTTTTTCAGGTTCGCGAGACGCTATGAGGATGTTGTAACCATCACGCCCCATTCAAGTCGTGTGGATATTGAAGTTGTCTGGATGCCTCCGATTTTTCATACTTTTCTGAGAGTTGCCTTGTGGCGTCCGCGCGTGGCGGCAGGCGTGGCATGGTGGTGGATCACACGGCGAAAGGTGCGTGCGGCGAACCGGCTGTGGGCTGCTGCTTCCCGGGCTCCGTTCGCCTATGAGGAATGGCTTCGTGCACATGAGCAAGAGCGGTTCTTTGATAGCATGGATCAGCCACAACCGAGCGCGACGATGACGGTCGCGGTTCATATCGCAGCGGCCACCGACCCAGTGGCCGCCTTGCAAACTCTTCGCTCGGTCATGTCGCAACAAGGCGCGCGCTGGGATCTTTTTCTGACGGGGTGTGTGACGGAAGCCATGAGGGACGAGTTGGGCAAAAGCCCGCGCGTCACTTTGCTGGAAAAGGCAGAGATGGGCGAGTTGGAGGCGCTCACCAGCGTTTTGGAGCGGGCGGAAGGTCAGTGGTTCATTCAGCTGGAGCCCGGAACCACGCTGACGAAGGGCGCGATCGAGCGATACCTCGGCTTTATCGACCAAGCGATGCTTGAAGTGGAATTCCAGGGAGCGGTGTTCGGCGATCAGGACGAGCGGCTTGAAGATGGCACGCGCCAGACCCCCTGGCTCAAGCCCGAATGGAATGCGGAACTGTTCCTGGCGCAAGACTTCATTTCCGACGCCTGTGCTCTGCCCGTGGCGGAAGCCCGGAAATGCCTGGCCCGTATGGAAGGTGGACAGGGCGCATTCCGCTCCCTGCTGTTCGCCCTGCTTTGCGATCAGCGTATCGAAGTGCGCCACCTTCCCGCGATAGTGTCCACGACGCCGGAAGGCCATTGGCAAAGGTCTTCGGCGGAATGGATCGGCATGGTGAAACGGTTTGTCGAGCGGCAAGGCGGCGCCGTTTTGCCGGGGCCGTTCGGCACTGCGAAGGTGGAATGGCCGTTGCCGCAGGATTTGCCGATGGTCAGCGTGATCGTTCCGACCCGGGATCGTATCGAACTGCTTGAAACCTGTGTCGAAGGCGTTCTTGAAAAGACTGCATACGATAATCTCGAAGTCGTCATAGTCGATAACGGAAGTGTCGAGCCATCGACCTTAAGTTATTTTCAGAAAATCACCCATGACCCTCGGGTGAGGGTCATTTCATGGCCGCATCCATACAACTATTCAGAAATCAACAATTTGGGTTCCGAGCATGCGCAGGGCGAATACCTGTGTCTATTGAACAATGATATCGAGATTATTGACGATGAATGGCTGCATGAAATGATGCGTTATGCTGTGAAGGCGGATGCAGGGGCAGTCGGTGCCCGACTGTTATATCCCGATGCCAGTATACAGCATGCGGGGGTCGTGGTCGGTCTGGGTGGTGCGGCCGGTCATGCGCATCGTGCTCTTGCAGATGGTGAAGCCGGCTATTTTGCCCGCCCATACTGTTCGCATGAGGCGACGGCGGTCACTGCCGCATGCCTGTTGGTTGAAAAGGCAAAATTCGACGCCGTCGGCGGTCTTGACGCCGAGAATTTTGCGATCGCCTATAACGATACCGACTTGTGCCTCAGGCTTCGGGCCAAGGGATGGCGTAATTATTACGCAGCCCACGCCAGGCTCGTGCACCATGAAAGCAAATCGCGCTCCAATGATTTTTCGCCGGAGCGTCTGGAAGGGTACATGGCTGAATTGCGCCGGTTCCAGAAGCGCTGGGGCAGCGAGACCTTCTGTGATCCCCTGCACCATTATCTGCTGGATCGTGCGAACGAGACATACAGCCTGCGTTTTCCAAGTTTCTCAGGCTGAGAGCGCCATTTCGATGACCGGGGCGCGGGTTGTCCCCATCGCATTGCGCGTCGGCCAACCTGATATGTCCAGGCCTGAAAGCTGGCTGAATTTCTCTAAATCCAAAGCGACGAAACGGGCGATGAGCGCCAGATCGTCAGGTCCGGCCCCGCTCGTTTCCGGTGTGGCGTAACGCCTGTGCTCACGCTTTGGACCTGTGTCCGGGAATGGTGAAATTCCAAGGAATTCCTCGATGGACTTCAGCGTAGTTACATGATCGTCACGTAAATCTTCCGATCGCAGGAAAAGCATTTGGTCAGCAGGAAAAAGCTGCAAAGCCTTTTCTATCTGCTCGCCGTACAGGCCGCGCTCAAGGTACGAGTACTCCCGCCATGCGGGGGCGTTGCGCGGCAGGTCGGACAATCTGTTGCGTCCTTCCCGGATCGCCCGGCGGAAATCCAGGTTCTCGGCACGCCGGGCAAATTCCATGGCCCAGTGGGATAGCGCGCGTTCGTACGGATCGCGAAAAAGGAATATCAGCTTCGCGTCTGGATTGTATTCGGCAATGCGACTTAAGGCGTTCGGCCAAAACTGGTAGATTGGCGTAATATCATACCGCAGTCGTGCGCCTGCCGGGCCATCGAAGCGGGCATGCAGTAGGTCGTAGCAGGGATCATGCCAGTCGACCGTCTCGTCGTCGAAGAAGTGGATTTCCTTTTCGTTCGGATCTTGCAGGTCTGGATGCTCGAGAAAGTGAGCGTAAAGGCTGGTCGTGCCCCCTTTTTGTGCGCCGCAGACGAAAACGGACACATTTTCCTGTACATTCATTACTATGCGAAACTCGAGATAAATGGATGAGCGGGACGCCCCGTTAAGTGCGGAGCAACCAGGCGTTTGGCGCGTAAGTCAGGTTGTGACCGTAAAAATCACATAAAGCTTCATCGATCCGATAGCGGTCTCCGGTGCGCTTGAGGAATTCAGCTACGGCCCGGTTCGGCCCGTCCTCGAACGCGCGGTAATGCACGCCCTCGATATCGGCAACGACGCCGTCTTCGACGACGATCATATCGCCGGAAACCAGTTGCGCGTCGAAGAAATCGAGAACCTTCAACGTCGCTTCGAACGTGTGGGCGCTGTCCTCGATAACGAGCCATGGGTGTGGAGCGGTTGCGATAGCGGGGCTCGGAAATGTCGCTTCCGGGGCATCCGCGTTCCCGGAAAAGCACGTGATATTGGGCAAGTCGAGGTCTGGTGGTGCAAGGTCGATGGTCAGGATCTGAGTCGTATCCAGTCCCAGTGCGCGGCACTGGTCGGCAAGCCAGACGGCGCTCCCGCCTTCCGATGTCCCCACCTCGATAATCGTCGCCGGACGCAGGCTGCCGAGGAGGCTGGTGTAGAGTGCGAGGTCGAACGGGTTCTTGGCGAGCCGAAGGCCCTTGTAGCGCGTTCGGAGTGTGCCTTGCTGGATACTGTCGAGCGTCGCGGCCGGCAGATCCACGCGGAAATGCCGGCCTCGCACCGCATGCACGTGGCGATGAAGATCGACCGGTACGGCACTGCCGGCCTTGAACCGGGCGGCATCGAGAGTGCCCACATAGTGCGCCGTGTAGGAGGGCGACTTGAACGGACGGCCATGGAGTGCGGCATATTCATCCTGCATCTGCGTCCGGTCGTCTGCGGTGCCGTTGGTCGCAGCGCCGCCATGCACCTGGTGGAACGTACCTTCGCCAAGGATCATCCACGGGTTTCCGCCAGATGCCTGAACCGCACGCTCCCAAAAGTCGAGATTGACGAAACCGCCCCCCGGCGCCGCAAAGCGGGTATCGAGGCCGCCCAGTTCATCCCAGAGCGACCGGTCCATGAACACGCCGTTGCTTTCATTTATACAGCCAAACCAGCCATTTATGGATGATCCGGCCAAGACCGCAATGTCGAACAGGGCGTAGCCGTCTTCATGCCAGTTGGTCGAGGCCAGCAAGTCGTCCTCTACCGCAGCGGTGTAGCCTTCGAATACGCTGCGCATCTGTACGTCGCGGCCAAGGTGAAAGGCCAGCGTTCCAATGATTTTTGCAGGATCGGTTCGCCACGCTTCCATGGCCAGATGCAGCAGTCCCGGGGTGGCGATACGGGCGCCATCTATCCACAATCCGATCGCTCTGCCCCGTAACTGGTCGGCCAGCGCATTGATTGCAGCGGCGGGAGAGATGCTGATGGCCTCAGGCCGAACCACTCGCACGCCGGGAAGGAACTCCTGCAGCGCGGATTGATCGATTACCGGTGTCGAGCCGTTGTCGAGCACGACGACCTCGTAATTGAGGTCCTCCAGATTCCGCTGGTACGCGGGAGATAAGGAATACAGCGTGCGAGGCAGTTCGCGGCCCATGTTGTAGGCGCAGACGATGATGCTGAGATCGACCTGAGCCCCTTTTCCCACGGTGCCGCTCATCTGCCCAGGATCTCCGCCAGCATTGCCGTCGTCGGCGCGACGGCATGGCGCCGGTCGATGATGTCCTGCGGCAACGGGGCATCGATCGTGTCGCCAAGATGCCGTGCGAACTTGTTGTACTCCTGCCACAGCACGCGGTTCTGGGCAGATGGTCCGGTCACCACGAGCAGTCCCGTCGGTTGCGTATCAAGCCAGTGAAGGCTCAGGTCCGGGCGCGTTTGTGCCAGCAGTTCGACGAAGCGCCAGACATCGCCTGTCCAGACTTGCGAGCAACGCGCGCGTTCGGTCTGCACCTGATGGATCGGCAAGACGTCGTCGATCACGATGACGCCGCGCGGGCTCATCAATCGCTCGACATTCATGAAATCGCGCAAGACGTATTCGGCCAGATGCATGCCGTCGATGAAAGCTAGGTCGATCGATCCGGGTTCGATGGCATCAGGGTTGAAGAAGAAGAAGTCGTCGCTGGTGCAGCGGTGAAAATCGATTTCCGGCCTGTCCACCTTGAAGTCCGCATGCGGATCTGGGTCGATGGCAATAGCCCTGCCCTTCGACAATGCCAGGCTGGTCCCCTTGCGCACGCCGATCTCAAGATAGATATCCGGTGCAATGAGTGTGTGGAGATCGTGAAGCACTTCGAGATAAGGCCGCTCACCGCGCGTGCGTTCTGCGGCCGGATCGATATGCGGCTCCTGTCGATAGTTTTGCGCTACCGGGGTCGGTACCGCCTGCTGCAACAACGGCTGCCGGGATCCACCCTTCTGGAAAACGCCGATAAGATCGTACCAAGGCCCGCGTTCATCGGTCCATGACTGGATCAGGCGCAGCCCGGACCAGTCCGCCAGGGCTTGGTAGGCATCGGGATAGAAGCGATAGCAATCCACTGGATAGCGATGCACCGGACCGCTCGACGGAGCGATGATGAAGGCCTTCCCACCTGGCTTCAGGATACGTGCGATCTCATTGAAGACCTTCCAGAAATGCGCGCAATGCTCCAGCATCTGGCCGGACAGCACGATGTCGACGGAACCATCCTCGAAGGGCAAGGTGTAGACGCCTTCCAGCACCACATCGACGCCGTTCCCGGCTTCGAGATCGACCCCCACATAGTGCGCGTGATCGGGCATCAGTTCGCGGTAGGATCCGTTCACGTTCATGGCCCCGAGATCGACGACGGTTATGTCCTCGAGATCCATGTAGGACGTGATGCACCGGGCCATATTTTCCATAGACGATGCGTGCATAAATATCCTGTCCTGCCCGGAATTGGGTCGCCAAACCGGTTCTCTGCATTCTTGCCCAGAGCGATGCAATACATGCAGTCTTTCTCTGTGTGATTGTAGGCAGCAGCAGGCATTTTTGTTTGTGGCCGCCTTTGGCTGCGCCGGCGTGCCCCCACTCAACCACCTATTGATAGTATCCGGATGGCGGCATGGATGCCGTGTTGAACGGGTTATGAAATCGACTATGAACACGCCGGAGCCAAGATTGCCGCAGGGGCCGTAATGTCGATCAAGCCCAAATTACTCTTTGTTGGATCTCATCCTGACGACCTGGAACTTGGTGCTGGAGGCCTTATTAAGGCGGCATTTGCCGGAAACTATTCGGTAGGTGTGGTCATCCTGACGGATGTAGACGATCTGGCAGAAGCAAATCGGCGAAGAGAAGAAGCTATATCAGGGCTATGCCATCTCGGTGCAAATCCCGAAAGCATTGCATTTGCAGCCTTCAGGGATGGATATCTTGAGTGTAATCGGCGGTCAGTCGATTTAATTCGTAAAACCGCCCATTCGGTTATAGATAACCCCTCGGTTGTGATTACTCATACGCATGCCGACGCGCATTTGGATCATATTAGAGCGGCGGAACTGACGATTGCGTCATTTCGGAAAGCGGCTTTTCTAGGGTTTGCGATACCCAACTCTCTGATAATTTCCAAATACAAGCCATCCCTATGCGTTGATGTCAGTATTAGTGAAGATTGTAAAATTGAATCTACCATGTTTCATAAATCTCAAGTGAAAATTGGCCGCATTGATTCAAATAATATTGTGAGATTGCATAGGGCGTTTACCGAGGTTTTTAATATTAAAGCCTGTGAAACATTCGACCAGACGCATTTGTTTGAGAATGAAGAATCTTACAATTCTATAGACTATCTTGTGAAGGATGGTGTTTTGAATAGATCGATTGACGGCATTCAAGATGGCAGAATTTTTTGAAATGTCTGACGATATGGAAATTAAGGGGCTTATACTTGCTGGCGGCAGTGGGTCCAGATTGTATCCATCTACCTTCGGGGTGAATAAGCACCTGCTCACCTTATGTGATAAACCTCTGATATATCATCCGATAAGTCTTCTTATGAAGATGGGAATTCGCGACATTACGCTCGTGACATCGGAAACGGACATGCCTGTGTTCATAAGAGCACTTGGCGATGGAAAGTCGTGGGGTGTGAATTTCACATATGTTGCGCAGGATCAGCCCCGAGGAACTGGCCATGGTCTGGAAATTGGCGCCACTCGCATCGGCAACCACAACTTAGTTGTTTGCCTTGGTGACAATGTTTTCATAGGCGACTTGCCGGAAATTGCATTACGGGGGTGGCAAGGGCGCGGCGCGAGAATTTTCACCAAGAAGGTCGAAGACCCTCGCCAGTTCGGAGTTGTTGAGCTGGATGGGGTGGGCCGCCCGATTTCTGTCATCGAAAAACCTGGCGATGATTCTATAAAATCGGCGATAACGGGAATGTATTTCCTGGATAAGAAGGCAAAATATTGGGCCTCGGAAATTAATATTTCGAGCAGAGGTGAGTTTGAGATAACGGACGTTATTTCTCAATATATAGAAAAATGCGATATCGAAGTAATCGATGTCGATGAAAGTACGTTATGGTCAGACCTTGGGAGCCATGAATCTTGGAACAGGACCTCTGCCATTATCCATGAAATGCAGAGTCGATCTGGAAGGAAAGTGGGGTGCCCAGAGGAAGTATCTTTCGCTAATGGATGGATAAGTGAAAGTGATTTATTTGATTTATCCGAGGTAATGATCAAATCAAATTATGGGTGTTATTTGAGATCGTTGCTTCATGATGATCGTGTTTTTTGCAATTTTAATTAAATATTTCAAATATAAAAATATCAAATTCGCACCCGCTCTACTTCCGCCAGACTGATCTCATCTCGCCTGCGATCGTAGAGCTGGGTCGTTCGCGTGGAACTGTGGTTCGCCATGGCGGCGGCATTTTCTAGGGTGCCGCCGTTTTTCAGGTAGGCGGTGATGCCGGTCGCGCGGAAAGTGTGGTTCCCGATCTGCGTTGCGATCCCCGCCGTTCGGGCGTGCCGGCGGACCATCGTGAATGCGTCGGGCTGGGTCATCGGGTTTTGGCCGAGGCACTTGGTCTTGCGGGAGAAGGCCCGGAACAGCGGGGCTTTCCGGGAATCCAGCCCACATTGCTCGATATATTCGGACAGGTATTCGTCCAGCAGGTGATGGCACGGCATTTCATGCCGCTTGCCGCCCTTTTCGTGCAGGCGCACCCACAGGCGGCGGCCTTGGACGAAGACGTCCTCGCGCTTCATTGCCAGTGCCGCGCCGACGCGGGCGAAAGTGTAGACCATTAGGCCGATCAGCGCCCGGTCGCGCAGGCCGATCTCTGTCGAGGTGTCGATCGCCTCGATCAGCGCCCTGGCCTCTTCGGCCTCCAGCACCGGAGTTCGGCCGGTGCGCGCGGAATGCGTGGGGCCGCGGACCGATGCGGCGGGGTTGTTGGGGACGATCTGCCCGGTCACCAACCAGTCGAACAGATGGCGCACCGCCGCAAGCCGCTGCTTCACCGTGGGGGCCGACAGCGATTGGCCCAGTCCCTCGATCCAGCCCGCGACGTGGATGGGCGCAATCTCCGTCAGGTCGCGCACGCCGTGGCGGGCGCACCATGTCAGGAAGTCGCTCGCCGCTTTGGCATAGGCGCGGCGCGTGTTGGGATTGCGGATGGCGGCGGCGAAGAATTCGAGGAAGCGCGTGCGGGTCTGCGCCGGCGCTTCGGCGATGATCGGGATCTGTGCGGGAGCAAGAGCAGGAAGTGGCATTCTGTCGTCTTGTGTCCGTTTCAGGTGCGTCTCGGTGCCGTTCTGATATGGACCAGCTTTAATCTATGATAAAGGACATTATCATAGATTAAATGCAATATTGTTCCCATAGTGGGAAAAGGCCTTGTTTCCCACTATGGGAAGTGCTAGCCGGCTTTCATGAGGATCGTTGCCCGGAACCGGCTGATCGCGTTCTGGGAACGGAACCCGAAAACAGAGTCATCGCTGCGGCACTGGTTCGAAGCCTCGAATGCGGCGGCGTGGCAAAATCCGCTCGATGTCGTGGCTGACTTTCCGAAAGCGGAGCCGCTTAATGGAAAGCGGATGCGGTTCGAAGTGGCCGGCGGCGATTTTCGCATGGTGGTGGCGTTCGACTGGAAGCGGTCGATCGCTTTCGTCACATTCCTCGGCACCCATGCCGAATACGACGGGATCGACGCTTTGACGGTGAGCCTGTTCTGATGATCTCAGGAGATGCGCGGATGCATATACGTCCGATCAAGAGCGACGCGGATCACGAAGCGGCCTTGCGCCGCATCGCGGAACTTTGGGGCGCGGAGGAAGGCAGCGAGGACGGCGACCTGCTCGACGTGCTGGTCACGCTGGTCGAGGTCTACGAACGGGGCCGCTGGCCGATCGAGCCGCTGGACCCGGTCGGCGCGATCGAGGCGGAGATGGCGATGAACGGCCGCAGCCGCGCGGATCTGGCGGCGCTGCTCGGCCAGTCGCGGGCGACCGAGATCCTCGGCCGCAAGCGCGCGCTGACCCTGCCGATGATCCGCAAGATCGCGGGGGCCTGGCATGTGCCCGAAAAGGTGCTGGTTCAGGAATATGCCCTCAATGTTTGAGCCGACCGGCGGCGGGATCGCCAATTCGTGCTTTCGAGTAGAAATTACCATACCGGACGTTTGCCATGCGCGATGAAGTGAAAATGACCCCTCAGGGAGAGCTGTTCCAGCTCGACAGTCCGCTGACCGGCGAGATCCGAGGGGAGCGATCGCTGATGGCGTTCCCGTTCTTTGCGCTCAGCAAGAACGCCTGGATGAAGCCGCTTTCCTACGCCACGCCGACCGTCTCGATCGAGGTGCGGCCCAGCATGCGCGGCGTTGCGACGATCTACGATAAGGAAATTGTCCTTTATATTGCGAGCCTTATGGCTTCAAAGCTGGATCAGGGCAGCACGGTCGCGCAGGATTTCACGTTCACCGCGCATGACCTGTTCAGCGTGACCGGCGCCAACCATTCGGCCCGTTCCTACGCCCGCCTTGCCGATGCGCTGGAGCGGCTTCAGGGCACGCAGATCCGCACGAATATCGAGGCCGGCGGCGAGGGCGAGGAAGGTTTCTTCTCGTGGCTGTCGGAAGCGCGGCTGCAATATGCGCGCTCGGGCAAGGGCGAAAAACGGCTGAAAGCCGTGAAAGTGCGCCTGTGCGACTGGCTTTTCCGGGCAATCCTGCGGGATCGGCAAGTGCTGGACTATGCCGCGACGTACTTCCAGCTCGGCCCGATCGAGCGGCGTATCTATGAAGTCGCGCGTTCAACCTGCGTGGATGGAGAGGATCTGGAAATAGATATCCAGACGTTCCGTCTTCAAATCGGCTTCCAGAACCAATTGTCCAACTTTCGCACGGCCATGCGCCAGATTGCGGAGGAAAATTCCATCCCCGATTACAGTCTGGAACTGGTCGAGGAAGAGCCTGATGAAGCGGAAACTGCGGGCAAGCGGGGAAGAAAGTCTAACAATATCAAAGTCGTCATCCGAAAGCGCTCGTCGGGCTCGCTTGAACATGTGAAAGAGTAGGCGACAATCCGCCTCCGCGTGGGGGTGCTAATTTCTACTCGAAAGCACGAATTGAGCCTGCTGCGAGGCGAAGCGGCCGGTTCTGAAAATGGGAGCAGGCCGTTTCGTCAGAACGTTAGGCAGGCACTTTTGCGGGATCGGGAGCCCTCAGGCTTTGCGCCACGGCGAAACCCAAAAGATACCATTATGGTATCCAGAAGATATCTTAAAATAATAGGCCATATAAGGCCTATTATGTTGCTATTTTTCTAGTTAAAGGCCATATATGGCCTATGCTTCTCAGCCTCGATAATCAGATTATAGCGCTTGGAAAGCGGATCAAAGAACGCCGCCTGACGCTCAATCTTACGCAGCAAGCTGCATCCGCCAAAGCGGGGGTGGCCCATCGAACCTGGCGCAGGATGGAGGGCGAGGGCAAGGCCTCCATCGAAGATCTGGTCCGGGCGGCGATTGCCCTTCGATGCGACGAGGGGATTGCAGCCCTCTTTCCCGAGCCGGCAGCACGCAGCATGGATGAACTGCTCGAACAGCAACGCAAGGGGGCAAAGGCACCGCGGCAGCGCGCAGGAAGTGCGAAGCCATGAAGCTTGCCCCGGGTACGCCGCTTGCAGTCGGTCTTCTGACAGATGAGCATGCTCCGCCGCTTGCGATCGGCAGAGTGGCGATGGCCCAGGGATTGGCGCAGTTCGAATGGTCGATCGGGCTTATGGCTGCAGGTCTGCCGATCTCCCCTCTGCACTATCCGCTCGAGCCCGGCCTTCATCCCGCCCGCAGCAGAGCTTTCGATGGCCTCCACGGCTTCCTCTCGGATTGCCTGCCAGATGCCTGGGGCATGCTATTGTTGAAGCGAAGACTTCAACGGTTGGGGCACCGGTTCGAAGATTTGAATGCGGTCGATCGGCTTGCATTGGTAGGGGCGAAAGGCCGAGGCGCCCTCGTCTTTCAACCTGAAACGCTCGCTGCGGAATCTTCGGATGGCATCGATCTGGATATTCTCGCGGCCGAAGCTCGCCACGTGCTGCTGGGTGAGGATACCGAGTTGGAAGCCCTGCTGGCTCGGCTCGGGGGTGGCTCTGGAGGCGCGCGGCCGAAAGTCCATGTCGCGATTGCTCCGGACGGCAAATTGCGTGCCGGAGATGAGCTGGCAACGGCCAGCGCGGAGCCTGATTCCGAGGAATGGATCGTCAAATTCGGGGCGATAAACGATCCGGCTGACATCGGGCCATTGGAGGAAGCCTACGCCAGAATGGCCCGCGCGGCACAGATCGACATGGCGGAGACGAAACTGATCCCGTCGGCTTCCGGCCTTGGCCATTTTGCGACTAGGCGTTTCGACCGGCCTGCTCCGGGCAGGCGGCTTCACATGGTAAGCCTTGGAGGTGCTCTGGAAGCGTCGCCGCATATGCCGAGTGTCGACTACGATGGATTTCTGCGGGCCACGCTGGCGATCACACGCAACCTGGCGGACGTGGAGCAGGCCTTCCGTCGCATGGTCTTCAATGTGCTTGCTCGAAACCGCGACGATCATGTCCGCCAACATGCCTACCTGATGGACAATCGCGGGGACTGGCGTCTGGCCCCCGCATTTGACCTTACTTACTCCAATGGGCCCGGGGGCGAGCACTACATGGCAGTGCAAGGGGAAGGTCGCACCATCACGCGGACGCATGTCGAAAAGCTCGGCAAAAGCCACGGAATTGCAGCGAAAGCGGTCGCCGCGATCATCGACGATGTTTGTGCCGCACTGGCCGATTGGCCCATGCATGCGCGCGAATTTGGGATCGAACGTTCATCCGCTGCCGTGAGGGAAGGCTTGGAGGAAGTGGCACGCCAATTCGGCTGATGGATTCAATTTAGCGCGCTGAGAACGGGCAGAACGTCGATCAAACCATCGTAAAAGGCCTTTGCTTGGCCGATAGACCGTCTTCTATAAATCGAGAAACGCGGGTAACATGATCGATAGAAAGGCTTTCTATCGATCATGTTGTGGAATTGGCAACTCTCGGATTGGACCCAATTCGCCTTCGAAAAGGCGTGGATGAGCGCGGCCAGAAGATGATTGCAACGCAATCAATACGCGATCGACCTGCTTCGGCAGTCCGCCGACATCGACGAATCCACAAACGTGCAGATTAATCCATAACCTTATGAAGCTTGAATCCGAGCTACACGCGGAATTAATGCACTCGTTCGGCCAGCTAGCCCAGGGTGAGCATGATGCCTTCCTGCAGCGCAAGCTTGAGGCTGCCCGCGCCTCTATGACCGATAGGTACGGGCGGTCGAATGAAGAGGTTGAAGCCGCCTTCGCTGCTCGGCGTGTGAAGTATTCGTCGAAATCGTCTGGACGCCAGAGGCGGAGCAAGATCGCTCCGCTATCCGGGATATCTCGTGGCGCGGGATACTGACGCCGCCTTGCGGATTGACCTGTTATTCAGTGACGCCGTTGCCAGGCTGGCCGATTTCCCATGCTCGGTCATGATGGCACGGTTGCGGGGACGCGCGAACTTACGTCCCATCGGAGCTAAAATATCATCTACGAGCTCGCGGGTGATACGGTCTGGCTTCTTGTTGCACGCAGACTGCCCGGCTCCCCACGCTAGAACCACGCACTGGGTATCTTCACGGCCAGCTTCAGTCATTCTGAAGCACGATGTCGCCGCTCTTTCATACGCCCACTCCCAACGCGATTGGCTTTGCGATCGGCAGATTTTGCGGATCCAACGTCTTGGTCCTCAACCGAACGCAAAGCGGCCTGCATCTTCTGCCACCTTTCAACATCGGCCACCTCCAAAAGCCGTTCACCGGCAGCCCATTTATCGCGTCCAAGCATCGCCGCTGCCCGCTCCTCCGGCCAATGCCAGTTCGCAGGCGCCATCCAGGGAATGGCATCCCTACCTAGTCCCCCCAGAAACAGCCCAGCCACAAGCGTCGCACTGACGGCGATTGCCACACGCTTCTTCTGCTTCTCGCCGGAGCGAGCAGACGCGACGACACTGTTAATGGAATCAGCGGCGACCTGAATGTCGCTCCGCGCCCGCTCCCACGCCTGCTGATCTGCCAAGCGCCCATTCCTGCCCGCCTCCTTAATTTGCCCGGCGATCTTGTCAGGCGTTAGCGCCATGGCCGGATGATGGTTGAGCTGTTCGACGACGCCGCGCACGGCCTCGAAGCGCTCTTCGATCTTGGCCAGCTCGGGACTGTAATCGCGGGCATGCATCTCCTGAAATTTGACGGCGAGGCCATCGATGGCGGCAGTCAGTCCCGCCAGACGCTGGCCCATGGCCTCGAACGCAGCGGCAGGATCAAGCTCTTGCAGGGTGTGGATGTCGGGCATCCGATCAGCTTATCCCTATTCCACGATCGCGCGAGCGACCGAGCCAATCCTGGATACTGCGAGACAACGAAGCATTCTCACGCACCGGGATTCCAAGCTCAAACGATCTCGCCTTCAGCCGCGACTCGAGTTCGGGGTCGCGATGAAGGCTTTTGGCGAACTGATCGATTCGCTCGGCCGCCCGTTCCATGCCGAGTTGATTGCCCTGCCTGCGCATGCGCATGAACTGCCGAGCCTGGGTCTGGAAATCGTTGACGAAGCGATCCGCGCGCAAGTCGCCATCGATCCGGATTTCGCGCTCGGCCATCATCGCCTGGATGGCGCGCCGGGTCTGCCCCTTCCCGGCTTCATCAGCGAGATCATGGTCCTTGCGGATCGCCGCATGGAGATCACGGGCACCGTGCTCGCGCACCTTGTCGAGATCACCCGCCGCCCGTTCCAACGCCTGCTGCTGAAGTTCGATGGGCTTCAACCCCATCGCTTTGATGCGCAGGATAGCCTGCGCCGCGCGCCCATAGCCCTGCACGGCAACCTCGAGCGGATTAGCAGGCTCGGCAATTGCGGGGGCCTTCAGCCTGAGCCCGGCAAAGGGATCGCGCTTGATAACGATCTCGGGTTGCGGCTCGCGCTTCATCTCGAAGGCAGGACCGTAATCGGAGGCCATATCCTTTGACCGATCCCGGCTGAGCGCGCGGACCAGCTTCGAGCGATCGGCAAAGTCATCCTTGCCATAGTGGAGATCGACCTGAGCCCGGTGGCGTGAGAGCGCCACATAGGCGCCGTGCCGATCCAGTCCCGGCGTTGCCAGTATCTGGACGCGGTCCATGGTCATGCCCTGCGCCTTGTGGATCGTCGCGGCATAGCCGTGATCCACATCGGCATAGTCCTTGAGATCGAAGGCCACCGAGCGGCCATCGTCGAGCATGACCGCCATGCTGAAGGTCGAGAGGCTGCGCAGCGTGCCGAGTGATCCATTCTTCACCCCCATGCTGCGCTCGTTGCGGAAGAACATCACGCGGTCGCCCACGGCAAAGGCCCGCTCGCCGCGCTCGACCTTGAGCGCTACATCGTCTCCCAGCTCTCCGGCGTCACGCATCTTCCCGCGCGCCGCCTGGTTCAGCTCACCCACCTCGTCATTGGTATGGGTGAGAATGATCCGGCTCGCGGTGGGGTTTTGCTGCCGGTCACTATCCCACCGCCCGACCAGTGTTTCGCGCGCGGCCTCACGGGTGGGCGCAACATGGACATGCCCCGCCTCCTCATAGGCCAGCACCGCCTCGCCGGTTCGCCCGGTGGCGAGATCGCGCGTCGCCTCGCGCTGCCACTCCTCGCTCTGGCGGCGCACCTGCATGATCTCGACGCTGCCATGGCGCTCGGCAATGCTGCGGAAGGCAGCGCCGGCTTCGATCGCCTGCAGCTGCTCTGGATCGCCGACCAGCACGACCTTGGCGCCGCGCTTCTCCGCTTCGGAGAGCACTCGCTCCATCTGCCGGGTGCCGACCATCCCGGCCTCGTCGATGACGAGCACCGAGCGGTCAGTCAAAAGCTCGCGATCCTGCGCCCACTGCCGCTCCAGGCTGGCGATCGTGCGGCTTGCAATCCCCGAGCCGCTTTCGAGGTTCTCGGCGGCGATGCCGGAGAGTGCTGCACCGCGCACTTCGTATCCCGCCAATTGCCAGGCATCGTGGGCAACACCGAGCATCGCGCTCTTGCCGGTGCCGGCATAGCCGATCACCGAAGAGAGCCCTCGGCCGTTGGTCACATGCTCGAGCGCGCCGCGCTGTTCGCCGGAGAGAGAAAGCCCCCTCGCCTCGGCCCGCGCCAGCGCCTTTTCCTGCATGGCACGGCTGACGCCATGACGCCGCCCGGCATCGAGCTTCATCGTCGCCTTCTCGAGCCGCTTCTCGGTCTCGATCATCGACCGCGAGGTGAAGCGATCCTCACCGCGCCCATCCTTGCCGAGCGCGATCAGCTCGGGCGAGGATTTGACCGCACCCAGAACTTGATCGAACTGCTCCTTGCCGTCGCTGTGCCGATGCACGACCTTCGCGAGGTCGCGGGTGGTGAAGGTCGCCTGTTGATGCGTGATGGCATCGAGCGCAATTGCCGGATTGGCGAGGATCTTCTCGCCGTTGGCTCGGGCAATCGCATGGTGCTCTTCGAGCCGTTCACTATCGAGCCCCTGCCCCGCCATGCGCGAGGCGGCCGGACCGATCTTGTGCTGCGGCTCCAGCTCGATGCCTTGGGCTTCCAGCGAGCGGTGATCGATCCGCGCATCGATATCGAGTTCGGCCAGCCGCTGGTTGACGTGGATCTCCCAGGCTTCGCGCCAATGGGTGAGCAGTTCGGTGCGGTTCCAGTCGCGGACCTTTGGACCGAAACCCTCGTCGGTCACTTCGCGCATGCCGAGCATCACATGGGCATGCGGCTTGGCCTGACCGTCCTCGCCGATATCCCAGTGCACATTGAGATCGGCGACCATGCCGCGCCCCACGAACTCGCGGCTAACGAAGTCGCGCGCCAGGCGAATGCCTTCGGCCTGATCGAGCTCGCGGGGAATGGCGAACTCGACCTCACGGCAGAGCTGCGCGTCCTTGCGCTTCTCGGCCGCCTCGGCATCGTTCCAAAGGCGCTCGCGGTCACGCCATTGTTCGGGGGCGTTCTCGGGGAGCAGGATCTCCGAGTGGACGACACCGGCCTTGTTGGAAAAGTCATGGTCGCGCCCCAGCCGCTCGTCGTGCAGCCGCGAGGCGGAACGATAGGCGGCGGCAGCCACCACCGAGGAGCCGACAGCGCGCGAAATGACTTTGGCCGAGAAGTGGTAGATCGCCATGACGGCCATCCATTTACACTTCAAGCAGCACGTCGGCACGACGTATAAGCGCGCCCTCGAACGATTTCATCGCACTCGGGAACGCGAAATCCCAAGAGATTTCACGCTATTGTTCGGCGCTGAGACTCCCGATAGCTGAACCGTCCGCCTCGATCAAAGAAAGGACGGACGATGCGCAAGCCCCGTGACTATGACGCCGAACTCAAAGCACTCACTGACAAGGCGCGGCAACTCAAAACCCGCAAGACCAGCCAGCTCGGGGAACTGGTAAACGCGACAGGTGCCGATGCCCTTCCCGCCGAAATGCTCGCCGGCGCCTTGCTCGACGCTGCCACCACCTCGGACGCGGCCAGAAAGGAGGCGTGGCGCAAAAAGGGCGCCGCGTTCTTTTCAGGGGACGGCAAAGGCGCTCGCACAGGAACTGGCAGCGATCCGCGCAGCGCTGCGGCGGAACCAGGCAACGCGCAATTGCCACTTGGCGAGCCGGGCGCGGCATGATGCCCGCGCGTGGCAAGTGAAGCGGCGCGAACGAACCCGCCAGCTCATCGAGCTCGGCGGGCTGATCGCGAAGGCCGAACTGGTCGAACTGACCGGGGATGACCGCGCGGTGATCCTCGGTCTGCTGGTCGAAGCGGCGGCCAGGCTGCGCGGCACAGATCGCGAGCAGGCGCTGACGCTGTGGCGGCGGCGCGGCATGCGCGCCTTTAGCGATCGTTTAGACTGTTAGAGGCACAACCGGCGTGTTCGCGGCGCTTCGGTCCGCGAACACGCTGCCCGGATTGGGCATACGGGGGGCGGGGAAGCGATGTCCAACAGGAGGCGATTTCGGGCGGTGCCGATTCAGCACGGCAGACAGTTCAGGAAACATCCTGCGCCGCGCAAGCGACAGTCGCAAACCCGCCGGACCGCGACATGGCTCGGCCTCACAGCGATTACCGGCGGAGGCGTGGGCTACCTCAGCACCCAGGGCGATGAACCGCTGCAAGCGGTCCAGCAATTGCTTCCGTCATCTAGCTCGGCCGTCTCTCCAAAGTCGTGGGCCTATTATGCCAATTGCGATGAAGCGCGCGCGGCAGGCGAAGCGCCGCTCTACGTGGACGAGCCGGGCTATCGCTTGCAGCTCGATGCTGATGGCGATGGAATTGCCTGCGAGCCTTATCGCGGTTCGCATTCGCATCGGCGCAGACTGCGTTTCCACTTCTAGGCGAAGCGCAACGTTGGAAGATCACGGAAAAGGGTCTCCGGCCGCCACACGATGCCGCCGATCGAGTCAGAACTTGGCCTAAGGATTCCCGTCTGTTATCCTGCCAAGGCGCTGCGCAAAGGGCAGCGCCGGGACTGGTAATCCCGTCAGTAAACCAAGCTCGGAAAACACAGTTTTCCGGGGTGCCGACGCGTATGTCCAAACCTTCGGGTTAAAGGCGGCGGCGCATGTTACTGACATGTTACCAGCTCCGGCGGCTCCCGCGCGTTAGCGTGCGGGAGTTCGGGACTGGTCCGCAAGTTGTCCCGAAACCTTCCGCCAACCCGCCTTGATGCGGACCCGGAGGTGCCAATGGACGTTCAAGTTCCTGCTGCTTCACCCGATGAAATCGCCGCTGTCTCTGCGGCGCTCAACTCCTTGCCCGATGAGAATTCCGCGCTCGCCGCGCTCTGGAAAATCTACGATGCCGAACCGGTGCGATTGCTGCGCACCAAGCAGGGCCGCAGCCTCAGCCGGGACCGCTACAAGCGAGCCGAACAGTTCGCGGCCATGCTGTCACCCGATGCGCCGTTCGACTGGCCGGACTTTCTCTATTCGACCGGCATCGTCGTGCAACTCGCGCTGTCCTCGCATCTGCTCGATGTGGGCTTTCCGGACAGCTGGTGTGCCCGGTACATCAGCCTGCATGTCGACAGGTCGCTGGCCTACGCCAACGTCACTGCGTTCGGCTATGATTGTCCGGAGACGGCAAGGCTGATGCAGGTGCTCGCGCCCTATTGGAAATGGAACCGCCGCAACCTGACGGACGGCCAGCATCCCGACGACGGCGGCTTCACCCCCGACGAGGTTCGGGCGCTGGTTGCCGCGCTGCTCGGTCATGTGTGCCAGGTCACCGGCCACGCGCGATCGCGGCAGCGACCTGCACGATCCTGATTGCACGGCAGCGACGCTGACATTTCGGACGGCGGCGCGGTGTAATCGTCGCCGAGGTCTGGCGAGATTCGAGTTGCGAGATGGTTGCAACTCGCGTGCGAGACGCGCGCTGAGACGTCGTGAGACAGAACCGCCGGTCGCGGGCTCCCGGCGGCAAAATTTATTTGAGTGCCATAGAGTGCCGCCAAGACCCACTACGGTGCAACGCGACGAATCTGCGCCAGGAATATCCGATAAGCACCAATTAGCGCCCTTGCAGGCAGCTCGAATTGGCCCAATCTTGCTCATGGCCGGCCAGTCCACCTCACGAACAGGAAAGGACAACGCCAATGAACATGACGCCCCACGACCGTTTCTTGCGCCTCGATCTCGTTCTCGAACGCACGGGCCTTTCCCGCGCGACCCTCTACCGCAAGATCCAGTCGGGCACTTTCCCGAGGCAGGTTCGCATCGCCGAACGCTGCTGCGGTTGGCGCGAAAGCGCCATTACCGAATGGATGAATAGTCCGATCTCATACCTGGTCGACGACTTCCCGCCGCAAGCCTGAAAACCCTCGCGCCTGAAACAAAGCCGGGGCGCGTCCGCCGCTGCGGACGCGCCCCGGTTCCTTACCAGCCTTTGCGCTCCTGCCGATCTCGCGAGCGCACGATCATGCCCATCGCGCAGCCAAGCTCTTTCTCCACCCGGCGGACGCTGATGCCCATCCGCTCGGCGATCTGCTCATAGCGGAGACCTTCGAAACGCCAGAGACAGAACGCCCGATTGGGCAGGTACGGCAGCGAATAGATCGCGCGCGCCAATCGCCGCAGTTCGGGCTGCTCATACTCGGGGAAGGCATTACGCAGGAACGCCTCGTGGATGCGTTGCTCCAGCAGATAGAGATACCACCTCATGCTGCCTCCTCCCCGAATGCGAGGAGGTAATCGGCTGCCTTGCTGGCAGCGCTCGCCGCCCGGAAGATCGCCTTCTCGTCGGCGCGGAGCACTTCAAGCCACGATCCGATGTAATCGCTGTGCCGTACCGTGGGCTGAATACCCAGCGACGCACACGCGAACGCTGAGGTCATCTCGGCAATGAGCTCTTCCTTTGCATACGAGGCCGAGCCGTACTTGCCGGTGTGATCGCGATCCAATCGACCCTTTCCGCCACTCCAATGACCCAGTTCATGAAGAGCCGTCCGAAACCAGTTCACCGGCTCATGAAAGGCTGCCTGCGGGGGAACCTGCACATAGTCGTGCTTCGGGGCATAGAACGCCTCGTCGCCGCCGATCCGGAAGTCCGCGCCGGTTGCCGCAATCAGCCGGTCCACCTCGGCAATCGCCATGACCGGATCGGGAACCTGCGGATCCTCCTCATACTTCGCTGGTAGCCCCTCGATCTGATCGAGATTGAACACGACAAAGCGCTTCAGGAAAGCAATCGTCCGCGCCTCGCGATCCTCGCACCGCGCCTGCTCGGTCTCGGCTTTCGGGGTGAAGCGATCCGCATAGCAGATGACCGTGCCCTTCTCGCCGCGCCGGACATGACCGCCCGCCGCCAAGGCCTGCTTATAGGTGAGCCAGCGCTGCGATGCGAAGTGGCGTTCCACCGCCTCGCACCACAGGATCAGCACATTGATCCCGGAATAGACCCTCCCGGAAACGGCATTGTGCGGCATCAGGCAGAGACACCGCGCACTGTCCCAGGGCTGCACCCAGGGAAGGCGGCCCTCTTCCAGCTCGGCAATGATGCGAGAAGTGACCTCTCCATAGAGGCTCTGGCGATTGGTCCTTTCCATTTCTCCTGTTCCTTTCCTCAACCGCCATTGACCGGCGCCGGGGTGGCGGGGGGCGGCAGGAGCGGACCAAAAGCCTCGCCAAGATGGCGGGGTGCACCGAGAGGCCGGAACAGGGTGGAGGACCTGGGCTCCGCCCAGGTTGCGGCTCGCCATGGCGGGGCTAAGGGGCCGTGACGCCCCCCGTCACCCTGGAGCCGAGGCACACGCCGACGCGCCAAAGGCGCGGAGACCGCTGACGGGACGCGGACAGCGTCCCGCCCGGCCCGCTCAAGGCGGGACGGAACGCGTCATGCGATCGTGACGGCTATGCCGACGAGACGCCGAAGGGGGCTCGGCCGGAGCGTCAGCGGAGGTAGAGCGCGGCCGTGCGCAAGCACGGGGCGCCCAAGTGTCTTGCAGCCAAGCGTGCCCTTCGTGGATGTCGCTAGTCTTTGCGGGAATTTCGGTTCCTGTGGCATTTGATCATGCCGTAGGCATTGCACCCTCCAGGTCATGTTCCTGCGGTCAATTAACGGGAAATTTAATAATTTTATCAGTGATGTGAGTTAATTTACGCACGCATCGTTCTAAAATAAAACATAAGAACGAGAAAGCGTGCGACATGTCTTCAATCAAGACGAATGCGAGTGCTTTGGCGGCACTTCGCGTTCTGGAATCCATTCGGTCCGATCTCGAGATTCGGCAATCGCGCTTAGCCACCGGACTGCGCGTGAAAAGCACCAAGGATGACAGCGCCGCGTTCGTCCGTGCCCAGAACATGCGCGGCGATCTGCTCCTGCAAAAGTCCCTCGGAGATACGCTGGACCGCTGGAGTTCGATCACCGATGTCGCCATCTCCGGCGGCGAGGCGGTGAGCGATCTGATGAACACGCTTCAGGAAAAATCGCTGCTGCTGATCGGGGCGGTCAATGACCCGGCCAGCGCAAAAGCCATCCGCGCCGACATGGAGGGCCTGATCGCGCAGATCGGCTCCACGGTCGATTCCTCGGAGTTTGCGGGCGTCAACCTGCTGAAGGGCAGGCCCGCGACCCGTACCACCTCGCAGACCTATTACAGCCTGCCCACTTCAACCGTTAGCCCGAGCAAGCTGCTCGCCTGGCTGGATTACAACCACAACGGCGCCGCCATGCCGGAGGACAGCCTGGAAGCCGGCATGTCCGGCACCCGGCGGCTAACGCTTCCGGATTCGGCGCTGACGCCCCAGAGTTTCACCGATCTCATCAATCCGGCCGACAGCATCTATGGCCCCGATGTCCGCTACATCGCTGACAATGCCGCCTATACCTATACCGTCGATGGCGGCAGCACGGCGGGGCGCGTCAATCTGCTGATAGACACGGGCATCACCAATTTCGCGGATTCCTACGGAACGGCGCAAGTCGAGATCTGGCAAGGCGGCGTGCGGGTGGCAGCCTCCGGCCAGGCTTATGCCGCTGATGGCGCAGAGGTCGGTCCGTCAAGCGCCGAGGCGGGCCCATTCGTCCTCAGCTTCGACTACGATCCCGCCCCTGCTCCCGACCCCGATCCGGTCACGGGTCTTGTCCCCATTTCAGGCAACGGACAGGAAATCGAGATCCGGATCCTCGGCGGCAGCCGCGGTGCCGGTATCGAAGGCTTGCAGTTGCAAGATCCGGCCGAGCCCATTCCCACGCCCAGCGAGCGATGGGACAGCGAGATCGTCTACGAAACCCATGCCGTGACCGAGAACGCGGCGGGCTCGCTCAATCCCGAGGAAGTCTCGGCCCTGCGCGACGATCCGCTGGGCGAGCGGGCACTGCCGATCGGCGTTCAGGCGAATTACGAGGTCGATGCCGGGCCGGATGCCGCCCATGTCGACCTGACGTTCGACGCTTACGACCTGCCCGATACAATGGAAATCTGGCAAAACGGCGTGCGCATCGCGGCGACGGGGCAAACCTATGCAAGCGGGGGCGCCCCGGTGGACGCGGGGGTGCCCGTATCGGGCCTCAATGTCCTGAGCTTCGATTACGATCCGGCGCTTGGACCCCTGACGATCTCGGTCAACGGATCGACTTACGACCCGGCCAGCGCCTGGGCCATCGGCGCCGTATCGATGCGCGAAATCGGCGCGACGCCCTACACCGCCGTCGACGCCTCTAGCCGGACTAAGGCGCTTTACACTTCCGCCTACGCGACGACGCCTTACGATTTCACGGACGACCTGAAAGGCGGCACAACCCGCATCTATTCGCGGGACCTTAGCCCCGGCGGCCTCGGGCTGGATACGCTGGACTGGACGGACCCCGAAGCCGTCGCCGAGGTCATCTCCGGCGCAAACAAAAAGGTGCTGTCGGCCCTCAGC
The DNA here is from genome assembly GCF_044029535.1 of Novosphingobium mississippiense. Lineage (NCBI taxonomy): Bacteria > Pseudomonadati > Pseudomonadota > Alphaproteobacteria > Sphingomonadales > Sphingomonadaceae > Novosphingobium > Novosphingobium mississippiense. The sequence goes on along the minus strand of NZ_CP147004.1, from coordinate 28,575 downwards.
TATTTCGGCGCCCATTCCCGCAATATCGCAGGAATGAAGGCTGCCAGCCTTTCCCGCACGGATGTGATGACCGAAGCACTCGGTCATCTGGTGGATGCCGACATGTCGAAGGAAGCGGCTAAACTCCAAGCGCTGCAGGTACGCGAGCAACTCGCCGTGAAAGCGCTGGCGATTGCCAATCAGGCACCGTCGATTCTGCTCACGCTGTTCCAGACCTAATGCCCAAAAACGCTACGACCCGCCCTGCGCCAGCGGACCAATAATCCGCGTCCGTGTCGTCGGACCACACGCCTCACATAGTTGAGTTTCGAACGTGTTTTTTTCACGTCGGGTTTCGATAGTATGTGCTCCTCGAATGCCGCGCGACGTACGATGCTGTGTTGGCGCGTTGACGTAGCCTTCTCATCACCGTTCTCGTCCTTGCTATACAGCAGCATCCGGGCTCAGAACCGCGAGGCACTGGACGACAAACGGTGGCGAGATTTCGATGGGGATCTATCGAGTGTGGCGAGGCAGGTTGCGATCAAGTCTGCTGTTTACGAGTTAAAAGACTGTTCCTTACTTCAGAGATAAGTTTAGTTTTATTTACCTTTTTACCAATATCAGCCTGCTTCTTCATTGCCACGTTACGTGCGACATAGGGAATAGGCTTTCCAATTTTTTCGGAGATCCTATCTAAGCAAGATATCGGATTAACGACCAAGTCTTCATATAATACTTTCAACGATGAGGCCATGCTGTCAATCATGAAAGACTCAAGAATGTTATTCTGGTCAACTATAGAATAGCATACATCTATAATATCTTGAACTTCAACATTGTGGGTTTCTGCAATGGTTTCTGGCCTCTCCTTGCATGCCGACCATATATTTCTTTTTACAGCAAGTATTAATGACATAGCTTGATCTATTTTATCTGATCTTTCGATCAAAACGAAAGTAGATTTGTTAACGATCTGTGCCATGACGCCGGAAGCGCAAAGCACGAAGAGATGATCGCACGACAGTTTTGCGCAGAAAGTGCCGTCAACGTTGTCGTTCAGCGCAATAGCAGAGAAGTAGTCTCCGACAGTTCTCAAGGATGGGTCGATTTCTAAGGCTTTCTCTACTTCATCATGATTTAAAAATTCAGCGGGGGTGTTGAAATTATTTGACGACGAAATGCATGAGGCCAAGAGATTTGAGCCGGATCTATTAGTAAATAGAATAAATATGTAATTGAAATTTTTACACGAATCTCTTATTTTTCCGTCCATCAAAACGGAATCTGAAATTTTATTAAAATGATAATTGTACGATGGTGCACTTGGATGGTTGAGAACCGGCATTGCCCTGACCTGTATAATAAATATAAAATTCAGTTAATGATGTGATGTGAAATTTATTTAAATTCATGAAAAATTATATTTTGTGCCCGCATGGATTTCAAGATCGAGGTCGCCATGGATACGGTCTTCGAGTTCGAAAAAGGCGTGGCTTCATTAATGAATATTTGACGATCATGGCCAGCTAAGCCGGATCGGCATTTGGGATTCAGAAACAGAGTAATGGCTAGCAGTCGTCCGCCTTAGCCAGCGTCTGGCGCTGCCGATGCAGGGCACCGTTGAGACGTGCACAAAGGACTAACGACGCATTCGCACCGCTTGTTGGTCGATCATTGAAACAAGACCCCTGTATGTGACAGTTGTTTGGCCACCTAGTGACAACCTTGCCAAAAGAGGATGGGGGATGTCCAGCGCTTCCAGATAGATGACGGATTTTTTATACGTTTTGGCAGGGCTGAGTTGGTCTCTAAGAATATATCATTTATTAATACTTTTTTCCGTGAATAAGCGGAATAAAATGAGTTGTTGATTGTATAATAATGAATAAAATCGCAATATGGTCCGTGAGTTCCCACATAGACGGGGTGTATCACAGGTAATTGAGATTTTAGTTCTGGGGTGTGGGTTTTCATCGGAGGTGTTAACAAGTATCGGTCAATACTGTTACTGTTTTGCGAATTGGTTGAAGGTCGGTCTAAAGGATCACGATATAAAGTGGACGGCTCGAAGAACCGTCTGAATTCGGCATGATTTTGACGTGACCGCGCGGGAGGGCCCGGTGGGCCCCTGTTTCATCCTTCCTTGATCTGGAACTCGGTGGCCTCGTCAGACAGCGAGTAGAGCGCCTGCAACACCAGGATTTTGAACATGAGGACTGGATCGAACGGCGGCCTGCCGCCCTTGCCGCGGACGCGCCGCCGCAGTGCTGCTGCCAACGGGCCGCGGAAAACCTCAAAGTCGACGACAGCCGCAAGCCGTTCAAGCGGATCGCCTGCCGCGCTCAACGCCTCGTATCGGTCCGAAGGACCGAAGAAACTCGGCTGTCCCGCCATCATCGCCTCCACCGTCATGCAAAGGCAGTGCATCAGTTCAAGTCTCTAGGCGCAGCGGTTTTTCGAGGTGTCCAAGTGGTGCGGATTCCCGCCCCAACGGGTTCCCTGACGTGGCTTATGGCGTCCTCATAGGGCAACTGGATTGTGCTTCGCGCACTTGACCTATGAGGTAGCGGTCCTTGTCCGTTGTTCCAGACTTCCTGGTTGTCGAACAGGAAGGATTCGCCCGGTTTCCAGATCAGGATGTGCAACTCTTCGGATCCTGCACTGGCGAGTCCCAAAGGCATCTACGCCCCAAAAGCGCCTCGGTTGCGCTTCGGGACCGATTTCAGCTCTTGTTCCGAGCGTTAGCGTTTGAGCGAGTGGATCTTGCTGCCGAATACACGATCCCAGAAAATGGCTGAGATCGAGAAGTTACCGCCTTCATCGACGTAATGATGGCGCATGTGGTGGCGTTTGATCGCCTGGGCCAGCTTGCCCTGCATCGGCCATTGATGCGCGGCGTAGTGGACCACGTCGTAGATCACGTAACCGACCATGAAGCCCAGGAACAGCCAGGTGCCGGGCGTGCCGAACAGCAGTGCGAAGATGCCCCATACGATGGCCGCGATCGGCACGCTGGCGGACAGCGGCATGAGGCTGCGCAGGGGATCGTTCGGGGCATCGTGGTGATTGCCGTGCATCAGGAACACGAATGCCTGAAATACGGGTACTTCGGTCTCCCAATGGAACAGGTAGCGGTGCATGGCATATTCGAACAGCGACCACACCAGCAGACCGGCCAGAACCAGCGACAGTCCTGCCAGAGGACCGACCGCGCCCCACCCGGCCCAAGCGATAGCGGGCAGGAGCACAGCCCAAGCCACCGCGAAAGCGCGGGGCGAGATCAACGTAAACCGTTCGAGCTTCTCGCTCTTGAACAAGCGGATACGTTGCGGACTAGGTTCTAGCGATGGCATTGCCTCAATCTCGAACAGTAGGGGCCAAGGACTGTCAAGCCAATAGTACCCATAAAAGGTGAGATGTTGACAGCATAGGCTCGTTGCAGGGTGGGTGTGGCTGCGCAGGCCTTGGTGCGATGACGGCTAGTTGCCGATCTGCCACTGTTGGAAAACTATTTCCTCGAGCTTGAAAAGTGTATCACGCCATGATGCATCCGTAAGCATATCCGGAACACCAGGGCAAGCTGATCGACCAGGTGTTGGCAGGCAAGCCGGGCAAAGGCTTCCCTGCCGATCTGCTCCGGGCAGCCGTACGCAAAGTCGCCATGCTGGAAGCGGCTGCCGTGCTGGAGGATCTGCGCTCGCCTCCCGGCAACATGCTTGAGGCGCTGTCGGGAGATCGCGAAGGGCAGCACTCGATCCGGATCAATGGCCAGTGGCGGATCTGTTTCGTCTGGACAGAGCAAGGGCCGGAAGCGGTCGAGATCGTGGACTATCACTGAAAGGAATTTGCCATGACCATGCTGCAAGTGCCGGTCCATCCCGGCGAAATCCTCAAGCACGAGTTCCTGGATGCCTTGGGCATGAGCGCGGGTAGGCTCGCCAGGCACATCCACGTGCCGCGCACCCGGATCGAACGCCTGTGCGCCGAGGAAACCTCGATGACGGTCGATACCGCCAAGCGCCTTGCCCGCGCGCTCAACACGACGCCGGAGTTCTGGATGAACCTTCAGGCCCACTACGACCTGCTTTCCAGCGAGGCTGAGGACATCAAGGACATCGAACCGCTGCTCGCAGCGTGAAACGGCCTCTTAAAGATCGCGAGGTTCGCCCAACACGGCTGACAGAACGGCGTGATGCAGGCCCGCCGGGGTTAGGTCCACCTGACGGTTCTTGCCCGGAACGATCTGTCCGGCCTTGTCCAAACGCACCAATACATAAGGCGTGTGGCGGTCTCCGCCCGGTGCGGTGGCGCCGGGAATGCTGGGGCGGTGGTCGCCGAAGAACACCAGCAAGGCTGGCCGGCCAAGCGCACCGAGCCGCTCGATAAGCGTGGTCAGCATCGTATCGCTGTTGCGCACGAGGCGCATGTAGCTCTGCTTCAGATCGCCGTCAGCATGGCCGTCCGGCGCCCATGGGCCGTGGTTCTCGATCGTGACGGCATAGATCAGGGTCGGCTCCGCAGCGTTCGCTGCGAGAGAGACGATCTCGTCCGCCATCGCCGCGTCGGTCACGTAGCGTCCCTCTCCTAAGCCGGGAGGGGCGAAGCGGTCCTCGCCCACCAGTTCGGCGAACCCGGCGGCCGGCATGATCCGGTCGCGGCCATAGAAGCGCATGTCATGCGGGTGGACGAACAGGCTGCGCCAGTTCCCGCGTTCCGCCTTCAGGCGCGCCGGCAGGGCATAGGAGCCATCTCCCAGCGCGGTGAGGAACGGGTCGTAGCGGCGGAAGCCCAGTTCCTCCTCGTCGAGACCGAACAGCACGCCATATTCGGTGCGCATCGTATAGGCGCCGAAGCCGCTGACCATAAGCCGGCCCCATTGGCACGCCCCTGCCCGCGCTGCCGTCAAGCCGGGCAGCGCCAGCGCGGGATCGGTGAAGAGTTCGGTGGGATCGGCGAAGCTTTCGCACTGGACGACTACAACCAGCTCGGGGGCATCGGCGGGAGGCGTTCGCGTCTTGTCGGCACAAGGCGCTGGATCGCGGCTATCGCGCCAGCGCAGCCAGTAGAGCAGCAGAACCGACAGCAATCCGTGGTGCAGGACGTCGGCATGGGCATCGGGCACGCGGGCAAGGCGCCGGACCGGCGTGGACCGGACGGAAAGCGCCAGAACCGCAAGGCTCAGGGCCAGAATGCCGAGCCCCATCAGGTGCACTTGCAAGGCCGGCACGAAGAGCCAGGCCAGCAGCGCGAAAAGAACAGCCGCCACCAGTCCGGCGACTATCCGCTGCCAGATCGCGACAGCGGAAAGATAAAACTGTGGATGGCGAAATATCGCCCCGATGAGCGCGAGATCCGAAAAGAGCAGCGGCTCGCCGAGCATGGCATGCTTGGCGTTCGAGGCCACGGCCAACAACGCCAGAAGGCCAAGGGCTAGTCCTGCGGATACTGCCAGATTGCCGCAAGCGGCCAGGAACAGGCCGAACAGCGCGGCCATCATCCACGCCAGCAGCCACGATCCTGCCATGCTGCGCGCCAAAGGCATTGGAAAATTTGCGTTTCGCGGGCGCACCAGGCCGTCGAGAAGAAGCGCGCCGAGCAGCATGGCCGCGAATGTCAGTCCGTCGATCGTCACTGTCCTGCCGCGCTACCCAGACCTTGCACCTGCCCCCGTTCGAGCGTGTTGCAGCGGGCGGAACTGCGCTCATAGCGGGCGGCTCCAAGGCTGTCATCCCGCGTCTACGTCTGACGGATGTGATGGAGCAGACCGGAGCCGGACTTGCCGCGTTTCGCGCGGCGGACTAACGGCTTGGGTTCAAGACCTGTCACATCGTGTCGGTGCGAAACCGGAGCGCTCTGCGTCTGTTCCGGAAAGTGTCTGAGTGGAGCGTTTTTCTGAGAATGCCTGACCTTCCTGCCGGAACCGGAAAACGCACCGTACTGATGCTTCAGGGCCTGATGGGGCCGTTGTTCCGCCGTCTCGGCCAGGGGCTAATGGAAGCCGGGCACACGGTGCACAAGGTCAACTTCAACGGCGGCGACCGGCTGTTCTGGCGCCTTCCCAACGGCATCGACTATCGCGGATCGCTGGAGGACTGGCCGCAGGCATTCGAGGATCTGGTCTGCCAGCGCGGCATCACCGACGTGACGCTCTTCGGCGATTGCCGTGACTACCACCGGCCCGCGATCGAGGTCTGCCGCCGGCTCGGCATTCCGGTCCATGTCTTCGAGGAAGGCTATATCCGCCCGGACTGGGTCACGCTGGAACTGGGCGGCGTCAACGGCCATTCCTCGCTGCCGCGCGATCCGGTCTGGTACCGCGAGACGGCCGCCGCCCTGCCCCCGGTGCCGCCGCATGCGCAAGTCCCCGCCTCCTTCCGCCGCCGCGCGACCGAGGGACTGCTCTACAATGCCGCCGACGTGCTGACGCGCTGGCACTATCCGCATTGGAACAACCATCGCCCCTGGCATCCTGCCGTCGAAGGGGTTGGCTGGTTTCGCAAGCTGCGCCGCCGCAAGGAGCGCGAGGCTTACAGCGGGCAGCTGCTGGCCGAGCTTGAGGCATTGGGCGCGCCCTACTTCCTGTTCCCGCTGCAGCTCGATTCCGATGCGCAGATCCGCCTGCACTCGCCCTTCACCGGCATCGGCCCGGCGCTGCAGAAGATCGTGAAGTCTTTCGCCAAACATGCACCAGCGGATACGCGCCTGGTGATCAAGGAGCACCCGCTCGATAACGGCGTGCGCGACTGGCAGCAGGAAACCGCCGACATGGCCGCGCGCTTCGGCGTCGCCGACCGGGTCGACTACCTGCCCTGGGGGGACATCGTACCCGTCGCCCGGCAAGCGCGCGGCATGGTTACGGTCAACAGCACCAGCGGCACGCTGGGCCTGGCAATGGGCGTGCCGGTGGTGGCGCTGGGCCATGCGGTCTACGACATTCCGGACATCACCAACCAGGACGGCCTCGATGCCTTCTGGCAGAACCCGGTTGCCCCCGATCCCGAGACTTTCGCCGCTTTCCGCCGCGTGCTGGTGGAGCGCTGCCTGATCCCCGGCGGTTTCTTTTCGGAAGAGGCGATCGCCAAAGTCGTGCGCCACGCCGTGGCCCGCTTCGAGGGCAAGGCTCTGTTACCGGAATGAGATGAAGTGGCGCATTGATTCGCGCTGACAAGACAATTGCTACTCGAAAGCACGAATTGCCGGGCCGATTTCCTACTCGATAGCACGAATCCCGGCGGCAATTCCTACGCGAAAGCACGAACGATTTTGCATTTTCCTACTCGATAGCACGAACGGTAATGCCTTTTCGCGTCATGGAAATTGCTGCAAGAATCGCGCGCCCGCCGTTTGGCGGAACCGAGTTTTGGAAAAATGAAGGAGTGGCTGTGACCACATAAAAGAAAGCCCGGCACGAAGGCCGGGCATCCTAGTTTGAAGTAGTGGAGCGACGTCGGCAAACGTCGAACATCCATCAAAGCAGGTTCTCCCTACTTCATATCGAACCCCGTTTCAAGGATGCGCGTTTCGCGCCACGCCCTCTTTTTGCCTGGTGATGGCCCTTCGTATGGAGGGACGAATGGGAACCTTTGCCTTGAGCGAAGCGCTGGCCGGCGCGCTGACGCATGTCGGCAGCTCGAACAGCGGTCAGAAACCGAAACGCCGCTCGAAGTCGGGCGCCCCACACCGCACCGGCGCGCATGTGCTGCGTGACAGCGTCGAGGCCGGAACGTTCGAACACAGCTTCTTCACGACCCCCGCCAAAGGTGAAACCGACCGCCTGCTGCGCGCTGCGCGCCGCATTCTCGACGCCGGCCGGCAGCTGCGCAGCGAAGCCCGCCGCGACGGCCGCGCCCTCACCCCGACCGAACGCCTGCTGACCACGCTGACCAGCGCCAGCGTGCGCGTCTTCGAGGAAATCCTCACCCTCTCGCGGCTCAACCGCGGGAAGGTGTTCCCCAGCTACGAGCACCTCGCCAAGGCGACGAGCCTCGGCCGCGCCACCGTCGCCCGCTCGCTGCGCATTCTGGAGGCGATCGGTTTCCTGGTCCGCCAGCGCCGCTTCAAGCGGATCGAGGACGCCGAAGGCCCCGGGCCGCGCTACGAGCAGACCTCGAACGCTTACCGCGCCTTCCTGCCGAAGATCGTTGCCGACTACCTGCCCCGCTGGATGCGCCCTGCCCCGGTTCCGGATGACATTCTCCAGCGCGAAGCCGACCGCGTAGAGGAGTTGCAGCATATGCTTGCCTCATTGTCCTGCCGCGAATTGGCGGAGGCCACCGCTAGCGGCCCGCTCGGCAAGGTTCTTGCCCGTCTTGGCGCGGCGCTCGACAGGCAGGAGCGTGAGTCTCAAACAGATACGCAACCGCTACCAGATTCATCTAATCCAAACAGGATAGTGAGTTGGCCTAGCCGGCCAACACGTTCTGCCTGACGGCAAAATCCACACGAACGACTAACAAACAAACAAAACCTCACATCCACCGGATAGGATGAACGCTCCGCTTCGCTTCGCGGGTGCTCCCAAGGGGAGCAGGGTCGCTTCGGCCGTTCGCCAAACAGGCCTTGCGCTATTCGCAGCCTGCAATAAGGATACTATTGCGATATCCGACAGATACCTAATTCAGGCACACGAGGCTCCGGGCATGATCCAGGGCAAGTATGTGTCGTCGTGGTCGGCAGGACCTAGGGAAAGGCAGCGAATTGGCTGGGGCGAACATCGACGCCGTTCAACCCAGCGCAGCCGGGCCTTTTCGACCGTTCCGCAGGCTTTCGCGAGAAAGGTTGCTCGATCTGCTTCGCTGTCGAACGGGTCCGATCCCAGCAGCGCCAGTTCGATGACAGGTAAAGTGAGGTGACAAGCTATTATCCAGTAGCTATCGTAGTAGCTACTGGATACCATTATTTACTTCGTCGCATCCCGCCGGGTTTTCTCTTCCAGCGCTTCCAGCGCTCGCTCCAGAACTGCGCCAAGCGGTAAGTCGAGATCGTCGGCCATGCGGTAGAGCGCGTCGATCGTTTCCTCGGTTGCTTTGATGTTGATCTGCCGGTTCCTGCCGGTCGTGCGCCGGCGCGGTGTGCGTGCCCGCGCGGGGCTCTCGTTAGGCGCAGCCGGATCGGCGGCCATCTTGACGGCTTCGCCTTTCTCCGTCCGTGCCTTACGGCTTGGAAAACCGCTGGCTTCGGCAATTTCATCGATCGCAGCGGCGGGAACGGGCTTCGGGGCGGGTTGCGGGGCGAAGTCGTCGAGATCGCCGAAGGGATTGGCCCTGCTCATCACGCCACCTCCGCCTGATCGGCCGAAGCCTTGCGGCTTTCGCGCAGCCGCTCGATCACTTCGGCTGCGAACTGTTCCGCATTGGCCTGAGCCTTGTCGAGATTCGACACTTCGCGCGGATCGAGGTTTTCCAACGTCTGCTGGAACGAGAACATCGCGCGGAACGCCTCGCGCTCATTGAGCTGCACATCGAACACCGGCACGCCGGCATCGAGCAGGCCGCCCTGGATGTGGCTCATGGTGCGGGTGCGAATGATCGGACTGGTACGAGTGAGCAGCACGCCGAAAGGCACCGCCCTGCCCGTCATCTTCTCATGCTGCTTGAGCACGCGCACGGCCCGGCTCGCCTGTTCGGCATCAAGCTGCGAGCCCTGCATCGGAATCACCACGAGATCTGCCTGGCTGACGGCCAGCAGGACGATCTTAGCGGCCGTGCCTTCAAGGTCGACGACGACGAAAGGCGTTTTTGCTGCGGCATCCTCGATCTGGTCGAGAATGGTGTCCTCGTCCACATCGGCGAGGACGGAGAGATTATCGGGAAGCGAAGCGCCTCTGGCCCAAGCTGCGATCGGATGGTTGGGGTCGGCATCGACCACCGTGACCGGCGCCGCGCGCGCCAGTTCCGATGCAAGCAGAAGCGCGGCGGTGGTCTTTCCGACACCGCCTTTAGGACTGACGAAGACGATGGTTGGCATAATGGGCTCCCTTCGGGATATGTGATAGCTATCTGGTAGCTACTTAGTCAATTATGGTACTAATAAGATATCTATCAGACAGCCTTCGGATAACTGATGGTTTTCCCCTTGTTGTGGTCTTGCAAACGGCTATCGCGAACCAGGATGCAAGCGAACCGGACAGATGCGGAGAGGGGAAAGCGTGCCAGCGGCAGTGCTTGGCTGACGTTGGCTGTGCATTTCGACGCTGCACGCCTAGCGCCGCGCGCCTGGCTGACAGCCCTGTGGTGGCGTGTGTTAGGCAAGAGAGTGCGAGCCCGTGCGCAGTTCGCGCCTTTGCTGGCCGCATCGCCGCGCGCCTACCGCCTCTGGTTGCTAAGCGAGCCGGCGCCTGAAATATCGGGCGCAGGGGAGGGGCCGCCCATCGTCGCATTGGTAGACGCCGGACCGGGACAGGCCGATACCATCGCCAGTCTTCGCGGGCAGGCCCTGACGGTATTGCCGCTCGGAACCCCGGAAGTTCCTGACCTTGCTGCGGCGGCAGCGCAGATCGACTGGAATACGGCTCCTTGGCTCATGCCCCTAATGGCGGGGGATGTTCTGGCGGCGGGGGCTGTCGCTGCTTACCAAGCGGCAGCCGGTAGGGCGCACGGATCTATCGTTTATGCCGACGACGATATTCTGGGGGCAGGAGGACGGCGGACGGCACCGCACTTCAAGCCCGCGTGGAATGCCGAACTGTTCCATCATTTCGATTATCTGACCGGTGCCTGCATCGTCCGGATCGAACGGGATGACCTCACTGGGCTGTCCGGTGCGGACTGGGCTGCGGAGCTTGTGGCAGCGGCAGCGGAAGAAAGGGCAGGGGAGGGGGCTCCGATGCGCCTTCCGCATGTCCTGCACCACCGTCGCTCGCGCCCTGCACCATGCGTCCCGATGGTATTTCAATCGGAACAGGTCGGGCTGCCCAAAGTCAGCGTCATCGTGCCGACCCGGAACCGGCTCGACTTGCTGCGGACCTGCTTGGAGGGAGTTGAGCGCACCGATTATCCGGACCTCGAGGTGATCGTGGTCGACAATGGCAGCGATGATCCCGCGACGCTGGATTATCTCGCGAACCTCGATCCTGCCGGCTATCGGGTATTGCGCGCTCCGGGGCCGTTCAACTTCTCGACGCTCAACAATCGCGCCGCTGAGGTCGCGACCGGCGAATTGCTTTGCCTGCTCAACAATGACATCGAGGTTCTCGCCCCTGATTGGCTGGCGATAATGGCACGGCAGGCGCTGCGTCCCGAAGTCGGCGCGGTAGGGGCACGGCTGCTTTACCCGGACGGACGCATCCAGCATGCCGGCGTGGTAATGGGGATCTGCGGCGGAGCGGCCCATGCGCACCGGTTGCTACACCCGAATGAGGAAGGCTATTTTCGCCGCCACGCGCTGCCGCAGTTCGTTTCGGCGGTGACGGCTGCGTGCTTTGTCGTCAAACGGGAGAGCTTTGAGGCCGTCGGTGGATTTGAAGAGAAGAATTTTGCGGTTGCGTTCAATGATGTGGATTTGTGCATGCGCCTCAACGAGAGGGGCTGGCAGACGCTCTATGAGCCCCGTGCTACGCTGATCCATCATGAATCGGTTTCACGAGGCTTCGACCGTGATCCTGTGGGGGCTGCTCGGTTCGCCGGTGAATTGGCAGCGCTTAAGGCAGCATGGGGAACGGATAGAAATGCGGACGGAGAAGTCGATCCCTATCATCATCCACAGTTCAGCCGTTTCAGCGAGTGTTTCGCGGTGAAACTCCAGGATCATTCATGATCGCGCCCTCTCGGGAAGAGCGTTTGGAACTGCCGCAAGTGACCGTCTGTGCGGTAACTTCAGTGAACGTGAAGGCCACGTTGCGGGCGTTAGAAGCCTCTTTGGCGCAGATCGCCTTTGCAGAGTGCCTGCTGTTCACCGATGCTGACTTGCTCTCCGGAAACCCGGAAATTCGAATCGTGCCGATCGAGCGGATCGGATCTTCAGCAGCCTATTCCGATTTCCTTCTGAACCAACTCGTCGACCATATCGAAACCTCGCATTGCCTGGTCGTGCAGTGGGATGGGCATGTGCTGGACGCGACGCGCTGGAAATCAGCGTTCCTCGATTACGACTACATCGGTGCCAGCTGGCCGCAATTCGATGATGGGTATGATGTGGGCAACGGTGGTTTTTCACTACGGACACGGCGACTGATGGAAGCTTGTCGCGCGCCTGAATTTAGGCAGATCCATCCGGAAGATCTAGCAATCGGGCGCGGCAACCGTGAATTGCTGGAAGGGCAGGGCATGCGCTTTCCCTCGCGAGACCTCGCCAATAGCTTCGCTGTGGAACGTACCGGAAACTTGCACGAATGCTTCGGTTATCACGGCGTCTTCAATATGCCGCAGGCGTTGGGAGTGGAGGCTTTTTGGCAGATTTACGGCGAACTGGATAACTGGGGCACGGTACACCACGACTTCAAAAGCATTTTTCAAGATGTACGTCTTGGTCCCGGTGGGGGCGCGCGCGCGATCCGGCTGTTGAAAGATCGACTAGGTTATGCGCTGCGAAAGCGCTGATTGTCGGCAAAAGAGCGTTGATTGCGGCAGATGAAGTTGTACGGCTTTAGTCAGCGACTACAGCAATATGGATGTTGGTTCCCCGCGTGACAAACCCATTCCCAGGTATACCCCTGATCGAATCTCCGCTGTTTCCGGCCTTGCAGGGAACCATGGGATTAACTCCAGAAGAGGAGAAGGTCGCAGCCGATCTGCATGAAAGGGGATATGCTGTAATCGATTTTCCGGATCCGGAGATCGGAGCCCGGATAGATCGCGTCAAGGCGAACCTGGGGCCACGTTTCACCGGCGTCGACTTGACCGATCCACAAAGCAACAAGACCGGTGGCGATCGACGGGTTCAGGATGCTTGGAAGTTCGACGAGGATGTGCGTGAGATCGCCGCAAACCAGCCTATGCTGGACCTTCTGAGCAAGCTTTACGGTCGCCGTGCCTTCCCCTTCCAGACGCTCAACTTTCCTGTGGGAACGCAGCAGGAAGCGCATACCGATGCGGTCCATTTTTCCAGTCTTCCGGAACGTTTTATGTGCGGGGTATGGCTTGCCATGGAGGATATCGGACCGGATGCAGGACCGCTATTCTATCTGCCGGGCTCGCATCGCTGGCCGCTTCTGACCAATAGCATGATTGGCCGGCGAGGCTATGGCAGTACGCTAGCATCTGCACAGCAGCCATTCGAGGAAGGGTGGCGGGCGCTGCGCGAAGCTTATGGCGCTACAGAAGAGCCGTTCATCGCACGCAAGGGGCAGGCGCTGATATGGACCGCTAATCTTTTGCATGGCGGCTGTTATCAGAGAGACCAGACCTTGACGCGCTGGTCGCAAGTGACGCATTACTATTTCGATGACTGCATCTACTATACGCCGGCATTTTCAGATGAGGCGGTAGGGCGGCTCGACCTGCGAAATCTTGTGGCCATTCAGGACGGTCTACCAAGGCCAAATACATTCCTGGGCGAAGTGATCCAGCAGCCCAAGCAGGAGGCCAAGAAGAAGCTCTCTGCTCGAAGCATCATTAGGCGCTTTCGTCTCAGCGCCTGATTGCACACCAATCAGATAGGTGCGAACGATGCCATGTTATCGTTCGCCGAAAGCGCAAATTGTATGGAAATCTGGGCATCTCATCCTTGAACGGGGCGGTGATGCCCTAGCAGAACAGGAAATGACAATTGAGGCGGCTTTGCAGTTACGCGATTTCCGGTTTGGCACTTTTCTCATTCGACCAAGCCGTCGCGCAGCAGGCGGACCGCAGCAATTCGGATGTGCTTTCGGAAAATATCCAGACCGATGTCAGGATGAACGACGTCGTTCGCAAGCTGCCGCAGGACGAACCCAAAGCCTTGAAACCTGACCACGCTGATGGCTTGAATGCGCAGGTGATCGCCGTGAGTTCCAGCATAAACGGTAGTGAGACACTCGGCAGACCGCGTACGGGCTATCTTTGGTCGACGGGGGCAGCGCAATATTCGACAAGGCTGGTCAACTCTAGTGGCTGGAACCAGTCGTTGACCGGGAATGACGGGCGCACTGGTGTCGCGGCAGTCCGAACATCGGTGCAGCAGAATGGCAATGGGGACGCCGGCGCCTACTACGGAATGTGCCAGATCGGCGGCTCAGGGAGAAAAGGCGCTTCTCATTGGCTGGCGCAGCCGGCCTGTGTGATCCTGAATGGCGATGTCGCAACGACGGTGCCGCATTCCTATCTCAATGTTCAGGAATTTTCGCTTTCCGACAACGGCCGCGATGTGGCGGGCGTTGGCACAGTCTATCGATTTGAGCGTACCGAAAATGCGGCGACGCAAGGCGAGGTCTGGTTTGGTATCAGGAACCAGTCTGGCGGAACCAAGGCGATCAATGTCGGGGTCTCGAATGCGGGACCGGTGAATATCGGGCTGGATATGGCCTTGGCGACTGCCGACCCTGATTTCAATCGGGGTAAATCCGTGGGCTTGAACATGTCCTCTGGACAAGCCGTTGTCTACAATTCTCGAGGCACGGCGCTGAATGGCATTGCTTGGTACGGGAACCAGCTAGGAAACGCCTACGACAGCTATTCCAGCACATCGCACTCGCTTGATCGCTGCAATGGACAGGCCTGCCTGCGAGTTGAAGAGAAGGCTGTCGCGGTATCCGCTGCGGGACTGCGTTTGACCGTGATTGAAGCGGGGGCACTGCCTCGGTGTAATGCCGGGGCGGAGGGAACTCTTTATGGTATTCGCGACGCAAAAAGTCGCGCTTACGGCACGTCGGTTGTCGGCGGAGGCGATAAGCATGTCATGGTATATTGCGATGGCACTGAATGGACAGTTCACTGACGCTTTGCTCCATTCGGCCCTGGCCTCAAGCGAATTTGCAGATAGTAGGCTGGGGTGACCGTAAAATCCCCTCGGACCTTTGTTTCTGCTGATGCTTGTCCAAACAGTCGTGAAATATCGCAAAGTGTATTCTGCAAGCCTACATTCATACCGATTTCAAGGTGATTGGGTGCCAGTCTGACTATGCTGGGTATTTTGTGTTCAAGATGATTGCCGAGAATATGAAGTGCGGTCTAAGGGGCTTTTGGAAATGCCTTGGTGGTATTTCGGGGCGGTGCAAGCCCACGTCTGACCCGACACTCCATAAATTTATCTTATAGGGTATCGGGTCAGGCATGGGCCTGTGTCGAGAAATTCGCTTTCGGTGAATTTCCAAACAGGCTCTAAGCATGGCGGTCGTGGCGGGCAATCTCTACGAGAGATTGCGTCGTATGGTTGGAGGTGAATGATAATGGGTCTGGATGCGAGCGCGCCCGACAACGCCAAGATGAAAACCACTGGCGTTCAAGGGACAACGGCAGGTGGCAAAAGCCGCTACGCTGCTCCTCGTACATGTGTTCTGGTTCTGGGCATGCATCGTTCGGGAACGAGCATCTTTGCGCGGATTGCTAGTCTTCTGGGATGCGATTTGCCAGGTAACCTCATGGGCGCAAGTGAAGGCAACCATCATGGGCACTGGGAATCGAACGCGGTAGTCACCCTCAACGATCAGCTTCTTGCGTCGGCAGGAAGCCAGTGGGATGACTGGCTTCCCATAAATGCGGCCTGGAGCGCTTCGAGCGTCCGCGAGAATTTTTTTGAACGGGCCGTCGATGTTTTGCGGGAAGAGTATGGCAACTCACCGCTTTTCGTTCTGAAAGACCCGCGCATTTGCCGATTGACGCCCTTCTGGATGGAAGCGCTGGAAGAATTCGGTGTGCAAACTGTTGTCGCAATGCCGATCCGCAATCCCTTCGAGGTTGCGGCTTCCCTCGGCGCGCGCGACGGATCGCAGCAGGGGCTTGGCCTTTTGCTCTGGCTCCGCAACGCGCTTGAGGCCGAAAAAGCCACGCGCGAAGTACCGCGACTGGTTTTCAGTTATGAACAGGTGCTTGAAGATTGGAACGCTGTCAGCACGCGGTTCGAACAGCGCACAGGGCTTGTCTGGCCACGTCAAACCGTGCGTTCGGCAGGGGAGATCGATAAATTTCTTGAACGAGACGCCCGCCACCAACGGGTGGACGACGATCTTGCGCTCGGACATCGCTCCCCGGACTGGATACGGCGCGCTTATTCGATTTTTCTGCGCTGGGCCAAGGAAGGCGAAAAAGCCGCAGATCATGCCGAACTGGACAATATCCTCGACGAGCTCAATGCCGCATCTCCGTCATTTGCGCAGGTTATTATGCAAGGGACTGGCGCGAGCGAGGCAGTCGGGCACGCGGAACGTCAGCGGAATGAGCTTCAGGCGGAAGTCGAACGCCTGAGGCAAGAACTGGATGGGCGTGGCGCCCAGCACGGTGAACTTGAACATTTGCGCGAGCGTATTGAGGCGGTCACGCGAGAGCGAGATGAGATTGAACGGGTGAGCGGCGAAATAGCGGCTGAACTCGAAAAAGTGCGCACTGAAAGTCATGCAACTGCCGCGAACTGGGCCAACATGGATGGTGAACTTGGCGCACTGCGCGAGCAGTTTGCGGAACGCCAAACCGATTTGCAGCGGCAGCTTGATGCGACCCGAATAGAACATCAGGCCGCAGCCAAGACGAGTGCTGAAAGGGAAGGAGAAGTGTCTGCTCTGCGTGTTCAGGCGAATGCCTTTGAAGCACGGGTTGACCAACTTTCCAGCGCCTTGCGCCAGCGCGAGGAAGAGGCTGTGCAGGCATGGGGGGAAGTCGCAAACGAGAAACGGCAACGCGAAGCCCTCAGTTTGGAAGTGGAGCGATTCGAGACTTCTAGCAAGGCACTGGGAGACAAGGTTAGTCTTCTGGAGGACCGGCTGCAGGCGAGAACCCAGGAGTTTCTTGCAGGCGAAGCAGAGGTGCTCAAGGCTCGTTGGGAAGCCAAAGAGGCATCCTGGCGTGCTGATGTCGCGGAAAAGGCCTTGGAGCGCAGCGAAGCAGAACTCGACAAGGTCCGCGATGAGCATGGTGCCGCGTTGGGTCGTGTTTCACGCTACGAAAGCGAGATTGCTCACCTTGTCCAGCTCAAGATGCAGTTTCAGCATCAGCTTCAGCTTCAGCTCGAGCAGGCCACGACGGAGATCGCCAGCACCAAGGACGCCCTTTCGCATCGTGAATGGGAAATTTCCGAGCTGGTCCGCGCACAGGCACAGCTTGAGGAGCGCCTCAGTGAAGCCAAGGCTCACCGCAACGAGACGAATAAAACCGACGATGTGGTACGACGCATAGAGCAGCAGCACGGGGAGATCGCTCAACTGACGCGCCTTGTTGCGGAGGAGGCAGGCCGTGCACTTGATCTGAAGATGCGAACGGAGTGGCTCAGCCAGTTGTCTGAAGCGCAGCAGAGACAGCCCCGTTGGTGGGTGTTCCTTTCTGAAACAGAACGAAAAAAGCGTGCGAAGGAGAGGATCGAACGCATGGGCTTGTTCGATTCCGGATCTTATTACTCAAAGAACGAAGATGTGGCGGCGTCGGGAATGGACGCTCTCGAGCATTACATTCGGCACGGAATTTTTGAAGGAAGATCGTGGTGACTTCTCTATCGCAGTATCTGTTGGCGACTGACATTTCCAATGATGACGTCGAAGCGTTTAAGGCCTCGGGGCAATTTGATGAGGCCTGGTATCTGAGTGAATACCCTGACGTCACGATGTCGGGTATCGAGCCGGCGCGGCATTTCCTCTGGATCGGCCGTAGGCTCAATCGCCGGCCATCGCGCGCGAGCCTCGTCGTATCTTTGGAACATGGGCAAAAGTTGTCAGCTCCTGCGGCGAATGCGATGGACGTACCTCAGCCGAATGCTGCTATGAGCGAAGCGACCCCGAAGGCGGGAGCGTTGGGATTTGCAACCCGGATCGCGGAAAAATCGAAAGTCAAACTGAAGGGCAAGTTCAAGAAAATTGACGGCAGAATTGACACTCATGTTTTTGAGGTCATCCAGCAGGCATTCGACATCGATTTTTATCTCACGACCTATCCGGACGTAGCGGAGGCGGGAGTAGATCCTGTCCAGCATTACATCCTCAACGGATGGCGAGAAAATCGTGATCCATGTCTGGCTTTTTCGACGAAGTATTATCTCGATAATAATACAGACATCGTCGAAGCTGGCGTAAATCCTTTCTTTCATTTTCTTGTTGCCGGCCGCAGTGAAGGCCGTGTCGGCCGACATGAGCTCGGCTTCAGATGGGATGTGCTGTCCCGCCTCAAGCCGGTCGCGGAGCAGATCGCCGAATATAAGTCATTTCGGAAGCCTGTCCCGCTGTCTGACAGGCGTGATTTGGCCAATGCCCTTGCCGATCAGCTCGGCCATTACTCCAAGGTTGTTCTTTCCTTCTCACATGACGATTACACCCACCACATCGGTGGCGTACAGCTGCTGCTGCGTCGGGAATTGAGAGGATTGCAGGAGCGCGGTTTCCTTCAGCTGCACTTCTATCCCATTCATCCTCTGCCTTTTTTGGATACTTCAGACGAGGCGATCCAACTCGGTGTGCTTTTGAATGGCGTTGAAGTCGGCGTATTCACTGCGGAAGATATTTGCGCGAACCTTGCCAATCGCACGCTGGCCGACCCCACGTTCGTCATCCACAGCCTCCTGGGTCACAACATGGAGCAGACGATCCGCATTCTGAAGGCAGCAGGCATCAAGCATGGTTACCATTGGGTTCATGATTACGCAGCTTTGTACAATAATTACAAGTTGATGCGTAACGATGTCGAGTACCGCGGCATTCCCCGCAAGGGGACGGTGGCGTGGGATTTGTGCGAATTTGCGCGTGCCGATTTCAGCCAGGCGGACGAGTTCGCAAAGCTCTTCGGTGAGTTCGAGGTCGATGTGCTTGCGCCGTCGGATGCGGCACTGCAAATCTGGGAAGATTCCGGACTACATACAGTCCATGCTAGCAGCGTGGTCCGCCATGCCGAGTTGAAAGAAATTGCCTCGACGCCGGCGCAAAGGTCGGGAAATGGCCCTCTCAAGATTGGTTTCCTAGGCTATCCGACGGACCACAAAGGGTGGTCGGTGTTCCAGGATCTCGTTCTCAAGCTGACAGAGGATCCTCGCTACGAGTTCTATCATCTCGGCAAAGGCCGTCGAGGCGGCTTGCCTATCGAATTCCGCGAGGTTTCTGCCAGCGAGGCGCAACCCGATCTCATGCGGGCTGCCGTGGCGGCCGTTGAACTCGATGTGGCGCTCACATGGTCGATCTGGCCTGAAACGTTCTGCCTCACGGCTTATGAAGCGCTGGCAGGCGGTGCTGTCCTCATCACCAACCCGAGCGCGGGGAATATCGTCGACGTGATCGAGCAGACGGGCGAAGGCGAAGTTCTTGCGGACGAGGGAGCGCTTCAAGCTGCATTCACCTCCGGCAAGATCATGAAGTATGCCCGCAGCCGCCGCACTGTCCGTCAGTTTGACCTCGACTACAGCTCCATCACCCTCGAAGTTCTGGATTGATCATGCGCGTTTTGTGTTTCTCGAGCTTCAGCTTCAGCTATCTCAACCGCGCCCGGGTTCTTTTCCAGAGCCTGCGCAAGCACCATCCCGACTGGCATCTGGTTGCCTTGATGACGGACCGCGTGCCTGAAGCATTCCATTTCGATGTGATGGACGAACCGTTCGACGAAGTCGTGTGGCAGGATGAACTCGGTATCGAGGGAGTCGACGGCTGGCTTTTCAAGCACGACATCGTCGAAATATGCACGGCGGTTAAGGGGCCGTTCCTCGAAATGGCGACTAAGCGCGATTTCGATGCCGTGATTTACCTCGACCCCGATACCTGCCTCTTCAATCCACTTACACCGGTGCTGGAGAAGCTGGAGGACTTCGATATTGTCCTTACGCCGCACCTTCTCGAACCGGAAGAGGAGCGGACCGCGATCATCGACAACGAACTTTGCCCGATGTGGGCGGGTGTCTTCAATCTGGGCTTCGTGGCCATCCGCACGACCGGAGAGGGCGCCCGTTTCGCTTCCTGGTGGGCGGAACGACTTCGCGAGTTTTGCCATGACGATCCCGCAAAGGGGCTCTTCGTGGACCAGAAATGGTGCGACCATGTGCCGGTATTCTTCGATAAGGTGCATATCCTCAAGGATCCGGGCCACAATACGGCAAGCTGGAACGTAAACCAGCGGAAGATCACGATCGATGACGAAGGCAATGTCCGTGCGAACGACAGCCTGCTGCGCTTCTGGCACTTCACGAAGCTGGGGCCGCTGGGTGACACGATGACGCGCCGCTATGCCCGTGACCAGATCGTCGTCTATGAACTCTGGCGGTGGTATCGCGAGCAGGTCGCCGCCGCCACTTCGCCGGGCATTCCCGATCGCTATTGGGCATTTGGTCGCTTTGCCGATGGGACGCCGATTGCCCGTTCGCACCGATTACTCTACCGGGATCGCAAAGACCTACAGGCTGCCTTTCCCAATCCGTTCGGAGCGGACGGTAAGAGTGACTTTGCTGCATGGCTCGGAGCAGAAGGCCTCCTGGTCCAGCAATAGCTGATGGGGTCTTTGAATTGATTTTGATTGCTGACGTGCCGCGCATATGGAATTGATGCCTTGAAAAGATCCTTTATTTCGAAGCTGAAGACAAAGCATTGGTTTGCCATAGTTGTTGGCATTCCAACGCTACTTTCCGTTCTGTATTATGGACTGATTGCAAGCGATCAGTACTATTCTCAGTCGCGGTTTATTGTTAAAAGCGTCAATCAGAAAAGCTCTCAGATGAGCACGTTGGCCAATCTCGTCCAGACGACGGGACTGTCCGGTGGTCAGGAGCAGACGAACGAAATTCTGGATTATATCCGTTCGCGCAATGCATTGAGCGATGTGCAAAAGCGTATCGGCTTCAGGCAACGCTACGAGATTACCGAGGCCGATTTTCTGTCCGGTTATCCATCGCCGTTCCGGGAGGCAAAGTTCGAGAATCTGTATCGCTACTACGGCGATGTGGTCGACGCCCACCTCGACAAGGATACGGGCAATGCCGTCTTGATGGTGCGGGCCTTTTCCGCGCGCGATGCACAGCAGATCAATGCCGCCCTCCTCAATCTCAGCGAAGACCTGGTCAACCGTTTGAACGCACGGGCTGAACAGCGGGCTGTTTCGGAGGCGCTGAAACAGGTCGACGCAGCCTCTCGTCGGGCGGCTGAGGCACGCCTTGCCTTGGGGCAGTATAGGAACGCGGAGGATCTCGTCGATCCCGCCAAGCAGGCGGTTGGCGTCTTCGATATCACCTCGAAGCTCATTACCGAAGAGGCTGGTCTCAAGTCCCAACTGCAATTGATGGAGAGGACGGCGCCCGCGCATCCGGCCATCCCTGCTTTGCGAAGCCGCATCGCGGCGATGAACGCCCAGATTGCGGCACAGACCGGGCGCGCTGTCGGCACCCAGGACGGCATTGCGTCGAAAATCGGCGGGTATGAGAATCTCGCCCTTGAACAGGATCTTGCTGAAAAGAATCTGGCAATGGCCACTGCCGCGCTTGAACAGGCGCGCAATGAGGCGGCGAAGCAGAAGTTCTATCTTGAGCGCATTGTCGAACCGGATGCTCCGGACCTGGCACTCTATCCGGCGCGCTTCAGATCGGTACTCGTCGTTTTTGGCGCCGCGCTCTGTCTGTTTCTCGTAGGATGGATGCTGACTGTCGGTATCTTGGAACACGCGCCTGAGGACGATTGAGTGAGCCAGTTCCTTCCAGCATTGAAAGTGCAGGGCAGGGTGATCCATGCCCTGCTGGTTCGCGAAATGAGCACTCGCTTTGGCCGGGACAACATCGGCTTCCTCTGGATCATGGTCGAGCCACTGCTTTTCGCGATCCTGGTGGGGATCATGTATCGAACCATGCGTGGTCCGGAAGATCATGGGGTGAGTGTCTTTGCCTTTGTTGTTTCCGGTTACATACCCCTGGTGATGTTTCGACATGCCATCAGCCGTAGCGTGATGCTATTCACGGCGAACGGCGCTCTTATGTATCATCGACAAATCAAGATTTATGATTTCATCTTTGCGCGATTTATTATCGAATGTGTCGGCCATTTGATGGCTTACGTCTTTATCGGTATTGTCCTTGGCGTATTTGACCTGTTTCCATTTCCGGCCGATCCCGGAATTTTGTTGGTAGGATACCTATACTATTCAATTTTCACGCTGGGCGTGTGTTTTGTTCTGACGCCGTTAAGCGAAGTTTCTGAATTTGTTGAGAAACTTATCCCGGTGACAACATATATAATGGTTCCATTCAGCGGAACATTTTATATCGTGTCATGGCTGACGCCTGCTGCGCAGGACGTTCTGTATTATTCGCCTCCGGTGCATGCCATGGAAATGATGCGGTACGGTCTGTTCGGCGACGCGATCGCTCCGACCTATGACTTTGTTTATCCGCTGACTTTTTCTATCATCTGCATGCTGGTTGGCTTGATGTTATGCCGCCTCGTGCGGCGAGATCTGGTGATCGAATGATCCAGTGTGAGAATATATGCAAAGCCTACAAGCATGGCGGAATGACCAAGAAGGTTCTGAAGGATCTGAACCTCACTTTGTATCCGGGTGAAAAAGTCGGGCTGCTTGGACGCAACGGTGCGGGTAAGTCGACGCTGATCAAGCTCATCGGCGGTGTGGAATTGCCGTCATCGGGACGCATCAAGCGGTCCATGAGCACATCTTGGCCACTTGGTTTTGGCGGAGGCTTTCAGGGCAGCCTGACCGGTTTCGACAATGCGCGTTTCATTGCGCGCATCTATGGGCGTGAATACCGGGAAATCAGGGATTTCGTTGCGGAGTTCAGCGAACTCGGCGGCCAATTGCGTATGCCGGTCAAGACATATTCGTCGGGTATGCGGGCGCGACTGGCTTTCGCCTTGTCACTGGCGATCGAGTTCGATTGCTATCTGATCGACGAGATCATCGCCGTCGGTGACCAGAGCTTTCATCGCAAGTGTCGGTACGAACTGTTCGAGAAGCGGGAGGATCGCGCGATGCTTCTTGCCTCGCACGATACCCAGACAGTTCGCGAGACCTGTGATAAAGCCATTATCGTTCACGGAGGCAAAGCCACCTTGTACTCCGATGTCGCCGAGGCTCTGGATATCTACGACCAGCTCTGACGACGAAGCCGATACGGCTTCAGGCAGGCTTCTCCAATACAGCGAGAGCCTGCCAAAAAGCCGGATGAGTGGAATTGTCCGAGCCATCGGTAAACTGCGGAGCGGAGAAACCCGCGTCTCGAGCAAATCTGCAAATCCAGTCACGGTGAAGAAAGGCATCAAGCTGCTCTGCCCTGTGACCGGCTGCGATGCGGCTCAAATTAGCATCCCAAACGCGATCGTGAGCTTGATCTTCGAGTTCAAGGAACGAGAAGATCATCTTCCCGCCGGGCTTTAGCGCCCGATAGGCATCGCGTGTGTAAAGATACGATTCTGCCGGATACAGGTGCGTAAAGACTGACCAATGGAAGACAATATCCAGGGTTTCGTCATCCGCCATGATCCGCGGCGTGAAATTGAGGACGGCCTCGTAATCAGGACACTTCTCCAGCAGTTCAGCCAATAGCTCGGGGACGACATCAGCCCCTTTGTAGGATCCGCGCCATCCCGCACGCTGAAGGGCCTGAGCTGTGCGACCACAGCCACAGCCGAGGTCATAGACACTCATCCCATCGTGCAGGCCGTGAGCTTTGAGAACCGCCACGTGTCCATCGCCTTGGGCATGGAAGCTTTCCATCGTTATCGCTCCGATGGCCTGGGCAAGCGCAAGGGAGCGATTTTCAGGATCAGCTCGCAGTTTGTCGCGCACTAGGTTCTGATAATCAACGATGGAATGGCTGAGGTGAACCTTGGGCTTTCTCAGTCGCGCTAGCAGTCTCACGTATTCCCCCTTTTGACGCGAAGCCCTCCGAGCTTGCGTCGCTGCCCTATGGCCGTTGTGAACGGAGCAGGTACACGAAACGCCGGCGTGTGAGGCCGACGTTTCGGTATGGTATCAGATGTTACCGTGGTGCTTCGATTACATCTTTGCCAATGTTTCCAGAGCAGCCGCCTCACCGCGGCTGTCGTAAAACCCAACGGAGCCCTTAGCATAGTAATGGCTCACAACACTAAGCCGTGACCGATTTTGATCAGCCCGGGGGCTTCCTCCATGAATGAGGTTCTCATGCCAAACAAGTATTTGGCCGGCCTTAGGGCGATAGACTACTTTTTCGTACCCTTCTTGCTCGATAATATTATCAATAGCAGTGGCAAAAACGTGGTACGGTGAATAGTCTTCGTTGATTATTTTCTCTACACCAAGATCACGGGCTCGAATGCTACCCGACCGATGACTGCCTGGGTAAACGAAAAGCTCTCCCGAATCTGCTTCAATATCTTGTAGCGCAATCCATACTCCGCACATGA
The DNA here is from genome assembly GCF_044029535.1 of Novosphingobium mississippiense. NCBI lineage: Bacteria > Pseudomonadati > Pseudomonadota > Alphaproteobacteria > Sphingomonadales > Sphingomonadaceae > Novosphingobium > Novosphingobium mississippiense. Next base: position 4,184 of record NZ_CP147004.1, on the reverse strand, counting down.
ACCCAGATGGGTAGGGGGTAAGGTGGATCGAGTCTTGATGCGCATCCTGCTCACTGCCATTCACATAAGTAAGCGTTTGACAGGCGCACGGTGTATCTTTGAAAAAGCTTTCCAAGAAATCAATAACGGGGGGGTAAAGCCAAACAGCACGTGCAGCCGGTATCTTGCGATGAGCGCCATGTATACGATCACTTGATCCTGCTCTATATTGCAGTTCGCCAGTCGCAATTGCATTTTCAAGATCGCGATTGAAACTTTCAATCAGATCGTTTGGCAATTGTTCGTGTAAAACACAAAATCCCCAGCGCAGAAGATGCCTCTGGGCAGCTGTTGCGTCGCCGGCAGGCTCAAAGCTAAGGGGCACATCCTCTACAGCGGCGTCATTGAACCAGGCTCGTGCCGTCCCATTCCCATATGGGAATAAGCTACTGTCAATGATGCGCCCCGTAATTAGTGGGGTATTAAATGCGCGAAGATCTTCGGAAACTTGGTGCGCTAGAGGGCCGTCATTACAAATGTTCAGGCTAAGCGCGGGGAAGTCAAGTTGCGTGCCGTCAGCAAGATGTAATTTTGCGGAAACATTATGAACACCATTTGTGGCCAAATGGGTAAGCAGATGAAATTCTACGCATCGCGTATTTTCACTTTGCGGCCACATAACCTGAGCTGCCGGCAAAGTACAGGTGTGACCTGCAAAATCGACGGTCAAAGTTCCGCGATCATCTACTTGTCCAACGACGTACCCTTTGACAGAGAGGAGGCCAAACATATCCTTAGGATCTGCACGGTTTGCGACCTGTAGATCAGTAGTCGAAAGCTCGAGAAGCGCGGCTTCGTTTGTATGAATCATGCGTACTTTACCCTTATGCTTCGCAGCATATAATCGGCAATATTTCGGTCAAGCAAGTGAAAAATGGCTGAAATCCGGGAGTCTGCGGGGTCTTGAAAGGGGGGGGGGAGAGGTAGAGATCGCTTGAAAATGCGGATGAGGGACGGTACCGACCCACTACCTCTCCGCTCAGCAATCCGCAGGATATCACTTAACGGTGGGCGAGTAGAAGGGGGGTGGAAATCCACCTCTGGCGGATTTCAAGCATTTATAGCGATATGGTTCGCATAAGGGGCGCCAATATTGGAATTGGTTTCGGCAATAGAGTGTCGATTTCGATTTTCCGGAAAGTGGGTTTCTGAGATGTACTGCTGGAGCAAAATTTTATGATTGAAATGCTGAATAGTATAGTCGCTCCCTGTTCATCCGAGGTCTTGATATCAGCAATTCGTGCATGTGGATTTGATCCGGCTGAATATATTAATTCAGTCAGCGATATGAAAAATCTTAATCCAGATCAGGCGACCTATCATTTTATCTTGCAGGGCTTTCGCGAAAATAGAGATTTTCCGTTGGGAAAGCCAATGCAGGGCATCTCCGATCTATTGAATTTGCCTATTGAAAATAAAGAGTATCAAAGGCTCCTGACGTCGGGGGTGATGGTGCGGCAGTTTCAGACGGCAGCCAAGTCTGACTGGGATCATCTAATTGAATTAATAAAAGAGATAAATTCTGCGAATTGTATCCCCTATATAGTTATTGGCGATAGTCATTCTGAATTATACTCGAGATTTATTGATGATAACGGGCGCATATTTGTCCCCGTCAATTTGGTTTGCAGCGGAGCAACAGCGCTTGGCTTGGGGCGAAAAGATACTCGAAGTGGATTTGGGCGTCGAATTTATGAATGGTTGGAAAATCTTCAGCGTGCAGTTAATGAAATTCCTCCAATATTCGTCAAGTTTGGTCAAGTAGATGTTGAGTTCACATCAACTTTTAGGCGGATTAGATTGGAGAAAAAACTATTCTCTTTGCCGCATTTTGCAGATTTCATAGGTGAATCTGTTGCAAGTTATGAGAAATTTCTGACTGAAATAAGAACGATTGGTCTGATCAATATTTGTTCTATTTTTCCTCCTACTCTTACAGATGCGGCATGGAATGAGGGATATGTCAATGCAAATATTGCATTTGCGGAAACTGGTATAAGTCCTGATAGTATATCTCAGCAAGTGAGAGATTTAGAAATTCCATCTATGAGATTCCGTACGGAAATGCATGCTTTATATAACCATAGTTTGATGAAAATGTCCGAGCGTTTGGGGTTAAATTTCATAGATGATTTTTCCCCGCTTGTCGGTGATCATGGAGTAGTGGCAGATGAGTTTATTCCTGGACATCCTGGAAATGATCATCATCTAGGACATTATTATATTTCATCTGTAATAACACCTTTAATTACCGAGCATGTTAGGCAGAATGCTTCGATTGACCCGGTGCTAGGCGCGATATGAACGCGGAGCGCGGTGGCAAAGTCGAGCGATGTGGACACTTCGAAAAACGCGTCTAGCGGCTTGGGCTGATTCACTGCCTTCACGACGGTGGAGGCGATGATGGCGGGACAGCCGAGTTTCTTTGATCTTTCGGACCGATACGAGGCGTTGAGCGCGGCAGGTGATCCGCTTGAACGGCTTGCGGCTGTCGTCGACTTCGAGGTTTTCCGCGGCCCGTTGGTAGCAGCACTGCGGCGGCGTGTCCGCGGCAAGGGCGGCAGGCCGCCGCTCGATCCAGTCCTCATGTTCAAGATCCTGGTGGTGTAGGCGCTCTACTCGCTGTCTGACGAGCCCACCGAGTTCCAGATCAAGGAGCGCTTGTCGTTCCAGCGCTTCCTTGGGCTCGGGTTCGACAGCACGGTGCCGGATGCAACGATCGGGCTTTTCACTCCCTCCCGGGTGGCCGGATTACCCAGGAATCCGCAGCCATGGGTGGGCAGATCATCGACGCCACGATCGTGCCGGCACCCAAGCAGGGGACACCGAGGTCGAGAAGATGGTGATCACGGAAGGCCGAGTGCCCGAGGATTGGAAGCCGGCCAAGGCCAGACAGAAGGATCGCGATGTGCGCTGGAGCGTCAAGTACACCAAGGCCAAGGTGAAGGAGGGCGCCGATCCCAAGGCGGCGAAGCCGGTCGACCTCGCTAGCCCGAAGTTCGGTTACAAGAATCACATCGGCATCGACCGCGCTCATGGTCTCATCCGCACCTGGTACGCGAGTACCGCCAATGCCCACGACGGCGCGCGGCTGCCCGAGGTGGTCAGCGAGGACAACACCGGCTCGGGCGTGTGGGCCGACACCGCCTACCGGTCCAAGAAGAACGAGGCCTTCCTCGTCAAGGGCATGTTCACCATGCCGCATCCATCAGAAGAAGCCGCCACGCCGGCCGATGCCCGAGCGCATCGCCAGGACCAATGCGAGGCGCTCCGCCGTCGAGCACGTGTTCGCCGGCCAGAAACACCGCATGGGGCTTGTCGTTCGCACCCTCGGCATCGCCCGCGCCCGCATCAAAATCGGTATGGCGAAACTTGCCTATAATTTCCAACGCCTCGCCTGGCTTGAGGGCGAGAACTACGCCCGCGTGATGCCGAAAACCGGCCTTCAGGCCGCCCATCACCCGAAAATCAGAAGACAGGAGGATGAAACAGAGGCCCACCGGGCCCTCCCGCGCCGTCACGTTAAAATCATGCCGAATTCAGACGGTACTTCGAGGCGTCCAACAATCAGGGAATTTTCAAAGCCCACGTTTGCGGAGAGTTAAACGCCCGCTGACACGCACTCCCCTCACCTTGCTCAAGCCTCGGCCATGACTGCCTTAAGATATCGGCCGTAATCGGACTTGCCGAGCTTCTCGATTGCCCGTTCCATCTCGGCTTCATCGATAAAGCGCTGACGGAACGCAATTTCTTCGGGGCTGGCGATCTTGAAGCCCTGGCGTTTTTCCAGGACACGGACGAAGACCGCAGCATCCAGCAGACTGTCGGGAGTGCCTGTGTCCAGCCATGCATAGCCGCGACCCATGATTTCGACGGACAATTCGCCTCGCTCGAGATAAGCACGGTTGATGTCGGTAATCTCGAGTTCGCCACGCGGAGACGGCTTGAGGTTGGCGGCGATATCGACCACTTTTTCGTCGTAGAAATAAAGGCCTGTCACAGCCCAGTTGGACTGGGGCACAGGCGGCTTTTCCTCAATGGAAAGCGCTTTCATGTCAGGGTCGAAGGCAACGACGCCGTAACGTTCGGGGTCCTGAACGTGGTATGCGAAGACGCTGGCGCCGACTTTGCGGTTCTTCGCACTT
>NZ_CP147002.1:0-75463 GCF_044029535.1 Novosphingobium mississippiense | reverse complement strand
TGATTGCCACTGAGATGTGACCCGGGGTTTCCATTAAGAATTGACCCGGGTGGGTGTGGGTTATGTGCTGCCGTTGAGGGGCAGGTTCAAGATGCTGGCTTCTCCTTTCTGGCTTTGGGGGCAGCGGTGCTGGCGCGGAAGCGGAAGCTGTCGTTCCCAGTTTCCAGGATGTGGCAGTGGTGGGTAAGCCGATCGAGCAGCGCGGTGGTCATCTTGGCATCGCCGAACACGCCAGCCCATTCGCTGAAGCTGAGGTTCGTGGTGATGATGACGCTGGTGCGCTCGTACAGCTTGCTGAGCAGGTGGAAGAGCATGGCTCCGCCCGATGGGCTGAAGGGCAGATAACCCAGCTCGTCGAGGATTAGCAGGTCGAGACGTAGCAGGCGTTCTGCCAGCTGGCCGGATCGGTTCATGGTCTTTTCCTGCTCAAGCGCATTGACCAGATCGACCGTGGAGAAGAAGCGGACCTTCTTGCGGTGATGCTCGACGGCCTGGACGCCCAGTGCAGTTGCGATATGGCTCTTGCCGGTTCCGGGCCCGCCAATCAGCACGACATTGTCGGCGTTTTCCATGAAGTCGCCTTGGTGAAGCTGGCGCACGAGGGCTTCGTTGATCTCGCTGGCGGCAAAGTCGAAGCCAGCCAGATCCTTGTAGGCCGGGAAGCGGGCCGCCTTGATCTGATAGGCGATGGACCTGACCTCGCGTTCGGCCATCTCTGCCTTCAGGAGTCCAGCGAGCATCGGCACGGCAGCATCGAAGGCAGGCGCGCCCTGCTCGATCAGTTCGTCGGCGGCCTGAGCCATGCCGAACATCTTGAGGCTGCGCAGCATGACGACGACCGCGGCACTGGCGGGGTCATGACGCATGGCGGATATCCCTCAGCCTGTCATAGCGAACGACATTGGCCTCGGGCTCCTGCGTTAGGCGCAGGGCCTGAGGCGCATCGATTGGCGACGCTGGAGGCGCCTTGCCGTCGATGAGACGATGCAACACGTTTAGAACGTGGGTCTTGGTGGCGACACCGGCCTCCAGAGCCAACTCGACCGCGCTCAACACAGCCTGTTCGTCGTGATGCAGAACGAGAGAAAGTATCTCGACCATCTCCCTGTCGCCACCAGAGCGCTTGAGCAGATGGCCTTGTAACTGCCGGAAGGCTTCGGGCATCTCGAGGAAGGGGGCGCCATTACGCAAGGCGCCGGGCTTGCGCTGGATCACCGCTAGATAATGCCGCCAGTCATAGATTGTGCGTCCCGGCTTGTGATGAGAGCGCTCGATGAGCCGGGCATGTTCGCACACGATCTGGCCTTCGGCCGCTATGACCAGACGATCTGGGTAGATCCGCAGGCTGACCGGGCGGTTCGCGAAGGAAGCGGGTACCGAATAGCGGTTGCGGTCAAAGGCGATGAGGCAGGTCGGCGACACGCGCTTGATCTGCTCGACAAAGCCATCGAAGGGCCGGCCCAGCGGCATCAGGCAGGAAACTTCCTCGGCATGCACATCGGCCACGGTGCCGGGCATGACACTATGCTGGATATCGCTCCATTGGGTGATGCATTGCTCTTCCAGCCAGGCGTTCAACTCAGCCAAGCCCGGAAAACTTGGCATCGGTTGCCACAACCGGCGCCGAGCGTCCTGGACGTTCTTCTCGACTTGCCCCTTCTCCCAGCCTGAAGCCGGATTGCAGAAATCCGTCTCGAACAGATAGTGGCTGGCCATGGCGGCAAATCTTGCGTTGATCTGCCGCGCCTTCCCGGTCCCGATCTTGTCGACAGCGGTCCTCATATTATCGAAGATCCCACGCTGGGGCACGCCGCCCAGCACTCGGAACGCCTGCGTCAGCGCGTCGAACAGCATCTCATGGGTCTGGAGCAGATAGGCGCGGACGATGAAGGCGCGGCTATGCGCCAGTTTGGTATGAGCGACCTGCAGCTTCGTGGGCTTGCCATCCAGCACGGCATAGTCCTCGCTCCAGTCGAACTGGAACGCCTCGCCAGGCTGGAAAACCAGGGGCACGAATGTTCCACGCCCGCTGGTCTGCTGCTCATATTGCAGCTCGGTCCGCCATCGTCGGGCAAAAGCGGCAACCCGGTTATAAGAGCCATCGTATCCCAGCTCGACCAGATCAGCATGCAACTGCTTGGCAGTCCGCCTTTGTTTACGGGACTTCTTGGATTCCACTCGCAACCAGGCCGTCAGCTTCTCGGCGTAAGGGTCGAGCTTGCTCGGCCGGATCGGAGCCTTGAAGCTCGGCTCAATCGCGTCAGAACGCAGATATTTGCGGATGGTATTGCGGGACAGGCCGGTCCGCCTCTTGATCTCCCGAATGGAGATCTTCTGCCGGAAATGCCACCGGCGGATCACACTGAGTAAGTCCATGTCGATCACTCCACGACCCTCCGACTGGCAGCCGGAGGCGAGGGAAACATGGGTCAATTCTCAATGGTAATTTATACGCCCACCGGGTCACATCTCAGTGGCAATCAACACTTCGTCCATATTCTGACCGCAGAGCGGACAAGTGACGGTTTGCAAACTATCGAAATAATGCGCGCCCTCTGCGACGAAGTCTAACCGACTCAAGTCCGACGTATAATGCTCGCTGAGGAGCTGATATCGTGTGAGTAGCTGATCAATCGCCAAAACTTGTGTTTCGGCCTTCGTTTTCATTTCGCTCGAGATGTCGCGCTCATTCAGCAAGTTCGCGCGTTCCGTTTCGATCGCCGCCAGCTCATCGGAAACTTTGGCGATCGTCTCATCGATTTTCTCGATGGAATCCTCTGTCTGATCAGTCGGAGTAGCTTGGAGCTGTTGCTCCAACGGAGCCAACAGATCATCGATCAGCGCGACTTGGGCATTCAAACGAGCCGTGACGATCGCCTTCTTCTCACTGGCGACAACACTCGAGTCGTCTTTGCCAGACAGCATGTAGGCGAACATGCGCTTCCGCGCCGTATCATCAAACCCTCCCCGCCCAAGGACGGGTGACTGCTCTTCAATCACGGAGACTTCGTCGACGATTATCGTCGGCAAGAATGTCCGGATCGTAAGCCGCTGCGTTTTCCCATCGTTATCCTTGCGGAGCAGCGCTTGCTTGATACCCGCGAAAGGAAACAGGACCGATGTTACGTCATCAGCTTTGCTGGTGCCGTGCCTGCGGTATGCGATCGTCTCGCCATTTCCATCAATGGCGTCGATCTGGCAGCGATGCGCTTTGAGATCGCCGCCGGAAAGGCTGCGCACTAAGGTGAGATAGTTGCCCGCCGTATTCTGAAACTCGACTTTCAGTTCATCGTAGGGTTCGGCTTGCGGGATGCGCTTCTTTAACTCCTCGGCCCCGAAAATGTAGTCGAGACAATGAAGCAGGTAGCTTTTACCGGTGTCGGATTCACCGGCGATGACATTTGGACCTGGGCCGAATTTGACCGAAGCGTCTTCAACATTCGGACCCGTAAGGCGTATTTCTCTAATCTGGAGCATTACAGTTCAAGCTCCTTGATCGCGGTAAGGCGATCAAATTCAGCGCCCCAGCGGCCGACATTTTCGGTCATGTAATTATCCAGCATGTCATCTGTGTAGGCCGCAAAGCGTGAAACCACCCAGGTCGCCCGCGCACGCAGCGAAGATGCATAATCGGACACGAGCAATTTCAGGAACGCGCCTGTGAGTGCCGTAGCGCGATAGCAAATGCCAGTAGGCTCGAAACTCTTCTCCAGAAGCTCCTTCGCGAACATGGTGTCGAGACCCACGCGAACGAGTTCGCGCTTTACCAGAAGCTCTCCTCCCCTGAACGGTAAGGCGGGGTGAAGGCTCGCTGGACCATCTTCCACGTCGCCAGAATGGACAAGAAGATAGTCGTAAGACACGAGACGCTGGAGATCGAAGGCCCCGCCCTTGGCCTCCTCAAGTGCGAACAGAAGCCGCATTCCCGACTCTATCGGGGTGTTGAACGGTCGTGCCTGGCGATGCGGCAAGCTCATTTGTCGCACCACCGGACTTGCCCTTCGTTCGCCATCTGATGGCACATACCCTCTCGGTCGTTCGGGAGAACGTGAGGCTCGAGCGCGTGCTTGCTGAGCTGGATGTTCTGCGACGCCTTAACGGTCTCGATCAGCCGCGGATAACCGTCAGGCTCGCTGGTATGCCAGTGGTACAGGCCATCGTGGAACTCCTTCAGGAGTGTTTCAAAGAACGCGATGTCAGCCATCTGATCCCGCGCCAGCTCCTTGAGTCCTTCTGCGTGATAGAAGGTCAGGCGCGATCGATCAAACAATCGGCGATGCTTATCCGAATGCATGAAATCGGTCAGATTTGACACGGTGTGGCCGAGATCGGCCGAAATCGCTTCCATGAGCTGCGCGACATATTCGTTCTCGCCAGGTGCCACCTCGGATGGCGGTTCTGGTGGCTTCGGGCGATCGATCAAAGGCGCGCCGAAAACGGTCAGATGATATCTGGTCTGAGTGTGTTCGTTCAGAAGGGCCAGCGGTTGTTTCGCACGGAAAGCCGCGAAAGGGACGCTCTCAATGTGGGCTTTGAATTCGGCGGTCAGTTCAACAGGATCTTTACGAATTTTGGTCCGGCAATGCTCGTTCCAATTATCGATGACGAACTTACGCAGGTCCTCGGGCTTATCCAGAAGGTCCTGGAACGGCGAGGTCACGCCCTTATGAGTTACGAAGTGATACTCCTCTGGGAAGGAGTAGTCGCCACGGTGGCTATAAAACAGCACCTTGCCGATTTCTGCCGCTGCCGTGCCAGCACCCAGCGCTGACCCATAGTGCTTACACTGATAGAGCGTCCATTTGCGAACCGGGACGGTGCTTGGATCATGCCAGGCGATGACATCGCGGCCCTTATCGCCTGCGCCACCTCGCTGCTGAACCTCGACGATTTCGGGTCTTTTCACGGCTAGATAATCGGTCGCCCATTCCAGGGTGAAGCGCTCGAACTCTGCCGCGCTGAAATTCGCAAGACGATCGAGTTCCGATATTGGCAATCCGACACCAAGACCGAGCAAGCGTGCGTTTGCACCCGGCCACGGCGTGGGCGGTTTCAACTCTTCTATTTGGCTTACTGCCTTATCGTTCTTACTTTTCGTCACGTAGCCCCCGACCAAACATTGCCTATGTTGACCGCGTTTATCCAGAGGTTTGATGTCTGACGCGCCTTGGATTTTTGTGTCGGGTACTGAGAGGCCGCTTCAAACGTTCCATCGACAGCTTCTGTCGGGGGTAGGCTCTCGTGGTTGCTGATTTAAACCACGGGCTCTGGCCGACAGCCGCCGGGGTAGCGGTCCGTCCGCACTTGGGAACGAAAAATCGGCGGCTGAAGGACTGCAATGGGTCGGCATCGGCGGAATTCCGACAATCCTTACCATTTGGCCGCAAAATCATCGATACTGGAAGCTGCCGTCCGTTGGTGTTCGTCCATTGGCACTCACGATGCGGACCAACTCGCCCATGTTGCGGAGAGGCCGGCTTTCGAATTCTGACTCCGTCAGGATCAGCCCATCGATCGGGAGGCCGATCGTATGCTCGATTTCGGTGAGTGCAGCCCTGACTTCGCGCGCCGTGTAGAGCAGCCGGTCTTGGGGCACTGCGACAACCACGAGCACGTCGATGTCGTGATGGCGCTCGCCTCGGAAGAAGGAGCCGAAGCCCCAGACGCTCAAGATCGAAGGATGTCGTCTGAGTTTTTCCGCGATCACAGCTCTAACTCGCGCGGACATAACGCCAGAAATCGTTGCGATGGAGCGCTCCAGTGATCTCCTTGGCGTTGAAGAGGCCGATCTGAGCGTCCCGGCAGTGCCGCTTCGCATCCCCTGTATAGCTGTTCCACACGCCGCCGACGTAGATGAGGTTCACACCTGGAAACGCTTCCTGAGCCTCAAACACGCGCGCGAGTCCGCAGGCGTACTCGTTGAGGCACACTAGCCGGATGGGCCCACCGCGCTCACGCACCATATCAAACTGAATGTCGTTCGATCGTGTCACCTCGATAATGTTCGGATGCCCAGCGAGCAGGCGTTCGAGGAAGGAAATGTGGGCGAAGGTGACGTTGAAATCGTTCGATCCGTTAGACATTCTTGTAATTCTCCACCAACTCGGCAAACGATATCGGGAACAACTCGTAGTGGTCGAGCCGCTCGAACGCGTTCTGTTCGTAGCCTGACGCGTGATCGCGGAACAATAGGACGGACTTCTTCATTTCTCCCGGCACCAACTCTGGGTTTGCGTCGAGTGCGGCGACGATCTTCCGGTTGTTGGGCAGGATCGTGTCCAACCGGCGCGCGACCCAGATGGCGTAGGCCGACGAAACGGGGTCGGTGACCGCGATGGACGATTTCGGGCCGTACTTGGTGAAGAAATAGTGGTTCTCTTCGAGCAGGCCCGCAATGAACATCATAAGCTCTTGAGTCGATTTCATCCGGTCCGCCTTCGCCCAGCCGTCGACCCATGCCTCGTGCTGCGCCTTCCAATCGAGCAGTAACTCGACTGGGAAATCTTCTGGCGCTTTGTCCGCCTTGGTATGGCAAGTCGGGCACAAAAGGACGAGATTTTCGTAAGTGTCATCGCCGCCGACGCCATCTCCACGCGGTCCCTTGGCTTGGCGAGCGACTATGTGCGCCATCTCGCCGGTCAAGTAACTCTCACCCTTGTCGCTGACGATGGCAACGCGCGTTCGACAATCCGGGTTGCTACAGTAGCCACCAGCCATACCCCACAGTTGCTTGATGTCCCTCTCGGCGATCGCCACCTAAGTCTCCCCATGGTCCAGTCTGGCGACCGAACTAACCTCAGCGTCGCATGGGTAATAGATGGATTCGGTGGCCTTTACCCAATAAACGACATGTTGCGAGCGCCGGCGATTTCGACGGTACAATCCAGATCGGACATTTTCCTATCGGCCAATTTGTGGGCTCCGAGTGTCGGTAAGCTGACGGTCCGCTCCTAGAGAGAGAAATTTGACTGCTGAATGTCTTGGATGGGTCGGGAGGCGAAGAGCCCCCCTATTTTCCGCTCCGCCCGCGACACTCTCCTTTCCGGAAGTTTTGTGAGCACGCTTTATACGGCCCAGTTATAGCGCGTTAGCGCCATCATGAAGGCGAACAGAAAAGCATAGCCAAATCGGTCGAGGCGGACGAGCTCCTGACCTCTCTTCGCCCGTAAACGACCAAGCATCATCATCATCCCGCCCGCCAGAACCGGCGTCACGGCGAGGTTGACTAGCCGCAGGGCAGGCTCATGGATTGCCGAATGCGGTAAGATCAGCAAGCTGATCCCACCTGCGGCGACACCGCTCAGCGTGATCCATGCGGCCGCTATCGGCGGCGAAGGCAACCATCGGAGAACCCGTGCCAAACCACGCAGGCCCAACTCGCAGCAAACATTGATGATGAGCTGAAGCAAGATCTCACTGATGAATTGGAAAAGGATTTCAAAAAGAAATTCCATCAACAGGAAATCCGTTTACGAATGTGACGCAGCCCTCATGGTCACAATCTCGGTGCATTGCAAATCGGCTAAATCTCTAAAGTCCGATGTCGAAAGCTGCCAATACATTCTCGACCACCTTTGGACCGAGGAGCGGGAAAGCCGACCGTCTGCACTTAAGCATCCGAATTTAAAGACCGAGCGGCCGCAAAGGGTCGGGAGCGCACTGCGCCTGGGCGTTGTGCAACCATGCAATCTGCGCTTTCGGATGCGGTGATTGCCCCCAACATTCGCCGCATATTTAGCGGCGAATGTTGTTGCGCTACGCGGTGGGCGAATGATGAGTAAATTCACCGCATAAGGAGCGGTGATTGTGTGCTTGACGAAAGAACGCTGTTGCAAACCTGTGTTTAGCAAGAATAAGGCTTATGCAACGCGATCAAATCCGATCTGTACGAAGGATGCCATATGAGCGGCGGCGACGATTTGCTGGTATGGGTTGGCGATCTAGATAATTACGTCAACATTGACGCTATAAATAGGGCCAACCAGAGTGAAGATGAAGAGGCCACGCTAAGGCAAGAACTTCGAGAGATCGGCGATTTGCGCTTGCTCGGTGGGAAAGCCACGTCGGCCAAAGACCTTTTCAATCGCAATATTGCACCGTCCGAATGGCGCCACGCCGTGCACCAGGCAGAGATGACCATCGGCCACGAAAACGCCGAAGGACGCTTTTTGAAAGGCCTGCTGGACTTGGGCCGGTCCTATGCGATCGCGAGATATGCCCGCTGGGAAAAACTCGATTATCCCTCAACCATAACGGCGAGTCTTCCCCATGGCATCCGCGCATTGATAAATCAGCTACTATTGGCGGAAGGTATTGAACGATCGCGCTACGTAGATGCAGTTATCCGATCCGTCCTGATTAACCCTGACAGAAATGGTTTGACTGCCTACAGCAGAACCGGACACCTCCAATCTGCATTGCACAGAATAACAAATAGGCCGCCATATTTCGCGCGTTCCCAAAAGCTGGACCGATCCGGCATGAGGAACATCCTGTCCCTCACCCGCCTTCATTTTTCCGTAGCGGAACTCAAGTCGATATCGATCGACGATTTGAAATCGCTCTTTTTAGATTACGAAAAAGAAAGAGCGGCTGCTGCTACGTGCGACAATCCCATCGTGACCAGTGGAAAACCGATCCGGGGGTGGAGCCAACGCCACATCCAGCCTCTCACCAATCTTTACCCCTTTTGCATTCGCCATGCGCTGAAACGCGCCACTGCCGATGGTCAGGGCGAATTGGATCGGGCTGCGCTGGTAAATGAGCTCGCACTTGCCCACTGCGGCATCCTGAGAATGAGGCGGGCCGGTCGCGACAGAACCAGATCAAAATGAACAAGACTTACCGTTTCCACGGCTCAGGAGACCTTCCAAACGGCAGAGAACCGGTGCTTTTGCGAAAGCGCAGGAGGAGCCAGCATGCCCCGATCCATCTTATCTCGGCAGACCCTTGCACGATCACCGATGAACTCGGCACGCGCCCTATCGAAACGTATGGAAATCTCACGGAAGCGCGCTCAATCACACTGACCCGTCGGGAAGCCGATCTAATTGCATTGGCCAATCCCGGCATCGCACCGCCGGCAGTTCTTGAAGACCTCCATCCATGGCTGCCAGAGCAGCGCTATCTGAATGACTCTGCATCAAGCTTTGACGCACTAAGAACGATAGTGCGCAGGTACGATCGCCATCTGGTTTCGCCTACATCGTACTGCGATGAGAAATGGAGCACGATCTGCAATGCGCTCCGTCGGAGAAGTTTGCTTGATGCACGCTTCTACACTGCTTGGCACCTGCCTATCCAGGATGTTCACATTCTGGAGGAACGCCGACAGGATCGGAGCGTCATCTCGATCGATTTCAACGGGATGTACCCGGCGTGCATGCAACAACCGTTTCCAAAACCGGCGGACCTCCGATTAATCAACCTTGATAGAAAGCTTGATGAAACCGAAACCCTCCGGGTCGGGCTGTACAGATGTATTCTCGAAGGTCCTTCGACAGATTTCATCACACGCTACAATCCGCTGCGCAGCTTTCACTGCGGTCGTCACCTCCGCACCGGGTTGGACGAAGCGATTGAGGTCGACCTCAACGAATTCGAGGTTGAATTTTTCCGGAAACATTTTCGAGCCATCCATCTGGTGGAATCGATCGTTTCCGACAAAACTGTGCGGCATCCCTTGGCCAAGGAAGTGCAGCGGTCATTCGCCAACCGGCAAAGCTACCGCAAACAAGGAAACAAGGCGCTCGCAGATAGAGAAAAGTTTCTTGCGACGCTGATGGCTTCGTGCGCAAGCCGCCCTTCAAAACCACGGCGCAAATTCTCGACCAGGAGTCTTGCGATGGATGCGATCAAGGGGGCCTATGGCATCGATGTGCCCCTTGATGAGCCGGAAACCGCAACAGAAATATGGCTCCAGGGCAGAAGGGGCATCAGGCTTTTCGAAGAAGCGGACGCCGTGGTTGTGCAAGGTCCTAACCTGAGGGATGGCTCTGCGTGTCATCTTCTCGGCCAACGCATAGTCGCACGAGGTCGTATGATCCTCCTCGCGATGATGGAGAGAATCCATGCGTGTGCACCCGACGTCCAGATTTGCTACACGAACATCGATTCTATCCACTTCTCCCTTCCGACCAAGCACCTCGACGAGGTCCTCGTCTGGCTCCGGTCCGAATGCTCAAATGAAATGGGATCGTTCAAGATCGAGGCCGTCACTCGGCATGGCCTTTGGCTGGAGCCTGGCCGGTACTGGCTCTATTCCGATGGCGTTGAAAAATTCAGGAACCGCGGCATCGGCGACCGGCGACACCCATTCAAGGATCATGCAATCCATGTCGCCAGCCGCCAGCTGGACGAACTGCATGTGCCGATAAGAGCAACGTTGCGCATGGAGACAACCATGTCACCTTTGCGCTCTCTTCGAAGCAACCCTGAAAGCGGCCTCACCCATCAGTACCTTATGGAAACCGGTGGCTCGACCCCGTTCGCCGAAATTCTTAGCGGGTTGGAGGCAAACGCCCGGAACGCGATCCCGATCCGGATGGCTGCGTTCAGAAATTTAGAGCAAGAACTGGGATCTCCTCGCTTCGCTGCCACAAAGCGAGCAGAAAATACCGCTCTAAAGTGCGCCAAAGGCGCCCCGTGAGGGGCGTGTTCGGAGAACACTAGCTGCAGAAACGGGCAAACCGGGCAGATCCTGCATTCAAGGCTATGCGTCAGCAACCGGGCAAAGTCATCTCGAATGCGCACCCCCGCATTTCTGCCAAAACGCGGGGCCGGCTTACCAATGTCTTGTCAGGGCGGAGCCCCCCCATGGGGGCGTGTTCGGAGAACACTCGGAGCAGGAACGGATTATCCGGGCAGATCCTGCAAACTATACAATATCTTTGCGCGAGCACGACCTCCATCAATTTTTTTGCTGCAGGAAGAATTGCCCTCGGCCTCGCTGCCACAAGCCGAGGGAGATTGCCGATTGCATGTGCGGCGTAGCCGTCCCGCGAGGGGCGTGTTCGGAGAACATTGGCTGCAGAATCGGATGATCCGGGCAGATTCTGCGAGGCCGTTTATACTGCAAATCGAAAGCGAATCTATCACCTCCGTGATAGACAAGTGGCTCGGTTTCACCATCATCTGTTCGGAATTAGCGTGATGCTCGGCTACCGCCTCATATTGCGCATACGCGATCTGCCTTAGACAATGCGTTCGTCGAAGCGTTCAACTGTCGCTTCCAGGCCGAGTGCCTGAACACCCACTTGTTCCTGACGCTTGCAGATGCCCGCGAAAACTCGGAGGGATGGCGCAGATAATACAACAAGGTTCGGCCGCACGGTGCGATCGGCAACAAGCCCCCGATCACGCTGATGAATCCCGGCGACGCACCCAGCCCGTCGCCGTGACTCTAGCCGGGAAACTCTAGCCCGGAGTGGTCCGGAGAATGGTGTCGGATCAGATCCCCCCTGCCCGCACCAGGTATGCCGAAGTCACTTTCCATAATCGGATATTATGGTAATATTAGACTAGTTATTGTGCACAACAGAACGCGAGGGCAGGGCACGTGAACAGATCGGAGCAGGATCTGCCGCAAGCCGGTGGCGATGAGATCGATCACCGCTCTGAGCGCGAGAGCGAGGCTTTGCCCCTCGAGTCCAAACCTGCCGTCGAGACTTTCCCGAGTGCAAAGGCACCCGTTACGCCATCGCTCGTTGACAGCACTACCGTGATGGTCGTCGCGCACGAAGGCCCATTACCGCGCCGACGCACGCTGCGAGACCTGGGTGTCGACAGCGCGTCCCCCGCCGAGCGACTGATGGCAACGCTGGCGCGCGGGGCACCCGCCGACCTGCCGTCGGTCAGCGCGATCGGCCTCGAAACAGCACTCGAGGCTATGGCGCCGGCCTCGATGCTCGCGCTCGCCGCCGATCTCGATTGCTGGCTCGACTGGTGTGCGCACGAGCATCGCCGAGTGCTACCCTCCGAGCCTGAGGACCTGGTGCGTTACCTCCGCGCGCTCGAGGCCGATGGCAAGAAGCCAGCCACCCTTGCGCGCCGGATCGCAAGTCTTGCAACCATCCACCGGCTGCTGGGCCTCGCCGGAGATCAGTTGCCGACGGCGGCCCCCATGGTGCGTAACGCGCTACGCGCCAATCGCCGCCGCCAGGGTACCGCTCAACGCCAGGCCGCGCCGTTGCGCTTTGGCGGCGAGCTCGCCAAGGTGCGCGGGTTTACTATCTCGGCTCTGCTCGACGGGTGCAGCGGCGATGTGCAGGGCCTGCGGGACGCCGCCCTGATCTCGCTCGGCTACGATGCGGGCCTACGCGTTGGCGAGCTCACCGCGGTAGAGGTGAAGGATTTGCGTCCGCAAGGCGACGGCACCGCCCTTCTCCACCTCCCCCGCTCGAAGACCGACCAGGAAGGGCTCGGTGCCTGGGCGTGGCTCTCGGCAGATACGATGCGGCGGGTGGCGTTCTGGCAGGCGCAAAGCGGAGTGAGCGAAGGGGTACTGTTCCGCAGGGTCGGAGTCGACCGCCGCCGCCAGCGCGCCAAGGAAGCCGCCGATGCACGCTGGGGTGAGAGCGACGATCATGGCGCCGCTCTGCTGGTGACCTATACCGTGGGCGATGCCCCGCTTACTCGGCAGGGCGTCACCGGAATCTACCGGCGGATCGCGCTAACTGCGGCTCATTCAGGGTTGGTCGACATCCCGACTGGTGAACTCGACACCGCGATCAAGGCGCTCTCGACCCACTCCTTGCGCGTTGGATTGACGCAAGACCTGTTCGCGGCCGGTGAGGATGGCGCCGGCATCGCCCTCACCTTGCGCTGGTCCTCACCGTCCACGGCTCTGCGTTATGGCCGTCAGCTTCAGGTGCAGAGCGGTGTGGCCGCGAGGGTGTTGTCTCGGATACGCTCGTAGTCACTCCTTGGCGTAAACGGACGCGTAGCAGCCCCTATCGCCGTCGATCCTTCTCAATCATTCAACGCCAGATTCTGAGCATGCAAATGCAGACCGCCCGATTTTCGAATATCTAACCGGCAGCAGGACATTCCCCATCGTCGCCTCCTGTCGTCAAAATTAGGACCCAAGGCATCCAGAAATCTGGAGGCTATGCAATCCTTAATCAAAACGATGGCCTAGTGCACAGCGATTGCGACATTTCCGGTCGCATCCCCCCCACCTCAAAGGCTAGGTGGCCGACAAGGGCCACGAGCAAAGCTGCAAGGAGGATCAGCATGATGCGGGCCTTCATTGCCGCTGCACTTGCCGCCTGCTGCGCCTCTCGGCGTGAAGCATCCAGTGCTTCCAGCAACTGATTATCGCGTTGGGCTGCGGTAGTCTCCGATCGGTGGGCGGCCTTTGCGATTTCCTTGAGTGCTTTATCAAGTACTTCCAGATTCGCAGCATTCGTTTTTACGGTCCGGCTAACCTTCTTGATGTTTTCATCGACCGAACTCAGTTCATTGGCGAAATCCTCCAACTTATCGCCGCTAAGCTTTGCTTTACTCGATAGCTCACTCAGTGTTTTCAGAACTGGCTCAAACGGTGCTGCCAGAACACGATCCAGAAGCGCCGACAGTTCCTGCTCTTTCCTTCCGATCGCGTCAGACGAATTGCCGAACTGGGTTGCTTCAAAAGGCGGCATCAAGGTTTCATTTGTCGTCATTGTTTCTTCGCACCATTAATTCGCGTCCAAACGCTTTCGCGGGATTCTCTCAGCATCGAGGCCATGACCAAGTGCTCGAAGGCCGTTGCCGGATCCGCAGCCTTCATCACCTCAGCATAGGCCGTTTCGACTGCTCTCTCGTATTCGTCTGCCAGCAACTGAGTAAACTGCCGGCTCAATGCCGCTTCCTCCCGGATGGTACGCTCGGCTTCATCGCGCTCGGTCTGACAATCTTGTAGCTGCACCTGAAGGCGGCCCAGCATTATGCTGTCGCTTTCACGCCTTTGACTTGTATAGATTTTTTTCATTTCGAGGCGCCCGACATCGTCCTGCATCGTTCTCCTTGCTGCTTCGATTTCGGCTTTGATATTCTTTGTTATGTGAGCAGCTATATTGCCGATAAATTGGATATACGCGGCAGTCAGTTTAGCGAAATCCTCTTCGTATGACCGATTACGAACATAATACTTGGTCCAATACCCACCGAGCGTGCTGCGCACTTCTGAAAAAGCCGAATCAGCAGCCTTAGCGACATTCGCAATTGCGAGGCGACCTGCAGATTCCTGGGCCTGCCTCCAGGATGTCATCGACAGGCCGTCAGGCGGTTCAGCGGTGTGGGCCGCTTTTGCGATTTGTCGACGCAAGTTGTCCTCCGCCTCCCCAAGCATACTCAACAAGAAGTCGGTGTTGCGGTCTGGGCCTTTCACCTGGAGCGCCTGCTGCTCCATTTGTGACCACCACCATTCCATCACAATCTTATGAAGTCCGTTGCCAGCGTCCATTGCACCTTTGTTAATTGCTCTCTCAGTCAGCGCTTCAAGGTTCGCTCGCTGGAAACTCAGACTGTCGCGTTGCTCCTCAAGCGCCTTCTCCAATTGTCCGATCGCGCGCTCGCGCGCTCTGACGGCCTGCTGTTTTTTATCTAGCCGCTCTCTGATTTCCTCAAGACGACGCGAATGAACAGCCGTAACGAGGACGTGCGCATCCAGCGCGCCTTCGAGGCGCCCGATTGGCGTGCTGGCTGCCGCAATGTCCTCACGCAAGCGCTGCATGAGACCATCCATCATCTCCGTCATTTCCGAACTGTGAAGATCGCAGGCCCCTTTCCAGGATTCCCCGAACTCAAGGGGGAAATATAGTTCAGGTGTCTGCGCCGGCGGCTCCAGTGGGCGGAATTTCTGAATCTCGCCGATAAGGCGCTCGCGATATTTGCCGACATCGCCCACGCAGTCATGCTCCCGACCGAATTCCCGAACACTGGCAGGGGTAAAGGAGTATGTGGTTACTACTCGAAAGCGGCGAGGAGTGATCTGCCAATCCGAAACTCCCGGCAATGCCAACTGGTCAGGCAGGAGGAAAGTGAGGTCGTCTGCGCGCCCGACCAGCAGGACGAGATCCGCATTCGGTACAAGGCGTTCGGCCACACGCGCGACGAAGCGTCGCTCCGCACCGTTAGCAGCATCCATACCTGGCAGGTCGAGTACGCGCGTTCCGCGAACGTCCGAAGCTGCAGTCTCGAAATAGCGCGCCGGAATGTCCACCCTGCACAATGAACCATCCGCGCACGCAACATTGGCCTCCATGGCCGCTCGAACTTTCTCGAAGTTCTCGCGAGCGTCACCGTCCGACACACAAAGCCACGACTGGCCGCCCCAGCTAATCCGCCAGCAGTCATCGCGGGCCTGGCGGTATTCGGTCGGAAGCGCCGTCGAGGAGTTACCCGACTTGCGCCCTCCCCGTAAAACGTTCGACACTAGGTCGATCGCATCTGCCCGCACCCTCAGAAGATGCAGGATCAGCGTGCTCTTGCCAACCTGAGTGCGACCGAAGACAACCGTATAGGTTTCCTTTCGTTGCGCTCCCATATGACGGCGGACTTCCGGCGACAGCCGTGCTGCAAACTTGTCATAAGCATCGAAAGCCCACTTGAGTGACACCTCCGAAAGCAGTCGATCGGCATCCTGATCCGGCATCACTTCAGCCTACATCGGCAAACTGCAAACGCAGTGACGACGTTCCGTGTTCAGGGTCCTCCAGGCTCTCGGAAAACTCTTCGCGTAGTTGCTGGGCGACAGCGATGGCGTGAACAATTCTGTCCTTCCTCGCGAGGCTATCGGCGATCCGGTAACGTCTGCGCAACGCATGCTCCAGATTCTCGCGCATGCTCGCCATCATCTCATCGTAGCTCGCCATGTATTGCTGGAGGCGGAATTCGCCTGCTCGTTGCAGCATACCCAAAGCGCTGGCTCGGTTGGCACGATCGTGCGCACGTACTTCCTGCAACATGCTTACCGTGAGGTAGCCGGCAGCGACGATCGCAGTACCGGCCAAGAAAACCGGATTGGTGAGAAGTGCGGCAGCAGCCTTGCCGGCCAAACCAATTGTCGCCGCATTTGCAACTCCTGACATCTGGTCGGACTCGGAAGTGCTAGTATTGGAGATAGTCTCTCCTGTTGCGGCCTCTCCTGTTGCGGCCTCTCCTGTTGTGGCCTCTCCTGCCTGATCACTAAGTTCGGCGATGTCCGCCGCGAGGATCGTCGCCGCAATCGTACGCATGAGGCTACGCGCATTGCTTATGGTTTCTTCGCCATTCTTGAGTGCGAAACCCAACGGATCGAATATCCACGGATCTTCGGTAGCCGCCGGCATTGGTGTGCCTATTGCGGTGTTGGCAGCACGAGCCCATTCAAGCGTGAGGGCAGGCAGGATCTTGACCGCCTCATCGAGGCCCACCAGCGGTTTGCCGACATCGT
The DNA here is from genome assembly GCF_044029535.1 of Novosphingobium mississippiense. Classification (NCBI taxonomy): domain Bacteria; kingdom Pseudomonadati; phylum Pseudomonadota; class Alphaproteobacteria; order Sphingomonadales; family Sphingomonadaceae; genus Novosphingobium; species Novosphingobium mississippiense. The sequence continues at coordinate 59,046 of NZ_CP147002.1, read as the reverse complement.
CACTCTTCTCAGCAGAAAATAGCGTGACGAGCGCGTGGACGGGCGAGCTCTCCTTTTCGAGGCTCCCGCCGCCCGCCCAAGGTATCAACTCTACTTCTGAATTTCCGGTAGAGAGCTTGCCCAGCAGGAGCCGACTGGAGGTCTTAACGCCATCCGATCTTGAAGGAGCGAGGACTTTCTCAATAAGACCCGTCAGTGCCTGCACCACCATCGGTGCCAATCGCCCAGCTTGTTCGTCGGCCTTAGCCACGGCGCTTTTGAGCTTAATCAAGCGTTCCGTTTCTGTATCAAAGAAGCTGCGTGCGTGGCTTTTCACTCCCTCAAAATTTTCAATCAGTTGCGCTTCAATCTTTGCCTTAGCTGCCCCGGTATGCGCGTCCACCGACTTCTGAATCGCACTGCTGTATTGAGGGCGCAGCCTATCATTCGCCTCATCGAACTTCTCAAGCATGTCTCTCGCGAAATCGACCTGCGCATTCACCCCTTCAGGGTCTGCAAGGACAATCCGCAATTGCCGGTTTACGCCCGCAAGTGCGCGCTTGAGATCCTGACGTACAAGCGTAGCCAGCGTGGAGTGCCAGATGTTGCGCGTGCCGCCGCCGGATTCCACCACGAACTGTTCGATCTTCTCCTTCAAAGCCTCCCGCCAAGCACGATTGTAGACAGCGTCATCGGCGAGGCCAACGCACTGAACACGCCTGCCCGGAACCCCAAAGGCTTCGGCGGCACGCACCTCAAGGTCGGCGAGCCGTTCCGCATCATTGCGGATGCTTTCGGTTTTGGAGATGACTACGACCGGCGCGATGTTCCCCAAAGCGGTACCGATGGCATCGCGCGCTAGGTCGCTCTGATCGCGCGCAAGGCGCGTTTCGTCGGTTACCACGATTGCGCCGCTCGCCCCGGCCAGTGCCGCCCGCATAGTTTTCTGCCAGACCTCGTTGTCGCGGGTGCTCGCTTCGTAGCCGGGCAGAAGTAACCAGCCCTTGTAATCACCCAGCCTCAGCTTGCCGGGCAAACGGAGCTCAACGAGCAATTCATTCGCATCTGTTTCGCTACACGCCCGCCGGAATAACTCCTGCGCCTCGACGACCGAGCGCCTTCCATCAAGTAGCGAAACACGCGCAACATGGCGCCGATCGCCATCTTGCTCCAGCCTCCAGACGAACCCTTCGGCCGCAGCATCCGGCGCCCCTTCGGTGACAAGGATCGGGTAAGTCTCGCCACGTCCCTCGTTGGGCTTGAGCCAGTCTGCATCCGCCCCTTCCAGCTCGTACAGCGACTTAATGAGCGTCGTCTTGCCCGCCCCCTGCGTGCCGGCGATCGCCAACAACGAATACTGCCCCAGAGTCTGACACAGCAGCAAGCGACGCATGATCGGGCGGAGGACTTGCTCGACCGTTTCCCCTTCATCGTTGATCGGCCCCTCGATGACGGCATCAGATGCGGTCAGGATATTGACTAAGGCCTGATTGAGACGGGGTAGCAGTAGTTCCGCAGCGGACACTTCATTCTCCTGAAGTCGGTAAAAATCGTGGTTGTTGAAAGGAAAAGCGCAGCTCACACGAACCCGAACTTTTCCCGGTGCCGCGCCAGTTGGGCGCGATGGGCAGCCTCCAGGTGGAGGCGCGGCGCGGTGGCTAGGCCGAGTGTCTGCACCGCCGCCACGCTGAGGTCCGGTTTTGCCAGCACGGTGCCGTCGTCCGCAAAACTGACGAGGCCATCATCGAAGGCGGCATCCCAGTGGGCGCACAGTAGCAATCCGTTGAACACATCGAGCCGGTCCGCATCGCTGGCGCATTCGGCCCAAGGGACGATGTGGCTTGCGCGTAGCAGCGCCCGATCGGTAACACCGGTAAGCGGACAGCCGCCCCAATAGTCGATCAGCGCGGCACGGAAGAAGCCCTGCCCCACGCGCTGGCGCACGATTCGGTCAACTTCGGTATCGCCTAACCCGGCGACTTCGGCCTCGAACTGGGTGAATGGAAAGGTCGGCAAGCTGCGCGCGAGGTGAAATGCGCGGCTGAGCGCACGGCGCATGTCCTCCTGCCGCGCGAAAGCAAAAGCGCCCTTGCACGGGTTCGGCGCAGGCCCCGCCACTGCCTCGGGCCATTCGGAGGCGAGGACTTGCGCCACGCCTGCGTGCTCTACCGCGAGGAACCATGGCGCGCCGTCGTCACCTGCCCCGCAGGCTAGCGCCACTTCACCGGGCACGCCTTCGTCCGAGCGGAACCACAGCCACCCGTCCGCCACCCCGTTCGCGCGGCGATAACCATGGTTCCACGCGGCTTGTTCCAGTTCGGTGCGCAAGATCGGGTGTGGGGTGGGGCGGCGCAGGGTTGTGGAGGTCATGGCTCCACGCGTTCGCGGCAGAGCTTCATGGCCTCGCTGGCGAAGTCCCGAAGCTTGTCGACGGCGATTGCCGGCTCAAGGGGCACCTCGCCGGGAGGCGACCAGACGACCTCGTCCCCCTTTTCCCAATCAACGGGGAAATCCTTCTTTCCAAGCCATCGCTTGCTGCCCGCCCACAAACCAATGCCGATCTGGGCTCCGAATTCTCCATCCAGATAGATCAACCTTTCAAGCGTGAAGGCACCAACTTTCACGCTCGTTCCCATGCAGCCGCGATCCCATACCTTCAGCGGATCTACCCCATCAAGCGGTTGCTGCTTCGCCCCACTAGGCAGGCTCACCTCGGACCACGTTGCCTGCCAGATCTCCCACAACAGCCCCGCATAATCGAACTGGAGCTGCCGTGCAGCCGCCATCGCGCGATAATAGCCCGGCAAGTCAGTCCACGGCAGATCGGCAGGCACCGGCTTCTGCTTGCGGCCCAGAACAAGATCGACCGCATTCTCGACCGTCGGATTGGAGTAGTATGCGAGGACACTCTCCGGTGTGTTGATTATCATTTAGCCCCCATATGCCTGAAGCCAGACGGTTCGCCGGAACCGCGCGTAGTCATTGCAATCCGCCCCTGCGGGCATTTCGGCATCAAGCTGGCGCAGGAAAGTCCACCAAGAAGCTGAATGCCAGCTATCAACGAAGTTGCGGTGCTCAAGCGACACGGGATCGCGCGCGACCACAAGAAGCGCTGATCTAGACTTTTGCCACTTGCGCACGTGCAAAACGTGATCTTCCGCGCCTTCCAACTGATCCGTCAGATCATGGCCGAACTTGGCTTCGATAGCAGTGCCGAACCGGCCGGAGGGTCCATCGAGCTGAATGAGCAGGTCGACGCGCGCCTCCTCGGCGACCGCTTCAGCCGTGAAGCCTTGAAGGTCCGCTGGTGGCGGTTGCAATCGTTGGCAGATCATCGCGGCGCGCACGAAGGCAAGACAGCGCTGCTGTTGTCGCTTGAGCGAACCCTCCATCAGAAAATGTGCGAAGCCCCCAGTGATCTGCGGCTCGTGGAAGGACGCCCATGCGTGGGGCAAGACCGCAAGGCAGCTGGCTACCCCGGCCACTCCGAAATGTTTAGCAATGCCTTCGGCATGCCAGCGCCAAGGGCAAAGCGGCATATCTTGCAACCCTTTCCTCAACGCCGCCTCCGCTTCGCGTGCTGACCTGCCGACCAGCTCGAGATCGCACGCATCGAACGCGCGACCTGGCCAATCGATCAAGGCGCGCCAAGCGTCGTTTCGCATCACCGATAGCCCTCCAGACGCGGGCGCAGGCCTTGTGCGGTCAGTTCATCGTAGGCGGCGAGGACGAGGCGGCGGGTGCGGTACTCGCCGTACTTGCGCTCCTCGTTGTTCTTGAGGACGCGGAATGTCTCGCTGGGGTAGTCCTCTCCCATGACGTCGGCGGGATCGAGGACGTAGCGCAGCTCGTCGCGGGTCAGGCCATAGGCGAGCGCATACCAGGCATCTAGCTCCGCCTGCAGCTGCGCGCGGCGCTCCTCGTCCCACGCGAACGGCACGCCTTCATAGCCCAGATCGCGCGCGAAAGGGGCCATGGAATGGCTGGTGTAAGTCAGCTCCAGCACGCGCGGGAGGATGAAGGCGAGGTCGGTTTCGGAGTAGGCTGATGGGGGGAGGATTGGGAGTTGCTTCGCTATAAATTGCGCGAGAGTTAGATATGAAATTTTGGTTCGGCATATATAGTCCAATACAATCGCATTGGCATTAGAAAGCAATGCAGCAACTTTAGATTTAGAGCATGCACTAAATAGCAGTATTGATTTATGCCCAACCCCTGAAAATGGAAACACCGACATCACCATAGTACGCGTTGTCGTTGCGGTTGTTGCCTCTCCATACCCCATGAGATAGCGATCGGAGGGCGCTCGTTCACGGACCGCCGTTAGTGGCACCCAATAGTATGGCTCTGCTTCGCGCTCAGGGTCCGCCAGTATCTCAGGCCGCAACTCCGGTAAAACGCGATGTCCCCTTTCACCCGATCGGGTAGAATAATCGGCGTACCGGTGGTTATACTGGTCAAACATCTTGGCCTCATAAAGCGGCACATAGCGCCCCCCCCCCTTCGCGCACCCAGTCGGTGCCGGCGCATAGGTAGCCTTCTGCTGCCAGCTGCGCGGCGGTACGGAAGAGGCCGCTGTCACTGGTCATATTGAAGAGCCCCTGCCGGAACTCCAGCCCCCACGAATTGCCGCTTTCGCCGCCTTCATCGATCAGTATCGGCACGCGGTTGTAAATGCTAGCAGCGAGGTCCGCGTCCTGGCGGGAACGGAAGACCGGAGCGGTTTTCGTATTCGGATTTATCCGGGCGATCTCGGCAGGCGCGAGCGCAAAGCGACGGCGCTCATCTTCCAGCTGTACGGGTTCCGTGAGAAAAAAGGCGAAGTCTGCCGTCACCACGCCCGAGCCTATGGTAAGAAGGCAGAACTTGAAACTGCGATGGACGCCGGGGAACAACGGCGCGCTGTTCTCAAAGTCAGTCAGTGCCGCCAGTCGTTGGCCACTCACCAGATGGCCGAAGAACGGTGCGGTCGTAGCATCGGTGGCGATGCCGGTGGGAACGATCACACCTGCTCTGCCGCCTTCCCTGGTCAAGTTAAGGAAGTGCTCGGCAAACAGCGCATACGTATTGACCTTGCCTCGCGCGGTCAGGTCAAAGCGGCCACCGGCGCGGGCAAAATCGTTTATAGCCTCGAACCGGCGTTTATCACGCGCGTACTCGGTGAAAATCTCCGGGTGCGTTCCGGCCAGCGCGGCGATGGCCTTTTTGCGAGCGGCTCCTTTCATCTCGGCAATGTCGGGAACACGGCTTTCAAAGTATTCCTGCTCGCCAAGCTGAACAACCTCCCACGGCGGATTACCCAGCACCACATCAAAGCCACCGTTCCCAATCATCACGTCCGGGAAGGCGAGCGGCCAATGCAGCAGGCGGGCGGCTTCGGCGACGTCCAGTGTCGCGGCCTCTAGTGGGCCGTAGACCTGCCCGCCACCGAGGCGCTTGCGCACGTCCGCCGTCGTCGGGACTATCCCGGCACCGTGACTGCCGGGCACGGCGGTCTTGGGCAGCAGGAAGGCGGCGATGTAGAGGTCGCAGGCAACGCGCGTGGCCCAGCGCGCCGGGTCGTTGCGCCAGGCAAGGTAGGCCTCGCGCTTTTTCTCCACCTGCGCGACGGTATCCTCGGGCATCTTGCGGATCGCGCCCAGGTTCGCCGCCAGCTTCGCCGGTGGCATCGAGCCGCCGCCGCCCGCGAAGTCCAGCGTGCCCTGCCCGGCCTTCGCATCGCGGTTGGCCTTGAGGTAGTATTTCGCCGCCTCCTTGCTGTCTCCCGTTAGCGGCTTGTATGCTTCATCGGGGATGCCGAGCTCCAGTGCGTCGAGGTCGAACACGCCCAGTAGCGCGTCGCCGCAACGGATGTTGCCATCGAGGAAGCCGAGCGGCTTGCCGGGGGAAACGCTCTCGATCCACAGCGCCACCTTGGCCAGTTCGACCGCCATTGGGTTGCGGTCCACGCCGTAGATGCAGCGGCTGACGACATCGCGCAGCGCGGCCTGCGTCTCAGCCTTGCCGGCATCCTCGTTGCGCAGGCGCGCCACGCGGTCGGCCATGCGGCGGGCGGCGCCGAGCAGGAAGTGGCCCGATCCGCAGGCCGGGTCGATCACCTTGAGGTCGAGGATCGCGGCGACCTTGGCCTCAGGCGTGGCAGCCTCGTCCTCAGCCTTCTGCAGAACCGGGTTGAGTGCGCTGTTGAGCAACGTCTCCACAAGGCTGTCGGGCGTGTAGTAGCTGCCGCTGGTCTTGCGGGCATTGCCGCGCGCGTTATCGTCGAGGGTGAAGGCATCGCTGGCGGTAAGCTGCGGAGTGATCTCCAGCAGGCCTTCGTAAACGCTGCCCAGTTCCTCAGCCTTGAGGTCTCGCCAGTTGATGCGGTGCGTGGCGCCACCGCGCATGATGAAGCCTAGATGGTGAAGCGCAGTCAGGAAGCGGCGGTTGCTGATCCGAGCGCCGTTCATCAGCGGCGTCGCGCCCGCCGCGAAAAGGCCGCCGAGCGCGGGGAGGCCGAGCAGCTCCTGCCCGTGCTCCAGGCTGCGCAGGGTGATCTTCATCGCCTCCCACGCGTCGTGGTGGGTGTCGCGCGCCACTCGACGGCGGGCGCGTTCACGCCAGAAGCCGAAAGAGTAGCTATCGCGGTAGAGCGCCCGCGCCTCTTGCGCCACGCGGCCGGGATGCAGCAGGTCGCGGTCCTCGGCAACGGCGAGGAAGATCAGGCGATAGGCTGTGCGCAGCAGTTCCTCGAAGAACGCGGTGAGCGTGGCGTGGTCGGCCAGCTTTTCGCGCAAGTCCGGGTTAGACTCGACAGCGCCCTGGCCCAGTTCGGACAACGCCTCGCGCACGTTCTTGTACAGGTCGGCGCGGGCAGTTTCGCCCTGCTTAAGGCCTTCGGCACGCCACTCTTCCAGCGCGCAGTCGGACGGCGGCGCGCCTGCCGCACCGAAGCGGGTGGCGTGGGTGAGCAGCCACCAAGCGGTGAAGTCGACGATCATCTCGCTCGCGAAGATCGCGCCGAGATCCGCCTCGATCCACGCAGGGCGCGTGAGGCTGGCGTTGTCGCGCATCAGCCGCACCTTATCGCCAGCAAAAACGAGGCCCCAAAGCGCATGGTCGGCGCCGTTAAGCCAGTCCTGCAACAGCGAGACGGGGCTGCGCTTGACGCGACTGCCGCCTACGCCATCGCCAAATTCGGGAGCGGAAAGGTTGAACGCCTCTCGCTCCTCAGCCGGTGCGGCGACGACGATGGGGATGCGTCCCTGCTTCGCCTCGCGCGCAAGGCGATAGCGGCGGTTGCCGTCGGCATGCTCGACCGGGCCAGTCAGTTCGTCAAAACCGAAGCACTGCGTCAACAGGTCGTGCGCGAACTGGACGGTGTGTGCGACAGTCTTGTGCTCGATCCTGTCGTAATCGGACCAAAGCGCCTGGCCGATGCGGAAGTAACGCGCGACCTCGTCATTCAGGCTGGTACCGCGCGGGCAGTCGTAGCTGGCGGCGAGCTTGGGGGTAGCGGGCGCCCCGACGATCTTCTGCACCTGCTCGGGTGCGATCAAACCGCCTTCGATGGTGACGGCGTCGAGGCCGAGTTCGGCGGCACGGGACAGGCGATTGGCAATCCGGGCCATCAGTTCGCCTCCGGCACGAGGACATAAAGGCCGATGACGTCGGCAGGCAGGACGGGCTCAACTTCAGTAGTGGCGCCTTCGCCACGGGTTGCGGCCTTCACGCGGTCGTGATCCTCGGAAAGTTGTCGGGCGCGCGCCTCAGCGTAAGCGGCGATGGCAGGCTGGTAACCCGCGATGCGGGTAAGGGCAGTGTCGATCTGGCGGGTGATGGCGGTGGGCTCGATATTGCCGCTCGCCTCCTGTTCCAGCAGCGCAAGGGCGTCAGCGCCCAGCACGAAGGCATCAGCGGCGCCCGGGGCGAAGGCGAGCGCGGTGGCCTCCTCGGCCAGCAGGGTCCGGCGGCCGCTGGTGGTCAGCTTGAAGCGCAGGCGCAGGAGCAGGACAGTGGTAAGCGTGTCCACTCCATGCGTGCGCCAGGCCCCGGCGCGGCCAAGCGGCGCCAGCCCCTCGACCGAAGCGGGGTCGAGCGCGCCTTCGGCCATCGCCTCGGCCAGCAGCGCGACAAGCGGATGCGTCCGGCCAACATGGGCGACTTCAGGCGGCAGGCTATCCGCGAAACCGATCAGGCGGGTGCCGGTGAGGCGGCGAGCAGCAAGCCGCTCCCGCAGTTGCAAGGGCATGTCGGAATAATGAACGCGCCAGCCTGTACCCTGCTCGCCCAGCGGCTTGTCGATGCGCAGGAGCGCCCGGCGGGTGAAACGACCGACTTCCTCCGGCCCGCCCAGAAGCGCGCGCAGGCGATGCCATTCGGGCAATACTTCTTCGGGCTTGAGCGCGGACTGGGCATAGCGCGTCTGACTGCGGCGGGCGTCATCCTCGGCGTTCTTCCACTGGTCGTCGAGCTTCTTCTCAGCATCGCCAAAGTCGAACATCCCCTGCGCACGCGGCCTGCTGGAATGCAGCAGCATCGCCTGCATCAACGCGTTGGAGACGCTGGCGGAATCCTCAGGCACCGGCACGACGACGCCAGTTTCCTTCTGGATGCGCTCCATCTTGTCCTTAATGACCTTGATGACGGCACCGTCGATGATCGAATTCTCACCGAACATCATTAGCGACCAAACTTCCTCTGCCTTTTGGCCGAAGCGATCGACGCGCCCGTCGCGCTGCTGGTGACGCGTGGGGTTCCAGTTGAGGTCGTAATGAACCACAGCGTTGAACAGCGACTGCAGGTTGATGCCCTCTGACAGGCAATCGGTGGCGACCAGGATGCGCTCGGGGTGGTCCTCCAGCGCTTCCACGCGAGCGCGGCGCTCGTCCGGGGTGAGTCGACCAGTGACGACTTCGACCTTGTGCTTCTTAAACTGCGCCTGCAGCGCCGCGCCGACGGCTTCGGCGGTGTTGATGAAGCGGCAGAAGATCACCGGCTGCGCGCCTTTCTCCTTCATCAAGTAGGTGACCCATCGGGTCAGCTCCCGCAGCTTGGGATCCTTGGCGAAGTTCGCGACCAACCCTTCTGCCTTGACAATCAAGCTCCGCAGTTCGGCGGCTTCCTCGCCATCGAGCGCGGTGGCGGGCTCGAGGTCGGTGTCAGCGAAGTCGCTTTCGTCGCTGTCAAAAATAATGGGTTCGAGCGCGTCCGCCTCAGCCATACCTCCAAGCCGGTTGCGCAATGCGCTGAGCGCGGCGGCGGGCGACGAACCGACGCAGCGCATCAACGCCAGCGTGCCCCAGAACACCAGACGGCGCGCCTTCTCACCATTGACCCGATTGGCCACGCCCACGCAATATTCCAGCACGTCCTCTTGGAAGTTCAGGAAATCTCCGGTCAGCGCATAAGGCGCGTCCTTCTTCATCGGCGTGGCGAAAGCGCGGGCCTCACCCCACTTATCAGCAATATCGGGACGGCGGCGCTGAACGAAGTGCTGAGCAAGGCGTCGGCGATAGCGCTCGACCGCGTTGACATCAGGCGCGTCGGGGCCACCGGAAAGGTCGGGATGGAGTAGGCTGAGCAGGCGTGCATAGGCGTCTTGATTGCCGCTGTGCGGAGTTGCCGTAAGCAGCAGAAGGTGCCGTCCGGCCTTCTCCGCCAACGTCTCCAGCAGGGCGAAGCGCTGATGCGTGCCCTTCTCGTTCCCCCCGACGCAGGTGTGCGCCTCATCGACGATGACGAATTCAGGACAGGTCTGCGCAAAGCTCGCGCGGCGGCTGTCAGCCTTGATGTAATCAAGGCTGACGACGGTGAAGGGGTGGACCGCGAAGATCGTGTCGCCCGGCGCAAGTCCGCGCTCCAACGAGCGGGCGCGGGCCGAGGTGACCGCGACAGCATCGATGTCGAACTTCTCCGCCAGTTCGCCTACCCACTGGTCGACTAGGTGCGGCGGGCACAGCACGGTAAAACGGTCGATCTCGCTGCGGTCGAGCATTTCGCGCAGGATCATCCCCGCCTCGATAGTCTTACCGATGCCCACGTCGTCGGCAATCAGTAGGCGTTTGATGTCGAGACGCATCGCCATGAGCAACGGCACCAACTGATAGGCCCGCGGCTCGACGCCGAGATGCGCGGCGCTGCGGAACGGCCCTGCCCCGCGCCGCAGCGACAGGCGCAAGGCGTCAGCCAGCATCCGCGCCGCGTCCTGTGTGTCGAGCTGGTCGGAGCGCGGCGGCGCAAATGTTGCAGGCTGGACCGGGATAGCCTCAAGCGCGGTGGCGATGACGATGGCGTCCTCTTCCGAACCCGACAGTGGGCGCACCCGCATCAGCCCCTCGCCCGGCTTGCCCAGCACGATCCACTCGCGGTCGCGGGCCTTGACGAGATCGCCGGTCTGGAATTGACCGGTCTGAGAGGGGGCGTTCATGCGGGCACTCCAAGCGCTGCCGCCAGCGCGGGCGGCAAGGTTTCGCCGGGCAGTTCCGGCAATTCGATGAGTTCGCGCCCGATCGCCTCACAACGCGCGATGAGTTCGGGCGGCGACGTTCCGGCAACCGCCATGACCATGTGGTCTGGCCAACATAGCGGCCAGGTGGTGCCGGCAATCGCCTCGGCCTTTGGCGCAGGCGCCTGCCAGCGAGCCAAAGCGACTAACCACGGGCTGTCTCCGGGTTCAGGCGCATCAGCAGAGCGGTCGCGCCCGCACCGCGCCATGCGTTCAATGACATCGCGCACGACCTTGTCCTCGCGGTCAATCATCTCGTGGTCGGGCTGGTTGTAGTAGGATAGCAGGCAGCGATAGCACCCGGCTACACAAGCGTCGTCGTCGTCGTGAAGATGGCCATCCTCAGCCCGCTTCAGGTGCATGAGGTCCAGCGCGACTTCCGCAATCCGCTGCCAGCGTTCCGGCCCGTCCATCAGCCGCTTGAGTACGCCCGCGCCGCCCTCGGTCGCCTCGTAGAGCAGGATCGTCTTGCGATCCTCCCGCGTAGGCAGTGGCTCGCCAAGCAGTTCGCCTGTTTCCAGCACATGCTCGGCCTCGATGGCGCGGATCAGCGCGTGCTGCAGCGTCGCCATTTGCGCAGTGGAAAGGCCCAGCCCATGATCAAAGCGAATTAGTAGGGCGTTCTTGGTGTCTTCCACCACCGGGACGATCGACTGACGGCGAGCAGCCTTGGGATCGTCTTCGCCGCCGTCGTCGTCAGCCTCGGCATCCTTCAGCCAGCGACCGGTCAGCGTGTCGATGTCGAAGCCCGTATGCGCCTTTTCTTTGCGCCGCCGCAGGCCGAGATTGACACGCGAGAGCTTCGTCTGCGGGCCATAGCACAGCGCCGCCAGCGGACTTTCGTCAGCCTTGAGCAGCAGGTCTTCCTGGCGTCGGGGATCCCATTCGAAGATCGTGCGCAAATCGAAGCCGCGCCGCTGGCGATCCTCATCGTTGGCCGTGATCCGCGCGCTAGGGACGGCATCGACGTTCTCAATCCGATAGAGCTTGGCTAGGCGTCCTTCGTCGGTCAGTGGATCCTTGCAGACCATACAGCGTTCCTGCGTCTCGCTTTCGTGAGCAGCCCCGCACGATTGGCAGCACTTCATCGTCCGGGTGACGAGCGTGTTGTCCTCGTTGCGGGATCCGGCAGGCAACTTCGCGCGGTTGCACCGGTAGGCCTTGCCCTCGTGGTAAACGAGGCTGTTCGGCCCGAACTCAGCGATCGCCAGGAAGCGCGGCCGCTGGAGCACCGTCGAGGACTTATCTGCATCGACGAAAGCATAGAGCGGGAGGCGCGGGAAGTTGTAACCCGGCAGAAAGCCCTCGGTCGCCAAGTAGCGGTAGACATAGAAATCCGAGCTTTGCGAGGACACCCCGCTTGCCAGCAATTCCACCTGCTTGTCCGCACCGATGTAGCGCGCCCGGGCCTCACGGCGTTCCTGCGCGCTGAGGCCAGTGCGCTGGCCAACGCGATGCGCCTCGTCGCGGTCCTGGCAGGCGGAGCGATAGAGTTCGCGCCATCGGCGGAACGCCGCGTCGAACGCAGCCGCGCTCTTGCACCACAAGTCCGCAACGAAGGCTCCCGGATCGCCGATCTGCGGTGCACCTTCTGTAGGCAGGGCTGAGGCAACGATCCTCGCCGCCCGCGCCTCGCAAGCCGAATCAGCAGTCGCCACAGCAAAGGCTCCCAGCGTCGCGGTCTTCACCGGCAACCCTTCCGCCTCCATGTCGAGATTGTCGGGGATCGACTTGCCCAGCGATTCCTTCGCCGCCGCCAGCCATTCAGCATGGACGTGCGCGGACAGCAGGTCTGCATTGACGAGGTCGATTGCAGGCGCCTTGACGATACCAGCGACGAGATCGATCCGCCTTTCGAAATAGTACTGATCGTGCGGGCTCTGCGCCGCGCAATAGGTCACGACGAGCGCCGCTTGCCCACTACGTCCGGCGCGACCGGCACGCTGGGCGTAGTTGGCCGGGGTCGGCGGAGCATTGCGCAGATAGACGACATTGAGCTGCGAGATGTCGACGCCCAGCTCCATCGTCGGCGAACAGTAGAGAAGCGGTAGGAAATCGCGCTTCTCGTTGATGACACGCGCTTCGCCCGCCATCTCCGCCATGCGGGCCTTGTCGTTGGCGCCGAAGCGGAAACGGCATTCGCGCAGTTCGCGCAGCAGCGCATCGACCTGCGCGGTATGCTCACGCGCCTCGAAGGCCATCGGCAGATCGCCGGGGGTGCCAAGACGTGCGGCCACGTCGGCATAGAGGCCCGTGAAAAAAGCGTTACCCTTGCCGTTATCAGGCTCTCCTCCGCCCGGTTTCAGCCTCACCGCGCCAGGCGCAAGCCGCCAGCCAGCCAGTTGCCCGACCGAGAACTGGCGCACCATCTGATGCTTCGCCGCCGCCGCCAGCATCGCCTCAAGCAAGGGTTCGCGGTCGGCAAGGGGTATGTCCATCCCCGCCAGCTTCACCAGCCTGCGCGCCAATCCGCTGCGAGCCGAGACGCGCACCACGCGGTCGTACTTGCCCGCCTGCAACCCGACCACCAGCGTAGTGAGGAAATTGAGATCCTTGTACTGCTCCTCGGCGCTGATCGCCCAGGGATCCTTGAGCACGCTGCGCGACTTTTCGCTAACCTGGAGGAGTTCGGTCTGATCGAGCGCATCCACCGCCACCGCCAGCCCCTGCCGCATCGTGTCGAACACGTCGCGGAACATCATCCGCCGCGTCTCTGCCGGGATCGCGGCAAGCAATGCAAAGCCCCGACGCTGCACATCGGTCAGACTTTCCTGGTCCTTGCCGCCGCAGCTTTCCTCATCTTCCGCCAGCATCGCCACGCCGGGATAGTCGACACGCATCAGATCGAGCTGGTCGAGGTTCGGATTGGTGAAGCGCCAGCCCCTCCGCAAGTCGTTCCACAACCGATGCGCGAGCACGCGATTGATCGTCGCCTTGGCCTCTTCTAATGCGGCGAACCCCTTGGGGTTGGCATCGAGCATCCAAGCGGAACGGCGGGCCTTGTCGTCCGGATCGAAGCCCAGCGCGCGGCGCAGCGCATCACCGAATTGCTCGTGACCTAGACCTTCCTCGCCAGCGGTCCGCACCGCACGCAGCATCGCTCCGCGCAGTAGGGTGACGAAGATGAAGTCGTTGAAATGGCCCGACTGCAACGCCGCGTCCTGCCGGTTATCTGTGAAGCCTAGCAGCTTGCGCCGCGCCTTTTCGGCCGGAACCTGGCCGCGCTCCATCCAGTCGAGCGCGGTGGCGGTGATCAGCGTCGTGGCCGAACTACGGCCTTCGGCTGAAAGGCCGGCCAGCTTATTGATATCGCGCGCCTGTGGGGGAGGCTGGTTACGGCAATGCGGACAGAAACGGAACTTACCCGGAAAGAACCAAGCGCGTACCCCGTCCATGTCACTCCGGCCATTTGCACCGAGCAGCATCATGCGGCCCTCATGCTTGCCTCGATGACTGGACTTGAGACGCGGATCGCCGGATTTGGAGAGTTCGAGCCAGTCGTCGGGATAATCCTCAGGGTCCCCCGCAAAGATTAACGCCCCATCGGCATCAGGCACCAAGAAGCCGTGCTGCCATCCCTCGCTGTCGAGACCGTCGCGTGCGGTCTGGTCGATCGGGCGGGCAACCACCGTGCCTTCATCGTCGATCGAGACCGAATGCACTTCGTGTCCGCATTCACGGCAGAAGAACATAGGGTAGAGGCGGGCATGGCGATCTTCGCGGTCGTACTTCTCGGCGGCCAGCGCCACGCGACGAATGCCGGCAGGCTGCAAGGTGGCATGGGCATGGCCGGCGCCCGACAAGAAACGATGCAGCTTGAACGCCATGAACGCTTGGTCTCGCGCGTCCTTGCATTCGCTCATCGCGACCAGGCGTGTAGCCAACGCTGCGCGGCAAGGCGCGGGATCGAGGGAGATTTCCCCGGCCAGCTTTTTCGCCGCATCGGTCAGCGTCTGCGGCCTCCGACGGCGGCGCGCCTCCTCCTCGACCAGACCGATGTTCATCTCGATCCACACCGCGAGTGGGTCGCGACGGAACGCCTCGAAATCGACGGGTGCTGGTTCGGGCCTGACGACCGCCGCCCTGAGCGCATCGACCCGCGCCACACCCTGCGTGCAGCGCGACAAGCTTTCGGTTATGACATCATCCTCATGGACCGGGCTGCCGAACAGCGTCGTGCCGACTCTTGCTACCGCCTTGCGACCCGCATCCTCGTCGCCCGAGGCCATCGTCGCCGAAGTGCCGATGCACAGCATGTCCCTGGCACCCAGACGCTCGCGCACACGGCGCACCAGCATGGCGACGTCCGCGCCCTGCCGACCGCGATAGGTGTGCAACTCATCGAGCACGAGGAACTCCAGCCCCTCCATGTTGGCGACGACATCCTGGTCGAGCCCGTCCTGCCGGGTCATCAGCAGTTCGAGCATCATAAAGTTGGTCAGGATGATGTCGGGCTTCGCCGCCGCGATGCGTTTGCGTTCGCTGTCGCTTTCCTGCCCGGTGTAGCGCTCGAAAGTAGGCTTCAGGTGGGGATCGATGCCGCAGGCTTCGATGAACTTTTCCAGTTCCTCGCGCTGCGAATTGGCCAGCGCGTTCATCGGATAGATCACAATGGCGCGCGTACGCTGCGCCTCACCCGCGCGTCGGGCCTTAAGGATGCGGTCGATGATTGGCACGAAGAAGCACAGCGACTTGCCCGAGCCAGTGCCAGTGGTGACGATATAATTGCGTCCCTGCAACGCTTTCGACAGCGACTGGTCCTGATGCCGGTGCAGGCTGATCGGAGTGCGCCCCTCGCCAAAGCTGAAGACCTTCGGCAAGTCCGGGTCAATGATACCCTCAGACGCGAGGTCTGCCAGTGCGCGGCCCGGCTCGAAATGTGGGTTTACCCCGATCAATGGTTCGGGCCAAAACTTCTTGCTCTCGTATATCTGATCGATCTGAGTGCGGATGTCCTCGGCGCGGATCGTCGTGAACGAGCGCGCGAACCCTTCGTAGCGGCCGACGAGATCGGCATCGAGTTCGAAGACGTTCATGACTGCTGTTCCTTATTCGATCGCTGCACACGATGCGCTACCACGATGAAACCCTTAGCTGCATCCGTGACAAATCCGGACGTATGTCGCTTCATCACACCGACCCCAGCGCCAGTAGGACGCGCTCCCTCATCACTCCACGCAGCGCTTCGGGTGCTACGATGCTGATGTCGCCGCCCCAGGTGAAAAGGTGTTCCGCAATCTCACGCAAGCCGCCGCTGCGGAATTTCACTAGAAGTTCGTCACCGTCCTCCTCCAGCACCTGCCCAGGATGGAAGCGCCAGTGTCGCGCACGCTCGATCGCACTAGGGCCTACGCGCAAGACGATGTCATGGTCGTCCTCCCGCCAGATGCCGAAGCTTCTCGCCAACCAGGCATCGAGGTCCCAGTCGTCCGGAGCGCAGCCCGCCTGATTGGATGTGCGGGGATCGGTTATCCGGTCGAGACGGAAGAAGACCGGTTCCTTGTCGGTGCGACCTTCACGTGGGGGGATCTTGCCCAGCAGATAGGTCGTCGGACCGTGAATCAGGCCATAGGGGATAACGCGGCGCCACTTCGCCTCGCTGCCATCAACTGCAGTGTATTCGAATTCGACGCAGGCACCTGCAAGGATCGCCCCTTGCACCACGCCGATGGCTTCGGGCGTGGCATCTAGCAACGGTCCAGCGGTGATCCGGCTGCGCTGCAAGCGCACCAGCGCGTCAAGATCGGGCGCAAGACGTGCCCGTTCCCGATCATCGAGTGCGGACTTCACCTTGGCAAGGAGGCTCTCCAACTGCCCGGCATGTCCGGAACCCTCGGCGCGGCGGGCCTGGGCCTCCGCCTGAAGCGCTGCTACCTCTTCCGCGTTGGGCCTGGTGTAGACGCGGCGCAGGCTTTCGCGGATGAAAAAGCGTTTGGTACGGTCATCCTGGCGCTCTTCGATGTCGAACTCTTCGCGCAGCGTATCGCGCAATCGCTCGGCGGTGCGGCGGTTGACGCCCAGTTCAGCGGCCATTTCGTCGAGCGTCAGACCCTCGCTCGATTCCGACAACAGATGCACCAGCATGAGAGCACGGCGCAGCTTGCCCATGCGCGGGCGCGCTGCTGCGCCCGCTATCTCGCGTTCTGTCATAGCCCCCTTGCCGCCCTTCGATGTGACCGAAACTGTCGTCTTTATTACGAATAGTAAGACTAATGAAAAGTAATCATTTCAATAAGAACGTATGGCGGGCGTACTCGGAGACCTAAGAAAGCGCTCCACCACCTTGGGCCCACGGTCGATGGCAGACCTGGAGCCAAATTTGCCAATTGCCTGAAATGCCCGCGAGCAAAGGCAGCCTCATTGCCCCATCCTCAACGGTAAGGGGAAGGACCTGATTGCAATCCGGAACGCGATCGTCCGAACGACGATATGCCTTCAACTTCTGGAACCCGCTTTCAAGGCAAGGCGCGAAGCTCGTTCCGCCGTGGCTTCGGCAAGCGCTGTAACGGCGCCTTCGGGCAATCCCGGCACCCTCACCCCCTGCCCGAGCGCCGCCTCTACTGCGCTGCTCAATGCTACCGCGCGGCGGCGCAGATAGGGCGCGGCCAAGCCAGCGTCGGCGGCAAAGCGGGTGAAGCTCTCTGCATCGATTTCTTCCAGCCTGGCCGCACCACCGAAGCGCATCGCCAGGCGTGGGGAGAGTTCTTCCCAAACCCGCGTTGCGACGAGGTCGTAGAGCGGGGCCAGCACGACTTCTCCGCCTTCCTGGCGCAGCAGACTGAAATTCTTGGCGTGGGCATCGGCATTGCCGATAATCACGTTGAACAATGCGGCGTCCGCCAGCTTCAACACCTCGCGGGCGGGTCGGGTTGCAGCGCGGCGCAGCAGAGCGAAGGCGTCGCGGAAAGTCGGCCCCCCCTCAGTCGCATACTTGCGATTGGAGGGGACGCCCAAGGCCTGAGCGAAATCCTCCTGGTGCAGCCTGTGGGCCCTCCCCTGCCCTGTCGTTCGATCATAGCGCTTAACGAGCAGGAATGCTTTGCCTTGCACCTCGCGCCATTCCCCATGGGCAGCGTCCAACCCTACCGCGCTAGCGAGCGCCAGGCAGAACGCCTCGTTGGCGGCAAGTCCGGGGAAACGCGCAGGTTCTGGCTTGATAAGGTGGGTGGAAGGCTCTCCGGGTCGCGGCACCGCAATCTGGCCATCGACCAGCACCACCGGCAGCTTGGCTTGCGCACCTGCGAGGCTGAGGCGTGCCCCTCCCTCCCCCGCCAGCATCGGCACACGTGGCAGGCGTTCGAGCAGCGCTGCCAGCTCGGCGTCATCCAGAACCTGCGCGGAATGCGCGAGATCGGGCACGGGCGGCTCTTCGCCTTCCGGGAGAAAGGCCAGCGCCCCTGCTACATCCCCGCCCAGCGCCTGCAGCAGCCGGAATGGGTTATCAGGCGAAACACCAAGCGTGGCTGCAACTGCAGTACGTTGGCCTTCCTCGGGCAGCAACCCGCCAAATACCGCCTTGCACGCGGCATCGTAATAAGGCTCCTCGCGTTTTGGCAGCGCCTGCGAGAGCGGCGGTGCTGCTGCGTCCGCCAGCCATTCGGGCGCATAGACGAAGTGCATCGCCCCGCCCCGATCGATCGTGAGTTCACCCGCAATCCTGCTGTTCCACCAGACGATCAGCCGGTCTTGCACTGGCAAGCTCATGCGCCCTGCCCTTCACCCGGCCGCGCAAGCTGAAGCGAGCATCCCAAGGTAGCCAGCACCATCAGCACCTTTCCCAGTTGGACAGTTTCCTTGCCGCGCTCAAGATCAACGATAAACCGCAGTCCTACACCACTGGCAGCGGCAAGGTCATCCTGGCGAAGACCCTGCGCTTTACGCTCAGCACGGATCAGATGGCCGATCTCGGCAACACTCTTCAAAGGCTAGCTCCATTTTCCCGAACGGGAAAATATGTTGTCTTATCTCGGATCGCAAGCGGATATTTCCCGAACGGTAAATTTCGGCCCATAAGGAGCTGCAAAAAGCAAATTATTCCCGATCGGTAAATTTTACTAGGCAAACGACCCCGGGAATAGGGTTTCTTGCGTATTGGTCGGGCACCGGAGCGAAACCACCCCCTTCGGCGTATCAGATGCCAGCAATCCATCCTCGCTCAATTCCTGCAGAACGCGGCGAGCACCGCGTTCAGGCAAGCCTGTCAAGCACAGCACGATGCCCGGTCGGCCTCGCCTTGCTCCAATCCACGAGCTACCCGCGTGATACAAGCCACTGACCATGCGGCCCAATACCCGCCTTCTGAACCATGGCGTGGCTTATCAACCTGCGGACCCGGCTATTTCCATCGGGAAACGAGTGAAAGCAATTGAACCGGTGATGTGCCGTCGCCACCGTAGGAATGCGTTTGCCCTGCCCTGCCCCACTGCCATCATGCGCGTCCCGTCTTTCAGTTCAAAAGCAAACCGGGAATAGAAATAGCATGAAATCGGCGACCCTCGCTGACAAAGGCGGAAGGTGCCGACCGATCTGGAAGTCATGTTCAACCTTCGCGCGTCACCGGCCTGTCGTTATGAGACAGCGTTGCTTGCACGCTGTACGCTCTGCATGTCGACTGATGTCCCTGCATAAAATCGCGATGCAACTGAAGGATAAAGTTGGTGTCCGCTGGATTGGGTAGTTCGCCCTGGACGGCGGCGCGACCGATCCATTCTTGCACGCAGTAGTGTGCCTGAGGCTTCCACCATGAGTTTTCTCTGAACCTCATCCCATTCCGGCAGAGCCGGGAAACGATGATTTGCCGTTGCGGCAGGAACTTGCTCCATTTCAGGCGTGGCAGGAAGGTTCCTGAGAAGCGTTTCGGCCATCGATGCTTGGCTGTCAGGCTCTCAAAAGGTTTTGGACGGATTGAGGGCGAACTGGAGATTTTATGGCTTTTCGCATTGCCGATGGAGGAAAGGCCCCCTCCCCCTTTCTCTTAAATCAATCTCAAAGATCCGCCGTAGGCGCAGGGTTAAAGGGGTTATATTTTCAAGTTAGAGAGTTAAGACCTGTCGCCGGAGCCCTGAATCCTCACTGGCTCCGCGAGTCGCGGCCTGTGGATAGAATCTGATAACACGCGGGAAGTGATCTGATAGCACGCGAGCGAGATTCTAATAACACGCTGCTGAGCATCTGATGACACGTCTGGCCTATTCAGGCGATGTGGATAACTTCGGTGCCTTGCCATGCTGTTGGGCAGCCTCATACGCTGAGCTTGGCGCATTTTCTCGATTTTTCGGCGCATTGTCACGATTGATCGTGTGCAGGCGGTTTCTCCGGATTTTTAAACTGCGTCGTGTTTTCGGGAATGTCTGAGCAAAGCGACGACGTGTTCTCAACGTGTTTTCAGGAATGTTGATTACGGGCATTGTTGCCGGCGTCGCTATTCCAGCTGAGGTACACCGCACCACGATCGCCAGCCTGCCCGTTCCTTCGTTCTGTCTGCAGGGGCGTTGGCGAACCGACTGGAAATGCTGCGATAGGCAATGCGCGAAAGCGCGTCTTCGTGTTTTTAGAATCATAGTTGCGATCGCTTCGTTATACGATTCCTGCGGAGAATTCTTTGGAAAGCATCGCCACCGAAGTTCGCGAACGCAAGATTTCTGAAAACACGTTGTTACCGCCGTTCGCTCCGGCATCCCTCCACATCGTAAAAAAATGAGTGAGCATGCCGGTGGGGCTCTCACCTGTCCCGTGCAGTACTGCCCGATCCTGAGCTCGCCGTGCGCCGGTCCAGTTCGTGCAGGTCAGGCCAATGAGAAGGCATGTGAAGATCGCCACATATGGGCTATCCTACGTCATGGCGTGGAGGTCGGCGCTCGACAGCTCTAACTGACCGATGATCGGAGCGGCGCGGTGCTACGAAGATCTCTGCATACCATTCCCCATGCTCGTCCATGCAACGAGGCGCGGTCTCTTTTGTCTGGCGCGTAGCTCTCTCGATCACAGCGGCTGTCTCGGCTACCGGGGATGATGGAAGATCGACGTACCGTGCTGGGCATCTTCGGGCGCAAGCAGGGTCAGGGGAGGGGGCGTCAAAAGGCGCAAGGCGCGGACGTAGCGTCGATTTGCCTTGAGCAGGTGACGGTGAAGCCAAGACCGCATTTCGCGGTGCAGGCGGGTTCCCTAAGAGGGAGCCTGATGCGGGCAGGGCAGGCGGGGACGGGGGGCCACCTGCCCTTTTCAGTAGAGCCTTAGAATCCTGGAAGCTGGTACTTGTTGCGCTCGTGATGCTTCTTCATGAAGCCGTAGAAGCGCTTGGAGTAGTTGCGCGGCAGCTCATTCGGGTTCGCGTTGAGGAACGCATCGAACGTCTTCATGAGAACGTCGAGGTCCCAACCGGGACATTCCTGGCGGATCGCCTCGTAGATTTCGGGATCGAGAACGTCCTGCGCCTTGCTCCCACGACGCAGCTTGGGAGTGTCCTCGGCTGTCTTGGCGTAGACCTCGGCGTGAGGGTCACCCGCAGGATTGGCATCCTCGAATTTTAGGCTCGCTGTAGTTCGCGCCAGCAGTCCGCGGGTAAGTCGAGGATCGACGAAATCTTGAGACGCGGCCGCCGCAGGCGTGGCTGCGACGGGAGCGCGCGACGAGGCAGCGGGTTTGGGCGAGGGCAGGGCAGGGGCCTTCGCCGCCTTGGCAGACTGGTCTTCGAGGTACTTCCTCATGACCATCTTGAGTTTGGGGCGAGGGGTGTCCGCCCCGATCACCTCCAGGCTGATTTCCGGGAGATTGTTCGCACGCGCCAGTTCAAGGATCTTGTTCTTGAAAGAAGGCAGTGAACTTTCGCTGCCGCTCTTATGGTGCAGCGTCTCGAAACCGATCGTGAAACCTTCGGCGCCATTGCCGCCGGCGTGCTTGCGGCTCGCGCGGTATAGCCATTTCCCGAGCCCGCTCGTGATCTCAAAATAGAGCGGTGAAATGGCGAGCACGTTGCGCTTGTCCATGACTCCTTCGAAGAACCACTTCGAGAGCGTAATCTCCATGCCGAGGGAGCGCTGCGTCTTTTCATCGACCAGGTGGGTATAGCTGTCGATCCACGAGAAAGTCGTCTCGCGTGATTTTGAGTTCGCGCGAATGTTGGTTTTGATCGTGGTCGCCTGGAGCCGGTCGAGCGCAGCGATCAAGCGCTCGTAGGCACGACCGCTTACGCCCCAGCAAATTCGCCGTAGCAGGTCGCCGGGCTGAAGCCGGATCGTTGGAGAGAGATCGTTGTCTCCCCGTTCGCGCAGCTCATTCAGGTGGGAGGCGAGGTAGATCATGATGTCTGCGTCCCAGATCGTCGCCATCCCGTATTCGGGGTTGGCGGAGACATGGACATGAACGCTCTTGTCAGGGCTGAGGTAGTCGATCGGCTTGATGCGTTTCTTCTTCGCGAGGCTGAAGAAGGGGCGCTGCATCGTTTCCTGGTAGTCGCGCAGCGAAATATCGCTGAAGTCGGGCAGCGTGAAAAACATCTCGAACTGGACTTTCCGGCCGCCAACGGGGGCCGGTGTTGCGTCAGAAGTCACGCTGCAAACTCATCCATTCTGCATTCGTCCCACACGTGGGAAATTGCATTTAAGTGATTGTAAATACGTCAAAAAATCACAATTTTCAGCTTTGCAGAAAATAGGGTCAGCGACCCGTCTTTCTGAGGATTTTGGCTTTCTCGATGAGCGGCCGAAGGGCCTCCAGAATTTGATCTGTCGAAAGGTCGGTCGGAGTCAGCGTCAACGTCAGCCCCCGGCCTTGATCGCGATCAACTTGCCCGATCTGCGTGCCCGCGACTTCGATGAGTGCCTTTTGCGCGCGTCCGCGGCGCGGGGCTGTCGTTGCCTTAAGGAGGCGGGCGACAACCTCTGCGCCGCTGATCGGCTCCTCGTCGCCGGACTGCCGGAAGCTCTGCTCATTGGCGATATGCGCGGCGGCTTCTTCCATCTTGGCAAGGCTTGCCGGTGTGCGAACAAGGGGCAGGAGCTTGTCGCCGTGGCGTACTTGCAGGTCCATTGGCGAGTTGAAAGCACTGACGATCGATTGGGGGATCTCGGTCAGGCCGATGTAGCGGGCGAGGCTGGATTTTGAGAGCTTGACCCGCTCCGCCATCTTCGACTGAACGCCGTCATAGTAGGTGTCGACCGCGGCTTTGTAATTGAGCCCACGCTCGAGATCGGAAATGTCTTCACGCTCGCGGTTCTCGATGTCGGCAAGCCTGAACGCGGCCTCGTCATCGATATCCTCGATGATCGCGACCAGTTCGATATCGGGGTAGTGGTTGGCGTTGAGCCAACTGACCGCCCAGTGGCGGCGCGTTCCGATGACGAGTTCGTAAGGGAGATCCGCCTTGGGCGTCCGGCGAACGACGACGGGAATCCGGTTGCCGTTCTCGGCCTGAAGTGAATCGATCAGGCTGCTCACACGGTCCTGCGTCAGCATCGCATAGTCGCGGGCATTACCCGGCCAGATCGAGCATTCCGAAGGCTTCAGGCGGATCGACGGCTTCTTCACCATTCGCGCTGCTTCACCGAAAGCATCAAGCCGCTTGCTGGTGAAGGTTGGGCGCGGCTCGCTACGCGGCGCTTCCTCGGTCACGGCGATCGGCTCTGCCGGCGTGGAGGCGAGGGCTTCGGAAATGAGCGAACGGCGGCTCATGCTGCAGCACTCGCTGCGGTGTCAGCCGCGCGGCCGGCAATGCTTGTCGAGGACCACTGTTGCCGGATCTGCTGGACCACTTCGCCGAACACGGAATCCAGGTTCTCACGGCAGCGGTTGTAAGTCGCGTGCGAGGCGGATGGCTTGCTTTCGTAGACAGAGCGGAAGGCTTGCGTCGCGTTCTTGATCTCTTCCGAGGCAAGAATGGGCTGGCTGAGCATGAAGTTTGCGTAAGTTGCCTGCATCATCTTCCACATGTCGTTTTCGCCCGGTTTACTGGGCGTGTAGGTCGAGCAAACGACGCGGATGAAACCGTACTCGACCGGGGTGCCGGCTGCTTCGAGGACCTCGATATTCTCCGCGATCGTATCCATGAAGTGGATGGTCGAAAGATAATCGAGCTGCCGGGCCGGTACCGGGATGAGGAGACCCGTTGCTGCAGCCATCACGTTGAGGCCGAGAAAGCCCATTGCCGGCGGCGGATCGAGAAGGATCACGTCAAAATCGTTGATGACGCTCGAAATTCCGACGCGCAGGCGCTGCAAGCCTTCACGCACCGCCTGGCTGCCTTCCTGCAGCGTGGCAGTCAGATCCCATTCGGCATCCTGAAGGCCGAGGCTCGAGGGGATGATCTTGATCGTCGGCCAGGCTGTGTCGTGGATCGATGCTGCAAAATCGTCGAAGGTGCTGCGCGGCGACAGGTAATTGCCGAGCGTATGTTCCTCGTCGATAAGCGTTTCGGGGCGAATATCGAACATCGTCGTCGTCGATGCCTGAGGGTCGCAGTCGATCACCAGAACCTTGTAGCCGTGAAGCGCGAGGTAGTCGGCGAAATGCTTGGTGATCGTCGACTTGCCGACACCACCTTTGAAGTTCTGGACCGCGATGACGACCGCATCTTCATCCTCGGCTTTGCCGGGGTGGATGCCGAGAGCTTCGCGAATGTTGGTGAGATCTTCGAGCGAATAGAAGCGACGGCCGTTGGCTTGCTGCTTTGGGGGCGCCAGACGACCTTCCTTTTCCGCTTTCGCAAGGGCTTCGGGAGTGCGGCCGACCAACTCGGCCGCGACGCCGGGACCGAACGTCATATCGAGAACCTTGCGGTCCTCGGGATTGAAGACGATCTTCTTCACCCGATCACGCATCTCCTCGCACGACCGCGTTATCGCTCGAAGCGTATTTACGGTGTACGTCATCGACTGATTGGCTCCCTGTGAATCAGCGCATTACCTTCGGTTTGGAATTAATGATCAGAATTGCTCGCGAAAGTCAAACCTGACCAAATTTTTTGCCCTGAAGCCTAATGAATTGGGAATCCCCCTCTGGGTTGCAAACCGCTAGGTCATTGCTCAGCCATGCCCCCTCACGACCGATTTTGTCGTTCGAAAGGATAATCTGGCCCTCATCAAGCAGAGGGACCGGAAGGGGCTGAATGCAGCAGGTATTGAGAGATAGGGCAGGTCGTCGCCTTGGAGATATCAGGCCAATTGGCGGAATGCTGGTTGCTTACGGTCGAAGTGGACAGCGCCTGGGATATTATAATCCCCAAGTGAACGTCACTTACGACATCCACGGCGGACGCCTCGGTATCGGAAACTTCCTCGCTGGATTGATCGCTAATGAGCAGTAATGTCCGCGAAAAATATTCTCCATCCGCGGTAAATGTGGGCGCTGCCAATGCCGGTTTTGCCCGGCAATGTGTTGATGCAGCCCTTTATGCCTATGCCAGGAGGGGAGACAGAACGGTTCTCTGCAATCACCTCGAAGGCAGTTTCACCTTTCCCGCTCTCTCCGAATTCGCTCCGCTCGCAAATGCATCTGACAAGCTTGTTTCTGCCCAGCAGAGATTTCTTGCCGCGGCGGCACTGATCGAGGCATTCCGCGCGAAGGGTTGGGGAGGCATTCTCGACGACGAAGAAGAGGTCGAACTTTCGGATTGGACGGTCTTCTCCTTCAGAGCGGTGCCGATCAGCGTGGATTATCGGAACTATTTTCTCCCCGTCCAAGACGTTCCGTTTATTTTCAAGGTGGTGACCGATATCACTTTGGCTGTTCGGGAGTGCCGTCAATAATGTTTCAAATCGCGAGCGGAGCCATTCAGGGCGCCCGTGACAATCAGGAAGACTGTATGGAAATCCGGCCTGCACCTGGAGGCATGGCCGGATTGGCGATCGTCGCAGACGGGATGGGCGGTCATGCAGGTGGCGAAATTGCCAGCGCGCTTGCGGTGGCAGGGTTTGCCGAGCACTTCGAGAACTATACGCGGGGCCCTTTGCCCAAACGGCTCGAGATCGCACTGGCCATGGCGAACCAGGCGCTGGCGCACCGTGTGCGAGAGGACGTTGAACTTGACGGGATGGGGACGACCTTGCTGGCGGTCCACTACGGGCCGGAAGGGCTGCACTGGGTTAGCGTAGGAGATTCCCCGCTCTTGCTGGTCCGCAACGGTGAAGCTCGATGGTTGAATGAAGATCACTCAATGGCACCGCTGATCGAACGTCAGGTCGCGGCCGGAAAGTTGACCCGAGAGCAGGCGGATCGGCACCCGGAACGCAATTCGCTGCTTTCGGTACTGACTGGCCTCAACACGCCGGACATGATCGATTGCCCCGCACAGCCATTGGTTTTGCAAGATGGCGACCGGGTGATCGCGGCAAGCGATGGCCTGCTGACGCTAAGTTTATCGGACATCGCAGCGAGGGTATTGGCCGCCGATTCTGCTTCGGAAGCAGTTGCTTTGCTACTGGATGGTGTCGCAATGCGCGGACTGCCTTTTCAGGACAATGCGAGTGTTCAGATAATCATGGTGGGGTAGGGCAGGAAAGGGCTCACCAAGCCCTTTGCAGCTGCGCAAGCAGCGTGGGGGAGGCACATGGGTGCCGTGTTAAGAAGGGTTTTCCGGAATGCTTCCTCTGGCCGTTGTAATCGGCACGGTGATTGCCGGCATCATGCTGCTGGTGGTTGGTATCCTTATTGTGCAGCTGGTGCTCATGATGCTCCGTCTGGCCGCGGTTGTAGGGCTGGCTTCATTGATTTGCGGGGGCATCGGTTTCGGGCTTTCGCTAGCCGGGATGGATACGGGGCCTTCGGTCCTGATCGGGCTTGTCGCGTTCCCCCTCGCGCTTTGGGCACTGTGGCGCGGGTTCTGGCCCCGGCGATACACACGCCCGCTGAAGATGGCTCGTGCTGTGACACCTGTCTATGGCGGTGTCGTCGAAGGCCCGGCTGACGCGGAACTGACCAGGGCTTGGGAGCAGCTTACGCAATGGGCGCCTGATGAACATGCCGCATCGCTGTTTGAGGCGCGCTCCACTTGCGTGGAAATGCTGCGCGTGGCGGAACAGGCAAGCTACGATCTTGAGATTATCGCTTGCGCCGTCTTCATCCGCCGCAATGTGCCGGAACTTGCGGCGCGAAATGCGCAGCTATGGGAGACAGCAGACGCGGCTCTGAGGGCGGAGCTATCGTATGGCATAACCGAGGACGTTGCACGGTTCGGCGCTTATGCGGCCCGTGAACTGGAGCGGGTGAGGCGGGAATTCCGTCGCAGTCATGGGGATGGTCTCGTTGCGCTGCGCAACCACATCGCCGCGCGGACGGATGCCTGACTACGGTGCGGGGCGCACTTTTGTCCGGTTCCTTGGCCGGATATAGACCATCGAATCTTCTAGCTTCACCTCACAAGCGGCTGATCGCTCGAGCGGAGTCGGCAACTTGGGGCAGCCTCAACCTGGCGCAGGTTCTACTGATAGCTGGTGGAAACCACGGGCGTACCGCCGGGGCAACTCTCTGCTAGCGAATTGATGTGGGAAGAGATGAAGAGCGCTTGGGCCGGTATTTCTGAAAATTGAAATAGGTTGGAATTGTAACATTCCAGATCACGAATTTTGATCATCCAGTGAGGAATAGATGGAAGACGGCAACTCTGATAAGATCGAATGTCCTCTTTTGCCGCATTATGTTTATATTTTGCTCAATCCATTGGATGGTAACAAGCCATTTTACGTGGGCAAGGGTATGGGGCGCCGTGCGCAGGCGCATTTTAACGACCTTGAGCGAGAGCTTCGCAAGGAGCAATTCGAAAACTCGCTTGATTCGGGCGAATTCAACAAGAAAACGAGAATACTGCACGACATCAAGTCGAGTGGTATGACGCCACTAGAATTGGTTGTCGCTCGC
Source organism: Novosphingobium mississippiense (assembly GCF_044029535.1). Classification (NCBI taxonomy): domain Bacteria; kingdom Pseudomonadati; phylum Pseudomonadota; class Alphaproteobacteria; order Sphingomonadales; family Sphingomonadaceae; genus Novosphingobium; species Novosphingobium mississippiense. The sequence goes on along the minus strand of NZ_CP147002.1, from coordinate 31,733 downwards.
TTCGAGACCGAGGACGAGGCTTTTGCCGTTGAAACCACACTGATCCATTTTGTTTATGGACGCGATAGCCTCGCCAATATCGCGGGCGGTCATGGCTGGCGTAATTTTCGCGAGCGGCAGGAATTCGATGAGATTGTCAGAACGGCGAAATCTGCCGCTGACATCCCTCCGAGACCGGGGATCGATATCCCGGTTGTGAGGTACGTCCGGGACGGCGCTTTTCCGAACTCGAAGCGTGAAAAGCTTGCACTGGCTTCGGCTTACGAATGGTGTGAAGACCTTAAGCGGAATCTTGACGAGCACAGTTTCAACTGGCGGGATTACACTGGGCGGGATGATCGTCGGTACGATCCCGGTGAATCCAATGGGCTTCTAGGCGCCATCGTACGTATCGGCGGCATCGACTTTAACGTAGATTTCACCGCTGCCAAAAAAATGAAAATCGGAGTGTTAGGCACGGCTTCAACGCGGCTGCCGGCATCAACCGAGTTGTTGCAGCGGGTACAGACACGTCTCGGAATATCGATCGGAGAGGCGAAAATACCTTTCCGAGATGGAGCATGGAAGTACAAAACGATCGAAGGAGAGCCGCGCTATAGCACTTTTGCCGGTTTGATGGCGAGGCTAACGGAGTTTCGGGATGCCATGACGGATGCGGATTTCGCATAGGGACCGTTTGGAAATTCTCGAAACGTGAATTTCGCGGCACCGGCCTTCTCGCCACCCCCCAGGATATTGCCAATGATGGCAGGGTGGGGAGAGGGCCGGTGTCGCGCGCTGCAGAAATTCAGCATGTTTGTCGCGTATTGCCCATTGTCAATTCTGGTCGGGCACTTTCGATTTTCCGGTGTTGAGAACCTGCCTGAAGGTTTTGGACACAGTGTCGCCGAGCGAGCCAACAGCCTCACCCACAGCGCCCCCCATGTGCACTGCCTTGTCGGCCAACGTGCCTGCGACGTTGCTTGCCGTGCTGGCGGCGGTGCTGGCTATTTCTGACAGCGTTTCGCCTGCTGCGCTGCTTGCCTTGGCTAGCGTCATTCGCCCCTCGGCCTCGAGGACCCGTTCGATAGCTTCCAGCGCAAGCTCCTCGCGTTCATCCAGCGTGCCGTCCGCGGCGACTACCTCGCGCAGGAACGCCATCAACTCGGCTTGCATGGCAGGGGCGTTGCAGTCCGGGTTGGCTGCCAGAAATCGCGCGAGCTCCTGGGTAAGGACTTTGACGCGGGTAGTCTCTGCCAGCGGGATCAGGGCGTCGAGCGCACGGTTCACATAATCGGCGTCCAGTCCCCAGTCGTGGACAAGGTGATCGGCGATGCAGGCCTGCTCTCTTGTGTCGATCGCCCCGTCGATCGCGGAAACCCGCAGGGCGAGATTGCCGAGTAGACCTAAAAGGGCCGCACCAAGGACGTCGATTGGCGTGTTGATGTACTTGGGGATGGTTTCGACAAAATTGTCCCCTTTCCCGGAGAACCAGCGCGAGGCTCCATACCACCCTCCGCCGGCCACGACGGCAGCGGCGACGACCCAGCCCACCGGAGTTGCAGCCGTAGCGAGCCCAAGCGTTGCCGCCAGACCGGTCGGTGCGAAGAAGGTCCCGGCGACAAGGGACGAACTGGCAACGCCTGCTCCGGTCGCGGCCGCGCCGGCAGTATCCCATAAGCTGAACAGCCGCTTTTTTGTGCGCAGCAATGCGAAGGCATCCTCGCCGATCCGCAAGCGGCTCTTGAAGCGCAAGGGATCGGCGACGACACGTTCGAGCCCGGATGGGTTCAGTCCCGTCAGAAGGGGGGCGGTGCCGTCAATCATGCGCTGCGGTGGCTACCATGGATTGGAATTTGCCCAGAGGTTCGCGCAGAGCGCCGTTACGCAGGTCTTCAAGGGCACCCATCGTCAGGCCGAATGCAAGGAGCAATGGCGTCAGAATTGCTGCCAATGCGCCACCGATCAGAGGGGTTGAGGCAATAACTGTCGAAACCGTAACCGCGATCACGGCACCGAACGCGATGCCTCGAAAACGGCTTATGATATCGAACGCAAACGCGATGATCTGTTTGCCAATCTCGAATACCTGCGCGCCGACTTTGGCAGTCGTATCGAGCAGTTTGGCGATGATCACTTTGGCGTCAGCGGACATGTCTGTCCGTTCTAGCCGGTCGGCAAGTTCTCGTCTGGACGGGATGCTGAGCCAGTTTTGTGCCGGGGCTTCCATGACCTAATTGTCCTTTGCGCTATTGCGATTTTCCCATGTAGATCAGAGACAAGCTGGACGTCGATGCCTGATTTTTACGATGCGACCGGAAATGTCGTTTTTGCCTTAGATCTATTGCCATAGCCGACCCGCATCCATGCGCCTTCACGGGGATTGAATATTTCATAATGCCGTACGAATATTCCGATCAGGATCCGCTTCATCCGGAAAACCTCAAAGCCAAGCAGCGCGATTTGCGCGATGGCCTCCCAACGCCGCTGACCTTGCGTGTTCATCGCTCCCTGTCCTGGCTGCGCCGTGCGGAATTGGAAGGGGACGATGAAGATGTACGCTTCATCTTGCTTTGGATCGGTTTCAACGCGGCCTATGCGGGAGACGTCGCGCAAGCTTCCGGGCAGGATGGCCGACGGGAACGAGACGCCTTTCTCGAGTTTTTCCGCACGCTGGTCCGCTTTGATGCGCGGCACCGCATCTACGACATGGTGTGGAGCCGCTTCCCACAGGAAATCCGCCTTTTGCTGAACAACCGCTACGTCTTCGCGCCGTTCTGGCTGCATCATAACGGCGTCGTCGGCTACACCAATTGGGAGGAGCGTCTCGAGGGCGCGCGGCGGCAGGTGAATCGTGCGCTGGCGGAACACGACACCGCGACGCTGCTCTCGCTGCTGTTTGACCGGCTCTATGTGCTGCGCAACCAGCTGGTCCACGGCGGCGGCACCTGGAACAGTGCGGTCAATCGCGCGCAAGTGCACGACGGCACGGCGTTGCTGGGGTGCCTGCTGCCGATCTTCGTGGACCTGATGATGGATAACCCGGCGCATGAATGGGCGATGCCGCATTATCCGGTGGTGGATTGAGTGAAGCGGGTCTTACGCTGGCTGCTGCGCCGTGTGGCCCTGTTTGCAGCGCTTTTTCTGGCGATCGGCTTTGCGACCTTTGCCGGCACGTGGCTGCTGGATGCGGTGGAGAGCGGGCAGACTGCGATGCAGGAAGTTCAGCAACTCCGCCGCGATCACGCTGAACTTACGAATGGTTTGAAAACGCTGGAAAAGGAGAGGGCCAGGCTCGTTGCCCGCTATTCTCCAAATGCGACAAATCTGGCGGCGCGCACGGATGCGCTCGCAGCGCAAAGCGAAGCTGAGCTCAATCGGCAGGTGGAGCAAGCCAGCAATGATCTGGCGGGCTACCAGCGTGAACGGGATCAATTGCGGGGCACGGACCCGTTGATCTTGGTAATCAGGGGCGGCTCGCAGAAACTGGTGCGCCACAAGACCAGGGAAATGAAACTCGACGTGAAGATCGTCGAAACCCAAAACCAGCTCTCTCTGCTGCGGTCGGCGCAATCATTGCTCAGCTACAGAAGCGCGGAGAGGATGCATGATGCCACCGAGAAGGCGGCGCAGCGCTGCTCAGCAGCCAGCGGCGCGCTGGGCCGATATCGCAAGCCGCATTTCTGGACAGACAACGACAGTTCGTCGCCCTTTTCACGTTGGCTGGAAGATCCCGCCTACGGGAAGCTGGTCGATGATCGAAACCGTGCTTGCTCTGATGCCGAAACGGCCAGACGAGAAGAACAACGTCTGACGGGGGGAGGTATTGCCGCAAAGCTCGTTACGGCGACCCGTGTCAGCAAGGATCAATTGGCGGAGAATCTGGGCCAATCTCTTGCGCCAACGCGCCAGCGTGCCGAGCAGACAAAAGAAAACCTCGTAAGGCAGGGAGGTACGTTCTTCGGCAAGCTGCAGCTCTGGTTGGAAGATCATCCGCTTGGCGGCGTGTTCTGGAAGACGGTGGCTGCGTTCCTCGGGGTGATCGCGATGCCCTATCTGATCCGCCTGTTGTTCTGGTTCGTGCTGGCACCCATCGCCGAGCGGAGGCCACACATCCGCATCAGCGTACCGGGCGGGGAAGGACGGCAAATTCCGTTACCAGACCGTAGCACTACCTCGGCGGCGGTGCGGCTTGAGGTGGGAGAGGAACTGCTGGTGCGCGAGGACTATCTGCAATCCACATCGCACCGGGGTAGCAAGAACACGCTTCTTTTGCTCGATTGGCGGCACCCGTTGACGAGCCTTGTCAGTGGTATGAAAATGCTCACACGGATTCGCGGTGCGGGGGAAGTCACCACTGTTTCAGCGGTACGTGATCCCTTTGCGGAAGTGACCGTGCTGACGCTGCCTGCCGGTACGGCTTGCGTTCTGCAGCCGCGAGCCTTGGCCGCGGCGGTGCAGCCCATCGGACGGCGCCTTCGCATCACCACACATTGGCGGCCGTTTTCCCTCAACGCATGGCTGACATTGCAACTGCGCTACATCGTGTTTCACGGCCCATGCCGTCTTGTGTTGAAGGGCGGGCGTGGCGTGCGGGTTGAACGCGCTGAGCAAGGCCGCATTTTCGGGGCCGATCAACTTGTGGGCTTCTCGGCCGACCTTGCCTATTCGGTGGCACGCACTGAGACATTCATTCCATATCTGTTGGGCCGCGAACCCCTGTTCAAGGACAAGGTTGAAGCTGGCGCAGGTATTCTCGTTGTCGAGGAAGCGCCGATGGCAGGATCCCGCGCGGGGGAAATAAAGCATGGCCTGGAAGGTGCGTTCGACGTCATGACCAAGGCGCTGGGGATGTAGTTCACGGCTGCCGCAACCCCGAGAGCCCCGCTTCACGCATCGATTGTTTCGGTGCCAAGCCCGTGTACCATACTGGCCAGCCCATCGGACATCTGCGAGATACCATTCGCCAGATCCACTCGCCCCAGCGCGATCATTTCCCGCCCGCCATGGACGCCGAACCGCCGCACTTCGCCGCTGCCTGCGCCCGGCGCCGAGGGATACAGCAGCATCAGGCGCTCGCATTCGTAGAGCCGGGCATAGGCCATCATCTGGTACACATCGGCCTGGCTGACACCGTGCTTGCGGTCGAGCGGGTCGGCGGAAAGGCGTTTCCACTTGGTGTCGATCACTGCGATTACCTTGCCGCCACGGCGCAGCAGCAAGTCGGGGCGAGTCTGGAACACGTGGCCTTCGCAAGGGGCCTCCTCGCGCCAGTCGCCCAGGCAATGGCGCAGGCCACCCTGCGCGACCACTTCGATGCCATTGCCCGCCAGCGCGCGGCGTAGCAGAGTAGCCACTGCATCTTCGAACAGGCGCTCCATCGGGAACAGCAGGCTGGTGCCTGCATGGCCCGTCGCTTCATAGCCGGTTGCCTGCCAGTCGCGGCCCATCAGAAGGCGAGCGAGCCGCAGGAGGTTTTCCCAGCTCCGGTTCGTGCGATCGATCCGAACCGCACTCCAGGGCAGGGAAGACGGCGGCAGCAGGGTCACGTCGGCCAGCACGAAGCGCAGTTCGTCGAGCAGGCGGCGCGTTGCCGCCACGCGGGTGCGCTTCCCCAGAGACACGACTGTGGCCGCCATCAATTGCATCAGCGCGATGTCGTGGCTGAGCACGTCGAAACGGCAGGCGAGCCGGTCGGGTCGTACTGCGTTCATGGTGAACTGGCGCGTCACGTCGAGCCGTCCGCGCAATGCGGGCAGGTCGTCCTCGTGGTGGAGGTACTGGCGTGGCAGGCCTCGGCGGGTCTGAGCCAGCAGACGTTCGGCGAAGAGGCGGATGAACACTTCGAGCAGGCTGTCGGCCCCATGCGCCATCGCCGCCGCGCCGCCATCACCAATGTCGAGGCCCAGCGCGAGATCGATTAGCGAGACGAGGCGGGCGCGCACCGTGGGGGCGTCCTTGTCGGTTAGCTCATCGGGTGCGTCGGGATCGACCTTGGGTAGGATTTCCAGGCTGCATCCCGGCGCGGCAAGGACGCCGACCATCTGCCGCGCACGCAAGTGGTGGCGGTGATCGGAGAGGATCCCCGCGCCCTCCTCCCCGCCGAGGGGATGGGCGCGCGCTGCGGCCATCAGCGCCTCGGCCTCGCGCACGGTGAAGCCGCCGGGGGCGCCGACTGGCACCTTGCCCCATTCGGAGACTGCCCGATGGGTCACTCGGGCGTGTCCCCCCCTTCGGTTGTGGAGACTGCCGCGCCGCCGAGGAGGGCGTCGTAGGCGTTGTGAGGAAATTCTGCGAGAACCGACCATGTCGGGCGCGGCTGCAGGTCGCCCAAGCCCGGCGGGGCCTTGAGCTCGCCCTTCTTGATGAAACCGGGGCCGACGACGGCGGCGATCCGGCTCCAATCCTCGAAGAAGTACTCCTGCAGCAGCGGGATGACCTTGTCGCACATTACGGCGTTTACGTCGTCGCGGGTCTTGCAGTGGATGAAAAAGGCGTGACCGATACGGTGCTCGCGATCGACCAGGTATTCGATGCGTTCGTTGATGGTGGTGAGGATCTTGCCGAGCGACAACCCGGTGCGTTGCTCTGCGGAGCGAAATTCCGGCACAGTTACGTCGGGCGCCACCTCTCGGAAGGTAAATCGGCGGCGCAGCGCGGTGTCGAGCAATGCGATAGAGCGGTCGGCAGTGTTCATCGTGCCGATGATGTGGAGGTTGACGGGCACACCGAACTCGCGGCGGGAGTAGGGGAGGCGGGCCGTGAGCGCGTTGGGTTCCTGACCGAGACGCTTGCCCGGTTCGATCAGTGTGATCAGTTCGCCGAAGACCTTTGAGATATTGGCACGATTGATTTCATCGATGATGAGGACGAACTGGTCGGGTGTGGTTTGCACAGGGGCTGTACTCGAAGGTTCGCGCCCCGATGCGATCAACCGTTCCAGCGCGGACATCTTGATCCGATGCGCTGGCAGCGAATACAGCGTGCGCATCGTGAAGTTGCCGTCGATGATAGTATCTAACGGCAAGGGTTCGTCCAGACTGACCAGCCATTTCACTTCCCGTCGCTGGGCAAAGTACCCCTCTGCACCAGCATCATGCCGATAGTCGCCGGTGACTTCGGCAATGCCCCGAAAAGCGGTATTGCCATAGGGCACGATCACGAGATCGCCGCGCTTCATGACGTTGCGAAACCTGTGTGTCTGTGTCCAGTTGCTGGGCTCGGTACTGGGGCGATCGATGGACTGCCAGTGCGCACGGATGGCATCTTCGGATGAGTAGGACGGATCAGACCAGTCTTCGTCGCCGCCCCAGCCAAGAGCGATGTAATCGCCGCTTACCGCAGCCTCATAGACGTCATCCTCGGTCCGGCTAGAGCCGACGCTCATCTTCCAAAATGCACGACCTTCGAATTCGGAGGGGCTCTCTGATGTCGCGGAACCGGGGTTCTTGCGTGCCTGCTCAGCGACCGCGCAGATTTCACGGAATATACCGGGCTTCACCTCAAGTCCGAAGCCGGCGCCGGACTGGCCTCCTTCACTGACGACCGGCCGAAGACCCTCCACGAACTCCTCGTAGCTGAAATTCTGATGGAAGGTGACGAGACGGATGCGACCCTGGCCTTCCAGTTCCCGGTATCGGGCCATGAGAGCGGATCGATCCTGGTGATATCTGTCCTTGGCATCTTCACCGTCGCAGAGCGCCACAGCTTCCAGAGCGGAGTTATGGGTCTTACCGGTGCCGGGAGGGCCGTAAAGGACGAGATTGGTGGGGGAGGGCATATGCGCTGCTCCAACTGCGGACGGGTCTTTCTGCCCGAACCAGTGTTTCAGGAAATAATCGTAGTCTTGCGGCACTTCCTCGGTCAGGAATGCGCGAAGCATATCGGCGAATGTACTTTCGCCCGGTTCCTTCAGCCGCCAGACCGGATCGTTCTGGGTGTAAAAGTACCAGACACGCGGTTCGGGCAGCGGTGTGCCCCACGCCACGCCGACGGAAAGGCCGTCTCCTCGCTGCTCGGTAACCGTGCCCATCGCGCGGATGCGGATCGCCGAGATGCGGGCGCCGTTTGCCTCGAAGGGCAGGTCGCGCGACTGGTGAAAGTAATCGCGCATGACGACGCGGTCACCCGGCTGCATCTGGCGCAAGCGGTCGTTGTTGGCGCTGCCGGTTTCGGTCAGCAGGCTCCACTCGCCGCGATCGAGGAAGCGCTGTACGCCGTCCTCGGTGCCCCAGCGGGCGGTGACGATCCAGATAGGGGGGGGTAGCGCCGGGAGGTCGAGCGATAAGTCCAGTTCATAGCGATAGGACCGTGCGAGCGAATAGTCCTCCGGGTCGTCTACCTTCGCGTTGCTGATCCCGCCCATCCTCTGAAGCTTTTTGCCATCCATAACCTGACGCGCATTGGGCTGGTTTGGCTTGGGATCCATGCTGTGGATGGCATCACGAAGCGTTATGTCGATGAATGATTTTCCTGCCCGCCGTGCCGGATAGATGAAGTTTCTTAATATGGCCGATCTGATCAGATCGGCTTCCCGGGCATTATCGCGCGCAGGAGCTTCAGAGTTTTCTTGAAAATCCACCAGAATGTAGCCGAGTTTGGTCAGGCAAGTGAACGCTTCATTTTCACCGTAACCGCCAAAGAACGTCTTTGCCGTAATTTCCATCCCATTCGGAAGAGCTGAAACGGCGGCGATGACAGTAGCCTTCGCTGGATAGCGCCGCTCGGAATTTTCAAGTGCGATCCAGCGTTGGGGAGGGCGGCATCCACGTGTCTCCAGAAACTCTTCAAGGCCTTCGTCGTCGCACAGGGCGATGGCGGCGTCGATTTCCTTGCGGGTGAGGGCATTGATGAGGAGCTGCAACGCGGCGTTCTGACGATCGGTGCTGTCTGTTCCGTCGAGAAACTGACCGTATTGGCCGAGCCATGACCGCCAGCTGGCAAGACGGTGCTCCGGCTTTTCCGACTGGGGCATGAGGATGCGGTAGTCCGTGCCTCCCGCCCGAAAATCCTGCTGGATGTCTTTGATGCGCTGTCGTAGTTGCTCGAAGCGATCCGCCGCCCATGCCGCGTCGAGATCGGCGTGAGGCGAGCCCAGCGCCGCAAGGTTGCTCTCGATCGTTCGTACGGCATAGGCACGGGTGCTGCGCCCGGCCTGAGTGTTGGCACCGCGTTCCGCTAGCCACGTCTTGAATTCATCCTCGCGCATCACTTCCCCTCGCCCGCAATCCAGGCCAGCGTATTCACAAGGCGCAGATGCTCAACCGATTTCGCGTCTAGTTCCAAAAGTTTAGGGTTTGCGAGCACGACGGCAAGCGTTCTCGCGCGGCTGATCGCCACGTTCAGGCGGTTCTTCGAGTAGAAGAAATCGACATGGCGCGGCAGGTCCTCCGGGCTGGAGGTGGCGAGGCTGACGATCACCACTTCGGCCTCCTGGCCCTGGAACTTGTCCACCGTGCCCACGCGCGCGGTTGCGGGCAGCGCTTCGGCCAGCGCGATCACCTGCATGTTGTAGGGAGCGACGACGAGAATGTTCTCCCAGCCCAGCTTGCCCGTTTTGCCTTGCCGGTCGGTGAAGGGGGTGCCGATCAGCTGGTCGCACAGATCCACCACCCGCGCGACTTCCTCCTCGCTCTGCTGGTTGCGGCCGGTGTGGTCCATCGCCACGAAGCGGATGCCGTGGTTTGCCAGCGCCGGATCGTGGCGTTCCGGCAGGTGCAGGCTCTGGCGCGCGCAGTCGGTGTGAGCCTTGAGCCGCCCGTCGTAGACCGCGTCCGAGATGAAGCCGCAGATGTCTGGATGCATCCGCCAGCTGGTGTCGAGCAGGATACCGCGATCGGGCGCGACGGTCGCCTCGCCCTGCAGCAGGTAGTCGAGCGCCGACAGGCCGCTTTCGCCCGGATGAGTGCCCTGGATGGGCTGGGCCAACTGCATCTGGTCGCCCACCAGCACGATATTGCGCGCCGCTGCGCCCATCGCGAGAAGGTGGCCGAGCGAGACCTGCCCCGCCTCGTCGATGAACAGGTAGTCGAGGTACTGGTCGATCGCCTCATCGGCGAACAGCCAGGCGGTACCGCCGATGAGGTCGGGCGCGTAGTCGAAGGCGTCTGCGTTGCTTTCGACGTCGGTGATGATCTGCCCGTCAAGGTAGCTGCCGGGATCGGTCTTGCTGGCCTTCTTGACGCCGACGAACGAGACGCCCTGTTCGATGGCGATCGCTTCGACCTTGGCCAGCAGGTTGTTGATCGCCTTGTGGCTGTTGGACGAGACGCCGACCTTTTTGCCGGCCGCCATCAGCGCCACGATTACATGGGCACTGGTGAAGGTCTTGCCGGTTCCCGGCGGGCCCTGAATGAACAGCGCGGTGTCGTCCATCGCCAGGCAACGCTGGGTGGCGGCTTCGACGAGGCTTTCGCCCTCGCGTACCATTGGCCCACCGTTCCAGTCGTGCAGGCGGGGCGGGGTGCGTTCGATGAGGTCGATCAGCGCACGGTAGCTTTCGCCGCCCGCCGCCCAATGCGCGGCGACGCGGCGCACGGCGGCGACGAGTTCATCGATGCGCAGCATCGGGTCGGGAATCAGTGATCCGCCCTCGGGGAAAAACTCTCCTGGTTTGAGCTGACGTTTGACTGTGACCACGCCGTTGCGGCTGTCGAGGCTGGCGATCGTGCCCAGTTTGGCGAGGGTTGGTGCGTGAAGAACTTGGGACCTGACGCGCAGTTTGGTATCTTGTGGATCGAACCGATATTGCGCAACCGTGCTGCGCTTTTCCTTCCACTGCCAGACGCCGTCTTCGTTTGGCATGGGGGCGATGTTACCGATGCATTCGCCATCATCGACGAGATCGGCGTCGTCCTTCTCGCACCGGTCGAATTTGGCCCAAAGGACCGGTTTGGCGGCGCGCCAGTGGAAGCCGGCGAGGTGGCCTACGAGTTCGCGGCCCTTGTCACTGGGCGGCAGCGGCCCGGCGGCGATTGCGGTGGCCAGAGCAGCGGTGGCTTCCTCGGCCTCGGCGCGGGCTTCGGCCTTCTCATCGGGTACAACCGTTGCGGGCCCGACTTCGCGCCAGGGCAGGTCGTCCATGCGCAAGCTGACGAGCCAATCGCGCAGGGCCTCGGTGTTTTCGCAGTCCACCTTGTTGTATTCTAGGATGTCGTCGAGGATCTTCTGCTCGCCCGAATCCTGCCAGGATTTGTACTCGATGATCGAGTCCCCGGCGTTGGTCACTGCCTGATCGCGCTTCTTCGCGAAGAACACTTCCATCGTTTTCAGCGACAGGTTCGGTTCCGAAGTACGGATCGACTGGCGCAGCACACCATAGAGATCCACCAGCTTCCTCTCGCGCAGCAGTGTGTCGATGGCATCTTCGCGGCTTGCGTGGAGGGTGGAGAGGCGGCGCAGTGCGGTCACTTCATAGGGGGCATAATGGTAAACATGTGCGCCCGGGTTCGCCGCCAGGTGTGCGACGATCCAGTCCACGGTGCTCTCGAAGGCAACGCGCTCGGCCGCGCGGTCGTGGCCCCAGCGGAAGCGGAACTCCGGTTTGCCGTCGACCACGTGATGCACGCCCCACAGATAGTCGAGGCCGCCTTCGGTCAGCGGATCGCCTTCGAGGTCGAAGAACAGGTCGGCCGGGTGAGGTGGGGGCAAGGTGGAAAAGCCGCGGCCGGCCTCGACGGGCAGGGGCACCACCACCGGATCGCCGCCCTCGCGCCGGGCCAGCTGCAGCGCCGCCTGCGCGCGCAGCTTGCCGAAGGTCGCGGCGGCCATGCGCGGGACGACGGTGTCCTCGCTCGCGCCAGCAAGTGCGGCGAGGGTGGTGATCCCGGCGTCCTCCAGCTTGCGCCGCTGCGGCTTGCCGAGGCCTGCGACGCGGCTGAGGTGGTCGGCGGCGTCGAGCTGCTCGGCGCAGTGTTCGCGCCATCCGCACAGCTTGCAGGCGGAGCATGGCTCAGGCACCGACTGCGGGGCGCCATCGGCGATGAAATCGAGGTAGCGGGCCTTGGCGGCGTCCAGCGTGTGCGCGAATTCGGCGAGACGGAAGGTCTCGGTCTTCCCGCTGCCCAGTGCCACATGGACACGGCGCGGCATGAAGCCCTGCACCTGCGCAATCATGTCGGCATAGAGGCCCAGTTGGACGATGTACGAAGCCTTGACCGACTTCGCGAGCTTGGTGTCGACCGGTTCGTAGGACCATGCGCCGAGGTCCGACGGCTCCTCCACCCGAATAAGGAAGTCGGCGAAGCCGTGCCACGGCGCGTCGAGAAACGCGGCCTGGAAGATCGTTTTCGCGCCCCCGCGCATCGCTTCCAGCGTGGCGGCGGCGCGGCGGCGCAGGGAGCCAGTGGTGGGGATCTCCACCAGTCCGCCTTCGGCCTCGAGACGGACGCGGTAGGCATCCTCGTGGTCGAGGCCGGACTGTTGGATGAGCTTTGCCATCGCGTCGTCCTCGGCTCGCTCGGGCAGCGCGCCGGGATCGATGAGCCGCAGATGGTTCAGCGACACCGCATGCGCGCAGCCGAGGAACGTCACCAGATCGGACGGGGAATGGAGCAGCTGCTCGTCGTAGATGCGCAAGGGAATCGGAACTCCGTCAGTGAGGGCAGGGGTGATCTGCCCCCGTGATGCGACAATAGCGGTCGTGAGGACTTCAGGCAGCGCAGGCGCAGGGCGGTACTGCGGTGTCTTTGCGCAGGGTGCGCGACTTGCTGGTGCGATGTCGGGTATAGGTGTCTTCGCAACATTCGCGCGGGAAGGTCAGTCCGTCGAGTTGCGCCACGATGGGCGAAAGCCCTGGGATGCTGCCAAGGTCGGCGATGAGATCATGCGCAGTATAGCGTGCTGGATCGATCCGCGCGCCGTCCACGCGCAGCAGTTCCACGCCCACAATCCCGGCATAGCGGGAGTAGGGCCGCGCGAAGTCACTACAGCGACCAACCATCGCCTTGTGTGTGTCCTCGGTGCACATCACGGTGGGCACCAGCCAGGCGAACAACAGTCGCTTATGAGCCTGCTCCTCGTCACCGGCCTCGATAGCCATGAGCACCATCGAGGCCAGCTGCGCGACCGGCAGGGCATGTTCGCGGTCGGAAAGCATCAGTGGTTTGTCGCCCTGAGTTTCGGCGAAGAAGTGCTGGTTCAGTTTCTTGACATTCCAAGGCAGCAGATGCTGGCTGCGCAGCAGCGAGGCCACCGTATCCCGCTGCATCCGGCGGATCACTCCGGCGAAGTCCGGACCGCCGTCAGCCGCCATATCCTTCGTGATGCGGCCCAGTTCGCGCAGGAAAAGCAGGTCGGCAGACAGCTTGCCCGGCATGTAAAGGCCGGCCCAGTCCGCTACCCGCACGTCATGCCATCCGCGTTCGAGCCAGGCGTTCCACTTCTCCGGATATGCGGCGAGCGTGGACATGCGGAGCGGAAAGGACATGTCATTCATGAAGGCATTCTCCGATTTGCAAGCGGTGCGCGCGTCGATTTCAGAGCGCTCGTCGCGAAGTTGGTTCTGCCGTCGAGTGAGCGGACTGGTCGATCCGGGAAAATTCCGGTCTTCCAGAAGGTTAATCTCTCAGATCAGCCGCACCCGGTTCCCCTCGACATGGCGGAACGCGCGTTCACGGCAGGTCAGCAGGATCACCTGCATCCGCTCCGATGCCTCGACGATCAGGTCGGTCATGGCGTCCAGTCGCACGTCGTCGGAATAGACCAGCGGGTCGTCGAGGATCAGCGAGACGGGGCGGCCTTCCTCCAGCAGCATGTCCGCGAAGGCCAGGCGGGTGAGGATCGCCAGCTGCTCCTGGGTGCCCTTTGACAGTTGCTCGCAGGCCTCCTCCACCCCGGCGCGGCGGATCGCGGAAAGGCCGAGGTCATCGCCGAAGGCGGGCTCGGCGCCCGGCAGGATGCGGCCGACATGGCGCGCGGCGCGGACGGCGACCGGACCAGTGATCGAGCGGGCGGTTTCTGCCTGCGCCTCTGCCAGCGTTTCGCGCAGCAGTTTCAGCGTCTCGGCCTCCTCCTCGATGCGAATGAGGGCGGCGCGCGCGGCTTCGTCCTCTTCACGCGCGGCGGCAGCATGTTCGGCGAGGCCCTTGCCGCCGTCGCTCTCTACCTGGGCTTCGAGGCGGGCGATGCGGGTCTGCAGCTCGCCCCGGCTCTCCTCAGCGGCGCGGCGGCGCGCGGCAAGGGTGTCCAGGCGGCGGGTCAGCGCGGTTTCGTCGAAGGCGCGGGCATTGGTCTCGGCCTGCTGCAAGGCGACAGAAGCCTTCGCGGCCGTCTCGCGCGCGGCACCCAGGGTTGCGGTGAGGTCAGCGAAATCGGCATGGGCGGCGAGCAGGGCCAGTTCCTCTGCCACGCGGGTGAGGTCGCTGGCAGCTGCGGCTTCCTCAATGGCAAGCGGGGTCTGCGCCTTCTCAGCTTCTCGCGCGTCGTCTTCCGCCTGCCGGGCATGGGCATCGGCCCGCACGAAAGCGGTATCGGCGTGGTCTTGATCCGCCTCCAGTTCGGAGAGCGGGCGGGCAGGGGCCTCGGTCTCGCCCGTTGCCAGCGGATGCGCGGCCACGAAGGCACGCAGGGTCTCTGCGCCGGCGGCAAGATCCAGATCGCGATCGGCCGGTGCGGCAGCGAGTATGCGCGCAGCCAGTGTTTCCAGTGCGCGGGCAGCCTCGCGCGCGGTGTCGCTGCGGGCTTGCGCCTCGGCGAGCGATGTTACCTGCCATTGGCCAAGCAGCGCGGCACGCCGAGCCTCGGCTGCGTCGAGCGCGGCCTGCGCTCCGGCCAGCGCCTGCGAGGGGCGCAACACCAGTTCGCCGCCGCCGGAAAGACCGATGCGGGTTTCGCGGGTCAGCGTCCATTCGCCGGGTTCGAGCGGCACGCCGTCTTTCGTCATGCCGTCACCGCTGCCTAACAGCTCTACCCGGGTGCCGTCAGCCTCGAGCAGGGTACGGTGGCGCACCACCTCGCGCTCGGCGGCGGCGAGGTCTTCGAGCACGTGCCCGGGCACCGCGTGCTTCACCGATGCGTCGAGCGGTGCGCGTTCGGCCTCCAGCGCCACGACTTGCGCAAGGCGTTCATGCGCGGCGGCAATTTGCGTGCGGCGGCGGTTGGTGGCCTCCTGCGCGCGGGCCAGCGCTAACGCCGTGCGTGCCGCCTCGCGTTCGGTGAGCGCGGTGGCCAGCGTGTTGCGCGCATCTTCGGCGTGGGTGCGCGCGGCGGCGAGGCCCTCGGTCAGCCGTGCGAGTTCGGTGCGCGCCGCCACCTGCCGCGCCTGCGCCGTGGCCTGCCGTTCCAATGCAGCGACGTGGCGATTGGACAGGTCTTCGAGTCCGCCGAGCCGGGCTGAGGCTGCTGCCGCCTCTGCCTTGTGCGTTGCAAGCTGTTGTGCCGCACCGCGCGCGGTGTCGAGCCGGGAGAGGACATCGGCGCGCTCGGCAGCGTCGGGGTCGTTCTCCAATTCTCTGCGCAAGGTTGCAAGCTGCCGTCGCGCTGCGTCGAGGTCGGTAAAGGCGGTTTCGAGCAGTCCCTCGCGTCGTTCGGCCTCGGCCAGCGTCTCGGCTGCCGCGCTCACGCGCTTCTGCGCCGCCAGCAGGCGCTGGGTCGGCGCGCCGCTCTTGCCGGTGAAATAGGCCGAATACTGGGCGTCGATGCGGGCGCGGATGCGTTCGAAAGCGGCGCCGCCGACCAGTGCACCCGCCTCGCCCTCCAGCGTCGCGCCGATGAGGTCGCGCACGGAGGAGCCGGGTGCCTCGACGTGAAGGCCATCCGTTTGTGCCACCCACAACATGCCGAGCGCGCCGTGAAGCGCCTTGTCGAAGCCGGTGCCCTGCTGTCCCGCCTCGAAGCCGAGCAGCGTCTGCAGCGCCTGTTCGGCGGCCTCGCCCTGCTGGCGCCCGGTGGGACCGGCAAGTTCGACCGAGGCCGATTTGATGAATTTCTTGGTCAGCGACCACGAAGCACCTGAGACCTCGAAATCGAGGGATACTTGCGGTGCGACATTGTCGCCGATGGGCTGGAACCTCCGGATCAGCTTTGTCGTCGAGCTATGCTTGAGGAACAGCGCTGCGCGTACCGCTTCGAGCAAGGTGGACTTGCCTGTCTCATTCGGCTCGATGACGATATTGAGGCCGCCCGTCAGGCCGGCGATCTCGTGCGGCGCACGGAACTTGCGGAAGTTTTCCAGTGCGATGCGGCGGATGAGCAGGCTCATGCGGCACCTCCCTGATCTCTGAGGGTTTCGACGAAAAGCCGCTCCAGCGCACGGCGCGCGCGGGGCGCATCGGGGCCGTCGGCGGCGATTCTGCCGCGCAACAGCGCACCCGCGCGGCCGATCATGCCTTCGCTGGACAGCGCGGCGAGATCTTCCTCGGTCGGTTTTGCCACCACGTCGGCATCGCGCACCTCGAGATGGCGCAGGCGATGCGTCAGGTCGTCTTCGATGCGGCCCAGCATCGCCACGCGGTCTGTCAGCGGGACGATACCCGAAAGCGTCAGGCGCAGCAGCGTAGCGGCGGGCTCGCAAGCCGCGAGCAGATCGTCGAAGAGGGCGGAAAAGCCAATCGCGTCGGCTACCGTCCAGTCGCGCGAGAGCCAGCGGAAACGCCCGGTCGGGATCGGCGTGACGGTGGCCTTGCCGGGGTTGAGATCGACCAGCAGCGCTTGGCCGGGGTCGTTTCTGCCGGCTTGAAAGCGGTCGGTTTCGGGCGTGCCGGAATACCAGGTCTGCGCATCGACCTGCAAGGTGCCGTGCCAGTCTCCGAGCGCCAGATAATCGAGGTTGGAAAGTCGCGCGCGGTCGGGGGCGATGAGGTTCTTCGTCTCGCCCTGCGTGCCGAAGCCGCGGATCGAGCCGTGGGCCAGCCCGATGCGAAGCCGCGCACCAGGTGTCTCCATGCGTGCGAAGGCCTCGGTCGGATCGTCGAGCGTGTGGCGATGGAGCAGCGGCGCGGGCAGCAGCCACACGCCGTCTGCGATCTCGTGCGCGGCAGGTTCGGTGAGCACCGTGACATTCGCGGCGCCGCGCCCACGCACGCGGTCCCAGATTCCGCCGTTTCGAGCGAAATCGTGATTGCCGGGGAGCAGCCACCAGTGACAGGCGTGACGCTCCATGCGGGTGACGGCCTGGACCACGGTGCGCTCATCCGGTCCCTCGGTGTCGAACACGTCCCCTGCGACGAGGACATGCCCCGCGTCATGTTCCGCCGCTGCCTTGCCCAGCGTATCGATGACGTCGAACCGCGCCTCGGTAAGCGCGACGCGCGTTTCTGCATCGAAGCGGCCGAAAGGCTTGCCGAGCTGCCAGTCGGCGGTGTGGATGAAGCGCATGGGGTCTGATGTCCGAGAAGGTGAGGGGGCCTGGTCTAGCGGGAGGTAGAAGCCCCGGCTACGACAGATGCGGTCGTGGAGCGCGGATGGGTTCAGCTTGGATCGACCCCGATTATATCAGTTATTTCGACTTCAAGTTTGCCGTATCCTTGGATTTTATCAGCCTTGGAAAAACTTACGTCTTCTTTTGCCACGCCTTTATTTCCTGGAGGGAGATCGGGATAAAAATTGTTCTCGCTGGTTTCCACAAAGGAGCATTCGCTCACCGGAGCGTCGTCGGAATCGCAGGAATACAAAGTTGACTTGTATTCTAGCTTGTAAATTTCCTGATTCGAATTGTTCTTCACATGGAAGACAATGTTCCATTTTTTTGGAAGAAAATTATCAGAATCGTCTGTAGAAAAGTTGTTCGAATTTTCGGGAGTTATTGAGTATTCTACATCCACTTTGTCGGATGGGATTTCGTGTTCCCAGATTTTATGAATCATTTTGTACGCAAAAAATATCAATAAAGCGGCCGCGGCCATGATGAAGCACCCCAAGGCCTTCTCATTTTCTTCGCTTTCAGTGGTGAAGATATGTTTTACTGTTCGCATTGTTGCCCCCGAAGGTGATTTTTAGCGTTGTGCGGCAAGGGAATGGTGCAAGCTTGAAAAGCGGCCGAAACCTGCGATGAATTCTCTACCCCGCAACCAGTTCGTCGGGTTCGTTCGATCCACGCAGTTGGCTGTCGATTTTGGCGAAGACAGCGACGACTTCCTCACCTCGGATGAGGGCTTCAATGATCGCCTTGCGGCATTCAATCATACGGGGATCGTAGCGTTTGCCATGCTCGCGCCAGTGCGCGGCCATCACGATCTTCGCCTCATCCTCGCTGCGGCGTAGCTGCGGTGCCTCGAAGGCGAGATCAATGCCGAGGCCGGCGAGGAACTCCGGAGCAACCGTCGTCCAGTCGAAGGCACGCGCGTGGGCTTGCCGCACGAATACCTCCGGCAGTGGGTTTTCGCCCTTTGTATTGACAACGAGGCTGGACAGGTCGGGATACTGGTAAGCCTGAGTATGCCCGCGCAGCACTTCGAGGCGGCGGCCCATGCTAGTCGCGATCTGGGTGTGGATCGGGTGTTCCTGCCCTGCGAGTTGCTGGCGGGCATCCAGGATCAGGTTCTCGAAGGTGATCGTCCGTTCCGGCTGCGCCCCGGCCACGGCGACGAGAATGGGATAGATTGATCCGGCGATCGCCTGATCGATCTCGGTGAGGGTACGACCCTCCGTCGGCGGGATTTTGTCGGGAATGTTTGCGTCTGCCATGCCGACTCCTGTGCAGGTAAGTGATGACCCTGACGGCACGGTGCAAACGTTTCGGTCGCTACGTGTTCGGTGCCGCTCTGGTACGTTTAGGTACCGTTCAGTCGCGTCTACGAATGGGCTTGTCGATCCGGGTAAATTACGGTTTTCCAGAAGGTTAACGGATGGCCGCGATTTCACGCGAAAAAGCCGGCGCAAGCATGGGCTGCTCGCACCGGCTTAGCTCAGCCTCCACATCAGTAGAGTGAAGGCCTCGGGTCGCCTCGGAGAAATTCGTGGCCTTTAATGGCCGACCACCAGAACCCGGTCGATCCGGAAAAACCACGGATAGGGTGTTTCAGATCTCCTCCCCACGGGTGAGGGCAATCAGTTGGGCGATGCCGTTGGTGCGGGTCTTGGCGATGATCGCAGCGCGGTGGTCCTCCACCGTGCGGTCGGAAATACCGAGCTTCGGCCCCATCTCCTTGTTGGTGTAGCCCTGCACCATAAGGTCCAGAACTTCACGCTCGCGCCGGGTGAGCATGGCGGAGACGGCGGCGATACGGCGTTGGCGGGCGGACCACGCTAGGCCCTCGGATACGGCGGCGATCAGGCGCGCCTCGTCGATTGGCTTTTCCAAATAGTCCAACCCGCCGTGACGTCGCACTGCATCGACGGCATGGGCGGTGGTCGGCCATGCCGTCATGAACACCAGTGCCACTGCGGAATCTTTCGCACGAAGAGCGTCGGCGAAGGCGAATCCGTCCATCTCTCCCATCTGGATATCGCTGATGACGCAGCCGAAGGCAGTCGCGGGAACGGCGGCAATCAGGTCCTGCGGCGCGGTGAAGGGCTGCGCGGGCGTGCCGTTACGGTTCAGCAGGCGCGCGACGGTAGCGGCAAGGTCGGCGTCGTCGTCAAGCACGGCAACGGGAGAGAGATGGGCGGCATCGCTCATGCGAGGACTCCGACGAGAAGGGGAAGGGATAGCACGAAACGGGCGACGCCCGCTGAGTCCTGCCGGGTTAGAGTGCCGCCGTGCGCCTCGACGATGGTGCGGGCAATGACGAGACCCACGCCCATTCCGCCGGTATCAGTAGGGGCGCTTGCAGCAGCAGCGGGCGGGAGCGGGTTGGTAACGATGATCTGCACTTCCTCGCGCCGGGCCTCCGCCTGAATCGTCACGGCTGCGCCGGGGCTGGCGACAAGCGCATTGCGCAGCAAATTCACCAGCGCCTGCGTCAGCTCTATCTCCTGTGCTTGCACGACCAGATCGGGATCAATTATCGGGCATTCGATCCGCCCGCCCGAGGCCCGCAGTTCGGCGGCGACTATTTGCCCTGCGGTTTGAAGCAGCATCGCAACCGGCAGCGGCGATGGCTCGTCTACATCGCGTCCGCCGAAACGGCGAAGGCGACGAACGAGATCGGATAGCGCCCGCGCCTTGCGATCGACCAGTGCGGCGCTTTCGGCGATGTCGGGCGTCAGGTCCTGCGTGACGCGGGCCAGGTGCCCGGCCTCGATCGCGAGGGTGGAAAGGGGTTGACTGATTTCATGAATCACCGCCACCGACATGGCGCGCAGAGTCTTCAGGCGCTCGGCCTGAAACAGCAGGCGATTGCGGCGATCGAGCACCGTGTTCGCGGTGTTCTGGGCGTCGGCGAAGCTGCCCGCCAACCAGGTGACGAGGACCATGGCCGCTAGCCCCAAGTGCAGTTCCAGACGTGCGGCGTCGTCTAGATGCCCGGCCGAATAAGGCAGAAACACCAGCACTTGTGCTACGATCGCCAACCATGCTCCGGTGCGGCCGTGGCGTAGGCCTATCCAGGCGCCCGCCAGCAGTCCAGGGGCGGGCTGCGCGCCGAGACCCGCCCGCCACAGCGCGATGGTTAGGAACAGGCACCCAGCGATTACGAGGGCATCCTCAAGCACCGGGCGCAACGGCGGTGCGCTGAACCGTGAGCGGGCAGGGGCTTCGACCAGCGCAGCGATCCACAGCAGCAGTGGGGCTAGGACCAGGATTCCCAGCAGATCGCCCACCGCCAGCCCGGTGAGTGAAATCACGATGTCGACGCCAATGTGATAACGTCCGGCATCTGCAGGCAGTAGTGACTCGAACGGCATGACCATTAGCGCGTTCAGAGCCGGGGCAGCTATCGCGGCCAGCCCCAGTACCATCGGAGGCAGGGCGAGCGTATTGGCGCGCCCGCTTGTCAAATGGCGAACCGCGGCAATTGCCACACCGTAGGTGAGCCCCGGACGTATCGCTCCGGTTATCGCCTGCAGGGCATCGGGCGCGAAAGGCGAAAGCACTCCGGCGGCCCAGTCCGCGCACAGTTCGGTCAATACTAACCAAGGCGCGAGCCGGGCGCCGCGGCTCCACAGGACTGCGAAGCGCAGGCCGGCGGGGGGATACCACAGCGAAAAGAACCCTGCGCCGCTCCATGGACTTGCCGTCCAGTGGAGTAACGCGAAGGCGATAGCGTAGGCAGCCAGCAGAGGCACGTCCGACAGACGCGGTACAAGGGCGGAAATTCGATAGTGGGGGAGGGCATCCTGGGCTGTCATTCGGTCAGCGTCTGACTGGTTTGGCAGCGCGGCGAAACCCGGAATATTCACGGGAGCAGCCATGAATTCGGGCGATAAAAGCCGCGCCTCCGGTATTTTACGCTGGTCGCTTTCCTCCCGCGACAGCACCCTGAGCACATCGACGTCACTGGCGCTGCACTGCGGGCGTCGGCGGACAGATCGACACTTACCTGCGCACGGCATTTATGGCGCCTGCGCTTCGAGGCATTTCGTCTCCGGCCACTGCCGTTCATCCATGAGGTCGGGGGTGCTCTCTGGCTCGTCCTGGCTATCCGTTTCGCGACGCGAGAGGTCACCATGGGGTGATCGGGAACGCGCCTCATGGGGCACGCTCGAAGACACGGTGGGGCAGCGATTTGCGAAGCGGATATATCGTTTGGGAGCATCACCAAGGGCAATGGCGGCGTCGGCTGCGTGGCCGTACGCACGGCGCGGTTGACGCTCACCGATGCGTCCCCCGGTGTTTGCAGAGCACGGGGAACGGACATGGCTATGTGGTCCCGGTACCGGATCAAGCATATGCGCTTCGCTCCGTGGTGAAAGCCGTCTTCATGAACGCATCGGAAAGGCACCGACATGCCCCGCCGCGATCGGCGTCTCGGTATTCACGGCGCACATGTCTTGGGCGTTTAGAGGAATGCAGGGACTGTTCGTTTGCGGCCGGGCGAGCGTGCAGTGTGGACGCATTTTGTACGCAAGCAGTGTGCTCAGATGGTACGCGCGCAATGCGCTTCTTGTTGGGCCTGCAGTTGCGATGAAAAAGCTTCCGCAGAGCGCCCTCTGGGCGCTCGTAGGACCTTCGCGACGAGGTCGCGAAATTGCGTCAAAATCGCCCTAGGGTGGTTTTGGCGCATGTCGTGGAGGCGACCGCAATCGAGGATTTAGGCCCGCAGGGACCTGAAAATCCTCGGTAAATGTGGGTGCCCCACTTTTACGTTATTGCGCCACCCTTGGTTTTTGCGTCAAAATTGCGGTTTTGACGCAAAAATCGGGTGGTGTTTGGGCCGGAAGGCAATTTCTGCCGCAGAAAGCCGTCTTTTGGACGTGGTTCGCACGAGTTCGTTTTCGCGGCAGAACCTGAAATAGAGTAATTTTGGTCAATCGCCTTGGGAGGTTCAGAGGGATGCGTTTGCACCGATCTCTGGAGTGATATTTGGTGCGCAAAAATTGCCATAGGAAATTGCAGATGTTTGCATTTCTCGTGCTGAGACTGGCACTCCGGAGGGTGCTGTCGCCGCGCTGAGCAGGATTTGATCTTTCATATGCTGATGGGTGAGATCAGCGAGCAGATTTCGGCTGTTTTTTCTATTGGTCCGGCGTGGACTGTTATGAGGGCATTGAGGCCATCGTTTGAAAAAGGGCGGGCGACTATGCGTACGTGAATGGTCCTGATTACGGCTTGTTTATGCCGGATGTCGCTGAACCTTTTGAAGCTCGGCGAAAGCACTCGGAAAAGGTTTTCGAGTGTTAGATCGGTGGGTTGGCGGCGAAGTGTTTGAAGGTGAACTCCGGATGGTGATCATGGAGTTCGCGCCGGGATCTGAAGGGAAAGTGCCTCCCTTCAGAATGGAAGGATTGGCCGCATCCGTCGAACATCGAAACAGGGTGGGATATTTTGGGCGGCCACGAAGCCGGGGGGCGAGGAGTCGCGTGGGAGGTTTCGTTCCACTGCAGAAAAAATGACCCCGTCACCCAGATTGGTGACAGGCCGTTTTTGTGGGAAGCTGGGTTTAGGGGAGCATCGAAAACCACTGGTCGTATTCGTTGTGAAGCACGTCGAGCGTGGGACTGACGATGAGTGTGTTTTTCGTCATGGGGGTGGACGTGACGTTGATTTAGTCGTTGATCTTCGCTGCTGGATCCGACGGAGGCCATGTCAGCAAGGCAGAAGAAGGCGCAGGCAGGTTGAGCAACCGTCGCTGTCGGAATCTGTGACAAGGTGGACAGTCAGTGGCGCTCCGAAATCCATGCGATCGTCGAGCGAAGATTCTTCCTCGAATGTGTCGACGAATGTAGCGTTGGAGAGGAACGAAGTTGTCGCCGTGGTTGGATCATTTCCAGTGCGGAGCCGTACGATGGGCAACAGTCCCTCTGATGCACCTGTCAGCACAGGCAGCGACTTCCTTGCCGCACAGATTTATCTCGTCGATTGCCTGCGGACATACGCTATCAGGGCAAACAACGTCCTATCGGGTGTTTAACCTGCCGCCACGATTGAAAATTCAAGTCGTACATCGTCGAGCATTCGCTCGATCGCAGCGCGCTGGGCATCGGTGCCAGCAAGCCTGACATCCCAATTGCAATGGGCATGCGTCTTAGTGTCGCGCACAATGATCTTGCCAAGCGCCCTTCGCCATGTCTGCGACGTGCCGCCTCGTTCCCGGATAAGGCGAGCGATAAGCAGATGTTCGAGGTCGGATGCCGTCATACCTGCCGCTTAGCTGTTGTTATCGGCTTATCAAGTAGACCTTCTCTCGCACAGCTTGATCGATCAACGGCAGGTTTCGAGGATCAGCCGCTCAGCGGCAGACGTAGGCCCTTGCGGCACGACCGGCAGAGCCGCTGCACTCCATAGGCAGATTTGAAATCGATACGCGAGGCTGTCGCAAGTTGCTTTAGGATTTATATTGAACTACAAAATCCTGATTTAACTAAGGGTGCCTTTCGTGGTGCGATCGACCAGTCTGGATGTGGTGGATATCATCAGCCGGCGCATGCAGGATGGCGTCACCAGGATGGCCCGGCAACTCTCTGCCGACGCTCTCAAGGAGATCGCAGGAACTGCCGATTTCCCTGGGATGCTGATCGCCATCCTGCGCCATATGCCCGCAGTTGACCCGATTGAATCTCATGTCATCGAGCAAATCTCGCGGACAATTGCGTTCAAGGCTCGCCTCGTGGAAGGCGCAGGCGGCGTGTTGACGGCTGAGGGTGTGCAGAAGCTGTTTGGGTATAAATCCGTGCAAGCTGTTCATAAGGCGGTTGCGAGTCGCCGCCTGTTCGCCGTCGATGATAACGGTCGAAAGCTCTTCCCCGCCTTCCAGTTCGACGGTGCGAGTGTGGCCTCCGGAATACCCGCCGTACTTGCAGCGACGCCGACCGTGAGTCCGTGGGCCCTGCTTCAGTTCTTTGTCTATGGTCATGAAGGCCTCGGGGATGAGCAGCCAACCCAAATGGTCAATGCCGACCCGGAAACGGTCGCGCGGCTTGTCCGCTTCGCGTCTGCTCTGGAAGTCTGACAGGCCGTTCATTGCGTTTGGCAGGGGCCGACAGTGGGTTGCAACCTTCAACCCTGGGCGATCGCCGAGACCATGAGCAGGTGCCGCATGTAGTGAAGGTCCTCGAGCTTCCCCTCCGCGATCCATTCAAGCGGGGAGCGTCCGAGGAAAGCCGGGTCGGGATATGGTCGGCTCATCCATTCGGCCGTTTCCTCGTGCGTGCCTACCAGCTCGCGCGCCCACATGTAGATGCCGAGGATGAAGGACAGCCGGATCATCGTGTCGTCAACGACGCTTGCATAGTCTCCTTCCCGCCAGCGCTCGAGCACTGAGGCGTCCTCGATTCCGAGTACGCGCATCTGCCCGCCTTCGTCGAGCCGCCATTCTCGTGCGATGTTGAAGAAGGTCCTGAGGCCGGGACCGGCAAGCCGCGCAATGTCTGCTTCAGTGAAGGGAGGGTAGGGCATTGTCGTTACCTTGTGCAAATTCGCGAAGGGCCGGCTAATCAGGCCAGCTCTTCACGATAAGAGGGGAGGCGGTTCAGGCTGCCGGATCGAGCTCCGCAAGCCCGTCGTCCGGGGAGCTGGTGTCCAGTTTCGTGCGAGCCGGACCAATGATCTTGAGCACGCGGTCGTCCCACGTAACGCAGACCTTGATCGTGTGCCCGCTGACAAGTTCATCGATCACGCTGGCGCGCTGCGGACCGAACGCCATGACGGTGACAGGGCGCGGGTAACCGTCTCGCCGGACAAGGCGGCCCTTGGCGTAAGTGTAGTCCCCCTTCGTGGCCGAAGTGCGCGTCTCGACATTGTTGAGGAGAACCGTTGCCTGGAATAACCCGTTGCCCTTGCTCCGATCACCCATGCTGCTCCGCGAGGCCGCCGTCGTACGCGACGACCGGTATGCAGGGGAGGCGTTGCCGGTCTTGCGCCGCGAGGCAGAACCGGTGAAGCCCGTCTTCGACTGGCGCCGCGCGCGCTGGTAGACCTTCGCGGGCCCCAGAATCTTGAGGACGTGATCGTCCCACACGGCATGAACCGTAATCTTGCGCCCAGCCTCGAACTGATCGAGGACGGTCATGCGATTGGGTCCGAAGGACATGATAGTGACGCCGTCACGCGTCGATCCATCCTTCTTGTGCAGCTGCGCCTTGGCATAAGTGTAATCGCCCTGGGTGGTCGAACAGCGGGTTTCGATCGTGGTGAGCGTGACGGTTGCGTTGAAAAGCATTCGGATTGTTCCTTGAAGAGGGCCCAAGGGCGCGCCCGGGCGGGCGGACGCCTTCGCCGGTTCATTCGGTTCCTGGGATGAGATCGACGGACAAGCCGGGGCAGGGGGGCATAGCCGGCCTGTTATTGCGGGGCATAAAGCCCGTCAGTTCGCGGGGGTGTCGATGTCGTCGATGATGGCCTCGAAGACGTCTCCTGGCTCGATCGAGGCGTGCCACGAGACATGGGCGCCGAGGTATCCCTCGTCATCGGCGACGCCCAGAACATGCATGCCGAAGCCGTTGCTCGTCAGGCGCCGCGGAAAGACGATCACATGGTGATGCGGATCGTTGCCGCTGCCGGAGAGCTCGGGGATATGGTGCACGATAACCACGGCGAGCCCATGCGGCTCGACGAACTGCTCGAGCGCCCAGCTTCGGACCAGTTCCCCCGTCGTGATCCAGGATTCTTCCGGCTCGTGGTCGATCGTGAACTGCGCAAAGGCCGTCTTTTCGTGCGGTGGAAGCGCGCGGTCGTAATTGCCCAGCAGGTCCTCGATGGCCTTGTAGCGCCCGGGGGCATCGTCGGGCAGCAGCACCTCGTAGTGGTAGGCTGGATGCCCCCGCGGAGCGATCTTGCCCATAACTAAGGGAGCAACCTCACACTTCGGCTCGTTCGGCTTCTTCCAGTAGTATCGGTGATACCGAAACCACGGGCTGTCGTCTTCACTGAGGTCATAGATGGCAAGGGCCTGGCGACCCTGCGCGTCGTAAAGCGGAGCGGCCGCTTTCGTGTAGGACTGACTCTTGCGCGTCATGCGGTCATCTCCTTGCCTGCATGTGGGGCGCACGCGCGCGCCAGCGCCTGCGCGCCCGGGTCGGGCTGCGCAGCGTCTTCGATATTCGACATCTAAAGGGACCTCTCTTCGCAGGTCGGCGCCGGAGAGCGGCGCGCCCGACTAAATTTCTTCTTTCAAAATCCAGTCATGGTCCCCTTCGGATACCTATCTCGTTCCCTTCCTTCTTCCGGATCTTTGCTTGGTTGGTTACCGGGCGTTGTCACCCGGTTGGCGCGGCACGCCCCATGCACGGTCGCGTTTCGGCCTGGAGCACTGCAGAGGCCACATCCGTCAGCGCCCTGATGTCTTTGTCAGTTCCGACACTTTGCCGAGGGTGAAGTGTCGGAACTGACAATCGTCATGCGCAGCAAATTGGGGGATTCTCGTGATTCCTGATTTGTGCTCTATTAATTCAGGTTATGTTTCATGCAGCTGCCCCTCTTGCCATGCGCGCACCGTCCAGCGACCTGGCGATCCTGCTGGACCAGGTGGCGCAGGCCAGTTCGCGGCCGCGCTACGCCTTTATGGTGCTCAGCCTCATCGCCGAGATCGCGCGCACCGATGGCAGTGCAGGGCCTTTCGTAGGACGAGCTGAGCAAAGGCGTTTACTGCGCGACTGGCTGTGCGAGGCCCTAACGCCCGTTGCCGCCAAAGACCCTCGGCGGGCATTACTAGCCGAGAAAGTACGCGGAGAGCTGGCAGCACGTGACGATTGGCCTCTTGACCCGAAGCAGGCTGAATTCCGCATCGAGCAGGAAGTGCGCGAGCGGGCACTCAGTTCCGGCAAGACCAATCTCAGCCGCGCCGTGAGCGAACTCGTCAAGGCAGGGCTCCTCCGCCGGCACTATCAGGGCTTTCGTGTGGACCATGCCAACCGGGGAGGGCAGCGCCACGCGGTCTACACCCTGACCGGTCGGGCGCGTTGCCTGATTTCCTCACGCCACCCGACCGGCCGATCGGAGCCGAGACAGGGAGAACTCGCCCTCCACTAAGGCTTTTCAGCCTTGGGAAAGGTGTTGGGGCAAGCGCCAAACCGGACGAAGGCGGAGCCTAGAGCCTGTCGAATACTGAACCCATTCGCGGTGAGAACAGCCGCTCATACGTCTTGAGCAAGTGCATGTCGGTCATGCCTGCGACATAGTCGCAGATGACCCGGAGATCTCCGCCCGAACCCTCGAACTTTGCCAGTTCCTCCCGAGGCAGCAGGCGTTTCGGATCCGCCTGCATGGCTTCGAACACGGCGATGACCATGCCCTGTCCCTTGAATTCCAGGTGCTGAACCGCAGGCGAGGCGATCACTTCGCGCACGACGAAGTCCTGCAGGGTATCGAGCATCTCGCGCTGGGGGGAGGCCACGCGTACGCCCCAACGCAAGAAGGGGTCCGAAAACTGCGGGCGTTCCACGAACTGGGCGGCAGTCAGGAAGTGATGGACCAGACGGCCGATGAAGCGCTTACGCGAAGCCGCGTCCTTGAAAAGGCCGTCGATCATCTGCGCAAAGACGTCGTTTTCGCTTTCTCCGGGGTACTTCGCTTTGAGCGCGTCGAGGAACGAGGGACACTTGTCCTGCAGTGCCGCCGCGAAGGCATCTCGACCGACGAGGTCGAGCGCGATCGCGTCCTCGAGGTCATGGACGCCATAGGCGATGTCGTCGGCGGCATCCATGATCGAGCAATCGAGTGCCTTGTAGAGCGGTTTGGCGTGCTTGCCTTCCTGCAGGGCAAAGCCCTGGAAGGCCTCACGGTCAGTTGCTGAAAGTGGGTCCAGGATCCAGTCAACAACGTCCTGCTCGCTGTCGTGATAGCACTTGGGGGGCTTGCACGACCTTCCGTCGAGGACCTTGATCATCGACGGCCCCTCGCAAAGCGCAGGAACGATCGAAGGATTCGCCAGGGTGCTGTAGGCTACGGGGTACTTGAGGACGCCAAGCATCGTCCGGCGTGACAGGTTCGCGCCCGCGCCGGCCGAGAAGCTTTCAAGCCGGGCGAGGATGCGTAGCGTCTGTCCGTTGCCCTCAAACCCGCCGGCCTCGCGCATGCAGTAGTTGAGTGCGATTTCGCCGCCATGACCAAAAGGCGGGTGGCCAAAGTCATGCGTGCAGCCGATGGAGTGGATCGTTCCCCGGTCGGGCAGCAGCGCGGTTGCCGTATGCTCCGGAAAGCTCTTCTCGAGCTGGCGGGCAATGCCACCGGCGATCTGGGCGACCTCGAGTGAGTGTGTGAGGCGGGTGCGATAGAAGTCGCTGTCGCCCAGATTAAGGATCTGCGTCTTTCCCTGGAGGCGGCGAAACGAAGCGGAATGGATGACGCGAGCATAGTCGATGTCGCCATCGTCACGGGCGTCTTCCTGCTGTGGGGTCCAGCCTTCGCGGCGAGCAAGCCAGCTCATGACGTCACCTGATCACAGAAGCGGTGGAAACAAAGTTTCCGACGCCCATGGTTCGTCTTAGGAGAAGAAGAGGCATGTGCGGGAATAATGCTGCAGGTTCACCTGCCCGTTCTTTCGAGGTGGCTATGACTTGCACGGGTGTGACCTTGTTCCAGGAGACGTGGGTTGGACCGAAGCATCTTACGAGAAAACGTAGCGGAGGCTTGATGGCCGAGCAGGCTCGGCTTGTCACGTGGCTGCAGCCCGCCGTGCACGGTGGGGCTGCGCCTCGTCGCCCTCAATGCCGAAAGCGACAACGAAAGTCACGGCGATGAAGTATAACGATGGCTTGGGCATCGCAATTGACTCCACATTGCGCGCGCGGCTGAGGGAAGACAGGATCAGTTCGATCGCCTTTTGGGACATTCGCGACTGTCCGGTTGCGGGTTAAGATGCCAGTAAAGCAGACAGTCAGGGCAGAACGCTGGGATTATCGCTGCTGCCAATATGACCTCGGTTGTGCTAACGTTGTCCGTGTCCTTAAAGCCGGCGCTGTCTAGCCAGGTCGCGCCGGCGCCGTCGATCGTCTAAACTCCGGTGCCAGAGGTCGAAACGACAACCGGAATTGAGGCGCGTTGCCGCTCATGGGTTGCGGCACCGACGAAAAGCCATCTATCCTAAATTAGGGATTTCCGCGTTTTAACTCTTCAATGCGATAGGATTTCGTCATCGCTATGGCTTGGGATCACGACGAAAATCAATGTCCGTTGGCGGCGGTCGATCGTCGCTTGGAAGATGTCCATCGCTTTTGGCATCAGGCCGAACGTGCGTATTTCGAACCTGACGAGTTCCGGGTTGCTGTCCAGGCCACAATTCAAACGGCGCGGCAGGTCTCATTCGTCCTACAAAAGAACAAGGCGCTCATTCCGGATTTCGAAGAGTGGTATAAGGAACGGCAAGCGAAGCTGGCAGCTATTCCGCTCATGCGCTGGATGGTTGAAGCTCGCAATCGGATCGAAAAGCAGGGAGATCTCGAGGCGCACAGCTTTGTGAGCGCGGAGATTGTCGCCTCTCACTTGGACGAAGGCCCCAAGATACAAGTACCCGCCAAACTCTCGGACGCGCCGCTGGCCTTGGTCAGAAGCATTCCCGATTCTATGGTCGGCCAGCACATCAGGAAGGACGGCGTATTGCGCATACGCCGTCGCTGGATCGAAAATTCACTGCCCGACACGGAACTGCTGGATGCGGTGGCGACTGCCTATGGGCATTTATCTCAACTGGTTCGATCGGCGCACGAGCAGATGGAACGGGTCGCACCTGTCTCCACAAACATGAACACCGGAGAGCAATTCGCTGAGGGAGATCAAGAAGGCCGTCTTCCGTGCATGATCGGGCATGAAGATGCCCGCACTCTTGATGTGTGGCTTGCGACAGGCAAGCCGCTGGAATTTGAGGTGATTCAGAAGAAGCTCGGTCGAGAAGAAATGACGGCAGAGGGGCCAAAGCTCGAAAAGCGATATAGTATCAACCCCTCCACGATGTATGCCGGCAGCGGCAAGATTCACGACCATGCTCGATCGCTTTTCGGAGCGGCGCGCAGAATGTTCGAGAAGGACGGCTACCACATCACGATAGTCATCCTCCTTCGGAACGGAAAGCCGATCGACTTTTGTGAACTGCGCCCGATGGAGCATGGTCACAAATTCATGATGATGCGGACTTTAGCGCAACGGGCTCAAAAGGTCGGTGCAGACGCCGCTGTCTTGATCAGCGAAACATGGAGCGCACCAGCAAACCCCGCCAATCCATATATGCGCGCCGTTGACTCCCCAGACAGGAAAGAGCTTTTGACGGCCACCGCCGTCTCAAAAGACGGCGATCCAATCCATCTAAGTGCCGAGATTCTGCGGGATGGTAAAAAGTTCACACTCGCAGATACGATCGAGCATACGAACGGCGCCCACTTCGCCTTCGTTCCGCTCTACGAGGTTTGGAAAAAGCCGATCCCCGATCATTGGGGTGAGTTGCCGCAGGGCACCGATGGGGTTGGGGAAGAAGGTTAGTTGCCCGGTGCTTCGGGAATGAAGCCAACCCGATCGCCGGGTTCGGCCTCATTTCCAGCAAACCACTCATAGTGGAGGACGGCGGCCACGCTGGCAGGTGGCTCCTTGTTCTCCACGATGATGACTTGCACGTCCCTGGCAATTTTGGTGAGCGATTCCCAGAAAGCTGTCTCGACGCCCGAGCTTACGGTACTATCAGAACCCTTCACATCCTTAGCGCCCCGCCGCTTATAGCTGGTCAATGGCGAGTCGATGACCACGACCCCAGGATGGGGTAAATTCTTCTTCTGACAGAAGCGAACCAACGCGATCACAAAGGCCGAATACAAGACAGCCCGGAAGCCCTTCCCGTGCGACTGTCGCGTTTGCCCATCGACCTTGATGTCGAAATTCTTCTCGTCAAACTCAACGCGGCCTTCGCCTTCCCATTTCCATTCTTTGAGAACCGCTTCAATTTCCTTACAGAATGCTACCAAGGAGGTTCCGGGCAGGCTTTCCCACTGCTGCTTGGCCTTACGCTTTCCGGCGTTGCTCTTTTCGATTTCCGCTTTGAGCGCACGCAAGGTTTCGACCTGATCGCTCGTGTTGCGGGCAGATTCCAACTCCAATCGCCGCGCATTGAGGCGGCGAAGCTGCGCGGTGCTGTTGGCAGCGGCAGGTTGCAAGATGCTGGCAAGCCTGCGTTCGGCTCCCTGATACGTGGCTAGCGCAGTCGCCCTTTCCGCGTCGCGTGCTTCGCGCCGCTGCTCTAGGCTGCCGATCGCGTCTTCAAGATCGGCGCGTTGAGCAAGGATTTTCGCGGCTTCCGCCCTCGCGGCCGCATAGACATCTGCACTGGCCTGCGCGACCTTATGAACATGCTCTTCGTCTG
>NZ_CP147003.1:1822500-2150198 GCF_044029535.1 Novosphingobium mississippiense | reverse complement strand
CATCTCCAAAATGTGGCCGTTTTCCGCCGCTTCCAACCGCTTCGAACACACAGATGGGTATCGAGGGCCTTCGAATCAAGCCGCAGCCGATTCGCTCATTGCGAGGCTTGGCGCATTCCCGCGTGCGTTCTAAAAACGGCCCCATGAACCTGCGCCATATCGAAGTCTTCCACGCGGTCTACACCACAGGATCGGTCAGCGCGGCGGCGCGGCTGCTTCATGTATCTCAGCCGGCAGTCACCAGCCTGCTGCGCCATGCCGAGAGCGTGCTGGGTTTTCCCCTGTTCGAGCGGACACGCGGGCGACTGGTGCCGACCGCCGATGCCCATGATCTTTACGAGCAGGCCGACGCCATTCAGGACAAAGTCCGCCAGATGCGCGAAACCGCACGCAACATGCGGCACGGGCGCGGCACGACTTTGCGGCTTTCCACCCTGCCGGCGCTGGGCATGGAACTCCTGCCCGAAGCGCTGGCGGGCTATCTGGCCCGCCACTCCGGTGTTTCGATCGAACTGCACACGATCCATCACGACGACATGGCCGACAAGCTGCGCGAGCGTGAGACCGACATGGTGATCTGCTACACTCCGCCGCGCGACGCTCTGGTGGCAAGCACGCCCATCGGCGGCGGCGAGATGGTCGCCTTCTTCCGCGAGGGAGACTTTCCCAACGCGCCAGAGCGGTTGCCGTTGTCCGCTCTGGCCGGTCGCTCGTTCATCGCCACGTCCGACAGTGGGCCGCAAGGCCGCGCGGTTGCCGACGAAATGGCACAACAGGCGATCGAGACAGATCCGGTGGGCGCATCGCGCACCTTTTTCGTTGCCGCCGCCATGGCGCGTGCGGGATTGGGCTCCACCATCGTCGACCTGCACACCGCTTTGGCCATGCGTGCGCCAGGAATGGCGCTGCGTCCTCTCGACCCGCCGCAGCCTTATCAGATGCACGCCGCCTATCTGGAAGCCCGTCCGCCATCGCGGCTCGCGCTCGATTTTCTGGATCATTTGCGCAAATGCCTGCACGATTATAAGTGAAGGTTATGGATCGAGCCCATATCGCGATGATTCAAGCCGAGAGGGCCATGGTATTGCCCCGTCACTGACAGACGGAAAGCGAGTTTCATGATCCCCGGCCCCTTCCTCCTCTACATCGGCGACAAGCGTAACCCTTTGGACATCAAGACCTCTCGCGGGCTGGCGACATTCCGGCGCGAGGATTGCATCGGCGAACTGCGCGAGGCGGACAATCCCGTGACCCTCGGCCTGCCGCGCATGGATGTGGCAGAGGCCGCCGCAAAGGGGGCAAGGGCACTTGTCCTGGGCGTCGCCACCAGCGGCGGTCGCATGGACGAAGCAATGATCCCGCATATTCTTGCCGCGCTGGACGCCGGGCTTCATGTCGTTTCGGGCCTGCACCAGCACCTTTCCAGCGATCGTCGCATACGCGAGCGGGCTGATGAACTTGGACGCCAGCTGATCGACGTGCGCGCCGCGCCGGAAGGACTGAAAGTGGGCACGGGTGCACGCCGCCCCGGTCGCCGTATCCTGACGGTCGGCACCGACTGTGCGGTCGGCAAGATGTATACCGCCCTCCACCTTGCCGACGCCTTGCGCGCTCGGGGCATTCCCGCTCGTTTCCGCGCCACCGGCCAGACCGGGGTACTGATCGCCGGCGAAGGCGTGGTGGTCGACAGCGTGATCGCCGATTTCATCTCCGGCGCCGCCGAAGCACTTTCCCCCGCGCGGGACAGCAATGTCTGGGACGTGATCGAGGGGCAGGGATCGCTGTTCAACCCTTCCTTCGCCGGCGTTTCGCTGGGCCTGCTGCATGGCGCGCAACCGCAGGCGCTGGTCATGTGCCACGATCCCGCGCGCCCGCACATGCGTGGGCTGCCGCACATGCCGGTGCCCGGCATCGCCGCCTGCATCGAGGAAAACCTGCGCAGCGCCCGACTGACCAGCCCCGATGTCGAATGCGTGGGCGTTTCCATCAATGGCTCCGGCCTTGAGCCCGCCGCGGCCGAGGACTTGCGCGCCGCGATCTCGGCCGAAACCGGCCTGCCCTGCGTCGATCCCGTGGTCACCGGCATGGGTTCCGTGGTCGACCGACTGGTCGAACGCTTTCCGGCAAGCGCGTCCTGACGTGAGCCGCAGCCTCTCTGCCGCAATCGCCCATCACCGCCTAGCACAACCCTTCGCCATCGCGCGCGGCACGCGTGAGGCTATCGACTTGGTGCGCGTGACTATCGCGCACGAGGGGCGTGAGGGAAGCGGCGAAGGCGCTCCCAATGCCCGCTACGGCGAATCCGCGCCCGATGTCCTGCAGCAGATCATGGCGATGGCGCCGAGCATCGCGCAAGGCATCGGGCGGGAGGAGCTGCTTGCCATGATGCCGGCCGGCGCCACTCGCAATGCCATCGATTGTGCGCTTTGGGATCTTGAAGCCAAGCTTTCCGGCGTGCCGGTCGCCACCGAAATGCCGGCAGCACTGGTGACCGCCGTCACCGTGGGTATCGCCTCTCCCCGGGACATGGCCGAACGCGCCCGCATGCTGGTCGCACGCCACGGCGCGGATGGCCCGCCGCCGCTGCTCAAGATCAAGCTGGATGGGCATCATGTCGAAGACCGGATTGCCGCGATCCGCGCCGCCGCGCCGGGTGCGGTGCTGATCGCGGACGCCAACGAGAGCTGGGACATGGCGCTGCTTCGGCGCGTGCTGCCGGCCTTGGCGGCGGCGCGCGTCCAACTGTTGGAACAGCCGTTGCCCGCCGGGCGAGACGATGCGCTGGAGGGCTTTCGATCCCCCGTGCCGCTTTCCGCCGATGAATCCGCGCATGTTGCCGCCGATGTCGCGCAGCTGCGCCGACGCTACGCCTATGTCACCGTGAAGCTGGACAAGTCCGGCGGCCTTACCGGCGCGCTGGCATTGGCGCAGGCCGCGCGCGATGCGGGCATGGGCGTGATGACCGGGTGCATGCTCTGCTCCTCGCTCTCGGTCGCGGCGGCCTGGCCGTTGGCGGCGCAGAGCCGCTTCGTCGATCTGGATGGCCCGCTATGGCTGGAAAGCGATGTCCCTGGGGGATGCCAAGTTGAGCAAGGAATGTTGCGCGCGCCCGATGCGCTTGGCTGGGGTCGCCCGTAAGGAAAAGGGCCGACGCACCGAAGTGCGCCGGCCCTTTTCCCGCAACAATCGCGCCGTTTACCAGCGGACGGAGACACCCGCGCGGCCGGCAACGCCGCTGGAGCCCGATCCGGTGACGCCTTCGACCTTGACGAAGGCAGACAGGCCCTGCGAAGCGCCCTGGATGCCCACTTCCCAGCGCGCGCGACCACCTTCGGAGGCATCGCGGAAGTAGAGGTCCTCACCGCCGGAAGACAGCGTGGCGCCCGGACGGCCGTTCAACTCGCCTTCGTAGTTCACGCCGACATAGGGCTGCAGCGCCCAGTCGCCCGACTGGGTTTCGATGCCCGCACGCACGCCGCCGCGGCCATAGAAGCTCTGGACATGATCGAACTTGGCACCGACGCCGCCGGTCGCGGCGAAACCGTCCAAATCGGCATCGGTCCACGAGGCGCTGGCCGAAGGCTCTACGAACATCGTGCCGGCGCGGATGTGGTAGCCCGCTTCGATCTCCACGCCATAGCTGGTGCCGTTCGACTTCGGCGCGCTGGCGCCGTTGCCAAGGTCGTACTTCAGCGAATAGCGATCCAGCTTGGCCAGCGCGTGGGCGAACAGGCCATCTTCGCTGCGGTAGCGAGCATAGAGGCCCACGTTCCCGCCGCTCAGTTTGATCTTGTCGCCCGTCGACTTCACCTTGCCGTCCTGCGAGACGTAGCCGCCGGTCACGCCAAGGCCCCAGCCGGTGCCATTGGCTGCCGAACGGCCCCAGTCGAGTCCGAACTGGCCGCCGAACCAGCTATCCCTCACGTCGAGGTTCGGCGCGAAGCTGGTCGCGGTGCCCAGCACGGTTGCCGAATAGAGCGGACGCGAGCGATTGGTCTCGCTGCCGCCCAGCACCTGACCCCAGAACGCCATGCCGTCCTGCGGCGAAAGCGCGCGCATCTGTTCCGACCAGGCATCGCCCGAACGGCGCCAGTAATGGCGCACTTCGGCTCCCGTACGGACAAGCTCGAAGGCCTGCGTGCTGGGCACGCCGACCAGATCGAGATTGCCCGCTGCGTCGGTGGCCAGCTGGTAATCGACGAAGCCCTTGTTCACAGCGCCGCCTTCCAGAACGAAGGCGCCGTTGGCGATCGATGCAGCGTTGACCAGACGGATGCCGTCAAAGTTGAACTTCGCGCCGGTGGCGCCGCTCAGGTCCTTGATGGAGATCGTGGTCGTGCCGGTCACGGCGCCGACGGTCAGTTGGTCCGCCGTCTGCGCCGCACTGGCGCCCACGGCCGTCGAACCCAAGTTGGCCTCCAGCACCACGCGCGAATTGCCGCTTCCCACGAAAGCCGCATTGCCCAGATCGAGCACATCGCCGGTGTGGCCGTTGACAAGGCTGATCGTCCCGCTGTTGCGGAAGGTGGAGACACCGGTCAGCTTCATCGTTGCGGCGGCGGCTGCCGCGGCGTTGATGTTCAGCGTGCCGCTGTTGATCACCGTGGCATTGCCCGCGAAGGTGCTGTCACTGCCCTGCGCATTCCAGGTGCCGGCGTTTGTCAGCATGGTGGAGGCCGTGTCGAAGGTCATGAAGCCGTTGATCGTGCCGTTGTTGGTCAGCGTGGCCGCACCGCCCGAAAGCGCAACGGCATGGTTGCTGGCCGCACCCACCGTGCCCGAAAGCACCACGGTCTGCCCACCTGCGGCATCCGAGAGAAGGCCATAGGTCGCGCCCTGCAGCGTGGCGGTGCTGCCCTGCGTCACCGAAGCGCTGCCGCCTGTGGTGATGGCAAGGCCCGCACCCGTCTTCGAGACGGTGGCACCGCCGCTTGCCAGCGTGGCCGAGACATTGCCGCTGGTCGAAGTCAGGAACACGGCATCGCCGCTCGCCGCCGAAACGCTGCCGCTGGACAGCCCGATCGCGCCGCTGTCCGACGTGGCGACAACGCCGCGCGAACCCGCGCCAGTAACGGCAACGCTGGTCAGGGCCAGCGTCTGCGCGCCCGATCCGGTCTGCACAGAAACACCATCCGAACCCGCGCCGGTGGTGGTCACGGTGGCGCTGTTGACGGCGATCGATCCGGCGCCGCTAGCGCTGGCGGCAATGCCGAGAGAATTGGCGCCGGTGGTCGAAATCGTGCCGAGGTTGGTCAGCGTGCCCGCACCGTCGACAACCGCGAAAGTGACGCCATTGGCGTTGTCACCCTGGGTCGAGACGCCGCCGGTCGTGGCGGCGGCGGCGGCCGTCACGGTCCCGGTCGAGCGTACTGCCGCAGCCGCGCTGGCACCCACGGTGAGCGAGGTCGTGCCCGACTGCGATCCCTGCACGGTTACGCCCGTGGCGCCGGTGCC
Organism: Novosphingobium mississippiense; assembly: GCF_044029535.1. NCBI lineage: Bacteria > Pseudomonadati > Pseudomonadota > Alphaproteobacteria > Sphingomonadales > Sphingomonadaceae > Novosphingobium > Novosphingobium mississippiense. The sequence goes on along the minus strand of NZ_CP147003.1, from coordinate 2,144,744 downwards.
GATCGTGGCGACAGAGCCGAGGCTGGCGGTGATGTCGCCGCTGGAACCGGTGCCGGTCTGGCCAAGGTTCACGCCGATCACATCGTCGCCCGCCGTCTGGACATCGGCCAGCGAAACCGAGATCGCACCATCCGTGCCGGTGCCGATGACCGACACGCCGGTGCCGCCCACGCCGTTGACGGCAACCGAGCCGGCATCCGCCAGCGTAATCGCGCCGCTACCGGAGAGATCGACGCCCAGAACCTCGCCACCGGTCGCGCTGACGGTGACATTGCCCAGTTGCACGTTCTGCGCGCCGGTAAAGCCGGTGGACTGGACGCCCACGGCGTTGCCAGCCGCCGAAACGGTCACATCGGAAAGCGCGTCGATCGCCAGCGCCGCGCCGTCCGCGGCCTGGATGCCGACGGCATCCGCCGTGCTGCTGGTGACATTGAGGCCGGCCGCAAGGTCAAGGCTGGCCGTACCGGTGCCGTTGGCCAGGGCCACGCCCGCCGCGCTGCCCACGCCGTTGACGGTCAGCAGGCCGCCCAGCGTCGCAGTCTGGTCGGTGCCGCCGTCGATCGACAGACCAAGGGCATCGCCGTTGGCACTGGTGACGGTGACGGGCGCATTGGCCGCCAGTTCGATGGCGCCGGTATCCCCGGTAAGATCGAAGCCGGTGGCCGTGCCGTCCGCAGAAACTGTGACGGGACCGGTGAGCGCGATATTTTGCGCGCCGGTTCCCGCAACCGACACGCCCGTGGCGCTGCCGCCTGCCGAGGCGGTATCATTGGCCACGCTCAGCCCGCCGCCGAAGGTGAACTGCGCGTCGCCCGAAAGCGTCGCGACAAGACCCGTAGCATTGGCGCCGTTGGCTGAAACCGTCACGTCCTTCGCCAGCGAAACCGTGGCGTCATTGCCGTCCAGCAACACGCCGGTGACCGATCCGCCGTTCGCAGTCACAGTGAAGGTGCCGCCGACATCGAGGCTGGAGCTGTCCGCCGCGGCCGACTGGCCCACGCCGACCAGATCGCCCGTCGTGCCCGTCAGATCGAACGCGCCGTCAAGGACGATGGTCTGCGCGCTACCTCCGCCTTGCTGGAAGCCTTGCTGCAGTTCGGTACCGGTGAAATCGCCCGCGATGGTCAGCGAGATGGGGCCCGTGGCCCCGCCCTGCAGCGCGCCGATGCCTCCGCCGGAACTGGCGACGATCAGATCGCCGTCAAAGCGCGCGTCCTGCGACGTGCCACCCACCATATAAGCGCCGAAGACCAGGTTGCTGCCGGCGGTGACCGAGAAGTCATCCGCCGAAGTCAGCGAGAGCGCGCCGCTGCCGCCCACGAAGGCGCCGGCAGCGTAAGTGCCGCCCTGCACGTTCAGGCCCTTGGCGAAATTCACCGCAACGTCGCCATCGCCCGACGCCATGACGCCGATGGCGGTATTGCCCGTGCTGGTCACCGCGAAAGCGTCCGCAGCCGTGATCGAGACGTTCCCCTGGCTGTCCTGCGCCTGCACGCCATAGGATGCGCCGGTGCCGGAAACGGTCAGTGCGCCATTCAGCGCAACGGTCTGGCTGGCGCCATCGCGAACGAAAATGCCATTGCCCTGACCGGCGCCGCCATCCACGGTGAGCGTGCCGGTGCTGGTCACTGCCAGCGCACCGCTGCCGCCGTCCAGGCTGACGCCCATGGCGCCGCCCGCGCCGACAACGGTAGCGCCATTGCCCAGCGTAACCATCTGGTCGGTGCCGTCCGCCAGCGCCACGCCGGTGGCCGTGCCCGTCGTGCTGGTTACGGCCAGCCCACTACCGGCCGTCACAGCCAATGCGCCGGTGCCGCCTTCCAGGCTGATGCCCGTAGCGTCCGCCGACCCCGACACGGCCGCGCCGTTGGTCAGCGTCACCGACTGAGCGGTACCGTCGGCCAGCGAGATGCCGGTGGCCGTCCCTGCCAAAGTGCTGACGCTCAGGCGATTGCCGAAGCTCACACCCTGCGCGCCGCTCGCGCCGGAGGTGGAAACGCCGGTGGCATCGCCGCCGGCCGCCGAAACCGTTAGCGCCGCGCCCGTACCGCTCACCGCGATGTCGACCGAACTGCCACCCGTTACGTCGATGCCGATCGCGCTGCTGGCCGTGCTGGTTACCGAGAGGCTGGCGCCGGTGAAGCCGACCGAGACGGCATCGCTCGCCCCGCTGAGCACCACGCCGCTGGCATCGCCAGCCGCGCCCACCACCAGGTCACCCGAATAGGCGGTGCCACCCAAGGTGGCGGGCGCAAAGGCGACCGTCTGCGTGGTGCCGCCGGAAACCGAAACGCCGGTGGCGGAGGTCGTGCCGGTAACGCCGACCGCCTGACCCGAGCCTGTCACGCTGACCGCACCGGTTGCGTCGGTGACGGCAAAGCCCGTGGCATCGGCACCGGAAACCGTGAAAGTGCTGGCGGCGTTGGCGCGCGTGGCGGCCATGGTCACATCGGTGCCCTGATCGACAGACATGCCCGTCGCGCTGCCGCTGGTGGAGGTGACCGAAAGCGCACCGGTATTCGTCAGCGTGCTGGCTCCGGCGGAGCCGTCGCCGATGACGGCAAGGCCGGTGGCGCTGCCGGTATTCGACGATACGGTGAGCGTGGCGTTGTTGGCAAAGACGAAGTTGCCGGCACTCGGCAGGGTGCCGATGCCCACCGCGTCGGCCGCATCCGTGGCGACCGATACCAGATTGGAGTTGGTGGCCGTCAGCGTACCGCCGCCGAGGCCAGCGGCTCTGAGACCGAAGAACTGCCCTGCCCCGGCCGAATTGACGGTAACCTTGCCCTGGTTGACGATGCTACCGTTGGTGCCGGTGATGGCAAGGGCCGCCCCGCCGCTGACGCCCCCGGTGGACGGTTGGGTCACGGTGACGGTGCCGTCGCTGGCATTGGTGATCGTAGCCGAACCGGTGCCGAGCGCAGCGGAAAAGGCACCCAGGCCGCCGGCGTTGACGGTGCCGTGGTTCACAATATCGGCATTGCCGATCCCCGAAGTCTGCGCCTGCAGACCGGTCTGCGTCCCGGTGATCTTCGAGCCGTTGCGCGCACCGATCAGGGCGTTGTGATCCACCGATCCATTGATGCTGACCGCAGTGGGCGTGCCGGTCGCGTTGACGACGGCGGTGCCGTAGATGTCGATCTTCAGATTGGCAGGCGTGCCATAAGTCGACTGGTCGTAGCTGATGCCATTGGCGAAATCGGTGCTGTCGCTGATGCACGATGCCACGTTGGGATCAGCCGAAGTATTCGGCACGCCGCAACTGGTGGGGACCACCGCCTGGGCGACGCCGGGTGCAAACATCACGAGGGTCAGCGCCGACGCGCCGGCCATGAGCTTGGTCTTCAAGGCAATTCTCCTGTTAGCGCATTTTCTGTTGGCCGGGTCCGCGCGGACCCGGCCGAATTGGGGAAAGTTAGGAAAGCGGGGATGCAGTCATGGCGTGCGTCACGGATCACATGTGGAACCGGACGCCGACCATGGCCGTCACGTCGTTGTAGCCTTTGCCGATATCGGCCCCGATGCTGGCCTGCAGGTCGACGTTGCGCATCTGCAACGTCGATCGCAGGTCGATCCGTCCGGTATTGGCCGCCGCTTGCGCACCCGAAGTCGTGAAGCGGTAGTTCGTCGCCCCGGCAAAGGACGCGGTGACCGAGCGATCGGTATCGAAGTCATGGACCCAAGCCGCCCGCAGCGTGGTGACCAGCGCCTTGCCCTGCGACAGGTCGATGCGGCTCGCGACATTGGTGCCCAGCAGGCTGCGCACGCGTGTCCAGTCCTTTCCGAAGAAGGCCAGGCCCAGCGTGGCATTGTCCTGATCCTCGCCGTGGCCTTCGACGAAGTTCGGCAGCGACAGGCGAGTGGCCTCGATGGCGGCGAACGGCTGGAACACCACGTTGCCATTGCCGAACTGGCGGGCAACCTGGGCACGGCCGGACCATGCGTGCATCTTGAAGCTGCCCCGCGCCTGCACGTTTCCGTCGGCATAGAGCCACATGTCGCGCAAGTAATCAGTATTGGCCACGCTGTAGAGCAGGTCCGCGCTGAGCGTCCAGGCGCCGGGGTGGAAGCCGCCATAGGCGCCCACGGTGTAGACCCTGGCCTTGCCCGAAGTGCTTGCCCCCGGAACCGAGAAGCTCTGCGGATCGAAGCCGAAGCTGGCGCCGACCACGCTGCGCGCATCCGGGCGATAGTCCCAACCACCCTGCACCACGTAGCCATCGGTGCGCGTATCGTGCGCCCCGTCGGTTCCGTCCAGCCGCTGGCGGCCGCCCTGTGCCGACATCCACAAGTTGCCCAGCGGTTCCTTGCGCCAGGGCGCGGCGAAGGTGCCGACACGGCTGACGATCTGATTGTCGATCACATCGTGGTTGTTGCCCACCGCAGTTAGCGCCGCGCTTTGCGCCGCGACCACGCCTTCGCCGGTCAGACTGTCGTAGACCGTGCCCAGTGCCCCCACCGTCGGGATCGAGATGATCGCGGCGGCCGTGGGCGCGAAGGCATCGGTCGGCGTCTGCTGGATCTGGTCGAGCACGTTGCCAATCATCGACTGGCGCGCGCTCAACCCGGCCGGAGCGAATTCGATCGTGTAACGGATCGCCTGCTGTGTGGCCGAGGGATAGTCGAGGGCGAAGCTTGCCACTGCCGAATTCGGCGCGACCAGCGTGACCGAATCCTGCCCGGTGATACCGCCGGCTGCCTCCAGGATCACCGCCTCGTTCGCCCCGGTCCGGGCGTGGCCCAGATTGAGGAGATTGGTGGTGACCTTGCCCGCCAGCACCGCCGCACCGGATACGACGACCCGGTCCGCAGTGTTGGTCTTCATATCAAGGTCAAGGTTGTACTCGCTCTGCGCCGTCAGCGTCAGGCCACCCTTCACCGCCAGTTGCGACACGACGCCGCCACCGCCCGGATTGAGGATGCCAGAGTTCACGAACGAGCCCGCACCCACGTTGACCAGCGAACCGGCCAGGAAGATCCCGCCATTGACGTTGGTGAAGCTGTTGACGCCATCGCCCAGGTCGATCGAGCCGACGATGGTGCCGGAGTTGACGATCGTGTTGTTGCCGCCCTCTGCATAGATCACCAGGCCTTCCTGCCCGTCCATGGTCTGCAGCGTGCCCGCCGACGTCACCGTGTTGTCCGCACCGCCCAGCAGCGAGACGGCATGGCCGCCAAGGCCGCCGACGACGTTGACCGCGCCGATATCCAGCGCAATCGCGCTGCCGCCAAGGCCGCCCGTGCTCTGCGCGACGAGGGCGCTGGAACCGGAACCGGTGGTCACCACATCGGCCTTCACGGTCAGGTTCACCGTATTGCCGATGCCGGAGCTACCCAGCACGCTGGCGCCCGAACCCACGGCCGCACCGCCGCCACCCACGGACTGGACGACCACGCCGTTGGCATTGGCGCCGCTGGTGCGGATCGCCGCGCCCACGGTGACGTCGACCGAACCGGCATCGACGCCGTTGGCGATCGCTGCAGTCTGAGCGATGGAGGCCATGCGGGCCGCACGCAGCGTGCTGACCGCGCTTGCATCCACCACGTCGAGGGTCTGGACCGTGCCGTCCGCGCCGACCACGGATGCCGCGCCACCGCCGCCGCCGATCGACTGCACCAGCAGCGCCGTCGAACCCGCGCCGGTGGTGGTGATCGTCTGGTTGATTGCAACCGAAACATCGCCACCGCTGCCGGTCGCGCCGTTCGAAGAGCCCAGCGTCAGCGTGCCGTCGGCATTCGCACCCACGGTGCTGACGTAACCGCCACCCCCGCCGATCGACTGCACAACGACACCCGCCGCACCCGCGCCAGTCGTCTGGACACGGCCATCGAGGGTGAAGTCGATAGTGCCGCCCGAACCGCTGGCCGCGCCGCCGAGATCGACGTTGGTGACCGTGCCGGTGCCACCGGTGTTGTCGAGGGTCGCCAGACCGCCGCCGCCGCCGATGGACTGCACGAGGATCGCATTGGCGCCGGTGCCGCTGGTGACGACATCCGCCTTCTGGTCGAGCGTGATATTGCCGCCGTCACCGCCTGCACCGCCGGTAGAGCCAGCTGCCAGAGTGATGTCACCCAGCGCTCCGCCTTCCATCGAGGACAGCGTGGCAACGCCGCCGCCACCGCCGATCGACTGGACAACCAATGCCGAAGCGAGATTGCCCGAAGTGCCGATGGCACCGGTGGAGGTCGTGAAGGTCACGTCACCGCCGTTGCCCGCCGTGGTCTGCGAACCGCCGACATTCAGCGAAGCGCCCGAGAGCGAACCGTCGGCCAGGCCAAGCGCCATCGTGCCCACGCCGCCGCCACCGCCGACCGACTGGGCGAGCAGGCCAAGGGCCCCGTCGCCTTCGGTCACGATCGTCGCGCTGTTGGCGATGGTGATCGCCGCGCCCGAACCGGCCGAGTCTCCGCTGCCGCCGACCACGGTGGACCAAACGGCATCGCCGCTGCCGAACACCACGTCGCCGGTAACGCCCTCGGTACCGCCGCCGCCGCCGATCGACTGCGCCGCGAAGCCGATGGCGCCTGCGCCCTTGGTCTGGATCTCGTTGGCGTTGGTCACGTCGATGACGTTACCGTCACCGGCCACGCCGCCGGTGCTGCCCACTTGCAGGGTCAGACCGTTGGAGCCGACTTCCAGCGGATCGGGCACGGAGAGCGCGACGTTGCCGCCGCCCGCACCGATGGCCTGTGCCAGCAAGCCGTAGGAAAGCGCGCCCGCCGTCTGGAGCACACCGCCCGAGAGGTTGACGACGACCTTGCCCTGCTTGCCGCTGATCCCTTCGCCCTGCGCGCCCAGCGTCAGGTTGACGCCATCGAACGCGCCTGCCTGCGCCGCGATGGCATAGGCCGACTGGCCGCCGCCGCCCGCGATGGACTGGGCCAGCACGGCGATGGAATCGTCCGCCATGGTGACGATGCTGCCGGTCGAAGTGACAGTGACGTCGCCGCCGTCGCCACCCGCGCCGCCGGTCCCGCCCACTTGCGTGTTCAGCGAACCGCCGGTGACCGCCAGCGAGCCGGTGAAGCCGCCCGCACCGCCGCCGCCGCCGATGGACTGGGCCAGGATGCCGACCGACGCCGCGCCTTCCACCAGGATCGTGCCGGTGTTGGTGACGGTGATGTCACCGCCATTGCCGCCAGCACCGCCGCTGCCGCCGAGGGCAGAGGTAAGGCCGCCAAGCCCGGTGCTGAGCGTGCCGGAAACCACCATGCCGGCCGTGCCGCCACCGCCGCCGATCGACTGCGCGAAGACGCCGTAGGACAAGTCGCCCTTGGCATCGATCACGCCGCTGTTGCTGACCGTGATCGTGCCGCCGTCACCGCCGGCTCCGCCCGAGCCGCCAAGGCTGGTCGTCGTGGAGCTGCCGGTGCTGAGCGAGCCGGAGATCGACATGCCGCCAAGGCCGCCACCGCCGCCGATCGACTGCGCGAAGACGCCGATCGAATTGGCTTCCAGCGTCTGGATCACGCCGCTGTTGGTCACCGCGATGTCGCCGCCGTTGCCGCCGCCGGCACCCGCGCCGCCGATGCTCTGGCTGATCGCGCCGCCTGCGCCGACGGAAAGCCCGCCGGCAAAGCCGCCCGCACCGCCGCCGCCGCCGACCGACTGGCCGAAGACCGCGACCGAACCCGCGCCTTGCGCCAGCACGTTGCCCGCATTGGTTAGCGTGATGGCGCCGCCATTGCCGCCACCGCCGCCGGAGCCTGCGCCGAGGGTCGAATTGACCGCGCCGCCAGTGGCAATCGTACCGTCGACCGCGAAGCCGCCGGAACCGCCGCCGCCGCCGATCGACTGTGCGAACACGCCGTAGGACAGGTCACCATCGACCACGATGGTCGCGCCCGCCGCGTTGGAAACGCTGATCGCGCCGCCGTCACCGCCGGCTCCGCCCGAACCGCCAAGCGTGTTGGACAGGCTGGAGACCGCGCCGCTCGCCGCCAGCGAGAAGCCGCCAAGGCCGCCGCCGCCGCCGACCGACTGGGCGAAAACGCCCGCCGAATTGGCGCCGCCGGCATGGATCTGCCCGCTGTTGCTGACAGTAATGTCACCGCCCTGGCTGGCATCGCCACCGGCACCACCGATGGTCGAGCCGAAAGCGCCGTCGCCAGAGCCAGTGAGGCCACCGGCGAAGCCACCGGCACCGCCGCCACCACCCACGGACTGGGCGAAGACCGCAACCGCGCTGGCGCCCAGCGTTTCGATGGTACCGCTGTTGGTCAGCGTGATCGTGCCGCCAAGGCCGCCGCCACCGCCGGCACCGCCGCCGATGGTCGACCGTGCATCGCCGGTCAGGGCCACGGTGGCACCGGCCGCGAAGCCGCCGTTGCCGCCGCCGCCGCCGATCGACTGCGCCTGGATGCCGTAAGCGAAGGCGCCTTCGGTGTAGACTGCGCCGCTGGTGTTCACGGTTATGTCGCCGCCGATACCGCCCGCGCCGCCGCTGCCGCCGATCGTGTCGGACACGGCATCGAGCTGCGAAGCTGCACCGCCGACGGCAAAGCCGCCGACACCGCCGCCGCCGCCGACCGACTGGGCAAGGATCGCCACCGCCTGGTCGCCGGCCGTCGCCACGAGGCCGCTGTTGGAGACCGTGATATTGCCGCCCGCACCGCCGTCGCCGCCGGCTCCGCCAACCGACGAACTGGCCGAGGCGCCTTCGGCCGAAAGGCCGCCGCCTGCCGCAAAAGCACCGGCACCGCCGCCGCCGCCGATCGATTGCGCGAAGATCGCAATCGAGGCGTCACCCAGCGTGACGATCTGGCCGGCATTGTCGATCGCAATCGTGCCGCCAAGCCCGCCTGCGCCGCCGATACCACCGCCGACGCCGTTCTCCACGTCGTCGCCCAGCGCCAGTGCGCCGCCGGCCGCGAAGCCGCCCGCACCGCCGCCACCGCCAACCGACTGCGCGAAGACACCGTAGGAAATGGCGCCATCGGTCTCGATCTTGCCGCCCGCCGCGTTGCTGACGATGATGTCACCACCGTCACCCGCCGTGCCGCCGTCGCCGCCGACCGTCTGCGAAACCGCACCGGCCTTGGAGGCCGCGCCGCCGGTCGAGAAGCCGGCAACACCGCCGCCGCCACCCACCGACTGCGCGAAGAGCGCGGTCGCATTGCTGCCGAGCGTCAGGATCGATCCGCCGTTTTCCAGCGCGATCGTACCACCCGAACCGCCCGCGCCGCCCGAGCCACCGACCGTGTTCGACGTCGCGCCGCCTTCGGCCGAGAGACCGCCACCGGCCGCGAAGCCACCGGCACCGCCGCCGCCACCGATCGACTGTGCGAAGATCGCAATCGCGCCCTCGCCCGCCGTCTGGATCGCGCCGAGGCTGCTGAGCGTGACGTTGCCGCCGATACCGCCTCCGCTGCCCGCGCCGCCGCCGACGCTGGAGTCCACGTCGCCTTCAAGGCTCAGCGCACCGCCCGCAGCAAATGCGCCCGAACCGCCGCCGCCGCCAATCGACTGCGCGAAGACCGCGTAGGAGAAGTCACCCAAGGTGGTGATCGAGCCGCCCGCGCCGTTGTCGATGGAGACTTCGCCGCCATCGCCGCCAGCACCGCCCGAGCCGCCGACCGTGTTCGAGGCGCTATCCGCCTTCGATGCGCTGGCGCCGACCGAAAAGCCGCCGGCACCGCCGCCGCCACCCACGGACTGCGCATAGACCGCCGTGGCATTGGCGCCTTCGGTGCGGATCGAACCCGTGTTGACCAGCGAAACCACGCCGCCGGCACCGCCGATGCCGCCCGCGCCGCCAACCGAGTTGGAGGCTGCGCCGCCTTCGATGGTCAGGCCGCCGCCCGCCGCAAAGCCGCCGGCGCCGCCGCCGCCGCCCACCGACTGGGCGAAGACTGCGATGGAGCCGTCCCCGGCCGTGCCGATCTTGCCGGCATTGCTAAGCGAAACCACGCCGCCGATGCCGCCGCCGGCACCCAGGCTCGCGCCGACCGACGAATTCGCGTCACCTTCAAGCGAAAGCGCACCGCCGGCCGAGAAGCCGCCCTGGCCGCCGCCGCCGCCGACCGACTGCGCGAACACTGCGTAGGACAGCGTGCCCAGCGTGACGACTTCGCCGTCCGCGCCATTGGCGACGGAGACTTCGCCGCCGTCGCCGCCCGCGCCGCCGCTACCGCCAACCACGGTCGAGGCACTGTCCGCCTTGGACGCCGAGGCACCCACGGCAAAGCCGCCCTTGCCGCCGCCGCCGCCGACCGACTGCGCGAAAATCGCGGTCGCATTGGCGCCTTCGGTCTGAACCAGGCCATCGGTCGTGATCGAAACCACGCCGCCGGCTCCGCCCGCGCCGCCCGAGCCACCAACGCTGTCGGATGCGGAGCCGCCCTCTGCGGTCAGGCCTGCACCCACCGCGAAGCCACCCGCGCCGCCGCCGCCGCCCACGGACTGGGCGAAGACCGCCACGGAGCCCACGCCCTTGGTCGCGATCGTGCCGGTGTTGTCGAGGCTGACGAGACCGCCAGTACCGCCGCCACCGCCGCTGCCGCCGCCCACGCCGGACTCGGCATCGCCTTGAAGGCTGAGGCCCGCGCCGGCCGCAAAGCCGCCCGAACCGCCGCCACCGCCGACCGACTGCGCGTAGACCGCGTAGGACAAGTCGCCATCGGTCGTGATCGTGCCGCCGTTGTTGGCGATCGTGACGTTTCCGCCCGCACCTGCCGCACCGCCGCTGCCGCCGACGAGGTTGGAGGCCGCGTCCGCGCTGGCCGCTGCCGCGCCGGCGGAGAACCCGCCGGCACCGCCGCCGCCGCCCACCGACTGCGCCAGGATCGCGGTCGCATTGGCGCCCAGCGTCTGGATCGTGCCGCTGCTGGTGACCGAGACGAGGCCGCCGTCGCCTCCGCCCGCACCCTGGCCGCCGACCGCGTTGCTGGCCGCGCCGCCCTTGACGCTGAGGCCGCCTGAGACGGCGAAGCCGCCCGAGCCGCCACCACCGCCGATCGACTGCGCCAGCACCGCCAGCGAACCGTCGCCGCGCGTGCCTATGTCGCCCGCGTTGTTGATCGAGACCACGCCGGCCGAACCGCCCGCGCCGCCCGAACCCGCGCCTACAGTCGAGCTGGCATCGCCTTCGAGAGCGAGACCCGCGCCGACCGAGAAGCCGCCCGAACCGCCGCCGCCGCCGATCGACTGCGCCTGGATCGCGATCGACATCGCGCCTTCGGTAACGATCGTGGCGTTCGCCGTGTTGACCAGCGTAACGTCGCCCGCCGAACCGGCCGTGCCGCCGTCACCACCGATGGAGGTATTCGCCGCGCCGCCCTTGGCCAGCGCGCCGCTCACCGCGAAGGCACCGTTGCCGCCGCCGCCGCCGATCGACTGCATCAACACCGCCGTGGCGTTGGCGCCCTGCGTCAGGATCGTGCCGTCGTTGTAAAGCGAGACCGTACCCGCCGAGCCGCCGCTGCCCGCACCGCCACCGATGGCGTTGGACAGCGTGCTGTCGCTGCCGCCGGCAAGGCCCGCGCCGACCGCAAAGCCGCCCGAGCCGCCACCGCCACCGATCGACTGCGCGAAGACCGCCACGGCGCCGTCGCCGCTGGTCTGGATCAGGCTGTAATTGTTGACGCCGACATTACCGCCGTCACCCGCCGCGCCGCCTGCGCCGCCGCCGACCGAGGAAGTCGCCCCTTCGGACAGCGAGAGTGCGCCACCCGTGGCGAAACCGCCCGAACCGCCACCGCCGCCGATCGACTGGGCAAGGATCGCGTAACCGAAGTTGCCGGTGGTCACGACCGTGCCGGTCGAGCCATTCGCCACTTCCACCGTGCCGCCATCGCCGCCCGCGCCGCCGCTGCCGCCAACCGCGTCGCTGGCCGATGCCGCCTTCGAGGCTGCCGCGCCCAGCGAGAAGCCCGCCGAACCGCCGCCGCCGCCGATCGACTGCGCGACGATGGCGGTGGAGCGATCGCCCAGCACCTGGATATTGCCGGTGGTGACGACCTTGACCGCACCGGCATCGCCACCGACGCCGCCCGATCCGCCAAGGCTGTTCGCCACGGCTTCGGAAGTGGAGGAGATCGTCAGCGAGCCGGAGAAGCCGCCGGTGCCGCCGCCGCCGCCGATCGACTGCGCCACCACGCCGTTCGATGCCGCGCCGAAGGTGTAGATGTCGCCGGTGTTCTGCACGGTGACCGTGCCCGCGTCCTGACCCGAACCGCCGGCGCCGCCAGTAGCGCTCGAAGCCGCCTTTTCGCCCAGCGCCAGCGTGCCGGCCACGGCGAAACCGCCCGAACCGCCGCCACCACCGATCGACTGCGCCAGCACGCCATCCGACAGCGCGCCGTGCGTCTGGATCAGCGCACTGGTCGAGACGAGGACATTGCCGCCCACACCGCCATCGCCGCCCGATCCGCCGGTGACGGCGCTAGCGCCCTCACCATCCGATGCCGCCGCCAGGCCGAGCGAGAAACCGCCCACGCCCCCGCCGCCGCCGATCGACTGCGCAACCACCGCCGCCGAGCCATTGCCCAGCGTGCCGAGCGCGCCGCTGAGCGTCAGGTCCACATTGCCCGCGTCGGAACCGATTCCGCCCGCACCACCGACCGAGCTGACCGCTGCACCGCCGCCCAGCGCCGCCGCGAGGCTGCCCGAGAAGCCGCCCGCGCCGCCGCCGCCGCCAATCGACTGGGCAAGCACCGCGTTGGTGGCATCGCCCGAAGTCAGAACCTGACCGGCCGAAACGACCGTGACATTGCCTGCCGCATTGCCGGCGCCGCCTGCGCCGCCGACACTGTCGGACGCGCCCGAGCCCTTGGTGGCAATCGCGCCCGACACGGAGAAGCCGCCGGTGCCGCCACCGCCGCCGATCGATTGCGCCACGATGCCGCGACTGTGATCGCCATCGACCTTGATGTTGCCGATCGAGGTCACGGTCACATTGTCGGCCGAACCGGACGATCCGCCCGCGCCGCCGGTAGAGCTAGAAACCGCATCCGCGCCCGAAAGCGCAAGACCGGCCGAGACCGAGAAGCCGCCGTTACCGCCGCCGCCGCCGATCGACTGCGCGACGATGCCAGTGGAATTGGCGCCGTGAGTGTAGATGTCGCCGGTATTGGCCACGTCCACAGTGCCGGCATTGCCGGCCGATCCGCCCGCGCCGCCGCCGATGGCGGAATTCGCCTCACCCTCGACGCTCAGCGCGCCGCCGACCGAGAAGCCGCCCGAACCGCCGCCGCCGCCGATCGATTGTGCCAGGATCGCGCCCGATTGCGCGCCGAAAGTCTCGATGCCGCCAGTGTGGGTGACGGAAACGTCGCCCGCATCGCCTGCCGAGCCGCCGTCGCCGCCGGTCGATTCCGCCGTGGCGCCGCCGCTGCTGGACAGCGCCGCGCCTACCGCAAAGCCACCCGCACCGCCGCCGCCGCCGATCGACTGCGCCAGCAGCGCCACAGATGCCGCACCTTTGGTGACGACATTGCCGTCCACCGCAACGCTGACGTTGCCCGCATTGCCCGAGGAACCACCAGCGCCGCCGCCGGTCGCCGATTCCGCATCGCCTTCGATCGAGGCCCCGGCACCGACCGCAAAGCCGCCCGAACCGCCGCCGCCCCCGATCGACTGCGCGACGACGCCGCGCGCCTGCGCACCGTCGGTCTGGATATCGCCATCGACCGACACGCTGACCGAGCCGGCATCGCCCGAGGAGCCGCCCGCGCCGCCGGTCGAATCCGAGGCCGCACCGCCCGAGGAAGAGAGCGCCGCAGAGACCGAGAAGCCACCGACGCCGCCGCCGCCGCCGATCGACTGGGCCAGCACGCCATTGGCCGCCGCACCCGAAGTGATCACCGTGCCGGTCTGGTCGACCGAAACATCCGAAGCCGAACCCGCCGCGCCGCCGGCGCCGCCGCCGACGCTGGACTTGGCGTCCGAATCCATCGAGGCGCCAAGGCCCACGGCAAAGCCGCCGACACCGCCGCCACCGCCGACCGACTGGGCGAAAATGCCGTTGGCCGACGCGCCGGAGGTCTGGATATCGCCGTCATGGCTGACCGAAACCGTGCCCGCGCTGCCGCCCGCGCCGGCCGAACCACCGACGCTGGTGCTGGTCGCGCCGCCTTCAAGGCTGAAGCCCGCGCCGACCGAGAAGCCGCCCGAACCACCGCCGCCGCCCACGGACTGCGCGAAGATGCCGTTCGAATTGGTGCCGCTGGTAACAATCGTGCCCACGTCGGAAACGAACACGTCCGCGCCGTCGCCGGCCGTGCCACCTTCGCCGCCACCAACGCTCGATTCCGCATCGCCTTTCATGGATGCGCCAAGACCCACGGCGAAGCCGCCGTTGCCGCCACCGCCGCCCACAGATTGGGCCAGGATGCCGTTCGAATTGGCGCCGCTGGTGCCGATGTCGCCTGTGCGGTCTATCGTGACGGTACCGGCATTACCGCCGCCGCCGCCAGAGCCGCCCACGCTGTCGCTGGTCGCCGTGCCATCGAGGCTGAGGCCCGCGCCGACCGAGAAGCCGCCGTTGCCGCCGCCGCCGCCGACCGACTGCGCGAAGATGCCGTTGGCCTGATCGCCCAGAGTGACGATCGTGCCGGTTCCGGTCACGGTCACATCGCCCGCGTCCGAACCGGTTCCCGCGCCGCCGCCGCCAACCTTGGAATCCGCATCGCCCTTGATCGAAACACCGAGGCCCACGGCAAAACCGCCGTTACCACCACCGCCGCCGATCGACTGCGCCAGGATGCCGTTCGATCCGGTGCCCTTGGTCTGGATGTCGCTGTCGGCATGGACGGTGACGTTGCCCGCGATCGCGCCGCCCGCACCGGCGCCGCCGACGCTGGTGGAAGACGAACCGCCCTCGCTGGAGAAGCCCGCGCCGACCGAGAAACCGCCGTTGCCGCCGCCGCCGCCAACCGACTGCGCGAAGATGCCGGCTGCCGCCGCGCCTTCAGTCCAGATCGTGCCTTCGGTGGTGACCGAAACGTCGCCCGCGGTGCCGCCGAGCGAACCGTCGCCGCCGCCCACATTCGATTCCGCGTCGCCCTTCAGTGATACGTCGAGGCCTACGGCAAAGCCGCCCGAGCCGCCGCCGCCGCCGACCGACTGCGCGAAGACGCCGTTGGAACCATCGCCCTTGGTGGTAATGCCTTCGCGCGCCACGACCGTGACGTTGCCGGCGTTGCCACCCGAACCGCCACCGCCACCAACGCTGTCGCTGGTGGAATCGCCTTCCGCGCTGAAGCCTGCGCTGACCGAGAAGCCGCCGGTGCCGCCGCCGCCGCCGACCGATTGCGCCAGCACGCCGTTCGACGCGGCACCTTCAGTGTAGATCGCGCCGGTAGTGTCTACGCTGACGTCGTCCGAATTGCCCGCCGCGCCGCCTTCACCGCCGCCGACGCTCGATTGCGCGTCGCCCTTGATCGAAACGCCCGCACCGACGGAGAAGCCGCCGTTGCCGCCGCCGCCGCCGACCGACTGTGCGAAGATGCCGTTGGCGATATTGCCGGTGGTCTGGATCTTGCCGACGTTGACGACCTCAACGGTGGAAGCGTTGCCGCCTGCGCCGCCGCTGCCGCCCACCTGGTTGGACGATGCATCGCCCTCGCCCGAGAATGCGCCGCCGACCGAGAAGCCGCCGGAACCGCCGCCGCCACCGATCGACTGCGCGAGGATACCGTTGGAACCTGTTCCCGATGTGACGACGGAATAGTCCGCGATGCCTGCGTTGGCGCCGGCCGTGGCCGAGACGCTGACCGTGCCCGCGTCATTGCCGGTGCCGCCGTTGCCGCCGACGCTCTGGGTATCGGAGTCGCCCTTGGCCGACAGGCTGGCAGAGACCGAGAAGCCGCCATTGCCGCCACCGCCGCCGACCGACTGCGCGAAGATGCCGTTGGCGATTTCGCCGGTGGTCTGCACGGTGCCCAGGCTGGTCACGTCGACATTGCCGGCAAGGCCGCCGCTGCCGCCGGTGCCGCCGCTGCTGTTGCCGATCGACTGCCCCTCGACCGTGGCCGAAGCCGTCAGGCTGAAGCCACCGTTACCACCGCCACCGCCGATCGACTGGGCCTGAATGCCCGCCGCAAGGTTGCCCGAAGTGCTGATGTTGCCGGTCGATCCGAGCGAGACATTGCCGGCCGTATTGCCGGTGCCGCCCGATCCGCCAATGCCGACAGCCACGGCATTGCCCACCGACAGCGAGAGCGCGCCGGCGAAACCGCCATTGCCGCCGCCGCCGCCCACGGATTGCGCGAAGAGGCCGACCGAACTGGCGCCGCTGGTGGAAATATCGCCGGTGCTGATCAGCGAAACGTCGCCCGCCTCACCGCCCGAACCGCCCTTGCCGCCGATCGCGACCGAGGCCGAAACGCCGTCACTGCTGGCGGTCAAAGTGCCGGAAACGGCGAAACCACCGTTACCGCCACCACCGCCGATCGACTGGGCAAGGATGCCGTCCGCCTGATCGCCCAGCGTCGTAATGTTGCCTTCGGAAACAACCGAAACCGCCTTGCCGGCGCCGCCCGAGCCGCCCGAACCGCCCAGCGCCAGCGCCGCCGATGCATATTGCGCGCCCGCGACGGCGACCGAGAAGCCGCCGTTGCCGCCACCGCCGCCGACCGACTGCGCGAAGATACCGTTCGACAGCGTGCCTTCGGTGTAGATATCGCCAGTGTTGGCCAGCGTGACCGTGCCCGCGTCGTTGCCGGTGCCGCCGGTGCCGCCGAACGAGAGCGCTGCCGCGCCGTACTGCGCGCCTGCGACGGCAGCGGAGAAGCCGCCGTTACCGCCGCCACCGCCGATGGATTGCGCGACGAGGCCACTCGACTGGTCGCCCTGCGTAGCGATCCGCCCGGTAGAGGTGAGCGTTACGTCACCCGCCGTGCCGCCCGCGCCGCCCTTGCCGCCGAAGCCGATGGCCACAGCGCCGTACTGGCCGCCCGCCGCGCTGACGCTCCAACCGCCATTGCCGCCGCCGCCACCGATGGACTGGACTTGCGCGCCGGCGCTGAAGTCGCCCTTGGTGACGATATCGCCGGTGTTGGTGAGATCCGCGTCGCCCGCCGCACCGCCGGTGCCGCCGGTGCCGCCGAAGCCGATGGCCGCCGCGCCGTACTGTGCGCCTGCGGCGCTGACGGAGAAGCCGCCGTTGCCACCACCGCCGCCGACCGACTGGGCAAACAGACCCTGCGAATAATTGCCCTCGGTCCAGATATCGCCGGTCGAGGTCAGCGTGACGTCGCCCGCCGCGCCGCCCGTGCCGCCGTCACCGCCGAACGAAAGCGCGACGGCGCCGAACTGGGCGCCCGATGCAGAGATCGCAAAGCCGCCGTTACCGCCGCCCCCACCGATGGATTGCGCACGCACGCCGGCCGAGAAGTCGCCCGAAGTCGTCAAGTCGCCATCGGAATCGACCGACACGTCGCCCGAGGAACCACCGTGGCCGCCGGTACCGCCCATCGACAGGCTGACCGCGCCGAACTGGCCACCTGCCGCCGAAATCGCGAAGCCGCCATTGCCGCCGCCGCCGCCCAACGACTGCGCGAAGATCGCATCGGCATTGTTGCCCAGCGTCTGGATGTCGCCCGTGCTGTCGATGCTGACATCACCCGAAGAACCGCCGGCGCCACCATCGCCGCCGAACGAGGCCGAGATGCCGCCGCCCTGGCCGCCCGAGGCCGCGATGGCACCGCCGCCATTGCCGCCGCCGCCGCCAACCGATTGTGCGAAGAGGCCTTGCGAGCTGTCGCCCTCGGTCAGAATATTGCCGGTGCTGACCAGCGTGACCTTGCCGCCGGTGCCGCCATTGCCCGCGCCACCGCCGAACGCCAGCGAGGCGCCGCCGGCCCAGCCGCCGCTGGCCGAAATCGCCAGACCGCCGTTGCCGCCGCCGCCGCCGACCGACTGAGCCAGGATACCGGCTGCCGCCGCGCCTTGCGTCCAGATGCCGCCGTCCGAGGTGACCGAAACTTCGTCCCCATCGCCACCGTTCGCGCCTGATCCGCCCATCGACACGCCTGCCGCGCCGATGCCACCGCCAGATACGGCCGCCGAGAAGCCGCCGTTACCGCCGCCGCCGCCCACCGACTGGGCGAGGATGCCGTTGGACAAGTCGCCGATCGTGGTGATCGTGCCGGAGCTGTCGACCGTCACCTTGCCGGCCATGCCGCCGTTGGCGCCGCTGCCACCGAATGCCGCCGACATCGCGCCCACGCCGCCTGCCGAGCCGGACACCGCAAAGCCGCCGTTGCCGCCACCGCCGCCGACCGACTGCGCGAAAATGCCGTTGGAGCTGACACCCTCGGTCGCGAGATCGCCCGTCGAGGAAACGGTGACGTCGTCACCCGCGCCGCCGTTGCCGCCGCCGCCGCCGAAGGTCAGGCTGGCCGCGCCCGCCGCGCCGCCGGCAAGGCCGACCGCGAAGCCGCCGTTACCGCCGCCACCGCCGATGCTTTCAGCGAAGATCGCGTCGGACTGGGTGCCCTTGGTCGAAATGTTCCCCACGGAAACGACGGTGACCTTCGAACCGTCCGAACCGGCGCCGCCGACGCCGCCGAACGTCGAGGTGATCGCCCCGACGCCGATCGCCGCGCTCGCCGCGAAACCGCCGTTGCCGCCGCCGCCGCCGACCGACTGCGCGAAGATCCCGCGCGACTGTTCGCCTTCGGTAGAGATGGTCGTCGCGCTCTGCACGTCGACCAGGCCGCCCGTGCCGCCCACGCCGCCGGCGCCGCCGTAGCTCATCGTCAGCGAACCGCCGAGCGAGGCGCCCGCTGCGACCGAGAAGCCGCCGTTACCGCCGCCGCCGCCGACCGAGCTGGCAAGAATGCCATCCGAAAGATCGCCCTTGGTCGCGATCGATCCCTGCAGGCCCACGCGCACTGCGCCGCCCGCACCGCCGGATCCACCCGAACCACCGAAAGCGATCGACGCCGTCGCGCCAAGGCCTGCAGAGGCCGAAAGCGCGAAGCCACCGTTGCCGCCGCCGCCGCCGACCGACTGCGCGAACAGGCCGGTCGAACGGTCGCCGAACGTTTCGATATAGGCCGCGCCCATGCTGGAGCTGGCGGTTGTGCAGGCCGAGTTGGTATTGACGCAGATGTCGCCGCCGGCACCGCCGCCGCCGCCCGAACCGCCGAAGGCGGCGCTCACGAAGAGCCCCGCCGAAACTGCCGAACCACCATTGCCGCCGCCGCCGCCGACCGACTGCACGAAGATCGCCGTGGCATCGTCACCCGATGTGGAGACCAGGCCGGTATGGTCCAGGACGACCTTGCCGCCCTTGCCGCCGTTGCCGCCATCGCCGCCGATCGCCAACACGCCGGTGCTGGAACCGCCGTTGCCGCCGCCGCCGCCGATCGACTGCGCGATGATGCCCAGGGCCCCATCGCCCTTGGTAGTGATCGTCCCGCTGTTGGATACGGTGACGATCCCGCCGGCGCCGCCGCCGCCGCCCGAACCGCCGATCGAGATCAGACCGGTCGAGCTGCCACCGTCGCCGCCGCCACCGCCGACCGACTGGGCCTGGATGCCGATGGAGCGCACGCCCGCCGTCGAGATCGAGCCGCCGTTGGTCACCGTGACATTGCCGCCCGGGCTGGTGCCCGAACCGCTGCCGCCGATCGCGGCAAGGCCGGTCGAATTGCCGCCGGAACCGCCGCCGCCGCCAACCGATTGCGCGAAGATGCCGCGCGCATAATCGCCAGTGGTCTTCAGCGCGCCTTCATTGTCGACGATCACGGTGCCGCCAAGGCCGCCACTCGCACCCGAACCGCCAAGGCCGACCAGACCGACCGAACCGGAGCCCGAACCGCCGCCGCCACCGACCGACTGCGCGAAGATCGCATCGGCCCATGCGCCCGAAGTGGTGATCGATCCGCCGGACGTCTGGCTTACCTGTACCAGGCCGCCATTGCCACCGCCCGCGCCCGATCCGCCGAGCGAGACGAGCCCGCCAGTGCCGGCCGCCGAACCGCCGCCGCCGCCGATGGACTGCGCGAAGATGCCCTTGCCCGAATAGCCGGTGGTCACCATCGTCGCGCCCGAAGACACGATAACGGTATTGCCGTTGCCGCCGCCGGCGCCGGTGCCTCCCAGAGCCGCGAGGCCGCCGCTCACGCCGGCGTTGCCGCCGCCGCCGCCGATCGACTGGGCCAGAACGCCGTAGGAGCCGATCCCCGCCGTCGACACGAAGGCGCCTTCGTCGATGCTGATGTTGACGGTGCCGGCGTCGCTGCCCTGGCTACCGGAACTGCCCAGCGCGACCGCGCCGATCGTCGTGCCCCCGTTGCCGCCGCCGCCGCCCACGGACTGCGCGAAGAAGGCATGCGCATAGTCGCCGGTCGTCTTCGTGGAGGAATCGGAACTCGCGGTAATCGTGGCATTGCCGCCGGGGCCGCCCGCGCCGCCCGAGCTGGAGTCGGCGAAAACGCCGCCGCTGGTGCCGCCGCTGCCACCCGAACCGCCAATCGACTGAGCCAGCACGCCGTGCGCGCCATAACCCGATGTCTGGACGACGCCGTCCTGGTTGACCTGGACATCACCCCCCTTGCCGCCGAAGCTTCCGCCGCCGCTGGAAGCGACAAGGCCGAAGCTGTCGCCGCCGCTGCCGGCCGTACCGCCAAGGCTCTGCGCCAGAATACCGATCGAGCCGGCACCACTGGTAGCAACGCTGCCGTTGTTGGTTACCGCAGCGTTGCCGCCCACGCCCGGCGAACCACCGCCCGAACCGCCACCGGAAAGCCAGCCATCGCCGCCAGCACCGCCCTTGCCTGCCGAACTGCTGACCAGGATGCCGTAAGCATTGGTGCCGGTAGTGACGACGCTGGCATTGCTGACGAGATTGACGTTGCCGCCCACGCCGGCCGTGCCGCCGGTACCACCGTCGGAGCCCAGATAGCCGTCACCACCGTTACCGCCGTTGCCACCGATGCTCTGGACGATAACGGCCGCAAGCCCGCTGGACTGCGAGCTGATCGATCCGTTGACCGTATCGGTGATGTTCGGGCCATTGGAACCCGAACCGCCGTCTCCGGCGGAAATGAACAGCAGGCCGATATGACCGTTGCCGCCGCTGCGGCCGCGCTGGACGTTGCGGTAGGTATTGTCGCCTGGATTGCTGGGCAGCGCGATCGTATCGGCACCGGTGGCATTCGTCGCCGGCGCGATCGAGGTCACGGCGGCATTGTCGCTGATCTTGTCGTTGGCGGAGTTCGAGAGCTTGACCGAGGTCACCGTCCCGTTCCCGTCCTTGGTGACTTCGGTGACGGTATAAGTGGTGCCGGAAACTTCGAACGTCTGGCCGACCTCATCCGCCAGCAGGATGACGTTATCGCCGTCCGTCTTCACTTGGGCGGGCGACAGGACTTCCGTGACAGTCTCGAACGCGCCGGTTTCCGGGTTCTTGATCTGCGCGCCGACCTGCGGCGTCGTGATGGGAGATACCGCGGGCGTGGGCGTGGGGGCCGGAGTGGGCGTGGGCGTCGCGGAAGCTTCCATCGGCACCATGCCGCCCAGAACCATCATCGCCGCCAGCGTGGCGGCGGACGCCCCCATCCGAAGCTTGCGCGCCGGGCGGCTTGCCGCCTCAGCTTCGCTGGACAGACGGCTGGTCGCCTCGCCTTCGGTCGAACGGCCGGCGAATGGTTCAAAGATGTTCAAGGTAAGCCCCCCCGGCTCTGGACCGGTAATCCGCTCCGCCCACCCTCCCCGGGGCAGGTTTCCGAGGCTGTACGGCACGCGCCAAACAGCAGGAATCCGGAACAACACATAAAATTTCAGGAAAATTATTCTCTTATGCGAATTTCAAGAGAACATGTTTCCAGCCGTTTTCCTGGCGTTCGGGCGCAGGAAACCACCCCACCCGCTTTCACGCATGCACGAAAAGCGGGTGGGTGATGGATCGATTATGGATCAGGTTTGGCCGGCGATCGCCGCCAGCGCTTCCCACTTCGCCTGCGATGCGATCTGCGCGTGGATCGCCGGCAAGGCCCCGGCATCGCGCAGTCGCAGGAAGGAATCGGCCGGCAGTGCCTCGAAACGGGCGCGATCGACCGAGCGGTATTCCACCAGCAGGCTGGGCGCGGTGGCGCCGGGCGCGGTGTAATGAACGCTCTTCACCTCGAAGAGGTCGAATTCATCCAGAAGCTCAATCAGCAGGCGCGTGCGGGCCTGTGCTGCTTCGTAGTTTTCGCAGAAGCGCAGCGCCTGCAAGGTCAGTTCGGTGGGCGTGCCATCATCGAACAGCGCAACCGCGCCTTCATCGCCCTTGTTCGCCACACGGCCCGAAGCGTGATCGAGGCAGAGGATCAGACGATCGCTACCCTCGTCGCGCGCAAACACGAAGGGGTAACGGCGCAGGTAGGCGGGAATGTAGGCGCCAAGGCGGTATCCACCCTCCGTCACGAACAGGTTCTTTTCCGCTTCAAGCGCGGTGACCACGTAGGGTTGGCGATCATCGCCGAAGAACAGGATCGGATAGTCCAGCGCGGCGCGCTCGAACTCGTCGACCGAAAGCTGCACCATCGGCGCACCGGCGGCGAAACCGAAATCGGTGGGCGCAACGACCACCGCCGAATTGGCATGGGTGGCGCCATGAACCGGGCGCGGATCGCGATAGAGCGGCAGGCTGCCGTTCACTTGTGGAGCCGCCGCCGCCTTCTGCGCTGCGTCGGTTGCCTTGCGATTTTTCTGCTTCGATTCCGTCATATGCCCCACCAGTAAATTCCAAAGTCCGTCGCGCACCGGCCGCATCGCAAGCGATGCCCCATGGCCGGCAAATGAACATCGTTCACGTGTTAGATCAGCGACTTACAAGCCGCGCCCTTAGTGCAAAGGTTTACAGGGGCGCAAGCATGTGTGTCGCCTTTCTTTCGGCGTGTCGCCAAATTAGCGCAATCCGTTCATCTACTTATAGACGCAATCCCGCCAGGAACGGCGGTTTACGCGCTTTTAACCAAGCTTTTGCGGTGAGCCGAGAAAGGGGTGATTTCCGACATCGATGTCAGCAATTTGTCAGGCCTGTCGGATATTTCGAAATAGTCGTTTTTCAGCAGCGTGTTAACTGACGACCTGAGCCCGATCGCAAGCGCGATTGCATAAATCGATCCGATTACCGCCCTTGTATTCCTGGCGTGAACACCGCACTATGCTGCAATGCACAATTACTCGATCCCGGATGCTCGCGCATGAGCGAGACCCGCATGCAGATCATGGCTGCCATTGCACACCAGCGCACCGTGATGACCCAATACAACGGCGCCGCCATCAAGCTGGCGCCGCATCTGCTGTTCGAACGTCATGGCGATCTGTTCGTCAGCGCGCTGAACATGAGCAAGGCCTGGCGTACGCCCGAGGAGCAGCGGCTGGGTCAGTTCAAGCTGGCCGGGCTCTCGGAAGCGCAAATGCTGGAAGAAACGTTCGCGCCACTGCCCGGTTACGAAGCCACGTTGCCACGCGAAGGCGACAAGCTGGTACTGGCGCTCTGATCAAGGCAGACGTCGGAATTTGAGGGCTGCGGATAGTCTGATCGCCTTTTGGGCCGCTATCCGGAAGCAAGTTCCAACGCGTAAAATCGCGTGTCCACAGCCATGCGCGGAAAGCTTGCCGGAAGGTCTGCCACATCGATCAGGCGAAAGCCGTGCTTTTCGTAAAAGCGATGCGCGGCGAGGAAGCGGTCGGTCGTACCAAGATAGACCTCCCGCATCCCCGCCGCGCGCGAGCATTCGAGCAGCCGGGCCAGAAGCGCCTGCGCCACGCCGAATTCCCTGCCCCGGAATTCGGCCGTAACGAACATCTTGCGCAAGGCCCCCATCTTGCGTCCGATGTCCTTCATCGCGATCGTGCCGACGATCCGCCCGTCAAACTCCGCGATCAGGAATTCGCCGGAACCGGTCTGGTAAAAGGCCGGAACCGCGCGAAGATCGGGTTGATCGTCGGCCGTGATGGCAAGGCCGAATTCCTCCCGCTGGATCGGGAGGATCACGTCGACGACGCCCTGTTCGTCCGCAGGAACGAAGGGCCGGATCACAAGGCTGCTCATGCCCGCCGGTTAGGCAGCGCAACGGATCAAGGCAAGAGATCCGCCGCGCTGTCGCTGGGAGCCTTTATGAAGCCGTCATCAGGAATCCGCGTCCTGCTTGACGTTGGCGTCTTCCGCCGAGACGAAGCCATCGTGGTTGGCATCATGGCGCAGGAACATCGCCCAGCCCGATGCATCGAACTCGGCATGGGTGATGCCGCCGGACTTGTCGCTGTCGAGAACGCCGAAGCGCACCTCTGCCTGGCGCATCTGGCGGGTGCGCTCTTCCTCGCGCGAGGCGGCGGGTTCGGTCAGCAGTTCCTTTTCCAGCCGCTCGCGATAGTCACCGACATATTCGTCGTGAGACAGCACACCGTCGTGATTGCGGTCCATCCGCGCGAATTCGGCGTCGCGGCCGCGCTGGTATTCGTCCTTGCCAACCTTTCCGTCACCATCAAGGTCCTGCTCTTTGATGAAGGTGGCCCGGTCGTGAGAGGCGGCCTGGGCAGTGCCGAAGGCAGTCAGGGATGCTGCGAGGGCGAGGGCAATCTTGATCGTGTTCTTGGTCATGGGTCTTCTCATTCGCTTACGGAATAGGTCAGGGCATAGGTGTAGCTGCGTGCCGGATCGCTCCCGGCGGCGTTCACGCGATGGCGGGTCATCGCGAAGTAGAGGCCCGGCTCCGGCGCGGTGATGCTGAAGCGGCCTTGCGCATCGCTGGTGATCAGCGGCAGGCGGCGGTTCTCAAGCTCGCCCGGCCGGGCTGCCTCCACCTCAACATCGGCATTGGCCAGCGGCTTGCCGTTGAACAGAACCTGGAATTCGGCGGGCTTTCCGACGCGTATCGCCGCCGGGTGCGTGATCGCGCGATATTCGATGCCCTTGCCGGTGGGCGCCAGCGCTGCCTGCGTCGGGCTGCCACGGCTGACGTAGGTTTCCGCCTTGGTCATGCTCTGCATGTCCACCGGCGTCACCCCGGCGGGGAGCGGGCGGCGTGGGTCAATGAATTCCCATTCGCCATCTATCAGCGCGGCCTTGGCGACACGCCCCTGTCGTTCGCCACTGCTGATGCGATACGTGCCATCGGCCGGCGTCGGTACTTCCAGCACGGCAAGATCGCGGAGCATTACCGGCTTCAGCGGCGCTGCCTGCCCATCGGGACCGATCACCTGATAGGCGTCCGACGGCATGGCGATGGCCGGCACAAAGACATGTTCACTGAAGGCCGCTTCCACGGTCACGTGATCGGCCTGCCCCAGCGTGAAGGCGTTGGGCAGCAGATAGGGCGAATGCGCGAGCGCCGGTGCCGCCGCAAGCACCGGAAAGGCGCAGCCGGCCAGGGCGAGCGCCAGCCGGAGTCGGTTTGAACGAGTCATGTAATCCATCCCCTGAAAAAGCGAATGCGCGGCTCGTCTCACAAACTCTATTGCGAATCAATAGCAGTAAGATAAATGAGCGGCGTTGGCGCTCTTGGGGACGCGCCTGGGGCTCTCACTTTTCGGCGGGGAATCGCGGTCACTCGCGACGTTTCCGCCTCTTCTTATTGCTATTGCCTCGCATTCGTGGAAAGGAATCATGTGATGGATATGGGTCTGCTGACAGGAACGAGCAAAGCGAGCATCGGCTGGGCCGTTGCGGCGCTGATGTTTGCCGTTCCCTGCACCCCTGCGCTGGCGCAGACGACGGATGGCGCCTCGAAGGACAATGCGGTTCGCCTGGGCAGCTTCCCGGTCAGGGCGAGCGCGGAAACCGACGATGCCGATGCCGATCACAGCAGCATCGGCAAGCCGCGCGTGCTGACCACCACGACCACGGCAGAAACGCTGCGCGAACGCATGGTGGACAGCCTTTCGGACTATGCCCGCCGCGTCGATGCCGGCGTGAACTTCAATCCGAATAACAATTCGATCAACATTCGCGGGCTTGATTCGAACCGCGTGCTGACCACGATCGACGGCATTCGCACACCTTGGCTGGAAGACGGCGCGCGCGGCGTGCAGGGCGGCGTCGCCTCGTTCGATTTCAACTCGCTAAGCGCGATCGACGTGGTGAAAAGCGCCGATTCCAGCTTCTTCGGCACTGGCGCGCTGGCCGGTACGCTAGCGCTGCGTACGCTCGACCCGGAAGACCTGCTGGTAGACGGCAAGACGCAGGCCGGCCTTGGCAAGGTGACCTATGACAGCGCCAGCGACAGCATCTTCCTGAACCAGGCCGCCGCCGTGCGCAGCAAGGATACGCTGTTCCTGATCCAGGGCGGCTACCAGAACGGCAACGAGACCAAGAACCAGGGCAACACCGGCGGCACCGGCACCACCCGCACCGATCCGAACCCGGCCAGCTATGACCAGCTCAACCTGCTGGTAAAGCTGCACCAGTACCTGCCGGGCGGCCATCGCCTGGGCCTGACCGGCGAAATCTTCTCCCGCGATTACAACGAGAACACGCTGACCAGCGTCGGATCGACCTATTCCACCTACCTCACCGACGAGAAGACCAAGCGCAAGCGCATCTCCGGCAGCTACGACTATCAGGGCGAAGGCGGCACCATCCGCGAGGCGCATCTGGTCGGCTACTGGCAGCGCAGCAACCTGCAGACCTACACCGACGGCACGCGCAAGACCGCGCCGATCGGCCAGTACATCCGCGACAGCGACCTGCAGGTGGAGATGTTCGGCCTGAACGGCAACATCACCGCCGATTTCCAGACCGGCCCGATCTCCCACGCGGTGACCGTGGCGGGCGAAGCCTATCGCACCAACACCAGCCAGTACGCCGCTGGGCAGGACAACTGCACCGCCGCGATCTATTCCTGCTCGTTCCTCCATGTGAACCAGTCGGACATGCCCACCGTCCACGGCACCGACCTGGGCCTCGTCATCCAGGACCGCATCGGCTTCGGCGCGGCGGATTGGCTGCACGTGACGCCGGGCATCCGCTACGACTACTACCGCCGTTCGCCGCAGGACACGCCCACCTACACCCAGAACGCCGCCTATGAGGGCCTGCCCGCAAAGTCTTCGGACACGCGCTGGTCGCCCAAGGTCTTGGTGGAGGCGCAGGTACTGTCGAAGCTGACGCTTTACGGCCAGTATTCGCAGGCCTTCCGCGCGCCGTCGGCCACCGAGCTTTACCTTACCTACGGCGGCACCGGCAGCTACGTCAGCATCGGCAACCCGGATCTGAAGCCCGAAACCAGCAAGGGCTACGAGTTCGGGGCCCGCTTCGGTGACGACAAGCGGGGCCTGCGCGTGGCCTATTACCACAACAACTATCGCAACTTCATCGATACGGTGACGACCACGGCTGCCGCCGCCGGCCTGTCCGGCAGCTTCCCCTTCGGCGTGTTCAAGTACATGAATCTCGACCGCGTGCGCATCTACGGCATCGAGGCGAGCGGAAACTGGGAATTCTCGAAGAGCTGGCGGACCTGGACCTCGATCGCCTATGCCAATGGAAAGAATACCGAGGACGACTATCACCTGAACTCCATCCCGCCGCTGCGCGCGGTGCTGGGCGTGGGCTACAGCCACGAGAACTTCGGGCTGGACCTGTCCGGCACGGTCGCCGCATCGCGCAACAAGGTGGAAAATCCGGCGTCGGACCTGAACAAGACGCCCAGCTATGGCATCATCGATGCAACCGCATGGCTGCGTCCTGCGTTCGCGGAGGGCTTGCGCATTCAGGTCGGTGTCTACAACCTGCTGGACAAGACCTACTACAACGCGCTCGACCTGCCGGACAGCGGCAGCATCGGCAAGCTGTTCTATTCGCAACCCGGCCGCACCGTGAAGGCGACCGCGCTGATTTCATTCTGACCCGTTCTGAAAGGCCCTTACCGGATCATGACCCAACCTGCTGACAACGCGCTGGCACCCACCCTGGTGCAATCGCTTCGCGCCGGGACGCACGACATGCATGATCGCCTGGACAAGGCGATCATGGCCGCCGACCCCTTCGCCAGCGTGCCGGGCTATGCCCGCTTCGTGGAGATGCAGTACCTGTTCCACCGCGACATCGCCGCGCTCTATTCGGTGGAGGCCCTGCAGTACGTGCTGCCGGGCCTTGCCGAACGGCAGCGGATAGACCTGATCGCGGCGGACCTGGCCGATCTGGACCGCGAACTGCCAGAGGCCGATGGCCCTCCGGCATTCGCGGCCGGCACGGCAGTGGACGTGCCCACCGCACTCGGCTGGCTCTACGTTGCCGAAGGCTCGAACATGGGCGCGGCGTTGCTGCGCAAGGAAGCCGCCAAGATCGGCCTTTCGGACAATCACGGCGCGCGCCATCTCGCCCCGGCATCGGAAGGTCCGGCGGCGCACTGGCGCGCTTTCGTGGCGGGGCTGGATGCGGCCAATCTCACCGAAGAGGAAGAAGAGCGCGCCGTGGCGGGCGCCAAGGCCGCATTCGAACGCGTCCGGTCGCTCGCCGATGCCCGCTTCGCCTGAGCGGCCCGACACTACCGACGTCCTGCTCAAACGCGGGCGGGCAGCGCGCTGGGTCTGGCTGACGCTGGGCCTGGCGTTGGTCGGCGTGGGGGTGATCGGGATCTTCGTCCCGCTGCTGCCGACGACCGACTTCATGATCCTCGCCCTGCCTTGCTTCGCGCGGTCTTCACCGCGTCTGGAAGCCTGGCTGCTCAATCATCCCCGCTTCGGCCCCGGGCTTCGCGCCTGGCGGGCGGAGCGGGCGATCCCGCGTCACGCCAAATACGCTTCGTGGATCGGCATGACGATCGGCTTCACCTCATTTTGCCTGCTGGCACGGCCGAGCCTGATGGTGGCGCTGCCCGTGGCGGCGCTGCTGCTGTGCTGCGCCATCTGGGTAGGGCGGCGGCGAGAGCCGGGGCAAGTAACGACCGAAGTGGAAGCGGAAAACGCTTAGACGGGGTGATTAGCGTTCCTGCAGTCTGCGGCAGCTAACCTCAATTATCCTGTTCAATTTGCCATTCCGAATTCGCCAACGTAGCGGATAAAACCGGCCTGTCAGGAACCGCCAGCATGGCTGTTCATCGACAGAAAAGTCCCTGGATCGTAATGCTCTGGATCTTGCACTTCAAGGGACTTGGAAATGCGCTCTCGGCGTTGGGCTTCGTATTTGCAGACAATCTCAAAAATCAGAGCGATCTTTGGCATTTCCCCAATGTCTAATAAATATGAACCTGACACATTGGGCCTTACCCGCGAACTCTTAAGTTCAGTTCTCAGTCGGGCCGATTACACTGTGATTGGCAATGCCCCCCTAGATGATGGCGGGATTGATTTTGTCATATCCAAGAAAGATGGGCCGGCAGTCATTGCTATGATAGCTGTCGAAATCGATCATCTAGGCGACGCGCAACTTCGCGAGCACCCGACATATGGAATGCAGCTTAGCGATCGCTGGATAGCGGCATGTATTGAAGCTCAGCCGCAGCAGTCAGTCGTTCGGAGTGTTCTTCGAGATGCAGTCGACAATTTAAAATTGACCAAAGCGATTGGCGGTGTTGATAAAAAAACTGGTAATGTAGTGCTCACACCGGTAAATGTAGAATAAAACTCATCTTGATGATCTAAAAAATTGCCGATCCTCCGCCCTTGAGTCTCGAAAAGCGCGGCCTTCTGACACCATGAAATAGTTTTTTTGGCTATGCTTGCCGAAAGGCTTACCCGCACTCTCCGCTGTTCAACATCTCCCTCTAAACCACCAAAAGCAGGCGGTCATGCAAGTTTCTCCTCACGCCTAAAACCTTAAATCCGCTCCGTGTGGAGCACATAGCGCCACGGCCCGTGCCGAACCGCGTCGAAGGGCCAGCACGTGACGAGGTCCAACCGCTCGCCCGCAGCCAGTTCAGGCACTGCGTAGCCATCCCAGCGCACGACATCCGATCCGGTGACGCGATAGCGGCGCTTCAACCCGTCGCGCGTCTGGACGGTAATCTCGTCGCCCTTGTGCAGGTCGCGCAGGAAGCGGAAATGCGTATCGCGATGCGCGGCGACGACAGTGGTTCCGGTTTGACCGAAGGCTGCGCCACCGGGCAGCAGCGCAGGCCCGAACGCCATCGCCTGCCCCGATCCGCTGTCCAGCACCACCCTCGTCACGCCGAGCCGAGGCGCGGAAATCCGTGCAACCGGCGTCATGTCGGCCCAGGCCCAGGGCTTTTGCGGGGCATGGACGGCCAGGCTGCGATCGAAGGCCCGGTCCAGCAAAACCTGAGCGACCATCGCCTTCGCCGGGACATAGAGCCCGCGCCCGATCTCTGCGACGCCCGCAAGGCACAGCGCCGAAAGCAGGAGGACCAGAAGGCCGCGCCCGCGCGCGGCCTCCTTCAGCTGAGCCAACCGGATCATGCCGCCCTCCGGCGCAGCAGGATGGCAAGGCCGGTCAGGCCGGCCAGCAGCATCGCCAACCCCATGCCTACCAGCCCGACGAAGCCGGTGGCAGTCTGCGGCAGTTCCAGCGCGTCTGCCTGTGTTGCCGAAAGGTCTCCACCGGGCTGCGCCTGCAACGCATCCTTGCCGAACAACGTGCCGAAGTCCCAGCCGGCCGGCAGGTTGATCGGCAATTCCTCCTTCGTCAGCCGCGCGCCGGCGGGGCGTGAAGGTGTCTCGTCCACGGCGACGAGGCTGGTACGGCTGGTGACGATGCCGTTTTCCATGCCTATCCGTTCGACCTCGGCATCGGCGGCATCGTCCTCCAGCTTGCCGAGCGCGCGGTCGGCCTCGACATCGCTGATGCGGCGGTGGGCCCAAAGCTTCTCGATCGCGGGGCTCGGCAGGGCGGAGGCAAGGTCCACGCGCCGTTTCCAGTGCTTGCCGCCGATCGTGCCGCTGACCGTCAGGGTGCCGGCAAGGTGCGCGGTCCGCCCCACCAGCACCAGCGGCCGGCCGGCATAGACATCGGGCAGACGCGAGGGCGTGAGATCCAGCGAACCGCCCTCCACCCGCACCGAAAGGTCGCGCACCGCCGGATGGCTCAGCACGTCGAGCAACGGCATCATCTTCGCCGCCACCTCCGCCGGTGCACCGACATGGGTGTAGACGCCGCCGCCGATGGTCGACATCCGTTCCATCAGGTAATCGTTCGGCGCCGATCCGATGCCGACCATGAAGACATGGCTGCGCCCGCCGTCCGCCCCGATCGCCGCCATCATCTCGCGCTCGTTGGAGATCTCGCCATCGGTGAGGAACACGATCTGGCGCAGCGCATCGGGGCTGCCGCCGCTGCCCGCATCCTCCAGCGCGGCCTTCAGCGCGGGCAGCATCTCCGTGCCTCCCTGCGCCTCCAGCGATCCAGCGAAACGCCTGGCCAGCGCCACCTGATCGGGCGTGGCGGCGACGCTGTGCTCGAACAGGCGCGTCATGGTGTCGTCGAAGCGGATCACGTTGAAGTGGTCCTGCGGGCGCAAGGTGCCCAGCGCGTGGATCAGGCTGGCCTTGGCCTCATCCATCGAATCCCCGCCCATCGATCCGCTGTTGTCGATAACGAAAACCATCTCGCGCGGCGGCGTCGGCAGGTTCGAAAGATCGGCGGGCGGCGTGACCGAGGCCATGACATAGTCGCCCTTGTCGGTGTGTTGGGCGAAGAGGCCCAGCGTCGGGTCGGCCGAGGCAGAGCGCCAGTCGAGCACGAAATCGCGATCCGCCGGCACGCTGGCATCGGCCAGGTTGATCGTCCGATTGTCGAGCGGGCCCGTGATGTTCACCTTGTGATAGCGGCTGATGAGGTTCGCCACATCGAACCCGGGTGCGAGATGGACCGAGATCGTCGTGGGGTTCAGTCCGGTCCCAGTCTTCGGCCCTACCTTCGGATCAAGCACCGGTGCAGCCGTCACGGCGTTGGCGTCGGCCACGGCGGCCTGCGTATCCAGCGTGTGCGGCGGGGTGTAGCGCGGACCAACCACAAGCGGCAGGCGCAGCGAGAAAGTGCCGTTCGCCTGCACAACCGGGGCCTGATACTCGATCGAGATCAGCACCGTCTCACCCGGGCCGACATTGGCAACCATCGTCGTGAACATGTTGGGGCGCTGCTGTTCGACCAGCCCGGCCTTGCGGCCGCTGGCCTTCGCGGCTTCATACGTCTCGCGCGCCTTTTCACGCGGCTGGATGTGGCCGACGATCACCCGCTGGCCCACCACCATCTTCAGCGAGTCCACCGCCCCATCCTGTGGCAGCGGATAGAGGTAATGCGCCTCCATCCACGTGTCCGAGGTGTTGCGGAACGCCTGCGTCACCCGCACGCGGGCGACCTGCCCGGTCACCGTCATGTCCATGTCGGTGCCCAGGCGCACGGCGGGGAGGCTCCGGGCGATGCCCTGACCGGTCAGCATCAGGGTACCGGCCGCCGGGCCTTCGTCGCCATTGGCGGCAGCGTCGTCGGCATCGTCCGCGGCGACAGCGGCAGTGGTGTGAACGGCCAGCGCTACAGGCGCCGCCATCAAGAGCATGGCGGCGGGGATCAGGGCGCGGCGGAAAGTCAGGAAGTGCGGCATGACAGGCTCCTTCGTTGATCTGGCGATGATCTGGAGCCCTCCCTCTATGCGCAGGCCTGCCCGCACAGCCACGAGCAGTCTTGGCCACTTCTCGCCGTCCCCGTGCGGAATATGTGCGGGATATGCGCAATGCGCGGCGACCATTGACGAGATGTGCGCATTTGTGCGGAAATAGGCGGGCATGATTACGCCAGAACCCGACATCGCCGATTCCGCCGCCCTCTCCGCCGAGAATGCGGAGACTGCCCGCCTCGTGCGTGAGGAGATCGCCCGCCGCCGCATATCCCGCCAGGCGCTGGCGGACATGGCACGGATCAGCCTTTCCACGCTTGAAAAGGCGCTGGCCGGCAAGCGCCCGTTCACTCTGGCCACGCTGCTGCGGATAGAGGAGGCGCTGGGCGTGACCCTGCGCCCTGCCGACCCCGTCGCCCCCGCGCCGGCGGGCCGCGATGTCGCGCCCGATGACCTGGGCGCCTATGCGCACTCCGCCGTCGCATGGCTGGAAGGTTGCTATCTTACCCTGCGGCCCAGCTTCGGCACGCCGGGCGGTCTGTTCGCCTACCTGACCACGATCCGCTGGGACGCGGCCGGCGCCTGCCTGGCCTTTGCGGAATCAGGCCGATCCGACGGGCGGTTCGAGCAGACGGGGCGAGTTTCGATGCCCAACCTTTCAGGCCATATCTACCTCGTCACCAATGAGCAGGGGCAGTACCGGCTTGCCATCCTCTCGCGCCCGACGATCGACGGCGCGCTGTTCGGCATCCTGACCACGCTGGAGGTAGGCAAAGGATCGCAGCTGGTCCCCGCCGCCGCGCCGATCGCCTTGCGCAAGCTGGCCGAGGGGGAGGATCCCGCACTTGGACTGGTCATGCCGGACATGCCGCATTTCGCGCTCTATCGCGATATGCTGGGTCGCGCCGTGGAAGACGATTTCGCACGCCTGCACGCGCCGCCGCTCCCTGCGATCTAGGGCAGTTTCCGATCCGATTGCATCGGGTCTACTTGTCTAAATTTTTTGGTTTTTCACGATTTCCGAGTCACCAGGCGATTCCACCTGAGTAGAAAACGCTCGAGGGTCAGGCCTTGCGCCAGTGGAGCAACGCGATGGTCAGCCACGCCCCCACCGACAGGTGCGCGCACCAGGCCACCGCACCATAGCCACCGCCGAACGCCGCGATGTCCGCCACGAATGCCAAACCCAGCAGCGCATAGCCGCCTGCGCGGGCGGTGCGCGCCTGAGCTTTCGCCAGCACGCGCCCGGCAAGGTCGCGCTGGTGGCGCGACATCGACAGGGCAAGCGCGATGAACCCGCCCAGCGTCAGCAGGATCGCCAGAATGTGGATCATGCCCGCACCGCCCTGCCGCGCCGCGTGGTATTGCCGGCGACTGGCTTGCGCGAGCGGGCCGAGAGCTTGGCCGCGCCCAGTCCGAATATGACCGCAAGCCCCAGCATGACCAGATCGAACGAGACGAACAGCCGGTCCCCGCGCATGATGCTGGCCGGCAGGCCACGGCTGGTGGTAAAGGCGTTCACGACTGGAACTGCGGCATAGAGCAACGCGGCCAGCGCCAGCCCTTCCACCCAAGCGCGGGCAGCTGGGCGCACCAGCGCCCAGAGCAGCACGCCCAGCCAAACTGCAAACAATGTGTTGATCTCCCACTCCGGCCGATGCGCCAGGCCGGTGGGCACCACGCGGTTGGCCAGGAAATAGGCCGGAATGCCCGCGCCAAGGCCTGCGACCGCGGCGATATTCAGCCGTTCGACCAGCCGGAAACCGAAGTGGGGCCGCTGCGGATCGGGCAAGCGCTGGCGACGCTTCACCGTCCACAGCACCAGACCGGTACCGACCATGGCGGTGCCCGCAAGGCCGCTGAAGAAATAGAGCCAGCGCAGGGCGATCTGCGCAAAGCGACCGGTATGCAGCCCGATCATCACGCTTTCGGTCTGAAGTGCGGCGCCCTTCGGCAAGCTGCCGCCAAGGACGCGGCCGCTCGTGCCGGAGAACGTCAGCACGTCTCCGCGCGATCCCATCGCTTCGCCCGGCCCCCGCGTCAGCGCGACGGTTGCCGCCCTGTCGCCGGGGTTGTCGATCCGCACGAAGCCGACTTCGCGCCCGTCCCAATGCGCAGAGGCGGTCCGCATCAGCGGCGCGATATCGACCAGCGGCGCCTTGGTGCCGCTGCGCTCGGCCGCGACGGGCTCCCCGAAGACTTGCGCCTGGAACGTATCCGGCGCGGCGTAGTTCGCCAGGATGCCCCAGGGCACATACATCGCCATCAGCGTCACCAGACCGGTGAAGGTGATCATCAGGTGGAACGGCAGGGCCAGAACGGCAGTGACGTTGTGCGCATCCAGCCAGGATCGCTGCCCCTTGCCGAAGCGCAGCATGAAGAAATCCGCGAAAATCTTCTTGTGCGTGATCACACCCGAAAGGATCGCCACCAGCATGAACATCGCCGCGATGCCCACCAGATAACGCGCCCAGAGCACCGGCATGTAATGCAGGTCGAAATGGAAGCGATAGAGGAAGTAGCCGCCGCGCGTCTCCCGCGCGGTAACTTCATCGCCGTTTTGATCGACCACGGCCTGCGTCTGCGCATCGGCACCGTTGCCGGGATACCAGAACAACTGCGTGGTCGCGCTGCGCCCATTGGGCAGAGAAAGATACCAGAAGCTGGCGTCGGGCGCCTTGCGCTCAAGGAAACGGATCGCCCCTTCTGCCGATTTGACCGGATCGGCATCGCCGGTCACCTCCGGCTGCATCCAGCGCGTGATCTCGTCCTGGAAATAGGCCGAAGTGCCCGTCGCGAACATGGCGAACAGCAGCCAGCCGAGCACCAGGCCCGACCAGGTGTGGACCAGCGCCATCGATTGCCGCAGGCTATCCTTCACAGACGGCCTCCCGCATGCAGCGAAAGCCACAGCCAGCCGGCCATCACCGCTCCGGAAACGACCATCCCCAGCCAGAACCGCCCGATCGACCGCACGCCGAAGGCCACCAGAGCCAATGTCGCGAAGATCGCGAAAGACAACAGCGTGCCGGCCACGCTGGCCTCCGCGGCGGAAACGTTCAGGCCCTGCGCAAGGCCGCGTGCGATGCAGGCCGTCGCCAGCGAGGAGACGATATAGTTCGCCGGAATCGCGGCCGTCAGCCGGGCCGCGAGGTTCGCCTTGCCGATGCCGCTTGGCGGGGATGCCATGACTGCTTCGTTCCTCAGATCAATTTACCGGCAGGATTCGGCCGCTGGAGAGGGGAAGTTGTTGTTTTCACGCACACCACGTCCTCTCAAGCTGCTATTGCGAGCCATTCGCATTTTAACCGCTGCTAAGCGCTGACCGGGGCCGAGTCAATCGCGCCGTCCAAAAAGTTGCCCAAGGTGGATCGGCGCCGGAAGAGCAGCGGATCGGCGGCGAGGCTTGCGGGCCGGGGCCGCTGAGGCTAGGAGCCTGCCTGTCCGGCATCGCGGCGAAAGCGGCGGCGGCGGGCAAGATCGCGCCGGTGCCCCGCAAGGGGCTTAATACGGGAACACGGTCAGAGCGGCGCTGCCGCTCGAATCCGGGGCTGTCCCTGCAACTGTAAGCGGCGAGCGCGATGCACATCGCCGGCGGAACAAGGGTTTTCGCCGCAGCCACTGGGCCGGACGCTAAGTCATGCGGGGCCTGGGAAGGCCGTGCATCGTGCCGTGACCCGTGAGCCAGGAGACCTGCCGGCGTCGATGTCGCTCTCGCCCGGGTCCAGGGAATGGCCAAGGCACGGTAACTCTTCCGTCTGAGCGACGTGATGCACGCGGCCGGGGCCGCAACGGCATGCCACGTCGGGCGCCCGCGCGCCTGTCCGTCGTCGCAGCCGAGCGTCGCGTTTGGCTCGTCCGGACGCGGCGAGACGCTCCGCCCGCTTTCGAGTTACCGGCGCGCGGGAGAAGACCGTTGAGCAAAGTTCCCACCACCGTCATCACCGGCTTCCTAGGCGCCGGCAAGACCACGCTGATCCGCCACTTGCTGCAGAACGCCAAGGGCCGCCGCCTGGCGCTCATCATCAACGAGTTCGGCGACGTCGGCGTCGACGGCGAACTGGTGAAGGGCTGCAATGACGAGGCGTGCCCGGAAGACGATATCGTCGAACTGGCCAACGGCTGCATCTGCTGCACCGTCGCCGACGACTTCCTGCCGACCATGCAGAAGCTGCTCGACCGTGAGAACAAGCCCGATCACATCATCATCGAGACCAGCGGCCTCGCCCTGCCCAAACCGCTGGTGAAGGCCTTCCAGTGGCCCGATATCCGCACCCGCGCCACGGTGGACGGCGTGGTCGCGCTGATCGATGCCGATGCCGTGGCCGCCGGCCGCTTCGCCACCGATGAGGCCGCGCTTGCCGCCGCCCGCGCCGCCGATCCGATGCTGGACCATGAAAGCCCGCTGGAAGAACTGTTCGAGGAACAGTTGGGCTGCGCCGACATGGTCGTGCTCAACAAGACCGACCTCGTCGATGCCGATGCCCTCACCCATGTCGAGACGCTGGTGCTGGCCGAAACACGCCCCGGCGTGAAGATCGTGCGTGCCGATCATGGCGCCGTCGATATCGCCGCGCTGCTGGGCATCACCGCAGCGGCTGAGGACGATCTCGATTCCCGCCCCTCGCACATCGACGGGCTGGACGAGGATCATGACCATGACGACTTCGACAGCTTCGTCGTATCCGGCGGCGACGTGGCCGATCTCGACGCCCTGCTCGCGCGCCTCAAGGACCTGATCGCAGCGCACGATGTGCTGCGCGTGAAGGGCATGGTCGCGGTCGGCGGCAAGCCCAGTCGTCTGGTCGTGCAGGCCGTCGGCCCGCGCATCCAGCACTTCTACGATCGCGCCTGGCTCCCGCAGGAAGCGCGCCGTACCCAGTTGGTCGTCATCGGCCAGAAGGGGCTGGACCGCGCCGCCAT
The DNA here is from genome assembly GCF_044029535.1 of Novosphingobium mississippiense. Classification (NCBI taxonomy): domain Bacteria; kingdom Pseudomonadati; phylum Pseudomonadota; class Alphaproteobacteria; order Sphingomonadales; family Sphingomonadaceae; genus Novosphingobium; species Novosphingobium mississippiense. The sequence goes on along the minus strand of NZ_CP147003.1, from coordinate 2,107,367 downwards.
CGAGGCGGGGCTGGCGGACGTTCTTGGTGCCGTAGACGCCTGATGCACCTGCTGTCCGCCACGCCGGGGACAATTTCCAACGGCGAGGAGGCGATCGACCTCGACCAGTCTCCCGGCGACATGGTGATCCTCACCGTGGCGGACAGCGAACTTGCCTGCTTTGCGGGCGCGGCGGCGCGTTTGCCGGAGGGCGCACCCCCCAATTCCACGCCAAGCGTCCGCCTCGCCAACCTGCTGCAATTGCGCCACCCCTACTCGATCGACCTCTATGTCGAGAAAGTGATCGCGAAGGCCAAATTCGTCTGCGTGATCCTGCTCGGCGGCAAAAGCTACTGGGGCTACGGCATCGACGAGATCGCCCGCGTCGCGCGCGAGAACGGCATTGCCTTCGCCGCCATCGCCGACGGGCGTGAGGCCGATCCCGCGCTCGATCGCGCCTCCACCCTCCCCGCCGAACTGCGCGAGCGGATGCGCGACTATCTGCGACAGGGCGGGACCGCCAATGCCCTCTCGTTCCTGCGCACCGCCGCCCGCGCGATCGGCCATGACGCGGGCGAGCCGGACGACCCGGTGCCGGTGGCCGACGCCGGGCTTTATCTGGCCGGCACCGAGCGTGCGGGCCTTACCGAAGTGCAGGCGGGCTGGGTCGAAGGTCGCCCGCTGGCGCTGCTGGTGTTCTATCGCGCACTGATGATCGCGGGAACGCTCGATGCCGTGGACGCCATGATCGCGGCGCTGCGGCAGCGGGGCTTCAATGTTGCGGCCGTGCATGTCCGCGCCCTGCGCGAACCTTTCGCGGTGGACTGGCTGGGCGGCCTGCTCGGCGAAATCGCGCCCGACGTGATCGTCAACGCCACCAGCTTCGCCTCCTCCTCGGCAGGCGACGACCGCAAGCCCGGCATTCTCGAAAAAGCGAACTGCCCGATCCTGCAAGTCGCCTACGCAGGCGTCGAGGAAACCGATTGGCAGGGCGCGGCGCGCGGCCTCGGCCCACGGGACCTCGCCATGAACGTGGCGCTACCCGAAGTGGACGGCCGCATCTTCACCCGTGCCGTCGCCTTCAAGGCGGCCGAGCGTTTCGACGACGTGACCCAGTGCGGCATCGTCGTCCCCCGCGTCGCGCCGGACCGGGTGGCTTTCGTCGCCGATCTGGCCGCCGCATGGGCCGACCTCCGCTGCAGCGCTCCGGCCGAGCGCCGAGTGGCCCTGGTGCTGGCGAACTATCCCAACCGTGACGGCCGCATCGGCAACGGCGTCGGCCTCGACACGCCCGCAAGCACCGCCGCCATCATCGCCGCGCTGGCCGAGGCGGGTTACGATATCGGCGATGCGCCAAGGGATGGCGCCGCGCTCATGCGGATCATGACCGGCGGTGTCACCAACGATCTTACATCGCTCGATCGGCCCGGCGAAGTCTCGCTACCGCTAGCGATATACGAAACCGCTTTCGCCGCGGTCCCCGAAAGCGCGCGCAAGTCCATGCTGGAGCGCTGGGGCGAGCCTTCCGCCGACCCCTTCGTGCGTGACGGCGCCTTTCGCCTACCGGTCCATCGCTTCGGCAAGCTCGCCATCGCGGTGCAGCCCGCGCGCGGCTACAACATTGATCCCAAGGCCAGCTATCACGACCCCGCGCTGCCCCCGCCGCACGCTTACCTCGCCTTCCATGTTTGGCTGGCGCAGGACTTCGGCGCGCAGGCGCTGGTCCATGTCGGCAAGCACGGCAATCTGGAATGGCTGCCCGGAAAGGCTATCTCGCTTTCGCGCGATTGTTTCCCGGAAATCTGCGCCGGGCCGGTGCCGCAGCTCTATCCCTTCATCGTCAACGATCCCGGCGAAGGCACGCAGGCCAAGCGCCGCATCAGCGCGGTGGTGATCGATCACCTCACTCCGCCGCTCACCCGCGCAGAGACTTACGGCCCGCTCAAGCAGCTGGAAGCGCTGGTGGACGAGTACTATCTCGCCGCCGGCATGGACCCGCGCCGCCTGGACCGCCTGCGGCGCGACATCCTCGACCTTGCCCGCAGCCATGGACTTGACCGCGATGCCGGAGCCAGCGGCGACGGGGACGACGCGCTTTCGGCCATCGACAACTACCTCTGCGAGTTGAAGGAATTGCAGATCCGCGACGGACTGCATGTCTTCACGCAATCCCCCGAAGGCCGGTTGCGGCGCGATCTGCTGGTGGCGCTGGCGCGCACCCCGCGTGGCTACGATCATGCCGGGCAAGCCTCGCTTCTGCGGGCCATGACAGCGGACCTTGGACTCGACTTCGACCCACTCGACTGCCGCATGGGCGATCGCTGGGACGGCGCGCGGCCGGAAGCGCTGGCGGCGATTTCGAATGAACCGTGGCGCACGCATGGCGATACGGTGGAGCGATTGGAACTGCTGGCGGCGGAACTGGTCGAAACGCCAGCCATTGACCTTGGCCCCCAGACCGCCGCCGTCCTCCACGCCATCGCCACAGACCTTGCGCCCCGCATTGACCTCTGCGGCCCACGTGAGGCCGAGGCGCTGATCGCCGGGCTCGACGGCCGCTTCGTCTTGCCCGGCCCTTCCGGCGCACCGACGCGCGGGCGGCCCGACGTCCTGCCCACCGGGCGCAACTTCTACTCGGTCGATACCCGAGCCGTGCCCACTGCCGTTGCCTGGGAACTGGGCCGCAAGTCCGCCGACCTGCTGGTTGAAGACTACCTCCAGCGCGAGGGCGAATACCCCGAGGCCATCGCCCTCTCCGCGTGGGGCACCGCCAATATGCGCACCGGCGGCGACGACATCGCGCAGGCCCTCGCGCTGATGGGGGCTCGGCCGCGCTGGGACTGGACGTCCGGCCGCGTGGTCGGCTTCGAGATCATGACCGTGGCCGAACTCGGCCGTCCGCGCGTGGACGTAACCTTGCGCGTCTCCGGCTTCTTCCGCGATGCCTTCCCCGAACAGATCGACCTGATCGACAGCGCCGCGCGCGCCGTGATGGCGCTGGACGAGCCTCTGGGCGACAACCCCGCGGCCGAACGCCACCGCGCCGAAGCCGCCGCACTCGTCGAGGGTGGCGAGGCTGAAACGCAGGCCACCCGCCGCGCCGGCGCGCGTGTCTTCGGATCGAAGCCGGGCGCCTACGGGGCCGGACTTCAGGCCATGATCGACGAGAAGATCTGGCACGAACGTGGCGATCTGGCGAATGTCTATCTCGATTGGGGCAGCTACGCCTATGGCGGCGGCGTGGAGGGCGATGCCGAGCGCGACCTGTTCACCGCCCGCCTCGCCTCGGTGGACGCCGTGGTCCAGAACCAGGACAACCGCGAACACGACCTGCTCGACAGCGACGACTACTACCAGTTCGAGGGCGGCATCGCCGCCGCCGTCGAGCATCTGAAGGGCCGAGCGCCGCTCAGCTACCACAACGACCACAGCCGCCCGGAACGCCCGGTGGTGCGCACGCTGGAGGACGAGATCGGCCGCATCGTGCGCGGGCGCGTCACCAATCCCAAATGGATCGCGGGCGTGATGCGGCATGGCTACAAGGGCGCGTTCGAAATCGCCGCCTCGGTCGACTACCTCTTCGCCTTTGCCGCAACGACCCACGCGGTGAAGGATCACCATTTCGACGCCGTCCACGCCGCCTTTATCGAAGACGAAACGGTGCGGGGCTTCATGGCGGAGGCCAACCCGGCGGCCTTGCGCGAAACTGCCACGCGCCTGGCCGAAGCGCTGGAGCGCGGCCTTTGGAAACCCCGATCGAACAGTGCGGGCCTGACGCTCGCGGCCCTCTCAGGAGTATGACCATGGTGCAGCGTACCGACGAACAGCACGCCGAGAAGATGAAGAAGAAGCAGGCCGCGCATGACAAGATCATGGCCGGCAAGACGGTCGAAAAGGGCCTGCTGATCGTCCACACCGGCAAGGGCAAGGGCAAGACCACCGCTGCGCTGGGCATGGTGGTGCGCATGATCGGCCATGGCAAGAAAGTGGGTGTCGTCCAGTTCGTGAAGGGCGCGATGACCACTGGCGAGAAAGTCGTCTTCGATGCCTTCCCCGATCAGGTGGAGTTCAAGCCGATGGGCGAAGGCTTCACCTGGAACACACAGGACCGTGCCCGCGACATCGAACTCTCACGCCAGGCGTGGGAGGAAGTGAAGCGCATGGTGGCCGATCCCGCCTACGACATGGTGCTGGCGGACGAGTTGAACATCGTGCTGCGCTATGACTATCTGCCACTCAACGAAGTGCTGGACGTGTTGACGGCGCGCGGCGCGATGAAGCATGTGATCGTCACCGGCCGCAACGCACCCGATGCGCTGATGGAAGCGGCCGATCTGGTGACCGAGATGACCCTGGTGAAACACCCGTTCCGCTCCGGCGTGAAGGCACAGGCGGGAATCGAATTCTGACTCGGGACGATCCCCAGGGGCCGCCCCGCTTCGGCCCCGATTTTCTGGACGACCTTGCCGTGCTGCTGGCGTGGCGGCGCGACGTGCGCCATTTCCGCCGCGATCCGCTGGACGAGCAAACGGTGGCCGAACTCATGGCAACCGCGCAACTGGCGCCGTCGGTGGGCAATTCGCAGCCCTGGCGCTTCGTCCGCGTGCGCTCTGCCGACTTGCGCGAGGCCTTGGCGCTTCATGCCGATGCGGAAGTCACCCAGGCCGGCGAAGCGATGTCGGAAGAACGGCGCGCCAGCTATTCCGCACTGAAGCTCCACGGAATGCGCGAAGCGCCCGAAGTGATCGCGGTGTTCTGTGATGAGGCAACGCCCATCGGCGGCGGCCTTGGCGCCGCAACGATGCCGGAAACGCGCGCCTTTTCGGTCGTGCTGGCGATCCACACGTTATGGCTGGCGGCACGGGCGCGGGGCCTGGGGCTGGGCTGGGTGTCGGTCGTGAAGGCGGATTACGTGGCCGGGCTATTGCAAGTGCCGCAGGAGTGGCGCCTGATCGCGCTGCTCTGCCTGGGCCATCCGCTGGAGCCGGACGTGGTGCCCGAACTCGAACGGCGGGGCTGGCAGGCGCGGCTGGATTGGCGCGACAATGTCAGCGAGCGCTGATCCCTTGGCGCTGCACTTGCGCCGCCAAGGTCCTGGCCGCCTTGACATAGGCGGGGCCGCCGCAGACCGTCCACGCCTGCGGGATGGTCAGGCGCGGAATGTCCGCCAGGATCGGGTGATGGATCATCTCGGTGCCCTGATCGGCCACTTTCACCGTGGCACTGTCCATCACGATGAAGTCGGGATGGGCGGCGGCCATTTCTTCCAGGCTCATCTGCGAAAGCGCGGGCTTGCCCAGCTTTGCGGCCAGATTGACAAGGCCGATGCGGGTCATGAGATCGTCCACCAGCGTGCCGGTGCCGGTAAGATAGCCGCGCCGCTGGTAATAGGCGGCCACGCGACCATGGCCCGCGCTGCGAAGGCCCGCCAACTGGGCATTCATCCGCGCGATCATCGCCTCTCCCCGCTCGGGATGACCCACGGCGCGGGCAACGTCGCGGATCGAGGCGAGGATGCCCGGATAGTCATGCGCCGACATGAGGTCGAGCGAGCGGTAATGCTGCCCCTTCAGCACGGCTATGGCCGGGTTGCGGCGGGCGGGCATGCCGATGACGAGGTCCGGATCGGCCGCCAGCACTTCCTCCGCTGCCCCGCCGAACACCGGCAACCCGCGGGCTGCGGCCGCGACGTCCGACATCTCCGGATCGGTGGCGTAGCGCGTAAGCCCGGCAATCTGGTCCCGGTCCGCCAGGGCGACGATCAACTGGTCCGCGCAGAGGTTGAGCGAGACGATCCGGTGCGGGCGCGCCGCCGTGGAGCGAGCCACTTGCGCCGGCGGTGTCGCCGCGCTTTCCACCGCCATGCCGGGCAGCACCGCAAGGGCGATACAGGCGGCAAGACGCAGGCGATGATGTATTTTTCCGAAGCCCATGGCATGGGCTCCTTACCAACACGTACCCGGGACACAAGCGTGACGGGGAACCCATCCAATGCGAGGTTTTCGTGCCGTCGTTCCACAGTTCTTCTTCCACCCGCCATCCGGCGCTGATCCCGGCGCTCGCCTGCGCGGTGATGGCGGTTGCGATCGCTTCCCTGGCGCTGGGTCCGGTATCCCTGGCGCCGGGGCGCATTCTGGCGGTGCTTCTGGGCGACGGGGACCGCGTGGCCCGCGCGATCCTGCTGGAACTGCGACTGCCGCGCACGCTGGTGGGGCTGATGGTCGGCGCCATGCTGGGCCTGTCCGGGGCGGTGCTGCAAGGCTATCTGCGCAACCCGCTGGCCGAACCGTCGGTGCTGGGCGTGTCCAATTCGGCAGCGCTGGGCGCGGTGATCGCACTCTATTTCGGGCTTTCCGAATGGCATAGCGCGATACTGCCGCTCTTGGCCATCATCACATCCCTCGTCGCGATCGGCCTGCTGTTCCTGCTGGCCGGCCGGTCCGAAAGTCCGCTGAGCCTGATCCTGGCCGGCATCGCGGTGGCAACGCTGGCGGGTGCCGGAATCAGCCTTGCGCTCAATCTCTCGCCCAATCCCTTCGCGGCGATGGAGATCATGTCCTGGCTGCTGGGCTCGATCGAGAACCGGGCGATGGAGCACGTCTGGATCGCGCTGCCCTGCGTGGTGATCGGCGCGGCATTGCTGCTGGTCGATCCGCGTGCGCTGGATGCCCTGTCGCTGGGGGAGGACGGTGCCCGGTCGCTGGGTGTGGACCTGCGCCGCACGCGCCTGCGGCTGATGCTGGGCCTGGCCATCGGCGTGGGCGGTGCGGTGGCGGTTTCGGGTGCCATCGGCTTCGTGGGCCTGATCGTGCCGCATCTGATCCGCCCGCTGACCGACCGCAGCCCCTCGGCCCTGCTGGTCCCTTCCCTGCTGGGCGGCGCGGTGTTGCTGACCGGGGCGGACATCCTGGTGCGCCTGATCCCCACCGACGCCGAGCTGAAGCTGGGCGTGGTGACCGCATTCCTGGGCGTGCCGGTCTTCCTTGTCCATCTGCTGCGGGAGCGCCGCCTGTGGTGACCATCGCCATCAACGATCTTGCGGTCCGCCTTGGCAAGCAGGACGTGCTGCACGGGATCGACGCCCGCTTAGAACCGGGCACGCTGGTGGGCGTGATCGGCCCCAATGGCGCCGGCAAATCCACGCTGGCGCGTGCGCTGCTTGGCCTGATCGACGCGCACCGGGGCACGATCACGCTGGACGGGCAGGATTTCTCCGCCCTGCCCGTGCGGGAACGGGCGCGGCGCATCGCCTATCTGCCGCAGGGGCAGACGCTGCACTGGCCGCTGACCGTGGAGCGGCTGGTCTCGCTGGGTCGGCTGCCCCATCTGGGGCCGATCTCGCGGATTACCGCAGCCGATCAGGCGGCGATCGATGAGGCGATGGACCGCGCGGACGTGCGCCACCTGGCCACCCGCGTCGCCACCGAACTGTCGGGCGGCGAACGCGCCCGCGCGCTGCTGGCGCGCGCGCTGGCGGTGGGGGCGGAGGCGCTAGTGGTGGATGAGCCGCTGGCCTCGCTCGACCCCGGCCATCAGATCGATGTGATGGAAATGCTTTCGCGGGAAGCGAAGGGCGGCGCGCTGGTGCTGGCCGTGCTGCACGATCTCAATCTCGCGGCCCGGTATTGCCACCGGCTGCTGGTAATCGATGAGGGGCGGCTGGTGGCCGATGGCTCGCCGGCCGAAGTGCTGTCGGAAGAGCTGCTGCGGACGGTCTACGGCGTCACCGGGTTCAGCAGCACGTTGGACGATGCGCCGTTGATCGTGCCGCTGGCGCGCTGTCCGAAGCGATAGCGGGGATCAGTGCATCCGGCGGCGGCGCAGCGCGCGATCGGCCAGAAGGCCGATGGCGACCATGGTGCCGCCGGTCAGCCCGGCGGTTCCCAGTGCGACGATCACGGGTTGGGCGATGTCGGCGAAAGGGCGGGTGCGGTCGCTGAGGGCTTCGATCATCCGGGTCATGGCGCTTCTCCTGCATGGTTTGCCGGAGGGGCCGGCTGCCGTGCAGCGGGAATGCGCCTTTATCGCTTATCCAAACAGACGGATAAACTTGCTCCAATCGTTCGATAAACTGGAAAAGAGATTACGGCAGCCGCAAGTCGGCCTCCAGAAAGTCCAGGAATGCCCGGATGCGTGAAGCCAGCCGCCGGTGGCCGACATAGAGGGCATGAATATCCTCTCCGTCCCCCGGGTGGAAGGCCGTCAGGATTTCCACCAGCCGCCCCGCCGCCAGATCGGCCGCGACGTGAAACCGCCCGAGCCGGGCAATGCCGCCGCCGGCCACCGCCATCATCCGCACCACTTCGCCTGAATTTCCCAGAAACGCCGCTTCCACCGGGCGCTGTACCAGCGCGCCGTCTACGCGGAACGGCCATGTGTCCAGCGAGCGACGGAAGCTGAATTGCAGGCACGCGTGCTGCGCAAGGTCGCGCGGATGGGCCGGCGTGCCCCGCGCGGCGAGATAGGCGGGGCTGGCAACCAGCGCCATGGCGCAGCGCCCCAGCTTCTTCGCCTTCAGCCCGGTATCGCGCAGCGGCCCGATACGGATGGCGATGTCCGCGCGTGATTCCACCAGATCGACCAGTTCGTCCGACAGGGCGAGGTTGACCTGCACCGAAGGATGGCGCGCCGTGAAGCGCGGCAGGATCGGCAGCAGACATTGCGTGCCGAAGGGTACCGAACTGTTGATCCGCAAGGGGCCGCTCGGCGTGTCCGGCGCGCCGCCAAGGTCACGCTCCACATCGTCCACTTCGGCCATCAACCCGGCCACGCGATCGCGATAGACCTCTCCCTCCGCCGTCAGCGACAGTGCGCGGGTAGTGCGTGCGATCAGCTGCACGCCCACGCGCGCCTCCAGCCGGGCGATCGCGCGGCTGACGGCGGAAGGCGTGAGGCGCAACGCCCGCGCCGCGCCGGCCAGGCTGCCGCTTTGCGCGACTGCCAGAAAAATCTGCATTTCACCGAAACGGTTATCCACCGCGTCACTCGTGATTTTGATGCAATTCTGAGATGCCTTGATACGATCTAATCATCAATCCCCGATCCGCCTATCTTGCGGCTGTTCCAACCTCTCCCCCCGAAGGAATTTCCGCATGGATCTGAAATTGAACGGCAAGACCGCCCTCGTCACCGGCTCCACCGCCGGCATCGGCCTTGCCATCGCCGAACGACTGGCCGCCGAAGGTGTCGACGTGATCATTTCCGGCCGCAACCAGGAAAAGCTGGACGCCGCTGCCGCGAAAGTGGCCGCCGTCGCGGCCAACGGTGGCAAGGTCCGCGCCGTGCTGGCCGATCCCGCGACTGCCGAGGGCGCCGAAACGCTGATCGCCGCCGCGCCGGATGTCGACATTCTGGTCAACAATCTGGGCATCTATGAGGCCAAGCCCTTTGCAGAGATCACCGATGCCGACTGGCACCACTTCTTCGAGGTGAACGTGGTCAGCGGCGCGCGCCTTGCCCGCCACTATTTCCCGAAGATGCTGGAGAAGAACTGGGGCCGCGTGATCTTCATCGCCAGCGAAAGCGCGTTGGTGATCCCCGGCGAGATGATCCACTACGGCATGACCAAGACCGCCCAGCTTGCCATCGCGCGCGGCCTTGCCGAACAGACGCGCGGCACCGGCGTCACCGTCAATTCCGTCATGCCCGGGCCCACACGATCGGAAGGGATCGTGGACTTCATCCGATCCGTGGTCGACAACAAGGACGCGCCCGAGGCTGAGCGCGAGGCGGAATTCTTCGCCAAGATGCGCCCGCTCTCGCTGATCCGCCGCCTGATCGAAGCGGACGAGATCGCCGCACAGGTGGCGCTGCTGGCCAGCCCGCTGGGTGCGATCACCAACGGCGCGGCGATCCGCGTCGAAGGCGGCATCGTCCCCACCATCGCGTGACCATGCCGTAAGCCCCGGTGCCGACCTGCGCGCCGGGGCTTACGGTCAATATCCCGGTTGCCGATACTGAAATATAGTATACGATACCAAAGTCACACTGTCGGGGTCTTTCTGCCATCATCGAAGGCGCACGCGTTTTGCAACCCATGCGGGTTGCGAACCGACAGCGTCGATCGGAAGGGAATCCCGGCAAAAGCCGAGGTATCGCTTCCGATGAAATCCCCCCCGCTTCGCTCCCGCCTTGCCGCCACGCTACTGGCCTGCACTGCCGTGCTGCTGCCGGTAGCCGCCATGGCCGCGCCGAGCGAGGCGGAGATTGCGCGCTCGGTCGCCCTGCGGGCGGACTGGCAGTACCTGACGCGGGAAATCGCCTGGCCGGCGACCTGGACGCCGGACGGCAGCGCCTTTTCCTATCGCAAGACGGTGGAGGGCGGCTTCGCCTTCGAAACCTACGACCTGCAGACCAAGGCCAAGTCGGCCGCGTTCGACCAGCAGCGACTGGCCAATGCGCTGGGTGATGCGATGGGCAAGCCGATCGATCCACTGCGGCTGCCGTTCGAACAGTTCTCCTACGCCGGTGATCGCCAGACGATCGCGTTCGAGATCGACTACGCCGGCTGGACCTGCACGCTGAGCGACTACCGCTGCGAGGCGCAGGTCGATCCGCGCCGCCCGCGCGGCTTCGGCGTGGTGCGCGATCTCTCCGTCGCGGCCGACAATCACCCCCGCCTGTCGCCCGACGGCAAGTGGGAGGCGACCGTGGAGGATAACAACCTCGTCGTCCGGCCTGCTAGGTCATTGGGGGCTGGTTCCAGGGAAGCTATCCGCCTCAGCAGCGACGGCACCGAGGGCAATTTCTACGATCCCGAGACCATCGAATGGTCGCCGGACAGCCGCCATGTGATGATCTATCGCGTGCGCCCCGGCTTCGCGCGCCACGTCCTGCGCGTGGAAGCGGCGCCCGATGGTCAGCTTCAGCCGGCGCTGCGCAGCCAGCTCTATCCCAAGCCCGGCGATGCCGTCGATCAGGAGCAGCCGGTGCTGTTCGACGTGGCCGCGCGGCGCCAGACGGTTGTCGACCCCACGCTGTTCCCCAACCCTTACCAGCTTTCCGAGGCACGCTGGCGCGCGGACAGCAAGAGCGTGGAATTCGATTACGACAAGCGCGGCTTCGGACAGGCGCGCGTGATCGCCGTCGATGCCGAGACGGGCGCCGCCCACGCCGCCGTCACCGAAGATGCCAAGACCTTCTTCTACGCCGACCGCCGCTTCGCGCATGACGTGAACGACCTTGGCAGCGAGATCGTCTGGGCGTCCGAACGCGACGGCTGGAACCACCTCTACCTGATGGACGGCAGAACCGGGAAGGTGAAGAACCGCATCACCACCGGCGCCTGGGTCGTGCGCGAAGTGGTGAAGGTGGACGACAAGAAGCGCCAGATCTGGTTCGCCGCCAGCGGCATGAACGCGGGCGAAGACCCCTATTTCCGCCATTACTACCGCATCGATTTCGACGGACGCAATCTCACCCCGCTGACGCCGGAACGGGCCGATCACACCGCCCGTTTCTCGCCCGACATGCAGTTCTACGTCGATACCTATTCGCGCGTGGACATGCCGACCGTCAGCGAACTCCACCGTGCCGGCGACGGCGCCGTGGTGGCGACGATCACCAAGGGCGACATCAGCCGCCTTACCGCCGCCGGGTTCCACGCGCCGGAAGTCTTCACCGCCAAGGGCCGCGACGGCAAGAGCGACATCTGGGGCTTGGTCGTTCGCCCGCATGACTACGATCCCGCCAAGAAGTACCCGGTGATCGAGAATATCTACGCCGGCCCGCACGACAGCTTCGTGCCCAAGACCTTCTGGCCCTTCGGCTACCATTCGGGCGGCGACAAGGTGATCGGCATGCAGGCGCTGGCCGATCTGGGCTTCATCGTCGTGCAGATCGACGGCATGGGCACGGCCAACCGTTCCAAGGCGTTTCAGGACGTGGCGTGGAAGAACCTGCAGGATTCGGGCTTCCCGGACCGTATCCTCTGGCACAAGGCCTTGGCCGCCAAGGATCCGTCCTACGACATCAGCCGCGTCGGCATCTACGGCGCGTCGGCGGGCGGGCAATCGACCCTCAATGCCCTGCTGTTCCATCCCGAATTCTACAAGGCCGGCGTCGCCATGGCGGGCTGCTACGACAACCGCATGGACAAGATCAGCTGGAACGAACAGTGGCTCGGATGGCCGGTCGACAAGAGCTATGCCGATGCCTCCGGCGTGGACAATGCCGCAAAGCTTCAGGGCAAGCTGTTCCTGATCGTGGGTGAGCAGGACAGCAACGTCGATCCCGCCTCCACCATGCAGGTGGTGAACGCGCTAGTGAACGCGAACAAGGATTTCGATCTCCTCGTCGTGCCCGGCGGCGAGCATACCGTCGGACGCTCCACCGGCCCGATCGACTATGTGACACGCCGCCTTTCGACCTTCTTCGTCCGCAGCCTTCAGGGTCAGTGAACATGCGATATCTTCTTCAGGGCTGCGCGATCGGCAGCCTCGCGCTTGGCCTATCGCTGGCGCCTGCCCATGCCGAAACCACGCCGCCCGAGTGGGAGCAGCCCGAAGTCATCCGCCAGGGCGCCGAGCCCATGCACACGACGTTCGACGGGTTCGAGACGCGCGCCGGCGCGCTTTCGCGCGACGTTTCGAAGTCGCGCTATCACCTCTCGCTCGATGGCGAATGGAAGTTCCACCTCTCACCCAATCCCGAGGCGCGCCCGGCGGACTTCTTCAAGCCCGGCTTCGACGTGAGCGGGTGGGAGACGATGAAAGTCCCCGGCATCCTGCAGGCCGAAGGACATGGCCGTCCGGTTTTCGTGGGCAGCGGCTATCCGTTCCCGCGCAACCAGCCGTGGATCGAGCATGACCTCAACGAAGTCGGCTCCTATCGCCGGGAATTCACGGTTCCGGCCGATTGGTCCGGCCGCAAGCTGCTGCTGACCGTCGGCGCGGCGGGCGCGGCCTATTACATCTGGGTCAATGGCCAGCGGGTCGGTTATTCGGAGGATTCCAAGCTTCCCGCCGAATTCGACGTGACGCGCTTCGCCCATGCCGGCACGAACACCGTCGCCATCGAACTCTATCGCTTTGCCGACGGCAGCTATCTGGAAGATCAGGACTTCTGGCGCGTCAACGGGATCGAGCGCAGCGTCACGCTCTACGCCGCGCCGGCAACGCATATCCGCAACCTGACCGTCGATGCCGGGCTTGAGAACGACTATCGCGACGGCACGCTGGGGCTGAAGGTCGATCTGGCCGGCCAGCCAACCGCCGTGCGGGTGCGCGCGACCGTGCTTGATGGCAAGCGAGAGGTGCTGACGCGCGAAGGTACCCCAAGCGGCACCACCGTCTCGCTCAACGCCAGCGTACCCACCGTGCGTACATGGTCGGCCGAGGATCCGCAGCTCTATACGCTGCTGGTCGAACTGCTCGACGCCCAGGGCAAGCTGGTGGAGGCAACCAGCCGCCGCATCGGCTTCCGCACGGTGGAGATTGCCGGCGGCGAAGTGCGCGTGAACGGCAAGCGGATCATGATCCGCGGCGTCAATCGGCACGAACACGATCCCAAGACCTTCCACGTCGTTTCCGAAGCGACGATGCGCCGCGATATCGAACTGATGAAGGCGGCCAACGTCAACGCCGTGCGCACATCGCACTATCCCAACGATCCGCGCTGGTACGACCTTGCCGACGAATACGGCCTCTACGTCATGGACGAGGCCAATATCGAGAGCCACGGCTACCTAAGCCTGTCGCAAGAGCACGACAACGATCCGAAGTACCTGCTGGCCAACGATCCCAAGTGGCAGGCCGCGCACCTCGACCGCGTCGAGCGCATGGTGGAGCGCGACCGCAACCACCCCTCGATCATCTTCTGGTCGCTGGGCAACGAAAGCGGCGTCGGCGCCAATTTCGAGGCAGCGGGCAAGTGGGTGCGGGCAAACGATCCTACCCGTCTGATCAACTTCCTCGGCTGGAGCATGAGCGGTTGGCGGCATCCGACCAACAGCTACGTCGATATCTTCGCGCCGATGTATGACGATGTGCCCAAGCTGATCGACTATGCGAAGGATCCGGCCTTCACCCAGCCGCTGATCCTGTGCGAATACGCGCATTCGATGGGCAACAGCCTGGGCGATCTGCAGGGTTATTGGGACACCATGCGCAGCTACCCAAAGCTGCAGGGCGGTTTCATCTGGGACTGGGTGGACCAGACCATGGAGTTGAAGAACAAGGACGGCCGCACCTACTGGGGCCAGGGTCTGGACTACGATCCCGATCCCAAGGCGCCGGGCGTGCATGGCGACGACAGCCCGGTGGGCGACGGCGTGATCCAGTCCGACCGCACGCCCGATCCGGAATACTACGAACTGGCCAAGGTCCAGGCACCGATCGCCTTCACGCATGACGCGAACGGCTACCGCGTGGTCAATCGCCACGACCATATCGACCTGTCGCGCTTCACCCTGGACTGGACGGTCATGGAGAATGGCAAGGATGTCGCTAGCGGTACATTGGCGACACCTAGCGTGACACCGGGTGCCTCCGCGCCGCTGATCGTGCCGGTTCCGGCCGCAAAGGACGCTTCTGCCGAGCGCATCCTGGTTTTGCGCGCCCGCGCCAAGGCCGGCGCGGTGCCGACTCAGCCTGCCGGCCACGTCGTCGGCTGGGAGCAGTTCGAACTTTCCGCCCCGGCGGTGGTGCCGGTCGCCGCCGGTGCGGTTGCCCCCAGCGAGACCGCTTCGACCCTGCGCCTTGCCAGTGGCGATGCCGTACTGGAGATCGACAAGGCGACCGGCCTCGTCACCCGTTACGAACGCGGCGGCAAGTTGCTGCTGACCGGGGGCGCGCCGAACTTCTGGCGCTCGCCCACCGATAACGACGTCGGTTCCGGCGTGCCCAAGAGCCATGCGATGTGGCAGTATTTCTCGGCGCACCGCCGGGTCGAGGCCATCGAGCGCGACGGCAATACCATCGTCGTCCATCACGACATGGGCGTCGGTTCGGTGAAGACCGAGACGCGCTGGACGATGGCCGCCGATGGTTCCGTGGGCGTCACCGTTCATTTCGAGCCGCTGCGCGATACCCTGCCCGATCCGCTGCGCGTGGGTCTGGCGTTCGAGACGCCTGCGATGCTCGATCAGGTCCGCTGGTTCGGACGCGGGCCGCAGGAGACTTATGCCGATCGCAAGACCGGCGGCCTGATCGCCCAATGGCAGGGCGCGCTGGCGGACCAGTTCCACGATTACGCAAGGCCGCAGGAATCGGGCAACAAGACCGATGTCCGCTGGATCGAATTGACCGGTGCCAAGACCGGCTTCCGCGTCACCGGCGCACAGCCGCTTTCGGTCAACGCGCTGGCCTTCCCTTATGCCGATCTGGCGATGAAGCCGCCTTCGCAGGCGCACAGTTCGGACATTCGCCCGCACGGCAATGGCACGCTGTTGATCGATGCCGCACAGGCGGGCGTGGGCGGCGATACCGGCTGGAATCTCGATGGCCGGGCGCACATGCCCTATCGCATCGCGCTGAAGCCGCTGACTTATTCGTTCACGATCGGCGCGCCCTGACGCGAAAAAGGGCGGCGGTTCCGCACCGCCGCCCCTTATTCACCCGCAAGTACGATCTTCAGCCGAACCGGCGAATGTCGAACGGTTCCAGCGGCACCGCCGGCTGCTCGCCCGCCATCATCGCCGCAACCAGCTTGCCGGTGATCGGCGCCAAGGTCAGCCCCAGATGCTGGTGCCCGAAGGCGTAATAGAGATTGTTCGCCTTGGCCGAGCGGCCGATCGCGGGCAGGTAGTCCGGCAAAGTCGGGCGGCAGCCCATCCAGCGCCGGAACGGCCCGCTGACCGGCAGCCCCAGTTCGGCGACATGCTGCTCCAGCCGTTCCCACTTGCGCGGATCGGCTGGGGCATCGACCTTGCCCAGTTCCACGAAGCTGGCCGCCTGCAGGCTGTCGCGATAGCGGGTGACGATCATCGACCGCTCCTCGAACACCACCGGCGGCATGTCCTTGGGCCATGCGGCCGCGTCCGCGCGGATGTGGTAGCCGCGCTCCGCGATCATCGGCACCTTGAGCCCCAGCGCCGCCATGATCGTGCGCGAGCGGACACCCGCGCAGACGACCACGCGATCCGCTTCCACCCCGTCCACCTCAACGCCGTTTCCGACGCGGCGAAGCGTTGCCGTGCCGGAAACGATCGTGCCGCCCCGCGCGGCGAAGGCGACGCGCAGGGCATCGCGCAAGTCGCCCAGATCGGCGATCTGTCCGCTGCCGGCGAAGCGGATCGCCCCCGCCACCGTGAAGCGGCCCAGCTTGCCCAGCGCTTCCAGTTCGGCCGGCGCGGCAGGCTTGACTTGCGCAACGCCGGTATCCGCCGATTCCCACGCAGCCTTGCCGGCAATCGCCTTGCGCGGCTCGTTCCAGAGCACGAAGTGGCCATCCTGCTTCAGCAGATCCGGCGCGCCGATCCGCTCCACCAGCGATGCCCAGGCCGGCATCGCCTGCTCCATCAGCGGACGCAGCGCCGCGCAGCCCTTGCGAAAGCGCGAAGGCGACGATGCCGCAAGCAGCTTCAGCCCGAACGGCAGCCATGCAGCCACCGCCGCCGGCGGAAAGGACAGCGCGCCGCCGCGCAGGAAGAGGCGCTGTGGCATCGACTTCACTGCCTCGAAAGAGGCCAGCGGCTCCACCTGTTCCACCGCAACATGGCCCGCATTGCCCCAGCTCGCCGCCTGCGCCGCATCGTCGTTGTCGATCAGGACGACCGCGTGCCCGGCATCGAGCAATTCGATCCCTACCGACAGGCCGACCACCCCTCCGCCGACGACTGCTGTGCGAACCACAAAAACTCCATTGCAAAGCTAGAATACGATCGTATACGATATAAGCACATCATGATTTCCACGCAAGGCGGCGCGTCGCGAATGGTTTCCGTTTTCCCCGGTACGAGCAGGCAACCCTGGCAGCGCCCCGCTGCATTGCAAAGCTTTGCGCGGTGGACGGCGAGATTGCGGGGCTTTGATACATCATCTACCGTATACGTCAGCCCTGACGCGGCATCGCGCCGCTCGGGGACGATCTATATGGAGACCCTCTGGTGACAATCGTCGTCCGCACGCTTGCCGAACGTATTTTCGACGTGATCCGTGAAAGGATCGTCGAAGGGAAGCTGCCTGTCATGGAGCCGGTCCGGCAGGATGCGCTCGCCGCCGAACTGGGCGTCAGCAAGATCCCGCTGCGCGAAGCGCTCGCCCGTCTGGAACACGAGGGTCTGCTGACCAGCCAGGCCAATCGTGGCTGGTTCGTCCGCCCGATGTCCAGCGACCAGGCCGAAGAAATCTACCAACTGCGCCTGTCGATCGAACCGGCCGCCGCTGCCTATGCCTCCACCCTTGCGGAAGAGGCGGACAGGGAAGCCGCGATCAAGGCGTTCGAAGTGCTGGACGCCGCCGCATCGGGCAACCTGACCGACGTGGCCGTGCGCAACCGCGAATTCCATGTCGCGCTCGTGCGCCCGGCCAAGCGCCTGCTGACCACCCAACTGGTCGAACGCCTGGAAGTGCTGGCCGAACGCTATGTGCTGGCCCATCTCGAACCGGCCGGCCGTGGCGACCGCGCGCATACCGAACACCGTGACCTGCTCGAAGCCTGGCTTGCCGGAGACGCGCCCCGGGTAAAGAGCCTGCTCACCAGCCATATCGCCAGCACGCTGGAAGACCTGCGTGCCCATTTCAACTCTGAACAGACCGGCTGAACAAACCGGCTGACATCATCCTTGGGGGACCGAATGCTCGGACCGCGTAAATCCATAGAAAAACTGTCGCAACGCGATTCCGGACATTCCCTGGCCAAGACGCTGAGCTGGCCGCACCTGATCGCCCTGGGCGTCGGCGCGATCGTCGGCACCGGCATCTACACGCTGACCGGCGTCGGTGCAGAGCGCGCCGGCCCGGCCGTGATCCTGGCCTTTGCGGTCGCCGGCGCGGTCTGCGCCTGCGCGGCGCTGGCTTATGCCGAAATGGCCACGCTGATCCCCGCCGCGGGCAGCGCCTATACCTTCTCCTACGCCGCGATGGGCGAAACCGTCGCCTGGGTGGTGGGCTGGAGCCTGATCCTCGAATATTCGCTGGCCTGTTCGACCGTGGCGGTCGGCTGGTCGGGCTATCTGGTCGGCTGGATCCAGTCCGCCGGCGTCCACTTGCCCCATGCCCTGCTGGTCGGCCCGCATGGCGGCGGTATCATCAACCTGCCCGCCGTGCTGGTGGCGCTGGCGGTGATGGGCATGCTGATCGCCGGCACGCGCGAAAGCGCCACGCTGAACATCGTGCTGGTCATCATCAAGCTGGTTGCCCTGTCGATCTTCGTCGCCTTTGCCGCGCCCGCCTTCACGGCCGACAACATGCACCCCTTCATGCCCTATGGCTTTGCCAGCACCGAAGTGGGCGGCATGCAGCGCGGCGTGATGGCCGCGGCGGCCATCGTGTTCTTCGCCTTCTACGGCTTCGACGCGGTTGCCACTTCGGCGGAAGAAGCCAAGAATCCGGGCCGCGACCTGACCATCGGCATCGTCGGTTCGATGGTGGTCTGCACCGTGATCTACATGGCCGTTGCCGTGACCGCGATCGGCGCACTGCCCTTCCAGCAGCTGGCCAACTCGCCCGAACCGCTTGCCCTCGTGCTGCGCCAGCTGGGCCAGCCGGTCGCCGCGCACCTGATCGCTCTGGCCGCCGTGCTCGCCCTGCCCTCGGTCATCCTGGTCATGATGTACGGCCAGAGCCGCGTGTTCTTCGTGATGGCGCGTGACGGCCTGCTGCCGCGTAGCCTGGCCAAGATCAGCCCGCGCACCGGCGCGCCCACCCGCATCACGCTGATCACCGGCATTTCGATCGCCCTGGTCGCCGGGGTGTTCCGCCTGGACGAGATTGCCGAACTGGCCAATGCCGGCACGCTGATCGCCTTCATCTCGGTGGGTGCCTGCCTGATGATCCTGCGCCGCCGCTTCCCCGAACTGCCGCGCCTGTTCAAGTGCCCGCAGCCCTACATTGTCGGCACGCTGACGATCCTGGGCTGCGCCTACCTGCTCTTCAGCCTGCCTTCGACGACTCTGGTGCGCTTCGGCATCTGGAACGTCATCGGCCTCGTCGCCTACAGCCTTTATGGCCGTACGCGCAGCGAAGCCGCCCGCGAAGCGAGCGTCGTGGCGTAAGCCACGGCGCCAGCCGCCCCCCTTTTTCCGCTCCACCCTTCCCGAATGCGACACGGTCCAAGGAGATCGCGATGAAACACGCCCTGATCAAAGCCGCTGCGTTTGCCCCAATGCTGGCAGGCGCCCTGCTTGCCAGCACTTCCCCCGTCCTTGCCAAGACCGCCTATGACGGCGTCTGGCTGTTCGACGATACCCCGCCGACGCCCGGCGTGACGATGATGGAAGTCACCTCCAAGGGTGGCAAGATCGCCGGTTCGGTGACCACCAAGTGGTACGGCCCGGTCGAGATGATGAACCCGCATATCGAAGGCGGCGTGCTGAAGTTCGAGGCGCGAAACCTCAACGACCGCGATCACCTGACCCGCCAGTGGAGCGTCGCCATCGAGGACGGCCGCGCCCACCTGAAGGGCCAGATCTGGGAGTCCGAAGTCGACAGCACCGGCCGCCCCGGCACCGCAACGGACGCCAAGGCGCGCGCCTTCCAGTTCTCCGCACTCCCCCCGCTGGGCGCACCGATCCCCAGCAAGCTGGCCGCCACGCCGCCGATGGGCTGGAGCAGCTGGAACAAGTTCGCCGACCACATCGACGACAAGACCGTGCGCGCGATGGCCGATGCCCTGGTCTCTTCCGGCCTGCGTGATGCCGGGTACATCTACATCAACATCGACGATGGCTGGCAGGGTGAGCGGGATGCCAAGGGCGTGCTCCAGCCCAATGCCAAGTTCCCGGACATGAAAGCGCTGACCGCCTATGTCCATTCCAAGGGGCTGAAGATCGGCATCTACTCCTCGCAGGGGCCGAAGACTTGCGCGGGCTACATCGGCAGCTACGGCCATGTGAAGCAGGATGCGGATACCTATGCCGACTGGGGCTTCGACTACCTGAAGTACGACCTCTGCTCGGGCGAATGGTTCTATGCCGATGCCGATACCGTGAAGCGCAGCTATTACGAGATGGGCAAGGCGCTGCAGGAAGCCGGCAAGCGGACCGGGCGCGACATCGTGTTTTCGCTCTGCGAGTATGGCCGCTTCGACGTGGGCAGTTGGGGCCGCGACGTGGGCGGGGTGCTGTGGCGCACCACCGGCGACATTACCGACGACTATCCGACGATGGCCAAGATCGGCTTCGACAAGAACGGCAATCCCGCCTGGGCCGGCCCGCATGGCTGGAACGATCCCGACATGCTGGAAATCGGCAACGGCGGCATGACCGCGGACGAGTACCGCACGCACATGTCGCTCTGGGCCATGTCCGCCGCGCCGCTGATGATGGGGCATGACTTGCGCGAGATGAGCGCGGAAACGATGGCGATGCTCACCAATCGCCGCGTCATCGCCGTCGATCAGGACGCGCTGGGCGTGCAGGGCAAGCCGGTGCGCAAGGCGGGTTCGCTGGAAGTCTGGGCCAAGCCGCTGTCCGACGGACGCGTGGCGCTCGCTCTGTTCAACCGGGGTGACAGCGCGGCGCCGCTGGCGCTGACACCTGCCGATGCCGGGCTTGCCTCGGTCAACGCGGTGGAAGACCTCTGGAGCGGTGCCAAGGCCGGCGCCCTGCCCGCCGGCTATCAGGTTCCCGCGCGCGGCGTGGTGCTGGTGGCGGTGCGCGGCGCCAAGTAAACCGGGCTCGATCGGGTCGTGGACGGCGGGCCTGCTTGCCCCTGACGGCAAGAGCCGCCGTCCGCCCTTTCATCGCCGATCGGGCGGTCGCATCGCTGGGCGATGGAGACCGTCCGCACCTTCTGCCGCAATTGCAGCGCCGCCTGCGCCATGGCGATCGAGGTCGATCAGGGCCGCATGACCGCCGCGCGGCCCGATGGCGAAGTCTCCCCCTATGGCGCCTATCTCTGCCCCAAGGGGCTGGCCTCGGTAGAGTTCCACAATGGGGCGGAGAACCGGCTGCTGCATTGCCTCTCCCGTAGTGCGGACGGGGCCTTCACACCCATCGCGGCGGGACAGGCGCTCGACGCCATCGGCGCCAAACTGGCGGCGCTGGTCGCGGAGCACGGCCCGCGTTCGGTTGCGGTCTATCACGGCACTGGCGCCTATCGCAGCACCCTGGGCGGGCTGATGGAGCGGGCCTGGGTCTCCGCGCTCGGCACGCCCAACTTCTTCTCGACGATGACGATCGACCAGTCGGCCAAATGGGTGACGATGGCGCGCTTGGGCACGTTCGCCAGCGGCCGCCATGCCTTTCGCGATCTCGACGTGGCGCTGCTGGCCGGCGGCAATCCGGTCGTCACGCATCAGGGCGCTCCTTTCGCGCTGATGGAAAGCGGCGCGCCCGGCCGGGCGCTGGAGGCGGCACGGGCGCGCGGGATGAAGCTGATCCTGATCGATCCGCGCCGCACGGAAACCGCGCGCCATGCCGATCTGCTGATCCAGCCCCTGCCCGGCCACGATGCCGCGATCTTCGCCGCCTTGGCCCACGTCCTCCTGCGCGATGGCGGATACGACAGCGGCTTCGTCGATCGCTGGTGCGCGGGGTTGGACGAAGTCCGCGCGCTGGTGGCCGAAGCGACACCCGAATGGGCCGCAAGCCGCGCCGACGTTCCGGCCGAACAGATCGAACTGGCGGCGCAATGGCTGGGAGAGGCGCGCAAGGTCGGTGTCGGCAGCGGTACCGGTCCTTCGTTCTCCGCCCATTCCAACCTTGCCGACCACATGATCGAGCTGGTGAACGTGCTCTGCGGCGGATACCGCCGCGCGGGCGACCTCGTGCGCAATCCCGGCACCTTGCGCCCACGCAGCTTCACCGAAATGGCCGTCCCGCCCTCTCGCAGCTTCGAACGCGCACCGAAATGCCTGAGCGCGGACACCGGCCAGCTCCTCGGCGAGTTTCCATCCGCACTGCTACCCGGAGAGATCACGGCAAACTCGCCGGAACGCATCCGCGCGCTGATCGTCTTCGGCGGGGATCCGCTGAAGGCCGTGGGCGATCCCGCGCTGGCCACCGCCGCTTTCGACACGCTGGACCTGCTCGTCTCGCTCGACTCCCGCCTCAACGAGACCGGAAAGCGCGCGCACTACGTGATCGCCGCCAGCCAGCCCTTCGAACGCCATGACCTGACCCTCGCCGCCGACGCGCTCTATCCCGAAGCTTTCGCGCAATATGCCCCGCCGATCGTCGCCAGGCCGCCCGGCTGCCTGCACGACTGGGAGTTCTTCTGGGAAGTCTCCACGCGCATGGGCCTGCCGCTGACCTTCAAGTCATGGAGCTACGGCCAGCGGTTCGAGGACATCGCCCGGGGCCTGCCGCTCAGCCTGACCGACAAGCCCGATCCCGAAGCACTCTGCCGCTTTCTGGCGGGCGAAGGAAAGGTCGATTTCGACAGCCTCGTCGCCCACCCCGAAGGCCTGCGGCCCGAGAGCGGACCGGCCTTCGTGCAACCCGCGCCCGACGCATCGGGCAGGCTTCAACTCATGCCCGCCGATGTCGCCGCCGAGTTCCTCGACTATGCCCGTGAGCCGCTGGACGATGGCTATCCGCTGCGCCTCACCTGCCGCCGCGTGCTCCATGCCCTGAACGGCGCCTTCCGTGACTCCCGCGCGGCGCGCAAGCGGCACCCGGTCAATCCGGCCTGGATGAACCCGCTCGACATGGCCGATCTGGGGCTGGCCGAAAATGCGCGGGTGGAGATCACCTCCCCACACGGCGCGATCCGCGCGGTGGCGCGCGGCGAGGACCGGCTGCGGCGCGGCGTCGTCTCGATGACGCACATGTTCGGCCCGCTGGTGGGCTCCGGCGATCCCGTCGCCGATGGCGGCTCCAACCCCGGTGAACTGACATCGCTGGTCGATAGGCTGGAGCCGATCAACTTCATGCCGCGCTTTTCCGGCATACCGATCCGCGTCACCGCCGCCTGACCCGCGCCCCCTTCTGCCATCAATAGTCTGACGATTCGGCGCACCCTGCGCAGGCCGAAACGGGCCTTGCCGGACTCCCGAGGTAGCTAACGAGGCCCTGTCGCCGTCCCCGAAAAGCCCGGAAATCCGCCTAACTTCATGCCATTGCGGCATTTTTGCGACAGATAACTTATTTCGTATACTATATTTGACATGACGCGAAATGTGTCGCAACACTGTGACATTGAACAAGGGAGTCATGCCCATGAGGGGTCGAAACAAGGCACTTTATTGCGCGGCAGCAATGTCCGCGATCATCGCGGGCACCACCTGCTCCACCACCACATTCGCGCAGGACGCGGCTGAAGCGGGCCCTGCCGCCGACATCGTCGTCACCGGCACCCGCATCAAGCGCGCCGATCTGGAGAGCAACAGCCCGCAGACGGTCGTCAGCGCCGACGAGTTCAAGTACCAGGGCGCGACCACGGTCGACCAGGTGCTGAACCGCCTTCCCCAGTTCACTGCCGACGCCAACGAGAACGTCTCGAACGGTTCGGACGGCACCGCCAAGATCAACTTGCGCAACCTCGGCTCCAACCGCGTGCTCGTGCTGGTCGACGGCCAGCGCCTGATGCCCTCGCAGGCGGTCAACACCAACTTCATCCCCAGCAGCCTGGTCGAACGCGTCGACGTGATGAGCGGCGGCGCTTCGGCCGTCTATGGTTCGGACGCGCTTTCGGGCGTGGTCAACTTCGTGCTGAAGAAGGATCTGGACGGCGTCCGCATCGACGCGCAGACCAGCTTCGCGCAGCACACCAACAACAACAGCTCGATCCGCGATCTGGTCAGCGCCCAGGGCTATGACCTTGCGCCCAAGTCGGTCGCCGATGGCGGCAAGCAGGACATCACGATCTCTGCCGGCAAGAACTTCGCCGAAGGTCGTGGCAACATCACCGTCTATGGCGGCTATCGCCATGTCGATCCGGTGAAGCAGTCCAGCCGCGACTATTCGTCCTGCGCACTCAACCAGCTCGACGATGCCGGCACCGCGCTCTATTGCGGCGGCTCCAGCAACACCCCTTACGGTTCGTTCGTGCCGCTCTCCGACAAGAGCGCCTATCAGGGCCAGACCCTGATCAACAACCGCGACGGCACGCAGACTTTCGTGCCCTACGACAACAGCTACGCCTACAACTACGCACCGGACAGCTACATCCAGCGTTCCGACGAGCGTATCAACCTGGGCGGCTTCGCGCACTTCGACATCAGCAGCGCCGCGCAAGTCTACGGCAGCTTCATGTACATGCGCGATCACACCTTCTCGCAGGTTGCGCCTTCGGCGATCTTCCTGGGCGAAGCGTTCCCGATCTCATGCAACAACCCGCTTGCCAGCGCCAGCCAGCTGCAGGCCATCTGCGGCGCCGATGCCGGCACCGCCACCACCGCGGATTCGCTGGTCGGCTACCGCATGTCGATCGCGCCGCGTCGTGACGACCTGAAGTACAACGACTATCGCTATAGCGCGGGCGTCAAGGGCGATCTGGGCAGCGGCTTCAGCTACGACGTCAACTACAACTACTCGCTGGTCCGCTTCGACGAGACCTACCTGAACAACGTGGATTCGGTGAAGGCGGCCCGCGCCCTCAACGTCGTCAACGTCAACGGCGTGCCGACCTGCCAGTCGGTTATCGACGGCACCGACCCGAACTGTATCCCGGTCAACGTGTTCTCGGCCGGCGGCGTCACCGCCGAACAGGGCCAGTACCTGTTCTCGCCCAGCCACACCTCCTCGCGCAATTCGCTGCGCGTGTTCTCGGGCAGCCTCAGCGGCGACCTGGGCAAGCTGGGCGTCACGCTGCCTTGGGCCAGCCATGGCGTGGGCATCGCGCTGGGCGCCGAACAGCGCCGCGAGACGCTGAACTACTTCGCGGATGAGGTTGCCCAGCAGGGCGGCGCCACCAATTCCGACGGCATCATCAGCGTGGCCGAAGCCTATGGCGAAATCGAAGTTCCGCTGATCGAGGACAAGCCGTTCTTCCGCTCGCTGACGATCAACGGCGGCCTCCGCTATTCGTCGTACGACAACAAGCAGGAATCGACCGGCATCAAGTCGGGCTATAACGTCTGGACTTACAAGGGCGAGCTGAGCTGGCAGCCGATCGACGATCTGCGCATCCGCGCCAGCTACAACCACGCGATCCGCGCACCCAACGTGGGCGAACTGTTCGCCTCGCAGTCGGTCGGCAACGTCGCCGCGCAGGATCCCTGCGCCGGCGCCAGCCCCAGCGCCTCGCTGGAAGCTTGCGAAATTACCGGCGTGACGGCTGCACAGTACGGCAAGATCCCCGAATGCCCGGCGGATACCTGCTCGGCACTGGGCGGTGGCAACATCGCGCTGAAGCCTGAAACGGCCGATACCTACACGGTCGGCTTCGTGCTGACGCCGAAGGCGCTGCGCCGCTTCTCGCTCTCGGTCGACTACTACACGATCAAGGTGAAGGACTACATCACCGCGATCCCGCCGTCGCTGTCGATCAGCCAGTGCGCGACCACCGGCGATCCGTACTTCTGCAGCCTGTTCCACCGCGATCCCCGCTCGGGCGCACTGTTCGGCACCAATGCCGGCTACGTCGTCTCGACCACGATGAACACCGGCTACCTGCAGACCTCGGGCATCGACGTCACGGGCGACTACACGTTCAACGTCGGCAATGCCGGCAGCGTGAACGTGAACATGGTCGGCACCTGGCTGGCTCAGCAGAAGTCGCAGCCGATCTCGGGCCTCGGCACCTATGACTGCAAGGGCCTCTACGGCTACACCTGCGGCCAGCCGAACCCCGAATGGCGCCATGTGGCACGCATGACCTGGATCGCGCCGAGCGAAACCGCAGTCTCGCTGTCGTGGCGCTACATCGGTGGCACCAAGCTCTCCAGCCTGTCGGACAATCCGTTCCTGGCCGGCACGCCGAGCGAAGTGAACCGCAAGATCGACGCCTACAACTACTTCGACCTGTCGCTGACGCAGCCGATCGGCAAGCAGTTCACCCTGCGCGCCGGCGTGAACAACATGTTCGACAAGGATCCGCCGGCGATCGCCGCAGGCATCCTGTCGGCCTTCGGCAACGGCAACACCTACCCGGGCGTCTACGACTCGCTCGGCCGCACGATCTTCGTGGGCTTCACCGCGAACTTCTGATCCCGTCCCGCACGGCGGCTTTCGTTCCGTATCCCGAAAGCCGCCGTGTCCCTTCCTCGGGATCTGTGCAAGGCCCGTCCGGTCAGCTGACCGGGCGGGCCTTTTCGCATGATCAGGCCGGAACCGTCGATGCGGCGGCGATCTCGCGAATGTCGCGCGCCAGTTCTTCCACGCGGGCAAGGTCGGTGTCCCAGGCGAACATGAAGCGGGCGCTGCCGCCGATGAAGGTGTAGAAACGCCAGCCGCGTTCGCGCAGGGCCTCCAGCACCTCGACCGGCGCCTCCAGGAAGACCGAGTTCGCCTGCACCGGGAACTTGAACGACAGCCCCGGCAGTTCGCCCACGAGGTCTGCCAGGCGGCGGGCGCAGGCATTGCCGTGCTCGGCATTGCGCAGCCAGGCGCCGCTCTCGATCAGGCCGATCCACGGCGCGGAAAGGAAGCGCATCTTCGAGGCGAGCTGGCCCGCCTGCTTGCAGCGATAGTCGAAGTCCGCCGCCAGCGCGCGGTCGAAGTAGAGGATTGCCTCACCCACGGCCATGCCGTTCTTGGTGCCGCCGAAGCAGAGCACGTCCACGCCCGCCTGCCACGAGATTTCCGCCGGGGTGCAGCCCAGCGTGGCGCA
This sequence comes from Novosphingobium mississippiense, assembly GCF_044029535.1. NCBI lineage: Bacteria > Pseudomonadati > Pseudomonadota > Alphaproteobacteria > Sphingomonadales > Sphingomonadaceae > Novosphingobium > Novosphingobium mississippiense. Next base: position 2,080,575 of record NZ_CP147003.1, on the reverse strand, counting down.
GGCGTGGGCGAAGCGGGCGCCGTCCATGTGCAGCTTCAGCCCCAGTTCGCGGCAGACGGCCGAGATTGCCTTGACCTCTTCGATCGAATAGACCTGCCCCGTCTCGGTCGGCTGGGTGATGGTGACCACGCGTGGCTTGGGGAAGTGAATGTCGGACCGGCTGGCGGCGAGCGCGCGGATGGCCTGCGGCGTCAGCTTCCCGTCCTCCGACTGGGCGACCAGCAGCTTGGAGCCGTTGGAGAAGAACTCCGGCGCGCCGCACTCGTCGGTCTCCACATGGGCCGAGGAGGAGCAGATCACGCTGTGGTAGGACTGGCAGAGCGAAGCCAGTGCCAGCGAGTTCGCGGCCGTGCCGTTGAACACGAAGAACACCTCCCCATCGGCTTCGAACAGGCTGCGGAAGCTGTTGGCGGCGCGCAGCGTCCACTCGTCGTCGCCATAGGCCACGGCCGAACCGGCGTTCGCCTCCATCATCGCGGCTAGCGCCTCGGGACAGATGCCGGCGTAGTTGTCGCTCGCGAACTGCTGGGGGTGCTGTGTCATGCTCGGTTCCTCAATGCTTCGAATGCAAGCACCGGATCGACGTATGACAGTGGCGAAAGGTCCCGTTTAGTTGCCGGCCCGGCCACATCCCTCCCTTCGGAGGCACCACCTTGCTCGGGGAGCAGGTTGGCGTCGGACGTCGGTCCGACTCTTGATGCTGAGCCGGTTGATAGAGGCGATTGCCCGTCAGCGCAAGACTGTTACGACAGGACGCACGAATAGTACGGCACAAAAAAAGCCCCCGCCGACAGTGCGGCGGGGGCTAAAAAGGGATCGGCGGAGAGGGAATTGCAGACCCGCCGATCGGGTGGGTATCGTAATCAGGTGACCTGGAAACCGGCCCAGAACGGGTCTTCGCGGTCGATCCAGATGGTGTTGAAGCCGGTGGCGATGGCCGAACCCTCGATCGAGGGGATGATCGCCGGCTGGTCGCCCAGCATGACTTCCTGCTCCACGCGGCCGATGAAGCGGCTGCAGATGTAGCTTTCGTGCACGAAGCGGTCGCCCACTTTCAGGCGGCCGGTGGCGTGCAGATGCGCCAGGCGTGCCGAAGTGCCGGTGCCGCAAGGGCTGCGGTCGATCGCCTTGTCACCGTAGAACACCGCGTTGCGGCCATCGGCGCCTTCATGCTTCGGCTTGTCGGCCCAAAGAATATGGCTGACGCCGCGGATCGTCGAATCGAGCGGGTGGACCGGCTCATACTTCGCGCGGACAGCCTCGCGGATGCGGCCCGAAAGCTCTATAATGCGCGAAGCGCCGAGATCGTCGAGGCCGGTGTAGGCACCCTGCGGTTCGACGATGGCGTAGTAGTTGCCGCCGTAGGACACGTCGATCGAGAGTGGGCCGATGCCTTCCACGTCCACCTCGATGCCGCGTTCGGCGACATAGGCGGGGACATTGGTGATGCGCACCGAAGTGACTTTGGGACCATTCGTCTCGTAGGCGATCTCGATCACGCCCGCCGGAACCTCGACGCGCAGCTTGCCCGGCGTCGCCGGCTGGATCAGCCCGTGCTCAAGGCCAAACGTGACCATGCCGATGGTGCCGTGCCCACACATGGGCAGACAGCCCGAAGTCTCGATGAACAGGATGCCGATGTCGTTGGCCGGATCGCAGGGCGGATAGAGGAACCCGCCCGACATCATGTCATGCCCGCGCGGCTCGAAGCAGAGCCCGGTGCGAATCCAGTCGAAGCGCGACAGGAAATCCTGTCGGCGTTCGGACATCGAGGCGCCCTTCAACAGCGGAGCCCCGCCCGCCACAAGGCGAACGGGGTTACCGGCTGTGTGGCCGTCGATGCAGAAGAAAGTGTGCCGCATCGACGCTCCCTTAGGCTGCTGCCGCGACCGTCAGGTCGGGGCGGGTGGCGGCGGCGCGCTCGACCATCGCGATCACTTCCGCGCGGCGCTCACCTTCGAGGACGTAGCGCGGAGGCAGAACGCGCTCCGAACCGCGACCCATGACCTGCTCGGCCAGCTTGATCGACTGCACCAGGTCATGCTCGGCATCGAGGTGGAGCAGCGGCATGAACCAGCGATAGATTTCCATCGCCTTGGCATGGTCACCACGCTCGAACGCCTTGACCAGCTCGACCGATTCCTTCGGGAACGCGTTGGTGAGGCCCGAAACCCAGCCCTGCGCACCGAGGTAGAGACCTTCCAGAGCCACGTCGTCGAGGCCGGCGAACAGCGTGTAGCGATCACCGAAGGTGTTGCGGAAATCGGTGAAGCGGCGGGTATCCGGCGCCGATTCCTTGACCGCGACGATGTTCTTCACGTCGATCAGGGCGGTCAGCACGGCCTTGTCGATCACCGTGCGGTAGGCCGGCGGGTTGTTGTAAAGCATGATCGGCAGGCCGGTCTGCTCCGCCACGCCCTTGAAGTGCGAGACGAGTTCGTGCGGCTTGGGCACGTAGACCATCGGCGGCAGCAGCATCAGGCCGTTGGCGCCGGCCTTTTCAGCGGCCTGCGCGTAACGCACCGCACGGCGGGTATCGAATTCCGAAACGCCGGTGACGACGGGAACGCGGCCGTTCACGGCTTCGACGATCGCGGTCAGAACCTGAACCTTCTCGTCGTATTCGAGCGAGTTGTTCTCACCCACGGTGCCGAGCGCGATGACGCCGGTAACACCGTCGTTGATGAGATCGTCGACGACGCGCTGCGTGTCAGCGAGATCGAGGGAGAGGTCTTCACGCACCTGAGTCGTGACCGCGGGGAACACACCCTTCCAACCAATTGCCATAATGAGAATCGTCCTGCGATGTTTCTGGTTAATCTAGATATCGTATACGATATTACAAATTAACCTGCAATTGCATTATTCGCACCACCAGGTGCGTGTGGAGTCAAACGAAATCCGGGGCTTGGCGCCAGTGGGGACAAATCCTCTCTGGCGAAAAACGAAAAAGGGGCGCCGAGCACGATGCCCGCCGCCCCCCTCTCCGGTCACGCCGAAAGGATCATCAGAAACGGAAGCGTACGCTGCCCTGAACCGTCCGCGCCATCGTGCGAACGCCCAGCGGCAGGAGTGCGCTGCTACCATGATAACGATAGATGTCGTTACCGAGGATGTTCGAAGCTTCCAAAGAAAGCGTCATGAATGCGACAGGTGTATAGTTGATCGCCGCATCGAGCTTGCCGGTATCATCCTGATAGGGCGAATATTCCGGATTATCCGTGAAGACGTTGATCCGGTAAGATGAGCGCCAGTTGTATGCCACGCGCGCACTGAACTTGGGCGTATCGTAGAACAGCGTTGCGTTAGCGGTCCATTTCGACGTGTTCGGTGAATCGTACGCGCCTGGGAAATCTTCAGGGTAAGGATATTCGATACGAGCCTTGAAGATGTGGCTCGCATTGAAGCTCACACCGAAGTTGCTGAACACGCCCGGCAGGAAATCGAAGAACGACTGTACCGTGCCTTCCATGCCTATGAAGGTGCCGTCACCAGCGTTGCGCAATTGTTCGACATAGCCGATGCCGGAAGTGTAGTTGGACAGGTCCACGCCATAATTGGCAAGTTCCTGAGCGCTCACCTGATTTCGGCTGTAGTACAGGAAGCCGGTCGCCTTCTTGTAGTAGCCTGCCAGCGAGATCTGCCCGCCACGACCAAAGTAGTATTCGGCACTGGCGTCGAACGAATGTTCACGCTGAGCCTTCAGGTCAGGGTTGCCGGCATAGACCACCGGCGATGCGCCACGCGTCTCCGCGTAGTAGTAGGGCCGCATGTCGTAAAAGCCTGGGCGCTGCACGTTGGTCGTGTAGGATAGACGAAGCTGGGTCTTGGGGTTGAAATGGATCAGTGAGGTGAAGCTGGGCAGCACGTCGAAGTAGTTGCCATGGCCCGGCGAAATCTGGACGATGTCCTGATAGCCGTTGGTCACGTCACCAGGACGGTAATTATAGCTGAGCGACTTGCCCCAGGTGTTGGTGTAGCGCACGCCGGCAAGGCCATCGACCTTGATCGTGCCCACATCGAATGCATAGTTCACTTGCGCATAAGCAGCGAAGTTGTGCTCTGTAGAGTTGAACGTCTGACCGTTGTCGCTGGGCGGATAGAGGCTGGCGAAACGCGCAGCGTCTGCCGGGTCGTACTGCTGGATATATTCGCGGATGTCCGCGATATTGGACATGACAACGGAACCCGGAATGCGATACCATTCCGTTGAAGAACCGCTGAAATCCGGACCGACCAGCGAAGCTGAGTCATAGCCAGGGAAAGTGCTGAGCGGCGCATAAGTGCCATTCACGCGCGGGAAGCCATCGCGATAGCCGTAATATTTGCTGGTCACGCGGCGATTGAAGCGGGCACCGATCTGCAGATTGCGCAGCAAGCCTTCAGGCATGATGTCCAGCGTCAGGTCGGCCTGCGCTGCGAATTCCTTGTTCTTCGAACCACCATGGTTGTCCTGGAAGCGATCCACCACGTACTTCGAGATGTCGGAGAGGTCGACATTGTTGAACGTGATCGAAGGCGCGCCCTTGCTGTACGCATCGGATGCAAAGTCGATATTCGCCGACGTCAGCGTGCCCGGCCGAATGATGGTTTCAACGAAGTAGTTGCCTTCGTTCGACCAGTTGTACTGAGCACTGGCATTGAGGTGCATGATGCCGGAATTGTAATGAGCGACAAAATTGGTCGTGTAGAGGTTCGAGTGGATTTTGTTGTACTGGCTATCAATGCCGGCCCCAACGCCATTGGGGTTGCTGTAGGTGGCCGATTTTACCGTGCGCCCGTCAGGCATCAGGACAATGTCACTGAGTTCGCCGACAAACGGCATGTCCTGCACGTAGAGGCGTTCCACCGAACGATTCTCACGCGAACCCAGGTATCCGCCCTCGAACACGAAATCGAGCTTGTCGTTGGCGCGCCATTGCAGCGACGCGTTGATCGCAGGCCGCTTCACGCTGCCTTGCTCGAGCCCGGTATAAGCTCGGTAGGGGATGACCACCTGCGAGCCATCGTCGAGATCGACCTCGTAAGGTGACTCGCTCTCAATGTAGTTTTCGCGGTAGTTGGTCTTGGTGTACGACGCGTTGACCAGGAAACCGACCTCGCCAATACCGGTATCGAAACGGTTTGCGACCAGAAGGCTGCCGAACGGGCTTACCTTCTTCGAAATGTCGTCATAGGCGCCGCGAAGGCTGCCTGCGATCGTCCACCCCTTCTTGAGATCGAAGGGCCGGCGTAGTTCGACATTGACGGTGCCGGCGATGCCGCCTTCGACCTGATCGGCAGTACGCGTCTTGTAGACGTCCACCTGCTTGAGCAATTCGGCCGGAATATCGGCGAGGTTGAGCGAGCGATCCTCGCCAAGGTTGGTGTTGTTGCCATTCACCGTGGTCTGGACTTCGGCAAGGCCACGGATGGTCAGGCTCTGGCCCTGGCCGCGTGCGCGATCGATCTGCACGCCGGTGACGCGCGCGAGTGCGTCCACCACGTTGTTGTCGGGCAGCTTGCCGACGTCCTCGGCCACAACCGAGTCAACGATCTGCTTCGACTTCTGCTTGTGGGTCGCGGCGGCCTCGACCGCGCCGCGCACGCCGGTGACGACGATGTCGGTCTTGGGTGCTTCAGTCTGGTCTGACAATTCGGCGTCAGAACCGGCTTGAGCCTGTGCCCATGCGGGCGCAGCGATGCCCATGGCGATCACGGATGTGAGCGCGGTGGAAAGCTTCAGTATCCCTAACGATTTCATAAGCAAAACCCCCTGTTTCGATCCCTGCCGCCGGCCTGCCGGTCGTTGTTTATATCGTATACGTCGTACGATATCTGAATCGAGTCAAGGCGTTTGTGACACTTCTTGTAATTTTTTGTCTGAGTAATGACGTCTGATGAGATTTCCGGAATGCGAACGCAAAACGGGGCGCAAGTCTGCTGACTTGCGCCCCGTCGAACGGCCGAACCGGGTCGGCCGGATTTCCGCGGTTATCAGGTGCAGGGTGTCGGCGCGGGGCCGTCCTTGCGAATGACGGGCGCCGTTGCCTTGCCCGCCAGCACTTCCCATTCCTGTACGGCCAGCGCGCCGTAGGTCTTGCCGTCGGTGGAGGCATCCATCACCGCACGAAGGCAGCGGGTGGTGATCGGGCGGAACGACACATTCTGGAAAGCGTCGGTCGCAGCGCCGTAAGTTCTGGCACCGGGGACCGGTTTCCAGCCCTTCTGCCAATATTCCAGGTGCCATTTCGCCGGCGGAGCGACGCCCACGCCCGAACCGGTGGGCTGGTCGTTCCAGAAGCGGATGCGCGATCCGTTCACCGTTACCGGCTGGTCCCAGCGATATTCGATCCACTGGCGGGGCGGGTTGTTCGGCGACCAGCTGCCCCACATGTCGGGCGGCAGCGGAGCTTCCTTCACCACGCCGTCGTTCAGCGACTTGATCCAGAACTGCACCGGCACCGGATCGTTGGAAGCCGTGGCCCAGGCGGAGCGTGCGATATTGCGCGTTGCTGCCAGCGGTGGCTGCGGGCGCAGCGTCGGCACCACCGGCAGGATGCGCGCGGGCGAGACGCTGTCGTCCCACTCCATCTTGTCCAGCGCGACGCTGCGGCGGAAGTGGCCGCCGCCCTTGGCGTCCGCCGTGTGGTAGGCAAGGTACCACTGCCCCTTGAACTCCACCGCGCCCGAGTGCGAGGTGGTGGAGGACACCGGCTTCAGCACCACCCCGCGATAGGTCCACGGCCCCATCGGCGACGGCGCCGTGCCATAGGCGATGCAGGCGTGATAGACGGCGGGCGTGCAATCCGAAGTCGGGCCGGCCTTGTTGCCGGCGTAGAGCATATAATAAGTGCCCTTGCGCTTCATGATCCACGGCGCTTCGAAGAAGCCGGTCAGCCCGTTCATCGCCAGCTCCGGCCCCTTGGGCGTGATCATGTCGCGCTCAAGCTCCATCCCGCGAAGCTGGCCGAACGTGCCCCAGTAGATGTAGACCCGGCCATCGTCGTCGATCATGATCGTCGGATCGATGTTCTGGATATCGTTGGCGACCGGCACCTTCTGCGAGATGATCGGGCCGGAGGGATGCGCATCGCGCCAGGGGCCGAGCGGGCTGTCCGCCACGGCAACGCCGATCGCGAAGCGGTCCTTGGCATCGCTGTTCTTCTCCAGCACCGGCGCGTAGAGGTAGTAGCGCCTGTCCCCATTTGGACTCTCGGGCGCTTGAATGATCTGGCCGGCATAGGCGCGGGCCTCTTCGGCCCAGGCGAAGACGTTCTCAGGCTTGATGATCGCAGGATAATGCGTCCATTTCCCGGAGGCCGGATCGGCCGTCTTCAGCAATTGCCATTCGGGCATGATGAAGTCGTTGACGTCGCTTGCCGCCTCGTCGCGGCCGGCGAGGATCCAGAGCTGACCGTCCGCCACGAAGGGCGCGGGATCGGTGGAATAGTAATCCCCGTCCGCCAGGATCGGGTTGCCCGGAATGCTCAGTTCGCGCGCGACGGGGGCCTGCTGCGCTTGAACGGGTGCCGAGGCGGCCGAGGCAATTGCCCCGGCCGCCAGAACCATTGCGAGACTATTCCTCATCGGGGTAAGGCCCCTTGCCACCATCCTTGATCAGCTGGTCGACACGCTGATCGATCACCGGCAGCGGTACCCCGCCCAGTTCGAGCACGGCATCGTGGAAGGCGCGGATGTTGAACTTCGGCCCCAGTGCGGCCTCCGCCTTCTTGCGGGCGTCCACGAAGGCCAACTGGCCCATGTAGTAGGACAGCGCCTGGCCCGGCCAGGAGATGTAGCGATCCACCTCGGTCTCGATCTCGTGATCGGAAAGCGCGGTGTTGTCGCGCAAGTATTGCTGCGCCTGTTCGCGCGTCCAGCCCTTGGCGTGGATGCCGGTATCGACGACCAGGCGCGAGGCGCGCCAGGCCTGATAGCTGAGCATGCCGAAGCGGTCATAGGGCGTGTCGTACATGCCCATGTCCTCACCCAGCGCCTCGCAATAGAGCGCCCAGCCCTCGCCGTAAGCTGAGAGGTAGGTGTCGCGGCGGAACGCCGGCAGGTCCTTGTTCTCCATCGCCAGCGGCATCTGCATGGCGTGGCCCGGCGCGGATTCGTGCAGGGTCAGCGCGATCTGCGAGTAGAACGGGCGGCTGGGCAGGTCATACGTGTTGACGAGGTAGATACCCGGCCCACCACGCCCGCCGGTGTAGAACGGCGCAACATCGTCTGGCACCGGCTTGATGGCGAAGCGGCTGCGCGGCAGGTGACCGAAGAACTGCGATGCCTTGCCGTCGAAGGTCTTGGCGATCCACGCGGCGCGGTAGAGCAGCTCGTTCGGCGTCTTGGGATAGAACTGCGGATCGGTGCGCAGGAAGTGCAGGAACGCCTTGAGGTCGCCCTTGAACTTCACCTCCTGCATCACCTCGTTCATTTGCGAACGGATGCGCGCCATTTCGCTGAGGCCGATCTGGTGGATCTCCTCCGGCGACTTGTCGAGCGTGACGAACTCGGCGATCTTCGACTGGTAGTAGGCCTTGCCATCGGGCAGGGCGTAGGCCGCCAACGTCTTGCGCGCCTGCTTCTCATACTCGCTGCGCATGAACGTCAGCAGCTTGGCGTGCGCGGGCACGACGCTGCCGGTGATCGCCTCACGCGCGGCCGCGCGCAGCTTTTCCTGCTCGGCAGCCGGGATCGTCGAGGGCAGCTTCCTGAACGGCTCGTAGAACGGCGAATCTTCGGGCGTCTTGGCGTCGACGACCAGTTCAATGCCCTTGTCGCGACCGGTCAGCGTCACTTGCGGGGCGGAGAAGCCGCGCTTCAGGCCCGCGCGCATATTGTCGATCTGCTGATCGTAATAGCGCGGCACTTCGCGCAGCATCTCGATGAAGTCTTCGGCGCCCTGCTGATCGCGCAGCGGCGTGCGGGCCCAGTCGGCCAGTTCGCCCCAGAAGCTGGTGTCGGCGTTGAAGGGCTTTTCGTAGTCGCGATAGCGCTGCGATGCCACGAAGGCGTCGATCTGGCCCTTGTAGACCGCGAAGTTGACGCGGTTCGCAGGCGAAAGCTTAGCCGGGTCGATCGCGGCCAGTTGCTTTTCCACCTTCTCCCACGCGGCGAGGCGATTGGCCTGCGCCTTGGCGCCCACGTCGGGAAGCGCAAGGCGCTGGGCCTTGGGGCCATCCTCGCTGGGGCCGCTCTGCTGCAGGCGCCAGGCGTATTCGGCGGTGTAGATCGCTTCGAAAGCCGCGTCGGGAGTCTGGGCTGCGGAAGTCTTTGATGCCGACTGAGCGGCGGGTGCGGCCATCGCGGCGTGGGCGACGCCCACGGCCAGCGCCGCGCCTGCCAGCAGCAGCGCGCGGCCAAGCGTATTCTTCACGTCAATTTCCCCTTTCGAGAATTTCGAGAATGTCCTGATGCAGCTGCGCCGGGATGCGCACGCCTTCCACTTGCGAGCGCGCGCGGGCCAGCAGGCGGCGCGAGCCCGGCAGGCGGGCGCCCTGCCCTTCGATGGTTTCGAACATCGTTTCGGCGCGCTGGAGATACTCGCCCACGCTGTCGCCCAGGAAGCCGACCGGATCGATGACGACGATCAGTTCGCCACCGATCGGCGAACCGCCGCGCCCTTCGTCCGCCGCCAGCGATTCCGCGCTGGTCATGTCACCGATCAGCGGCCCGGCCAGAAGTTCGACCATGGCGGCCAGCGCCGATCCCTTGTGCGCGCCGAAGGTACGCATCGCACCGTCGAGCACGGCCTTGGCATCGGTGGAGGGGCGACCATCGGCGTCATAGCCCCAGTCCGGCGGGATCGCCTTGCCCGCGCGGCGATGCAGTTCGATCTCGCCGCGCGCGACCGCGCTGGTCGCAAAGTCGAACACGAACGGCGCACGATTGGGGCGCGGCCAGCCAAACGCGATCGGGTTGGTGCCGAACACCGGCTTGGTGCCGCCTTCCGGCGCGACCCATGCGTGGCTGGGGGTGAAGGCCAGCGCGACAAGGCCCTGCTCGGCCAGCGCTTCCACTTCGGGCCAGAGCGCCGCGAAGTGAACCACGTTGTTCAGCGCCATGGCGGCAATGCCATACGCCTTGGCCTTCTCCACCAGCAGCGGCATGCCAAGCTCGAACGGAAGCTGGGCGAAGCCGCCCTTACCGTCCACCTTAACCAGCGCCTTGGCCGGCTCGCTCACTTCGGGCACCGCATCGGGCACCACCACGCCGCGCGCCACCGAATTGGCAGCGACCAGCAGGCGGTAGAGCCCGTGTGACGTGCAGCCGTCGCGCTCGCCCGAAACCATCGTTTGGGCCACCGCAGCGGCGTGATCGGGCGCCAGCCCGCAGGCCACCAGGACCTTGCGGGCCAGTGCATCGGCTTCGTCGAGCGTGAGCGCGACTTCGTTGAGGGCAGTCATTGTCTGTGAACTCACTTCGTCGTCTTCGCCGTGAACAGACGCATGCCGAAGATCGGACCGGCCGAGCTGCGGTCATGCGGCACGACGCGCACCTTGACCTGGCTCTTGCCCTTGGTCAGCGCCTCGGGCAGCGGATAGTCCACGTCCATGAACTTGCCCGGCGTGTCGTTGTCCAGCTTCTGGGTGGCGATCTTCACGTCGTCGACCAGGATGTCGAACACGCGCGAACGCTCGCTGCCCCAATACGTGGCCTGAAGCAGCAGCGCGCCGGGCTTCACCTTCATCGTGAACTCGAAATAGCCGCCCGAACGGGCATCGCGTCCATTGCGACCGCGATAGGAGACCGGGTACGAGATTTCCGAGGTAAGGTTGTGGTCGCGCTCGGGCTGCATTTCGCCCAGGTGCATGACGTCGATCGAGCGGGCGGCGATGTCCTTCTGGCGTGCCTGCTCTGCCAGGAACGAGGCTTCCTCGGTCTTCCAGCCGGCTTCGGTGAAGCGCTTGAAGTAGACGGCGCTGCGGCGGTCGTACTGGCTGTAGAACGGCACGAAAGTCAGGTCCGCCGGGCGCATCACGCCGGTGGTCTGGAAGCGCGGACGGTCGGAGACGATCGGCGAGAAGGCGGACAGCGGATTGTCGCCCACCATCGCCGGCTCCACACCGGTGAAGTCCATTTCGGCCGGGCCAAGGTCCGCCGCCATGACCAGCGGACCGCGCAGCACGGCCACCACGTCCTGCGAACCGGCTGCCGCCTCGAACCGCAGGTCGAGCGGCAGGGTCAGGGTGATCGTGTCGCCCTTCTTCCAGCGGCGGTCGATCACGGCATAGCCGTTCACCGCATTGGCGGGAACCGGCGCACCGTTGACGGCCACCAGCGCGCGGCCGTTGGCCCATGCCGGAATGCGCAGCGCGATGGTGAACTTGGCATTCTTCACCGCGTCCAGCGTCACGCCTACTTCGGACTTGAAGGGATATTCGGTGGCCAGCGTCAGCGCCACGCCCTTGGCCTTCCATTCCGCCTTCGACGGGATGAAGAGGTTGACGAACAAGGTATCGTCACCCTGCCAATAGATGGAATCGCCGTGCTTCGAATGGCTTTCCATGCCCGAACCGACGCAGCACCAGAACGCCTCCTCACCCGGCTGCGAATAGCCGCGCGGGGCGCCGCTCATCATCGGCGTCATATAGGTGAAGCCGCCTGTGTGCGGGTTGTGTGCCGACATCACGTGGTTCAGGTGCGCACGCTCGTAATAGTCGAACAGCGCGCCGTCCGGCTGCCACGAATAGAGCTGACGGGTCAGCTTCAGCATGTTGTACGTGTTGCAGTGCTCACAGGTCGATTCCGTGAGGTGCAGCGCGATGTTGTCGGGCTCGAAGAAGTACTCACGGTCGGCATTGCCGCCGATCACATAGCTGTGGTGCTGGGTCACGCGTTCCCAGAAGAAGCGGGCGGCGCGGCCCGGCTCGTCCTTGCCGGTCAGTTCGTGGATGCGCGCCAGGCCGATCAGCTTGGGCACCTGCGTGTTGGCGTGGAAGTTGGAGAGCTTGTCCTCCTGCGCCACCAACGGATCGAGCACCTTCTTGTCATAGATGCGTTCGGCCACCTTCAGCCAGCGCAGATCGCCGGTCTGGGCGTAGAGCTCGGCATAGCTTTCGTTGAGGCCGCCATATTCGCAGCCGAGAAGTTCCTGCATCTGCTTGTCGTCAAGCGCGGCGAAGACCTTCTCGAAGTAACCGCCCAGGCCGATGACCACTTCCAGCGCCTTGGCATTGCCCCAGGCCGAATGGATATCGAGCAGGCCGGCGAAGTACTTGTGCACGGTGTAGAGCGGCGACCACGAACCGTTGAGGTCGAACCCGCCGGACTTGATCTCTCCGCGCATGACTTCGGGGAAGATTTCCTGCCCGTCGACGACCTTGCCGTCCTTGGTCTTGCGGCCCAGCGCGCCGATGTAGCCATCGCTGCGCTGCGCCTGGCATTCGGCCAGTTCATCGACGATATAGTCCGCGCGGCGGCGGCATTCGGGATTGCCGGTCTGCTGCCAGGCCAGGACCAGCGCGGTCATGTAGTGGCCCAGCGTGTGGCCGGCGATCGTGTCCGATTCCCAGCCGCCGTAGATCGGCGCCTTGGGCTCAAGCCCCGCGTACTTGCGGAAGTTGTGCAGGAAACGATCGGGGCTGAGCGACATCAGGTAATCGACATTGACGTCCACCGCCGTCGCATAGTCCGACGGCGCCAGGCGCACGTCGGTCAGCGGCAGCGGCTTTGCCTTGATCGGCAGCTTGGGTGCGATGACAGCCGCGAAGCCCTTGAGAGGGACAGAGCTGACAGCCAGCGCCGCCACGCCAGCCATCCATTCGCGCCGATTGGCCTTCATCACCAGAAACTCCTATCGAATATCGTATACGGTTATTGATAAGTATCAGGGGCTGCGAGTCAACCCCGTCGAGCCGTGCGGTGGCAGCGACAGGTCGACCGCCTGCTTGGGAAATCCAGCGACGCCGGATTTTCAAACACCCTCAACGGCGAAGCGCGACGCGTGTGTCCGCATGGGCCAGATCGATCAGCGCGATCATCGCCTTGCGCGCCTGCTTGGCGTTGCCCTCCGCAATGCAGCGGTAGAGCGTATGGTGTTCGGGCATCGGATCGCGCGGCGAATCCTGCACGCGCTGCTTGATCGCGGTGGTGGAGGCGATGGCCGTGGAGATCGAGGTGGAGAGCGCCCGCATCAGTTCGTTGCGCGTCGCCTCCAGCACCAGTTCGTGGAAGCGGATATCGGCCGCGCGCCCCTTGTCGGTGGTGAGCGTGCAGCGCTCCATCGTTTCCAGCGCATTGGCCATATCGGTCAACTGCCGTTCGTCACGGCGCTGCGCGGCCATTTCGGCGGCCTGCGGCTCCACCACCATGCGCAGTTCGAACAAGTCGCGCAGGAATTCGTCGCTGGCGCCGCACTGGATTTGCCAGGCCAGCACATCGGGATCGAGCAGGTTCCAGCTCTTGCGCTCATTCACGCGGGTGCCGGCCTTGGGGCGGCTGCTGACCATGCCCTTGGCGGTCAGGATGCGGAAAGCCTCGCGCAGCACCGATCGGGAGACACCCAGCCGCTCCGCATGTTCGACTTCGGCCGGAAAGATGTGCCCGGCCGGCACTTCGCCGCTGACGATCGCGGTCGCCAATTGGCGCGCAACCGCATGATGAAGGCGGCCGCTGGCAAGTGGAAGCGCGGTTTCGGCCGGCAGTGGTGCGGTCATCTTTGTCATCCCCAGCCAATGGATCGAAGCAAGATTTGAAATGCTCCGATCATATATCGTATAATTTTTCTTGACCCTTTCCGTGATGGGCGTCAAGAACCCATGCATCTTTCCGAAGCCAAGCGATGGGTACATGCCATGAGCACCCCCTTGATTTCTCGTCATTTCGTTCGTGTCTTGAAAAAACCTGCCGCAGTCAGCCTGCTGGCGCTTGCGATGGCCCTGCAACCGGGCGCCGCGCAGGCACGCCAGACCCCTGCGGCCACGGCCCAGACGCCGCCGCCCAGCATAGCGGATCGCTATGCGGCGGCCGACACCTTCCTGGGCAGCGGCATCGCCGATCTGATCGACAATGCCAATGTCGCGCCCAGCTTCGTGGGCGGCGACAAGAACGCGGGCCTGTTCTACCGCACCGGCAACCGCAGCAGCCAGCGCTTCCTGTTCCTGGACCTTGCGACGCAGCAAGTGCGCGAAGTGGCGACCACCGCCAGCCTGATCGCCGCGCTGTCGCAGGCGAGCGGCAAGGCCGTGACGCTGGACGACGCGCACCTCGCCGATGTCGACTACGATCCGGACAAGGCCACGCTGGCCTTCGCGGCGCTGGACGCACACTGGCGGATCGGTGCCGATGGCAAGGCCGAGAAAGTCGCGCCGGAAGCACCGCAGCTCGATCTGCCCTCGCCCGATGGCAAGACCAGGATCGTCGCGCGCAACTACAACCTCTATGCGGTGGACGTGGCATCGGGCCGCGAAGTGGCGCTGACCACCGATGGTACGCGCGAACAGCCCTATGGCCGCTCGATCCCCGAACTCTCGCAGATCCTGCGCGAAGGCACCGAGGAACCGGCCATGCCCGTTTCCGGCGCCTGGTCGCCCGATGGTCGCTATCTGCTGAGCTGGCGGCTCGACACGCGCGATGTAAAGAAGCTCTCGATCACCCAGCAGAACCCACCGGGCAGCTTCTATCCGCGCAGCTTCAATTACGTCTATCCGCTCGCTGGCGCCGAAAAGCTGCCGCAGGCGACGCGTTTCGTCGTCGATGTGCAGGCCGCGCTGAAGACGGGCAAGGCAAAGGTCGTGCCGGTGCAGATGCCGGCCGAATCCATCCTCTATCCCTCCCCGCCCGACATGAACTGGGTGGACGGCAAGCCGCGCATGCAATGGACCGAGCGCGGCTATCGCCAGCAAGCCGTCTACGTGGCCGATCCGGCCACCGGCGCGACAAAGATCGTCGCGCATGAGGCGGTGAAGCCGGTCATCACCGTCACGTCCTCCATGATCTTCCCCGCTCCCGAACTGGGCGGCGAACTCTCGATCTCCGAGCGCAGCGGTTGGGCGCAGCTTTATCTCGTCACCCCGGACAACCCGGATGGCGGCCCAGATGGTGGTAGGGCGCTGACCACCGGCAACTGGGAAGTGCTCTCGGTCGACAACGTGGCGCAGGACAAGTCCTCGCTGATCGTCACCGGCGTCGGGCGCGAGGAAGCCCGCAATCCCTATTGGCGCGCGCTTTACCGCGTTTCGCTGAAGGGCGGCGGTTTGACCGAACTGACGCCCGAGCCGCTCGACCATGACGCGCAAGTCTCGCCCGACGGCAAGTGGATCGTCGACCAGATGTCGAGCCCGACCACGCCGACCCGTGCCGTGCTGCGCGACGGCACGACGGGCAAGATCGTGATGGAACTGGCCAAGGCCGACAACAGCCGCCTTCTGGCTGCCGGCTATACCCCGCCCGAACCGTTCAAGGGCGTGGCGGCGGACGGCAAGACGCCGATCTACGGCATGATCTTCCGCCCAGCGCATTTCGATCCGAAGCGCAGCTATCCGGTGATCGACAACGTCTACACCGGCCCCACCACCACCGACGTTCCCTCCACCTGGGGCATGGCGCTGCGCGTGCCGGGCAACAGCGTGGCGCAGATCGGTGCCGTGGTCGTGATGATCGACGGCACCGGCACATCGCGGCGCGGCCAGGCCTTCCGCCTTCCCGCCTACCAGAACCTGGGCGAAGTGGGGCTGGACGATCACATCACGCTGATCCGCCAGATGGCGGCCAAGTACCCCTACATGGACGTGAACCGCGTGGGCGTGTTCGGCGGCTCGGCCGGCGGCTACGACACCGCGCGCTTCGTGCTACGCCGGCCCGACTTCTTCAAGGTGGGCGTTTCCGCCTCCGGCAACCACGACCTCAGGCTGGACAAGACCTGGTGGCCGGAAGTCTCGATGGGCGAAGCGGATGCCGCGACGTGGGAGCGCAATTCGAACATGGCGGTGGCGAACCAGCTCAAGGGCCATCTTCTGCTCGTCCACGGCGATATCGACGACAACGTGCCAATCACCGAGAGCTTCCGCCTGGCCAAGGCGCTGATCGATGCCGGTCGCGACGTGGACATGGTGGTGGTGCCCAATGCCACGCACAACGTCTACCAGCCCTTCTTCTGGAAGAAGCTGCGCGACTATTTCACCCTTTACCTGCTCGGCGAGACACCGCCGCCGCTTGGCCCCGTGAAGCCTGCCGCCCCGGCAGTCGCGCTGGCCCACTGAATACCCACGAGGTCTTGAACATGAAGCGTCTTCTGAAGCCCCTCCCCCTGATCGCGCTGGTGCTGGCGCCGGTTCCGGCCATGCTGCCAATGGCGGCAGCGCAGGCACAGGAAGCCGAGAAGCCCAAGCCTGTATATGCGCCGATCCAGAAGACCGAGATGCAGACGCCCGCCTTCGATCTGGCGCTGCGGGCGGATACGCAGACGCTGGCGCACCTTTCGCCCAAGGGCAACGCCGCGTTCGACTTCGTGCCTGCGGGCCGTGAGGCGGAGCGCGCCGCCGACGGCTACGTCCACATCGGCGACATCCATATCCGCCTGAAGACGGCCGGTTCGGATTGGCAGGACTTCTCCTCTGCCCACGCGCGCAAGCAGATTGCCGCGCTGACCGGTGGCAAGGGGGTGCTCGCCGCCGCCGACATCACCGCCTCGATGGGAGCCGGAATCCCGCTGCGCGTGGAACGCCGCTGGGTGAATGAGGATGGCGTGCTGGTCCTGCGCTTCACGCTGGTCAACACCGGTAGCGCGCCGGTGGAGATCGGCGGCCTCGGCATGCCGATGGTGTTCGACAACATCATCCTCGACCGCGATCTCGACTCCGCGCACGCGCAGGCCAGCTTCGTCGATCCCTATATCGGCCGTGACGCCGGCTACCTTCAGGTCACGCGCTTGAACGGCGAAGGCCCGGCGCTGCTGGTGCTGCCCGAAAAGGGCACGCCGTTGGAAGCCTATCGCCCGATTGCCGAGGCGCGCGCCGCGCGCAATGGCGACATCTTCACCGACAAAAGCCAGCGCAGCCAGGTTTCCGAAGGCTTCTACGACTGGACCGTCGCCAGCAAGGGCTTTGCCGAAAAGGAATGGGCAAAGGCCGGCCAGCAGTGGAACGAGCCGACCAGCTTCACGCTTGCCCCGGGTGAGAGCCGCACGATCGGCCTGCGCTTCGTGACCGCGCCGAACATCCGCGCGATCGAGGATACCCTCGTTGCGCAGAAGCGCCCGGTCGCGGTCGGCATTCCCGGCTACGTCGTGCCTACCGACCAGACTGCCAGCCTGTTCCTGAAGACGCCGAGCAAGGTGGCCAAGATCGAATCCTTCCCCGAAGGTTCGCTGACCGCCACCTCGGAGAAGAGCGGAACCGGTTGGGCCCGCTACCAGATCAAGGCCAGCGGCTGGGGCCAGGCGCGCCTGACGGTTACTTACGCGGACGGGCAGAAGCAGACCGTCAGCTACTACATCACCAAGCCGCTCGATCAGGTGATGGCCGATATCGGCCACTTCACCACCACCGACCAGTGGTTCGAGGGCAAGGGCGATCCCTTCCACCGCAGCCCGGCGATCCTCTCCTATGACCGGGAGGACAACAAGATCCTCACGCAAGACGGCCGCGTCTGGGTTTCGGGCATGAGCGACGAAGGCGGCGCCGGCTCGTGGGTGGCAGCGGCCATGAAGCAGCTCGACAATCCGAACCCGGAAGAAGTCGCCAAGCTGGAACGCCTCGTCAACGAGACCGTGCTCGGCACGCTTCAGGTCAAGGACGGTCCGCACGCCGGTGCCGTCAAGAAGAGCATCTTCTACTACGATCCGGTCGAGTTCCCGAACTACTACGATCCCAAGATCAACTGGAAGAACTGGACCGCGTGGTCGAAGAAGGATTCGGACGATCTCGGCCGGTCCTACAACTATCCGCACGTCGCCATCGGCCACTGGGTGCTCTACCGCCTGGCGCGCGACAATGCCGGGCTGGTCAAGCAGCACGACTGGAAGTTCTACCTTGAGTGGGCCTACCGCACCACCGTCGCGATGATGCGCGATGCGCCGTATTATGCCGAATTCGGCCAGATGGAAGGCGACGTCTTCGTCGATATCCTGAAGGATCTGAAGCGCGAAGGCATGACGGCAGAGGCCACCGAGATGGAAGGGCTGATGAAGGCCCGCGCCGATCACTGGCGTTCGATGAAGTATCCGTTCGGCAGCGAAATGGCGTGGGATTCCACCGGCCAGCCCGAAGTCTATGCCTGGATGCGCTACTTCGGCTTCCAGCCGCAGGCGGACGAGACGCGCGAAGTGATCCTGGGTTACGACCCCACGATCCCCAGCTGGGGCTACAACGGCAATGCGCGCCGTTATTGGGACTTCCTCTACGGCGGCAAGGTTTCGCGGATCGAGCGGCAGATCCACCACTACGGCTCCGCGCTCAACGCGGTGCCGCTGTTCGACGCCTATCGCCAGAACCCGACCGATCTGCACCTGCTGCGCGTCGCCTATGGCGGCATGATGGGCGGCATCACCAACATCGATCAGAAGGGCTTCGGCTCGGCCGCGTTCCACTCCTGGCCGGACATGATGAAGTGGGATGCGATCACCGGCGATTACGGCATGGGCTTCTACGGCCATGCGATCACGGCGGCGAGCTACATGGTCAACGACCCGCAGTTCGGCTGGATCGGCTTCGGCGGCGACCTGACGACGAAGGGCAAGCAGGTGAACCTGGTGCCGAAGGACGGTGCCCGCCGCCGCCTGTTCATCGCGCCCGCCGGCCTGTGGATCACGCTGGAAGCGGGCCGCATCCAGAGCGCCAGCTACGACGCCGCCACTGGCAAGGTCGCCCTGACGCTCGACCCGGCCAGCGCCACCGATCCCGCCGCGCGCCTGCTGTTCCAGACCACCACCGCCGGTGGCCGCACTTATGCAACCGACACCGGCACGGCGGATCGCGACGGCTATGCCATCGCGCTCGGCGGCAATCCCACGGTGGTGACGCTGACACCGCGCTGAGCGGCGGCAAGCACCTAGAGCAGTTGATCCGATTGCATCGGATCAACTGCTCTAAGATTTTGGTTTGCCGCGTTTTCCGAGTCATCAGGTGATTCCACCTGATTAGAAAATGCTCTATCCCCACAAGAACCACGTCGCCCCCGCGCAGGCGGGGACCCCGCTTCCTTCTCGCTACGTCTGCAAAGAAAAGCGGGGTCCCCGCCTGCGCGGGGGCGACGTGGTTCAAGGCTGCAAAATTCTGCGCCTCACGGAAACTCCGCCCGCAATCGCACGCCCAGCCACGCTCCGAACGCGGCGATGGCATCCCGCCGGGGCTTGGGCGTATTGGCGTCCCAGACGAAGTGGTAAGCCCCCTCGAACGGGATCTCCACGTCCGAAAGCCGCACCAGCCGCCCGGCCTGAAGCGCATCGTGCGCGATCACGCGGCGCGCCAGCGCTATGCCGTGACCGGCGATGGTCGCCTCCAGCATCAGCGCCGCATCATCGTAAGGCAGGCTGTCGGCAGGTTCGGGCAAGGCGAGACCCGCGCGCTGGAACCACGGCGTCCAGGTCTGCCAGCTGTTGCGCAGCAGGCGACACCGCGCGAAGTCCGCCACGCTCTCGATCCCCATCCGCGCACGATATTCGGGCGAGCAGGCCGGGAACAGCATATCGGTCAACAGCCGCTCGGCGGCGAGGCCTGGCCAGTTCCCGCTGCCATAGCGGATCGCCGCATCAGCGCCATCCGCGCCGATCCGGCTGACATCGATCCGCGCGTCCAGCGCGATCGAGATGCCGAGATGCGCTTCGTGAAAGTCCGCCAGCCGTGCCACCAGCCACTGCGCGGCGAAGGAGGGCAGCACCGCGATCTTCAGGACCTGCCGCTCACCCTGCGGTGGAGGGGGAAAGATGCTGGCGATCAGCTCCAGCGACTGACGCACTGTCGGCAGGATCTGCCTCGCGGCCAGCGTCGGCTCCATCGTATTGCCGCGCCGCTCGAACATGACCGCGCCCAGTCGCTGCTCCACCTCGCGCACGCGGTGGCTGATCGCACCGTGGGTGATGCCCAGTTCCTCCGCCGCGCGGGTGAAACTGCGATGACGCGCTGCCGCTTCAAGCGCGCGCAAGGTGTTGAGCGAAGGCGGACGATACATGGCCCGGCCATACTTAGGTCTCAGAGTAACGGCAGTCCACCAATCGTGCCGAACAGGACGAAGGCGCTTGGCTGCAGTTTTTTGTGAGGACGCCTGCGGGAAGGGCTCATGCCGGGATCAATAGACATCGCGCAGGTACCGCTTGTCGCTCTGCATCTGCGCCACATAGTCCTTCGCCGCCTCTTCCTTCATGCCGCCGTGCCGCGCAACGATCGCCTTCAGCGCGCTGTCCACGTCCTTCGCCATCCGGCTGCCGTCCCCGCAGACGTAGAAGTTCGCGCCGGCCTCCAGCCAGCGCCACAGTTCCGCGCCTTCCTCCAACATGCGGTGCTGCACATAGATCTTGTCCGCCTGATCGCGCGAAAAGGCCAGGCTCAGCCGATCCAGATGGCCGCTCCGCCGCCAGTCGGCGATCTCTTCCCGGTAGTAGAAGTCAGTCGCCTCGTGCTGCTCCCCGAAGAACAGCCAGTTGGCGCCCGTCGCGCCGGAGGCTTGCCGGTCCTGCAGAAAGGCCCGGAACGGGGCGATCCCGGTGCCCGGCCCGACCATGATCGCTGCGCGCGCGGGATCGGCGGGCGGCCGGAAGTGGGACGACGATTGCAGGAAGATGCCCGGATTTTCCGCTTCGGCCCGGTCGGCCAGAAAGGCCGATCCCAGCCCCATGCGGCGGCGGCCCCGGCAGGTGTAGCGGACGACGGAGACCGTCAGTTGCACCTCGTCCGGCTCAACCAGCGGGCTGGACGCGATCGAATAGTAGCGCGGCTGAAGCGGCCGCATCACCTGCGCCAGATCGTTGGGGCTGAGCTGGACCCCGGTTTCATGCAGCACATCGGCGATCTGCCGGCCCCACAGCCACTGGTCGAATTCCGGCTTGCGATCGGGGTCGAGCAGCGGCGCGAAGGCCGCCTCCGGCTGCCGCTCAGCCATCAGTTCCAGAATGTTGCGGTTCAGCCGGGTGATGTCCCAGTGGCGGACAAACGCTTCAAGCAGCGGCAGTTCGCCGACTTGCTTCACCATGACCGGCGCCTCCGGCGAAAGGTCCAGCACTTCCAGCATCTCGCGGGCGAGCGCCGGACAATTGACTGGCCAGACGCCCAGTGAATCGCCCGCCCGATAGGCGAAACCGCGCCCGGCAATGCCCATGCCGATCTGCCTGACTTCCTTTTGCGCGCCCAGTCCGCTCAGCAGGACATTGCGCGACAGGGCGGTGCGGCACGGCGACTTGCGCGAATATTCGGCGAGTTGGACAGCCGTGGCCGGGACCGAAGCCTCGACTGTCGGTTGAAGCCCGGCCGAAACCGACACGGCGACTTCGCCGCCCGGATCCACGCCGCCCCGATTTCCCTCGGCAAGTGCTGTCGCCACCTTGTCCAGCCATTGTCCGGCGGTTTCCTCGTAGTCCGGCTCGCAATCGGCGCGCGGTGCCAGCCGTGTCGCGCCCAGTTCGTCCAGTCTGGCGTCCAGCTTGCGCCCGAAACCGCAGAACTGGTCGTAGCTTGAATCTCCGAAGGCCAGCACCGCATAGCGGAGGTCACCCAGGCGCGGCGCCGCCGGATCTGCCAGAGCCGACCAGAAGCTGCCGCCGTTGTCGGGGGCATCGCCATCGCCGAACGTGCTACAGACCAGCAGCACCACGCGCGCCGCGGCGATATCCGCCACTCGCGCCGCATCCATCGCCAGCAACCTGACATTGTGCGACCGTCCGGCAAGGTGGCTGGCGCATTGGCCGGCAAATTCCTCGGCATTGCCCGTCTGCGAGGCCCAGATCAGTAGCACTTCGGGCCCAGCCGTCTCGATCACGGGCGCAAGGTTCGCTTCGGCCGCCGCCGCGTGCTGCCCGTCTCCTGCCGGCGCGCGGGCGAACAGACCGGCCAGCAAGCCATTCACATAGTGGCGTCGGCCCGGCTCGAACGGTGCGCCGGGGGGCAGCATGGGAACCCCGCCCACCTGCCGCCCCTCGGCAGAGCGCAGCGAGGTCGTGAAACCTGCCAGATAGGCCCGCTCATCCTCGCGAAGCACCCACGGACGGTCATCGCCAAGCCCCAGCATTCCGGCGAAAGCATCCACCAGCGCCGGCTCCAACGATGCCGATGGCGAAGATGGGGCGGCAGGCGCCAGCGCGGGCGGTTCGCACACACCCTCATCCGCTTGCGGCAAGACCGCGTCCTCCACCGGGCCGGACAGGCGGGACAGCACCACGGCCGAACACTTGAATTCCGGCTGGAGCGAAATCGGATCGACGGCATCGCTGGTCACCGCATTGATCGCCAGGTTCTCTCCGAAAGTGTCGTTCCAGTGGAACGGCGCAAAGCAATTGCCCGGCCGCACACGGTCGGCGATCACGGCAGGAAGAATCGCGGTGCCCCGCCGCGATCGCACTTCGACGCGATCCCTTTCGGCAATTCCCAGCGCCGCCGCGTCCTCGGGGTGGATTTCCACGAAGGGTCCGGGGTTGAGCTTGTTGAGCGTGGGGACTTTCCCGGTCTTGGTCAGCGTATGCCATTGGTGTTGCAGGCGGCCGGTGTTGAGCACCAGCGGGAAGTCCTGATCCGGCATCTCCCGCGGCATCAGGTGCGGGCGCGCCCAGAACTGCGCCTTGCCGCTATCGGTCGGGAAAGTGATGGAGGCGGGCGTTTGGTCCTCATCGGCGCGCAAGTATCGGATCGGGTTGCGCGTCCCTTCGCCATCCGGCGCGCAGGGCCACTGCAACGGGCCTTCGCGAAGCCGATCGTGGCTGGCGCCGCGAATGTCGTATCCGGTGCGCGGGTTCCAGAACCGGCGGATTTCTTCGAACACCTCGGCTGCCGAGACATACGTGAAGCCTTCCACATATCCCATCTCGCGCGCGACCCGGGCGATGATCTCCCAGTCCGGCAGCGCCTCGCCCGGAGGGTCCACGGCCTTCTGCATCAAGGTGAGGTTCCGCTCCGAATTGATCATCACCCCTTCCGCCTCGGCCCAGAGCGCACCTGGCAGGATCACGTGGGCATAGCGGTTCGTCTCGGTATCGACGAAGACGTCCTGGCAGATCACCAGTTCGGCCGCTTCCAGCCCGGCGATCACCGTCTTGCGGTTGGACACGCTGGCCACCGGATTTGTGCAGATGATCCAGCAGGCCTTGATCCGGCCCGCCGCCATGTCCTCGAACATGCCGATCGTGCCCGAACCGCTCTCCGCGCGCAGCGTGCCGCGCGGGATGGCCCAGATGTCCTCCACGAAATGGCGGTCCGCCTCGCTCAGCGTCGATCGCTGGCCGGGCAGGCCGGGGCCCATGTAACCCATCTCCCTTCCGCCCATGGCGTTGGGTTGCCCGGTCAGCGAGAAGGGCCCGCTGCCGGGCCGGCAGATCGCGCCGGTGGCGAGGTGCAGGTTGCACAAGGCATTGGTGTTCCAGGTGCCATGCGTGCTCTGGTTCAGCCCCATGGTCCAGCAGCTCATCCATTCGCGGGCCTCTCCGATCCAGTCGGCGGCCTTGCGCAGGTCCTCCTCGGCGATGCCGGTGATCTGCGCGACGGCGGCGGGCGGATAGTCCGCCAGGAACGCCGGCATCGCATCCCATCCATCGGTATGGGCGGCAATGAACGCTTCGTCGATTTTGCCGTCCGCCAGCAGAAGATGCAGCAGGCCGTTCAGCAGCGCCAGATCGGTGCCTGGCTTCGGCTGCAGGAAAAGGTCCGCCTTGTCCGCCGTCGCGGTGCGGCGCGGGTCGACGACGATCAGCTTCGCGCCGGCCTTCACGCGGTCCATCATGCGAAGGAACAGGATCGGGTGGCAATCGGCCATGTTGGCCCCGGTCACCAGGAACAGGTCCGCCTTGTCGAAATCCTGGTAGGAGCCCGGCGGCCCGTCGGCGCCCAGCGAAAGCTTGTAGCCGCTGGCCGCGCTGGCCATGCAGAGGCGGGAATTGCTCTCGATATTGTTGGTGCCGATGAAGCCCTTGCACAGCTTGTTGGCCAGGTATTGCGCCTCCAGCGACATCTGGCCGGAAACGTAGAAGGACACCGCATCGGGGCCGTCCCGATCGATGATCGCGCGCAGGCCGGCGGCGGTGCGATGGATGGCTTCCGCAATCGGGATGGCGCCCTGATCCTTGCCGCCGGCGATCCGCGCATAGGCGGCCGCTGCCCGACCGGGGGCATCGACGGGGACGTTGCAGCTGCCGCCCTTGGTGCAGAGCCGGCCGAAATTCGTGGGGTGCGCCTTGTCGCCCGAAACCTTGACGATGCGGTTTCCGTCGACCTCCATCACGATGCCGCAGCCCACGCCGCAATAGGGGCATACGCTTTTTACAGTACGTTTCGTCACGCCGGCCGTCCCAACAAAAAAGGCGCCATCGACCGCATCCGTTGCCGGATGCGGTCGATGGCGCCTTTGCCATTCCATGGTGCTCTCAAGGAGCGGAGCCGTGCCCGCTGCGCTGCGGGTGGGGCTCGATATCTGGGCTTTATCCTGTCAAACCCGCCCGCCGGACGCAAGCCTCATTTTGCGTTGCAGCATTGCGCCCAGCGGATGCGCGATATTCAGCTCGCGTCCTGAACCAGACGAACCCGTCCGCGTTCACGCTCCTGACTGGAATGGGCCTTGCGAAGCTTCAGGATGTCCTGACGGGTCAGGATGCCGACCACGCGATGCGTCGCCGCGTCGACGATCGGAATGCGGCCGTGATCCGCCTCCAGCATCAGGTCGACGATGTGCGCCACCGGATCGGCAGGCACACCGCTGGGGCAGGACGCGTCCGACAGCGCTTCGGCAAGGGTGGCCGCCAGATCGGCCCCACACGTCCGCCAGCGCAGGGCATCGCCGCGCGAGACCAGGCCCTGAAGCCTGCCGGCCTCGTCGACCACCGGATAGCTGCGGTGCCGGGCGTCATTCTCGAAGAAGCCGATCACGTCCGCCAGCGCCATCTGCCCCGGCAGGGTTTCGGGCTGAACCGTCATCACCTGCCCCGCCTGCTGGAAATCCAGCGGATCGACCGAATACTCCTGCAGGACATGGCGGCCGCGCCGGGCGATCTTCTCGGTCAGGATCGACCGGCGCATGACCAGTACGCTGACGGCGTAAGCACAAGTCGATGCGGCAATCGTCAGCGGTATCATCGCGAAATCGCCGGTCAGTTCCACTGCGAACAGCGCGGCCATGATCGGCGCGCGCATGGCACCGCTCAGAATGCCGGCCATGCCGACAAGCGCCCAGACCGCGCTGCCACCGGGCAGGAAACACCCCAGCAGGAACCCAAGCGAACCACCCAGCAGCAGCAGC
This sequence comes from Novosphingobium mississippiense, assembly GCF_044029535.1. Classification (NCBI taxonomy): domain Bacteria; kingdom Pseudomonadati; phylum Pseudomonadota; class Alphaproteobacteria; order Sphingomonadales; family Sphingomonadaceae; genus Novosphingobium; species Novosphingobium mississippiense. The sequence goes on along the minus strand of NZ_CP147003.1, from coordinate 2,055,225 downwards.
GGTGCCAGCACGCCACCCGAAGTGCCGGATCCCAGCGCGATCAACCAGATCACCGCCTTGACCAGCAGCAGCGTCACAACCGCGCGGATCGCGAACGAACCGTCCAGCAGGCTCTGGATGCTGCCATACCCCGCGCCCAGCGCATTCGCGTCCACCAGGCCGCCAATGCCCACCACCAGGCCGCCAAGCGCCGGCCACCACATCCAGTGCAGCGGCAACCGCGCGAACATATCCTCGATCCGGTACAGCGCGCTGGAAAGCAGCGATGCCTGCGCCCCCGTCAGCATGCCGACGACAGCCGCCACGGCGAGCATCGACGGGGTGATCGCCACGGCATGATGGACCGGGAACAGCGCGCCGGAACCGATCAGAAACGGGCGCCACAGCCATGAAACCATGACCGCGCAGACAACGGGCACGAAGCTGCGCGGCTTCCATTCGAACAGCAGAACCTCGATCGCCAGCAGGATCGCGGCCATCGGCGTTCCGAAGATGGCGGTCATCCCGGCTGCGGCACCGGCGACCAGCAGGGTCTTGCGCTCCGCCGCGCTGAGATCGAACGCCTGCGCGAGCAGGGAACCGATGGCCCCGCCGGTCATGATGATCGGCCCTTCCGCGCCGAACGGGCCGCCGCTGCCGATCGAGATTGCCGACGACAGCGGCTTCAGCAGCGCGACTTTCAGCGAGAGCCGGCTTTCGCCGAACAGGATCGCCTCGATCGCCTCGGGAATGCCGTGGCCGCGAATCTTTTCAGACCCGAAGCGCGCCATCAATCCCACGATCAGGCTGCCCACCACCGGAACGGCCACCAGCCACAGGCCCAGCGCGTTGTCTGTAATCGACAAAGGCGCGGCGGAAAGGCGGCCGAACCAGAACAGGTTGGTGGCGATGGCGATCGCCTTCATCAGCACCCATGCCCCCATTGCCCCTCCGCTGCCCACGACCAGCGCCCCCGCGGCAAGGAACAACATCCGGCGGTCTGCACTGTGATCTGCCAATGGGCGTGAAGAAGGGAGGAAAGAAGACATTATCAGATGACTCATGTTGAAGAATGCTGTGCCATTTATATCGTAATGCGATATAAATCAAGATTGACAAAATCACCCTTCGATGCGGACTGATACTATGCCTGCAGAACTGACCGACGCCGACTATGCCGCCCTTGCCGAATTTCGCTTCTCCTTGCGGCAATTCCAGGCTTTCAGCGAAATTCAGGCCGGCAATTGCGGGCTGACGCCGCAACAGCATCAGGCATTGCTGGTCATCCGGGCCGCGCCGCAGGGGGCGGCAACGGTGGGCCACGTGGCGGAACGGTTGATCCTGAAACCGCACAGCGCGACCGGGCTGATCGACCGGCTGGTCGCGCTGGGCCACGTGCAGCGGCTTCCCTCCCCGCACGACAAGCGGCAGTCCCTGCTTGAACTGACGCCGCTCGCGCATGAGACGCTGGAAAGCCTGAGCGCCGTGCACCGGGATGAAATCCGCCGCCTGCGCCCCATGCTGCTTGCCCTGCTGGACAAGCTGCAGGATTAGAACGTTTTCCAATCAGATGGCATCACCTGATGTCTCGGAAGACACGATAAATCAGAATCCTGGAGCAGTTGATCCGATGCAGCCGGATCAACTGCTGGCCAGATATCGCGACGGAGCGGTTGAAAATTGGGCATCCTCTCCGGACGAGGCGGGCCAGCCGAGCAGATCCGCCATTCTCGTTCCGAAATCGGTCTGGCGGCACAGCGCATTGGCACCCAGCAACGGGCTGAGTGCAGCGCTGTCCTCCATGCCGATGATATCGACGCCGTCCCCGGATCGCCGCGCGAAGCGGACCCGTTCGCCGCCAGTGCCGGCGCGGACCGGCATGGATGCGCAGGGGCGCCATGCCATCACCGGAGACAACCCCTGCGCGGCCATCAATGTGGGCACTACGAAAAGCTCCAGCGCGGCCAGCGCGGCGACGGGGTTACCCGGCAGGCCGACGACCAGCCGTTCTCCGTCCCGCCCCCAGCGGCCGAACCAGAACGGCTTGCCGGGCCGCATTCGGACGGCAGGAACCAGCACCTCCAGTCCCATCGGCCCCAGCGCGGCGCGCACCCTGTCATGCCGGCCGCCCGAAGCTCCTCCGGTGACGATCAACAGCCGCGCATCGGATGAAATGGCGCGATCGAAAATGCTGCCGTCGTGGTCCGGCGCCACGCCAAGATCGGTGATCGTCGCGCCAAGCTGCGTCATTCGCGCCCAGAGCGCGGGCGAAAGCGCATCGTAATTCCCGCCCGGCCCGGCCACCGCGCCGGACACGACAATCTCGTCCCCGGTCGCCAGCAAGGCCAGATTCGGTCGGCGCGCAACGCACAGATGGGCCAGGCCGGAGGCTGCCAGGCGGGCAATGTCGAAATGATCGATCTGCCGGCCGGCCGCCAGCAACAGGTCCCCCTTCCGGAAATCGCAGCCCCGTTGCCGCATGTCGCGCCCAGGCGCGATCTCCCCGGCGATGAGGGTCTGCCCCCTGACCATGCCGCGTTCGCGCCGGACGATCGCGGTGGCGCCTTGCGGGATCACCGCCCCGGTCGAGATATGGACGGCTTCCCCGGCTTCGATGGCCCGGTCGAAGCCCACCCCGGCGCGGCTCTCGCCCACGATCCGGTATTCATGGGCGCCTGCACCATCGGCGACGGCCCAGCCATCCATCGCCGAGGAATCGAAGCGGGGTTGATCGCCACCGGCGCGGATATCTTCGACGTTGCAGCGGCCGAACGCCTGGCGCAGCGGCACCGTCTCGGTCGCATGGGTCGCCGCGACGGCATGAGTGACGATCCGCCAGGTCTCGTCGATCGACAGTGCGTTCACGCCCAGCTTGCCACTGCCGCCTGTTCCGCCACTGCGGAACGTCGCGTGCCCACCGCCTCGCCGATCAGCAGCAAGGTGGGATCGTCGTCGCTGATCGTGGCGACGAGGAAGGCGAGTGCCGACAGCTTGCCGCGAACGAGGCGCTCATCGGGCAGCGAGACATTCACGGCAATCATCACCGGCGTATCGGGATCATGTCCGGCGGCGATCAGCGAGCGGCTGATTTCCCCCGCCGCCGCACGGCCCATATAGACGCCGAGCGTACTGCCCGGCCGGGCCAGCGTTTCCCAATCGAGCTGAAGCGGTTCGCCCGCCTTCAGATGCGCGGTCACGAACGTGACGCCGCACGCCACCCCGCGCAGGGTGAGCGAGGCAAGCCCGCTGGCCGCCGCCGCGCTGGCGGTGGTCACCCCGGGGCAGATCCGCACCGGCACGCCCGCTGCCGCCAGATGATCCATTTCCTCCCCCGAACGGCCGAAGATCGAGGGATCGCCGCCCTTCAGCCGCACTACGCGCTTGCCCGCGCGGGCCGCTTCCAGCAGCAAGTCGTTGATCGAACCCTGCGCCTTGCTGTGCCTGCCGGATCGCTTGCCGACGCCCACTTGCTCGACCCCCGCCGGGATCAGGTCCAGCACGCCGGGTCCGACCAAGGCGTCGTAGAACACCACGTCCGCCGCCGCGATCAGCCGTTCGGCCTTGCGGGTGAGGAGGTCCGGATCGCCCGGCCCGGCGCCGACCAGCCAGACCTCGCCCGGTTGGATAAGAACCGCGCTCAAGCGGCCACCTGCAAGGTCTGCGGGGGCGCGATCAGGATGCGATCGCCCTCCTGCCGCACCGCGATCGTCGGCGTGCAGCCCTTGTCCTCGCCCTGCGCCTCTCCGCTGGCGAGCGCGATGTTCCAGTTGTGCAACGGGCAGGCAACCGAGTGGCCGTGGACGATGCCCTGGCTGAGCGGCCCCTTCTTGTGCGGGCATTCGTTGACGAGCGCGAAGACGCGGTCATCCCCGGTGCGGAACACGGCGATCTCCTTCTCGCCCGCGATCTGCACGGTGCGTGCGCCGCGCAGGGGAATGTCGGACAGGGTGCCGATGTCGATCCAGTCGTTCATGTCATTCACTCCGCTGCGGCCAGTTGTTTGGGGGCGAGGGGTTCAAGGTGCTGGTGCAGTTCGGCCTGATGGCCAGCCGCGCGTTCGGCCCAGGGGTCTTCCTGGCTGAAGCTCTGCGAATAGAGGAAGCGGGCACGCAGGGCTTCGCGCCCCACTTCGTCCTCGACGATCCGCTGCTTCACGTAATCGACACCGACGCGCTCGATCCACGGCGCGGTGCGTTCCAGATAGCGTGCTTCCTCTCGATAGAGCTGGACGAAGGCCGCGCAGTAATCGAGCGCTTCCTGCTCGGTGGCCACCTTGCAAAGGAAGTCGGTGGCGCGCACGTGGATGCCGCCATTCCCGCCGACATGGAGTTCGTAGCCCGAGTCCACACAGACGATCCCGAAGTCCTTGATCGTCGCTTCGGCACAATTACGCGGGCAGCCGGAGACCGCGATCTTGAACTTATGCGGCATCCAGGAACCCCAGGTCATCCGCTCCGTTTTCACGCCCAGCCCGGTGGAATCCTGCGTGCCGAAGCGGCACCATTCGGACCCCACGCAGGTCTTCACCGTGCGCAGCGATTTGCCATAGGCATGGCCCGAGACCATCCCGGCGGCGTTGAGATCGGCCCAGACCGCGGGCAGGTCTTCCTTCTTGATCCCGAAGATGTCGAGCCGCTGGCCGCCGGTCACCTTGACCATCGGCGCATCGTACTTCTCCACCACATCGGCAATCGCGCGCAACTCGCGCGGGTTGGTGAGGCCACCCCACATGCGCGGGACCACCGAATAGGTGCCATCCTTCTGGATGTTGGCGTGCATGCGCTCATTGACGAAGCGGCTCTGCTGGTCGTCCTCGTACTCGCCCGGCAGCGCGCAGAGCAGGTAGTAGTTGAGCGCGGGACGGCAGGAAGAGCAGCCGTCTGGCGTCGACCAGTGTAGCTTCTGCATGACTTCGGGGATCGACTGCATCCCCTGCGCCACGATCTCCCGCCGCACGTCGTCGTGGGTAAAGCTGGTGCATTTGCACAAGGTCTTCGGGCCGGACTTCACCTCGTCGCCAAGGGTCAACGCCAGCAGGCTTTCGACGATGCCCGTGCACGACCCGCAGCTGGCCGAGGCCTTGCAGGTCGCACGCACGGCATCGAGGCTGCAGGCACCGCCCGCGATCGAGGCGACCACCTGCCCCTTGGAAACGCCGTTGCAGCCGCAGACTTCCGCATCATCGGGAAGCGCCGCCACCGCCGCCAGCGGATCGGCAGCGCCGCCCGAAGCGAAGGCTTGGCCAAGGATCAGGGAATCCCGGATTTCCGAAACATCCTCGCCCTTCCTGAGCAAGTCGAAGTACCAGTTTCCGTCCGCCGTATCGCCATAGAGCACGGCGCCGACCACCTTGTCGTCCTTCACGACAACGCGCTTGTAGACCCCGCGCGAAGCATCGCGCAGCACGATGTCCTCGCAACCTTCTCCGCCCGAAAAATCGCCGGCGGAAAACACGTCGAGCCCCGCGACTTTCAGCTTCGTCGAGGTGACGGAGCCGCGATAGCCGCTGTGGCGATCGGTCAGGCCATCGGCCAGGCTGCGGCACATATCCCACAGCGGCGCGACAAGGCCGTAGACATTGCCGTCATGCTCCACGCATTCGCCCACGGCCAGCACGGCGGGGTCGCTGGTGACCATGTGGTCGTCCACCTTGATCCCCCGCCCGACATCGAGCCCGGCATCACGCGCCAGAGCGGTAGAGGGCCGGATGCCGACCGCCATGACCACCAGGCTGGCGGGAATCTCGCGCCCGTCCTTCAGGCGCACGCCCTCCACCTTGCCCTCGCCGTAGATTGCGGCAGTGTCCGCGCCGGTCAGGATCGTCTGCCCACGTGCTTCCAGCGCCGTCTTCAGCAGCCATCCCGCCGCTTCGTCCAGCTGCCGCTCCATCAAGGTGGGCATCAGGTGGATCACGGTGACCTTCATGCCGCGCAAGGCCAGCCCGTGCGCCGCTTCCAGGCCCAGCAGACCGCCGCCGATCACCACGGCGTCGCCGCCCTTGCCGGCCGCTTTCAGCATCAGGTCCACGTCCTTCATGTCGCGGAACGAGATGACGCCGGGCAGGTCCTTGCCCGGGACCGGGATGATGAAGGGGTCGGATCCGGTGGCGATCAGCAGCCTGTCGTAATGGACCTTGCGACCCGACTGCGCGGTTACCGTCTTCGCCGCACGGTCGATGGCGACAACGGGATCGGAGGTGACCAGTTCGATGCCGTTGTCATCGTACCATTCGCGCGGGTTGATGACGATCTGGTCGAAGCTCTTCTCGCCCGCCAGCACGGGTGAGAGCATGATGCGGTTGTAGTTCACATGCGGCTCGGCCCCGAAGATGGTGACGCGGTAGCGCGATGCATCACGCGCCAGCAGTTCCTCCACCGCGCGGCACCCGGCCATGCCGTTGCCCACCACCACCAGATGTTCGCGCACATCGTCCGATGGTACGATCAGCGCGTCCTCATAGTCCGTCGCCAGGGTCTGCTGGGGTTCGATCCCGTCCTGAAATTCCATTCCCGCGCCTCCAGAAATTCAAAGGGGAGAACGAGAAAAGGCCGCCATCCAGACCCCCGGTTCGAAACCGGAAGTCTGGATGGCGGCCTTGCCATCGTTCGGGCCTCCACGACCCGCCGATGGGCCGCTTCGGCAATGTAGGAAGGACAACCTTGTCCTTTGCACTGCACCATATGTGGAAACGCCCGAGGGCTCAAGCGATTCCGTCACGCCTTTCGTTCAATAGGTCCAATCCAATTGAATCCAGTACTTATCGGTATCCGTGGCCATTTCGCGCGCGTCATAATGCGCATAGCGCAAGGAAATCGCGGTCCTGCGCAGCTTCGCAGATGCGAGAAGATCGACCTCGTTGCCATAGTGCTGGTCCAGCCGGTCGCTGTCGAAACGATGCCAAGCCGCTTGCAGCGATACGGCCGAAAGCGGACCCAACTGCTTCCAGCCATGGCCGCCGCCGAAATAGAGATCGCGCACGCCGTTGGCGGGCGTGGTCAGGAACTTGTCCGCCCAGCCCTGAAACTTGAAATTGGTGCCCAGCGGCGTCTGGAAACTGGTGAGCGCAATGCCGTTGTCGGCGCCCAGCACTTCATAACCGGCGTTCAGCTTCCAGCCCTTCGCATCCAGCGTGGCATCGGCCAGCCAGTAATCGGCACGATAGTCGTTGGGATTGTGGTGCCAGTCGGACTGGCGGGCGTAGCTTGCCTGATAGGCCAGCTTCACGGCCGGCGAAAAGGCGTGGCTGCCGGCCAGCCGCACGCCGTACGTCTGGCTGGACAGGCGAAATCCCTGCACCGGCGCCTCGTCCTGATCGACCAGATAGGCAAAGCCCGTCAGCGTGCCAATCGGCGTGGCATAAGAAAGATTGCCAAGGACGTTGTCTCCCGTGATCGCCTGCTGCCGTGCACCGTGCCCATCCACGCCCCAGATCGTCCGCACGCTCCAGGCATAGGACAGGTCCAGTTTCAGCCCCTTCAGCGGCGTCACTTCGGCCCGCATGGCGTCGAACGTCTGCGCATTGTCGCGAAACCCGACATTGCCGACGAAGCGCTCGTCATCCAGCGCGATCTTCTGCCGCCCGGCAGTGAGTGCCACGGCCTTGGTCCGGTACTGCAACTGCGCCAGATAGAGCGCGACGTTCTGTGGATCGGCCACCAGCGGACGGTTCGCCGCTCCGTGAAGGCCGTCGTAATAGTCATCCACCACGGCCAGCGTGCCCTGGGCGACCACGGTTGCGCTCAAGGCGCCCGTGGTGGCAGTGGCACCGCCGCGAACGCGCAAGATCAGCGCATCGGCGGCCTGATCCAGCCCATCCTGATCGACATGTTCGTACCGCGCGCGTGCTTCCACGATCGGCTTCAGGCTCACTTCCTGGGCGTGAGCGGACCCCGCGACGGCCAACGCGGCCGCCGTTCCCATCAGATATCGCATGGCTTGTTTCCCCCCTGGATCGCGGCGGCGGATCCAGCGCCGTGCCGCTGGATCCACCGCCCTTCCCTCTCCGATCAGATGCGTGCGGCGGTCTTCCAGGTTGCCCGCCAGCGCGTCTTCACCAGCGCCACGGAGGCAAGGGCAAGCACCGCCAGGCCGGCGAAGATCAGGAAACCGGGCGCGAAGCTGCCGGTCATCTGCTTGGCAAGCCCAAGCGAGCTGGCAAGGTAGAACCCGCCGATGCCGCCCGCCATGCCGACCAGCCCGGTCATCACGCCGATCTCCGCCCGGAAGCGTTGCGGCACCAACTGGAACACCGCGCCGTTGCCCGTGCCCAATGCCAGCATGGCCAGCACGAACATGCTGAGAGCGCTCGGCAGGCTGTGCGCCTGGGCCACGCCCACCAGCGCGATGGCGGCCACGGTATAGACCATCATCAGCGCCTTCACGCCGCCGATCCGGTCCGCCAGCGCGCCGCCCATCGGCCGCACCAGCGATCCGGCAAAGACGCAGCCCGCCGTGCAATAGCCGGCAACAATGGTGGTGAGGCCGAACTGATCGGTGAAGTAGATCGGCAGCGAGGCGGCAAGACCCACGAAACCGCCGAACGTCACCGCATAGAACGCCATCAGCCACCAGGCGTCGGCCTGCTTCAGCGGCTCGAAATAGTCGACCAGCTTGCGCGGCGCCGGCTGGTTGGGGGCGTCCTTGGCCAGGATCAGATAGACGACGAAGACCACCGAAAGCGGGATGCAGGCCAGCCCCAGCACCGCGTTCCAGCCGAAAGTCTTGGCCAGCATCGGCGCGAAAAGGGATGCCAGCACCGTGCCCGAATTGCCCATGCCGGCAAGCCCCATCGCCTTGCCCTGATGCTCGGCCGGATACCAGCGGCTGGCCAGCGGCAGCGCGATGGCGAAGCTTGCCCCCGCAAAGCCCAGGATCACGCCCAGCGCCAGCGTGCCGCCGAAGCTGTTGACGCCCATGAACCAGGCGAAGAACAGCCCGGCAATGACGATCAACTGGCTGATCGCGCCAGAGCGTTTGGGTCCGATGCGATCCACCAGCAGCCCGTTCACCACCCGCAGCAGCGCGCCCGCAAGCGTCGGCACCGCCACCATCAGGCCCTTTTCGGCAGGCGTGAGGCCCAGGGTTTTGGAGATTTCCGGCGCCAGCGGTCCCAACAGTACCCAGACCATGAAGGCCAGATCGAAATAGAGGAAAGCCGCGATCAGCGTGGGCGTGTGCCCGGCCTTCCAGAAGCTGGTTGCCGGTGCCACAGGTGCGATTTCGGGTGCATTTTCGGCCGTCGCGGCCTCTCCATCTCGTTCCCAGTAAGCGGTTGCCATCGTCAGGTTCCCCATAAAACGGACACGAAAAAAGCCGCAGGCCGGACATCACCCTTTGGTGAGCCCGGTCAGCGGCTTTGCTGCGAAATTCGGTGAGGATGGCGCTCCACCGTTGGAGCAGCGCATCCGAGTATGGTCACGCGGCGTCGCGTGAGGCCTGCATCATCAGGCGATTCGCGCCATGTTGCAAGGCACAAAATCCAAGCCCCGCCGATTAGCGCGGATCCAGTGTTTTTCAGCCAGGCACATGCTGCGCCGCCGCAAGCCGACGCTCCGTTTGGCGCCCGGTCAGCGGGGGGTAAAACCTGCCAGATAGTCGTCGATCCGCTCCGGATCGAACACGCGGCCGTCGAAGAAGCGATCCGGCCCCAGCGTCAGGTCCCCCTTGCGAGAACCGACGGCCAGCGGCGCATCCACCGCGCCTTCCAGCTTCATGCTGGCCCCCGGCATCGGCACGTCGCTGCCCGCCAGCGCCCGACGAAACACGTCGGGCCGGAACACCGCCCCGGCCTTGGCGGCGTTTTCGGGCGAGTGGTCCACCATGTTCCAGCGCACCAGTTGCGAATAGATCCACAGCGCCTGGCTGCGCCACGGGAACGAAGTCGCCTCGCGGGAGAACAGCACGAAGTCCGAACAATCGACCGCACCATCGCCCGCGCGCGGAACGATCCGCCCGGTCAGCGCCCGCAGGATCAGGTCCGCCGGTTGATCGACATAGCGCGGATCGGCCAGCAGATGCGCCAGAGCCTCGCGATTATCCGGCTCGTCGCACCACGCGGCGGCCCGGGCCAGCGCGCGCAGCAGGCGATCGACCGTCTCCGGGTTCTCCTCCAGCCACGGCTCGCGGAACGTCAGCACTTTCTCGACACCGCGCTGCCAGATCCGTTCGCCAATGGCGACGGCTTCGGCCCGGCCTGAATCGATCGCGGCACTGCCCCAAGGCTCGCCGGCGATGAAGCCATCGATCTCCTCGCCATGGATCGCCTCCACCGTCAGCGAAGGCGGCAGTACGCGCAGCACCACGTCGCGATCGGGATCGATGCCCGCACTCGCCAACCAGTAGCGCAGCATCAGCGCGTGGCTGGAAAAGCGATGGACCACGCCGATCACCGGCTTGCGCCGCCACAACCCGATGGCAGAGGCGAAGTCATGCGCGGTGCCCAGCGGATCGGCCAGACGGCGCACCGGATCGGGATCGAGCGCGGCGGCGAAATCGCGCGCCATCACCAGCATGTTGCCGTTGACGCCCAGCTTGTAGGGCGCGACCAAGGCGGCAGGCTGCTGGCTCAACCCCAGCGTCACCGCCACGGCCAGCGGCGCCAGCATGTGCGCGGCCTGCACCTGCCCGTAGACCAGCCGATCGCGCAAGGTCGCCCAACTGGTGGTACGCACGAGGTCCAGCGAAATGCCTTCTTCCTCGGCAAAGCCCCGCTCCCGCGCGGCGGCAAGCACGGCCACGTCGTTCAGCGGCAGGAAGGCGATGCGCACATTGGTCGTCATAGTCCGCCTCCCAGCAGGTCGCTGGCGGTAATCAGCGCCTGCGCCACGTCCACGATCTTCTTGCCCTGGTTCATCGCGCTGGTGCGCAGCAGGTTGTAGGCATCCTGCTCCGAAAGGCCGCGCTGGTTCATCAGGATCGACTTCGCGCGGTCTATCACCTTGCGGTCCCCCAGCGCCGTGCGCGCCTCTTCCAGCTCCGCCTGCATCTTCGAAAAGACGTTGAAGCGCCGCACCGCCAGTTCCAGCACCGGCTTCACCCGCTCCTTGCGCAGCCCGTCCACCACGTAGGCGGAGACGCCTGCATCGATGGCGGCACCGATCATCGCCTCGTCCGACTGATCGACGAACATCGCGATCGGCCGCGCCAGCGCGCGGCTGACCAGCAGCATTTCCTCCAGCGTGTCGCGGCTGGGGCTGCCAAGGTCCATCAGCACGACATCAGGCGCCATGCGCTCCAGCCGCGCAACGAAAGCGCCGCGCGGTGGGACGATATGGATATCGTCATAGCCCGCCTCACGCAGCCCTTCCTCAAGGACCGTCGCGCGCAAGCCACTGTCGTCGATGATGACGATTCTCATTCCACCCCACCCGGTGCCATGCAGCGCACATCGCCGAGCACCGGCCATGCGTCAATCCGTCAATGCCTTGGCGCTGCCGTCGAATGGCCGAAAGGCGGTAGACAAGAGAGAGGGATCCCGGCCCAGGAAAAGTTCGGCAATCAAGTTGCGAAGCCATTGCATCGAGGGCTCGCCATGCACGCGCCGATGCCAGAATTGCTGCAAGTTGATCATCGGGGACGGAAGCGGCGGCGCAATCAGCTGAAGCGGCGCCATTGTCGCAAAAATGGCGCCAACGGCGGCCGGCACGGTGCTGATCAAGTCCGACCCGGCGACGAGAAGCGGAACGCTCATGAAATGCGGCGATTGCAGCTGAATTCTTCGGGAAAGCCCTTTTGCAAGGAGCGCTTCCTCGAAAAGTTCCTGGCTTCGCCCGCGCTGGGCGACGACGATGTGCCCCAGATCCAGGAATGTATCCAGCGACCACCCCTCTCTGGCCGCGGGATGCCCATCACGGGCAATGCAGGTGAAGGGATGGTCGAAGAGCTTCTGGGTCAGAAAGTTACTGCCCAAAAGGTCTGGAAAATACCCAAGCGCAAGATCGACCTCCCCGTTCGACATCGCCAATCGAAGTTCGTCCGGCGCCATCGAGCGGGATTCCAGCGTTATGCCCGGGGCTCTCGCTTCCAGTTCCATCATCAGGCGCGGAAGAAAGACAAGTTCGCCGATGTCCGAGGTGCTGATCACGAATTTACGGGCAGCGGTTTCCGGATCGAACTTGTGCTCGGCCAGCACTTCATTTTCCAGCATGCCCAGCATTCTGCGCAGAGGATCGCGCACCGCCTCTGCAAGCGCGGTAAGCTGCATCCCATTGCCCGCCCGCACCAAAAGCGCGTCATCGAACTGCGTGCGCAGCTTGTTGAGGGCGAAGCTGACGTTGGGCTGGCTCATGCGCAGTCTGCGCGCCGTGGCGTTGACGCCCTTCTCCTCCAGCAAGGCATCGAGCACGATCAGCAGATTGAGATCAAATCGCCGGTAATCCATCATGCAATCCGCCAGAGTGATAACCTATATCACAACAACTCCTCCTGCGGATCAAGTTCGACGGTGATAGCCTTCCCGCGAAGAACACACCGGGCGAGAGGAAAATCCGTGGACGAGGCGCGTTACCTGAAGAATGTCTGGTATGTGGCGGGCTGGAGCAGCGAACTCGCGCCCGGCGATAAAGTCGCGCGCACATTTCTTGAACAACCCGTCGTGCTTTGGCGTTCCAGCGATGGCGCCGTGCATGCGCTTGCCGACCGCTGCATTCACCGGGCGATGCCCCTCTCCGCCGGACCTGTCGACGGGAACGTCATTCGCTGCCCTTACCATGGCCTTGAATACGGCCCTGACGGCAAATGCGTGAAGATCCCGGCCCAGGACAAAGTGCCGTCCAGCGCACGCGTGCGGGCCTATCCGATCGTGGAGCGACAGGGGCTGATATGGATCTGGATGGGCGAACATGACCAGGCGGAAACGGCCTCGGTGCCCGATTACCCGATCCACGACGATCCAAAGTACGCATGGCGGAGCGCCCATTATCCGGTGAACGGAAACTGGCAGCTACTCGTCGACAATCTGATGGACCTGTCTCACCTGCCGTACATCCACGCCAACACGATCGGCGGGAATCCGGAATTGCACTTCAAGACGAAGACGGAATCGGAAAAGCTGCCAAACGGCGTGCGCGTAACCCGTTACATGCCGGATTCCGTCCCTCCTCCAACGTACGTGGATGCAGGCGGCTTTACTGGCAGGGTGGACCGATGGCAGGAGATCGAGTTCGAACCCGTCCTCATCCGCATTCATACGGGCGCGTGCGATGCCGGCACCGGCGCCTATGAAGGGTTACGAGAGCACGGATTCTCGATGCGGGGTTTCCACGGGATTACGCCGGAAACCGCGACGACGACGCACTACTTCTGGTCGATGGCGACCAACAAGCTCAATGACGGGATGCCGGACGAGGTATTCGAACAAACCGCTCGCACGTTCAAGGAAGACCAGGACGTCCTTGAATTGCAACAGCTTCGGATGTCCGAAGACCCTACCGGCACAATGATCGACATCGCCAGCGACGTGGGCGGACGGCATACTCGCCAATTCATCGCCCGCCGACTTCGCGAGGAGGCGACGGCAACCATCGCAGCCTGACACGGGTTGACGCGCCCTCCCGCTGGAGCCGCGAGGGCGCGGCCAGGTTACTGCTCGGCGTTGGCGCAGTCGATGCAAAGGGCCGCTTCGGGGCGGGCTTCCAGCCGCGCCGGCGAAATTTCCTCAGCGCACCGCACACATTCGCCGTATGTCCCGCTGGCGATGCGATCCAGTGCACGCTCGACCGACGCAATCTCCCGTTGGATCAGCGCCGCCTGACCTTCCAGCGGCACGTCGTCCTCCGTTTCGACCGCTTGCTCAGAACTGTCGGGGTCCAGCGGTTCCGCCAGATCCTGCTCGATGCGGCCATACCGGTCCTTGAGCTCGGCCAACCGTGTTTCGAGACGCGCCTTGTTGGACATAGCAAACTCCCGTTCTCTTCGTGCCCATTCCTGCTGCGGCGACGCAAGCATGCCGACCGCCGTGCGGACCATCCCCTGAGTCAAGGCTGGCTCGCTATCGGGAAAAACCCGATGCCGGCTGGGCTTGGCGTTCGCCGTGGATGGGATCACCGTCTGATACCTGCAAGACATCCGGTGTCATGGACGGCGAATGCGGCACCGCGCGCCATTCCCTTCGCTAATTATGGCGATTAATCCAAAATGCGCGCGGAAGTTTTCTATATTACCAATTCGGACAGGTAATACGTCGGGCATATCTGCAATTTTTTTAGGGAAGAAGCATTTTATAAACCAAAAATTCCGACATTTCGATTCGCCAAAACCGAACCTCGATCGAATGTATCCGGAATTCGTACTTTAGACTTTAGCATGTTAAATTTTTTTAATCCTACAAGCCTCCTCTTCGGAGGAAAATTTCATCCAGGTGAATTGGAAGTGTGGTCGGTTATGTCAATTGGATTGGGTTTTGGTAGTCGGCTGAGTCCGGGCAAATTTCAGAGGTCGTCGCGCGCGTTTCTGATCGCAATACTTTCGACTTCCCTGCATACACCCAGTGTCGCCCAAGCCGTTTCCCAACAGGCTCTTTCCAATCAGACCGTTTCAAATCAGGCCGTGCCAGTACCCCCTCCGGTGCTGCTACCCGCCCCTCCACAGGCAACACTGCCCCCGCAGGCTTCCGTTTCGACACCCGCAAAGCCGCCATCAGAAGAAGCCAGTTTCCAGCGGTGCGATGGCTATTACGCTCCGAACGGCAAGGTCGACCACTTTGTCAGGGAATCGACTTTCTTTGGTTTGGCCTCGCAGAAGCAGGACCTCCGGCAAAGTCGGGATATTGCGCCTGGAGCGACGGGCGTGGCCGCGTGCGAGACTGCACTTGCCAGTCCGTTGCTCAAGCCGGAGTTTGCATATCGACGCTTGAACCTGATGCAGGCGCAGGCGGTCCACCTCATCGGTGCGGGCGACCCGGCGCGTGCCCTGGCGGTGCTTGAACAGGCAAGCCGGTTCACGGTCGAAATCCCTGCGACGTTGCGGGCGAAGGGTTTCGACCTGGCAAACAAAGCCATTCGAACTTACGCGCTGATCAAGTCCGGCAAACTCGACGGTGTTGAAACCTCGATCACGGAAATCGCCGCGCAGCGCCCATATTCGCCATCCGTTCAAGAACTTGCCGACCTGCTCAGGGTCGAACTTGCCAGCGCCCGGGGCAGCGCGCCGACTGCCGAATCCATGCTGGAATTGAGATGGCGCGAGGTGCCGCAGTCCCCTCAATACATCGCACCGATGTTGCTCTCTGCATTTCAATTATCGCGTTTCGCCGACGTCGCTAAATTAGGCGCAGGTTTCAGCATTTCCCAACCCATATCGCAGGGTCGCTGGGAATATCAGGGTGCCGTTTTCGACAAGGATGCACGGCTCGATCTGCGCATTCTTGTTGCCGGCATGACGGCGTATTCGGAAGCCGCCCTCGGCAAGACCGCAGCCGTAAACGACATCAACGCAAGGACGCTTGCATCGATCGACGCTGAAGCCAATATCCCGCCCCCTGACGAAAAGGGCGTGCTATTGGGCCTTATTCGGCCTTCCAAATCGGAACGCGAGCAAGATCTCAAGCGCTACCAAGGCTATCTGAAGCATCTGGAACGCGCCCGACTTGATCTGGCCGCCTGGAACCGGCTGATCGAGTTGAGGGAGAAGGCTGCCACACTGCCTGCGGCTGCTCTTCGTGCGGAAGTGATGTCTTTCGGGCCGAAAGGCATTCTCGTCCTTGCAGACATGCTCAGCCAATCGCCCGATCTGGCCACTCCAGAAGGACGAAAGCAGATAGATCTGCTGCAGAAGCTCACGCAGGCGCAGCGGCAGAATCTTGAAAAGTATTCGCTAACGAGATTTCTGAATTCGTTGCCTAGAGCCGAGATGCCGGAGACCCAACCGCACTTCATGGACGCCAAAAGTGGCGGTATCTTAAGACCTCTTGTGCCGCTTTCCGGGGGAACCGCAGAAAAGATGGACGCAGAAAACCATTGGACTGTGCATTACTCCGCCCCTCTGGCAAGTTCCGCGACAACAGAGGAACTTGCATTGTTAAACGCAGCTCTGCTGGCAAAAAGCCAAGGCTATGACCGTATCATTATCGAGTCACGCTTTGTTGTACTCAGAACATTGAATCTGCGCATAACCGGGCCCTATTATACTTCCAGTGCGATCAGCAACAATGCGGGACGTGACGCCATCATGACTGTTTGGCTGGTGAACAGCAATGAAGCCTTGCCGAAAGAGCTGTCCGGATCTGAGTGGAGGGAGATCGAAGTTGATCCGATCATCACCGATCTGTCGTCAGAGTATCATGACCTCATCAGCCAGACGGCTTAGAACAGTTTCCGAGCCAACAGGTGATACCGCCCGATTAGGAAGCGCGCTGGCACTGTACCGGAAAAGCAAGCTTGTCAGGCGGCCTGGTCTTGGAGGAGAACATTGACCTGACGGGCTTCCACTATGAAGAAAGAAGCTTTTGCAAGCGAGCCCGGGGCGAAGGCGAAATGGCGATATCCTCTTCAATTCGAACCCCGAAAATGCGATAATCCGCTGCAAAGTCAGGGTTCCCATTGGAGAGGATGCAGGAGGCTGGACATGATCGCTCGTCACATGGTTACCGCAGCGGCATTGGCACTTGTGGCGGCACAGGCGTCGTCGCAGGCGCCGCAAGGTACGACCGACTGGTCTCGCGCGGAGCCCGTCACCGTAGAGCTTTCGAATTTCAAGTTCTCGCCCTCCGCTATTCAGCTCAAACAGGGGCGGGCTTACGACCTGCGCTTGGCGAACATGGCGTCGGGAGGACACGACTTCTCCGCCGGTGAATTCTTCGCGGCCGCGCGGATCATGGATGCCGATCGGGCGAAGATCACCGAAGGAAGGGTTGCGGTCGCCGCTGGAAAAAGCGTCGACATCCATCTGGTCGCGCCCGCTCCCGGCACCTACAAGCTGCGATGCACGCATTTCATGCATAGCTCGTTCGGCATGACGGGGGAGATCGTGGTGCAGTAATGGGGCACACTGCCTGATCTCAAGCCTGAATGGCGCCCTAATCAAAGCAAGGCGAAGCCGGGCTCCTACAAGCCCGGCTTCGCCTGATGATCACAGCGCCCCGATGATCAAAGGGCGAAGCGGATTGTCCCCAGCACGGTCCGCGGTGCTCCCGGCAGGTTCAACAGCGGCGATGTGCCGTGCCCGGAAATGATGTAGTTCTTGTCGAACAGGTTGTAGACGTTGAGCTGCAGGCGGGCGGGACCAACCTGGGTCCATGCCATCGCATCGGCTGTGAAATAGTGCTCCAGAACCGTGGTGTTTGCCGGGTCGGCCCAGCGATTGCCGACGTAGTTCGCGCCCGCCCCGACACCGAACCTGTCGCCAAAGCTCTTCGTGATGAAGGCGTTTGCCGCGTTCTTCGGCGTAAGCGTCGCACCCTTGTCGACAAAGGCAGGATTGGCCGATTCCGTGACACGGGCATCGAGGTAGGCGTAACCCACGATGGCGCGGAAGCCCGATGGCAGGTCGAGCGCGCCGGACACCTCGATCCCGCGCGTGCGCTGGGTGCCGATCGGGATCACGACTTGCGGGTTGGCGGGATCGCTGCCCTTGATACCGCTACGGCGCAGGATGAATGCCGAAAGCTGGATGTTCAACCGGTTCTGCAGCAGCGTGTACTTGGCACCGATTTCCTTGTTTGTGGTCTTTTCAGGTGCGATATCAGTATTGTTCGCTGCCAGAGCGAAGGTTTCCGCCGATGGCTGGAAGCTGGTGCTCCACGATGCGTAGTAGGATTGCAGCTCGTCCGGCTGGAAGACAAGGCCGACACGCGGGCTCCACTTCTTGTCCGTGCGTTCCAGCGGCTGTGCCCGCGCAGGGATGATCAGGTCCGTCTTCTGCTTGAACCAGTCATAACGGATGCCGGCGAGCGCCTTGAAGCCGGCCCCCAGTTCGACGAAGTCCTGCACGTAAAGCCCGCGCGTATCGAATGTCGAAACCGACTTTGCGCTGAGAGCGGTAAAGTCGGCGTTCGAGATCGTGGGAAGCACGGGATCCAGGGCCGAGGTGATAGCGACGACGCGCGAAGCGATCGTATCGGCATCCTTCACCTGGCGCGAAATCTCCACGCCATACAGCATGGTATGCCGCGTGCCGCCCAGTTCGAACTTGTGCGTCAGTTCGGACTGGTTC
Organism: Novosphingobium mississippiense; assembly: GCF_044029535.1. Lineage (NCBI taxonomy): Bacteria > Pseudomonadati > Pseudomonadota > Alphaproteobacteria > Sphingomonadales > Sphingomonadaceae > Novosphingobium > Novosphingobium mississippiense. The sequence continues at coordinate 2,037,099 of NZ_CP147003.1, read as the reverse complement.
GACCAACCGTCTTCATCGCGCAAGATGCCGCCGTGAGACAGCGTGACCGTACCGGCCGCAGCATTGACCGCGGTGGTATTGGTGTTGTGCCGGTCCAGCGTGTAGCGATAATGGCGGAAACCATTGCGGAACGACAAGGCGTCCGAAAAGCGATGCGCCAGCGTGAGCGTCTGCGAGAGCACTTCCGACCGGCTCACATCCGCATCGCGGGCATTGGCGGCGCCATAATACGTCGAGCGCGGGACGTCGACGACCTGGCCGTTGATCGCCGGAATGCCGAAATCGGTCAGCCGTCGATCCTTCAGGTAATCGGCCTGGATCAGGATGGTGGTGTCCTTCCCTTCACCCAGCAAAATCGACGGTGCAAAGGCCACGCGCTTGACGAATTGCTGGTCGCGGAAGCTGTCGCTGTCCTCCAAGGCTCCGGTGACGCGAAATCCCACGCCGGAAGCGGGATCGAACCGGCCCAGATCGATCTCTCCGCGCTTGGTATCCTGCGAACCATAAGTCAGCGTTCCCGCCAGCACGTCGACATCCGGCTTCTTGGTAACGCGATTGATCAGTCCGCCCGAAGAGCCGCGCCCGTAGAGTACCGCCGCAGGCCCCTTGATCACCTCCACCCGCTCCACGTTCGAAAGATCGCGGAAGTAGAGGCCGTCGTCGCGAAATCCGTCGACATATTGATCGGCAATGGCCGTAAAGCCACGAATCGTGACCTGGTCCCGCTGGCCGTCACCATGCGAAAACGAGACGCCGGGCACATTCTTGAGCGCATCCTGCAACGACAGCGCGCGCTGATCGCGCAAGACTTCGGAAGGGACGACCGCAACAGCTTGCGGCAGATCCTTCAACGGAATATCAATCTTCGCGGCGCCGGAATCCTGCGGGACATAGCCATCGTTATCGCGAGCGCCCGTGACGATGATCGAGCCATGTTGGTCACGATCAGTCGTCTCAGCAGCCGTCTCGGCCGAGGCCGCGGAAGCAATCGGGAAAGCAATGGCAGTTGTTGCAAGAAGGCGCACGAAAGCGCCCTTCGAAACGAAGAGTGAATGCACGGACAAACGGAGAATCCCTCATCAAATTTACTGCGACCGCGTATCAATAGCATCTCATCGTTGCAACAGATTGTTACATCTCGTTACACCGTGTCACCGCAAAATTGCCCGAGGATGGCACGCGAGCCGACGGGAAGAGACCGCAAACTGTCAGCCCCGCTGCAGGTGTCGGGTATTCCCTGCGACGTATCGTCCGACTCCCCAATGTTGCATGCCGGGGCAATCGGCCCCGGCATACCTTCGTCATGATAAAGGTTACTTCGCGCGTCCAAGGCAGGCCGCACCATCCGGCCCGGTGGCGCCCGAACAATGGCGCTCCGGAACGGTGGCAGCATCCGGAACACCCAGCCGGTTTGCACCCGATGCCGATCGCTCCAGATCGAACGCATCGTAAAGGCGGCCCGTCGCGGTGTACGACCGATACCGCAAGGTGGTCGCCCCGAAGTCGATCAATTGATAGAGCTGCGTATCGGCGGCGGCCTTGTCCGGCTGTACGGTGGCGCGATTGTTGAGCCCGTACATCTTCGATCCCACGACCGAGACAACGTAGACAGGACCCTGCGGCTTTCCTGCCGCACGGGCCGCATTCGACGCCGCCCGGCCCGCCGGATCGGTCACCCGGCTGTAGCAGTGATCGTGGCCCTGCAGGACCAGATCGACCTTGCGCCTCTCGATCACCGGCTTCCACGCGTTCTGGATCGCTGGAATGTCTTCAGGCCGCGCGCACGTAAAGATCGGTTGATGAACGACCACGACATTCCAGCGCGCCTTGCTGGCAGCCAGAGTACGGTCCAGCCACTCGGTCTGCACGGCAACCTTGCCGAGATCAGCCGCAGCCGTCCCGTCCAGCACCACGAAGCGCACGCCCTGATAGTCGACGTAGTAGGTCGTGGCCTCCAGTCCGGGAACGCCATTGCCGGGCAGGCTGAACTGGCGCGCCCAGTAGGCCCCTAGCTCGATTTTCTCGGTGCCGTCCGGCAAATCTTCCTTGGCATATTCATGGTTGCCGGTCGCCGGCATCTGCGGAACGATGGCATAGTTGTAGCCGCCCGCCTCGTTCCACTCGCCCCATTCGTCGTCATGGTCGAGATCGTCACGCTGGGCGACCTGATCGCCGGTGTGAATGGCCAGCGCGATGTCGCCGCCGGAATGGAACGCCTGCCGGATCACGCGAGAGGCGTATGGCAGAATTCCGTTCTGCACATCGGCCAGATAGAGTGCGCGGAACGGCCGGAAGCTTTCAGCCGCCGTGCGGAATTGCAGCCACTCGCTCCAGCCCGCGCTGCCCTTCAGGCGATAGGCGTAGACGGTATCGGGCTTGAGCCCCGTGAACTGGACATGGTGATAATTGGCGGCGCCGTTCGTCGTCTCGGCAAGCGTGCTCGTCCCGGAAAGGGTGCGGGCGCCCCGCTCCAGCGTGGGGCTGTCCACCGCCTCAACGATCTGCGCCTGTGCGGCGGCCTGTGCACGGTCCGTGCGATAGCTGACTGCCATGTCACGCGCGGGATTGGCCCCCGGAGTCAGGACGATCCGATCCGGCAACGCGCCTGCGGTGTAGGTCTTGCCGGGAGAACGAGGCACGGCTGCAGGTATTGGGGCGGCAGCGGCGGCCACGCCGGTGACAGCCAGACCGACTGTCGCAAGCGCCAGGCAGGCACGGATTTGGAGGGGGAACTTCAAAACGGGTCTCCGGGCCGGGCGGTTGCGAAAGCCAACAACACCGCACTCCCCGCCCGGCCTGGACGGAGATACGATGCCATTGGTCTCGCCCGAGCAAAACATGCTCCCGACGCGCCATGACCTCTCGGCCAAGTATGTTGACGCGCCAGCCCGCCACGTCGTGACGGTCGGCTACTCCCCAGATGACGTGAAAAGCCCGCTAGCCGAATAGAATGACAGTTTTGTGGCGTAACGATGATATCGCCGCCCATCGCCCGGGCGCGTTGACAGCCGGGTGCCGCTGCGTCAAAGGGGCGGCAACCCTTGGGGAGTAACCGCCCGCATTGCAGCGGGGCGCGCGTCAACAGACTTGGCTTCGGCCATGGCGCGTGCGGCCTTACAGCTTGGTGAGACCATGGACCGACGGAAACCCGGGGCCGGGATTTCCGCCTCGGTTCATGTCTGTCGTCTCCGGCCCCGAGGATTTTGAATGCACTCTCTCTGGATCATGGCCGGCTTGCTGCTGGTCTCTGCGGTGGTGATCTATCTCGCCTGCGAGTTCTTCGTGAACGGCGTGGAATGGGTCGGCCACAAGTTCGATGTCGGCCAGAAAGCGACGGGGACGATTCTGGCGGCCTTCGGTACGGCCCTGCCGGAAAGCATCGTTACGCTGGTGGCGGTCACTTCCGGCAACGGCCCTGCCTCGAAGGAACTGGGCATCGGCGCCGCGCTGGGCGGGCCCCTCGCTCTATCGACGATCGCCTATGCAACGGTCGGCGTTACCCTGCTGCTGTCGCGCCAGAAGCTGGGTCGCGATACCGGCGTGCAGAACATCTTCCGCCGGCTGAGCCGCGATCAGGGATGGTTCCTGGCGATCTTCGCGCTGAAGATCCTGCTGGGCTGCGTCGTTTTCGCCTGGAAGCCCTGGCTGGGCGTGGCGTTTCTGGCGGCCTATGCCCTCTATGTCCGTCAGGAAATGACCGGCGAAGCAGAGGAAGAGGAAGGCGAGCTGGAGCCGTTGAAGTTCCAGCCCAAGCGGGAAACCCCCGCGACCGCGATGGCCGTGTTCCAGACGCTGTGCGCCCTTGTCGTCATTTTCGTCGCCTCGCGGGTTTTCGTCAGTCAGTTGGAGGGTCTGGGCCCGGTCCTAGGCCTGCCTCCGCAATTGCTGGCCCTGCTGCTCAGTCCGATCGCCACCGAGCTTCCCGAGACGATGAACGCGGTGATCTGGGTGCGCCAAGGCAAGTATCGACTGGCGCTGTCCAACATTTCCGGCGCCATGATGATCCAGGCGACAGTGCCGACGGCGCTGGGCCTGTTCTTCACGCCCTGGCTGCTAAGCACGCCGCTGCTGGTCGCCGCCGGTGCCACCGCTCTGGCCGTCCTGATCATGTTCGTGGCTTTTCGCATGGGATATGTCGCCCGGCGACTGCTGGCCGGAATGGGACTGCTCTATGCCGTCTTTGCGGCGACCGTTGTGGCGCTTCACCTGGCCTGACGGTCATGCATGGGGAGGACGGAGCGGCGTCTTAACTGTCCTCCCCACTTAACTGCCCTGCCCAGTTGTGAACGACGCTCGCTGGGCATGACGGCGCGCGAGTTCGATGAAACTCCGCAGCTTGGCCGGGATATGGCGGCGGCCGGAATAATAGAGGCAAAGTGGCGGTTCTTGCGGCATCCAGTCCGCCAGCAGCCGGGTCAACCGGCCTTCCCGAACATGCGGTGCCACGGTTTCCTCGGCCAGATAGCCCAGCCCCATCCCGGCCAGCGCGGCATCGAGCATGAGCCCGCTGTCATCCAGGATCAGGCGGCCGGGTACGTCCAGTTCCAGCCGTTCGCCGTCCCGCGCAAATTCCCAGTGATAGATGCGCCCGCTCCCCATCCGGTAGCGGATGCACTCGTGCGCAAGGAGATCGCGCGGGACGATCGGCAGGGGGCGATCCTGCAGATAGCCCGGTGAGCCGACGACGACCAGGCGCACTTCGGGGATGATGGGCACCGCGATCATGTCCGGCGGAACGGCGTCTCGCAGCCGGACGCCGGCGTCGAAGCCCTTGCCGATCACATCGACCAGCGCCGCTTCGCTGACCACCTCCACCTGCATCCGGGGGTAGCGATCCAGATAGTCGCGGATCAGCGGCGCCATGATGAACCGCGCCGAGCCAGCCGCCATGTTGAGCCGCAGCAGTCCCGAGGGCTCCCCCGGATCGTCTCCCGCGTTCTCGATCGCCCCGTCGATCGCGGCGAGTGCGGGGAGAATTTCCTCAAGAAACCGCGCGCCTGCCGCCGTCAGCGCGACGCTGCGGGTGGTGCGGTTGAACAGGCGCACGTTCATGCGCTCCTCCAGTGCCGCAATGGCATGGCTCAAGCCGGAGGAAGACACGCCCAGTTCGCGCGCGGCGGCGCGAAACCCGCCCCGTCGCGAAACCGTGGCGAAGGCTTCCAGTTCGGCAAGACTTGCCTTGGGCATTGCGCAATATCTTTCATCAGCCTGTCCATCATTGTCCTACTAATCCGAACAAGCGGCCTGCGCCATATCCCCGATGCAGAATGGAGACGCACCATGCGGACTATCGACCAGATCTACATCGACAGCGCTTTCGTGACCCCGCACGGCAGCGAACGTTTCGACCTTTTCAATCCCGCCACCGAGGAAAGGATCGGTTCCGTCCGGCTGGGCGATGCGGAAGACCTGCGTCTGGCCGTCGCGGCGGCCAGGCGCGCGTTTCCCGCCATGGCGCGCACCACGAAGACGCAGCGGATCGCAATGCTCCACCGGCTTTGCGACGCGGTGCAGGCCCGAACCGACGACCTCATTGCCGCGATGACCGAGGAGTACGGCGCACCGGCTTACTTCACGCGATTTTCGGTGCAGAACACCGCCTCCGTCTTCGAGGTCATGGCCGCTGCGCTGGAAGATTATGCCTTCGAGCGGACTGCCGGGACCAGCGCGGTGACGATGCTGCCGCTCGGCGTGATCGGGGCAATAACGCCGTGGAACAGCAACTTCGGCTTCATCGCCACCAAGCTGGCCCATGCCATCGGCTCGGGATCGACGATCGTCATCAAGCCCGCGGAACAGAGTGCGATCCAGACGCAGGTCCTGCTCGAATGCCTGCATGAAGCGGGGCTGCCGAAGGGCGTGCTCAATGTCGTCAACGGCACCGGGCCGGAAGTCGGCGCGGCGCTGACGGCGCATCCCGACGTGGCGCTGATCACGTTCACCGGCTCCACCCCGGCGGCGAAAATCGTCCAGCGTTCGGCGCTGGAGACGATGAAGCGGCTGGTGCTGGAACTGGGCGGCAAAAGCCCGACCATCATCCTCGACGATGCCGATCTCGATGCGGCGATCCCCGTCGCGCTGATGAGCGGCTTTGCCAACAGCGGGCAGGCCTGCGTCGCCGGATCGCGCATTCTGGTGCCGCGTTCCCGCCGGGACGAAATCGTCGCGCGCCTGAAGCAGGAGGCGGAAAAGCTCAAGGTCGGCGCCCCTGCCGACCCGGAAGTGCGCATCGGCCCGCTTGCCAATGCCGCGCACTGGGAACGCGTGCAGGGCTGGATCCGGCTCGGCCTGGAAGAAGGCGCCAGCCTTCTGACCGGCGGTGAAGGACGGCCCGAAGGACTGGAGCGGGGCTGGTTCGCAAGGCCGACGATCTTCACCGATGTCACCAACACCATGCGCATCGCCCGCGAGGAAATCTCGGCCCGGTCCTGAGCGTCATCACTTATGAAGACGAGGCCGAAGCCATCGCGATCGCCAACGATTCCGATTTCGGGCTTCAGGCCTATGTCCTCTCCTCCGACGAAGACCGTGCCCTGCGGGTTGCCCGGCAGTTGATCGCCGGACGCGTGGTGATCAACGGCGCGCCGCACGATCCCCGCGCCCCCTTCGGAGGGTTTCGTCAATCCGGCCTCGGTCGCGAAATCGGGGCTTACGGCCTCGATGCCTTCCTGGAACCCCGCGCGATCCTGAAGCCCGCCGCCTGATTCCCGCCCTCACTCGAAAGATACGGATATGCAGAAGACCTGGATCATCACCGGAAGCGCGCGCGGACTTGGCCGCGCCATCCTGACCGCCGTGCTGGAAAGCGGCGACAACGTGCTGGCCACCGCCCGCAACCCCGCGCAGTTGGACGACCTCAAGGCGCTTTACGGCGACCGTCTGGAAGCCTTCGCGCTCGATGTGACCGACGAAGACCGCGCCCACACCGCCGCGAAGGCCGCCATCGCGGCTTTCGGACAGATCGACGTGCTGGTGAACAATGCGGGCTATGGCCATTTCGAGGCTTTCGAGCAGAAATCCTCCGCCGATTTCCGCGCCGAAATGGAGACCAACCTGTTCGGCGTCATCAACATGACCCGCGCGGTGCTGCCCTCCATGCGGGAGCGCCGTGCGGGGCACATCCTCAATGTCTCCTCCGTGGGCGGACGGGTCGGCACGCCGGGGCTTTCCGCCTATCAGGCCGCGAAATGGGCGGTCGGCGGCTTCACCGAAGTGCTGCGCGGCGAGGTCGCCCCTCTGGGCATCCGCATCGTGTCGCTGGAACCGGGCGGGATGCGCACGGACTGGGCCGATATTGCCGGCAATGCCGCCGCAAGCACGGTGTTGCCGGACTATGCCGATACCGTGGGTGCGACACGCGCGCGGATCAGGGCCTATGCGGGCAACGAAGTGGGCGACCCGGCGCGCATCGCGCAAGTCATCCGGGCGCTTGCCCGCCGCGATGACGTGCCCGCCCATCTGGTGCTGGGCACCGATGCGCTGGCCTCGTTCGACGCCGCCGAAGCCGAACGCCGGGAGGCCCATGCACGCTGGCTGGGCGTCAGCCGCGCCACTGTGTTCGACGGTCCCGAAAGCGAAGCGCTCGGCGCGTTGCTGCCGGGCTGACGATTCTAACAGGGCATCACAGGGCCTAACACCCGCCTCATGGCAAAGGGTCTATCACCGGGCTTCCAGTCACGAAGTCAAAGGAAACCACTCATGTCGAACAGGTCTCTCGGGGTTGCCGACCTGCCCCGCCGCGATTTTCTGCGCTTTGCCCGCCTTGCTGCCGCAGCCGCCACGACCCTGACGGCCGGAGCCTTTCCGGCGCGCGCCGCCACGCCGACGCCCGGCGTCGTGCCGGCAATCAAGCAGATCGACGCCGGCGTCCTGAACATCGGCTATCTGGAATATGGCCCCGCCTCCGGCACGCCGGTGCTGCTGTTCCATGGCTGGCCTTATGACATCCATGCCTTTGCCGAAGTCGCCCCGCTGCTCGCCGCCAAGGGCCACCGCGTGATCGTGCCGCATCTGCGCGGCCATGGCACCACCCGGTTTCGTGCGGACGCCACCATGCGCAACGGCCAGCAGGCCGCGCTGGCGGCAGACGGCATTGCGCTGATGGATGCGCTGGGCATCCGCACCGCGGTGGTCGCGGGTTTCGACTGGGGCGCGCGCACCGCCGATATCATGGCCGTGCTCTGGCCGGAGCGGTGCCGCGCGCTGGTGTCGGTCAGCGGCTATCTGATCGGCAGCCAGGCGGGCAATGCCAAGCCGCTGGCCCCCGCCGCGGAGCTGCAGTGGTGGTATCAGTTCTACTTCGCCACGGAACGGGGCAAGCTGGGCTATGCCGCCAACACCAGGGCCTTCAACAAGCAGATCTGGCATCAGGCCTCGCCCGAGTGGAACTTTGACGATGCAACCTTCGACCGCTCGGCAGCCTCTTTCGACAACCCCGATCATGTCGCCATCGTGATCCACAACTACCGCTGGCGCCTTGGCCTTGCCGAGGGCGAGAGCCAGTATGACGCAATGGAGGCCAGGCTTGCCGCCGCCCCGCCGGTGACGATCCCCGCCATCACCATGGAAGGCGATCGCAACGGCGCGCCTCACCCCGCGCCCGAAGCCTATCGCGCCAGGTTCACCGCCGCCTATGAGCATCGCACCATCAACGGCGGCATCGGCCACAATCTGCCGCAGGAAGCGCCGCAGGCCTTCGCCCAGGCCGTGCTGGACGTCAGCCGGAGGGCCGGCTGATGCGCACCGGCGCGCTGCTGGCGCTCTCCACCCTGATCCTGGGAGCCTCCGCCCTCTCCGCCACCGTGCGAGAGCGGGTGGAGGCTTCTCCCGTCTATGGCGTTACCCTGCCCAAGGACTATCGCCACTGGACTCTGATCAGCGTGGCCCAGGAAAACGGCAAGAACAACGATATCCGGGCCATTCTGGGCAACGACATCGCGGTGGAAGCCTATCGCAAGGGCAAGCGCCCCTTCCCCGACGGCGCCGTGATCGTGCGTCTGGCATGGCGCTATCAGTCCTCCTCGCGCAACGATGCGGTGTTTCCGGCGCCCCAGTCCTTCGTGGCAGGCGCGGCGACCAATGTTCAGGTGAGCGTGAAGGACAGCAAGCGCTTTCCCCGCAGCGGAGGCTGGGGCTATGGCCAGTTCGAGAATGGCGTGGCCAACCCCGATGTCACCCTGATGCAGTCCTGCTTCTCCTGCCATAACAAGCTGGAAAAGAGCGAGGATCTGGTCTTCACCGCCTGGTCGCCCTGATCCCCCCGCAGGGAACCACCCCTGCCCGACAGGTAACAAAAGGCCCGGTAACGCCAAAAGCGTTGCCGGGCCTTTTGTGTTTCGGGTGTCCGGGATCAGGGTGCCTTGGCGGCCTGTTCGATCAGGCCGGCAACCTCCATCGCATGGGAAACCATCACCACATGCGATGCGCCCTTCACCACCACCGTCTGGCGCGCCTTCGCACGCTTGGCCATGAAAGCCATCGCGGCGGGGGGAATGTTGCGGTCCGCATCGCCGTAGATGAACCACGAAGGCGTATGCTTCCACGCCGGGGCGGTTTCAGGCTCGTTCAAGGCCGCTTCGGCGATCGGGCGCTGTCCTGCCGCCATCAGCCGCGCCGCTGCAAGGGGGACGTCGGCGGCGAATTGGGCGGGAAACCGGTCCCGCTGGATGTAGAGGTCGTTGCCGCCGCCGGTCAGCTTCACCGGCGGGGCCAACGTAGGGCCAAGCGTGCTGCCGGGAAACTTTCCGGTGAGCCCGATGGCCGTCTCGCCCGCTTCGGGCGCGAAGGCGGCGACGTAGACCAGCGCCTTGACGTTCCCCGCGCCCTCGGCCGCCTCGCTGATGACGGAGCCGCCATAGGAATGGCCGACCAGCACCACAGGGCCGGCGACGTTTTTCACCACATCGGCAACGACATCGGCATCGGCCCGCACGCCGCGCAAATTGTTGGGCGCGGCGATAACGTGGTAGCCGTCATGCTCCAGCACGGCGATCACGCCGTTCCAGCTTGCGCTATCGGCAAAGGCGCCATGCACCAGAACCACCGTGGGTTTGGCGGATTCGTGCTCGGCAGAAGGCTGGGCCTGGGGCTGGGCTGGGGCCGTGGAAGCCATCAGGCCGGCGGCGAGCATCAGCCCGCCGCCCATCATCATCTTCTTCGTCTTCATGGTCGTTCCTCCTCAGGCCAGCGTGACGATGGCGTCGATGTTGCCCTTGATCGCCTTGGAATAGGGGCAGGTCCGGTGGGCTGCTTCGATGATCTGGCGGGCCAGATCCTCCGCCAGGCCGGGGACATGAACCGTAAGGCGCGCGGCCAGCGAGAAGCCGTCGTCGCCGCGGCGCAGTTCGACTTCGGCATCGATGGCAAGCGTCTCGGGCAAGGTCACGCCCTTTGCCTTGGCGGCAATGGCCATCGCGCCTTCGAAGCAAGCGGACCAGCCCGCCGCGAACAACTGCTCCGGGTTCGTGCCCGCGCCCGGGCCACCGGGGGTGGACAGGCTGACATCGAGGCGGCCATCGCTGCTTCTGGCGTGGCCTTCACGGCCGCCGACGATGTGGACATTCGCGGTATAGAGCGTCTGGGTACTGGACATGGACTTTCTCCTTGTATCGGGGGTCAGCGAAAGAGGCGGAAGGCAGCGCGCACTTCCTGAGCGAAGAGCGCGGGTTGTTCCCAGGCGGCGAAATGGCCGCCGTTGGTGACTTCGTTGAAGTAATGGAGGTGGGTGTAGCAGCGCTCGGCCCAGGTTCTGGGCGCGCGGAAGATCTCGCCCGGGAACACGCTGACGGCGACGGGCATGTCGATGATGCCGCGCGCGTTGAAATTGTTGGAATGGTCTTCCCAATAGATCCGGGCGGCAGAGGCCCCGGTCCTGGTCAGCCAATAGAGCGAGATGTCGTCAAGGATCGCATCGCGCCCCAGAACCTTCTCTGGCTGGCCGCCGCTATAGGTCCATTGCGCGATCTTCTCGTACATCCACGCTGCCGTGCCGACGGGGGAATCCACCAGCGAATATCCGATCGTCTGCGGCCGCGTGTTCATCATCGCGGCATAGGCGGCATTGTCGCGATAAAAGGCGGCAAGCTGATCGAACGCCCCGCGCTCCCTGGCCGAAAGCGCATCCGGCGCCGGATCGCCCGCGGCCAGAATGTGGGCGATCTCGGCCGGCACCACGGCGGGCATGTTGAGGTGAATGCCCAGCAGCCCGGGTACATGCTGCAAAGCCATGCGCTGCGAAATTACCGAGCCGCAATCGCCGCCCTGGCTGACATAACGGTCATACCCCAGCCGCAGCATCAGCGCCGACCATGCCCGGCCGATATGGTCAGACCCCCAGCCCACGACCCGGGGCTTTTCGGAAAAGCCGAAACCGGGGATCGAGGGGATCACGACATGGAAGGCATCCTCGGCCTTGCCGCCGTGGGCGGTGGGATCGGTCAGCGGGCCGATCACCTTCAGAAATTCCAGCACCGACCCCGGCCAACCGTGAGTCAGGATCAGCGGCATCGCCTTTTCATGGCGGGAACGGACATGGATGAAGTGAATGTCCAGCCCGTCAATCCGGGTCATGAACATCGGCAGGCCGTTCAGTTGCGCCTCCACCTTGCGCCAGTCATAGGCGCCCGCCCAGTAGGCCATCAGCGGCTGCAAGGTTTCACGGCGAACGCCCTGGCTATTGTCAGCGGCGGGCTCCGGATCGGCCCAGCGGGTTTCCGCTATGCGCCGCTTCATCGCCGTGATGTCGGCCTGGGGGATCGCCACCTTGAATGGGCGTATTTCCGTGCTGCCGGTGGCCTCGTTGGCCAGCCCCGGCATGGCGCCGAGGGCGGCGGCCATTGATGCGCCGATGGCAAACTGGCGCCGCGCCATGTTGATCTCGTACCCCACTGTTCGTCTCCTCGATTGGATGACGGCCAGTATAGGCAGGCGGTGCCGGGACGCCCGTTAGGTGGGGTGAGATGGTGTTAGCTGCACAAGAGGCCCCTCTCGCCAACTAACACGGCCATGCAGCGCCAAACGGGCGGACCGCAGGGAACGGCTTAGGATCAAGGCAACACAGCCGGATCACCTGGCCGTTCGCCCGGAGACACATCATGACCAAGCCCCGCTCGCTCAGCTTTATCCTCGCCGCCCTGATGACCGGCGGCATCATCACTGCCGCCTGTTGCGCCGAGGCGCTGGTTCCAGCGATGGCCAGCCCCCCACCGCTAGGCATCACGGCTGGCCCGATCGGCGCCACGGCACGCCCGATCGACGTGCTGGAACATGCCGGGCCATGGCTGGCCGAAGTGCCCGGCGGCGTTCAGGCGTTGCGCGGCAAAGTGGTGGTCGTCAATTTCTGGACCTATTCCTGCATCAACTCGCTGCGCGCCTTGCCCTATCTGAAAGCCTGGAACGCCCGCTACAAGGACAAGGGTCTGGTGGTGGTGGGGGTACATGCCCCCGAATTCCAGTTCGAGCATGACGCCGCCAAGGCCCGGCTCGCCGCCCGCCAACTGGGCGTGACCTGGCCCAATCTGCAGGACAACGGCTTCTCTACCTGGCAGCAGTTCGCCAATGAGGGCTGGCCCAGCATCTATGTCATCGACGCAAAGGGCCATATGCAGGGCTATCGCATCGGCGAGGGCGGTTATGAGCAGAGCGAAGGGCTGATCCGCAAGCTGCTGACGCAGGCCGGACACGACGTTTCGGGCGTGCCGACCACGCCTATCAGCGGCAGCGGGATCGAAGCCGGGGCCGATTGGGCCCAGCTTGGCTCGCCGGAGGCCTATCTGGGCTATGACAAGGCCGAAGGCTTCCGCTCCCCCGGCGGCCCCGCACGCAACCGCGCAAAGCCCTATCAGGCCGCCGCCGATCTGGCGCGCGGCAGCTGGGATCTGACCGGCACATGGACCATCGGCCCCGAATTCATCACGCCTTCCGGCGCGGATGCCGTGCTGCGATACCGCTTCCATGCGCGCGATGCCCATCTGGTGCTGGGTGGACCGGCCGATGGCCGCCCGGTGCGCTTCCGGGTAACCATCGACGGCAAGGCCCCCGGCCCGAACCACGGCTGCGATATCGACGCCGATGGCTGGGGAGAGCTGCGTGAGGATCGCCTCTATCAGCTTGTGCGCCAGCGCGGCGCCATTGCCGATCGCACCATCTCGATCCGCTTCGAACGGCCCGGCATTCGCGCCTATGTCTTCACCTTCGGCTGACGCATCGATATGGCAAAAAAGGGAATGACCGTGCTAGAGCGCTTTCCGATCGGGTGGAATCACCTGATCGGAAAGCGCGCCAAAACAAACTCATAGAGCGGAAACCGCTCTGGACCATCGCGCGAGCAACAAGGGAAGACAGCGCGATCATGGCCGACATCGAGATTTCGCCTCGGGTTGGAATGTCCTTCGGCCCGTTCTCGCTGTTCCCGGGCGAGCGGCTGCTGACACGGGATGATGTGCCGGTGGAGATCGGCGGGCGTTCGCTGGACCTGCTGATCGTGCTGACCGAGCAGCCGGGCCGGGTCCTGTCCAAGCGCGATCTGCTCAAGCGCGTATGGCATGACGTGGTGGTGGAGGATGGCAGCCTGCGCTTCCACATGGCCGGGCTGCGCAAGCTGCTGGGCGATGGCAAGGACGGCGCGCGCTACATCGCCACTCAGGTCGGCGTGGGCTATGCTTTCGTCTGCGAGGTGAGGCAGCACGGTCCGGCGCCCACGGCTGCCGTGGTTTCCTCGCCGCCGGAAGAGCCGGCAGCGGCGCCACTGAACCTGCCTCCCGGCCTGCAGCTGCTGATCGGGCGGGAGCGGGATATCGATCTGCTACGGCAGCGGGTCGCTGATACGCCGCTATTCACCATCGTCGGGCCGGGCGGGGTCGGCAAGACGTCGCTTGCGGTGGAAATCGGGCATCTTCTGGCTGACAGCTTCGACCAGCGGGTGGCCTTCATCGATTTCAGCATGTTGGACAATCCCGATCTGGTGCCCGGCATGTTGGCGGGTGGCATGGGCATCGCCGTGCAGGGTGGGGAGCCGGAGGCGGCCATCCTGGGCCATCTGCGGGAGTCCCGCTTTCTGCTGCTGCTCGACAATTGCGAACATCTGATCGAGCCTATCGCTCTGCTGGCGGAGCGGCTGCTGCACGCTGCACCGCAGTTGCGCATTCTGGCCACCTCGCGTGAGCCGCTGCGCGTGCGCGGCGAGCATATCCACCGCCTCGATGCGCTGGCCTGCCCGGAGGACGATCCCGCGCTGACCACGGAAGAAATCCTGTCCTACGCAGCCGTACGATTGCTGCACGATCGCGCCTGCGCCGCCGACAGCACGCTGGAAATCGACGATCATGCCGCGCGGCTGATGGCCGTCATCTGCCGCCGTCTTGACGGCATGGCGCTGGCCCTCGAACTGGTCGCCGCGCGGATCCCCACCCATGGCTTGCAGGCGACGGCGCGGCAGCTGGATGAACGCTTCAGCCTGGGCTGGGCGGGGCGGCGCACCGCGCTGCCGCGCCAGCAGACACTCCAGGCCATGCTCGACTGGAGCTACGCCCTGCTGACCGAAGACGAACGGATGGTGCTGGAACGGCTTTGCGTCTTCGTCGGCCCCTTCTCGGTCGATGCCGCGCTGGAAGTCGTGGCCGATGCCGCGCTGGGCAGCGACAGGGTGATCGCCGCACTGGACGAACTGGTGGCCAAATCGCTGATCTCTCCGGATCGTGCGCGGGGGGCGGGCAGCTATCGCCTGCTGGAAATGACGCGCACGTATGCCCGCCAGAAGCTGCAGGAGCGGGACGATGATGCTCTCCGCACCGCCGCCCGCCGCCATGCCGCCTATTTCCTGGCCGAACTGGAGGCGGTTGCCGCCCAGAACGAGGACGTGCTGCAGGACGCGCGTCCCCTGCGCCAGCAACTGGGCAATATACGCAGCGCGCTGGACTGGAGTTTCGGCCCGCAGGGCGACCGCCGCATCGGTGAACGCCTCGCCGCCGCCAGCACACCGATCTTCCTCAATCTTTCGCATTATGCCGAGTGCCAGAACTGGTGCGCGCGCGCTCTGGACGGAGCCGAGAAAGCGCAAGGCCCAACCGCGCTCGAAATGGAATTGCAGGGCGCGCTGGGGCTGTCGCTGATGTTCAGCAAAGGCAGCACGAAGGCAGCGGGCCAGGCCCTGACGCGCGCGTTGGAGGTGGCTACCGCGCTGGACGACGCCTGGGGGCAGCTGCGCATGCTGGGCCGCCTGCATAGCTATCATGAGCGGATCGGCGACTGTGCCATCAGCATGGAACACGCCCGCCGCGCCCTGGCGATTGCCGAGACGATGGACGATCCCGAAGCCATCGGGGTCGCCTGCTCGCTCCTGGGCATCTCGCACTATCTTGCCGGCAATCAACGCGGGGCGGTGGAAGATCTGGAACGCGCGCTGGCGCTTTGCCCCGTGCTCGACCGCGCCCGCACGCTCTACTACGGCTTCGATCATCGCAACCGTGCGACCATCGCGCTGGCGCGCAGCCTGTGGCTGTCCGGACAGGCCGGGCGAGCCACGGCCATGACCCATCAGGTGGTAGCTACGGCCGCGCGGCTCGATCAACCGGTGACCTTGTGCATCGCGCTGATCTGGCAGTACGCGCTGCATGTCTGGCAGGACGATCTCGAAGCGGCGCAGCAGACGCTGGCAACCTTTGCCGACTGCGCGCAGAGGAATGCCCTAGGCCCCTATATCATGGCCGCCGAAGGCTTTCGTGGCGATCTGGCCATTCGCCGGGGCCAAAGCGGCAGCGCCGTCGAGGACGTGGAGCGCTGCCTGATCCAGCTGCGCGCGGCGCGCTACGAACTGCTGACCACCGCCTTCTCCATCACCCACGCGCGCGGCCTGCTGCTCGACCGGCGCTGGCGGGAGGCGGAGGCGCTGATCGATGCCGCCATCGCGCGTTGTCGCAGTATCGGCGAGGGCTTCGCCCTACCGGAACTACTGGGCATGAAGGCCATCCTTGCCGAGGCCACGGGCGGGGATGCGCGAACATCGACCGCCTTCCTGAAACAGGCGCTGGATCTCAGCCGCGATCAGGGGGCCTGGGCATGGACGATGCGGACCGTTGTCCCGCTAGCCACTCAGCTTGCCGCCCAAGGCGAGCCGCAGGAGGCCATCCAGTGTCTGGAGAGCGTCATCGCCGCAACTCCAGACATGGATGCAATGCCCGATGCGCGACGGGCCGGCGAGTTGCTCGTCACCCTGCGTCAGGCGAGCGGCGTCCCGTCCTGAGATCCGCCACGATGCCTGTCAGCGCGTCCAGCACGTAACCGGTGATCGCCTCACCCTTGGCCGCCGTCGCCAAGGACGGATCTCCGGCCACGCCGCTGCCGCAGGTGCGTGTTTGCATCGAGCTATAGAGCGTGGCCCGCTCCGCCGTCAGCAGATCGCCGGCGGACCAGTCAAAGCCGTGATGATGGCAAGGGGGCGTATCCTTCTCGATCGGGCGAACCGCATCGGGGGCAGCGTGAAGCACGATCGAGGTCTCCAGGTCTCCGGCATGGGAATCGCGCGCCGCATCGGGCCCCCGCAACCGGCGCAGCTCGGGCGCGACCAGCAGCCACCAGCCCGCCAGCACGATCCGGCAATCCGGGTGAACGGACCCCACGCCCTCGATGATCAGATTGGCGACGGCCTGATTGCCGGCATGACTGTTGAACAGGATCACGTTGCGGAAACCGTGCATCAGCGCGGAATGGAGAATATCGGAGACATAGGCCTGAAAAGCCGCATGGCTGACGGTCAACGTCCCGGCGAAATCCATGTGATGATGCGAACAGCCGATGCTGACCTGGGGGAGCACCAGAATGTCACGCCCCAGCCGACGGTCCAGCGCGTCGAGGAAATAGGCGCCTATCAGCGAGTCCGTGGCGAGCGGCAGATGAGGCCCGTGCTGTTCGACCGCACCGATGGAAAGAAACAGCGGCGTATCGCGATCAACTGCCGCCAGTTCGCGTGTGGTCAGATCCTGCCATCTCATCTCTTGAACTCCTGCGCTTGGGCTTCGGAAAAGGAAACCGTGGTTCAGCCCGGCGTCGTGGCGCGGATATCGGTGACGACCAGATTGCATCCGGGTCGAAAGCGATGCCGCGTGCTGACGCCTAAGCTCGAACCGAGCTATCGCCCAGAAGCGAGGAAAACGCCCGTTATGCACTGTGAGATGGCGTTAGCAGGATCACTCTCGCATGATGCCGGGGCGATCGAAGCAAAACGCTTGCCATTCGCCGCGCGATCTCCGGGCGGCTGTGTCTGGCCACTTGCGGTTCGGGCCGGGCGAGATCACGTCCCCAAAAAAAGGGAGGCGGAGGCCGAAACCTCCGCCCAGGAGGGAGCTCTTGATCATCGCTCTCGATCAGCGGGAACCGAAAGCGTAACGCACGTTGATGCCGAATTCGCGCGGTGCGGTTACCGTCACGCCCGTGTAGGTGCTGGTATACGTCGTGGCCGCAAAGCGCGCGGCCGCATTGCGATATGATGTGAACAGCGGATCGGTACGCGTCAGCGTCTTGGTGGTATCCAGCAGGTTCTTGGCGAAGAGCGACACTTCCCACGCGCCTTCCGGATCACGGATACCGGTGAAGACGTTCAGCAGACCATAAGCGCCCACGTTGTCGTAGATGTTGGTGGGATCGGTCTGCGACTTGCCGTTGAAGCTGAACAGCCCGCGCAGATAGGCATCCACCTTTGCCGAAACCGCATAGTGGTATTCGGTGGTGAGCGTCGCGCTGAAGGGCGACTGGAAGCCCGAACGCTGCGAAACCTGGCACGAACCCACGTTGTTCGCGCCATAGGCGGTCTGAAGCTGCGCCAGCGTCGGCGCGCTGGTGATCACATCGGGCACGCCGTCCCCGTTGAGGTCGTTGCACGGGATCGTGCCGTTCTTGATCTTGCCCAGCGAGTAGCTGGCCGTCACGCCCAGCTTCCAGTTCGGGGTCACGTCGAAGGTCGCATCCCCTTCCACGCCGTTCACTTCCACCGGCACCGCGCCAACGAAATTGAACTGCGACACCTGTTGCCCGGACGACGTCGTCTCGATGTAATAGACGCCCTGCCCGCCGACGCGGTACGGATAGTTGCTGAACTTCTGGTGGAACGCCGTCAGGTTGAAGCGCGCGCGGCCGTCCATCAGCGTGCTCTTCAGGCCGATTTCATAGGACTTGGAGGTTTCCGCCGGCAGGTTCAGGAAGCTCTGCTCAAGCGCGGACTGCGCCAGGCTGAAATCGCCCACCACGTTGATGCCCGGGCGCCACGAACTGCCGGTGCTGGCATAGATCATCAGGTCCGGCGTGAAATTGTGCTTCACGGAAGCGGAATAGATCCACTTCTTCGCATCCTGCCCATCGGTGGAGATCAGCGAGCCGCCAACATAGAGGCCGTTGTTGGACGTATAGTCGATATGCCGCAGACCGCCGGAGATTTCCGTGCTCTCGCCGATATGCGCGGTCAGGTTGCCGAACACGGATTTCTCGTGGGACGAACCGGTGCGGCCCACATCGGTGTTCACCACGGCGGCGATGGCGCCGGTGGTGGCGCTGGTGGGATAGCCGATGATGGTCGGGCGGACGAGTTCGGTGGGCGCATCGTTCTTGTTGTCGAAGTAACCCACCACGTAGTCCAGCATGCCCAGCACGCGGGAATCGTTCTGCAGGCGCACTTCGTGCGACGTGGAACTGGGATGCGAATAGGTCAGCTGGTTGACGTCGCCGGGAAAGAAATTGCCGGTGTCCTGGTTCGCAGTGGAGGATATCTTCTGCGTGTAGTGCTGCCCCTGATAGATCAGCACCTGCCCAAGCAGCGAGATTTCCGACCGCCAGTTGTAGATGTCGTAGATCTGGCGGATCGGCCGCGCGGCTTCCTGGCTGGACAGTCGATCGGAAGAATCGATGTAGACCGGGCTGGCCGGCGCATCGGGATTGACCTCGCTGAACGAGGCGACCTGGTCGTAGGTATAGGCCTGCCGGTCCAGCCTTTGGTACAGCCCCTCCAGCCTCAGCCAGTCCGTCGGCTGGACAAGCGCGGAAACGCGGCCGCTCTTGGTGCGCGAGAAAGGATCGCGCCCGCCGCCGATCGGGCGCACGCGATCGCCCTCGTTCTCGTCCCAGACGCCGGCGATGCGGATCGCAGCAATGCCTTCGATCACCGGCAGGTTGACCGCGCCCTGCACGTTGATCGTGCCGATATCGTTCGCCGTGGAACTGACGAAACCGCCGACGCTGTAGAGATCGGGCTTCTTCGTCGTGACCGTGATCGAGCCGGAAGGCGCCGCGCGGCCGCGCAGCGTGCCCTGCGGCCCACGCTGCACTTCGATCTGGCCGATATCGTACATCTGCTGGAGGATGACGCCCGCGGTGATCGGGGCATCGTTGAAATAGAACTCCACGGTGGGGTTGTTACCGCTAGCCGTGATGTCGAAGTTGACGCCGCGCAGGCGCGCGTTGCCGCCGGTGCCGTTTGTTTCCGTCGTCAGTTGCAGGCCGGGCACGATCGCCGCCACGTCCTTGAAATCGCGGATGTTGAGCTTGGCCACCTGATCCGCGGTTACCGCATCGATCACCGCCGGAACCTGCTGGATATCCTCATCGCGGCGGCGAGCCTGGACGATGATGACGTCGGTCGACGCGCCCGTCTCCGCCCCCAGAGATACAGCGGCAGACCCCGCGGCAGGCGCCGCCTCCTGCGCTGCCGCAGGTGCCGAAACCAGCGCCGTCAGGCCGGCCATGCTCGACGAGCACAGCAATGCGACTGAAAAACCCCTCATTTTTCCTCCCATGATCCGATTGCTTTATTGTTGGGCGGCGAATGCCTTGCGGAACCGTCGATGCCGACACTTTCGCATTGCGTCCTCGCGCGCCCACCGTAATCGATCGCCACCGCCGCGACTTGCGCGATCGTGACAACCTCGTGCCCGCGATGTTTGCCGCTTGGGCAGGCGCGCCGCTTGATTGCCATGCACCGGCATTCCATGAACACGGAGGCGACAACGGCGTAACAGCCGGACGAGGATGCAATGGGAGATACGCACGCGACAGTGCCGTTCGGATCCCGGCCGCCCGGCATCACGCAGGGGGCAGGCATTGTCGCGCAGGCAAAGTTGCAACACGCCCCCTCCCCGCACTTCCACGTATTGCGCGCACGGCTGTTGCGGGATTTTCCGGCGCTCGTCCGCGATCTCGGCGGTTGCCCGTATGCAATGCTGAAGGACGCCGGCCTCACGCCGGACGACTGCAACCGGGAAGGCGCAGCCAGCTACGAACAGTGGATCTGGCTGATGCAGCGCGCGGCGCAGGACCTTTCCGTGGTGGACTTCGGCATGCGCCTTGCCGTTCGCCAGCATGGCGACGGAGTCTACGGCAAGCTCGGCACCGCCATGCGCAATTCGCGCACGTTCGGAGAGGCGACCTCCCATGCGGTGACCCACAATTCCGCCCATTCGCTGGCCGCGCGGGTGTGGAAGGAGGCCACCGCCTCCGGCCGTCACGTTTTCCTGGGCCATGACGTGCTGGTGGAGGCCATGCCCAATCGCTGCCAGGCGATCGAACAACTGCTTCTGCTGGGCCATCTTGGCGCCATGGCGATAACCGGGGGCAAGGTGCGCGCGCGGGAGATCCATTTCCGCCACCACAATCTGGCCCCGATCCGGACGTACCGCCGTTATTTCGGCTGCGCGGTGCGCTTCTGCTGTACCGAGGACGGCATCGCTTTCCGTTCGGAGGACATGGCATGCCCGATCCTCGACCCGGATGCCGAAACGCTCGCCCAGGTCATTGCGCAAATCCGCAAGACGTGCACGGGCCTTCGCCCTTCGGTCAGCGCGCTGGTGCGCGGCATGGTGATGCAGCGGTTGTGGACCAGCGAATGCGGCAGCGAGGATGTTGCACGGCTGCTGGCGATGCACCCGCGCACCCTGCATCGTCGCCTGCGCGATGAGGGTTCAAGCTTCCAGCGCATCAAGGACGAGGTGCGCTGCGACTACATGCTCTACTATCTTGAGCGGACCGACCTCGAACTGGGGACGATTTCGCATAAGCTGGGGTTTTCCGAACAGTCCGCCCTGTCCCATTTCGCGCGCAACATGATGGATGCCAGCCCCCGCGACTTGCGCGCCCGCGCCGGGCGCGGGGGCGCGCTGGCGCAAGGCGGCACCTGAAGGTCGCAGGCGAGCGCAAGGGACGCGAATGCCCGGGACAGCATGACCGTGGGTACCTCTCGCGGCGCCTGGCCTGCAAGACGAGCCGTTTGTCTGGAAGCGGTTGCAAGCCGGTTCCGCTCGGCTACCTTCGCCCGGCCACCTTCTAATGCCAACCAAGGAAGAGCTCGATGACGCTGACAGGCCGCGAGATGCGTACCCGTATCGACCAGGATGGAAACCTCACGCTTTCGCTGGAAGGTGTCACTTTCGGCGAGCCCGGTGACGATGAAGTGATCGTGCGGGTGGAAGCAGCCCCCATCAATCCCAGCGACCTCGGCCTTCTTCTTGGCCCCGCCGATATCGCCACGCTCAAGAGCTCGGATGACGGCGCCCTTCATTTTCAAGTGCCCGAGGCCCGGCTGCCGAGCGTGGGCGGCAGGCTCGGCCAGTCGTTGCCGATCGGCAACGAGGGGGCCGGAACCGTCATCGCCGCAGGTCGCAATGCCAAGGCGCTGGAAGGCAAGCTTGTCGGCATGATCGGCGGGGGAATGTACGCGGACTATCGCCGGATCGCGGCGCGCGATGTCGTCGCGCTTCCGGAAGGTGCCAGCGCGGCCGACGGCGCGGCCATGTTCGTGAACCCGCTGACGGCTCTCGGCTTCGTCGAGACCGCCATTCGGGAAGGCCACAAGGCCATCGTCCATACCGCCGCCGCCTCGAACCTTGGCCAGATGCTCCAGAAGATCTGCCTTGCAGACGGCATTGCGCTCGTGAACGTGGTACGCTCGCCGGAGCAGGCACAGATCCTGCGCGACATCGGCGCACGGCATGTCGTCAATAGCCGGGATGAGGACTTCACCGCGCAACTCACCACTGCGATCCGCGAAACCGGCGCGACGATCGCCTTCGATGCCATCGGCGGCGGCACGCTGGGCAGCGACATCCTGCGTTCGATGGAGCGTGCTGCGGTGGAAAATTCAAGCAGCTACAGCCGCTACGGCTCGGACACGTTCAAGCAGCTGTACATCTATGGCGCGCTCGACGTTGCCCCCACCACGCTCAACCGCATGACCTTCGGCTTTCAATGGTCTGTCGGCGGCTGGCTGCTCTTTCCGTTCCTGCAGAAGGCGGGGCCGGAAGTCGCTGCCCGGCTGCGAGCGCGGGTATTGGCCGAACTCACGACGACCTTCGCCAGCAAGTATACCCAGGTCGTCGGCCTGGCGCAGGCCCTGCAACCGGACATTCTGCGCCGCTATGAACGCAAGGCGACTGGCGAGAAGTTCCTGATCGATCCTCGGCTTGGATGAGCGCGAACTGCGTGCAGTTTTCGCAGAAAGCTCATATTCTGATCGCCGGGCGGCCAACGACAAGGAAAACCGCCCCAAGTGCCAGCGCAGCCAGGAGGTGCATCAGGAAATCGGCAACCGACATTTCCGCGGGATGGCAAAATGCCAGCAATCCGAACGAGAGAAATGAAACGGCCATGCCGGCAGCGACCAGCGATTGTTTCGGGCGGAGCGAACGGGTGCGGCGAAGCGCCGCGAGGGCGACGGCAATCATCGGCAGTCCGGCCGTGATGACGAAAGTGAAGCAATAGCTCCCCTCACCGACCACAACCGTGATAGGCCGCGACGACAGGGCGATGCTGACGGCCGCCAACAAGGCCCATAGAACCAGCCCGAGAGCCATCCAGCCCTTCGCCACGATCCGCCCGCCGGCAACGCTGACAGAGAGTGCCGCAGCGAACGCGGTGATGCCAAGTGCCAGCGAAAGCACGACGTTCGCGGCAGAGATTGCGGCGTAACCCCCCACCCAGTCAGTCGCCTGCCGATGAAGGAGAATGCTCGTCGACAAGTATCCAAGCGCCAGCGCCACGGGCGCCCAGCCCAGCGCCCTCAGCCACGCCGGAGCGACACGCCGAACCGGTTGCATTCCCCCCGCGAGGGCGTCGATCAATGGTTCATGGTCGCGCATTTCAGGGGTTCCCATGTTCGCGTAGCCTGGCGAAAGCGCGGTGAAGCAGCGACTTCACGGCCGACACGGACAGCCGGCTTTCCCGGGCCGCATCGTCAAGGGTCATCTCTTGCAGCTTTACCATTTCCACCATCATCCTTTGCCGTTCGGGCAGCAGGCCGAGCAGCCGGGCCACCTCGCGATTGTTGGCCAACACTTCCCCCGGCTCCGGCATCGCCGGATCTACGGCAGCCCCCATCGCTTCATCGTCGATCACTTCGAAGCGGCGTGCCCGACCGGACCGCCGCAGGGCATCGATCGATCGCGCGGATGTGATTGCCGCGATCCAGGGCAGCAACGGGCGCGTGGGATCATAAGTGTGCCGCAGCCGGTGAATGGTCAGCAACGTGTCCTGGATCGCGTCTTCCACCAGCGCATCGTCCGATATCCTGCGCCGCGCCATGTTGCGGATCACCGGCAACATGGCGCGCATGACCAACCGATAGGCTGACTGATCGCCGTCCTGCGCCCGCCGCATGAGTGCGGGCCAATCCTGTTCGCGGGGCAGATCGTTCGGCACGCTGGGCTACGACGATCTCGGGCATCTTTGGAACATCTTCAGCCTTTCTTGCTGGCCGCGGCGTCAAGTGCATCGACCACCAGGCCAGAGGTCAGAACCTGCGGCAGGATCACGGGATCGCCGCCTCCGGCCGGATAGACGAGGTAGAGCGGCAGGCCGGTCCGCCCCAGATCGCTCATAGCCTTCTCTATCCCGGCGTCATAGTTGGTGGAGTCGGCAATCATATAGGCCGCGTTGGTGCGCGCTATCGCCGCCTTGAATGCCGGTTTGGAAAGCACCGCCTTCTCGTTGACCTGGCAGGTCAGGCACCAGGCGGCCGAGAAGTCGACGAAGACCGGCCTTCCCGCCGAAGTCTCGCGAGCGACCCGCTCTGGAGACCAACGGACCGGGCGCGCGTCCATGATCGGCGTGTTGGTCGCCGCTGACGGCATGGCGGAGGCGCGGCCGGGCGCAGGGCCGGTCACCAGCGCCTGTCCGGGCAGGGCGAACGCGGCGACAATCACCGCCAGCCCGGATGCCGCCGCGAATGTCAGGCCGCGCGCCGATTTGCCGGCCATGGTGCGGCGTTGGGCCAGCCCGTAAAGCCAGCAGGCCAACGCAAGCAGCAACGCGCAACCAAGGATGAACGGCAGGCCGGCCGAGCCCGTCTGGCTGTCGAGCACCCAGACGAGCCAGGCAGCGGCGGCCAGCATCGGGAAGGCCAGCGCGTGCTTCAGCGTGATCATCCACGACCCCGGCCGCGGAAGGCGGCGCGCAAGCGGCGGGCAGAAGCACAGCAGAGTGAACGGTGCGGCCACACCCGTCGCCAGCGCTGCAAATACGGCGAGACCGACGATCGGCGGCTGGACCAGCGCATAGCCCAACGCGCTTGCCATGAAGGGCCCGGCGCAGGGCGTCGCCACCACCACGGCCAGCGCGCCCGTCAGCGCGGCGCCCAGCCAACCGTCATCGGCAGCCTTTCCGTTGGCCTCCTGGCCGATGCGCTGCAGGCCAAGCCCCATCTCGAACAGGCCCATCAGATTGAGCGCCGATCCGATCATGATGAGGACCAGCACGGCGACGACGACCGGCGACTGAAGCTGGAAGCCCCAGCCGACGGCTTCGCCGCCCGCGCGCAACGCGATGAGCAGGCCAGCCAGAGCCAGCATGGCAAACAGCGAACCACCCAGGAATGCCAGCCCTTCGCGGCGCAGATGCCCGGGGTCACCACCCTGCCGAACAAGGCCGAAGGCCTTCAGCGATATGATCGGGAAGACGCAGGGCATGCAATTGAGGATCAGTCCGCCCAGAAAGGCGGAGGCGATGGCGATGAACATCGTAAGCCTCATGACGATAGGAAAACGTCCGGCGCGGCAGGCGCGCCGGTTTTCAGCCACGCATCCGGATCAACCGTGCCTGGCGTTCCAGGCGCGGACGGCGGCCATCGTCTTGTCGATATGGGCCTGCGGATTACCGTCGGTGTAGCTCATCAGGATCTTGCCGTCGGGGGCAATCACGAACGAGGTACGTTCGGAAAGGGCCTTGCCCTGGTACTGCATCGCCGTCTTGTATTCGGCCGCGATCCGGGCGCCGGGATCGGCCACCACGGCGAACTTGTTTCGACATTCGAGCTTGGAAAACTCTGCCACGCGATCGACATTGCCGGCCGTTACCCCAACAACGGTAGCACCGAGCTTGGCAAACCGGTCCGTCGCCTCGGCAAACAGGTGCGCTTCCACCGTGCAACCTGCGGTAAAGGCGGCCGGGAAGAAATAGAGGACGACCGGGCCCTTGCGCAGCGACTGATGGAGCGAGAAGCGGAACGGCTTACCGGCCATCGCCGCATTCAACGCGAAGTCCGGAGCAGTGGCGCCTTGAGGCAGCGCGGCAAGACTGGGGGCAGGAAGGGACGCGATGGACAGCCCCAAGGCGAGCGATACCGCAAGGTTTTTCCGAAACTTCATCTGCTGTGCTCCAACTCGAAATCAGTCGGAGAAAACGATCGATTCCGTTTCCTCCAATCCCGGGTTCGCTGGGGCGCGGGCAAAAGTTGTGGTCGGAGGCAAAATTTTTCGGCGCTTGCGTCTTTTCGCCGGTGAGGCCTGCGGACGAGTAGGACCGACGATCTTCAGCTGGATGCTGCGATGAATAGCTTGATGCCGGCTCTTGATGGTGACGTGTGATGGTGGCGCTTGAAGCCGTCGTCCGCCCGGACAGATCGGCCACATGTTCCGATCGATAGATTTCGCCGGTTGGAAAGCTTCTTTGTTCGTGCATGCGCTGCTTAGATGTAGCGCATTTCAACGTCATAAAACCCGGCACTACGCCTTCAACGCAGTGCCGGGTTTTATTCATGCGGGCCTCAGCCGTTAAGCTTGTCCTTGATCGCCTTGGCAGGCGCAAAGGTCAGCTTTTTCGAAGCCGCGATCTGGATCGTTTCACCGGTCGACGGATTGCGGCCTTCGCGGGCCGGCGAATCCTTGACCTTGAATTTGCCGAAACCGTTGAGCGAAATCTCATCGCCAGCGGCTGCGGCATCGGCGATCGCGGCGAAGACCGCATCGACGGCCTTCTTGGCATCGGCCTTGGTCACGCCGGTTTCGGCCGCCAGCTTCTCGGCGATGTCTGCATTGTTCATAAGCGTATTCTCCTGCTGTTTTCGGGAATTCCGACCAAGAAGATTAGAGCGCGTCCGTGAAGCCAGCAATATCGTCCTGGTATACTCTGTGCACATCTGGTCCCATTGGCCGGCTTGGGGATTGCTCTCGCGCTCAACAAACCGCTGTCCCCCCCATCCGAATATCTCCATGAACCGCCCGGCGCGGTGCCAGCGGCCTTGCAGAATCGGAACCAAGTACGGGCATGGCCCGCCTGATCCGTGACCGGATAGGGCGCGCATTCCGGAAGCCCCTATCGGACCAGTGCAAAGCCGATCCGCAACCGGGTGATCGAACGGTTGTAATCGAGCAGATTCTCACCGTAGCCGGCGAAACCTTGCGCGAAAAGGTAGAAGTCCGGGCCGCCGCCCAGCAGGCGCGGCAGGGGATAGGAGACCTCGGTATTGATTGCGCCCTTGGCGGACGAGAAATTGAAGCGGGTATTGGTGGAGATGCGCAGTCCATTGGGGTCACCGACTTGCAGGAACAGCCCGGTATGGCCGCGATAGCGGACGATGTCGGGATTGTCGGACTTGTCTCCGACGTAGAATGACAGTCGGGGCGACACCAGCACGCGCCAGTCGCCGGACAGGGGGATCGCGGCCATCGGGGCGACGTAGAGTGAATTCACGCTGCGCGAATCTTCGCCATCCCGCCCATTGGATTCATGTCGGAGCCCGCCCTGGAGGGCCATCGAGATGCCGTTGTCCAGCACCTTAGCCGGCGTGACGTAGATGACTTCCGGCTGATAATCGATGTTGCGGAACGGCATCGACTTCGCACGCAGATCCCAGAACATGCGCTGGGTATAGGCGAAGTGGAGACCGTCTCGCCAGGAAGTCGGTAAGTCTTCGCTGCTGCGCGATCCGAACAGATGATATTCGAAGCTGAACTGGAGCCGAGCCTCGGTATCGGTGCCAGGACCATAGACCGCATAGATGGGCTCATAAGGCGCAAGGTTGCCGATAAAGGCATTGCCCACACTGCGGTCTGCTGGCGGACCGGCGCTTGGCGCGCTTGGTTCCGGAGAAGGCGCTGGCGGGGGAAGAGGCTCCCCGCGGTCAGCCATCGCCACTCTGACATCCGTCGGCTGATGCAAGGCGATCTCTGCGGTCTGCCATTGCGGGACGGAGATGAGGGCTCCATCCACCGTCACGCCGGGCGGCAGACGGTAACGGACACGGGCAAAGCCCTGTGGGGCTACGTCTACCGATCCGGCCAAATCCGGTGAGCGTTCAAGCCAGACCATATCCTGTCGCCCCGGCGAAACCAGCTTTGCGACAACCCGCTCGGGCAGCGGAACCATGACAGGTGAAGTGCCGGAGTTCAGAAATCGCAGTTCGATGGCAATTGAGCCATGGGCGTCCGCCGTGGACGAACTTGAGATCAGTGTCTCCACCGCCTCATCCGCATGTGCGGCGGCTGATACCAAAAAAGCACCCCATGCCAGCAGGCGAAACATTGTACGGCAACTGCGCGCGCCGGAGAGAGGGTCTGGCATTGGTCGTTTCCCTGTCCAGCCATTCCCCGAAACAGGATCGTCGAGGTCGGAGGGAAGGCTCTTGAAGGATATGCGTAGACAATTGAAAAAACAAATCTTCGGCGCGCGGAATTGCTCCGCGACGCTTCCAACGATACGTCGATGCCGACATGGCTCGGCAATCGGTCGCACTCTAATAGCCGGAAAGGCGTCGTTCAAACCGGTTCAACAAGCGCGAGGGGCAGGCGGCCCCGGATTTCGGTCGCAATAAACTTCGCCGCCTTCGAGAGCGTAGATGCACCAAGCCGGCATCGCGCCGAGCGCGGCTTTCAAGGCTCACGCATTGAACGACGGTGCGCTCGCACCCTCCGGACGCAATCAACCCGGTCGTAAGCAGGATGCGGGCGCGGCCTTTCCCGAAAAACCGCCGTGCCCGCCAAGGTAAGTCCTCAGAACTTGACGCGGGCGCCGATTTCGAAAGTGCGGTCGTAAGTACGGGTATCGCGCGGCGTGTTCGAATAGACGCCGTCCGAGTTCACGCCCTTGAAATAGTCGTGATAGGTGCGATCGGTGATGTTCGTGGCGTTGAAGGTCAGCGTCACGTTGTCGGTAAGATCGTAGCTTGCCGAGAAGTCGAGCTGGCCGGTGGGCCTGACCATGATCGTGCTCGCCTGGCTGCCACCAGAATTGTAGCTGTCGACATAGCTGGACCGCCAGTTGTAGGCGAGACGCGCGGAAATGCCGAACTTCTCATAGATCGCGACGGCATTGTACGACCAGTGCGAGACATTGACCACGCGCTGCTTGCCACCGTTGATCGGATCGTCAGTCATGCCGTCCGAATAAGTACCGTTGAGTTGGACGCCCAACCCGCTCAGCGCGCCCGGCAGGAAGTCGAAGAACTGCTGGTAGGCGACTTCGGCGCCGGCAAGGTAGCCCGCCCCCGTATTGCGCGGGCGGCTGACCAGATAGAGTTCCCCGTCGATCGTCTCGGGCGCCGAGTAGGTCTGGATGTAGCCCTTGATATCGCGATAGAAGCCGGCCACGGTCAGCGACGTGGAGCGCGCCGGATAGAATTCGAGGCTGGCATCGTAAGCCGTCGACTTGATCGGCTGCAGGTCAGGATTGCCGCCCGATCCGCTGCCATAATAAGTTTGGGTACCGGTGTCGCCGCTGGGCGCGTAGCTGACCAGCGGATTGAGCGCGGAAAATTCGGGGCGGGTGATCGTCTTGCCCCAGGCGAGGCGCAGGAACAGGTTGTCCGTCAGGCCAAGCTTGGCATTGATGCTGGGCAGGACGTTGAGATAGTTCTCCTTGGAACTCGCAGTGTTGCCGACAAGCTGCTCCACCGTATTGACGACGCGCGCACCTGCGGTTCCGGTGACGGGGATCGCACCAATGTCGAAGCCGTACTCGATCATGCCATAGAAAGCGTAAGTGCTCTCTATGTCTGCGAAGTAATTCGCCGGATCGTAGGCGCGATCGCCGTTGGACTGGCCGAACAGCTCACGGACCGCATCGGTATTATTCAACAGATAGTCCGGATCCAGCGTCAGGTACTGGCCGACGCCAAGCGCCCCCTTCACAAGCCCGGTCGGGGATGTCGTGTAGGCATCGGTGGACAGCATATCCAGGGTAACGGTGCCGTCCGATGCGATCCCGGTGGACGTCGTCGCTTGGGATTCGACCGAACGATGGGTGTAGCGCGTGCCTATCTTGAACTTCTTCAGAAAGCCGCCGTCGAACGCATATTCAAGGTCATTGCGCCAGGCCCACTGCTTGCTGGTGGACAGCGAATGATTATCGAACAGCGTGCGCACCGTGTAGTTCGACGGATCGGTCAGATCGACGCCCGAAATGTCCACGTTGGGCGTGCCGCCGTAGTTGTAGTTCACAGTCATCGACGGCGCATTGAACGACGTGTCGACGATGACGTTGCGATCCTTTATCTTGCTGTAGTTGTACGTCAGCTCTGACGAAAAGGTGACGTGGCCGCCGGTCCAGCGCGCGCCCAGGTTGCCCTGATAGCTCTGGGTCCGGTCGAGGTAGGCCTGCATGCTGGAAAGCGTATAGGCATTGGTCGTGGTCGAGCTTTCACCCAGGAAATCGTAGTCCTGGTAAGGCGTGATCGAGGTGACCGTGCCGGCCTTGGGCAGCCCGATGAAGTAGCTGTTGTTATAAAGGTTGCTGTACTTCGTGTAGAGCCCGTCGGCATGGACTTCCAGGTTTTCGGTGGGGCGCCACTGGTAGGCCAGGTTGATGCCAGTGCGCTTGCGATCGCCCGAGCTGTAGATGCCACCAACCGTATCGGGGATGGCCACCGGATCGCCCGAACTCACGTAGTTGAACGCATCTTGATCCTGATAACGGCGACGGTTGTAGGAAACCGATAGGAGCAGGCCCATCTCGCCAAGGCCGGTCTGCCAGCGGTCGCTCACAAGCGCGCTGCCGACATAGCTCATCTTGTCGGACTGGTCGGAGTAAATGCCGCGAACGCCGCCTGCG
Source organism: Novosphingobium mississippiense (assembly GCF_044029535.1). NCBI lineage: Bacteria > Pseudomonadati > Pseudomonadota > Alphaproteobacteria > Sphingomonadales > Sphingomonadaceae > Novosphingobium > Novosphingobium mississippiense. Next base: position 2,006,811 of record NZ_CP147003.1, on the reverse strand, counting down.
ACATGCAGCCCCTCTCCGAAATCGAACGGGCGGCGCAGGCGCACGTTGATGACCCCGGCCACGCCGCCTTCGACAAGGTCCGGTGTGCTGGTCTTGTATACGTCGACGCCGCTAACGAGTTCGGCCGGAATGTCGCCGAGCGAAACGGCGCGGCTGGTGCCGGTGAAGGTTTCAAGCCCGTTCACCAGCGTGGCTACGTTGGGAAGGCCACGAATCTGGACCGAACTTGCCTCCCCGGCGGCACGGGTGATCTGAACGCCGGTGACGCGCTGGAGCGCATCGGAAACGGTATTGTCGGGCAACTTGCCGATGTCCTCGGCCACGATCGAATCGACAATGTTGATCGAGTTCTTCTTGATGTTCTGCGCCGACATCAGCGAGGCGCGGACCCCGGTGACGATAATGTCCTGCTCGCTGACGTCCGAGGCGCCGGAACTTGCGCTCGAACCCTGCCCCGAGGCGTCCTGCGCGTGAGCTGCCCCGCCCAGGACAAGCGCGACGGCCGAAGCCGAACAGAATACGAGTGGCCGAATTGCCATGATCATCCTTCCCTGAAAGGAGGACGATCGATGGCCCTCCGGTTTGCTTGCCGCTTTAGTCGGAGTTAATCCGCACAAGAAGATTTCGGCAATGTTGCAAAGGACGCAAAATGCATGTCGGCAGCGCTCGCTCGTGGCGCCATCGGCGGTCCGGATCGGTCGATCCCGGGACGTTCACCCGCTTCGATCGCGCCCGAATGGCGGGTTCTTTTTCGGCGGCCCGCAGCCAACCTGGCCGTTCGGGGCAGTGGGCATCGGTTCGGTGCGGATTCAGATCCGGCGATGGCGGCGGCGCCCGTCATGCCGTAGACTTCGCCAGAGATATAGCTGCCTTCCTGACTGGCCAGCGACTTGGAACGGTCGCCCCTCTTCGTCGATCTGCCAGGCCGGATAGCGATAGCCACGGGTCGCGCCCTGCAGGCCGAGGACCTGCTTGCCCACGCGCTTGGTGTTTATCGTCGCGCGGGTAGTACCGAGATGCTTGGCAAAATCCTCGGCGCTGAGCATGTCGGGCTGGGCAAGGATCTCAGCCACGCGGTCGCGGCCCCGGCTGCGGACCGTTGCGGCGTGCAAGGGCGTTCCTTCGCGGCGGGTGAGAGGCTCGTCCATGACACTGTGCGCCAGGAACAAGGCCGCTGAGTTGGCAACACCGTAGCGACTGGCACCGTTCTGAAGAGAGATTGGAGGGTGATCCGCTCGCCTGCCCATCAAGCGGCTCGGCGGGTTTCTCAAGATCAACTGATCAGAATGTCGCACGTAAAACGGTTATGCGCGAGCGGATTTGCGCCTTAATCAGGCGCCATCTGACAATTAGGGCCGACCCATTTACCGATCGACGTGTCGAGTTCGTTATCCATCATGGCAGCAGTGCAGACAGGATAGCGATCATCGCCGCGCCGGGCCATGCTGCGATCCCGATATCGGCGAACAAGCGTGTCGTGATCGGGCTGTTGCTGTTCCTGCTTCATCGAGCGTTGCATCACGCAATTTGCAAATGCATCCGTCCCCTCTTTGAAGCCGTAACTCGCGCACTTTGCCTTGTCTTTGTCGGTATGTTTGTCCGCCTGAGCCTGATCCATCGGCAAGATGACAAATCCGCTCGCTACCAGCGCTAACATCAACAGCGGTGCACGCATGCGTTGCCCTCTATAACAAACGGCACGTCGTAAGGAGGCATATATAGATGCCGAAAGCATTCCCGTTTTGCAACGTTAGAGAACGCTGTAACGGCCTTGCAGGTCTACCCGATCGACCGGAAGTCGCCTTCAGTTCAATCGCGTATTCAGTTTCGCTTGGGCGATGCTTCCGCCAGCTGCTCGAGCAATCCGGGTCGAAACTGGCGGACGTTCGCGAGGTCCTGATCGCTATCAAGGCGATCGGCGCCGCACCTTTGCAATGAAGCGTTGACCACGTCTTCGCGAACTGGCTTAATCGAACTTGCTGGTTCGAATAAATATCGATCGAAGCGACGAGCGCCGCAAGAGCGCCGATGGGAGATGCCATGAGAAGGTCCGCTACAGGCGAGGCAGTCATTCAGCGACGGTCGTTAGATCTTCGGAACCGGCGTATTGGGTCTGTGCCTCCCAGATGAAGCCTGAACTCCAATCCTGACATGATCAGTCTGCACGACGGCGGCAATTCTTCGCAAAGATCTCGCGCGGCGGGCCGCCATCATCAGCTTTCTGGCGACAGGAAGGCCTGATCAGCTCGTAATCAAGGGAGCGGCAAATGATCCGCAAGATCGTACGCGGCATTGTCATCGTCGTTGGATTGCTTTTGGCCATTCTTGCGATTCAGGCATTCCGCTACCGTGACACGATCCAGCGCGTGTTCCTGGGCGGCGTGAAGGTCTACGAAACACAGCCGCCGCAACTCCCGGCCAATTTGCCAAGGCCAGCGATCCTGGTCTTTTCTAAGACGAATGCCTTCCGCCATGCGGATGCCATCCCGGCAGCCAATTCGTTGTTCCGGCAGATCGCGCGCGACAAAGGGTGGGGCTATTTCCAGACCGAGAACGGCGCGGCGTTTCGCCCTGACATTCTCTCTCGCTTTGATGCCGTGGTCTTCAATAATGTGAGCGGGGATGTCTTTACCCCGGATCAGCGATTGGCGTTCGAGACATTCGTCAAAGACGGTGGCGGGTTCGTCGGGCTTCATGCTGCAGGGGACAATTCGCACGAAGCCTGGCCCTGGTACGCCGATGATCTGATCGGTGCGAGGTTCACCATGCACACCATGTCTCCCCAGTTCCAGACCGCGACCGTCAATCTTGAGGATCGCGCCAGCCCAGTGCTGGCCGGATTACCGCCTAGTTGGAGGCATAACGAGGAATGGTACTCGTTTTCGGCATCGCCTCGTCTGAAAGGATACCATGTCCTGATGACGGTCGATGAGCGCACCTACAATCCCGAGGGCATGTTCGGGAAGGATCTGCGCATGGGCACCGATCATCCCGTTGTCTGGTGGCATTGTGTGGGCAAGGGCCGCGCCCTCTACTCGGCGCTGGGCCATCAGCCCGAGGCATTCCGCCAAGCCGAATATGTCCGCCTGCTGACGAATGCCGTGGTCTGGACGGCGCGCCAAACGGGCAGTGAATGCGGTGATGAAGCCCGGCCTTGAGACGGCTTTGACGTATTCCAGCAGAGTTGGGAGAACGCACTTTGACAGATGCATTTCCGATGGATCGCCGCTTCCTGCTTGGAAGGATAGCGCTGCTGATCGGCGCCAGTATCGTTCCGGCCGAAGTGTTTGGGGCGGCGCTCAAGAATGAGTCCGCATTGTCTGCGGCAAATTTCAGCGTGCTGGAGGCCGTCTGCGACACAATGGTACCCGCGACCGACACGCCGGGCGCCGTGGGTGCAGGTGTGCCCGCGATGTTTGACGGATTGCTCCAGCACTGGGCGTCGACGGAAAGCCAAGAGGCGCTCATCGGTGCGATCGAGGCCGTCGACCGCGGGGCCATACAGGCCGGGGGCAAGGGTTTTGCCGCGCTCTCCCGCGATGAACGCACGGCATTTCTGAAAACTTACGATACAGCCGCACTCAAGCCGGTGCCCCGCAAGGAGAAGCTGACCGGTCTCGCCGCTCTCAAGGCCCTGCCCTCGGTGGTCGATCCCCATTACGCAAGGCTCAAAGATCTGATCGTCTCGCTCTACTACGGTTCCGAGGTCGGGCTCACGCAGGAACTTGTCTACGAGCATGTGCCGGGCCCCTGGGAGCCTTCGATCAAGATCACACCAAACACGCGCCCGTTCGGAAGTCCTGGCCTGTTCTAAACGGAGATCGATAGATGTTTGACGCGATCGTCATCGGTTCGGGCATGAGCGGCGGGATTGCCGCCAAGGAACTCTGTGAGCGTGGGCTCAAGGTCCTCATGCTGGAAAGAGGCAACAACGTAGATCCGGCCACGGACTACACCGATACCCTGATGCCGTGGGAGTTTCCCAACAACAACATGGTGCCCGAGGACGAGGCCCAGAACGACTACTACGTTCAGAGCCAGTGCTATGCTTTCAGCGAGGCGACGAAGAAGTTCTGGGTCAAGGACAGCGATCACCCCTATTCCACCCCGGAAGGAAAACCTTTCAGCTGGATCCGCGGCTACCACGTCGGCGGGCGATCCATCATGTGGGGGCGGCAGGCCTATCGTCTGTCGGACATCGACTTCGAGGCAAACGCGAAGGACGGGCACGGCTGCGATTGGCCCATTCGTTACGACGATCTCAAACCTTGGTACGACCATGTCGAAAAGTTCATCGGTGTGGCGGGTACGAAGGAAGGGTTGCCTCAGCTCCCCGACGGCGAATTTCTGCCTGGCTGGGAAATGAACGATGCCGAAAAGCAAAGCAAAGCGGTGGTCGAGGCGAAGTTCGAAGGCCGCAAGGTCATCATCGGACGCAATGCCAATCTGTCAGTCGCTCAGCCTTGGCATGAAGAACTGGGCCGCAACTCCTGTCAGAACCGCTCGATATGCGACCGGGGCTGCAGCTTCGGAGCGATGCATTCCACACTGACCTCGTCTCTTCCCGCCGCTGAGCGAACGGGCAACCTTACGCTAGTCACCGACGCGATCGTCCATTCGATCATTCAGGACCCCAAGACTGGCAAAGCCACCGGCGTGCGCGTGATCGACCGGAACACCAAGGCGGGCACCACGTACGAGGCCAAAGTCGTCTTCCTCAATGCCTCGGCCATCGCATCGGCCGTCATTCTCCTCAATTCCGCGAATGAAGCCAATCCGCGCGGGCTTGCCAACGGTTCGGATCAGGTCGGCCGCAACCTGATGGACCACATCTATTCGCTGTCTACCGCAGGCCTGTTTCCCGGCCCCAAGGACAGTTACTATAAGGGAAGGCGGCCGACCGGCATCTACATTCCGCGTTATCGCAACGTTACCGAACAGGCCGATGGCTATGTTCGCGGCTACGGTTATCAGGGCGGCATAATGCGATTGGACGGTCGGGCCATGGGAATGCAGCCGGGCGTGATTGGCGCAGACCTTAAGGCGGCCGCGCGCAAGATCGGCCCGTGGCTCGCCTACATTTCCGGTTTCGGCGAAATGCTGCCCAATCCCGACAACCGCGTGACGCTGAATACCAGCCGCAAGGACAAGTGGGGTATGGCGATCCCGCATATCGAATGTGTGCAGGGGCCGAATGAAAAGGCCATGTCGAGCCAGATTTTGGCCGATGGCAAGGCACTGATCGAGGCTGCAGGTGGCATGGTCGTCTCTCAAACGACCGATCCGGGCGTACCTGGCCTGGGCATCCATGAGATGGGCACGGCCCGCATGGGCAAGGACCCCAAGACCTCCGTACTCAATCAGTATAACCAGGCGCACGAAGTGCCGAACCTGTTCTGCACGGACGGCGCTGCGATGTCGTCGTCAGGCTGCCAGAACCCGTCGCTGACCTACATGGCACTTTCTGCCCGCGCGGCGGACCATGCGGTGCAGTTTCTCAAGGAAGGGGTAATTTGATGCGCAAGTCACGTTGGCTGCTGGCTGCGGCGCTTTCGCTGATGGTTGGGGGGCTGGCGAGCACGCCGGCGGCGGCGAAGCCTGTAACGGATTGCCCGCTGCGCGACGCTCCATTCTCCGTGGATTCCCCGCTCATCGATATTCTCCTGAGCCCTTCGGCGAAAGCGATAGTCGAGACGACGACTGGCAAGACTCTCGACAAGGGGCCGCCCCGTTTCGTGGGCACGACACCGCCGACTTTCGCGGCAATCCTCACTCTGCGTTCTGCATCGATGTTTACGGGGCTGAAGGCAGAAGCGCTTCCCGATATCGATGCGCGGTTGCGCAAGCTGCCCATAACCGACGAAGATCGGCTCGCACGCTGCGCAAGATACGACAACGATGTGCCGGCACTCAAGCTGCGGCCCGGAAAGCCGCACATCCTCCTGTTCGAGAAGATCAACGGTTTCAAGGACGAGCCATCGGTCAATGCCGCCCATACAGCATTTGTCGATATGGCGCAGCGTAAGGGCTGGGACCTCGTCACCACGGACAAGGCTGGCGCCATCAATCCGACAACTCTGAAGCAATTCGATGCCGTCGTCTGGAACAACGTGAGCGGGGATGTGCTCACGCTCTCCCAACGCGCGGCATTTCGCCGGTTTTTGGAAAGCGGCGGCGGCTTCGTGGGCGTGCACGGAAGCGCGGGCGATCCTTCCTATTTCTGGGACTGGTATGCTGACAAACTGATCGGCGCGCGATTTGAAGGGCATCCGATGTCCCCCCAGTTCCAGGAAGCGCGTATCGCGGTGGACACCACCAACCCGTTGTCGGCAGCTTTGCCGGCGGAATGGCGGATGACCGATGAATGGTACTCGTTCAGCACGAATCCGCGCAAAGCCGGGGCGAAAATCGTCCTGAGCCTGGATGAAAGCACTTACAATCCGGTCGGCCCGACGAACGTCGATCTGCGCATGGGGGATCATCCGCTGGCGTGGATGAACTGCATCGGAAAAGGGCGAATGTTCTATTCGGCGATCGGTCATCGACCGGAAACCTACAGCCAGCCCGAATATGTCACCCTGTTGGAGACCGGACTGGCCTGGGCAGTGACAGATCGCAAGGCTTGCTCCGCCGGATGACGAATTTCATCGCCCTGACATGACCAATCACTCCGGGAATTCGCCTTTGCGCCGTGCGAAAGCACCCGCCAAGGGACGCGCGGGCCGTCCCACCGCCGCCCGCGCTGCCGAAATCGATCAGGTTATCCTGAAGGCAGCGCGGGAGCTGTTTTTGGAAGTCGGAGCGGATGTCGCCAGCATGGATGCCGTTGCGGCTGCGGCCGGGGTTTCGAAAGGCACTCTATACACTCGCTTCACCAGCAAGGATGCGTTGATCGCTGCTGTCATCGACAAGTTGCTGGAGCAGATGGACACACGCGCCAGCGCGAAAAATCACCTCCTGCCGAGCGAGCTTGAACCACGCCTCAAGGAATATGCGCGCAGGCTCGTCGATGTCTTCAGCTGGACCGACTACCACCATCTGGACCGGTTGATGGCCACGGCATCACGGATCAACCCGGACCTGAAACATCGGTGGGATCGGATGGCGCTTGCCGGCTATGTGAAAACGCTCGCCGACGAGATGGAGCGTGCCGCTGGTATGCAGGGGCAGCCCGGCGTGGACTGGCATTCGCTCGCGCAGCTCTTTGTGTACGGGGTTTCGGGGCGATACCTCGATGCCGTGGGGAAGGAGGATTTCATCCAGACGGAGTTCGAAGTCTATTGCTCCACCGTCGTCGATGCGATCGTGGCGTACGTGGATCGCCGTCGAATGGGCGGAAGGGAGCCCGGTGTCGCCGATCTGGCCGACGATCGGTAAATCCATTTCGTTCGAAGTAAAATGCTGACACCGGACACACGGGCTTACAAGCTGATGTACGGGCAGTTAGGCCCAACTTGGACAGTGACTTTAGAAAATGCATATTTATTCAATGGCATGCGCGCACAGGCGCAAGTGTTACCACTACATTTTTGGGGTCGGTTGAGCTTGCAAAGGCTCAGGTTTGCGGTGGCAACTCGCTGATATTGGCCGGCAGCGCGATGCCGGTTGCCTTGAAGACATTCCCCACCTGGCCCGAGACGTGGGTACGGGTGGTAATGACCTTGCCGTCCTTTTCGATGGTGGCTTCCTGAAGACGATCGAGATCGTTGAGGAGCGGCTGCCATTCGGGCTGGAAGCCCTTTTCCTGACAAAGACGGGTGAGTTCCTTGGCCAGCGTCAGAGCGAGGAACGAGACAAACACATGGCCGCGGATAGCGGCATCGGACTGATGGAAGATGGGACGGGTATCGAAGCTCGCCTTGGCGACGCGGAACAGGGCTTCGACCTGAAGCAGGTCACGGTAGCGGATGACCGCCTGCAGCGGGGTGATCCGGGCATTGGTGCGCAGCACGCTGATACCATCGTAGCGGGCCTCGTCGGCAAGCTTGCCCATGTCGATCTCAAAGGTCTTGCCGCTGGCCTTGAGATAGCGGCGATAAGCTGAGTTACCAACCAGGGCCTTGTCACCCTTCTTCAGCTGGGTCTGGAGGCCATCGATGGTCGCTTGCCGATCGGCTTTGTCCTTCCTTGCCTCAGCTTCGTTGAGCGTGACGACGTAGCGTTGGGCATCTGCGCCTTTGCCAACGCGCACTTCCTTGACCCACAGCTGAGTGTCTCCTGCCTGCCGCTCGAGAACCAGGGGCACCATCGGGGCCGTGTCGTTCAGCACGACATCGCGGATGACGCTGCTGGTGCGCTCTCGCGCACCCAGGATGTATTCCATGCCCAGCTCTTCAAGGGAGGCGATTGTATCGGCGCTGATCATACCGCGATCGGCCACGACGCACGAGCGGGTGATGCCAAAGCGGGTGCGCAGGCGCGTGACGATCGGCATGAGCACCTTCACGTCGGCCGTGTTGCCGGGGACCATCTCTGTGCAGATCGGACGGCCCTGGGCGTCGATCACCACGGCCAGGATCATCTGGGCAAGCTCGGGCCGGTGGTCCTTGGAATGACCGCGCCGTCCCAGCGTGTCGCCGCCGGCGCCGTAGAACGAGAGCGACGTCGTATCCATGAATACAAGACTGAGGTCGGTGAACAGGTCCCGGCGGCGATCGAACAGCTTTTCCTCGATCACGTCCTTCACGCAGCGAGGTGCCAATGCGCCTTCGGCCTTCTCCTCGATCTCCTCGCCGAGCCAGGCCATGGCGCGATAGAAGTGATGGAGGGCAAGATCCTCGCTCCCGTCGATGGCGTAGCTCCCCATCCAGTCCAGGCAGGCCCGGTCCGAGCCGGAGACGAACAGGCGGTGCAGTGTGGCGACGAATACGGCGCGCTCCACGGCAAAGCCGAACTGGCGGCCCTCCAGCACCTCTTCCAGTACCGCATCGACACCAAGCCGCTGCCACAGGCGCCCGAACAGCAACGGGCCGCCAATCCTGCGAGCTGCGATCCGGCCTGCATCGATATCGGACAGAATGACGCTGCGTTCGGCGTGGCGGGCAATCGAGGCGGCCAGCCTGTCGAGTTCACCACTCGCGGCCAGCGCATCCTTGCGGCCCAGAGCCTTGATCGTGCGCTGACGGACGGTTTTGCCCTCGCGCACGCTCTCGACCAGGTAAAGATAGCGGTGCCCGCGAGCGACTCGTTCGACGACATACATGGTCAGGTTGTTACTACCTGAACCTGTGAAGATAAACCAAACCGCCAGCCACAGGCGAAATGTTGTTAGCACGACCCATTTTGCCGCCAAATCCACTGCCAGCAAAATCAGCTACTTAACGCCTGACGTTCCCCGCATGTTCTGCCAGCACTGTTCAACTTGGGTTAGGGTCCAGACATGACGGAGAAAACGGAGCGGCAGCTTTTCACCATGCCGATCCGAGAGTCGCGGGCACATAGCATATGCGAATGCTGCCCGCGCGAGGCCGAGTGTTGGAATGAATTTTGGGGAATGTCTTGGATGTGGTTGCGGGGGCTCACAACCACCGATACCGACAAACTTTGAAGGTGAAAATTTGAAGCGGCCCCATCCCAATTTCTGAAGTTCAGTAACCGATTCTAGCTTATCGGAGTTGGTAGGTTACCCAATCTCCTGCCCCTCACCACTTGTTGCGTTCATCTTGAACTGAGGCTCCTTCCCTCCACCGACATTACTCGGCTTGCTCGGTACTACGGGCCTCTCCGCCACCCCATCGCGCCCTTCCCTCCCTCGCGGGCGTTCGGTCGCCGATCACTCGGCACGCCATGGGGCTTTCCGTGTTGCGTGCACTTTCCTTGCGTGCATGCTGTCACCACTACCCCGGTGCAGCAGACTGGTTCAACGTCGCTCAAACTCGCCCGTCCATATCAATCTTCCCCGTATGGGTTAACGGGTCGGCCTGCACATCAGCATATTCGAGGATTGCTCAGCGTTCACTCACGTTACTGCCTGTAAGCTCGCACGGTCACTGACGTGACCGTTATCCGGGGGCTTCAGACATTTCGTCACCTCCATGCCTACCCCGGTTGCTTCCGGCTGGAGCGTCGCCGGGTGGGCCTCTCACCCACTAGAAAGTGCTGCCTTTGCACGGCGCACACCCTTTCCAGACGTTCAGCCGCAAAGTTTTCGATCTCAGGTCCGGACGTTCTGCTTTTGAGAGTAGCCGTGAACTATATCAGGAAAATGCTCCTACCATCGTTAGACCAGCGGGAGATGTGGGTGCCTTCCTTCGAGGCCGGCATCAAGACTCTTCTGCGGAAATCGCTAATTTGTTCAGCGGTACACTGGCGTCGGCGAGGCGCTCCACGTCAGGGGTGGCGCCGGCTTCCACCAGCTTGCGGCCCTGCACGTAGTCCTTGACCATGTTCACGCAGTCCAGCGCCACCACGCGACCGTCCTTGAGGTACACCACCGAGAACGAACGGCCCGCCACGTCGCCGCGGATCACCGTCCGGTCGAAGCCCATGTTGATCCCCGCCGTCTGCAGCTTGAGGTCGTACTGGTTCGACCAGAACCACGGGAACGCCTTGTAGGGCTTTTCCTCGCTGCAGATGCCCTTGGCCACGCAGGTCGCCATGTCGTTGGCGTTCTGCACCGATTCCACCCGCATCACCGTGCCGCCGGCATAGTCGCAGGCGAAGGCCGCACAGTCGCCGATGGCGTAAATGTCGGGCAGCGAGGTGCGGCACAGTTCGTCCACATCCACGCCGTTCGCGCCCGAGGCACCCGCCACGATCAGCGGGCCAACCGCAGGCACGATGCCGATGCCCACGATCACCGCCTCGGCAGGCAGGACTTCGCCGTCCGCCAGCTGAACGCCGGTGACCCGGTGCCCGTCCCCAACCAGGCAATCGACCGCCACGCCGGTGCGCAGATCGACACCGTGGTCCCGGTGCTCCTTCTGGTAGAACTCCGAGAGCTCCTCCCCGGCCACACGCGCCAGCACGCGCGGCAGCGCTTCGAGCAGGGTCACTTTGAGGCCCATCTTCGACAGCACCGCCGCCGCCTCGAGCCCAATGTAGCCGCCGCCGATGACGACGATGTTCTTCGTCCCCGCGTCGACCTCGGCCATCAGCGTGTCGCAGTCCTCGCGGGTGCGCACGGCGTGGATGCCGGCAAGGTCGGAGCCCGCGCACGACAGCCGGCGCGGATCGCCGCCGGTCGCCCAGACCAGCTTGCCGTAACCGAAAGTGCCCCCGGTCGAGAGCGTCAGCGTATTCGTCGCCGGATCGACCGCCGTCACCTCGGTGTTGAGCCTGAAGGTCACGTCCTTCTCCGCCCAGAACGTCGGCGGGCGGATGTAGAGTCGGTCGAACGTCTTCTCGCGCGCGAAATATTCCTTCGAGAGCGGCGGCCGCTCATACGGATGCTCCGGCTCGCGCCCGATAACGGTGATGGTTCCTACGAAACCGTTCTGGCGCAGGGCAAGCGCGCACTGCGCTCCGCCATGACCTGCTCCCACGATGACTACGTCTGCGGTTTCCATCACACCCGCTCCATCAGCACGGCAAGGCCCTGACCCACCCCGATGCACATGAACGCCAGAGCATGACGGCTACCGGTGCGGTGTAGTTCCTCCACCGCCGAAAGTGCGATGCGGGCTCCGGACATGCCTAGCGGATGGCCCAGCGCGATGGCGCCGCCGTTGGGATTGACGCGCGGGTCCATCGGATCGATCTCCAGATCGCGCAGGGTGGCGATAGCCTGGCTGGCGAACGCTTCGTTGAGTTCGATCACGTCGAGTTGATGCACACCCAGACCATTGCGATCCAGCACCTTGCGCGCAGCCTCTATCGGCCCTGCACCCATAATGCGCGGAGCGATACCGGCCGCTGCCATGCCGATCACCCGCGCCCGCGGTGTCAGGCCGTGCCGGCCAGCAGCCTCTTCCGTAGCCACCAGCATCGCCGCAGCGCCGTCGTTGAGGCCCGAGGCATTGCCAGCAGTGACAGTGCCGTTCGGTTTCACCACCGGCTTCAGCCCGGCGAGCGCTTCGAGACTTGTTGCACGCAGATGTTCATCGGCCGAGAATACGGTCGGCTCCCCCTTCCTTTGCGGGATCGAGACCGGAACGATTTCTGCCGCGAACCGACCTCTCGCCTGCGCTCTTGCCGCCTTTTCCTGGCTGGCGAGCGCAAAGCGGTCCTGTTCCTCGCGGCTGACCTGCCACTGTTCGGCAACATTCTCTCCGGTCTGCGGCATGGTATCCACGCCGTAGGCGGCTTTCATGACCGGATTGACGAAGCGCCAGCCCAGCGTCGTATCCTCGATCTTCTGGTCGCGGCCGAAGGCGCTACCCGCCTTGCCCAGCACATAGGGCGCGCGCGTCATGCTTTCGGCCCCGCCCGCGACGACAAAGTCCGCGTCGCCGCTGCGGATCGCCTGCGCCGCCATTCCGAGTGCATTGAGTCCGGAAGAGCACAGGCGATTGACGGTGACGCCGGGCACACCCTCCGGCATCCCGGCCAGAAGTACCGCCATGCGCGCAACGTTGCGGTTGTCCTCGCCCGCCTGGTTGGCGCAGCCGAGGATCACGTCGTCAAGCGCGGCCCAATCCGCCTGCGTATTGCGCTCCATCAGCGCCTTGAGCGGCAATGCAGCAAGGTCGTCGGCGCGTATGCCGGACAGCGCGCCGTTCAGCTTGCCGATGGGCGTGCGAATGGCGTCGCAGATGAAGGCCTCGCGCATCACTCCTCCGGAGCGATGGTGACGCGCAAACCGTCCAGCGCAGCCGCCATGACAATCTGGCATGACAGGCGTGAGTACGGGCCGCGATGATCCGAACTGTCCAGAAGGTCGTTCTCGTCCTCGCTTATCCCGCCCAGAGCCTCCTCCCAGTCGGGGTCGACGAAGACGTGGCAGGTAGCACAGGAACAGCACCCCCCGCACAGCGCAAGAAGTTCGTCGGAGCCACCGTCACGAATCGCCTCCATTACGGAAGCGCCTTCGCGCGTTTCAAGTTCGGTTTCGTTTCCCGTTCGATCGACGACGATTAATCTGAGCATGGATTGTCCTGTGGCTTTAAAGGTGATCAGGCCGCAGCCGGAACGGCCAGAGCAGCGCCGGTCTTCTCCCGCACTTGCACGTCGGTAACGCCGGGCGCGAGTTCCACGAGGGTGAGGCCTCCGTTCGCCCGGTCCACCGCGATGACCGCCAGGTCGGTTACGATGAGGTCGACGCACGCTTTGCCTGTCAGCGGAAGCGTACACTCGGGGAGAATTTTCGGGCTTCCATCCTTTGAGACGTGATCCATCACCACGACCACGCGCTTGACGCCCGCAACCAGGTCCATCGCGCCGCCCATGCCCTTCACCATCTTGCCGGGTATCGTCCAGTTGGCGAGGTCGCCGCTGGCCGAGACTTCCATCGCGCCCAGCACCGCCATGTCGATATGGCCGCCCCGGATCATCGCGAAGCTGTCTGCCGAAGAGAAAAAGCTGGAGGTCGGCAGCGCGGTGATCGTCTGCTTGCCGGCGTTGATCAGGTCGGGGTCGACGTCCTCGTCATAAGGAAACGGACCAATGCCCAGCATGCCGTTCTCGCTTTGCAACGTCACGTTCACGCCCTTTGGGACATGGTTCGCGACCAGCGTGGGAATGCCGATGCCCAAGTTCACATAATACCCGTCGCGCAGTTCCCTGGCGGCGCGGGCCGCCATCTGGTCGCGGGTCCAGCCCCCGGTTTCCTGGAACATCATGCCACTTCCCTTTCGCGCACCGTGCGCTTCTCGATGCGCTTTTCGTTGACGGTGGAGAGCACCACACGGTCCACGTATATGCCCGGAGTATGGATGCAGTCCGGATCAAAGCTGCCTTCGGGCACGATCTCCTCCACTTCGACCACGGTCATTTTGCCCGCAGTCGCCATGTTCGGGTTGAAGTTGCGTGCGGTCTTGCGGAACACGAGGTTGCCTGCCGGATCGGCCCGCCAAGCCTTGATGATCGAGAGATCGGCGCGCAGCCAGGTCTCGCGCACGTATTCCTCGCCCTCGAACACTTCGACCGGCTTGCCTTCGGCAACGACCGTGCCGACGCCGGTCTTCGTATAGAATGCCGGAATGCCCGCCCCGCCCGCGCGAATCCGTTCCGCCAGTGTGCCTTGCGGATTCAACTCCAGTTCGAGTTCGCCGGACAGGTGCTGCTGCTCGAACAGCTTGTTCTCACCCACGTAGGACGAGATCATCTTCCTGATCTGCCGGCTTTCGAGCAGCATCCACAGCCCGAAACGATCTGCGCCTGCGTTGTTCGAGATGACCGTCAGTTCTCCAACACCCGACTTGCGGATTTCCGGGATCAGGCTTTCCGGATTGCCCGACAGGCCGAAGCCCCCGGACATGATCGTCATCCCGTCAAACAGCAGCCCTTCGAGCGCGGCGGCAGGGCTTTCATAGATTTTCGTGGACACTGCGCTCAATCCCATTCCAGCCGGATGTCCGACAGCGCGGCGACGCCGCCGGTGCGGATCTGCGGCTCGGCTCCCGGCTTGCGGCGGAAGCGCGGGATGCGGCGTGTCCACTCCTCGACAAGGATGCGCATCTCGGTGCGGGCAAGGAAGTTGCCCACGCAAGTGTGCGGCCCCGTAGAGAAGGCGATATGCTTGCGCCCCTCGCGGTCGACATCGAAGGTTTCAGGGGATGTGTTAACCCGCTCGTCCATCCCGGCTGCCGGGAGCGAGCAGACGATCATGTCCTCGACCTTAAACTGCGCGCCGAACATCTCGACGTCCTTCTTCACGATGCGCGGCTGCTGCACGATAGAGAAGCGGCGCAGCGATTCCTCGACGAAACTGGTGATGTCGCCGGGGTTCGCGTGCAGCCGCTCCTGCACGTCCGGGCGCTGCGCAAGGTTGTTGAACGCGAAGCCCAACGTGTTGGCCACGGTGTCCAGCCCCGCGATAAAAAGCAGGAAACCGATCGAGTGGAGCTCGTCGGTAGTCAGCTTGCGACCACGCACTTCCTCCTGCAGCAGCTTGCTGAACAGGTCGTCGCCCGGCTGGGTGCGGCGCAGTTCAAAATACTCGGCAACGATGCCGATGATCTGCTCCTGCACTTTCACGCGGTCCGCCGCGACTATGTCGGGGCGGAAGAATTCGTGGACGATGGCACGGAATTCCTCGAAGCGCTCCAGCGGCCAGCCGACCAGTTGCATGAACACCGAAACCGGGAAGGCCGCGCCCACTTCCTCGCCGAACTCGCATTCGCCCCGGTCGATCACTTCGTCGATCAGGCGATTGGCCCATTCGCGAATGCCCGGCTCCATCGCGCGAATCTGCGCAGGGCCGAAGTGGCGCATCAGCACCATGCGGAAGGGCAGGTGCTGCGGCGGATCGAGGTTGAGCGGGATCATCACGTTGTCGCTGTAGATCCGCGGAATTTCCAGGACGCGGTTGGAGAAGTGCTCGGTATCCGACAGCACCTTCGACATCATGTCGAGGCGCGTCACCATCCAGAAGCCGCCGTTGCGCGGGGAATAGAACACGTCGGGCGCGGTCTTGTGCAATTCATGCAGACCAAGGCCCATGTCCTGCCGACTCAGGATGCGGCTGTCGCCGGTGTAGTCGTAATCGAACACCTGATCCGCGCGAACATGCGCGGGAACTTGCGCCAGCAACTGGGTATCGACCATTTCCAACCTCTCCAAAGGCGATCACCCGGCGTTCCGCGCCTGCATGGCGCAACAACAACCGGGCAACCCATTCGTCCGTTATTCGCACATATGTATCAATTAAGCACATACTGAATATCGGTCAATCCGTTTCCCGCAGGCATACCGGGACGATGGCGCCGAAGCCGGCGCGCATGAAATCTTCCCCTGCTGCCAGTCGCAAGCAGATTGACAGGTCCGGCGCCCTTTCGTAATGTTGATTTAACGAACACATGGTCGTTTATCGAACAACAAAGTGGGAGGGGAGAGTTCAGTGTCACATCAATCGATTACCCGTGGGTCGTCGCCCCTGCGCATACGTGCGGCGTTGATCGTCGGCACCGCGATCGCCGGTACGCTAGCCGCCGTACCGCAGGCCGCATGGGCGCAGGATGCGGCAACGCAGCCGCAGGACACCGCAGCGCAGCCCAGCACGAACGAGATCGTCGTCACCGCGCAGAAGCGCGCTGAAGCGCTCCAGGACGTGCCAATCTCGATCGCCGCCGTCACCAGCCAGCAACTGGCGCAGAGCGGCATCGAACAGGTTCTCGATCTTCCGCAGGCGGTGCCCTCGCTGCGCGTCAATTATGCGGGTACGTTCGTGCTGCCGACCATTCGCGGCGTCGGCTCGGTCGTCGCCCTGCCCGGCCTGACGCAGAACATCGCGACCTATGTGGACGGCTATTATGTGCCGACGCCGAGTTCGAGCAACTTCGACCTTGTCAGCGTGGAGAGCGTCAACGTCCTCAAAGGACCGCAAGGCACGCTGTTCGGCGCCAATGCCACCGGCGGCGCGATCCAGATCAACACGCGCGACCCTGAATACAAGCCCTCGGCGCTCGTGCGTTTCGGCTATGGTTCGTACAACACCGTCTCCAGCGCGTTCTACGGCACCACCGGGATCGGCGACAAGCTGGCGGTCAACGTCGCGGCAAATTACGAGTACAGCGACGGCTACGTCACCAACATCGTCGCCAATGACGACAAGGTCGCCAAGTACCACAAATACTCGGTGCGCACGAAGGCGCTGTTCGAACCGACCGACGGCATCAAGTTCGTGGCCGCCTACCAGCACAGCTACTCGAACGATCCGATCTCGCAGATGGTCGTCGCGCGTGACGGGATCTCGGCGGGCAATGCCTATCCCGGCACCGTGTTCAGCTACGACAGCCCCAAGCGGGTTGCGCTCGACATGCCGGGCTACGCGCGCTTCAAGCAGGACTCGTTCAGCCTCAAGAGCGAATTCGACATCGGCTTCGCCACGCTTACCTCTTACACCCAGTACCGCAAGGACGGTGTCGATCAGGGCCTGGACTACGATGCCTCGTCCGCGCCGAACAATTTCTCGTACTGGAGCGTGCGCGACAAAACCTTCACGCAGGAAGTCAATCTGGCCTCGAACGGTTCGGGTCCGCTCAACTGGGTCGTCGGCGCGTTCTACCTGAATTACAAGGATGCCTACGACTACAACACCTATGTCTACGCGCTCGAACAGGGCGTCGACGCGTTCCAGTCGCGTAACAAGACCGAGTCCTATGCCGGTTTCGCCGAAGTTACCTATCAGCCGGTCGAAAAGTTGTTCCTCACCGGCGGCGTACGCTACACCAAGGACAAGCCGCAAGTCGCCTACAATATTCAGGCAGCCGGCATCACCGGGGCTGGCGATGCCAAGTTCGACAACACCTCGTTCCGTGCGGTAGCGCGCTACCAGATGACGCCGCGTTCGAATGTCTATGCCTCGTTCTCGCAGGGCTACCGTTCGGGCGGCCTGCCGGGCTCGGCATTCTCGACGGTGCCGGTCAAGCCCGAGACGATCAACGCCTGGGAAGTTGGCTACAAGACCGCCGAAGGGCCGCTGCGCCTCAACATCGCGGGCTTCTACTATGATTACAAGGACATCCAGGTCACCAGCTACGGCGCGGGCGGCCAGTCGCTGACGGTGAACGCCGCCAAGGCGCGCATCTACGGCATCGACGGCGACATCACCTATGACATCACCCCTGATCTCTCGATCACTCTCGCGGGGACCTGGACCGACGCCAAGTACAAGGACTTCCCGAACGCATTGGGTCGCGACTTCGACACGCTCGAAGCGTTCAACGTCGATGCCTCGGGCTTCCGGGTAGAGCGTACGCCCAAGTTCGCCGGCAGCTTTTCGGCCAACTACGGCTTCGACCTTGCGGGCGGGCGCCTCGTGCTGAACGGCAACGTGTTCCATTCGGGCAAGTACTACTACGACCCCGCACATCAGCTGGACCAGCCCGCCTATACGCTGGTCAACCTCAAGGCGACCTGGACCGATCCGTCGGACCATGTGGACTTCTCTATCTTCGGGAAGAACGTGTTCAACGAGAAGTACTTCGTCGCCAGCTTCATCGATCCCTCGTCGGCCCGTGCGCGCTTCGGCGATCCGGCCACCTTCGGCGGCTCGATCACGTATCGTTACTGACCATCCATCAGGGCGGCCCGAAGCTGCCTGGAGCAGGACACAAAAAGGGGCCGGACGGTTATCGTCCGGCCCCTTCTTTTTCGCCTGCACCTGTCCCGACTTGCGGAGCGAAGCGATCCGGGGCTGGTTATGGTTCCCGGATCGCTGCTTGCCCCCCTTGCCGGAGCAGGAGGATCAGGCGGTTGGGAGATGGCTCGGCCGGTCGGCCAGCAGGATGGTCTTGGTTTCGAGGAACGGGTGCAGCCCCTCGACGCCGCCCTCGCGGCCGACGCCCGACTGCTTGAAGCCGCCGAACGCCATCATGAAATCGACGAGGTGGCCGTTGTGCCCCACCGTCCCGGTCCGCACCTGTCGCGCCACCGCATAGGCACGGTCCACATCGTTGGTGAACACCGCGCCGTTGAGGCCAAACCTGGAATTGTTGGCGATACGCACCGCATCCGTCTCGTCACGCGCCGGGATCACCGAAACCACAGGACCGAAGATCTCCTCCTGCGCGATCACGGACTGGTTATCTACCCCTGCGAACACCGTCGGCTCGATGAAGAAGCCCCGGTTGAGATGCGCCGGGCGCCCTCCCCCGGCGGCGACGCGGAAACCGGCCGCCTTGCCCTGCGCGATGTAGCCTTCCACCCGGTCGCGCTGCACCCGCGTGGCGACGGGGCCCATGCCGCTGGCGGGATCGAAGGGATCGCCGACGACGACTTTCGAGAACGCCGCACCCAGCGCATCGGCCATGGCGTCCGCGCGGTTACCCGGCACGACGATGCGGGTCAGCGCGGCGCAGACCTGCCCGCTCATGTCCACCATGCGTTCGGCCAGTGCATTGGCGGCGGTTTCGATGTCATAGTCGTCAAGCACGATCGCGGCCGACTTGCCGCCCAGTTCCATCGTATAGCGCGCCATGCGCCCGCCAAGGATTCCGGCGATGTTGCGGCCGGTGGCGCTGGAGCCGGTGAAGCTGATCTTGTCCACGTCCGGATTGCGCACCAGCGCCTCCGACGCGGCGCGGTCGGCGATGACGACGTTGATGACGCCCTTGGGCAGCCCGGCGGCAGCGGCGACTTCCGCCATCAGCAGCGCATGGCCGGGTGCCTCGGGCGAACCCTTGATGACCACCGTGCAGCCCGCGATCAGCGCCGGGGCGACCTTGAAGGCGGTAATCATGATCGGCCCGTTCCATGGCACGATCGCGCCCACCACGCCCACCGGCTCGCGTACCAGCAGACCTACCTTGGCGCCCGAGAAAGTACGGTGCTCCTCCTCGAACGGGTAGGTCTCGGCCAGTCCGGCGTAGTACTTGAAGACATGCCCCGCGCCTGGCGCGTAGGCGCTGGCGAGCGAGTGGAGGATGCCCATCTCGCTCGGCCAGATCGCGGCGATGTCAGCGGAGCGGCGCTTCAGTTCGGCGGCCATCGCATTCATGTACCCGGCGCGCTCGGCGTGGCTCATGCGCGGCCACGGCCCATTGTCGAACGCCTCGCGCGCGGCGGCGACGGCGCGGTCGACGTCGCTCGCCTGCGCGCTGGCAACGCGCATGTAGAGTTCTTCGGTCGCGGGAGAGACGACGTCGATCATCTCGCTGCCCGAAGCAGCGACCCAGGCGCCGTCGATGTAAAGCTGGCCGGGGTGCTCCAGCGGGGGTGAAAGTCGCGTCATTTCAGGTCTTCCTCTTGGTAGGTAAGGTCGATTATCGCCCTTGCGTTCTATTATCGCCTAACCTACCAAAGCCACAGGATAGATCAAGCGAATGGAGAGACGTGTGGGCGAAAGGCGTTCGGCAATCGTAACCGGCGGTGCGAGCGGCATCGGCAAGGCCTGCGTGGACCAGTTGATATCGCAAGGCTGGGCGGTAACCATCGCCGACCGCAACCCCGATGGCGAGGCGCAGGCCGAAGCGATCCGCGCGGCCGGAGGCACCGCGCAGTTCGTCGCCACGGACGTCTCGCGCGAGGAGGACGTGCGCGCCCTCGTCGCGGCGGCGACCGAGGCTTACGGGCAGCTTCACGGCGCGATCAACTGCGCGGGCGTGGTCGGCATGTCGAAGCCGGTGCATGAGATCGCCGTCGAGGACTACGACCGCATCCTCGCGATCAACCTGCGCGGCATGTTCCTGTGCATCAAGCATCAGGTGGCGGCGATGCTGCCCTATCGCGACGGTTCGATCGTCGCAGTGTCCTCGGCGGCGGCGCTCAAGGGGCTGCCGTGGAGTTCGGACTACTGTTCATCCAAGGCGGGGATCGACGGGCTGGTGCGCGGCGCGGCGATGGACTGCGCGGAGCATAACGTGCGGATCAACGCGGTGTTGCCGGGCGCCACGATCACGCCGCTGGCGATGAGTTCCAGCAATGCCAACCCGGCGCTCGCCAAGACCCGTACGCGGCCGATGGAGCGCATGGCCGAACCGTCCGAGATCGCGGCGGCGGCGGTGTTTCTCGTGGGACCGGGTGGGAGCTTCGTGACCGGGATTTCGATGCCGGTGGACGGGGGAATGGTGATCGCGTGAAGCGAGCGGTGGGCATGCCCACCGCCGCCTACTTCGTCATTGCGAGCGAAGCGAAGCAACCCAGGGCGGAGAAGTGCTGCCCTGGGTTGCTTCGCTTCGCTCGCAATGACGGAACCGGGGTTACGCCTCTGCCAGCCGCTCCGAAACAGCATCCTGGAACATCCGGATCTGCACTTCCATGCCTCCGAGGTTCACTTCCTTGATCGCGCCCGAAGCGATGCCTTCATGGCACATCGCAGCGGCCCAATAGTCCTCCTCGCCGAAGACCCGCGCCATCAGTTCCATCGAGCGGCGCAGGCGGCCTTCGGCCTTTTCGGTCTCGGGCTTTTCCGTCGCCAGCATATAGTAGTCGACCGCGCTTTCATCGACCGCGATCGGGCGCACCACGCCAAGGCTGATGTAGCCAGGGCTGACGACGATGATGCCGTTGGGAAAGCCGATGTAGCTAAACACCATCATCCGCCGCATCTCGTCATGACTGCGCGAGACGAGCGCCGGATCGAAGTTGCTGCGATGCGCGGCATTGCGGATATGCAGACCTATGCGGTCGATCTGGTTCTCGGAATCGACCGAGAACTGCGCCAGCGAATCCTTGTGAAGACGGGTGACGTGGTAGCTGTCGAGCATGGAATCCATGACCAGCTTCCAGTTCGCCTTCACCGGGAACGTCGCGTAGTCGTAAAGGTAGGCCCCGCCCATCTCCAGCGCATCGAGATCCTGCGCCAGTTCGCCGGTCACGCCCGAGAAGTCCGGCGCGTTATCGGCATCCAGCCCCACCCAGATCAGCCCGCCCGCCTCGACGCAGGGGAGTTCCAGCAAGCCAAGATCGGCCTTCGACAGCCCCGGGAACGTCTCCGAACGCGGCAGGCCGATCAGCGCGCCGTCGAGGTTGTAGGTCCAGGCATGGTACGGACACACGAGGCGCGGCGCCTTCTGCGTGCCCTCGACGGTGCATAGCTTCATGCCGCGGTGGCGGCACACGTTGGCGAAGGCCTTGACCTCTCCCGCCTTGTTGCGCGTCAGCAGCACCGGCATGCCCGCCAGCGTCAGCTGGTGGAAGGTGCCCGGCCCCGACAGCAAGGCGGACGGCGCGGCGATCGTCGGCCCGGCGCGGAAGATGCGCCGCACTTCCGCTTCATAGCGCGCCGGATCGATGTAGACATCGGCGGGGATGGTGTCGCGCACTTCGGGGTACCTGCAGTCGGACAGCGCGGGCATGGCCGAGAGCAGGCGGAACTGGCCGTCGGTGATCCGTCCGGCCACTTGCGGTTCCTGGGTCTGGGTTTCGCTCATGTCAGGTCTCTCAGGCTTGCAACAGAGGCGCCGGTTCGGCGCGGGCGGGAGCGTCGTGCGGCGCGAATGCCCCTTCGCAGAAAGCGAGACGGGCGACGCGCTCCTTGTGGTAGGTAGGGCTGCCGTAAAGCTGTTCGTTCAGCTTGGCGCGCTTGAGGAACAGGTGGCACGGGTGCTCCCAGGTGAAGCCGATGCCACCATGCAATTGCACCGCGTCCTCGGCGAACCCGGCGGCGATCTCAACGGCATAGGCCCGCGCGCCCGAGGCGGCAGCACCGGCCCCCCCCGCCTCCACTTGCGCGGCGGCGTGGCGCACCAGCGCGGTGGCGGCTTCCAGCTTCGCCTTCCAGTCCGCCATCCGCGCCTTGAGCGCCTGGAACGAGCCGATCGCCCGCCCGAACTGCTCGCGCGTCTTGAGGTAGTCCAGCGTCATCTCGAACAGCCCGCCGGCAAGCCCCACCGCGTCGGCGGCGGTGGCGATGGCGGCGTGGTCCTCCAGCGCCGACCATTCGGCGGCGGAAAGAGGCAGCACGGTGCAGCCCGCCAGCAAGACGGCGGCGAATTCCACCTCGGCGCTGCTACGGGTAAGGTCCACCAGCGGCCGTGCGGCGACATGCACGCCCTCGGCCACCACCGGGATCAAGGCGAGCGCGAAGTCAGGCCCGGCACGGACCGGCACCGCCAGCAGATCGGCGACATCGGCGAACGGCACATTGCGCAGCGAGCCGGAGACCTTGCCCCCCTCCTGCGTCAGTGCGCCGTGCGACGCGGGCAGCGCCAGCGCGGCAAGGCAGGTGCCCTCGACGATGGCTGCAAGGTGTCCCTCACGATCCGCCGCATCCGGGTGCGCCCCCAGCAGGCCCGCCAACGCCAGCGTGGAGAGCGCCGGAACCGGGGCCAGCTCGCGCCCCA
Source organism: Novosphingobium mississippiense (assembly GCF_044029535.1). NCBI lineage: Bacteria > Pseudomonadati > Pseudomonadota > Alphaproteobacteria > Sphingomonadales > Sphingomonadaceae > Novosphingobium > Novosphingobium mississippiense. The sequence goes on along the minus strand of NZ_CP147003.1, from coordinate 1,983,988 downwards.
GTTCCTCGTAGAGCACCGCCAGATGCGCGATGCCAAGGCCCAGCCCGCCGTCGTCCTCCGGCACGCCGAGCGCCAGCCAGCCGAGCTGCGCCATCTGCGCCCACAGCGCCCGGTCCAGCCCACGCCCTTCCTCGCCGGGGATCGCCCAGCTGTCGCCGCGATGGTCGGCAAGGACTTCGCGGACGCTGTCGCGCAGTTCGTTGGGTTCGATGGTGTCGCTCATGACCGGGCCATGCTCAGATGCCGTTCCTCAGGTTCGCTTAATCCATCATCCCACCGCGCCGCCGCGATGGCCAGCGCCGCCCGGGTCGGCCCGCCCGCCTCGGCCTGAAGCGCGCGGGCGCGGTAGATCCAGAAGTGCAGCAGATGCTCGTTGGTCATGCCCATGCCGCCGTTGAACTGATGGAGGTCGAACAGCAGTTCCTTCAGCCCCGACTGCGCGTGGCAGGCGGCGACTTCGGCGTCACTGGCCGTCCCGCTCCACGCCGCGCGCATCGCCAGGTAGTAGGCTGCCCTGGCATAGCCGTGGCGCTGCACCAGCCGGTGCTGGACCGACTGGAACGCGCCGATCGGCCGCCCGAAAGCCTTGCGGGTGCGCACGTAATCCACTGTAAAGTCGATCGCGGCGCTCGCGGCCCCGGCGATCTCGGCGGCAAGACCCACCCGCCACCACTTGCGCATCGCCTCGCCCGCTCCGGCGAAGCGCCGCGCGCCGTCAAGGGCAGGCGGCGCGGCGAAGCGACCATAGGGATAGGCGAGGATCGTCTCCACCGGTTCTACGACGCAGTCCGCCAGATCGAGCACCAGCACGTCGTCACCATCCTCGATCAGCAGCACGTGCGCGATCGGCAGGTTGCGGATCGCGTGGTGCAGCCCGTCACGCCGCGCCAGTGCCACCGGCCTGGACAGTTCCAGCCCCGGACAGGCGAGCGGGGCGACGAGGCCGCGCCCGATCGTCTCGACCGCGCCGATCGCCCGCGCCGTCTCGTAGACCACCAGCGCGCCCTCCAGCCCGCCGATGTCGCGCGCGGCGTCGAGGAAACCCATGGCTTCCAGTTGCGCCTGCAGGTCCGTGTCGCACCACTGGCTGTCGAACCGCGCGGACTGCGGGATCTGCGAATGGTCCTCCAGAATGGCCTGCAAGGCCGAGACCAGCGCCTGCTGGTCTTCCGACAGTTCAAAGTCCATGATGCCTGTGCCTACCCCCGCGGGAGCCCGAGGCCGCGCTGGGCCACGAGGTCCATCTGTATCTCGTTGGTGCCGCCGGTGATCCCCGCCGGAATGTTGATGCGGTAGTAATCCTCCAGCAGCAGGTCGCCGCCGGTCAGCGCTTCGGGCGTATATTCGGCGATGAAGTCCATCATCTCGTTTACCGCCGCCAGCGCGATCACCCGCGCGAGATTGGAATCGGTGCTCGGCGGTGCTCGCTTCACGCGCTGGTCGACGACGAGATAGGTCAGCATCCGCGCAGATTCGAACTGCGCGACGAGCCGCCCGGCCCGCGCCCGCACCACCGGATCGCCGTCCCACCGCCCTTCGGCCTTGAGCCGCTGCACTACCCGGTCGAGCGCATCCAGCCCGGTGTGATAGCGCGGCACGCCCACCCGCTCGAACGCGAGGGCGTGGCTGACGATCTCCCACGCTTGCCCCTCGGCGCCGACGCGGTTCTCCACCGGCACGCGCACGTCGGTGAAGTAGACTTCGTTGAGGTGCCCGAACTTGATGACGCCCGGATAACTGGTGACGGAGATGCCTGGGGTGTCCATCGGCACCAGCAGGATGGTGATGTCCTTCTTGCCCGGCCCGGTCCGCGTCAGCAGGAAGCACCAGTCCGCGCGCCGCGCATAGGACGTCCAGATCTTCGAGCCGTTGACGACGTAGTGATCGCCGTCAAGCTCCGCCCGGGTGCGCAGTGCGGCAAGGTCGGTGCCCGCGTTCGGCTCGGAAAAGCCCTGGCACCAGATCACCTTGCCGCCGGCGATGCCCTTCACGTGGCGCTCCTTCTGCGCCTCGGTGCCGTAGCGCATCAGCGTCGGGCCGATCCAGTTGACGTTCATGTACTGCGCGCCGCGCGGCTCGCCCGCCGCCTTCATTTCCTCGCCGAGGATGAAGTGGTTCCAGTCCGGACTGTCCGACCCGCCGAACTCGCGCGGCCAGTGCGGCACCAGCAGGCCCCGCTCGGCGAGGCCAGCGCAGAATTCGCGCGAGAAATCGACCTGGAGGTCGGACGCATAGCTCTGCGGCACGTAGACCTCGTCCCAGTCTTCGGGCAGCAGTTCGTCCAGCGCCTCGCGCACGCGGCGACGGTAGTCTTCCTGCTCGGGGGTCCATCCGAATTCCATCTGCGGGTGTGTCTTTCGCCTCTCGAGTTGGGGTCAGGCCGCCGCCGGTTCCCGGGGAAGCCCCAGGCCGCGTTCGGCGATGATGTTGCGCTGGATCTCCGAGCTTCCGCCCGAGATCGTCCACGCCCACGAATAGAGATAGTCCTGCATCCAGTAGCCGGTCTCGTTGGGACCACCCATGAGCACGTCCTCCAGATGCTGCGCCTCGATCCCCCGGATCGCGACGCCCAGATGAGTGAAGTCGCGCAGCAGATCGGAATAGTAGAGCTTTACGATCGAGGGCGCGACGCCGAGCGCCTCGCCGCGCAGCACCGCGCCCAACTGGTTGTTGACCAGCACCCGCAGCGCCTCGATCCGCACATGGATATCGACGAGGCGGCGCCGGGTCTCGGCATCGTCGTAAGGCACGCCATCAGGGCCGGGCACCCGCGCATCGGCAAGCAGCAGCGCGAAGCCCTGCTTCATCCGCTCGGCCAGTTCGAGGATCGACAGCCCGCGCTCGGACGAAAGCGTGGACTGCGCCACCTTCCAGCCCTCGTGCTCCGGCCCGACGAGGTTCTCGGCCGGGATGCGCACGTCGTCGAGGAAGATTTCGTTGAAGTGCGAGGCCCCGGTCATCTGCTTGATCGGACGCAGGGTGATGCCCGGCGTCTTCATGTCGAGAATGAAGTACGAAATCCCGCGCGACTTGGATGCCGCCGGATCGGTGCGCGCCAAGAGCAGGGAGAACTGCGCATGGTGCGCGTTCGACGACCAGGTCTTCTGCCCGTTGACAACGTAATGGTCCCCATCGCGCACCGCGCGGGTGCGCAGCGAGGCGAGGTCGGAACCGGCGTTCGGCTCGGAAAAGCCCTGGCACCAGATTTCCTTGCCCGAAAGCACCGCGGGCAAGTGCCGCTCCCGCTGGGCCTGCGTGCCCCAGTGCAGCAGCGTGCCAGGTACGTGGTGCAGCGCGACGAAGTAATGGATCAGGCGAGGCGCACCCGCGCGGGCGATCTCTTCGTAGAGGACGATCTGCTGCGCGAAGCTGAAGCCACTGCCGCCCCATTCGGCGGGCCAGTGCGGCGCGCCGTAGCCCGCCGCCATGAGCTTGCCGAACCACCATTCCTGAAAGGCAACGTGATCCGCCTCGCTCGCGCCGAGCATGCGGCGGCGCCAGTCGGACGGCAGGTTCGCCGCCAGCCAGCCGCGCACTTCGGCGCGGAACGGCTCAAGTCTTTGCAGTTCTTCCAGCATGAGCGCTGCGACGTCCTCCCCTAGTCCTTTCGCAAAGGCGGAAACGTGGCCGCTTCACCCTGCACCGAGGACATATCGTGCGAATAACGCCCCGATGTTCCATATAGAACCATTGAGCCACTTGGTTCAGCCTGTCAACTCTTGCCTCCTTTGAAAAGTGGAATATTGTGCGTTTATCGGTCATATGGTCGATCAACGCACATTTTGGAGAGGGTCATGGAGCAGCAGGAACCACCAGCCGAAGCGGGCTGGCAGGCCCTGGAAGCGATCCGGCAGGTCAAGGCGCGCTACTTCCGGCTGGTCGATGCCAAAGACTGGAATGGACTAGCGCAGGTGTTCACCCCCGACGCGCGGTTCGACCGGGGTTGCGGCAGCTCGGCGCGCAATCCGGTGACCGGTGAATGGCCCGGCGCCGAGCCGCAACCGGACATCGTCGAAGGGCGCGAGGAAGTGATCGCAATGATCCGCCGCGCGGTGGAGCACCTCTGGACCATCCATCAGGGTTTCATGCCCGAACTCACGCTGCTCGGCTCCGACAATGCCGAAGGCATCTGGGCGATGTCGGACGACTTGCGCGGCGCCGATGGCAGGCGCCTGTTCCTCGGGCGCGGGCACTACCACGACACCTACCGGCGCGAGCAGGGCGTCTGGCGCATAGCCTCGTCGCGGCTGACGCGGCTTCACATCGAGAAAGGGAACTGACCATGGATCTGGGCATCACCAGCCGCCACGCGATCGTCTGCGCGGGAAGCAGCGGCATCGGGCTGGCGGCGGCGCACCGCTTCGCGCGCGAGGGCGCGGCGGTCACCATCGTCGCGCGCGATCCGGCCAAGCTGGCCTGCGCCGCCGAAGCGATCGCCGCAGACACCGGCGCGAGCGTCACGCATTTCGCGGCGGACCTATCTGCGCGCGCGGACCGCGAGGCGCTGCTCGCCGCCCACCCCGCGCCGGACATCCTCGTCGCCTCACCCGGCATTCCGCAGCGGTCGGTGGCCTATACCGACCTGGACGAAGCCGCGTGGCGCTGGTGGTTCGAGGCGCACTTCCACGCCGCGATCGACCTCATCCACGGTTACGCGCCCGGGATGTGCGCGCGCGGGTTCGGGCGCATCGTCAACGTCAGCGCCAACTTCATCAAGTTCCCGCAAGCCGGCGCGGGCCCCTCGCACGCGGCCCGCCTTGCGCTGGCGGGCGCCATAGCATCGCTCGTGCGTGAAGTCGCACCGCGCAACGTCACCATCAACAGCGTGCTGCCGGGCCTGATCGCCACCCCCGCCCTGCGCGCCGCCCTCAGCGAACGGGCAGATGCGCTGGGCGTGCCTTATGTCGATGTGGAAGCAGACGTGCGCAAGCGCTGCGCCGCCGACCGTCTCGCCAGCCCGGAGGAAGCCGCCGACCTTATCGTCATGCTTTGCGCCGCGCAGATGGGCTACGTGACCGGGCAGAACATAGTCAACGACGGCGGGGCCTATCAGGGGCTGTTCTGATCCGGTGCGCGGAGTGCGGGGAAATGTCGGCGCAGAAACGCAATCAGCCCGGCATTGAACGCATCGTTGCGGTCGCCCGCGACCATGTGCCCCGCGCCCGCGACGTCATGGACCTCCAGCGCCGAGAGCACGTCGCGCAGGATGGCGATGCCCTCGTCGCTGACAACGTCGCTGCTCGTACCCCGGATCAACAGCGTCGGCACGTCGTGGGCACGGCGCGCGCCTTCGATGGTTGCGGTGAGTTCGGTCAGTTCATCGTCGATCTCACGGCCAAGGAACGCGGGGTCCCAATGCCAGACGTAGCGCCCTGCCTTGTTAAGGCGCAAATTGCGCATCAACCCGCCGGTGTCGCGCGGGCGGGGGCGATGGGGGTTATAGGCGGCGATGGCGTCGGCAACTTCGTCCAGAGTGTCGTAACCCTCAGGCCGAGCCTGCATGAAGGCACGGATTCGCGCGACGCCCGCCGGGTGGGGGTTGGGGACGATGTCCACCAGCACCACCGCGTCCGGCTGCATCCCCTCGGCCATGGCCCGAAGCGCCGTGACGCCGCCGAGCGATGCTCCGACGAGGGCGTAAGACCCCTCGATGCCCTCAATCACGCAGGCAAGATCGGCGGCGCTGCGACCAAGGTCGTAGCCGCCCGGCCCGGCCCAGTCGCTTTCGCCGTGGCCGCGCGCGTCGAAATTGACGATACGGTAGCCTGCCGCGACAAGTTCCTCTCCCGCCCGCGACCAAGAGGCACGCGTCTGTCCGCCGCCATGCATCAGCACGACGCACGGCGCCGCCGGATCTCCTGCAATGTCAGCCGCAAGGCCAATGCCGTCTACAGTCTCGATACGTATGGTCTTCAAGATCAGATCCGCTCGATCACCACTGCCGGGGCAAGCCCGCCCGCCGCGCACATGGTGACGAGGCCGACAGTCTTGTCCTGCCGCTCCAGTTCGTCAAGCAGCGTGCCGGCCAGGATCGCCCCCGTCGCGCCGATGGGATGGCCCAGCGCCATGGCGCCGCCGTTGACGTTGACGATCACCGGATCGAGGCCGAGGTCACGGGTGAACTTGAGCGGGACGACCGCGAAGGCCTCGTTGACTTCGAACAGGTCGACGTCGCCCACTTCCATGCCCGCCAGCGCCAGCGCCTTGCGCGCTGCGGGGACCGGGCCGTTGAGCATCAGCGTCGGATCGTCGCCCACCGTCGCGCTGGCGCGGATGCGCGCGCGCGGCTTGAGGCCATGCGCCCTGGCATAGTCCGGCGAGACGACGAGCAGAGCCCCCGCACCGTCCACCACGCCCGAACTCGTCGCGGCGGTGTGCATGTAGTGGATTGCGATATCGGGATAGGCCTTGCGCACAAGGTCGCCGTAGGTCGTGCCGTCCGGATCGATGGCGCGATCGAAAAAGGGCTCGAAGGCGGCCTTGAGGTTCGCCAACCCTTCGGCGGTGGTCTGCGGCCGGGGGTATTGCTCGCGATCGAGCAGGACTTCACCATCCTCGCCCCGGACCGCGATCAGCGAGCGATCGAAGCGGCCTTCCCGGATCGCCCGGTCGGCGCGCTGCTGGCTCGCGAGTGCCACCGCGTCGAGTTCATCGCGGGTGAAGCCTTCCAGCGTGGCGATCAGATCGGCGCAGATGCCCTGATGCGGCTGCGGGATACGCTTGCGCAGGCCCATGTTGCCCGAATCGAGCATGAATTCACGCGACAGGGTGCGGGCATGCGACATCTGCTCGACGCCGCCGCCGATCACCACCTGCTGCGCACCCGATTGCACGCCCATGGCGGCCAGCGTCAGCGCGGTCAGGCCCGAGCCGCAGAACCGGTCGAGCGAGAAGCCCGGCACCGTCGCCGGAAGCTCGGCGTCGAGCACCGCCATGCGCGCGAGGTTGAGGCCCTGCTTGCCCTGCTGCGTATTGACCCCGGCGATCACGTCGTCGATCGCCGCCGGGTCGATCCCGGTACGCTCGACCAGCGCGGTCAGGAGCTGCGAATAAAGCTGCTGCGGGTGCAGCGAGGCCAGCGCGCCCTCGGCCTTGCCGAGCCCGCGCGGGGTGCGCACCGCATCGATGATCCAGGCTTCCGTCATCCTCTCTCTCCCTTACATCCGGCCCTTACATCCGTATCGCGCCGTCGAGCCGCACGTGCTCGCCGTTGAAATAGGCGTTGCGGCACATCTCGACCGCGAGGCTGGCGAACTCCGCCGGGTGGCCCATGCGGCGCGGGAACGGCACGCTGTCGCCCAACTGCTGGCGCAGTTCGGGGCGGGCGGTGGCGAACAGCGGGGTGTCCATGATGCCCGGCAGGATCGTGTTCACGCGGATGCCCTCGCGCCGCAGATCGCGCGCGATCGGCAAGGTAAGCCCGACGATCCCCGCCTTGGACGAGGCATAGGCCGCCTGCCCCGCCTGTCCATCGGTCGCCGCGACCGATGCGGTGTTGACGATCACCCCGCGCTCGCCGTCGACATTGGCCGGGTCCAGCGTCAGCATGCCTGCCGCCGAGGCGGTGATGCAGCGGAAGGTGCCGACGAGGTTGAGCATCACGATGCGCTCGAACTCAGCGATCGGGAAAGTGCTGATCTCTCCGGTGTCGCGGGCGCGCTGCGCGGTCTTGAAGGTGTTGCCACGCCCGGCGCAGTTGACCAGCACGCGCTCCTGCCCCAGCACGGCGCGCGATGCGGCGAAACCGGCGGCGACGCTTTCGTCGCTGGTGATGTCCACTTGCGCAAAAGTGCCGCCCAGTTCGGCGGCCAGCGCCTCGCCCTTCTCGGCGTTGAGGTCGAATATCGCGACCCGGGCACCCTGCGCTGCAAGGGCGCGGGCGGTGGCTTCGCCGAGGCCGCTCGCCCCGCCGGTCACCACTGCGGTCAGTCCGTTCAGTTCCATGGCATTCCTTCTCTCGTTCAGTCCTGTGCGGCGAAAGCCGCAGCGATGGCGTCGATGTCGGGCGGTCGGCGCAGCGACATGCCGCCGTCGGTGTGGATGGTCTCCCCGGTGATCCAGCCCGGCGCGGTGCAGAGCCAGGCGACGGCATCGGCCACGTCCTGCGGCCCGGCGACGCGCCCCAGCGGCACCTCGTGCGCCACCACCGCCCCGGCGCGCGGATGATCGACGAGGTAGCGCGCCGCCGGGGTCGAGATCGGCCCCGGGCACACCGCATTGACCCTGATGCGGCGATCAGCGAACTCGATCGCGGCGTATTTCACCAGAGTCTGCAATGCCGCCTTGGCAGCGCCATAGGCGAAATAGCCCTGCCACGGATTGGTCGCCGCGATCGAACTCATCAGCACGATCGCCCCGTCCTCCTTCATCCGCCGCGCGGCATGGCGCAGGAAATGCACGGCGGCATGGAAGTTGAGCTTCATGCAGTGCTCGAAGTCCTCAGCCGGCATGGCATTGATCGTGCCGCGAATGCCTGCCCCCGCAACCAACACCGCGCAGTCGAGTTGTCCTTCGCCCGCTGCGGTGGCAACGAAGGCCTCGACCTCGCTCTCCACGGTGGCATCGCACTGCGCGGGCATGCCGGAAATCTGCGAGGCCAGCTTCGTCAGCCCCTCGATTCGCCGCGCACCGACCGTGACGTGGCAGCCCTGCGCCGCAAGGGTTTCGGCGATGCACCAGCCGGTGCCGCCTTCCTCGGAGGCGCCCAGAACCGCCGCCCTTCGCTGTGCTTCGCTCATTGCCGCTCAGCCCGTCCCATGGTTACAGATAGTGCGTTATTCGCTCGTATGCTCGAATAACGTTCATTCGGTGAATTGCAAAGCACTTCTGCAAATTTTCAGCGCACACTCTCGGACGCATAGATCCGGTAGACCGCGCTCGCCCGCAGGATCATCGTCTCGCCGACATGGAGCGTGACGTGGGTGAACGCGAGGGTGGACGTCAGCCGATCTATGCGCACAATGGCTTCGACCCACCCGCCCAGCGGGGCAGGCGCGAGGTAGTCGATGGAGAGATTGACCGTCGGAATAGACGTGCGCGGCGGCCCGGTAAGGATGATCGCCTTGGCCATGACCACGTCCACGAACGTCGCCAGCATCCCACCGTGGCAGGTCGGGCGCAAGTTGCAGTGGACCGGCTCGACGCGAAAACCGAAGCGCGGGGGGACGGTGCGGTCTTCGCCCTCCCCATTGGCCTCCCATGCATAATAGAAGGTGGCGCTGTGATCGGTGAAGGGGCCGCCGTTGGCGGTCGGCAACCAGAGGCGATCATCGGGCAGGACGGAAGGTGCAGCGGGGATTGCCAAGTCAAACTCCTTGTCGTAAATCGCACTCTTGTTACATAGTCGTACAAATCGACACGCCATCGCGCAAGCCGCGACGCGCCACGGAGAGACGGATGGGGTACAGTTTCGAGCAGCATAAGATCATCGGCGCGATCGAGGCCGACGACGGATTCTGGCGCGCGCTGGAAGACGGCAGGCTGCAACTCCCGCGCTGCACCGGCTGCAACCACTGGACCTGGCCCGCACACCACCGCTGCGGCCATTGCGGATCGTGGGACTTCGCCTGGACCGACGTCGAGCCGCAGGGCACCGTCTTCACCCACACCCGCACCCGCTACGCCTTCGACCGCGTGCTGGAGCGCAAGGACGAGGTGCCTTACGTGACGCTGGTGGTCGAACTGCCCGGAGCCGACGGGGCGCGGGTGATGGGCGTCCTCACCGGTGACGAGAGCGGCCTTGCCATCGGCGCGCAGGTACGCGGCCACATCCGCCCGCCCAGCGCGAAGACCAAGCACTACCCCGCCATCGAATGGGAACTGGTGCGCTAGGCGCGCCCCTTCGACCGACGGATCAAGAGGACAATCGTGGAGAGCAAATCGTGAGCAGGATGCGCGGCGCGGCGGCAATCGTCGGGATCGGCCAGACCCCCTACTACAAGCGCGGCACCTCGCCGGAACCCGAACTCAAGCTGGCGCTGCGGGCGATCACCGCCGCCGCCGAGGACGCCGGGATCGACGTGCGCGACATCGATGGCTTCGTCTCCTACGCCTCGGAACGCAGCGACGCGCCCAAGCTGATGCCGGCGCTGGGCACGCGCGAGTGCTCCTTCTCTTCGCTGGTGTGGTTCCACGGCGGCGCCCTTCCCGCCACGCTGAACCTCGCCGCGATGGCCATCATGTCCGGTCAGGCCGAGATCGTCGCGGTCTATCGCTCGATGGCCGAGACCAGCAGCCAGCGCCTGCGGGTGATGGTGGCGCAGAACGACACTTCGGCGCAGTATCTGGTGAACGGCCTCGATTCCCCCGCGCAGATCCTTGCCCTGCGCGCGCAGCGGCTGATGGAATACCATGGCGTCCCGCAGTCCGCGCTGCTGGCGACGACGCAGGCGTCCTACTTCCACGCGCACAACAACCCCCGCGCCTATGGCCGCAACATCGAGATCACCGACGAGGTCTACGCCAATGCGCGGATGATCTCCGAACCCTACCGTCTGTTCGACTGCTCGCGCGAGAACGACGGCGCCGCCTGCGTCATCCTCGTCTCGGCCGAACGCGCGAAGGACTTGAAGCAGAAGCCCGCCTACGTCCTCTCCGCGCCGATGGGCACCATGGAAGGCGGCGGCGCGCTGGAGGAGAACTGGCGTCCCTACTATGCCACGGCGGGCCAGAAGGAACTGGCCGACCGCATGTGGCGGGAATCGGGCTATGGCCCGAAGGACGTCGACGTCGCGCAGGTCTACATGAACATGAACGCGATGGGCATCGGCTCGATGATCGACCACGGCTTCTTCAGCTTCGAGGAAGCGGGCGAATTCTGCACCCTCGATAACCTCATCGCGCCCACCGGACGCCTGCCGATCAACACCTCGGGCGGCGATCTTGGCGAAGGGTTCATCCACGGCATGGGCCTGATCCCCGAGGCCGTGCGCCAGATCCGCGGCACCTCGACCAATCCGGTGCCGGATGCGAAGCTGTCGCTCGTTACCGGCGGCCCCGGCGATATCATGAGCAGTACCGCCCTGCTCGGCAGCGAGGAGACCCTCTGATGGCCGTCACGATCGAACGCGCGCTCAAATGGTGGGCGCGCGACAAGCCCGAGGCACTGGCGCTGCATTACGACGGCGAGACGCTGACCTTCGGCGAACTCCACGCCTGGGCCTCGCGCATCGCTGCGTTTCTTGGCGAACAGGGCGTTCGACCGGGCGACCGCGTCGCGATGGTGGCGAACAACGCGCTCGACTACGCGGTGCTGATCGTCGGCACCGTATTGTCTGGCGCGATCGCCGCGCCACTCAGCTTCCGCGCCAGCGCGCGCGATCTCGCGAAGTCGTTCGCGATCACGCACCCGGTGCTCGTCTTCAGCGACACAGACCGGGCAGGCGCGGTCGTCGATGCGCTGGCACCGGGCATGCGCCATGTCCCCCTCGCCATCGTGCGCGAACTGCGCGGCGCGCCCGAGCCGCACGCCCCCGCCTTCGAGGCACGCGCCGAAGACCCGCTGTTCATCATCGGCACCAGCGGCTCCACCGGCTTTCCCAAGGGTGTGATCTACAGCCACGGCGCGACGATGACTTACGCCGCCGAATTCGTGCTGATGCAGCCCGCGACCGGCCACGGCGGCGGCGCACTCGTCACCGGACCCTACAGTTCCGCGTCGGGCACGCTGTGCATGCTGCAGTTCCTCGCCGTGGGCGCCACGGTCTATTCCGAAAGCCGCTTCTCGCCCGAAAGCGCGCTGCGGCTGCTGCGCGATCACCGGATCACCACCTTCCTCGCCTCCACCATCTTCTTCGAGCGCATCGCCGCGCTTCCAGAATTCGAGAGCGCGGACTTGTCCTCGATCGCCTTCGCCCAGATCAGCGGGGCGCGGGTGAACCCCGCGCTCCTCGAACGCTACCGCGACAAGGGCGTGGTGCTGCGGCAGGCCTACGGCTCCACCGAAGCCGGCGGCGCCTGGGCCGCGCGGGACGAGACGGCAGTGGTCGCACCTGAAAAGTGCGGCCCCGGAGCGATGTTCTCGCGCTTCAAGGTTGTGCGCGCGGACGGTTCGCCCGCCGATCCGGGCGAGGCGGGCGAGATCCTGATCGAAAGCGATGCGCTCGCCACCGGCTACTGGAACGATCCCGAGCAGACCGCCGCCACCTTCCGGGACGGCTGGCTGCACACCGGCGATCGCGGCATGCTGGATACACGCGGCAACCTGACCTTCATCGACCGCATCAAGGACATCATCATCACCGGCGGTCTCAACGTCTCGGCTATGGAAGTCGAAGGCGCGATCTGCGAGATGGAAGAGGTCGAGGAAGCCGTTGTCATGGCCGTGCCCGACGACGATTTCGGTGAAGCGCCGCTCGCCATCGTCCACGGCCCGGCGGCGGACGGCATCGAACCCGCCGCCGTGATTCGCCACTGCAGGGTGGCGCTGGCGAGCTACAAGGTGCCGCGCTACGTCGCGATCGAGCCTGAGCCGTTCCCGCGCCTGCCCTCGGGCAAGATCGACAAGACCACCGTGCGCGCGAAATACGCCGAGCGGCACAAGGTGCTGGAGAAGCTGCGGTAAAGCATTCTAGACTCGGCCGTAACAGCCGAATCCAGTTTGCGTCCCATGAAGAATGAACAGAGCATCATCCGATTAAAGCCAATCGGATGATGCTCTAACGACGTGCCCGCGCCGCGGCCCTGCCCACGGCGTCGGGATGATGGTACGGGCGGCCAGCGGCCGAGGAAATCCTTCAGGTCTTCTTCACGACCCGATTGCGCTCCAGATAGCCCAGTATGATGGCTGTCAATTCATCGACGATCTCGTCCGGCGACAGCGTCGTACTGGTGCTGAGCACATAGCGCCGGATCACTTCCGACATGATAGCGTCTATATAGAAGACGTGAGCATCAGCCCGGGCAAAGTCGAACTCCGGGTGCTGTGCCATAAACAGCCGAATCGTGCTGCGGTTTAAGGCTTCGAGGGAGGTGTGGCGGATAACCTGCTCGATCTGTCCGACCTGCATCGGCATTTCCACGAGAACCAGCCGCTCGCGTACATAAATGTCCAGAAGCCGTCCGATCGCGATTCGCACCGAGTTTCCGGTCGAAAGGTCCATCACATCCATCGTGGTGAGACGAATTTCCTGGGCGGCTTTGAGCGAGACGCGCTCGTACCATGCGAAGAGTATGGCCTCGTACGTCGGGAAATACTGGTAGAGCGACCCCACGCCGACACCGGCGCGCTCGGCAATCATGCGCGTCGTCACGCAATCAAACCCCCTCGCCTCGACCAGTTGGCGGGTCGCCTCGATGATGGCGTCCACGGTATCCCGCGACCGCCTCTGTCGAGGCAGTCTCCTGCGCTGGAACTGGCTGCGGCCACGTTCCGCGGCCTCGTCGTCACGATCACCCTGCATGGTGCTAACGTCATCGCACGGACGCGATCTCGATGCGAGTAGAATGTGAACATTGTTCTGGTTTAACTCATCTCCAGAACTGGACGTCAGAATCCAACGGTCGAATCGAGATGCCTGCGAAGCCATCCGTCGCCCCGCAGGAAGAGAGGAAACAGCGTGAAGATAGAAGCCAATGTCGCTTCCCCCTGCCCGGTCGGGGAAGAACGCCAGACGGTCGACTGGGACATCTACTCCCAACCCGAACTGATCGAGGACATCCACTTGGGATGGCACTCGCTGCACGACAGTGCGCCCGATGTGTTCTGGACACCTCGCAACGGCGGTCACTGGGTCATCACCCGGTTCGAGGACCAGTGCCGGGTGCTGAAGGATGCCGAGCACTTCTCCAGCCGCGAATTGCACATCCCGCCGATGTTCAACGGCACGGTGATGATACCGCTCAACCTCGACCCGCCGGACCATACCCGTTACCGTGCCGTGCTCATGCGCTACTTCGGACCTGGCGCGATCAAGGCCATGGAACCCAAGCTTGTCCTGTGGGCGAACCGGCTCATCGACCAGGTGATCGACAAGGGTGAGTGCGACTTCACCGAAGCGCTCGGCGCGGGCTTCCCGGTCTCGGTGTTCATGGAACTCATGGGCATGGACCTTTTCCGTTTCGACGAGTTCCGCACCATCGTCACCGAATACTTCGGCAACATCAGCGTCACCCGGCGAACCGAACTTCAGGAACAGATCTTCGCGATTATGCGCGGCCTCTTCGAGGAAAAGCGCCGCCACCCCGCACCCGATCTCGCCAGCGCGCTGCTGGCCGAAAAGGTCCGCGGCGAGCCGCTTACGCAGGCCGAGCTGGAATCCATGGGCTTCCTACTGTTTCTCGGCGGGCTGGACACGGTCGCCAATGCGCTGACGTTCGCCTTCCGTCACCTCGCGCACGATCCTGCGCTGCAGGCTAGGCTTTCGGACCATCCGGAACGGCTGAGCGATTTCGTCGAGGAATCGCTGCGCCGCTATGCCGTGGTCAACCAGACCCGGATCGTCAGCAAGGACATCGCGATCGGCGAGGCATATTTGCGCGAAGGCGAGATGGTCATCTGTCCGCTGACCGCAGGCGGCCTCGATCCGCGCCGCAATCCCCACCCCGAGCAGTTCGACATCGACCGCGAGGATCGCGGCCACATCACTTTTTCGATCGGAGCACACACCTGCATCGGCAACATGCTGGGGCGGATGGAAATGCGCATCTTCACTCGCGCCTGGCTGGAGCGCGTGGGGCCCTTCGCGATCGCAGGCGACCTCCGTCCGAAATGGCGTCCGGGCATGGTCATGGCGCTCGAACATCTGCCGCTGCGGTGGACGCCGGGTGGATGGGCCACGACATAGGAGGACAGCCCGTGCCAAAACTCAATGTCATCAAGCGTTCGGGCCAGCAGATCGAGATCGACGCCACGTTCGGCCTCAGCGTCAAGGACGTGCTCCTCGAAGCCGGGATCGACGAGGTGCATGGAATCACCAACTGCGGAGGCTGTTGCTCCTGCGGCACCTGCCATGTGATCTTCGAAGGTCAGGCGATCGCGACGCTGCCCGCCATCGGCGAATGCGAGGAGGATCTTCTCAACATCGTCGATGGGCGCGAGGCGGGCTCCCGGCTCGCCTGCCAGGTCAGCTTCGGCGACGCGCTCAACCATGCCACGGTGCGCATTGGCCCCCAGTCCTGATCCTATCCCCGGCCCTGCAACCTTAACCTACAAGCACGAGAGGGAATGACCATGTCCGAGGTCATCGAAGCACCGCGAGAACTGCACCTCACGGCAAGCCAGCTTGCGCAGTTCAACAGCGTGGAGGATTCCAATCCCACGCTCGTCGGCAAACGTGTCGACCAATTGCCCACCGACGTCTATGTTTCGCCTGAAAGGTACGCGCTCGAACAGAAAAAGCTGTTCCGGGGACGGCCTATCCCGGTGGGCGTGTCGAACATGTTGCCAGGGCCGCGAACCCGCGTCGCGGTCGACGACTACGGACCATCGATCCTGCTGACCCGCGACGAGGAAGGCCAGGTCCATGCCTTTCACAACATCTGCACGCACCGGGCCATCAAGCTGTGCCAGTCCCATGAAGCCGTGAAGGGCGGGCTCGTCACCTGCCCCTACCATGCCTGGAGCTTCGACATGAAGGGGCAGCTCAAGTCGCTGCCGCGCCCGGAAGTGTTTCCCGGTCTGGACAAGCACGCGATGGGCCTGAAGGAACTGCAGTGCGTCGAGGCCGGGGGCGTGATCTGGGTCAACCTGGACCGCGACGTCGACGCCGACTTCTCCGTGGTTTCCGGACCGCTGGCGGCCGACTTCGACGCCATTGGGCTACCGCAGCAGAAAATCTGCCATCACCTGCGCGTGGAAGTGATGGCGAACTGGAAGCTCATCGTCGACAGCTTTTCCGAAAACTATCACGTCACCCGGCTCCACGCCAATTCGCTGGGAAGCATGTTCATCGACCGTGCGACCTCTTGCGAAATGATCGGGGAGCATATGCGCGTGATGTCGGGGCGTGCCGGCTTTCGCCAAGGAGAGGAGGTGGAGACGTTCGAACAGTTCCGCCGCTCGGCCGTGGTCCACTATACGATTGTTCCCGGGGCGCTCATCATAACCAGCCCGACTTACATCAGCGTCATGCTCTTGGCGCCGGCCGGCATCGACCGGACCATCGTGAACTACTACCTGCTCGTCGATCGCCTGCCGGAAACCGAGCGCGAAACCGTCCATTACGAAAAGTCTTTGGCGCTCATGAAACGCGTCACCACCGAGGAAGACTTCTGGGTCGCCGAACTTGGAACTGCCGCCGCACGCGAAGGCGTGATCGAGCACATCACCTGCGGCGGGATGGAACGGGAAATCGTGCGCTTCCACGAAACCGTGAACGCCATTCTTGCACAATAATACAACAGACTCCGGGAGCCCGGCTCCCTCAACGGGTGAAGATGCTATGACGACACAGCAGACACTTGAGACATTCGACATCCACGCGCCGCAAGCCCGCTCGGGCGCGGAATGCCTGTGGGCGAAGATGCGTGAAATGCAGGGCTTGTACCGGAACGAAAGCTACGGGGGCTACTACGTCGTGTCCCGTTACGAGGACGTGCTGAAAGTGCTGACGAAGCCCGCGCTGTTCTCCTCGGCGCACGGAATAACATTGCCCCCGCCGACATCCGTGCGCAGCCTGCACGTCCCCGCCGAAGTCGATCCGCCGATGCACGGGCAATACCGGGCGCTGATGATGCCGTTCGTGATGCCGGAGAAAGTGCGCATGAGGGAACCCGTCGTCCGGGCGATGGTAGAGCGGCTTCTCGCACAAGTGCCGGACGGGGTGTCCTTCGACTTCGTGCGGGTAGTGGGCCGTCCCCTGCCGATCCTCGTCGCTCTCGACCTGCTCGGCATGCCCGCCGAAGACGCTGCGGATCTGGAACAGCTTGTCGGCCAGTTGCACAGCGATGTCGCCGCCGGCAAGTCCAGCGGCGCGATCGGACGGATTGAGGACTACGCCAAGACGATCCTCGACCGCCGCCGCCCCACCGCAACCGACCCCGTCGAGGATCTTGTCTCGTCGGTCCTGCTGGGCAAGGTCGATGGCCGCCCGCTGACCGAGCATGAACAAGTTTCGATGATCCGGCTCCTTCTGATCGGCGGCTTCGACACGACTTCGGCGACCCTGACCGAAATGATGCGCTGGATCGCCAGCGAGCCCGAGCAGGCCCGTCGTCTGCGCAAAGACCCCTCGCTGATCCCCGGCGCCATCGAGGACGTTGTGCGCTTCACCTCGCCAGCCACGTATCTGCGCCGGGAAGTAACAGAAGATGTCGAACTGGGCGGCACCCAGTTGAAGAAAGGCGATTCCGTGCTGGTGGCATTCGGGTCCGCGAACCGGGATCCGAACAAATTTCCTAACCCCGACACGATCGATCCAACTCGCAAGCCCAACATGCATGTCGGCTTCGGCGCGGGCAATCACCGGTGCATCGGATCGTTCCTCGCCAAGATGGAACTGACGACTGCATTCGAAGAGATATTCTCGCAATTCAGTGAATTTTACGTCGATCGCAGTAAGTCCGTAGCGTACACTAGCGGGCTTGGTCAGGCCATCATCTCGCTGCCGATGATATTCAAGCGAAAGTCTTGAATATCGGCACAGAATATGAAAGCGGTTTCCGATCCACCCGTGTCGGATAAATTTCCATAAGCGACTGATTTACCAAATTTTCTAAACCTTCAGGTGATTCCACCTCATTGGGAAATGCCCTAAATAATCGGGATGATGTCATGAGTTTCATTTTAGTGCGCGATCGTCAGGGTATCGAGCAGACCGTCTCTGGCGACAACGGCCGTTCGGTGATGGAAGCGATCCGCGACAGCGGCCTCGACGAACTCCTGGCGCTGTGCGGCGGGTGCTGTTCCTGCGCGTCCTGCCATGTCTATGTCGATCAGGATTTCGTCGGTCATCTGCCGCCGATGTCCGACGACGAAAACGATCTGCTTGATGCCCTGCAAAGCCGCAACGACCTGTCCCGACTGGCCTGCCAGATCAGGCTCACCACGGAACTGGACGGCCTCAAGGTGACGATCGCCCCCGAGGAATAAATATTCCGCAGGAATGCAGAAGGCCATTTTCCGTACGAAAAGTCGTCATTCCGGATCGTGCGCGGGATGACGATCCCGAACAACGGCCCCCTTGACCGGGGCGCCATCGGCTGTGCCGCCTAATCGAGATCCATGATCCGGCCTTCGCCGGTTGTCGTGTCCAGAACGGCGCAACTGCGTACGAACCCGCGCGGCTCGGGACGGCCTTCGCCGACCGAGCCGGGGTTTATCACCAGGGTGCGGCCCAGACGGCGCACCACCGGCACATGCGTGTGCCCGTAGATCAGCACGTCGGTTCCCTCCTCCTCGAACCCGGCGAAGCGCGGGTGCGCGGGGGTGACATAGGCGAAGTCACCTGCCCACGGCGTCGCATGGACGACGCGCACCCTCAGGCCGCCGAGATCGAGGCGCAGTTCCTCCGGCCGTCCGGCCAGCCAATCTCCGGTCATCGCATCGATACGGCCGCGCGCGCCCTCGCCCGACAGGAAAGCAAGGTCGTGGTTACCGAGGATAGTCTCCGCACCCAGTGCCTGCAGCAAAGCGACTGTGCGGCTGCAGAACCGGCTCTGGTCGATCACGTCCCCGGCGCAGACCAGCCGGTCGATCGCGCCCATCCGCGCGACCGCCAGTGCCAGCACATCGTGCCGGCAATGAAGGTCCGAGACGATCCCGATCCTCACAGTCCGCCGACGAACGCCGGGCCGCCTCGCCACAGCGGCCATAGCCCGCCCTTCACCGCTGCAACGTCGATATCTGAAGCCCGCATGACCCGCCCTTCGGCGACGAGCGCCCGGGCTTCCGCCACCCCCGCCGAGACCAGCGTCTCGATGATCGCCTCATCCACCGCGCCGCCGCCCTCGCCGGGAATCGCCTCAGGGCCGAAGCCGTAGTCCCGCGCGGAAGCAACGATGTCGGCCATGTCGCGCCCCTCGGCCAGCAGCACATCGACTGCGCGGGTCAATGCCGCCGCAAGGCGATCGGCCACCCGTACCGCGCCGAGCCTGACGAAGATCGACTGCACCCCTTTGCTGCGCAGCATGGCCATCACGCCCAGCGCCACATCCGGCGCTGTGCAGTCGCCGAGTGCGATCTCCCACAGGCCCTCGCCCGTCGCGATTCCGACCACGCGCGAAGGGTCAGATTCTGACGATGCCTCAAGTCCAGCCGCATTGCACCGGATCACCGCGTCCTGCCCATCCGGCAAAGCCAGCTTCAACAGGCGGTCATCCACCTCGCCCTGCAGCGTGACGCCTGCCAGCGGGTGGGGTTGCACGGCTTCGGCTCCCGCCAACTTCGCGGCCGCACGCTCGGCGAAGAACAGGTGGCGCTGCGCCGCCGATTCCGGGCTGGCCGTCAGGGCGCGGGCAATATCGCGTTCGCGCACGATGCCTTCGTCGAAAGACAGCGTCGCGGCGGCCTCGATCGCCTGCAGCGCGCCCTCCGGTGCCTTCAGCCCCACGAACATCTCGGGGTGGCGCTTGCGGAAGCCTGCGAAGATCCTTTCGATCTCAGCCGCATCGCCGTGCATCACCACATCGCGCACCCGCCGCAGCGAGCGACCTTCGCGCAGCACCTGTTCGGCGAAGGCGACCGCCTGCTCCTCTAGCCTGCCCTCCTCCACCACCGCATCGATCAGGCCAAGTTCGAGCGCCTCTGCCGCGCCGACCTTGCGACCCAGCGCGATCATCTCCACCGCCGCCTCGACACCTACGATGCGGGGCACCCGCTGCGTTCCCCCCGCCCCCGGCAGCAGGCCCAGCGCGACTTCGGGCAGGCCCACCGTAGTCGAGGGCACCGCCACGCGGAAATGCGCCGCCAGCGCCACCTCGAAACCGCCGCCCAGCGCCGTGCCGTGCATCGCCGCAATCACCGGTTTGCCGGACGCCTCGAACGCGGCCATGACATCGCCCAGCAGCGGCGGCTCTATCGGACGATTCAGTTCCTTGACGTCGGCTCCCGCAAAGAACGTCCGCCCCGCGCACTGGATGATCAGCGCGCGGATCGATTCGTCCGCAAGCACCTGATCGACGCCCTCGCACAGTGCCACGCGAACATGGTGGCTGAGCGCGTTGACCGGCGGATTGGTTACCGTGAGTACCGCTATGGTGCCGTTGTGTGCCGTTAGGTGCGCGGTCTTTGCCGTCGCTGCGCTCATTGTGTCCTCCCCAATCCATCATACACGTCGATGATCTGCTTGACGCTGATTGCCTCAAGACGGCAAAAGGTGCAATAAGTGACCAACAGAGCGATTAACGCACAATAATCAAGGAGAGGGTCTTGACGCTGGCATCCGATATCCGTGCCCGCCTGGTACTCCCGGCAATCTGCGCGCCGATGATGCTGGTCTCCGGCCCGAAACTGGTCGGCGCCGCTGCCAAGGCCGGGATAATGGCCGGATTGCCGCGCCACAATGCCCGCACGCACGAGGAATTCGCGCAGTGGCTGGAAGAGCTGCACCGCGACCTCTCAATGCACCGCGAACGCCATCCCGAAACCCGCATCGGCCCGATCGCCGCCAATATCATCGCCAGCCGCCCACTGGAGGAAACCCTCCCCGACATCCGCTTGTGCATCGCGCGCGGAATCACGCACTTCATCACGGCACTGGGAAACCCCGCCGAGATCGCCAAGGCCATCCACGACCACGGCGGCACGATCCTGCACGACGTCACCAACCTGCGCTTTGCCGAAAAGGCTATTGCGGCGGGTGTTGATGGACTGGTGTGCATCGGCAGCGGCGGCGGAGGACATTCGGGCACACTCAACGCGCTTGCCTTCCTCCCGCGCGTCAGAGCGACGTGGGACGGCCTTGTCGTATTCGCAGGCTCGGTCTCGTCGGGCGCGGCGATCCGGGCAGCCGAAGTGCTGGGGGCTGACCTCGTCTACCTCGGCACGCGCTTCATCGCCACGCAGGAATCGGGCGCCCCACCCGAATACAAGGCAATGCTGGTCGATCACGCCTCGGCCGACCTTGCCTACACACCCGCGATCACCGGCGTGCCCGCCAACTGGCTGCGACCCTCGCTCGATAGCAGGGGTATCGCCCCCGAGATGCTGGCACCCGCCACGCGCAATCATGCGCACTTGCCCGAGGGCACCCGCCCCTGGCGCGACTTGTGGAGCGCAGGCCAGGGCATCGACCTGATCAACGACGTGCCCGACGTCGGCACTCTCGTCGGCCGCCTGCGCCGCGAATATGCCGAAGCCTGCGCCGTCCCGGACATGGCCCAGATCGCTGCGCATGCCTGATCCCGAATCACCGATTCTGATCGAGGATCGCGACGGCATCCGCCGAGTCACGTTCAATCGCCCTGCGGCACGCAATGCGTTGACGCGCGCGATGCGCCGCGACTTCGCCGCGCTAATGGCCCGAACCGCGGAGGACGCGGGCATCGGCGCCGTCATCCTGACCGGCGCGCAGGGCTGTTTCAGCGCCGGAGTGGACCTCAAGGACCGGCCGGACGGCGCCGCACCGGTCAAGCCCGATCCGGCAGCCGCATTGCGCTCGCTGGGCAAGCCGGTGATCGCCGCCATCGACGGGCCCTGCCTGACCGGCGCGCTGGAGATGACGCTGTCCTGCACGATGGCGATCGCAACCCCCGCCTCACGCTTCGCCGATACTCATTGCAAGGTCGGCTTCTTCCCGCGCTGGGGCGGCGCTTCGCTGCTGGTACGCGCCATCGGCACCCAGCGCGCGGCGCAGATGATGCTGACCGGAGAACCGATCGACGCCGCGACCGCGCTCGCCTGGGGCGTCGTCAACGAAGTGGTCGCGCCTGAAGCTCTGCTGCCCCGTGCTGAGGCACTGGCGACAGCGATGATGGCCCGCGCAGCCGCGCAGCCGCTTGCATTCGACCTTCACATGCAGTTCCTGCGCGATGCCACAGCAGGAAAGGACA
Organism: Novosphingobium mississippiense; assembly: GCF_044029535.1. Classification (NCBI taxonomy): domain Bacteria; kingdom Pseudomonadati; phylum Pseudomonadota; class Alphaproteobacteria; order Sphingomonadales; family Sphingomonadaceae; genus Novosphingobium; species Novosphingobium mississippiense. The sequence continues at coordinate 1,962,061 of NZ_CP147003.1, read as the reverse complement.
CCATGCGCTCCGAAGCGAACATGCTCTCCCTGTTCGACGAAGTCCGCCACGAGAGGACCATCACCACGCCATGACTACGCTCGACGGCTACGACTACATCATCGTCGGCGCAGGCTCTTCGGGCTGCGTGCTCGCCAATCGCTTGAGCGAAGATGCGAAAGTCCGCGTGCTGCTGCTGGAAGCAGGCGGCAGCGACAGGCATCCGTTCATCGCCATGCCGCGCGGTCTCGCCAAGATCATGGCGAACATGCGCTATATCTGGCCGTTCATGACCCGGCCCGAGCGCGGATCGAACGACACTGCCGAATTCTGGGCCCGCGGCCGGGTTCTGGGCGGATCGAGTTCGGTCAACGGCATGGTCTACAACCGCGGCAGCGCGGCGGACTTCGACGAACTCGCCGCGCTGACCGGCCCGGAATGGAGTTGGCGCCACATCGGCGAGGCCTATCGCCGGATGGAGAACCACGAACTTGGCCCCGACGCGACGCGCGGCGATGCCGGGCCGCTGCGCATCTCAATGCCGGAAACGCACAATGCGCTGACCGAAGCTGTGCTCGACGCGGGCGCGACGATGGGTCTCGCCAAAGTCGAAGACGTCAACGATCCCGCCGATGCGCCGCGCATCGGTTATGCCCCGCGCACGATCTGGAAGGGCCGCCGCCAGAGCGCCGCGACGGCTTTCCTGCTGCCGGTGCTGGACCGCCCGAACCTGACGGTGGAAACGGGCGTCGTCGTCGATCGCGTGCTGTTCGAAGGCAAGCGCGCAGTGGGCGTGATCGCACGCCGGAACGGGCAGGAACTGCGCCTCGCGGCCGAGCGAGAGGTGATCTTGAGCGCCGGAGCGCTCGCCAGCCCGGCGATCCTACAGCGCTCGGGCGTCGGTCCTGCCGCCTTGCTCGAACGGATCGGCGTGCCAGTGGTCCACGACAATCCCGCCGTGGGCGAAAACCTGTTCGAGCATCGCGGCGTCGTGTTTCAGTGGCGCGTGCCCGATGCGATGTCGCAGAATCGCGAATTCCGGGGCCTCGGCCTCGTGCGCAGCGTCCTGCGCTATTATCTGAAGCGCAAGGGGCCCATGGCAGGCGGCGCTTACGACTTGGGCGCCTGGCTCAAATCCGACGCGGCCCTTGCGCGGCCGGACATGCAATTGTTGATCTCACCGTTCACCTTCGACTTCACCGCAATGCCGATCAGGGTGGAGAAGCACGGCGGCCTCAACATCTGCGTCTATCCTATCCGCCCGAAGTCGCGCGGACATCTAACCATCGCATCGCGCGATCCCGAGGCGCTGCCTGACATCATGCCTGCCTATGTCACCCATGACGACGACCGTGCGATGGTGACGACGATCTTCGCCACCGCTCGCCGCTTCGTCGCGCAGCCGCCGCTCGCCACCTATATCAAGGCCGAGACCCGTCCCGGTCCAGAGCACACCAGCGAAGAGGCGATCGAGGCGGCCTATCTCGCCACCGGCTACACCAACTACCACGCCTGCGGCACCTGCCGGATGGGTAACGATGCAGCCTCTGCCATCGACCCGCGCCTGCGGGTGCGGGGCGTCGACGGGCTGCGCGTAGTCGATACCTCGATCTTTCCGTTCATGCCCGCCGGCAATACCAACGCGCCCGCGATGGTCGTGGGCTGGCGTGCCGCAGATCTAATCTTGGACAAGGAAGAGTGACGCGCAGGACTTGTCGAACGCCCTGCAACCGTACAATAATCGCACAGTTGATTGGTAAAGGGTAACGTACATGGCGGGCGCCAACGTGGAAGAACTAGTCGAGGCGGGTGCCGCCATAACGGAAACGGGCAAGAAGCCAGTGCGCGACGTCGACCGGATGGGTGGCTTCGCCAAGGGCCTCGCGGCGATCGAGGCCTTCGGCAAGGGGCGCGACCGGCTGACGATCGCCGAAGTCGCGCGCCTCAGCGGCCTCGACCGCGCCTCGGCTCGCCGCTGCCTGCTGACGCTGGTGGAATTGGACTATGCCGTCGCCGACGACCGCTATTTCGAGCTGACCCCCCGCATCCTGAAGCTGGGCCAGTCATACCTTTCGGCCTCGCTACCGCAACTGCTGCGCCCGGCGCTGTCGCAACTGGCCAACCGCATCGGTGAGAGCTGCTCGGCCGCCGTGCTCGACCATCACGAGATAGTCTACATCGCGCGCGACACGCAGCATCACATCGTCGGCACCGGCCTGCACCCGGGCAGCCGCCTGCCCGCCTACTGCACCTCGCTCGGCCGCGTGCTGCTGGCGGCGCTGCCGGTGGAAGCGGCCAAGAAGACCATCGAGGGTAGCGTGCGCCAGCCCCTCACCGGCCACACGCTGACTTCGGTGAAGGACATCATGGCCGAGATCGCGCGGGTGCGCGAACAGGGCTATTCGATCATCGACCAGGAAGTTGCGCCCAATTCGCTGTCGATCGGCGTGCCGGTCATCAACAGCACCGGCAGCACGATCGCCGCGATCAACGTCGGCTTCCACGCCTCGCGCGGGAGCAAGGAGCGAATGGTCGAGGAAATCCTGCCCGCCATGCTCGACGTCCAGCGCAATCTGGCGGAGACCCTGCCCTGAGTGGCAGGGCCATCCTGCTCAGCTTCCCTTGAACACCGGGTCGCGCTTTTCGAGGAATGCGCGCGCGCCCTCCTTGTGGTCGTCGGTGAACAGCGTCAGTTGGTCATAGGCCAGCGAAGTCTCGAATGCGCCTGCCGTCATCTGCTTGAGCAGCAGGTTGACCGACATCTTGCCGTAGGAGATCGCCAGCGGCGGCCCCGCCGCCAGACGGCGCGCATAGCCGTCGACGAAGGCGTCTAGTTCGCCATCGGGAACGCAGTAATTGATGAGGCCGATCTCGGCCGCCTTCTCGGCGACGATCGGTTCGCCCAGCATCAGGTACTCCTTGGCGCGGTGGAAGCCGAGCAGCAGCGGGAAGAAGGCAACCCCGCCATCGCCCGGCGCGATGCCCATGCGCACGTGGGAATCGCAGAACTTCGCGCCTTCCGCCGCGATCACCATGTCGCAGGCGAGGGCGATATTGACGCCCACGCCGTAAGCCGGGCCCCGCACTTTGGCGATAATCGGCTTTTCCGCATCCAGCATGTTCCAGAACAGGCGGCGCGCGCTCTTGGTCGGCGGACGTCCCTTGCGACCGGTCTGGTTCTCGCCGTCCTGCATCGACAAGTCAGTGCCCGCACAGAACGCGCCGCCCTCACCGGTCAGGATCACCACGCGAATGTCGTCGTCGCGATCGACGTCGTCCCAGATACGCTCGATCTCCTGGTGCATCGGGCGTGACACGGCGTTCTTGCGGCGCGGATTGTTGAGCGTCAGCGTACAGACGCCGTCGTTCTTTTCAATCTTGATCCACTGGTACTGACTGGGATCGATGGCAGGCACGTAAATTCCCTTCTAGTAACGAAATGACGTCAACCCGCGCGCCGGTGGAAACGCATCGTCATCGACATGATGCCCTGCCCCAGCCCGCTTGAATAGCTGATCGGCGGCTCGGTCTCCAAAGCGAAGCCCTCGAAGCGATCGAGCAGTTCAGTGAAGGCCACGCGCATCTGCGCCTTGGCGACGAACGAGCCGACGCACCGATGCCGCCCCGCCCCGAAACCGACATGCATGTTCGGCTTGCGCCTGGCATCGATGCTTTCGGGGCAGGCGAACTTGGCCGGATCGCGATTGGCAGCGGCGAAAGCGACGAGCACCGAGTCCCCCACCTCAAGCGGCGTTCCGGCCAGTTCGGTCGGCGCCATGACCTCGCGGCGCAGGTAAGTGGAGGGCGAGGAGAAGCGCACGATCTCTTCGCTCGCGGCATCGATCGCAGCAGGGTCGGCACGCAGACGCGTGGCCTCGTCCGGGTTCTCGGCCAGCCACTTCATCATCGTCGCCAGCGCGATCGACGTCGTGTCGAAGCCGCCGACGAGGATCTGGCGCACCATCGACATCTGCTCCGCTGCGCTGAGCGCCCTCCCTTCCACCTGCCCGCGCAGGATCGAAGCGACGACGTCGTCGTCCGTATCGCTCAGCGTACGGCGGCGCTGCGTGATCACGTCCTCGGTGAAAATCCTGAGCCGCTCGGCCGCACCGGTCGGAGTACCGGTGGCGACTTCGTGGTGAAGATCCTCGACCATCTGTTCAAGTTCGGCAGCATGGCTGCGATCGATCCGCATGATGTCGAGCGCAACCACAATCGGCAGCGGCCGCGCGAAGAAGCGCACGAAGTCGAACGGCTCGTCGTCGGGAATGCGCGCGATCAATCCGCGCGCGATCTCGCTGATCGCGGGCTCCAGCGCGCGGGCGTGCGGACCATCAAGCAGCGGCTGCATCAGCGCGCGGTATTCGCCGTGGAGCGGCGGGTCGATCTCGGCCGGGATATGAAAGCTGCGGATGCTGCCAGGCGGTGGCAGGGTGATGCCTTTGCCCGATCCGAAGACCGCAGGCGTCATCAACACCTTAAGAGCATCCTCATGCCGCGCAGCGACATAGAACCCTCCATAACGCGCGGAGTGGACGAGTCCGTCGTGTTCACGCAAACGGCTCCAGACGCACGGACCGCGCTCGTAGGCATCGGCCGCGTGGATATCGAGATCGATGTCATGGCTCGGATCTTCCGCCATCCCAACTTCCTTTTTGAGCGATAGTCGCCCTATTGTTTCTTATTCGACCATTGACAGCATTCGGGCCTTCCCTGTCAACCCGCTTCGTGCATGGCCACGCCGCCGTTCCGCCAGAGGGCCGAGCCATCGACCTCGTCGAACCGCGACAGATCAAGGTTGGCCAATGTCGCCGAGAGGCTGCGACGGAACAGGTCGAGGATCTGCGCGACACCATGCTCCCCGCCTGCTGCGAGGCCCCAGAGCCACGGCCTGCCGATCAGCGCGGCATTCGCCCCAAGCGCGCGGGCACGCACGAGATCGGCGCCGCGCCGCAAGCCGCCGTCGAGCAGGACTTCGCAGCGCCCTCCCACTGCGTCGATAGTGGCGGGCAAGGCATCGAGAGTCGCCGCCGATCCATCGAGCACCTTGCCACCATGGTTCGATACGACGATGCCATCGACCCCGCACTCCAGCCCCTTGAGCGCATCGCCCGGCCGCATCACGCCTTTGAGCACCAGCGGACCCGACCAGCGCTTCCGCACCCAGCGCAAGTCGTCCCAACTCATCGGCGTTCGCGTCAGCAGCCGCCCGGCATCGGCCACACGCAGCATCGTGCCATCATCTCGCCGGGGCGCGTTCGGCGCCGGCATGGCAAGGCCGCCGCGCAGCAGCGACCACAGCCAGCGCGGCCTGCCCAGCGCCGAAGGAGCGAAGCGCAGGATCGAGGCCCGATCACTCGGATCGGGCAGTGGCGGCGCGATCCGGTCGGCGGGCGATACCCCGGCGATGTCGGCCGTCACCACGAGGACGCGGCATCCGGCCTCGCGCGCCAGCTCGATGCAATAGACGGCGCCTTCACGGCCACCGATCATGTAGAGCTGGAACCAGCAGTCGGGGTTAGCCGCCACCACATCCCCCGCAGGCGCACTCGCCCATGTGCTGATCGCGATCGGCAGACCATGGTGTGCCGCCGCCCGCGCCGCGCCGAGTTCTCCGTCAGGATGGACGATGCGCACGAAGCCAGTCGGCGCGATGGCCAGAGGCATCGCGCATTTGCGGCCCAGAATGGTCGCCTCCAGATCGGGCCGCATCGCGGTCGGGCAGGCTGCGGGCAGGAAACTCCACCGGGTAAACGCCGCTTCGTTGGCGCGCACGGTGGCCTCGTCCTCCTTGCCGCCATCGACGTAGTGAAACACGGCAGGAGGCAGGCGCCGACGCGCGATTTCCCTTGCTTCCGCAACACTTCGGAACATCCGGCCTCTCTCCTTCCCCGTGCTTGGCCAGATCGGCAGCCACGATCAATGTTTGATTATCGCTCATTTGTTCAATATAGAATCATACCAAGCAAGCATAAAAGCGGCGAACCGCGTCATCCGGGAGAGAATATGTCATCGATGCCTGAGGGCTCCCCAGTGCCTGCGGACCTGCCACCGGCCAGCGCGCGGAGTTGGCTCGTCGCCGGACTGCTCGCGTTCTGCTACACCATCGGGTATCTCGACCGGCAGGTCATCAGCCTGCTGATCGCGCCGATCCAGACGGCGTTGCATATCGACGACACCCGGTTCGGACTGCTCCAGGGCGTCAGCTTCTCGCTCTTCTACGTCGCCGCGACGCTGCCGCTGGCATGGCTGGCTGACCGCACGCGCCGTTCGCGGGTGATGAGCGGGTGCGTCGCGGCCTGGAGCGTGATGACGATGGCCTGTGGCTTCGCGGGCACCTTCGGCCAGATGATGACTGCCCGCATCGGCGTGGCTGTGGGCGAGGCTGGTCTCACCCCCGCCGCGCTGGCGACGCTGTCAGACCGCTTCAACCGCCGCCAACTGGCCACCGCGACCTCGTTCTACATGCTCGCGCCGTTCATCGGCGGTGGTTTCGCTCTCGGACTCGGCGGGGCGATCTATGCCTGGGCGGATGGTCTCGAACCCGGCTCGGTGCCGGTACTGAGCACCATCGACGCCTGGCAGGCGGTGTTCCTGATCGTCGGCGCGCTGGGCCTGATACCCGCTGCCCTTCTGCTGCTCATCATCGACCGCAAAGCTGTACCCTCACGGAAGGAGAACCCGCCCGGCTTCGGCGAAGTCTTTGCGCTGTTCGGCCGTCACTGGCAGATTTTCGTGCTCTACCAGCTTGCCATGGCGGCGGTGATGATCCTTCTCGCCAGCTACATCAGTTGGCTCCCCGCCGCGATCATGCGCTCCAAGGGCATCGACGAGGCGGAAGTGGGACGGCTGTTCGGCCCGGTCTACCTCATCTGCGGAGCCGCCGGGACTCTATCCGCCGGAATGCTGGTATCGCGCCTTGCAAGGCAGGATCCGGCGGGGACGGTACTGCGGGTCATCCTGTGTGCGCTGGCTCTGGTCTGGCCGCTCGCGGCGTTCGGGCTGCTGACATCCTCGCTCTATCTGGAACTGACGCTGATGGGCGCGGCACTGTTCCTCGTCAGTTGCGTGACGAGTCTTTCCTCGCTCACCTTTCAGTACGTCACTCCGCGCCATCTGCGCGCGCAGGTCATGGCGATCATGGCTATGACCGCCGCGCTGCTCGGCACCGGACTGGGACCGATCCTGTCCGGCTACATGAGCGATCGCCTGACCGGCTTCACGCACCCGCTGTCGGCCTCGCTGGCGATCATCGGCGCCATCACCGTGCCGCTCGCCTTCACCCTGATGGCGCTGTCGCTGCGGTATCACGCAAGGACGCGGCTCGACCTTCACCTGCAAGCACCGGAGCAAGCATGACCAAACCTATCGCCTGCATTCTCGGCGCCGGCTCGGGCATCGGCCGCGCCACGGCCGAAGTCCTTCATCGACAAGGCTACGAACTGATCCTCGCCGACCTTTCGACCGCGCCGCTCGATCCACTTCGCGCGGCATTCGGCGCGCAGGCCACCGCGCTGGACATGTCGGACGAAGCGGATCTCGCAACTTTCGCCGACAGCCTGCCCGAAATCGACGCGCTGGTGATAACGGCGGGCCTATCCCCCAGCATGGGCAGCTTCGAGCGCATCCTTGCCGTCAACCTCACGGCCACCGCCGTCGCCGTGGAACGGCTCGGCCAGCGCCTCGTCCGTGGCGGCGCGGCGATCGTCATCAGTTCGATGACAGCGCATACCGCGCTGGTCGAGAACGCCGAGATAACCGCCATGCTCGACCAGCCGGACCAACCCGATCTCGCCGCACGGCTAGCCGGGATCGTCGGCAGCGAAGCCGCCTTGCCGGGCATGGCCTATGCGCTGTCCAAGGCGGGTATCCTGCGCATGGCACGGCGGCTCGCCGCGCCTTTCGGGAGAGAGGGGCGCCGGATCTGCTCGATATCTCCCGGATGCATCGATACGCCGATGGGACTGCTGGAAATGGGGCGCAGCGAAGCCTCTCGCGAAGCCTTGCTCTTCGCCCCGATCCCGCGCTCGGGAACAGCCGCGGAAGTGGCGGAGGCGATCGCCTTTCTTGCGTCTCCGCAGGCGAGCTATGTGACCGGATGCGACTTACAGGTCGATGGGGGCTGGATAGGCGCCTCGCAAGCAATCTCGGCAAATTCTCCTCTAAGCGAAGCCGTCGCGGCGGCTCGCTCAAAAGTGTAGATCGCCGCTCATCATGCTCGAAGAAAGTTATGGAAGAATCATGCATCGATATTAAGATCGGAGAACCGACTTTGCGGCGTAGCTTGGCCGATACTGCGTGTACCAGTGATAGCGAGCAAGCCAGCTTGGGGCGCAAGGCACGGTCCCATGCCGCCCGATCGGACGCGGTCGCCCGACACCGTGCAACGCCGCCATTGGTCTGATTTCCCGGCTGATCGTCGAAGGCGCCCGGCCCAACCGCCGTGCTATCGCACGCGAGGGTTCAGTGACGCTCTGGCCCCGCGATATCTCCTCCCGCTCGGCAAGGCTCAGCGCACGACTGACACGCTTGCGATCGGCGGGCCGGATGCCGCCGGTCGGCGAAATCACCGAAAATACCGACGATGACTCTCGATCAAACCCTGGCTGGTCGGTAGTCCAAGTTGCTGGAGCAGCCAATAGGCCTTGCCTTGCTCAATGCGTTGCTCCAAGTCGAGGTCGAGATGGTTTCGCTCGCGATCTACGACGAGCTTTGTCGAACAGAGAGAGGCGCATGAGCACAGTTCGCACAATCGATGCATAGCGCCTGAGCCTGATGCTCGGTCAGGCATCTCAGCATAACCCGGAAATGGAGACAGTTCAGGCGTTGCTCGCTGGTCTGCTCACCTGTGGCCGATGCGGAAGGCGATTGTCTGTTAGTGATAGGGGGGGCCAAGCCATCCCTATTATCAATGCAAGACTATCAACCCGAAATGCCGGAGAACCGCCAAACCCCGATGCATGACTTTTGGCGCGTCTCGGATCGATCCTGCTATCGGCAAAGAGTATTGAGCGCCATAACGCCAATAGCAATCGAGGCCGCGACAGAAGCTGACCGGGTGCATCGGGATAATCTGGAAGAGCGACACCGCATGGTGGAGCTGGACTTGCAGCAAGCACGATACGAGGCATCTCTCGCCGAGCGCCGCTATGCCGCTTGCGACCCTGACAACCGCCTGATCACAGCCCAACTCGGGAAGGGTTGGGAAGCGGCGCTCAGGCGTGTGGAAACCTGCGAAGCTGCTTTGACACAGGCACGACAAATCGACCTTGGCATCCCGATCCCGGATTTTGCGGGCATTGCCACTGACCTGGAGGCTGCTTGGCGCGCACCAAACGTCGATATGCGTTGTCGCCAGCAACTCCTGCGCGCTCTCGTGACTGATATCGTCGCCGATGTCGACGAAGAGCAACGTACAGTCATTTTGACGATCCACTGGAAAAGTGGTCAACACTCTCAACTGCGTATTCGCAAGCCGAACCCTGGCGAACATGGCCAGTGAGAACACCGGGAATAAAAGGGGCCACGGACCGGACCGGAGCAGCGGGATAAAAAAGGGCCAGTCCTGTTAGACCTTCGCTTTTGTGCGGAGGTGGAAGGATGAAGAGAGTGGAGCTTTATCAGAAGGTCCGCCGCGCCGTACTGATTGACGGGATGAGCCGTCGCGCTGCCGCCCGGTATTTCGGGATCGACCGCAAGACTATCGACAAGATGCTGTGCTTTCCGGAGCCAGCTCCACATGGCCGAAGTGGTCGCACCTACGGTCGTAAGCTGGCCGGATTTACGGACATTATCGACAAGATCCTGGAGGATGATCGCACGGTCCATAGCAAACAGCGGCACACTGCTGCCCGTATCTTCGAGCGGCTGCGCGATGAGCATGGCTTCACCGGCGGCATAACGATTGTTCGCGATTATGTGGCCGGTGCCAAGCTGCGCAGTCGCGAGGTATTTATCCCGCTGAGCCACAAGCCGGGCCACGCCCAGGTGGACTTTGGCGAGGCCGACGGGATCATCGATGGCAAGCTGGTTCGGTTTCACTATTTCTGCATGGACCTGCCGCATAGAGCCTGGCGACCGGCTATCGGGTGCTGCAGGATGCGCGCCTGCCTTCCCAGCGACAGGCACCGCGCGGCCGACGGCGCCCTGATCCGCTATCGGGCATTTTCGAAGAGGTTGTCGTGCCGATGCTGGAGGCCGCCCCCGGTCTTCGTCCTGTCGCGATCTTCGAGGAACTGCGCCGCCGGTACCCGGATACCGAGTTCGGCTCACGACGAACCCTGGAGAGGCGTATTCGCGACTGGCGAGCTCTGAACGGCCAGGATCGGGAAGTCATCTTCAGGCAGGTTCATGAGCCGGGGCGGCTCGGCATGTCCGATTTTACGTGCATGAACGATCTGGAGGTCGCCATCGCCGGGGCGCCTTTGGACCACTTGCTCTATCACTTCCGCCTGCCTTGCGGCGGCTTTGAACATGGGCACGTCATTCTAGGCGGCGAGAGTTTCGTCGCCCTGGCCGAAGGGCTGCAGAATGCGCTCTGGTCTGCCGGCGGAGCGCCCAGGCTGCACCGTACCGACAGCTTGTCGGCCGCCTTCCGCAACCTGGACGCAGATGCGAAGGCCGACCTGACCAAGCGCTATGACGCCCTATGCGCCCATTATGGAATGGAGCCGACGCGCAACAACACAGGCATTGCCCACGAGAACGGTGCGATCGAGAGCGCCCACGGCCATATCAAGGCTGCAGTGAAGGACGCGCTGTTATTGCGCGGGACCACGGACTTCACCGACCTTGCCGCTTATCGCCGCTTCATCGACGAAGTCGTGACCGCAAGGAACCGGCGCCACGGTCCCGGCATCGATGCTGAGCGCAAGGCGCTGCAACCCCTCCCGAACGCACGGACTACCGATTACGAGGAAGTCCTCGTGACAGTGACGTCCTCGGGCGGCTTCACCCTGCGCAAGGTGTTCTACACGGTCCCCTCGCGCCTGATCGGACATCGCCTGCGCGTGCGCCTTTACGACGACCGTCTCGATGTCTTCATCGGCGGCACAAGGCTCATGACCCTGCAGCGCGGCCGCGCCGGTGTGAACGGTAAGCACGGCCACGTTGTCGATTATCGCCATGTCATTCATTCCCTGCGCCGCAAGCCGATGGCGCTGCGGGGATTGGTCTATCGTGACAGCCTGTTCCCCCGCGCGCCCTACCGCCTCATGTTCGAGCACTTGCTGGAAGCTGTGGGCGAGAAAGAAGCCTGCCGGATCATGGTCGAGCTTCTGGCCATGGCCCACGAGCGCGCCTGCGAGGCGGAGCTGTCCCATATCCTGGAGGAGGACCTGGCAATCCGCAGGATCCCATGCCTGTCGGCACTTCGGGCCCGCTTCAGCCCCGATCCCGCCACTTTGCCTGAAGTCGTGGTCGAGATGGTCTCGCTCTCGATCTACAACGGGCTGATCGAACAGGGAGAAGCGGCATGAGCACGGCTCCGATGATCGACGCACAGCGCCTGGGCCTGATGCTCAATGAACTGCGCTTGCCAACCATCAAGCATATCTGGGGCGATTTTGCAGCCCAGGCGGACAAGGAAGGATGGCCCGCGAGCCGGTTCCTTGCAGCTCTCGCCGAACACGAACTCGCCGAACGCGATCGTCGCCGGATCGGGCGTCATCTGGCTGAAGCCCACCTGCCGGCGGGCAAGACGTTGGACTGCTTCGCCTTCGAGGCCGTGCCGATGATCTCCAAGGCACAGGTCATGGCCCTGTGCGCCGGCGATGGTTGGCTCGACCAGGGTTCCAATCTCATCCTGTTCGGCCCGCCAGGCGGGGGCAAAAGCCATCTGGCGGCGGCGATCGGTCTGGCATTGGTGGAAAATGGCTGGCGAGCACTGTTCACCCGCACCTCTGACCTCGTCCAACGTCTGCAGGTGGCTCGCCGCGAACTGACGCTAGAATCCGCAATCGCCAGGCTCGACAAGTATCATCTGCTCATTCTCGACGACTTCGCCTACGTCTCACGCGACCAAGCGGAAACCTCTGTCCTCTTCGAACTGATCAGTGCCCGATACGAGCGCAGATCCCTGCTCATCACCGCCAACCAGCCCTTCGGTGAATGGAACCGCGTCTTCCCGGACCCGGCAATGACGCTCGCTGCGGTCGACAGGCTCGTGCATCACGCCACGATCTTCGAGATGAACGTGGAAAGTTATCGCCGGCGCACGGCTCAGGCCCGCCGCACCGGGGCTGGACGTCCTGCCGCCTACACCACTCCGAAAGTCCTCGAGACCATCCGCGACAATCAGGATGAGAACGAGATCCTTGCCGCATTGCCTCGCCAGAAATGCTCCTTTGAATTGAGTGTTGCCTCATCAGAAATGTTCCCGAGCCAGCGGCGTCGGGAGAATCAGAATGAGGAAGGTGAGCATGGCAACACGGGAGGAGTTGATCTCGGCGGTCCGAGATCGATATCGGTCAGCGGGGCGCAGGGAAAAGAGCCGCATCCTCGATGAATTTGTCCGGATCACAGGCTATTGCCGCAAGCATGGGATGCGCCTGATGCGATCAGAACGGGCCACGCCCCAAAGCTCTCGTCTTGGTCGACGCCTTTACAATGATGCGGTCCGCGAGGCGCTGACGGTACTGTGGGAGGCCTCCGACCGCATCTGTTCGAAACGATTGAAGGTGATGATTCCGATTTTGGTGCGCGCGATGGAACGCAGCGGCCATCTCGAGCTCGACGGTGAAGTAAAAGAGCGACTGCTGCAGATGAGCCCGGCGACGATCGACCGCGCCTTGAAGGAAATCCGCGCGACGGCGACAGGCGCCCCGCGGCGCCGGACTGCCAGGCAATCCGCCCTACGGCGTAGTATCCCGATCCGGACATTCGACGACTGGGATGATCCGGCGCCCGGCCATTTTGAGGCAGATCTGGTCTCGCACAGCGGGCCAGTGGCGAAAGGGAGCTTTGCACAAACGCTGGTTTTGACGGATATCGCCACGGGCTGGACCGAATGCGCGCCACTGTTGTTCCGTGAGCAGAATTTACTGGTGGCGGTGCTCAACGAATTGCGCGGACAGCTGCCGATGGCGGTGCTTGGCTTCGACACCGACAATGACAGCGTCTTCCTCAACCCGACGGTGCGCGACTGGTGCGTGGCGAACTCGATCACCTTCACCCGTTGCCGACCCTACCGCAAGAATGACCAGGCTTGGGTCGAACAGAAAAATGGGGCCATTGTGCGCCGCATAGTCGGTTATCGCCGCTTCGAGGGTATCGCGGCGACCAGCGTGCTGGCCGAACTCTATGCTTTGCAACGGTTCTACGGGAACTTCTTCCAGCCATCCTTCAAGCTCGCGGAAAAGCACCGCGACGGCGCTAAGGTGACGAAACGATATCACAAACCGGCGACGCCGGCCCAACGCCTGATCGATGATCCCAGGACGACCGATGCGGTTCGTTCCCAGCTCGCCGAGACACTGGAACGCCTCGATCCCGTGAAGTTGCTGCGCCAAATCCGAGACTGTCAGGAGCGGCTTGTCGTGCTGGCCGACAAGCCCGGTGAGGCCGTCGTGGCGAATGACACAACGCTCGATCAGTTCTTTGTGGGTTTGCGGACTGCCTGGCAGCTCGGGGAAGCAAGACCAACGGCTCGAGCAAAATCGCAGACCAAGCGCGGCCGACGCCGGCCGGACCCGGTGGTGGCCGTCACAGATCAGCTCCACGCCTGGTATCGGGCCGAGCCATGGCGGACAGGGCGCGAACTTATGGAACGCTTGCAGCGGGAGCACCCTGGTCAATATCCAGACAAGCTTTTGCGGACCATTCAGCGCCGGCTCAAGATATGGCGAGCCGAAGAAGCACAGCGCCTGGTCTTCGGCCCCCGGACCGAGGCTGGCGAAATTTTTGCACATGTGGGGCGAGAGCCGGCTGCGCTACGCTTCGCCGGCTCTCGCCCCACATGTCCTTGAACTGGCTTGCAGAATACAAATCTGCTAAGGGAACATTCCGCTGAGGCAACCGAACCATCGGTCGGGAACATCTCTCAGTGAGGCAATACGAATCCTCATCCTGTTTGTCGCGCTACACCCATCTCTATAAGGAATGCAACCGCGTCGAGCGCTTCTTTGCCAAACTCAAGCAGTTCCGCCGTGTCGCCACCAGATATGACAAGCTGCTCGTCAACTTCACGGGGTTCGTCAAAATCGCGGCCATCGCCATGTGGCTCAAATAGTTAAATCGTCACTACGCCCTAGTTCACCGAAAAACATCAGCTCCAAATCTTCCCCGTAAATGCTGAGCCACGGCGTTCGTATATCGACGCTGGCGCCATAATGTGGGACTATGATAGACGCCTACCGCCTTCCAATAATCTCCTGTCGATCGCAGGGCCGACAAGAATACCCAGCGGGCAGCTTCCGCGTTGAAACAGGCGTCGAAGCGCAACCAGTTGCGCACCTGTGCTTCCGTTCGCTGCACCTTTGCAGCGATGCGCGGGACCCACCAACTGTTGATCTGAAGGGGTCCGAGATCATGGGAGCCGTTGCTGTTGCGCACTTGCGCTCCAATCCAGCCCGCTTCCTGATCGCGCAATCCCCACAGCGTCTTTTCCAGCCAGGGTTGGCCGAGCGACGCCTTGCGAATGCAAGAGCCGATGAGACGCTCATCGTCCCCGCTGCGCGCCTTTGCCAATGCCGCGTGCGGCAAGAATATGATGCTGAACAGGATAGCCCATGCGAATGGCAGATATTTCTGCATCAGCGGATCTTCCTTATCTGCGGCGTGGAACGCACCGGCTCTACGCCTGCCGTCAGGGTCAGGTCGGAAATCGGCCCACCGGTCAGCAAAGCAAGCAACGCCCGCCCGGAAATGATCCGAACGACGCCGGAATGGCTGACGGAAAGCCGGCTTTGCGGCCCAGTGCGCCCGGTGTGGATGAACAGGCCACGACATCTGCGGGACTGGCAGAGCGTATCGAAGGCAACGACATGCTCGGACCGAATGGCGCCTGCATAGCGCTTCGCCTGGATCAGCCATGTCGCGCCGTCGATCACGACCTGGCCATCGATCCCGCCATCGCCCGTATATCGGCGGTTGCCCACCACCTTGTGACCCCGCCGCTCAAAGCTTTCCAGCAGAAGCTCTTCAAAGGCGAGCGGGTCCATGGCCCGCAGCCGGGCATAAAGGAGCTGGGGAGGCTGCAGCCGGTCGCGGCCACAGAATTGCGAGGCCATGACCCTTGCCTGCCGTCGTCGCCAGCGATGGCGAAGGGGCGTCCGATAGTGCCGCAGAGCGAGCAGAAGAAGAATGAAAATGAAGGCAATGACCGGAAGCAACATGGGTGATGACCTTATCGTTCGGGACCGTGGGAGGGTTCGGGCTGTGGCACGGGGGCGCGGCTTGCCTGGTCCGGGCTGGCCTGGGCGGTGTCCCGCTGCGTGCGTGCATGATCGAGAATCCCGCCCAGGAACCGGTCGAGAACCTGCGCGATGCTCCGCGCCCCTTCCGCGAGATGCTCGGCCGCGCCACGGGGTGGTCGTTCACGCTTGTCGAGCTGGCGTTCGAGCGCCCGGTCGCGCCGCTCGGCTCGCATGCGCTCCTGCTCGGTCTTGAGACCCTCCAGATGGTCTGCCTGGCGTTTCGAGAAGGCGCCCACGCGGTCCGCTTGCATGCGGTCCAGTCCTTCCGAGGATGAGGTCTTCTCTCCTGACTGGCGTTCGAGCTTCGCGATCAGTTCCTTGACATTGTTGGTCCAGAGCCGGACGCCGAAGGCCGCGCGGGTGATCGCGGTGTAGAAATTCTGAGCGTTGACGAGCGGAGATTCGACCGGCGCCAGCACGAAGACACGCGGATAGGTCTTGGACTGGGAGGAATAGACGGTTTCCGCATAGCCATGGTCCCAGGTCCTGTGCTCCGACAGATCGACCTGCTGCGTTTTGCCGGTCCGGTCCCAGCGGATCGTCGCCATAGTTCCATCCAGTTTCTCGACCGTGCCGCGCTCGGCATTGCGCAGATCGAGCTCACGATTGACCAGGCGCCACTGGATGCGATCCCCTTCGGCGAGTTCCCGCTCCTCGGGGTTGAAGATATTGATGTGCCGGGCTTTGGTTGTCTGCGGATCCCAGCGGATTGTGCGTCCATTCTCGTCAACGAGCCGCACGACCTGCCGGCCATTACCGTCCCTGCCGAGCCCCACGACACGATAGTCGGCGCCCCGGGCAACGCCGAGCCGCGTCACATCGCGGTCGAAGCGAACGACCTGACCTGTGGCATAGAAGCGGGCCATATGCTTTTCGATGTCGGTGAGGCCCGCCGGGGCAAGGATCGAAAGCCTGCTGTCCTCGGCCGCCAATCCGCTCTCGGCCTTCAACGCCTCGCGGATCTTGCTATTGACGATGAGCCGGGTCGCATTGTCGAGAACGAGAATATTGGTGCCGGCCCGCGAATCCGGCTTGAGCCGAACCCAGGCCGCAACCACCTGCTCGGCCATTTTCTCATTGTCGGTAACGGTGCTGACGCTGTCGAGCTTTGCCAGCGCCTGCGTAAAATCACCGGTACGCGCGGCGGTGACGGCCGCCTTGATCGACCTGGTCTCCTGTCGCACGGCCTCGGTCAGCTCGACCGTCGGCAAGCCAAGCCTGCGCATCAGCCAGAAGGGTTTGCCCTGCTCGATCGCCCCGGTCTGCTTTTCATCGCCCAGGAACAGAAGTCGCGCGCCCGTCGCCCTGCTGATCTCCAGTAGCCGCTTAGCCTGGCGGTTTCCCAACTGCCCGGCCTCATCGAGCACCAGCACATGGCGATCGGTGATCCCCTGCCCGCCCCGGGCCACGAAGCTGGCGACGGTATGGGAGGCGATGTTCGCCTTGCTACCCAGTTCGGCGGCCGCCGAGGATGTGGGCGCCAGCGCGATCAGCGTCGTTCCGGGTTCAGCTGCTTCTCCCAGAACCCGGACCAGCGTTGATTTGCCGGAGCCAGCGACACCGTGAATCGCGGTGACGCGATCACGTGTGAGCCCGGTCTCGACAAGCGCGCGCTGTTGTTCGCTGTTGAGCGACGTCCCTTCCAGCACGGCCAGAAGGCGGTCGCTCGAAGCGATCGGGCGGCCATCGCCAAGGCCTAGCGCGATATGCTGGGTCAGCGCGAGTTCCAGTCGCCAGGATCTGCGGCTGGTGCGTCCCCGGGTCAGAATCCTGTCGCCGGTCTGCTCATGGGTGGGCAGCAGCTTGCGCACGACTTCATGACTCTCAATCCGGGGGCGGACATCCTCAAGCCGGACCTCGCCGACATGCGCGGCAAGACCGGTGCGCAGGATATCGCCCAGATTGTTGACTGCCTCGGCCGTCTCCAGTTGGCGCAAGCCGAACAGCGCGGCCCGCGATGCCTCGCGTTCGCTGGGCGCGGCATGTTCGCCTTCCTGGCTCCGGGAGACGGATGCGGTCTGTTCCAGCGTATCGAGAAACTTGCCGGCCCGTTGATGCCATTGCCCCATGAGGGCATCATAGGCGATCTTCACCTTGGCCTTGCGGGTTGCATAGAAGGACGCCCGCTGCGCCTTCTGGCCGACCAGGCCATGTTCGCGGGCATGCTCCTCGATCTGCTCCGCACGCTGGGAAAAATTCTCCATCAGTTCCCTGGGGACGCCGCGTATTTCGAACAGGCCCGTGCGCGGATCGAAGTCGATCTGGTAGCCAGCCTCCCGCAAGGCGAAGGCCAGGGCATTGCGATAGATCTGCCCCGCGACGCGCTGCTCCCCGTACATGACCCGGCTTTCCAGGCTCGCCATGGGATCACCGTCCTGGCGATTGGTCATATTGAGGACGACGAGATGGGTATGAAGATGCGGATCGAGTTCCCGGCTGCCATGCTCGGTGAAACGGGCGACCAGAATGCGGCCTGTCGTCTCGTGGACGATCTCGCCCTCGGCCCGATGACGCAGTTGCGCCTGTTCCTCCAGATAAGAAATGGCGGCGGTCACGCCAAGTTCATGGGCGGCGAGCACTCGTTCGTCGCCCGCCACCAGCGCCATAATGGACACGGACTTGGGTGCATTGACGGCAAAATCCCAACCCGGATGATGCTGGATTTCGCCGTTCGCGCGGTGACGACCGAGTTGCTGGTCGCCGACCTTTCCGGCAAGCAGGTCACGCAGCAGCTTCGGCTCGACGGCGCCGGAGAGACCGAGATCGGCTGCAAGCTTGCCACCCCATTCGGACGGCTCGTTGCCGCCCTTGGTGTAATAGTCGCCAACCGTATAATAGCGCGCAATATTGGCCGGCTTGCCATGAAGGCGCTGGGGCTGGATCATGCCGGCCTCGCCGGTTCACGCGGACCATCGTCACGGCCATGCTGGACAAGGTCGGAACGGATTTCTCCCTGCCTGCCCGCCAGCATCGTCCAGAGCGTGCGAGCCGGCACGCCAAGCTCCGCATTCTCGCCGTTCAGCAATATTTCTTCTACTCGGGCCGGATCGATATGCCCCGATGGAGGCACGAACAGGTCCGGCTGTGCGGGGGGCGTGGGAGTCGCATCGGAGGCCGCTGGCGATCCTGTCGATGGCTTGCCTTGCGGCTTCGGGGGCGACTGGGGAGGCTGTGACCCCTCGCGCTCCATCGCCTCACGCACGACCGCCTCGGCATGGGCGATGCGGACCAGCGTCTTCGCCTTGTCGATATGAATGGGCGGCGCCGTGCGTTCGAGAAAGGCTGGCCCCAGCGTCGGCACCTCGTTAAATCGACTGTCGAACCGGACCACTGGGAGGTTACGACCGAAGCGCAGGAAGCCGACAAGGTTGGGCAGATTGGTGACCTCGGTCGGCATGACCAGCGGCCGCGTCACCTGCATGCGCGACAGATTGACGCCGTCGCGCATATCGTTGACGCCGTAGGACATTCCTTCGTTCGCCTCGACCTGTTCGACCTGACCTAGATTTTCAGAAACATGTTTGGCGGTCGCCGTGTCATTGGCGCGCAGTGCTACCCAGGTCGAGCAATAGCCGGTGATAGCGGCCGCATCCTGAATACCATAGGTGGCTTCGAGTTGCGGATAGGACTGGAAACCCAATATGCCGCAACCGCCATATTTGCGGGCGCGGGCCAGAAAGTCCGAGAGGCTCGGCAGTTTTTGCAGGGTGGGCAATTCGTCGATCACGCAATAGAGGCGCCGATCGCGATCGGGCGTCAGGCTCATGATCGCGCTGATCGCGATATCGAGCCAGACGGTGATCAGGGGTCGAAGAGAGGGAAGCTGATCGGCCTTCACCGTGATGAAGAGCCAGCTTCCCTCCGCGCCTTTCTCCACCCAATCCCGGATCGAGAAGCCGTCTTCGGTATCATCCAGATAACCGAAGCTGCGCATCACCGAGGCGAGTTCGGCCTGGATGCCGGCGGATGTGCGCTCGCCCTCGGTGCTGATGAAGGCGGCTGCATCCGTTCCGGTCACGAAGGCGGCTAGGTCCTTGAGCTTCGAACGGAGCAGCCTGTCGAGGAGGACCGAGACATAGGTATGCTGCTGGCGGGCGAGCTTGCGCATCACCGCGACCAGTGTGCCCCGCGCGGCCTTCGCCCAGAAGGGATCGCCATGCTTGTCGGGGATCGTGGATTCGGCAATCTGGTCGTAGTGATAGTCGCGCGGGACATCGACCCAGGGCGACCAGCGGGCCGTGCGCTGATCGAGTGGATTGAGCAGCATGTCGGTGCCCTGGCGGTAGAATTTCTCGACGAAGGTGCCCGCCGTATCATAGACGATGGCGCGCCGGCCCGACTTGCGGATACCCTCGAGCATGCCGACGATGAGGTTGGTCTTGCCGGTACCGGGCGCACCGCAGAGCAGGATATGCTCGGGTTCATAGGCCTGCGGCACCGGGACATTGCCGATCACCAGCGGCCCCTTGGTCTGACGCCACAGGGCGCGCTTCACCTGCCGGATGGTGCCGAAACGCGCACCGCGCAGATATTCGTTGGAGCCAAGGCCTCTCCCCGTTCGGGTGAAGTAGAACCAGGCCCAGCCCAGCATGGCGAGCGCGAACAGGCCCGAGATCAATGCGCCATGGAGAAGATAGACCTCGAAAGCATGGAGGGTCTTTTTCGCCAGGGGAGAAGCGACCAGCCAGTCAGCCGAGGTCCAATAGTCCCGCCCTTCCGGTGTGCGGAACTGCACCGGATCGTTGGTGCCACCCGCCGCATCGACCTTGATCATCGCTTCGGCGAGCTTGACCAGGACGAACCGTTCATATTCGGTCGATTTTTCGAACGCATACCAGACGGTGCCGATCAGCCATATGATGAAGCCGGCCAACAGGGTCTGGTAGAAGACCTGCGTGGTCATGCGGACATTGTGGACGATCGCCTGCCCGCCCCGCGTCCATGAGCCGAGCGTATCGTTGCGGAAGATGCTCACCGTCCTTCCTCCTCGCCGAGGAGCCCACGCTCGGCGAGAATGCTGCGGGCCTGGGCCATGCCCTGTTCCAGGGCCTCGGGCGAACGACCTCCTACCGAAGTCGCCAGGATCGAGAGGATCTGGATGGAGGTGGCGAGGATTTCATCCTGCGAGGAGAAGACATAGCGCTTGCGCTCGTCGATCGCCTGTTCGAGCACCTGGCGAATGAAGCGGGACAGCGGTAGGTTGGCAGCGCGCGCACGCCGCATCAGCGCGAGGTGCAGCGCTTCCTCAAGACGGAAATTGACTTTGGGCACACGAAGGACCTTCCGGGTTCGGATACCTTCGCAGCTGTCATGAAGCCCCTATTTTGTACTACGCCTCCACCGCATTTTCAAGCACCCACAATTTGCATGGTCTTTGTTCGGAGCAGCCGAAGCAAGCAGGTTTCAAAAGGTGGACCGCGCAAGGCAGTGGTTGCCGGTGGCGCTTCCCATGGATCACTCTCCTGACGGGTGCGCCTCTGGCCGTGGCTGTCTCCCCTTGACTGAATGACTGATCCGGGTTGGATCATCCGTCGGCCGGTGTCAGGGAAACACAGGCACATGCGAACAATCGCGCCAACCAACATCCATGATGGGATAATGGTGGCAGCAAACAGGTGCAGGGGAATTACCTGTTTGTGAGTTTCTGCAGATAGCCGAGGATCGACGATGGTGTCAGCCGTCGCATGCCGGTAGTCGATTCGGGGTCGGGCTCCACGGGCCACTCGTTCGAGAAGCGCCGGGTTTCCGCCTCTCGTTCGAACACCCCGGCACGCTCGGCTGCCTTCTCAACCAGTTCCCGATTGGCGGCCTCCGCTCGTCGCTCTCCCTCGGCATCCGGCCGAAAGCCATGAACCCGCGTCACCCAGCTATAGTCGCTCTCCCATTCGTGGCGTGAACGCCGTTCCCACTGATCGAACGCGAAGGCGACAGCCTCCTCCGCTTGCACCCGGGTCCAGCGGTTGATGCGCATCAAAAGGGCAAAAGCCTGTTCTTCATGACCATCGACCATCGTCTTGCCCCAGTGACGAATATGGTGGCAATCCGGGCATAAGGCGATGACGCCTTTCAGCGTTTGCGTCCGGGTTTCGTCATCATATTCCCACCCCTCGTCCGCCTCGACCGGCCATTGGGGACCACGCCCTCCGCAGACACGGCAGCGATTCCCGCTGGCCGCATAGGCGGCCTTGCGAACGACATCCCATTCGTTCCTGGGCAGGAGGGCCCGGAGATTCTTGCCCCAAACCGTCGGCGGAACCATCCAGAGCCGAATAAAGGGAGGACTCAGATCCGGACGATATATTCGCGGCACGAATTGTCTCAGCCGCGCATAGGCGTCTGTCGAAAGAAGTGCGACCTCACAGGTCCAGGCTCGCTGCGTGGCATCCCATCGAGCGCCCGCCCGACGCGCCTCGTCCTTTCTCTCGAAGGGAACACAAAGAGGAATAGCCGCCATCAGTTCATTGTGATCGGAGTATCCCTGTTCGTCCAGACTTTAGGCCTCAATTGAGCGCCTCTTCGGGACGGAATTTGCTTCTGGGCCCACGACGGCCCTTCCGATTCCGGAACTTTCGCGAAAGAAATGTCTCCTATTCTTCGCTGGAAATGTGCATTCCTTACGAACGCCTAACCCAAAACTATCCGCACGATGCGGGTGGATCATCCCCTCCATGGCCTCTATTGCGATTTGCGTGATGAAAGGAGCTATTCATGGAGATCGATGCGCAGGCCGTCCATGCTCTGGCCGCCGACATGTTCTGGTTGTTCGCCCAGGAGGTGGGTGTCGCTGAAGCCAACAGACGTGTTCTCGACAGCGAGGGCATGTGCCTGCTCGAACATCGGTTCGACAATGAATTGTTCCTCAAGCATCCCATCATGGACCTCGCCGACGAAGACAGACTTCGCTTTCTCCATGCCGTTGCGCGGGAAGCGACCATGGCATGCGAGGAAGAACGCAATCTGCTGGGCATCATCTATCTAGAGGATCTGATCGCCGGACGGTCTCCCGATGCCGGCCAAATCGATACGGCGCCACTGAAGAGGATTCCCGCCTCCTGGCGATCCAGTCATCCCCTCGAGCGGACAGGTTCGCTTTGCATCCGCCACCCGCTTCCGGCGCTGGTAGCCACATCGTCCTTACCGGAAAGCCGACTCATTGAAGTCGCCGACACGCAGACCGCCCTCGGTTTCCAGATGCCCCTTTTCCTGCAGATAACGGATGCCGGGCAGGCCAGCGCAAACACCTATTTCCTGGCGGGCTATTTCGTCATTCCAGTGCCCAATGCGCAGCAGGGTGACAGATGGAACGGGGTGATCCTCAACTCGCTGCGCACCGTTTCCGGCATGACATTCCAGGCCCCGGAGGGGGAGATCGAACTCGCTTTCGGCTGGGATAGCGCTCCAGCCGGGGCCAAACGATCGGTCTTCCAATCGCTCAAGCGTCTGCTCAGGTGACGTGCCAACCGGCCTGAAGCGGCGCCGACCACGTTTCGCTCGTTTACCGGCCCCGGATGTCCCGCCTCTCGGTCGGCCGATATCGCGTCTGACATGTAATACCAAAAAATGTAGTTCAGTATGAATGGGTTAAGTGAGTCAAACCTTAGCCTTGCCCTACGTGTACGACAGGATACAAGATCCTTGCCCCACAGGTGATACAGACATATCCAGTTGAATTTACAAGATTTATTTGCCTGGAGCACCCGTGCGTAGGGTCCATTACAAAACGGCCTCGCGCCGTGCGTCCCGCCTTACGCAGCGCGCCCGCGCTGCGCAGCCTCGTACCGGCAGGGGCGGGGCACCCTTGCTGCAGTTTCGCGGTGGTGCGTGGTAAGGAGATTGGAGGAATGGCGTTCATGGGTGGGGTCTCCCCGAAAGCAAAAAAGGGACCGGGCATCAGGCCCGGTCCCGGGGTATGTGATCAGCCCTGCTGGGCGACCAACGCGTGCGCTTCCAGGATGAGCATGGCCGCCTCGTCGTCACGGCCCTGTGCCCGGATGATCCGATATGCATTGGAGCGGGCAGCTATCCGGGCGAGCTCCGAAGCCCGGTTCCATTCCGCCTCGTATTCCTCGTCGCACTCGCCGGTTATCACGAAGTCACCGGTCTCGTGATCGGTGTAACCATAGTACTGGCCCGCGTAGGAATTAGCCCGTTTGAGGTGGCGCTCGATCCGGCGAATGAGAGCGAATCCCCTCGCCTGCGCATGGAAGTAATGCGGTTCATGGGTTTCAACGAAGCGGTCGTAATCGGAGTCGATGGTGAGCATGGAAGCCTCCTCATGGGGGTGTCCGCGGACGACAGGCACCGCGGACCGATGGATGGGATGGGATGTGGTCGGTGACGGACCGACAGGAGCAGCCAGGCGCGAAGCCCCGCCGGTTCCGCAGGAAGCGGCAATCCCCGCTTGCGCCGATCCGCCGATGTGGCACAGTCGCAAGCGACGGGCAGGCCATCGGGGAAGGACGATGGACATGCCGAAGATGACGGAAAGGGATCGGCTCGCCGATCTCGAAGCGCGTCAGCGCAAGATGAACGATGAACTGGAAAGCGCGCGCCGTGCGCTGCGGGGCAGATATGCCGCGATGATCGCGGAGATGCCGGTCGAGAAGCTCACGGAAAGGGAATTCCGCGAGCTTCTCACACAGGCGATCCGGGTCGGTGGCAGCGCGGCGCTGACGGCGATTAAAGGACTGCCGGCAGCGATCTGATCACGCGCTGGTCATCACCAGGTTCCGGCAGGGATGCGCCTCGAGAAAGCTGTCCCTGTCGGAATCCGATCTCAGGGTGATGAACCGCGCTTCGGGCCCGAACCAGATCATGATGAAGCGCCGCTGCGCCGCCAACCGGTGGATATTCGCAAGGCTGCCCCGGCTGCGACCATCCCAGATCACGAGACCGAGGGCGGCATCGCGCGCCATCGCCGCATCCTTCGCGGCATGGAAGGCGGCAGTGCCCTTTCGCCCGGAAGTAGGAATGCGCCGGACAGGCCAGCCGCCCAGATTATGACGCGGTTCCTCTCCGGAACAGTAGACCCTGACAGCAGCGATCTCGCGATCGGAAAGATGGCGCTGGACCAAGCGATCGACGCCGCGCGCGTCCCCGATCCAGATGGGAAGCGCACGGTACAGGATGCCGTCGATGCGTTCGATGACGGGTTCGGGAAGCGCGGTAATGGACAGCGACCCGGAAACGAAGACGGCCGAATTAGAAAGGTGCAGATGCTCGGACATGGCTTTAATCTCCTCGAATGAGCCACCCCTCTCTGCCCTCCTCTCCTCTGGTGGCAGGACGCGGCCTCGCCCCTCAGCCAACCCCGCCCAGACCGCACCCGGAGGGTGTCCCTGCGACGAGCACGGCGAAGCCGCGCGCAGGAGGCCGGGACCGCCTGGCGGTCCCGCATCGCGCCCGCGACGGACCCGCCTGCGGGTCCCTGAGCGGGGGCGAGAGCTACGCTTGATAAAGAGAAATGAGGACCGGCACGGCGAACCGGACCGATCCTCTGGCGGAACCTCACTGCGCCTCCCATGCCTGATCGCTGAGCCTGACGAACCGCGCCGGGATACGCTTCTCCTTCACGAGGCGCGCGAGGTGGGACTGCAGGCCCGACCCTTCGCAGACCAGCGCCTCGACGGGTCGCAGTCCGACCATCTGCTCGTTCCGGACGAACCCTGCCCTCTTCCCCAGCTTGGCGCTGAGGCGGAACGTGATGAGCGTCACCTTACGCGAGGCGGCCCACGCTGCGGCCATCGCGTCGCATCCCTTATCCTGTGCGGTGGTCGCCAGCACCATCGCCGGGTTCCGGGATTTCGCGTCGTCGAGTTTCGCCCAGATCAGGCGGTCGTCAAACCAGCAGTCCGCGCCGCCCGAGAAGATCACGATGGGCCCTCGCGGGTTATGCGCGTCGGTGCGGCGCTGGCGGCGGGCGGCCAGGAAATCGGTGGCGGCGATGACCGAGGCGGTGCGCTTACTCGAGACCAGCGACCCCTTCGGTGCCGACCACGGCCGTCCGGTTTCGGTGTGGAAAACGTCGGCGGCATGGTCGCGCATGCACCGCAGCGCGTCGGTGGCTTCGTCGAGGAATTCGAGTTCGCCCTGTGCCTGCTCGAGTTCGACGCCGTGGATTTCGCTGCCGTCGGCGCGCCGCAGCAGGTCCTGGACGTCGCGCGTCGCCTTATCGGCCTGCCCCTGCCACTGGTCGGCGACGTGATGGAAACTGTTCACGATGCCCCATGCGAGGCGCTCGGCGGCAGGCTGCAG
Organism: Novosphingobium mississippiense; assembly: GCF_044029535.1. Classification (NCBI taxonomy): domain Bacteria; kingdom Pseudomonadati; phylum Pseudomonadota; class Alphaproteobacteria; order Sphingomonadales; family Sphingomonadaceae; genus Novosphingobium; species Novosphingobium mississippiense. Next base: position 1,936,415 of record NZ_CP147003.1, on the reverse strand, counting down.
CCGCGTGTCGCGCAGCAGGTCGAAGAGGGTCGTGACGATCAGCTCGACGGCAAGCTGGGCTTCGCGCGGATCGGGCATGTCGGTCGCCATCTCCTCCTCACCGCGCCCGATGCGGACCCCGTCGAGATCGGAGGAGAAGGCAGCGTGGAAGTCGTCGGTGGCGCCCGCCATCGTCTCGTGCGCGATGAATTCGGCGATGTCGGAGAACGGGCGGACGCTGCGGTGGATCTTCGTCATGGGAACCTCCTGTAGAAGCGAAAGAGGTTCCCCCCTGGGCACGGGCTCCGAGCGGCGGGGTCAAGGATCGCGGAACGCGACCGGCGCAGCCGGCGATGGGGGTCACGATTTTTCCGGGCGGCCACAATGTCCGAGTGGAAGCATGACGCCCGACCAGCCCGGAAAAATGGTGGGGCCCCGTCGTCCTTGAGGCCGACGCGGTCCCGTGCCACCATTGGAATTCTTGAGAGAGAGAAGAGGCTTTGCGAATCTGGGGCTCGATGCCCCTGATTCGCAACGGGTGCCTCCAGACACATGCCTCTCAGTGGAGCGCCCGCGACCTCGAGACCCTGCACGCCCCTTGCGCAAAAAAGGGGGACGGCGCGGCGCGCCGCCCCCCGAAAATACGCTGAGACTTCGGTGTCAGGCGACACGCCGGGAGCGGCCCCGCGGCAGCGCGGTGATCTTCTCGGCGGGTGCCTGATCAGCCTTTCGGAAGGGATGGATCGGAACCCCGACCTTTCGCAGCGCCTGATAGAGGTTCGCCTGGATGCCCGACCCCTCGCCCAGCACGGCTTCGACGGGTTTCAGTTCGACCAGCTTGCGATTACGGGCAAAGGGCGCGCCGCGCCCCGCGCCCATCAGCGAGTAGGTGACGAGCTGGACCTCGCGGCTTCCCGCCCATGAGGCCACGATCGCATCGAAGCCCTTACGCTGCGCGGTCGTCACCAGCGTCATGTGCGGGATCCGCGCGAGGATCGCATCGAGCCGGTCCCACAGCATCTGCCAGTCATGCCATTCGGCATGGCCCGAGGCGACGACGATCGGGCCACGGGGGCGATAGCGCTCGCGCTCGGCGAGTTCCCGGGCGCGCAGGAAGTCCTGTATCGCGACCTGCGTGGCGGTAGCGACCTTCGAGACCCGCGAACCGCGTGCGGGCGACCAGGGACGGCCCGAAAGCACGCGGAAGGTGTCGGCCGCATAGTCGCGCATGCACTCGACTGCTTCGCGCTGTTCGAACAGCGACTGGCACAGCAGCTGCTTCTCCTCGAGCTCGGTGTTAAATACCTCGGAAAGGTCGGAGCGGCGCATCATGTCGCGCAGTTCGTCGGCCAGCAGGTCTTCCTGCCGCTCGAGCTTTCCGGCGACGAAATGGAAGCTGTTCACCATGCCCCATGCGATCTCGGGGGCGAGCGCATCGAGGCGGGTGTCGGTCAGCAGGTCGAAGATGGTGGCGATAACCCCGGCGCAATCGGCCTGTGCGTGGAGTGGCTCGGGCATGTCGTGCTCGCCCGGTTCATCCCCCGGGCTGATGATCGAGAGGGGGATCGGATCGCCGAACGCGCGCTGGAATTCCGGGGTCGCGGTCACTTCGGCGAACAGCGCGGGCAGGTCAGCGAAGCGGCTGATGCTGCGCGAATGGTCGTGGCTCATGGAACTTCTCCCTGTCAGGGGCAAAGGAAAGAGGCCGCGAACGCGAGGGTAGCGTCGCGGCCCTGCATGGGTGTCGTGCCGGGTCAGTGCCTGCTCGCCCTAGCGGGCGCGGCGAATGCCGCGCGTGTCAGGACGGCATCGACGATCCCGGCCGCATGCGGCGCGAGCGGCGTATTCTCGAGCAGGTCGTAGATGGCGGCGATGATCTCGCCGCAGGTGATGCCCGCCGGGATGTCCGGTACGGGAGACGCGCCCTCGACATGCCGCGCGAGCAGGTCGCGGATCGAGGGGCTGGCCATGATCGCCGCGGAGAGCGCGGCAAGGTCGGTCAACGGGGCGGAGTGGTACAATGAAGAGCGGCGCATGGGATGTCTCCTCATGGGCAAAAAAGAAAGAGGCCGGGGAAGCCTGACGCCTCCCCGGCCCGATGGGACTGATCAGCGCGTGATCAGAACGGGTCTTCCTCCTCGAACGAGGTGTCCGAACCCGACCGTTCGCCGCCGGCACCCACGGTGCTGTCGCCGAAGCCGCCCTGATCGCCCGGGCCGCGATCGTCGTACCGGCCGCTGCTCGCGCCCATGCCGCCACCGAAGTCGGAGCGCATGGTGTCGCGGCGCCAGGCGACCATGTAGCCGCCATGATCGGCCGGGAAGAGCGCGATCGGCAGCGGCTCGGGCAGGCTGGGGTCGTCGATGTTCCCGGCGAGGAACACATCCCCCTGCTTCGACACGGCCTCCCACAGCGCGCCGATCTGGACGTAGCGGCGGGCGATGTTAAGCGCGAGGATCTCGTAGACCGGAGCCTTCGGATTATCGCTCACGACCTTGCGCAGCCCGACGCTGGGCAGATCGATGGTGCGCGTGGCGATCGAGCCCTTCAGACGGCCGTTCCGATTAAAGATTTCACCGATGTTCATCGTCTTTACCTTTCGAATGTCGCTCGAAACCATTCTCGGCGACACCCTCACCGGCCCTTCTCTCCTCTCTATCCCGCGCTCGCCTCCCGCGCCGCCCGCCCGCGGCGAGGCGCTTCGCCTCCACCAGCGCGACGCCGCCGCGGTTCACGCGCAACGCCCCCGCCGCCCGCAACTCCGCGCGACACCGCGGCACGATCAGGGGCAGAGGCGCGGCACGAGGGATGGTGAAGGTGGATTGGGGCGCGACGCCGGGGGCGCGGCGGTAGCCGCGCGGGTGCTAGACTCGCGGGAGTCGCCGTAGCGAGGGGCAGCGGCGTGAACCGGCGGTCATCGCAGACACTGCGGGAGCGGCGTGGTCGGCGGCACCGGCAGGTGCGGTCCCGGTATCGGGAGCGAGCGGGAGATAGGGGCGGGCCGCGCGGCGGAAAGACTGGCCTTCGAAAGAAGGCGGATGCGACCGCTCGAAATCCCCAGCCAGTTCGGAGTTGAAATTGATGTAACGGCGTGATCGGCCGATCTGGGAAATGGCGAGTGCGTAAAAGGTTGGAGCCAGTGTTCCGGCTACCGCTTACTTGCCGTATCGCAGGACGCCAGCATCGTGCCGAACGCTTGGGACACACGGCCTTCGGAGTAACCGCCTATCCAGGCTATCCGTTCGAGATATGTCCTGTAGGGATTAGCCGATGTGGGCTCACCGCGTCGTGCCGCCACGAAACCGAGGTGGCGGATCATCGAGAATTCTTTCAAGAAAGCCTCCTGATTCGCTGGGATATTGCATTGCAGCATGCGGGGCACAGATAGTCCAGAGCTTCAGTGGAATGTCTCGCGTTTCTACTCCGGCCCTTGCTCGAAGGCTTTGGCCCCTGCGCGTTGGAAGGCCTCAAGAACCTCCGGTCCCAGAAGGCGGGCGGTTTCGCTGCTTTCCAGTCCGGAATACGCGATGGTGTAGGTGCCGTCTTCATGCGTGACGATCCTCACCTCGATGTCGCCTTTCGACGCGGTGGCCTGGGCCAGATCGATATTCCACTCACCGATGCGAACCTTAGACATGGTCGAAGCCTCATGGAAGATTTGGGAAACGCGGTGCCCCGGCCGGCAAACAGCACGAGAAGCAGCGGCTGGAGCGAGGTGCCCCACATGGGCCTGTGATCAAGGGGTTGTGCCTGCATCGGTTACCGCCCCCTGCCCGGAGCATCCGCTAGGCAAGGATGCGGCGCCACCGACGCGGCCCATCCTTCCGGATCGCGCAGCCGCAGTATTGACAGGTTCCGATGTAATGATCCCCGTTCCACCACATATCCCTCCGGAACGATTTATGACGATCGAGCGGACAAAAAACGAAGCGCCACACCAAAGAGATCATGGTCGTTCTCCAGGACTGCGATGCCCCTATGCGGTGGGCCTTCCTGCGCCATCGCGGCCCTGACGATGAAATAACCCGCCTGCCCCTCGGGTGCGCAGGTGGCCTTGAAGATTGGGACATTTGGCCGCAGGGGCGGCCAGATCTCAAGACCGGGCACATTGTGTGTGCTGCACGTGCGAAGAGTCAAGAGGGGGCGTCATCCTGCAGGTTCCAATGGAACGAGCGGTCGAATCCTCGTCGGTGCAGTGCATGCGCGAATGCAAGCTCTTGCGGATAGCCAGTACGCGAGACCGGCAAAATGAACATCACGTCCCATGCGGGTGAGGTAATCAGGCGGCGAGCCTCTCGACACCTTCGTTGAAGCGATCGATCCATTCGCGCATATGGGGTCGCCGCTCCACGGGAATGGCCGCCGCGACACGCTGGAAATCAATGAGATCGACTGGTGCGCCTGCGACGATGGCGTCGATCTCGTCGGGATCAAGAAGCCCTCGCTGCCGGATGAACATGGTCATGGAGCCGGGACGGGCTTTTGTCGCCCGACGCCACAATCCCTCGACATTGCGCAAGCGTGGGGCGGCCCGCGCCTCAACCAACACGATCAATCGAAGCACCCAGCGCGGCAATTGCGCGACTTCCTCGGAACGCATATGCGCACAGATGACGCAGCTCGATTTCGGGGGAACCGGCAAGCCTTCAGCCTCAATTCGCCGGATGCAGGCGTCGCGGTCCCAATGCCATTCGTGCAGAAGCGGATAAAGATAGTCGTATCGGGCATCCACGATACCTTCGCGGTTCGCATAACGCCGGCTGTCGGCAGGTGAAGCGTCATACCCGATCAGCTTGACAACCTTACCGCCAACCTGCCATATATTCTTTGCAAGTTGCCATTTTAACACCCAAAGGTCTTGAGGCTGCACCTTCCATTTGACCGAACAAGATTTTCTACCAAATGAGGCAGATGGCAAAGTCGAGTTCGTCAGGCAATTCTCCAATATTGTGAAGTACGGCGGCCAATGCTTGAATTTCTTCGGCTCGTATCGAACAATATGGTGCGATATGCCTCGATCGTCCATCCATTTCTGAAAAATCGGAAGGTAGGCGTAACTCTGGGGCTTTTCGGCGCCAGTATCCGCGGTCAATACGGCATCCAGCCTTCGGCCCCGGGCTACCCATTCTATAATCATGGCGGTGCTGTTTACGCCCATGCCCCAGGCCGCCACGACTGGATAGGTGGCAGATGGCATCGTCATGCGACCATCGCCAGCCAGCGATCGGGCCAGGCCGGCGGCCGCATCGTAACCCTGAACGCCTGTAGCGGCGCGACACCATGCACGACATAGTGCGGCACACCAGTCGCACGCCGCAGCTGCTGGGCTGTTCTGAGCGCGTGATCGAAGCTGGAGAGTTGCCGCCGCAGAGACGACAGGCTGCTGGGCGGGACAGGCGTAGACATGAAACCTCCGGGAAAGAAGCGGCGCCCGTGATCAGGCAGCGATCGGAAGATCGACAGCGGTCGGAACAGCGGTATCGAGCGCCAGCAGGCTGGGGAGCGTGACAGGTGGCCGGTTCGCCCGCCGCGTCTTCGGCCCGCGCGTGGGCCGCGCCGGATCATTGAACCGGCAGCCGAGACGCGCGGCATGCTTGCCGATGACGGCGGGATCGCGGCCAAGGGCCTGCGCGACATCGACCATCGAGACGCCATATGCCCAGGCGTTACGGATCGCCCTGTCCTCGTCGGCGCTGAATGCGCGCATGAACCCGTGGGAAAGGCCCATGCGGTTCGCATGGTAGAGAACGGCGCGCACGCCGCGGCCAAGCGCCTCGGCGATCTGGCGGGTCGGAACCTTGCCATAGTCTGCCCGCAACCGGGCTTCTTCCCCGGCCGTCCAGACCGGACCCTGCCGAAATCCGTCCCGGCGGACATGCGATCCCCTGAGCCCCAGCGCTTCGGCCCGCCAGCGGATCGAGTGGGGGGTGCGCCCAAGCCGCTCGCGCAGCGGCGTCAGGCTCGCGCCCGTCGCGTAAGCATGATGCAGAAGCGCGTCCTCCTCGGCGATCCACGGGCGGCCCCAGCCTCTGCCATAGCCCAGCTTACGCAGGCGCTGACCGAGGCTGCGACTGTTCCGGGCCGGGAAGCCTTCGGCCACCAGAACCTCGGCGATGGCGACATAGCGTGCGCCGGTTGTCGCGAGTTCGAGGGCGCGGTTCATTTCCGCATTGCTCCAGTCGTCCGGCTGGCAGGCATGGCGCAGCCCCAGCGCCGAAGCGCGCGAGATGACACCGGCGAAGGGTCGCCCGATCAGGCTCGCGATCTGCGCGACAGGAACGCCTGTGGCGTAGCCGGTGCGCAGCTGCGTGTCCTCCCAGCCACTGTACGGCGGGGATCCGGGTTCGGAGAGGCCAAGCAGCCGGGCGCGCGCATAGAGCGCGCTCACGCCGCGACCAAGCCGCGCCGACAACGTCGCCGTCGGCTCGTGGGCGTAGCAGCGCGCCATTTCCTCATCGTCCCAGTCGCTCCACGATCGCCGCGAATTACGGCGCAGGCCCAGGTCATGGATCCGGGTAGCGACAGCGGCCCGGGACCGCCCAAGCTGGGCGGCGATTTCCTCAATCGTGCAATCGTCGGTAAAAGCTACGCGGAGACGCGCCGTCTCATCGGGAAGCCATGCGTCCGCGCGGAAAGCCAGTTCCGAAAGCGGAATGGTCGGCGCGGTCTCCGTCGCGGGGACGAAAGGGGTTAGTTCGACGATATCGGCGTCGAGATCGAAGCTGGTCTGGGTCATGGTGGGCTTCCTTCAGGCCAGGCCGACGACCGGGGTGTCGACGACGCGCAGGCGCAACCGGGCCGACAGGCGCGCGAGACGCGTATCTCCGCGCGGCATGGTGTCCGAGGCGCCGATCGCGGCGAGCAGATCGAGACCGGCGTCGACGTCAGTGGCGGGGAGCGCGAGATGGCGCGCTAGATCATCGGCCGTGGTGGCGTTGGGCGTGATGCTGCCCAGCGCCCCGACAATGCGCGCGGCGGCGGGCGCCGCAGGATCGAGCAGGAAAGCATCGAGCGCGCGTTGGCCACGCATGGCGGCATGGGTGTTCCTGCTCGGCGCCACCTCGCGCAAGGTATCGAGGTCGAGGAGCGTGCGGCTCTCGTCCGGGTCGAGGTGGGCAGCGGCGACCAGATCGGGTGTCCGACCGATGTGCGGTGTGATCGTCGTGTCGATTTTCGCCAGTACGGGCAGCGCCGAAAGCGCGGGACCGAAGGCGAAGAACTCTCCCTGTGGCAATTGCCGGAGCAGCGCCGCCTGATCGCCGCCGAAACCGAGCAGGTCAGCGGCCCGCGCCACGTCACGGTCAAAGACGTTGAGACCGATCAGGTGATTGTGCAGTTCGGAGACCACTGAACTGGCGAGCTTGGCGAGACGCTGCGTGGCGATGATCGTGCCGATCCCGCGCTTGCGCCCCCGCGCGCACATGTCAGTGAGGGTAGCGACGCCTAGGCGGCGGGTTTCGGCGTCGCGGGCCGAGGCCGCCATATGCGGCGCGAGGAGATGCGCTTCATCGATGCAGACCAGCACCGTGTGGGCCCAATGCTCGCGCGGCGCCGAGAGGAGCCCTGCGAAGAAGGCGGCGGCCTTCTCGATGCGGTGGTCGGGCTCCAGATCGGTGAGATCGAGATGCAGGGCAATACGGTGCTGGCGGGTGCGCAGCGCCAGCGCAGTAAGACCGTCATTGGCGTAGTCGCGTGCGACGACGGTGGTCGCGCCGATATGCGCGGCAAGATTGGCGAACTCGCCTTCCGGATCGACGATGATGGTGGTCAGATAATCGAAGGCCTCCTCGATGATCCGGCGCAGCGTCTGGCTCTTGCCCGCGCCCGACGATCCCTGGATCAGGCAGCGGCCCGACATCAGTTTGCCGAGATCCAGTTCCAGCGTGCCGGCCGAACAGTGACCGAGCGGAACTTTCGCATTGCGGGTGAAGTCATGAGTGGCGATGGTCATGGGCGTGCTCCTTCCGTCGGCATCGTGTGCGGACGCCGGATCTGCTGCTCAGGGGATGGGTTCGGGCGGCGGCTCCGACATCGTCGCGCGAAGAGAACAGCGTCGCGTGGATCATGCATCCCAGGCGATCCGGGTCGATACCGCCGCCGCGGGTCACAAGGACCACGGCCTCCTCGATATCCCAACTGCCAGTGGGACAGACCAGGGCCGGGATTTCAATGGAATGGACGTGCCGCGGCGCATCCTCATGCCCGGTCTCGGCAATCTCCAGGTCGGCTACGATCCTGTCGACGAAACCTGAAGCGAAGCCGCATGGAAGGCGGTCGTCTTCACTATAAGGATGTTCGATGCCGCCGCGGTAAATCCGGAAGGAAACATAGAGGATGATCGGTAGAGCGTCGTACCAGTCATAGCCGTCGAGCCAGCGTTCCTCCTCCACCAGCACGAAATCCTGAAGCGGCGGCTGATGGTGGGCGAGTGCCAGCGCCTGCGCGATCTCGGAGCGCAGCGAGGGGACAACCATCAATGCGCCCCCAGAGACAGTCTCAGGGGCAGTTTTCGCACTGGCGGCCCTTTGATGTTCATCGCCGGACAGTGGATTCCAGATCGAGAGCCCTGGCCGTACCGCAGGCAGCATCACACCGAGTTCTCGAGCCCGCAGCCATAAGGCGAAGGGCAGGCGATGGTCCTCCTGGGCAGCAATGCCGGTATATATGGCGCGTTCGGCGGCGATGCGCAGCGCTTTCATCGCCTCGTTCGTGATCACCGCGTTGCGGGCCGGCAGGGCGAGGCGAATTTCAGGCGCGTCGATCACATCGATGCGAGCGGACCAGCGGCAGTCCTGCCTGTTCAACTCGAATATATTGGGAAGAGAGCACGGGACAGCCAGACCATGGAAGTTGATGCAGGGGCCATCCTGCCGAACCGAGTTGCCTTTATAGACGCCGATACGGCAACCGCAGGCCTCTTCGATCAGCAGCGCATCCTTGAGAAAATCCTCGCGGGGCAGCAACGCACCGTCCAGCGTCACCGGCAAGGGATAGTAACGGGTGGCCTCAGCAATGGTCGAACAAATGCCCATCTTCCAGTCGTCGGATATCTCGATGCGGACCATCGTTCCCCAGCCGAGGTCGCACGACTCGGGTTCAAGCGCCCTGTCGCCATTCCAGGCTTCAGCGGGAATCCGGACCTTCCAGCCGTGTCCCATCGCGGGCGAGAAGGCGTGGATCTCGATGGCACGACCGGCAAGGCAGAACAGGCCGATGCCGGCCGGAGCCTCACGCCGCATGATATCGTCGCCCCAAACGGATAAACCGAGGGTCAGGAGCGCTGCGGGATTATCGATGCCGCAGCCGTCATCGTGGATATCGAGAATGGCGCGGCCGTCTTTCTCGACAAGGTTGATCATGACGTGCTGCGCGCCGGCCCGGCGGCAATTCTGCAGGATTTCGTGGATCGCAGCGAGCGCGCGTCCCGCGACAAGGCGGGACGCGCAGCGAACGGCGTCCTGGCTGACTGCGATCTCGATCGTGGCGGGAAGAAGCATGATCATCTCCTGTCTCGGCGACGGACCAACCGGCCGTCTCCCCTACCCTGCCCCCTTCCCTTTCGTCCCGGCTTGACGCTCTGCCGACGCAAAGCGCCAAGACAGTTGTCGTCGCGGTGAGCGTCCTGCAAAGAGGAGGCGATGAGCGATTCAAACGATGTAAAACTGCGGGACCTCGTGCGGCGACTGCCCGACTGGATGCGCAAGGACCTGGCCTCGAGCGATGCCCCCCGGCGTGAGCGCGCGGAAGATGCCCTCCATGCGATGCTGCTGCCGCTGATGGAGGCCGGCGCGGGCGCTCCATGATGGATTGAAGGCGATGGTATTCCGAGTGATGCCCATCGCCGGCGGGATGCCAGCCAGACTCTTCCTGGCTGGTAAGCCGTTCCTCGATGCGGTCACCAGTCGTGGACGGGGAGATCGGCGGCGCGGTCTGCATCGCAGTCGAGGAGCAGGAACTGGAAGCCGCGATCACGTCCGAACGCGATGATTTCCTGGAGATCATCCGGGATCTGCGCTCGGCGGTCATCGGGAAGCGGCCGCGTCGGCACGAACCAGCCATAAACGGAGGCGGCGATGTCGATGGGGCGGTCGCTCGGAGGCCAGCAGGCCCATTTGTCGAGAAGGCCGGCCGTCTGCACCGTCAGATGGGCGGTCGAGAGCACACAGTAGGCGCCGCTTTCGATCGAAGAGACCGAGCGGACCGCCGGGAGGGGCTCCAGGCGCAGGATCTCGGTCGAATAGCTTTCCGAAGGGTGATCGTTGAAATAGGCGGCGAGGACCTCGTCATCGGGCAGCGTATTCGGATCGCGCCGGTCGCCGATCTCCTTCCACCATTCGCGCGCGTATTCCGCCATCTCCGCGACGAGAACGTCACGGTTCAGGCCTGCGTAGAAGTTGACGCCGTGACGGTGCTCGATGATGCCCAGATGCATATCGATCGGCCATGGCAGCGCACAGACACGGAGCCCGCTTTCGCTGGCGCCAATCGCCCCGGTCAATGTGGCGCGCGCGGCGGCATCGAGGCTGTCCGGCCTCTCCAGGGCAGCGCGCACGCGGGCGAGCAGGGCGACATGATCGTGCCGAGTGATTTGCGGCCTCGCTGGCTCGGGCGACTTCGACCCCGCTTGGGCCGCCATAGTCACATTGTCCGTCATGTCCGTGCCCGAAGCATTTATCCGGATGGCCGGATTATCGGGGTCCGACCAGTCGATGGTGTCGATGACCCACTGCTTCACAAAGGACCAGTCGAAACAGAAGGGGCAGGTCTCCTGGTTCCTGTACCAGGCGGCATCGACCGCATCGATCCAGCCCACGACAATGATGCGCATGGTGCAGGTCCCCATCGCCTCGAACGATTTGCGGATCGCCAGCGCACGAACGAGAGCGTCGGGTTCGGCGGCCGGATGGTCGCGCAGGTCGAGAACCGCTTCCCAGAGGGAGGCGGCCGCTTCGAGATGGGAAAGTGTGTAATGTATCATGTGCATCTTTCCTGGATCAGGCGGCGCGGCGATCGATGGACCGAGGCGGCGCCAGTTCGGCGGCGGTCAGGGTGTCGATGCGAGGAACGATGGCATCGAAAGCGGCATTGAGATCGATCGCCGCGACGCGGTGGGACGCGCTTCCCGGGTCATGGTCGAGCCGAAGCGCGATCGGCGCCAACCAGGTGGCCATCTCGGGAAACACCGACTGCAGCAGAAGCGCTTCGATGCGCCGCGCGGCGAGGCCGAGCTGGGCGGCAAGACCGAAGGAGACGGCCATATCCCGTTCGAACCAACGATGAGGTGCAATCGTGTCGGCAATGCGCGTGCATGCCGCACGGATCGTCGCGGCCTGGACATGCAGGACCGCAACGCGGTGTCGCCGATCGGAATCGACGTCTTCCAGTGGCACCAGCGCGCGATAGGAATAGAGAGGCGCGCACCCGGCGATGCGGGTGCGGGAAACGATCACATCCATGGGGTAATCTCCTGTGGCACGGAAGAGGCAGTCGACCGCCCCGGGTCCGTCGCCCCAGCTCTCCTCCCCTCTCCGCTCCCTGCTCTCTACCCGCGCCCATTCTCCATGATCAGCGTAGGAAATCGGGGGGTATGTCAGGGGAGACGCAAGTTGCTCGCCGCGTTGTCGTAGAGCGGCGTATCGCCGGGCTGCCAGTCGCCTGCGAGCCAGATGCGACCGTTATAGCTGATCCGGGCGATAACCGTGTCGCCAATGGTCAGTTCGGCTTCGACAAAGTCCCTCGCACCAAGACCACTGCGGTCACGGCGCTGGCAGTAACAGCGCGACGCCTCAGCCCAGTCGCGCACCGGGATCGGCGAATAACCCTGTTGCCGCAACAGCAGGGGCGTCCGATTGCGATGACCTGCAGGACCATAAAGGGTTCGCCGTATGTGCCCGGCATAAGTGGCGACAGTGGCGACAGCCGACCAATAGGCGGCCATGACGGCCTTGTGCCTGTTCCAGTTCTGGTGCGCTCTCGCGCGGGCGTCCTGCTGAAGGTCGCCGAAAAGAAGCGCCAGCAGCGCGCGCATATCGGGGTCGATAGTCGCAAGGATGCCCGCCGCCGGAAGCGCGAGGACCGGGTTGCGGACTTCGGCACGAGTCGATCTCGGGCAGTCTGCCTGCGCCCGGCCCGATTCAGCGGTCATCGTCGATTGGCCCTGGCTGGAGTATTGCCGTTTGCGCGTTTTTGCCGGACATGACGGGGAAGTTGGGCATCTCGTGCATGGGATCCTCCCAAATTGTCTGATCGTGCAGTGGGCGGCGCGGTCAGGCAGCCGCGTTGCGATGATGCGGGATGGCGGCTGCAAAGCGTCGCAGCATCGCCGCCATGTGTCTGCGCATATGCGCTTTGTTGGTAATGATCGCCTCGGGGTTCAGCAGTTCGCCCTGCGGCGTCATGAAGCCGATTGCGGGATCGCCATCGCGTAGTTCGATAACGAGGCGGTGTCCGCGTGGCTGGGCTTTATGGGCATAGCGGGCGACGAATTCGCCGAGGCGGCCGGACAGCCCCTGCGCGAGCTTGGTCCAGCGGATATGGCCGCCGGCGAGGACCTCGCCCTCGCATAGTCCGCGCTCGAGCCAGGCGCGCAATTGCGCGCGCTGCTGGATCGCCGAATTACACGTGCGCTCCATGGTCCGGCAGAGCGGAAGCATGCCGGCATGTCGGTCTATCCAAGCGAGATCTTCGCCATCGGCAATGATCAGCAGGTCGTCCGGTTCGATCCCGGCAAACAAGGCCCGTAACTGATCTGCTGGATTCCCGGTCTGGGCGGGCTCCGCACTGCGCCACGCACGAAAGCCCCGACCGACGTCGGCTATGATGATATGCGCCATTTCATGCCCGGGCTGTGCCTGGAGCATGGTCATCAAGCCTGCTGCGGCATTCGATGCAGTGGCAGCACCGATGATCACGGTGCGTTTCGACCATAATGCGGGACGCGGGGCGTCTGTCGGAGACGGCCAACTGCTCGGAGCCGGCCGTGAAACCAAAGCCTTTCCGGGAGCCGGGAATCGGTCCTCCTGTCGCGTGGCAGCCGCGTAGGAACGCCTGGCCACGTCGAACAGATCTTCGAAACAACCACCGCCATCGCGGAAGCCCTGGGCGTAAGCGGGCGAGGTTTCACCCGGTGGCGCCGAGAAATCGCGAGGTCCCCAGCCAGCCTCCGTCGCGTATCGACCCTGAGCATAGAGGACTGCAGCGTCCCAGTTATAGCCATGCTGGGCGCGTGCCTGGAGGATGGCCTGATCGAAGGGCCTGATCTGGCCGCTTGCTACGCGCTTCTCGATGCAGGCGAAGTTCGTGCGCTGTCTTTCGCGTTCGGCTTCCTCGCGGATGGCATCATTGAAGGGGCGGAGCGCGGCGACGCGCGCGCGGCTGCGCGCCATGCGTTCATGCAGCGGTGCATCGGAAGGAAGGTCCGGATAGTCCTTCCATACCGATGCCAGCACCTCGGCATGCTCGGGGCGGCGGCCATGGGCGATCCAGCACTGCCGGTCGGCGGGATCGAAGGTGGCAGGATCGGTCGTCACGCCGCAAGACCCGGCATCGATGAGGTGGCGAATGCTTCAGCCGCGCGCCAGGAATGGCAGGGCTGCCGACACTGACAGTACGAGGTAAGCATGGGGCGATCTCCCTGGGACCACCCTTCTGCCCTCCCCCTTCCCTTCTTCATGCTCGCTAACCACGAGAACCAGACCGGGAACGCCGTGCGAACCGGGCGTCAGGTGGTTCGGAGCCAGTTCACCAGTTGCAAGCCATCGACCCGCTCGAATTCGCGGATGTTGTCGGTAACGAGGGTCGCGCCGATTGCGAGCGCGTGGGCGGCGATCAGCATATCGTTAGCGCCGATCGGCGTGCCACGGCGCTCGAGGTCGGCACGCAGACGCCCATAGCAGGCGTCGGCATCGTCCTTGAGCGGCAGCACCGCAATGAGAGACAGCAAATCCTCGATCTTGCTTTTCAGGCGCGGCGATCCGCGCTTTTCTGCGCCATAGCGCAGTTCGCCGGCAACGATGATGCTGGTCGCAACCGCATCCTCGCCGACGTCGGCGATAGCGTGGGCGACCATGCCATCGGGCTGTCGGATCAGGTCCGACAGGATATTCGTATCGAGCAGGAACATGGATCAGATGTCGACCGGTTCTGCCGGCAGGTCCTCGATCGGGCCGATCTCTTCATCGAGCGGTTCCCATGTCTTGAGAACGGCAAGCAGGGAGCGCGGCCGGGCGGGTTCGATGATCAGGCGCGAGCCTTCCTTGCGGATAATGGCGTCCTCGCCCGGAAGCTCGAACTCACGGGGAATGCGGACCGCCTGGCTGCGGCCGTTCTTGAACAGTTTGACGTGACGCTCGAGGTTCATGGCGACTCCTTGGCATATGACATAGCCTATACAGGCTACGAATGCGAGATGTTTGCGTGTCCGGGCGCAGCAAGTGATGCGCCATTCGCGAAAGGAAGCGGGATCGGGACGGTCTGACCGCCGGCAAGATTGATGAAGGCCCCGGCATGCCCGATCGAACCGCGCCCGAGAAGATCGAAAAGCAGCGCGAGCGCATGGCTTGCGACGACGCGGTTGACGAACAGCGACTGACGCTCGAGCGCCTCTGCGACCGAACAGGAGGGCGCATCGTCTTCCGCTACGCTTTCGTCGGCGAGTTCCGGAAAGACTTCGAGCACGGTGGGAAGACGGGGGCGATCGCTGTGACTGGTGCGCCGCGGGCAGCCGATCAGGTACTGACCGTCGCCAGCGCGGTTACCGAGGTCCATCCAGTAGAGGGGCGGATTTCTGCCGGTCTGCAGTGCCGCCCCCAGCGCCCGGCGGGCCGCGGCGGTATCGACGCAGCTGATGAGCATGTCGAAGGCCTCGATGCCGATCGCTTCAGGAGCGCGTCCGTGAACCGCCTCCCAGGCAAGGCCATGCGCGAGATTGATGCGCTCGGTCAGTGTACGCGCCTTGGAATGGCCAATATCGCAGCGATAGAAAGGCTGACGCCCAATGTTCGCCTCGGTGACGATATCGTCGTCGACCACGGTGACGTCGAGCGAACGCGAGGAGATCGCGCGCAGTGCGGTGTCGAGCGCGGCGAGACCCATCAGCATCTGGGCTCCGTTCCCGCCGCAGCCGACCAGCAGGATCGTGATCGCACAATCGTCAAAGACAGCAGGAAGATAGTGCCGGGCTTGGTCAGTCTGCTCAGTCTGCATCGGGAGTTCCTGCAAAGGGACAGCGCGGCAAGGGCAGGAACATGCCGCCCGCACAGAGCCGCGCAGCCATGGTGGGACCATCGGGATGATCGAGACGTCCGAAGACGATCGCTATCTTGGTGGCATGGGCATCATCGGCGTCGTCGGTGGCGCTGAAGAATGCACGGCCGCCCGCGTGGCTGTGGATGTCACAGACCATGTGCCAGTCAGGCGGCAGCCTCGGCATACGATAGACCAGTCGTGTCGGTGTCGCTTCATCGATCTCGGGGAACTCGACGGCAAATTCACGGCTCGCCTCGTTCCACAGGATGAATGCGGCGGCCTCATTCGGCAGGGCCGCCTTGAGAAATTTCAATATCTGCACGAAATAACGCCGGGGTACGAGGCCGCAGCGTAGATCGGCCCGCGCCGCCCCGATGCTGCCATAAGGGACATAGCCGACGATGGGCGCCGCAACCGGCACGTCCAGCGCCAGCCACGGGCGACGCAGGATCAGCATCACACCGTCACTGCCGATGGCGAGACCATGGCCGACGCGGGAAGCGCGCAGCGTCTCGATGGCGGGCGACCTGCCGAAGGGCGGCACCGGATAACAGGGCATGGCCTCAAGCACCGCCGCTGCCGTCGCATCATCGGTGGGCATCGTCATACCCGGCCCCGCGCGATGAGCCGGCCTACCGTCACCGCGCAGGCGGCGGTCCTTCGCGGGCCTATCCCCTGCCCGGCCGTGCCGGTTCCAAAAGGCTTGAGACGGCTCACCGGAAACCGGGTGGCCCCGCGCGCTGCCAGATCGTCCCAGAGCCGCACCAGCCCGCCCTTTCCGCGTATCGTCCGATCCTGCCCGGGATTGGGATGCGTCGACCAGGAGTCGAACAGCGCGCTCTCATAGGCGGGAATGGAGGCGATACTGAGCGCCCTGGGTTTCGGGATGTCGCCCCAGCAGAGCCGCCCGTCGGCGAAGACGTTGAGGATCGGCGAGTGCAGAACCGGCGTCTCGGCGTCCGGGCGTTCATTTACCGGGAGGGCATAGACGCCAAGCCCATGGCGCGTGGCGATCAGGAGATGGGGCGGATAGGGAACCGGCAGCGTCGTTCGCGCAGCGAGCGCATGGAGATCGGCAGGAGGATCGGACAGCGCGAAATAGGCCAGGCGCACCTTAGCCGGCACCCACCAAGCCAGCATGTCGGGATGCGCGACCAGCACATGTTCGGGGAGAAGCTCGGGCTGGGCGGTACGGCCAAGCGCCTGTGACCACTGCCGCAGATGTGCGCGCGTCAGCGGGCTGCCGGCCGCGATCGTCGGCCGGCCATCGCCATCGTGTTCCACGGTATGGATGCTGGCGAAGGCGGTGGTATCGCCCTGCGCGGTGCCACAGGGTTTGAGATGCCGAGGCGCCTGGTTCGTATAGAGCAGGATGGCGTTCGTCAGGACGAGACCGCCGCCGCTCGCTTCGAAGTGGGTGCTATGGTCGGACATGGGAGGCTCCTGGCCTTGGGTGGATCGAAGCGGACGAGGTTCTGGACCGTGAGGAGGAACTGTGCGCCGAGCCGCAGTGAGGCGAACCAGTCGTCGATGCAGGCCACATCCGGCAGCGGGCAGATACCGGCGATATCCATGAACCCCATTTCCATGCCGCTGCGCATGACATCGTCGAGTTCGCGGGCGAACGGAACGAAGGGAACCAGCGTCAGCGGCGGCAGCGAGGCGCATTCCTCGATACCGGGGAGATATGCGCTGGCGATCTCGAAATCGAAGTGCCAGGCACCAGCTTCGGGCGAGAGCGTACTGAGAACCTCCTGCGCAGCACGCACATCCGCCAGCTTGCGACGCAGGGCAGCAGGAAGACGGCTCAGCGGCGCCGCGTTCGCTGCGATCATCCAGCCCGGCCGGCGTTCGTTCATCTGCGAAGGGAGCATGTGACCGTCGAGATCCTCGGCGTCCGCGCCATGACATTCGATCAGGCTGCGGCGGGCCGCTTCGTCATCGATTTCCCCTTCCCAGTAGTACATGGACATCTCGTCGAAGAGATCCTGGTAGCTGAAGACCGGCAGCACGCGCCCAAGCGTCTGCTCGAGCGCCCGGTAGGCGGCGGCGCGCCAGGCGGTGGGCGCATCGCCGGTTTCGATCCATCCAAGGTCAAGCTGTCCCATGCTGTCGCAGATGATCGCGATCGCGGGCGGCCCATCCGCCTCACTGTTGAGCACGGCGATGCGCAGATCGACGATATCGATCGGGTCCAGGATTTCACGCACAGCGGCATCGAACACCGCCTCGATGTGGCGGCGGGCTTCGAGGCGCGTACAGGCTCCTGCATCCTGTGTCCGAGGCGCGGCCCAGCGCCCGATCACCCGGTGATGCGGCGCCAGCGGCGCGTCGAAGATCGCGGGGACATCGGGGGATAGCCCGACGGCCCTGCCCGCAAGATCACCCGCAGGATCACTGGCAAGATCAGCCGAGCGGCGGGAGGCGAAGTCCGGCCGGCGGCTGGAGCGGTTCGCGGGACTCGCCCGCGCTGCCCGGCAGGTCGACGACGATCCGCGTATGGAGGGCTCGGGCACAAGGGCTACAGGCGGGCGGGGTGAAGCCGGCAGTGTCGCCATCGTCCGTCTCGATCCAGTCCAGGAGGGTTTTACGCAGCGCTGGCGGGATGGTCGCGCCGCGGCGTCGCGGCGCCGTCGGCACCGGGATCAGCCCTTGGTGCCGACGGCGCGGCGATATTCGGTGACATGCGCGCCGCCCATGACCCCGGCATCGACCGTCTCGGCGTTGAGGATCGCCGGGTAGAGCGTCGCATGATAGGCGCGCAGCGCGGCCGGGTCCTGCGCGAGATGCGGCGGCACCGGAAGGTCGATGCCGTCATAGCGATAGGTTCGGGTGAGATGATCGATCTGCATGACTGTCTCCGGGAGATAGAAGGAGAGATGGAGCGAGGTTTCCGCGCCGTAATTCACCAAAGGCTGGCGGGCTCTTCGGGCTTGGCGTCGGCCGGCGGACTGCCGGAAGCGTGCGCGGTCGCGCCAGCGGCCACCGGTTTCGGCGTCGGTTTCGGTGTCGGTGTCGCCGCCTTGGCCTTCGCGGTCGCGGCAGCGCGAGCGGCTTCGGTAGCCTGCCGCTGCTCTTCCAGCTGGTCGGCAAGCGCCTTGCGCCCGGCGATGAGCTGGCCGAGTGCGCCGTCCTCGCCCCGCGCAAGTTCGGCATCGATCTCGGCGGCGCTCGCGGTGAGCGCGATCGGCCGGAGTTCACCGGCGTCGGGCTTGTGGCCGCCGCCTTCGATCATGCGCGGGATGATGGTGAGCGTGACCATGCCCCCGGGCCCGGCGACAAGATCGCAACCGAGCGAATAGCGGGCGAGCAGCGGAAGCAGGCTGGTAATCAGCATGGGGAGAAATCCTTCTGGAAGAGCGTGGGACCGTTCAGGCGGCAAGGTCCGTGATCGGAACCTCGCTAGCGCGTGCAACTGCCCGAGCAGGCGGTGGCCCATATGCGCCGTCGAGGGTCATGGCGCTCGGCAGACGCCCTGCCCACTCGAAGCCGAGTGCGTGGAGCATGCCGGCGATGAGATCGGTCTTCTTCTGGCCGAGCAGTTTCGCGAACGCCTTCTCGCCGATGTGTGCGATCACCCCGCATTCGCGGGCGATGAACCTGAGTTCCTCTTTCGAGTAGCGTTCGAGGAAAGTCTTATCGACGTGCCAGGCGTCGCGCAGGTCGACGGCGAAGACCCGCGCCAGGTCGGCGACATGATCGAAACCGGCCACATCCTTCGCATAGGCCGCGCCGATGGCGGACAGCACTGTCGCGGCCTGTGGTTCCGGTAGCGCCTGGACCACCGCGATCTTCTCGCTGAAATCGAGATCGGGGAAGGACGCACCGACCAGCAGCCCGGCACGCCCGCGCAATGTCTCCGCCTTGATCTCCGGAAGCGTACCGGACATCGCGGCGACCAGGATCGTGGCCTGGGCATGGGCCGGATTAGCGGCGAGCGCGCGGGCGAGCGCGGTGCGCCAGGTCGCCTCGCGCAGTTCCCTGGTGCGGATCGCGATCGACCGGGCGGTGACGGGGGACTTCGGCGTGTCCGGCTTCCTGGCGCCAGTATCGATCGGCGCTGTCGGTTTTCGGGCATCATTCGCAGAAGATGCGGCCTGTTCATCCCGGAGATGAAGGAAGGGCGCGCCGCTGTCCCCGCTGTCGTCATCCACGACACCGTCTTCGTCACCATCGGCAGCGATATCCGGATCGTCGATGGCGTCGATCTCGTCCTCGGCCTGCTCAGCGCCGGTATCGTCGTCTGCGGAAACCTTCGCAGTCCGCGCAGCCTTTTCAGCGCATTCCTCCTGTTCGAAGCGGATCATTTCGGCGGTCTGGGTCTTGAGTTCGAAACACCCGGCATTGGTGCAATGCCCGTCCTCGATATGCGTCTCGAACAAGGCGCGCTGCGCTGCGGAGTTGAACGGGCAGGCAAGGCACTCGCCTTTATCGAAGCAGGCATGGGCGAGATCCTGGGTGACCCGCATCAGCAGGTCGCGGGTCTTCCCGACGTCAAGACCGGAGGCGAGGATCGTCTCGAGCGCCTTCTCCTGCTTGTCGGCGGGAACGGCGGCGAGCAGTTCGGCATGTCCCAGCTTGATCCGGCGCTGGTCGAGCGCGTGCTTGACCGGCTCGCAGAGGGCTGCGAGCGCGAGACGGCGATCGAGCTTGGTTTTCGACCACCCGAGCCGGCGAGCGGCTTCGCCGCGATCGTCCTGGCAGGCGGCAAGAACGCGGAGCGCCGCATCGGCCTGCTCGGTTTCCGAAGCGTCGTCGCGCACGTCGTTCTCGTCGATTGCCGCCTCGAGGGCCTCCTGGTCGGTCATCTCGCGGATGATGACGGGGACTTCGCCCTCGGGCCCGAAGGCTTCGAGCGCCGCGCGGTAGCGACGTCCCCCGGCGACAATGAGATAGCCCTCACCCGTCTCCTTGACGGGACGAACCAGTATCGGCTGGAGCATTCCGCGCAGCCGCAGCGATGCCACGAGCTCGTCATGCTTTCGGCTGTCGAAATAGCGGCGCGGATTATATCCGGCGCTGATGCTGGCGAGCGGCAGCGTCGTGGCGGGCGGGGGCGACGCGGCGATCAGCGCGGAGATTCCCGTGCCGAGGCGGCGGGTAGGTGCGCGGGTCATGAGCCGGGCCGCAGGGTGGCGGTGCGGCTGAGCCCGGGAATGCGCGGGTCGTCATAGACGCTGCTCACCGACATCTGCAGCGCCTGCTGGCGGGCGCTGAACCAGGTCGACGCGGTGACTATGTAGCTCTGGGTGGCATAATGCTCGCCGTCGCTGAAGAAGGCGACGTCCACGGTGAAATCGGAAAGGGAAATATCGGACTGGGCACGCATGGCCTCATCCTTTCATGAGCATAGCCGCCCCGGTCGAAGACCGGAGCGGGCGATGGAGGGAAAATTCGGATCGGGAACTGCGCCTCAGAGCGCCTGTTCGAGCAGCTTTCGGGCCTTGGCTTCGAGTTCGAGGCGGCTGTCCTGATGCGGCCTCGTGCGCGCAACGGCGGTGATGCCCTGCACGAAATCATAGACGCTCGTGGGCGGGTGCCCTTCCTCGGCGAGGACCGTCTGGATGATCTTCGTCGTCTCGGTTTTCGAGAAGCCGCGCCGCCGCAGGAACGCGTCGCGGTCCTCGTCCTTGCGCGCGACGATACGTTCGCGCGCGGCGTTGATGCCGGTGATGAAGTGCTGCGGGGAGGAGTTCGCGAAGTGCTCGAGCGCCGGGGCGGCCTGGTGTGCGAAGCGGGCGCTGGCGAATTTCGAGTGGCGAATGTTCACTTCCTCGAAATTTTCCACGCCCCACAGGCACCTGTTCGCGCATACGCCGCGTAGATAGAATGTCGCGATGCCGAGGGTTTTGGAGCCGACCTCGGAATTCCAGGCATAAAATCCGCGAAAATAGAGGTCGGGATCGCCGTTCGGCAGTTTACCGGCCTCGATCGGATGGGTGTCGTCGACGAGAAACACGAAGACATCCCTGTCCGAAGCGTAGAGCGTGGTCGTCTCCTTCGTTATATCGACATAAGGGTTATAGCGCATGCTTCCCCAATCGATCGTTCCAGGAACTTTCCACCGTGTATCGCCGACGCCATCCCCGGCGAATGCCATGATGGCCTGTATCAGTTCCCAGTCATACACCCTGCCATACTGACTTCCGGTCGCGGCCC
Organism: Novosphingobium mississippiense; assembly: GCF_044029535.1. Taxonomy (NCBI): domain Bacteria; kingdom Pseudomonadati; phylum Pseudomonadota; class Alphaproteobacteria; order Sphingomonadales; family Sphingomonadaceae; genus Novosphingobium; species Novosphingobium mississippiense. The sequence continues at coordinate 1,915,031 of NZ_CP147003.1, read as the reverse complement.
GCAGTTCTGTTCGGCCATCGTCAGTCTGCAATATTTTGACCTGTTCGCCTCTGTGGGTGACAAGTCCGTGTTGTAGATTGATACCGGCAAGCGCCGCGGGCAGCTGGCGCAGGTAGGAGGCCGGGGCGCCGACGAGGCTCGCGACCTGGCCGAAGGACCAGTTGGTGGGTGTGAGTGGACGCTCGTCGCCCGGTGCGATCAGCGTGAGCCGTTCGGGATCATCGCTTCTCGCCTCGACGCGGATCGCGCGGCTTTCGACGGTCCGGGTGGTCGAGCGATCGGCGCGGGCTCGCACGCTGTCGTAGAGGCTGGAGAGCGAGAGGAATTTCTCGTCGTCGGGCCGGGAGAACCATTCCGAGGACACGCGGCCACTGCGGCCGCCGCGCGAGACGTCGATGCGATAGGGAGCGGACACGGGGGACGTGTCGGTCATGCGGGCCATGCTCGCCATGGGGAACCATCTCCTTGAGCTTGAGGGTAACGGGACGATCCACGTCTCCCGTCACCTTCCCGCACCCCCTTCCCCCTTTCCGGGTCATGGGATCGCGCATTCCAAAGCGGCTGATTTGGCGCTAGGATAGCGGCCGCGTTCCAAATCCTCCTTCTGGCTCATTGATCGCCAGGAGGTCTGTGCAGTGACGACATTTGGTATATTGGCGCGGCTGACGCAGCTGATGCTGTCGGAGCCGCTGGGTGCAAGGCGAAGCCTGGTCGAGGCCTTCGCCCTCGAAATACTGGTGATCGCGATGGGCGTTGCCGGACCCTACGCCCTCAAACTCCTGATCGACATGCTGGCAGGTCCCTCGGAATCGCGCCTGTATCTGTTCGTCACCGTGATGCTGTTCGTGGGATGCTGGGCAGGCGCATCGATCCTCGAGACCGCGAGGCTGTCGTGCACCGCGAAAATGGTCGATGCGCTGGCGCGGCATTACACCATCCGCGCGCTCGCTGCGGCCCTGCCCGAGATCACCGCGGCGCGCGACAGCCGCAGCGGCCGCGTTCCCGGCATGCTGGAGCGCCTGCCCTATAGCCTGACGCTGGTCGTCGAGGGGCTGATCTGGCGGCTCGGGCCGGTGATCCTCCAGGCCCTGGCCAGTCTCGTGGTGATCGCGGGCCTGATCCGGCCGCGTTATGTCCTGATCCTGGCGCTGACGCTGGTGGAATTTCTCGCCGCGACCTGGCTCGGCGCCAGGCGTCACCGCGTTCACGCCGAGGCGACGAATGCGGCGGCATCGCATGTCTCGCGCACGATCGGCGATATCGTGCGCAATGCCCGTCGCGTGGTGCTGAACGGCGCGCTCGACCGCGAGCTGCTGCATACCGGCGCTGCCCTCGGCGCGAAACGGCACGCGGCGGCCGGCATGTACCGTTCGCTCACGCTCATGGCCGCGCTGCAATTCTGCGTGGTCGGGCTTGGTCTCGTGGCGATGCTGCTGCTCGCCGCTCTCGATGTCGGCCAGGGGCGTATGAGTGCGGGCGATTTCGTCCTGCTCCAGACGTACGCCTTCCGGCTGACCGTGCCGCTCAGTTCGCTTGGCTACATCCTCGCGCAGGCGGGGGTGGCGATCGCCAATATTCGCGATGTCCTGACGTTTTCGACAGTCGATGCAATGGAGACCGCCTCAAAGCCCCATCCCACAGATCGGGCCGATCTCTCAGTTGAGAACGTCAGCTTCCGCTACGGCGAGGGCATGCCCGGCGTGGCCGGGATATCTGTGCATGTGCCGGCTGGTTCTTTCGTCGCGATCGTTGGTCCCAACGGTTCGGGCAAATCCACGCTCGCCCAGCTTCTCGCAGGCGTACTTGAACACTCTTCCGGCAGGATCGCGGTGGGCGGGATAGATATCGCGACGATCCCCTGGGCGGATCGGCATCGCCATATCCTCTATGCGCCGCAGTTCATCGGTCTGTTCAACCGGTCGCTGCGCGAGAACATCCTTTATCCACCGGCGAACCAGGCGATCGGCGATGTCGAGGAATTGCTGCACCTTTGGCGGTTTCACGAACCCGGCAGGCCGATCGACTTCGAGATGGAGCTTGGGGAACAGGGCGAGCGTCTTTCGGGAGGCCAGGTCCAGAAGCTGGAACTCGCGCGACTGGCGGGCGTGGACGTGCCAGTGCTGATCCTCGATGAAAGCACCTCCGCTCTCGATCCGCGCAGTGAAGCGAACGCGATCGCGAGATTGCGAAGCAGAGCCGGCGGGGCAACCACGCTCATCATGATCACGCATCGGTTGGCGACGGCGCAGGCGGCAGACCAGGTTCTGTTCATGGAGGGCGGACGCCTGGCAGGCTGCGGCACGCATCGGGAGCTTATGGATCATCACCGAACGTACCGGAAATTGTGGTGGGATGAACGCTCGGCAATATGCCCCGATGATCAACAGGCGGATCAGAAGAGGCTGAGCTGACGCGGTAGCGTCGGAGGCCTGTTGTAGTCGGCCGTGGCGGTCTCCTTATACGAGCAGGACGATTTGGCAGCCACAACAGGAGGGATCGTTTCGATCGCGGTCTTGTCCTGGGGCGTTGACGCCAGCCGGGCGGTCCAACCGCCAAGGATATGGGCCGGTGTGAACCACTGCTCGCGTATCTCACCGGAAAGCGCATTGCCGACGATCAGGCGCGCGGGAACGTGCAGCAGCGACAATTGCGCATAGGCCATATGGACCGCGCGGGGATCGATGTCGATCGCGGTCACATGGAGGTGGCGCTGATAATTGATGTCCTGGGCCCGCAGGGCGTCGGCAAGCGCGATGACCATGCTGCCGGACCCGCATGCCGGCTCCATGGCGGTAAGATGCCCTCGGGTTTCTATAGTTTCCCGACGGGTGGCGTTGTCACCGATCAGCATGTCCGCCATCGCCCTGCTGAGCGAATAGGGCGTGAAGAACTGGCCCTTCGCCTTGTTGTGCAGTTCGAGATCATGGAACAGCTGGCCGAGCACGTCGCCCATTCCCGTTTCCAGCGCCATGGCGAGTTCGGCCATGACCCGTGGGAAGCTTTCGACGACGTCGGCGCCGTAGCGCCCGATAATGTCGAAGTAACGGGCTTCGCGCCGCGCACGCTCGCGCAGATCGACGCTGTTGGCGATCGCGATCGCCATCGCCTCCATGCAGTGCCCGAACACCGTGTAGATATCGTGGCGCGGCTGGCAGCGCTCGAGGAGCTTCCGCATGGCCTTGAGATGCGGGGCATGAGCTGCTGACGCGTCCGCAGCCAGGGGTGAGGCGGCCATCGCTCAGGCCGCTGCTCGCCACTCGTATAGCAGATGGGCATCCGGGTCGTAATCCGAGCCGATGGAAATTCGCACCAGCTTGCCGTCGCAGGCGAAGGCAGCGGCGCGTGGGAAATCGAGATGGCTCCTGCCTTCGAGGATCAGGTCGCCCGATCGTACCCTGGTTATCGTGCGGGTCGTTCCCAGCGATCGGTGGCCCGCCGGCGCATCGATGAGTTTCAGGCTATCGCCCGGCTTCACCCGCTTCTTGAACGCGGCGAGTGACACCAGCGCTTCCACCGGATTTCTGGGACCGCGCCTCTTCGCGAGCGCCGCCCAATAGGCCCGCCCGATCCGCGCTTCGCAGAAGAATGAGCAACTGTGAAAACCCTGGAGCGCATTGGCGCACGTAAAACCGAACCGCTCCATCTGGTCGCGCACTTCGACGATGAACGCGTTCTGCCTATCGCGGTCGGTAAGGTCGGCAGGCGTATCGAGGATTTCTGCGGTGACCTTGCGGCCGCCCGCAAATTTGCTCGTACTGATCGCGATGCGCGTGAGGGTGAACTGTTCGGCGAGATGCCGGCCCATTCGTGACGCAAGGGAAGGGAGATCCTCGCCCGAGCGGTACAGATCGCCCTGGTACTGGAAATTGCCACGTTCGTCGTAGTCGGTCTGGCTATACAGGCGCGCGGGCACGTCCGGCGCGGTGACGTCGGTCATTGGTCTATCCTTGTTTTGCTGAAAAATGGCGCGACGGGACGCGGCGGCGTCCTCGCTGCCGGTCGCTTCAGGTCATGCGACTGACGAGGCGATCGAGTTTAAGGTGCCACACCGGCCGAGCTTTGCCGTATGGCGATCCAGGCGAGATAGCCGAGACGGATCTCGTCATTGGCAACTTCGGTTTTCCAGTCGGACACGGGATGGACCGGGTGATCGCTCCAGGGGTCGGCAGCGGGCTGCAGCGCCTTCGACAGTCCCTCGGCAGTCTCGCCGAATTCGATCCGGTCGGCAAAGATGGCGCACCATCCGCCGCCCGTATCCTCGGGCCGGGGACGCGAGGAGCCATAGCTCCACGTAAAGCCGATTGGCGCTTCGCTCAGCGTCTGCCGGCAGCAGCGCTGAATCAGCGCGGCGATGGCGTCGGGTTGAAAATCGCTGTCGCCATAGATCGACACCATGCACGGATCGGCTCCAGTGACCTGAAGCTCGGCACCGAAACGGGGAAACCGCGGATCGTCGAAGATCGCGAGCAGGCCATTGAAAGGGTCGCCCAGTTCGACCGGCGGGAAAGCCGCGAGGAATTCGGCGCTCGGATCGCCCGGCGCGCCGTCGTTATCGAGGTCAGCGGCATGCTGCCACGCCTCTTCGATCAGTGCGGCTTCCCGCGCTGTACAGGTCAATGCGACCGAGCCCTGAACATAGTGATCAGCCATGGGTGATCTCCAAGATGACGACATCGGTGGGCTGGTCGTCCACGATAACCAGGGGAGGCGGATTCATGCGTGCGCGCTGGTAGTCCGCTTCGATTGTTTCGATGCTTCCCAGTTTCCGGATGCGCTCGATGGAGAAGACCTGCTCGTCTTCCTCGGTGGTCAGGACCGGCTGTGGCTCGCCGTTACCCGTGTAAACGATGCGAACCGACGGGAAGCTTCCGGGAGAAGCGCCAGACCAGCGAACATAATGGAGACCGTGCCGGTGACAGATTCCCTCGATCTCTTCGAAACAGCCGTTGGCGACATCATGATCCATGAGCGCGAGCGGCTTACCGACCGGGATATCGTCGGGATCGAACGGCGTGCCGTCCCAATCGACAGCCGGATTATCGGCTCTGATCGCCTCGATCAGTTCGGGATATCGGGATCGGGCGAGTCTGCCGCCGATCAGGATGTGCGCGGATACGCAGTTCGCCATGTTGCACCTCATGGAATAGCGAGACCTCGAGCTGGTCTTCTGCTCTACTCCTCTCCCTCCCCTTTCCGCGGACTGACGGACTTGTTTCCACGGACGACTTGCATGAGACGTGGGAACAGGCTTAGCTCTTCGGCAATTCTTTTTCGGCAAGAGACAACTTCCCTATTGCCTTCCCTTAGCCTGGAGTTTTTGCGTGGCCGATACCGAGCAGCCCGATCTCACTGCAATGACGGTGCAGTTACTGAGCGCCTATTTCTCGAACAACCAGGTGCCGGCCAGTGACATTGCCGGGATCATCGAAGCGACACGCGGCGCGCTTGAAGGAAAGGGCGAAGCAGAAACGCCCGCGCCAGTCGAGCATGTTCCTGCCGTATCGGTGCGCAAGAGCCTGGGCTCGCGCGAGCACCTCATCAGCATGATCGACGGCAAGCCGTACAAGACGCTGAAGCGGCATCTGGCGACCAACGGGCTCACCCCGGCCGAATATCGCGAGCGCTATAAGCTCCCGCGGGACTATCCCATGGTGGCGCCCGCCTATTCCGAGCATCGCCGTGCCGTCGCTGCAAAGCTGGGCCTCGGAAGAAAGGCGGGCGAAACGGCTCAGAAGGAGGCGCCCGTCGCCGAACAGGCCGTACAGGAAGCCGCTCCGATGCCCGCCCCGGTGAAGGAACAGAAGCCGAAACGCACGAGCAGAAAAGCCAATACGGCGACGCCCGCCGATGAGGTTGCCGCCATTGCGTTGGAGCAAACACCGAAATCCGCGCCGGAAAAGCCCAAGCGTACGCGTGCAACGGCGGCTAACACCAAGCCGGCCATCGAGGCTTCCGTGATCGCCGTCGAGACGCCGGAAGCCGCACCCATGGCATCGGCCACACCGGGTGTCTCGGCTGCGGCCGCCCCCGCACCCGCACCCGCACCCGCACCCAGAAAGGCGAAGGGCGCAGCCACAAAGTCAGTCGCAAAGAAACCGGCGGCGAAAAAGGCATCCCCAAAAACATCCAGCGGTGCGAAGAAACCCGCCGCTGCCAAGGAAGCTGCCGCCCCGTCTCCAGAGACCCAAGCTCCTGAAGCGGCGAAAACGGAATCGTCCGCGCCTGCCCCCAGGAAGAAGAAGCTCGGGATCGTCACTGGCGCTAAGTCCGCCGCATCGCCGAAAGCCAAGACTTCCAGCAAGCGTACGAATGCCGTTAAGAAAGATGCAGCGCAGGTTGATACACCGGCGTCCACGGAATGATTAGAAGGGGTGAAGTGCGATTCCGTCGCGCTTCACCCTCTTCCTTCTGCAATATAGTGGGATCTGGAGCGGCATAGCCACGCGCGGCAATGGTCGATCAATTCCGATCCTCAATGATCCTCGTCAATATGGCGCATGCGCGATCGGGTGGCAGAAACAGCCTGGTCCTGAAGCTCAAGACCTCCGAGAATGCCCCGCAGGACTTGAGCCAGGTGCGATCCTCGGGCCGATAATCGCGTATCTCGAGGCGGGGACTATCGTTGACCTGGACCCGAACCAGCCTGGCTGGGCTCAGGCCCGGAATCGCTACGCCGCCGGCCATGCGCGCGCCGGCAATGATCTCGTCAGGCCCTAGAATCACGCCACCGGCAAGCCCGAATGCCTGTTCGAGCCGCTCGAGGGCGCCGGGATGGATGATACGCCCGAGAATGGACATGCCGGTGCCGTCGTCGATCCGCCATACGCGCACGTCATCGGCGGGTAGCCTCTTCCACACGGGCAGGAGCAGGCCCGTCGCGAGCGTGATCGTTTCGACCACAAGCTTTTCCCCAGCATCGCGGGCTTCCGCGTCCCAGAGCGCCTGGAAGCTGTCACGCTCGATCTCCTCCCAGTGGCTGCCGGCAAGTGCCGCGACGTCCATTCGCGCCCGGCCACCAGGGCGTATGAGATAACAGCGTTCGATCCATTGGCCCTCCTCGTCCTGCCCCGGCCATGTCGGCACATAGAGCGCCACTCGACCCGAGCGCGTGTTGTGCAGCCACCGCACGTCGTCCGAACCGCGCAACTCGAACTGCAATGCGGCCCAACCGGTGACCGGCGGTCTTCGATGAAGTTCGAGCCGTAACAGCCTCGTTTCGGCGCCGGTCACTGGGTCAGCGCGCAGGAGCTGGTCGGACAGAACATGCACACGTTCGGCGCGGATCGTCTCGATCCCCAGATCAAGCGTTCCGGCAGCCCGCGCCGCTTCGACGCGATCCTCGACCAGTCCCAGGAATTCTTCGAAGATGCGGTTCTGCGTGGCGATGCGCAGGGCGAGGATGCGATTGAGCCAGCGGTGGATCGGCGGCAGGCGCTCTTTCAGTTCCCCGCCCTCGTCGCACAGTTCCAATCCGGTGATCTCCTGGAAATCGGCGAGCGTCACACTGCGCAGCTTGCCCTCATAAAGAAGATGGAACCACTGGACGAGCGCATCGCGCGCGAACTCGGATTCCAGACTGTCGGATGGATCGAAAAGATTCTGCGATCCGGCCTGACGCTGGCCCCGGGTCAGCGCGCCGAGCGCTTCGAGGCCCCGGATAATCGTGCTGAGGAACCGGCGCTCGCCGCGGCAATCGGTCGTGAGCGGGCGATAGACCGGCGGCGTCACCTGATTGGTGCGGTGGCTGCGACCGAAGCCCTGTACTGCCGAAAGGATGCGAAATCCCAGTTCGAGGAGAAAATGGGTCCGGCGACAATGCGCGGTCGGGCAGTTCCGATCCGAATGCATGGACCGGCCGGTGCTGCCCGCGAGAGAGAAGGCGGCGATCGATTTATTGCCGTTCTGAAAGGCCTGGACCTCGAGGACATTGGTGCGGGCGCCGCGCCTCTCGATCTTCTGCCGGCCCGTACTGTCGGTGGCGATGCGCCGGGAACGGCCCGTGATCTCGGCGACCCGCTCCGTACCAAAATGTGCGATCAGCGCGTCGAGCGCGGTCGGAATGGCAGGCAGAGCGCACAGGTCCTCGATCAGTTCGTCGCGAGAAGCAATTGCCTGCCTGCAGAGCACGGGATTGCCTTGGGCGTCACTCATCGGTTCCGAGCGAACCGTGCCGTCATCGGCGCGAAAGACCCGCATCTGGCGCACCGGGAAGGCATTTTTCAGATAGTCGACGAGGGTCTCCTTGGGAGAGACCTGGACATCCATCATCGCCCGTTCCTCCGGCGAGAGTTCGGACAGCCGCCGGTCCATGATGGCTTCGCCCGTGCTCGCCAGCTGCACCAGCACGGCATTACCCGCCGCCAGTTCCTGCTCGATGGCCGCGATGAGCGTCGGGATCTTCAGGCTCACGAGCAGGCTGGAGAAAAACCGCAACTTCGCCCTCTCAAAGGAGCTGAGCGCTGACCCGCGCGCCTGGCCGTTCTGGGTCTTGCCGGAAATGCGGTCGACTACGCCGATCTCGGCGAGAACGTCTCGCAGGCCTCGATGGATGATCCCCCAACTGTCCGCGTAGGCATCGTATACCGAGATCTGGTCCGGCGTGAGCGCATGCTCCAGCGGTTCATACTCGACGCCGGCGAAGCTCAAGGCGCGGGCAATGTAGAGACCCATCGCCTTGAGGTCGCGGCACACGACTTCGAGCGCGGCAATGCCGCCCTCTTCCATAGCCTTCATGAACATGTCGCGCGTGGCGAAGGCCGTACCGGCTCCCCATAGCCCAAGGCGAACGGCATAGGCGAGGTTTTCGGGCCGGGCCGCGCCGGTCGCCGACATGTAGAGGATGCGGGCACGCGGCAGCGCATTTTGCAGCCGGACGCCGGCGAGCCCCTGTTCCGAGCCTTGCGCCTTCCCGAAATCCGTCTCGGTCCCGGCGGCATGGGCCATGGCGTGGGATTCGTCGAAGACGATCACCCCGGAGAAATCCTTACCGGTCCAGTCCAGCAACTGCTGCAGGCGCGATGCCGTATCATGGCGGCTCGAGCGCAGTGCAGCGTAGGTCAGGAAGACGATGCCGCTTTCCATGGTGATCGGCGTGCCCAGCGCAAAGTTCGAGATCGGCTGGATATCGATGGCAAGGCCCCCAAGCGCTGTCCAGTCGCGGCGTGCGTCCTCGATGAGATCAGCCAGCGAAATCCAGATCGCGCGGCGATTGCCGCGGTTCCATTGATCGAGAATGATGCCTGCTGCCTCGCGCCCTTTCCCGACGCCGGTCCCATCGGCAACGAAGAAGCCGGTCCGGTAGGTGCAGCCCTCCTCGTCCTCGAGCAGGCGATCACCAGCCAGATTGGCCGAGAAGCGCCCGGGAAGATCGCGTTCGTGCGCTTCGCCTGCATGGATGATGGCCTCAAGCTGCGCGTCGGAGAGCGCCTTGAAGGCACGCTTCTGGAGACGGGGGTGGTAGCGAGGCGCCGGAAGCGAGACGGATGCCATCGCGATGGATTCGACGAGTTCGTCCGGATGCGCGCAGGCGTTGTCGATCACAAGCTGAGCGGGTTGCCACAGGGAATAGATGCCGATCGCCTGTCCCGGAGCGAGTGGTGTGCCGCGTACGCTGTACGATACCGGTTCGGGCGGTTCGCTTGAGGGAATGCGGACTGGCGGTGCTATTTTCCGTGACGGCCGCGTTATCAGGGCAGCAGTCAGCGGTGGCTTGGGTTCGGGCGCGGGACAGGGCCTGACCATTGGTGCGGGCGCCGGGGGTGGATCGAAAGGATCAAGCCGGGAGGGAAGAGCCAGCACGATATCGAGAGCCGCTTCGATCGTGTCAGCAACGTGGCGCTGGGCTTCTCCCGTCCATCCCTTGTCGTAAACAAGGAGGCGAACATCGATACTGGTGCCATGCTTGGCATAGGGGGTTCCGCGGATGGTGATCTCGGCGCGCGGCGGCGCCATCTCGGCAACAGCGGTGTAGCCGAGCGAGGCCGTGCCGTCCGCCGCGAAGTTCGGCGGCATGATCGCCACGCAGCGGCCGCCGAGGGCGAGGCACGTCAGCGCGGCGCGCAGATGGCGGGCGCCGACGTGGCGATCGACACCGCGCCCGGCACTGCGACTGAAGGGTGGATTGATCAGCACCAGCGTCGGGCTTGGAGCGCCCGCGAGCAGATCGCCGATATGTTCACCGTCATGGCGAATAACGGTTCGATCGAAAGTCCGAGCAAGCAGATCGGCCCGTTTCGGATCTAATTCATTGAGTTGCAGGCACGCACCCGCGCGCCATGCATGGACCGCGAGCATCCCCGTGCCCGCCGACGGCTCGAGCACGATGTCGTCCTGCCGGATCTGCCCGGCAAGGCCTGCGAGCCAGGCGAGGCTCAGCGGCGTGCTGAACTGCTGAAATTCAATCTGCCGCTCCGAACGATAGGTCTGGGTGGGGAGCGCGTGCTCGAACGCCCGCAGTGCCGCGAACATCTGCCGTGGTTCTCCCCGCAGGAGCGGGCAATCGGCGTCCTGGAGCAGCATCACCTGCGCGGCTTCGAGTGCATCGTAGGCATCGCGCATGGCCCAGGCGCCATCGGCATCGTCGGCCGTGAATTCCTCCAGCATGAAGCGCTTGAGGGCCTGTCGTGTAATCTGCGCGCCGCGGCGCATGTGCTGGGCGATCGAGATGGCGACGCAATGCAAGGATGCTGGTGCATCCATGGTGGCGAAGGCGAGTTGGGACATATGCTTGGGCACCTCGGCAGATAACGGGATCAATCATCGCTCCCTTCCCCCTCCCTCCGCTCCTCGGGCGCTGGTCCCGGTGCGGATGCCAGGAATTGTGGGGAGATATCCGGGACGATGACGAGCGGGCAAAGGCGGGCTAGGAAGGGAAATGGCTTTCTCGTTCGACTATCTCGATGAGCTCGATCAGTTGCTGCTCGCGCAGGGCGATGACTGCATGCTGCTCACCCAACTCGACGGCTTCCTGACCGGCGTCATCGTCAGCCCGGACCTGATCGTGCCCAGTCAATGGCTGAAGACGATCTGGGCGGGAGACGACGGCGAGGGCATTCCCACATTCGCCGATGCCGGCGGCATGCAGCATTTCATCGATCTGGTGATGCATCGCTACCATGAGATCCTTGCATCGCTGGCACAGCCCGGCACATTCGAGCCGGTGCTGGAAATCGACACCCGGACCGACGAGACGCTGTGGGAGATGTGGATCGAGGGGTTCGGGCAGGCGATGGACATCTCGCCTGCCGGGTGGCTACGGGTTCTGGCCGACGATGACACCGGATGCAGGGCGGCGATCGAGGGCGTCCGGACATTGCGCGCCTTTGCCGACGGGACGCAGAAGCTCACGCGCGCCGAGGAGGATCGCTGGGATACCGAGGCGCCCGACCTGATCCCCATCTGGGTGGAGATGCTCCATCAGTGGCGGCTTGAAAATGATCCGCACCGGCCTTCCAGCATCAAACGCCAGAAGATTGGCCGAAACGACCCCTGCCCCTGCGGATCGGGGCGCAAGTACAAGAAGTGCTGTGGCCTGAACTGAGAGGCCAAGGCGGGACCGGGAGAGGCCCGGCCCCTGCGATCTTCACGCGGCGCGCGGCAGATTTTTGACTGTCGCGTTATCGGATTCGTCGGCCGACCGGGATGGAATATGTTCTCCAGGACAAGTAACAATGGAACGTTTAGCCTTACATAGGTCTCCGGAATCATCATGTGCTTGCCGGTAATGACCAACCTATTGCGCACCAAATCTCAATTCCGCCGGTCGACCTGAAAGTGCTTTTTTTGGTCAGATCATCGAAAATTTTCGAGGTCGGATTTCCCGCCTAACCTTCGCCATTATTTCAAAAGTACCCTGCTCCTTTCGGCAATTTTTGCGGAGTTCTTCGTAAAAGGACAGATGGTGAATTGTGTTATGGGTCTACTGGATTATTCTATTTTCTTTCAGATTATGCCAGACCTGATATTGGCGTACATCTGTCGGATAATCATCCTCTTTTCCATTTAGCCAAAAGTCCAGCCATTGGATGTTTCGTCGATAAACCGCCAGCCGATGCCCGGGCTCGATTTTTATATGTCCCTCGTCAGGGTAGACAAACATGTCGACCGGCCATCCACGATGACGCAACTCTCGATAGGTACCCAACGCCATCCGATATTCCGCAGCGGACGCCTGGATGAGAATCGGGAGAATCTTGGGATTCAGAGCATTGGCGAGGGATCCGGAGCGCCAGAAGGCCGCGCCGTTGGCGTTCGTGGCTGGATACCCCGCCTGTACATAATAGTCGTCCAGTGCAGATCCGGCGATTTCGAGCGCAAAAGGCCCTTCGCAACATGTACTGAGGATCGCAGCCGAAAACAGGGTGGAATGCGAGAGAGCAAATGTAGCGGTCACTGCGCCGTCGCTGAGACCCGTAATGGCGACCTTCGTTGGATCGATGATTTTCTCCACGTCGAGCTGATGGATTATTCTCTCGAGGGAAGAGAGGTTACTCCGTCTGTCGGCAAAGTTGCGTAGGTTGAATTGGTTGAATTCATCCTCGCTACGTGGCGCCATGGTGTAGGCGAACCATGGAGGTCTGTTGAAACTCAACACGGCGAAACCACGCGCAGCCAGAGCCTGAATCGGATACTCATCACCAGTCCCACCACGTAGGAAGCCCTTCGAATCATATTGGACGATTACCAGTGGGAGGCGCCGATCCCCTTGATATCCCGGCGGAAGGACGAGATCGCCAAAGGTGGAAATCCCAAAATCATTCGACCACTCCAGCCTGCGGACTGTACCCAGCGAGAATCTCTCGAAATCCGGATTGGGGTCGAAGATGCGGTGTCGAGCCCCATTTCGCGTCGAGATGGCGACCAGGGTGCGCGGCTTGGTGGCAGTCTCTTCCGCGCAAAGAAGGTCGCTATCGGCTAATTTGCATCCAAAGATCGAGTCTGCCGTGGCAAGCAATAACCGCGGGCTTCCGCGTCGGGGCATCCAGGCGTAGAACTCCGTCCGCCCGTCCGCCACACCGGCTCGGCGCTCGAAGTAAAGCGTTTGCCCATCCTTTGACCACCAGAGTCCTTGAACGTTCGAACATTTCGCCTGTGAACATGGCACTATTTGACCATCCACACGAAGCGCCAGTGTTGGCTTCTCGCCGAAGATCTGACCAGACGAGGCAGACCAGGCGACGCTGTCGCCCGACGCGAAGACCGCATAGGCGACAGCTCCCTCTGGCCAGGTAGACCAAGGCCGCAGCAACTGGACACTTTCCTTCGGCGGCGCAACTTCCGTTCCGTCCGCTGATCTGATCGCTTTGTGAACAAGAGGAACATTCGCCGAAATCAAAGGGCGGTCGCTGTATAGCGGTCGGAAGCGACTATCGTAGTGATATCCGTCGCGACCCTCAGCCTCGATGGCTTTACGGGCGGCTGTTCTATCTGGACGAGACGAATAGAGAATTGTTGAGCCATCCAGCTCCCAGGCCAGCTCTTCAATATCGACATCAGACGTAGCCAAGCGATGCGCTGACCGATCTGCTAGGTCAAATCGCCAGATTTCTGAGCGGTCCAGAAAGTTTTTCGTGTAGGCGAGATGGGTGCTATCAGGCGACCATCTTATCAGAATATTCTTGGGTATGCCTTTGGGAACCTCGGCTGCTCCATATGCGGTGCTGTAAGCCGCAACGATCTTTCCGCCGTCATCGATGACAGTAGGAGATTCGCCCCGCCTCGCAGGTGCAAGCACAATGGCCGTGCAATAGTCGTTCGTCGTTGAATCAGCTTGGCGAATTTGCAAGGCGATCCATTTTCCGTCGGAGGATAGTTCAAAAGGTTCGGAAGTGATTGCTACCCCCAACTCGCCAAAATCCCGCAGACGAAGGAGATCATCCGAATTGATGGCGCGATGTTCCGAAGCTTCGGCTGTGGCTGGTCTTGGCAGCGTACAAGGCGTTACCTGGGCCTTGGCTTGGGAAATGTGGGCGCATGATGCGAGCGCCAAGACGCAACTCGCGTGGGCTGCGAAACGAGACCGTGTCATGATGAAACTTTCGGGAGAGTGAGCGACCTGCCGGACTTGTTCGTTACCAGTCCTTCGAGAGCGTCAGGCTTATGAAGCGACCAATGGCCGAGAAATTGGTCGAATCGTAGTTCACATAGTCGAGGTAGCCGCTCGTCGGCGCCGCATAGGGCGGGCGCTGATTAAATATGTTCTGCACGCTGAGAAGAGCGCTTACGCCGTGGAATGGTCCTGCGGGGGTGGGAAGCTCATATCTGATCGATCCGTCAAATGTCGTTTGTGAGGAAATCTTGGCGACCGTCGTGGACCGCGTATCCTTCAGGCTGCTGATGTGATTGACATAAAGCATCGATGTGAAATTGCCGTCGGTCCATCCGATGCTTCCGCGCGCCTTGAATCTTGGAGGATTAAAGATAATGCCCGCCATATCCAGCGCTGTGCTTTCGCTGGTCAATTTCTGTTTCGACCAGAGCCAGGCTCCATTGGCGTTCAGCAGCATTGCTGACTGAGTGCCAATATCGATCCGATAATCGGCAGTCAGGTCGATGCCATCGATTTTCTGTTTTGCAGCATTCACGTAGCGATTATTAAGGATCGCGACGACATTATTCGGACCATCGGGCGTCGTATAATTATAGAATAGGTCTGCATTGGCGATTGTTTGATCAACCAGCGTCTGACTGGGGTCATAGGTGACATATTGCTCGTAATCCGGGTTAGACAGCGCCTGATAGACAGCCGTACCTGCTACTGGCTGCACGACGCGGTCCTTATACTGCACGTTGAAGTAGCTGACCTGAAGGTTGAAGCCCTTGATCCACTCTGGATGCACTGCGATGGAAGCAGACCAGGAAGTGGCTTTCTCCGGCTTTAGGTCCGCGTTGCCGCCAGACTCTATGAGCATTGTCGATCCGACGGGAAAGCGCTCTCCTCCAAATGTATCGGCAGTGTACAACTGGGCGTAAGTTGCAGCCCGAAGATCATTCAAGAGCGGGGCCTTGAATGACTTTCCCCATGACGTCTTTATGTCGATGGATGGGGAAACTCCATATACGACGCCAAACTTCGGCACGGCGACATTGGCAATGCCCGGATACCGTTCGTATCGCACGGCGGCGTTTGCTGAAAGACTATGAAGGAGAAGGCCGCCTTGACCGGGCTCAACGAATGGCAACGACAGCTCAGAAAACGCATAATAGCTTTTGACCGACCCAGCGGAGTCGGCTCTCGATGCGGAGTACCGCGTGGAGGTATAATGATTGTTGCGATAACCTCCACCCACAACGATGCCGATAGGATTAGCGATAATTCCCGGTATTCGCCCCGATACAAAGCCCTCGATATTGGCCAACTCGTTACAATAGCAGCCACGGATGCGGCTCGTCTGCGTGCCCTCGTACAGTCCTATTTGGTCGAACTTTGTGTCGCTCCGCCCATAGGTTCCCCCTAAGCTAAAATGCCAGTCGGGTGCTATTTTGATTTTAAGCGACGGGGATATCGAGTAGGACTCGGTTTCTGGAGAGTTCTGGTAAATATCTCCGTAAACCAATTCCTCCTGTTGAAACGACGTTCTGCGGCTGTAGGTGGCGTCGATTGAAATATCGGCAAACGATCCAATTGACTGATGGCTGGATATGATTGCATTTGTTTGCTTTATTTCGGGATACAGGGTGGTCCCCTGCGGCATATACTGCGTGAAGCTGCGATCATGGCTGTATATTGCGGAATTATAGTCATGGCTGACAGCAGCCATTACTCCGCCCGTTTGCCATGTCTTTCCTATCACGGCACTGTATTGCTGCTGAACATCGCCCCCCGATGTTGCTGCGCCTAGTCTTGCTACCAGGGTTGCTCCATCGAAATTACGCTTCAGTACGACATTCACCACACCGCCTACGGCATCCGAACCATAGATGGCTGAAGCTCCGTCCGCGACGATATCGACGTGGTCAACAGCGGCAAGAGGAATGGTACTGACGTCTACGGCTTGTACCCTTGCACCGTACGAAAGCCGATGGCCGTTCATCAACGTGAGCGTTGCATCGCCTCCCAGTCCTCGAAGATTGGGAGAAGAGCCAGAGCTCACATTGCCGTTGCCACTGCCGGTAGTGCCACTCATGACACCGGGGTTCTGCCCCCCGGCAAAATTCTGCGGCAACGAACGTAGTACTTCGCCAAGCTCAGCCTGCCCGGCAAGCCGCATTTGCTTGGCATCAAGATTAATAGTTGGAGAAGCGGAAGCTCCGCCTACGATTCGCGATCCGGTCACGACGATATCGGCGCTTTCGCTATCGGCTGCCGGCCGCACGGTCTGTCCATCGGCTGCAGATGTATCTGCCCGGATCGTGATTATGCTGGTCGATCCCGTGGACGAGGCTACTAACCCCGATCCTTCAAGAAGAAGGCGAAGAGCTTCCGCAACCGTGTAGCTGCCACGTACCAGGCGGGTGCGTCTCCCACGAAGGCTGCTTCCGCTGGCGACGACTTGGATGCCTGCTTGTTTGGCGAACATGGGAATGCCGCGTGACGCTGGCTGTGCCGGCACGTTGAATGTCCGCGTCTGGGCCAGCGCAGGATTGAGATTCACCGCAAAAGTGAGCGCCGCAGTGCTCGCCCAGAGAAGCTGCTGTACCGATGGTCCGAATTTTCCCCGCATTCGTTATCTCCCCCGTCCGCATGGACTGCGGCCCGATGAAAATAGGACGGTCGGGCAGCGTCTTTCCGATGGTGGCCATCGAAAAAAGTTCACGATTCACCGGGAGAGGTGGATGATATTGTCCTGGATTGACATTTTTGCCGCCATCGTCGCTTCGATGGCTTGGCCAAACCCTTCGGGTTGGTCGACGCGAAAGTAGCCGACTAGCGATTCCCGACCCAAAGCCGGGGTATCGATTACGATTTTGCGCGCGTTATAACGATTGAGTTCAGCGACCGCATAATCCAGGCTCTCGCCGTTAAGCGCCAGTTCCCCGGTGCGCCAAGACAAGGCCCGGTCGATCATGTTACCGGCCGATGCAACCTCGATCGGCTTGGCATCGGCAGCTACGAAGCTTTTCGATCCGGCGGCAATTTGGGTGCGTTGGTTCTCATGACCCTCCACCCAGACTTCTACCAAGCCTTCGGTCACGAGCACGTCGGCGCCATCATCGCGGCGGCGTACGGAGAAAGCCGTGCCGACTGCCTTCACCCGGACTGTGCCGGCTTCGACCACGAAGGGGCGGTTCTTGTCATGCGCCACTTGGAACCAGGCTTCACCGTCGTTCAGTCGGACATCGCGGCGTTTGTCCACCATGACCACCGCCACGTCGCTGGCGGTGTTGACCGACGCCACCGATCCGTCCGGCAGTGGCACACGCCGGATTTCTCCCAATGCGGTCCTGATCTCGATCGGCGCAGGTCGCGTGAGGATGAAGCCGGTGACGCTGGCTGCGGTCAGTCCGGCAAGCGTGCTTCCGCCGATCAGAAAACGGCGGCGCGTCCAGACCGGTGAATCATCGTCTTTGGGTGCTTCCACAAACGTATCCGCCATGGCGCGGCCGCGATCCAGATACGCCAGCGCGGCCTCGGCGCGCAGCAATGCGCCTTGCCGCCGCTCGTCGGCATGCAGCCAATCGTCGAGGGCCTGCTCCTCCGTAGAGGTCAGCGCCCCTTCGCCAAGCCGGACCGCCCAGCGCGCGGCGTCGTCATCATTCATTGCGCTGCTCGTCACGTTCACTTTCTTTCCTGCTCCCTCGCCGGGAAGGCATCGCTTCCATGCTTTCTCCCGCGATTGCTTTGAGTATCAGTTTGAGGCCGCGTATCGCCTGTGCCTCTACCGTATGTTCCGGAACGCAGAGCCTTTCGGCGATCTCACGCTGCGGCACGCCTTCGATTCGGCGCATTTCGAAGATCACGCGGCACCGTTCCGGCAGTTCCGCGATCAGCTGCCGGACCCGCTCCAGTTCCTGACGCGCGCTGGCCCGCCGTTCCGGGCCCGGATCGTCGTCGGCCAATGCCAGCATATCGGCTTCAGTAAGACTGTCGATCCGCACGATCCGGTCATGCCGGATACGATCGAGCAGCACGGATCGCGCGGTCGAGAAGAAATAGGCCCGGCCGCTGCGAATGTGCGAGACATCGTCGAGCCGGGCGATCTTCACATAGGCATCCTGAACTATGTCCCCGACCTCGTCTTCCGGCACAGCCATCCGCCTGAGCCGGGCGCGCAGATCCGCCTCGTGGGGAACCACATGGCTTCCCACCCAGGCGACAATCTCGCGCCTGTTGCGCGTCACGTCAGCGGATCCATATACTTGATCCTGTTTGCCATCATCTCAGAAGACGGTCGACGGCTCTATTTCCGATCGAGCGCTTAAGATATTTTTGAGTAGCTCAGCGGCCCTTCGGTATGGATCGAGGGCATCCGGACATTGCGCGCCTTTGCCGACAGGACGCGGAAGCTCACACGCGCCGAGGAGGATCGCTGGGATACCGGAGGGCCGACCTGATCCCGATTTGGGTGGAGATGCTGCATCGGCGGCGGCTGGAGAATGATCCGCATCGGCCGTCCAGCATCAAACGCCAGAAGATTGGTCGAAACGACCCCTGCCCCTGTGGATCGGGGCGCAAGTACAAGAAGTGCTGTGGCCTGAACTGAGGGGACAAGGCGGGACCGGGACAAGCCCGGTCCCTGCGATCTTCACGCGGCGCGCGGCAGAGTTTCGTCTGTTGTGTTATCGGATGCGTCGACCGACCGGACGGGCATGTCCGCATCGGCATTCGCCACTTCATCATCGGCATCGGCTTCCCCTTCGGCGGGACCAAATCGCATCTGCTCGGGCAGCCAGGCGAGCGCCCGTTCCTGAATTTCGGGCTCGATGACCACGTCGCCGCCAAACAGCCGCTCGGCCGATGCGGCAAGGTCGTGCTTCTTCGAACCCGAATAGCGTACGCGCAATTCCTTGCCGCCGATCTCCTCGAAGAGAGCCAGGATGCCGGGCCTGGTCAGCTTGTCGAAGAAGGTCAGTGCGGTGGGGCGCCACCAGGCAGCCACATCGATGCCGAGCTTGCGACCGAGATGGTTGAGGAAGTCGGTGCCCTCGCGGCCATCGGGAACGGCATGGAGCGTGCGCGCAATCGCCCATCCGAGCCAGGCCGCCCGCGCTTCATCGCCAAGCGCGCAGAAGGCATCGTAACGCTCCTCAAGCCCTGAGTAGCCGGTCCAACTGCGATCGAGCGCCTCTTCCAGCCTGCGCCATTCTGCCGCCGCCGCGGTCTCGGGCTTGAAATCGGCAAGAAGCTGCGGCGCCGGCGCGGCATATAGATCGCTCGGCAGGATGCAGGGCATATGCCGGCATTCCCGCTCGACCATGAGGAAGGTACCGAGATCGAGCGCGAATGCCGGGTCGCTGGCGACATGGACGGCCAGGAGCTCGGTCTTCATCATCGCCAGCATCTCCCGCAGGCGCTGGCTCATGGCGGGCGCGGTATCGATCGCCGCACCGGAGCCGCTGAGCCCGTCGGCAGGTTCGGCGTCTTCGTCATCGCTCTCGTCGGCACCCGTGTCGGCAGTGGGTGCGAGGTAGAGCTGATGATGGATCTGCGGGGTTCCATCGGGTTTCAACACCACATAGCCGAGCGCGAAGGCTTTCTGCCCGGGATCGATCACGGGCTCGCGTTCGGTGATCGCACGCAGTTCAGCCTGGAGGTCGACGTAGCGCTGCGCCTCGTCGCCTTCAGGCTCGTAGGTCTCATCTCTCGCGCGAAGGTCGATCCCGGCGATTTCCGCTTCGATCTCCTGTTTACGCGCCTCTTGTTCCCCGGTGAGGGGCTCAATGCTTCCGCTCAGCGGTTGCAGCGCGAAGGTCGCCATGTAGGGAACGTGCTCGGCGGCAACCACCCGCACCTCGCGCAGCCCTTCACGCTGACGGATCGCCTCGGCCTGCGCGGCGAGCTTCTCTGTGGCCAGGTCGTCGAGAATATGGGTATCGATCCAGCGCTCATCGGTAGCGGTGGAAAACAGATCCTCGTCTTCGACACGCCCACCGGCGGCGATATAGGCGTCGCGTCCGACCAGCAGTGCCCTGGGATCATCGGCCCGGTAGCTGTAGGATTTGAGCGCCCGGCGAATCTCGTTGACGTTATCGCGCGAAAAGCCGGTCCGCAGCGATCCCCACACTGCCATTTGCCGGCCCCTGTCCGCGGTCGTGGCATAGGCCTTGGCGACGTCGAGCGTGATCTCCTCGCCCTCGAGCGCGGCGAAGATCGGATCGGCGAGATTGGCCAGACGCAGGCGGCCAAGCACAAAGCGTTCCTCGATCCCGAAGCGCCGGGCTATGTCCGCAGGGCTCAGCTTTTCGACCTCGATAAGGTCCCGGAAAGCGAGGCAATCTTCCGCAGGGGAAAGCGCCTGCCGTTCGAAGTTCTCGACGAGGCTGATCTCACGACCGTCCTTCGTGTTTGAAAGAACCAGAACGGGCACGTCGTGATCGGGCCGCAGCACGCCTTTCGCGATCAGGCGGTGGATCGCATCGAGGCGCCGGCCTCCGGCAGTGATGCGGTAGTGCCCCTTCTTTCGGGACACCGGCACGCCGACAAGGTTCTGAAGGAGACCATGCGCGGCGATGCTGGCTTCGAGCTCGGCATCGGCGCGCGGATCGGTCCGCTTGCGCACGTTGATGGGCGACTTGGCGAGATGGCTCGCGGGGATGAGAAGGGCTGGTTTGATCATAAGGAAACTCCTGGAGGAGCGACGGCCCGCACAATCAGGCCGCGCGCGCTGCCCCCTTCCCCCTCTCCTTTTCGGTCGCGCCTTTTTGGGTCGTGACCATGGGGTGCTGCGCGGCTAAGGACACGGGGCTTCGCCATTTTCCAGGAGACTTTTCATGAACAATTCCGAACTCGCAGAAGCGCTGGCGGCGGCGCTCGGCCTCACGAAAGCCGATGCACGCCAGGCCGTCGACAGTGTCTTCGATCTGATCACCGATGCCGCCGCGAAGGGCGAAGACATTTCGCTGAACGGCTTCGGCAAGTTCAAGGTCAAGGATTCCCCTGCACGCGAGGGCCGCAATCCGGCGACCGGCGAGACCATCGCGATCAAGGCCTCGAAGAAGCTGAGCTTCGCCCCGGCCAAGGCGGTGAAGGATCGCCTCAACGGCTGACGGGTTCGCTGCCCCCGCGTCTCGGGACGCGGGGCGGCCTTCTCTCGTTGGCCGCTCCTCCGGCCGCGCGCAGCCGGGTGGCGAGCACATCGGCCCAGTCGTTATGCCCTGTAGACGGCCAGATACTGCGGATATCCAGGTGAGGCCGGGCATAAGCTTCGAGAGCGCGCTGGTGCGCGGACCATCCGGCCGCATCCCTGTCGAACAGGAGCACGAGCCGTTCGAGGCTGCCGGGCAGGAGAATATGCCCGGCGCGCTCGGCGCCGAGCGTAGCCCAGACCGGAAGCCGGTGCAGCCGCATGGCGGCAAGCGCGGTTTCGATCCCTTCAGCGAGACCCAGAATGTCGTTCGCCGGCGCCAGTTGGACAGCGCCGCGACCGGGACGCCCCAGCATCATGCGAGGATTGGTCAGATCCTTCGCCAAACTCACTGATAGCGGATCGAGGAAGGACCGGTGGACAGCGACGATCCGGTGCCTCTCGCGCACGGCGGCGATCAGCGCCGGTCGGAATACCACGTCGCGGCCACGTCCGAGCGGTGCGCGCGCTTTATAGCGGAGGTCTTGCCACGGCGGCTGAAGCAGGCGCCCGGACAGGTAGGCTTCGGCGGACGTCCCGATGAGTGGAACAGATGCATCCCAGAGGCGCAAGGCTGGCCCTGGTCGTTTCTCGGTCGACGCGGCGTGGGGATACGGTGCTTCCAGGGTGGATTGAGGAAGAGGCAGACGCAGTCGGCGGATCGCTCGCAGGACCGAAATCGTGTCACAGCCGGCGAAGCATTTGAACAGCAGGGCACGGTGGCCGACGCGGATGGACAGGCTGGGATCATGGTCGTTGTGCGCAGGACACAGGCAGAGCCCCTGCCCATTCGTCCATCTGCCGCCGAGCCGTCGGCACAGCCGCTCGCCCTCGATCTCGAGGTCAGGTGCTGGGGCCATGGTGCTCGTCTCCTACCTGGCCGGCGATGACCTTTCGCGGAATGACCTCGACATCATGAACATCGGGCACGCATGGATCCTGCCCCGAAAATCCGCCGGAGTTTGCCGGGAACGGGTAAGCGGGTGAACTGCGCCGGGGGATATGGGGAAGTCGGCAACGGGTGACATCCAGTGGGAGCTTCGCATGACGATACCTCGATTATTTCGCCATTCGCCCTCCCTCTCCCTTTCGTCGCATCCCGCTCGCGCCCGACTCGGATTGGCGTCGGGGTAAAAAGCGAGTCGTCGCCCGTACGAACCGGGTTAATAGATTTTAACCGTCTACCGTTGCCTTAAGGCTACATATCGTTGAATCTCTTCAGCAATCGCCTGTTTGACCTGTCACCGGGCGGGACGTAGAGGTATAGTTTGAAGCGGCATGTGATCGAATTCGACACCGTTACCGGCAAGTATAGCCGGAAGATCGGATACGACGCGCAGCAGGAAAGGTGCGACTTCATATTGCCCGAGGAGGGCGACGGGAAATGCCCTTGGTTACAGACCATTCGGACAAGATGAAGCTTCTCAGCCGGCGGCATGGCGACTGCCTGCGCGAAGCGGCGAAGAGCTATTCCGCCAAGGAAATCGGCCTGATTTTGGGTCTGTCGCCCAGCACCGTGAACAATCTCATATTCGAGGCGCGCCAGATATTGGGCGGGGTTTCCCGCAGGGTCGCAGCCCAGATGTTCGTGGCCTGGGAGGCACAAAATGCCCCATCAGAATTCCAACATTTATTGCCCCCTCATTTATTGCCCCTAGGCGAGAACCGCGATTCCTGCCCTGATGTGCGTGTTGACGAACCCACGGACACACAGACACAGGTAGCGCAGGCAGTCGACAGCTTCGCGGAGGAACAACGGCCTATGGCCAATGGAAACCGCTCTCGCTCGTTACGCGCCCTGCGTGATCTGGCTCCCGTCCGTACAGCAGGGAGGCAAGACAATGACCTGACCGGATCATATACGCTGATCATCTTTGTGATCCTGATGGCGGCGTTGCTCGTCATCATAGGTTCCGCAGTGTCGCTGCTCTCGGCGCTCAACACTCTCGTGAGCCAGTAGGGCAGCATCTATCCCAAAACCCCTATTCTTGAACCTGTCCGTGAGGATGGGAAGGAGCAAACATGCGCGCTCAACGCCAAACCATCGCCCGAAACGTCGCTGAACGTCTCTTCGCCGCTGAAGCGGCCCTCGATATTGCCGCCGCCCGGATTGCCGAACTGAATGCGGCGCTTCCCCTGGCTCGCCTGGACGCCCGTCTCTCGGCGGCCATCGGCCAGGAAGCCTTTGCCAGTTCCGCCTCGGCCATGGTGCTCGTGGCCGAAACGCGCGAACGGATCGTCGCGACCCACGCCAATCTCAAACAGGCCAGCGACGACATGGGCCTGACCGAGGTGAGCTATGGCGACCTGCTCAAGGTCAGGGGCGCTATCTCGGAGCCCGCCGGCCAGCACCTGCGGGCGGTATGATTGCCCGCGTCTCGTGATTGACGAGCTTTCACAAATCATGTTGCCATGGGTCATGACGAGACAAATCCTGTTCTCCGCTCTGCTGGTCGTCAGCAGCGGCTATGCGTTCGTGAAAGGGGGCCGTCCCGAGCAGATCGGGGCGGCAACCCTCCTTGGAGGCGCCGGTCTCAGCGTTCTGGCTGCATCGCCCGCCATTCACCGCTTCGAGCACGTCGAGACAGGTATTCTTCTGACCGACCTGGCTATCCTGGGAATATTCCTATGGCTATCCCTTCGGAGCAATCGCTTCTGGCCGATGTGGGTCGCAGCCATGCTGGCGGACGAGGTCATCCTCCATGTCATGCTGCAGACTGTGCCGAATGTCGTGCCGCGCGCTTACATGCATGCGATAGCGGTATGGAGCTGGCTGGCGCAGATCGTCCTGATCGCCGCGACATGGCGTCATCAGGACCGGCTGAAGCGCAGGGGTGCCGACGCGCCCTGGAAGAGCTGATCGGGCTCACCCGGCCCGACCGGGCCCGCGAACTGGCTGATCGTCTCTTCACCCGGTTCGGGTCACTGGGTGGCGCGCTGGCGGCGTGTCCGGCTGAGCGGATCGAGCTGCTCAACCACGCCATGGATGTCGAGCGAACATTCCGCTGCTTCCAGCGCGTGCTGAAGCAGATGCTATGGTCCGCCCTGATCCGGCGACCGATATTATCGAGTGATCAGACCCTTCACGACTATCTGCGCGGCAACATGGCCTATGAGCGGGTCGAGCATTTTCGCGTGTTGTTTTTGAACGCAGGTAACGAACTGATCGCCGACGAGGTCATGGGGATCGGGTCTGTTTCCGGTGTTCAGGTCTGGCCCCGTGAAATCCTCAAGCGGTGCCTCGACCTGAATGCGACGGCTATTCTTCTCGCGCATAATCACCCGTCAGGATCGCCCGTACCTTCGCGGGCGGATCGGGATCTTACAGAGAAGATCGCGAACGCAGCCCGATTTTTTGGTATCGTCGTGCACGATCATCTCGTCGTCGCGCGCCGCGGAATCGTGAGCTTTCGCGAGGCGGGGTGGCTGAAATGACGCTCCTCTCTCCAGTCCATTCCGCGCGCTACGGGCCGGGTGCAGGACAATCCGCAATCAGGAGCGTCGCTGCGCGATACATTGGTCCGGCGGATTGGCTGAGCCTTGCTCCAGAACCCGATAAGCAGATGGACATATCAATGCACGTCCGGCTCGAAGTGTTCAACGATGCGAAGAAGCGCGTCCCGAACCTCTTCGACATCGACGCCGAGTGTCTCCGCAATGGCCGGGACAGGCTGTTTCTGGCGGAAAAAGAGGTCGACGGCCTCGGCTACATAGGGCGGCTCTTCGCGCAGTATCGCTTCAAGCTTGCGGGTATGGCGCGCAAGCTGCCGTTTGCGTTGCCAACGGGTATGCGCACCACGCGCACGAAGAAGAAATTCGCGAAACGCGGTCAGGATTTTTTGTGTGGGCATGGCAGGTTCCACGCTGAAAATGAGGAAAACTACAGATCATCTGTCTTCCTCCTCCCGCTCCACTTCGCGAGACGCCGAAAATATGACGTTCGCCCTCAAACATAACGCCGAACATGGCGCGATCAATGGATGCGTTGAAAGGAAATTTCCGAACATGAATTAAGGAGGCATACGATGTTCGACAGGGACGACTACAAGCAGATAGTCAGTGTTCTGGGGGAGACGTCAGACGATAACCGGGTCTATGAAGCCCTTGAACGCCTGACTTTCGTTTTGGGATTCGACCGGTTCGCGATCAGCCATCATGTCGATCTGCTGCACCCGCCGGTCGGCGCTTATGGTCTCACCAATTACGACAGCGACTGGCTGAATGAGATCATAAGCGGACAGTATTTCCTCGATGACCCGGTCCAGATCTCATGCGACGGGCGAAACACCGGCTTCCTCTGGCCCAATCCCCGGATGCTGAAAACGCTCACGCCGCGTCAGCGCTACATCTTCGAACAGGGTGCGAAGCGGAACCTGCGCGGCGGTTACACGGTACCGATGCACCTTCCCGGCGAATATGCCGGAAGCTGCACTTTCGCCACCTCCCAGCTTGACACAGTGCCATCCGAGGCGATGCCTGCCGCCTTCTTCGCCGTGTCCTTCGCCTTTGAAGCGATGCGGCGCGTCGTAAGGCTCCGGGCAGGTCTTGAACTCCCCGCGCCGCCCAAGCTCAAACCCCGAGAGCGAGAAGTGTTGATCCTGCTCGGGCGCGGCAAGACCTATGGCGAGATCGCGGACATCCTGCACCTCTCGGAACATACGACGCATGAATATGCCAAGCGGATCATGCGGGCCTATGGAAATATCCAGCGCAACAATCTGATAGCACGCGCCCTGTTCGACGGCATCGTCACCTATCCCGAGTTGCTCTCGATGCACTGATCAAGTCCCAGTTCCGGGTACAGACTCGCGGTGTCCCTCACACCGATGATGCTCCCTGCCGATTCCGGCCACACAGGGAGCATCACCATGATCCGGATTTTCGAAGGACACGAACCGCCGGGCGCCAACCCGGTTCTCGACGCCATGCATCATGCGCGCAAGCGGGTGTTCGTGGACCTGCTAGGCTGGGACGTCCCGGTGGTCGCCGAAGCGTTCGAAATCGACCAGTTCGATGATGACCACGCAATCTACATCGTCGTCAGCGATGACAGCGGTGCCCATGAGGGATCCATCCGCCTGTTGCCCAGCGACCGGCCGCATGTGCTGGAGACGATCTTTCCTTCGCTATGCGACGCAAGCGTGCCCGTTGGCCCGCAAATCTTCGAACTGAGCAGGCTATGCCTTTCGCGCGGCCTGCGGGCCGCCAGGAGGCTGGAAGTCCGCAATGCGCTCGCGACAGCCGTGGTTCAGTTCGCCCTCCAGCGCGGCATCGCCGGGTATAGCTGCGTTGCCGATTCCAGCTGGCTCAGCCAGATCCTCTCGCTGGGCTGGACGGTTCGGCCACTGGGTATACCGCAGATGATCTCGGGTCTGCCGACCGGCGCCCTCCTCATCGAAATCGATGCCGACACCCCTGCCAAGTTGCGGGCGGCCGGAACCCACGTTCCGATGCGCATACTTCCCACCGCGGCGATCGATCGCAAAGCCGCCTGAAGGGAGATGGTCATGACCCTCATTGCTATCGACAGCCTGCAGCGCGACATCGCGCACTATGGCGACCAACTCGACCGGGACGGCTACTGCATCGTCCGCGGTGCAGCCCCGCGACTTCTGGTCGAAAAGCTGGGCGATGATCTGCGGGCCGGTTTCGAAACCACACCGCTCTCGCGAGGGCCCTTCTACGGCGACACGACGCGGCGGTTTCATGGGCTTCTGCACCGTTCGCCGCGCGCTGCCGGTTTCGTTCTCGATCCCCTAATCCACGGTCTTGCCGAGCGAATTCTCCGGCCCTGGTGCGATACGATCCAGCTCAACCTCACCCAGGCGATCGAGATTGAACCGGGCGGCCTGCCACAGCCCCCGCACCGAGACCAGGACATGTGGCCCATCCATGCGCCCGGCGTCGAATATCTTCTCAACGCCATGTGGCCCTTTTCCACTTACACGGCCGAGAATGGCGCAACGCGGGTCTGGCCGGGCAGTCATCGGCGCCAGGATGAAATCTTCATCGGCATGGAAGAGGCTGTTCCTGCAGAAATGGAGCCGGGTGATGCCCTGCTGTTCCTCGGATCCACCCTTCATGCAGGCGGGGCGAACGTGACCGCGACGCCGCGGCGCGGGATGATCATCAGTTACAGTCTCGGATGGCTCAAGCCTTACGAACTGCCGTGGCTTGCCTATCCGCCACATGTCGCTCGGTCACTGCCGCGCGATGTGATGGGCCTTGCTGGCTACCGCGCCCATCGGCCCAACCTCGGCACTTACGAGGGGCGCTGCCCCTCGCTGCTGCTGGATGAAGCGCAGAACGGTCCGGTCGGCGCAATCGACATGCTTCGCCCGGATCAGGAGGCGCTGATCGCCGACTATCGGTCGGGGCTCCTGCCGGTCGCTCCCGCCCCGCTTCGGACCAGGGCTGGGTAAGCGCCATGGATCAGCGACAGCGCATATGCGAAGCGCTCAAGCAGCAGCACCGCCTCGCTGAGCTCAAGCTCGGGCTCGAAAGGCGGCAATGGCCAGAATGGCTCATGGTGATCGATCTCTATCGCGCGAAGGAGCAGGGGATGAGAGAGGGGTTCAAGGCACTCGCCGCGACATCCGGGCTCTCAACCGCGACGGCCTTCCGCCGCACGGTGGAGATGATCGATGCGGGCATGTTGGACCGTAAGGCCGATCCAGAGGACCGGAGGCGAAGCCTTGTTTCGCTATCGGACAGGACCCGGTGCCGGATGGATCACATTATGGATGAGTTGGGAGATATTTTGAAAAACTGACTGGGACGCAAGCGACGAATATCAAACCCGTCGGCCCCTTGGGATAGGCGGGTATTGATCATCAGGATATTCATCCAGAGGGACAAAGAGCTCACTTGGGTTGATATTTAAGGCGCTCGCTAGCCGCTCCAGCGCTTTCACTGACGGGTTACGATTTGCGCATTCAATCCCGCTGACATAGCTCCGCTTCATTTCGATCGATAAGGCAAGCTGCTCCTGGGTCATTCCCTGCAGCTTGCGATGATGCTTCACATTTCGGGCGAGGATACGAACCAACTCCATGAAATGGAGATGGCGATACTCGCCAACCCATGTCTGTCCCTTAATCGTGCCATTTGTGATTGCGTCATGGGGCTCTAGGTGGTTATCATGTAACGATAAGGAGGCATTTGAGCGCCAAAAGCGGGTCCAGTCGCTTGTAACTCAGGAGCTTCCCAGCGTGAGGCGGTGGAAGTGGATGACGGTCAATCTCTTAGCGGTGCAGACGAAACAGATGGTACGATTGATAGCGCGAGCCACGATGTAATCGTCCAACTCTACTGTGAAGAAAGTCGGTGGCTAACGCGGTACTTCTATCGCAATTCAATATCCGCAGCGGAAGCCGATGAGCTTACCCAAGAGACGTTCGTTCGGTTTATTCGAAGTGGCGCAGTTAAAATTCTCACGACGCCCCAAGCCTATCTACGCCGTATTGCTATCAATCTGCTGCGCGACCGCGCAGATCTCTCTGCAACCCGCGTGGATAATAGGAAAAGTCCTTTGTCGGATGCTGACGACATCCCTACCCCATTCGATCCGCTTCGAATTTTGACTGCTCGCCAGGACATCGCTCTTTGTGAGAGGCTGCTGGAGGAACTTGACCCCTTCGATCGCGAACTGTTTCTTCTCAACCGAGTGGAAGGGTATAGTTTTCGCGAGATCGGGCGGCGCAAGGGACTGAATGAGTGGGCGGTGAAGAGAAAGATATTCAAGGTGTTGGACCATCTGTTGGACGGGATGGAAGGCCAATGACGGACGAAGAACCGGGCTTGCTCACCCTCAGCCAGCAGGCACGCCGCTGGGCGATGGCGGTCCGCGAGAACCCGGCACGAAAGCCTGCTGCTAGGAATTGGTGCGCGCAGTCGCCCGAGCACCAGGCCGCATTCGACGTCGCCGACGCCGCGATATCGAACATCGTTGATCCCGCATCTGTGAGATTTCGCGAACGTCAAAACAGTCACAAGAGCGACAGCCGGCCCCGAAGGCCCTGGGCAAAGTTGGCGATCGCCGCATCGCTCGCCGCCATCCTTCTGCTGGGAGCGCATTTTGTGCTTGGTCAGAATTTGCGTTCGCCCTCCGCACCTACGCCGATTGCATCCTCCGACGGGAAGTATGACGATCCGCCGCTTATCTTCACGACCCGAAAAGGTGAGGTCAGAAATATCACGCTTGCGGATGGCTCGGTAGTGACGCTCGATACCGATAGCCGGTTGCTCGTCTGGATGCATAGGGACCGCCGGGACGTCACGCTCGATCATGGCCGCGCCATCTTCGCCGTTGCTCATGATGTTTCGCGCCCTTTCACCGTCACCGCGGATGGCGGCACTACCACAGCGCTCGGCACGCGGTTCGGTGTGGAACGGCGCGCGCATTGCCAGATGAATGTGGTATTGTACGAAGGGCGTATCGCAGTCACTCCGCCATGCGAGACACGCAAGCCATCGGCGTCGGCAGCGAAGAGCTACCTTCAACCAGGCGAACGGATACGCTACTCTGGCACACCCACGGTAACCGGTAATGCTGTCACCGAACCGGCGCCGGCCAACGACGAGCAATGGACAATCGGCGTGAAGAGCTATGACGATGAGGCCGTTAATGTGATCCTCGCCGAGGTGAACCTCTATTCCGACGTCAAGCTGGTGGCAGCTTCTCCAGAAATTGCCGCGATGCGGGTGAGTGCGGAGTTGCATATCCGCAATCCCGAAAGTGTGGCGAAACATCTTGCTCGCGCGCTTGGCCTTACCGTTGAAAATCAAGGGTCGGACAGGCTCGTACTGACAAAATAATTGGCGGAATGCTCGCCGCCGAATTTCTCCCGTCAAGCTTTGTATGCGCGTCACGCAACGCGCCATCCAGGCAATGGGGGATGAAATGCGAGTGGTTCGTAACGGCTTTTTCGTCGGCGTTTGTGCCTGCGCGTTGATCAGCGCTACATCTGCAATGGCGCAAGCCGATCAGGTTCGGAACTTCGATTTACCCGCCCAGTCTCTAACCGAGGCACTGCGAGCCGTTGCCCGCCAAAGTGGGTTGGAATTTTCTGCCCCGGCGGACCCGCTGCGGGGAAAGACCTCTAAGCCGCTCAAGGGTCAATTTTCACCCGCACAGGCCGCAAAGCGATTGCTGAAAGGCACCTCCCTAACGGCCGAAGTTATCGACGGCGCATTGATCGTCCGTGCCGGAAGAGTATCCTCCGTCGCGAGCACATCGGGAAACGGTAATGATATCATTGTAACCGGATCGCGCCTGTCATCTGGGGAATCCTCTTCCCCTACAATCCAACTCGATGCAGACACGATCAAGTTGGCGGGACAAACCGACGTCGGCGCAGCGATGCGAGCGCTTCCACAAAACTTCAGTGGGGGACAAAATCCTGGAGTGGCAGCAGGTGCCATTGGCATCACCAATCAAAATCTCACTTCTGGTTCTTCCCCCAACCTGAGAGGATTGGGAGCCGATGCCACTCTCACACTTCTGAATGGTCACCGCCTCTCGTTCGGATCCTTTGTCCAGGCAGTCGATGTCAGCGCAATTCCTCTCGCCGCCATCGACCGGATCGAGATTGTCCCCGATGGGGCGTCCGCTGTCTACGGCTCAGATGCTGTTGCCGGCGTGGTGAATGTTATTCTAAAGCAAAACTATAATGGTCTTTCCCTGCTTGCAAATCTCGGGGGAGCAACCGATGGCGGCGATTTCAAGCAACAATATAGCGCGGTCGCTGGTCGAACATGGTCCACGGGCGGTTTCATGGCTGCATTCAGTCATGACAGGAACTCAGCGATCTTCTCCAGTCAGCGCGAATTTACAGCGTATATGCCAGACGGAAACACGCTATATCCCAAAACAAATCAGAATAGCCTCGTAATTACGGGACGGCAGGATATTTCTTCGGGAATCGAGGCATATCTCGACGCCACCTACAACGTGAGAACCGCGTTTTCCTCACAAGGCACGTCTTCTGGGTATGTGTACACGAACACCCCGAAAACCCGTGATTTCTCGGTATCACCCTCCGTGCAAATGTCTCTGGGTTCACGGTGGGGCGTGCGGATTTCAGGTACGTACGGCCGCAGCAAGACCGAATACGATCAAACCACTTTCTATCAGGGGGAAACTGCAGCCAGAACTCGCGGGTGCTATTGCAATGTTCTGGGCGGTGTTGAGGCTTACGCTTCAGGGCCGCTCGTCACTATCAATGGCAATACTCTCGATCTCGTCGCCGGGGGCGGGTACCGTTACAACCACTACGAAACGGTGCGCTACAACACCTCCGCAACCGATAACGATGGCTCCATCAGTAGCTACTATGCATTCTCCGAAATCTCGATACCGTTTGTAAAGCCGGGCCAAGGCTCTCCATTATTGGAAAAATTGATCTTTAACGCAGCGTTGCGGTATGAACGATATCCGCAGATTGCGTCCGTAGCAGTGCCAAAGATCGGAGTGATTTACGGGCTATCACCGTCTGTTGAGATAAAGGCTACCTGGGGAAAATCCTTCAAGGCGCCGATGCTTTATTATAAATTCGCTGATCGTGTGGCCTATTTATACCCCGTTTCAGCGTTTGGTGGAGCACAGCGCTACCCAGCCGGCTCAATACTACTGGTTGACGTCGGAGGTAACACGAACCTCAAACCAGAAAGGGCGACATCATGGTCAACAACTCTTTCCGTTCACCCTGTCGAAATACCGCGACTGAATCTGCAAGCCACTTATTTTCATGTTAACTACAAGGATCGGATCATCCAGCCTGTCCCCGGCGCGGCATCTTCGAGCATATTGTCCGGGACCTCGCCCTATGACTCATTTATAACGTACGACCCATCCCAAAGCATAGCTGACGCAATTTTGGCGGGAGCCGACAAGATATACAATTACGGCGGAACGGATGCCGCAAACAACATCGTTGCCATTCTCAATAATAGATACATCAACGCGGCACGCCAAAGTATCCATGGTATAGATATCACCATGGACTATAAAATTCCGCTCGACTCCTCCTCTGTGGTCCTGAATGCGAGCGGATCGTGGCTGTGGTCTAATCAGAAAGTCAGCGATAGCTTGCCGGTCACGCAGCTTGCAGGGACGATATTCAATCCTCCGCGGTTCAAAGCGCGAGCCAGCGTGGGCTGGATGAACGATGCGTTCTCGTTGATGACCTTCGTCAACCATCTGAGCAGCCTGGAAGATAACCGGTCCACCCCGTCCGGTCGAATAGCTTCACAGACGACGTTAGATGCTTCGATCCGATATAAGATGCAGAACCGCGCCGGACCTCTTCAGAACGTTAGCATAACCCTTAGCGCTCAAAACATACTCAATCGCAGACCTCCCTACTCTGCGCCGACAAGCGGGCAAACTTATTACGTTAACTATGACTCAACAAACCATTCTCCGATCGGACGATTTATAAGCGCCACAATATCCAAGGACTGGTGATTAATTTAACCCCTTCCAATCCGATGGATGCCATTATGACAAAATACTTATATTCATCTGCACTAATTATAATGGGCGCTACCGCCTTGATCCCTTCGACATTGTGGGCCCAGGCGCATCGTTGCAGCCTGCGTATCGACCCAACGGACACGAATAGCAGAAGGAGCATCTCAACGGATGACCTTCTCCGGCTGAGAGATTT
This sequence comes from Novosphingobium mississippiense, assembly GCF_044029535.1. Taxonomy (NCBI): domain Bacteria; kingdom Pseudomonadati; phylum Pseudomonadota; class Alphaproteobacteria; order Sphingomonadales; family Sphingomonadaceae; genus Novosphingobium; species Novosphingobium mississippiense. Next base: position 1,882,141 of record NZ_CP147003.1, on the reverse strand, counting down.
CGGCAGTCTATCAACTTCCATTTCCTCTGAACCTTTTCAGGTCGGGCCCAACGGGTCGCTCCTTGCGCTACATCTTAGAAGGGCAGATGCCACGACAGATAGCTATTGCACCGCGATCATTCTTGTCCCGTTACGCGGGCGGCAAAAGCCCACCATAATCGATGATGGCGGGGAAATACTCCCATTTTCAGGTTATAGATTCGGGGTGGCGCAACCCCCGCTAGGTATTCCCAAAGACGCGATTCTGCGCTGGTCGCCCACGGGGAATGCGCTTGCCTATACTAAAATCTTTGCTGATCACTCTGAAATTTGGCGGTACGATCTGACCAGACGCAGCTTGCAGAAACTGCTGACCAGCCCGGTCGATATCGATGCGTTGGCTTGGTCAGAAGACGGATCAGCAATTCTGTACTCAAGTCGACCTGGTACCGTTGACGCGCGAGAGTCGATCACAAATGAGGGGCGCAGCGGATATCGCTATGACGGCCGCTTCGTGCCATATGCCAGTGACCAGCCATTTGTATCGTCGGATATTCCGCTCAGGAATTTTGCAATCGATCCGAACAGCGGCGAACCCGTGGCGCTGCCAACCCGGTCGGAAAATTTGCTCCCTCCTTCTTTTGGCTGGCCCAACGCGGTCACTGCCTTCGCGAAGGCTGCAGGCAATGCCAATACCGCCTATGCCTATACATCGGGAAAGTTATATCGGGAGAACCCTCAGTTAAAGGCGAACGTTGCTGGTCGCACGATTGAATGCCGGCAAACGTCGTGCTCGAACGCTCAGGGACTGTGGTGGTCATCCGATGGGAGCACGCTTTGGTATGAGCGCCGCACCGGCGTCGCCGATAGTGTCACAGAATTTTATGCCTGGAAGCCTGGCCGATCGGCACCCAAACTCCTATTGAGCACGCAAGACGCCATCTTTGGTTGTAAGCGCGTGCGGATTGAACTGGTATGCGCACTGGAAAGTTCGACGAGCCCCCGCTCAATTGTCGCAATTGCGTTGAATGACGGGACGCGACGATCCGTATTTGAGCCTAACCCGGAGTTTGCATCGCTAACGCTGGGAACAGTAAAGCGCCTGGAATGGGCCAACTCCTTTGGCATTTCGACCTTCGGCGATCTTGTGCTCCCACCCGATCGGAAAAACAATCAAAGACTGCCGCTTGTGATCGTTCAATATGATTCTCGCGGCTTTTTGCGGGGCGGGACGGCGGATGAATATCCCATCCAGGCATTGGCAGCACGCGGATTTGCCGTGCTGAGCTTCAATCGCCCGCCCCGGTTTGGCAGCACTTTACCTGTGACAAATGAACAGGAATATATGCGAGCCAATAATGACGGATGGGTAGATCGCAAAAGTAACGTTTCGTCATTTGAAAAGATCATCCAAAGGCTGACCGCCGAAGGTATTATCGACCCTCAGCGCGTGGCCATAACCGGACAAAGCGACGGAGCTTCAACAGCGACTTACGCGCTCGCGAATTCAAATTTGTTCTCGGCTGCGATCCTGAGCACTTGCTGCCAGGCAGATACGATGTTGGCGTTTGGAGGCGAAGGCCTCGCTGACTTTTATGTTCAGGGCGGGTATCCCGCGTCTCGCTATTCCAATCGGAATTTCTGGCACGAGGGCGCGCTAGAGAGCGCCACAAAGGCTCGGCCAGTCCCGTTGCTCATCCAGGCATCGTCGGTCGAGTTTCGCTTGGGTTTGACGACATACAGCGAGCTACGTCACCGTGGATGGCCAGTCGAAATGTTTATTTATCCCGATGAAGGACACGTCAAAATCCATCCTGTCCATCGCGACGCAATCTACAGACGCAACGTGGAGTGGCTGACAGAAAAATTGGCCCAATAGATCGGCTAGCTTGACGGAAAGCTGTATCAAATCCAATGACGGCACCAGGTCTCAATCTCGTGAATATGGAGAATGCGACTGGCACGAACCCTCTGGAACCGATCATCCAAGCGCGCGGCCTTTACCGCGTCGATGTCAAGAAGTCCCTGATCAGCGAGTAGACCATTTTCCAAATCATCAAACACACTGTCACGGTTTACGCTAAAGATTTGATAGACGATGGAGTCGAAAGCGCCTTTTGACGTGCGGTTAACAAGCTCGGACGGCAGATATTTCTGCATCGCAGCCCGTGCGACTGCCCTGTCCTGGCCGCCCGATATAGATAACCACGTCGGCAATGACAGGCAGGCCTCCATTATTGGCTGAGAAAGTAAAGGGTATATCGTCGGCACGTTACTGAAGATGTTCAGATAGTCAGTTGACGACGCACCTCCCGCCATGTTCCTCACAAGCTGTCTTTGACCGGGAAGCTTACCTCGAATTTCGTTAAGCCAGGGATGCCATTGCTCCACAGGCATCGATAAGGCACGTCTGGTGAGAAACTCCTTCTGGCGAGGCCAGGAAACGAGCATGTCCCTTTTCCAGATTGCGCGGCCCCCTTGCTTGAGAACTTCGGGCAAGGAAGCTCCTGTCGCATGGGCGACATTTATCGCCACATGAAGGAGGGACCAGGAGAAACCTTCGGTCAGTTGAAGGTCCGCCAAAGGGTACGCCGAATGAAGCTTCCCTAGAACATTATCGCCTCCGCCACCGTTGAAATGAGCGGAATTTCCTACCATTTCGGCACGACAAGCTGAAGCATCGTCATAGCCTTGGGTAAAAAGCCGCGCCGATGGTCGAGGGCGCGAGGACGACCTATTCTCCTGCACCGATACCTTCGTGACTTCAGACGTAATGCAATGAAGCGGCAATTTGATGTGGCTCGCCAGCAACTCGGCATAGTGTTGTTCGCCACCACCTTGCGTATTCGTTAAAAAGTGCATCAGATCTACATCGGATACGCGCGCCGCGATTGCTGCGATGATAGATGAGTCAAGCCCGCCAGATACGGAAACTGCTGGATTTTTGTAGCAACCACACCACGTCTGAATAGTTTCCACGAGCGCATGCTCTAGTATTTCCGTGGCTTCGTCGAATGTCGCCTTTTCATTTGTACCGATAGCCTCAGCGATATTCCATAATATTTCACGTCGTGCGCCACACGGATTAACTGCAACCATTTCGCCGGGAACCACTTCGGCAATTCCCTGAAGTGCCGTCTCATGCAATCGGAGATCAGGCGACAACAGGCTCGTGGCGATCGTGTCCCAATTTATGCGCGACGGAATCCCCAGATTGGTAATGATGCTCGATGCGTCCGTTCCGATGGCCACGCGATTTTCGATATAGCCATAATAACATGGGACCATTCCAGATGGATCTCGATATATTGCGGTTAAGCTGGAACCTGGATCATGCCCTATGGCGACAAAGCGGCCCCAATGGTGATTGGCGATATATTTAATACAGGACAATACATCGGCTAAATCCGTGAGATCACCTTTAAGTTCTGGAAAACAGTCCCCGATAACGACAACCGATCCCTGTCTTAAGAGCTGGACAATAAGATCAGTGCTGGTGAATATCTGCCTAATTACGGATGATGGACCCGCTTTATGGTCGTAAAACTCCCCCATGCCCTTCGGATTTACGACGAAGGAATAAGAGGTATTCATGGGAGAGTCAGGATCGGATGGAAGCTGCGGACGGTACTGATCTCTTGCCCCAACACGAAATCGTCTTGTTGTACCCAGCAGTGTGCCTGAAACGGATTAATTCGAACACCGAATACAATCTTTGTGGGTATGCCATAGAACGCAAGCATGGCCTTCAGCGCCAGCGCATCCGGTAAGCATTGATCTTTGCGCACAAACAGTAAGGCCGCCCGCCGGAATGCCGTTAAACACATTTGGAGGTTATCGGTTTGTGCTTCCCTTCCTGAAGTCCGCCCTATGGCTTTACATATTGCGACGGATCGCTTCAGCGGGATGGCCTTTACCGCCACATGAAACAGACCCAGAAGCAGGGTGGCAACCGTAAACAGATAGAGCTGCTGAAATCTTCGCGTTGATTTATACCTTCCAACTCTTGAGCCTCGGGGAGACACCATGGAGTCTGAAGTGGCGAGCATAGGGATAGCTTTTGGAGAGAAGAACAGTCCTGTTTTGATCAATTCTCGTGACTTGTCTATGTCAATATCTGATCCTGCTATGACATTTCGAATCGCATCATGGAGACGAATAGGCAAGGTACAATATCGGTTTCTGTCTATGTCGAGAAAGAAATACCTTCCTTCAACATAGCAGCATCCCACTCTTGGTTTCAGAACTAGGGAAGGCATGACACACCCCAGGCGTAGTGCTTGGCCCGGTGATCATACCGGGCCAAGCCGTTGGACTCAGTCTTCCAGCAAACCGAAAGACGGCTGTCCGCGCGGGTAATCGTCACCTTCCAGGCCTTGGCCCTGAGTAACCTCGGTTGCCAGTCCGAGTTCGACCACACCGTCATCGGTGGCTTCGTATTCGCGTTCCATACTTACCTCCTTCTATTCGCCACACTGTTCGTGGCGACAGAAAGGCTATGCCGGAACCCTAATATATTCAGCCTCTTTTGCTTTCATGGTGAAACTAATAACGACCAATATTGCGAAATAATCTTTCACATGCATCGGTTGTCATTTTATGGCGTAATTTCAGCTTTGTAATCGCGATTTGAGCGATTCAGAAAGCATATTGGCAGCCCGAATTCGGCGACGGTGATAGTTCCAGAGGGCCTCCAGAAGCCTGCTTCCGGGCTCAAATCTTGCCAATACATTGGCAGAGACGAGTTCTTCGGCACAGTCCGACCAGCGTTCCGTTTCGACGAGTCGCATAGTGCGCAGACGCTCACCCGCATTGGCGACAGCGGCCACGAGCTCGTTGGAAGAGGATCTGTTCGCCAGCGTGAGAAACATACGCTCCGCGGTCGCGACGATGCGATCGGGATTACTGTAATCGGTCAGCCATCCCTCGCGCGCCACCGGTTCCCGAAGCGCCTTTGGTCCGATCGCCTTGATGGCCATGCGCATGAGATGACCATGCCATGTGTAGCAATCTCTGAGTGCGTCGGCACTCCAGCTGGGCACTCTAAATCCCCGATGCGGGCCCGTCTGCAGGAGCCCCTCGCCATAAAGGCGATGCAAGCCGTCGCGGACCGGCGAGCCGCCGGCCCCAATATCCTCGGCGATAGCCGCAATCGACAGCTCCGTGTCGGACGCATAGCGCCCCGAGAGCACGGCTTCCTTAAGGTCCGCATAGACTTTCTCACCCTGGCGCGTTCCCGGCGACATCATCGTTCAGTCGTCGGGCGTTTGGTCGGCATCGCGTGCGAAGAGCTGGTGCGAGAGCGTGTCGAGGTTGTGCCGGGCAATGGCATCTATGCAGACGGTTTCGAGCTTCGAGAGGTCTCCTTCGAGTAGGCCGCGGGGAAAAACCCGCTGATGTTCCATGAACAGCAGCGGAATAACGAGATGCCCGGTCGAAAGCCCCAGGGCATGGGCGCAGCGGAAGTGATCGTCGAGCCGCGACTTGGGGTTCCCGGCCTCGATCTCGCGCAGCCAGCGCGCGCCGATGCCGACGCGGGCCGCGAAGTCTTCCTGCGTAATCTTTTCGGTACGCCGTTGCATTTCTATCCGTCTCCCCGACATCAGCTTGATCGTCGCAAGCACCGAGGGATCGCGTGCAGTGGGCATCGCCTGAAGCGGCATGACAAGATCTCCCTGCCAATGGCTCAAAGCTCCCGTGCACAGCCCAGTTCGGAGAAAATGTTGTTCGTTACGCCAAACGTCAATCCGGTAACGCTTTCATGGTGAAAGCATTATTCAAATAATCCCTACAGATAGTCGGTATCAGCGCGATCGCCGGACCGGAATGGTCCGGGCGGCTCTTCGATAGGCGGCCTGGACCTCTCCGTCCTCGGAACTCAGCAGCAGACTGAGACCGGCATTATAAAGGCGCCATGTCGCTATGGATCGACCACAGTTGCCACTATCGGCAAGGCGCGCGCCAACCTGCTCAACGAGATCGACAAGGTGTGATGTCGTCCCCACGAAGCGGTTCGAGGAACCACCCAGCGCATTGCACACCGGGGATTCCAGTTCGGCAGCGATATCCGCCGGATCACTCGCATCGAGCAGGCTCATGGCGACATAGAGCGTCATGCCATAGGGGATGAATTCCTTCGCCAGGCGCGCAACCCGGCAATGGCAGGCGAGGAACTGATCGATGCCCTGCCCTGAGAGCTGCAGCTTGTATGTTCTCGAAGTTCTCATGCCGAGGCTCCCTGGCTGATTCGCGATCGAAGCGAACCGTCGTGCGACAGCGCTCCCACAGACAAGACGGTAAAATCGACGTCGCAGGGCACGAAAAGCGGAACTGATGTGCCGATTCCGGCACTGTATTTCCGAACCGGCATCTCAGTACCCTGCCTATTGTGCGGGTTATTTCTTCGCTTCATCCTTCATCCATCCGATCACCACGGGGAAGGCGAGCGCAGCCCAAACCACGCTCCCAGCCAGAACCGCATGACGAAAGCCGGCGGCGCGCGGAATCGCACGCGCCGGAAGAAGGAGGCGTGTGCCAATGTTCCACAATCCTCGTGAATTGGCGATGACCGTCAGGCTACATCTCGTGCCCGGAACCGGGCACGCTGCGGCGCAGCGGAAAGACTCGGCCGCGACTTCGTCATGGCCGAAGCGGCCGGGTTTATTTGGTAGCGTGGCTGGTGTCGCAGCGCTGGCGTTCATGTCGGCTGCCCCCGTCCATGCTGGTGAACCGGATCAGATCACGGCCCAGCCCCAAGATGCTGCGAAAGCGCAGGCTCACGGTGACCCGCTGGCCAACGCGCAGGCCGATGCCGAGCAGCAGTTGCACCAGACCTTTACCAACCTGCGCTTCGAGGATTTTGGTCCCGCACCGGTCGAAGGTCCGCTCTATCAGGCCACTGCGGGCGGCAAGATCATCTATTTCGCGCCGCAGAGCGAGCATCTGCTGTTCGCCACGGTCTACGATCGTAATGGCGTGAACCTTACGGCGCTTGCCCAGGAACAGGGCGCGAGCCGGCGCCTGAAGGCGATCGATCCCGCCAAGGCCCTGGCGATCGGCCCAGGGGACGCGCCGACGGTGATCGAATTCACCGATCCCGACTGCCCCTACTGCCAGGCGCTAGACCGCTACTGGAACGCCAAGGCAGCCGAAGGCAAGCCGGTCCGGCGTCTGATCTTCTTCGTGAGCGGCATCCACCCGACCGCCGCCGCCAAGGCAGAGCATATCCTGTGCTCGCCCGATCGCGAGGCAGCGTTCAGGGCCGCGTATTCGGGCCAGACCCCGCCGGTTCTGCGCCAGTGCGCGGCAGGCCGCGACAAGGTCGCCGCCGATGCCGAACTGGTAGCCAGGGTGGGTGTCTCGGGAACGCCGACCCTCATCGCGGACGGCAAGCTCATCTCGGGCTTCCAGCAGGCCGAGCTCGAGGCGTTCCTCGACCGGCATGCGAAGCCCGCGCCGACGAAGGCAGTGACCGATGCGCCGCGCTGACTTCACACGCACCGTCGCGGCAAGCGACGATCTCTTTCCGGAGGACATCCAGCCTGCGCCGATCCCGGCGGGGCGGGTGAACCAGGATGCCGGCGGCGGCGGGCTCATGGAGCCGTCCACCGACGCCCCGGCCGACACCGATCCCCGTCGATGCCGGCAGGCGAATGTCCGGACGGCTCCTCTTTGGAGCAATGCCATGATGCGTACATTCGGTAACAAGGCTCTCGCAGCGGCGAATATCGGCCTCCCTTTGGGCGTGATGGCCCTGATCGCCGGCCCGGCCCATGCCTTCTCGGCACCGGCCCAGGGCGATCTTGGCTACGACATCTACGATATCGTCGTGAACAAGGGCGTGAAGGGCCCGCTGGGCTTCGTGGGCGGCGTCGCCGCCTTCCTGTTCGGCGTCTCGCGCCTCTTCTCGAACATCATGATCGGCATCCCGACCATCGTCGCGGCGGTGTGCCTGATCAAGGCGGATTCCATTCTCCAGACTTTCGGGATGGTCGTCTGAGACGCCGGGCGCAGGGCGCGCTTGGCCGACCGGCCAGGTCCGTCCCGCGCCGGCACCGTGCTGGGGGCCGATGGTCGGTCCCCGGAAACCGACACCTTCGCAAGGTGTCATGAAGCAGGAGGAGAAGGGCACATGGACGAGCGCCTTCCGCAATATCTGCATCGGCCGGTCCAGATCCTGTGGTTCGGATCGGACGAGTTCCTGCTCGCGACCTCGAGCGTGTTCGTGGCCGCGATCGTGGGCGGATTTGTCGGCTGGGCGCTCATCGCCGCCCTTCTCCTTTTCATCCCGTGGAAGCGGAGCAAGCCCAGGGGCTACCTGTCCCACCTCGCCTGGCGCTGGGGCCTGGTTTCCTTCCCCCACTATCCGGGTCCGACCCAGACCCGTTTCTTCGAGTAGGCGCGATGGGCATCATCTCACGCAAGCGAGTGGCCGAAGATCCGCTGCTGGGTAAACCGGCGAGTTTCGGCATCCATCGCTATCTGCAGGGTTCGGCCAACCTCTTCGAGGAGAACCGGCTGCTCAAGGTCGCGGTGGCCGGCATGTTCGGCGTGACGGTGGTGCTCGGAGCGGTCATCTACACGACCAACCAGAACGCGCGCACCGTGGTCGTACCCTTCGGTGCTACCGGCGATCTCTACGTCTCGGGCAGCAAGCCGTCCGAAGCCTACCTGGTCGCGATGACGCGCAACATCGTCGCGCTGTCGGGCACATGGTCGGCCTATTCGGCCGACCGCCAGTTCCAGGAGCTGCTGGGGCTGGTCCATCCGTCCGCCTACGGCGCGATGCGCGACAGCCTGAACGGCGTGCTCGACGAACTGGCCGACAATCCGACGCTGTCGATCGCCACCTACATCCGGGGTGACCAGCCGGTGCGCTGGACGCCGCATGAGATCCTCGTGCCGGTGGAGAAAGTCCGGGTCATCGGCGGGGTGATCCGCAAGTTCCGGGGCGTTCTGCGGATCGGCTACCGGATCGAGAATGGCCGCTTCTGGCTGACCCGCCTTTCCGAGGAACAGTTCGATGCCGAAACACGCTGACCCCGGCGCGTCGCTGCGCTGTGTCCCAATGCTTTGCCTGCTGCTCATGGCAGCGCCGGCATCGGCACAGGGCATCCAGGCTCTGCCGGACCAGACCAGCCATATCCGTCTCTCCAACCGCGACATCAATCATGTCGTATGCGAGGGCGGCGAGATCGAGGACGTGAAGTTCTCGGCGGAAAAGGGTCTCGCCGTCGAGAAAGGCGGCGCGGACGCCTGGATCAAGTTCCTGACCCGCGAGGTCGATGACGCCGGCCAGGTCACGCGGACCTATGTGACCCAGCCTGCCGAATTCTTCGTCACTTGTAACGGCGCAACCTATCCGCTCTATGCCGAACCTGCCGAGATTCCGGCGCAGACGGTGCTGCTTGTGCCCGGCGCCCGCCAGCGCGCGCAGGCGAACAGCGACCTTCTCGCCGCGCTCGCCGACGAGGACCGCGCGGTTTCGGTGACGATGGCGCTCCTCGACGATCATGTCCCGGCGACCTTCAGCGAAGTCGCGCCATCGAACACGGCGATACAGCTTGCGTCTCTACCCGCCCTTTCGCTCACCGAGCAGCGCCGGATCGCCATCGAAGGCACCGGGCTCTCCGCCTCGGAATATCGGCTGCAGGCCGCTGTGCCCATCGTGCTCGACGAACGCCAGCTGGTCGATGCCGGTCTCGGGGAGCGTATCTTCGCGATCACCCTCGATCGTGTGCGCCTGGCCGCAGGAGAAACCGCCCGCCTCGTGGTCGTACGCCGGGGAGCGGTTCAATGAACGGGCCGGACGACAAGGCCACGGGCACCCCTGAGCCGCGTTCGGCCTACCAGGCGCACCTGGCCGAACAGGCCGCGCGCGAAGGCGAGGATGCGCTGGCCCGTGCCGGGATTGACGCGGCCTTTGGCCTGACTGACTGGAAAGCACAGTGGGACCGGCTGTCCGCGAAGCAGAAGCTGCGCGCGCGGCAGCTCGCGGTCGCCGCCGCCGTCGGTGCGCTCGGCTTCGCGCTCTACATGGCTTCCGGGCGCAAGGAAGAGGTGAAGAGCACCGATCCCGCCGCTTCGCTCAACATGGGCGCGGGCCTACGCGGCGACAGCCTCGAGGTGAAGCTGCGCGGCGATCTCAAGAAGGTGCTCGACGGCCAGCAGTTGCTCGGAGACCGGGTGAGCGCCATCGAGGAAGGCAAGGTGGTTCCCGGCAGCAAGGCGGCTGCGGGTAACCAGGGAAATGACGGCGATCTGCCGCCCGCACTGCCGGATACCGTTCCCGCCCTGCCCTATCCTCCCGAGACGGGCGACATTTCCGCTGACGCCGACAGGTTGCCCGCACCGCCGACGGGGCCCTCGGTATCCGCGGCGCCGCCCGCCCCGCCGGTCGAGAAGACGGTTGGTGCGATCGGCTCGGCGACCGGCACGGTCATAGGCACGGGCGGCCCCCAGGGCACCGCCGATGCCTCGGCGTCGTCCAAAAAAAAGAATCGGACGATCTATTTACCGCCTGGTTTCATGAAGGCGCGGCTCCTGACCGGGATCGACGCGCTGGCGAGCCGGGACGCCACGAGCAATCCCGAGCCGATCATCGCAAGGGTCCAGGCCCCCGCAGTCCTGCCCAATGAGGTCAAGGCGAACCTTGCCGGCTGCTTCGTCATCGGCAACGCCACCGGCAGCCTCGCCAAGGAGCGGGTGGAAATCCAGCTCGTCTCGCTGTCCTGCGTCGATTTCGACGAGCATTCGGTGGTCGATCAGCCGGTCAAAGGCTTCTTCGTCGACACCGACGGCAAGAAGGGGCTCTCGGGGAAGGTGGTGACCCGCGCCGGCGCGACGCTCGCACGTGCCTTCATCGCAGGCACCATCAGCGGCATTTCGCAATCGGTCGAAAGCACGTTCGGCAGCACGTCGACTTCTGCGCTGGGCTCGGTGCGCACTCTCGATGCTGCGGACGCCGCCAAGACCGGGATCGCCGGGGGTCTTTCCAAGTCGTCGGACAAGCTCACCGACTTCTACCTCGATCTTGCCCGGCAAGCGGGGCCCATCGTCGAAGTCGGCGCCGCCAAGGACGTCGTCGTAGTGATCCAGGAGGGCGTGACCCTCGAGATCAAGCCCGGCTCCGCCGCCAAATTCTGACCCTCGCCAACCGGAGACAGGAACATGACCATGCTACGTCCCGCCTTGCTGGCTCTCCCCCTCCCCCTCATCGGCCTGTCCCTGTCGGGCTGTGCGGCGGTCGGGTCGGTGATGTCGCCCTACAGCGAGAAGTTCTCCTGCAAGAACAGCGACCATGGCCAGTGCATCCATCCCGACCAGGCCTATGCCGACGCGCTGGCAGGTAGGCCGTCCAAGTCCGATCCCGCCGTCACCAACGATCGTAAGCTGCTCGACCACGAAAAGCCGCAATCCGAAGGCGGGCACGCGCTGCCCGCTGCTCAACACGCCCCAACGGCGCTTGCCTCCAACCGCCGGGGTACGAAGATTTCCGCCGCCGGCCGACCCGCACAGCCCAATTTCGGCGCAGTGGTCGAGAGCCCTTCCTCGCCGATGCTGCGGCCCTCGCGAACCGTACGCACGCTGATCCTGCCCTATGCGGACAAGCAGCGGCCGGGTCGCCTCTATATGCCGCGCTATATCTATTCGATCGTCGACAGGCCCGCATGGGTGGTCGGCGACTATCTCGTCGAACCGGGCGGCCGGGTTCCCGCGCCGCCGGTGCTGCGCACCACGCGCGAGAACGACCCGGCAGGAGCCGCTGAACCGGCCACCGGTGCACGCCGCGACGCCCTCGAACCGGAGAGCCGGCCATGAGCGCGCGAAATACACGGGGCGGCCTCAGCTACCAGCGCCTGCGCGCGGCGGTGACGCGCGATGCCTATTCCGACTTCCTGCCGATGCTGGCCTGGGTCGAGGAGGAAGAGGCGTTCCTGTGCATCGACGATGGCTGGGGCCAGGCCTGGGAGCTCGTGCCCGCCACCTACATGTTCGCCCATGTCCAGCAGGCGCTGCTCGGACTGCTCAATATCCACTTCCCCGAAGGAACGGTGCTGCAGCTTATCACCTTCGCCGATCCCCTCATAGACCCTGCGCTCGATGCTTATCTCGACCTCAAGGTCCGGCCCGATCCGCTGGTCCAGGCCTCGGCACGGCGGACCGCAGACTATCTGCGCGCCGGATCCCGCGGGCTCGATTCCCTACACGGCATCCCGGTGCGCGACTTTCGCCTGTTCCTCGCGGTGAAGACGCGAGTGAAGCTGGGCGCCGATCTGCGTCGGCAGGTCGAGGAGCAACTGGCGAAGATGGGCATCCGCCGTCTGCCGCCATCCGAGCTTGTCAGTTTCTACCGGCGGATCTTCAACGGTGTGTTCGCGCCCGCGCCCGGCGTGTTCCTGCAGGACGGTGTCGGCGGCATGCCCGCGCCCTCGGTGGCGCGCCAGATCATCGAGGCGGGGCCCGACCTCTTTTTCGAGGGGCCGGAAGTTTTCCTCGGCAACCAGGTCGCGCGCTGCCTGACGCCCAAGGCGCCCGCGCGGCGCATCACCGCCGAGCGCGCCAACCGGCTGATGGGCGGCATGCGCGGGAGCGCCGAAGACAGCGACCAGATCGGCGGCCCGTTCCTTTCCTGTCTCTCGGTATTGTTCGACCATTCGCAGTTCGAGATTCACAAACGCGCCCAGATCCTTTCCGCACAGAAGGCGGCGGGCAGCTTCGCAGTCGAGGTCGGCAAGCAGATCGAGGAGATCGGCTGGATCCTCGACGAGGCCTCGAACAGCCGCTTCGTCTCGGTGATCCCCACGATGTGGGTGCTCGGCCGCGACAGCGCGCAGGCGCGCGACATGGCCGCGCGTGCCAAGCGGCTGTGGGAGTCCGAACCGCTACCCTTCATGGTCCAGGAGGAGAGCTATCTGCTACCGGTGCTGCTCGCCGCCAGCCTGCCCTTCGGGCTCTATCCTGAAAAGCGCACGATGAAACTGCTCGAGCGCAACTTCCGGATGCCGGTGAAGGCGGCCACGCTTATGGCCCCGGTGCAGACGGATTTTCGTGGGGGCGGGCGCCCGGCGCTGCTCTACGTGGGGCGCAAGGGCCAGCTAATCACGCTCGACCTCTTCGATCCCAGGATCAACAACTACAACTTTATCGTCTCGGCCGAGTCCGGCGCGGGCAAGAGCTTCCTGCTCAACAACCTGTGCCAGCAATATTACGCGCAAGGCGCGCTCATCCGGATCATCGATATCGGCGGCAGCTATCGCAAGCTCTGCACCCTGTGCTCTGGCCGCTACATCGACATCGGCGAGGAACGGCTCGTCCTCAACCCCTTCGACATGGGGCTCGCGCTCGATGGCGAGGACAAGCAGTCGGCGATCGCCATGGCGGTCGCGATCGTCGCGGAAATGGCCAATGCCGCCACCCGCAAGCCCGTCACCACCTCGCAGTGGAATCTCCTCAAGTCCGCAGTCCAGTGGACAGTCGATGGCGGGCGCGGCGAGGACGGCATCGATGCGGTGCGCGAATGGCTGGGGCGCTATCCCGAGAACGCCGTCTCGGACCTGGACCGCGTCGAGCATCTCGTGCCGGTCGCGCGCGAGCTCGCCTTCAACCTGCGCGATTTCGGGTCGGGAGGCGCCTACGGCCATTTCTTCAATGGCCCCTCGACGTTCGATATCCGCAGCGACGAGTTCGTCGTGCTCGAGCTCGAACGGCTCAAGGCACTGCCGGACCTCTTCAACGTCATCGTCATGGTGGTGGTCAACGCCGTCACTCAGGAGCTCTATCTCTCCGACCGCGGCCGTCCCCGCTTCGTGCTGTGCGACGAGGCCGCCCAGTTCATGACCCGCAGCGACGGGCAGGATCTCTCGCGGCTCGCCGAGGCCTTCGGCCAGGGCTATCGCCGAGCGCGCAAATACCAGGGCAGCTTCGGTATCGTCCTCCAGAGCATGAACGATCTGACGCTCTTCGGCGGCACCGGCCAGGTGATCCTCGAGAACGCGGCGACGAAGTTCCTGCTGCAGGGCTCGACTTACGACAAGGCGGTCGACAACAAGATCCTCGATTATTCGGGCTTCGTCCTCGACCTCCTCAAATCGGTCCGCAACGCCAAGCCGAACTATTCCGAAGTGTTCATAGATTCGCCGCTTGGCCTGGGGATCGCGCGGCTGGTCGTCGATCCCTTCAGCTACTGGATCAACACCTCGGCGCCGGGGGAGGTCGCCGCCTTCGAGGCGCTGCTGCGCGCCGGGCGCAGCCCGCTCGAAGCCGTGTGCGAACTCGCCGGCGTCGATCCCGTGCAGATTCTGGGTGATGCCGGCGGCCGGGAGCGCCGTTGGGACGGTCAATCGGATGGAGCCTCGGAATGACGCGCGCGCCCTCCCCGCATCCCGACCAGCTGCCGCTCGACTGGGAGCAGGACCCGGCCGTGCAGGCCGCCATCGAAGCGCGTGTCGCCCAGCGGGCGGAAGCGGCCGCCTTTCGCTGGCGGTTGCGGCTCGTCGCTATCGAAACCTTCATGATGGGCGCGCTGGTGACGATCGCCGGCCTCGCGCTTCACCAGCCTTTCCTGCCCGCGCTGCGCGCCGGGATCATCGTCGCGGCCGCCTGCTTTGCGAGCGGCATGTTGCTGATCGGTATTTCCGGCGCCTGCGGCAAGCTGGTGTCGCACCTGCGGCAGTGGAGGCATCGGTGAACGGTATTTTCTCCTCGACACCGGCCCCTGGGCCTATCCGCCTGCTGGTCGGCAGCCAGGGCCTGCTGCTGGTTCAGTCCTGCATCGCCTGCCAGTTGCCCGCCGTGCCCGGTCGGTTCCGCCTGCTCGTCGTCCTCACAGCGATCATCGCTATGGCCGCCCTGATCAGCGCGGCGATCGGCGAGGATCGCAATGGCGGTCAGCCTGGATGGAGGCGTCGTCATGGTCGCTAGGTCTATGCATCGCCTCAACCAGGTTTTGTCCGCGCTGGCGACGCTGGCCCTTCCCTTCGCGACCTCGACAGCAGCCCTTGCGGGGACCAGTACCATCGGTCGCACCTGGCCCATCGCCGAACCCGACGCGCTAAGCGAGATCGAGGGCCAGGCCGCGCGCGTTCCCGATATGACGAAGGCCTTCGGGCCGCGCGAACGCTGGTCGGCGATGAAAGCAGCGGCGCTCGGAGTTTCCCACGCGGATCGGAGCCGCACGGTGGTCCCTTTCTATACGCTCGACCAGGATATCCGCCTGCCAGAGGGCAAGCTGCTCTATGCCAAGGGCTACAGCTTCAATCCGCTCGCCTACGTGTCGCTGCCCCAGCGGCTGATCGTCGTGCATCCGCGCGAACTCGACTGGGCGCTACGCACTGCAAGGCCCGCCGACTTCATCCTGCTCGCGAGCGGCAGTCCTGGCGATGCCGATGCCATCACGCTCGGCGAACGGCACGGCCGCGCGCTGTTCCTGCTCGAGGAGCGCGTCAAGGCGCGGCTCGGCCTGACCGTCGCGCCGGTGATCGTCGCGCAGCACGGGCAGAAGCTCGTGCTTACCGAAGTGGACGTGGTTGAAGTGTACGGGGCGAAAGCCGCGCGAAAGGCGCCGCAATGACTATTCTGATCGTCTACGGGATCGGCAACAAATCAATGTCCGATCAGTTCGCGCAGCGTCGCGATCGGCAGGAACAGCCGAAGCGGCTGCCCCGGAAGCTCCGCGAATCCATGCCGCAGGTAGAAGTCCTTCCGTCGGGCGACCTGGACAGCATCTCCGCAATCGAGAACGTCGATCAGGACCAGCGCTATGCCCACCGAGCGTTCGGCCTCGACGATGCGCCAGAGGCTGTCGACGAGCAGGTCACGACCAAGGCCCCTGCCCTGGACGCGCCGGTCGACGCCGATCATCGAAATGAAGACAGCCGGTATTTCTCCGTGGCCGGGCCGTGTCCTTGCATAACGCGCCGGCAGATCGCGGTATGCAATGGCCGAGGCGTTCTGGGCGTAGAAGCCAAGCACCTTGCCCTGCCCGCCATCGAGGACGAACGTTCGCAGATTTGCCGCACGGGTCAGCTTGGCTGCGGTCTGGCGGAAGAAATTATCGACCTGCGCGACGCCGCTTTCGAATGTCGTGCGATCGTGCCGGGCGACATCGAGCGGCTCGGTAATGGGTCGGTACATGAACTCGTGCGTCGCTCAGTTGGACAGGTAACGATCGCGATACTGGGCAAATGCACTACGCATCGCCTCGGTCGGCGGAGAGGGATTCTCGAGGGCGTCGAGCAGAGCGACCGCGTCTTCTCCGCGAAGAACCGTCCGCTCCTGCGCTTCGATGACCTCGAGCGCGGCCTTGTAAGCCGCGTTCATGGCGAAAGTGGAATCGTCGACGCCCGACACCGCCGCGGCGTACTGGATGACCTCCTTGATACGCGGCTTCGTCCGGAAGCTCATACGCTCGGTAGCGCGCTCCTCGACCTTCGCAGCAATATCCACGAACTTGTTCATCACTCTCGCCTTCGCTTCCCAACCAGCGCAATGTACGCCAATCTGGCGCACATTTCAATGTCACTGCGCAAGCCCATGCTCTTCTGCCGTGTCGGAAAGATGGTCCTATTTCCATCGCGACGCGGCATCCTCGCGCTCGCTGCCGGCTTAGCCCTGGCGACGCTTCCGAGCGTACCAGCCCATGCCTCCAAATGCGAAGCGGGCACGGCGTTCAACCCGATCACCAAGGTGCGCTGGAACTGCATCTTCCCGATCACCATCGGCGGCGTGAAGGTCGGCCCCAGCGAACCGCTCGGCAAGGCGCTCGACGCCCAGTCGGCGTCCAAGCCGCTCTGCGCCTGCCGCAAGGGCGTGACCTTCTGGTTCGGGGTGAAGGTCAGCTTCTGGTCCCCTAACCGCACGGTCGATGTCGTGACCGAACCGGGCTGCATGATGGCGCTCGGCGCGGACATCATGCCGACCGGCGGCAAGCTGCAGGGGAGCCAGAGCAGCCTCGCCGACGGCACGAATACGCGCAAGATGTTCGCGCAGATGCACTACTACATCTCGCCGGTCTGGAAGATGCTCGACATGTTCACCGACCTGCCGTGCATCGAGGACGACGGCTTCGACGTCGCCCTCATCACCGAGGTCCTGCCGACCTGGCAATCGGCGACGCTGGGCGCGATCATCCAGCCCGAGGCGATCCTCTTCGGCAACCCGGCCGCGGGACTTGCCTGCATGGCCGACAGCGCCGCGGCTGCCGCGGGCAAGGTCGTCGATCCGCTGTTCTGGTGCATGGGCTCGTGGGGCGCGACCTATCCGGTGGCGGGCGACATTCATTTCGGGGACAGCGTCGAGGCCTGGGCGGGTCTTGCCGCGCGCGGCCTCTTCATGATGGGGAGGCTCGGCGCGCTCACAATCAGTTCGGCCGACGGCTGCTCTTTCATCCCCCAACCGGTGTGGGCCAAGAGCCGCTACAAGTTCCAGCTGATGGAGCCGGTCAAGGGCGGCAGCTGCGTCAATGTCGGCCGGCCCGGCGCGCTGTGGACCAGCGCGAAGCATGCGCCCGGCAAGGACAACGCCCAGTTCATGCTCTTTGAAAAGACGATCTGCTGCGCCGGGGTATCGACGCCGTGAGCAGGTCGCCTTCCGACAACCGCGTGAAAGCGCCCGGGATCAGCCGGTGGCCTGCCCGTCAGCCCATCACACCCGGCGTTTCCATCGCGGTCAGACCGGCGCCGTTTCCCCCCTGCGGTGTCGGTCGGGCGGTCGGCGTGGCCTTCAACACAGACGATGGACAGGCGGTGCGCCCCTCCTCGCCGTCTGTCGTCGTGGCCACGCTGACCGTCTTCGAGGGGCAAGCCGTGTTCAGGGCCGAGAGGCCGCATAGCGACGGCGGCGTTCTGCTGTTTCGTTTGCGTCGCGGCTCGCGCAGGCTGGCGCCAGGCGAGATCCAGCCATGAAGGCGTGCGCCCTGTTCCTTGTCACAGTGCTCGGGTTTTCCGCGGGGCTGCACGCGCAGACGCCGGAGGACCGCGCCCGCGCCGCGGCCGCCGCCGCGCGCGCCAAAAGCGCGGACAGCGATGCGCTGCTCGATAACTACGTGACACCGGGGATGGCGGGCCAGAGCATAACCACGGTGGACTCCTCCAAAGCGTTTACGCCCGATCTCGCCTGCCAGAAGACCGCGACTTATCTGGAATTGCTTGCGCAGCCGAATACCACCGGCGATATCGGCACACTCAGCATTTCGCGCGACAGCGATCTCGACGGCAGCTTCGACGAGGCGCTGACGGTGCCTGTCGTCACCTCGGGCATCTGCGCCAACGGGATTATCTCCTGTAACCCGGGGACGTGGGACGCCTGCCGGTTCTTCCGCTGGAATACCGCGACCTCGGGAGCGCTCAAGCTCAGCGAGGTCGAGCTGACCGAGCTTGCCGGCTGTTACTGCGTCAACAACAGCTGCGGCAACAACCTGGTGTGGGGCAACATCGCCTCGGTGCTGAAGGACCTCGGGGGCGGCGTCGTCGGCGCGCTCACCACGTCGGACGCGCGCATCGCCATTTCGCAAGTGGCGATCGATGGGCCGATCATCCGCTACACCGGCGCCCAGACGACCTCGTGCACAGCGCAGTCCGATGTCGGCGCCGCCGCGTACAAGAGCAATCCCGGCGCCATCTCGAGCGACGCCTCCGCCGCCGCGCAGGCCAGCAGCGTGTTCCAGGCGCTCGCTGCCTCCTCGACCGGCACCGGCACGTCCGAAGTCAGCCGCAGTTGCACCATTACCCGGCAGATCACCCAGGAAGAAATCACCATCGAGAAGATCATCGACCGGGTCGCGGGCGGCTATGCGACCTCCGTGACGGGCAGCGAGGCCGTCACCTTCCTCATGGGCTCGCCGTCCGACAACAGTCTTTCGGGCGGATCCTGCTCGATCTTCGATTTCCACATGACGCTGCGGGTCAAGGACAGCGATCGCCTGCGCCAGGTCCTGCTCACCCGTTTCGGCGCCGACGACTGGGCGCAGCTCCGCGTCGACGGCGAACTGCTGGGTTCCGGGCCGCAGACCTGGACCGGAACCGGATTGCCGCCGGGCAAATGCGAGAAGAAGAGCGCCTTCTACCTGAACCCCGCGCTCGATCTGACCTCGCGGATGACACAGGGCGATCATGACATCTGGCTGCGCGTCGCGGTGGCCGAAGGCGGCGAAGCCTATGCCGCGATCGATGCGAGCGTCGATACCGGATGCAAGACGAGCGAGCAGCTCGTCGACACCTGTTCCGGCTATGGGGCGAACGATGCCTGCCGGCTGCAGGATGAAGTGGTCGACGGCGTCACGACGTTTCGCAGCGGCGTCAATACCGGCCTCTCGCCGCTGCCGCAGACGCGGGTATTTGGAACCGGCGCCTGCACCGCGCAGATCGCCCGCGACTTCTTCCTGCGCGAGCGGACCTACCGGTGCACCGTCGATCTGGGAACATCGGCCGAACCCGATCTCTCGCGCGGCGCCTATATCATCGATCACTCGGCCGAGACCCTGCTCGCCGACCGGGTGGCGAACGCCGACGGCAGCTACAGCCTCACCACCCGCAGCTTCTCGATGCCCGAGCGCGGCAGCGTCAGCGCCTGCGAGCCGATCTGCAAGACCCGCAAGGCGGAAGGGAACACGGCAGTCGCCCCCGATGGCGTGACCGGTTCGAAGCAGACCGATCCGACAGGCTGGGACTATTACTACCGCACCTGCCAGGACAGCAACGTCTGCCCGGCCGGGGACGGCGAGGAACTCGTGGAGGGCTGCGGCTGTCTCGATGATTTTCCCGAAGCGGCGGTGATGATGCAGACGGTACGCCTTGGCGGGGCGGACATGGTCTGCACGAGCACCGTGCGATGAGCGCCGTGCGGTCCCTCCTTGCAGCGGCGATGCTGCTCATGTCCGGCGTGCTGGTGTTTCCCGCAGGCGCGTCCGCCCAGCAGCTTTGCGCGGCCGACCTCGACGGCAACGGCGATGCCGCCGACGAAGGCGAAACGGCCACCTGTCATCTGACCGCTTCGGGTGGTTGGATGTGCCCGATCGGCCAGGCGACGTGCGAGGCGGACACGGCAGGCGCGCTCCACTGCCCGCTCGGCGATCAATATGCATGCGAGGTTCCCGCGAGCGGCGGCGCGGCCGCGTGCTCGGCCAACACATGCATCGACACCGGCGCCAATCCCGTCGTCGAGGAAGCGGCGCTCGACGATCCCGGGGTCGAGGCCGACGGCGGCGTCGATGCGGACGGCAATTGCCTGGGCACGATCGAGATATTTTCGGGCCGCGCCGCGCGCTGTCGTCCCGCAGGTCTCAGCACCACATTCCAGAACTGCTGCAAGGACAAGGGCAAGATCGTCAAGGACGGCATGGGCGGTTCGATCTCGTCGATCTCGACCAAGATCGCCGTCGCCAAGGGCATCTTCACTGGCCTCAAGGCGGCCTACACCGCCTTCAAGGCGGGCGCGACGGCGAGCCAGGCGGCAAGCGCAGGCGCCAATGCGATCATCGTCGGCATCGATCCCACTTCGATCGCGATCAGCCTTGCCGTCAATTTCATGATCGAGGTGCTGCTGCAGGGCTGCGACCAGGAGGACATGGAAGTGGGCATGCTGCGCGGCTCGGGGATGTGCCACGAGGTCGGCAGCTATTGCTCGTCGAAGATCCTGGGCATCTGCGTGCAGAAAGCGAAAGGCCACTGCTGCTTCAACACCAAGCTCGGCCGCATCATCCAGGAACAGGGACGCCCCCAGCTCAAGAGCTTCGCCGAGAAGGGCTGGGGCACGGCGAAGAAGCCTTACTGCCGCGGCTTCACGGCGGAAGAATTCCAGGCGCTCGATTTCAGCAGGATGGATCTCTCGGAATATTACGAGGAGATCGAAACGCGCGCCCAGAGCGAAATCCAGATCGACATGAAGGACAAGATCGATGCCTATATGCAGACGATCAGCAACTAGGCGTGGCCTGCTCGTGGCAGGCCCTGTCTACTTGGTCGGCCTCACCTGTTTCGCGACCGTCGCGGAGGCGAACGAGCCGCCGGTCGCGACTGAACAGGCACAGCACAAAAACGCCCGCACGCGGATCGAGGGCCAGGGCGCGCAAACGATGGAGCGCGTCAAACGCGCCGCCGGCAAAGCGAAGGCCACAAGGGTCCCCTCGCCCGTTCTGCCCGCGATGCCAGACACCGCCACGCAGCGCCGCGCTTTCGAGGGGCTTCGCCGCCGCAAGACGGATTCTGCCATGTCGGCACGCGCGGAAAAAGACGTCACGGCGGCGCGCGAAGCGCTCGCCGCCGAGCGGGAAGCTGCCAGTCGCCGGGTCGCGCAGGCGCTGGGACTGGAACAGCCCGAAGCCGCGGCGCTGGCCGGCGTGGTCTCCGCTGGTGGTGAGACGCGCTGGGTGCCGGTGCTGTTCGTGTCGTCCGCGATGCCGGTCGCGACACTGCGGACCTACGCGGGCCAACTCGAGCGGGCCGGCGGCGTCATGGCGTTTCGGGGAATGCCAGGCGGGATGCGGCAGGTCGCGCCGATGGCGAAGCTGTCGGCGGCGATCCTGCGCATCGATCCGGGCTGCGACGGTCCCGCCTGCGCCATGCGCGATGTGCAGCTGATCGTCGATCCGCTGGTCTTCCGCCAGCATGGCGTCACCGGGGTGCCCGCGCTGGCAATGGTCCCCGGCGATCCCACCCAGCCCTATTGCGAGCGCGACGAAACGGCCCCGCGCGCGCGGCATCTCGTGTTCGGCGACGCGGCGCTTACCGGGCTGCTCGAGGAATATGGCCGCCTCGGCGGCGGAGAGGAGGTGCGGGATGCTCTCGCTCGCCTGGCGCGCCGGTAAGCGGCTCTGGCGCGAGGCCATGGATCTGCCGCTGCGCGCCGCCGTGGCGCTCGGCGCCAGTGGCCTTGGCCAGCCGGCGCGCCCCGCGCAGCTGTTCAAGGCTTACGGTATCGTTCTCCCGATCGGTCTCTTCGCCTGGTGGGCGATGCCGCACATGACGCTGGTGATGACCCCGTCGATCGACGCCTGGGTGGTGCACCGCGCGCCCGGGCCGATCGGGCGCGGCGATCTCGTATCGTTCATGCTGTCTGACCCGGTGGCGGGTCCGAGGGCGGTCAACGTTACCAAATATGCGCTGTGCATGCCGGGTGAGCGGATCGTCATGATCGAGAAGGCCGGTCGCCTCGGGCAGCCCGGCAATGGATGGTACTATTGCAACGGCCGCCTGATGGGCGCCAGCAAGCCGGTCGGCCGCGGCGGCAAGGCGCTGACGCACTGGCGCCCGGGCGTCACCCACATTCCGGAGGGCATGATCTTCGTCGGCTCGAAGCATCCCGATGGATATGACAGCCGCTATTACGGGCCGGTCGCAATCGATCGTCTGACACGGATGGAGAAGCTGCTGTGAGACGGCAGTTTGCCTTCGCCGCGGCGCTGTTGCTCCCCACCCAGGCGGTGCTGGCCCAGGCAACCGGCCCTGCCGCCATGGAAAGCGGAGCACGTGGCTATTGGTGGTATCAGGCGCCGGCCACGGTGGAGGAGGAGAAGCCCGATCCCGACGCGCTGGTGAAGCCGGTGATCCCGCCGATGGCGGAACTGGCGACCTGGACGCCGCCGAAGATACGCACGCTGATCGAACAGCAGCGCGACTATGCCGCGACGGTGCTTACCGTCGAGGCCGTATCGGACTTCTGGCGGCTGCAGGACTTCGCGCGGCGCAAGGCCCGCGCCTTCGCAGGCGTCACCCAGCTCGCCATGCTCACGCATCCCGAGCTCAATGCGAGGGCGGCAAACCCGATGGTCGGCGAGGCGCGCGATGTGCTCGGCGCGCAGAAGGAACAGCTGCGCCGGCAGTATCTGCGCTCGAAAGCGGGAGAATTCGCGCTCGTCATGTTCGCGCGCGGGTCCTGCGGCTATTGCCGGGTGCAGTGGCCGATCGTTCAGCGCTTCCAGGACGAGATGGGCTGGCAGGTCAGCCTCATGGATCTCGACCGGAAACCCGAACTCGGGCAGCGCTTCGGGGTGGAGGTGACACCCACGACCATGGTCATCCGCCGGAACAGCCAGCAGCGCATGGTCATCGCCGCCGGGGTCGAGACCTATCCCAACATCGCGCAGATGGCCTACCAGGCGGTGCGGCTGCTCAGCGGCGATATCCGGCCCGAGCAGTGGCTGACCGGCGCGGGCGAGGAAGACGGCTTCTTCGATGCGCTCGCCAATGGCCCGGTCTCCTCGACCGATCCGCGCGTGATCGGCGGCGATCTTATCGATGTGCGGGAGCCTAAACCATGAGGCTGCGCGTGCGTCTTGGATACGCCCTGCTGATCACCGCAGGATTTTGCGCGGCGAACCAAGCTGCCGCGCAGCAGGCGAACAGGGACATCGCCAGGCGGGCCGCCATTCACCCGGTATCGACCGCCTCCGACATGCGACAGTGGCTATCGCGCGCTCCGGTCACACACGCCTTTCCCCCCGACTTCGAAACCATGCTACGTGGCCAGGCCTCGCTCTATGTGATCGAGATGAGCACCGCGCCCGCTTGCCTGCCCTGCGCCGATCTGTGGTCGAAGCTGCTCGCATTCCGCGCCCGCTACGGCTGGCAGGTGCGGACCATTGGCGCTGAGGAGGCGATGTTGCGCTCGGGGCGTCTGGGGCTCCCCTGGGTCGGCAGCCCGGTCGCATGGGTCCGCGCGGCCACGGATCCGAACCGCATGGTCCCGATCGCGATCGGTACGGACCACGGACCCAACATCGCGCGCAATGCCTGGCTCGCGGCCCGGATGCTGACCGGGGCGCGGCCCGCCGTCGGCGTGCGCGCCATGTCCAAATTCACCGGGATCGTCGGCGTGAGGGCGCCGGCCTCCTCTTCCAACCCGAAGGGACGCTGATCATGGCGGGGCCGCGTCACCTTTCCACCTCACCGGGATGCCCGCCATGGAATGTAATCCACGCCGCCTGAACCGTCGCGCTCCTGCCTTAGTACTCTTCCTGGTGGTCGCGTCGTGCGGCCAAGCGGTTCCCGCCCATGCGCAGAGCTGGGCAGAAAGCTGGTTCGACAATGTCACCTACACATCGCCCGGAAGTTTCGAGGACCAGACCCGCGGCTACGTGACCGCGGGCGGGATGTCGGGCCGGGTCGATGTCCATGACGACTATCTCATGAGCCTGACGCTCCCCAAGGTGAAGGCGGGCTGCGGCGGCATCGACATGTTCCTCGGCGGTATGTCGTTCCTCGATCCGGAATATCTCGTCGAGAAGCTGGAGACGATCCTCCAGGCCGCGCCCGCAGTCGCCTTCCAGTATCTGCTGGAAACCCTCGAACGAGAAGATGGGGAATATAATTTCAAAGATGGAGGCCGCGACCAATTACCTGAACTCGATCCAGGTGAACGACTGCCGTCTTGCCAACCGCATGGTTCAGATCGCCAAGGGCGACGACAACATGTCGGGGATCCTCGAGGAGATGACCGGCTACAAGTCGATCCGCGAGGGCTATGCCAACAGCTGGCAGCAGAGCCGCGAGAAGATCCAGGCGAACAAGGGCAATCCGACCGAGGACCTGAAGGACGCGCTCGAGAATTGCCCGGCGGAGGTCACCGAGATCTTCAAGACCGGCTCGCTCCTCGCGCATGCCGCCGCCCGAGTCGGCGCTTCGGACTGGGCGGGCGTCATGCGGGCCCGGGTCGGCGACGTCTACATGCGCTGGGATGCGAACGACAAGGTGCCGGTGTTCTCGGCCATTCCCGCCTGCCCGCACCAGGACACCGAAAGCGCGGACGATTTCCTGACCGGCCGCGTGCCGACCCGTGCGCTCAACATTCCCGCCACCGCCTCGGACTGTTCGGTGAACGGCAGCGGGCGCGGCGCGCTGGTGCTGGCGCGCGAGAAGATGGAATCGGTCGCCGCGAAGATCCGCACCCGCTCGGCGCTGACGAGCGAGGAGAAGCAGTTTGTCGCCAACGTGCGGACCCTGCCAGTCTATCGCCTGCTTGAATGGGGCGTCCGCCAGGGCCTGACCGACAGCGTGATCGCCGACACCGACGAACTGGTCGCCCTCACCCTCGCCTACCAGATGCTCAACGACTTGACCCGTTCGATCGACTTCGCCCTCCAGAACGCCGAGCGCGGCGTCACCACGGCGGGCGCGGCCGATGCCGAGAACACGAACGTGTGCCAGACGCGGATTCTCACCAAGGGTATCGAGCAGCTTCGCGAACTCCGGGACGAGGTGCTGCGCCAGCGCGCGCAGATGCGCCAGTCCTACATGGCCGCGATGAACCAGGCGAACCTCTCCGCCAGCTATGCCGGGGTCCTGCGCCAGCGCGACCGCGACGCCCGCGATGCCGCGGGCGCCAACGCCAATCGTAACCGGTGAGGTCCGTCATGCGCTCCCTCCTTCGCCTGCTGATTGCCCTCGCCGGCTCGCTTGTCGCGACGCCCGCGCTGGCGATCGATTCCAGCTATTACACCTGGGACGGCTTTTCCGAGACCGTCGATGCGTTTCACCTGATCGCGATGATCTTCGGCGATCCGCGCTACGAGACGCTGGTGGTGATCATCGCGGTGGCGGGCATCGCCTTCGGCGCGGTGATCGCCAGCATCCGGGGCTCGGGCATGGGGCTCGTCGCCTTTGGCTTCCAGATGCTGGTCGGCATCGGCCTGTTCGCCGGGTTGATCGCCACTACCGGCACGGTCCATGTCTACGACCGAGTTCGCAACGCCTACCAGCCGGTGGGCGATGTCCCCAATCTCATCGTGCTGGTCGCGGGCGTCACCAATCTGATGGAGCGGGCGCTTGCCGAGACGATCGACGACAACACCACCGAACCCAACGCCAAGCTGGAGTTCGGAGCAGGTGGTCACGCGTTCGACCTCTTCCTGAACGCGGTGTCTCCGCGTAGCCCGATGGTCGACACCTTCCTCGATGCGACGGTGAAGGACTATGTGCGCCAGTGCTATCCGGTGGCGCGCGTCTCCCCGGCCTACGGCGTCGACGACGACCAGCTCTTCCGGACCTCGACCGACCTTCCCGCCTCTTTCGCAGCGATGGCCGGGCCGGCAACCTTCTCGACCGTGTTCACGGCGAGCGACAAGGCGGGAACGACAGTGAGCTGCGAGGCGGCATGGAACCACATTTCCGAGCGTCTGTCGGATTCCACGCTGCTCGATGCCTACAGCGACCAGGTCTGCGCGCGCACCGGCTTCGACGTGACCCAGACGGCCCAGCGCGATCGCTGCCGCCAGCAGATCGACGGCCTGGGCGATATGATGCTGGGGCAAGCGATGAACCGGCAGAAGTTCCTCACCAACATCCTGCTCGGCCAGACCGTGGGCGACGTCCTGTTCGAGGATTCGCCGGCGGCGACCGCACGGGTGATGGCCAACCGCGCGATCGAGTCCAACGGGCTCGCCACGCTCTCGACCGCCAACGAGTGGATGCCGACCATCCGCGCCTCGGTCTTCGCGATCATGCTGATGATGATGCCGATCGCGCTGCTCTTCATCCTGACGCCGATCAACCTTCGGGTCGCGAGTTTCGCGCTCGGCCTCTTCGTCTTCGTCGCGCTGTGGGGCGTGATCGATGCCGGCATCTACCAGCTGACCCTCGGCCGCGCGATGGACGTTCTGGCCGAACTGCGCGCGACCAGTGTCGCCGCCGACAGCTGGATTCTCGCGCCTTCGGCGGCGATGAAAGCACTCGCGATCTTCGGCTCGTTCCGTACAGCAGCCGCTGGCCTGGCGGGCGCGTTCGTGTTCACGGTCTTCCGCTTCTCGGGCAACATGTTCACCGCCTTCACCTCGGGCATGCTCGGGGTCCAGGGCCAGGGCAGCATGGCAGCGGCGACGGTCGGGACCAGCGAGGGCTACGCCTCGGCGCTTGAAGCGCAGGCGTCGGCGAGCGGCACGGCTGCGCGGCGATCGGCGTCCTCCGGGTTCGGCGACTTCGGCGAGCGCAGCAGTTTCGGTCTCGACCGGGCATTCGGCTCCTCCGGCACCGTGCTCGGCGAACAGGGCGGCGGCGCGAGCGGGACTGCCGCGTTTGGGCTTGGCCGGACCGACGCCGCGCGCGAACTGGGTGGCCTCGCCCCTGCCCTCGCCGGGCGGGACCTCAGCGATCCGGCGACGGCCCACGCGGTTCGCGCCAATGCCGCGACATCGGCCATCCATAACTTCGCCCAGGGCGATGCCTTGCGCAAGCTTGGCACGACGTATTTCGGGGAAGGACAGCCCGGCGAGCGGGCCTTTGCCGCCTTCGCGCAGAACATGGTGCAGTGGAAGGCCTTCGGCGACAGCCAAGCCTACGAGATGATGCAGTCGGGCGCACAGCGGCACTTTGAGCGCAGCGGCTATGACGCGAAGGATGCGGCGCTAAAGGCCTCCACCGTGATCGGGCAGGCAGGCGCCGATCCGACCTTCGCCAAGCTGACCGCCAATGCGTTCGACCAGGAGCAGATGCTGCGCAATGACCTGACCGCAGCTGAGACGCAGATCGGGGCGATGGAGGGCCGACGCGACTATGCGGGGAACCGGGTCGCCGCCGTCGAGCGCGGCAATGTCGCGACCGAGCAGGCGCATCGCACCGGCGGCAACCAGGGTCAGCGCCAGGCTGCGGGTATGCTCGGCCTCTCCGTAACCGAGACCAGCCGTCGCATCGGCTTCATCAATGCTCTCTCGGGCGAGGCGCGATCGACCGCGATCAGCCAACTTTCCCGCGCGACCGGGCGGAGCGAAGCGCAAGTGCTGCGCGCGCTGGAAAGTTACAATGCCGCGGTCCAGGTCGGCACGGCCGATGGCGCGAGTGCCGAGGCGGCGCGTGAAGGCACCAGCGTCTATGGGCGCACGCGGGAGGCTGCGGGCTACGACTTCGCCGAGCGGTCGGGCAAGCTCGACGCCCAGCGCGAGATCGGGCCCGACGGGGTGCGCAGCAATGCGCAGATCGGAGAGCAGCGGCGGCAGGCGGATAATGCCGGCTTTGCCGAAGGGGCTGCGGCGGCCGGAGCATCGGTTCGGGAAGCTGCGCGTCTCGATGCCTTCATCCGCGCGCTGGCCGGTACCGCTGGCAACCAGGTCGACATGGCCGAGGGCGGCGCGGAAGGTATCGCCGATCGTGCGCGCAACGAGCGCCTGACCGGGATCGTCGAGCGGGAGCGCCTCACCCGCACCCAGGCGCTGCTGCGCGCGCATGGTGTCGCAATGTCGAAGCGCCAGATCGCCATGGACCAGAATGGCGATGTCAGTCTCAACCTGACACCCGAACTCGCGGCGCAGATGTGGCGCGGCGGTCTCATCAACGAAAGCCAGCTCGGCGCCATCGCCAATGGCGGGCATGCGCGCTTCAGTTTCGCGCACAACGATCTGCTCGTCTCGAGCAGCACCGGGTTCAGCCGGTCCGCGCGCAATGACACCAGCACGCGCTTCGAGGCCGGCAAACAGGCCGGCCCCGACACGATCGAGCATTTCCTTGGCAGTGGCCCGGAGGGTCAGGCTGCCATGGCCAACTGGCTTCGCGGCGGGTTCGAAATGGATCGGCGGGGCAACTGGAGGCTAAAGCCCCAGGTGGCCGATACGCTGGAACGCGACGTCACCGCGATCATCGCGCAGACGGGATGGCAAAGGTCGCTTTCCCGAAACGCAGACCATCAGACGTCAAACACTGAGAGCGTATCTGGGGATCTCTCAGCAACGGCGAGCAGAGGCGTAAGCAGTGGCGGCAAAGCCAAGGACAAGGGCAAGGACGATAATTCGGGAAGTTCCGGAAACGCCGTGGGATCGCTAAGTGGCAAGGTGGGAATGGATATCTCCGATCGAGGCGCTGCAACCGTTTCGGCACAGTCATCGATGGACATTGTCAACTACGACGTTCGTGAGGTGATCGCGTCCGCAGAGAAGGCCGCGGCCCGTTCGGGACGTCCTGAGGAGACATTTGCAAAAGGATTGAGCGACGGAGTTCTCGGCAATCAGGGACTTCGAAATCGTTACCTAGAGCAAGCAGATTCCGGCCGCGGTACTATGCAGCTTACCGCCCCACTCACGTCGATGGAACAATCATCGATTCTGAGTTCGGGTCGATTGTTGATGGATCGAGATCATGGCCCTGCGGACGGAGATCCGACGTTTAAAGAGCGTCGAGATCCCTAATGTTTATCTTTCATCAGGCCGATATGTCTGTGGTAGATGCTCCCAGATCGTATATCAAACGGATCTGTATAGGGATCGATCATAGGTTTTTGCGACGGTGGCCCCGACATAATCACCCATTCCCCACAGGCAACCTTGGCCTTGAGGAAGCCATATCCCAGGACAGCAGCCACCGTGACTGGGTTGAACACAAAGATCAGCAACACCATCGTGTTAGCGAGATAGATGTTCAGCCGATCGAAGGGGGGGGCCATCATCAGTTCGAGGCCGATCCAGTAGAGCAGCGCCAGAGCCATGTAGAGCTTGGCATACCAGGGGCGCCAGAACCAGTCGGCCGCGCGCGGCGATGGCGGGGGCGCCTCTTCTGCCGGTTCGACGTGATCAACATCCTGCATGTGCAGAGCCTTTCCGAAGAGGAGAATAGCACAGGCTCCCACAGCAGAGAAACCTGGCGCGGTGGGTCGAGGGAAAAGACGATGCGAACCATCGCCGCCTTTACCCACCTTCCCTCCCTTCCTCTCCACCCTCCCCGCCGACGCTCACCGATCGTTTTCCAGGCGAGACGGCCGCTGCCGTCCTGGAGGTCACCGTGACGAAGCGGAAGCGGCGCGATCCCGAGCCTTGCCCTGCTCTGTCGCCGCGAGCCGAGGCTGCCATCATGCGTCTGGCGGAGCTTCTTGGCCGCCAGATCGCGCGGGAACTGCATGAAGAGCAGAACCGGCAGAGGGAACAGAAGGATGATCCGGCAAGACAGCCGTAGTGATGGCACGCTATCAGCATGAGGAGTTTATCCGGTCTTCGGGAATCTCGTCGGAAGACGCGGATGGGCCGGGCCGTGCAGCTGCATTGAGCGCTTGTTTCACCCGCTTCAGCGACGAATGGCTCCGCGGCGTACTGACTCCCGACGCTATAAACAGTATGGGCCCGCTTCGCGTATGATCCTCGCAGATGAGTGCCGTTTGGCATGGATGCCTCCCGGCGCGACATATTGCCGGCGCGGATATGGTACGGATATTTTGAGTAGCTGAAGTGAAGGCAGTTCACGGCAACATCGATGGCCCTCTCGCGCTCGACGAGGATATCGCACTCTACGGCAGGATTTCCGGGGGCGCGACAGTTCGCAGCGGCAAGCGATTCATCCTCCATGGCACGATCGCCGGCGATTTGCGGGTGGAGAAAGATGCCCGCGCCGTGGTGCGCGGAACCGTCGCCGGGCGCATCTACAACGACGGCGGACGGGTGGAACTGTTCGGCATGGCCGATGCCATCGCGAGCAATTCACACGATGGCGTCACCATCATCGATCCTGCTGCACACGTCCTTGGCGGCGGGAAACATCGTTCGGCCGCCTTTCGACGATCGGGAACGAGGCACTTACCGCTATAACGGCGGCGCGTGAGGGCGGTTTTTCCGATGGCCCCATAGCTAATCAATGCGGGATTGCCGCGCCCAAGGCATTGGAGCCAACGACGTTCTTATTTATCGAACGCCCTCATGCAAAATCTGATGTTGCACCAGGTTCTGAACGAGCGCAGCCAATCCACAGCCTTTTTGGGCATCCTCTCCTGACTTTTAAAGGCTGGCCCTGGCGGCCAGCTTCTTTTTCGCATGATGTTTCAGGACGTCGTGCCGAGAACCATGCCCCGCCGCATGGCAACGTTCGCAGCAAGGACGAACGTGGTCAACATGCTATGTTCGACTGCACATACCATGGTCCGACCTTGCAATATTGTAACGCGATTTGACGGCCCAAATGAGTTATTCACTGGCAGCGACCCGAAGGACGCCACCGGTGAGGCGGCGCTCAAGACTGGAGCCTTCCGGGAGTGTCCATGCGGAAGGCTCAATTTTTTCGCTCGAGGTCCGGGCGTGCGGAGTAGATGGCGCGATTTTGTGGCGCCACCTAGTTAGGCTCGGTCTCAGAACCATTCTCTTCATCGGCAAGGCGATGGAGATCCTGCTCGATGGTTTGCAGGATCGGCACGATGATTTCCTCGACGTCCTGATCGCGCAACGCCTCACGAGCCAGTTGCACCTTGACGATCGCCGCTTCGATATTCGGCGCCGGGAGGGATAGCAGAGTCTGGACTGCAAACTCGTAGGGGACGGCGAAACTGGCATCGGTTCGTTCCCATTCGTGTACCCTCGCACAGGCTTTATCATAGTCTTCGGGGGTGAGATTAGGATCAGGACAGGGCGTGCTCGCCCGCCACTCGGTGAAGGCATGGCGGCTCTTCCGAAATTGCTCTATCGCCGCGAGCCACGTCGCGACCATGTCGTCTCGCGATGTCATCCTCAAAGTCCCCGTACCAGTTGCAGGCGCGGCGCACGATAATCGATTTGCCTGGTCGCATACAAATCGGCCCTCTGCGCCGATCGCATCGGCTGTCCACGAGATAGCGACGGGCCTGGGAGATCGGTGTTGCAAGACTGCGGAGTCAGAGGTGGATTTTTGCCGGAAGGTGACCGGATTACTGTTGGCTGGCGGGCGGCAGGGAAGCGGAGCTGAATAGAGCCAGCTTCGGCGCGTGTCCCACAACATTCCGCCTACCTATTTCGACATCACCCGTCTTTATCCCCCGGAGAGGCCGCGCTAAATCGACCTGATGGATTATCGCGTCAGACTCATACCTCGCCTCCATCCTGTCGATGCCAAGGGACAGCCCGGCCCAGATGCTCCTGTCTTCGAAATCGCCTTTCCCGAAGCGTCGATCCAGACGCTGCGCGGCCGCGCCGAGA
Organism: Novosphingobium mississippiense; assembly: GCF_044029535.1. Classification (NCBI taxonomy): domain Bacteria; kingdom Pseudomonadati; phylum Pseudomonadota; class Alphaproteobacteria; order Sphingomonadales; family Sphingomonadaceae; genus Novosphingobium; species Novosphingobium mississippiense. The sequence continues at coordinate 1,850,322 of NZ_CP147003.1, read as the reverse complement.
GGATCACCGGTCAGCGCAGCGCCAGGATCATCGCCGGCGATACGTCTTGTGATGGTGCGCCCCTGTGCTGAACGGGAATATCGACTGGTTTCGTCCCACAGATTTTACGGAGCAGGGCATGGTTCTCATGATCGACGGCAACCCTTGCGAAGTGCCCTGGGATGCCGTCCAGGGGATCAGCGCGGGCCGTGTTCGCATGGACAACGAAATGTGGCATCTGGCTCTGGCGGCGGACATCGACAGGCAAGGCAGCGCGCGCCTTGTCATTGTCACCGAGGCGGATCGGATCTGGGCAAGGTTCACGCAGATTCTGCCGCAGGTTTTTCCCTGCGTTCCGAGCGTGACGACATGGGGACCGCAGGCGCTGACAGCTTCGGAGCCGGTTTCGCTGTATGATCGGCCATCGGATCTTCCGCGTATGCGGGGTACCGAAACGCGCTTGCAGTAGGCGGGCATGGTCGTATTTCCAGCCTTATGCCCCGCCGTTCCTGGATTATCGACAGCGTCCCGGTTCGGACCTCTCTGCTTTAGGCCAGGAACGCCTCATGGGATGTCTCGCCTGAATCCGTCGAGGGAAGACGCCAACAGAGGTAGACAAAGACCGCGTGCAAACAGTGATTTGCCTGGAGCGCCGTTCAAGCGACTTTTCCTGCACTAGGCACGATTCATCTCGCTGGCGGGCAACCCTTGATCCCATCGGATGGTTACTCCAGTCGGGTCGACATCGATATCCTCGTGAGAAAGAAGGAGCCGAAAGATGAAGTATCTGGCAGGAATTCTCGGTTCGCTCGCAGCGACCACATTGGCTGTCACGGCCATTCCCGCAGAGGCGCAACATTCCAACAATCGTGATCGACGCAGTGAGGTTAGCCGCACTCGCGGTGATAGCCGGCACGAATGGCGCGGCGACAAGGATCGGAACTGGGATCCGGCCCAGAGCTACCACCGCGGCAATTACAAGGATCGGCGTCTTAGTCGAAATGACCGGGTCTATCGAGGCCGCGACGGACGGGCCTATTGTCGTCGTTCGGATGGCACGACCGGTCTTGTCGTGGGCGCATTGGGCGGCGCAGCTCTCGCGAAGCTGATCGGTGGCAACACTCTGGGCACCCTGGCCGGCGGAGCTGGCGGCGCCCTCGTCGGCCGACAGATTGACAGGGGCGAAGTGAAATGCCGTTAATGTCGTGATCGGGAGATCGGGAAGCAGGGGCGTGCGCGCCCCGGCTTCCGTTCCCATGAGCGCGCTGCGCTATACCGGCGATGCGGCCGCGCGATAGTCGAAGCCATGAATGCGGGCCTCAAGAATGGAGACGACGGCCGGTGAAGCTCAACTCTCCCGACCCCTCCGGGAGCCTGTCGCTCGATTTGACTGGACCGACAGACGCCGCCAAGCATCGGGCGCAAATTGCACTCTGACGAGAAGGCGGCGATCCGCTGCATTTCTTTTGATCGAATTCGGCGATCCCCTGACTGTAGCCGCCTGCGATCTATTACAGAATAAAAAGCCGCAGGGCTTATCGGCAGCCTGCGGGGTTCAAGTAAAGGTCTCCCTCCTACTTCGCCCGCGACACGCCTAAGTTTTGCCCCACTTGTCTGGCCCAGCCAGGTTTTGAAAATCGCAGCCGGAGTGTGACAGATTTTCTCATTTTTCAGAGAGGGTATGCCGTTTAGAGCGTGACGATCATCCCATTGTTGAGGTCTCTTCAGTTCGGACTTCGAAGTGCTGCAGTATCGCCGGCCCAAATGCGGTCGTCAAAGCGACATCGGTTGCGTCGCGGCCGCGCGCCATCAAGATTCGACCTATGCGGCGCTGGTTGTGCCGCGCATCATAAACGTACCAGCCACCATTGATATACACTTCAAACCAGGCGCTGAAGTCCATCGGTGCATCGACCGGGGGGACCCCGATATCGCCGAGATAGCCTGTACAGTAGCGAGCAGGGATATTCATACACCGGCAAAGGGTGATGGCGAGATGGGCGAAATCTCTGCACACGCCCTGACGCTCCTGATAACCGTTCCAGGCGTCCGGAGGGCCCGGATAGAAAGCATTCACGTGCCCTATCACGCAGCCATTTCAAGAATGCTGGATGATCGTCAGCACCAGGGCCGCGCGACCGTCCTTGTTTCACTTCATAGTTTCACCCCCATCCTGAACGGAAGCGCCCGACCTTGGGACGTCGGCATATTATATTGGCGGGGGCGTACGGACTTCGCGCTTGGGCTACGTGATGCGCTGGCAAGACAAACTGGCATCGTTGTTGGCGACAATGTCCCCTATGCGATGGACGAAACGGATTATACGGTCCCGTACCACGCATTCAGCCGCGCCCTGCCCTATGTGGAAATCGAGGTGAAGCAGAGTCTGATCGGTGATCCGCAGGGGCAAGCCGTCTGGGCGGCTCGGCTCGGAACTGCGGCCCGCGAAGCGCTGGACAGGATAGCGCTTTAGCTCTGTGCCTAGATTACGAGAACGAACACAAGCATCCCTACCTTTTCGTGGGCACGCTCCTGAATACGGCGTACCCAAACAAACCGGAAAGGACCGAGGCCGCGAATACGCCCAGGGAGGCCTCCTCGAACTGCGTCTCGTTGGCAAAGGCCAGTTCGGCGATGAAGAGGGATATGGTAAAGCCGATGCCGGCAACGCCCCCGATTCCAAGGACCATTTTCCAGGTCAGCCCTTCCGGCAAGCGGGCGAGATGCAGCCGACACGCGAGCCAGGTCGCGAAGAGAAAGCCTACCGGTTTGCCGACTGCCAGACCGGCTATGATGCCGATCGCCAGGTTTGAATGCAGAATGTCACTCAGCAGGTCTGGGGAAAAATGTATCCGCAGGTTGGAAAGAGCAAATAGCGGCAAGACCACATAAGAGACCCACGGCGTCAGTATCCGGATCAGCCTGGCCGCGGCTTCATCGGTAGCTGCTGCCATCTCGTGGACGTAGCCCAGGTTTTTCTGAGCGGACAGATGATGAGTATCTTCTTCATCCGGATCGTCGGCGCGTGCGGCCGCAGCCTCGGCTTTCTTGATCTCGTCGATGGGTCGCTGGACATGCGCTGCAAAGCGCCGCTCTGAAAGGCGCGAGTTTGTCGGAAGCAGTAGACCTATCGCGACGCCGGCTATCGTGGGATGAACCCCCGATCCCAATATGCCGATCCAAACCACGATGCCCAGAAAGACATAAAGGATTGGCGTGACCCAGTTAAGGCGCAGGAACAGGATTATGCCGAGATATGCGGCTCCTGCCAGTGCGAGAAACCAGGGTTGAAGCGTAGCGGTGTAGGCAAAGGCTATCACCAGCAGGCCAAACACATCGTCTATCGCTGCGAAGGCGAGCAACGTGGCGCGAAGCGATGGCGGCAAGGAGGTCGCGAACATACCGACGATCGCCAGGCTGAACGCCGTATCCATCGCCGCCACCGTTCCCCAGCCATGCTGGGCTTGGGTACCAAGGTTGAAGGCAAGGTAAATAGCCACAGGAACAACGAGACCACCTATCGCACCAACGACAGGGAGGGCTGCGGTCCGAACTGACGACAATGACCCTTTCACGAACTCGCGCTTCACCTCTGTTCCGATTATAAGGAAGAACAGCGGCATCAGCGCGTCATTGATCCATCCCGACAGGGGTTTCGCTATTGCCCAGCCATCATAGGTCAGCCTCAGGGGGGCGTCCCAGATGTGCGCGTATGTCGAACCCGAAGCGGTATTGATCAGCACGAGTGCGGCGATCGACGCGATCAGCAGCGGGCCGCCGGATACCTCGCCGATGACGAAGAAGGGTTCAAACTTCCTAAGGATGGCAGCCGCGGGCGAGTGATGGGCCCTTGCGGCGATGCGGCCCGACTGACGAGGGGGCAAACTCATTTGCCGTTCCTGGATTCGGTAAAATCACCGGGCATGTCTCCTCCAACCCGACCAAAGCGAAATCGTTGCAAAATGCTGTCGGGCAGATGCAAGTTTGAAGCCCGGTAAGCAGGAAGGTGCCAGTAGGATTGCCGGCGCTCGGCGGACTATGTCCGATCATTGCCAATGGACGTGCCGGTTCGCCACATGATCGGCAAAGGCCTTGCGAGACTATTTCATGCAGTGAACCATGCGGGCAATGCCAACTGGCTAATTAACACTCTGTTTCCAACGGGAACGATGCCGCCGAATTTTGATTTTATGCGGTATGAAGGAAGACGCTGCCCATCCGATCTGCCGAGAGGAAATTCTGGTCGTTGATGATGAGCCGCTGCTCAGAATGGTTTTGGTGGATTTGTTCGAGGATGCAGGCTTCCGGGTGGAGGAAGCGGGCGATGCCGGCGAAGCACTTGAACTATTGAAAGCGCATCCTTCCATCCGCATTGTCGTGACCGACATTCAGATGCCCGGATCAATGGACGGCCTGCGCCTCGCGAACTATATCCATGATGCATATCCGCCAATAGCGCTAATCGTGTGCTCGGGCGCGATATCACCTGATGGAGGCGCGCTGCCGCAGTCCGCCATCTTCATGCCCAAACCGGTCGATCACGCCGTTTTGCTACGCACGGTGAGCAAAATGTTGTCTGCGTAACGAGGCTAAGCTCCTGCTATTGCTTAGATAAGCCTTCGAAAACTAGCGAAAAGGCGGTTCCTTCGCCCACTTTGCTGGCGACTTCCATCCTTGCCCCCATCCGTTCGACAAGGTCGCGGCAGAGCAGTAGTCCCAGCCCGCTCCCCTTCTCTCCCGCAGTCCCTGGCGTCGTGACGCGGCGATCGATGCGGAAGAGATTGTCGATGGCCTGCTGCGACATTCCTACGCCGGAATCCCGAACATGGATAACGAACCGCCCGTCGGTTCCTTTCTCGCAGGCGATGGTGATGCCGCCCCCTGCTGGCGTAAACTTGATCGAATTGCCGACCAGGTTGCGCAGCACCGTCGCGAGCATGTCGCGATGGGCACGGACCATCCCGCCGCCACAATCGAATGACACCGATACGCCCTTCTCTTCAGCCGTGTGGCGGCACACACTCGTCGCTTCCTGTGCGATAGCAGCCACATCGACCATCTCGAGTTCGACATTGCCGCTATCCATCTGGAGCTGTGCCCAGTCGAAAAGGCTTTCCATCAGGGCGTGTGCCTGCACTGCCGCCTCCTGCACGGCCTGCGCACGGATTTGAACCTTCGCGGGATCCTTTTGCGCGGCGGTCCGGCTCAAAGAGTCCGAGAGACCAATGATTGCCTGGAAGGGATTGCGCAGATCATGCGCGATGATCGAAAGCAGCAAGGCCTTCTGACGATTGAGCGCATCGAGAGCGAGGGATTTTTCCTCGGCTTCCCGCTTCGCCTGCTCGAGTTCCGCCAGAAAGGCGCGCCTTGCCTTGGCATAGCGGATTGCACGCGCAAGGCCCGATGGGTTGAGCTCCGCCTTGCTCAAATGATCGAGCGCCCCCGCTCGCATCAGATCGAGGGCCGTCTCGGGGTTGGTCTCGCCGGTAAGGATCAGAACGGCATTGATACCGCACCCTGGAGCGAGCAAAGCCCCCAGCACATCGAAGGCATCGGCATCGGGCAAGCGATAATCGAGCAGGACGCAGTCGAAGGCTTTCTCGCCTGCGAGCGCTAGTCCTTCGGCAGCGTTTGCTGCCTCCGTCAGAACCCAAGTGAGGTCAGAGGCCGACAGCGCCCGCCGGACGGCCTGGCGATCGACTTCATCGTCATCGATAAGGAGGATGTGGGTCTGGGTCGGCATCGTCAGCGCGGAAACTCAACGATTCTCCAATAATGTTCAAGCAGTGATACGGCTTCCATAAAGGTGTTTGCCGGGTCCTGCTTGACGATGTAGCCCGCGACATTGTGCCCATAGGCGCGCGCCTTGTCCTCGTCCGCCTTGGAGGTGGTGATCATGAACACCACAGAGCCTTTCAGCTCCTCATCCGCCCGAATGGCTTCCAGGAATTCGATGCCGTTCATCCGGGGCATGTTGAGGTCGAGCAGGATGAGGTGAGGCTTGGGCAGCTTTTCCTGGCCGTTTTCGCCCCGCAGCACTTCCAGTGCCTCGATGCCGTCACGAGCCACTGTGATCGGGTTGGCGATCCGGCTTTTGGCGAACGCGCGCTTTAGGCCTTGCACATCGACCTCGTCATCTTCGACGAGCAACAGATTGACGGTTGGATTCATGCTCGAGATTCCTTGGAGATAGCGGGCCAGGTGAAATGCACGGTGAGGCCGCGGGCCTCATTCTCGCTCAACCACACCTGTCCGGATTGCCGTTCGACGAGCTTCCTTACAATCGCAAGCCCCATTCCGCTACCTTCCACTTCATCCCTTGGCTTGAGGGTCTGGAACATACCGAACACCCGTTCGCGGAACTGTTCGGGTATCCCTGCCCCATTATCGCTGACGGTGAACTCGTACATGTTGCCCACAGATGCCGCCTTAACCTGGATAAGGCCATGGGCCGGATCCGGGTGATGCTTTACCGCGTTTCCTATGAGGTTCTGCAGCGTCTGGGTGAGCGCGGCTTGCGCGGTTACCAGCGTAGGCAAACTCGCGTCCGCCTCGATCCGAAAGCCCTCCGGCGGGCTGATGAGGGCCGCAAGATCCGAGACCAGCGCCCTCGTATCAACCTCCCGGATCACATTGTCGTCGCGCCCGGCGCGCGAATAGGCGAGCAGATCACTAAGCAGACTCTCGAGCCGACGTACCCGGCTCTTCAGCAAATCCATGTTCGTTCGGGTATCGCCCTCCAGCTTGTCACCCAGGTCCTCCTCGATCCAGCTCGCCAGGTTCTCGATCCCGCGAAGAGGCGCTTTGAGATCGTGTGAGGCGACATAGGCGAACTGCTCGAGCTCGGCATTGGAACGCTGGAGATCATGAGCCTGATGCCGCAGCTTCTGGTCGATTTCCTTTCGATCCGTCACATCGGTAAAGAGCGCGACGACCCCAAGGATACGGCCGCTATTGGCGCGGTGGGGACGGAAGTAACCCTCGAAATCCCTCGGCGACGCGGCATCGGGCAGCTGGAAGGCAAACCGAACTTCCTCCCCGCTGAGTGCCGTCTGGAGTTCGTCGCCAGCGCCTGGGAACGTCTTTTGAGGAAACAATTGATCCAGATTTCGGCCCGAAACATGAGCTACGTCCTCCGCCGTAACGCTGAAGCGGCGCGCAAACTCCTCATTCAGAAAGCCGATGGATCTGTCCGCCTCGATATAAGCGATCATCGCCGGCATGGTATCCGCGGTCACCCGCAGGACCGACGTGCGGTCGAGTTCGATGAGGCTGTCTTTGAACACCGCGACGGCACGCGCCATGGCGCCAACCTCATTGCGGTGGTTGAGGCTTGGGATGGATACCGACGTGTCACGCGCGACAAGCCTCCGCATCGTTTCCGCCAAACCCACAAGGGGACGGGCTATGTACCGGCTGAGGGCTACTGCGACCCCCAGACTGATCAACAATGTCAGGACCAACGAAGCCCACAGGGTGAACCGCGCGGTTTCTTCCGCGCGCGCAACCAGGCGGGTCTGGACAACCAGCGAATCCTGTTCGCGCTGTTCGATAGTGGCGAGCCGTGCGCGGAAGGTGTCGAACATGGCCTTGCCCTGCCCGTCTGCTTCGATCGAACGGGCGTGATCGCGCGCCGTGGGATAGGCCATGTCCCTGATGATGACGGCGCCCACCTGACGCTGCCAGTTTCGCGCCGCTTGTTCGGCTTCTTCAAGCGCATCCAACTGAGGTTGGTTCGTGGCCAGCAGAACCTTCAGCTCCGCGATACTATGGTCGAAGTTGCGTCGCCCCTCTTCATAGGGCTGCAGACTTGTCCGACGTCCGGTCAGCAAATAGCCTCGCGCGCCGGTCTCCTGGTTGAGCATCTCGTTCTTGATGGCGCTCAGTCCGACAATGATCTGCGAAGAGCGGAAGCGCGACGCCGTCGCAGAATGCAATTGGGACAAGGTGATAAGGACGCCTCCGCTGCCGACGAGCGCAATGAGGGCGATCATCGCGATTGCGAAACCGAAAGTTCGATTCAGACTGTAGGTGTTCTCTCGCATCGCCCTTCGCATACCCAGCCTGTGGGAAAATAACAGCAACAGTTTTTAGGGTTTGGTTGGGCGCCAGACTCTGAGTACGAGCCGGTGACGATTCCAGGGATCCCGCTCGGCATTGCGGGCTTTTCTCCCCGTCGGCGGCGCGCGACGACCACCGAATCGATTACATTCATCAGCGGGTTGAGGACCGTCGAGCCCCGGCAATGCCTCGCCAGCAGCGTGACGATCTCCCTCATCGACGTTAGTGCGCCGCCCAGAACAGGCAGATAGGCCGAACGCAGGTAGTTGTCGTTTGCGCTCATCCATGACGATGGTCACGGTGCCCATGATCATGATCGTGATGCTCGTGTGCCCGTGGTGATGATAGCGGTAGGGCGCTGACGATGTTCAAGATTAGGCCAATCGCCGCCGCTACGGTCGCATTCCCGAAAGCGTGAGGGACTTCATCACTCGATACGGGAACAAACTCGGGGTCAGTCCATTTTAGAGGCCCGCGCCGACACTTTGCGCGCCTGTCGTGCAAGCGTCGCCAATCCGCCGGTTCGGGTCGCCATCCGCAACCGCGCCACAGACGCAGGATCATGTGCATACGATGAGCGTAATCCAGATTATCGCCGCAGCCACGCCCGCTGCAACTTCCCCAGCTCTCGCAAGAGCCGCCATCCCGGACGTATCCACGCAAATTCGCGACCTGTCGCGATCGACGGTTTCGTGGTTCCAGGCGTACTGGCTGCAGATCATCATCGCATTGGCCATCGCCGTCGCCATCGTCTCCGCGCTCTACGCCCTGCGCGGGCTTGGCGCGCGTCTGTGCCGAAAGGAGCGCGGGCGGGGCGACTGGCGTACCATCGTCGGCCGGGCCATCACCAAGACCACCAACTACTTCATCATCATGGTCGCCATCCGTGCGGTGGACGGATACGCGCAGACGCCTCCGATGCTCGACAAGCTGGTAACGTTCCTGTTCACCCTGGCTGCGGTGATGCAAGGCGCGATCTGGGCGCGCGAGTTCATCCTCGGCGCGATAGAGCACAAGACCTCGGCCGAGCATTTCAAGGGCGAGGCGATCATTAATGCCATGGGCCTCATCCGCCTGTTGGTCAGCGTGGTGGTCTTCGCGGTGGCGGCCGTGGTGCTGCTCGACAACATCGGCGTAAACGTTACCGGCCTCGTCGCGGGTCTGGGCGTCGGCGGTATCGCCATAGGTCTGGCTGCGCAGGGTATCTTCGCCGACCTGTTCGCCGCGCTGGCGATCATCTTCGACCGACCGTTTTCCAAGGGCGACCAGATCAGCTTCGACAATTCGTCGGGCACGATCGAGGCGATCGGTCTCAAGTCCACGCGCATCCGCGCCTATACGGGCGAACTGCGGATCATCTCCAACAAGAACCTGCTCGACAAGGAAATCCTGAACGTCAGCGGGCGTGATCATATCCGTTTGCCGTTCACCATCGGCGTCGCCTACGAGACCCCGCCCGAGACGCTCGCGCGCATTCCCGGCATCCTGACCGAACTTGTCGAGGCGGAAGGCGGTAAGGCGGCAAGGGCCGGGTTCGAGAGCTTCGGCGCTAGTGCGCTCGATTTCAGCCTGCTGGTCGACGTGCCGGGCAAGGACTGGGGCGTGGCGCATCCGCTGCGCGACCGGCTGATGGTGGCGGTCGTGCAAAGGTTCGCCCAGGAGGGGATTTCCATTCCTTATCCCACGCAAACGACGTTCACCGCCGCCCCTGACGGAAAGCTGATCATGCCCTATCCGAGCCCCACGTCATCTGACGACGACGCAAGGGCGCTGTAGGCCCTTCGTCGAAGCCCCGCATGCGTTTCTGCGGAAATTGGCCAGATGGAGGCGGAAATGTAGCTTTCCCGCCATATAGCAGCGGGCCCTGCGGGCCCGAACTGCACAGTCTGCTCCTAAGGACTCCTCTTAACCGGCAGCACGGGCTGGCCGTTAGCCCTGCCGTCCTGGCCGATTTATGGGTGGGTTCTGGGCCGCGTGTGGCGCACGCTGCCGTGGCATCGCTCGCGTTATGACCAATTCCATGTACCTGCATTAGGTCGGATTCCAGGGGGCGAAACCCAGTCAGGGCTCGAAGCCTTGTGCTATGGTGCTCCTCAAGGCGGCTCTACTTTTCCTCCTCGCCAAGCTGACCGGGTGGAGGAGAGGGAACGACAGAGCCACGCCGGTTCGGCATCTGCACCGATTTCTGGCTATCTGGCGATCCGCCATTTTTTGGCAGCATGCGTTCAACGAAGGTCGCAGCGACCAGGAGTAGGACGGCGAGGGCCGTACCTGCCAGCACAAGAATATACTGCCCAGCACCGGCGGTTATGCCGACAGCCGCAGCCATCCAGAGACTGGCCGCCGTTGTCATGTTTCGTACATCGCCCCCGCGCACAAAGATCAAGCCTCCGGCGATAAAGCCGATAGCTTGTGCAAGCCCTTGTATGACGCGAACAGGGTCGCCCTCCCCATGGTGTTCCACGAGTTCCAGGGCAGACAAGGTAAGCATCCCTGAGCTCAGCGCGACTAGACCATGTGTTCGCAGGCCTGCATCATGGCCGTGGCGTTCGCGTTCGAACCCCAGCACGAGGCCCAGAAGCGTCGCGAGCCCGAGCCTCATGAGGGTGACGGAGAGATCGTCCTCAAGCATTTTCGACACTCGGCTTAAAGGTGATGACGCGATAAACGTAGTACAGCAGCACTGCTGCCATGATCGTGAGGCCAGCAGGCCCAAGATAACGATCGACGGCCGAAAATTGTCGGCCGAGGAAGTATCCGGCTCCTGCAAGAAGGCTGTTCCACACAGCCGATCCCAGCGTGGTCAAGATGAGAAACCTTGGAAAAGGAGTGCCGAACACGCCAGCCGGAATCGAGATCAGCGTGCGCAGACCAGGAATGATGTGAGCGACGGGAATGGCCCAGGAACCGTGCCGATCAAACCAAGCATCAACGTGGTCGATTTCGTTAGCCGACAAGGTAAGCCAGCGTCCGTGGCGGTCAGCCAGCTTTTTCAATCGCCGTTCACCACATTTTCCTGCCAGCCACCACCAGAAGGCGGCGCCAGTGACCGTCCCTATCGTGCCGCATATGATGACAAGTATGATGTTGAGGCCGCCGTCGGCGGCAGTGTAGCCGGCCAGGGGCATGATCACTTCAGAGGGTATGGGAGGAAAGACATTCTCAAGCAGCATGAGCAGGCCGATGGCCCAGTACCCCATCCGCTCGACAATATCTGTGATCCATTCCGTCATACACGCCTATCCCGAAAATTAAGATTTGCAGTGCGTCACCAGGACACCCCAGCGTCATGCACGCCACTCACATTCGTGTGCAGCGCCATCATCTTGTGGGTCGACATCAGGCATTTCCCTTGCGTCGGCGGGTTTCCCAGCCCTTTTTCGCGGCCGCAGAGCGCTTTTCCGCGCTCTGACTCGATCCGCCCTTGCGGCCACCTTTGCGCGAACTTTCGTGGTTTTCTTTCTTGCCGCGGCCAGAGCCAGATTTCTTTCCGCCGCCGGACTCCTTGTTGACCGTCGCCCAGGCGCGCCTCTCTGCCTCCTCCTTGCCTACGCCGCGATCCTCATAGCCCTCTTCGATATGCTCGGCCTTGCGCTTCTGCTTGTCGGTGTAGCTCGACTTGTCTCCGCGAGGCATGATCCTTCTCCTTGTCGGTTGCCACCGCCAATCCCTTGAACGCGGCAGCAGCCAATTCGTCCCGATCTGTTTCGATCGGCTCGCCGCAATTTCTTGGTGGTCAGAAATCGCGCTTTGGCGCGATCTTCGCCAGATCGACGCGCGCTTCGAATGCATGCGCCTGAGCATTTCGAAGGTAAATCTGCCGCTGCCCGGCCCGTATTCCACGAGAACCTCGATGTTAGACCAGTTCAACGGGGCCAGCATACGGCGCACCATTCGGGCGCTTGCGGGAAAGGCCGAGCCGACCATTGACGGATGCCGGACGAACTCCCCTGCGGCAATCCATCCTGTATCTTTCACGAAAGCTTTCTCCCTGGAAGCTGATCAGAACGAGAATTTTGGCTCAGCCGGGATAGGGATTTTTCTGCAGCAAGCCGGCCAGATGGGCGGCGTTGCCAGCCACCATCTTTGCAGTTTCCGTCACCTTTTCCGGCGTCGTCGCCAAATCCTTGAAATCCGTGGACCCCATCGCCTCGCCGACCCAGTAGCATGCCGCGACCGCTGGAATGGTCCAGCCTACATCGTTCAGGGCCTGGAAAAGCTGGGCGGATGAAAAATGCGCGCCGTCCTCGTTGCCAACGATCGCCGCCACCGCGACTTTTCCATAGCTGGGCATGCGGCCCTGATCGTCCGTCTCCGAGAGAAACGCGTCCATCCGTTCGAGCACGCGCTTGGCGACGCTGGATATCTGCCCCATCCAGATCGGGCCGCCGAAGACGAGGATGTCGTGCGCCAGTATTTTCTCGCGCAGCGCAGGCCAGGCATCGCCGTCCCCTTCGTCGGATGTTACTCCGGCTCTGATATCGAGCGCTGCCGCCCGCACTGTCTCGGTAATCGTAACCTGACAGTCGGAAAATGCCTGTTTCAACACCGCGATCATGGTGTCGGTTGAGCTGGCTTCCTTCGCGTTGCTCTTAAGGGTGCAATTGAGAGCCAGGGCCTTGAGTGCCATCAATCGTCTCCTTTGGTGTCGACTGACGCAGGCGTGCGATCATCCGTTCACTGACAGGAGAACTCATCGGCAAGAAAAGGGTTCTGTCTCCAAAGGAGATGCCGCAATGACCGAGACCGCCCAGATGATCCACGAAGATGCGCTTCCCGGGCATGAAAGCAAACTCGAGCCAAAGCCCGAGTGGCAGCCTCGCTATAAGGGGGCTGAGCGTCTCAAGGACAAGGTTGCGATCATCACCGGCGCCGACAGTGGCATCGGGCGCGCCGTGGCGGCACTTTATGCCCGTGAAGGCGCTGACATCGCCATAGTCTATCTGCTCGAGGACGACGATGCCGCCGAAACGAAGCGGATCGTCGAGGCCGAAGGACGCAAGGCGATCACCATCCGCGGCGATATCGGCGAGAAGGATTTCAGCGAGGAGATCGTACGCAAGACGCTCGATGCATTCGGCAGGATCGACATTCTCGTCAACAATGCCGGCGAGCAGCATCCCGATGAGGACATCACGGACATAACCGAGGAACAGCTGCGCCGAACCTTCCAGACCAATATCTTTGGCATGTTCTTCCTGACGCAGGCCGCGCGCCCGCACCTCAAGCCGGGCGCGGCGATCGTCAACTGCACGAGCGTCACCATGTACCAGGGCAGCAAGGATCTGCTCGACTATAGCTCGACCAAGGGTGCGATCACGGCCTTTACTCGGTCATTGTCGGAAAATCTGGTCGGCGATGGCATTCGCGTGAATGCGGTCGCACCGGGACCGATCTGGACCCCGCTCAACCCATGCGGCGGCGCAAAACCTGAGAAGCTGGAGCATTTTGGCGAGAGCACGCCCATGGGTCGGCCGGGCCAGCCCAATGAAGTCGCCCCGGCCTTCCTGTTTCTCGCCTGCGAGGATTCCAGCTACATGTCCGGGCAGGTGCTCCATCCAAATGGCGGGATCATTGTGAACGGCTAGATCGCTTCTGCCGCTCGACGGGACATAGCGCAAACCAACTGCCCGGCGACGGGAAAATCGAGCCCGGCCTGGCAAATGGGTACAGAAATTTCACCCGATGAAAGGAACTGAGATGACGGACCTGAGCCAAATCAAGGAGCATATGGAGATCATCGGCGCAGATGGCGTCCATATCGGCACTGTCGACAAGGTCGAGGGCGATCGGATCAAGATGACGAAAGCCGACAGCGGCTCGCACTCCGATCATCACCATTATTTTTCAGGAGGATTGGTGGCCGCTGTCGAAGGCAATCAGGTACGTCTGTCTGCAGCCGGATCGGCAGCCGTTCTGCTGGAAGAGGAGGAAGGTGGCGAGGCGCTCAGCGACAAGTCGTCATAAGCGCGAAAAAGTAGCCGGCCCTACGGGCCGGCCACTTCTGTCCGATCAATAGGGGTAGTCGACGCCGTAATGGCCATATACCTCTCGCCCGTAGTTGCGATCGAAAGCCGGCTCGCTGTCGCCTGCATAGCGGGGCGCCTGTTCCAGCACGCTCTTGTCGAGATTGACGACATAGCCTCCCTGATCGGTATCATAGGTCAGCACGTCCCAGGGTAGCGGATAATAATCGCTCCCCAGCCCGAACAGGCCGCCGAACTGAAGTACGGCATATTCCACCTTGCCCGAGCGCTTTTCGACCATGAAATTGTAGATAGAGCCGAGCTTTTCGCGCTGGGCGTTGTAGACGGTGGTGCCCTCAACCTTGTTCGAGGCGATTAGCCGATTGGTTTCGTCCGTGGCAATATCGGTCTGTGCCATGACATCTCTCCTTCCATGGGATGAATGATCAAGGCGAACGCGACAGAGGGAAAGGTGTATCCCGCCTCGTGATACCTGATCGTCGGACTGCCCGTAAAAGCTGCTCAACCGCTTCCCAGACTTCCTCGTCAATTGGCGTCGCCTGTAAAAAGCTTGCCGAAGGGTCTTCGAAAACTGGGAGAGCGAATTTCTCTCGACCGCGGTCCTACTCATACTTTCCCTATTCTTCCGCCAAGGTGAAGCACCAGTATCCAAGCAGATTGCCGCTCCAGATGCCCAAACCGGCGAGTGACGAGGCTGGCCGGCTGAAAACCTGCTACGCCTCTGAGAACCATTTTCGCGGGCGGACTGTAGTCCTCAGGATTTTCCCCGGCATCGCCCTGAAGGGCGCTCGGATCATCTGCCAGCCGGCTGTTCTTTTATCTCGGCCACCCTTCTCCCTTTTCGTGCGTTACGCATACTACGACCGAAACCAGGAGGTGATCGAATGCGCAAACGAGAGAAAGTAGCCGACCTCATTGCCGGTCAGAATGGACGCCAGCGCCGCAAACAGCTCTTTCGCTCGCTCGAGGATACCGCAGCTCGCGCCGTTGTCACCGCGACGGTGACTTTCGCGGTCGGTTGGGTGCTGAAGCGCATGTTCGAAAAATCGGTCAAGCAGGCGGCGAAAGAGGGCGCCCAGGACGGCGTCGACCAACAGGTCGCGCAAAATCCAGATCTCGCAAAAGCAGGCATTTCCGGCACCGCCGCGTCGCAGAGCACTGCAGATACTTGATGCCGGTACCGACAGGATGACCAAATGGCCCCGATCGTTTTATCGGGAGCACCGTCTTACTGTTGGGGAGCAACTAGACACCACAGGTATTTTGCTGGCGTTATTTCGGCTGCTCGCCATCGGTTCCATCAATGCCCGAACATGGTGCTCATATGCTCGCGGGCATCGGCATCATATTGACGTTGAGATAATACAGATCGCCCCACCGATTGTCAGCACAACGATCGCCCAGGCGAGAAGGAACGCAAGGAGGGTCCAGCGTCCATCCGATTGGGCTGCTCGACTGGGATGATTGCGGCGCGCAGTGGATTTGCTCCCCAGCTTTTCAGCCAAGGCAGCGCAGGTGAGTGCATCTACATAATCCTCGGATTCATCCTCCTCGGCCTTTCCTTCGGACAGTCCTCAAGGCCGGTGAATAGCAGCTTTCACCCAAGCATCGTTACACCGGCGCAGGCAGAAAAGCGACTGCGTCGTGGTTTATCGGCGCCAGCTTTGCGCCGCTCGCTGCGCTGTTTCTTGCTGCGAGCCCGCAGGCCGGTGTTCCGTCCTAGTGGCGCGTCGGCTGCGCTGACGGCGCTTCCAAGAACTCGGCGAAAGCCGAATCATCGCCCAGGGCGTACAGTCGCAGCGGATCGTCCGGCGTCATGCGACCGGCCTGCACCTCACGCCCGGTCACATCACGAAGTCGGCTACGGTCCAGCACGCCATCGAGAAGGCTTTCGGCCCGCAAGAACATCCAAATCTGGCTTTGCCGATGAGCGGCAAAAGCGTGGAGATCGCCCCCCGTTTCTTCGAGATGCACCGCCACTAAGTCACAGACAAGATTGAAGATCCGCATGAGGCCAATTCGGCTCTCCTCATCGGTGATGGCCTCGTGCAACTGCAGAACCTCGTCACGGAATGCGGCAAGCGGAATAGCGTCGCCCTCATTGTAAGCCATGAGGCGATTCCAAAGATCTGTGACACGCTGATCCATCATCCTGCCTTCCGTCCGTTTTAGCGATGAAGCCTTTCTCATCACCGCTGCGGGGGCTGTGCAGCATTGTCAGGGTACGCCGCCCTCAGCCTGATCCCCCTAATGGGATGCCTTGAGGCACAAGCCTATGCAAGGCGGAAAGAAAGTTCTCTTTCAGCTCAAAGCAGGCGATCTCTTTCCTGGGCCTCGACAAGGCCGTTCTTACAGTCTTTCTCGTTCCGATCCGAGGCATTTCGGCTTCGGTGCGTGGCGGCCGATCTTGGGCCACAAGCCGCGTCATGGATGTTGTTACGCCCTGCCAGGCCCCCGAAAGAGGGGCTGCCGCCTGGCAGGATACAGCCGTTATTCTCTCCACTGCGGTCGATAGGAGCGTTGAAACGCTATCCTGAAGCCGTACAGCTTCCCAACGCTGTGGTTGGGCATACCGGGCATTCCAAGGCGCGCACCTTGTGTCGGTATGTGGGAGAATGAAGGACGTGGGCACTTAGCAATCGATGCCACCTATATCGGGCGGCAGTTCTGCACAGCAATCCCTACAGGACGCAAAGCAAGCCCTATGTCCAACTCGGCACCATGGGCGAACTATGGGTCGGCTGTCCTTCCTCCGGCGCGCCCGCGATCTTGGGTCTCGCTCGATCAGGTTCGCGCGCTGCTGGGCATTTCCGGCATCGACAGGATCGCCAGGGAGAATCTTCTGGACGTGACTGTAAGCTGGCTGGCCTTACTGCGCTTGGCAAGGAGCTGAGGCTGCGATCGATTTCTGCGATGGCGGGCTCGTTGCAGTGTCCCGTATCACCGACGCACCAGGACCGGCACTGTCAGCCTGAGACTGCAGCGGTTTGCCGTTCTTGGTTAAACGCTGCGGCCTTCCTTATGGGAGCGGGTATGGCCAGAGCGCGACCGCCCCGCTCGAATGGTGATCGCATGAATTTGCAGCAGATTCATTCGTTGTCATCGGCGTTGCGCTGACCCGGCAATCGGCGCGGTGCGATCATTGCCCCGGCCAGGGCGACAGCGCCACCGATCAGCGTTGCGAGCAATCGGTCGGTTTCCGCGCCTTTGATCTCTCCGCCCGCCAGCGCGATCATCAATATGACGCTCATGGTGATGGCCGCGCTCAGAACCGCGTAACGCGCTTTCTGGAACCCGAACGCACAACCAGCGGACAACACAGCAGCACCCGCCAGCGGAAGCGGTACCGCAGCCAGCAGATGCAGCACTATCGTCGCAAGAACAATGCCGGCGACCGTGCCGCCAATTCGCTCGATGCCACGTACACCGGTATCGCGTAGCCCCGGCTTGAGAACGACCATAGCGGTCAGGGCAGCCCAGTAGCCATGCTCGACACCTGCCTTGTCCGCGGCGACTTTTGCGATGGTGATACACAGCGCCGCTCGAAGCGCGTGGAGCAGCATTTCCTGTCGGGTCGCCCGATCGCTGCGCGCTGCCGGAATTTCTTTTCCCTCGCCGATCACTCCCACCATCAATCCGACCGCTGCGATCTGGATCGCAGACCCACCCGCCACCAACACAGCCCGGCGCAGACCATCGAGCACGCTTCCGGGGAAGTGCAGCGCCAGCAGAAAGGCAATGATGATCTGGAGCCAGACCCACCACAAATCGATGTCGCGGCTGATCAACGCACCGCAAAGACCTCCCATCAGGGCTGTCGCCGCCAGTGTCACATATGGATCGTTGCCAAGGATCGTGCCGATAAAGGCGACAAGTGTCATGCCGATTCCAGCCAGCGTCATCGCGGCCCATCGATTATGAAACACTCGCTTGGTCGCCCCGAAGCCGACCGAGAACGCCGCACCCGCTGCGATGGAGGCCGGCATCGCGGCGCCGGCACTCACACCGCCCACAAGCAACAGGGCGAACCCTGGCATCGCCAACAAAGCACTATGCGTGTTGAATCGAAATATATCTTTGAACTGAGGCATCAATCGGGGCGCCCTCCTGCAGGACACTCCTATCGTGATGATCTCGCGCTTGCCACATGCGCATGCGGACGAGAGCGGCATGTGCGACATACATTGCCGTTTCATCACTGCCGGCTACGGCTTGCGACATGCCACGAAGCTGCCAGCAGGGTTCTCCCGTCGAGGAGCCCTTCACATCCTCGGTAATTCGGGACCTTGGGCGGTGCATTTCAATGCAGTGCGGCGCGCGGTCCACTCCGGGACTTTCCTTTCGCAGAACGCTTCCTCAACCGGTATCGGCGGGTAACCCTTCATAGCCTGTCACCAACCCTACGGACCGGATCAACGCGCAGACCGTCCCCACAATCTCGTCAGGCGGCACCGCCGCCCCTACGGCCCGCGCCAGCTCCGGGGTTCTGCCCTGGCTGTGATAGCGAGAGAGCGGGCCAATCAACCGCATCAGATCTGGCGAGGGCTCGGGCAACCCGTTCCTCAAGGCGTCCAGCAAGGCATGCTCGAGATCGAGGCCGATTTGCCGGCGGATCAAGTGGTCGTGGTAGCCTGCCTTCAAAAGGATCGCCTTGAGCCCAAACTCGGTAGCATAGGCGGCATGGCGGACGAGGACATCAAGCCCGTATTTCGGCAGGGTCTCCTCCGCTGTCTCCAGGAAATACAGGGCGTGACGGTAATGAGACACCGCCAGAATCCGGTCGAAGTCCTGGGGGCGGTGATAGAGGTTGAGGTTGTGGGATGGGTGATTGCGCGCTCCGGGACGAAGCGAATGCGGGAGGGCATCGTCCCCGATGCACCCGAGCAATTTCCCAAAGGCCTGAGCGAGGTGCATCTCTTCTTTAGCTGAGCTGCGTGTGCACTTCGCCAGTCCCTTGACCGTGCCCAGCCCATGGCGCCGGTACCAGGCGAAGGCAGAATGCTGCGGTTCGGGCAGCCTCATGGCAGCGGCCGTAATCCTGTCAAAACGCGCCTGCGCCTTTGGCTCCCGCGGTCCATCCATTGCGCGGTCGTAGAGAACGATGCCCGTGTCATAGCGATCCGTCAGGAAGTGGTTGTCTTCAACGCGGAACCGTTTGGGCTCATCGATGGTGAAGATGGACAACGTGATCGTCGCCAGGTGATCCACTTCCGCTTTAATGATATGTCGGGCCTCATCCAGATGGCGTGCCCTTCCCTTATTGAACTCGGGATCGACGAATGCCCAGAGTTCGAATTTGGAGAGTTCAAGTTGGTGCTTGTCGATCTTTTGCGGATCGGCGTTGTCGCCCACGAGCATGAGCCAGTAGAGCGAGCCGTACCCGAACGCACGTTCCTGCCCGTCATCGAGACAGGCACATAATATCCGCGTCGTGCGCTCGATCGCTATTCGGTCGTGGGGACATAGATGCATGACGCGCGGCGGAACGCGCTGTCGCAGCTTTTCGAATTCCTCGACAGTGACGTGATCGCCCGTACGGCCCGATAGGGAAGGGTGCATCGTCTCCACGGCTTTCGTGCATGGGAATCTCCATCCCGCATCCATGGCGGATGAGGCGGAAGTGCCGAGGCGGATGCGGTGACGATCCCGAACTCCCGCGCACTGGACGCGGGAGCCGCCGGGACTGCTAACACGCAAATGACATGCGCCGCCGTCTTTCACCCGAAGGTTTGGACATGCACGGCGGCATCCCGGAAAACAGAGTTTCCCGAGCTTCCTTGGCCATTTGCGGGATTAGCAGTCCCGGCCCTGCCCTTTTCGCAGCGCCCTCGCCTTCTAGCACTCAACCATAGGGAAGCAAAGTTTGCTGATGCCGTTCCTTATCCCGACCAGCGAGCCGCTGATCGCGGGCTAGCGACAGCCCCATGCACCGGTCATCGACACCTTTGCCTGGTGCGGCGACGTAGATTACGCGGCGATGCAGATTGCGCGGGAACGAGCCGAAGGCATTAGGGATTAGGAGAATCTGCGAAGGAGAGGATCGATGGCTGCACGTCCCTATTGGAAAGGTCAGATCCGACTGGCGCTGGTCTCCATTCCCGTTGAAATCTATTCGGCGACGAGGAGCGGCGCCACGATCGCGTTCAACCAGATTCATGAGCCCTCGGGCCAGCGGATCAAGTATGAAAAGGTCGTGCCGGGGATCGGCCCGGTCGACGTCGATGAGATCGTCAAGGGCTTCGAATATGCCAAGGGCGAATATGTCCTGCTCGACGACGACGAGATCGAGGGGGTCAAACTGGAGAGCAAGAAGACGCTCGAGTTGACCCAGTTCGTCGATAGCCATGACATCGACGCGATCTATTTCGAGAAGCCCTATTATGTCGTGCCGGCCGACGATCTCGCCGAGGAGGCCTTCATCGTCCTGCGCGAGGCGCTCCGACGCACCCGCAAGATCGGCCTCGGCCAGCTCGCTATGCGCGGACGGGAATATGTCGTCAGCATAAAAGCTTGCGGGCGCGGCATGGTGATGGAGACACTGCGATACGCCGATGAGGTCAATAAGGCGACGAGCTATTTCCGCGAGATCGGCGATACCGATCCGGACGAGGAATTGCTCGACCTCGCCACCACCTTGATCGACAAGAAGACCGGCAAGTTCGATGCGAGGGAGTTTCACGATCGCTATGCCGACGCGCTCAAGGAGCTGATCGAGCGCAAGAAGAAGGGCAAAACGCTTAACATCGAGAGCGATGACAAGGGCAGCGATTCGCGTGGTTCCAACGTCGTCGACCTGATGGCCGCGCTCAAGAACTCGCTCGGCTCATCGGGTGGTGGCTCGTCCAAGGCGGCGGCAAAGAAGACCAGCAAGGCTGCCGCGAAACCGGCCGCCAAGAAGGCTGCGGCCAAGCCGGCCACGAAACCGGCTGCGCGCAAGCGGGCCTGATCCGTGGCGGACAGATCAGACTCGGTAGCGGCGACCGTCGACGACGATGCAGCGTTTGCCGAAGGCGCCATCACGCTGTGGGCCAATCTGCTGACGTTGATCGGCACGCACTTGCGAGAAACCGGCACACCCCGCCAGGAAGTGCTCGACATGCTCACCATGCTTCATGAGACCAATGAGGAGACGATCCGGTCGCCGCGCGCGCGGGCCGTCGCTTCTCGCCATCTGATGTCGGTTTATCGTGCCCTTGGCGAAGCCTGAGCGATCAGGCGTTCGGCCCGAAGCGCCGCCGTTCGGGATCGCGTGCGTAGCGAAAACGGTCCTTGATCAGCTCATTGAAGAAGCTTCCGGCCGAAGCCGCATGGCAGAAGCCCTCGAAGGTCTCGGCCGGCACGTCATAATGGAGATATGTGCCAGTATCGCGAAACGAGATCGACAGGATGCCGAGATCGTCATCGAAGCCGATGCGATCGATCATAGCGGACTGAGAGAAGCGGTGCGCGCGCATATCTGGAGAACTGCGTATCGTTGCGTGTCGTTCCGGGCGTCGCGTCATCTGGAACCCATAAGATGCCGAGGCGATCCTGCCGCACTTGCAAATGCTGGCATGGCAGGCTCGTCGTAAGATGGCAGAGGTCAGCGACGACGAGCTCCGCGAGATGGCGCAGCACCGGGGGCTGAGACTGGTCAAATCGCGGCGGCGCAAGCCCGGCACCGGCGACTTCGGGAAATATGGCCTGACCGATGCGGGCGGCAAGGCGCTGCTCGGTATCGGCGACGATGGCCTGACCGCGAGCGCCGACGACATTCAGGACTATCTGCGTAGCAGCGAGCAAAGCACATGGAAGCAGTCGGCCGACGCGACGCCCGACCGACCTGCCCCCAGAGACAAACCCCGCCCGGCCGAGCCCGAGGAGGACGAGGAACCCATCCGCCGCCGGGCAAAACCGGTGTTACGAGATCGTCCGGCGCCGCGTAGACGAGAAGAGCCAGGTCCGGCACGGAAACCTTCCAAGAAGGCGCGTCCGCAGCCTTCACTCCGGCTCGTCCCGAAAGCTGAGCCAGCGCCCCAGCCCGATCCCGAGCCTTTGCCCGCACCCGAACCGGAGTTGCGTATTCGCGCTGTCACCGCGAACGATGCTGGTTCGCTGGCGGCGCTTCTCGGCCAGCTCAGCGGCGTATCGCTCGGTAGCAGGGAGGTCGCAGACAATCTCGCGGCAGCCCGAAAGGCGAAGGCCGGCATGGTGGTCGCCGAGCTGGGCGATATCGTCGGCTGCTGCGGATGGGCGGTTGTAGCGACTGTCCACCGCGGCCCGATCGGGCGCGTGACAGTGCTCATAGTCGACAAGCGCCATCGTCGTCGCGGCGTCGGAACGGCGATGGTGGCGGCCGCCGAGACCGCACTGGCGAAGGCCGGCTGCCGTCAAATCGAGGCGATGAGCGACATCACGATCGACAACAGCCACAATTTCTTCCGCTCTCTGAAGTTCGAACAGGCAAGCTATCGCTTCGTCCGCACGATCGGCGAAGGGGCGAGCGGGGAACGAGTGCACCACCGTACGAATTAACGGGGTGATCGGAAATCAATATGGCCAGAGCCTCGAGAGCGAACAACACTTCGGCCGACGAGCGCCTCGCAAGATATCGCGAGAAGCGCGACTTTGACCGTACGGCCGAGCCGTCGGGCGCAACCGAGCCGACGAGCGGCAACGGGTTCGTCGTCCAAAAGCATGCGGCGTCACGCCTCCACTATGATTTCCGCCTCGAACTGGACGGCACGCTGGTGAGCTGGGCGGTCACTCGCGGGCCGAGCAGCAATCCCGACGACAAGCGCCTCGCGGTCCGCACCGAGGATCACCCGCTCGACTATGCCCGGTTCGAAGGCACGATCCCCAAGGGCGAATATGGCGGCGGCACGGTGATGCTGTGGGACAATGGCACCTGGGAATCGATCCCCGGCAAGGATCCTCGCCAGACGCTGCCCGAAGGTCACCTCCATTTCATTCTTCACGGCCGGCGGATGCAGGGTGAGTGGATCCTCTTTCGTCTGAAGCCGCGCGGCAAGGAAAAGGGCGAGAACTGGATTTTGCGAAAGGTGCAGGATGAATTCGCCGGCGGCTCAGACGATCTGATCGGCACCCATCTTACCAGCGTCGATACGGGGCGCACGATGGAGGAGATTGCAGCGGGCAAGGCTGTGCGCAAGCGCAAGGCGGGCGCCAAAGCGTCACCTGCGGCGGCCGGCAATTCCAGAACGCCCGCCGCCGCGCCCGCCCGCCGCAAGAAATCTGGCCTATTGCCGCCGTTTCAGCCGGTGCAGCTGGCCGCGCTCGTCGATCATGTCCCACCGGGCGATCGCTGGCTGCACGAACTCAAATATGACGGCTATCGAACGCTCCTCGCGATCGGTGGCGGCGAAGGGCGCGCCTATACGCGCTCGGGTCTCGACTGGTCCGATCGGTTCGCCGGGCTGATCACCGACGCGTTGAAGCTGAACGTCGGCAGCGCGCTGATCGATGGCGAGGCGGTGGTGACCCTTCCCGACGGCCGTACCAGCTTTCAGGCCCTGCAGGCGGCGCTCAAAAGCGATCCTGACGCGATCGACTATTTCGCCTTCGACCTGCTTGAACTGGACGGCGAGGATCTGACCCGGTCGCCGCTGATCGAGCGAAAGGAGAAGCTGGCGGCGCTGATCGGCGAAGCCAAAGGGCGCATCCGCTATTCCGATCACATCGTCGGCAATGGCGAGAAGCTGCTAGCCAGCTTCTGCGGCGCCGGCCTCGAAGGGGTGATCTCGAAGCGCGCCGACGCGCGATACAGCGGCTCGCGCTCGGGCACTTGGCTCAAGACCAAGTGTATCCGCCGGCAGGAGTTCGTCATTGTCGGCTGGACGCCCTCGGATAAGCAGCGCGGGTTCCGCTCGCTGCTGCTCGGCGTCAACGAGAATGGGAAGCTGCGCTATGCCGGCAAGGCCGGGACCGGCTTTACCGCCGATGAGATCGAGCGGCTCATGGAAATCATGGCGCCGCTCGCGCGCAAAGGCCCGACCGTCGACGCGCCCCGCGCCGCTGTTCGCGGCGCGCATTGGATCGAACCCAGGCTTGTGGCCGAGATCGCCTTTGTCGAGTTCACCGACGAAGGCGTGCTGCGTCATCCGAGCTATCTTGGGCTTCGCGAGGACAAGAAGCCCGAAGCCGTCGTGCTGGAGACCGAGACACCGGTTGCCATCGCGACCACCCCGGCCCGCAGCAGCGTCAAGATCAGCAATCGCGAGCGGGTGATCTTTCCGGAAGGCAAGCTCACCAAAGGCCAGCTCGCCGATTATTATGAGATCGTCGCGCCGATCATGCTGCCTTGGGCCGGCAGCAGGCCGATCAGCCTCGTACGCTGTCCGCAGGGTCGATCGAAGAAATGCTTCTTCCAGAAACATGACGCCGGCAGCTTTGGCGACGACGTCAAACAAGTCGGCATCCGCGAGAAGGACGGCCATGACGAACCCTATCTGTTCGTCGATACGCCCGCCGGCCTGCTCACCTGCGTCCAGATGGGCACGATCGAGTTTCATGGCTGGGGCGCGCGGATCGAGGATGTCGAGAAGGCTGATCGCCTGGTTTTCGATCTCGATCCCGACGAGGAACTGGATTTCCAGGATGTCGTCTCGGCGGCGTTCCATGTGCAGGACGTGCTCGCTCAGATGGGTCTCACGACCTTCCCGATGGTCACCGGGGGCAAGGGCGTCCATGTCATCGCGCCGCTCACGCCCTCGGCCGAATGGCCGGTAGTAAAGGACTTCGCACATCGCTTTGCTTTGGCGCTCGCCCAGGCCGAGCCGGGCCGCTTCACCGCCGCGTTGGCCAAGGCGAAGCGCACGGGCAGAATCTTCATCGACTATCTGCGCAATCAGCGCGGCGCGACCGCAGTCATGCCCTATAGCGCGCGGACACGCGAATATGCGCCGATCGCGGTTCCGCTGACCTGGGAGGAACTGCGCGATCTCGACAAGCCATCGCACTGGCATATCGGCGATGGAGCGGAGATGGTGAAGCGCGCGGCGTCGAAGAACCTTGCCCATTGGGGGCGCGCCGATCAGATCCTTCCCGACCTGTGATCATCGCAACCTACAATGTGAATGGGGTCAATGGCCGCTTGCCGGTGCTGCTGCGTTGGCTGGCCGAACGCCAGCCCGACATCGTCGTCCTGCAGGAATTGAAGGCGCCGCAGGAGAAATTCCCGCTGCGAGCGATCCGCGATCTTGGCTATGATGCGATCTGGCACGGGCAAAAGAGCTGGAACGGCGTCGCCATCCTCAGCCGTGTCGGCGAGATTCACGAAACCCGCCGGGGTTTGCCCGGCGATCCCGATGACAGTCACATCCGCTATATCGAGGCGGCGGTCAACGGAATCCTGATCGGCGGCCTCTATCTACCCAACGGCAATCCCAGACCCGGCCCCAAGTTCGACTATAAGCTCCGTTGGTTCGAGCGCCTGATCGCGCATGCTGCGGGGCTGCTTGAAACCGGCCTGCCGGTGATGCTCGCCGGGGATTTCAACGTCATGCCGACCGAACTGGACGTCTACAAACCCGAGCGCTGGCTCGACGACGCGCTGTTCGCGCCCGAGGTGCGCGCGGCTTATTTCCGGCTGCTCGACCAGGGCTGGGCCGACGCATTGCGCATCCTCCACCCGGGCGAGACGATCTACACATTGTGGGACTATTTTCGGAACGCCTACGCCCGCAACGCCGGTCTCCGGATCGATCATCTGCTGCTCAGTCCGGTGCTCACCGACCGGCTCACCGACGCGCAGGTGGACCGCCACGTGCGCGGCTGGGAAAAGACCAGCGACCACGCACCGGTCTGGATCGAAATTGCCGGCAAGCCGGTACGCCGCCGGAAGTCCGCATCGGCAAGGAAGAACGATGCGATGTCGTGATATTAGAGGCTTTTCCCTGAACGATTTTCCCCGAGTGCGCTGAATGACGGGTTTGAACCGTACCGACAGGTCTATCGTAGCTGGCTGTCCTTGCTCCCGCGCCGGTTGATCCCGACAGCGCGCATATTCGCATCCCGCTTCGCCTGGCACGCAACGCAGGTCCGCGTACCCGGCAAGGCGGCGCGGCGAGCCTGCGGAATGTCCTCGCCGCAATCGTCGCATTCGTCGCTACCTTCGCCCGTCGGCATCATGCCTCGGGCTCGCAAGACAGCATCGGTCACCGTATCATCGATCTGATCCTGTACGGCGCCATCGCGCGCCCATCCGTTCGCCATGTCGGATTCCTCGATCAAGTAATTGCGCCCCCCCTAGATAGGGAGCGACATAAGCGATTACAAAGATGCACTCGAATGCGAGCGGTACCCGCCTATGAAATCTTTGTCCGCCAATGAGGAACGTCGCCATGGATCATTCTGAAGCCTAGGCTATCTTGTCCTCGTGAGCTGCAGGAATGCTCCACTGCCTAAATGCGGGCCGCCCAATTTGGCAGGTAACGAGCATCATGTTAATTTCTCCGCGAGGAGAACGATATGACCCGCGTCGCCCTTTATGCCCGCTATTCCGACGACAAGCAGAGTGCTGCCTCGATCGAGGATCAGTTCCTAATATGCCGGGAGCAGGCGAAGCGTGAAGGCTGGCATGTTATAGGCAGCTACAAGGACGCTGCGATCTCCGGCGCCAGCGTTATCCTGCGCCCCGGCATTCAGGCCCTCGTTCAGGACGCACAGATGGGCCGGTTCGATGTTCTGCTCGCGGAGGCGTTGGATCGCGTATCCCGCGATCAAGCCGACGTTGCAACGCTCTACAAGCACCTGCAATTCGCTGGCGTGAAGATCGTCACGCTGGCTGAAGGCGAGGTGTCCGAGCTACATGTCGGCCTTAAGGGCACCATGAATGCCCTGTTCCTCAAGGACCTTGCGAAGAAGACCCATCGTGGCCTGCGCGGACGCGTCGAGAAAGGCAAGTCTGGTGGTGGCCTGTGCTACGGCTATGACGTTGTTCGCCGCTTCTCCAGCGAAGGCGAGGCAGTCCATGGCGAGCGCAGCATCAATGCCGTCGAAGCCGAGGTGGTGCGTCAGGTCTTCCGGCAGTTCGCCAACGGACTCAGCCCTCAGGCGATTGCGCGACGCTTGAATGAAGCAGGCATACCCGCGCCGACCGGCACACTTTGGACGTCGACGACGATCCGGGGGCACGCAAAGCGTGGGACCGGTCTGCTTAACAACGAGCTCTATATCGGGAAGCTGGTCTGGAACCGGCTTCGCTATCTCAAGAATCCTCAGACCGGCAAGCGCGTGTCACGGATCAATCCGCAATCGGAATGGATCGTCACCGACGTCCCCGATCTACGGATCGTCGATGAGGAACTGTGGCAGGCAGCCAAGGCAAGACAGGAAGATATAGCGGTCCAGTATGCCGGCGTGATCGAAGCGACGCGCGCGGCACACAACAAACTGAACCGAACCCGTCGGCCGAGGAGCCTTCTCTCCGGCCTCGTTTACTGCGGATGCTGCGGCGGGTCTTATACCCTTCGCGGGCAGGGGCGGTTTGCGTGTTCGAACCATATCGACACGAGAAGCTGTTCGAACGGGCATAGCATCTCTCGTGAGAAACTGGAGGCGCGGGTTCTCGATGGCCTCCGCGATCGGATGATGAGCCCCGAAGTGGCCGCCAAGGCCATTCGCACCTGCGTAGAGGAGACCAATCGTCTGAACCGCGAGCGCCGGGCAACCGACACGGCAGATCGCGCTGAACTCGAGAAGGTTTTGAAAGCGATCAAGGGCGTTCTGGACATAGTGGAAGAAGGCAAGGGAACACGCACCCTCGTCGACCGCCTTCTCGATCTGGAAGCACAGG
>NZ_CP147003.1:1392500-1815000 GCF_044029535.1 Novosphingobium mississippiense | reverse complement strand
GAAATGCAGCTGGAGCCGACTTCGGCATAGTTCGGGTTGGAGACGGTGCCCGATCCGATCACGGTTCCCGCCACCAGATCACGGGTCAGGGCGGCATGGGCGATCAATTCGTGAAAGCCGAAGTCCATCGATGCCGCACTCGCCGCGCCGAAGCGGGCGCCGTTCAGGTCTACGGCAAGTTCCATGCAGAGCCGCCCGTCGCGCCATGCATCGCCAAGGGCATCGGGCGTGACGGCGAAGGGCGCCATCGAACACGGGGGCTTGGCCTGCACCCATCCGAAGCCGGTCTTCATCTCGACCGGAGCGATGGCGCGCAGCGACCAGTCGTTGATCTGGACGAGAAGCTTGATGTGCCCCAGCGCCTCTTCCGCCCGCGTGCCCATCGACACGTGATCGACGATCACCCCGAACTCGCCCTCGAAATCGATGCCATGCGCCGGGTCGGTGAAGGGAACCGGATCGTTGGGGCCATAGAAGCGGTCTGACATGCCCTGGTACATCAACGGTCGGTCACTATCGAGCGGGGGCAGGTTGAAGGCGATCTGCATCAGTTCACCGTGGGTGCCGAAGGCGGATCCATCCAGCCACTGCCACGAACGCGGCAAGGGTGCGCGCAGCCGGGCAGGATCGAGATGGCCGCCGCCGCCCGCTTCCAACACATCGGCCAGACGGCGCAAGTCGATTTCCGCCGCATCCCAGTGTTCGACGGCAGCCAGCAGGTTGAGCCCCGGCGCGGCGAGATAGCGCGCGCCATCGCTCGACACGACGACCAGTTCGCCGTCCGGACGGCCGTTATCCAGCGTGGCAAGGCGCATGTCAGTCCTCGAAGATCGCGACCGCGCGGGTCCAGCCGGCCGAGGCGCCCTTGATCTTGTGCGGGAAGCACGAGACAGTGAAGCCGTGGCCTGGCAGCACTTCCAGGTTGTGCAGCTTTTCGAGGTGGCAATAGCCGATGTCGCGCCCCGCCTTGTGCCCTTCCCAGATCAACGACGTATCGCCGGTTTCCTTCACCTTTTCCGCCGTATAGCTGAACGGCGCATCCCACGACCAGGCATCGGTGCCGGTAACGCGCACGCCACGTTCGGTTAGGTACATCGTAGCCTCGTACCCCATGCCGCAGCCGCGATTGACGTAGTTAGGCTCGCCCAGCGCCTTGCCGGCGGCGGTGTTGACGAGAACGATGTCCAGCGGCTTCAGCTCATGGCCGATGCGGGCGAGTTCGTCCTCGACGTCCTTGGCGGTGACCACATAGCCATCGGGGAAGTGGCGGAAATCCAGCTTCACGCCCGACTGGAAGCACCATTCCAGCGGCACTTCGTCAATGGTGATGGCGCGCTTGGGCTCGCCATCCTTGGCGTCCATGGTCGGATGGAAGTGATAGGGCGCGTCCAGGTGCGTGCCGTTGTGGGTGGTCAGCCGCACCCATTCTGCCGCCGCGAAACCAGCGCCGTCGGGCGTATCCTCAGCCGTCACCCCCGGAAAGAACATGCCGAGTTCGCCCACCGTCTCACCATGGGTCTGATAGGTGATTTCCGGTTTCAGGAACGGTGGGTCGCTGACAACCTCGTTGCAGAGGGTGATCGACAGGTCGACAAAGCGGCGGGTCATGCGGTTTCTCCTCCGAGCGTCTCGGCGAACCAGTCGCTGATGAGATCGCGGCCATAGGCCATGTTGTCGGCACCGACGTGCTCGACGCCGCCTTCGCGGGGCGTGAAAATCACCTTCTCGCGGCGCGGCGAATTGACGAGCTGGTCATAGAGGTCATCGGCGTAATCGACGCTGATCTGGCGGTCGCTGGCGCCGTGGGTGACGAGGAACGGCACCTTGATGCGATCCATGTGCCCGTTGAGATTCATCGCCTTCGACTTGGCGAGGAAATCGTCCTGATCGTCGGCTCCGAAGGCCCAGTGGACGTGCGCCCAATAGTGCGGCACCGGGTTCTCGCCCTCGCGCGCCATGCGCTTGTCCTGCACTTCACGCCAGTTGTGGTTGGCGCCCCACACCGCGCCCGAGGCGAAGCGCGGCTCATAGGCGACCGCACGCGGTGCGAAGTGGCCGCCAAGCGAGATGCCAGTCATGCCGATGCGCTTGGGATCGACCTCCGGCTGCTGCTCCAGCCAGTCCACCGCCTTGCTCGCCCAGCTTTCCGAATGCGGATCGACGGGCAGGTCCTGAAGGCGCAGCGCCTCGCCCGATCCGGGCTGGTCGACGCAAAGCGTGGAAATGCCCCGGCGCGCCAGTTCCTGCGGCAGGCGGGTCCAATAGAGCAGTTCCTTGCAGCTATCGAGGCCGTTGCAGAACACCACGACCGGCTTGCGTCCCGCGCCCGGCGCGCGGGTGAACAGCGCCGGCATCGTGCCGGTTTCCAGCGGAATTTCCACCCGTTCTCGGTTGAGCCTGCCCAGCGCGGTCGAACGATCGAAAGCTTCGCGCGCCTTCGCGTAAGTCTCCTTGCGACCGGGATGGCCGTGGCCCTGCATCCGTTCCGCCGTGATCAGATAGAGCGAGGCCCGCTCCAGCTTGTTGGATGCAGAGAACTTGCGGCCCTTCGCCTCGTCCTCGGCGGCGAGTTCCAGCAACTTGTCGCCCATCGCCGCCCAGGCTTTCATGAACTGCGGAGTGCCAGCATCGGCCCCGTTCGCCGCCGCATCGCGGATCGGCTGGCACATGTCGATGATCTCACCGAGCTGCGCCCCCGATTCCATCGCGATCGATACCGAGAGGTTCCAGATGTAGTTCGGAAAATATTCAAAGAGGGCCAAGCGGGGCTCCTGTAATCAGAAATAGGGGTGCGGATTGACGGTCTGCGTCTGGATCGGCTGGAGCACGTCCCAGTGCTCGACGATCTTGCCGTCCTTCAGCCGATAGATGTCGGCCACCGCCCCGCCCGGATTGTCTGGGGAGGGACGGCCCCGAAGGTGGATCATCGCCATGTCGTCGTCGACAAGGATGCGCTTCACATCGAACGAGGCGCCGGGTGCGGAGAACTTCGGTTCCAACATGGCAATCGCCGCCTCCCGCCCGTCCAGGATGGCCGGATTGTGCTGGATGTAGTCCTTCGCGACGTAGCGCTCGAAGGCCGCGCGCACCTTGCGTTCGGTATAGAACAGACGGGCGAAATCGGTCACGACCGCGCGGTTGCGCTCGGTCAGGCTGTCCGGCCCGCGCGCTGAAACCAGCGCGAGGGCACAGGCCGCGAGGGCCGCGATCCGAAGCCCGCGCCACATCAGGCGTCTGCCGGCTGGAACAGCCGCGCGTCGGGCGCGGGATGCGGCATCGTCTGCGGGCCGCCGACGCCGATGCCCCACTGGTCCATGACCTGCGGCCCGGGAATGTGGACCTTGTGCTGGTGCGTCTCGAAATCCACCTCTTCCAGTTCCGAAGTGTACTCCACCGCGAAGCCGGACGGCGTCGTGAAGTAGCTGAAGGTGTTGTTGCCAGCCGTGTGGCGACCCGGGCCCCAGCGCAGGTCGGTGCCGCGCTGCTTCAGGCGATGGACGCCGCGCATCATGTCGTCGACCGAGAGCATGTCGTAGGCAACGTGGTTCAGGCACGGCGGCCCGGGCAGGATGGCGACGCGGTGGTGCGCCCCGTTGCAACGCAGGAAGCACATGAAATCGCCCAGCCAGTCGCTGATCCTGAAGCCCAGCACGTCGGTGAAGAACCGGACCAGCGCCTGATGATCGGGCGAGTGCATGACGATGTGGCTGATCTTCACCGGCACGCCTTCCCAGCGCTCCATCGCCCGCTTGTCCAGCGTCTCGACACCCGCCGAAATCTCGAACGGCAGGCCATCGGGGCTGAAGAAGCGGAAGGCATAGCCGCCACCCGGCGCGTCGAGTTCGCGCGGGGCGAAGATCACCTTGCAGCCCGCCGCCACGACCTTGTCGTGCAGCGCCACCACATCCTCGCGCGTGTCGGCGGCGAAGGCGATCACCTCCACATGGTTGGCGTCCGACTTGTGCAGGCGCACGACGTGGTGTTCGTCATGCCCCTGGGTCTTGAACCAGGCAAAGTCGTCGTTTGCGTCGACTTCGACCAGGCCCCAGTCCTCGGTATAAAACGCCCGTTCGGCGTCGAAATCCTCGACGCCATATCCGACGTAACGGATTTCGGTCACTCGGCTCATCGCTGCAATTCCTTGAATCAAAATGTCAAATGGGCTGGCTGACCACCGCGAACATCTCTGCAGTGGCTTTGTGATTATCGACCGGCGGGCCCTTGCCGATCTGGCCGTGGCAGATCGCCAGCGAAGCCTCGACGATGTAGCGGCAGCGCTCGTAGCGGCGGGTGCGATAGGCTTCGAAAGCCTGCTCCGGCGCGGCGCCGGACGCAGCGGCGGCGGAAAGTTCCTCGCCCAGCACGATCGCATCCTCGATCGCCATGCCCGCGCCCTGCCCCAGATGCGGCGTGGTGGCGTGGACGGCGTCGCCCAACAGCACGACGCGGCCCTTGTGCCACGGCCCATGGACCATCATGCCCTCCAGCGGGCGATAGACCACGCCTTCGTCATCGGTGATCGCCTGCGCCAGTTCGCGGATCGCCGGCGCCGTGCCGGCCAGCTTCTCGCGCATCCGCGCGGCCAGCCCCTCCACCGCATAGCGCGGATTTTCCGGCTCGGGCGTGGTGGCGTACATGTACATCGTGTCGGCCGACATCGGCACCAGACCCACCCCGGTCGGCCCGTTGTAGACATGCAGGGCATCCAGCCCTTCGGCGCGGGGAAAGTTGTAGCGCCAAACCGACTGCCCGGTGAATTCGGGGCTCTCCGCGTCCGGCAGGACCATCAGGCGGGTCTGCGAATAGACGCCGTCCGACCCCACGACCACGTCGTAGTCGCCCTCACCGCCATCGGAAAAGCGCACGTGAACGCCATGCTCTTCCTGATCGAGCGTCACCACGGTCAGCCCCAACCGCACGTGTGCGCCCAGTTCGCGTGCGCTGTCAGCCAGCACCTTCTGCAAGGCGCGGCGACCGATGCCGACGTTGGAAGGCTTGCCCTCCACCAGCGCGGGCGTGGGAATGCGGGCGACACGGGTGCCGTCCGGAATGTAGATCTCCACCGCATCGAACCCGCAGGCGGCGTCCAGGAACGCATCCAGCACGCCAAGCTGATCCATCGCCCGCACCACGTTGGACTGCTGGATGATGCCCACGCCGTAGACCGACCACGCCGGATCCTTTTCGATCACGGTCACCGCATGTCCGGCGCGAAGCAGCGCAATCGCGGCCGACAGGCCGCCGATCCCGCCGCCGACGACCAGGATGTTCAGGGATGCGGCTTCGGCCATTTTCGCAATCACTCCACGCACGTGCGGGCCCCTAGCCAGGGCTCCTGATCAAAAGTCGGAGATCGGGGAAGGCCGTGCGCCCCAGGCGCGCATCCGCTGTAGGGACGCCAAAGCCGTCAATGCCTTCAAGGCAGTCCGTCGCCGGGCCGCCGCCTCTCTCTCGTTTATGCAACCTAGTCATGTTCAGGCCGGCCATTTTCCGTCCGGACAGCCTGAAGTCGCACAGGCGCGCGCATTCCGGAAATGAATTGATATGATAATTTTAAATCGATTTTGCTGATAGGTGGTCGCGAACGGCGGGTGCCGGCGCCCCGTCAAGCCGGCCTTGGCTGCGGCATAGAATTGGTTTGCGACAGGGCGCCTGCCACCAGCGGTGCAGGCGCTTGACGGGTCAATGTCAATTAAATAGGTTGAGAATTAGGACGAGGGGATACTGGCTCGTCCTGCCGATGCGGTTCTGCCGTGAAGGCCCTTCCAGTCCGCGGCTTTTGATCGGGAAGCAGCTTGCTCCGCGTAACCAACGGCTAAAGCGCGCGAACGCTAAGGCGACATCGCC
The DNA here is from genome assembly GCF_044029535.1 of Novosphingobium mississippiense. NCBI lineage: Bacteria > Pseudomonadati > Pseudomonadota > Alphaproteobacteria > Sphingomonadales > Sphingomonadaceae > Novosphingobium > Novosphingobium mississippiense. The sequence continues at coordinate 1,809,153 of NZ_CP147003.1, read as the reverse complement.
AGGCTTCGTGTTCCCCACCAGCCAGGGGTGATACGATGCGTATGCAATTCTAGATCCACGATCGATGCGGAAGCCCCGGCTCCGCCGCATGAGCGCTTGCGCGAAGCCCTGAGGGGCGGCCGCGCCGTTAACGCCCTTTCCCCATTCCGCGTCCGCCGGAAGGCGGGCCTGTGCGCGGCTGCCGCCGCGCCCCTTCCTACGCCCAACCTGTCCATCAGGAGGAACCACGCATGACCATCGAGATCCGCAAGCATGGCCGCGTCGGCGCCGAAATCCTCGGCGTGGACCTTTCGCGCCCATTGTCCGAAACCCAGTTTGCGCAAATCCGCGATGCCTTCGCCGAACACGGCGTGGTGTTCTTTCGCGACCAGTCGATCACCGAAGACCAGCACATCGCCTTCGCGCAGCGCTGGGGGCCGATCAACATCAACCGCTTCTTCGCCGCGCATCCCGGCTATCCCGAAATCGCGCTGGTGGTGAAGGAGCCGGAGCAGCAGCACAACATCGGCGGCGGCTGGCATACCGACCATTCCTATGACTTCGAACCGGCGCTGGGCTCCATCCTTGCCGCGCGGGAATTGCCGCCGGAGGGCGGCGCCACCGCCTTCGCCTCCATGTACGCGGCCTATGACGGCCTGCCCGTGCACCTGAGGGCACGGATCGAGGATCGCCGCGCCGTCCATTCCGCGCGCCATGTGTTCGGCAGCAAGGCCGCCGTTTATGAGGCCGTGCAGGATACCCGTAGCGATGGCCGCATCGGCAATTCCGCCGCTGCTGACGTGCTGGACGATCCTATCCACCCGGTGGTGATCGTCCATCCGCTGAGCGGCAAGCGCGCGGTCTACGTCAATCCCAGCTTCACCCTGCGCATCCTGGGCCTGGCCGAAGAGGAATCGCAGGACTTGCTCGCCGAAGTCTACGAGCACTGCAAACGGCCGGAATTCCAGGAAGACTTCCACTGGCGCGACGGTTCGATCGCGTTCTGGGACAACCGCGCCACCTGGCACTACGCCTACAACGACTATCACGGCCACCGGCGCGAGATGCACCGCATCACCATCGAAGGCGTCCCGCTGGGGTAGGCGCGATGACAAGCGATCAGCCCTCCGCAAGCGCCGCCGCGCCGGACCTCGACGATTTCTGGCACGTGGGCGATATCGTCCGCGAACTCGCCGAAATCCGTCAGCACTGGCGCACGACCAACAGCCAGCACGCCGAACACGGCGTGGAGGGTTTCCCCTCACGCGTGCGGCTTGCCAAAGTGGCGGACGAACTGTGCGGGGCGCTATTCCCCCTCCGCCTCGGCCCGGACTTCGTGCGGCGGCATAACGAGGATACGTTCGTCACCCAGTCGCTGCAGATCGCGCTCAGCCGCCTGCAAGCGCAGCTGGGGCTGGAATTCGCCTATACCGGCGAAGCGGAAAGGCAGGCGGGCGAGCAACGCGCGGACGCGATCGTGCTGGCGTTCTCTCGCCAGTTGCCGGCGATCCGGCGGATGCTCGACCTCGATCTGGAGGCGGCCTATGAGGGCGATCCCTCTGCCCGCAGCCTGGACGAAGTGCTGATCTGCTATCCCGGGCTGCTGGCGATCATCCACTACCGGCTGGCCCATGCCCTGCACGGCCTGGGCGCGCCGCTGGTCGCCCGCATCCTGACCGAGATCGCGCATGGCACCACCGGGATAGACATCCACCCCGCCGCGCAGATCGGCCGCGGCTTCTTCATCGACCACGGCACCGGCGTCGTCATCGGCGAGACCACCGTGGTGGGCGACAACGTGCGCATCTACCAGGGCGTCACGCTGGGCGCCAAGGCCTATGCACCAGACGGTTCGGTCGCCGCCGCCAAGACCAGCCCGCGCCATCCCGTCGTGGAGGACGACGTGGTGATCTACGCCGGGGCGACCATCCTGGGCCGCATCACCATCGGCAAGGGGTCGGAGATCGGCGGTAACGTCTGGCTGACGCATGGCGTGCCGCCCTACAGCATGGTCTTCCAGGCGCGGGAGACCCTCATCTCCGGCAAGCCCCCGGCTCCGCCCACTTCGATCAAGGGTGGAGACCCCCTCAACTGAATCCCCCCGACAACGCCTGCCTGTGGCCGGCGCGCTTCGTCGCGCGCGCCGGTCCTTTCCCACGCGACAACCTTGAAGGATGCCCGATGCGTTTGTTGACCAAGGCAGCGTTGTTGCTTGCCGCCAGTGCCCTGTCCTCCGCCGCCTGCGCCCAGGACGCCGCGCCCACCGCCAACGCGATCGGCGGCCCGCAGAGCTTCACCGGCAGGATCGGCCTGACCCGCGCCGAATCCCAGCCCGCCTTCCCTGCCCAGCCGCAAGCGCCGCAGGGCGCGCCCAACGTGCTGCTGGTGCTGCTGGACGACGCCGGCTTTGCGGCGACCTCCACTTTCGGCGGCGTGCCGCGCACGCCCGCGCTGGACAAGCTGGCGGCGCAGGGCCTGCGTTACAACCGCTTCAACACGACCGCGATCTGCTCCCCCACCCGCGCCGCGCTGCTGACCGGACGCAACCATCATGAGGTGGGCTTCGGCAACCTTGCCGACATTGCCGCCGGCTTCCCCGCCTACAACTCGATCTGGAACCCGGACACCGCCTCGATCGCGCGGATCCTGCAGGGTAACGGCTATTCCACCGCCGCTTTCGGCAAGTGGCACAATACCCCCAAGTGGGAGATTTCGGCGGCCGGCCCGTTCAACCACTGGCCAACCGGGCTGGGCTTCGATCACTTCTACGGCTTCATGTCGGGGGAGGACAACCAGTGGGAACCGCACCTGTTCAACGATACCACCGCGATCCCCGCACCCGCCGCGCCGGAACAGGGCTATCACCTCACCACCGATCTGGTGAACAAGGCGGTCGGCTGGGTGGACGATCATGAAGCGGCCGCCCCGCAGAAGCCCTATTTCCTTTATTTCGCCACCGGCGCGGTCCACACGCCGCACCACGTTCCGCAGGAATGGATCGACCGCAACAAGGGCCGCTTCGACGCCGGCTGGGACGTCTATCGCCAGGAGACGTTCGCCCGCCAGAAGAAGCTGGGCATCATCCCCGCCGATGCCAAGCTGACGCCCCGGCCCAAAGGCATTCCCGCCTGGTCCAGCCTGAGTGCCGATCAGAAGAAGGTCTATGCCCGCCAGATGGAGGTCTACTCCGCCTTCATGGAGCAGACCGACTACGAGGTGGGCCGCCTGATCGATACGCTGCGCGCGCGGCCCGGTGGCGACAACCTGCTGGTGATCTACGTCGTGGGCGACAATGGCGGCAGCGCCGAAGGCGGCATCGACGGTTCGATCGGCAACGAGGCGACGGCCACCGGCAACATTCCCAAGGGTATCGATCCGCAACTGGCGCAGCTTGCCAAGTTCGGCGGCCCGGATCTGGCCAACCATTACTCCGCCGGCTGGGCCTGGGCCACGACCACGCCGTTCCAGTGGATGAAGCAGGTCGCCTCCCACTTCGGGGGCACGCGCAATCCGCTGGTGATCTCCTGGCCCGGCCACACCAGCGATCCGCGCGTGATCCGCAGCCAGTTCGGCCATGTGAACGACATCGCACCGACCATCCTCGACGCCGCGCATATTGCCCTTCCCGGCGAAGTGGACGGCGTGAAGCAGATCCCGTTCGAAGGTCATAGCCTGCTGGCAACCTTCACCGATGCCAGGGCGCCGGAAACGCATACCGAGCAGTATTTCGAGATCTTCGGCAACCGGGCGATCTACAAGGATGGCTGGGTGGCTGCGGCCAAGCGCAACTACCAGCCGTGGAACCTGCTGCACGATCTGCCCAAGGTGTTCAACGACGATACCGCCGGCGATCGCTGGGAGCTATACGACGTTGCGCACGACTTCAGCGAAGCGACCGACCTTGCGGCCAAAAACCCCGGAAAACTGGCCGAACTGAAGGCGGAATTCGTGAAGGAAGGCCAGCGCAACGGCGTCTTCCCGCTGGTGCCGCTGCCGGTGGGTGCGCCCGCGCTGCTCGATCCGAAGCGCAAGAGCTTCGTGTTCCAGCCGGACATCTCCGGCCTGCCGCTCAATGCCCTGCCCGATCTGGGGAACAAGGCGCACAGCCTGACCGTGCGGATCGACGGCGATGCCGCCACCGCTTCGGGCGTGCTGGTGGCGGAAGGCGGGCGGCTGGGTGGCTTCGTCCTTTATGTGAAGGACGGGCATCTGGTCTTCGAGAACAATGCCTATGGCCAACGTCGCGATACCGTGGTCTCCACTGCCGGTCTGCCGCGGGGGCCGGTGACGGTCGGCTACGACTATGCGCCGACGCCGAAGCCGGGCGCCCCCGTGCCGGCGCCGGGCGCGGGCACGATCCGGCTGCTGGTCAACGGCCAGCCGGTGGGCGAAGGGCAAATCACCGACTTCCCGACCTCTACCGCCGCCTTCAATGAGACGTTCGACATCGGGCGGGACCGCAATTCGCAAGTCGGCACGGATGCCGATGCCCGCAAGCCGTTCACGGCAAAGCTGGGCGAAACGCGCATCGAACTGAAATGAGCGAAGCCCCCGCGCGGCTGGTCGGAAGCCCGCCGCGCGGGGCTAAATTTCAGACCGGGCGCTCTTTCGCCCGCCCTTCGCCCCGTACATCCCGTCGCCCCCGCGAAGGCGGGGGGCCCGCTGCCTTTTGACGACGGTGGCGGATATCCGCGAGGATGGAGAAGAGAAGCGGGAGAAGCAATCCAGGACCCGCATAAGCCGCCCCTGGATTGCCGCGCGACCTGCGGTCGCTCGCAATGATGAACTGAAGGATGCGGCTGCCGATCGGGATTGGCAGCCGTCCGGGACTCAGGCGGCGCTCATCGCCACGTCGAAATCGGCGCAATAGCCGGCGAAGCGCTCGCGAATCTCGCCGGCTGTCAGACCGTAGTCGGCCAGATCGTAAGTGTGCTTGCCGAAGCGGTCCTTGGGCTTGGCCTCCAGATAGTGCTTCATCCTGGCTTCGGCTTCCGCGCTCAGTTCCTCGCCGAAATGCGCATAGAGACGGCGCATCGTGCCTAGCGGATCGCGAAGTTGCTCGGTATAGAGTACATCGTGGATCGCGTTGCGCCCGTGGCGTCGGCGGAAATCGGCCTGCCGGGCGATCATCACTTCGAATGTCTCCACCATATCCCGCCCGATGGCCGCGCGGTCCACGCTGTCGCTGAACATGCGGCGCACGTTCCAGACAAGGCTGCATGCGGAACCGACGACTTCCACCGGATCGCGGTGCGTCATCACCAGCCGGGCATCGGGATAGACCTCGGTCAGCGCATCCAGATAGAGCGGGTGCCACGGGTTCTTCAGCGTCCAGCGCCCCGGTGCCTGCGACTGGAGCAATTGCAGCAGACGCTTCTGATAGCGGAAGGCCGGCAGATAATCGGCCTTGTCCAGAAACCAGCGATGGTAGCCGGGAATGGCATATTGGGAATCGTAGACCTGCGAGACGAAGCTGGGCGCCATCGAGAACTGGCACTCGCACGGGCTGTCGCCATCTTCGTGATGGATCGCGGAGATGTGCGGCATGACCTTCAGCGAATGGTCGATCTGCGCCTGAGCCGCTTCGTATCGCGGCCCGGCGTGGAACTCCTCGGGCGTGGGCGGCGGGGTCGAGGCGAAAGCCTCCCACCGCAGAAAGCAGCGACGCGCGGGGTCTTCGTTGAGCAGGTTGATCGTCAAGGTCGTGCCCGTGCGCGGCAGGCCGAAGACGAACGTGGGCTTCTCCACCGGGGCGTCAAGGATATCCGGATGGCGCGCCAGCCAGTCCTCCACCCGCATCCGGTTGGCAAGGTATTCGGTGGCGTTGCGGGTGAACACGGCAGTGCCCATCGCCGTCAGATTCGCCTCACCCTCGATCGCTTCGGTCAGAACCCGCAGCGGCTCGCGGATTTCCGCATCGTCCCAGTTCATGTTCCCCGAACGCTCGCGCGCGGCGGAAACGATCGTTTCGGCCAATGTCATCCATACTCTCCCATTGCTTCGGGCGCCGCCACGGTGCGATGGCACGCCCATTCTTGCCGCAACTCTGTTGCCCGCCGGCGCTCGCCGCAATCACGCCTGGCATCGTGATCCAGACGCGTTTTGGAGATCGGGCCATATTGCGGCGCTATCTGGTGGCGGTGACGCCGGTGCGATAATCGGGCTGTGCGGGTTCGCCGAAGGCCGCGATGATCCGCTCATGTCGTTCGCGTAGGTTGTCCCGATATTCGGGGTGCGTGACGATGTAGGGATCATCGTTCTCCACCGCGCGCACGACGGCACGGCCGAGCCAGAGCGGGTCCATCATGTTCGCCTCGATCGCGGCGGCGCGCGCCGGATCGCCCGCACTGATCCGCGACAGATCGCCTTCCGACATGCGGCTGCGCGTCAGCCCCGGAAACAGCGTGGAGACGCCGACGCCCGCCGGCGCCAGTTCGTCACGCAGCGAATCCGACAGGCCCAGCACCGCGAACTTGCTGGCCGAATAGGCCGCGAAGCTGGCGAAGGGGCTGAGGCCGTTCATCGACGAGGTATTGACGATATGCCCGCTGCCGCGCGCCACCATCTGCGGCGCGAAAGTGAGGATACCGTTGTAGACGCCCGTGACGTTGATCGCCATCACTCGCTCGAACTCCTCGGGCGAAATGGTCAGCAGCGGCTTGAACCCGGTGGAGATGCCCGCGTTGTTGCAGAGCACGTCCACCGCGCCAAAGCGCGCCTCCGCCTCCACCCGCGCCGCCTGCCAGCTTTCCAGCGATCGCACGTCAAGCGTCAGGGTCAGCACGTCCACGTCCTCGGGCAGCCTGGCCGCTTCCTCCTGCGCGAAACCCTGGTCGATATCGGCCAGCACGATCCGCGCGCCGCGCTCGGCAAAGGCGCGGGCCATGCCGCCGCCGATGCCGCCACCGCCGCCGGTGATGAAGACGGTCTTGTCCTGAAGGTTCATCATGCGGCTTCTCCTGTGGTTTCGGGAATGTCGGTCGCGGAACGGGTGATGCGCAGGCGATCGCGCCAAGGGGCGCTCTTGACCTCGTCCGGGCCCTGGATCTCCACCGCCAGCGCGACATGGGCGAGTGCAAGGAACAGGTCCATCAGCCGGCGCTCATCCGGCGCGAGGTCCGCCAACGGCTTGGCATCGAGCAAGGCCAGCGCGGAATCGAGCAAGGGCGAGGCCGCCGCGAAAAACGCCAGCCGATCCTCCGGCGCGGAGGCCGACCGCAATGCCGCGCGCTCCGCCGTGGTGGGCAGCGCCCAGCGATCCACGTAGGGTTCGAGCACCTCGAAACCCGCAGGCAGCGCGCCGCTCACAGCGCGTCTCCCGTTTCGCGCGCATAGTCGCGCACCCGGGCGTCCACTTCGTTGAACAAGTGGCGGCACAACGCCTCCATCTGCTGGAAATGAATATGGCGCAGCGCCCCGCTCTCCAGCCCGCGCTGGCCGCGTTCGATCATGTCGATATCCTCGGCATGGATGTCGCGGATCTGGCCCAGCGAATATTCGCGCGCGAAAGTCTCGCTGGCCTGGGCATCCTCGCCCGACCAGTAGACCCGCACCACCCCGCGTGAACGACCGGCCGAGAGGGGATAGACCGTGTGCGAGAACGGCTGCGTGGGCGTGCCGATCACGAAGAGGTTGGGGAAGAACGCCAGATAATCACGCCCGTGCGGCAGATCCAGCAGCCCCCGCCGCATCAGCGCAGGGATGCCCTTCATCGATGCCTGCCGCTGGAACGGCTTCAATGCCGGCGCGGGATTGGACCAGATGCGCTGCGTGCGGTGCGGGCCACAAAAGCCCACGCTGGCGGGATAACCGTATTGGTTGTCCGCCCCGATCGCCGCCTCACCCGATCGCGGGTGGATGAAGCGCAGATGGTAGTTTTCCTGGAAATTGTCGTAGGTCAGCTTCCAGTTCGCGTCGATTTCGTAAGTGTATTCGCTGAAGGTGGTGGCACGGGCAACGGGCATGGCCTCCAGCCGCTCGGCATAGTCGCCCATCCATGCGCGCAGAGGTTGGGCCTCCGCGTCGAAGTTCACGAACAACATGCCGCCGCATTCCTCAAGCCGGACCTGCGGCAGCGCGCAGTCCTTCTTGGGAACGTGAAACGCCTCGAAATCCGGGGCCGACAGCAAGGCTCCGTCGGTACCGTAGGTCCACATGTGATAGGGACAGCTGAACTTCGTACGCCGCCCCGCCGCCTCGGCAACCAACTGGGTGCCGCGATGGGTGCAGACATTGTGAAAGGCGCGGATCGCCCCGTCCCGCCCGCGCACGATCAGCAGCGATGCCTTGGCGAATTCCAGTTCCCGCCGCACGAAACTGCCGGCTTCGGGCAATTCGCAGACGTGGCCGACATGGATCCAGCTGCGCAGGAACACGGCCTTGCGCTCCAGTTCGAAATAGCCGGGATCGTAGTAAGGCGCGGCGGGAACGGGCTGCGTTCCCAGCCAGGCCACATCGTCAGCCGGGATGGGCTGATAGGCCGATGCTGCCACGGTCATGGGCAAGTCCTCTCGGTTCTCGTTTTTTCCCTTCTACCCCGAGAGCGAGATGATTCTCAACACTGTTGCCTAAACTTTATCCCTGCAGCAGCCCGTCGCGCCGCAGCATCCGCTGATGCTCCTTGCGGAAACGCTCGATCACCGCCTCATCATCCAGCTCAGGCCGCACGCTTCCGCGGAAAACGCGGGGGCCGATGATCGCCGCCACCAGCATCATCGTGCAGTGGACTTCGACGTCGACGCCCTCCCCCTCCGCGCGGTCGCCGAAAGTCATCGCCGTGGCGGAGACGAATTCGTCCCACTTCGGATAGTGATCGCGAATGTCTCCGGGCGAGATGAAATTCTCGATCCACAGCTTGATCAGATCGGGGTTCTCCAGCACGAAACGGCCGATGAAATCGATCCGCTCCGGCTGCGGGCGCGCTGCGGTGAAGCCCTTCACCAGTTGGTCGGACGACCATGCGCTGACGGCCTCCAGCAGTGCCTCGCGATCGGCGAAGTGGTAATAGACGGTCGCCCGGTTCAATCCCACGGCCCGCGCCAGCGCGGTGATCGACAGCGCCTCCACACCCTTTTCGGAAATCAGCCGCACCGCCGCCTCGATCATCGTCTGATGCGTAGCGTCGAAGCTCTTGTTGCGACGGGTGCGGCCGGGTGCGCCTGATGCGCCGGTTGCGGGAAGTTGGGACATGCCGCTTCATGCACCAGCCTCCCGGTGCCGGAAAGAGCGAACGGGCAGCCTGCGGGCTTCCGGCGGCCAGGAAATTTCATTTGGGATACTTCCCGAAATCTCGGTGTTTACACCGATGGCACGCCGCGCATTGCGGCGTACCGTGGGCCGCACGCCGTGGGCCACACAAGGCATCCGACACTGCCTGCTCAACGCAGTGCGGCTGCAGATGACATGTCATTCCCCTTTTCCTTGAAAGGCCGTGCAATGAAGATCGATCATCAGCAAATTACCCGCCGCCTGGCCGTGGGCGGCATCGCCGCCGCCCTGCTGACGCTGGCCATTCCCTCGCCGGTCTACGCGGCATCGTCGAAGGCGGATATCGAGGCGAAATCCCGCGCCGCGCTGAAGGCGCTCTATGCCGCCAACCCCAAGGCTGCCGCCGTGGGCAAGCGGGCCAAGGGCGTGATGGTCTTCCCCAACATCATCAAGGGCGGGCTGGTGATCGCCGGCTCATCGGGTGACGGCGCGCTGCTGGTCAGCGGCAAACCGACGCGGTTCTTCAATACCTCCAGCGCCTCCATCGGACTGCAGGCGGGTGCGCAGGGCTATGGCTATGCGCTGTTCTTCATGACCGACCAGAAGATGGCCGAAACCACCAACGGCACCACCTGGGATGCCGGTTCCGACGGCAGCGTGGTGTTGGTGGACAAGGGCGCCGAAGCCTCGCTGGACACGGCCAACTTGAACAAGGCGGTCTACGCCTTCGTCTTCGACCAGAAGGGCCTGATGGCAGGCATCAGCCTGAAGGGCAGCCGGATCAAGGAGATCCACCCCAAGCAGTAGGCGCCAAGCAGCCCTAGAGGTACTTGGCGATTTCCGACAGCTGGACCAGAGTCTGGCGCGTCTCTGGCGTCAGTTCGCCAACGGCCTCTTCCAGGTGATGCTCGATATGATGGGCCACCAGGGCACCGCGCGCCTTGGTGAGGGCAGCGATCACCGCCTGCAATTGCTGGGCGATCTCCAGCGCGCTGCGGTTTTCCTCTACCATGGAAGCGATCTTGGCGAGGTGCCCGTTGGCGCGCCTCAACCGATTGACCATCGCCTTGTCGCTGGCATGACTCATCGATCGCCCTTCTTCTTGCGTGCTACCTCACGGCAGGTGCTGCCATGCCGACAGCGCCACATAGAGCCCGACGCCCAGGATAACGAGGCCTGAAATGTAAGGCGCCTTGCGAATGGCCTCGCCAAAGCCGGTCCAGCGCTTCTCGACATGGCGCAGGCTCAGCGCCGCCAGTACCCCCGAAGCGACCATGGTGAGGGCGAGGCCCATGGAGAAGGCCACGACCAGCGTCGCGCCCAGCGCCAGCCGCTTGAGTTGAAGGCACAGCATCAGCACGGTGATCGCGCCGGGGCACGGGATCAGCCCGCCGGTCAGCCCGAACAGCACGATCTGTCCGGTCGTCACCCGCGTATTGGCGAAGCGACGGCGGATATCCTCGGCATGGGCAGCTTCATGAGCATCGACATAGCCGCCCGTGGCCAGTTCCAGCTCGTGGATTTCCTCGTCCGAGGGTTCATGGTGATGATGGTCGTGATCGCCGTGATGGTGATGGTGCCCGTGGGTATGGCCATGATGATGATCATGGTCATGCCCGGCGTGATAGCGTTCGGCCGCGATCTGCTCCCGCCGCGCGCGCCACAGCATCCAGATCGCCATACCGACGATGATCACGCCGGAGGCCAGCTGGAACCACGGCTCGGTATCTTCGGCGCGAAGGCCGCCGAACAGCCACATCCCCCCAAGCGCCACCGCCCAGACGACCATCGTGTGCGAAAGCGTGGCGGCAAGGCCCAGCAGCACCGCCTGCCGCACGGTCCCTTTTACCGCGATGATGAAGGCCGCCATCATCGTCTTAGAATGGCCCGGCTCAAGCCCGTGAAGCGCGCCCAGCACGATGGCGCTGGGGATGAACAGCCAGGCGCCCGAACCGATGGGGTCGCTCACGTGCGTCATGAGTTGGGATAGATCGAACATGGCGTCCCATTATCCCCCCAGGGGGGATAAGAGAAGAGCAAATTCGCAGCAGCATTCGTTTCCGCCGAAGCAGACGCAAAAACGCGCCGGGAAGCAGACCTTCCCGGCGCGTTTGATAGTGGCCGACGGTCCCGGCGAAGGCTCAGCCGCCCAGCAGTTCCGCCATCTCGACCACGCGCTTCTCGCGCGCGCTGAGTTCGGCGGCGGCGCCAATGGCAACCGCCATCAACCCATCGCGCGCGGTAACCTGCACTTCGCCCTCACCCCGCACGGCGCGGGCAAAGGCTTCGTGCTGGTAGAACGTAGCGCCGTGGTGCGAACCGGCGTCCATCGCCGCCTCGTCCACCGCGACATGCCAGCGTTCGACCGCCTTCGGCCCCGGCCAAGGCACGCGCGGCGACCAGACGAGATCGCCCGGCGGGATCAGCACGTCCAGACGACCCTTGTCGCCCGTGGCGCTCATTTCTTCCTGATGCTCGGCACCCTCGGCAAACATGCAAAGGTCCAGCAGGGCGCGGGTGCCGTCGGCGAAGTCCACGGTGGTGAAGCTGTTGTCGATGATGTCGGGCTGGCGGCCATCATAGCGCTCATCGATGTGGTTCACATCCATCGCGCCCGAGCAGTAGACCCGCACCGGCTCGGACCGGGTGATCAGCCGCATCAGATCGAAGAAGTGGCAGCACTTCTCCACCATGGTGCCGCCGGTATTGGCGGAGAAGCGGTTCCAGTCGCGCACTTTGACCAGGAACGGGAAGCGATGCTCGCGGATGGAGAGCATGTGCAGGCGGCCGACCTTGCCGCCGTGGATCTCGTCGATGAAGGCCTTGGCGGGCGGCATGAAGCGGTATTCCATGCCGGTCCAGAACGGCGCCTTGCGGGCTTCGGCGCGCTCCACCACCCATCGGGCGTCTTCCATCGTCGTGCAGAGCGGCTTTTCGCACAGGATCGCCACGTCGCTGTCCAGCAGCGGCTCCAGCACCGCGCGGTGGGTGAAGTTGGGGGAGACGACGACCACGGCATCCAGCCCGGCATTGGCGATCATGCTGGCGCTGTCGGCATATTCGGCCACGCCTTCCGCCGCCGCGCCAAGGGCATCCTTGGCCCAGCCGAGCGAGGTGGGTTCCGGGTCCGCTATGGCTACAACTTCGGCGCCCTCAAGGATTTTGATGTTGTGGATGTGCTCCACACCCATCATGCCGGTACCGACGATCCCGTACCGCAAAGCGTCTTTCATTTCGGCAATCTCTATTATATCGGTTGAGAATATGACCCTCCCCCTATCGACCCAATCCGTCCCGCTCGGCAAGAGTGGAATTTCCGTTTTCCCGATCGCCTGGGGCATGTGGCGGCTCGCCCGTGAAGACGGCAACGACGATATCGGTGCAATCGTTGCGCGTATCGAGGCGGCGCTGGAAGCCGGCATCACCCTGTTCGACACCGCCGATATCTACGGCTGCGACGCGGCGCTGGGATTTGGCGGCGCGGAATTGCTGCTGGGCAAGGCTCTCGCCGCGCGGCCCGACCTGCGCGAGCGGATGGTGATCGCCACCAAGGGCGGCATCGTGCTGGGCGTGCCTTACGATTCGAGCCCCGCCTACCTGAACAAGGCGCTGGACGCCTCGCTCGAACGCCTGGGCCTGCCCTCGGTCGAACTCTATCAGATCCACCGCCGCGACTTCCTGGCCCACCCGCGCGACGTGGCCGAAACTCTGGCCGCGATGGTCGAGAGCGGCAAGGTGAAGTCCATCGGCGTCTCCAATTACAGCCCCGCCGAATTCGATGCGCTGCAGGCCTTCCTGCCCTTCCCCATCGTATCGACCCAGCCCGAATTCTCGGCCGCTCGCTATGCGCCGCTCTATGACGGCACGCTGGATCAGGCGATGGCGCATGACGTGGCCGTGCTGGCATGGTCGCCGCTGGGCGGTGGCCGTCTGGCCTCGGGCTCGGAAGACCCGGTCGCCAAGCTGCTGGCCGCACAGGGTGAGCGTTTCGGCACCGATGCCGCCGCCGCCGCGCTCTCGTGGGTGATGACGCATCCCTCGCGTGCGATCCCCATCGTCGGCTCGCAGAATCCGGAGCGTATCCTGGCCTCGCGCGACGCGCTGAAGGTCGAGTGGACGGCTTCCGAATGGTACGCCGTGCTGGAAGCGTCGATGGGAGCACGCCTGCCGTGACGGCGCTCAACCCCTGCGAAGTCAGCTGGTTCTCGGCGCTCTGCGACGATGACTACGAGTTCCTTGGCCAGCCGGACCCGATGCTGCGCTCCAGCTGGGAGCATTGCCGCAACATCGTCACCACGGCCGAGGAAGGCGGTTTCGACAATGTGCTGCTGCCTTCCGGCTATGCGCTGGGCATCGACACCACTGCCTTCGCCGCCGCCATCGCCACGCAAGTCCGCCGCATCAAGCTGCTGATGGCCGTGCGCATCGGCGAGATGTGGCCGGCGCAGCTTGCCCGCCAGATCGCCACGATCGACCAGATCCTTGGTGGCCGATTGAACATCAACATCATCTCCAGCGAGATGCCGGGCGAAACGCTGGACGGCGGCGCCCGTTACGAACGCACGACCGAGGCGATCGCAATTCTGCGCACCCTGCTCTCGGGTAAGCCGCTCGATCATCAGGGGCGGTTCTGGAACCTGAAGCTGGACGCCCCGCGCATGATCGCGCCCGGTTCGACGTGCCCACCGCTCTATTTCGGCGGCCTTTCGGAGCCTGCCCGCGAAGTCGCCGCCAAGGGCTGCGACGTCTACCTGATGTGGCCGGACCGGATGGAGGCGGTGAAGGACACCATCGCCGACATGCGCGCCCGCGCGGCGAAGTATGGCCGCACCTTGCGCTTCGGCTACCGCGTCCACGTGATCGTGCGCGAGACCGAGGCCGATGCCCGCGATGCGGCGAACCGCCTGCTCTCCCGCCTCGACGCCGCAGAGGGTGCGGCGATCCGCGCCCGTTCGCTCGATTCCCAGTCGGTCGGCGTGCAGGCGCAGGCGGCGCTGCGCGAAACCGCCAGCGATGACGGCTATGCGGAGGAGAACCTGTGGACGGGCATCGGCCGCGGCCGTTCCGGCTGCGGTGCTGCCATCGTCGGCGATCCGGATCAGGTGCTGGCGAAGCTTCAGGCCTATCGCGCGGCGGGAATCGATGCCTTCATCCTCTCCGGCTACCCTCATGCGCGCGAGGCCGACCTGTTCGCGCGGCATGTGCTGCCCCGGATCGATCACGGGCCGCTGGTTCTGTGATTTGAGCGGGTTGGGTGCAGGCAGCTCTCAACCCGCCAAGCAAGACTTCGTCGCCCCCGCGAAGGCGGGGGCCCCGCTTTTCCTGAGCCACAGCGCTGTGGATCGAAGAACAAGCGGGATCCCCGCCTACGCGGGGATGACGGGTTGAGCGAGGCGATTTCTCCACCCGCCTGAAGTCACCGCAGCCCACCCGCTCCGCATAGAAGGTCCATGATGCCCAACTCCTCCCAGACCGAAACGAGCCGCGCATGAACCTCTCGCCCCGCCGCCGCTGGCTGCTGTTCACACTGGCGCTGACCGCCGGCGTGCTCAATCTGGTGGACCGCCAGATCATCTCGGTGCTGAAACCGACGATCGCCGCCGATCTGGGCTGGAGCGACGACGATTACGGCACGCTGGCTGCTTGGTTTCAGGCCGGCGCCGCCTTCGGCTTTCTGGCGGCGGGCTGGCTGGTGGACCGGCTGGGCGCGAAGTGGGCCAATGCGGCCGGCGTCGCCGCGTGGTCACTGGCGGCAATGACCCACGGCTGGGCAAGCAGCTTCAGCCAGTTCGTGCTCTGCCGCATCGGTCTGGGCGCAACGGAATCGATGGGCACACCAGCGGGCGTGAAGACGATCGCCACGATCTTCCCGCCCAATCTGCGATCGCTGGGCTTCGGCCTGACCAACATGATGAACTCCATCGGCGCGATCCTGGCCCCACTGGCCATCCCCGTGGTGGCTGCCGTCTGGGGCTGGCGCGCGGCCTTCGTGCTGGCGGGCGTGGTGGGCCTGCTGTGGGTGCTGGCCTGGCTTACCGCATCGCGCGGGGTGGATTTCGACGATCGACAACCCGCCATTCCCGGCAATGTGGTCTCCGGCGACAAGCTGTTCCTGAAGGAAGGCCGCACCTGGACGATCGCGCTGGCCAAGGTCCTGTCGGACGCCACCTGGTGGCTGATGCTGTTCTGGATGCCGGACTATTTCCACCGGCAATTCGGCCTTTCCGGCACCGAACTCGGTCCCCCGCTGGCGCTGGCCTATTGCGGGTCCGCCATCGGTTCGCTGCTCTCCGGCTATGCCGCCAACCGCCTGCTGTCGAAGGGCTGGACCGCCAATCGCACGCGCAAGACGCTGATGCTGATTTCCGCGCTTTGCGTGGTACCCGTGCCGCTGGCGCTCCACGCCCACGAATACTGGGCGGCAGTGGGCCTGATGGCGCTGACCTTGGCCGGGCATCAAGGCTTTTCCACCAATCTGTTCGGCCTGATCGCGGATGTGACGCCGCGTCACAAGGTTGGCCGCGTGACCGGTTTCGGCGCATTCTGCGGCAATCTGGGCGGCACCGCGATCAGCAAGATCGCCGGCCTCGTACTCGCAGCCGGGCTCGGTTATGGCCCCCTCTTCGCCTTCGCCTCCGTCTCGTACCTGCTGGCGCTGGGCTGGATCCAGCTGACGATGCCCCGGATGGTCCCGGCCGAACCGCTCACTTCGGCTTCCGCATAGGGCGACTAAAGGAAAACTATCTTTCTCAACTAAAACGGTTGACTATGGTCCGCCCGGTTCAAGGGAGACCATAATGACCACGACCCCGATCCGCACCGCCCGCGCCCTGCTGCTGGCATCCGCGGTCCTTTTCCCGGCGGCCGCCTTTGCCGATGAGGCACCGGCCGCCGACACCGCGCCGGCGACCGGCGAGATCGTCGTCACCGCGCGATATCGCGATGAATCGCTGCAGCAGGTGCCGATCGCCATCACCGCCGTCAGCGGCCAGTCGCTCAACGACCGCGCGATCCATACGCTGCAGGATCTGAGCAACACCGTCCCCTCGATCGATTTCCGCAACGGCGCATCGAACAAGGATCGCACCGTGTTCATTCGCGGCGTCGGCACGATCAGCACTTCGCCGGGCGTCGAATCCTCAGTCTCCACCGTGCTCGACGGCGTCGTGCTGACCCGTCCGGGCCAGGCCACGCTGGACGTGGGCGAAGTGGAACGCATCGAAGTGCTGCGCGGCCCGCAGGGCACGCTGTTCGGCAAGAACGCCTCTGCCGGCGTCATCAGCGTCGTCACCGCCGCGCCTTCGGAACAGTTCCACGCCTATGCCGAAGGCACCGCGACCACCGATGAGGAATACCGCATCAAGGCGGGCGTCACCGGCGGCATCGCGCCCGACATTTCCGCCCGGATCGACGGCCTCTACGCCAACTATGACGGCAACGTGCACAACGTCTACACCGACAATCAGGTGAACGGCTACGAACGCTATGGCGTGCGCGGCAAGATCCAGGCGCAGCCCACCGATACGCTGAAGCTCACCCTCTCGGGCGACTATCTGCATTCGCACGACACCACGCCCAGCGGCGTCTATGCCCGCACCAGCCAGATCGCCTATCCCACCGGCGCGGTCACGCAGTCGCCGGCGCTCGCCTCGTTCCTGACGAGCCAGGGCATCGTCGCCGGGCCGGAAAACCGCGAAGTCAGCACCAATTTCGACACCGACGTGCGCGACAAGAACTACGGCGGATCGCTCACCGCCGAATGGGGCCTGGGCGACTACACCGTCACCTCGATCACCGCCTATCGCGAGTGGAAGAACGCCCAGCATCAGGACTACGACGCGCTGTCGCAGCTTTCTGCGACATTCCCGCAGGGCGACGACTATGGCACCGTAGACAACCACCAGTTCTCGCAGGAACTGCGCCTCACCTCACCCAAGGGCAAGTTCATCGACTATGTCGTGGGCGCCTACTACCTCCACGCCAAGACGGACGAAGTCTATACCCGCACGCTTACCCGCCTGATCTCGGGCGCGCAGAATGTGGTGACGGGCGTGGCGAACTACGGCGTCACCAGCGACAACTATGCCGTATTCGGTGAGGCGAACATCAACTTCACCTCGTGGCTGCGCGCGATCGCCGGCTATCGTTCCACCTGGGACGACCTCAGCTACTATCACGTCCGCACGTCGACCAACGATCCGACGAACTCGGGTTCCACCGCGCTCGATGTCGCGGGGATCCGCGCCTATCACAATTCGGCGGGCTCCACCTCCACGCGCGGCGATTCCTATCGCGGCGGCATCCAGGCGGATTTCCTGACCAACAACCAGGCCTATTTCACCTATTCGCGCGGCTACAAGGGCCCGGCCTACAACGCATACTTCAACATGCGTTCGCTGAATGCCACGACGCCGCTGGACGAGATCGCGCTGAAGCCGGAAACCTCGGACTCGTTCGAGGGCGGCATCAAGGGATCGGCGCTGAGCCACAAGATCACCTATGCGCTGGCGGTCTACTCCACCAAGTTCCACAACTATCAGGCCAATTACAACGACGTAGTCGGCGGCGCGCAGGTCACTCGCCTGATCAATGCCGGCACGGTGCAGACCAAGGGCGTGGAATTCGACTTCGGCCTGCGCCCGATCCCGGGCCTCTCGCTGGACACCTCGGTCGCCTATACCGATGCCAAGGTGATCCACTTCATCTGCCCGGCCGGCGCACCGGCCAGCTGCGACATCGACGGGCAAGTGCTGCCCTTCGCACCGAAGTGGAAGCTCTACAGCAACGCGGCCTATCGCTTCGCGCTGTCAAATGCGCTGGACCTTGAAGTGCAGTCGGACATCACGCTGAAGAGCCGCACGCAGTACCAGCTGACGGAGACGCCGGGCACGATCCAACCGGGCTATTACATCTGGAACGCCAGCGTGGCGCTGATCGGCACCACTGGCGACTGGCAGCTGCGCGGTTTCGTGAAGAACATCACGAACCAGAGCTATTCCAACTTCCTGGCCAACGGCACGCTGGCTGGCATCGTCCGCTACGTTCCGCGTGACGACAAGCGGTACGCGGGCATCCTGCTGCGCAAGGACTTCTGATGGCCGGGGCTGGTGGGTCATTCACGGCCCGCCAGCCTTGCGTCACTTACGCCTCAATCCGCCACTTCGTCGCCCCCGCGACGGCGAGGGCCCCGCTTTCTTTGCGCCACGCCCGTAACGACGCGGCGCTTAGAGCCCCTCGCCGCCAACCCAGTGCGCATCGGCCAGATAGCGCGCCAGGTTCCAGACCTGCCGTCGGATATCGGGCACGGCCACGATCTCCCACGCCTCTCCCTTGGTCACCGGGCCGACCGCGAACAGGCTATTCTGCGGCCGCCCTTCCGCATCGCGCACGCGGCCGAGGTGCTCGACGTCCAGCCCCAGCCGATGCGTGTCGGGCCGGATGCGCCCCTGGGTTAGCAGGTCCTGCACCAGCGGCACGCCACTGCGCAGCAGATCGCCCTCAGGCCCCGTACAATTGATCACGCGACAAACCTCCAGCCGCGCCACCCCATCCTCGCCACGCGGTCGGTAGTCCACGGCCACGCCGCGCGGCGTCGCCTCGGAACCGGCCAGCTTGCCGGCCACGAACTCCAACCGCCCTTCCGCCTCCAGTTCGGCCAGCCGCTTCGCCACGTCGGGCGCCAGACGATGGCGGTGAACATCCCAATAGGGACGCAGATGCCGCAGAAAACGGCGCTGCGCGGCGGCATTATGGCGGCGCCAGAGGTTCTGGGTATGGGGCCGCTGTTCGTCCACCGCCGCGCGCCAGCCAATCGCCTTCGCGCGCTCTCGAATCTGCCGGACCAATGCCGAGCCCCGCGCATCGGGAGCGGGCACATTCTCCACCGCCGGCCCCGTATCGGCGTGAGCATGCGGCTTCAACCCGCGCCGGGACAGCGCCGTGATCCGCCCCTTGAACCCTGCCTTGTCGAGCGAAAGGATCATGTCCGCCGCCGTCAGCCCGGTGCCGATCAGCAGCACATGGTCGAGCCTGCCCGCATCGGCCACCGCCTGTGGATTCCACGGATCAGCGAAGCAACGGTCCGCCGGCAAATCCGCCAACGCCGGATGCGGCGCCGGCGGGAAGTTGCCGAGCGCGAGGACCAGCGAACGCGCGACGATCTCGCCCCCGTCATCCAATACCACGGTGACCTGCCCATCCGCGAAACGCGCGGACAGCGCCTCCGCGCCGATGATCTGCGCCTTCGGGCCGGCATCGGCCAGCGCCTTGATCAGCAGTTCGCGCAAGTAGAGGCCGTAGCTGAGGCGCGGCACGAAGCGATTGGCCTGTTCCTCCCCGCTCTGGCCGATCCAGCGCAGGAAATTGGCCTGATCGTCGGGAAAGGCGCTCATGTTCGCGGCGCGCACGTTCAGCAGATGCTCGGGCCCCTTGGTGCCGAAGGCAAGGCCCTTGGCCAGCTGGGCCTGGTTACGTTCTATCAGTACCACCGGCACGCCCTGGCGGATCAGGTTGATCGTCAGCAGGGTTCCGCTGAAGCCGGCGCCGACAACGACGACCGGCAATTCCTGGGCCAGCATTTCGTGACGCAGCTGCTTGTCGGGTTCGATCGCGGGGGGGATTTGCTTCATGCCCGCAGCCTATCCGCATCGCCGGTCATTTATCAACCGTTTTAGTTGAGAATATCCGCCGTTCGGGCAACCACGACGACGAGCGGTGTGCCAGATACGACGATCCCCGAGCCCCTCCTCCGCAACTTTAGCGGTTGAGCAGCGCCAAATCACCCGTGCACTTCGCACAATGAATTTGACAAATTGATAATGCGATTGACTCGCATTATAGGCTTGGACATAGGAACGCCCTGAAGTTTCAGGGGGCTCCATGATCCGTTTTTCCGTTTTGCTGTCCGGCGTTGCGACCGCCGCGCTTACCGTTTCCGTACTGGCCATTCCCGCGCAGGCGCAGGACGTCGCGCCTTCCGCCGAGAATGCGCCGGCGCCCGGTGACATCATCGTCACCGGCGAAAAGGCCACCCGCACCCTGCAGGAAACGCCCACCAGCATCGCCGTCACCACGTCCGACCGGATCAGGAAGGAAACCCTGATCTCGATCCAGGACGTCTACAACCGCACCGCAAACCTTTCGGAAACCTACGGCGCATCGGGCTTCACCATTCGCGGCGTGAGCAACACCGGCGTCGGCGCCGGCGGGCAGGCCGACGCGGCCAGCGTCTATGTCGACGGCGCACCGATCCCCAAGTGGGCGCTCTACGGCGGCCCTACCGACATGTGGGACGTGCAGCAGGTGGAAGTGCTGCGCGGTCCCCAGTCCACGATCCAGGGCTTGAATGCGCTGGCGGGCGGCATCGTCATCACCACCAAGGACCCTTCGCTCACCCGCTGGACCGGCGATGCCCGCGTGCTCTGGACCGAGCATGACGACCGCACATTCTCCGCCGCCGTCGGCGGCCCGATCATCGCGGACGAACTGGGCGTGCGCCTCTCGGCAGAGCGCCGGAACGATCGGGGTATCATCAAGAACGTCACGCGCGGCGGCTATGACGATGCGTTGGAATCGCTGAACTTGCGCGGCAAGGTGATGTGGACGCCCCCCGCAATCCCCGGCCTGGAAGCGGTGGCCAGCTACAACCGCGTGCGGCGCGACGGCGGCTACCTCTACGAATATGCGCGGACGGACGTGCCCGACTTCTACGATCACCGCATCTCCACCGGCGACCAGCCCAGCCGCGGCAAGATCGACAGCGACATCGCGGTGTTCAACCTCAGCTATCCGCTGGCGGACAGTCTGAAGCTGTCCAGCGTCACCTCATGGAACCGGTCCAAGGTCCATTCGCAAGTCGATACCGACGGTACCCCGCAGGACATCCAGGCGATCGATAACCGCTACCTCTACAAGACGCTGACGCAGGAACTGCGCCTGAACTACGATGGGCCCACGCTCAGCGGGTTGCTGGGCGCCTGGTATTACCGCCGCACCGGCACCATCGACCAGAACAGCCGCGTCAACATCGCCACCCCCACCTCGACGATCGCGGCGCTGCTGCAGGCCAATGGCGCCTCTGCCGCACAGGCACAGGCGATCAGCACTGCCTATGCCGGGCAATTGCCGGTAATTCCGGTGCTCTACTCCGCTGAACAACCCGAAAAGGTGGAGACCATGGCCCTGTTCGGCGATGGCCGCCTGAAAGTGACCGACCGGCTGACGCTGATCGGCGGCTTCCGTTTCGACCATGAGCGCAACCGCTACGCGGCAGAGACCGTGGCGACCTTCAACGGTACATTGCCGGACCCTAACTTCATGGGCGCGGCCTATGCCGGCATCATCAACGTGATCAATCAGGGCGTGCTGGGTCTGGTGGACGATGCCTCCTCCCCGCTCGCCAGCAACAGCCGCACCTTCAACGCCTTCCTGCCGAAGATGGGCGTGAGCATGGACTGGACGCCGGACCTGACCACCGCCTTCACCGTGCAACGCGCCTATCGCTCCGGCGGGTCCAGCCAGAACCCGGCGCGCGCCGAACTGGTGCCCTACGATCCGGAATTCAGCTGGAACTACGAAGGATCGCTGCGGTCCAAGTGGCTGGACGGCAAGCTGGTGATCAATGCCAACGTCTTCTACATGAAGTGGCGCGACCAGCAGGTTACCGCCTACTTCGGGCTCAACGCCTATGACTACAACACGGTGAACGCGGCCGGTTCGCACCTTTACGGGTTCGAGCTGGACGCCAATGCCACCGTGGCACGCGGCATCAGCCTCTACGCCTCGGTCGGCCACGTGCGCACCAAGTTCGACGATTTCGACCTGCCCACCGGCGCCACCAGCACCGTGGACCTGACCGGCACGCAATTCCCCTATGCCCCGCGCTGGACGCTGGCCGGCGGCGTGAACGCCGATTTCGGCAGCGGCTTCACCGGCAACCTCAACGCCAATTACCGCAGTTCGGTGTTCACCGGCGTCGGCCAGGATCAGGCGCAGTACAAGGTTTCGGCCCGCACCGTGGTCAATGGGCAGGTCGGGTACGACAGCGGCACCTGGTCGGTCTTCGTCTTCGCGCGCAACCTCTTCAACGAGAAGTACAAGCAGTACGAATATGCCGCGATCCATCAGGCGATCCTGGGCGATCCGCAGACCTTCGGCGTCGGCGCCGGAGTGCACTGGTGAGCCTGCTGGCAAGTCCCTTGACCAACTGGCTGGCCGGCGCCCTGTTGCTGGCGGGCGGCGCGCTGGGTGCCGTCCTGCTGCGCCGGTCGTGGCTGCAACGCGCGGGCGCCGCGCCCGCCTATCTGGCGGGCGGCTGGGCCGTTCTGGTGGGCGTGGCGGTGCTGGCCGCCTGGCTGATCGGCCCTATCAAAGGGCTTGCGCTGGCGCTGGTGATGGAAGGGATCGGCGCACTGGGCATGATCTGGCAAGGCCGCGTGCGCCGCCAGGCAGGCCGCCTGCGCGAGATCGACGCCGCGCCGGAACCACTCGATGAACCCGGCCGCATCTGGCGCGGCGTGCTGCGCACCTTGCTGGCCGGCCCGCTGGGCATGACCGCCGCGATGGCGGTCGCCTTCTGCGTGACGGTCTACATGCCCGGCGACCCACGCACGCGCATCGTCGTCGGCGGGTTACTGATGCCGGTACTCTGGGGGCTGGCAATGACCTGGACGCTGGCCGACCGCCGCCTGCTGCGCGCCACCGCCGTTTTGGTTGGCACCAGCCTGATCGGCTTCGGAATCGCCGCTCTGGGAGGGGCAGCATGACCAAGACTGCAAGCGGCAATACCCGCAAGAAACAGTGGCGCTGGCCGATCCCGCCGGAAACCGTGCGCGCGGTGCTCAGCAGCCATTCGGTGCTGGGACTGGCCTTCGCGGCAGTCATCTACCTTGTCTGCCTGACCGGCACGATCGCCGTTTTCGCGCCCGATCTGCAGCGGCTGGAAGTGCCCGCCACGCCGGTCGTGCGGCACCTTTCCGATGTCGCCGCCGCGCGTGCCATCGCCGAAGGCGCGCGGCAGGTGCCGGCCGACGCCTCGCTCTATCTGACGATGCCCACCACCGGGAAGGAAGGCGCCACGCTGGTCGGCTACAAGCCCGATTTCGAGCGGAACTGGGCGATTGCCGAAGACGGCGCGCTGGCCCCGCTGGAGGCGGTCTGGACCGAATTCCTGATCGACCTGCACGTCCGCCTGCACCTGCCGCGCAGCTGGGGCGCCTTCATCGTCGGGCTGACCGGGGTTGCGTTGCTCTCCTCGCTGGTATCGGGCGTGCTCGCCCATCCGCGCGTGGTGCGCGATGCCTTCCACTTGCGGCTGGGCGGTTCGCGCCGGCTTCAGGAGGCTGACCTGCACAACCGGCTGGGCGTCTGGGCCCTGCCCTTCCACTTCACCTTGGCGCTGACCGGCGCCTTGCTGGGATTGAGCACGCTGATCGTCGCGGTCCTTTCCCTGCTGCTCTACCGGGGCGACATGGACCGGGTCTATGCGCTGTTCCTCGATCCGCCGCCGCCGGTCGATGCCCGCGCCGTGCCGATGCCCGACATCGCCGCGCTGATCGCCGAGGCCCGCGCCCGATCGCCGGGTGCGGAGCCGCAGAGCCTGGTGGTGGAACGTCCCGGCCGCGCCGACATGCGCATCACCATCCACGGCGGCCGGCCGAAGCTGCTGGTCCAGCAGGACGAATTGCAATTCGATGCCCACGGCAAGCCGATTCATGAGGAACACCCGCAGGACATGGTGGTGGGCACGCGGATGCTTACCGGCATCGGCCAGTTGCACTTCGGCTGGTACGGCGGGCTGCCGGTGCGGATCGCCTATGGCCTGCTGGGCCTGGCGCTCTGCGTCGTGACGTCAAGCGGGGTGACGATCTGGCTCGCCCGCCGCCGCGACCGGGGACGACCCGCGCCGCAGTGGGAACGGATCTGGGCCGGCGTCTGCTGGGGCCAGCCGGTGGTGCTGACGCTGACGGCGGTGCTTGCGCTGGTGGTGCCCGCCAGCCCGCTCGCCACCGTCTGGCTGGCGCTCACAGTCGTGGCGATTGCCGCATCGGCGCTGGCGCGGAACCTGTCCGGGCAGCGGATTGGCTGGCTATGGCGCCGCGCACTGGTGGCGTCGCTGGTGCTGGCAATCGCGGTCTGCCTGATCCGGCATCTGGGATAAGCAAGGCCACCGCTGGGTCGGGCCTTCTGGGTCGGGCCTTTCAGGCAGCCCGGCGCAGCCGGTTCCGGCCATCCTGCTTGGCGCGGTAAAGCGCGCCGTCGGCGCGGGCCAGAAGCTGGTCGCGGTCCATTTCCGGTGCATGGCAGGCAAGGCCGATGCTGGCGGTGACGCGGTCGATCTCCAGCGCCGTCCAGTCCTCGTTCTCGATCGCGCGGCGCATCCGTTCCGCCACGGCCACGGCCATGTCCGGCCCCATGCCGGACAGTACGATCACGAATTCTTCCCCGCCGATCCGGCCCACGAAGTCGCAAGTGCGGATCATCATCGCGCAGATCTGCGCGATGCGGCGGATGACCTGATCGCCCACGGCATGGCCGAAGCGATCGTTCACCTGCTTGAAGCGGTCGATGTCCAGCACGGCGATGGAAAGTTCGGTGCCTTGCGTTTCCGCGCGCTCCACTTCGGCCTCCAGCACGGAGAAGACCTTGCGCCGGTTGGCGATGCCGGTCAGCGGGTCGGTCTCCGCCAGCGCAATCGCCTCCACCGCGCGCGCTTCGGCATCGGCGCGGGCGCTGCTCAGCTCCATCGCCACCAGCACGCGCGCGGTCACGTCCTGAAAGATACCGAAGATGGCGACCGGGGTGCCGTCGTCCAGCCGTTCCAGCTCGCTGCGGCTGTAGATATGGCGGCATTCGCCGTCCGAGCGCAGGATCCGCGCCTCGAAGCTCATCGGCTCCTTGCGTTCAAGGCAATCCTCCAGCGAATTGCGAACGATCATGCGGTCGTCGGGGTGGTAGAAGTCGATGGCGCTTTCCACCGTCGGCGCGTCCCCGGGGACAAGCCCGTGGATGCGGAATATCTCGCTGGACCAGAACAGCCGCATCGACCCCAGTTCCAGCCGCCAATGACCGACCTTGGAAATGTTTTCGGACATTTCCAGCCAGCGTTTGCCCCGCTCCACTTCGGCAAAGCTGCGGTCGCGCATCGCGATCAGCGCCGCCAGCGGCAGCGACGATGCCAGCAGGACGAAGAGATAGAACTGGAAGAACAGCACCGTGCCGGTGGGATCGGCCGGGCCGGAGGTGATCGCGGCGCTGTTACGCCAGGCGGCATAGGATCCGATCACCGCGATGATCAGCGTGCTGCAGGTCGCCCCCGTCGGGCCCAGGAAATAGGTCGCCACCAGCACGCCCAGCAGCGGCAGGAACAGCAGGGGATAGGTCGTCTGCGCGAAGACGCCCACGGCGGTCACGGCGATCAGCGCCAGAACCACGGCGGTCCGCACCAGTTCGCGCAGGGTCATCCCCTTGTGTTCGCGCCGGGCGGCGGCCTGCATGAAGTTCATGATCAGCGGCACCACGATCATGATCCCCAGCGCGACCGTGAACTGCCATGACAGGAACATCAGCGCGAAACCGCGGCCCGAAAGCAGGCAGGCGATCGTCGCGCTGACGGTGGCGGCCACCACCACGGCCAGACAGAATCGGGCGATGGCGCCGATGGTGAACAGGCTTTCGGCCTGCCGCCCTTCCTGCCGCCCGATTCCGGCCATCAGCCGATAGGCGACCAGCGCCTCCACCACATTGGCGCAAGTAAAGGCGAAGGCGATGCGCAGTTCGCCCCCCCCACAGCATGTTGGCGACGAAGCTGCCCAGCGCGATCGCCAGGACGACCGCGATCCGCTGGCGGCGCGGCGCCAGCAGCAGGCCCGCCACCGCGACGCCACTGCACGGCCAGATCGTCGCCAGTCCATCCGCGCCCTGGGTCAGTTCCAGCGCGACGGCCGCCAGGCCGAAATAGAGAATGCCGACCGCAGGGGCCAAGAGGCCCGATCGACCAAAACCGATGCTACCCACCCTGCGACGTTACCCGCACAAGGCAAAGATTTCGACAGCAATTTGTGGCCACCCCGGCGATGAATGCGGCCCCTTCAGCGCCGCCTTCATCTGCAGCACGCCCGGATTCAATACCGGTCGAGCAACCGCCCCACGCTGGCCCGCGCTGCGCCGTGATCGTCGTCTTCCTGCCCGGTTTCCTTTTCCAACGCGGCGCGCAGCCGGTCGATCTCTTCCGCGCTGCGATGTTCTATGCCGATGAAGCTGTCCCGCGCATTGTCCAGCGCGCGCAGCAGTTCGTCCAGCTTGGCCTGGAAGGCGGCCGCATCGCGATTCTGGCTGTTCTGGATCAGGAACACCATCAGGAAGGTAACGATGGTGGTTCCCGTGTTGATCACCAGTTGCCAGGTGTCCGACCAGTGGAACACCGGGCCCGAAACCGCCCAGATCACGACGACGACCAGCGCGGCGATGAACGTCTGCGCCTTGCCCGCGGCCCCGGCGACGAAGTTGGCGAAGGCGGTGAAACTCTTGTGCATGGCATCTCACTCCGGTGCGAACGCATCGCAGGCGTGAAACGGCCGGCAAGGCGCCTCGTTCCTCCCGCTTCGCAGCCGCCTCCGGAAGCATGGCGGGCCTTTCCCGGGGATTCACCCGATGGGCAAAAGCGCCGCCAGGAACAAGACCTGTTGCGTCGGAACGCGCGCGCGAAGGAGCCGGACGATGAAGGAAATACTGCACGAATTTGCCGAATACGTGGCGCTCGGCGTCAACCTGCTGGCCATCCTGGCGATCGCGATGGGTTCGCTCCAGGGCGCGATCGGGCTCAGCCGCCTGCTGCTGTTCCATGCCAGCGAGGATGAATTGCGGCCCGTGTGGCTGTCGCTGGCGCGCTGGCTGGTCGCCGGCCTGTCCTTCCAGCTGGCGGCGGATATCGTGGAAACCACCATCGCACCGACCTGGGACGATATCGGCAAGCTGGCGACCATCGCCGTGCTGCGCACCTTCTTGAACTATTTCCTGGACAAGGATCTCGACGGGCTGCGCGAACGCGAAGGGCGGGAACGGGAGCAGGCGCTGGCTGCCAACGAGGCTGCCGTGCAGACCTCCGCACCGCCTTCACCCCGGACCGAAGCCTGATCCACCCCCAAGCCATTGGCCCGCTATTGGGAGTTTACCGATGACCGATACCGACCACAGTTCCGCCCGGCCGCCCGAACTGCCTGCCGATCTGGGCGCGGTGCGCACCGTGCTGGCGGCCGATCGCACGCTGATGGCGTGGATCCGCACATCGCTTTCGATGCTCAGCTTCGGCTTCACGATCTACAAGTTCCTGCAGGGACTGGCCGACAACAACCAGATCGCCAAGACCGACAGCCCCCAGCATGTCGGCATGTTCCTGGCGGCGGCCGGCACCGGGGCGATGGTGCTGGGCACGCTCAGCTACTGGGGCACGCTGCGCGACGTTGCCCGCGCCGGGAAATTCCGACTGGGCCGCTCGGTGCTGGCCATTGCGCTGCTGATGTCGCTGGCCGGCGTCGCGCTGTTCTGGGCCATCGCCAAGCGGCTGGTCTAGGTCGTGGACCCGCTTGCCGGGACATTCCTGCCGCACACTCGGGACTAGCCCCGATATCCAGTCCGTCCTTGCCGCGCGAGGACTATGCAAAGCCCCCAGGGGCCCGGACACAGTGAAGGAAACACGCCGATGATGGACCTGCCCCGCCCGCTGTTCGGACTTCCCATTCTACCCCTGGGCATCGCCCTGCTGCTGGTCGTGATCGGATTGACCTGGCTGGGAATGCACGTCGGCCGTCGGGTGGAAAGCCAGAAGGCCGCCAAGACCGACGATACGTCCGGCGACGACGACGTGAACAGCGCGATCGTGCCGGCAGTGCTGGGCCTGCTGGCGCTGCTGCTGGGCTTCACTTTCGCGCTGGCGGTGGACCGGTTCGAAACGCGGCGCGGGCTGGTGCTGGAAGAGGCCAATGCGATCGGCACCGCCTATCTGCAGACGCAAGTCCTGCCGCCGCCCAACCGCGAACGGCTGAGCCTGCTGCTGCTCGACTATACCGATAACCGGATCAGGCTGGCCGGAACCCCCAACCCGTCCGAACTGCGGACGGAACTGGCGAAGAACGATGCCCTTATCAACGATATCTGGGCCGCCTCGCTCGCCGGGTTCGACAGCATCAAGCATCTCGACATGTCGAGCACGTTCCTCTCCTCGATCAATTCGGTGATCGATCTGGACACCTCCCGCAAGACCGGGCGGATGGCGCACGTGCCGGATGAGGTGTTCTGGGTGCTGATCCTCTACGTGATGGTGGCCGCGGTGATCATCGGCTACATCATCCGCAACCGGGCCAGCTTCTACCTCGCCTGCGTGATGAACGTGCTGGTCGTCCTGTCGCTGATGCTGATCATGGACATCGACCGTCCGACCGGCGGCGGAATCCGCGAATCCCAGTTGCCGATGCAAATGCTGAGCAAGTCGCTGCATGAGGAACCGCGCGGAAACTATGACCGCTGGCGCACCCCGCAAGGCATTGCCGGGACCGATTGATCGCGGCCCCGGGCTTCACAGGGTCATCCCGCAGTTTCGCCATCGGGAAGCGGAGTAGGGGTTTCCCCCATCGAATCCGGGGAATGCCCTGATACGCGCCCCAGCCGCTGCGGCTTATCCTTCGATAATCCCATGACTTAGGCGGACTTCCCGGTGCGCAATCAGGCTCTGGAACAATACTGTGCAACGGCGGATCCCGGTTCGGTGGAACGCAGGCGCCGTGTTCCGGGTGATTGTGGGCTCCCGCCTGTTCATGGGTGGCTGACCAGCGATGTGGCGGTTCGTTCCGTAACGGGGCCGCGGCGTTCCCCATCGCATTCTCCCACGCGGCCTGCCGTCGCATCAGACAGACCGTTCCCAACAGGAGGTGACCCATGGAATCGAGAGCTTCTCGCGTGAATGCGATTTTCCGTCCCGGGCAGGACGAGCCGACGGGACGCCGGCGCCTTCCAGTTGCCACGCGTGCCCTGCCGCTGGCCCTGCCGCTGGTCCTGTGCGCAGCGACGATCGCGGGTGGCACCGCCCATGCCCAGTCGCTGGACAACAAGTACTGGATCAACGCCGCCGCCTATTTCCCGAAGATCGACACCAACGTGCGCGTCGCCACCAAGACGCAGACCGAAGTGGCCACGGACATCGACTTCGAAAAGGATCTGGGGCTGGACGATAACAAGGTGCTGCCCTCCGTCTCGGCCGGGGCGCGTTTCGGCAGGGTGATCGTTGGGGTGGACTACTTCAAGTTGAACCGCACCGGCAACGTCAACCTGGGGCGCGACATCAACTTCGATGGCGAGACCTATCCATTGAATGCGGCGGTCCGCAGCACGTTCGACAGCGACATCTACCGCGTGACCGTCGGCTACGCGATCGTGCGCAAGCCCGACCTGCAACTGGGCGCGGCCATCGGTCTGCACGCCACCAAGTTCGACATGGGCATCGCCGCACAGGGCAGAGGCAGCAACCAGGCCACGGCCGTGGCCGCCAGGCGCAAGGACGTGCTGGCACCGCTGCCGACGCTGGGCCTGTTCGGCACCTACCGGATCGCCCCGCGCGTGGACCTCAACGCCCGCGCCGACTATCTTTCGCTGAAGATAGACCAATACGACGGCCGCCTGCTGAACGCACAGGCCGGCGTGAACTATTCGATCGTCAAGAACATCGCCCTGGGCGTGATCTACCGCTACGTCGATTACCGGCTGGGCGTCGACAAGGACAATTGGGACGGCCGCGTCCGCTACAAGCTGCACGGCCCGGCGATCCTGGTGCAGGCCTCTTTCTAATCGGAATACCCGCAAGGGCATTTCCCAGGATTACGTAACGGCCGCGCTTTCCCCGGCATGACCATGGATCAAGGCGGGAAAGGCGCGGCCGCTGGATTCGACTTGCCCGAAGCCCTGCCGGTTCAGACCTCCGTTCAGGCCCCTGTTGCAGGGGCCTGATTCTTCATCATCCGCATGAAGGGAATGGAGATCAGCAGCGATACCAGCAGCGCCAGCACGATCGCGGCCGGGGCAAGCTGGGCATCGGGGAAATTCTGCAGCAGGATGGCCAATGCGATACCGGGATGCCGCGTGGCGGAGGCCAGCGCCAGCGTCGCCTTGTCCCCCCGGTTGCTGCCCGCCAGCAGGTAACCGGCGGCAAGCCCGGCAATGCTCATGGCCAGCAGCGCCACCAGCGTACCCTGCCCGATCACATCGATCATCGCCGGCCCCAGCCTGACCAGCAGCACCAGCGCAACGGCGACCAGCAGCACCGTCCCGATCTTGCTGATCACCTGGCTGGCCTTGTCGACCGCAGAGCCCAGAAAGGCCGCGGCGCCAAAACCGGCCAACAGCGGCAGCAGGATGGTGATGCCCAGCGTGGTGACGACCTTCTTGGCCGAGATGCCGATATCCACCCCGAAAACGTCCCCGGCCAGCATGATGCCCAGCGGCGTGACGATGACCGACAGCAGCGTCGATCCCACCAGCAGCCCGGTCACGTAACAGGCCCGCCCGCCCGCGCGCATCATCTTGCCCGGCAGGATCGGCGGCAGCGGCGAGAGCGAGACCGCCACCATCGCCGCCTTCACCACCGGGTGAAGATCGAGCACCTTGGCCATGGTGATCGCGATCAGCGGCACGACCACGAAGATCGATACGAAGGCCCGCAACCCCAATTGCCAGTGCGTGACAAAATAGAGGGCGTCAGCCGCCTTCGCGCGCAGCGCCAGCCCGAAAACCATCAGCACGACGCTGAGAACGAGCAGCAGCTTGAGAATTATCGCAAGAGTCATCGCGCGCTTCCTCGTAATGTCAGATGTAGTGTCCCGTCGTGCCGGGGCGGATGGCGGCGCCACGGCAGCGAGGGGGCGCCGGACATGGCCCGTCACCCCCCTGCTCCCCATGCGTCATTCGGCCCGTTCGTCGTCCGGGCGCCTCAGCGCGGCGGGTTCACCACCACGTATTGCACCGATGAGCCGGCATATTGCGGCTGGTACCAGGTGCTGCCGCACTGCGAATAGCTGATGCCGTTGACCACCACGGTGGAGCAGCTGGGCGGAATGCTGCGGACAATGGAGCCCACCACCACCGCCGTCGCGGTGACCGCCGCAGCGGTCGCCACCGGATGCCAGTGATCGTCCCAATCGTCATCCCAACCGCCGTGATAGCCGCCGCCATGATAGTCGTTGTGGACATCGACGTTGACGTTGCGGTTCACATTGCGATTGACGTTCCGGTTGACGTTCGCGTTGTGGTTGATGTTGCTCTGCGCCCCGCCGCGCACGGCGGGCCCGCCACCGGGATGGGCGCCACCGCCGGCCCGGGCTCCACCTTGCGGTCTCGCCCCGCCGCCTTGCGGTCTTGCGCCGCCACCACCGCCGCCGCGATGCGGGGGCGCACCATAGGAAAGGTCACCACCGTTCGCACCGGCCACGCTGACAACCCCGTTGGCAACCGGGGCCGCCGTCGTGGTCATCGGCGCCGGAAGCCCGTCGAGCCCCAGCACCAGCCCGGCCAATAACGCCACTGGCGCGCTGACGATTGCGCTCATTGTGCATCTCCCTTGCCCGCGGCGGTCTTGATTTCCGCCATGGTGATACGATGTGCGTCCGCCGGCGGATTGAAGGCCAGGTCGGCCGCGCTGGGCGGGGTCTGCGTGGTCCAGTGCAGCACCGCCGTATATTGCGGCATCGTCGGATCTTCCTTGCTGGTGATCACGATCTTGCAGGGCAACGGCATGGCGCCGTCTTCCACCCACAGCTGCCAATCCACCTTGTCCTGTCGGAAGGCGTAATGCATGCCCGGCGATCTTCAGCATCCTGTCGCGCATGTCACTGCCCTCCCGTCAGGCTGGCCATCTTGATCGCCGTGGACTTCGGATCCGGCGTGAAGGTGAAATCCTTTGCGCTGAACTTGGCCGAGGTGTTCCAGGTCAGTTCGGCGCTGTAGGACGGACGCAGCTTGTCGCTGCGATCGGTGATCACGATCTTCAGCGGCAGCGGCGCCGATCCGCGCGCGATCCACACCTGCCAGTCCAGATCCGGACCGCGATAGATGAACTGGTCGGTATCCTGGCCGTTCACCCGCGCAAAGCCCACCCGGACGGCCGAAGTGATGCCATCGGTCATCGGGCTTTCCGACCAGTAGAACAGGTCCGCCAACGGCAGGCTGATGCCGTAATCGGCATAGATCTTGTCCACCGTCTGCCGGATCGTGGCCGGGGCCGGGGCCGTCGCGTAGAAGTTCTGGCGCGGCACGTTCACGGTCATCGTCTTGCCGTCGTAGAAATATTCGCGGATCGCGCGGTCGGACTTCAGCTGGATGTAGAAGGCATTGGGCCGCTGGACGCGATAAGTGCCCTCGTACCCCAGATGGACCACCAGATCGGTGTCCTGCAGCGCGGCTTCCATCGTCGCCGTGCTGTGCAGTTCAAAGGTTTTCAGCGTCTTGAGATAGTTGCCCATTCCGGTCAGCGCCTGCAGCGCCACCGGATCCAGCGTGCCCGCTGCCGTCGGCTCGCTCGCCTGTCCGCCGGTGGCGGCCGAAGTGACGGGCGCCGCAGGGTCGGAAGTCTGGGCCGCGACCGGACCGGCCGTCACGCACAGCGCAAGCGCCGCAGCTGCCGTTCCGGCCAAGGCGCGGACCTTCCAGATCCGGGCTGTCACAGCCTGGTCCTTCAGAAGATGCATCGTGTCTCTCCTGTGGGGGATATCGGCCAGCACGTTCACAGGTTTGCGCATGGCGGCCCATCGGGAGAATCCCTTTGATGCCGGGGGAATTGTCTGAGCCCCTACCCCCGGGACCGCGCCGGGCGTCGGACCGGCAACCGGCAGGCAAGAGGGCAGGCTGGCCCGCGGTTTCCCCTTGTTCGCGGCCCATCCGCCAGGCGATGCAATCCGGGTTGGCAGGCGCGCCGGATCAGGGAGATTCCCGATAGATGCGCACGCTTTGCCCTCCGATAGTCCGGGTATTCCAGCAAGGAGGCAGCGATGAAAGCGCGCGCGGTAACCCTGGCTTTTTGCACGATGCTGGCCGCATCGTGCACCACGACACCACAGGTCAGCTTCGATGCCGATCCGAATGCCAATTTCTCCCACTTCAGGACGTATAGCTGGGCCTATACGTCGGCGCCGCAGGGCACCAATCCGCTGCTGAGCCAGCGGGTGAAAAGCTCGATCGACAGCGCGCTGGCGGCGCGCGGCTATACCCAGGCCGATCCGGGCGACTTCGCCATCGGCTTCACGCTGGGCGCGCGCAATCGCGTGGAAGTGTCCAGCCTGGGCGCCTATGGCCCCTATTACCGCCCGTGGGGTGGCTGGGGCGGTGGCTTCAACCAGGTCGATGTCCGCAACGTGACCGACGGCACGCTGACGATCGACATCTACGACACCGCCACCAAGGCGGCCGTCTGGAACGGGCAGGCCACCCAGCAGGTGACCACCGATCAGATCCCGCAGGAGAAGGTGGATATCGCCGTCAACGCCGTGCTCGCGAAATTCCCGCCGCCGCCTGCAGGAGCGAAGTAATGAGCAGCAGTCCGCAGACCAAGCCCACGAAACCCGGCCCGGTCAAGACCGTGCGGCCTGAACGCATTGCCCTGCCCGCCGTGCCGGACCTGCCGGATGTGGAGAATCTGGAGGCGGATCAGGCTTCCACCCAGTTCTCGCGCTTTCGCAGCAATCTCTCGCGCTTCCGCACCGGATTGTCGGAGCATCGGACCGATCTTTCGGAATTCCGCACCGATCTTTCCACGCACCGGACCGACCTCTCGGAATACCGGACCGATCTGTCGGTGCATCGCACCGACCTGTCGGACCACCGGACCGAGATGTCGATGCGACGCACCGGCATGTCTTTCCAGCGCACGCGGATGAGTGCCGATCGCACCCTGATGTCGGAAATCCGAACCGCGCTTTCGCTGATCGGCTTCGGCTTCACGATCTACCAGACGTTCAACAAGCTCTATCAGGCCCACGTCATCGAACAGGGGCAGGCCCCGCGCAATTTCGGCATGGCGCTGATCGTGCTGGGCGTGGCCCTGATGGTGGGCGGCATCGTCCGCCATCTGCAGTTCTCCACCGAACTGCGGGCCGAACGCAAGGCGATGACGGAGGAAGGGCTGATCCATGCGGAAAGCAAGTTCCCGGTTTCGGTAACCCTGATCATTGCGATATTCCTGTGCCTGCTGGGCGTGGCCGCATTCGCCGGTATCGCCTTCAACTTATCGGGCATGAACTGACACGGGAGCCGTCGATGGAAATCAGTACCGCGAGCGCCTACTCTGCCTCTGGCCCCACTTCTGGCGCCGCCACTACCGAACGCGACATGGTCTGGCTGCCCGGCGGCCGCTTCACCATGGGATCGAACCGGCATTACCCGGAAGAACGCCCGGAGCGCGGCGTTGAAGTGAAGGGGTTCTGGATCGATCGCACTCCGGTCACCAATGCCGAATTCGCCCGCTTCGTTGCCGCCACCGGCTATCGCACGGTGGCCGAGATCGCACCCGATGCGGCCGACTATCCCGGCGCGCTGCCGGAAATGCTGGTGCCGGCCTCGCTGGTGTTCCAGTCGCCCAGCCACGCCGTCGATCCGCGCGGACCGGCCAGCCAGTGGTGGGATCTGCGTCCCGGCGCCGACTGGTGCCATCCCACCGGCCCCGGCAGTTCGATCGAGGATATTCCGGATCACCCCGTCATCCACGTCGCGCTGACCGATGTGGAGGCCTATCTGGCCTGGGCGGGGCTGGACCTGCCGACCGAGGCGGAGTGGGAATATGCCGCCTGGGGCGGGCGCGAGGGGCAGGAATTCGCCTGGGGCGACGAACTGGAGCCCGATGGCGTGCATCACGCCAATGTCTGGCAGGGGCTGTTCCCTTACGCCAACCTGGCCGAAGATGGCTGGGTGCGGACATCGCCGGTGGGCCTCTACCCCGCCAACGGCTTCGGCCTGTACGACATGATCGGCAATACCTGGGAGTGGACGGCCGACTGGTGGGGGCTGGGCGCTCCTTCCGGCCCAAGCTGCTGCACCGTTGCCCGGCAGCGCGCGCAGGCGGGCAGCGTCGATCCGCAAGACCCCGCCCGCATCGCGCGGCGCGTGCTGAAGGGCGGATCGCACCTCTGCGCGCCGAACTACTGCCGGCGCTACCGCCCGGCCGCGCGGCATCCGCATCCGGTGGATACCTCCACATCGCACGTGGGCTTCCGCTGCGTTCGCCGGTCTCCCCAGGGGTGACCGGCTAGCCCATGACCCACAGCGCCGACGGAGCGGGCAGCCCAAGCCCCCAGCCGGTTGATACGCGCCAGATCATCCTGACCCTGCTGATCGTGGCGCTGGCGTTCTGGGTGGCGTTCACGTTCCTGATGCCGCTGACCTGGGCGGCGGTGCTCGCGATCGCGGAATGGCCGCTCTATCGCCGCGCGGTAGAGCGGTTCCCCAATCGGCCGATCACGCTGGCCACGGCCTTCGCGCTGTGCACCGCCCTGTTCATCCTCATTCCGCTTTCACTGGCCGCCGCCGCGCTAGTGCAGGAAAGCCGGGTGGCGATCGACTGGTTCAATCACGTGCAGCAGACCGGCATCGCCATGCCGCCATGGCTGCCCGACCTGCCGCTGATCGGCCGGAAAGCGGCGGCTTTCTGGCAGGCCCATATTGCCCGCCCCCGCATCGCGGACGACCTGCTGGGCGCGCTCAATACCGGATCCGTGCTGGGCTGGACGCAGGCGATCGGGCTGGAAATCCTGCGCAGGTCGGCAACCGCCATCATTACCGCCGTCGGCATTGCCGGGCTCCTGTGGCACGGGCACGCACTGGCGCATCAGAGCCGGCGGATCGCCGTTCGCATGTTCGGCAGCTTCGCCGGCGATTTCCTGACCCGGCTGGCCGAAGCGACGCGCGCCACGGTAACCGGCACGATCCTGGTCTCCTTCTTCGAAGGCGCGATCATCGGCGTGGGCTATGCAGTGACGGGCGTTCCCCAGCCGACGCTGTTCGCCACTTTCACGATCATGCTGGCGCTCATCCCGTTCGGAGCCTGGGCGGCGTTCGGCCTTGCCAGCCTGATCCTCGTCGCCTCCGGCTCTGCACTGAAGGGCGCGCTGCTCTTCGTGCTGGGCGCCTCGGTCATGACCATCGGCGACAATGTCGTGCAGCCTGCCGTCGTCGGCAGGGCCGTAAAGCTGCCCTTCCTGCTGGCAATGATCGGTGCTTTCGGCGGCCTGGCGCAAATGGGTCTGGTGGGGCTGTTCGTGGGCCCGGTGGTGATGGCGGCGCTGCTGCTGATCTGGCGGCAGTGGCTGCATCACACCCCCGTTCAATCCATCCCGAACGACCAGGCATGACCGAACTGTAGATAGAACACGCCGCCGCCGGGGCCGACCGCAACGTCGATGCCGGCAT
Organism: Novosphingobium mississippiense; assembly: GCF_044029535.1. NCBI lineage: Bacteria > Pseudomonadati > Pseudomonadota > Alphaproteobacteria > Sphingomonadales > Sphingomonadaceae > Novosphingobium > Novosphingobium mississippiense. Next base: position 1,772,532 of record NZ_CP147003.1, on the reverse strand, counting down.
CGAGGCCCAGCTTGCGGGCGATGCGATAGCGGAAGCCCGCCCCGCCTGCGAAGATCGCCCCGGAATCGTCGAACAGGCGCCGGTCCCCCGCCGAAGCCGTCCCCACGCCGCCGAACGCCAGCAGCGCCCAGCGCGGGCTGAGCTGGCGCGTCAGTTCCACCTCGGTGCTGAACACGCTGCTGCCCTGATAGCGCTGGGCTTCCACGCCACGCAAGTTGATGGCGGGGCCGAAGTAGATCGGAAAGTCGCCCCGGATCGCCGAGTATTCGGCCTTGTAGCCCAGCCGCCACTTGGGGGACAGCGGGCGGAAGGCATAGAGATCCGCATCGTATGTCTGGAACGTGCGATCGCTGCCGAAAGCCTCGGAATTGAACCTGCCCTGGACATAGGCGTTCACGCCCTTGGTCGGCGTCATCTTGTTGTCGCGGCTGTCGAAATGCACGCCGAAACCCATCGCGCCGGTGGTCAGCGTGCGGCCGAAATCGCGGTCGATCGGCAGCGGATTGGCGAAGTCGACCGAGGATTGCAGCTTGCGGAAGTCGATCATCGGCCCCATCGAAAACCGTCGATCGGGTAAGTGCACCAGCATGGATCCCAGGATCCCGTACTTGTATTTGTTGGTGTACGACAGCGGTCCATCCAGGAAGCTGGGATGGGCATCCAGCGTGATCTTTCCGTGGCCGATGCCGAACTTGTAGCTGATCAGCCCGTCGATCGCGTTGCCGGACTGGAAATAGCCGAAACCATAGGATCCGTTGCCCGTCTTCACGCCACCCAGCATCCGCCGGGTCACATTGCGCGGATCGTCCTCAGGCATGGTGATGAACTGCGCGACGACGCCGAAACCGCCCTTCACCGCAGGCTCGGTGACGATGACCGGCATCGGGATGAAGCCGCCCTTGGCCAGGAAATTGGAAAAGTCGAACTTCCCATCCTCGTCATCGAAGAAGCGCTGGTGGAATTTCGATTCCTTCTTCGGCGGGGCAGCGTCGGCAGGGGTGCTGACTTGTCCGGTAACCTGATCGGCAGGCGCGGCCGCGTCCGCGTCAATCGCAGGCGGTTGCGCCTGCTCCTGCGCGCTGGCCGGCAGCGGCGCGGCGAAGAGCATGGTCAGCGCAATCGGCGAGGCACCACGCAACCGGCACGATGGACGTTTCCCTTGGGCAAGTTGGGTCATGGCGTTACCCCGCCTCCTTCCTCTACTGGGCCGGCTGTTCGGCTTGGGGGGGCAGGTTCATCTTGAGCGGCACGGTGACGCTGAACATGGCGACGGTGCCTTCCTGGCGGCGCTTGGCGTCGAATTCCTGCAGCACGCGCAGGCGGAAGGTCGTGGGGCTGCGGCCCAGCACGGTGTTGTAGGCAAGGGTTCCGCCCAGCGCCGCCACTTCGCCCTCGAACGATCCCAGCTTGGCGCCCGCGCCGGTGTCGGCGCTGATCTGCTTGTACCAGTAGCCCTGCACGCCGGCGGAGAACTTGGGCGAGAAGGTCTTCTCCACCGCGCCTTCCAGGTGGAAGTTGTTGCCGCTGTTGTAGTCGGTATAGTCGTTGTTGCCGTTGAACGTCACGCCGGCCTTGGCCGAAACGTCCCAGCCCGACTGGGTATCGTGCCAGCTGGCCGCCAGCGAGGCATCGCCCGCCCAGCGGTGGAACGAGATGTTGGCCAGCTGATCCTCGCGATAGTGGCCGACCGGGATGTTGACGAAGCCGCTGGCGGTCAGGTGCAGCTTGTCCCAGGTCCAGCCGAGCGAGGCGTTCATCAGCGGATCGCCCACCGTCAGCGTGCTGTCGCGCACCGTGCGGGAGATGCTGTTGCCCAACGGCCCGGTTACCGAGATGTCGGCATTGACCATGGGCGCTGCCACCGGCAGCGCCGGCCCCAGTGCCAGGGTGCCGCCCAGGAAATTGGTGGAGGGCACCCACAGCAGGGTGACGAACTGGGCGACGATCGTGCTCTTCAGCCCGGCGGCGACCTTGCCGCCGACCACCAGGTTCTTGTCCGCATCGACGCTGCCGTCATAGACGTAATAAGTGCTGTCGATGTAGACGCCCTCGACCGGCGGCTGCACCGCGGCATCGGCGCCGCCCGAACCCAGAAGATAGATGCTGGCCCCGCCCTCGGTCGCCTGTGCCGGCGTGCCGGCCATGCAGAACCCGGCCAGCGCCGCGACAGTGATGATGGGCGCCGCTGCCCGGCGATGCTTCAAACCCACGGCCATAGCCTGCTCCTGCCCTGATTCCTCACCCCGAATGTGCAGGACAGGACGCGCGGCCTGAATCGGGGTTTACCCCCGATTTCGACAACGCGCTTACGGGGGGGAGGGAATCTCCCGTCCAAAGCCGGGTTTGTACCCGATGGGCGAGCAACGCCGCGGCGCCTAGGTTTCGACCAGACCCTGGAGAGGAGGAACCTATGCAGCAAAGACTTTGCCGGTCACTCATCCTGCCGCTGGCTCTGGCGCTGGCCCTACCGGCGTCCGCCGCCGCGCCGCCGGCCACCTGGGATGGACTGTCCCATGTGAAGTCGAAGAAGGTGCAGGAAGTCTATCTGCTGCCCGGCGCCGACTTTCGCGTCTACACGAAAGTGATCATCGATCCGCCCGAGATCGCCTTCCGCAAGGACTGGCAACGGGAACACGGCCCCGCCAGCGATCCCGCGCAGAGCATATCCAACTCGCAGGTGCGCGACATTCTGGAACAGGCCAAGACCGGCTTTCACACGGTGTTCGTCGATGCCTACCAGAAGGCCGGCTATCAGGTGGTGACGCAGGCAGGGCCGGACGTGCTGCGGATTTCGACGGCGGTCGTCAATCTCGACGTCGTGGCCCCGGATACGATGAGCGCCGGCATGGAATGGACCTTCAGCAAGGACGCCGGCGGCGGCACCTTGGTGGTGGAGGCCCGCGATTCCGCCACGAATGCACTGTTGGGGCGGGCCGTGGACGCGCGCGTCATGGAGGATATGCGCCCCTATCTGCGCAACCGGGCCAGCAATTACGAAGACTTTCGCAACCTGTTCGAACGCTGGGCGAAGCTGAGCGCCGAAGGTCTGAACCAGTTGAAGCAATCGTCCCCGATCAACCCCGGTGCCGCGCCGCGCAAGTGAGTCTTTCCGGCAATCGCGCGCCAACGGACAAAGCGTTTCGCCTGCCTATCGAAGAAATCCCGGGCGAATGGATAGGGTAATCCCCGATAGATAATCGGGGGCCGAACTTCGACCATGCCGCATTCTTTCAGCAAAGGACGATGCCATGCCGAATGGAAAGCCGAACATTCTGGTCATCTGGGGTGACGATATCGGGATCAGCAACCTCAGCTGCTATACGCGCGGGCTGATGGGCTATGAGACGCCGAACATCGATCGCCTTGCCAAGGAAGGCATGATGTTCACCGACAGCTATGGCGAACAGAGCTGCACCGCCGGCCGGTCGTCCTTCATCACCGGGCAGAGCGTGCTGCGCACCGGCCTGTCCAAGGTGGGCATTCCCGCCGCACCGATCGGCATGAACGAGAAGATCGTCACCATCGCGGCGCTGCTGAAGGAACAGGGCTATGCCACCGGGCAGTTCGGCAAGAACCACCTGGGCGACCTGAACCACATGCTGCCCACCAATCACGGTTTCGACGAATTCTTCGGCAACCTCTACCACCTCAATGCCGAGGAGGAGCCGGAGATGGAGGACTATCCCCAGGACCCGAAGTTCAAGCAACGCTTCGGCCCGCGCGGCGTGATCCACAGCTGGGCGACCGACAAGGACGATCCCACCGAGATGGAGCGCTGGGGCCGCGTCGGCAAGCAGAAGATCGAGGATACCGGCCCGCTGACCAAGAAGCGCATGGAAACCTGCGACGATGAATTCGTCGCCGCCGCGCTCGCATTCATGAAAAAGCAGGAGGCCGAGGGGAAGCCCTGGTTCGTGTGGCTGAACACCACGCACATGCACCTGTTCACGCACCCCAAGCCAGAGAGCAAGGGGCAGGCGGGCCGCTGGCAGTCCGACTATCACGACACGATGATCGACCATGACAAGAACGTCGGCCAGATGCTGGACGCTCTCGATGAAATGGGCATCGCAGACGACACTTTCGTCATGTATTCGACCGACAACGGGCCGCACCGCAACACTTGGCCCGATGGCGGCATGACCCCGTTCCGCAGCGAAAAGAACACCAACTGGGAAGGCGCGTTCCGGATTCCGATGATCGTCCGCTGGCCGGGCAAGATCGAGCCGGGCTCCGTCTCCAACGGAATCGTGCAGCATCACGACTGGCTGCCCACCTTCCTGGAAATGGCCGGTGCGCCCGACGTGGTGGACAAGCTGAAGACCGGATATCCGGCGATCGGCAGAACCTACAAGAACCACATCGACGGGATGAGCCTGCTGGGCCACCTTACCGGCAAGGAAGAGAAGAGCCCGCGCAACTTCTTCTTCTACATCAGCGACGATGGCGACATCCTGGCGATGCGCTACGACAACTGGAAGATCACCTTCATGGAGCAGCGCTGCAAGGGCACAATGCAGGTCTGGGCGGAGCCGTTCACTCGCTTGCGAGTTCCCAAAATCTTCAACTTGCGCACCGACCCCTACGAGTTCGCGGACATCACTTCGAACACGTATTACGATTGGTTCCTGCACAACGGTTATTTCATCTACGCGGCACAAGCCGGTGCCGCGATGTTTGCGGACAGCTTCAAGGACTTTCCGCCGGTGCAGCGGCCGAACAGCTTCACCATCGACGACGCGGTCGCCAAGATGGCCGACGCCGCCGCCGGGTCCAGCTGACGGTGCGACGAGGCAGGTTGACGCTGCCGGTTACCCTGGGGGCGGCTGCGATCTTCACGATCGCCGCCGCGTCCGGCGCACCTGGGCAGTCCATTAATGGACAGGCCACCGACGGACAGGCCGCCAACGAGCAGACCAGGTCCACGGCGCCGACGCTGACGCCGTCCATCGCGGCCAAGCTGCCGGCCAACATGCCCAAGGGCTATCTACCGCCGGACCAGTTGCCCGACAGTCTTGCCCTGCTGCCGCCGCCGCCTGCGGCGGGATCGGCCGCCTTTGCGCGGGACGAGGAAGTCAGCAAAGCCACCGCCCGCGCCGCCGGCACGCCGCGCTTCGTCCAGGCGGCCAGCGATGCCGACCTGAAGCCTGCCCACGCACTGCAGACCTTTGCCTGCGCGGCCGGGGTCACGCCGGATCCGAAGCAGACGCCGGTGCTCTATCGCCTGCTGGGCAAGGCGATGATCGACATCGGCCTTTCGACCTACAAGGCCAAGACGCATTACCAGCGCGTCCGCCCCTTCGTGGCGCATGATAACGGCACCTGCCTGCCGGCCGACGAAGCGGCGCTGCGGCAGGATGGATCCTACCCTTCCGGCCATAGTGCCTTGGGCTGGGGCTGGGCGCTGATCCTGGTCGAACTGGTGCCCGATCGGACCGACGCGATCCTCCAGCGCGGTCGCGACTTCGGGGAAAGCCGTCTGGTCTGCAATGCGCACTGGGCCAGCGACGTCGATGCCGGGCGCGTGATCGCGGCGGCAGCCGTGGCGCGCCTTCATGCGGACCGCGCTTTCCAGGCCGATCTGGCGGCGGCGCGCGCCGAGCTGGCGCGGCAGAACCGGCCCGCACCGCCGGCGACCGAAACGTGCGCGACCGAGGCCGCGTCGCTGGCGATGTAGCCGGTGAAGCCGGATGCCGCTGCTGGTCACCCGGCTGCCCTGACGCGATTGGGCTGACCTTAGCGGCGCAGACCGGCCAGGGCCGACACGTCGCCGCTTTCCACGCGGGAGGGCAAAAGGCCGTAAAGCTCGCCAACCACCTGCCGCAAGGCCTGCGCGTCGTTTGCCGCCAGCGCCGCTTCGCCGCGCCGGGCGGTCAGTTCGAAGCGGGCCTGGTCCACCGCCGCGTGGCGCTGACCGCAGAGCCAGCGAAACTGACCGACGACGAATTCAGGCTGCGCAACCAGCGCACGCGCGCGCAGCTTTTCAATCGCTTCGATCGCGCGGCGCGCGATCTGGAAGCGGGCATCGGCGATCGCCTGAAGCGCGGTGGCGCGATGGCCGGCCACTTCCGCCATGTCCCCCGGCGAGAGGATGGCGGAAAGGGTGCGGACTGACCGATCCGCCTCATCCAGTTCGTGCCGCAGCACGGCCGCGCGCAGTTCGGGGCGGTGCAGCAGACGTGACAGATCCTGCCCGATCAGCCGCGCCTCTTCCGCGATGGAGCGGAAGCCATCGGCATCGGCAGTGATCTCCAGCCGATCGAACTGTTCGTGAATCCGGCCATAGAGGTCTTGCAGGGAATCCGGCGCATGGCGCGCCAACACGTCGCGCGCGCCGTCTATCCGCAGATTGACCGCGCCCATCGCCTCGGTGGCATAGCCCCGCCCGCGTGCGGCGAAATCGACCCGGCCAAGGTCTTCGATATAGAAGCTGTGATCGCGCAAGTGCAGCCCATGATCGGGCAATTCGATGGAGCAGCGGATCAGCTGGCTGTCGTCCACCGACCAGTGCAGCACCACTTGCTCGCCTGGTGCCAGAGCGCGGCTGTAGGCGGGCAGATCCTCGCCCGAAAGGCGGAAGGAGCCGACCAGCAGATTGGCCTCCGGCTCGGGCACGCCCTCTGCCTGTTCGAACAGTTCGATATCGATCCACTCGGCCGCGCCCGGATCGATCTTGCGCGCGGCGCGCAGGACTTTGGTGCCCTGGCGCGGCAGAGTCTCGCCCTTGGTCACCAGCGGTTCCAGCACGTTGATCGTGCGCACCCCGTCGCTGTCCTCCACTTTCACCGCGATGGTGCTGGTACACGGCGCGCCGGCTGCCACGGCCACCACGCGGGTGATCGTCAGTTCGCGGCAGGCATCGGCCACCGGCCGGCCGCCGGCATCGGTCACCGTCATGCGCACGCGGGTTTCGCCTTCACCCAGCTGGATCGAGAAGACCGGGCTTTCGCTCACCAGCCGCTCGCCATAGTCGCGCCCGTCGCTGGCCAGGGCGGAGACGCGCAGGCCCTCTGCCCCATCGGCTTGCGCGGTGACGCGGATGCGCCCGCGATCGCGCAAGGTGCGCGCTTCGTAGTCGTAGGAAACGCCGATGCCCGCCGCCTCCTGAAGGCGGCCCTGCTTCCCGGCGGAACCGCCGCCTTCGCTGCCCGACCAGTCGCGCCCTTCGGCATAGATCGCCGCGCCGCGCGCCACGGCGGTCATCGGATCGATCTCCAGATCGGCGGCAATGCCCAGCCCGGTCGGAACCAGCCGGCGCACGATCGGCATCCGCGACGGCCCGCCGATCAGCACCACGCGATCGATGTCCGAAGGCGCATAGCCATTGTCCGCCACGACCTTGCGGCAAAGCTCGACCGATCGCTCGATCCGTTCTGCCACCAGCGCTTCCAGTTCGGCGCGGGAAACCACGATCTCCAGATAGATCGGCCGCCCGTCCAGATCGTTGGTGCGCGCATCATGGTCGGACACGAAGACGATCGCCTGCTCGGCGAAGGACAGTTCGATCTTGGCAAGTTCCGCATTGGCGGTCGCCAGTGCCAGCAGGCGGCGGAATTCGGGGCGGCGGTGGAAATCTTCGGGCAGGGTGAAATTGGCCAAGAGCCACGGGCGCACCATGCGATCGATCAGCATCCGGTCGAAATCGCTACCGCCCAGCATGTTGATGCCCTCATGCGCCTCGATGGAAACAGAGCCCTCCACCGCGCGCACCAGCGCCACGTCGAAGGTGCCGCCGCCAAGATCGTAGATCAGGAACAGCCCGCTGCGCGTGCCCGGACGCTCCAGACAGGCAAGCGCGGCGGCGATCGGTTCCTGCAGCAGCCCTACCCGGTCCAGCCCGGCAGCCTGCGCAGCGCGAATCGTCGCTTCGGACTGCATCTGGTTGAACGCGGCGGGCACGGTGATCACGGTGCCCTCCACCGCCGCATCGCCCACGCGCATCCGCGCCTGTTTCAGCAGCTGGCGCAGGACTTCGGCGCTGGCATCCTCCGGCGTGATCGTCTCGTCTTCGGTGCCGAACGGCAGCGCGGTATCGGTACCCAGCAGGCGTTTGAAGCGCGCGGCGATCCCTTGCGGCGACACCTGAAGCTGATCGTAGGCGCGCTTGCCCACATAGCGGCTGCCGGTGCGATCGCGCATCACCACCGAAGGCAGCACATCCTCCCCGCTGACCGCCTTGAACAGCGTCAGTCGTCCCTCCTGATGGCCGACGATGGCCGAATTGGACGTGCCGAGATCGATACCCAGATACATGTCAGGCTTTCCTCAGGAGTATCCGGCCGGGCAACACGACGTCGGTCCCGCACAGGATGGTAGGTTCGACGGTGCGGTCCACGGCCACGGTTTCGCAGCCTTCCACTTCGTCGGGATTGATCGGATTGGCCGGGATCTGGGCACCCCAGTCCTGGCCGTCGAACGTCACCAGTCGCAGATCACCCTGCGCCAGCAGCGTATCCAGCCGACGCCCGGCGAAGCGCAGCATCGCCTGCCCGGCCTGCGTGCGCGAGGGCGGGGCCTGTTCCAGCTCCCCCGCCAGCGCATCGGCCAGTTTCCAGGCGAGGCTGGCCACCTCCGCCAGCGTACGGCGGCTATCCTGCGGCCGTTCGGCTGCCGCTTCGGTCATGGCTTTCCTCCCTGAGCGGTGCTGCTCGTCGAGATGGTACTTGTGGTGCTGGTCGCGCCGTTGGGCGGTCCGTAACCGCCGTCGCCGTAGCCATATCCCCTGCTCCATGTGGGCCGGGGCCGTGGCTCCTCCCACTCGCGGCGCATCCCTTTCGCGCGCGCCGCATCGTTGGCGGCGCGGACACGTTCGGCCTCCGCATTCGACTGGCGGATCTGCTCGCGCACGCGGGCAAGCTCCTCCGCCCGCGCATTCGCCTGCGCCTCCGCCGCGGAGCCCGATGCATCCGACGCCTGCTCGCGCGCCGAGCCGCCGGATGGCGCACCCCCCGTTGACGCAGCCCCGGTTGCCGCGCCCCCAAATGCCGCGCCAGACGAGGTTGGCGCCGCCGGTACCGTGCGCAGCGGCACATTGCGGTGTTCGCTGCAGCGCATCAGCAGCAGAACAATGCTGGCAATGCCGACTGCCCAGCCTGTCACCCCGGCAGTCAACCGATTCAGATCCTGCTTCAACAGGTCGCGGACCGTTTCAGGCGGATCCTGGTCCAGCAGCCATCTGAACAAGATCGTCGCGCACTGCCGGTCCCGCGTCGCGTTGTACGTCGCGATGATGATCGCACGGGCCAGTTGGAAAGGGGCTACCCGCTTCCCTTCGGCGGCCTCGAGCGTCGCGTCGAAGCATTCGACAAGCTCGGCCGCAAGGCCCTTGGCCTTTGGCCCCATCCGGCCGCTCTTCACTTGCGCAACGAAACGGCTGCGCTGCCGGGCAATGCGCTCACCCAGTTCGGTCAGGCGCTGGACTGCCACATTGCCCAGCAGCACGGGCATCTGCTGCTCCAGCCGCTTGCGCTGCTGCGGCAGGTGCGCAAACGCATCCAGCAACGCTTCCGCCAATCGCAGCGCCACCGCCTGCTGATCGTGGGTATTGGCGATCTTGATCGTCAGCCCCAGCAGGGAATCGAAGATCCGCGCCGACTCCCCATCATCCAGCGCGCGCGCCGCTTCCATCACCTGGATCGGCCGGCGATAGGCGGACCATTGGTTCAGCGCGGCGATCAGGCTGTTGATCTGCATCGCATTGGCGGGATCGGCATCGATCAGCGCGACGCTGGTCTGGATGCGCATCTCCAGCCGGCCCAGCGGTTCCTGGATCGCGGCGGCATAGGCGCTCTGCAATGCTTCCAGGAACGAGGCCAGCGTCGATCCCGGCTGCGCGGAACGGTGCACGGTGCCCGTCAGGCGCGCGCGGCCTTCGGGAGACGCGGCAATCAGCGGCCCCAGCCGCGCCGCCGCATCGCCCAGCCGCGCGGTCACGGCCCGTTCCCACTGATCGAGATCGATCGGCCGATAGCCACCCCGCCCGCGCGCCTCGTCCAGCACGTTCAGCGTGGTTTCCGGCTCCCACCGGGCAATCGTCTCGATAAGATCGAAGGCCGGCTGCACGTCGATGGAGCGCAAGTCCGCACCGGCTTCGAACAGGTTGATCGCGGCCAGGCCCGTGGTCCGGCCGGCCACGTGCAGCAGCGCCGCCGCATCCCCCCGGCCAAGCGCCGCGATCGCGGCCTGTTGTTGGTTCGCCGTGCATTCCGGCAGCCAGCCGATTTCCTGCCCCAGCCGGTCGCGCGCCGAAAACAGGCTGGCCCGCGCCGCCTGCAATGCTGCTTCGTCCTGCCCTTCCTCGAATGCCAGATCGTCCACCCGCTGCGTGATGCGATCCTGGTTGGCATCCAGCGGCAGCCCCAGCACCGCGAACGCATTGCCCGATAGCGGCCGGAACGCGGCATCGACGGTCGGGACCATGACGCGGCCTTGCGTGGCCGAAGCCGGTCCGCTGCTGCCGGCCGGACGGACCGCCTGCCGTTCCGACACGCCTGCCGGTTCGGGAACCGCCCCGGAAACCGGCGGCAGCCCCACCGTTCCAGGCAATCGCCTGCCAAATGTACGCATCCCTGCTTGCCCACCGCCAAATGTCGCCCCGGATGGTATGCGCAACAATTGGTAAATAAGGGCTTTCATCTCGCGCAATAGCGCCGGCCAAGGCGGAAACGATCACTTGCCCGCATCGCTTCGTACCGCGCAAACGATTGACGGCATCCGGTGGAATTACTGCCAAATCGGGCGCACGACTTGGACCGTATCTTGCCCTTCGCTTTGCAGATCCCCTCCCCGCAAACGCCCGACAAAGGGTCCGCACCGCGCGGGTCCGCAGCGACGATCGGCGCGCCTCTTGCCGGGGGCCGACGGTCTGTGCTCTATCGGCGGCGGGGGTATTGTTTCGGGGCGCAGGTCGCGCGCGCCGGGCGCTTCCATCCTTTGTGTTTTTCCCATTCTTCGGAGAACGATGATGCGCTTGCGTTTGTCTGTGGCTGCCCTGCTGGCCTCGGTTGCGATGTCCACGGCGGTTCATGCGGAAACGGTCGTGCTCACCGCCGCGCGCATGGTCGACGTGCTGGCCGGCAAGTCGGTGGACAAGCCGCAAGTCGTTGTCACCGATGGCCGCATCGTCAGCGTCGGCCGTCAGGGCGATACCGTTCCCCAGGATGCCAAGCGCATCGATCTGGGTGACCGCACCTTGGTGCCGGGCCTGATCGACATGCACGTCCACCTCACCTCCGACCCGACGATCTCCGGCTACAACGGCCTTGAATATACCGACAATTTCTGGACGGTGATCGGCGTCGCCAATGCCAAGCGCACGCTGGACGCGGGCTTCACCACCGTTCGCAACGTCGGTTCTTCCAACTATGACGACGTCGCGCTGAAGCAGGGCATCGAAAAGGGCTATGTCCCCGGCCCGCGCATCGTGCCCGCCACGTATGCCCTGGGCGTGACCGGCGGCCATTGCGACAGCACCGAATTCCCGCCCTCGGTCCAAGTCCCCTCCCCCCAGATCGCCAACACACCGGACGGTTTCCGCGCCGCCGTGCGCCGCAATCGCAAGTATGGCGCCGAAGTCATCAAGGTCTGCATGACCGGCGGCGTGCTGTCGAAGACGGACTCGGTGGGCGCGCAGCAGCTGAGCTATGAGGAGATCAAGGCGATCGTGGATGAGGCGCACATGCTGGGCATGCGCGTGGCCGTCCACGCCCACGGAACCGATGGCATCAACACCGCCCTGCGCGCCGGGGTGGATACCATCGAACATGCCAGCCTGGCGGACGATGCCAGCTTCAAGCTGGCCAAGGAGCACGGCGCCTGGTTCGACATGGACATCTATGACGATGACTACATCCTGGCCGAGGGCGCGAAGAACGGCGTCTTCGCCGAAAGCCTGGCCAAGGAAAAGGCCATCGGCCTGAAGCAGCGCCAGACCTTCCGCGCCGCCCACGCAGCCGGGGTGAAGATGCTGTTCGGCACCGATGGCGGCGTCTACCCGAACGGCGACAACGCGTTGCAATTCGCCAAGATGGTGGAATGGGGCATGACGCCGATGGAGGCGATTCAGGCCGCCACCCGCAACGCCGCCGAAGCGCTGGACCGTACCGCCGACCTCGGCGCGATCGCACCGGGCCGCTATGGAGACATCATCGCGGTAGACGGCGATCCGCTGCAGGACGTGCGCGTGCTGCAGCACGTGGCCTTCGTGATGAAGGCGGGCAAAGTGGAAAAGCCCGCCTCCTGACCGAGGGCATCCGGCCGTGACGAAGGGGTGGAGGCGCCTTCGTCACGGGACTGTCAACAAGCGACGGTTTCCCCTATGATTTCTGTCAAGAGGGCGGAGATCCAACATGGCTACGAACGCGGTCGACGAAGAGGAACTCAAGCTTGAGCTGACGCCGGACGGTGCCGATGCGCTGGAAGGCGCCGGGCTGTTCGCCTCCACACCCACGGCAGTGCGGCAGGAATCGGTCTATTTCGACACGCCGGGGCATGATCTTTCGCAGGCCGGGCTGGCCTTGCGCATCCGCCGCAGCGGCAAGCGCCGCGTGCAGACGGTGAAAGCCGATCGCTCGGCGGCGGGAATGCTGGTCCGCTCCGAATGGGAGCAGGAGGTTTCCGGCGATCGTCCGGTGATCGATGGCGATACGCCGGTCGCGGCCCTGCTGGGCGATCGGGCGGCCCTGCTCGCCCCCGTATTCACGGTGGAGAACGCCAGGCGCGTCTGGATGCAGGACGGCGTGGAAGTGGCGCTGGATCGCGGGCGGATCATCGCCGGGGATCGGTCCACGCCGATCTGCGAAGTGGAACTGGAACGCAAGGGTGGCGATCTGGCCGGGCTCTACGATCTGGCCCGCCGGATCGACGCGGTCACGCCGGTGCGGATCAACGTGCTGAGCAAGGGCGAACGCGGCTATCGGCTGCTGGGGCCGGTACCGCGCGCGGTGAAGGCGCCGCGGGTCGAACTCGGCGCGGAGATGACGGCGGGGCAGGCCTTCCAGGCGATCGCCGGCGCCTGCATCGACCAGTTCCATCGCAACCTGCCGGTCATCCTGGACCACGACGATGCGGCCGCGTTGCATCAGGCACGGGTGGCTATCCGGCGGCTGCGCTCGGCCCTGTCGATCTACAAGTCCATGCTGGCGCAGGATCGCACCGGGGCCCGAATCGGCCGCGAACTGCGCTGGCTGGCCACCAAGCTGGCCCCCGCCCGCGAGGTGGACGTGCTGATCGGCGAGGCGAAGGACGCGGCGCTGCTGGACCGTCTGATCGCCGCCAGAAGCCGCGCCTATGCCGGGGCGGGCATCACCCTGCGGTCGAAACGCTGCCGCGCGCTGATGATCGACCTGGCCGAATGGATCGCCGTGGGCGACTGGACAGCGCGGCCCGGCAATGCCGAGGCGCGCGACCAGCCGGTAGGCGAATTCGCCGCCGAGGCGCTGCGCCATCGCCGCAAAGTGTTGAAAAAGCGCGGCCACAATCTGGCGGAGCTGGATGACGAGGCGCGGCACAAGGCGCGCAAGGCGGCCAAGAAGATGCGCTATGCGGCGGATTTCTTCGCCACGCTCTACACCCGCAAGCAGGCCCGGCACCGCCGCGAACGCTTCGTGGACGCGCTGGAAAGCCTGCAGGATCGACTGGGCGCCCTGAACGACCTTGCCACCGCGCCCGCCGTGGTGGAACGACTGGACCTGTCGGACCTGCCGGAAGCCGCTGCCCTGATCGACGGCGGAGGCAAGCGCCGCCTCGTCAAATCCGCCGCCCGCGCGCTGGACGATTTCGAAGGAGCGAAGTGCTACTGGTAGGATTGTTTGAAAATGCGCTGAAGGCGAATTTGGCGGCGCCGATTCGCTCCCAAAGAATTTTCAACCAAGCGCTGTCGCAGACTGCCCCCCGATCTTCCGCACCGGCCTGCCCGCAACCAGCGAACAGGCCGCGCACAGCGCCGCCGTCGCCAGCGCCAGCGGCCAGAGCGCGGAACCGTCCGGCGCGATCCCATCGGACTGCGATTCCAGCCAGTTTCCGGCAATGCAGGCAGAAGCGCCCAGCCCGATCTTGGACGTCGCGGTGAACAGGCCATAGGCAAGGCTGGAATCGCCCGGCCCGCGAATGGCCGGCTCATGCGCGACCAGTTGCGAAAAGCCGGACCAGGCCAGCAGCGCGATGCCGCTGACCAGCGCACCGAACACGGCGAAGGCGATCAGTGCACCCACCGGTCCGCCCCCCACCGCCACCGGCAGCAGCAGGATCACCGCACCGATGCAGAAATAGGCGATCGACAGCCCCTGCGCGATGCCGCGCCGCCGGGCGATGGCGTTCCACGCCGGGATCGCCGCCAGCCGGGCCATGCCGATCGCCAGAGGCGCCGCCGCCAGCACCCATTGCGTGCGTATCTTCAGATGCAGCAGCCCCTTGCCGATGGCCCCCAGTGCCCCCGCCCCCAGCATCTGCGCCAGACAGAACGGCAGCACGCACAGCGCCACGCGCGCGATATCGGCAAATTGCGGGCGCACATGGAACGATGGCGACGCCCCACGCCAGAACCGCGCCAGCATCCACGGGATCGGCAGCAAGCCCACGAACGCCACCACCGCCATGCCCGCGAACAGCGCGGTCGGCAGCCACGGGGCGGTCACCAGCATCAGCGGCAGGGCCAGCGCCGCCACCACCAGCGCACCGGCTGCCGCCGCGATCGAGCGCAGGCGCATCAGCGTCAGGTGCCCGTACCGCTCCGCCAGCGGCATGTTCAGCGCATTGTGCGGCACGTCGAACAGCGCGAAACTGGTCCGGAACACCAGGATCAGCGCCATCGCCACGCCCACGCTGCCGCTAATCGGCAGCAGCGCGAAGCTGACGCAGGCGACGGGCACGGCGATGCCAGTGACGATCGGCAGCCAACGCCCCAGTTGCGGACGATGCGCCAGCACCGCCCCCCAGGCGAAATCGACCACCGCATTCCACGCCGAACCGGCCAGGAACAGCCCCCCGGCCAGCACCGGATCGAGCCGCAGCACCACCACCAGAATGTAGAAGGCGAAGGCATCCTCCCCCGACCACAGCAGGTTCTTGGCCAGATGCGATGCCATGAAGACTCGCAAGGACGCCTTGGGTAGGACATCGGTCACGAGTGCGCGCATAGGCACCGCGTATGACTCTTTCGCGTCGCTCAAGAGCGCGGACAGCAAGACTGGACGAGGGCCGAAACGCGCCTATGACTTCGCGGTGATGAGTACCAACCGATCCGCCGCCGGACGCCAGCCCACCGTCGATGCCGAGGCCATCGTCGATGCGGCGCGTGAACTCGTGGCCGAACGCGGCCTTGCCGAACTGAGCCTGCGCGCGCTTGCCGAACGTGCGGGGATATCGGTGGGCAGCATCAGCTATCGCATCGGCGACCGCGCCGCGCTGGTGGAGGCCATCGCCGCGCGCGAGGTGGCACTGGCGGAGCAGGAACGCAGCGTCTGGGAACGCAGCATGGCCGGGGTCGACGCGCTGGCCGCCGGATGCCTTGCCGATCTGGTGACGGCCTGGCTGGACGACTGTGCGCTGGGCGGGCGGACATCGGCGGTGGTCCGGGCTGAGCTGCTGCTGAAAGTACAGCGCGAACCGGCCGGCCATCCGCATGTCGACCGGCTTCACGCGCTGCTGCGCGAGCGTTGGCGCACAATCTTGGCCGAGCATCCGCAGGCCGATCAACTCGCCACCCGGATCGCCGGCTATTGCCTGGATGAACGGCCCTTCTCGATCCTGCTGGCGGACGAGACCGACTATCGCCTGCTCCGCCAATCGACGCTGCGCGCGCTTTTGCGAGACCTCCACGAGGCGCCGGCCAGCGGGGCAAGCTCATGGCACATGGCGCTGGTGGACCGTCTGGCCACGCCTGCCCGCGCCGCCATCGAGACCGGTGAACCGCCGCAAGGCAACAAGGCGGCGATTGCCGAGAAGATCGCTGACCTGATCCTGGCGCAAGGGATCGAGGGCCTGTCCCACCGCGCCGTCGCGCGGGAGGCGGCAACCGCGAACTCCAGCGTGGCGCACCATTTCCCGGCCCAGCGCGACCTGCTGCTGGGCGGCGTGGAAGCGCTCTACCGGCGGATGCGGCGCGAGATTGGAACGGACGAGGATGCCGAGGCCGGCTACGCAGTGATTGTGCTGACGCATGAAATGGCGCTGGCCGCGCTGCGCGACGAGCGCTTCCGCCCCTTCGCGATCGACATGCGCCGCCGCCGGGCGGAGAACGTGCACGCCGTCATTTCCGAACAGCTGATCGGCCGCCCGGACGGCGATCGGGCAATGAGCCAGGCCTATACCATGGCCATGATCGGCCACGGTTTTGCCATCGCGGCCGAGCCGACGACGACCCTGCGCAATGCCCCGCGCGGGTGGCGCGCCAAGGAAATCCTGACTGATCTCGCGAACCCTCCGAATGCGGTACATCCGTCTTGAAATGACTTTTTTTCCATAAATATATCCAGTACGTTTGTCTTAAATCTGCAATTGGACGCTCCTAGTCCCCCGCCCAGCATCAAGCTGGATTGGGGTAACGAGTCATGCATCAGGAATTTAGCAGGCGCGCCGCGCGCCGTCGGATCGCCATGCTGCTGGCGACGACCGCCGCCGCATCCCTGCTCGCTGCCGGCGCGCACGCCGAAGAGGCGGACACCGCCGCCGAGGCTGGCAGCGACCAGCTTTCGACCATCGTCGTCACCGCCCAGCGCCGCCAGGAAAGCAGCCAGGACGTGCCGATCTCCATCGCCAGCGTTTCCGGCGAGGCACTGAAGCAAAGCGGCTATACCGACGTTACCGACCTGCAGTACGTCGTGCCCGGCGTGCAGTACGATCCCACCCAGGGCGCGGCGTTCCAGATCCGCGGCGTGGGTTCGACCTCCTTCGACTTTTCCAATGCCAAGTCGGTGAACGTGATCGTCGACGGCGTGGTGATGGACGGCCAGCGCGCCAACGGCCTGATCGGCCTGAACGACATCGACCGGATCGACGTGCTGAAGGGCCCGCAGGGCACGCTGTTCGGCAAGAATTCCACCTCCGGCGTGATCTCCGTCTCCACCCATCGCCCCGAATTGGGCCAGTTCACCGGCCGCGCCAGCGCCAGCTATGGCGAGCATGACGAGCGCATCCTGAACGCCACGATCAACGTGCCGCTCACCTCCATCGCCGCGCTGCGCGTGTCGGGCTTCGATCAGGCGCAGGACGGTTTCGGCCGCAACGTCACGCTGGATCGCAAGGTGGGCTCCACCCACGATTACGGCGGTCGCGCCCGCCTGCTGATCGAGCCCAGCGACCGCTTCAACATGGTACTGTCCGCCGACTACGGCCATCACTGGGACAGCAGCGTGCGCACCCCGGTCTCGGGCCAGCCGGCCAACGTCACCGCCATGCTGAACGCGCTGGGCGTCTATCCCGGCCAGAACAGCGCCGACACGGCAGACGGCACCTTCGGCGAGATCCACACCCGCGAATGGGGCGCATCGCTGGACATGACCGCCAAGGTGGGTGACCACGAGTTGAAGTCGATCACCGCCTATCGTCGCACCGGCTATTGGAACTCCACCCCGGCCAACCTGCTGCCGCTGGACCAGTACGCCTATATCCCGGTGAACGTCGGCGATCTGAAGACCGACAAGTTCAGCGAAGAAGTGCATCTGGCCTCGCCCACCGGCGGCTTCGTCGAATATGTCGTGGGCGCGTTCTACAACCAGCTTCACGCCCGCCAGACGCAGGTGCAGTGGGCCACGCTGGGCGCCCCGCTCTATGACGCGAACGGCAAGGGCAAGGCGTTCCTCTACGCGCTGACCGGCGCCAGCGACGAGCCCGATGCCAATGCCTCGCTGTTCACCGCCAACAACGAGACGGCGGCGATGTTCGGCCAGCTGAAGTTCAACATCTCCCCCCGCCTCTCAGTCACCTTCGGCGGCCGCCAGACCTGGGACTGGAACGACCAGCGGCTCGATTTCATCTACGTCGATCCGCGCAAGTATCTGGATTACACGCCGCTGTTCTTCGGCACCAGCGCCTCGCCCATCTATTCCTACGGCAAGGTCAACGGCAGCAACTTCTCCTACCGCATCGCGCCGGAATGGCACTTTGCCGACAATGCGATGGTCTATGCCTCCTACTCCACCGGCTACAAGCCGGGCGGCGTCGCCTTCGTGGGCAACAAGTACGATCCCTATCGCAAGGAAACCGTGAAGGCCTGGGAAGCCGGCGTGAAGACCGAATGGTTCGACCATCGCCTGCGCCTGAACCTGGACGTGTTCCGTTCGGACTTCACCGATTTCCAGACCACCATCCTCACCGAAATCCCCGACGGCGCCGGCGGCACGCTGCAGGCCACCGCCATCGGCAACGCCGGCGGCCTGCGTTCGCAGGGCGTGGAAGGCACGATCGCGGTGATCCCGGTGCACGGCCTGACGCTGGGCGGCAGCTTCGGCTATACCGACGCCTGGTTCACCGACTACGTCTACAACGCGACGACCGACTATACTGGCAGCCGCCTCACCAACTCGCCCGACTGGATGGCCAGCGTCAGCGCCGATTACGCGCATGAGTTCGCCGGCGGCCTGGGTGCCCGCGCCCACGTGGAATACAATTACCGCAGCGAGGCATGGACCGTGGTGGGCCAGCCCGACTACTCGCACGTGCCGGCCTACGGCCTCACCAACGCGCGGCTTACGTTCACGCTGCCGAACCGCAACATCGAATTCGGCGTCTATGCCCGCAACCTGTTCGATGTGCATTTCTCGACCGGATACCAGGTCTACGGCGCGCTTGGCCTGCTCCACTACACCTCGCCCGCCGCGCGCCGCACCGCCGGCGGCTTCGTCAACGTCAACTTCTGAGCCGGACGAGCAGAACCATGAACCGCACCAACCGCAAGCTGGCCCTCTCGCTGGCCCTCTCCCTCGCCGTGCCCGTTTCGGGTGCGCTGGCACAACCGGACGACCGCGACGCCCCTGCCCTGCCGGACGATCTGCCGATCAACCGCATTCAGGTGCTGGGCACCCACAACAGCTATTCCCAACCGATCGATCCGCGCCTGCGAGAGATGGCGGCGCCGGTCTTCTCCAAGCTGTCTTCGATGATGGCCGCCATGCCCGCCGAAAAGCGCGCGCTGTTTCAGGAAGAACACCCCAATCCGATCTCGATCGACGAGGGCTTCAACTATGCCCACGGCGATCTGGTCAGCCAGCTGGACCTGGGCCTGCGCAGCCTGGAACTGGACATCAATCCCGATCCGGACGGCGGCCACTACCTCGATCCCGCCGGCTATCGCGCGCTGGTGAAACAGGGCGTGCAGCACCTGCTGCCGTTCGACCGGGAATCGCTGGCCAAGCCGGGCTTCAAGGTATTCCACGTCGCCGATTTCGATTTCCGCAGCCACTGCGCCTTGTTCACCCAGTGCCTGCACGAAATCCGCGACTGGTCGGACGCGCATCCCGGACATGTGCCGCTGTTCATCCTGGTGGAAGCCAAGAGCCAGGCCCTGCCCCTGTTCGCCGACGGCACCCCGCCGGTGCCCTTCACTGCCCAGCGCTTCGACGAGATCGATCAGGAGATTCTCTCGGTCTTCCCGCGAGACCGCATCGTCACGCCGGATGACGTGCGCGGCCAATACCCGACGCTCAATGCGGCAGTTCTGGCCGGAAACTGGCCGAAGCTGGGCGCGGCGCGCGGCAAGGTGATGTTCCTGATGCTCACCGCCAACGGCCCCGAAGGCGCCGCCGGTTACCTGGCCGGGCACCCCTCGCTCAAGGGCCGGGTCGCCTTCCTGCGCGCCGAACCGGGCGAGGATCACGCCGCTTTCCTGATGTACGACAACGCCCTCGTCCGCGCGGCGGAAATCCGCAAGTATACGGCGCAGGGCTATCTGGTCCGCACCCGGTCGGACATCGAGACGTACGAGGCGAAGAGCAACGACAGCACCCGCGCCACCGCCGCCCTCGCCAGCGGCGCGCAAATCGTCTCGACCGATTTCGAGCAGGCCGGCAATATCTACGTCACGCCCTACAAGGTCAGCCTGCCCGGCGGCGGCGCGGCCCGTCTGGCGCCGACCAAGCCTTGATGCGAGCACCACCCCGGTCCAGCGCATGGGCGCGGGCCGGGGTGGTCCCCTTCCTTCCTCATCCTGCGCCTCTGCCCCCTGTCCTGTCCTCTAGGTCCGTGGCACAATAGACGGGTGCACAAGGATCGCGCCTCAGCCTCTGACCGGCCTTCCGCCCCCATCCTGCCCTGGCGGCTGATCGGCGGCGCGTTTCTCCATTTCGTGCTGCCGTTCTATCTTCTGGCCATGCTTGCCGCGATCGTTCGGGAGAGGCCTGCGGACGCCGAGGCGCTGCTGCATCTGGCGCTACGCGTCAGCCCGGCGCTGCTGGGCGGCTATGTGGCCACCGCGATTGCCGCCACCGGCCTTGCCGCGCTGATCGATCCGCTCCTGCGCCGCCGCCGCGCCGGCCGCGAAGCGCGCGATCCCCGTGCGGCGGCCATCCGGTCCGAACGCGACTTGCAGCAGGCCGTGATCGCCGCCCGCGCCCTGCCCAACCCGTGCATGGAGGCAGCACTCGGCCAAATCGCGGCAGCGCGCTGGAACCACGACGATCCCCGCCATCAGGCCCTCGCTCGCGATCTGGCCGAGGCGGTAGAGTCGTCCACCCGCGCCCTTGCCACCGCCGCGCCCGATCGCCGCCCTGCCCTGACCGAGATGATCGCCGCCACGATCGCGCACATCGCATCGGCGCAGGCGGAACTGGCCGCCGCAGACGCCCGCGCGGACGAGACGCAAGCAAGGATAGTCGCCGGCTATGTCGAGGCACGCTACGGCCCCTCCCACTTGCACAGCTAGCGCAATTCCCCGGTTAACAAATTTTATTCCTCTGGTGGACGCTTGAGAACAGGCGTAAATATCGGCGCGAGCGCAACTTCGTGCGCTTGTATCAGGTCCCAAGGACACCATTCCCAGATGACAAATATGTTTGTGCTCGGCGCCTCGGCTGTCGTGGCTCTCGTCGTCGTCTTTCTTTTCGTTCTCTCGCGCTGCGTGCGCTATGTCGGCAACAACCGCGTCGCCGTGGTCGAGAAGCTGTGGAGCCGCAACGGCTCCCTCTCCGGCGGGTTGATCGCGCTCAGCCGCGAAGCCGGCTACCAGCCGGACGTGCTGCGCGGCGGCTATCACTTCTTCGTGCCGTTCCAGTACCGCGTCCACAGCCAGCCGCTGGTGACGATCCCGCAGGGCCAGATCGGCTACGTCTTCGCGCGCGACGGCGCGCCGCTGGGCCCCACCCAGACGCTGGCGAGCAATGCCGCCACGGCAGACTTCCTGGATGTGCGCAACTTCCTCTCCAGCGGCGGCCAGAAGGGCCCGCAGCGCACCATCCTGCGCGAGGGTACCTATGCCATCAACCTCGCCCAGTTCGTGATCGTCACGCGGGAGCACATCTACGGCCTGATGCTGGAACGCAACGATCCGGCCCTGTTCGCGCAGATGCAGGCCGTGATCGAGGAACGCCGCGGGTTCGAGGCAGTGGTGATCAAGGATTCGTCCGACCAGATCGGCATCGTCACCGTGCATGACGGCCCGGCACTCACTGCCGACCAAATCATCGCGCCCGAAGTGGGCACCAGCCAGGCCGATGCCGCCACCTTCCACAACAGCTTCCAGGATCCGGAAAAGTTCATCGCCGCCGGTGGCCGTCGCGGCCGCCAGTTGCAGGTGCTTGTCGAGGGCAGCTACTTCATCAACCGCCTGTTCGCGACCGTGGAAATGGTCGCCAAGACGGTGATCGAGGTGGGCCACGTTGGCGTCGTCATCAGCTATACCGGCGTCAGCGGGCAGGACACCTCGGGCGAGGACTACCGCCACGGCGAGCTGGTCGCGCGCGGCACGCGCGGCGTCTGGAGCGAGCCGCTGCTGCCCGGCAAATATGCGTTCAATACTTATGCCGGCAAGATCGTGATCGTGCCGACCACCAACTTCATTCTGAAGTGGGATCAGGACACCACCGGCCAGCACAAGCTGGACGAGAATCTGTCCGAAGTTTCGCTGATCACCAAGGATGCCTTCGAACCGACGCTGCCGCTCTCGGTCGTGGTCCATATCGACTATCGCAAGGCGCCGCTGGTGATCCAGCGCTTCGGCGACATCAAGAAACTGGTCGAACAGACGCTGGACCCGATGGTTTCGGCCTATTTCAAGAACGTCGCCCAGAGGAAGACGCTGATCGAACTGCTGCAGGAACGCTCCGACATTCAGGAGCAGGCGGGTGACGAGATGCGCGCCAAGTTCAGCGGCTATAACCTGGAATTGCAGGAAGTGCTGATCGGCACCCCGCGCGCGACCGCCGGCAACGACCAGATCGAGAAGGTGCTGCAGCAGCTGCGCGAACGCCAGGTGGCCGAAGAACGCGTGACCACGTACGAAAAGCAGCGCATCGCCGCCGAAAGCGAAAAGGCGCTGCGCGAGGCGGAGGCGCGCGCGCATCAGCAGACCTCGATCACCGAGTCCGAACTGTCGATCACGGTGCAGGAAAACCAGGGCAAGGCGGCGCTGAAGCGCGCCACGCAGGAAGCCGAACAGACCCGCACGCTGGCCAAGGCAGAGGCCGACCGCATCCGCATCGTCGGCGAGGGTGAGGCTGCCAAGACCGTGGCACTCGCCGGCGCCGAAGCGGAAAAGATCACCCGCACCGGCCTTGCGACTGCCGAAACCATCGAGAAACAGGCGGCCGCATCGGGCGGTGCGCAGTTCCAGCTGACCCGTCAGGTGATCGAACGCCTTGCCGAAGCGCTGGAAAAGTCCGGCGTGGACATCGTGCCCCGGGTGCAGATCAACACCGGCGGCGCAGCGGGCGCCGAAGGCGGCGGCGCGCTGCAGGCGCTGATCGGCATGTTGCTCTCCGAAAAGGGCATGAACATGCTGGGCACGCCGGGCACGGCCGCCAATGACGAAAAGGAACCGCCCGCTATCGCGGCGGAATAAGGCAATCGGTAGCGAGGGCGGCGCTTCGGCCGCCCTCGTACTGCAGCGCCGTCAGGCTCACGCATCTGGCGGCCTGTGAACGGCGCCTTGGTGGCGTCATTCACGCAGCCAGCATGGAAATCGACGACAGCGGATCGGAAGCGAATGCGCAGGCGCCGCCATGTACCAGCGCCTGCGCATTCCACGCCGGCAAGCCGTTTTTGTTTGCCTTGCGTGGCCTCAGGGGTGCGTTTCGGGCTGGGTCGTGGCTTGCGGCGTTGCGGCCGGGATCGCAACGGGTGCGGCGCCCTGCCCTGCCGCTTCGGGTGCGGTTGGTGCCGGCGTCGCCGTGGGCACGGCGACTGAACCGGAATCGGCCCCACTCTCAGGCACAGCAGAAGCCGGCGCAGGCTGCTGCGTTTCCGGTGCCGCCTCCGGCTCCACGTCGTGCTTCTTCTTTTTGCCGGGGGTTTTCATTCCCGGACCGTAGACCGGCACGACATTCGGCGTCACGCGGCCATGCAGCGCGTCGATTTCCGCCTGGCGTTGCCGCAAGTAGAGTTCGCGATAGGTCGCGTAGGGATCGTCCGTCTTGCGGATCCGGTTGATCTCTTCATCGAACGCGCCGCGCTCGCCCAGCTGCCGCACCACGCTCATCGGGATCGCCACTTCGGGCTTGTTGAACGGCTTGCCGATCAGCGTGGGCGCCAGCACCAGATTGTCGAGCGTATCGCCGATCAGGTCGCGCACCGTCGTCGGTCCGACAAGCGGCAGGTACATGTAGGGCCCCGGGCCGACGCCGTAGTAGCCGAGCACGTTGGCAACGCCGTTGGGGCGATAGGGCAAGTTGAACGGCTTGCGCTTGGCCACGTCGATGAAGCCGGCCACGCCAACCGTCGTGTTGATCACGAAACGCCCGGCGGTTTCCATCGCCTTGCCCGGTTTCAACTCAAGCATGTAGGCAAGGAACACCACAGGCTCGTTGAAATTATTGAAGAAATTGCGCAAGCCCTGCCGGATCGGGCGCGGAATTCCCTTGTTGTAGACTTTGGCGACGGGTTCGATCACCGCCTGGTCCACCGCCTGCACAACCTTGAACGATTCGGCGTTGATGTGTTCCAGCGGGTCACCCGGCGAAGGCCTGCGGTGGCGGACAACGATCTCCGAACCCGGAAGCGTGGAATCGGCATTGTCGTTGGCCGCGTCCGCGTCCGCGTCCGCGTCTGCGGGTTGCGCAGGGGCAAGCGTCGGCAAGGATGCCGCCGGATCGAAGGTAACCGGCGGTTCCGCGCTCTGGGTGCTGCCGAATGTCGGCAGCACGATCGGCGTCGGAGCAGGCGTCGCCGGTGCGCCGGCTTGAGGGTCGGCCGGCACCTGCGGCGCCGTGGCGCTTTCAACGGAAGCCTGGGTCGGATTCACGCCCAAAGTCGCGTTCGCGGCTTCGGGAACCGGGGAACCCATCATCAACACGACAGCGGCAACCGTCACGCTCATTCGATCATCCTTGTCGGGCGGCGCGCATCATAAGCACGCCGGCCATCCACGCCTGTCCGTGGACGCGGCTCCTTTGGCGGGGGAACTTGGAGCGCACCTCATCGCGGCTAAGCGGGATTATCGCTTTCGTCAATTGCACGCCCCGCGAATGACTTGCAGGTGCGGTGGCCGGAGCAGCGCCGGCGATGCCGGCGCCCCGGCCTTCAAGGGCGCGCGCAAGCCGCTCAGGCAATGCCCCTTTCCTTGAGGATGGCCTCGATCACCGGCTTGTCGCCCGGATTGTTCAGCTCGATCGCGTCCCACGCCAGCGGATCGAGCTGGACGACCGCGATCGGCAGGCCAAGGTCCAGGAACCGCAGCTGCTCCAGCCCTTCCAGCTGTTCCAGCGCGCAAGCCGGCTCGGCCGCGTAGCGCTCCAGCGCCGCCGGGCGATAGGCATAGAGGCCGAGGTGGAGGTGGACCGGCGGCGATTCCAGCGTGGCAGCTTCCGGCGGCAGATGCGGCACCACCCGCTTGGAGAAATAGAGCGCGCGCCCGCGCCCGTCGACGACCACGGTGGTGCCGCCGACCCGGCCCTCGGCCTGGTCCTTGGTCAGATGGGCATAGACCGTGCGCGATGCCCGCACCGCAGGCGTTGCCATCACCGCGCCGGCATCCTGCGCCAGCTGGCGGACCAGCTGCGGGATCACGCGGGCCGGGGAAAGCGGTGCATCGCCCTGCAGATTGACAATAACGTCGGCGATCGGGCCAAGCTTCGCGACTGCTTCGGCACAGCGTTCGGTGCCGTTGGCGCAATCGGGCGAGGTCATGACCACCTGCCCGCCGAAGCTTTCCACTTCCTGGGCGATGCGGGCATCGTCGGTGGCGACCCAGACGCCCACAGAGCCCTCCACCGCCATCGCGCAATCCCAGCTGCGGCGGATCAGGCTGCGTTCCTCGCCAGTCGCGCCGGTCAGCCTGACCAGCGGCTTTCCGGGATAACGGGTGGATGCATAGCGGGCGGGTATGATGATGGCGAAACGGGGAACGGCATTGGCGGAATCGGTCATCGTGTCGGTCTTCACGCCAGCCCCATGCGCAGGAAATCATGCAGGTGAATGATCCCCACCGGCAACTGGTTCCCGTTCACCATCGCTTCGTCATTGACGGCCACGCAGCAATCCTCGTCATCGGCGATGACGAAAGCGCAGGTGATCTTGGTGTCGTTGAGGAAGCGCAGCGCATCCTCGGCCATCATGCCGGTGCGCACGACCTTCGGCCGCCGCGTCATCACATCGCGGGCGCGGAGCTGGTCCAGCGCGCGGAAATGGCGGCGCAAGTCGCCGTCGGTGATGATGCCCACCAGCCGACCGGCCAGATCGACCACCCCGGCAATGCCGAAGCCCATGGAGGTCATCTGCGAGATGACTTCCTCCATCGGCAGGTCCAGATCGACCAGCGGCAGTTTGTCCCGCCCGTGCATCAGCTGGCCCACCGAAGCGAGGCGCAGCCCGATCGCACCGCCGGGATGCAGTTCCTTGAAACCGTCGCGGGAAAAGCCATTGGCGTCCATCAGCACCATGGCCAGCGCGTCACCCAGTGCCAGTTGCTGCGTGGTCGAACTGGTCGGCGCGATGTTCGAACTGCAAGCCTCCCGGGCCTGGGGAATCAGGATGCAGACGGTCGACCGGCGCTGCATCAGCGAACCGGCGCCGGACGTGACGCCCACCACGGGAATGCCACGCTTTTCGGCGTGATCGAACAGCACCTGGAATTCGGCGGTATTGCCCGAATTGGAAAAGGCCAGAATGACATCGCCCTCGACGACCATGCCCAGATCGCCATGCGCGGCCTCGCCGGGGTGGAGATAGATCGCCGGCGATCCCGTCGCCGCGAAAGTGGCTGCGATCTTGCGACCGATATGGCCGGACTTGCCAATACCGGCGACAACGATGCGGCCGGCGGCCAGGCCCAGAAGTTCGCAGGCGGCCACAAAGTTCCTGTCCAGCGATGCCGCCAGTTGATCGAGCGTTCGCGCCTCGATCCCGATCACTTCGCGTGCCCTTGTCAGAACTCCTTCGCTTGCCCCAACCGCCTTCAATACCACTGACGATGCCAAAACGAGTTCCCCTTGCCCGCGACCGAAGATTCGATCCGCCGCAACTTCTCGCACCGAAGCTGCACCGGACCTGACCGAAACCTCGGGTCGGTATAATTTTCAACGGGCTATGCGTTATATCTCGCAATGCAGCATGTAAATGCCGCAGTCAGTCATCGCAGCGAAAACGCCGGGCAAAATCGGCTGAACGGCCAGCAACCTTTCGTCTATTTCGCAAGATCAACGATTTACGCTGCGCGCGAATATACCGATGTCAGAATTTTCATAGTAGCGGCAAGGTCTTCATCATCACGACGGTGCGATTGAAGACGTACCGGGCAACGTCGCGAAGCGGGTTATCGGCAATGCCTTCGCGCCGCCCATTCCATGTTTTTGCCGGCAGATGCTATTCTCTGTGCCATTTTGCCGATTACACATTTTGCTGTGTCCATCGCCCAGGGATGACAGCTGGTATCACACGCGCCCTGTTCGGATGACAGGGAGCGGCTGCCACGATGTCGCTCGATCGCTCGCGGCATGAAACTTGCGCCGGTGATCGTAAAAACCGCTCATTTTTGCCCAAATATTAGGCAGGCTCAGGGCCTCGTACAGAGCAATTTGGCGAGTGGTTCGACCCGATGTTCATCCGGCGTCGATGCGCGCTCTACGGGGCCTTAAAACGCAAATTTGGAAATTTCACGTTTTGTTCTAGGTCGAGGAACGGCATCGTCGGCAAATTCCGGCGAATTTGCGCAGGCGCAGCCGCGAATCTGGTTCGCGGTTCGCTCTTACCCGAAATGGCGAGCGAAGACACCCTCGCCGTGCGTGGTGACGAGCGCGTTTATCAGAAAGCGCTCATGGCATTGTTGATGCGGTTCGCTTTCCACGGACCTGCCGGAGCGTCATCAGCAATGCCCTGCTGTCGTGCTGCCAAGCGATCGCCGTTCAGGTCTGCTCCCGACGCGATGAAACTGGATCGGCGTTTGCCACGCTCGGCACCACCTCTGTGCAGCAAACAGAGGACCCCTGCCCTGCCGCTCGCAGGTCTCGTGTCGGGCGTCAGGATTTGAAACGAGAGCGGCCGCCAGGAACCGAGTGCAAGCGGCACGCGATGTCCGCGGCGGACTTGATCGTCACTGACCGGGGTTCATCGAGAATGGTTGAACCCTACAGCACGTCGCGACCGGCAGGACGGTTCGGACCGGCCGTTGCCGCGTTGTCGAGGAAAGGCATTTAGAGAGACGCTGGCGGCACAACGCCGGGCTCTGCTTATGGTCGAGGGACAATGGTGGGCGATGTAGCCGGGGTAGTTCCACACCGGTGATATGCAGCCACAAATGCCGCCGGCAGTTGCTGAAACGATGCCACTACTCCCAGGACATCGCGTCGATGGAGATGCCGCGATCTGCGGCATTCTCGTCGTTGGATAAGCTGCGCAAGGGCGGCGATTTATGCCCTCTCCAAAATCCTCCAAAACCTAGAGCTTCCGGAGAGTTAGAATCTCTATTTATAGATTCTGTTACAAGGTTAGGCGCCCGCCCCGGCGCGAATAGCGGCGTATTCCCGCTGAGTCGCGAAATCGGCGCGTTCCCGAAATGCCGTGTATCCGTTCCCGGAGTGTCGATGCAGGCGTTCCCGGAGTGTCGAACGGGTGTTCCCGAAGGGTCGAAGATGTCGGTATGGCGGTTCCCGTTGTGTCGAAGGGCCACGAAAACCGCCATATTTGTGGGCAATGTTGAATCACTTTGTTGGATTGCCCGGCGAACAAGGTTCAAATTCCGACAGGACATTCGAGACGGGCTGTTCGGCGAACTTGCAAATCCTCTCCGACGCGACACTTCGGGAACGGCCCCTGCCCTTCCCGATTTTTTACCCACGCAGCATGCGGCGGTTCTTTTCGTGATGGCGCCGCACCCAGCCGACGAAGGCGCGCTGCCAGTCGGCCGGCGTGCGCTCCGGGCTGGCGGCTACCCAGCGTTCGAAGTCGGCGTGAAGCGCGTGAAGGTCCCAGCCGGGGCATTCGCGGCGCAGCAGCGTCATCGTCTCGTCGGTCATGAAGCCGCGCGTGGCCGCGTCGGACAGGCCGACGATGGTTGAGCGGATCAGCTTGCGGGCATCGACGACCTCTTGCTCGTCGGCCTCCTCGTCCTCGCCGGCGGGTTGGGGTGCGGCCCGCCGTGGGGTGGCCCCGCGCGGGGGGATTTCGGCCTTGGGAGCGGCCGCCCGTTTCCCTGGGGAAACGCGCTTGGCGGCAGGCGCTGGCGCAGCCTCGGCTTCATCCCCTTCGGTGTGGGCCTGGACTTGGGTTTGCGTTTGGGCGGCAGCCTCGGGCAGGACGGCCCCTGCCCCGCCCTTGCCGTCCACCCGGCGCATGCGTAGCAGCGGCTCGCCATCCTTGGCGGTTTCGACCGCGAGGGCATAGCCGGGCAGTTCGTCCTTCTCGGCCAGCTTGAGCATTTCGAACTTGAAGCGGCGATACTGCCCTTCGGCGCCGGACTTCTCGAAGAGGACCGGCATGGAGATCGCAAAGCCCGTCTCCCCTGCCCCGCCGGCGTGCTTGCGGGCCACCCGGTAGAGCCAGCGTTCGCGGCCGCCGGTAATGTCGAAATAGGCGCGGTCGATCGACAGTACGCCGCCCTTCATCATGACGCCTTCCCAGAACCAGTTGGACAGTTCCAGCGTCATCCCGCGTGAGCGCTCGGTCCTCTCGTCCACCAGCTGGGTCCAGCCATCGAGCCAGGAGAACGTCGCTTCGCGCCGGTTCTCGGCCCGGATGTTGGTCTTGATCGTCGTGGAGACCAGACGGTCGAGCGCCTGGCCCAGCAGTTCATAGGCGCGGCCCGTGGTGGGGCGGCCGATCGCGCGCAGCAGATCGTAGGGCATGATGTGCAGCTTGCGCGGAACATCGTTGGCGCCGCGCCGCGACATGTCGGCCAACATGCTGGCGCAATAGATCAGGATGTCGGCATCCCAGATCGTGGCCATGCCGTAATCGGGATTGGCGCTGACATGGACCCAGAGCTTGCCGTCCGGGCTGGTATAATCGATCGGCTTCACCCGTTTCGACTTCGCCAGGCTGAAGAAGGGGCGCTCCATCATCTCGCGCTGGTCGCGCAGCGGCAGTTCCGCGATATAGGGCAGGAACATGTCAAATTGTTCGGAGGCCGTCTCCGGTTTCTGGCGGCTCATGTGCGGGTTCCGACTGGCAAGGGCTTTGGACGTTTCGAAGTGCCACGCATGGCCGCAATCCTGTTTCCCCGGGGAAACGCGGGCCACGGCAATGCAGGTGATTCCCGCCATCATGGCAGGCTGGGGGAGGGGAGAGCAAATCACCACCCGCCGCGCCTGTGAAGAACTCATCGCGCGCACGTAGGGCAGGGGCGAAGGTCGGCACGGACGATGGGGCGGGACGGCGGTGAGGGGAGGGGGGACGGTACGTCGGCTTGGGCGCCGGGACGATGGCGCACGGAGAAACGGAGGCGAGGCCAATGGCGTGTTTCCCCGGGGAAACAGCATCTTCCGTCATCTGGAAAGGGACAAATGGGGAAGGGCGCTTACGGTCGACAGGGGCCGCCGCGTTGCTACGCCGCGCTGAATGGCGGGCGCTATTGAGATGCCGCGCTGATTTAGAAACGTGATGTCTTCGAGTGGCTGGCTCGTTTCACGCCGAAGCCGTTTCCCCGGGGAAACACGAAGCCCTCTCCCCGCCGCACAGATGGCAATAAAAAAGGGCAGGGACTTTCATCCCCGCCCTTACGGC
Source organism: Novosphingobium mississippiense (assembly GCF_044029535.1). NCBI lineage: Bacteria > Pseudomonadati > Pseudomonadota > Alphaproteobacteria > Sphingomonadales > Sphingomonadaceae > Novosphingobium > Novosphingobium mississippiense. The sequence goes on along the minus strand of NZ_CP147003.1, from coordinate 1,742,235 downwards.
AATTCAATTGGATCGTTGCATCATCAGGGACGAAGGCCACGACCTTCATCGTCCAGCAGATCGAGCAGATTGCGGACCGCTTCCAGCACTTCATCGCGCCTTGCACCAGAACCGGCATGAAGACGCATCGTCACGCCCTGGCGATTGCTGGACTGCACTGATGCGACCGGACGTCCATGGCTGGACAGCACCGATTTCGGTTCCGGACGCACGCGGCCGGCTTCAGGTGCGGCAAGCAACGCCTTGATCACGTCTGCTGCGACCACGCCGGGGCGACCGCCTGAACGCCGACTGGCTTGTTCCTTCGCCAGTCGTTGCGCCTCCTTGCGGATCGCCGGCGCCTTGCCACCATCGTCCAGTGCCTGGGCCAGCGGGTAGGCGGGTTTCAACTGCACATCGGCGGGAGAGGCGAATGCGTCCAGCACGCTGTCGGGGATCGCCGCAACCTTCAGCATCTTCGACAGCCAGCCCTTGGAGAGCTTCAGCCGCTCCGCCATGCGCGTCATGTGATTGCCGTAGTGCTGCTTCAACGCTTCGGCATAGTTGCGCGCACGTTCCAGGTCGGAAACGTCCTTGCGTGCGCGGTTCTCCAGATCGGCCAGGCGGAAGGCGGCTTCGTCATCCAGTTGGACGACTTGCGCCACGAAATGCATGTCCGGATAGGAATGCGCGCGCAGCCAGGCTACGGACCAGTGGCGGCGGGTGCCGGCGATCACTTCGAAATCGTGATCGGGATCGCCTTCGATGCGGCGGACCACCGCGGGGACCTTCTGGCCACCCTCGGCAATCATCGAATCGATCAGTTCTCGGCAGGATTCTTCCGAAAGGTGCGCATAGCTGCGCGCATTGCCGGGCCATGGGCGCACCCGGGCCGGGTCCAGCAGCAATTGGGTTACCTGCCGCACTTCGCCACTGGCAACGCGGGCAAGCGCGCTTTCGCGGCCGAGCAAGGTGGTGCCGCGCGATCGTTCAGGCCGGGGCGCAGGCGGGGGAGGGGGGCTGGCCGCCTCGACCCCGGTGGCTGCCTCGGTCTCGATCTCGTCGTCGGAAAGCAGCGCGGCGAGATAGTCTGATTGCTTGCGGGCCATGGCTTACCTCGGAGAACGCACGGAGAAAGAAGGAAATTCGGCTTGGAACATATCACGAACAGTAGAAATCGGCCGCGTTCCCGAAAGAACGATGCATGAAGCAGCGCCGGTCAGGCGGCCGGGACGGCGGCGGTCATCCATTGACCAGCAGCTCCTCGTCCACCTTCTGCGTGCTGCGGCCCCAGCCAGTGCGGACCAGCTGTTCGATCTGGCCCAGCGCCTCGTCGAGATTGGCGCGGCAGCGCTTGTGCGTGCGCGCCGTGCCGATCGGCTTTTCCAGTTCGTAGACGGTCATCATGCGCAGCGCTGCGTGGCTGATTTCCGCGCTTTCCAGGATGGGAACCGGCAAGAGCGCCGGGCCGAAAGTCTGCTCCATGATCGTGCGGACCATGTCGTGGCTGGGATCGTTGCCGTCGAACTTCGAACAGATCAGGCGCACGAAGGAATAGTCGACCTCGATGCCGGCGCCGGTCAGCTGGTCGAGCACCTGATCCATCATCGACAGGAACTGCACGGTGGAGCAGAAGTCGGGCGTGGTCGCCGCCAGCGGCACCAGCAGGGCATTGGCCGCCTGCATCACGGCCAGGCTGATCGTGCCCAGCGCCGGCGGGGGATCGAGGATCACCACGTCGTAATTGCGGGCAAGGTCCATCAGGCCCTTCTTGAGCTTGCGGAATCGCGCCGCGAGCACCGATTGCCCGTCGGAACCGGCTGCGGCCAGTTCGTATTCCACGTCGAAAAGTTCGAGGTTGGACGGGATCAGGTCGACATTCGGCCAGGGCGTACGCTTCACGGCATAGAGCAGGTCCGCCTGGGTCGGATCGATCGAGAGATAGGGGTAAAGCGTCTCTTCGCGGGTGATGTTGAAGTGCGGATTGAAGCCGAACAGCGTCGTCGTGGTCGCCTGGCTGTCGCAATCGACCACCAGCACCTTGTAGCCGTGCACCGCGAAATAATGCGCCAGATGGGTGGTCACGGTCGACTTGCCGACGCCGCCCTTGAAGTTCTGCACCGCGATCATCGCCGGAATATCCAGCGGCGCGCGCGCGGGCGATGCGCCCAGCACTTCGCGCATGTGCAGCATATCCTCGATGGAATAGCCAAGGCGGCGGCCGTTTTCGCCCGCCGGGGGAGGGGGCAGGCGGCCGTCGTCCTCCGCCATGCGGATGCGATTGGTGGAACAGCCGAGCAACTGGGCCGCTTCGGCAATTCCGGTGCGGACGTTGAGGCCCTTGCGGCTTTCGGGCAGAAAGGCCTTGCGGCGCAGACGCTCGATCATTTTCTCGCCAGCGTCGGCAAGATCACCGATCTGCGAAAAGACGGCATTCGATTCAGCCACGCGGAACTCCATTGAAGCACTTTTGCGGCAACAATAGCCAATTTCATTCAATCTGGCAATGATTTGAACTGTATTGCTACTTGTAGGGCCATCCGGGGCAGGTGAGCGCAATATCTTGCGTCTCACCCGAACTGGAACTCTTCCAAACAGGGTCCGGCGCGACGGCTTCGACGGGGCTGGAAGCGGCTATCCCCGGCGAATCTCTTCGGCTGCGCGAGGCAATACCGGCAAGGGAGAATCACCCGAAGGCACCTGCACGATGCTGGGAGATAAAACCGGCCGTCAAAGTGGCTGCTCAAAGGTATCGGATCGTGAGACTTGCGGAGCGCAGCGGGGTTAGTCGCAGCGGGGTGGACCAGCGCACCGTCCGCTCCCCGCCACCATTCCTGCCGAAACCGCCGCAGCGTCCTAGCGCGTCGCGGTCTGGGCGGCCTGTCCCAGCCGCTGGGCGTGGCGTTGCAACCCGATCCGCGTGCGGCGGATATGCAGCACCAGCGCAGCCTGCGCGGTCTCGATCTCTCCCCGCACCACGGCGTCGTAGAGCAATTGGTGTTCCACATCGTGCGTGCGGCTGCCGCTGGCGAAGGCGAGTTTCAGGTAGGCGCGGCGGTAGCTCTGCGTCGTGTCCCACACGCGTTCGACGATCTGGGCAAGCAGCGGGGTCTCATGCCGGCGATAGGTGATCCAGTGGAATTCGCGGCCGAGTGCAATGGCCTCGTCGATATCGGTAACCTGTTCGTTGCGCTCCATCACGGCCTTGAGGTCGGCAAAATCGCTTTCCGTCAGGCGCGGCATGGATTCGGCGAGCAGCAGCGGCTCGATCCGCTCGCGGATTTCGTAGGAAATCTCCAGATCGCGCATGGTCAGGCTGGCCACGCGGGCGCCAGCATTGGGGCGCATGACCACCAGCCCGCGCGCCTCCAGCATCCGCAGCGCATCGCGTACGGGAATGCGGCTCGTATCCAGTTCGGCGGCCAGTTCGTCCTGCTTGATCCGCGATCCCGGAGCGAGATCGCCGGCCAGGATGCGCTCGGCCAGAATGTCGGCAATGCGCTGGCTGGCGGCAGAAGAGGAGGGCGGCGTAGTCATGTCCGCACCTGCATAGTCTCCGCTACGGGCTGGAGGAAAGTGCGGTCCAGTTCTTCCAGCCGGGTGATCCCCAGCATGGCCATCGCCACATCGATCTCCTGCGCGAGGAGTGAGAGGGCATGGGCAGCGCCTTCCTCTCCGCCCGCAGCGCAGCCATAGAGCGTGGCGCGGCCGATCATTACCGCATCGGCGCCCAGCGCGATCGCCTTCAGCACGTCCGCGCCGCGCCGAACGCCGCTGTCGAACAGCACGGTCGCGCGGCCCGCCACGGCATCGACGATGGCGGCAAGCGCATGGATGGCGGGCGGCGCGGAATCGAAATTACGCCCGCCATGGTTGGAAACGGCAATGCCGTCCACCCCATGATCGACGGCGCGGCGCGCGTCTTCCGGGTGGAGCAGGCCTTTCACCACCAGCTTGCCTGGCCAGCGGCGGCGAAGTTCGTCCACATCCTTCCAGTCGACCGAGGCCGAATTGGCCACGCGCGCGACCTTGCCGGTGACTTTCCCGCCTACTTCGGCGGGGTAGTTGGCGAATTGCGGCAAGCCGCCCGCCAGCATGTAACGCCCCATCACGCCGGCCAGCCAGCGCGGGCGGCGCAGGAAATCGCCGACCAGGCGGGCATTGGGTCGGATCGGGTTGGACATGCCGGCACGGCGGTTGAATTCGCGCAAGGGCCAGACGGGCGTGTCGACCGTCAGCACCAGCACATCGGCGCCGTTTGCGCGCGCAGCATCGACCACCTGCCAGGACAGGTCGCGCCGTTCCCACAAGTACATCTGCATCCAGTGCCCGGCGGTCGCGACTTTGGCGATATCGGCGAAGCTGGTGGTGGAACTGGTGGTCTGGGTGAAGGGAATCCCGGCAGCGGCGGCGGCAGAGGCGATGGCGCGTTCGCCGTGATGCCACATCAGGTCGGCAATGCCGGTAGGCGCGATCACCAGCGGCAGGGGCTGGCGGCGGCCGAACAGCGTGACCTCTGCAGAGCGCGTGGAAACGTCGCGCAAGGCGCGCGGCGTCATGTGGAGCGATTGCAGGGCGGCAACGTTGCGCCCGATCAGCAGGTCATCCTCGGTCCCGCGCTCCATGAATTCCCAGATCGCGCGCGGCAGCCGCCGATGGGCAAGGGCGCGCAACTGGGCGATATTGTGGGCCTTGCCGGCGATCGCCATCAGGCAAGGCCAAGGTTGGCGGCGAACGTGGTGCCTTCGTACTCGGTCCTGAACACGCCGCGCTTTTGCAGGATCGGCACCACTTCATCGACGAAGTTGGTGACGGAGGACGCCATGACCGTGGGCGTCAGATTGTAGCCATGGCAGCCGGTTTCGCGCCAGATCTGCTCCAGCTTGTCCGCCACTTGCTCCGGCGTGCCGACGATCTGCGGCATGCCAACCGACAGGCCCCACTTGATCGCCACTTCGCGCAAGGTGAAGGGCCGGTCGCCCAGCACCGAGGTGAAGGCCTTCATCAGCCCCTGCGAGGCCTGCGTCGCCTGTTCCTGCATGGGCTGGTCGAGTTCGATGCCGGAGAAATCGACGCCCATCGTCCCCGAAAGCCGTGCCAGGCAGCCGTCGAGCGGCAGACGCTCGATCAGATCGTCCAGATGGCGCTGGGCTTCCTCCTCGGTGCCGCCCAGGATCGGCTGCACCCCGAACAGCACGCCGGGCGCCTTGCGGCCAAGGCTGGCGGAAGTTTCGCGCAACTGGCCCATGTAGCGCTGCATGCCGGGCAGGTTGGGCTGGATCGCGAAGACCACATCGCCATGCTCGATCCCGAAGCGTAGGCCGCGCCCCGAAGCGCCCGCCTGGAACAGCACCGGGCGCTTCTGGGGGGAGGGCAGGACGGGGCCGACCGTCTGGCACTTGTGGAATTCGCCCTGAAAATCGACGAACTGCACTTTCGAGGGATCGGCGTAGACGCCCGCCTCACGGTCCGCCAGCACCGCGCCTTCGCCGATGGAATCCCACAGGCGGTAGCAGATCTCCATGTACTCGTCGGCGGCGTCGTAGCGGCGATCGTGGTCCAGCTGTTCATGCCCCAGCGCGCGATGTTCGCCGCGCAAATGGCCGGTGACGATGTTCCAGCCCACGCGCCCGCCGGAGAGATAGTCCAGCGTCGAAAGCTGCCGCACGATCGACCACGGGCGGTACGAACTGGTGGACATCGTGGTCGCAAGGCCGAGATTTTCGGTAACGGCGGCAAGGGCGGAAAGCAGCACGACCGGATCGTGGTTGGGCCAGCAGATGCCGTATTTCACGGCATCCTCGTGGCTGTCGCGATAGCGATCGAATACGCCGGGGGTGTCGGCGAAGAACAGGCCGTCGAACTTGCCGCGCTCCAGCGTGCGGACAAGGTCCTGCCACGCCTTCAGGTCGGCCATTGCCTCCAGCCGGTTGTCGCCCGGGGCGGCCCAGCTGAGCACGGTATGGTTGATGGGGGAATGGATCTGGAAGCTGACCAGATGCATCCGGCCGTTCGGCGTCTTGGCGTCCATAGTGCCTCTCCTCGCATGTGGCGCATGTGGCCGGCTTTGCCGGTCCGGTGTTTCCCCGGGGATACGGCCGAAACCGGCGGAAATGCCGGCTTCGGCCGTCCTGCTGGACCGCTAGCGGTCCCCTCCCCAGGTGCAGTCGTGAAAGGTGCAGTCGTGAATTTCGATGCCCAGGTCCGCGACGATCTTGTCCATGCCCAGAATCTCGAACAGCACTTCGCCCTCGCCGATGCGGCGGCGGAATTCGACTTCGGCGGCGGCGCGCACCTCGGCCTTGGCGACGGTCTGTTCGATCAGCGCCCGCGGGATCACCAGCACGCCGTCGGAATCGCCAACGATCAGATCCCCCGGCTCCACCTGCACGCCATCGGCCACCACCGGCACGTTGACGGCAGCCGGACCGCGTTTCTTGGGATGTTCCACCGAGACGGCGGTGGACCAGACCGGAAAGCCCAGTTCCCGGATCGCATCGACATCGCGCATCGCCCCGTGGACCACGGTGCCGGCCAGACCCTTCTGTTTGGCATAGGTGCAGGCCACATCGCCCCAGAGCGCGCCCTGGTGGCCGCCGCCATTGGTCAGCACCAGCACATCGCCCGCCTCCGCCACCCAGAGCGCGGCGTGGATCGCCAGATTGTCGCCGGGGAAGTTCCAGGCGGTGACGGCCGGACCGCAGAGCTTTTGGCCCGGCGCGATCGGCACCATCGCCGGGCTCATCAGGCCCATGCGCCCGGCGATTTCACCCAGCCCTTCGTGCAGGTCGGCGACGCCGAATTTGGCGGCACGGGCGACCAGCGCGGGATCGGGGCGGGGGATGCGGCGATAGATCACCGATTTGAGTGGGGCATTCAGGGGGGCAGTCATGCGAAAATCTCCGGATTGAGCAGGGTGTCCGGCCGCTCCCCAAGGCTGACCAGATCGACGACGCGGGCGACGTTCAGCGCCATGTCGCGCATTCCGGCCTCGGTAACGCCGGCGACATGGGGGGAGAGCAGGCAGTTCGGCAGTGCGAACAGCGGATTGTCGGGGGAGGGGGGCTCGGCATCGAACACGTCGATCCCGGTCGCAGCGATCTGGCCGGTCTTCAGGGCTTCGGCCAGCGCCGCTTCGTTGACGATGCCGCCGCGCGAGCAGTTCACGAGGATCGCGTGGGGGGCCATCAGGCCCAGTTCCACGGTGTCGATCAGATTGCGCGTACCCTCGGTCAGCGGCGTGTGGATGGAGATGACGTCGCGCTTGAGGATCTCCGCCAGCGGCAGCGGTTCCACTCCAGCGGCGCGGATGTCTTCGTCTGCCACCATGGGGTCGAAAGCGGCCACTTCGGCGCCGAAACCCGCGCCGCAGATCGTGGCGACGCAGCGGGCGATGCGGCCGAAGCCGATCAGGCCGACGCGTGCGCCGGTCAGGTCGCCCAGTCGCACGCCCCAGCGCTCGTCCCAGCGATTGCCGCGAACAAGTGTATCCATCTCACGCGTGCGGCGCAGCAGCGCCAGCATCATCGAGACGGCCCCTTCGGCCACCGCTGTCGAGTTGTTGCCGCCCGGCGTATTGGCCACCAGAACCCCGCGCGCGGTGGCGGCGGGAATGTCGATATTGTCCACCCCGGCGCCGTGCTTCACGATCGCCTTCAGGCGCGGCATACGGCCGAAAACCTCAGGGCCCAGCGGGCTGGTGCGGATCACGATCACGCTGGTTTCGGCAAGGCGCGGATCGTCCTGCCAGTTCGCCGGAGCGATGATATCGTGCGCGTTCGCCATCCGCTCCATGCCGAGGGGATGGATGGGATCAATAATGCATACGAGTTCGCGTGAACTCATCGGGTTTTCGCCTCTCCAAGCCAATTATGTATACTTTTATGGGCTGACTGAGTGGTGAAGCCTCTTTCCAGAACGGTCAATGGGCAATAGGTCTGTGGGGCGCCGGGCGGGCATCGAATGCCGTCGGAGCGATACCGAACCCCATAAAACGGGCCGGATGAGGAGAGAGAGATGTTCGCTGCGCCGCCCGCCGTCATGGCGGAAGTCTTCTGCCGCATTCCCGACGAGTTCCGCCGCTTCGGCGAAAGCAGCGAATGGGCGCGCGTGCAGCTTCACGGCGCGCCGGCGCCGGTGTTCCTCGAAGGGCCGGTGTTCGATGCGGCGGGCAACTTGTGGGTGACGGACATCCCTTGGGGCCGCCTGTTCCGCATCGCGCCAGACGGCACATGCGAGCTTGGCTTCGAATATGACGGTCAACCGAACGGCATGAAGTTCCTCTCCGACGGACGCCTGCTGGTGGCGGACCATCACAAGGGTATGGTGATCTGCGATCCGGCCACCGGAAAGTCGGAAGTCTGGTTCGACCGCTATCTGCTGGAGCCGTTTCTTGGCTGCAACGACCTGACGATCGCCCGCAATGGCGACGTCTATTTCACCGATCAGGGTCAATCCGGCTGGCAGAATCCCAACGGCCGCCTGTTCCGCGTGCGCGCGGGCACCGGGCGACTGGAACTGCTGCTGAGCGGCATTCCCAGTCCCAACGGGCTGGTGCTCAACAAGGCCGAAACCGCGCTGTTCCTGGCGGTAACCCGCGCCAACGCGGTCTGGCGCTGCCCACTGGTGGAAGACGGCGAGGTGGTGAGCAAGGTCGGCACTTACATCCAGATGTCCGGCGGTTCCGGGCCGGACGGGCTGACTATCGACGAGGACGACAATCTCGTCGTCTGCCACGTCGGCTTCGGCGCGGTCTGGCTGTTCAGCAATCGGGGAGAGCCGATGCTGCGCATCGACGTGCCGGAGGGGCGCTACACCACCAATGCCGCCTATGGCGGGCCGGACAATCGCTGGCTCTACTTCACGGAATCGAGCACCGGCACCGTCTACCGCGTAGAGATGCCGGTGCCGGGCCGGGTAATCTATCCCGCGACGATCTGACTGTTCGCGCGATAGCGGAAATCGCGCAGCCGCACTTCGCCCTTGCCCGCGGCATAGATGCCCAGTCGCAGGCTGAGGAAGCCGCCGAAGGTGTTGTGGTGCAGGCCGGACACTTCCATGCGCGTGTCGTGCCGCTTCCACGTGCGGCCTTCGTCGTGCGAATAGTGCCAGGTGATGACGTTCTCATCACTGGTGACGCGCAGGCGAATGCTGCGCGCCTGGTGCTGGATTCCCGCCCACTTCAGCTCTTCCGAATACTCGAAGATTTTCAGCACCGAAGGGGTGAAGCCCAGCCCGACATAGGCCTTGTGGTTGTAGAACAGCAGCAGCCCCGCCTCGGCCTGATCGTCCAGCAGGTCCAGCGTGATCTCGGCCTGATAGCGGCGATCGCCGGCGATGCAGGTCAGCGGCGCGGAATCGGCGGGAGAAGTGCCCGCCGCTGCCAGCACCAGCCCGCCGGGACGGTAGGCGGCGCGCGATGCTCCCGCTTCCGGCGCGAAGAAGGTCCACTGCACGCCCATGCGGTCTTTCGAAAAATCGTCCGAAAGCGCGGGCGTGGAAGGGGAGGGCTTGCCCCCGGCAGGCTTGGGCAACGGGCGGGAGAGATCGCCGCCCTTGGCGCGGAACCAGCCGTCCGCCGTCCATTCGATCGGCTCCAGCAGGGTCTGGCGACCCAGCGTGCGCAGGCCGTTTTCGTAGCCGTGATAGACCATCCACCAATCGCCCGCCGGCCCCTCCACCAAGGTGGCGTGGCCGCGTGACCACCAGGGTTCCGCCGTGCTCTGCGTGCGCACGATCGGGTTGTGCGGGCAATGCTCCCACGGCCCGTTGACCGAGCGGGAACGCGCGGCGATCACCATGTGCCCCGTCACCGGCCCTGCCGTGCCGCCGATCGCGGTGACCAGGTAGAACCAGCCGTTGTGGCGCAGCAGTTTGGGGCCTTCGGGGGCGAAGTTCTCGACGATCCAGTCGTCGGGATAGCGCCAGGGGTCGTAGGCCTTTTCGACCGGCCCATCGGTAGCGAGGCCATCGTCGGTCAGGCGCACCTTGCGGATGCCGTTGGTGAAGAGATAGCGGCGGCCGTCCTCGCCCACCACGTGGCCGGGATCGATGCAGCCGGGGATGTTCAGGTCCACCGGATCGCTCCAGGGCCCGCGGATGTCGTCCGCCCAGATCGCGTAGATGCCCCAGGGCTTCCCGTCCGGCGCGGCGGGCAGGTAGATGAAATAGCGCCCCTTGTGCTTCACCAGATCGACGGCCCAAACGCTGCCCAGGTTGTGTTGCAGCGCCGGCCCGATCGGCGACCAGTTCACCAGATCGCGCGACTGCCAGATCACCAGGCCGGGATAGTAGTCGAACGAGGAGAACGTCATGTAATAGACGTCGCCATCCTTCAGGATCGTCGGGTCCGGATGGTCGCCCGAGAGGATCGGGTTGCGATAAGTGCCGTTGCCCAGATCGGCCTTGCGCTGGCCTTCGGCGCCTTCGCCCCAGTTCGGCGCGGCGGGAGCAGCGCCAGAGCCAGCTTCACGCGCAGCCAGTGGGCCAGCCAAAGCGGGTAGGGCGGCGCTTGCAAGCGCGCCCTTGAACACGGTGCGGCGCGAAAGGCTCATGGTGGTTCCTTCTTTCGTCATGGTGCGGGCTTCAGCGTCACCAGCACGACGTCATTCGTCTGCATCGGGATATCCAGCGCCGCTGTGCCGTCACGGCCGACGGTGATGGTCTTCGCCACTTCCGGCTTGTCGGCGGTTTCTTCCCGCAGCCGCGCAAGCTGCGCTGCATCGGCCGATTCCGGCATGCCCATGTCGATATAGAGCGAGAGCGGATCGTTATGCCGATAGCCGGTGCGGCGCGTCCCCACCCGGTACTTGCCGGGCGCGAGGTGGTCGAACCGCACGGCCAGCGGCGCACTGGCGCGCGAGGGCTGGAGGCGGGTGTAGAACGGCTTGTTGCTCAGCGCCTGCTCCGGCTGGTGCCAATCCCACACCACGGCGGAGATCGCCTTCCCCTCGCGCGCAGCCAGCGTGAACTCGTCCGCCACCGGGATCGCCCGGCCCTGCAGCGCGTGGAGGTACTTGTAGGCGAACCACGCCGGCTTGCGGATGCCTTCGCGGTTCATCAGGCCGAAGCCGCCGTGGAACGGGGTGGGCGGCGGGCCGGGTTCCTCGAACAGGTCGGTATAGGTCCAGTAGCTCATGCCCTGGGCCATCCCTTGCGTCTTCTTCAGCTTGGTGAGGATGTAGGGCGCGCTGACATAGCTGTCGTGCACGAAGTCACGCGGGGTATAGCTGGTGCTCCACTCGGTGAAATAGAGCGGAATGCCGGGATAGGCGGAGGCCTCGATCTGCTCCCGCACATGCCGCACGTCGCCGATCACCGCATCGGGGGAGGGGGAGAGCTTGGTGTCCTGCTTGCCCTGTTCGTCCAGGAACCCGCCTTCAACGCCGTAAGTATGCGTCGTCACGAAATCGACCGGCAGCTTGTTCCGGGCGGCATAGGCCAGGAATTCCGGCACCCATGCCGCGCCCGCCGTGGCCGGGCCGCCCACGCGCAGGCGCGGGTCGATGGCCTTGATGGTCCGGACGGTATCGGCATAGAGGCTGAAATAGGCGCCCTGGTCCGCGCCTTCCCAGAACCCGTCCAGATTGGGCTCGTTCCACAGCTCGAAATACCAGCTGCGCACTTCCTCGGCGCCGTAGCGCGCGCGGATGTGGGTGACGAAGGCATGGATCAGGTCGCGCCACATGGCCGGATCGGGGTGGCTGGTATTGCCCTTCCAGTAGAACAGCTGCTGGTCGGACGTGCGGATCGCGGCCGGGCTCCAGCCCAGTTCCACGAAGGGTCGCACCTTCTTGGCCAGCAGCGCATCGTAAAGCGCGTCTATCCCGGTCCAGTCATAGACGATCTTGCCGTCCACCTTGCGCACGGTGCCCAGCACATCGTGAAACACGTCGTGGAAGCGGATGGTGCGGAAACCCAGTTCGTCCGCCGCGATCTTGAGCTGCGCCTGGCTGTCGGCGCGCTTCAGGGTGCCGGGAAAGTCCGACCCCACCGAAAGGTCGAAAAAGCGGTCCACGGGGCCGGTGGAGGCCGCCGCGTCGATGCGGACCTTGCGGGCGGCACCGGCATCGTCGGCAAGCGCGGGGCTGGTCAGCGCGCAGGCCAATGCGATGACGGACAGGCCGATAAACTTCATGGATTTCCCCTCCCGGCATCCTTCGGGACGCCGTTTCTCGCGTTTATGGTAGCGCAAACATTTTTGGCTGCAAGAGGGCTGAAAGAAGTTTTCGCGGCAGAGGGCCGATCCGCCCCGACCCGCCGCCCTTCGCAATTGAGTTGACCTTGGCCACGCACGCGATAGATCGTTGGGACAGGTGGAAATGCGTCCCTCTAAGTGGGGCGCAAGAACGGATTGCAGACAATGACGGCACAGCGCGAAGACAAGGCCGATGGTGAAGTGAAGGGCACGCAGACGCTGATGCGCGCGCTCGACATCATGGACGAGGTGATCGACGGGCCGATCCGGGCCGCGGATCTCGCCCGCAAGCTGGGCATGAGCAAGACGACCGCGCACCGCCTGGCACAGGCGCTGAAATCACGCGGTTATCTTTCCGTGACGACCGACGGCTTCGGCCTTGGCCCCAAGCTGCTGGAACTGGGAGTGATGGCCACCGAACAGATCGACTATGTGCGCGTGGCGCGCCCGTTCATGGAAAAGCTGTCGGACGAGACCGGCTTCTGCGTCTTCGTCGGCAAGCGAGAGGGCGACTGGTCCCGCCACCTTGACCGGGTGACCGGCCGCCAGCGCCTGCGCGTGGCCACCGCGCCGGGCGACCGCCGCCCGATCGCCGAGACCGGCCTTGGCAAGGCGCTGCTGCTGGACGAGCCGGAAGAGGTTTGGGAAGCCCTCTACCGAGAGGCCAATGGCGGCAAGGTTTCGGCCAAGGCGATGAAGGACTACATCGCCCTGATGCGCGAACACAAGGCGCGCGGCTATGTGCTGCATGACAGCGAACTGGGCGACGGCGTCCGCTCCATCGCCGCGCCGATCCGCGATGCCCGCCGCCAGATCTGCATCGCCCTGTCCATCGCCAGCGCCGCGCATTACCTGACCGACGATATCGTCGACGACCTTGTCGCTGCGATCGTAAAGACGGCGGGCGAGATCGGCGAGGCCGTAGGCTACCGCGCGCCGCGCCGGTAAACGCGCCCGAGGCGATCGGGGAAACGATCCCGAGGGGGCGGCGGAGGGAGGCGACCGGGCCGGATCGCGCCCCTGGCGTTCAAGCCGTGGCGTGCGGCCTTATGACGGGCTGTTCGGCCCGGCGCTCAGGCTGGCGGCGATCTCTTTTTCGGCAGCGGTCGCTTCGGTGACAAGCTGACGCAGGGCCTTCGCGGTATCTTCCAGCAGCCCGTCGCCAAGCGGGCGCTCGCCATTGATGAAGCGCCGGATCGCTCGCTCGTCTATGCCCAGGCGGCGCGAGAATGCCGTGGTGCCGCCAAAAAGTTGGACGCAATAGGCAAAATGCTCACGTCGCTCGTCGATGGAAGGTGCTGTCATGGTGTCCGCCTGTCGATGTCTTGCCGTTGCCATACGCTATCCTGCGCATGAGGCAATGCAGGTGCGCGCCCCGCACCTTGGCGGGATTGATGAATTCCGACCTGAACGAGCGCCCGCTATCGAGAAGTTTTAGGGGCGGTCTGAAGGGCAGGAATGTTGGGGGAAGGCGATCAACAGGCTTCGAGCAGGCGAATTGATTTCGACCATCAGAAGCGCTTCACTTCGAGTGCGTATTCTGAAAGGTGATGGGGAATTCCGGCGGTCGTTAGAAGCGTCGATAAGCCGTCAACGTCCTGTTCATGTTCCCATTGCCTAAATGCGTCTCTTGGCCAAGGCTCTTCAATAAAAATCCGTGGAATAATGATGTGCGCGAGGTCGTCATAAATAAATGGCTGCCCCCAAGTTCCCCCATCAGATACGGATAACTTTCCTAATTCCGCCTCAAGAGGCAGTTGACCCGTCCAATAGCCAGCATCGACCGAAAGGCGGCCATAGGTGGTCCATGAGCACCACGATCGGCACTGCGCTTCGCGGTCATCAGCGCTGCAAATTCCTAAGGACGTTTTCATCGGCCGGATAAGATAGCGCGTAGATATGAGCAGGAACGAACGCAGATCGGCCATATCAACCTCGTTTACGGATCAGTGATCCATACTTCCGAAAAATGAATAATTTCAGCTTTGATACAGCGGTTAGCCGATTGGCGATATCCAGATCCATCGCGGGCAACCTAGCAATGGGAATGTCCGCGATGTTGGCGGGTCCGGACAGGCCGCTTTCGGATTGAGATCCTGAAAAGCCGCCAATCCGCTGATCAGCTGCTTTTCTTCTCCGCACCCGCTTTGCCCGCAACCCTGCTCTTCCGACTCTCGATCCGTGAGTCCTGAACCTCGGCCCGTCCGCAGCCGCGGGTGTGACCTGATGACCCCAATCAAACCCAACCCCCGCCCAGTTGCGACCAGTGCCACTTCACGACCGGTGAAAGATCAGATACAGTCTCGTCACGATGGCTTGTGGCACTCGATTACAGCCGATCGTTATTCATGTAATCGATAATCTCCTGCGAAAATGCATCCGGACGCTTCTGGAATATAAAGCGCAAAAGAAACTTTAGCTCACGCTGATGCAGATAATTAGGGGAGAGCATAAACAGCTCTTGGCCATCCCAATCTTTACGATAAATACGGACGAACTCGAAGGGTTTTCCGAAGTTCAGACCCCGTCCAGGATCACCGACAATCGAATAGATGTCCTCATATCGCATCACTTTCGTGATCGATCGCTCAAAATCGCGTGCGCCGCGCTGATAAACCGCGTCGCCATCATACGAAACCCTGTATATACGAGCAGAACTCAGCAAAGGAAATAGGAAAAAAGCACCACCAAAGATCGATATATATGTGAAATTCCACAATTCTCCACGTAATGACCATCCATCTTTATTAATAGCATTGATAAAGGCAAATATTGATACCGCAGGCCATACAAAAACTATGGGTAACAAATTTAATGGGACGACCCAGTGCAAATACTTTCTTTCCATCAACGATCTCCCATCGATTTATTCGGCGGTGCCCCCCACGCTCAAACCTCCATTCGCTTCAATCGTTGGCGAGCTGGCTATGATGAAGATGATCTCGCTCAGAACCCGACGATCGTCCACCCATGACTTGCCGCGGCTCTTGGAAAGATATGGCGGCAGGCGTTCCATCCGATCGTCCGTAAACCAGTACAGGCGCTCATGCGTGTTCTTCTTGTGTAGCCTGTACGCATCACCGCCTGCCAATCAGTAGGTCCTGAGACTAACAAAAACGGACAGCGACTGCTATGTTGGCGTGTCCGGAACAGCAGAAATCGCTGGAAAGTCGGGGTTAGCTGCCGTTCGATGGTGAATTAATAAACTTGTTGCGAAGGAAGAAACGGCAGCCTTCCCAGATCGCCCCGGCCCCAATCAAGACGATCCAAAAATTTACATCTTCTTCGGTCGAAACTGGAAAGCGCATGGCCACAACGGCTAGCGTCAGCGCCACAGTCACCGAGATGGCTTCTATCCCGATCCTGTTCATCTGGTCATGCTATCTTGATCCAGTCGTACCGGCAATGTCCGCAAAGTTGGCGTGTCCGGAAAGTCGGCTTTCGTCAGAAAAACCGCAAGATCGGGCGCTATCCAGGGCGATGAACGCGGCTAATTGCCATCCGCATCGACGGTAAAGACCATGGGCTTGCCGCGCGAGGTGGGCTCCCACCCGGCCGCCAGCGCGGCCCGGATGCCCCGCGATATCACCGCGTCGCTGATCTGAAGGCGACCGCGCTGCATGCCTTTCAGCAGGCGTTTCGGTGGCGGGAACTCCAGCAACGCGCCGCGCTGGGTGTGCTTCTGCAGCAGGGCGATCGTCATGCCCCGCCAGCCATCGGCATCGCCCCACTGCGGTTCGCTCCGCAGTTCCCATTCATACTGAAGTCCATCGACCTCGACGATACCGGATGACTTGTTGCTCATGGCAGCAGGCCTAGCAGGTCTGGGCCGGCAAACCACCTTTCAGTGGGGAGCGGTAATCAGTGGCCGGCATTGACCGGCTTGCCCAGATCGCCGTTGCGCTCTTCCTGTTCGACCAGCGGATTGCGGCCCCAGAGCTGGTCGTAACGCCAGCCGGACAGGTCCTCCACCACGGCCTGCGCTTCGGGGCTGGTCGGCGCGCGGGCGCCGGTGCGCAAGTGCTCGATCTCACGCATCAGCACTTCGTGGGTGCGGGGGGAGAGGCGGAAGCGCTGCGAGACGGCGATGCCGAAAGCCAGCATCCCAACGGTGCCGAGGCCCAGCAGCACGGCGATGGTCAGGATCGCGCCGTGCGATTGCTGCGCCGCGCCGGAGACGAAGCCGCCCGCCTGCATCACGAAGCCCACGCCGGCGACGGCGGCCGCCTGGGTGGCCTTGCGCACGAAGGTCATGACGCCGGCGAAGGCGCCTTCGCGGCGGCGGCCGGTGACGATCTCGTCCACGTCGGCCATGTAGTTGTAGGTGGCCCAGGGGATGTAGTTCAGCGCGCCGCGGCCCAGCCCGGCCAGCACGATGGGCAGCCAGATCATGGGACTGCTGGCAGTGATCCCGGCGATCCACAGGCCGATCAACGTCAGCGCGCCGGCGCCGAAGCTGGCGGCGGCGATCTGGTAGGCGCGGCTGGGGGAGGCGCGCAGGGCCATGTTGATGGCGACGATCACGGCCATGAACTGCACGATGTACATCGTCCCCAGCAGACCGGATGCGATCGCGGTGGTGCCCGCCAGCGCGAAGATCACGAAGAAGGTGAAGGCGGCGTTGAACACGTCCTGGCTGATATAGCCGCCCAGATACATGCCCAGATGCAGGCGGAACGCGCGGATCCGCATGGTGGAAAACAGGTTGCGGTAAAGCGCCTTCAATGCCTCCAGCGGGCTGGCGGACTGGCGGTGTTCGACGGGCAGCGGCGTGCCCCCCGGATGTCCTTGGGGGCCGTGCCGCTCCCAGCTGAACGCGTAGAGCGTGGCCGCCGTCACCATGAACAGGGCGGAGAAGATCAGGCCCATGTAAAGGAAGGTATCCGCACTGTCGCGGCCCAGCGCCTCGATCAGCCAGAGCGGCAGGAAGCCCGCGAGAATGGCCGATGCCTGGCCGAACAGGATGCGCCAGCCGGCGAACTTGGCCTTGGTGCGATAGTCGCTCGACATCTCGGCGGCGAGCGTTTCGAACGGGATGATCTCCATCGCGTAGACCAGTTCGAACAGCACGTAGCTGACGAGGTAGTACCAGAAGCTTTGCCCCGGCAGCCACATCAGCGCGAAGCTGGGCAGCAGGGGAATGGCGGCAAGGATGAAGAAGCGCCGCCGCCCGAACCGGCGACCGAGAGCGGTGGTGCCGAAGTGGTCGGAGATATAGCCGATCATGGGCGAGGCGAAGGCATCCAGCACGCGCGCCACCGCGAAGATGGTCGCCGCTTGGCCTGCCGAAAGCCCGCAGAACTGGGTGTAGAAGATCAGCACCCAGCCGGAGATCACCGCCATCGACCCGGCCCCGAGCACGTCGTTGGAGCCATAGGCGAGGTAGTTTCTCAGGCGCACGGGGCGCACGGCCAGTGTCTGGCTTTCGGGCACTACAGGATCCTTCACCGTATATGTTCTTGTGCGGGCCGCCTTCGGGGGAAGCCTCGTCGAGCGATTATTATGTCGGAGTAATTGGCTTGTCAGCAGGCAAGAAGCGGATCGCCTCGATCATCACGGCGGGATCGCCGGATTCCAGCGTGATCTGATGGCGACCGCTGGAGAGCGGGGCGGACAGCGGCACGGAAATGCGGTTGTCGAGCACCGCCAGCGCCCAGGCATGGTCGCCGGTGTGACGGGGAATTTCCAGCGTCTGCGCCGCGCCGTCGATGCGCAGGGTGAGGCGCAGGGCATCGCCGTTGTCCGAAGGGTAGCTGGGCAGCACGTCGATCACCGCGCGCCACGCGCCGGTCGGCAGCGTGACCGTTGCGCGTGCGGCAGAGCCACTCGCACCGAGCACGGAGCCTTGGCGGCCGAGGCCGTCGATCCGCCGCCATCCCTTGAACTGGTCGGGACGAAGCAGCGGTAAGGCAGGCACGGGCGCGGCAGGAGGCGGCGCGGCGACTGGCCCGGCGGGCATGGAGGCCAGCGCCGGGATCACCGGCAGGCTTTGGCGGAAACTGCGCCATTGGCTGTCGGCAGGCTCCACCGTCATGATTCCGCGCCATTTGCCGCCCGCGATTTCGCGGTTGAAGCGCCAGGTCAGCGTGCGGATGCGTTCGTCGGCCTCAGCCGCGATCTGCCCGCGCCGCCAGCTTTCGGCGGCGTTCCTGTCGCGCAGCATGTCGTGCGCCTCGGCCGCGAAGAAGCGGCGGTTGGCGGCGGCGGCGGCGGAGACGGGATAGTCCACCAGTTCGAAGAAGGCATCGGCGCGGTCGGCGGCGATCTTCGGGCGCAGCGCGGCCAGGCGCGCCTCCATCGCCGCGAACTGGGCCAGGCGGGCGTCGGCCTCCGGAATGGAAAGCGGGCTGGCGTGCGGCTTCTCACCGGGCAGATACCACTGGAGATGTTCGGGCCGCCGCGCGAAGTTCAGGCGGTGATAGTCCGCCATGATCGCGGCGACATCCGCGCCCGTTCCCCGGCCCAGCGTCTCGTCCGCCCAGCGACCGACCCATGTATCGATCGGCGTCGTCCGGGTGCCTTCCACGTCCCACGCAAGGCTGAGGAAGTAATCGATGTCGATCTCGGCCGGCTTGATGTCTCCGGCGTTGACGATCCACATCTGCCGCGCGCCCAGATCCCAGGCCCGGCCCATTTCCGCGCGGATCAGCGCGGGCGGCGTGGTCGAGAGCCAGAGGTAGGACAGCGGCGCGCCGAGGTAGGACACGTGGTAGTAGACGCCGGCCCCGCCGGTGCGGCGCCGCTCTTCGGCATTGGGGAACTGGCGGATGTAGCCGAAGTTGTCGTCGGTCCACATCAGCGTCACATCGTCCGGCACTTTCAGCCCGGAGCGATAGATATCGAGCACTTCCTTGTACGGCGTGAAGACTTGCGGAGCGCCGGAAATCCCCGCTTCGCGCAGCAATTGGCGCTGATCGGCGAAGACCTGTTCCAACACCGCGCGGCGTTCCGCATCGGTGGTCGGGCCGATCATCGCGCTGTCGTGGATGCCGCGCTGGCCCAGCGTCCAGATCGTTTCGTAACCGCGGTTGGTCTGCACCCGCGCGCGCCAATAGTCGCGGATCGCATCGCGGTTGGTCAGGTAGTTGAACTGCTCCGCCGTGCCCTGCCATTCGCCCACATTGTTGCGCAGCATCGGTTCCGAATGGCTGGATCCCATGACCACGCCGTAGCGTTCCGCCAGCGCGGCATTGGCCGGGTTGGCGTTGAACGCGCGGCTGACCTTGTGCATCGCCGGCCAGAGCATGTTGCCCTTCAGGCGCAGCAGCAGGTCGAACACCCTGGCATACGTCTTCGGGCCGGGCGCGGGCTCATCGGGCGCGAACGTGCCCTGTGCCCAGGGGACGAGGCCCCAATCCTCGTCATTCACATAAATCCCGCGATACTTGACCGAGGGCGGGCCGAAACGCTGCGTTCCGGCGGAGACGTAGAGCGCGTCATGATGTTCCGGCGGCACGTCCGCCCACCAGTGCCACGGCGAAACGCCGATCGCGCGGGATATCTCGTAGGCGCCATAGGCGGTGCCGCGCCGGTCGCTGCCGATCACGACCAGCGCCTGCTTCACGCCGGGCGCCGGGTTGGCAACCGGCACGATCAGGAAGCTTTCCCAGGCGCCGCGCAGCTTGGCGGCATCGATCCGGCCGGTCGCGACCAGCCGGTCGATGGCGGGATTGCGGCCCAGCGTGCCGATCCAGACCTGCCTATCCGACGGCTGCCGCGCGCCAGCGACGGAAGCAAGGTCCGTCCGCAAGTCCTCTGCGGCGATGCGGACCAGTTCGTGGTCCTCCGCCGCCGTGACGACTTGTGCGGCGCGGCCGTCCTGCGCCAGCACGAAGTCGTCCCGCGCGGGCTGGAAATGCACCCAGTCTGCCGGGGCGGCCGCCTGCGCCGGATGGGCGAGGGCAAGCCCCGCTGCTACCGCCGCAAGGCCCCCTATTACCGCAAGGAAGGCCGCCCCGCGCATCGTCAGATGTAGGTCCGCAGGAATTCGGCCAGCGCGCAGATGGCAAGGCTCTGGCCATAGGGCATCGAAGTGAGCGCGATGTCCTTGTAGAACTGCAGCGTGTCACCCATCGCGGTGCCGAAGCTGACCTGCTGCAGCTCGCCCGCATCGTCGATATTGGCGAGCACGCCGCGCACGGCGCGGATGCCGACCTCTTCATATTCGCGCGGCAGGTAGCCCTTCCGCACCGCCTTCAGGATGCCATAGGCGAAGCCCGCCGTGGCGGACGCCTCAAGGTAGCTGGTGGGATCGTCGATCAGCGTGTGCCACAGGCCGGTTTCGGCATCCTGCGTGGCGGCCAGCGTGCGGACTTGGGCCGCCAGCGTGTCGATCAGGAAAGTGCGGAAGGCATCGCCGGGCTCAAGGTCCAGCAGTTCGATGATCTCCGGGATGGCGATCGTCACCCAGCAGTTGCCGCGCGCCCACAGCGCTTCGGCAAAGTTGTGGCGTCCGGTGAAGTCCCAGCCGTGGAACCACAGGCCGGTCTTCTTGTCGGCCAGATACTTGATGTGGACCAGGAACTGGCGCTTGGCTTCCTCGATATACTGCGGACGATCGAGCAGCAGGCCGATCTTGGCCAGCGGCAGCACGCTCATCATCAGCGTGTCGTCCCACAGCTCGCCCGGATTCTCGTCGTTGTAGACGATGTGCTGGAAGCCGCCTTCCTCGGTCTTGGGCAGACCGTCGGGCGCCATCAGCCATTCGGCCCAGGTGTCGAGATAGGGAATGTAGCTGGGATCGCCGTCCAGTTCGTAGAGGTAGGCCAGCGTGATGAACGGTGCCATCGTGTTGATGTTCTTGGTGGGCGTACCTTCAGCGAAGCGGTCCGCGAACCACTGGCGGATGATGTTCAGCGCCGTTTCGTCACCGGTCTGTTCGAAATAGCGCCACATGCCGAACAGGCCGACGCCGTGGGTCCATTCCCAGCCGGCCCAGCCCTTGGTGTCGATCACGCGGCCGTCTTCCAGGTGCAGCAGGAATTCGCCGGTCTCGTCCTTGATGTTGACGAGGTTGTGCATCAGCAGGTCGATCGCCGCGGTGACCTGCTGGCGGGGGATGTCATGGGTAAGGGCGGCCACTCAAGTTCTCCTGTGGGCGTAGCTGCGGCGGGGCGGCGAGCGGGTCATTTCAGGACTCCGTAGTCGCGCGCCATCCGGCGATAGAGTTGGAGGAAGGCGGGATCGGCATCGTACCGGCCGCCATGGTTTTCGGGTTGTCTGGGGACGTCGGGCGTCGCGGAAGGTGTCGCGCCGGGTGCTTCCGCGGCGTTGAGGCCCTGTGAGAGCAGGTCGGCGCGCGGGCCTTCGCCGGCGCTCTTGCCGTCCTTCAGGAAGATCGCCTCCTGATGGCGCGTCGGTTCCCAGATGAAGCTGCCCCAGCCGTTGGGATGGGCGTGGACCAGGTCGTTCAGGTAGCGCTTGCGCGACGAATACTCGATCGCGAAGAAGCCTTTGTCCGGATAGCGGCGGCTGAATTCGGCGAACGTCCGCTGCCAGTCGCCCTGTGCCGCCTGCTGGTAGCAGGAAAAGCCCAGCGCATCGAAATCGACACCGCGCGCGATTAGGCTGTCGGTCCAGTGCTGCACGATCGGCCAGTGGCGGCCGAGGTGGTTGTGCAGCGCGATCGGCGTTCCGGGAAGCTGGGCGCGGGTGGCGGCGACGCCCGCCTTCAGCAGCGCGGCGAACTTGTCGTAGCCGCCTGCGTCCGAGACATGCATGTGCTCTTTGTCGGTCACCGGATTGCCGGTGGGAATGGTCAGCGGCACGCGACCATCGGGCCAGAGCATCCCGAAGGTCGTCTCATTGCCCAGGATCGCCAGATCGGGTGCGACGCCGGCGGCCTTCATCGCCGCGAATGTCTCGTCGGTATGGCGGTGGACGGCGTCGACCAGCTTGGGGAACGGCAGGTCCGCCCATGCGGCCGGCTTGTCCTGATGCTGCGGATCGGCCCAGGTGTCCGAATAGTGGAGGGTGAGCGAAAGGTGGAAACCGGTCGCCTTGATCCGCCGTGCGAACTCGATCGTGCGGGGCAGATCGCACCACGGGCCGCCCGGCTTGCCCTTGGAATAGCCATTGGTGGGATCGACGAAGAGCCGCAGCTTGATCGCGTTGAATCCGGCATCGCGGAAGATCGCCAGCACGTCCTTGCGCTGACCGTCTTCGTAATAGGTCGCGCCCGCCGCTTCGTCTTCCGGCACCCACGAGATGTCGGCGCCGATCAGGTAGGGCCATGGGCGCGCGCCTGACTTCGGCGCGGCGCGTACCACGCCCGGCAGCGCAGCAAGGCAAAGCGCGCCGGCGCCTGCCATGCCGAACTGGCGGCGGGAGAGGGTATCGTCGATCACTTCAACTGGTCCGGCCGGGTCGGCGCGGCGACCATCTGGACGGGAATGCCGCCGCGGACATTGTGCAGGGTGACGAGTTTCACCGCTTCCAGCGCATCGCCGGGCGCGCCGTCGCTGGTCACGGCGAGGGCGACGTGGTTGGTGCCGTGGTGGTTGAGCACGCCCTCCGGGATCGGGAACACGCGCTGCGGGCCGACATGGGCGACGAACTGGCCCATGTTCCAGCCGTTGACGAAGATCAGCACGCGGTACTTCGCAACCGAGCGCGGGCTTTCGGTGTCGCCGAAGGCAAGGCCGATAGTGGCGTCCTGCCCCTTGGGCACGGCAAGGTCGAAGGCGGTGCGGAACCATGTGGTGCCGGGCTGGGCGCTGGCTGCGGGGACCTCAGCAGCGGACCACTGGCGGTCGTCGAAGGCGGGCAGGTGCCAGCCCATGCGCTCGCCATAGAGGCCGCCGTTGTTGGCCATGCCGCGCACCGGATCGGCAAGATCCTCGCCGCCGCGTTTGCCCTGGATCTTCCACGCGATCGGCACCGCGAAGCTGCGCCCGCCCGGCTGCGAGATCGAGGCGGAGATCAGCCCGCGCGCTTCCTTGTGGAAGTCGTCGGCATCGAGATCCCAGTTGTGGCCGTTGTTGCGGACCATGACCGAGAGAACGTGGTGGCCGCTTGCCTGCGCCTCGGGCGGAAGGTCCAGCGTGACGGTGCCAGTGGTGATCGGGCGGGGGACGCCGCTGGATGTCTCCGCCTGCCCGATGAACTTGCCGTCCAGCCACGCCTGCACCAAGCCGGAGCCGCCTGCGCCATAGAACAGCGATACGGTCTTGGCGCCCGCCGCACCGTCGAAACGGCCGCGATACCAGACGTCGCCCTCGTGGAAGCCATAGGCGTCCATGTTTAGGTTCGGCTGGCCGTCGGGGCGCTGGGTGATGCTGGCGTTGGGGCGGCTGCCGCCCACCGCCTGCCATGCGCTGTCATCGAACGCCGGATCGGCCTCGGGCGAACCCTTGGCCATGCGCCAGCCGGTGAGCGCCGGAAGCACGACCGATGCCGGGCCGGGCAGCGGAGCGGTGGAGGCCATGCTGCCCATGGAGGTGGCCTTGGTCGCAATGCGGGCGCCATCCCAAGCGAGGGAGCGGACGGCAGAGGGAGCCCAGACCTCGATCGCGCCCGCTTCACCGGTGTCGCCGGTGAGCGTCAGCGCGCCATTTTTGAGCGAAGCCTTGCGGACCAGTTGGGGGCCGCGCACCAGAACGGTGCCGGCGGCGGTCTGCACGCGGGTATAATGCGCGCCTTCCGCCTCGTCCGCGAGGATCAGCAGCAGGTCGCCGCGCCCACCGCCGGTCACGCGCAGCACGGTGCGGCTTGTGTGCGTGTAGGTGACTTTAAGGTCGCCCTTGGTGCCGTCAAAGACGCTGCTCGCCGCGCCTTCCAGAACCGTGACTTTCGGGGCCGAGGCATAGCGCAGCACGGTCTCGCCAGTCTCGCCCGCGCGGCCGTAGAGCAGCAGCAAGTCGGCACTTCCGGCCTTGGACACGGATTGCAGTTCGGAGGTCGAATAGACCAACCGCTGGCCGCCCAGATTGACGCCGGCGACCAGCCACTTGGCATCGAAGCCATTGAGCCGCATCGGGAAAGTATAGCGGCCATCGGGCAGCGCGGCGGTGACGGTGAAGCTGTCGTCGGTCTGCCCGTTGGATGGCTTGTGCGTCACCATCAGGAAACGCGCGTCGGTCTCGGGGCTCTTGTTGTGGTAGACCTGGATGTTGGGGGAGGAGATTTCCGGCGTGCCCGCCGGGATCATGCCCGCAAGGTCCGGCACGGACGCGATCAGCCCGCCCAGCTGCTTCATTTCCATCGCCTTTTCGCGCAGGTTCCGCGCTTCGGAGATGGCGGCGCCATAATCGTAGCTGGTGAACACCACCGGGGCAGGCAGCCAGCCCCAGCTGGTGCCGCCATAGACCATGTAGAAGCTCTGGATATCGATGCCGTTGGCCAGATTGGTGCCGTAGAACACCCGCTGGAACCGCTTGCCGCGCTGGATCGCGTTGCATTCGTATCCGCCGTTGGAGCCCCAGTAATCGAACCAGCCGCCGCCGAATTCGGCCAGGAAGCCGGGCGTCTTCGGCGAAGCGGAGGCGCCGCCCTTGGCGCCGCCGGGACCGTAGAAGCCCCAGTCCGGCGCGGCCACGCTGCGCGTGGGTTTGCCTTCCACCGTGCAGGTGCCGCCGGGATAACCGTCGAACGCATACATGTCGTTGGGGCCCGGAACCGTCTTGTCTACGACTTTGTCCACGCTCGAACCTTCCGGCACCCAGTAGCCGTTGCGGCCCTGGTCGTTGTGGAAGATCGGCACGGTGATGCCGTCGGCACGCGCCTTGGCGTAGATATGGTCCATGTAGCGGCGCTGCGCGGGCGTGGTCAGCGCCAGTTCGTTCTCGATCTGGTGGAGGATGACGGAGCCCTTGTGCCCCTTGCCGTCGCCGTTGATCTGGTGGCGCGCGATGATCGCGTTGATCTGCGTCAGCCACTCATCGGCAGCCGCCATGTATTCGGGATCGTCGGTGCGGGCGCGGCCTTTCTGGTTGACCAGCCAGCCCGGAAACCCGCCGCGCGACACTTCCGCGTTCACGTAAGGCCCGGCGCGGGTCATCACCCACAGGCCCTCTTCCTCCGCCATGGTCAGCAGGCGGTCGAGGTCGCGGATGCCGCTGAAGTCGTAGACGCCCTGCTTCGGCGAGTGGTAGCCCCAGTCAAAATAGAGCGCGACGGTGTTGAACCCGCTGGCCTTCATCTTCTGCAGCACGTCGCGCCAGAGGTCCGGGCTGGGCAGGCGGAAGGGGTGGAACTCGCCCGACCAGATCACCTGCCGCTTGCCGTCGATCATCAGTGAGCGCGCATCGAAGGAGACGCGGCCGAACGTCTGGACCGGCGCGGAAAGGTCTGCCGTGGGCTTGGCTTCCTGCGCGCTGGCGGGCAGAGGCGCGGCCGTCAGCAGCAGGGCGATAAGGAGTGCGCGCTTCACTGCGTCAATCCATGTGGAACAGCAGGGGGAGGGGCCATTCGAGCGGGCGGTTACCCGGTTCCACTTCCATCAGCGGCGCCATGTAGTCCCACCAGCGGCGCATCACCGGATGATCGGGCAGCGTCTCGCGGGTGTTGTCCGGGGTCACGCGCAGCACGGCGAAGAGCGACAGGCTGCCCTCGTCCAGGAAGATCGAATAATCGCGGATGCCCGCTTCGGTCAGCAGGGCGGAGAGTTCCGGCCAGATCGCGTCGTGCCGGCGGCGGTATTCCTCCACCGTGCCGGGCTTCAGTTGCATCCTGAAGGCGTGGATCGATCCCGTCCCCAAATCCGGCACTACCACTCTCCCGACGTTCCATTATGTGGATACTAATGCCGTTATTTGGTAACCTGTCCCAATCCGCTCGTCAATCGCCATTCTGACGAAGTGGTGGGTTGGAAAACGTCGGAAATTCGCCGTTTTTGCGGTGGATCGGCATGTGTGGGTCGTTGAAAAGTGTTTCCGGGGGGCACGTGTCCACGGGCTGACTGTCCCACATGGCGGACCCAGAGTGCCCATGCCGGGAGCGGGCCGATCAGGCCGGGCTCGAGATAGGCGGTCCACCAGTTCCGGCCCGTTCTCCGCCGGTTCAGGCAGGCGGTTCGCGCGATTTCGCCGTCTCGCCATCGAACAGGCGCATGTCGCTCGATTCGATCGGCCTCATTACCCTCCGGCCCTGCGCGGATATCGCCCGGCGGATGCGCTTCGCGCTATCATGCATAATGCATTATTGTTAGTCAGGCTCCATGAGTAACGGATTTCAGCCCCTCGCGGGCATGCGGGTGCTGGAACTTGGCACCATGATCGCCGCGCCTTTTGCGACGCATATTCTTACCCAGCTGGGGGCGGAGGTGATCAAGATCGAACCGCCTGCGGGCGACACTACCCGCTCGCTGGTCCGTGGCGGGCCTTCGGGGACGATCATCGCCTATAGCCATTCGAAAAAGGCGATCTGCCTTGATCTGACGACCGAGCAGGGGCGCGAGGTGTTCCGCCGCCTTGTGGCCACGTCGCGGGTCGTCATCCACAATTTGGCACCCACGGCGGCGCGCAAGCTGGGGGTGACGGCGGACGATTGCATGGCGGTGAACCCGAACCTGGTTCACGTTCATATCAAGGGGTACACCCACGGTCCGCAGGCGGAGGGCCTGATGACCAACCCCATCGCTGAGGCCGCGACGGGGGCGATGGACGACCACCGCGTCGATGGCCGGCCGACGCGTTTCGGCCCTTCGTATCATGACCAGTTTGCCGGCACTTACGCGGTGATCCGCGTCCTGGCCGCGCTGATGGACCCTGCGGCGGACCAGGCCGCGCGCCGGATCGAGGTGGGGCTGTACGAGACTGGCCTGCACCTTGCCGCGCGCGATCTGGCCGGCATGCAGCTCAAGACCCAGCTTCTGGGCCGTCTGGAGAAGGAAGGCGGCGGCGAATTCTCGATGCCCGGCTATGGCGCCTATCGCACCGCCGACGATCGCTGGGTCTACCTGCTGGTGCTGACCGATGCGCATTGGGCCAGGCTGACCCGCGCGCTCTCCATGCCGGAGGACGGCGCGCCTGAATTCGCCAAGCTGCGCGATCGCAAGAAAGCCCGCGAAACGGTCGAAACCGCGGTGCGTCGCGCTGTCGAGGGGTTGGCGTTCGCGGAGGTGGAGGCGCGTCTGGACGCGGCCGGTCTGGGGTTTCACGAGGTCATGCCGCTCGAACGCGTACTGGATGCGCCGCAGGCGCGCGCCGCCGGCAAGTTGCGCGAAGTCGGGTTTCGCGGCCTTCAGTTCGAAGTGCCCGAATTCGCGCCCGATCCGGCCGGTGCGGCCGATCCCGGCCTGCCGCCCCCCGAAATCGGCGAGCATACCGAAGCGCTGTTGGCGGAACTGGGTTATGCCCCTGACGAAGCCGCCGCGCTGTTGTCATCGGGGGCGGCAAAGGCCTATCAATCGGGTGATTTCGCCTGGGCACCCGTCCGGCAGAAGGCTTGAGGTAGAGAATGGCCGGTGGCGCAACGATGCAGTTTCGCACGAAGGAGGAGCAAGTTGCCGACTTCCTGCGCGAAGGCATCATTTCCGGCCGGATTGCCCGTGGATCGCGGCTGAAGCAGCAGGAAATCGCCACGCTGCTGAACACCAGCATCACCCCCGTGCGCGAGGCGCTGAAGCTGCTTTCGGCGGAGGGCTACGTGATCGGTGACAGCCATCGCGGCGCCACCGTGGCCCCCTTCGATATCGAGGCTTCCAGCGAAGTGCTGAACTTGCGCATCCTGCTGGAAACCCAGCTTGTGCGCGGCGCGGTGGAGCGAGTGACCGGTGCGGACATCGCCGAACTCAAGGTGCTGGGATCCGAATTCGCGACCGCTTTCGCGGCGGGCGACAACGAGGCGGCGCGCGCCGCGAACTACCGCTTTCACCACCGCATGTTCGAAATCGCGGCGATGCCGCAGACGCTGCATTTCGTGCAGATTCTCTGGGCGCGCTATCCCTTCGACCTCATCAACCGGCTGGAGGGCCGCGTCAGCCGCGCCGCCGATGAGCATGACGATATGCTGGCCGCGCTGATCGCCGGGGATGCGGCGGCGGCCATGCTGGCCACGCGCCAGCACATCGAAACGGGCTTTCGTGAACTGCGCGAATCCGTGGAGCAGGCCGCTTCGGTCAAGCGTTAATAGCGGCGAAAACTATCGATTTTGCGACTGTTTCGCCGCGTACCTGAACGACACCCAAGCGGCACCTAGCGACACCTGACGCGCACTCGGGCACGCACTCAGCCGCGCCAACGGCAGCCCTGCCTGCGCCTGCCGCATCCGGCCACTTACCGCGTCCGCGATCAATCGCCGGGATGGCCTGCCTTCGCTGGACCTCATCGCCGCTCCAAAATAATGCATTATCCATCATTGATGGAAATGCGGTGAGGGCAGCCCCCTTGCCCGATGGGAAAAGGGATCAGGCACAATCATGGCTACCATTACCGGCGAAAAGGAAGTTGGCGCCGCCCCGGCAGAGGGCAAGATCACGCCCGAGGCGATCAAGGCGGCCGAGAACATGATCGGCATGCAGCTTCGCCCCGAAGGTCCGTACCTTCAGGACGCGACCGAGGACACGATCCGCAATTTCTGCAACGGCATCGGCGATCTCAACCCGCTCTACCGCGATCTGGAAGTGGGCCGCCTGACGCGCCACGGTTCGATGCTGGCGCATCCGAACTTCCCGATGGCGTTCGGCTGGGTGGGCCGCACGCGCTGGGGCCTGCCCGGCGTTCACGGCTTCTATGCCGGCAACGACTGGGAAATGTTCCGCCACGTCCGCCCCGGCGACCGCCTGACCGCGATCGAGCGTGTGGTCGGCGTCGATGTGAAGGAAAGCCAGTTCTCCGGCACGCTGGTCCTCCAGTATGTCGAGGCCAGCTACTTCAACCAGCGCGGCGAACTGGTCGCCCGCGCGCTGGGCACCTGCACCCGCCACGAGCGCAAGGCCGCGCGTGAGGCGGGCAAGTATGCCGATATCAAGACCCACGAATACACGCCTGAGGAATTCGAGCAGATCGACAACGCGATCCTCGACGAAGAGAAGAACATCCGCGGCGGCAACGTGCGCTATTGGGAAGAAGTGCAGGAAGGCGAAACCCTGCCGGAAATCGTGCGCGGTCCGCTCAGCCTGATGGACACCATGGGCTTCCTGGTCGGCTGCGGCCGTGGCCACACCCATGGCGTGATCTTCAAGAACGCTGTGAAGCACCCCGGCCACTTCTTCCGCAACCCTGAAGCGGGCGGCGGCATCGAATACACCGGCATCGGCCACCACCGCGAATCCACCGCCAAGGAAGTGGGCGTGCCTGGCGTGTACGATTACGGCCCGCAGCGTTCGGCCTGGATGGCATCGCTCATCACCAACTGGATGGGTGACGCCGGCTTCCTGAAGCGCATCAAGACCCGCATGAGCCGCTTCAACACCATGGGCGATTGCACCTGGGCGCGCGGCACGGTGACGCGCAAATACATGAAGGACGGTTTCGCCCTGGTCGATATCGAGATCAAGGGCGAGAACCAGCGCGGCGAACTGACCACGCCGGGCCTGGCGACGGTGGTGCTGCCTTCGCTCGATCCGCAGACCAAGGTCTTCGTCGACGGTTCCGGCCTCGATCTCGAACTGCCGGTGGTTCGCTAATGTCCTTCCCGCAACGGGGAGGGGGACCGCTCGCGCAGCGAGTGGTGGAGGGGACTCTCAGCCCGACGCGACGTCGCGCGATTACGCGACTCCCCTCCGTCAGCCTTTCAGGCTGCCACCTCCCCGGGACGGGGAGGACTGCATGAGTGCGCCTCTCGATGGCCTCAGGGTCGCCGTCCACGCTTCGGGCGTGGCGGCGGCCTATGCGGCGCGCCTGTTGGGCGTGCAGGGGGCCGAGGTGATCTTCGTCGAACCGCCCTGCGGTTCGGCCTTGCGCAAGGAACCTCCATTCCTTGCTTCAGGGGAGGGAGCGAAGCCCACCTCGGCCCTTTTCGCCTATCTGGCGGCGGGCGCGCGCAGCACGACTTGCGATCTGGCGACAGCCGAGGGGCACGCCGCGCTCGGCGCCCTGCTGAGCGAATGCGATATCTTCATCGACGATTCCCCGCGAGGGGGGCGGCAGAATCCAAACCCGAACCTGAGCCTGGACCACGCGGCGCTTTCCGCGCGCCATCCGCAACTGATCCATGTCTCGGTCCTGCCCTTCGGCGCGCATGGGCCAAAGGCCGACTGGCAGGCGAGCGAGATCACCGTGCAGCACGCCTCTGGCGAGGGCAACCTGCTGCCCAATGGCCTGTCGGTGGAGCTTTTCCCGGACCGCGCGCCGGTGAAGATCGCCGGGCACTTTGCCGAGATGCAGGGGGGTATTGCCGCCGCGCTGGGCGCGCTGTCCGCGCTCTGGGTGCGGGACGAGGTGGGCGGCCAGTTCGTGGACATCGCCAGCCAGGATGCCGCGCTGGCGGTGGGGGCCTTCGCGATCCAGCGGCTGGGCGACGGATCCATCGAGCACCGCGTCGAACGATCGTTCCGCTATGGCGGCGTGATCCCCTGCGCGGACGGCCATGTCGAACTGCTGACCTTGGAACAGCGGCAGTGGGACGGTCTGGTCAAGCTGCTGGGCAGCCCGGAATGGGCGCTCGATCCGGCATTGGCGGACAGCCTTGAGCGCAGCCGGCGCGGGCCGGAGATCAATCGCCACATCCGCGCATGGGCGATCGTGCGCAAGGTGGATGACATCGTGGCCGAGGGGCAGAGGCTCTCGGTGCCGATCGGCCGCTACAAGACGCCGACCGATATCCTGCGCGGGGCGCAGGAGCATCATCGTGGGCTGTTCCAGCCCGTGCCGATCGCGGAAATCGGGCTGGTGAACATGCTGGTCTCGCCCGTCCATGTCGATGGCGCGCCGCTCTCGCTGCGCGGCGGGCCGCCCGAACTGGGCGAAATGAACAGGGTGGGTGCAGAGGTGCTGTCATGACGCTTCCCTTGAAGGGCATCCGCATTGCCGATTTCACCGTGCACAACGCCGGGCCGTTCTGCACGCAACTGCTCTCGCAACTGGGCGCCGAAGTGGTGAAGGTGGAGAGCGCGATGCGCCTCGACGCCTTTCGCAAGCCGCATCCGGTCTATGGCCGCATGGGCCCGGCGACCTTCGATCAGGTTGCCTCCAACAAGCTGTCCGTCCGCATCAATCTGAAGAAGGCCGAAGGCGCGGCCTTGGCCAAGCGGCTGGTGGCGGTGTCCGACATCGCGGCGGAGAGCTTTCGCCCGGGCGTGATGGACCGGCTGGGGCTGGGCTTTGCCGCTCTGCAGGCGGTGCGCCGCGATCTGGTGATGCTGTCGGTCTCTTCCTCCGGCCAGACCGGGCCGGACAGCCACTTTGCCGGTTACGCTCCGCTGTTCGGCGCCTGGGGCGGGCTGGGCGAATTGACCGGCTATGAGGACGGGCCGCCGGTGGAGATGCGGCACGTGATGGACCATACCGTGGGCATGAACGCCGCCGTGGCCGTGATGGCCGCGCTGCACCGCCGCCGGGCTTGCGGAGAGGGCGGCCATGTGGACGTGGCCGCGCGGGAGGTTGCCGCTTCGCTGGTGGGCGAGGCGCTGTTGCTGGCCGCCGCGGGAGGAGAGACCCGGCGTGCCGGCAACGATCATCCGCGCATGGCGCCGCACGGCGTCTATCCCTCTGCGGGCGAGGATCGCTGGATCGCGATCGCGGTGGAGAGCGATGCGCAGTGGCAAGCGCTTTGTGGGGTGACCGGCATCGCGGCGGAGCCACGCTTCGCGCGCGAGGCGGATCGCCATGCGCAGCGGCGCGAGTTGGATGCGCTGGTCGCGAGGTGGACGGGAACGCTTGCCGCAGAGGATGCGGCGCAGCGCTTGCAGGCGGTGGGCGTTGCCGCCCATGCCTCCTGGACGACGCCGGAAATCGCCGTCGATCCACACTTGCGGGCGCGCGGTGCCATCGTCGAAGTCACCGAGCCGGACGGCAAGCGCCGCGCCGCCGTGGGCGTGCCGATGCGGCTTTCCAAGGGTGCGGAGATCGGCATCGCGCGCGGCACGCCGGCGCTCGGCGAGCATGAGGACTATGTCTACGGCGAACTGCTGGGCATGGGCCGCGATGAGCGCAAGGCGCTGGAAGAGGCCGAAGTTATCTGGTGAACTGGGCGCGAAGTACCTGAAGCATAAGACAAGAGGACTTTGGGAAGATGAGTGAAACGGCACCGACCTTGGGCTTCATCGGCCTTGGCGTGATGGGCAGCGGCATGTGCGCGAACGCGGTCCGCAAGCACGCCGCGCCGCTCCATGCCTTCGACATGAATGCCGATGCGCTGGCCGTGCAGGTCGCTGGCGGGGCGGTGGCGGCGGGATCGGTGGCGGACGTGGCGAGGGCTGCAAACGTGATCTTTCTCTCACTGCCCGGCGGCAAGCAGGTGCGTGCGGTGTGCGAGGAGATTGCCGCGCATGGTTCGGTGGGCTCAACCGTGATCGACCTTTCCACCACCAGCGTGGCCGAAGCGCGCGAGGTGGCCCTGCTGCTGGCGGCCAAGGGCATGGAGTTCGCCGATGCACCGGTGGCCCGCACGCGGCAGGCGGCGATCGACGGCACGCTCTCGATCATGGTGGGAGCGGGGGAGGACCTCTACGCGCGGATCGAGCCGCTGCTCCGCTACATCGGGTCCGATGTCACCCGCTGCGGTGAAGTGGGCTGCGGGCAGGTGGTGAAGCTGATCAACAACACCCTGCTGTTCGAGCAGGTGGCCGCGCTGGCCGAGATGTTCGTGGTGGCAGAGCGTGCAGGCGTCGCTCCGGCCAAGCTGGTGGAGGCGGTTTCGCTCGGCTCCGGAGACAGCTTTGCCCTGCGCAACCACGGGCTGAAGGCGATGGTGCCGCGCCAGTTCCCGGAAAAGGCTTTCCCTGCACCCTACGCACTGAAGGATCTGGGCTACACCATCGAACTGGCCGAGCAGATGGGCGTGGAACCGCGCCTGCCGCGGCTGGCTGCCGAATACTATCAGGCGGCGGTCGATGCCGGGATCGGGCAGGCCTATTTCCCCGTGATCATCGAAGTCGTCGACCCCCGCTGAGAGGGCGCCGAGCAGGAGAGAACCGATGGAACTGCGCAAGCTGGAATATCGCGACGTCACCGATGGCCTGATCTTCCCCGAAGGCCCCATCGCCATGGCGGATGGGTCGGTGCTGGTGGTGGAGATCAAGGGCGCCCGCCTGATCCGCGTGCAGCCGGACGGAACCAAGCAGATCGTTGCCCATCTCGGCGGCGGGCCGAACGGCGCGGCGATCGGGCCGGACGGGGCCTGCTATGTCGCCAACAACGGCGGCTTTCACTGGATCAGCGAGGATATCCAGGGCGTGAAGGGCTACAACCGCCCGCACGGCCGCGCGGCGGACTATACCGGCGGCCATATCCAGCGGGTGGACCTCGACACCGGCGAAGTGACCACGCTCTACACCCATTGCGACGGCGTGCAGATCAACGGCCCGAACGACATCGTGTTCGATGCGGCGGGGGACATGTGGTTCACCGATCACGGCAAGACCTACGACCGGGTGATGGACTGCGGCGTAGTCTATCACGCGGCGGCGGACGGTTCATGGATCCGGCAGGCGGCGTTCCCGCTGGTGACGCCCAACGGCTGCGGCCTCTCTCCGGACGAGAAGACGCTCTATGTCTCCGAAACCGAGACGGGGCGGCTGTGGCAATGGCCGATCTCAGGCCGGGGCGAGTTGCAGAAGGTGGCCTGGCCCTCACCCAATGGCGGAACGATGCTGGGGCAGGCGACCGGCTACCAGCGCTTCGATTCCATGGCGCTGGAAGCGAATGGGAACATCTGCGTGGCGACGCTGGTGACAGGCGGGATCACCGTGTTCTCTCCCGAAGGGGAGAAGCTCGAATACTGGCAGGGGCCGGAGCCCTATTGCACCAACATCTGTTTCGGCGGGCCGGACATGAAGACGGCGTGGATCACCGTATCCGGCCACGGCCTGCTGATCGCCGTAGACTGGCCCCGCGCCGGCCTGCCGCTGCTCCATCAAAGGAACTGACAAGTGAGCGAATTCGAAGACTGGATCGGCCGCAGCCAGAGCGTGACGGACGTGCTGGAACCGGCGCGCAGCAATGCCCTCGATATCGCCTTGGGCGGCGAGGGAGTGGGCAAGGCCGGCGATCCGCTGCCGCTGCTGCACCACTGGCTCTACTTCTGGGATGTGAAGCCGCCGCAGGGTCTCGGGCTGGACGGGCATCCGGCGAAGGGCGGTTTCCTGCCGCCGGTGCCGCTGCCGCGCCGCATGTGGGCCGGCGGGCGCGTGTCGTTCGTGAAGCCGCTGCTGCTGGGGCAGACCGTCACGCGGACCTCCACGATCACCGCGATCAAGGAAAAGACCGGCAGCACCGGCCGCCTCGTCTTCGTGACGGTGCGGCATGATCTGGACGCAGGGGACGGCTTGGCGGTGAGCGAGGAGCAGGATCTGGTCTATCGCGAACCCGCATCGGCCATGCTGCCCGCGCCGGTTGCCGCGCCAGCGCCCGATGCGGCGTGGCGGGAGGCAGTGAACCCCGATTCGGTGCTGCTGTTCCGCTATTCGGCGCTGACCATGAACGGGCACCGCATCCATTACGACCGGCCCTACGCGATGGAGGAGGAGGCCTATCCCGGCCTCGTCGTCCATGGCCCGCTTCAGGCGACGCTGCTGTGTTCGCTTGCCGCGCGCAATCTGGATGCGCCGGTCACCGGCTTCGATTTCCGGGGGCAGCAGCCCGCTTTCGACGGCGCGGTGCTGCATGTCTGCGGGCAGTCGACCGAGGGCGGGGCCGAAGTCTGGACCCAGCAGGGTGAAGGCAAGAACATGGTCGCCACCGTGCGCACCGGGAGCGCGTCATGACCGAGACGTACGGCCTCTTCATCGACGGCAAGTGGCGCCCGGCGTCGGACGGCGGCACGCTTCCGGCGATCAATCCCTACGACCAGTCGGTCCACGCGCATATCGCCGTCGCCACCGCGGGGGATGTGGAGGATGCCATCTCCGCCGCCCGCCGCGCGTTCGACACGTCGTGGAGCAAGACCACGCCCGGTGAGCGGGCAAAGCTGCTGAACAAGGTGGCGGACCTGCTGGACGCCGATGCCGATCGCATGGCGCTGCTGGAGACTACCGACAACGGCAAGGTCATCCGCGAAACGCACAACCAGATGGGCTATGCCGCGCGCATCTTCCGCTATTACGCGGGCTGGGCGGACAAGATGCACGGCGATGTCGTGCCGCTGGACCAGAAGGACACGCTGGATTTCGCGATCCGCGTGCCGTTCGGCGTGGTGGCCGCGATCACCGCGTGGAACTCGCCCGTCGCGATCCTGACCAACACGCTTCCCGCCGCGCTGGCGGCAGGCAACTGCGTGATCCTGAAGCCTAGCGAGCATGCCTCCACCACGACGCTGGAAGTGGCGAAGATGTGCGAGAAAGCGGGCTTCCCCGCCGGTGTCGTGCAGGTCGTCACCGGGGCAGGCGACGTTGGCCGCGTGCTGACCGAAAGCACGCGGGTGGACAAGATCAGCTTCACCGGCAGCCCCGGTGTTGGCCGCATGATCGCGCAAGTCGCGGGTGCCAACCTGAAGCCGGTGACGATGGAACTGGGCGGCAAGTCGCCCAACATCGTGTTCGACGATGCCGATTTCGACCGCGCGCTGATCGGCGCACTGGCGGGCATTTTCGGCGCCACCGGGCAGACCTGCATCGCTGGATCGCGCCTCTTGGTGCAGCGCGGCGTCTATGATCGCATGGTCGAGGGGCTGGCCGCGCGCGCGAAGATGATCCGCATGGGCGACCCGCGCCTGCCCGAAACCGAGATGGGCACCGCTGCCAACCAGCCGCAGTTCGAAAAGATCCTGTCCTTCATCGAAGCCGCCAAGGGCGACGGCGCGCGTCTTGTCGCGGGCGGCAACCGGGCCGATGGTCCGGGCCTGGAAAAAGGCTTCTTCATCGAACCGACCATCTTCGCGGACGTGAAGAACGACATGAAGGTCGCGGCGGAGGAAATCTTCGGCCCGGTGCTCTCGATCATCCCCTTCGATGACGAGGACGAGGCGGTCTCCATCGCCAACGATACGCCCTATGGGCTGGCGAGCGGCGTCTGGTCGGAAAACATCAGCCGCTGCTTGCGGATGATGCGGGCGATCCAGTCGGGCGTCGTCTGGGTGAACACCTACCGCGTGGCGGCCCCGCAGGCGCCGTTTGGGGGCATGAAGGATTCCGGCTTCGGCCGTGTGCGCGGGGAGGCGGGAATTCTGGAATTCACCCAGACCAAGAACGTCTTCATCGACTTTTCGGGCGATCGACGCGATCCCTTCTCGATGAAGTTCTGATCCGGATCATCCGCTTCGGGGCTTCGCCGCGCCGCCTTTCTCGCGAGCACTATATGGATATTTATTCCATATAGTGCTTCAATGCTCCCCGAGCGACGCACGATCTCCATCCGGGGAGGATTCGCGCCGCGTGAGGGGAGCATGAGATGTCGGACGCCAAGCCGCCGCGTTCCGGAAGGATTTCCGCCAGTTCGACGACACGGCGGAATGTCATTGCCGGTCTGTCCTCGGTCCCGTTCCTGGAAAGCGCGGTTCATGCCGATGACGCAGGGCGCGCGGTGGCACTCGTCACGGATTTCGGCGCAAGGCCCGACAGCATAACCCTCTGCACGGCGTCCATCCAGGCGGCGATCGATGACCTTGCCCGGCGCGGTGGTGGAACGGTGGTCGTGCCCCAGGGCGTCTTCCTGAGCGGCGCGTTGTTCCTGAAGCCCAAGGTGCACCTGCATCTGGAACGCGGCAGCGTGATCAGATGCACCAACGAGATGGAGCACTTCCCGAAGCAGCGAACGCGGATCGAAGGGCATTTCGAGGCGCATTTCACGCCCGCGCTGATCAATGCCGATGGCTGCGACGGCCTGCGGATCGATGGAGAAGGCACGCTGGACGGTTCCGGCCGGCCCGTCTGGGATCTGTTCTGGTCGTTGCGCAATCGGTCACCTGACCCGCAAAACTTCCCGAATATTGCGATCGACCGGGCGCGGCTGATGCTGATCGAGAATTCTGCGGCAGTCCGGATCAGTGGAATCACCTTCAAGGATTCCCAGTTCTGGAACCTGCATTTGTACAAGTGCAGTAACGTGACAGTTGCCGGCGTTCGTTTTCTGGTGCCGGACGACTACGCATGGGCGCCCAGCACCGACGGGATCGATATCGACAGCTGTCAGCACGTGCTGGTGGAACACTGCCATTTTTCGGTGACGGACGACTGCATCGCGGCCAAGGGTTCGAAAGGTCCACGCGCGTTGGAAGATCGCGACAGCCCGCCGGTGGAGCACATTCTGGTACGCAATTGCCTGTTCCGGCGCGGCCATCAGGCCTTTTCCTGCGGCAGCGAGGCGACCATCGTCCGGGACGTGACGATCGAGAACTGCCGGGTTGTCGGCGCCATGAACGTGCTGATGCTGAAGCTGCGCCCCGATACGCCGCAGCTTTACGAGGATATCCATGTGCGCGACCTGACGCTCGACAGCGATGGTGGGGCTTTGCTGGTGGTCCGGCCCTGGAGCCAGTACAAGGACTTGCAAGGCGCGCCGCAGCCCCAGTCGACGGTGAGCAATGTCACCTTGAGCCAGGTGAAGGGCCGCTTCGGCAGTTTCGGCGAGGTGCGCCCCAATCCGGGGCATACCGCGATCACGGACATCGTGCTTCGCGATCTGGACCTAGTTCTTGCGCAGGAAGCCGAACTGGCGGTGACCGACGCCGCGGTTCGGCTGGAAAGGGTGCAGGTAAACGGCCGTCCGGTGCGATCGCTCTGAATTCGCGTCACGGGGATGGCCCGGGGTTGAATGGACCGGGCTTGAATGGGCTTGGTTCGAACGGGCTGGGCCTGGTTGAACAGTCCGGCATGCTCTGTCTATTCTGGCACCATGAAGCTGTCATTCGCGGTCGCCGCCTTAACCTGTGTTCTTGCCGTCCAGCCGCTTGGCGCCGCGCCGGAAGACGATCGGCTGCCCGACGATCCGCTGCACTGGGTGGATCCGATGATCGGCACCGGGCCGGAAGGGCACACGTTCCCCGGCGCCAGCGCTCCCTTCGGCATGGTCCAGCTATCGCCCGACACGGACACCACCTGCCAGGTGCGCGATTGCTATGCCCATGCGGCGGGATACAGCTATCACGACGGCACGATACAGGGGTTCAGCCACACCCACTTCTCGGGCGCCGGGCATTCGGACCTGGGCGACATTCTGGTGATGCCGGCGACGGGCCGCGATGATGACGTGCGGCTGGATCCCGGCAGCGCCGGCCAGCCCGGCTCCGGCTATCGCCAGCGCTTTTCCCATGAAAGCGAGGTCGCCAGCGCCGGCTACTACGCGGTGACGCTGGCCGACAGCGGGGTGCGCGCCGAACTGACCGCCGGCACCCGCGTCGGCATCCACCGCTACACCTTTCCCAAGGCGGCCGAGGCGCATCTGGTGCTCGACCTTCGCAGCAGCCTTTATGACTATCCGGGCAAGATCCTGTGGTCCGGCCTGCATCTGCATGAGGACGGTACGGTCACCGGCTTTCGCGAGACGCGCGGCTGGGCGCCGGGGCGCAAGCTGTTCTTCGCCATGCGCTTTTCCGCGCCCCTGAAGAACCACGCTTTCGTCGATCGTGACGAGCATGTGGCCTACAAGGGATTTCGTGCCCCGCAGGCGCTGCCGGGGCGTGGCGGCGACGGGCTGGCCGAAAAGCTGGGCAAGGCGCTGGAAGCGCGGCTGGACTTCGGCGCGCTGGATCGGCCGCTGGAAGTGCGCGTGGCGATTTCCGGCGTGGACGAGCAGGGCGCGATTGCCAACCTGGATGCGGAAGGCGCCGACTTCGATACCGTGCGCCACCGGACCGAGGGGCAATGGCGGGCAGCGCTGGACCGCCTGAAGATCGACGCCGCGCCGCAGATGCGGACCAACCTCTACACCGCGCTCTATCACAGCCTGCTGGCGCCCAGCGTCTGGAGCGATGCCGATGGTCGCTATCGCGGGCCGGACGATCAGGTCCACAAGGCGGAAGGCTTCACCTTCCGCTCCACTTTCTCGCTCTGGGATACGTTCCGCGCGGAGCATCCCTTGCTGACGCTGGTGCAGCCCGAAGGCACGACGTCCGACATCGTCAACTCGCTGGTCGCCAGCCGCGAGCACAGCCCCTGGGGCATCCTGCCGGTATGGCAGTTCGCCGGGCGTGAGACCTGGACGATGATCGGCTATCACGCGGTGCCGGTGATCGCCGATGCCTACCTGAAAGGGTTCGGCGGGTTCGATGCGGCCAAGGCCCTCGATGCGATGGTGGCCAGCGCCGATTACGCGCCCTACGGCGGGTTGGGCGAGTACATGGCGCGCGGATACGTGCCGATCGACAAGGAGCCGGAGGCGGCTTCGAAGACCGTCGAATACGCGTATGACGATTGGACGATCGCCCGCATGGCGCAGGCGATGGGGCGCAAGGACCTGGCCGCCCGGTTCGACAAGCGCGCCGGTTACTGGCGCAACTCGTTCGACGCCAAAAGCGGCTGGCTGCGCGCGCGCAAGAGCGACGGATCGTTCCGCACGCCCTTCGATCCCACCGCGATCAACTATGGCTCGGACTATACCGAAGGCAACGCCTGGCAATACAGCTGGTTCGTGCCGCAGGACCAGGCGGGCCTTTTCCGGATGCTGGGCGGGGACGGCAAGGTGGTCGCCCGGCTGGATGCGATGTTCGACTTCGACAATTCGAAGCTGGATTACAGCCATGCGGAGGACATTTCCGGGCTGATCGGCCAGTATATCCACGGCAACGAGCCCAGCCATCACGTCGCCTACCTCTATGTCCACGCCGGCGCGCCCTGGCGCACGCAGGAGCGGCTGAAGCAGATCGTCGAGAGCCAGTACAAGCCGACGCCGGACGGGCTTTCGGGCAATGACGATCTAGGGCAGATGTCGGCCTGGCTGGTCTTCACCGGGCTGGGTTTCTATCCAGTGACGCCGGGTTCCAACCAGTACGTGATCGGCCGCCCCTTCGTGCGCCACGCCGCGATCACATTGCCGAACGGCAAGATCTTCACCATCGAAGCCGAGAACCTGTCGGACGCGAACCCCTATGTCGGGAAGGTGGAACTGAACGGTCGCCCGCTGGAACGGGCGTGGATTTCCGATGCCGAAGTCCGCAGCGGCGGCACGTTGCGTTTCACCATGCAGGCCGGGCCCAACAAGGCATGGGGCACGGGCGCGGCGGCAAGGCCCTATTCGATGTCGACGCGCTGAGCGGTGCCGGCGCGGACCACGCCGGACGACAGCTACGTTACCGGTTTGCCGTTCTTCTCGGTCCGCGACTTCTGGACGACGCTGCGCAAGGTTGCGGCATCGATGGCGCCGGGGATCAGATAGTCGCCGATGACCAGCGACGGCGTGCCCGATAGGCCCAGGGTGTCGGCCAGTCGCCCTGTCCTTTGCAGCGCCGCGTCGATTTCTCCGCCGTGGCGGGCAAGGTCGGCCTGCAGCCGGGGCCAGTCGACGCCGGCGCGGGTTCCTGCCTGGCGAATGGCTTCGGAATCGAGCTTGACCGGGCCGGCCATCAGCGCGTCATTGAAGGCGGCATGCT
Source organism: Novosphingobium mississippiense (assembly GCF_044029535.1). Classification (NCBI taxonomy): domain Bacteria; kingdom Pseudomonadati; phylum Pseudomonadota; class Alphaproteobacteria; order Sphingomonadales; family Sphingomonadaceae; genus Novosphingobium; species Novosphingobium mississippiense. The sequence continues at coordinate 1,701,500 of NZ_CP147003.1, read as the reverse complement.
TGCCTTGATAGCGCGCGGCCATGGCGGTCCGCGCAGCTTCCCGCGAGGCAGTGCCGAAGATCGGCCAGTCGCGATAGACCACGCGCAGTTTCTGGTCGGTGGCGAGCAGCCGCTTCAGGTCGGCGTGAAACTTGCGGCAATAGGGGCACTGGTAGTCGGTGAAGACGACGATGGTCACGTCGTACCTCTGCGGCGCCAGGCTGGGCACGCCCGGATCGTTGGCGAGCGCATCCTTCATGCGGGCCCGTTCCTGCGGCGAGGCCATGGTATCGGCCCTTGCGCTGGAGATGCCAAATTCGCCCGAGAAGACCTGTCCGTTCGAGAACAATGCGGCGAGCGCAATGGCCAGCCCGAGCAGGCGCCATCCCATGCTCTTTTTCATAACGTGAATTCCATCCGAAGCTTTGCCGTGGCGCTGCGCCAGATCGGCCGCGACGGCAAGCCCCGAATTTTCGCCTTCAGCTACGCCGGGAGTGGCCGGTGCCGCAAAATTCGCCTTGAGCGAATTTCAGACAGATCCCCTCAGCTCCCTTCCGGCTTGCTTTCGTCGATCGGAATGCTCGGCGCGATCGGCAGGGCATCGGGCAGAGGCGGATGCGCAGGATCGAATGGCTTCACGACGACATAGGGTGCGAGTTCGGGGATCTTTTCGGCCACCTGCCGGGCAATCGCGGCGGCGAACAGCCAGGCGCCATAGTTGTTGTTGTGCGTCCGGTCCTTGCCGTCCTGGGCAAAGGCGCGGGGCGAGACGTCCGGCCCCAGCGCCTGCATGATCGCGATGCTGTCCCGGTTGAGGTCGATCAGCGGCACGTTCTCTTCCGCCGCCATCTTGCGCACGGCGGCGGCATAGGCGCCCAAGGTGTCCTTGATCTTCCCGTCCGCGTCGAAATTGCGGCGTTCGGGCGACGTCACCAGCACCGGATGCACGCCGCGCCGGCGGGCCTCGGCGATGTAGCTGCGCAAGTAGGCGGGATAGGTCAATTCGGGATCAAGATAGGTCATCGGCCATTCGGCCTTCTGGTCGTTGTGGCCGAACTGGATGAACAGCCAGTCGCCCTCGCGCGCCTGCGTCAACAGCTTGGAGAAGCGCAACTGGGCGATGAAGGACTTCATCGTCGCGCCGGACTTGGCGTGGTTGGCGACGACCACGTGATCGTCCAGCATGGCGGGCAGCATCTGGCCCCAGCTGGTGAACGGCTCCGTATACTGGTCCGCCACGGTCGAATCGCCGGCCAGGAACAGGCGCGGCACCTTCGCCGGTTCGATGTGGATCGCCGAGACGCGCGGCTGGCCCAGGAATTCGAAAGTCAGCTTGTCATCCCAGCTGAAGCTGGCGAGATCGCGCTCGTCCAGCAGCACGGTCTGGCCGAAGCGCGGCGCGCCGGTGGGCTGGCGCGGCAGGCGGGCATCGCGCACGTCCACCAGGAAGCTGCGCGTCACCGTCTGTCCGCGACGCGTGGCGACATCGCTGAGGAACAGGCGGCGGCTTTCGGCCTTCACCGTGGTCTTGCCCGCGCTGTGCCTGTCGCCCAAGGTCAGCGTCACGCGGTAGATGCCTTCGGGCAGCGCCACCGAATAGAGGTACGCGCCCGAGGGATCGCGCCGTTCCACGCCGTTGCCGCCCGCGTGATAGGCGGGCATCTGGTCCGGCGTCTTGCCCGCAAGGTCGATATCGATGACCGGCGGGCCGGACGGGGCTGCAGAGGCGGTTGCTGCAGTGACGGCCAATGCCAGCGCCGAGGTCAGGGACATAGCGATCCTCTCTTGATCTTTCGTCGTGCACCGTTTTGGGCTTATATCCCATATGACGGTTCGTGATCGCATATATCGGGAGCATGGAAAGTCAATCCGGGCAAGGCCCGCTGCGCCGCGACCAGCCGTTGCGGGCCTGCGTGGAAATAATGGGTGAGGATCGTTTGAAAGCGATTTTGACTGGATTTGAGCGAAAATGTCATATATCGTAAAACGCAATCCCACATAATGGGACAAGTTAAAGATCGATAATGGGAGTGAGATAATGGGAAGGGCACCCTTCAAGACCGTTATGCGCAGCCGCGTTTCGGCACCCACGCTGGCTGTCGCCGTGCTGATGTCGGTTTCTCATCCCGCTTTCGCGCAAGATGCCGCCGCGCCGCAGGATAGCGGCGCGCAGCAGCCGCCCAGTGCCGAGGACATTATCGTCACCGGCTTCCGCGCATCGCTGAACGCGGCGCTGGCCGACAAGCGTGACCAGACCGCCGCGATCGACACCATCAAGGCCGAAGACCTGGGCAAGTTCCCCGATTCCAACCTGGCGGAATCGATGCAGCGCATTCCCGGCGTCGCACTCCAGCGCGGGGATGGCGGTGAGGGCAAGAACATCTCCGTCCGCGGCCTGGGTGCCGATTTCACCCGCGTGCGCATCAACGGCATGGAAGCCGCCGCGCAGACCGGTGGTTCGGACATCTATGGCGCAGGCAACAATGGCCGCAGCTTCGACTTCAACGTCTTCCCGACCGAAATCTTCTCGGCGCTGACCGTGCGCAAGACGCCTTCGGCCGATGTGGAGGAAGGCTCGCTGGGCGCCACGGTAGACCTTACCGCTCCCAAGCCGTTCGATTCCGCCAAGGAATTCGTGTTTTCCTCCACCGGGCGCGGGGTGTGGAACGAACTGTCCAAGCAGGTCGATCCGCGCGCCTCGGCATTGGTTTCCAAGCAGTTCGGGGACAGCGGCTTCGGCGTGCTGGGATCGATCGCCTACCAGAAGCGCCACACCCGCGAAGTGGGCTATTCGGCGGTGGACATTCTTTCCGCCAACCAGAACGGCATGTTCTGCTCGCCCGTGGGATTCACGCCGCAGAACCCGGCGAACAGCGCGACCACCGGCGCCAGCGCCACCAATTGCTCCACCGGCAATCCGCGCACCAGCGATTCGGCCGCCTACCAGACCGTCTACGACGCGGTGCGCGAAGGCATGACCGGCACGCCCGGCAGCGGCGCCTTCTTCCCGCGCATCCCGCGCTACCTGAATTCCGAACAGACGCAGGAACGCATCGGCGGCACGCTGACGCTGCAGTACAAGCCCGATGACGATACCGACATCTCGCTGGACCTGCTCTATTCGCGCTTCAACGTCACGCGGGATGACAACTACATCGAAGCCATCTCGTTCGGCCGCTCCGCGTCGAACCAGGGCTTCCCGATGATGTCGCTGAAGGATGTGCAGCTTTCCGACCTGGGATCGGTGGAATATGCGCTGCTCGATGGCGTCGATGTGCGTTCGGAAGGCCTGCATTCCAAGTATTCGACGACGTTCAAGCAGGCGAACCTGAACTTCATGCACCGCTTCAACGACCGGTTGACGGTCAACGGCAAGGTGGGCCTCAACGAATCGGTCTGGAAAGACAAGATTCGCATGCAGTACTTCATGGATGCGCTGGATACGGACAACTTCTCCATCGACTATACCGGTGGAGGGCGCACGCCGGTGCTGGGCTTCGGCTTCGACGTGTCCGATCCCACCAACTTCCTCTACGGCCCGACGCCGGGCGCCGGTGTGGTCACCGGCGGCTTTAGCCTTCAGGGCAAGCCCGCCAGCAACACCACCAAGGGCGTGCTGGCCGAATGGAACGCGCATTACGAAGTGTCGGACGCGTTCAAGGTCCACGCTGGCGCGCAGTTCCGGTCCAGCGACTTCAAGCAGCGCTTCACCACCTATTACACCGCCGATACCCTGGTTCAGGCGCTGCCTGCCGGCACCGCACTGTCGGACCTGACGACGCAGATCACCGGGCTGGACAGCCTCTGGGGCCACGGCGCACCGTCCAGCTGGGCCAGCCTCGACTGGCAGAAGCTGGCCGATACCTACAACCTGTTCGACGCGCGCACCTGCACCGGCTGCGGAGAGACCAATCCGGGCGTCAAGGAACAGGAATCGAGCGCCTACCTGATGGGCACGTTCGATTTCTCGGACGCGGTGGGCTTCGGCCTGCGCGGCGATGTGGGCGTGCGCTACATCCACACCTGGCAGCGGTCGACCGGCTACCTCAACCTGTCGGACGCCAGCTCGCCCACCGGGCTGACCGGCCAGTTCCGCGCAGTCTCGCGCAGCTATGACGACTGGTTGCCTTCCGCCAACGTGGTGATCGAGCCGGTGCACAACCTGCTGCTGCGCCTTTCCGCTGCCAAGGTGATGTCGCGCCCGGCGTTGACCCTGCTGGCGCCGACGGTGACGATCAACGCGGTCACCCGCTCCGGCTCGCTGGGCAATCCGCTGCTCGAACCGATCCGCGCCAACACGTTCGACGCTGCCGTGGAATGGTACTTCCGTCCTGGGGCGCTGCTGTCGGCCGCGTTCTTCTACAAGGACATCAAGACTTACGTGCAGAACGTGAATTCGCTGGTGCCGTTCAGCTCGCTGGGGCTGCCGAACGAACTGCTGATCGGCAGCAACACCACCCCGGATGAACTGTTCAACATCGCCACGCCCACCAACACGCCGGGCGGCCCGCTGAAGGGTATCGAGCTGAACGCGCAGATTCCGTTCAACTTCACCTCGGGCTTCCTCAGCCACTTCGGCGTGCTGGCGAACTACACGCACGTCATGTCGAAGATCACCTACTGCCTCACCAGCGCCAACGGCGTCTGCACGGTGACGGTGAAGGACGATCTGGTCGGCCTGTCGAAGGACACCGCATCGGGCACGCTCTATTGGGAAAACAACAAGTTCTCGATCCGCGGCACGATCAACTATCGCGGGCCGTTCATCCGCGGCATCCCGGCCTCGCCCGGCAGCGACCTGGTTGGCAACCACGCCACCACGTATGTCGACGCCTCCGCCTCGTACAACCTGACGGACAATGTGAAGCTGATCCTTGAGGGCAGCAACCTCACCGATGAGCAGAACAGCCTCTACACCGACAGCCAGCGCCAGGACACGCTGTTCCAGACGCGTGTCGGCCGCACGATCTCGGCAGGTGTGAACGTGAAGTTCTGATTTTGTAGATCCCGGCAGGGCCCTCCCGCGCCGGCACTGACGGCTCCCGGATCCTCCATCCGGGAGCCGTCTTTTCACGCGTCGAGGGCAGTCAGCAGTGCGCGATCGATCCGCACCAGCGATCCGTGGCGCGCGCCCTGCGGCATGGAGAGGCGGTTGCCGACGTCTTGCCAGGTCACCATGTCGCGCGTGGATTTCACGCCCCAGCGACCGTCGCGATAGACGTCGTAATAGCAGACCAGATCGGCACCGATCCGCGTGGTCATTGGGCCTTCCACCCAGGAGGGCGTAAACGGATCGCCCAGCGGCGCGAACGGACCCAGCGGGCTGCGGGCGGAGGCGGCACGCAGCCATTTGCGCGGCGGATTGACGGTCTCGTCCTTCACAACCAGCCAGAGGCCGCCGTCCGGTGCGTGGGCGAACGTGCCGTCGATCACGCTGAAGCCGGGATCGTAGAGCACTTGCGGCGCGGCGAAGCTCTCGAAATCGGCGGTGGTGGTGTACCAGAGGCGGTGGTTGTAGCCGCTTTCGGAAGTGCCGGCCGTCTCGGTGAAGCGGCCGTCCACCGTGCTCGACCAGAAGATCACGGTGCGGCGCGTGGCCGGATCGTAGATCGCCTCTGGCGCCCAGCAGTTGCGGGTGCCGGGAACCGCGGCCATCACCGGGATCGCGCGCTGCGGCGTCCAGTTCACGAAATCGCGCGTGGTGGCGTGGCCGATGGTCACGCCCTCCCACGCGGTGGTCCAGACGCAGTGCCACGGCGCGTCCGGCCCCTCGCCGCGCCACAGGAACGGGTCGCGCAGCAGCTTCTTCTCGCCCACTTGCGGCACCAGGAAAGGTTTGCCGCTACCAAGCGTTCGGAAGGCGAAGCCATCGTCGCTCACGGCCAGTTTCAGCCCGTCCGCCTCGCCCTTGCCGGTGCTGAAGTAGGCGAACAGCAGCGGGCCTTCGGGCTCTGCGGAGGCGATGCGCGTGGTTGCGCAGCCGGCGAGCGCGGCCCCGCCCAGGCACAGCGCGCGCCGATCGAGGGTAAAGCTCATCGCCGTGTCTCCTTCGGCGGGGTAAGCCGCACATGCGTGGGGCTGTCGCGGTCCACGGTGATCACGCCGTCCTTCTCCTTCAGTTCCGCGATCTGGAGCACGCTGCGGCGGTTCCAGTCGGGGTTCGCTTTCGCCTCATCCTCGCCGCCCTGATGCACGAAGTAGACGATATAGGCCCGGTCGCCGGAGACGATCACGTCGGGGTGCTGCCCCTTGGCGCGGTCGGTTGGCGCCTGTCCCGGCGTGGCGAGGATGTGGCCAGGCTGGGTGGTCCAATGGTCACCGTCATCGCTGCGCATGACCAGCAGGCCCTTCCACGCATCGGACACCAGCCACCAGCGGCCTTTCCAGCGAAACGCCTTGGGGCCTTCGCCGGGCGTGGTGGTCAGACGGTCCTTCACCGTCCAGTGCACCAGATCGGCGCTGTCCGCCGTGCGGATCGCCTTGCCCATGCGCTCGTCATTGAAGAACAGGCGATAGCCGCCCTTGGGCAGCGCGACGACGCTGGCGTCGATCACCCGGTCGGAGCCGAGATCGAGCTTGTCCCCGCAAGTCCACGATTTCAGGTCGCGGCTGGTGAGGTGGACGATGAAGCGCGGCGCGTTCCAGTCGCGAAACACTCCGGGCACGACGGTCAGCCACATATGCCACTGGCCATTGAAGCGCTCGATATCCGGCGCCCAGAGCGTGGCGCCGGTGCAGCTTTGCGGGATCGTCGCGGTGCCGCCATAGCGCCAGTGGACGCCGTCCCTGGAACGCGCGGTGCCGATCGCGGTGCCGTGGACCCAGCGCACGTCCTTCTCATCTTCCATCGGCAGGTCGGCGCGGCGGTTGGTGTAGAACATACAACGATCGGCAGAATGAAGGATTGAGGGACCTTCCAAAAACCTCAATTTTTGAGGTGCTTAAGAAGGTGTCATTGGCGCATTTTTTTTTCAAGCAAAAACATGATACAAAACTTGATACAAATTTTTCAGCGCTGATATTCACGGCTCGCTTGGGGCATCCCGTCGTGCGGAATGCGGTGGAGCGAGGCTATGCCGGCTCGTGCTGGGAACGCGCCAATTGCGGGTTCAAATCTTGCCCCCGCAACCACATCCAGTCCTGATCCGACCGTCCCGCACCGTCCGGCGACGTCCACGGGCGACCATTTTTCCAAGCATATCAAATATTTTTGACCATCCCGGCGGGCCGTCATGCGTCCCGCTGCGTCCCGTTCAATGCACCCAGAGCCATTTGAATTGGGGGTATTTTTGGGGGTAGCATTTGGGCCGATACCCCCAGATGGACACGGCCCATGGCGCTCACGGAACTCGAGGTCAAATACGCGGCAAAGCGCGGCAAGCCTTACAAGCTCGCCGATGGCGGCGGATTGCATGTTCTCGTCCATCCCAATGGTTCCAAGCTGTGGCGCATGAAGTACCGCTTCGCCGGCAAGGAAAAGCTTCTCAGCTTCGGTCAATACCCCGACGTGTCGCTGACCGCGGCCCGTGCCAAACGACACGAAGCACGCCAACTGCTGGCGCTGGGAAAAGACCCCGCCAAGATCCAGCAGGCCAAAGACGAGGCGGAGGCCCGTACCTTTGAGATCGTCGCGCGTCAGTGGCACGCTCGCCGCGTGGATAGTCTCAATCCCGCCCATGCGAAGCGTCTGCTGGCGCGATTGGAACGCGACGCATTTCCGGCGATCGGATCCACTCCCATGGCCGGTGTGAAGGCGCCCGAGATACTGGCGGCGATCAAGGCCGTCGAGGCGCGCGGCGCATTGGACGTGAGCAGGCGCGTACTCCAGTCGATTGGCCAGATCTTCCATTATGCGATTGCCGAAGGGTTTGTTGAGCACGATCCCTCCGCGCATCTGACAGGTGCGCTCAAGGCGCGTCCCAAAGTGCAGCACATGGCGCGGCTCCCACTGCAGCAACTTCCCGAACTCGTGCACGCCATTCAAAACTATGACGGGGAAGAGGATCCCCGGCGCCGCGAGATTACGCGAGAGGCGATGCTGTTCACGCTGCTGACCTGGTGCCGGACCAGCGAGACACGCTTTGCGGCCTGGCACGAGTTCGAGAACCTCGACGGCGCGAACCCGCTCTGGCGCATCTCCGGCGAGCGCATGAAGATGCAGCGCGAGCATATCGTCCCGCTCTCGCGTCAGGTCGTGTTGCTCCTCCGGCGCCGCCTGCGCGCGACCAACGGCGAAGGGCTGGTGTTTCCGGGAACCAAACCGAGTAGTCCCATCTCGCAAAACACCATGATCTACGCCTGCTACCGGATGGGCTATCGCGGCCGGCAGACGGTGCACGGCTTTCGCGGCATGGCCTCGACCTGGGCCAACGAGAAGGAGATCTACAATTCCGACTGGATCGAGATGGCGCTCGCGCATTCGGAAGACGACGACATTCGCGGTGCCTACAACAGTGCGCTCTATCTGACGCCGCGTCGCCGCATGCTCCAGGACTGGGCGGATACCATAGGGCGCAGTGGAGATGCGGCGATCGAGAAGCGAGCGTCTGCTTATGACAAGGTCGAAACGGACGCCGCTGCAGAACCAGAGGAAGGAAACGTCATCCGATTTCCTTCAAAGCTATAAACACCTTTAGAGTAGAGACTGTCCATCACAGCAACGGGCTCCATCTCGATCGCTTAAACTTCGCCACCGATCCCCGGAAGCCGCCATCACATTGGTGCAGAGTGCAATGACTGCGTCGGTGGTCGATCCGGCACCTTGAAATGGGATTCGATTGTGTCCAGCCGCAGATTCTTGCGCATCGTCTTGCGTGAGAGCCCGGGCCATGATCTCACTGGGCGAACCCATGCAGCTTCGATGGCGTTGTGTTTTGCGGACTCAGTCCTTCTTTACGAAAGGCGCAATAGCAGTCAGGAGTTTCCCGAGGGTCTCGGCCGAGCGTTCGAGTTCTGCTTTTTGCTCAGTATTGGGGGCGCTATTTCGATCAATCTCTGCGAGACCACAAACAAGCTTCGAGTACGAAGTCTGATCCGGTAGTTCAGATCCGATAACCACGGCAGCGATCCTGGCTTCTGCCGAAGTCAGTTCATTATGATAGTATTTGATCTCGGTAAGGCTGTATTTGTAGAGTCCGAGGAAGAAAAATGCAAAAATCTCAATTGAAAGGACGAGCGAGATGCGTGGTGCAAAACTGTATAGAAACTGAGATATCGTGACGTTGGCGTAGTTGGCCGTAAATACAAACACGCCTAGGGTCGTAATTCCAATAATGGTGGCCACAATGCCAATCGAGAGGTTGAGATTGCCTCTAAATTCAAGCGCCTCGATCTCTCTGCGCATTCTGTTGACCGATTGTTCCATTAAATCGGTGTATCGCTTGGCGCGATCATCGGCCAGAACGCGCTGGCTTATCCGGGCCAACAGTTCGGTATGTGCCAGATCATCGATCTGATTCTCAATCGCCTCTCGAACCTTATCCTTGTCGACCTTGCGAAGATCGTTGCCGAGACGTGCAGCGAGACGTTGAAAAGAAATAATTTTCTTTGTGTCGCCGCCAAACGGCAGGATGCTATCCGGGAAAGCCGAAGATCGTCTTCTTGTTTTGTTCAGATAAGTCAGCGTGGCCATAAACAGCGTGGCGGATGCGGCGGCGAACAGTGCAAGTAATTTGGCATCATGGGTTTGGGTAAAATTTTCAAAATCCGATTTGTTCAGGCTGGACGTGGAACCAATCAGTGCAATCAAAGCCGCGGATAGACCCATCGTTGCGGGTACTACCGACATCACTAGGTGTTTCAGTTCTTTGAGATAGTGTTTCTTCAAGAGCTTCAGTTCGACCTTACCCGCAGACACCTTCTATCCCCCTATGATTAAGGGGGGGTAATGCAAAGTATGGACGGAATGTTCAAGGCGATATCGAAGGCGCAATTCGACCGAGCGACGTCGCCCTAACGATAATAATTTGTGAGATTAAGTGCAAAACGAGGTCGAGTTCGCACGGTAGATTGTGCTGTGAACGGTCTAATCGATCTATTTATCTATTAATCGATTGAGTATGGGACTACTTCCCGCCGAAAGCTATCGATGGAGATGTCTTTTCCGTTAGGAGGAAATGCTCTCTGGTCGCAATTATGCCGGCTACAAGTTCGGCATGAAGCTCCGATAGGTGTGGCGGGGTGGCTCAGGTTTATTTCGTCCGCGTAAACGAACTCTGCAGCGAAGTCGACTTCACACCCTAATGCAACGGCGTAGCGACGAGGGCGCTCCGCGTAGCTGCCGGTCGGCTTCACAAGACCTTTCGCCATGGAAACGTAGCGGACGCCATCTGGCATCTCCGCGAGCTGAATATGAATTCTATCAGGCACCGCGGCAGCCTCATGGACTACCCAAAGGGGGCAAGCGCCGCCGAAACGCGCAAATCGAAGGCGCGTAGCCGAGTGCCGTTTTGTGATGTTGCCGGCCAGGTCGACGCGGCAGAAATAAACTGGCGTGCCGCGTGCGTTTGGGCGCTGGAGTGTGGAAAGCCGGTGACAAACTTGCTCGAAGGTCACATTGAAAAGGTGTCGGAGCCTATCAACGTCATGCCGCATGTCGCGCGCCATCGAACGAAATTGCTCGTATGGCATCAGGATCGAACCCGCCATGTAATTGGTTAGGCCAATAGATAGAAGATTCCGAGCGGTTTTGGAGCGGACGTCTGCGTTACTTGAAATCGTCGCGATGTCTTCGTTGAAGTGCGTGCTGCTGATGTGCCAAGCTAGGTGGAACCTAAGACTGTCGTTCGCTTTTGCCGTATTTATCGTGAGTGTACTTTGTTGTTCGTCGAATAATCGAACAGGCCCTTTGTCTGAAAAAATGAGCGAGATATTTTTATCATTGAGCCACGATACCAAGTTTTGGGTTGATGGTGACAGAGTATCATTTGCCAATTCGTGAGAGAAAGCCTCTGCTAGGCGATCTAAATCATCGACATAATTGTTGATGTTGTGAAACCAGTCGCGGACCTCCTCCCATGGTAGCCTGCCTCCAGCCAGATTGTCTGCGCCCAGAGCCTCGTCGAGCATCTCGAGGCGCTGGGAATTGTCTCGATTCACGCGTGCAAGCTGGATGAATGACTCTGCAAAGCTTGGGAATTGTTCCACGATCTTGCGAACTTGTGCGGAGGATTGCGGATCCCGTGAGTGCGTGTCCGACATTGCGTCCTCGAAGGCGCGAAGAAGTTCGGCGCTTTGATCGACGGGGACGTCCTGCCACTCCACCGGAAAATTGCTCCGCAAGCGGTCGAAGATTGCGGGGGTCAGCGGGCGATCGTCGCTTTCGAGCTGCGACAGATATGATGCGCTGATGCCAATAGCTTTGGCTAGATCGGCTTGTTTCATCCCGCGAGCAGCACGCAGGCTCCTCAGCGTGGTTCCTGCGAAGGTGCGGCGCAATGTCATTCTGCGTGTGTAGTTTGCAAACCTCTAGTTTGCAAATTTGCAGATTTGCATTGGACAGCGATCCATTGGCCGCGCAGTTAGGCCGGAATCGGGTTTGTATGGATAGTGGATATGTCAGCCAATATCGCCGAAATGGAGAAGCGCCGCGCCGCAGCAAAGCTGGGTGGTGGTGAGAAGCGCATTGCCGCGCAGCACGCCAAGGGCAAGCTGACCGCGCGCGAACGCCTCGATATCCTGCTGGACGAAGACAGCTTTGAAGAGTTCGACCTTTACGTCGAGCATGACTGCACCGATTTCGGCATGGAGAGCCAGAAGATCCCGGGCGACGGCGTCGTTACCGGATCGGGCACCATCAACGGCCGCCTTGTCTATGTGTTCAGCCAGGACTTCACGGTGTTCGGCGGCTCGCTCTCGCATCGTCACGCGCAGAAGATCTGCAAGCTGATGGACAACGCGATGAAGGTTGGCGCGCCGGTGATCGGCCTCAACGATTCCGGCGGCGCGCGCATTCAGGAAGGCGTGGCTTCGCTCGGCGGCTATGCCGAAGTGTTCCAGCGCAACGTGCTCGCCTCGGGCGTGGTGCCGCAGCTTTCGCTGATCATGGGCCCCTGCGCAGGTGGCGCGGTCTATTCGCCGGCGATGACGGACTTCATCTTCATGGTGAAGGACAGCTCCTACATGTTCGTCACCGGGCCGGACGTGGTGAAGACCGTCACCAACGAAGTCGTCACGCAGGAAGAACTGGGCGGCGCGATCACGCACTCCAGCAAGACCTCGGTGTCCGACCTCGCGCTGGAGAACGATATTGAGGCGCTGCTGGCCGCGCGCGATTTCTTCGACTTCCTGCCGCTCAACAACCGTGAGGAAGTGCCCGAGCGTCCTTGCGCCGATCCGTGGGACCGTGCCGAGGAAAGCCTCGACACCGTGATCCCGCCTTCGGCCAACCAGCCTTATGACATGCATGAGGTGATCCGGAAGACGCTCGACGAGGGCGATTTCTTCGAGGTTCAGCCGCTGCATGCCGGGAACATCATCGTCGGTTTCGGCCGGATCGAGGGCAAGACCGTGGGCGTCGTCGCCAACCAGCCGATGGTGCTGGCGGGCGTGCTGGACATCAACTCGTCCAAGAAGGCCGCGCGTTTCGTGCGCTTCTGCGATGCCTTCAACATCCCGATCATCACTTTCGTGGACGTTCCGGGCTTCCTGCCGGGCACCGATCAGGAACACAACGGCATCATCAAGCACGGCGCCAAGCTGCTGTTCGCCTATGCCGAGGCGACCGTGCCGAAGATTACCGTGATCACCCGCAAGGCCTATGGCGGCGCTTACGACGTCATGGCGTCCAAGCACCTGCGCGGCGATCTCAACTATGCCTGGCCGACCGCCGAAATCGCGGTGATGGGCGCCAAGGGCGCGGTGGAGATCATCTTCCGCGGCCTCTCGCCCGAGGGCATTGCCGAGAAGACCAAGGAATACGAAGACCGCTTCGCCAACCCCTTCGTGGCGGCAAGCCGGGGTTATATCGATGAGGTTATCTACCCGCACTCGACCCGCAAGCGCATCGCGCTGGGGCTGCGCAAGCTGCGGACCAAGAGCCTCGAAAATCCCTGGAAAAAGCACGACAACATTCCGCTTTGATAGCGTCACGGATCGCGGCGCATCGCCTTTGGGCGAGCACCGCGATCCACCCCAGCCGCGAAAGACGGCACGCATCGAAAAACCAGATTGGGAAGTCAGGTCATGGAAGACATCTACATCGTCAGCGGCGTACGCACGGCAGTTGGTGATTTCGGCGGCTCGCTGAAGTCGTTCATGCCCTCCGATCTCGGCGGCAAGGTCGTGACCGAGGCGCTGGCCCGCGCGGGCGTTTCGCCTGAGGACGTCGGCCATATCGTCATCGGCCAGGTCATGCCGACCAGCGCCAAGGACGAGATGCTCAGCCGCGTTATCGGCCTTAACGCGGGCGTGCCGTTCGAAGTGCCTTCGATGACGCTCAACCGTCTTTGCGGATCGGGCGTGCAGGCGATCGTTTCGGCCGCGCAGATGATGAAGCTGGGCGAGGCGGGGATCACCGTCGCGGGCGGCGCAGAATCGATGTCGAACGTGCCCTATCACGACCACGGCGTGCGCTGGGGAAAGAAGATGGGCGACAATACGCAGGAAGACGCACTGACCGTCGGCCTGTCGGACGCCATCGGCGGCTACCACATGGGCATCACCGCCGAGAACGTGGCGGAGCGCCACTGCATCTCGCGCGAGGATATGGACACCGTCGCTGCGACCAGCCACCAGCGCGCCGCCAAGGCTATCGCGGAAGGCCGCTTCAAGGAGCAGATCCTTCCGGTCGAAGTGAAGACCCGCAAGGGCGTCACCGTCTTCGATACCGATGAACATGTTCGCGCGGACACCACGGTCGAGACGCTCGGCGCGATGCGTCCGGCGTTCAAGAAGGACGGCACGGTTACGGCGGGCAATGCCTCGGGCATCAACGACGGCGCTGCCGCCGTGGTGCTGGCTACGGCTTCGGAAGTCGAGAAGCGCGGCTTGAAGCCGATGGCCAAGATCGTTGCCTGGGGCCACGCCGGCGTTGAGCCTGCCTACATGGGCGAAGGTCCGATCAAGGCGGTGCCGGTGGCACTGAAGCGCGCCGGACTGTCGCTCGACCAGATCGACGTGATCGAGAGCAACGAGGCTTTTGCCGCGCAGGCTGCCGCCGTTTCCAAGGTGCTGGGCTTCGATCCGGAGAAGGTGAACCCCAACGGTTCGGGCGTTTCCATCGGCCACCCGGTCGGCGCGACCGGTACGATGCTCGCCATCAAGTGCATGTACGAGCTGAAGCGCACGGGCGGGAAGTACGGCCTTGTCACCATGTGCATCGGCGGCGGGCAGGGCATCGCTCTCGTGCTTGAGAACATGGCCTGAGCCTGTGACGGAGGCGTTGCTCTTCCTTGCTGTCCTGACGGTGTTCTGTTGGCTGACGGTATGGGAAATGCGACGCTTCGGCCGGTTGAGGCTGCAGATTGGACGGAGCGGGGTAGAACATTGGCTGACAGAAAACGAACGGCCGAAGCTGTTTCGAGCGGTGCTGGTCTTGATGTCAGCTCTGCCGGTCCTCGTTGGAAGTATGATGCTAATGTCCCAACTGAAGGTTTTTGCTAAATGAAGCTGGGTCGTCTCAACCATATCGGCGTCGCCACGCCGGATCTCGACGCCTCGATCGCGTTCTATCGCGACGTGATGGGCGCCACCGATATTACCGAGCCGTTCGTGCTGGAAAGCCAGCAAGTGCGGGTCTGCTTCGTCAACACACCCGGTGAAGACGGCACAGCAGGCACGCAGATCGAGCTGCTTCAGCCCACTACGCCGGATTCGGCCGTGGGCAAGTGGCTGGAGAAGAACCCGCTCGGGGGCCAGCACCACATCTGCTACGAAGTGCCGGACATTCACGCCGCCAAGGCGTGGTTCGAAGGCCTTGGCAAGCGGGTGCTGGGTGAGCCGCGCATGGGCGCGCATGGGACGCTGATCTTCTTCGTCCACCCCAAGGACATGGGCGGTCAGCTCACCGAGATCATGGAAACGCCCAAAGAGGCGCATTGAATAGAAGCCGTCGCCCAAGCTCCACCGTCATCCTGAACTCGTTTCAGGATCCATTTCGCCTCCGGGCGACGACGGTGAGAGGGCGAGGAATGGATCCTGAAACGAGTTCAGGATGACGAAGCTGCAAGGGTAGTGCGATGACCGAGGGACCGAACATCAACGACTGGAAGGCAGCCGCCGACAAGGAGGTCAAGGGCAAGGACCTGACCTGGAACACGCCCGAGGGTATCGCGGTAAAGCCGCTCTACACTGCCGAGGACGTGACCGTCGATCCCGGCCTTCCCGGCTTCGCGCCGTTCACGCGCGGTGTGCGCGCCTCGATGTATGCCGGCCGTCCCTGGACCATCCGCCAGTACGCGGGCTTCTCCACTGCCGAGGAATCGAACGCCTTCTATCGCCGCAACCTTGCGGCAGGTCAGAAGGGCCTTTCGGTCGCCTTCGATCTTGCCACCCATCGTGGTTACGACAGCGATCATCCGCGCGTCGTGGGTGACGTGGGCAAGGCCGGCGTCGCCATCGATTCCGTCGAGGATATGAAGATCCTGTTCGACGGTATTCCGCTCGACAAGATGTCGGTCTCGATGACGATGAACGGCGCGGTGATTCCGATCCTGGCCTTCTTCATCGTTGCCGGCGAAGAGCAGGGCGTCGATCGCAAGCTGCTCGACGGGACCATCCAGAACGACATCCTCAAGGAGTTCATGGTCCGCAACACCTACATCTACCCGCCAGAGCCTTCGATGCGGATCATCTCGGACATCTTCGGCTACACCAGCCGCGAGATGCCGAAGTTCAACTCGATCTCGATTTCCGGCTATCACATGCAGGAAGCCGGCGCGACGCAGGTGCAGGAACTGGCCTTCACCATCGCCGACGGCGCGGAATACGTGAAGTACGGCGTGGCATCGGGCCTCGATATCGACAAATTCGCGGGCCGCCTGTCGTTCTTCTTCGCCATTGGTATGAACTTCTTCATGGAAGTGGCCAAGCTGCGCGCCGCGCGCGTGCTGTGGCACCGGGTGATGACGGAGCTTGGCGCCAAGGACGAACGGTCGAAGATGCTGCGCACGCACTGCCAGACTTCGGGGGTTTCGCTGCAGGAGCAGGATCCCTACAACAACGTCATCCGCACCACGATCGAGGCGATGGCCTCGATGCTGGGCGGCACCCAGTCGCTGCACACCAACGCGCTGGACGAGGCGATTGCGCTGCCGACCGACTTCTCGGCCCGCATCGCCCGCAACACGCAAATCATCATCCAGGAAGAGACCGGCATGTGCAATGTCGTCGATCCTTTGGGTGGGTCCTATTACATCGAATCGCTGACGCAGCAGCTGGTCGACCAGGCCTGGGAGATCATCGAGCGCGTGCAGGCCGAAGGCGGCATGGCCAAGGCTGTCGCCGCTGGCTGGCCCAAGGCGATGATCGAGACCGCTGCCGCCGCCCGTCAGGCCCGTGTGGACCGGGGCGACGATGTGATCGTCGGCGTCAACAAGTACCGCCTTGCCAGCGAAGACCTGCTGGAAACGCTGGAAGTGGACAACGCCAAGGTCCGCGAAGGCCAGATCGCCCGCATCAACAAGATGAAGGCTGACCGTGACGAGGCTGCCTGCCAGGCCGCGCTCAAGGCCCTGCGCGACGGTGCCGCCGCGCCTGCCAGCATCGAGAACAACCTGCTCGCGCTCGCCGTCGAATGCGCACGCGCCCGTGCGACGCTGGGCGAGATCAGCTCGGCCATGGAAGACAGCTTCCAGCGCTATGGCACTCAGCCGACCCCGGTGAAGGGCGTCTATGCCGCGCCTTACGAGGGCGACAGCCGCTGGCAGCAGGTGCTGGATGGCGTGCAGGCGGTGGAGCGTCGCCTTGGCCGCAAGCCCAAGGTGCTGGTCGCCAAGATGGGTCAGGACGGTCATGATCGCGGTGCGAACGTGATCGCCTCCGCTTTCGGGGACATGGGCTTCGACGTCGTTTCCGGCCCGCTGTTCCAGACTCCGGAAGAAACCGTGGTGCTGGCGCTGGAGAGCGCGGTCGACGTGGTCGGCGCGTCCTCGCTGGCCGCCGGTCACAAGACGCTGATCCCCGAACTGATCCAGAAACTGCGCGCAGCCGGCCGCAGCGACATCAAGGTGATCGCCGGCGGCGTCATCCCGCCGCAGGACTATGAATTCCTGCGCAATGCCGGCGTTCAGGGCATCTACGGCCCCGGTACGAACGTGGTTGAGAGTGCTGCCGACGTACTGCGCCTGCTTGGCCACAACATGCCGCCGCTCGGTTCTTCGCTGGAAGTAGCATGAACGATCCAACAGCAGGAGAGTTTGCAGAAAATCTCCGCAAACCATTCGGTACGAATACCTGGAAAACGGATATCTGATGTTCAAGAAAATCCTCATCGCAAACCGGGGCGAGATTGCCTGCCGCGTGATCAAGACCGCGCGCCGCATGGGCATTCAGACGGTGGCCGTCTATTCGGACGCCGATGCCCGCGCACCGTTCGTGCAGATGGCCGATGAGGCCGTCCACATCGGCCCCGCGCCTGCCGCGCAGTCGTACCTGATTGCCGATAAGATCATCCAGGCCTGCAAGCAGACCGGCGCCGAAGCCGTCCATCCGGGCTATGGCTTCCTGTCCGAGCGTACCTCCTTCGCAGAGGCGCTGGCCGCAGAAGGCATCGAGTTCATCGGCCCTCCCGTTGGCGCTATCGCCGCGATGGGTGACAAGATCGAGTCCAAGAAGCTTGCCAAGCAGGCCGGCGTCAATGTCGTGCCCGGCTTCGTCGGCGAGATCGAGGACACCGAGCACGCCGTGCGCATCTCGAACGAGATCGGCTATCCGGTGATGATGAAGGCCTCGGCCGGCGGCGGCGGCAAGGGCATGCGCCTTGCCTACGACGAAAAGGACGTGCGCGAGGGCTTCGAGAGCGTGAAGCGCGAGGGCCTGAACTCCTTCGGCGACGACCGCGTCTTCATCGAGAAGTTCATCCTCAACCCGCGCCATATCGAGATCCAGATCCTGGGCGATAAGCACGGCAACATCCTCTACCTGAACGAGCGCGAATGCTCGATCCAGCGTCGCCACCAGAAGGTGGTCGAGGAAGCGCCGTCGCCCTTCGTCACCGAAAAGATGCGCAAGGCCATGGGCGAGCAGTGCGTCGCCTTGTCGCGCGCGGTGGGCTACTATTCGGCCGGTACGGTGGAACTGATCGTCTCGGGCGCCGATCCGACGGGCGAGAGCTTCTACTTCCTGGAAATGAACACCCGCCTTCAGGTCGAACACCCGGTCACCGAAGCGATCACCGGTGTCGATCTGGTCGAGCAGATGATCCGCGTCGCCGCCGGCGAAAAGCTGGAGATGACGCAGGCCGACGTGAAGATCGACGGCTGGGCCATCGAAAACCGCGTCTATGCCGAAGACCCCTATCGCGGCTTCCTGCCCTCGACCGGTCGCCTCGTGCGCTATCAGCCGCCGGTTGATGGCTGGGACGACGACGGCTCCGCAAACGGCCGCCGCGGGATCGACGGCGTGCGTGTCGATGACGGCGTCTATGAAGGCGGCGAAGTCTCGATGTTCTACGACCCGATGATCGCCAAGCTGATCACCTGGGGCGAGACCCGCGACGAAGCGGCGGACAAGCAGGTTGCCGCGCTCGACCTGTTCGAGATCGAGGGCCTTGGCCACAACATCGATTTCGTCTCGGCCATCATGCAGCACCCGCGCTTCCGCTCGGGCGAGCTGACCACGGGCTTCATCGCCGAGGAATATCCCGAAGGCTTCACCGGCGCGCCTGCGTCGGAAGAACTAAAGGGCAAGCTGGCTGCCGTTGCCGCCTTCGTCGCTACCGCGCGGGCAGACCGTGCGCGCCGGGTCGACGGGCAGCTCGCTTCGCGCCGTCTGGCGCCGCCGTCGGAATGGACCGTCCTCGTTGACAAGGCGCCGTACGAAGTCGTCATCGACGATGAGGACGTGACGGTGAACGGCATCTCCGTCGATCTCGCGATGGAATATACGCCGGGTGATCGCCTGATCGATGCCGAGATCGACGGCGAGGCCATCGGCATCCGTGTCGCGCCGACCCGCACGGGCCTGAAGATGACCACGCGCGGGGCGATCCACGACGTGCTGATCCTCCCGAGCCACATCGCCTCGCTCAACAAGCACATGATCGAAAAGATCCCGCCGGATCTCTCGAAGTACCTGATCTGCCCGATGCCGGGCCTGCTCGTCGCGCTCCACGTGGGCGAGGGTGACAAGGTTGAGGCTGGACAGCCGCTTGCCGTTGTCGAGGCGATGAAGATGGAAAACATCCTGCGCGCCGAGAAATCGGGCGTGGTGAAGGCGGTCAACGCCAAGGCAGGCGAAAGCCTTGCAGTGGACGCGATCATTCTGGAAATGGAGTGAGTTCGATGAAGATCCTCGTCCCCGTTAAGCGGGTGATCGATTACAACGTGAAGCCGCGCGTAAAGGCGGACGGCACGGGCGTTGACCTGGCCAACGTCAAGATGAGCATGAATCCGTTCGACGAGATCGCGGTCGAAGAAGCTATCCGCATCAAGGAAGCGGGCAAGGCTGAAGAGATCGTGGCCGTCTCGGTCGGCCCGGCCAAGGCGCAGGATACGCTGCGCACCGCACTCGCCATGGGTGCAGATCGTGCGATCCTCATCGAGACCGATGCCGAAGTCGAGCCGCTGGCCGTCGCCAAGATCCTCAAGGCGATCGTTGCCGAAGAGAATCCGGGCCTCGTGATCCTCGGCAAGCAGGCGATCGACGACGATTCGAACCAGACCGGCCAGATGCTCGCAGCCCTCACCGGCCGCCCGCAGGGCACGTTTGCCAGCAAGGTCGAGATCGACGGTGATCACGTTGCCGTGACCCGCGAAGTCGATGGCGGTCTGGAGACCGTGAAGCTTTCGCTGCCCGCGATCGTCACCACCGACCTGCGCCTCAACGAGCCGCGCTATGCTTCGCTGCCGAACATCATGAAGGCGAAGAAGAAGCCGCTCGATGTGAAGACCGCCGCCGATTACGGCGTCGACATCGCTCCGCGCCTCAAGACCCTCAAGGTCTCGGAGCCGCCCGTGCGCTCGGCCGGGGTCAAGGTTGCCGACGTCGATGCGCTGGTAGCCAAGCTCAAGGAACTGGGAGTCGCCTAATGAAGACGCTCGTTTGGGTCGAACACGACAACGCGTCGGTCAAGGACGCAACGCTCCACACCGTCACTGCTGCCGCCAAGCTGGGTGAAGTTCACCTGCTGGTCGCAGGCGCTGGCTGCCGTGCCGCTGCCGAGGCTGCCGCGAAGATCGCCGGCGTCGCCAAGGTCCACGTGGCCGACAACGCCGCCTACGAACATGCGCTGGCCGAAAACGTCGCGCCGCTGATCGTGGAACTGATGGGCCACCACGACGCGTTCCTGGCGCCCGCCACCACCACCGGCAAGAACGTCGCCCCGCGCGTTGCCGCGCTGCTCGACGTGATGCAGCTGTCGGACATCCTCTCGGTCGAAGGCGAGAAGACCTTCACCCGTCCGATCTACGCCGGCAACGCCATCGCCACCGTCGAATCGAGCGATGCCAAGCTGGTGATCACCGTGCGCGGCACGGCCTTCGAGAAGGCCGCTGCCGAGGGCGGTTCGGCTGCCATCGAAGACGTCGCAGGTGCCGGTGACGCCGGCCTTTCGAGCTTCGTGGGTGCCGAACTCGCGAAGTCCGAACGTCCGGAACTGACCAGCGCCAAGGTGATCGTCTCGGGCGGCCGCGCGCTGAAGGATTCGGAGACGTTCGAACAGTACATCATGCCGCTCGCCGACAAGCTCGGCGCTGCCGTCGGCGCCTCGCGCGCTGCGGTGGACGCGGGCTATGTGCCGAACGACTATCAAGTCGGCCAGACCGGCAAGATCGTGGCTCCCGAAGTCTACATCGCCGTCGGCATCTCGGGCGCGATCCAGCACCTTGCGGGCATGAAGGACTCCAAGACCATCATCGCCATCAACAAGGACGAGGACGCCCCGATCTTCCAGGTCGCCGACGTCGGCCTCGTGGCGGATCTGTTCAGCGCCGTGCCGGAACTGACCAAGTCCGTTTGAAATGTTCGCCTCCGCTGTCAGGGCGCTCAGGCGCCCTATCCGAAGGAAGGTTGCGGTATATGGAGGTTCGCCGCAAGGTGACCAGGAATAGAGTTATAGCGTTTCAAGGCCCCTTGCTTTGAAACGCGGGCGCCGGGCGGGTCGGAGGAGGGCCTGCTCGGCGCATGACATCGAAGACCGGATTGGTTCCATCGACGAGCGGAACAATTCGGCTGACGAGGAGGCCGAACATGGGCATTGCGGATCGAGGCGATTTGCCGATGTGCGCACCTCACACGGCGTCTCATTTCCGCATTGAACGCGAAATCGAAATCAATGGCATTTTTGCGGACATCCGCCATTTCGGTTGGAATGAGGGCAGTCGCGCTCTGTACGAGCCGAATTCATACTACCTTGATTTTTCGCTCGGCCCGCGTTGCCCAAACTCGCGATTTTTCAGGACCGCCAACGAATTAGCCGATCCTCCGGGAAACGTCGTGTTTCTCCCAAAGGGCGGCGAATTTGCGACGTGGAGTGAGCCTGGCGAACATAGCCTTCTTTGCCTGACGTTCGCTAACGAGCGCGCCGAGGAACTGTTCGAAGATGAACAGCTTGCTGATCTGGCTCCTTGTCTCGATGTTCAGAGCGTGTCGATAAGGCAGGGCCTAGCCCGGTTGGCGAATGAATTGCGGCATCCGGGATTCGGTCAGGCTATTCTGCTAGAGAGCATGGCGCTCCTCCTTGTGGTCGAGCTGTGCCGCCATTTCCAGAAATCGGGATCTCCACGGGATGCCGGATCCGGACAAATGCCGGTTTGGCGATTGCAGCGAGTGAGAGACAGGATCGAAGCGGACTTGGGCACCGACCTCTCGGTATCCTGCCTCGCCGCCGAAATTCGCACCAGTCCGAGACATCTCATCCGTACCTTTCGCGCGACCACGGGAGAGACGTTAACCGGCTATATCGCCAAGCGCCGTATCGCCCGGGCTCAGGAGCAACTTCGCGACGATGCGATGATGATCAAGGTTATCGCCGGTAATTGCGGTTTTCAGAGCCCGGCCGCTTTTTCGGCGGCTTTCCGGCGGGCAACCGGCCTGACGCCACGCGAATATCGCGAGCGCTCAATCAGTTGCACACCGTCATTCGACATGACCTCCTGACAATAGTTTGGCGCGAACGCGGCACCGTTCTTCGTTGTCGTGAGCCCCAATGGAGAGCCAGAATTCGTCATCGAAACAGGACGGATTCGCATCATGACTACGTACCTCGACCGCCTCATCGAAGACCCGACAAGCTTTCATGATGCGCCCTATGATCTGGCATTTACGCTTGAGCAGGAGGAAATTGACAGGCTCCATCTTGCGGGCGCGCGCAAGCGCTTCGCACAGCTCCGGCCGGGTCTTTCCGTTCTCGACCGGTTGGCCCGAGAACAGGGGATCGAGACGATCGAAACGATCGATGACCTGGCGCCGCTGTTATTCCCACACACCGTCTATAAGTCCTACCCGATAAGCTATCTTGAGCGAGGCCGCTTCGACAAGCTGACCAAGTGGCTTTCGGGCCTTACGACGAGCGATATCTCTCATGTCGATGCGTCGGGAATAGAGACTATCGATGACTGGATCGATCTGCTGGATGCCGCGACCGACCTGACCGTGCAGCATACTTCGGGCACCACCGGCAAGCTAAGCTTCGTACCGCGCAGCAAGGCGCAGTGGCGAGAGACCATTATCCACTCCGCGATAATCATCCGCGATTGGTGGCCGGAGCGCGGCCCGGACATCCTGAAGGACGGAATGCCGATCATCATCCCGGGCTATCGCTACGGGGCGGCTGCGACGCAGCGAGGGAATGGCATCCAAATCGAACTCTATGCCAAGGGTGAGGAAAATGCCCTTTTTCTCTATCCAGAATCCCGCTTCAGCGCGGATATTGCTTCGCTCGGTGGGCGGCTGAGGGCCGCTGAGGCGAGGGGCGAGGCTGGTGCCCTCGCTATTTCTCCTGCGCTGGCGGAACGCCGGGAGGCTCTGCTCGAGCTCGAACGCCGAAGACCGGAAGACCTCAAACATTTCTTTGCCGAGGCGCAGCG
The DNA here is from genome assembly GCF_044029535.1 of Novosphingobium mississippiense. Lineage (NCBI taxonomy): Bacteria > Pseudomonadati > Pseudomonadota > Alphaproteobacteria > Sphingomonadales > Sphingomonadaceae > Novosphingobium > Novosphingobium mississippiense. The sequence goes on along the minus strand of NZ_CP147003.1, from coordinate 1,678,338 downwards.
TCGTTTCGGCGGCAAGGATGTCTATGCCACGGCTATGTGGGCAATCCTTTACGATTGGGCGGAAGAGGGGCTGAAACGTGGTCTCACGAACGTTTTCGGTAAAGGCAGCGTGTTGCTGACCGGAGGGGGAAACAAGGGCAAGGAGCTTCCGGACAATTGGCGCGAGCGCGTGCTCGAATTCCTTGGATTCGACACGATCTACGAAATGTATGCCACCTCGGAATTGATGGGGCTGTGCATGATGTGCGAGCAGGGCCACTATCACATCCCACCGATCCAAATCCCGTTTCTGCTCGATCCGGCCACGGGTAAGCCCCTGCCGCGCAAGGATGGCCAGACCGGACGATACGCTTCGTTTGACCTGATGCCCAATACCTATTGGGCGGGGCTTGTCACGGGCGACGAAATCACGCTCTCAGGCTGGCAGACGCCCTGTTCCTGCGGCCGTACTGGGGTGCACATCATCCCGCCGGTTCGCCGTTACAGCGAGAAGGAGGGCGGCGATGACCGCGTAGTCTGCGCCGGCGCACCCGAAGCTCATGACAGGGCGCTGGAATTCCTTGCCGAACTATCGATGTGAGAAAGCTGATGAACGATGACTTCCGCGTTCCTCTCATTATCCGAGGGCAAATCATCGATGATGGTGATGTCCTCTATGGTGGACGCCGGGGAGGCGTATCCTTTCGTGCCCCGGATTTGGCAAAATACGTAGCGGACTTGCCGCTACGCACGCCGTCGGCGATGGCCGATCTCTATTCGCTGCGGTTCGAAGAAATCCTCGATTTCCTGGTCGCGCTGGGTGAACGATTGGACATCGGACGGAACCGCCATCTTCAGCAGGCATTTCGTCTGTCCTGCCTGACGTCTGGACTGTCCGAAAGCATCCTGCGCCGCCACTTCCAGCATATGGGCGCGACGTTTGATCGCGGGGAGATGCGACGAATGATGGAGCGTTCGTGCGGCGTCGATTATCTGGAAGGCTGGGTTGACCAAGGACCGAGCATTTTCCCTGGCCTTTCCGCGCGCACGCGCGCTTTCGGGGCACGAGCTGTCCATGTCATAGCCGGCAATGCACCTATCGTGTCGATATTGACAGTAATCCGCAACGCGTTGACGCGATCTGATGCGATTATAAAGTTGCCGTCGAACGATCCGCTGACGGCAGCGGCGATCGTCCGGACTATGGCCGAGATGGCGCCGGAGCATCCATTGTCCAGACACATATCCGTCGCCTATTGGAAAGGCGGCGATGAGCTGGTTGAACCGGTGATCTATGATCCGCGGGGCATCGAGAAAATCGTTGCCTGGGGCGGTTTCGATTCAGTGAAGCACATCACGCGCTACCTCCAGCCAGGCATCGATCTCATAACGCAGGACCCCAAGCTCTCCGGAACGATCATCGGAAGGGAAGCCTTTGCCGACGACGCAACCATGAAACAGGTGGCGCGTCGCCTCGCTCTGGATATTGGCGCACAGAACCAGGAGGGCTGCGTTTCGGCGCGCGTCATCTACGTCGAAAGCGGGACAGATGATGTCGGACTGCGCAACGCCAACCGCCTGGGCGAACTCACCTTCGAGGCTCTCCAGCGATTGCCCGATCATCTCAGTACGCCTCACAAGGCATTCGACACAGCACTCAAGTCGGAAATTGATGGCGTTCGCCTTAACGATGAAGAGTACCGGGTTTTCGGCGGGCGATCTAATGAAGGCGCGGTGATCGTCAGCCAGGATGACTACCCAGTTGATTTCTCTCGGACACTGGCATGCCGCGTGGGCAATATCGTCCCGGTCGATACCACGGATACTGCGATCAATTCCGTGAACGCCTACACTCAGACGATTGGGATTTTCCCGGAAAGTCTCAAAGAGGCGCTGCGCGATCGCTTGGCTTATCAGGGAGTTCAACGGATCGTGTCGTTGGGGGGCGCTGCGACCATGCAGCATAACATGGAGCGGCAGGATGCGATCGAGCCGGTCCGCCGGATGGTGAAGTGGGTGACCGAGGAACATGCACCGGGTGAACTCTTGGCCTCGTTGGCGGATTGAAGGATTGAGCCATGCCCGACGCAGATTTGATCATCCGAGGCGGCACGATCGTCGACGGGACCGGCGGGAATCCATTCGTGGCAGATATTGCTGTCCTCGACGGCCGCATATCTGCCATCGGGGCGAACCTGGAGCGAGCCCGAGAAGAGATCGATGCCAATGGTCTCCTCGTGACGCCGGGCTTCATTGACATCCATACGCACTACGATGGCCAAGTGACTTGGTCGGACAGTTTGGTGCCGTCCGCCGAACACGGCGTCACAAGTGTAGTCATAGGCAATTGCGGGGTTGGCTTTGCGCCATGCCGCGCGGGCGACCGAGAAGCACTCGTCAATGTCATGGAGGGTGTTGAGGATATCCCCGAGGCTGTCATGGCCACGGGTTTGCCGTGGAACTGGGAGACTTTTCCGGAGTATCTTGAAGCGCTAGGCAACTGTGGGTGGGACGTAGACGTCGGCGCATACATTCCCCACTCTCCCTTGCGCGTCTATGCGATGGGCCAGCGCGGCCTGGACCGAGAAGCGGCGACGCCTGCGGATATCGTCCGTCTCTCCGAGCTTGTCAGCGAGGCCATGGATGCCGGCGCACTGGGGTTTGCAACCTCGCGCTCGCTCGTCCATCGTCGCGGGGACGGAGCCTTCATTCCCTCCTTCCAGGCCGCGTGCGAAGAGTTGGAAGCACTCGCCCGGGCTGTGGGAGAGAGTGGACGAGGGGTCATTCAAATGATCCCTAACCTCGACACTGCAGACTGGTCGGGCGACATCGATCTGATGAAGCGAATGGCTTGCGCTTCCGGCAGGCCAGTGACGTATTCGCTGGCCCAGTGGGCCGGAAATCCCGATGGCTGGCGGCAGACGATGGACGCGCTGCTGGAACATAACCGTAGCGGAGCGGCACCGATCCTGGCTCAGGTCTTTCCCCGGCTCATGGGAGCATTGTGCGGCCTTTCCACTTCGGCAAACGCCTTCAGTTATTGCCGGACCTATCGGGCGCTCGAGGATCTGCCATTACCTGAAAAAGTAAGGCTCATGCGCGATTCACGCTTTCGCGAACGACTTGTGGCGGAAGAGCCCGATGAAACGCCTACGCCGCTCCACGCACTGCTGCGAACATGGGATAATCTCTTTCCGCTCGGTGATGAACCGGACTACGAGCCGTCGCCCGATTCCAGCATTGCATCTCTTGCAAAACGACGTGGAATCGAACCGGCCGAACTCGCCTACGAACTGATGCTGGAACAGGAAGGGAAATCCTTAATCCTGATGCCTTTCTCAAACTATGCGCAGTGCTCTCTCGATCCGGTGCTCGCCATGATGAAGGATCCTTGCAGCATAATCGGCCTGGGAGATGGAGGAGCGCACTACGGTATTATTTGCGATGCCAGTTATCCAACGACAATGCTCGCCTACTGGGCACGCGACCGCGCCGGTGAGCGACTTTCCGTCGCGGCTGCTGTCAAGGCGCTTAGCGCTGATAATGCCGCCTTTCTCGGTCTGCACGACAGGGGGCGGCTGGCACAAGGGCTGAAGGCCGACATCAACCTGATCGACCATGCAGCCCTCAGGCTTCACGCCCCGTACGTCGTTCATGATTTGCCGGGAGGCGGTCGCCGCTTGGCGCAACATGCGTCCGGATATCGTGCGACGATGGTTAGCGGCGTCATCACTCGTCGGGATGGCGTCGATACCGGCGCACGCCCCGGACGGCTAATCCGGGCAACCTGAGCCAGCACTCCATCAGCTTGCTCGGGGTCGCACTTTGGTGCCGGCGGTCAATCCGTGGCGAATGAAGTCCGTTGCCAGGAATTCGTGCGGGAAGCCTTTCGGAGTGAAACTGGCCGCTTCCAATCGATCGAGATGGTGCAGATCCAGCGAAACGCCGAGAGCGGCTACATTGTCCTCATATTGCCGCATCGTTCGTGCACCCAGCAACGGCGAGACTACGGCCGGGAAGCGATGGCCGCTTGTGCCGAAGTAGCGCCGACGTCGTCGGCGACTGCCTGAACGGCGTCAGCAATGGCCAACGTACGAGCGTCCAGCTTGCCCGCAGCGGCCAACATGGCGCCGCGTCCTCCAGTGTCCTGACCCTCTCCGTTGCTCCGGGCCGCGTATTTGCCGGACAGCAAGCCGCTGGCAAGAGGAGACCACGGCATCACGCCAATGCCGAGTGCTTTTGCAGCAGGAATGAGATCCCGCTCGGCGGTACGCTCCACAAGATTGTATTCGGCTTGCAACGCTGCGAACTGGGTCCAGCCGCGCAGGTCGGCCATCGTCTGCAATCGCGCCATCTGCCAGGCGGGCGTATCGGACAGACCCAGATAAAGAACCTTGCCCTGGGTCACCAAGTCATCAAAGGCGCGCATGATTTCGTCTGCGGGGGTGCTATCGTCCCAGACATGGAGAAATAGCAGATCGATGCGATCGGTGCGAAGCCGGCGCAGGCTCGTCTCAACGGTCTGCATCATGTTGCGCCGGCTGTTTCCGGCAGCATTGGGATCTCCAACCGATCGCGTCAGGGAGTATTTGGTGGAGAGAACCAGTCTGTCGCGCTTTGCCTCGGCGAATTTGCCCGTCAAATCTTCCGAAACGCCGCCTGCGTAATATCCTGCAGTGTCGATGAAATTGCCGCCCTGATCGACGTAGGCATCGAAAATGCGTCGGGATTCCTCTTCGCCAGCGCCCCATTCCTCGCCGAATGTCATTGTACCCAGAGCCAAAGGCGAAACTCGTAAGCCCGAACGGCCAAGCAGCCGGTAGGTATCGAGCGAAAGCGGTCCTGTATGCGTGCGGTTCATGGCTGTGTTGGCTCTCTCTGCTTCGGTCACGACCCAATGCATCATGCGATGGACGGGCCATCCCCCGTCGTGCGGCAGGCCGCCGAACTTTCCGCTATTGATGTTGCCAAGGCCGACGATGCGTTGCGCGCCGGCCGACGACAGCCCGTCGCGCAACTGCGTGATGCGGCCGGGCGGATAGACGCCGACCGACTGGGTGGCCACGGAGACATGGGCAATCGCCTCCGCTAGGCTGGAGACGGCGACCACGTTGACAAGCTTGCCACCGGGATTGAATGCGACCGGATCGCTTGATCGAACAACCATTCCGGTGCCGTCGGGTTGTCCGAACACACGGTAAATCGGCTCGAGATTGCCGAGCATATCGAGTTCGTCCAACAATGCCTCGGGAGGACGTGGTCCGCCTTGTCCATTCCCATACCGAACATCCTTGCCCATCTCGGCTACGAGAGCCTCACAATAGGCATCAACTTGCGGTAAGGATCCCTCGACGAACTGGAAGCGAGCGCAGCTACATGCGTCCTGATTGAAAGCGATGATATCGGCCGCGCTGCGCCGGGCGATCTCGGCTATAGGCAATCCTGCGAAAGCCTCCTTGCCGATCAGCGAAATCGAGATCTTGGGGTCGAAGGATACGATCTCGAAACCGGCAGCTGCATATTTCATTGCATGGCGAACGGCCGCTTCGCCTCCCCACACTGCCAGCTTGTCGAAATACTGGGATCTGAAGATGTGTTCCTCGATCGCGGTATCGCCGCCGCGCCAATAGGCCGCCGAGAACGAGCGTGTCACCGGGTGATTGGGCCCGACATCAGCCATCGTGCGCAGAAGTGCCGTGGCAGTGAACATGTCGTTCGAGGGCATCTTCAGCAAATGAACGCCCTTGCTGATAGCCCCGCGCACGATCGTCACTGGCGGCACGATGGGGGCATTTCCGGCAAGAATATGGACCATGCGCGGCGGAAACGCCCGGATGTCGAAGGCTTGGCCCTGGATATCACGTCTAATCCAGCCGTCATTCGCGCCGAGCCAACCGAGAGATTGCTCCGCCTCGGCTTCGACGGCCTCGCGCGTGAAGAACCAACCGATGTCCCTGTAGCAGTTTTCCAGAATCCGCGCGCCAAGACTATTGCAGTGAAGATTGAGGGCTGCCGCTTCCTGTAGATGGGCATTTTTATCGAAATCGAGTGCCTTGCCGACCTCGACGAGGAAATCGACGATTTCCGCCAGCGGCGTTTCGAACGCAGGTCCGGGGTCGCGTCTGGGCCAAATCAGCGCGTCGAGATCCAGTGCAGGGCTCATCACCGGGCTCGCGCTCGCTCGGGAGCGATGCTCGACTGCAGCGTCGAGCTGTACTTCTCCCTTTATGACGTGCGCTATCAGCAGCCTCGGCTCGTTGGACATGCTTTCCGGTCGCATGACTGTTTCCTCGTTCAAGCCGCGAAAGTCGGGGGAGACGAGATCGACCCGCGGACGTAGGAGTCGATGGATCCCGCGCAGCTGAGTTTGTCCTCGCCCTCTTCGAGATCGGCATAACGAGCTACCGCGTGGATCACCGGTGTCTTAACCCCTTCAAGGCCCGATCCGAACTCCACCTGCACCTTGTCGCCGGAAATCACGCCGCCCCAACGCGCATCGGCGAGGATGTCGAAAAATGCCATACGCCCCTCGACGAGGCCCATGTCACCGGTCGTGCCGAGCAGATGTTCGCCGGACTTGTCGAGAACCAAGGGGACGATCCACGGGGGTACCGCATAAGACTCGGTCGGCTGGATCTTGGCGCAGAAGCCGCTCATCTCCACCATTGCATAAGAACTGGTAATCCGGTCGGGCGTGACGCCGAAGAATTGCTGGATTTGTTCCCGGTAGTCTGCTGGGACCGCAGCGCCCTTCGTGCCTCCCCCGAAGCTCATCAGAGTGTCGGGGTGGAAATCTCCGTTCTTTATCCCGCGCTTTCGCAGCGTTTCTACGATCTGCCAGGCAACGCCGTACATTACGCCGATGTAAAGGGGACTGTGCCGGCGGTCTTCCAACAAGTCGATCCAGGTCTCGAACTCGGCTGCACGCTTGATGCGGCGGACCTCAAGTTCGGCTTCGTAGGCTGCGATCTCGCCTGGGCCGATCTTGCCTGCTGCCAACAAACGCCTCAATTGCGCAGGCCTCATAGCATCGAACGCACGGATCGGATCCTCGCTCAATCGGTGCAGTTCGCCGGGCGCTGCCCAGCGAGGAAAGTGGCGGTTGCAGAAATCGATCATCTTATGGGTGCCGCGCTCCGGCATCATCGTGAAGACCGAGCGCGAGTGATCGGCGACGTAGCTGGGCGTGGACAGGTCAGCGGCATGCAGACAGGCCGTGACGCTGATGTCCCGGTCCTGGTCCGACTGATCCAGAAATGAGGATTTTCCAGATGTTCCGCTCGAGGCAAATACGTGGTGGCCGGCCAAACGTGCGCGGTCCAACCACTCATCGATGTCGCGCACGTCCGACACGTCGATGTTGTCTGTGGGATAGGTTGCGAGGGTGCCAAGCCATAGGTTCATGTGAGCCCATTGCCCGTTGTCGACAAAGGCTTCCGGATAGCTTTTGTAGTTTGTGTGAGCGAAGAGAAGGGGCACAAGATCGGACAGCCCGTCTATGCTTTCGATCCCTGCCTCTCTGGCGCGCTTGTTCAGCACACCAATCTGTCCGCGCCGCTCGGAAAAACGTTCTCGTGCGGCTTCGAGCTGCAGTTCGGCCAACTGTTCCGGGGCGTTGCGGAATGGGTCTGCTGATCGTGCAAGTGCGATCAGTTCGTCGACGGCGCTCATGGTTGCGGCACTCCCGTTCGCTTGTGCCGCAGCACTATAGGAAGAGCTGTGCAGCATGCTGCAACTATGACTTTCAACACGAGGACATAGTGTCGCCGAAGCGACGTCATGTTGCGGCAAATGATTGGGGGGCAACGAACGGCCAATGCCAGGCACGACGGATTCCGATCTTCCCAAGGCGATGAGGCCAGGGCGCCGGCCCTAACTCGGGCTGGCTATCTTTCGGCAGGGGCATTGCCTGCCATCAGTCCCCATGGTGCCCCGATTGCAGATCGGGGAGGCGAATATGGCGGGGCCGTTGCAGGAAGTGCTGGCATTTTTCGATGAAAGCGGCGGCACCGCGCAAGACATGATCTCGGCAATGAGGAAGCGATTCACGTCCGTAACGCGCTGGGAAAATGTTGGCGTGGCGACGACAGTCGGAATCGAAGAAGCGATGGCCTTCGTTGAGGGTTTCCTGGCCCGCATTCCCTTCGAGCGCTGCGAAGTCGTTGTTCACCATGCCGCAGCTCATGGCAACGTCGTCCTCACGGAGCGCAGCGATATTTTTTACGGAGCAGACGGCGCGGAACTCGTTTCGCTGCGGCTGATGGGCGCACTGGAGATGGACGGCCCGTACATTACGGCGTGGCGCGACTATTTCGACACCAAGGGCTTCTGAAAGGCGATAGCATGGCAAAAGGAAAAGCTGTTTGGGCGCAAATCGCGCCAATGCCTGGTGAGGAGCTGGTCGCGGCGGTGCGGAGCTACGAAGCCGCCGGAGTAGAGGGAGTTTGGGCACCCCAAATGTTTGGGGCGCCGTTTTCGACCCTCGCGGCCGCCGCGCCTGCCACGCAGAAACTCAAACTCGGGACGGGCATCGCCTTGGCATTCGTGCGCAGCCCGCTTGAGACCGCTTGCAGCGCGGTTGATCTCGATCTGATCAGTGGCGGCCGTGTCGTGCTGGGACTTGGCTCCAGCGCGCAAAGCCAGACGGAAGGATCGTTCGGGTCGACCTATGGAAAGCCGCTTGCACACATGCGCGAAGTTGTGGGCATGATCCGCAAGATTGTGGCTCTCGGCCACACCGGCGAACTGTCGCAGCTCAAGGGCGATTACCACAGTCTAGACCTTTCGCACTTTCGCCTGTTGCAGCCGCCGGTGCGAAATGAGATTCCGATCTATCTTCCTGCAGTATTTCAGAAGGCTTGCCTTCAGGCTGCCGAGATTGCCGATGGACTGCTGGGCCACCCTCTGTGGAACGAGGCCTGGATCGAACGCGAGGTCATTCCGAATATCCGGGCAGGGCTAGACAAATCGGGACGAGAGCGCGGAGATTTTTCGCTCAACCTTTCGATCTTCACGGCGATTGATCCGGATCGCAAAGAGGCCATCGAAGATTGCCGGGCGACCGTGGCCTATTACAGCCAGTCCCCGCAATATCTGCGCTATTTCGAGGAGATCGGCTTCGGCAAGGAAGCCTCCGCTATCCAGGCGGCATTTGCTCGAGGCGATCTAGCGGCGATGACTGCCGCATGCCCGGACGAGATGGTGGAGAGCATCGCGGTTGTAGGCGATGTAGACGAGGTGCGCGCCGGCGTGGCTAGGCGCGCAGCGGCGGCAGACGCGATTACGCCCGTAATTCCGCATTATGGCCTCTCGCCCGAAAAGAGCAGGACATACAGCGTGCGGCTGGCGGAGGCTTTCTATGGCTGATCCAGTGCGCCAACCGATCGCCTCGATGGCAGGAGCAGGTGCTTACAACCGGCATTCCGGTTTGCAGCATGCCAATCTTCATTCGGCGCTTCCTCTCTGGGAGGAGGCAGTGGGAACTATCGCTGCGAATTCCCAAGGCTTGGTTCGGATTGTGGACTACGGCGCCTCGCAAGGGCGCAATTCGCTGCTTCCTATGGGCACAGCCATTGACCTTGTGAGGGATCACAACGGCCAACGAGCACTGGAGATCATTCATACCGATCTCCCATCCAACGATTACACGTCATTGTTTGGGCTCCTTGCGACCGAATCGGACAGCTACCTTGCGGGCCGGCGCGATGTATTCCCGATGGCGGTGGGCCGGTCCTATTTCGAACAGATTCTACCCTCCGACAGCGTGGACTTGGGGTGGTCGTCCAACGCCTTGCATTGGCTCAGTCACAACCCCGTCAATGTCGCCGATCACGGCTGGGCCGTATACAGCAGCAGCGTGCTCGCGCGCGAAGCTGTCGATGACGTGCTTGCCCAGGATTTACTCAATTTCCTGCGGGCCCGGTCGCGGGAATTGAGGGTCGGAGGGCGTCTGGTGTGCCAGTTCATGGGGCGTGGCGGCGACCGACATGGCTTCGAATGGATGGCTGGCCACTTCTGGGCAACGCTCCTCGACTTGAGGCGCGAGGGCCTGCTCGATGACGACGATACATTCATGGCGACCTCTCCATCGGCGGGACGTTCCCTGGAGCAATTGAAGGCGCCGTTCGAGCAAGGGCTCCTTCCTGACCTCTCGGTAGTTCACGTGTCTTGCGTCCGCTCGCCAGATCCATTCTGGGATGCCTACCGCGAAACCGGGGACGCGGAGGCATTCGGCTTTCAGTGGGCGTCGATGATGTGCGCGGCGAACGGCCCCAATTTCCTGGCCCAGATAGGCCGCAACAGAGATCCGGAACGCCTGATGGAAGAATTAAGAACAAGGCTTGCCACGCGTCTGGCCGCTGATCCGCAGCAGAGTGTTTCCTATCTCGCGCTCCTGTCGATCCGAAAAGGGAGCTAGCCACGCGGAATGGACGATCAACGAAAGTCATATCGGAACGTGTAGATTTCCGAACGGCACCTTGGTGAAGGCAGCGGAGAAAAGCGGTGAGCGATATCGAGAAAAATAAGGCAATTGTACGGCGTTATATGCGGGCTGTGGAGGAAGGGGATCTCGAGACAATCGAGGCTTTGCAGCACCCCGATTGCCAATGGTGGATATTGGGCCATGGCGACATGACACGGGCGGATTTCATCGCCAGCGTGAAGGGCGGATTGCTGTCGGCTGAGCGGCGCACGGCGAACGTTGTTGGAATCACCGCTGAAGGTGAGCGAGTTGCCGTGGAAGTGAGCGGCGAGATGGTTTTTCCCGACCGGGTCTATCGCAACGAGTACCATAACCTTCTGATCATCCGAGATGGTCAGATCGTTTCGGGCAAGGAGTACATGGATACGCGCGCGGTGGCTGAGGCTTTTTCGTCCGGCGCTTGAGCGCGTCAATATTTCGCTGCTCAAGCTAGAGTGTATTTGGGATGGCCTGATGCCCCCAAGCGGCCTCGCCAACTGCATCGGACGGTAATTCGAGAGCGCCTGCTTGAGGTGCTTTTTGGGAAAGAAAATGGGCATTTTTACCCACGCGTGCCTCGGCACCAATGACTTGGGGCGGGCAGCCTGCTTCTATGATGCTGCGCTGCTGCCGCTCGGTATTGCCAATTTGGGGCCGTTTCAGGAACAAGGTCTCTGCTATGGGCGCACTGTTCCGGAATTGCTCATTCTGCATCCCCTGGAAGGCCGCGCGACTTCGTCAAATGGTGCGACCTTGGGATTCAAGGCGCCCAGCAGGCTTGCGGTCGACCAGTTTCATGCGGCCGGGTTGGCGGCGGGCGGAACCGATGCAGGGGGGCCGGGACAGCGGAATGCGGTCCCCCACGCCTATGGCGCCTATTTGCTCGATCCCGACGGTAACAAGATCTGCGCCTATTGCTTCGATCCGTGCTGATCGGATTTCCGCCACTGAACCCTATCGGATTGCAGGTTCGCTTTCGCACCTCCCCGCCATCCTGCCCACATCGGGAGACGAGAATACCCAGGAGGACAGCCCATGCATGAAGCTGCATTGCAATTGCTCAAGCGGACGATGGACGATCAGTTGGCCCGGACCGAACACCCGAGCGACTTTCCTGCCTTGCCGCCCATTCCGGCTGGACGCTACACCGATCCCCGGTTTGCGGCCCTCGAGAAAGAAGGGCTGTGGGATCGTGCGTGGTTGCTCGCCGGCATAGCTTCGGAGCTGCCAGAGCCCGGTTCTTACCGACTCTTTCAGCACCTCGATCGATCCGTGATCCTTTCCCGCGGAAAGGACGACCGGATTCGCGCATTCCACAACACCTGCCGGCACCGCGGTTCGCCCCTCCTGCTTGAGGAGGAAGGACGGGCCTCGCGGTTCGTCTGTCCTTACCACTCCTGGAGTTACGCGCTGGACGGTGCCTTGAAAGCGGTGCCCAGCCAACACGATTTTGCCTGTTTCGAAAAGTCGGACCACGGATTGGCAGAAGTGCGCTGCGAAACTTATCGCGGCTTCATCTTTATCAATTTTGATGACGCGGCGGGTCCTTTGCGCGAATTTCTTGGCGAATTTGTTGCCTTGACCGAAGGATATCCCCTCGAACGCATGGTTGTGAAGGACCGGTTCACGGTCGAAATGGATTGCAACTGGAAAATCGCCTATCACAATTTCCTCGAAATCTATCACGTCAATACTGTTCATCCAAAGACGCTTGCACCGCACCTCGATTCCCGCAGTTTCGTGATAGCTCTTTACGACGGTGGCCATATGCGTTTTGGCACGCGCAAGAAAGGCGGCGTTTCGCTCTTCGAAAAGCCGCCTGTGCAGCCTGACGATATTGCCGACGTCTTTCTCGAGAACACGGTCGCATTGCCCACTTTTCCGAACACGTTCTTCTCGCTCGATCCCGTAGGTTTCAATCTGCAATGCTTCTGGCCGGCCGGGCCGAACAAGTCGATCATGGAAGTGCGCCAGATGGGATGGGCAACGGATGACGATGCCGACAGGGAATATTGGGGCGAAATGCGAAAGGCCACCGAACACATCCTGTCAGAGGACCTTTGCCTATTCTCCAGCATACAGCAATCGCTGCGCAACGGCGCATTGTCTTCTATCGTTACGGGTTATCAGGAGCGCGCCCTCTATTGGTTCGAAGAGGAAATCGACCGCCAGATTGGTCCGGATCGTGTACCGCGGGACCTTCAGGTGCAGCCGCGATTGGGCTCCTATTCCACGCCCCATAGCGAATGAGCCGGGCAAGCCGACAAGCTGCGCGATCGTCGCGGTGAACCTATCAGTTGCGCCGTCATATCGTCCATGGGCGGCATGACGGCGTGGCTGATGCGATATACTTGGTTTCCGCCGAAAATTTGATGAGCAGTTTTGGAAAAATGAATCCAGTTGTTTGCGGCAATACAAGCGCATCGGCGGAGCGGTCAAATTCTCCTCGGGGAATAGCTCCGCCGCACTGGCTCATGAAGATGGATGCGGCGCGCGCGAATATCATTCGTCGATTAAACGCGTCATGTGGTGATTTGCATGCATTCAAAAGTTGAAGAACGAGTAGACAATTTGGAACGCGCAGCTCTCGAGTTCGAGGGAGCACAATTCGCAACGCGCCACCTTCTGGCAATGCTACTATCCAGGCTCGACAGACATGAGGCTGAAGAATACTTTCGGGAGCTGCAATGCACCGGGCGTAAACACGTCGTCGAGCTCGGTAAGGCCCGCTTGACCGGGTATCTAGATGAGCTTGAAGCAGTTCGTCACGCTGCTTGCCTGGCGAGAACCCAGCCAGTTACGCCCTTGCGCGTCGTTTTGTGAAGCCGATTGCCCGAGTTTGGTGGCCATCAGACGGATTTCACGACTATCGCCCTCATCAGATGTCGACGTAATATCCCTCGCAGCAGTCATTAATTCGGAGACAAATCAGAGATAGTCTTTGCCAAGGTTTCAGTTTCGCTGGCCAACGCAAAGTGCGCACCATCACAGGTGGGCGGAGTGTGGGACAGCGTGGGTTTGGGTCAGTTCAAACCACCGGCTACCTTGTTTTTTTAAGCGCTCGTAGCGCGCGGGTAGCGGCGATCCGTCCTGCAATACCGGACACACCGCCGCCGGGATGAGCGCCTGCACCGCCGATAAGAAAGCCGGGAAATGGCGGCCGGGGGCCGCCGAAACCGGAAGCCGGACGGTGCACCCCCGATCGCAGGGCACCGAAATCTATGTGGGTGACGCACCCATTGCTGACGTTGAGCCGCTTTTCCCGTTCGCGCGCGGTTTCCACGAAGCGCCCGACCTCTGTGTCGAGCCCGTCGTAGAACTCGCCAAGATGGCTTATGATCGAGGCCATCGTTCGGTCCTTCAGCTCCGGGTTCCAGCCCTCGCGCGCATCCACAGCAACACCGGGCAAGTAGATGTAGGCCAGCGAACCGCCCGCCGGAGCCTGTGAAGGATCAGTATTGGACAGCGGGCTGAGGGACATCGCGTGACGTTCGGGAATGTCGCCGCGTCGCGCCATGGCAAATGACTGCCGCACTTCGACGGGCGTTCCGATGAGCCCCACAGCCTTGTCGAGATCGGCATCGTCATGGCGCATGTCCTGATGTCGCTTGAGCCGCAGCGGCCCGGACATCGCGACATTGGCGAGAAACGGCGCGGCGTTGGATCGGTTCGACGGGGCGTGCTCGATACGTTGCAACAATGTGCGTGAAACGCCGCCCGGCGTCGTCAGGCGCATCGCCGTTCTGGGATCGCACGTCGCGATCACCATCTTGGCGCGTATGATCCGGCCATTTTCCAGCCGCACGCCTTTGGCCGCGCCGTCGTCGACGATGATTTCCGCGACCGGCGCATTGAGCTCGATCGAGGCGCCCGATGCTTCGATACTGCGAGCAAGCGCGTCCGAAAACGACTGGAGGCTGCCGATGGGTTTACCGGTGCCGTATTTATGCGTGACGGCGAAGATCATGTACGCGGCAGCATTTCCGTCGTCATCGATGGGACCGGCGCCTGCGGCGATTCCCAGCAACAGCGCGATTGTTGCGGGGTCTTCAAACCTTTCGCAGGCGATCTGGTCGGCGGTCGCCTTGGACATCGCCACCAGTTCGTCTTTCAGCCGGACGTTGCGGACCGCGCTTTTGATCACCTTCGACATATTCCGCACGTCGGGGCGTCCGGGCTCGGCCATCATCATGGGAAATCCGATATCCATCATGACGTTCAACGTCTTCATGAAATCCAGATAGGCCTTGCCGTCGTTGCGGTTGATGCGGGCGATGTCTTCCGCCGTGCGGCGATAGTCATAGAAGAGGGCGATAGAGCTGCCATCGGGATGGAGGTAGGCGTAAGTGGGATCAGGATCGACAGTCCGCAGGCCGTATTTATGGAGATCGAAGTCCTCGATGATGCCAGATTTGCGCGCAAACAGCAGTTCCACGGCGCAGGGCGTTACCAAGTGCTCAGGCGCTTCCGGAATCATGTAGCCCGAGCTCGTCATCCCGCCCACTTTCGCAAGGCGCTCGACGACGACGACTTTCTTGCCCGCACGCGCCAGATAGCCTGCGGCCGCCATGCCGTTGTGGCCGGCTCCGATAACGACGACGTCGACCTCGTCCATCATTTCCCGCTATCCCTTAGCAAATCAGCCGTTCGCCGCAGCCGTGTACGCCTTGCCCCATTCGGCGAGGGCAAGAAGGCGCGTCTTTCGGTCTGCCTGGATGCGCGGGATCTGCGCTTCATCCGGACCGTCGGGCACGATCACAAGGGGCTCCTTGCCCAGGCTTGCAAGGGCCAGTGCACAGACGTTTGCGGGATCGTAGGCGGTCGAATAGTCCATCCCGAGCCCTTCGGTCGCCCGGCGCAGGGTCGGAGTGTCCATGATCGGGGCGGCAATTCCGAGGATATCTACGCCTTGTCCGTCGAGCTCTGCCCAAAGCGATTCCACGAAATTCAACTCGAAAGCCTTCGTCGCTGAGTACATAGTCAGCCAGGGCTGGCCGCCAAGTCCGGCTCCCGAAGACATGACTATGATCCCCCCGCTGCGCCGCTTGACGAGTCTGTTGCCGAAGCCATGAACGGCTTCGACGACATTGGCTGCATTCATGGTCAGAAGGCTGAGCGCTCGATCAACCGGCTCTCCAAGGAAACTGTTGCCGGCCCCGTCGGCCCCGGCGTTCGAAACGAAGAGTCCGATATCGAGATCACGTGTCTCTTCGACGAGCCGGGAGCCCGTTCCCGATTGCGTGAGATCGGCAACCACCGAGCGAAACGCAATCCCGTACAAACCGGCGAGCCGTTCGCCCAGTTGATCCAGGGCCTCCTTGCGGCGGGAAACGAGGACCACGTTGATGCCCATCGCCGCAAGTTGTTCTGCATAGCTTGCACCGGTTCCTTCCGAGGCTCCGGCGATCACCGCCCAAGGGCCGTAACGGCGTGCAAATTCGGCGTGATCAAGCGGGGGAAGCTCTACTGTTCGCATGCTGGAATGATCCTTGCCCGGGTAACCCGTGTCAGTTTGATTCATTGCGCGGATGGCGCTTGTTACAAGCTGACGGGGAAGCTCCGTCCTATCGGGAGGCAGGGAGCATCCTTGTTGATTGAAAGGACTGGGACATTGCAAGGTCGTTAATGTTCCAAAACATCGGAAAACTACCATTCCGCCCGACGTTGATATGGATTCTTGCGGCAAAGGTGTTAATCCTTGCCCGGTGGAAACGGCCTCGCCTCAACGACGTATACGGATTCTCCGGCGAGCAACCGAAATTTTCCTCGATCGCGGTTATGCCGGTGCGACGATCGACGACATCGCGCAGGCTGCCGGTGTGGGGAAAGTTGCGATCTATCAGCTCTTTGGTGACAAGGTGGAATTGTTCGCCGAATGCATGATCGACGCTGCGAAAACCGCTTCGGAAGGTACCCGGTCTGTGCTGCGCTGTGATGAACCGGTTCGTGACGTACTTGTCGCGTTTGCCGAGCAGCACATTCGCCAGATGCTCCGGCCGGTCTTCGGCGCCAGGCCGTTCTACGAATTTATTCGGGTGCTCCTGAGCGCTTCGATCACACATCCAGATATCAGTGGACGCTGCCTCGATATCCTTCGGACCGAGGAAGCCGCCCGGCTGAACGACTACTTCCAAGCGATGATTGATCGGCGGACGCTGGCAGGGGGCGATGCAGATTTTCTCGCGCGCCAATTCATGCAAACGATCTTCTTTACCAATGTGGTCATTTTGGAGCCCGCAAGCGCAGAGTGCTACAGCAATCCGCGCGTTTCCGCGGAAAATGCAGTTGACCTGTTCTTGAATGGATGTGCGCGAGGCGCTCTGCGATGTCTGGCGGTTGCTTCAGATTGACGTGATCGATTCTGAATTCTCGTCGTGCCATCATCTTCGGCCAGGCCCTGATCTGCTCGCATCATGAAGATGCCAAGCTGGCCGCTTGACACTAATCCATGAGACGCACCCTATCCTTGGAAAGGCGCGAAGATGCAGGGGCTCCGCAATTCTATAGAATATGGAATTGCATCGCCGCCTCCCTTCGCCAGACGTGCCTTCCGGCCCGAGCCTGTTCGGCACGGAGCCGGTCAGTACGCCGCCGACCCGCCGCCAGGCCGTTCTTGAGCGCCTTCGCAGCAGCATCGTTTCAGGAGCCTTGCCCCCCGGTACGCTGCTGCGCGAAACGAGTTTGGCGGCGCATCTGGACGTCAGCGCGACGCCCGTTCGCGAGGCACTTGGCACGCTAGAGGCCGAAGGGCTGGTCGAGATTGAAGTGCACCGCCTGAAACGGGTTGCGCGCATTGACTTTCGCAGCATGCGGGACCTGCTTCGCGTTCAGTCCGAGCTGTGGCGGCTTGGATACATATGGGGCATGCCACATGTTGGCGCAGGGCAGGTAGCTCAACTCGAACACGCACTTGCGCGCTACCGAGCGTGTTTGGCGAGCGATGATTCCGCAGGCGCCCTCACTGCTGGGCTGGATTTCCATACGATCTTCATCGCGGCGTCAAGCAACCAGGAGCTGCTGCGCTCAACGCTCGACCGCAGAGCCCTGATTGCAAGGTTTGTCCTGCTGCACGGTCTTCAAACGATTTGCCCTCTCGGGCTTTCCCAGCATGAAGCGATCCTTGCCGCCTTCCTGGCGAACGACCGCTCCGCAGTGCTCGCTGGTGTCGACCGCATCGCCACTCGCCTGATCGCGCTGGCCGAACAGGGGTGCGAGCTGTCCGACAATGTTGCTGAAAATCAGAAAATATCACTATACGAAAGAGATACCTGAGATGGATTTCGAACTCGAGGACGAATACCGTTCCTTTCGCGACACCGTGCATCGCTGGGTCGAAAACGAGGTGCCCAAGGAGTGGGCGCGAGCGCTCGAGAAGGACGAGCATGCCTACCCCTATGCCCTTTGGGACAAGCTGACTGAGGCGGGCTTTCACGGCGTCGGCATTCCCGAGGAATACGGCGGGCAGGGCGGCGACGTGGTGATGCAGATGCTGCTGGCCCGCGAACTGGCGCGTTCCCTGGGTGGACTGGCATGGATCTGGGGGATCACCAGTTTTGCTGGGGGGAAGTCGATCGGTCTCTACGGATCTGCCGAGCAGAAGGAGAAGTATCTGCCGTTGATCGCTTCCGGTCAGCTCAAGGCCGCCATCGCATTCACGGAACCGGGGGGCGGTACCGACCTGCTTGGCGCGATGACGACAACGGCGGAACGCGTCGATGGCGGCTGGAAGCTCAACGGCGAGAAAACCTGGTCCTCATCTGCGCATGTCGCCGACTATCTTCTGGTGATTGCACGAAGTGACAGGAATCCGGAGAAAAAGCATCAGGGACTGACTCTTTTTTGGGTTCCCGCCAAGACTGCCGGAGTGACGATAACCCCGCTCGCCAAGCTCGGCATGCGATCGATGGGGAGCTGCTCGATCCATTTCGAGGATGCTTTCGTCGCAGACGAACAAGTGCTCGGCGAGCCGGACAAGGCCTGGTACATGTTGCTGCCCACGCTCAACAACGAGCGGATCATGGTCGGCGCGTTCTGCCTGGGCGTCATCGACGGCGTACTGGAAGACGCTGTCGCCTACATGCAGCAGCGCAAGGCATTCGGCGGGATCATCGGCCGTTTCCAGAGCCTGCAGCACTATGTGGCGGATATCGCCACGATGCAGAAGACCACAGAACTCATGCTGCATTTCTGCGCCGACAAGCAGAGCCGAGGCGAAGACGTTGGCGTTGAGGCGAACATGCTGAAACTCATCGCGTCAGAGAATGCCAACGCGGCCGCAGATCTCGGCATCCAGATCCTGGGCGGCATGGGCTACTCCGCAGAGACCGACATGCAGCGATACTGGCGGGACAGCCGGCTCTGGCGGATCGGCCCGATCACCAACGAGATGGTGCGAAATGGCATCGCCGAGAGCCTCGGGTTGCCCCGATCCTTCTAAGCGACAGGTGCAGGAATGACCGGCCCCGGAAATGGGGCGGGACAAACGACAGGGAGTGTGGGAGTGATGATGTTTCCGGAGCAGCCGATCCCCGATCACGTGCCGCCAGCCTTGGTGAGCCGGGACTTTCCATTCATTTTCGGAACGACGACGGACAAAGATCCGTTCGACGATCTGGCCATGAGGATCCATGACGGACCCGAAATCATTTACGCGGCCCATGCCTATCCCGGAGGAACGGGAGCATGGGTGCCACGCCGCATGGCGCATCTTCGCGAAATCTATCTCGATACAGAGCACTTTTCTTCCACCGACTTTTCGCCTTTCTCGAAGCTGGTCGGTGGAGCGTGGATCAATTCGCCGGCGGAACTCGACCCTCCGGCGCATGGCCCATTCCGTCAGATGGTGAACCCGGCCTTCACGCCCAAGGCCATGGCGGCGCTGGAAGACAGGATTCGGCACTATGCGGTGGAGTACATCGAGACCTTCGCCAAGCGCGGGCAGTGCGAATTCATGGGCGAGTTCGCATTCGAATTCCCGATCAAGGTCTTCATGGAACTGATGGGTTTGCCGCTCGACCGGGTCAGCGAATTCATGGAATGGGAAATGAACCTCTTGCATAACCACGATTTGTCCAAGATCGCGGATGCCACGCGCAGTGTGCTTGACTATCTGGCCGGCGAGATTGCCGACAGGCGCGCAAATCCGCGCGACGATCTCATTTCATTCGGCGTGCGGGGCGAGATAGAGGGACGTCCTCTGACGCAGGACGAACTGCTCGGCTTCATGTTCAACCTATTTATCGGCGGGCTCGACACTGTCTCCACGAACATGGGCCTACAATTTCGCCACCTCGGCACACACGTTGAAGACCAGGCAATTTTGAGAGCCGACCCTTCACAGATCCCGCATGCCATCGACGAATTGATGCGGGCATACGGGGCGGTCACCACGTTTCGTACCTGCAAGAAGGAAGCGGTGATAGGCGGTGTGCAGTTCAGGCCGGGAGATAAGGTCGCCATGTCGACAACGCTCGCCGGGCGGGACCCCGACGAGTTCGAAAATCCCTGCGAGGTAAAGTTGGACCGGCGGCCGAGGCACGTCGGCTTCGGCTTCGGCATACATACCTGCGTCGGCATGCACCTGGCTCGCCGCGAATTGCGGATCGCGATGGAAGAGTTCCTGGCGCGGATTCCGGAATTCCGCCTTGCGCCCGGTCATCGGGTGCGTTGTCATCTGGGCATGATCCAGCCAGTGGAATTGCCGCTGGTCTGGTGAGGGTGCGACGGAGCCGTTTCCAGGACAGTCGCTGCTTTCTGACAGGAGAGCGCCTTGGAAACGGCTTTCGAGCCTAAAGGTCGACGCAGGCTTCGTCGAAGTCCAGCCGGGGATTGCGGGGATGGAGTCCTGCCGGATCGCCGTGACCGATGTTGCACAGGAAATTGCTTTTCCAGCGGCCATCCGGGAAGAATTCGGAATCGAGGCTGGCCGCATCGAAGCCCGACATAGGACCGCAATCGAGACCCAGGGCGCGGGCGGCCATGATGAGATAGGCGCCTTGCAATGTCGAGGAACGGGCGACAGTCTGCGCGACGAGTGCGTCATTGCCTTCAAACGTCGCCCGCATGTCCCTTGCGGGAAACAGCTTGCCGTAGAATTCATAGAACCGTGTGTCACCCGCTACGATCACAGTGCAGGGAGCTTGCATGACCTTGTCTCGGTTGCCGGCGTTGACGTGAGGCAAGAGCCGGACCTTGGCATCGGCCGAGCGGATGAAGACAAATCGGGCCGGATTGCTGTTCGCGGTCGTCGGGCCCCACTTCGCGAGTTCGTAGAGGTTCCGAATGGTCTCCGTGCTGAGCGGACGATCTTGCCAGGTGTTATGCGTGCGGGCTTCCCGAAACAGGAGGTTCAGCATCGTGTCGTGTTCGAGCGTGGTTGCGCCAGTCATCCTCATTCCTCGTCAGTGGAGTAGGAACCGGGAATTCCACGCTCGATCCATTGGCGATGTTCGCGTGCGAGGATAGCTTCGGCCTCTTCGGCCAGAAGCGCCATCTCCGCGATCTCCCAGACGCGGTGGTTTCCGGTCGCATAGGCGCGGGCGTTCTCGCGATAGAGGAGCGCATCGATGATGTTGCCGTGCAGCTTGTCAAGAACGCGCGTCACTCGGCCGGGCGTGCCCATTACCAGGGAATTTGGCGGAATAATGGTGCCGGCGGGCAAGAAGCTGTGAGCAGCAACAATCGAGCCGTGGCCTATGACGCAGCGCTCCATGATCGTGGCACCGATGCCGATGAGGCAGCCGGGCTCCAACGTGCATCCGTGCAGGACTGCACGATGTCCAACTGTACAGTAGTCGCCGATGATGGTCGGGTCATTCCAGCCGATGTGGATCATGGCGTGATCTTGCACACTTGCGCATTTTCCGATGCGCACATGACCTCTCTCGCTCCGAACGACCGCGTAAGGCCACAGACTGCAATCCTGTTCCAGCATGACGTCGCCGAAGATCCGGGCTGTGGGATCGACGTAAGCTGGTAGAGAGCCGATGCTCGCCTCGGTCACGATATCGCCGTTCGTTGTCTCTGTTGCTACCCCTGCGCAGCATCCATGGGCCGTCCCTCTCTAAATGGGCTGTGGATGCTGCCACTGGGGCGATCGCCTGCCTAACACGCGATCGCCCCGGCATTTTGGATCAATAGGCACCCGGCGGAGAGATCGGATCGGCTCCGGCAAGGTTCCGGCCATAGATTTCGTAGCCGATGGTCGGGATATTCTGGATGTGGCGGAGAGCCATCGAAATATCGCGCCAGTAGCGGTTGATCGGCTTGTCCAGCGCAAAACCGGAAGAACCCGCCTGGAACATCAGCGATTCACTTGCACTGTGAACGAGTTCGACCATCTGGGCACCGCCGGAGCGCTGCTTTGCCTTCTCGGCGAGGGTGAACTCCTCACCCTGCGCAACTCGGTCGAGCTTGGCTGTGAGGTTGAACAGGATCAACTTGGCCGTGTCGATCATGGCGGCCGCTTCACCAAGGTCGCGCATGTAGGCACCGGAATTGGTGCGCGGCGAAATCGTCGTCGTCAGTACGGGCTTCTTCGGCGATTCTGCCGTAACGATCTCCAGCATGCCCTCGACTGCGCCAATGAGCTGGGCAATGCCGGTCGTGCGAACCACCGGAACGGCAGGAAGGAGGTCTGAAGGCGCGCCGAAATGACGCTTGGTCCGATCGATCTGGCCCGCGCGTTCGTCCATCAATACCATCTGGTCATCGGGAATGAACACGTCCTTTGCTATCGCCGTGTCCGACCCGGTTCCCTGCATGCCCGAAACGAACCAGGTGTCCTCAATAGTCATGCTGTCCATCGGCAGATAACACATGCTGATGCCCGGAACGACCGGCCCGTCGTAGCCTTCAAGCACCACGCCCTGTTGCGCCCACTTCGACTGGCGGGAGCCGGACATGTAGGGCCATTTACCGTTGATGATCCAGCCGCCGTCCACCTTGCGCGCCTTGCCCGGCGGGTTGTAGGCGCCGCACACGGTCTGCGGGCCCTCGCCAAAAATCGTGTCCTGGACACCGTCGGGCGCGAGACTGGTGATCCAGCTGGTGCCGTTGATGATCTGCATCACCCAGCTGACCGCGGGGTCGCCCTTGGCGATTTCCATCTGGACGCGGCAAAAGTCGGTGGTCGAGAGTCCGAAGCCGCCGAGGCGTTGAGGCAGCAGAAGCCGCAGGAAACCTTCCGTCTTGAGCATTTGATCGACGGCCGGGGTTGGGCTGCGCCGCTTTTCCCCTTCAGGCGCTTCCTTTTGCAGGAATTCGCGCAGGCTGCGCGCCTTTTCCACTAGGCCGTTGGCCACCGCCTTGTCGGCGAAACCGGATTGCGTGTCTGATTCGAGCTTTGCTACTGTTGCCATGAAATCATCCTCTCGTATTTTCGGCTTGGTGGCCGGCGATTTGCATTGCGATTTCGTGCAGCCGATCGGGAGAACCGTTCCAGAGTTCCAGCCACTCACCAGTGGCCGGAATGATCAGCGTGCTAAGCTGCAGGCGAACGAGCGTGTCGCAGAATGTGTCCCGGTCTATGGTATTTCCGGTCAGTCCTTCGAAATAGTCGAGCACGGGTTCGAGAGCGCGTTGCACGGCGGCCTTGTGACGGCCGAAATGGCTGCGCAGGAAACTCAGGTGAAAGGCAGGTTCGACTTCGAAGATCCGTTCCGGCGACCGCTCGATCGTAAAACGGCCGAAGAATTTCATGACGGCACGGAACCGCTCGATCGGATCGGGAATGCCTTCGCCAGCCTCGACAATGCCCTTTTCGAAACTGCTGCAGATGTATTCGCTGACTGCCGCGAGCACTTCTTCCTTGGACGCGAAATGACGATAGAGGGTCCCGCGCGACACCCCGCTGCTTTCGCTGATGTCACTCATCGACAGTCGCCGCGTGCCGATTGTTGCGATCGCGCGCAGTGTACCGTCCATGATCTTCTGGACGCTGCCCGTGCTGTCGGTGGCGACGACTTCGCTCCAGTCGGTGTGCGGCGTCAGTTTCATGTTTGGGCTTCCATTTCGGCAAGGTTGTGCGGAACGCTTACATAGCCGGGCAGATGCTGACCGCCATCGACATTGATCAGCTCGCCATTGACGAAACGCGACATTTCCGAAGCGAGGAAGAGCACGACCGGTCCGATGTCCTTCTCGGGATCGCCCGCGCGCTTGAGCGGATTACTTGCTGTTGCCATTTCAAGGAAGCCGGGCACGTCCTCTGCCAGCTGCGCGAACACCTGGCCCATCCCTGTCGGTGCGATCGCATTGGTCCTGATGTTGAACCGGCCCCATTCAACCGCAGCGGTGCGGGTCAGGCCCAGGATCGCCCCCTTGTTCATGTTGTAGTCGGCATGAAGCCATGCACCCGTCTGGGCGTCGATCGAGTAGAAATTGACGATCGAGCCGCCGCCGCGTGCCTTCATGTGCGGGAAGGCGGCACGCATGGCCCACCAGGTTCCCCAGGTACCGATCTCGAGAGTGCGCTGGAGCATCTCATCGGTCTTCTGTTCCAGCAACACGTTGGCAGACAGCTGCGAGGCATTGTTGATCAGGATGTCGAGGCCTCCGAACTCGGAGACGACCCGCTCGATCATGCCTTCGACGTCGTCCTTGATTCCCATGTCCGCCGAAAGGCCCATGGCGCGGGTTCCGAACTCCTGGCTTATCTCGGCCGCAACCGCTTCCGCCGCCGCGCCGTCGCGCCCGGTAATGAGGATATCGGCGCCCTCACGCGCCAGACAGCGGCTGATGCCGTAGCCCAGCCCTTTTGCCCCGCCCGTGACGATCGCGATCTTGCCCTGAACCAACCCAGTCAAGCAGCTTCTCCTGCAAATTGTTCGCCCAGCGCCCGGTCCATTTCCATGCGTTCCTGGCAATAGTCCTGCGTAAAAACGTAGCCCCGCACGTTCTTGTCGTTGTCGCGGAACAGGTACTTGAGCCCCCGCTCGTCGTTGGCCGCTTCCTCCCACCGCCCGGCAACGCCGATCGGAGCCGGAAGCAGCACCACCGGGTAGGCTGTGGTCTTGACCTGCACCGAGAGCGGCGGAAAGTGGATATTGGTAGGTGTTCCGAGCGCACTGGGAGCGATGGCGCGCGCTGCCGACATGATCGGTGTTACATAGGCTGCGAGGCCTTGCGGATATTCCGCGCAGTCGCCGATAGCGTAGATGTCGGGATCGGAGGTCCGCCCGGTCTGGTCGACAGTAATGCCCCGGCCGGTCTCCAGCCCCGCCTCACATGCCAGCGCGACATGAGGGCGAAGACCCACCGCTGAAAGCACCGCAACGGCTTCAATGACCATGCCGCTGTCGAGCTGCGCGCGAACCCCGCTTGGAGACTTGTGGATGGCCGTGATCTTGCTGCCTAGGTGCCATTCGACGCCCTTGGTAGCCAGCGCATCACGGATTCGATCACCGACCCCGCTGGGTACCAGCTGAGCCAAAGGATGGAGCAGCATGTCCACGACTACCGGAAAATAGCCTGCGGCAGAAAGATCGTTCGCAAACTCAGTTCCGACAAGTCCGCCGCCCATGACCAGCACTCGCCCGCCAGCGGGCAGCCGCTCGCGAAACTCGCGGTAATTGTCGAGATTGTTGACCGCAAGAGCCCGGTGGGCCGCGTCGCCATCGATCGGCGGCCGCACAGGATCTGCTCCAAGCGCGAGGATCAGTTTGTCGTAGAAGATCGGCCCGCCAGTTGTCAGTACAGCCTTGTCCTGCCGATCTATGGCCTCGACGAGGCGTCCTGCGCGCAGATCAATTCGGAGCTGAGCCGCCATTTTCTCACCCGGCGTGGTAATCAGGGCGTCGGGCATTTTGCCCTTGGCCAGTGCGGTGGACAGCGCCGGTTTGGAATAGAAGTGGCCATCGTCCTGCGTCACCAGGGTCAACCGGGCGTGCGGCGCGAGCTTGCGTAGCTCCCGCAGGACGCCGTAGCCGGCGAGGCCGCTCCCGATGACGACGATGTGCGGGGATGACGTCACCGTGCCCGTCCGATCAGAGGAAGATCGCAAGATTGGACATTCCCAGCGTGGATTGGTCGACAATGATCTCCCTTACGGACAGCTTGTAGTTGCCATCCACAAGACGCCAGACGTCCCGGCGCTCGGCGGTAAGCGTCTCGTTCTCCGGATTGTCGAAGCGGCTGCGCTCGACGAAGAGGTAGCTGACCACTTCATATTCGCCGGTCTTATCGCTCTCGGCGATCCGCACATTAGTGACGAACCGCCGCGTGCGCGAGGGCGGGTCTTCTGCCCAGGCGCTCTTCGAGAGACGACCAGTGCGCATGAGGATCGACCCGTAATTCTCGTCGAAATGCTTCATCGTCCGTACGACGTCACGGTCCTTGTTGGGGCCATTTCGCGTGAGACGCAGCGGTGCCGTATAGATCAAATCCTCCGCAAGGAAGGCGACCCAGTCGTCGAAGCGCCGCTCGTCGAGCGCAGCCGCTTCGTCATAGAGCGTTTCCAGAATGCGGTTGTAGACCTCCGAACCGAGCGGTACCCGCTTGGTGGAAACAAGACCGCGCATCACTCCAGTCTTGTCGATTGCGGCCGTGGCGTAGTTCACCATGTCGTGATCCTCCCAGTCTCAGGCTTCGGCCATCAGATTGTAGTAAGCCATCCACCAGGCCCACTGCGTGTCGTCCTTGGTGAAGCCGGGATAGAGATCGCCGCCTCCCACCCAGCCTTCCGGCCGCTCGTGGCCGTGAAGCGCCTGGTACTTGAGCGTGATGGTCTTGCTCATGTGGCCGCGTGCATTGCGCATGATCTGCGGCCAGGTATCGGCGTCGTCCTGCTCGATCGTTCCGGAGGTGCCGGTCGACCAGATGGCGTTCTGCAACATATCGCGCTTTACGTCCTCAGGTGCGTCCTTCTCCGCGAAAATGAAGTTCACGAATTCGACCCTGTCCGGCCCCTTGGGAACATAGGTGTGCAGCGACAGCGCGCCTGACGCGCCGCCATCGGTGCGAGGCGCAAAGATGAATGCGATCAGCACGTTGGGGAACATGCCGCCGACTTGCGGGGGGATCGTCGCTAACTGGTTGACCTGATCTTCCGTCAGATTCTTGAAGAGCTGAGGGATCAGGTCCTTGGTGATGCCGGGCGGCGAAAGTAGATGAAGGCGCTCTTCGGTCGACTTCCCTTCAAAACTGACATCCGCAAACATCTTGAAGGTTTGGGCCGCTTCCAGACAGCGCAGGGTATGGCCTTGCGGAACCGAGATATCGACACCGTACATGCCGGGCGCCGTATCGTAGATCGATTCGGCAGTACCGCCCATGATCCCGCCTTCCATAAGCGAGCGGTGCAGCGTCAGAGTATGGAAGCCGTCGGATCCCGACTGTTCGCCAGGGATCTTCCAATTGCAGGGCAGCACGAAGCGCTGCGGCGGGCCGAGCATTTCAAGGCCGTTATCGGTACGGCAGAACAGCTGATCGAGATAGAACTTCGCGTCGCCGAGGTAATCGTCGAACGAAAGATCCTCGTTCCACGTTGCGAAGATGAGGCCGCCGTACAGATGGACGCGGGCCTTCTTGAGCCCGAGTTCTTCCTTCTGGCGCTTGTTGCCGTGCATCTGTTCCTTTTCGATCGGGGCGCCGATAAAGCTGCCATCGGGTCGGAAGGCCCAGCCATGGTAGATGCAGCGGTGGGCATGGGCATTGCCCGCCTCGGCAGTGCAGACCTTCATTCCGCGATGCGGACACACGTTGAGCATGACGTGAATTTCGCCGCTACGGTCGCGCGAGACGATGACATTGTCCTCGGCCATATCGCGCATGACGTAGTCGCCGGCCTTGGGAATCTCGGACTCATGGCCCAGCAGGAGCCAGGTTCGCGCGAAGATGCGCTCCATCTCCAGCTCGTACAATTCCTTGTCGTTCATCACACGCAGCGACACTTCGTTCATCTCGCGGTCGATGAGATTGTCGAGCGTCGTCCCGTCGCTGAGTGTCAACCCAGGGTGGTGCAGCATCTTCCTCTCCTTGGAAAATCCGTGTTTGATCGCGTTATACATATTGAACGAAATCTGTTCAAGCTGTAATAATCCGAAAAAAGGAGAGGACTATGAGTCAGAAGCTGAAAGTCGTGATCGATAAGGCCGCATGCTGCGGATACGGCGTCTGCGCCGAGATCTGCCCCGCGGTGTACAAACTCGACGCCAACGGCATCGTATACGTGGACGACGAAATCGTGCCGGACGGCCTGGAAGAGCTGGCACGCGAAGGCGCCGAAGCATGTCCGCAGGCCGCGCTCGCAGTGGTCGACGCCTGATAAGGGCTCGGTCGGTGGTACAAGAATCCTGATTCGCCCTCTGGGCGAACCTGTCGCCGGGAAGGTCTCAGGACGGAGCGGCTAGAGGCAGCAGTGTCAGAAATCAGGCAGGACGGGAAACCACGGCACTATGGCAAGCGGCACCGAAATTCTTTTCAGGCCATGTGAAGTCGGGCCGCTAGCGCTGCCCAACCGCTTCGTAATGGCGCCGATGACGCGAAATTTCTCGCCTGACGGGATTCCGTCAGCGGGTGTGGCGGACTACTACCGCCGCCGTGCCGAAGCGGAAGTAGGTCTGATCGTCACGGAAGGCATCGGGGTGGATCATCCTGCTGCCGTCGGCAGGGAGACAATGGGGGGCGGAGCCTCGCCGATCATGCATGGCGAGGCCGCGCTTGCGCGGTGGCGCGCGGTCGTGGACGGGGTCCATGAGGCCGGGGGAAAGATCATTCCCCAGCTATGGCACCAAGGCGTCATCCGAGTCCCGGGAACCGGCTATCATCCCGACGCGCCGTCTGCGCGCCCCTCAGGCATCTGGGGCCCACTCGACAAGGCGATGGTGCCCCCGGAATATCTCGAACAGGTTCGCGAGCCTACCGCGCCGCTGACAGAGAACGAAATCGCCGACATCATCGCCGGGTTCGCACGAAGCGCGGCAAATGCGAGAGCCGCAGGCTTCGATGGCATCGCCCTCCACGGTGCACATGGCTACCTGATCGACAGCTTTCTCTGGGGAGAGACAAACCTGCGAACGGACCGGTGGGGAGGCGCACTCCCAGACCGCGCCAGGCTTGCGGCAGAGTTGGTCCGGGCAGTGAGGGCCGCGACGGCGCCCGATTTTCCGATCATGTTCCGGTACTCGCAGTGGAAATTGCAGGATTACGATGCGCGAAATGCGCAAACCCCGGATGAGCTCGAATCCTTGCTGACACCGATTGTCGAGGCGGGCGTGGACCTATTTGACGTCAGCACCCGGGTGTTCTCGGCGCCCGCATTCGACGGCTCCGATCTCAGCTTGGCGGGATGGGTAAAACGGCTTACGGGCCGGCCAACGATAGCGGTGGGCGGCGTCGGCCTCTCGCGCGATTTGCAATCGTCGTTCGCCCAGCCGACCGTGATGACCAACAATCTTTCGCTTGTGGCGGAGCGCTTGGCGAAGGGTGAGTTTGATCTGGTGGGGGTGGGAAGGGCGCTACTGATGGACCCGCAGTGGGTTTGCAAGATGCGGAAGGGAGAGAGCGTCAATCCCTTCCGGCTGGAAGCTTACGGGTCGCTGGATTAACGCTTAATGCGTGTCACAGGCGGCAAACACTTGAATCCGGGCGAGGTTGGTGCGCTCGGGCTGAGCCGCCATGTACCGCACGGCATCCGCAACATCCTCAGGTTGCATCGGCGGTATGAAACTGTCCCAGGCCGGCTGTCCGCGTGACTTCATGTCCTCGAATATTTCCGTGCTGGTCGTGCCCGGCGAAACGATACCGACTTTCACTCCAGTGCCGGCCAATTCGACCCGCAAACAATCGGTGAACCCCTCCAGTGCTCGCTTCAGGCCGCCGTAGACACCGACACCAGGTGCAACGATGTTGGCGCCGATGCTCGAAATATTGATGATCTGGCCTCTGGCTGCCGATTTCATTGTCCGTGCAAACAGAGTACTGGTGCGAACGACCGCTTCGTAATTGAGCGCCATCATCGGTCGCAACTGGTCGAGATCGAAATCGTCGATCGGTGCCGCATGAAGAATGCCCGCATTATTGACCAGAATGTCGGCTCGCCCGAACTTAGCCAGAACGAAGTCGTGCAAAGCCCGAGCGGCGTCGGGATCCGCCATGTCGGCTGAATGGACACAGGCATGCTCGCCAAGTTCGCCCGCCAGTGAGGCAAGGCGTTCGGCGCGGCGGGCGACCAGCACTGTCCTCGCGCCCGCCTCGGCGAGCGCTCGCGCAGTGGCCGCGCCTATCCCCGACGATGCCCCGGTTATAATGGCGACCTTACCTTCAAGGGCGTTCATTACCGTCACTCGTGCGCTCCTGTCTCTTTCAGCCGGATCAACCGCTTGCCGTGGTTTTCCCCACGGTAAAGGCCCGCAAGGGCATCCGGACAGCTCTCAATCCCGTCGAGTATTTCCTCGCGCCACGTCAGGCGGCCCTGCTCGGTCCACTCGCGCAGCTGCGCAACTGCGGCGGCGTAACGGGCCATGTGATCGAAGACGACGAAGCCTTCCATTCGTGCCCGCTTGACCAGAAGGTGGCGTTCCACGCGCGGACCATCGGGCCAGGGAGCCCAGCGGTCCTGCGACGCTGTTCCGCAGACGATGACACGGCCGCCGAGCGCGAGGTGGGGCATTACCGCGTCGCTGATCGGGCCGGCGACGTTGTCGAAATAGACGTGGATCCCCTGGGGCGCGACGCGGCTCAAAGTGGCGGCCACGTCCTGGCCGCGGTAGTCGATCGCAGCCTCGAATCCAAACTCCTCGACACAGCGCCGCACTTTGTCTGCTCCCCCGGCAATACCCACCGTGCGGCATCCAAGGATATTGGCAATCTGGCCCGCGGCGGACCCAACCGCGCCTGCGGCCGTGGATACCAGCACGGTTTCACCGGCGCGCGGCTGCCCGACAAGCGTGAGGGCCAGATAGGCCGTGACGCCGTTTATTCCCAAAATGCCAAGCGATGCGCGAAGTTCTTTTTCGCTGGTCTTCTGAAGGATTTGATCGGCCGCTACGCAAGCGAAATCCTGCCACCCGAACCATCCTGCGACGTATTCGCCAACTTGGAAATGTTCGTGGTTCGATTCGATGATACGGCCTGAGGCGAGGCTGCGCATGACCGAGCCCAGGGCCACCTGGTCTCCGTAGTTACCGACGTCGGCGATCCAGCCGCGCATGGCGGGCTCGACCGAGAGATAGTGATTTTGTACAAGTATCTGGCCCGGACCGGGACGGTCCACCGGAGCGCTGCGGATTTCGAAATGCTCGGCCTGGGCAATGCCTGCCGGACGAGAGCGCAACCTGACCTGCCGGTTCGTCGCCATCAAAAACCCGCTCTGACCATCGTGAATTTCCGGCGGGATATCCGCCAGCCTTCTGCCGTGCGGATCAGGCAGTCGTCATAGAATCCGGCCGCTCTGGTCGCGCTGCCTCCCGGTGCCGGGTCGGTCAGCACAGCGTCCACATAACTGCGGGCCAGAATCTCGCTATTGCGGCTCTCGACCACGATATTGGTTATGCGGTGAAGCGTCGCGCCTAGATTGCGATGCGCGGATTCCATGTACTCGGTGATCTCGCGCGGTCCGCGCCATTGACCGAAGCTGCCGTAATCCACTTCGCAGTCATTCGCGAAGCAGGAGCGAAACAAGGGCCAGTCCCGGGTATCGATGCCGGTCGCGTAGCGCAGCAGCAGATTGCGGATTGCGCGCTCGTCATCGGCCGCGACAGGCGATGTTCTCGTCAGGCTGCCTGATGTCGGCATGCTCCATCCTCCCGTTTTTGTTACTTGCGACGATAGTGCGTAATCGGGGCGACTTGCCCGTCCAAGGATAGGAGCTTGCGGGGACACGCCCCTATTTTTTACGATTTATCTGGCCCATCATTTCGTCGGCAGAGCATAGGCGATCAATTCGTCACTCGTTCCAGACAGCATGGCTGCATGGCCGCCGGCCGCGATGACGACAAATTGGCGTCCGCTGGGCCGGGACCAATACGTGGTCGGCGATGCATTGCCGCCGGCTGGCAACCGTGCTTTCCACAACACCTGCCCACTTTCCGTCGCAAGGGCGCGAAATACGTGCTCCTGAGTCGCGCCGATGAAGGTGAGGCCGCTCGAAGTCGTTAGAGACCCGCCAATGTTCGGCACCCCCATAGGTATCGGTACGAGCGAAGGCAGAGCCAGCGGCCCGCTGTCGCGCGATGAGCCCAAGGTACGGGACCATACCAGCTTGCCGGTTCTGAGATCGACGGCGTTGATGCTGCCATAGGGCGGCTGCTGACACGGGATCGCGAGCGGCGAAAGAAAGGGTGCGATTTGCGCGGCGTAAGGCACGCCCTGTTGAGCCGCTGGACCTCCCACATTGCTCATGTGCGCTGCATTCATCGGCTTGATGCCGCGCCGGTCCGCCTCCGCTCGGGAAATGAGGCGGTTGTAGTTGGCGACCTGGTTGTTGTTGACGATCATGAGGCCGCGTCTCACATCGACGGAGACACCGCCCCAGTCGATCCCCCCAAGGTAGCCAGGCCACGTAATCGTGAAGCGGTCTGTCGAGAGGGGTGTCATTTCGCCTTCGAAACGGGCTTGCCGAAAGCGGATGCGGCACAATGCCTGATCGATCGGCGTGAGCCCCCACATGCTCTTTTCCGTGGGAGCCGGGCCGCCGAAACTTGGCATCGCGGCGGAAAAGGGCTGGGTGGGAGATAGTCGCTCACCGGCGACCGCTCCGCGGGGAACAGCGCGTTCCATTACAGGCAGTAGGGGTTTACCCGTCATGCGGTCCAGGACGAAGATCTGCCCACGTTTTGTGGGTTGTACAAGTCCATGGATGCCGCCGGGCAGGTCGAAGAGAGTAGGCTGCGCCGCAACATCGTAATCCCAAAGATCGTGATGTGTCGTCTGGAACGACCAGCGGACTGCTCCTGTCTGGGCGTCAAGTGCGACAACAGCGCTGGAGTAGCGATCGTCCAGCGCCGTGCGGTGGCCGCCGAAGTAGTCAGGCGTTGCGTTTCCGGTTGGCACATAGACGAGCCCCAGAGCTTCATCGGAACTCATCGGAGCCCAGCTATTCGGCGTGCCTCTTGTGAATGTCGCGCCTGGTTCCGGTGAACCGTGATCGTCCGGGCGGCCAATATCGAATGCCCACGAAAACTCGCCCGAAACAGCATCGAACGCGCGGATGACGCCCGAAGGCTCCTGCGTTCGCTGACCGTCGATGATCCAGCCGCCGACGACCAGCCGTCCGCGAACCAGCGCCGGGGGCGAAGTGACGAAGTAATAGCCCTTTTCGACGGACCCAAGGCCCTTGGTGAGATCCACCTGGCCGTTCTGTCCGAAGGCGCCGCAGGACTGTCCCGTGGCAGCATCGAGCGCCAAAAGCCGAGCATCCAGCGTAGCGGTATAGATACGTTCTGAGCAGGTGCCCGTCGCGCCGGGCACGCGGTAATATGTCACGCCGCGGCATACAAGGCCGTAAACGCCTTCGAGGTTTGTCCTTGGCGAGTGGCGCCAGAGCTGGCGGCCGGTTTCAGGGTCGAGTGCGATTACATCATTGTTGCCCGCGCAAATGAACAAGCGATCACCGATCTTGAGGGGATTGGTTTGAAAGGCCGTGCCCTGCTTGCCGCTTGTCAGTTTGCCCGTATGGTAACTCCAGACGGGTTTCAGATTGCCGACGTTTGCTGGTGTGATCTGACCAAGCGGTGAATAGCGCGAGCCTCCGCGGTCGTTGCCGTAGGCAATCCAGTCACCTTCTTCCGAAGCTGCTGGTGCCGGTCCCCAAGCTGTGCTTGTGGCAGCAGGTGTGCGGTCAGCCCAGAACGCCGCCCCGATCCCGGCTATCCCGATTACCGCGAGGCCAGGCCAAAGTAGGCGGCCGCCGGGCAGGGCTGCCTGCTGGCCCACATGCCGGCGGTACCAACCTGTCAGCATGTAGAGACCCATGACAGTCGGCATTGCGATCCGCGGCGCCAGTGCCCAGCCATCGAGGCCGCACTCCCACAGCGCCCAGCATAAGTTCACACAGAGAAATACCCAATAGAGCAGCGCAGACTTTGCTTCCCTCCGCCATCCCAGAACTGCGCAGACAAGCATGACAAGGCCGCTCAGCACATACCAGGGCGATCCACCCAGCAAGGCGAGCTGGGCGCCAAGGACTGTCAGGGTACCGCCTGTTGCGCCCAGCAGCACCAGGAAAGCATGATTGAATAGGCGTCGCATGTCACCGCCTTGGGTCTCAGGATGGAAAGTGAGCGCGAACTCAGGACGGCAGTTGTTCAGCCAGCCAGTCCGGGACATTGATCCGGTAGCATTTCTGTTCGTAAAGGCGGCTGATCTTCCAGCCCTGCTCGGTCCGGATAAAATCGTGAATATACCAGAGGCCAAATACGAGCGTGTCGCTCGATTGCCCCTGCGAGACGGTCATCGGATTGTAGCATACCGTCTTGGTCCGGGCGGTATCGCCATCGATAGCGTATTTTGTGGTCGACACTGCGTGCTGGTAGGCGAGAATGGGAGATAGCCCCTCCACGAGGAATTGCTTGATCTCGGTCAGTCCGCCGCGCACGCCCACCATTTCTGAATAGTCTATCAGCGCGTCTTGCGTGAAGAACTCGTCAAGCGCGTCCCAATCGCGATTGTCCACGGCATAACAATATCCCACGATCAGGTCCTGCAGTTCAAACCTGTCGGACATTTCCTGCATGCTCAGGGTCATGGCCTCTCCTCCGTTCGATATGGTGCGATCGCACGGGCGTTCGTCCTGGCCGCCTTTCGTTGGGTAGGTGGCAGCAGGTGCGGGGATCGGGATGACGGGCTACGGCCTGCGCGATGGGCGGGCCAGATATCAAGCAAGGAGAATACTGATGGGCCTGGCCCCGTTCACTGAAGCCGATTTCGTCCTGTCCAAGGAGAAGCGGGCCGAAATCACAGCCGGACTGACTGAGCGGCAGGCTTTCATGGTCACGCAATGGATGGACCTGCACGAAGTCATCAATCGGGGCGATTGGGACGGCATGGATGCCTTCTTCAACACCGACACCATGACGTATGACAATCCGAACCGGCCGGATCTTGGCACCTACCATATCTGGAAGACCTCGCCGCAGGGCCTCTACAAGACGTTCCCGCCCAGCACTTACCGGACTTTGAAGGCATGGGGTCGCGGCGACGATGAGGTCTGCGTGCTCTGCCATCACTACGGCAAGCACACTGGCGGTCCCTACATGGGTGTTCAGCCGACAGGAAACGAACTCAACGTCCTGTGGTTCTCCTGGCTGCGTTTCCGCGGCGACAAGATCGACCACATCTATTCGATCTCCGACGTGCTCTCGATGCTGAAGGACCTCGAAGTGATCGATGTGCCTCAGCCAGTCGACCCCTACAAGTGATCGAGCACGCCCCGGCCGCCTGCGTTGTCGGGCGGTCGGGGTGTGAAAAGGCCCAATCTTAGAGCGGGACTTGCGGCATAGCTCGCCAAGGGTTTGACGTGGGGCTCTCGGGTGCCTCGGGGTATCGGCGTCCTTAACGCTGAGAGTTTCCCAGTAGCGGCTGGCGTCTCATTCGCCCGTCTTGGCCATCTCATCGATCCAGCCGTTGAGTTTCGCCCAGCTGTCGCTGCGCGTCGAGGCGAAGTTATGGCAATGCGCAGAACCAGCGAGCGGCATCAGGCTGATACGGCGCGACTTGCCGTAGAACGACGGCTCAAGAAGCGGATCCGGACTGACGTCAATGTCCCCGAAATGCAGATAGACGGGAACATCGATCGCGGCTGCCTCATCCGCCACGCCGCCGGGCACTATCGCCAGGCGGCCGTAGCTGTTGGGCGTGACCGAGGCGCGGGAATCGTCGGCGGCAATGACGGCTTCAGGCACGTCAGGGGCGTGGAAACTCGCGCGCATCGAACCCCGATCCGCTTGACTGTAACCACTGCCTTCGACCCGCTTTTCGAGATCTGCACGCACTTCGTCCGGCAGATCGAGGCTGATATTGGTGAACCCAAGGATCGCAACCTGATCGAAGCTGCGAAACGAGGCCTGCTGAATGATCGTGAGCATTCCGCCCATGGAGTGACCGATGCCGCTGATCCGTTTGCGCTTCGCTGCAAGTTCGGCGCCGAAATCTCCAGCGTCGATCCGGCACAGGATGTTTGCAAGCGCCTGATGGTGCGCCTGCGCGCCGAGCAGGGGATTTAGCAGTCCTTCATCGAGTGGCTTGGAACTATCCCCCATTCCCAGTGCGTCGAGGGTGAGGACGGCCTTTCCCTGGGAGAGGAAGTAATCGATGAAGCTGTAGCCGGGGTGACCGTCAATCCATGCATCCCAGTACCAGCGACTGTACGATGCGCCATGTAGGCAGACGAGCAGGTCGAGAGCATCTGAAGGCACGGTTTCGGGCAGGGCCAGCGTAGCGGCAACCGTGAGTGGCTGCGCGAATTCGATCGCGGGTGCAACGGGTATCGACAGCGTTAATTTGGACACGGTTGCTATCCTGTTTCAGAGGCTGAAGCCACCGTCGACGATGAGGGTCTGACCCGTCACGTAACCTGCACGCGCTGACGCAAGGAAGGCCACGGCGTTGGCGATATCGCCTGCGCTGCCAAAGCTCTGGAGCGCGATCCGCTTGCGCTGGGATTCCCAGATGTCCGGTGTGTAGAGAGTTGAAAGAAATTCGGCGCCAAGCCCTGCGTCGATGATGCCTGGTGCGACCATGTTCGCCCTGATGCCGTATCGCCCTTCTTCTTTCGCAACAGCCCGGCAAAGAGCCTCGATACCGGCTTTGGGAACCGATGAAAGCGCATCGCCAGGGGGGAAGCAGTAATTGGCAACCGATACGACCGCGACGAAATTGCCGAAGCCCTGCGTCCGGAAGTGCGGCAGGGCATGGGCAACCACGCGGGTGAAACCCATCAGTTCGATCTCGATGACTTCGCGCCATTGCTGTTCGACGATCTGACTGACGAATGGCTGCGGAATTTCGACGCCGCTGGCGTAAACGACGGTCCCGATTGCTCCGAACCGCTCCACGGTGCTGCGCATGGCCTCCTGGATCGAAGCATTGTCAGAAAGGTCGCAGCGGACCGCGAGGGTGCCGCCGTTTCCGCCCATTGTTTTGGCGACTGCGAGGGCTCGCTCCTGGCTGGAACGATATCCAATGGCGACTCCGTTCCAGTCAGAGGCAAGCTGCCTGCATATCTCGCTTCCGAGGCCGCCGGTTCCGCCAATGACTATTGCGGCTCCCCGGTTCATAAAGGCAGATGCTCGGCCAGATGGCGCAGCAGTCGAACTGCGAAGGCATCGTTCTGGTCGCCGGTGAACATGTGACCGACACCCTCGGCGATTTCGACCTCCAATTGCGGTGTGAGGCTTTTGAAATGGCGAACGCTCTCGTCCGAGACAAGTTCGCTGAGCTGCGCCTTCACCAGCACGACGGGTGATTTCACCCTGCCGGCCGCTGCGAACAGGGATGCGCGTTCGGAAGGCGGATGCAGGAATTCGGGTGCGGTTGTGCGCGGATCCCAATGCCAGAACAGCCGGCCGTCTTGCTTCCGCATCGACTTGGCCAGCCCGGATACATTGGCAACGCGCGGTTGGCCCAAATGGCGATGCAGAGCATCGGCTGCGTCATCCAGCGTCGCAAAGCCGGCGTCGCTGCTGCGAAAGAAATCGCGAATGCCATCCACGCCGTCATCGACGATCAGCGGCGCCACGTCCGCCAGCATGATGAGCCTGACGAGATCGGGATGACGCGAACCGCCGACCAGTGCCGATTGGCCGCCTCGCGATGCGCCGACCAGCGCAACGGGCCTGGAGAGACGGGTGACGATGGCTTCCACATCGCGCCCGTAGGCTTCCAGCTCATAGTCGCCATCGGCCGCCCAGCCGCTCTCGCCATGCCCGCGCAAATCGAACGTAAGTGCATAGTAGCCGGCCTCCGCTGTCCGCCGTGCCGAACGCGTCCATGAGCGCCGGCTTTGGCCGCCGCCATGGAAGAAGCACACTGCAGGAGCAACAGGGTCGCCGAAGGCATCGGCTACCATGTCGAGATGGTCACCGGGCCACGTAGTTTGGGAAGCGGTGATCATGCGCAAGTCTGCCGATCACGCTGCCGCGACCGGGGGTACCAGTTCTGCAAAGGAAGGATGTTCGCCTGGCCCGCGGTACGCGAACTTGCCCGGCGCATGGTGCCACTTGCCGTCGTTCCTGCTCTCGTAGGGCGAGGCGACCTCGATAAGGCAGCCATGGGTGCTTTTCGGGCCCACCCAGCTCCATTTCTGCCAGGTCATGTCCGGGTCGTTGTAGGTCTTGCCGCCGCCAAGCACCTGAATGCCTTCTGCGGCCAACTTCTCCATCGCGTCCGGTACGTCGTCCGTAGCAAAGCAGAAGTGATGCACGTGCTCGCCGACCTTTTCGAGGCGGTCGCCCATTGGCGTTCCCGGAGAGGGCTGGATGAACTGGATTTCCGTTCCGCCATTGTTGACGAAAGTGGCCCACCGCATGCCTGCATCCGCACCGCTCGAGAATTCGTCGTACTTGACGATACGCTCTTCCAGCGATGCAGGGTCGAGAACGCGCAGGATCTTGGTCCAGTTCTCGATGGCGGTGTCGAGGTCGCGTACGACCATGCAAACGTGGGCAAAAGGTCCGCTAGGCATAATCTCTCTCCTGGAGAATCTTCAGATTTCTATTGTTGCTGTGCCGGAATTGACGGTACCGCGCCCGTCCACGTCGAGCTTGAATTCGCAAGTGACCGTGCTTCCATCGATCGCCGTGACCTTGCCGGTGACGACAGCGCGATCCTCGCCATAGACATTGTCCAGAAAGCGCGAATCCATCTTCGAAATCCGGCCTTTGGGGAAGGCACGCATGAGCATGTTCATCATGTAGGCCACGTTGATTGGCCCCTGGTTGATGACGCGGTTGCCCAGGCCCTTCGCCTTCACGACTTCGACGTCGAGATGGATCGGATTGGGATCCGCGAGAAAGACCGCCCACTGCTTCATTGCATCGGAGCTGACGCGTTCGATGGTGAAGGAAGGCAGTTCGTCTCCAACGTCGTATGTCATGCCGCAAACTCCTTGCGGGGCAGTACCCACACGTTGTCGGTTTCAAGCACTTTGGTGCCGTCCAGCAGGTGCAAACGGAGCCGGTAGGTCAGTACGTCCATGACGCCGAGCTTGCGGCTGCGCTTGCGGACGAGATCGAGGATTTCGCCGGTGACCCTGTAGCTTTCGCCCACCTTCAGAGGGGCGTCGAACGTTACGCCGCTCGAGCCCATCATCGGACCGTCCTCGACGTCGAATTCGCAGGCCTCGCATACGCCGGCCACCGTCTTGCCCATCGCGACCTGGGTCGCGATGTAGTAGTAGATCGGATGCGCAGTGCCGTCAGGCGCCGGCTCGATGCCGGTCGAACGGCACAGCGCAGCGTTTTCCTCGGCACTGATCGTGAAGATCGCGCTGCCGTCAAGAGAGGTGCCGGCAGCGTCTGGGGCAGGGGGCAGATCGTCGAGATCGCTCATGACCATTTCCTTCAGAAAGAGCGGGGCAGCCCGAGGCTTTCGGCAATCGTGTTGCGAACCATCTCGTTGCTGATTGGCGTCATTCTCAGGATCCGATGATCCCGCCAGTAGCGTTGCATGTCCGTCTCTGCGGAATAGCCCATGCCGCCCAGGATCTGGATGCCTAGATCGGCCGCTTTTACTGCATTTTCAGTGGCGACCATCTTGAGCATGTTCGCCTCGACACCGCAGGGCATGCCGTTGGCTTGCATCCATGCGACGTTGTTGAGCAGCAATTCGGTCGTTTTTTGCCAGGTGGCGATATCCGCGACGTAGTGTTGAAGGATCTGAAAGCGGCCGATGATGCCCCCGAACGCCTTGCGCTGCTTCATGTAGTCAAGCGCGTCTTCAAGTACGCCGTCTATCGCACCGAGGCACTGCGCGCCGACCATGATACGCTCGTTGTTGAGCGTCGGCAGCATTGCGTACCACGCCTGCCCCGGTTCCCCGAGCACGTCCTCATCCGGGACGAAGACATCGTCGTAATGGACTTCGCACGAACCCATCGCCCGCATGCCAAGCTTGGGCAGTAGCGAGCAGGTAATGCCGGGAGATTTGGCATCGACGAAGAACATCGTGAGGCCGTGATGCTTCTTTTCGACATTGCGATCCGTCCGCGCGAGGACAAGAAGCCGGTCAGCCGCCTTGGCGGCCGTCGTCCACATCTTGGCCCCCTTCAGCTTCCAGCCACCCTCGACCTTGTCCGCGTAAGTCTTCATCGCGCCCAGGACATCGGTTCCGCCATCGGGTTCGGTCATCGACAGCGAGACGCGAAGCTTGCCCTGGGCCATCGGCCTCAGCCAGCGGTTCTTCTGCTCTTCGGTTCCCACCGCACCGATCGTCTTGGCGCCTCCGAACGA
This sequence comes from Novosphingobium mississippiense, assembly GCF_044029535.1. Lineage (NCBI taxonomy): Bacteria > Pseudomonadati > Pseudomonadota > Alphaproteobacteria > Sphingomonadales > Sphingomonadaceae > Novosphingobium > Novosphingobium mississippiense. Next base: position 1,638,513 of record NZ_CP147003.1, on the reverse strand, counting down.
GGTAAGGCCCCACACCCAGAGCAGCCCCCCTGCCGTGCGGGCAAACTCGCGGGCGAAGATCATCTGCATCATGACGTCGCCGCCCAGCCCGTCATATTCTTCCGGGATGCCGATGCCGAAAAAGCCTTGCTCTGCCAGCTTGTCCCAAAGCGCGTAAGGGTAGTTTTCCTCGTCGGCTTCGAGCGTGCGCATCCAGTCCTTCGGGGCTTCTGCGTCGACCCAGCGGCGCACCACGTCACGGAAGGCCTGCTGCTCGTCGGTGAGCGAAAAATCCATTGTACTTCCTGTTCTCTTGCGCCCCCAATTGGCACCCATCCGGTGCGCTCAGAACCTATCGTCCTATAGGGTCGGCCCTGCGTGGAAGCGAAACATCTGGTCTACCATCATGGTAAGCTGGCTGGTGACGGGCGCCTGTTCGATGGGATCGCCCTCGGTTCCGACCGTGTTGATCGCAACCCCGAGAGGTGTGGGCCAACCGCGCAGGGCATGGGTTATGCTGCGAAGCTGCTGGAGCGTTCCAACCGCAGCCTGCCAGCCAGCAGCCGTGGCGATTGCGCCGACCGGCAGGCCGTCGAAGTAGCAGCGACTGTCCCGGTTCGTATCCTCGACATAATCGAGCGCGTTCTTGACGAAGCCCGATATCGCACCGTGATAGCCCGGCGAACCGATGATGATGCCATCGGCGGTCCGAAGCAGTTCAATATAACGCCGTGCTGCGTCGGAGCGCTCCTGATTTTCCGGTGCATACGGGGGGAAATTGATGTCTTCGCCCGAAAGGATGGTAGTGCGTGCGCCGCGCTCCTGCGCGATTGCTAGCGCTTTACGCAGGGCGCGTTCGGTCGATGACATGGCGCGCATGGTGCCGCCGATGGCGATGAAATGGGGCTGAGTCATATCAGATCGACAATCCACCTTCGACCGGAATGACCGATCCTGTCACGTAGGCTCCGGCGCGAGAGGCCAGATAGATGGCAGCGCCCGCCAGGTCTTCCGCAGTACCGGTGCGCCCGCGCGGCACCATGCCTTCGACCATTTTTCTCATCTCGTCGGACGTGATGACGGTCATCTCCGTCTCGAAGAAGCCGGGCGCGATGACATTGGCCGTGATGTTATCGCGGCCCAGTCGTTTGGCGAGACCCTTCGCCAGCCAGTGGATCGCACCTTTGGATGCCTGGTAGGCGTAGTTCTCCTTGGGACCGACCTTGAGAGCGCCTACCGAGCCGATGTTGATGAGGGATGCCGGCCGTTCCTTTGTCCCGCCGGCGCGCAGTAGAGGGAGAAATTTCTGAAGCAGGAAGAACGGTGCCTTCAGGTTGAGATCCATGACCTGGTCCCAGTCCTGCTCGCTGTAATCGTCGATAGGCGCCTCGGCCATCGCACCGGCATTGTTGACCAGGATATGAAGCGCATTCTCGGCTTCACTCACGCGGGCGACGAGAGCGTCCACTCCCTCCAGGGATGAGACATCAGCGGTTAGCCCGATGCATTGACCCCCGGTCGAGGTGCTGATTTCCCGGGCGGCATCGAGCACTTTGGCCTCGGTCCGCGCGCAGATATAGACCTTGGCGCCGGCGGCCGCGAAGCCGGTCGCTATATGGCGCCCAATGCCGCCGGAGCCGCCCGTCACGACGGCGATGCGGTCCTTCACCGAGAACAGTTCTGCGGGGTTCATGCGTCTACCTTCAATCCGGCGATTTTAAGGATCAGGCCGGTGGTGCCTTCGGGATCGCCCACCAGCAGAGCATGGTCGCCGGGATGTTCGTGAATGTTCCAGCCGAGCGCGCGCGCGCGCTCGTGCATCGCCGTCATTACGGTCACGGCGGCGGCGATATAGTCCACCGGTCTTGCGATGGTTTCGCTGCCCTTGGCGATGGCGCCCGCTGTCGCCTTCATTGGCTGGTCAGAAAGGTTGTCGAGCAGCCACTTTTCCCGTGCGGGATCCATGAGGTGCGGATGCTCCTTGGCAGCCGCACGCTGCATCTCGTCGACGCCCGAACCGATCGGTCCCTCGCCGGCTTCAAGCAATGCATCGAGCTGTGCGACTTGTTCCTCGGGTACATAACCCATCAGCGAGGCGATGCGCTCGCCCGAATGGGCGATAATGGCGTCGAGGTAGATGATGCTGGCGATGCGGTCGCCCACCTCTGCTATGATACCCGGCGCCACGGTGCCTGCATAGCTGTGCGCTACCAGCACGACGTCATGCAGATCTTCGAATTTGAAGACGTTGACGATGTCGCGCACGTGGGTCTCGTTGCCCACATCGCGGCCGATGAGATGGCTGCGCTCGCCAAAGCCGGTAAAGGTCGGTGTGTAGACCTTGTGCCCTTGCGCTTCGAGAATCTCCCGGACGTATTTCCAGGTCCAGCCGCCCATGCCGCCGCCGTGAAGAAGAACGAATGTGGTCATGGCAATCAGGCCTCCGCTGGTTCGGTGTTCTGGATAAATTCGGGGAATGGGTCCGGCCCCCAAAGGAACATGCTGTCGTCAGGGGCGTGGTTGGCCGAGGGCCAGTCCACATCCGCAGGAATGAAATCGATGTCGGCGGAATACTCGCTGAAGCTGCCCCAAGGATCGCGTACGTAGTAGAAGTAGTTCGCACCCAGCACGTGCTGGCCGAGGCCCCAGTTGGGTCCGTAGCCGGCGCGCGCCATGCTTGCGCCGCCGAGACCCACTTCCATGACGGAACCCACGTCCCAGCTGTTGTGATGCATACCGCGGCGGTCGGAGAGCACGAGTGCGAGCAAGTGGTGATCGCTCCCATGGACACCATGGAGAAAGGCAACAGCGGGCTCGCTCTTGTCGGAGAGCCGCAGGCCAAGCGTCCGCTCATAAAAGTCGATCGCGGCGTTCACGTCGGTGGTGAAAATCGCAAAGTGCGAAAGACGCCGGGGGTGGACCTTGGGTGCCTTGCTGTTGGGAATCGCGCCGGACTTGCCGGGTTCTGAACTCGTGAAGCTGAAGCGGCTCTTTTCGGCGGGCGTCGCCTTTTCCGCAACGCGGACGTTGATGGGAAGGCCGTCGAACCCTCTGAACCAGATACCCTTGGCTTCTGCGTTGTCAGGTGCCGGGATGAATTCCACACCGGCGCGCTTGAGGTGGCCGCGAAACGTCTCCTCCTCATCCGCGAATATCCCGAAGCTGAGATAACGCAGCCGCTTGGCATCGCCTGCCTGGCTGAGGACTGCCCACCTGTGCGGATGACCCTGCGCATAGAGTTCGAGCCGGCCATCCGCCTCGCGCACGTCCAGACCGAAGAGCGTGTAGAAGCGTCGTGCCTCGTCGAGGTCGGGCACTTCCACCGCAAAGTGATCGATGGAATGGACACCAAGTACATTGGCGCGGCGACTGGCGATGCTTTTCTCGTTCATCCTGTCCTCCATGGCGGCCGAGCGATGTTCTGGCGCATCGCTCGGCCCGAAATCACGCTGCCTTGATGGGATTGACCAGCAAGCCGATTTTTTCGATCTCCACTTCGCACACATCCCCGTCCTTCATGAAGAGCGGAGGATTGCGGGCAAGTCCGATGCCCGACGGCGTGCCCATGACCAGCACGTCGCCTGCTTCCAGCGTGAAGCATGTGGAAAGCAAGGACACCGTATCGACAACATCGAAGACCATGTCAGAGGTATTGGCGCTCTGAACCACCTGCCCGTTCAGCCTGGTCTCGATCTTGAGCCCAGCGCCGCCCGCGGGCAGTTCATCGGCCGTGACCAGCCATGGACCGAAGGCACCGGTATCGTCGAAATTCTTGCCCACGGTCCATTGCGGCGTCTTGAGCTGATAGTCGCGCACGGAGCCGTCATTGAACACCGAGTAAGCGACGATGTGGGACAGCGCGTCTTCCTTTCCGATGTTCTTTCCGCCCTTGCCGACGATTGCGACCATTTCAGCCTCGTAATCGAGCTGGTCCGATGTGGCCGGCTTGATGATCGGTGCGCCGTGGCCGATCAGGCTCGAATTGAACCGTCCGAAAACTGTCGGGAATTCGGGAACCTGAAAGCCGCCTTCGGCAGCGTGATCCTTGTAGTTGAGACCAAGGCACAGGATTTTCGGCGCCTTGATGAGCGGAGGCAGAAATTCAAGGTCGTCTTGCGCGACGCTCTCTCCCTGGGCCAGGACTTTGCCGCCCGCCTTTGCGAGCGCTTCGCCGCCCTGAGCGACAAGGTCGTCCAGATCGTAGAGTGCCGCGTCGCCGAAAATCGCCTTGATGCCGGAGCCAGTGTCCACCGCAACGCCGATGCGACCGTCCTTCGAAACTTTTGCCAAGCGCATGATTCGATCCTTTTCCAAACTCGGGCACCGTGGGGTGGCTCGGTCGGCTCGTCAATCTGAAATATATTCTAAGTACTCAAATATACCTCTAGCGTTTACCTTGCATTTCGTTGCTGCTATGGAGACTGGGATGACAAAAAAGCTCAGCCTCACCGAGCAGGCCTATCGCCGGCTGCGGGACAATCTCCTGACCTGCCGCCTTGTGCCGGGGGAGCGGATCAACATCAAAGACGTGTCGGACAACCTGGGGTTCAGTCTCGGTGCAGTCCGAGAGGCCTTGTCGCGCCTGACGTCTGAAGGGTTCGTCGTCCTTGACGATGCGCGAGGCTTTCGGGCAGCGCCGATTTCCATCGCCGATCTGACTGACCTCGTCATGGTGAGGAGTGACATCGAGGGACAGTGTCTTCGCCGCGCCATCGAACGCGGCGGCCTCGATTGGGAATCGACGATCGTGAGTGCTGCCCACCGTCTCAGCAAGACGCCGACACGCGATCCCGACATGCCGGAGCGGCTCAATGAGGACTACGCCGAGGCCCATGGTGACTTCCATCATGCCCTCGTCGATGCTTGCGACAGCCCATGGTTGCTGCGCATGCGCGAATGGCTCTACGCTCAATCCGAACGATATCGCTACCTCACGGTTCCGCTCGCAACCGGCGAGCGGGATCTGGTGCATGAGCATGCCGAAATCGTCGAAGCCACGCTTGCCAGGGATGCGGATCGGGCCGTCGCTCTCCTCAGAAGCCATCTCGAGGCAACAGCCAGGCTTCTGATCGATGGACAGACCGACCCGGCGGGTGAGGCGAACCTGCGTTTCCTGGATGACAAGGCCGCCTGACACCATTTTCAGCGTTGCCTTTGCTGGCCCGTGCCGCCCCCGCTGGCCGGCATCAGCATGTTGCTCATGCCGCCGTCGACAAGCACATCGATACCGCTGATGTGGCTGGCCTGCGAACTGGCGAGGAACAGGATGGCGTTGGCGACATCCTCGGCCAGGCCGAGTTTACGCAAAGGTATACTGGCTTCCCGCTCTTCCCGGCGCGTCTTGTCACCGTAGCCGGCGGCCGTCATCGGCGTGTAGGTAGGACCGGGAGAGACGGTATTGCAGCGGATGCCATCGGGACCCCACTCAATGCAGAGTTGCCGGATCAGCATCAGAAGCGCCGCCTTGCTGCACGAATAAAATCCGAGCCCCGGCGTGGGCTGGGTGCCCGACATCGAACCTGTAGCAATGAAGGCACCCTTGCTGGCTCGCAGGTGCGGATGCGCGGCCTTTGCTAGCAGCCAGGTGGAGCGAGTGTTTACCGCGAAGATCCGGTCGAAGTCGGCAAGTGGCTGGTCGACAAGAGCGCCACCCATGATGATGCCCGCATTGCTGATGACTGCATCGATACCGCCCATGTGGGCGAGTGCAGCCTCGACGATGCGATCGCCGCAGTCGGGCTCGGCAAGATCGACGACGCAGCCCCCTGCCGCCGGCCCAATTTTGCCCGTCACTGCTCCAAGATTGGCCTCGTCCCTGTCGGCGAGGAGCATTGAGTGCAGGCCGGGCAACACTTGTCCCGCCGCCAGCAGTTCAGCGCAGGCGCGGCCGATGCCGCTGGCTGCACCAGTAATGACCACACGCATTCCATTCTCCCTTTGCGCGCAGCGCCTGATCAGTCCTTGAGACCAAGCTCGTCCATCAACGCGCTGCGCAGCTTGAACTTCTGTATCTTCGATGCCGACATCGGCCATTCGTCGATGAACCGGATGTGCCGGGGCACCTTGAACGAGGCAAGGCGCGCCTTGGTAAAGGCGATCAATTCCTCCGGCTCGACAATCACGTCGCCGTCTCGCTCGATGTAGGCTGCAGGGATTTCGGCCAGCCGCTCGTCCGGCAGGCCAACGACCTGGGCAAGACGAACAGCCGGATGCGCGGCCAGGACCGCTTCGACTTCTGCCGCCGCGACGTTCTCGCCGCCCACCTTGAGCATGTCCTTGAACCTGCCGTGAAACATCACATGCCCGTGCGCATCGATCGAGCCGATGTCGGCGCTGTGATACCAGCCCTCGCTGTCGAGCGCCTGGGCCGTCTTCTCAGGATCTTTGTAGTATCCGTCGAACAGATTGTAACCGCGGATCAATATCTCGCCCCGTTCGTCGACGGCTTTCTCCAAGCCTGTTTCAGGGTCGATGATTTTCATTTCGATGCCGGCAAGAGGATAACCGAGCTTTCTGAAGCCCATTTCCGGCTCCATCCCGTAGCCGCCGGTGGTCACGATTCCTGTAGCCTCCGTCATGCCCATGGTCCCCACCTGCAACATACCGGGAGCCTTCTCCCGGTATGCCTGACCGACCCGGTCGGGCATGAAGGCAAAGCAGCTGTTCTGGAGCCTGACCGAGGAAAGATCTGACGTTTCCCAATCGGGATGCGCGATCATTGCCTGATGAAATGTGACGAAGGGGAGGAACATCATCGTCACGCGCTCCTGCTCGATCTGGCGCAGGCTTTCTCCGGCGTCGAAATGCGGCTGTCCGATGAAGGTACCACCTACCTCCATCGCGCCGAGCATGCAGAGCATTGCGGCGATATGGAAAAGCGGCAGCGGCGACCATGCTCGCTCGCCGGGCTGGAAGGCCCAGCGATAGTGCGCCAGGTTGTTCGCCTCGCGCGTCACGGCTTCATGGCTTAGTAGACAGCCCTTGGGATTGGCCGAAGTGCCGGAGGTGTACAGAATCATCGCGGTATCACGTACGCGAACAGTGAGGCGCGCCGCATGGATTTCGTCTTCGCTGACCTGTTCGGCGGCTTCATCGAACATCGCCTGGTCGATGAAGCCGGGAACCGAACGACCGCCAAGCATGATGATGCGGGAAAGCTTCGGTGCCGCGGCAAGTGACAGGCGAGCAGGATTGTCGGCACTCGCCAGGTCTGCAAACGCCTCGTAAAGCCGGGCACCGAAGTCGACGTGTTCAGAGACAAGATCGTTTGTGACGATGGCTGCAAGGTCGGCGTTCTCCGACACGTACGCCATCTCTGGTGCCTTGTAGCGGGCATTCATGAGAACCGAGACGGCACCGCACATCGCATTTGCGAAAAGCGTTTCGACGAATTCGATGCTGGACGGCAGCAAGATGCCGACATGGTCGCCCCGCCGAATCCCGAGCGCCCTTAGCCCCCTCGCGCGGCGCAGAACACTGGCCACGACTTCGTCATAAGTCTTGCGTTCGCCCGGAAAAACCAGGGCCTCCCTGTCCTTGCCCTTGTCCCACCCCGCCAAGAGGTGATCACCCAACGTCGTCGCGGTGATGCGAATTGCGGCGTCGTCTTCACCCGTCATGCTCACAAAAGCTCGTCCTCAAAGTTCGTCCCTGCGCGATGAGTGCGAGATTGCAGCGAACCCGCGATCCTGCGCCTTTCGTTGGATAGGTGCGGACAGGCTGGCCAGACCCAAGAGCAGGATCACGAAAACACCGATCACTGGCCGGGAAATGACGATGGAAGCCTATATCTACGATCATGTTCGCACGCCGCGCGGCAAGGGCCGGCCCGATGGCGCGCTGCATGAGATCACTTCGGTCGAAATGGCGACACAGCTGCTCAAGGCCTTGCAGGAGCGCAACGCACTCGACACCGCCTTGCTCGATGACGTTATCATTGGCATGGCGCAGCCGGTCGGCGAACAGGGCGGTGTCCTGGCGCGCGCGGCAGTTCTTCAAGCCGGCTATGCGCAATCGGTGGCTGGCCAGCAGATTCACCGATTTTGCGCGACTGGCCTCGATGCTGTCAGTCTCATCGCGGCCCAGGTCCATTCCGGCATGATCCAGGCCGGCATCGGGGGCGGCGTTGAATCCATGAGCCGGACGGTCATGGGCTATGATTCCGGTGCCTGGACGTCGGACCCGGCTGTTGCATTCGGCAACTATTATGCGCCGCAGGGCATCGGCGCGGACATCATCGCGACGCTCGACGGCTACACCCGCGAGGATGTCGACCGTTTCGCGGTCGAGAGCCAGCGCAAGGCGGCCCGTGCCTGGGAAAACGGCTATTTTCGAAATTCCATCGTGCCAGTGAAGGACGTGCTGGGCGAGGTCGTGCTCGATCATGATGAGCACATGCGTCCGGGCACCACGCTGGAGAGCCTGGCAAAGCTCAAGCCCGCATTCGAAGGCTTCGGGAAAGCCGGTTTCGAAGCTGTCGCAAAAGCGCGGTACCCCGAGATCGAGGACCTCGACTACGTCCATCACGGCGGCAACAGCTCCGGTATTGTCGACGGTTCCGGGCTCGTCCTGGTCGGCTCACGGGCGTTCGGCGAGAAAGCGGGGCTCAAGCCCCGCGGGCGCGTCCGTTCCTATGCCAATATCGGTTCTGAACCGACGATCATGCTGACGGCCCCTGCGGAGGTCTCGCGCAAGGCTTTGCGGGCCGGAGGAATGATGCCCAAGGACATCGACCTCTGGGAGCTCAACGAGGCCTTCGCCAGCGTAGTTATGCGCTTCCAGCGCGACATGGACATTCCCGACGACCGGATCAACGTGAACGGCGGCGCGATCGCCATGGGACATCCGCTCGGCGCCACCGGCGCGATGATCCTCGGCACCGTGCTCGACGAATTGGAACGCCGCGACGCCGAAACCGGCCTCATCACGCTGTGCGCGGCCAATGGTCTTGGGACCGCCGCTATCATCGAGCGCGTCTGAACGCTGCTCCATTCCTAGAAAAAGATCGGGACACACCCATGAAGACAATGCGACTGGAGAAGGCCGAAGACGGCTTCGCGATCCTGACTCTCGATGCCGAAGGTTCGATGAACGTCGTCAACGACGGCTTCATTGCGGGCATGACGCAGGCCACCAGGCAGATCGCACAGGACGACGCCATCAAGGGCGTTATCCTGACCTCGGGCAAGAAGTCGTTCATGGCCGGCGCGGATCTCAAGCAGCTGGTCAATGGCTTCGATACGCTCACACCGCTCGAGGCCTATGCGTTCTCGAAGCGGGCGACCGACATGCACCGCGCGATCGAGCAGTCGGGTAAGCCGTGGGTTGCAGCGATCAATGGTTTGGCGCTGGGCGGAGGTTTCGAACTCGCGCTGGCCTGCCATCATCGCATCCTCGTCGATGATGCAAAGGCCACTGTCGGCCTGCCCGAAGTTACTGTCGGTCTCCTTCCCGGATCTGGAGGCACGGTTCGGCTCGGTATCATCGCCGGCATGAAAACGGCGCTCGACCTGCTTCTGACCGGCCGCGCCGTCGCGCCTGCCGAAGCGCTCAAACTGGGCATCGTGGATCAGGTGGTTCCCGAAGCGGAACTTCTCGATACCGCCCGGACGTGGCTGGCGAGCGGGCCCGACCCTGTCAAGCCGTGGGACGTCAAGGGCTGGGTTCCGCCTCAGAAGAAAGGGCTCACGGTACCGGAAGATTCCGCCGCGTACATGATGGCGACGGGAGGCCTTGCGAAGAGCGGCTATAATCAGCCGGCTCCGCTCGCAATTCTCAATTCGCTGTTTCAGGCATTGCAGTTGCCGTTCGACAAGGCGCTCGCAGTAGAGGGCAAATACTTTGCTAAGCTGCTAACCGATCCGGTCGCCCGCAACATCATTCGCACGACCTTCATCTCGAAGCTGGCAGCAGAAAAGGGCGCTCGCCGCCCCGCAGGCTATCCCAGGTTCGAAGCGCGAAAGGTCGGCGTGCTGGGCGCGGGGATGATGGGTGCGGGAATTGCCTACGTTGCGGCCAATGCCGGCATCGACGTCGTCTTGATCGACCGCGATGTGCCGACGGCGCAAAGGGGCAAGGACTATTCAGCCAAGGTACTCGACAAGCTGGTCGAAAAAGGCAAGGTGACGCGGGACAAGGCCGATGCGGTTCTTGCCCGCATTGTCCCGACCGACGATTTCGGCATGCTCCAGGGCTGCGATCTGGTCGTCGAAGCCGTGTTCGAGGATACCGCGATCAAGGCGGAGACCACGAAGAAGGCAGAGGCAGTGCTGCCGCCCGAAGCCATTTTTGCTTCTAACACCTCGACTCTTCCGATTTCGCAGTTGGCGCTGGCTTCGAGAAGCCCGGATCAGTTCATCGGTCTGCATTTCTTCTCGCCGGTCGATCGCATGGGTCTGGTCGAGGTCATCATGGGCAAGCAGACCAGCAAGGAAACGCTGGCCAAGGGTCTCGATTTCATCGCGCAGCTCCGCAAGACGCCGATTGTCGTCAATGACAGCCGCGGCTTTTATACCAGCCGCGTGTTCCAGATGCTGATCCACGAAGGAGCGGCCATGCTGGCGGAAGGCGTGCCACCGGCAGTGATCGAGAATGCCGCCAAGGCAGTTGGCATGCCGGTCGGTCCGCTCGCGCTGCTGGACGAACTCACGCTGGATCTGCCGCTCAAGATCGTCGACCAGGCGATCGCGGAAGAGGGCGAGGCCTATACTCCGCCGGCCGGCGTTGCCGTCATGCGCAAGATGAAGGACGAGATCGGACGCTCCAGCCGCAAGACCGGAGGAGCCTTCTACGACTACCCTGAAGGCGGCAAGAAGCACTTGTGGAAGGGGCTCGTCGAGCACTTCCCTGTCAATGGCAGTTGGGACATCGAGGAACTCAAGAAGCGCTTTCTATTTGCCCAGGCGATGGAGACGGCGCGCTGCCTGGAAGAGGGCGTGTTGGAAACACCGCAGGACGCCGATCTCGGCGCGATCTATGGGTGGGGTTTCCCGACGTGGACCGGCGGAACGATCAGCTACATCGATACGATCGGCATCGGCTCGTTCGTCGGGGAAGCGGATATCCTTGCCCAGCGATATGGGCCCCGTTTCCTGCCTTCCGCGTGGCTGCGTGAGAAGGCATCGCGCGGCGAGACCTTCTACACTGCCGAAAGCGCCGACGAGGCCAAGGAGCCCATGCCAGCATGAAGCGCCTGATCTTCGAGCCGGAGCACGAGCAGTTTCGCGACAGCGTCGTCAAGTTCATGAGCGCCAATGTCGGCGCCCATGCCGAACGCTTTCGCGAACAGGGCATGGTCGATCGCGATCTTTACCTCAAGGCAGGCGAGCAGGGATTGCTCTGCACCTGGGCCGAGGAACGGTACGGGGGTGCGGGAATCGACGATTTTCGTTTCGAGCAGATTATCATCGAGGAGAATATGCGCCACGGCGACATAGGCTTCTACATCAATCTCCATAACGATTTGGTCGCGCCCTACATCGCCAAGCTCGGCACACAGGAGCAAAAGGAGCGCTGGATGCCCGGCATCGTCAGCGGCGAGACTATTCTTGCCGTGGCGATGACCGAGCCATCTACGGGCAGCGACCTTGCAGGAATGCGCACGAGCGCGGTCGAGCATGACGATCACTGGGTGCTCAACGGCGCCAAGACATACATTTCCAACGGCATTTTGGGCGATCTGGTTGTTGTCGCGGCACGGACCGATCCGGCCAGCCGCCATGGGCTTGGCCTGTTTGTGGTGGAGCGCGGCTTCGAAGGCTTCGAGCGCGGGCGCAAGCTCGCCAAGATGGGTATGAAGGCGCAGGATACCGCCGAGCTGTTCTTCAGCGATGTCAAAGTGCCCAAGCAAAACGTGCTGGGCGATCCGACGCAGGGCTTCAAGTATCTTGCGCGCTTCCTGGCACAGGAGCGCCTTGTGGCAGCGATCGGTTTCATGGCCACTGCCCAGACTGCCTTCGACCTTACGCTGGACTACGTGAAAGAGCGCAAGGCCTTCGGAAAGCCGATCGGCGCGTTTCAGAATACGCGCTTCAAGATGGCTTCCATGCGCGCGGAGCTCGATGCGATCCAGACGTACGTGGATCAATGCGTGATCCTGCTCAACGCAGGCGAACTCACTGCCGAAGATGCCTCCGCTGCCAAGTTGCTCACGAGCGAACTGGAGGGCCGGGTGATGGACGAATGCGTCCAGCTCCACGGCGGGGCCGGGTACATGGACGAGTACCGGATCAGCCGGATGTACACCGATGCCCGCGTCAGCCGCATATTCGCCGGCACGAGCGAGATCATGCGCGAGATAATCGGGCGCGGGCTCGGGCTCGACGAGCGCAAGCTGACCTGACCGAAGGGAAACTCGCTATGCTGAACCTTGAGCGCATGCGCGGTTACCGGGTCCCGATCGCGCAGGACGTTTGCGATCCGCGTTCCGCCATCCTCTACGCCCTGGGCGTGGGAGCGGGGCTCGCCGCCATCGATGAGAGCCGCTTCCTCTTTGAGCGTGACCTCACCGTTTTGCCAACCATGGCGCTTGTGCTTGGCACGCCGGGGTTCTGGCCGATGGCTGCGGAACTCGGGTGGGACTGGCCGCGAATTCTGCATGGCGAGCAGAGCTTGCGTCTTCATCGACCGCTGCAACTGGGCCAGGTCATTCATGGCCGGATCGAGATCGGAGAGGTCGCCGACAAGGGACCGGGCAAGCCCGCTCTCGTTCGGGCGAAGCGGATACTGACGACGCCGACAGACCAGCTGATTGCGGAGGCAGAGGAAATCTGGGTCCTACGGGGCGAAGGTGGTTTCGGGGGAGACCGATCTCTCGTTCCGCTTGCGGATGGACAATGTCCCGATTTTCCGCCGGATGCAGTGCTTGACCTGCCTACGGCGGCTAACCAGGCGATGCTATACCGGCTGACCGGCGACCGCAATCCGTTGCACATCGATGCCGGAACGGCGGCGGCGGCGGGGTTCGAGCGCCCGATCCTCCACGGACTGGCGACGATGGGCCTCGTTAGCCGCGCATTGATCCATTTGTGCTGCGGCGGAGACGCGTCGTTGCTGACGCGCATGCATGTCCGTTTCACCGCGCCTGTGTTCCCAGGCGAAACCATTCGGACCGAGATCTGGCGCGATGGAGATGACATTCGCTTTCGCGCGTCTGCGAGAGAACGCGGCGTGGTGGTGATCGACGGGGGCAGTGCCTGCGTTCAAGGATTTGTGAAAGAACAGGAAGAGGTCACGTGAAAATACTGGATGGAAAGGTCGCGCTCGTTTCGGGATCGGGGCGGGGCATCGGCAAGGCGATCGCGCTCAAATTGGCTGGCGCGGGCGCAAATGTCGTGGTCAATGACCTTGACGAAGACGTGGCCCGCGCCACCGCGGCCGAGATCGAAGGACTTGGCGTTCGCGCCGTCGTTTGCGTCGGCGACGTTACTGATCCGACTTTTGGCGATACCTTCGTGTCCGCAGCAGTCGCGGCTTTCGGCACGATCGATATCATCATCAATAATGCCGGCTATGCCTGGGATTCGGTGCTTCAAAAGACCAGCGACGAACAGTGGATCGCGATGCTCGATGTACACCTGAGCGCGCCTTTCCGGATTCTTCGCGCCGCGCAGCCGATCATTTCGTCCGCAGCCAAGGCCGAGATCGAACAGTACGGGCGTGCCAAGCGACGGACAGTCGTAAACATTTCGTCAGTTTCGGGTCTTGGCGGAAACCCGGGGCAGGCCGGTTATGCTGCCGGCAAGGCAGGGATTGTCGGCCTCACCAAGACTGTGATGAAAGAGTGGGGGAGATACAACACCACGGTCAATGCCGTCGCCTTCGGCGCGATCATGACGCGTATGACGGCTGGCGAGGCTGGCAGTTCAACCATCGATATCAAGGGCAAGAAGATCAAGGCCGGGGTCAGCGACGAGATCCTTGAGGCCATGGAGAAAGGAATTCCCCTCGGGCGCGCAGGCACTCCGGAAGAAGCAGCAGGAGCCGTCTATCTCCTTTGCATGCCGGAGGCCGATTACATCACAGGTCAGGTCATAGTCGCGGGGGGCGGCTGGCAGCTCTGACCTGTGGAGCGAGGGAGGAACTATGTCCTCCCTCGCTCAAGTCTTTTCGCTGCCGGAGGAATGCGGTCCTCGGAGGATACGGCATCAGGGATGAGCCTGGCTGGACGCTCGTCCCTCTGCCGGCATCAAGATCACCCGCAGCCGACTACGCCGCCATCGACCGGAATTTGCGCGCCGGTGACATAGGCTCCTGCTCGCGAGCAAAGGAAGACGACAATTCCGGCGATGTCGTCGGCGCGGCCCAGCCTGCGCAGCGGAATATGGCTGAGCAATTTCGGGTCGACTGCATCCTCGTCACGCATGTGAGCGGTCATTTTGGTAGGGAAGAAGCCCGGTATCACGGCATTGACCGTGATGTTCCGGTCGGCAAGGTCGCCGGCGAGATCCCGCGTCATCATGTGGACCGCCGCCTTGCTGGCAGCGTAACTGTAGGCATTGAGCCGTTCGGCCTTCATGCCCGCCACCGAACCGATGTTGATGACCCGCGATGGATCATCGGCCGTGCCCGCCGCGACCAGTTCGGGAAGGAGTTCGCGCACAAGAGTGAAAGGCGTCTGGACATTGACTGCCATCACGCTTGGCCAGGCCTTGTCGGGAAAGGTATCGATAGGGCCGCCCCAGGTCTTGCCGGCGTTGTTGATCAGGATGTCGCATTGGCCCAGCGCGCTGCGATACAGTGCGGCAAGCTCCACCGCGGCTTCCGGAGTAGACAGGTCTGCGGCAAGCGGCAGGCATGGCCCGAGACCCGACATTTCCGCCGCGGCGGTCTCACACACATCGGCCTTGCGCGATGTGATTGCCACGCTAGCGCCTGCGCGCAGAAGACCTTCAGCGATCATCCGCCCCAACCCCTGTGCGCCGCCGGTGACGAGGGCTTTCTTGCCGTGCAGGCTGAACAGATCGCTCACATCGTCACCACGACTTTGCCGAACTTGTGCTGGTCGCGAAGGTGAAGAAGAGCTTCCTTTGCCTTCGCCAGAGGGTAAGTAGCCTCGATGACCGGCTTGATCCGATGCTCGCCGGCGAACGCTAGCATTTCCCGGAAGTCCTGCGGATCGCCGACCTGACTGCCGACGATGCTGGCGCTCTTGAGGAAAATATCCGTCGCATTGAACTTGACCTCGTTCCCGGCGGTCGACCCGTAGATGACTATGCGCGCACCCGGGTTGATGGCGCGGACATAGTTGGCAAAGCTGGGTGACGGTGCACCATCCAGGACCACGTCAATCCCGCCGGTCAGCTTGCCAACCTGCTTTCGCCAATCCGGGTCGGTATAGAGCAGGCCGCCCTTGGCACCCATCTCGATCGCCCGGTCGAGGACTTCCTGGCTCTCACCGGTCACATAGACGTTCGCGCCCTTGGCGACGGCGAATGCGAGGCCGAACGTGGCGACTCCGCCGCCGACCCCGCTGATCAGCACAGTTTCTCCGGCCTGAAGCCGGCCCTTGAACATCAGAGCCCGCCACGATGTCAGCGCTGTGAGCGGCATTGCGCCGGCTTCCTCAAAGCTCATGAAGGAAGGTTTGGGAGCCAGGTTCTCGGCAGGGATACAGATGTATTCGGCGATCGTCCCGGCAAATGGCATGCCCAGCAAACCGAAGTCTGCAGCGGGCGCATGGCGATTGGGGCCCCAATTGCGGGCCGGATAGAGAACGACTTCTGAGCCCACGTCCACGCCGCTAACGTCGGCGCCGACCTTGTCGACAATGCCTGCGCCGTCGCAACCCAGCGTTACCGGCACCACCATGCCGGGATATTGTCCATGAGAAATGAACAGTTCTCGGTGGTTGATCGAGGCGGCTTTGAGTGCGACTCGCACTTCCCCGGGACCGGGTTCCGGCGTTTCGACGTCGGCAACGCGGGTGGATTCAGGTCCCTCGGCGTTTTCGAGATACAGGGCCTTCATGGTCAACCTTTCCTAGCTTTTGGCCCCGGCAGCTTCGGGCGGCCTGTTTGTTTCGGGCGTAAAGACGGCAATTTACGAAAATTCCCGGCCATCCGGAGCAGGACAATATCTCCGGCTCGCGAGGACCTATCTGCGGATAGGAAAAAGGATTGCGTTTAGGATTTCACACGTCAGAATATATTTCGGATCAAAAAACAAATTGCCACAAGGCATGTCCAGGAGAGAGCCATGAAAGTCATTCCGACGAGCGCTTTGCCGCATCGGATAACGCCGACATTGATTGAGCGCGCTGCCATGAGAGACCTGACGGCCAAGGTCCGCGATTCCCGATTGACGATGGTGTCAGCGCCCGCTGGAAGCGGAAAGACCACCTCGATGCTCTACTGGGCGGACCTGCTACGCGCGCAAGGCCACCCGCTCCTCTGGGTGGCGACACGTGCGGGGATCTTCAACAAGGCATCTTTCCTCTCTGCCCTCAAGGCAGCAGGCGTTGCGGCCGGCCTTCCTTGGGAGCAACTTTCCCTGGATGGCGACGATGCGCCCTGGCTCGAAGCGTTGTCGATAACGATCGACCCGCGGCCCGTCCTTGTCATCGACGATGCCCATCTGCTCGATCAAGCCGCTCTCGATTTTATCGCACAGCTATCGGCGACAGCTCGGGATGCCCTGTGCATGATCGTTTCTGCCCGCGGCGCGATTGGGCTTCCGCTGGCGCGTATGCGCGCATTGGGTTTCCTCAATGAAGTGGGAAATGCCGATCTCTCACTCACGATCGCGGAAGCGGCTCAGCTGGTAACCCAGAGCATCGGAACGCCGATCGACTCCAAGGATCTTCAGGATATCGTGCGGGACACGCAAGGTTGGGTATCCGGCGTTGTGATCGCCTGCGACTTGTACCGCCGCGGCAAACAGGGGGCCGGCAGTCCCAGGTTGACGGGCTTGCGTCCGGAATTTGCAGAGTACTTCCATGAAGAGGTGCTCAGCCGTCAGCCAGAGGACGTTCGCCGCTTCCTTGTCGATACGTCGATCCTGGATGAACTGACCCCTTCTGCCTGCGCGGCGGTCACCGGCGACGAAGATTCTCGCGCGATGCTTGACCATGTGTTCCGCCAGGGGCTCTTCCTGAACGCGATCGATCAGGAACACAGTCGATACGCGTATCACCGCCTGTTTCGTGAGATGGTCCTTGGACGCCTGATGGACAGGGCGCCCGCACGGGCGGGCCTGATGCATTGCCGTGCCAGCGACTACTTCGCCGCCAACGATCAGGCAGTCCTGGCCATCGAGCATGCCCGACTGAGCGGCGATCAAGCATTTCTGGCCCGCCAGCTCGACCAATTGGCGGAACAGCTGACCTATACCGGCTATCTCTATCGCATCGACGAGTTGGGCTCCGCCTTGCCATGGGCGGAACTGGCCCAGCACCCTTATCTGTTGTTGGCTCTGGCATGGCGGCGCATTCGCCAATTGTCTTTCACCGCCGCCCAGCGCTTTATCGACGCAGCGCGCGCTATCCTCGAGACCAAGGTCTCCGAAGGAAGGGTCGATGCGCACGATGCGGATCAGATCGATCTGATGATCCGTCATCGCCTGGTCATGCTGGCCGCCGCGCGCGACGACATGGTCAAGGTTGAAGCGGACGCGGAGCCGCTTTTGGTCGAGATGGCCGAAAGCCATGCCTATCTCAGCTGTACGTTGCTTGCCCAGCTCATGTCGGCACGGCGCGAACTCTACCACTTTCAGGACATGCTCAAGCTGGAAGCGGAAACTCGGCGGGCGCTGTCCAGGCCGGGTTCGGATTTTGCCTCGATTGCGCTCAAGGCCTCCGTTGCCCCGACATTGATGGCACAAGGCAAAACGCCCCTTGCCGAGCGCTTCCTCGAAGAAGCCTTTACGCTTGCGAAAGGGTTACATGGCGAGGGCTCGGGACTGGCTGCCTTGCCAGCGCTCCCGCTTGCGGAGCTGCTTTACGACGCCGGCGATCTAGATCGCGCGGCTGACCTGGTCGAACGGCACTTGCCCGTCGTGCGACAGTGGGGATTCGCCGACCAGATGGCATCCGGTTATCTCGTCGATGCTCGCCTTCGCGCGGCGCGCGGCGACCTTCCCGGCGCGCTTGTCACTCTCAATGACGCGCATCTCGTTGCGATAGAATGCGGTCTTGATCGCATGCGCGCCTTCATTGTTGCCGAAGAGGTCCGTCTGCTCGTCAAGGCGGGCCAAATCGAGGAGGCTGAGCGGCACTTCCTGGCCGGCGATCCGCAGATCGACGGCGAGCCCATACCGACGCTGCGGCCGACGCGTCGTAACGAGTGCAATGCGATCGCCTGGTTGCGCATCGAAATGCAGCATCACCGATTGACCCGGGCGCGCAAGGTGGCCCATCGCTGGCTGGAGTTCGTAAAGCGCGCCGGGGCCATTCGCTCGGCCGTAACCTTCGAATTGCTCCTTGCCGAAATCGCGGTGCTCCAGGGCAA
The DNA here is from genome assembly GCF_044029535.1 of Novosphingobium mississippiense. Taxonomy (NCBI): domain Bacteria; kingdom Pseudomonadati; phylum Pseudomonadota; class Alphaproteobacteria; order Sphingomonadales; family Sphingomonadaceae; genus Novosphingobium; species Novosphingobium mississippiense. The sequence goes on along the minus strand of NZ_CP147003.1, from coordinate 1,620,091 downwards.
TCGCTCCGAGGCTCGCCGCGCTGTGCGTGCGGCGGTGGAAATGGCGGAACCTGCCGGCTGGATGCGCACGTTTATCGACGAGGGCGAAGTCATTTCCGCTCTTCTTACCGAGGCCTATTCCCACGGTCCTGAACTCGAAACACCTGCCGACCGGTTCGCGGTTCACTTGGTCTCCCTGATGCGAAATGGCCCGCAGATCGAGACAGACGAGGACGAGGACGACGATTTCGGGCTGACCGGTCGCCTTGCCAACCGGGAGGTGGACATTCTTACCATGGTGAGCGGCGGTCTGCGCAACCGGGAAATCGGCGATCGGCTGGGACTGACCGAGGGAACGGTCAAGTGGTACATGCAGCAGATCTACGACAAGCTCGGTGTTCGCCGTCGCCCTCAGGCGGTTCTGCGCGCCCGCCAACTCGGAATCCTTCCCTGACGAGCCACCTCACTGCCTATCGAAGGATAGATTGCGGGCGGCGAGCCGGCTGCCATCGAGCGGCTGCGGGAAAGGAAACATCATGGCCAAACGAAAAGTCATCATCAGTTGCGCAATCACCGGAGCGATCCACACACCCTCGATGTCACCCCATCTTCCGGTGACGGCTGACGAGATCGCGGAATCTGCGATTGGCGCGGCCGAAGCGGGCGCAGCGATCATCCACCTTCACGCCCGCAACCCCACTGACGGCCGGCCCGACCAGGATCCCAAGCTTTTCGAACCGTTCCTCAAGGTCATCCGCCAGCGCAGCGATGCTGTGCTGAACCTGACGACCGGGGGACATCCCTCGATGACCGTCCAGGAACGCATCCGTCCCGCCCAGACTTTCGCGCCGGAAGTCGCCAGTCTCAACATGGGCACGATGGGTTTTGGATTGTTCCCGATGCTGGACCGCTTCAAGGAATTCAAACACGCCTGGGAGCCAGCGGCGCTGGAAGCATCGCGGGACTTGGTATTCAAGAATACCTACGCGGATATCGAGCATCTGCTCGGCACGCTTTCGCCTCTCGGCACGCGTTTCGAGTTCGAGTGCTACGACACCAGTCACCTCTATAACCTGAAGTACTTCCTGGACCGGGGCTTGGTAAAGGCACCGCTCTTCATACAGACATGCTTTGGCATTCTGGGCGGGATCGGCAGCCATCCCGATGATATCATGCACATGAAACGCACAGCAGATCGGCTGTTCGGCGATCAGTATCAGTGGTCGGTGCTCGGCGCGGGTGCCCGCCAGATGAGTGTCGTCGCGATGGCTGCGTCCATGGGAGGAAACGTGCGCGTCGGATTGGAAGATTCTTTGTGGGGCGGCCCCGGGCGTCTGGCCGAGACCAATGCTGAGCAGGTGCGCAACGCGCGCCAGATCATCGAGGGCATGGGGCTGGAAGTGGCAAGTCCGGACGAAGCTCGTGCCATTCTCGACCTGAAGGGCGCGGACCGGACAAATATCTGATGCCGGAACGGTCAGGGCCGCTGGTCGGCGTGCGTATCATCGAGATCGATGCGATCGGCCCGGTGCCGCTGGCAGCGATGCTGCTGGCCGACATGGGGGCGGACATCGTTCGGGTCGCGCGGCCTCCCTCCGCTGGACCCGGTGACTGGGAGGACGTGGGCGGTGATATCCTTCATCGCAGCCGAATGGTCACTTATCTCGATCTCAAAAACGAGAGGGACCGCAGCAGTCTGCTCGACCTGATCGAGCATGCAGACGGTCTGATCGAAGGCTATCGGCCAGGAGTGATGGAGCGGCTGGGTGTCGGTCCGGATGTCTGTCTTGCCCGTAATCCCAGCCTTGTGTTCGGGAGGATGACCGGCTGGGGACAGAGCGGGCCGATGGCCATGCGCGCGGGACATGACATCAACTATCTCGCAATCACAGGGGCGCTGCATGCCATGGGCAAGACCGGGGAGCCGCCGCCAGTCCCTCTCAATCTCGTCGGTGATTACGGCGGCGGCGCGATGTTCCTCATATTCGGAATGTTGAGCGCCTTGCTTTCGGCACGGCGGACGGGGGCGGGCCAAGTGGTTGATGCCTGCATCACGGACGGCGTCGCGTCGCTCATGAGCCTGTTCTACGCTTGGCAGCCGAAGGGCCTTTGGAATGATGCACCCGCATCCAATCTTCTTGACGGCGGTGCGCCGTTCTATCGATGCTACGCCTGTGCCGACGGCAAATTCGTGGCCGTGGGCTGTCTGGAACCCAAGTTCTTTGCGCAGATGCTCGAGGGTCTGGGCCTTGCAGGTCGCGGTTACGATCAACATGAGCGGGCGGGGTGGCCTGGGATGGAAGCCGATTTCGAAGCGGTCTTCCGGACGCGTACGCGCGACGAATGGGGCGAGACCTTTGCGTCGACCGATGCCTGCGTGACGCCGGTCCTAAGCATGGCCGAGGCTCCGGCGAGCCCTCACAACAACGCCCGAGATACTTTCGTCACCCTGGGCGGCGTAACGCAGCCGGCGCCATCGCCCCGTCTCACGGGGACTGTCCCGGCAATCACCGCCGGGACTGAGGCCACCATCGCGGACCTCATTCGGGCTTGGGCGCAGCCGCGTTATTGAAACTCGCAGTGACCATACGCCTCGCAGGTGGCGGTGGTAAGTATCGGCGGAGCCCCGGCTGCCCAGTCCATAAAACTGAACAGTTTTGCCCTCTTTTGTATCATTTCCTCTCCGAAGATAGGTGGTGAAAGACCGTGAATAGCGGCCATTCAGAGTGCTTTGAAAAGCCTGCGAAGAGACAGGCGGCGGGAGAGAGAGTTGATGAAATCGCGTTTGCTGAGACTTGCGCTGTTGTCGGCAGGAACGACCTTGGCCGTCCCGGCGTGGGCGCAGGATGAGAACGCTTCTGCCCCTCAGATGGAAAGCGCGGCGACGGGTGACATTATTGTCACCGCTCGCCGGCGCGAGGAGCGACTGCAGGATGTTTCCGTCTCCATTTCAGCGTTTTCCGCTGAAGCGCTCGAGCGCAGCACGGTCCAGACAGTGAGTGATTTGAGGACAATTACGCCAGGGTTCACGTTCTCGGCTGAAGGCGGTAAGGACAACGTGGCGCTGACGCTTCGCGGCATTGGCCAGCTCCCACTGGGTGAAGTAACCCCGGGCGTCGTGATCTACGTGAACGATACGCCGCTCCCGGCTGTGGGATCGAACGTGCCGACTTACGATATAAGCAGCATTCAGGTTCTGAAAGGCCCCCAAGGCACGCTGTTCGGGCGCAATACGCTCGGCGGTGCGGTGGTGATCGGCACGCAAAAGCCGACATACCGTTTCGAGGGCTTTGGCGAAGGCACATACGGCCGCTTCGACTATCGGGAGCTGCAAGGCGCGATCAACATCCCCATCGTCGAGGACAAGGTCGCGTTTCGCGCCGCGGGTCAGATTCGCCGTCAGGACCCGCGAACGATCGCCTTTGACGAGGGCCCCGGGTTCGACAATATCCATCAGGACGCCTTCCGGCTTTCGCTGCTGATTGAACCCTTCGATGGGTTCACCAGCACCACCGTATATGAGTATTTCAAGGGCGACGAGCTGGCTGGCGGGCTCTATCTTTTGCGTCAGAATTTTCCTTTCGCGGCGCTGGGCCTCGCGGCCGTCGATCCTCAAGTCGATGCCGCGTTGGCAACCCAGGCTTCCAATCGGCGCGGATCGTTCGACGGGGGAATCGACGGAGGTGCCTCGTATCGCAAGGCAACTGCGATCACCAACGACACGTCTTACAGTTTCGGCGACATGACGGTTCGGAACATCTTTGGTTATCGGAAGAACTACAGTTACCAGCTGATCAATACGGGCGGCCTGCCGATACTCCAGATTCCCACCGGCCTCTCCGCCCCGCTGCCGGCATCGGTGCCATTCACGCTGTTTACGGCGTCGTCGGTAATTGACCGCCAATATCTCACCAACGAGACACAGCTGCTCGGCAACTTCGGCGCGTTCAATTTTATAGCGGGCGTCTTCTACAACAACGACAAGCCCCACGGGCCCACCGGATCGCAGTTCACCGCGTTCTCGGTGGGCGGGGTTCCCGCTCCTGCGGTCACGTCCCATGTCCGTAACCGAAACTGGGCTATTTATGGGCAGATCGGGTACGACATAACCGACAAGCTGAAATTGAACCTGGGGGGACGCTACAGCTGGGACAAGGTTTCAGCGTGCGGCGGCACTATCGGGACCAGCTATGTGGACGAAGCGACTTGCCTGGCAACCGCGAACACCGGGGCAATTGATGGCGTGGGCACAGTATCGAACAAGGGGCAGGAGCCCAGTTGGACGGTCGGCCTCGACTACAAGGCGACGCCCGATTGGCTGCTCTATATCGTATCGCGTCGCGGCTATCGTGGTGCCAACGTCAACACGCCGAAATTCGAAACCGTCTATACGACTGGTGGAACCGATCCTGCTTGTGTCGCAACCGGAGGTGTTTGCCCCGATCTCCGGCCATTCCAGAAGACCAACGAAGAGACGATTACCGATCTCGAAGTCGGTTCCAAGTATGACTATCGCGTGGGAACCGCGCGGGGCCACCTCAATATTGCAGCTTACTATAGCAAATACAAGAATGCCCTCCAGTTCCTGAATACGCAGACGACCGTTCCCAACGGAACGCCGGATTCTCCTTCGAATGGTTCGCTCGCGGTCAATGCGGCGAACTTGCGGATCTGGGGCGTCGAACTCGAGGCCTCGATAAGCCCGGCACGCAGTGTAACCGTCGGCTTTAACGCGGCCTATACGAACGTGACGGTCGAAAGCCTTACCCTTCCCGCTGATTTGCCGCCGACGATCGTGCTCGGAAAGGATCAGATCAACAAGTATTCACCGAGCTTTTCCGGTACGGCCAGCTTCAACTGGATCCTCCCGGTGCGGCCCGCGAATGGCGAAGTCAGCTTCAATGCCGACGTATTCATGACCGCCGATTACGGTGGCCAGAACGGCGAGAAGCTGCCCGGCTACGAATTGGCGAATGCGCGCCTGGACTGGCGGGGAATTGCGGATACCGGGATCGATCTCGGAATCTTTGTGAAGAACGTTTTCAACGAAAAGTATTTCTCGGCCGCGAGCGTGCTTCTCCCGTCCTTCCCGACGAGTTCCGTTTATGCCGGCGACCCCAGGATTTGGGGCGTGTCGGCAAAGTACACGTTCTAGAGCGGCCGGAGCGACCGGTATGAAAATCGGCCTCGAACTATCACGGAGAATGTTGTGATGCTCGACCAACTGCACCTGAGCCACGATGATGCAAATCGCATTTACAGCGCTCTCACTTCGATTTCCCTCAACGAAATGATGGCCACGGCGGAGGCGATGACGCTCGCCGCCCATGGTCCGCGCATGACATATTCGCGCAAGGTCTTCATCCCGCTGACCAAACTGTGCCGCGACGTCTGCCACTATTGCACTTTCGCCACCACGCCCGGTCGGATCGACAAAGCCTACCTGGCCGCGGAGGATGTACTGGCGATAGCGCGCGCCGGTGTGGCGGCAGGATGCCGCGAGGCGCTTTTCACACTCGGGGATCGACCTGAACTTCGCTACGGAGCCGCACGCGACGCCTTGGCCAGATTGGGGCACGAAACGACCCTTTCCTATCTCGGCGAAATGGCAGCGCTCGTCTTGAACGAAACCGGGCTGCTTCCGCACCTCAATCCGGGGCTGATGGGTGCTGCCGACTATGCCTCACTGCGTCCGCATGCGGCCTCGATGGGCCTGATGCTTGAAAGTAGCTCGCAGCGCCTGTGCGAGAGAGGAGGGCCGCACTTTGGATCGCCCGACAAGGAGCCGGCGCGGCGGCTTGAGTCGATTGCTCAGGCAGGGCTTGCCAAGGTTCCTTTCACTACCGGCCTGCTGATCGGCATCGGCGAAACGTGCCGCGAGCAGGTTGATGCACTTGTCGCCATCCGCGACCTGCATCGCCAATACGGGCACATACAGGAAGTCATAATCCAGAACTTCCGCGCCAAGCCCGGCACGCAGATGGTAGATTTCCCAGAGCCGGCATTGGATGACCATCTCTGGGCCATCGCGGCTGCTCGTATCATCCTCGGCCCCGAGATGACGATTCAGGCTCCGCCAAATCTTCAGGAAAGCCATAATTTCGCTCCGCTGCTTCGCGCTGGCGTCAATGACTGGGGAGGAGTCTCTCCGGTAACGCCTGACCATGTCAATCCGGAAGCGCCTTGGCCGCACCTCGACATGCTCGAACGCGCCACCAATGCCGCCGGGCGCACATTGCACCAGCGCCTTGCGATCGGCCCCCGCTATGCAACGGCCGCAAGGCAATGGGCCGCGCCGCCTGTCGCGGCAACCGTTCTTCGGGCAATCGATGCTCGCGGACTGCCAAAAATCGACGATTGGGCCGCGGGCAGAGGCGATGCTGCGCCGCAGCAGATCTCGGCGGGTGGATTTGCGGTATCCCCGCGCATATCGTCGATACTTGACAGCGTGAAAGCCGGCCACGTGCTGGGCGAAGCGGATATCGTGTCGATGTTCGATGCCGAAGGAGCCGACTTCACAGCGATCGTGAACTTCGCCGATCGCCTTCGCAGGGACGTAGTGGGCGAAACGCTGACTTTTGCGGTCAACCGAAACATCAATTACACCAATATCTGCCTCTACAAATGCGGCTTCTGCGCGTTTTCCAAGGGTAGTACCAAGGCCATGCGCGGGCCGGCATATCGGCTCGATTTCGCCGAGATTGGCCGCCGGTCCGCCGAAGCCTGGGATCGCGGGGCCACCGAAGTCTGCCTGCAAGGCGGTATCCACCCCGATTACGACGGTAACACCTATCTGGATGTACTTCGCGCAGTGCGTCAGGCGGCGCCGGATATCCATATCCATGCCTTCTCCCCGCTTGAGGTGACGCACGGCGCGAGAACATTGGGGCTACCGCTCGAAGACTTTCTGGCCCGTCTGAAAGCAGCCGGGTTGTCGACGCTGCCCGGCACGGCCGCCGAAATCCTCGATCCCGAAATCCGCGACATCATCTGCCCGGACAAGGTTACAGCGGACGAGTGGATCGAGGTCATGCGTGTCGCCCATGGCGTTGGACTGCGCAGCACCGCCACGATCATGTTCGGCCACGTCGAGGGATATCGTCACTGGGCACGTCATCTCCTGTCGATCCGATTGCTTCAGGACGAGACAGGTGGGTTTACCGAATTCGTCCCGCTGCCTTTCGTCCATATGGAAGCGCCGATCTGGCAAAAAGGCCTGGCACGGTCGGGTCCGAGCTACCGCGAGGCGGTGCTGATGCATGCCGTCGCCCGTATCGTGCTGCATCCCGTGATCGCCAATATCCAGGTCTCGTGGGTCAAGATGGGGCCTGAGGGCGCAGCGGCGATCCTGCAGGCAGGTGCAAACGACATGGGCGGCACCCTGATGGACGAGTCGATCACCCGTGCCGCCGGCGGCGTCAACGGGCAAGAATTTGGGCCGACGCAAATGCGGGCGCTCGCCGCTTCCGTCAACCGGCCCGTGCGCCAGCGCACCACTTTGTATGAAGATCCGCCGGTTCGTCACGGCCATTGCATGGAGACGTTATGATCGATCTATCCTTTCCGTTGCGCGACAAGGTGGCTCTCGTCACCGGAGGCGGCAGCGGCATCGGGCGCGCTACCGCCCGCATGTTCGCGCAGCGCGGCGCCATGGTCGCCGTCGCCGGCCTCGACGAGGCGCCGCTGCTTCTGGTTGCCGAGGAAATTGTCGCCGCCGGCGGGCAGGCATTGCCGATTGTCATGGACGTGACGAGCGAAGACGCGATCGCAGGGGGCGTTGCGCGCCTCGCGGATCGCTTCGGCAGGCTGGATATTCTTCACAGCAATGCGGCGCAGACCGGCGAACTGCAGGAGGATGGCCTCATCGATGCAATGGACGCGGACTTTTGGGACCGCACGTTCTCGATCAACCTGCGCGGATCCATGCTTTGCGCCAAGCACGCCATTCCGCTCTTGCTGACGAGCGGGGGGGGCTCGATCATTTTCACCGGCTCCGGCAAGGGTCTCGCCGGCGATCTTGATTACCCGGCTTACGGCACGTCAAAGGCGGCCTTGCTGGGACTTTCGCGCTACATCGCGACCCAGTACGGGAAGCAGGGCATTCGCTCCAATGTCGTTGTCGTGGGCCTAGCCATGACCGAGGCGCTTGACAGGAACATGCCCGAGGCGGCGCAGAAGCTGATGACCGAGCACAATCTGGTCGACCACCTCGGCAGGCCCGAGGACATTGCCGAAGTGGTCGCATTTCTAGCTTCCGAGCAATCCCGCTACATCACGGGAGCAGCGATCGTCGCTGACGGCGGCTTCACTTCGCACTCGGCCGTCTATGCGGACATGCTGCGCTTTGCAGCGATGGATACCGGAGCCAAGGCATGACGCAACCTTCTATTGCCGTCGTTGGCGGCACGGGAAACCTTGGTGCGGCTATTGCCTGGCGGCTTGCCCGAGCAGGTTATGAGGTCGTAATCGGATCGCGAAATGCCCAAAGTGCGCAGGACGCGGCATCGGGGTTGGGGCACGGACTTCGCGGCGCGAGTAATGTCGACGCGGTGGCAGGAGCCGATATCGTGATCGTCACGGTTCCCTTCGCCGCGCAGCAATCGACGCTTGCTGATATTGCGCCGCATGTCGCAGGAAAGCTGGTGGTGGATACTACCGTTCCCCTAGTTCCTCCCAAGGTCATGCGCGTGCAACTGCCCGATGAGGGATCGGCAGCCATGAGAGCGCAAGCGGCTCTTGGCCCCAGTGCCGTGGTCGTGTCGGCGTTCCATAACGTCGCTGCGCACAAGCTCGCTCAGGACGTCGATGTCGGCTGCGATGTCCTCGTATTCGGAGACGACAAGGAAGCGCGCGGACGGATTGTGGACCTTGCCGATGCCATGGGGCTTCGGGGTCTTCACGGCGGCGCGCTTGTCAATTCCGCCGCAGCCGAGGCGCTGACCTCCATCCTCATTTTCATGAACAAGACGTACCGTGTCGACGGCGCCGGCATTCGGATCACGGGCGAGCTTATCCCGCCAGATCAGCAATAGGCAGCGGCGATGATCGAAATAGTCGAACTGAGCGGCATCGGCGAAATCGCGCCCGGCGACGACCTCGCAGCGATACTTCGAGATGCCCTCCAACGGTGTGGATCGCCGCTTCGCGATGGGGATGTACTCGTGGTAACCCAGAAGATTGTCTCGAAGGCCGAAGGACGGCAGGTCGATCTTGAGCAAGTCGAACCGGGTGAGCCGGCCCGCGAACTGTCCCAATTGACGCGCAAGGATCCGCGCATGGTTCAACTGGTGCTCGACGAATCGAGTGAGATTGTGCGAGCGGTTCCCGAAGTGCTGATCACGCGGCACAAATTGGGTCACGTCATGGCCAACGCGGGGATCGATCGTTCCAACATCGGTCCATCACTGGGCGCTCGTGCACTGCTGCTCCCCCTGGATCCTGACGCAACAGCGGCGAATTTGCATAGCGCGCTTGGAGTGCCGGTAGTGATCTCGGACAGCTTTGGAAGGCCCTGGCGCCTTGGTGTGGTCTGTGTTGCCATCGGCGCAGCGGGCCTGCCGGCTCTCCACGATCGCCGCGGCGAACTCGATCGCGACGATCGCCCTCTGGAAGTCACTCAGGTGGCGCTGGCCGACATGATAGCCAGCGCGGCAGGGTTGGTGACGGGTGAAGGCGCAGAAGGCATACCGGCCGTTCTCGTCCGCGGATGCCGCCTTGAGGGGATGCCGCGCAAAGCCGCCGAACTGGTACGCCCGAGGCGCGAAGACCTGTTTGCATGAACGGGGCGCCTGCGCGCGCCTTCGTATTTGCAATTAGCTCCGCCGCAGGACTTGCACGATGAGAAACTGGATCGCTGTGGTTCCCTGGAAACAGGGGAGGGAAACGAAGTCGCGACTGGCCCCGAGCCTGAGTGCGAGAAAGCGGCAGGCGTTGGCCTGCACGATGGCGGCGCACGTCGTGGGCTGCCTTTCCGGGATCGAGGCAATCGAATCGACTTTCGTCCTGGCGCCTGCCAGCGTGGAAGGTTGGCCGGTGCAATGGCTGCGCGACAGCGGCTTTGGTCTCAACGGCGAACTGAACAGGATCCGCGAACATTTCGGCAGTCGGCCGCTCCTTGTTATCCATGCCGACCTGCCTGCGTTGGTCGGTGAAGACGTGGAGGCCCTGCTTGCCGCGGCGCGGGGGACAGGACGCGCATTCGCCCCCGACCGGCATGGCAAAGGCACCAATGCAATCGCTCTTGCGGACTCGGGCTCTTTCACCTTCGCATTCGGTCCTGGCAGTCTAGCACATCACCGGGCGCAGTCGCCTGCTGCCGCCATTGTCGAAAGGGCGGGCCTGGGTTTCGATCTCGATACTCCGGCCGATCTCGAACACGCAGTTTCCCGACGCCTGATCAGGCAAGCCGCATGAGCCTTCGCCGCTCGCTCCCCTTCCTAAGGAAAGGTGCGAGCACGCCGCCGCGCTTCACTATCCGCCCGACATCGTGAGAGGACAGCAGATGAAACTGAACGTCAGTGTGCCCAACAGCATGCACGTGGCTGCGATGACCCAGCCCTGGGAGCATGCCCTGACGGGCGACGATATTGGGCATGCGCTGAAAATTGCAGACGATCTCGGCTTCAACAAGTGCATGCTGGGCGAGCATTTCATAATTCCCCGTGAGCACATCGAACTGTCAGGCGACCATTACGTTCATGGAACAGTGGCTCTCGCATTCCTTGCCGGCCGAACCTCCAGGATGAAAGTCAGCTCTTCGGTCACGATCCTGCCCCTCCAAAACCCGATCGTCCAGGCCAAGGCATGGTCTACGCTCGACTGGTTGAGCGGTGGGCGGGCGACCGCGCTGTTCGGCGTGGGATGGCTCAAGGAAGAGTTCGACATGCTGGGAGTGGATTTCCATAACCGGGGACGAATGGCCGACGAGTACGTGGCTGCGATCATCGAGCTGTGGACCGCTGACAATCCGGAATTCGACGGCGAGTTCGTGAAATTCAGCAATGTCGGGTTCGCACCGAAGCCGGTCCAAAAGCCGGGCCTGCCGATCTGGTTCGGCGGCGACGCGGAAGCTGTTCTCAAGCGCGTGGCAAAGTTTGGCGACGGTTGGTCTCCGTTCAGGACACCGCCCGAAAAATTCCCGGAGTGCCTGGATTTCATCCGGTCCCAGCCCGAATATGACGGGCGCCCCATCGACTTGTTCTTCGCGCTCGAAATGCTCAATGTCGGTGCGCATCACGAAATCATGGACGACCCGCGCGCGCCAGGAACTCGCGACGCGCAGAAGATCATCGACCAGATCGGATGGCTTCGCGACCTGGGTGTCAACGAGACGATCGTCCCTCTGCCGCCAGGGATTGGTGGAATGGATGAATACGTCGAGCGGCTGCAGTGGGTCGCGCAAGAGATCATGCCGAAAATCTGAACTGGGCCGTCGGAACGACGGGTTTGGTGAGCGCCGTTCCATCCAAATCGAAAAACGGGAGGTAGCAATGACCCAGTATGATGTGGTCGTGGTGGGTTCGGGCGCGGCAGGCATGACTGCCGCGCTGCGCGCGGCGGCGGCGGGGAAGTCGGTGATCGTTCTCGAGAAGGCATCGCATTTTGGGGGAACGACCTCGATCTCGGGCGGCGGTATCTGGGTTCCGGTAAGCCCGCAGGCGCGGGCCGCCGGGGTCGACGACAGCAAGGACAGGGCGCGGCAATACGTCCTGGATGTCATAGGTCCCTCGGCCGAGCCGGCGCTCATTGATGCCTACCTCGATGCAGGGCCCCGGATGGTGGAGTGGCTGGAAAAAAACAGCCGGGTCGAATTCCTGCTCTCGCCGCCGAGCAGCGATTGGTATCCCGAAGTTGACGGCGCAGCCGATCACGGTCGTTTGCTCGCCCCTAAGGAGTACGATGGCAAGAAGCTGGGCGAACACTTCGCGCAGCTGAGGCCCGCGCGGGAAGAGTTCAACGCGCCGGGAGGCTTCATGATCGACCTGTTCGATCTGCCATATCTTGCGCAAATGCCCTCGGCAAAATCGCTCGTGCACTTCGGCAAGCTGGCTGCCAAATTCGGGTTCGACAAGCTTCGCCGCTATCCTCGCGGCACGCGTCTCACGATGGGAAATGCACTGGCGGCCCGTCTCCTTCGCTCCGCGCTCGACGCGGGGATTACGCTGCGCACCAATGCGCCGGTCGATCATTTGCTGGTGCAGTCCGGCCGGGTGACCGGCATTCGGGTAGGTGACGAAGAGATCGGTGCAAGGCTGGGCGTCCTGCTGGCATCGGGTGGATTTTCCGCCAGCGAGCAGCTTCGCAAGGCTTATATCCCTTTTGCCGAAAACCATGTCTCGATCCTCCCCTACGAAAACACGGGCGACGGCATGAACATGGGATTGGAGGCAGGCGGCGCGCTTGCCGAGGAAAATCTGGTCAACGCGGTATGGGCGGTGGTCTCCAAGCTCACGCGGCCCGACGGATACGTGGCACGCTATGCCCATCTCATCGATATGTCGAAGCCCGGATGCATAGCGGTCAACGCCAAGGGCGAGCGCTTCGGTAATGAAGCATCTGTGCATTTCGTTGAAGCGATGCACCGTGACGGAGCTGTTCCGGCCCACATCATCTGCGATGCCGATTTCATCAAGAAGTACGGCATGGGCATGGTCTATCCCGGCGGCGGCGGTCTCAAGAAGCTTATCGCAGCAGGCTATGTGACCGAGGGGCGCAGTCTTCGCGAACTCGCAGAGAAAATCGGCGTAGAACCGGACGGCCTTGTCGCCAGCGTGGCCAAGATCAACCGCTATGCGGAGATCGGGCATGACGCCGACTTCGGAAAGGGAGAGACACAGATCGACATCGAGATCGGCGATCCCCGGAACAAGCCCAATCCCTGCCTGGGGCGCGTCGAGCGGGCTCCATTCTATGCGATCAAGATCTACCCCGGCGATGGCTCGACGACCGTGGGCCTCAAGGTCGACGCGCAGTTTCGCGTGGTAGGGGGAGACGGCACACCTGTTCCCGGTCTTTATGCTGCCGGGTTGGATGCCAATTCGATCTGGCGAGGCAAATCGCCTGCGCATGGGTGCAACGTAGGTCCTGCCATGGTCACCGGCTTTATTGCGGGCAATTCGATGGCGCAGGCCCTGACACTCGCAAACTAGCTCTCAAGTCACATACACGGCGCTTCTCGTCCCGGCGGGAAGCGCCCTGTGCTGTGCATTGCCGGAGGGCAGCGGCAATAAGGCTGCCGAGGCGGCCCCCGCGACGCATCGGTTGATTGACCATAATCGCCGCCATCCGGGGCGGAGCGCGCAGCAAGGAACGTGACGAAGGTCGACGGCTAGCGCGCTATGCGGCAACGCCGGTTCATTCGGCACAGAATTTGGGCCGCATCGCCGCACCGTGAACGCTCCCCAGCCTCGTGCCGTCGGACGCGTCCCAATACCCACGCCAGAACCAGACCCGCCCATCGAAGTCCAGATCGAACACCGCCGCGACGAGCGCTGCCGAGCGCCGTCAATCCCAAAGCCGGCGCGCTGTGCCTAACCATTCCGTAGAGACGGGGCCGGCGTCGTGATTTCCCGGACCACGCAGTAACACTCATCGTACAGCTCACTTCGTCGCGCCAGCTCTCGGCAGATCGGATCGGCACCCTGGCGCAGCGGGGCGACTGGAAGGGCCGATTGATAGTTGGCCCTCGGTGGCAAGCGCCACGCGCAATTGGCTTAGGTCGAGATGGGGACCATGGATGAGCGCCAAAACCTGCAAAAAGCCGTATGCCAGGTCTCCGTCGAAGGTCGGGGTGGTCCCTCTCTTCGGGCAGGTTGCGCTTCGGTCGCGCCTGCGATGCTCGGTATCCCGGATGCAGCGTAAAATCGGTCCGCAAAGCCGGCAAGCTCCCTCGGCCCAGGTTCGAGGGCCTTCGCCGGGACGGACGACGCTGTAACACAAGAACACATCAGGAGAGTTCGATGGACCCACAAGCCCAACCGCAATACCGCAATGCGACGGTCGATCCTGATTGTGTGCCTCGTCCTTATCCTACCCGAACTGGTCATCTGCCGACCTCGATGGAGGGGATCGATGCCGCGTGGTTGGGATCGATTATGGCCCACAAGTATCCCGGCGTCGCGGCACGCAGCATGGAAACGGTCCAGCTGCTGAACAGCCACACGACCAAGTGGCGCGTCAAAGTGGATTGGAACGAAGCGGGCCTTGCCGCCGGGCTCCCCGCGAACCTGTGCCTGAAGGCCAACTGGTCGGGCAGCTTCGACAATGTCGATATCCATGCCGTCGAGGCCCGGTTCTATCATTTCCTCGCCAAGGAAATGAAGGTTCCCACCGCGCAGTGCTATTACGCCGACTGGGACGACGATGGCAGCGCTCACGGCCTGCTCGTGCTGGAAGACCTCAATGATCGCGGTGGACACTTTGGTCACAGTACGCAGCACTCCGGCATCGACATGATCGCCTCCAACCTCGAGGGACTGGCTGGTCTTCACGCCAGTCTCTGGGGAAGCGAAAAAATCTCCAAGGCCAATGCCCCGTGGCTGCAGACGCAGATGGATACTCCGGTCGACAGCGACCAGGTCCGCATCATGTGGCAGTGGATCGACGACAATCTGAAGGATCCGAATTTCCGCGCGATCGCGCCAAAGCACTATCTTGACGATCCGCGCCGCGTCGAGCGCGCATTCGACCGGCTGGGCGAACTTGAGCGTGCCTATGACGCGCCCTATTGCATCGCACTGGGTGATTGCCACCAGGGGAACACCTATATCCTGCCTGGCGGGGAAAGGCTTTGGTTGGATTGGCAACTGGTGCGACGTGGACGTCCGTGGCGTGATCTTACTTATTTCCTAGTCGGATCGCTGACCATCGAAGAGCGGCGCGCCCATCACAAGGATCTGCTCAAGCAGTATCTGTCTTACCTGACCGCGACGGGCGTTCCCGGAATTCCCAGTTTCGAGGAGGTCTGGGAGCAGACGCGCTTGTGGGTGATGTACGGAATTCAGGCGTGGGTCGCCAACCACGACTCCTGGGGGCAGAACGGGTTGCCTATGAACGAGCGGTTCTTCGTCGCGGGCGAGGAACTGGGGACCTGGAAGATACTGCTGGGAGAGTGAGGATGGGACTGGTTCAGGGAAAAATCGCCGTCGTCACGGGATCGGGATCCAACATCGGGGAAGCATGCGCTCGCAAGCTCGCTTGCGAGGGCGCTAAAGTGGTTCTGGCAGACATTAATCTGGCGGGAGCAGAGCGCGTGGCGAAGAGCATCCGCGCCGCCGGTGGGGAGGCGATGGCATGTCCGCTCGATCTTGCAGAAGAGGCGAGTATCGCTGCATTGGTCTACGCAGTGATCACGGCTCATGGCCGGATTGATGTCCTGCACAACAATGCCGCCAACACCGCCGTCAACCAAATGGCCGCTGACGGTGCTCTGGTCGATATGGACGCAGCGGTTTGGGATGCAGCGTTTCGTATCAACACGCGCGGCACGATGCTGATGATCAAACACGTCGCTCCCCACATGATCGCCGCGGGCGGTGGGTCGATCATCAATACAAGCACGGGCGTTTCGATCCTCGGGGATGTCTTCAACCCGGCCTATTCTTCCTCGAAAGGAGCGGTGAACAGTCTTACGCGCAACACTGCCGCCCAGTTGGGCCGCCAGAACATCCGCTGCAACGCAGTGATGCCCGGTTTGGTTCTTACACCGCAGGCGCGCGAAATGATGCCTGCAGAACAACTGCGCATGATCCAGCGGCATGTCCTGTTGCCACGAGAAAGCGTGCCTGACGATATCGCCGGGGCCGTGCTGTTCCTTGCCTCGGATCTTTCGGCATTCGTCACGGGCCAAGTCTTCTCGGTCGATGGCGGTATTTGCCACCACACTCCATATTTCGGCGATGTCATGGATATGCAAGCGGCCGCACACTAATGAAAACGGAGCGGTCAGTCGCAGACTGACCGCTCCCCACAAGATTACCTGATCGGCTCCGCGGATAACGCGGAGCCGAATTGATTTCAGAACTGGACCTTGGCAACGACCCCGTAAGTGCGCGGATCGCCTACAGCTACCGAATTGACCGGGAAGCTCTTGAGCAGGACATCCGCAGCCGCGAAATATCGCTCCTTGGTCAGATTGCGGACGAAGAAGCTGAGATCGACGCCAGTATGAGCGATGTTCTCCCAGTCCAGGCGCATGTTGACGAGATTGTAGCCTGGCAGCTTTTCACCATATTGACCACCGAAGTCCGCAGTCATGAACAGGTCACCGCTCAGCACCAGATCACCATCCGCCGGACGGACAGGCAAAGTCCAGTTCGCGCTGAAAGTGCCGGAAAAGGTCGGCGCGTATTTGTTTACGTCGGAAGAGGTGAAGGAAATTCCCTCCACGTCGGGCAGCGTGAGCTTGTCTACCCTCATGTGCGTATAAGCGCCGTTGAAGGAGACCGTCAGGTTTCTGCTGGGGCTGACGGCGGCATCCAGTTCCACGCCATAGATCGACAGGTCTGCGGCGTTCACGCCGAACGAACCGTTGGTGGGACTGTCCGGGGCGGAAGCGGGAATCAATGTTTGCGCGTTCAGAAATTGCAACGCGTTTTTATACTTGCTGTAATAGGCTGCTGTGTTGATGTGACCGTGGGCACCGGCGATGTTGAACGTCCATTTCTCGCCGATCTCGATATCGGTAAGCGTCTCTTTCCCGGTTTTCTGGAATGGCCGCAAATCAACGCATTGACCCGAGCCGGATCCGCAGGCGGGGTCGGTTCCCCCGGTCGTAAAACGCGTTTCGAACAGCGGCGTGTTTACATTGACACCGCGGTAGCCGCGACGGCTTACCACATAAAGCAGGAGGTCAGGCGCGGCCTTCCAATCCGCACCAATCGTCCAACTGGGCGCGGAGCCGCGATTGGATACCACGCCGATGCCGTCGGGAAGATTGAGCTCTGCAAGCGACCGGCAGGTCGAATCCTCGGCATAGGAAGTTCCGATGGCGCCGCCGCAAGCCGACACACGGTCCCAGCTGTAGCGCAGGCCGGCGTTGAGCGTGACGGCGTCCGTCACCTTGTAGGAGATCTGTCCGAACGCAGCGTAGTTGGTGTTCCTGACATTGGCGGTGACGACTGCGGCAGGTGTTCCGGGCGTGGTGAATGCGGAGAATGTCGAACCGGAGGGACCATCGGGTGTGTCATGGCTATAGAAGCCGCCGACAATGAAATTGAATCGGTCGAAGCTGCCAAGGAACTGCACTTCGTCGGTCAGATACTGGCGCTGAATCAGCGCAGCCGCATGGAATACTGTGAAGGGAACATCCACCGGACTGCCCAGTGCGGCGCCCGGCAGGTACATTGGGCCGAGAGCAGAAGTGTTGATCAATTGGTCGCTGCGATTCTTGCGATAACCGAAAATGTTTCGCAGCGTGAATTGGCCGAAACTTGCGGATGTGTCGTTCGAAATGCCCCAGTTGCGACGATTGGCCCGGCCGGATCCCGAATCGTCCGTGAAAGCACCGTAGAAATTCTGCTTCTGCAACGCGAGATACTGCGCTGTCTGAGCATCAAGGGAAGCGCCGATCAGTGACCCCGCAGCCGCGCCGACCGACGGGGCGAACAGGTCCGTAAAGCTGAAGTTCTGGCGAAGCAGATAATACCCTGAAGCAGATTCCCTGGCTTTGAAGTAGTCGAAAATGGTCGTGCTCTTCAGCCAGTCGGCGGGCGTGAAGAGTACCGAGGCTCGTGCGCTGTCCTGACGGACGTCATTGAACCCATCGCCGCCGGTGATCGAATATGTCATCGGATCGCGCCGTCTGATCTGTCCTGCAACGCGGATGGCCAGAACGTCCGCGATGACCGGGACATTGAGGGCGCCCTGAACTTCGCGATAGTCGTAATTGCCGTAAGTCCCCTGCAGATAGCCGCCAAAGTCCTGGCCAGGTGATTGCGGGGATATCAGAACTGCACCGCCAAGGGTGTTGCGGCCGAACAAAGTGCCCTGCGGGCCCTTGAGGACCTGGATGTTGCCGATATCGAACGTCGGCACGTTCGAGCCGAGCGAGGCAAGGGGCACGTTCGCGAAATAGGTAACTACACCGGGCGTGACTTCGCCAGTCGGTATCTGCCCGATCCCGCGAAGTGAAACCGAGGTGTTGTCCTTGCCGCCCTCCGAACTGAATGTAAGACCGGGCGAGATAGTCCGAATATCGGCAATCGTCTGGACGCTGCTACGTTCAAGGGCGGTATCGGAGAATGCTACGACCGATACAGGCACGTCCTGAAGCCGCTCCTCACGCCGCCGCGCTGTGACGACGATCTCGCCGGTCAGGGACGGGGCGGCGGAGGACTGCGCTTCAGCGGTCTGGTCGGGCGTGGGCGGGCCATCGGCGGCCCATGCCTGAACAGGAAGCACGCTCATTGCACAGAGCCCGGTCCCCGCTACGATGCGGACGAATTTAGTTTTCATGTATCGCCTCCCACTTGCGTCCGGCTTCTTGCGCCGCGCGTAGATATTCCCCGCTGCTAAAGAACGGGCAGACGGCGGGAGCTATAGAGATCTATCTCGTTTCGATTCCTATCTTCGGAGGGGGCGAGGCCCAAATTGGTTTCGGTTTTTCTGGCGCAAGGATCTGCCTTCGAAACAAGCAGATTCTGGTCGGTGACGAACATTGAGCAGAACGTCGCTTTGCTGGCTTTCGCTCAGTCTCGGCACTTCGCGCTTCACGGAATATCGGCATTCTTCCCCGTCGAGGTTATGCGCGGCGAGAATTCTTAGCCCGTTCTTGACAACGCTGTTTGCAAATCGCCTGAAATTGAATAATGACGAATTTGTCATTATAGGAGACAGGGATGCAAATCGGCAAGTTTGACACTGGCAAATTGACTGTCGCCTGCGTCGAGAATCCTGTGAACGCGGCTCGCGCATTACGCCCATTGCTCGCAGCAAATGCCGACAGATGCGAAAAGGAACGCCGCATCGTCGCGCCGGTGATAGAGGCTTTGCGCAACTCCGGCTTGTTTCACATTACTGCACCCCGGCGCGCTGGAGGGCCGGGGCATAAACTGATCACCCATATTGAAACGGTGGCGGAACTCGCTCGTGCCTGCCCGGGCACCGGCTGGGCCTACGGTTTGCTGAGCGGAATAACCGGTACTGCTCTTGGATTAGGGCCGTCGATGACAGAGCTGCTTTTTCGTCATGGGGGTGAACTGTTCTGCAGCGCATCGGCGCCCAGCGGCAACGCGACGGGAGTACCCGGCGGTTACCTCGTCTCGGGACGGTGGGGATACGGTTCCGGATGCCTTCATGCCGATTGGGCGCTGAACGGCATCATGCTTGATACAGCGGTTGGCGCGCAGCCAGCCATGGCATTCTTGGACCTTCATGATCCGGCATGTTCCATCGAGGACAACTGGCATGTTGCAGGTATGGCCGGCTCGGGGAGCAACATGATCGTTGCCGAAAACGTGTTCGTGCCGGAAGAGTTGATCCTGAAACCCAGTGATACACCTCCACCAGAAGTGCTCCTCGAGATGGAAGGTCTCGAGGCGCGGGACCGCTGGCCGATGGAGCCGTTGTTCCCGCTGGGCGTGTTGGCGCCGATGCTCGGCGCAGCAATGGCGATGCTGGAGCACGTAGTAGAGGTGATGGACCGGCGGCCGGTCGTAGGCTGGACTTTTACCACTCAGACTGCCTCCGAAGCCTTGATCGGAATGACAGGACGCGCGGCAATGGAAATCGACTCGGCCTGGCTGCACGTCCGTCAAGCTGCCGCGATGCTGGACGAGGCGGCACAGCAACGGGTCTTGACTGGGTACGACAAGGCGCGGATCCAGGCGGACTGTGGTTATGCCATGGAACTACTGCGTGGGGCAGGCGAGCGGCTGATGGACGTGGCCGGACCTGGTGCCTTCGCGTTGTCCAATCCCTTGCAGCGCTTCTGGCGCGACCTCAGCGTGGGCACGCGCCACAACGCGCTCAATAGCCATTTGTCCCTGGAGCTTTACGGGCGGGCAATCACGGGCCGTGCATCGAACATCCGCCTCATTCCCGACATCGGGCCGGTGCCTGTCCTTTCAAACGACCGATAACCCTTTCACCACAGGAGAGAAAATGATGCCCATTCCAACACCTCAGGCAATCGCGACCTTCCTCAAAGAGCAAGCCGAGATGTTCACCGCCGGGCGGCTCGACGATTTTCTGGCGGCGTTCAGGGCTATCGCGCCTGGAGGGTTTAGGGTGCAGGATCCAGCAACAGGTCCGATCCAGGAAGGGTGGGACAAGCTGGAGGCACTATGCCGTGAATATGCGGGCTGGAAGCTTTTCGTGGAAGATGTGAAAGTCAGCGGCAACGAAGCCGTAATCTACGTCCGCAACGAAGGGGAATATCTGGGGCAAGCCATCACTGCGTATAGCATCGAACAGTATGTGTTCAGCGATGATGGCAGCCTGCTTGCGCGCTATTTCCATCCCGTGCAATAGGACAGCATGTCCTCGGTTGCCTCCCACCTTCAAGAGCCGGATCCGCGCAGCAAGGCAGCAGCGCTGCGGCGCGAGCGGATGCGGCAGAGGCTGATTGAGGCGGTACTTGAACTCTACCAGCCAGGCCAGGCCGCGCAGCATGTCCTCATCGACGACGTGATCAAGCTGGCGGACGTCTCGCGTGGGAGTTTCTACAAGTATTTCGAATCCATCGATGCGGTAGTCGAGGAGTTGGCAGAGGCGATGACGGTGGGCATGATCGCCGATTATCGCCGCTTGTTCGAGGATATTTCTGATCCACTGGTGCGGGCCGTGGGCGGTGCGATGATGGTGATGCTGCGCGCGCTACACGATCCGCGGTGGGGAGGCTTTACCTGCCGCATCGACTTTGTGGATTATTTTGCGCGCGAGCGAGCGTTTGACCTCATGGTTCGCGATGCGCTGGAGGGTGCCAGGGATGGTGGCCAGATAATGTTCACATCGGCGGACGCCGCCGTAGACCTCATCGTGGGAATGACTGTCGAAGCTCGGCGGCGCCTCGTTCGCGGAATAAGCGATCCGCATGACTATATGGACGAGATGATCCGATGCACATTCTGCGGGCTGGCGGCAGCCCCCGACGTAGTGGCTCTCGCATGCGAGCAAGTACGGTTTCGCATTTTCCAGGAGGCAACCGAGTTGGACTGGTGGTCAAGTTCGATCGCACATGGGTGATCTGCCTTATTCGATCGCCGTCGGCCGTTCTTGAACCAGGCGTTGGCGAGCCGCACATCCATTCAGTATTTTCGCGTTGAGAGTACGCTTTGCGTCGCCAAAATCCGGTCGCTCCGTCGCCGCCAGCAAACCGCAATCGAGCCTTCATCGCACCAAAGCCTGCCAATCTGATGGTCCGGATTCCGCAGCAGGCAGCGATGACAAGGTGGGCAGCGCACACATCCGCTGCGTACCATGGCCCGGTGGAACCAATTTCGCGTTTCGCCTGCACGGGCATGCGCGGGGGCAATCTTAATCCCCGACGCCGGCCCGTGGCATTCTTTCTCGACAAATGGTGCAATAGGCTACGCTGATCAGGCCGGCGCCGGAATTGCCGTGCCTGCTCGTGTCTTAGCGGCAGCGACCAATTGGAAGAGGCCTGAATTGTACTGGGTCAACTGTTCCAGCGTTAGATCGCGGTAAGGCGTCATCGGGCAAAGCGAATCGACCACCTCCCAGAAGGGTTCGATCTTCTCAAGCACCTCATCGACCGGTCCGCAGGTGACGAACGCCTCCACCATCTCGTCGGAGACATTGCCGATCACTTTTGCAATGTCTCCATGTTCGCCGAGGCTCAGTTGGCAGGCCCGTGCCTGATCTCCAAAGCCGATCGCCTCGAAGAATGGCTCATATTCCTTGTAGCCGGAATAGGCGGCAACCGTAGCCCGGCTGTCGTTGATCGCCTGCTGTTTGTCGTCGTTGACCGCGATCCAGGGCCACGCATTAATCTCGATATCCTGACGTCTGCGGCCGTGCTTTGCCAGTGTCTCATTTATGAAGGGCAATTTGCTCCTGGTATAGGCCGCAGACCAAAGGGCGTGCACCATGAGCCCGTCGCCGATTTCGAGCGCCAGCGCGGTCATCTTGTCCTGGAGCGCCGCGATCCAGATCGGAACGCGCTCGCGAACCGGCGGCGGGGTCAGCATCATTTCCTCGAAATCGGCGGTGAAGTATTCGCCCTTGATCGGATCGAGGCCCTTATGCGCATTGGCGATCACGTAACGGATGACGCCGACGCTCTCCCGCAGGTGCGTCAACAGCTTGCGTTCCGGCTCTCCGTACATGCCGGTCACGCAGCTCTTGATGCTGGAGCCAAGGCCCAGCACGAAGCGCCCTTCGGAGATTCGGTCAACTTCTATCGCCGCATAGGCCGTTTCGAGAGGACTGCGCGTGCCGACGATAGCCACGCCAGTGCCGACCTTGAGGCTACGGGTCAGTGCGGCAGTCGCCGTCATCGGAATGAACGGAGGGCCGTAAATCTGCAGAGAGAAGCAGCCTTGGAATCCGACCTGCTCCATTTGCTGGCCAATGCCGGCCATGATCGGGGCGGAAAGAGTGGGCATGACGCCCCACCAGCGGCGCTCCGCGCCAACGGCATTGACAAGCTCGGGCATGAGTACTCCGAAGATAAAAAAAGGGCGGACACTAATGTCCGCCCAAGGGGAGAGGTCAGGTCAGAACCGGAAGAGTTCGTTGCGAAGTCCGATGATCTCGCTGCAATCTGCGCTGACGTTGTCGCGATAGGCGAAATCGCCGTTGGCTTGCCGATCGGCTAACTCCATCATCGCCATGCGGTAACGCTGACCAGCCTGGTCTAACTTGCTGTGGAGGTCCTTGCGGTCGGTATGACGCATGTAGCGCGGGCTTTGCGGGGAGGTCATGTAGCTGTCCTGGCGCGAGACCTTGTAGCCAGCTTTGGGCATGACATGACGGAACATGAGCCCGGCATTGGTCGTGTTCATCACCATTTCCATGCGCGTGCGATCCCGCGTTTCGGGCGTGCACGGATGGAAAAGAGGGACGTCGTCCCCTGGGCTGAACCGGCCATAGGCGATCGCGCAGTGCGAGCGGAGGTAGATGCGAATGACCTGGCGCACGTTTTGCGTGGGCTGCCTGATGCCGCTGAAGAACTTCATTACCGGCGCGACCGACTTGTTCACGCAGGTGCGAACCATAGTGACTGTTTCGCTGTCGTAGAAGGTTTCCACTGTCTCGCTGTCCGATCGCTCATCCCCCACGACATCGGCATGAAGGAAATCGGCGTGCGTAAGGTCGATCAGGTTTTCGAGGCTGATCGGTGCAGCGCTCTCAAAGCGTACCGTCGCGGTCATGTGCCGCGGAAGTCCGCCGTCCGGCGGCAGGAACGGCAGGCTCGGAAGGTGTACCGGATCTGCTGCGAGCGGATTGCCGAACCAGACCCACACGACGCCGTAGTGCTCCATCACCGGATAGCACCCGCGGGCGTCGGTATATTCGCTCTTGTCGCGCGCTATCCGTTCGTTCGGATGGAATTCACTGGCGATCACGGTGCCGTTCTCGCGCCAGAGAAAAACCGGATAGGAATAGACCGCACGTCGGACGGGCTTGGCCGTCACAGAATAATTGTGCGCGACTGGAAACCACGTATCGCGCATGACGATATTGTGGGGCACCCAGCGATTGATCGCATTCAGCGCGATCTGACCGGAGCCGGTGCCGGTGCCGGTGCCGGAAGGGGGACTTCCGTCGTGTTCGGCGGAACGATCAGCGACTTCAAGCATCTCTAGTTTCTCCTTCAGGCCGCTTCGGTCTTGTCGCGCACGAGCGGTGTCTGTTCGAGCATTGCGCTGCGCAGGTCCTCGCCGTGCAGTGAGACGGTGGGTTTCGTGGCACGCAGCCTGGATCCGTCTACCGATGACAGTACCGAAAGCGGATTGACTCCCCGCAGAATTGCGCCGTGCAGGCCGGGTTGGCGCACGCCCAGTGCAGATCTCCAACGCACAGCCGTGACGCCCCGCGCCGAGGGAACGGGACACAGCATCGCTCGCATTAGCTCGTTGAATTGATCGTCCCGCAGGATGAGCGTGGTTTGACCGGTCTGCGGGTGCGTTCGCGTCAGCAACGTCAGCGGAAATTCCGACACAAAGTGCGATGGCCAGTGCGGCGTGCTCCACTGACAATTGCGCTCCATCACCAGCATGCCATCTTCTTCATGAAGTTCAGACATGAGATATGGCGTGAAGCGGACTCCCCTGATCTTGAGGATCAGGCTGGGATCGTCATAGAGCGCATTGAGATACTCCTGATGGCTGCAACTCACGTTTGCAGTGCCGCAGTAGTTATACTTGTCCTCGGCTATTAGTGGAACTTTCGCCTTCGGGTCCAGGCACACACGTACAAAGCCGCCTTGTTCGAACACGCCGAACGCGTTGGCCTTGTAGACCGGCGGAAACTTCTGCTGGTCCTTCATGTTCGGGATTTCCTTCAGGCGCCCGGTCTCGCCGTCATAGCTCCATCCGTGATAGCCGCACTGAATCCAGCCATTGTCGCGGATGCAGCCGAGCGAGAGAGGAGCCCTGCGGTGCGGGCAGCGATCCTCGAGCGCGCGCGCAATGCCCTGGTTATCCCGCCACAGCACGAGCGGCTGATCGCCAATATCGACCGACAGGGGCTTCTGGGAGGTCACTTCCTCGGAACGGGCTACCGCCCACCAGAGATCATTCTCGAGACTCATAACGTCTATCCACTCTCCCTTTTGATTAAATTGACGCGTGACAATTTATAAGTCAATGACTTTTGAATATGGCCTTCCAGATGCTCGATAGACCTCAGCGCGCCCGCGGCCGTCCTGCCCAGAATGCCGACCTGGCGCTGGATGAGGACAAGCTTCTGGGCCTTGCGTTCGCCACATTTGCAGAGCGCGGATACGAGGCAACGACCTTGCGCGACCTCTCGAAGCGGCTGGGCGTCAGCCACAATCTCCTGAATGTACGTTTCGGACGAAAGGAGGATCTGTGGGTCCGTGCGGTCGATTGGCGGATGGCCCAGGCCTCTCCCTTCGTTGAAATTGCTTTCGACGAGCAGGCTGACGCCGAAGTGCGTCTGCGGCACCTGGTGGAGCGGTTCTGTCTGTGGGCGGCGAGAAACGGCGACATAGTCGCGCTTACCAACGTCGAAGGTTGCCGTTCGACCTGGCGACTGGATCACATCGTCGAGCACTTCGTGCGGCCATTCCAGCGAAGGCTGGACGATCTTCTCGATGCGGTTAGGCGCCAGCGGCCCGTCCACGGCCTTTCGACGGCTGCCCTGATGGCCCTGCTTGTGCAGGGCGTTGGATACTATTTCTGCGCGGTCCCGATGCAGCAACGACTGGGCGCCGGGCATGAGGTCGACGCGGACCACGCCGACCAGCAGGCAGCCCATTTGGCCACTTTTCTGCTGGCGGCCTTGCTCCCGCCTGTCGAGTGAACAACGCGGCGGGAGCAAGTGCAAATCACTTGTAGGGGTCGACGGGCTGCGGCACGTCGATCACACCGATGTCCTTGAGCATCGAGAGAACGTCCGAAATGCTGAAGATCCTGACGATCTTTTCGTCCTTGAACTTGACGATCGAGAACCAGTTCACCTGGAACTCGTTGCCGGTCGGTTGCACGCCCATGTACGGGCCGCCTACGTGCTTGCAGTAGTGGGTCGCATAGATCCAGATCTCGTCGTCGCCCTTGCCTACCGCGTCGATGGTCTTGTAGGCGGCGGGGAAGAAGGTCTTGTACAGCGCAACCGGCGAGGTCTTCCACTGATCGTAAGTGCCAAGATCCGGCCGGTTGGGGTTTCCATACCGAAAGTCGGAATGGAAAAAGCGGTCCATGCCATCGAAGTCACCCGCGTTCAGGGTTTCCTGAAGGTCGGTCCAGTGCTTGACCATCTTCTTCTGGGCATCGGTGAGCAACGGGGAAGCGGACACGTCCAGTTGTTCGCGAATTGATTCTTTCCAGGCCACGTTTGTCCTCTCTCTCTTTCTCTGTTCAGTCTATTGGTATTATCAATCCTCGGGCGCGATAGTCACGGTAAGACCGGACAACGCATCCGTCATCATCAGCTGACACGACAGTCGTGACCTGTCGCCGCGGTGAGGCGACCCATCCAGCAAGTCGCTTTCATCCTCCGTCACCGGAGGCAGCGTCGCTGCAAACGAGGGATCGACGTAGACATGGCATGTCGCACAGGAGCAGCAGCCGCCGCAAAGAGCCAGAAGTTCGTCGAGGCCGGAATCGCGAATGGCTTCCATTACCGATGCATTCGCGGAAGCCGCGATCGTCTGCTGCGAGCCGTCACGGGTAATGACATTCAATTCAGGCATGGCATTCCTCTGCTGGAGTCTGGTCGATGCATGGCTGTTAGCGAGCGCGCCTCGGCTCACGACCTGCCGAAAGACAGGTCGGGGAAGGAAGTTACGTCACTTCAACCTCGACATCGAAGCGGTCGAAATAGAACCCGAACGGCCGGCGCAGCTCTTCCGCTGTGACAAGGAAATCTCGTTCCAGGTCGTAGACGATCTTTCCTTTCGATTGTTCGCCGTGCTCGGCGAGATAGCGATGGAGTTCAGCCAACGCTTCGTCCGTCAGCTCAACGCCTGCGATGCGATAAATCTCTCTCAGTATCCGGTCCGGGGCTTGCGTCCATTCATCGAAATAGACATCGATTGTCTGTTCCGCTGGCAGGACCTCGCGGTCCCTGACGCAGGCACGCAGCAACCTCTGATACCGATCGGGCCAGTAGCCGAGCGGTTCCGCGATATCGACGGTCTTGCGCAGCATCCGGGCAGCGTAAGTGTACATCGTAAGCTGCGAGCGGATTGAGCCGACGGGATCGCGATGGGTCAGCACGAAAGTCGCATCCGGGAATGTCTTGTAGAGGGCCGGTAGCTGTTCCATGTGCTGCGGGCACTTGATGACCCACCGATTAGGGCCGTTAAGAAACGTCAGGATTTGCATGCATTTGCGCAAATAGGCGTAGGTTCCGGACTGATCGTGGCTGAGATAGTAGTCCCGCCAGCGCGGCACGAGGGCAAGCCATTCTATGAGATAGGAGGAGAAATCGACTGCCTGCAGTTCGATGTCCTCGCTGATGTGGTCGGGCGAGAATTCGTGCATGATCGCCATGTAGGGCAGTATCGATTCCATTGTGCGCCAACCTTGTTCGGCCTTTGTCCAGCGCGGGTTGGAATCTTGGGGTGTGGGGGTTTCATCGGGCGCTGCTACTGGCGCGATTGCCTCCCACCAAGGCAGGGAACGGAACCGGCGGTCTGCCGCAAGCAGTCCCAGCAAGTGCGTCGTACCGGACCTTGGAAGGCCGGCAACAATGATCGGACTCTCGATCGGTATTTCGAGAATCTCGGGGTGTCGCTTCACGATATCCTCGACGCGCAGACGTGTTGCTGCATAGCGGATCATCATCTGGAACAGATTTGCCCGTGTCACGGCAGAGGCATTTTCGTCCTCGTCGATGGACTGGCACCAGACCGCCAGACGTTCCTGAAAGTCCTGGGCGCCGAAATCCGAAAGGCCCGTCTGCGCCATGGCGGCTGCCAGAATGACCTGCGGCTCGAACACAATATGTGCAGCGGCAGCTTCGGCGCCGGCGAGCACCTGCTTCTGGATTTCGTCGAGCACGGGATGATGAAGGTCGGTGATATCTATAACGTTGGGGTGCGTTGCCCCCTTCTGAGCGGAATCGACCATGTCACTCTCCCTTGGCCTTTGCCGCATTTAAGGAGATGGACCCTGTCCTAGGCAAGGTGATCGGGCATCGCAGCTCTGCCAAATCCTGCTTCATAACGCCAGTCGCCGTGCGCGGCGGATTTCGGGAAAGGGCGCCTGGGAGAGTTTGATGGACACCGTTTCACAAATCTACGACCTGCCAGCCACTCCGGAGATGGAGTGCAGGGTCGAAGGGCGCATCGAACTTCCTGGCGTGGTGATGGAACTCCATCGCTACCGTTTTTTCGGGCGGCAGGAAGGCATCTTCACTTCGCATCGCGGGTTTCTGGATCTTGCCTTGTCCCCGCGGCCAGGCCGTCCGCGTGGCGGCTTTGAAAGCGGCGGGGAGGGAGCGCTAGGCGAAATTATCTTCGTTCCTGAGGGAAGCAGGTTGCATACGCGCTGGGGTGACGGTGAGCAGAAATCCATCTGTTGCGGATTTGACGGAGTCGGTTTCGACCTCGCGGACGCGCGCCGTCCAACAGCCGATTTGGGTTTGGCATTGCTCGACGTTCGCAGCGCGGCGGTGCGCGCAGCTCTGAGGCGTATTGCGGGCGAAATTGCACAGCCCGGGTTTTGCAGCGAATTGCTGGTGCAGGCAATGTGGCTCGAGGCGGCTATAGAGTTGCAGCGGTATTTGCGGCTGAATACGGGCGATCGAAGCGCGCGCAGCGCACTCTCGCGCCGTCAAATGGAGCGAATTAACGAGCGGATCGAAATGCCTGGAAAGCCGCCCTCAATTGCCGAAATGGCAAAAGATTGCGGTCTTTCCACGCGTCATTTTTTCCGATCGTTCCGAGCTGCCACCGGCGAAACGCTCACCAGCTACGTCACCGAGCGCAAAATCTTCAGAGCCAAGGAGAGGCTCAGCCAGACCGAGATGGCTATCAAGGTCATCGCGTGGGAATGCGGTTTCGATAGTCCCGCGGCGTTCTCCGCCGCATTTCGCAAGGCGACCGGAGTGACCCCGCGGCAGTTCCGGGATGCCCTGATGCACTAAGGCCGTTTGGCGATGGCTTTGGCAGGGCTGCGAAAGTTCCGATTGTTGATGTGAAGGCCGCAACGGGCAATCTTTCGCCGAGCGGGCCAGACTTCAAAGCGGTCACAGGGAGATAGAGCGTGCCGGAGAACCTGTTCGACCTCAGCGGCAAAGTGGCACTGGTCACAGGGGCAAATTCCGGGCTTGGCTTCGGCTTCGCGCGGGGGCTTGCCCGTGCAGGCAGCGACATCGTGATCTGGGGACGCCGGCGGGAGAAGAACGAGGAGGCTGCTGCGGCCCTGCGCGCCTATGGAGTCCGGGTCTTTGCTGACAGTGTGGATGTGGCCAGTGAGCCGGCCATCGTCGCCGGGTTCTCACGCGCGCTCGAAGCCATGGGGCGGATCGACACGCTCGTTGCAAACGCAGGCATCGCAAGCCAGGTGCCCTTCACCGAAATGGACGTTACACGGTATCGTCAGCTGATCGACGTCAATCTCGACGGCGCGGTCTTCACGCTGCGCGAAGGTGCACGCCACATGAAGGCCCGCGCCGAGGCTGGCGATCCGGGGGGCTCCCTGATCATTTGCGGCAGCGGCTCGATCTTCCAGGGTGTGCCGACAATGGCGCATTACGGTATCGCCAAGGGGGCGCTCAATGCGCTTGCCAAGGCGCTGGCAGCGGAGCTCGGCCACTTCGGTGTGCGCTGCAATGTCATAGCGCCCGGCTTCATCGAGACGGAAATGACGTTCGCGGACCCGGAGATCGGCCGAAAGATCGCCGATATCGTCGCATCGAAAGCGCCGCTGGGAAGGGCAGGAACCCCGGCCGACCTGGAAGGCGCTGTGGTCTATCTGGCGAGCGACATGGCAGCATACCACACCGGTGACACGCTCGTCGTCGATGGCGGGAAGATGTCGGCCAACTGACCGGACGGCAGGTGCGAGAGGGTATTTCGCCGCCAGTCTGGAGCCTAACATCAGGAGGATTGCATGTTCGCCCGGCCAAACAGCCTGCACAGTCAGGTCGCCTACGTCACCAATGACCTGCCCACTGCCATGGCGAGGCTCAAGCAGGAATACGGTACGCCCGGCTTCTTCGAGATGTGCAACATCCAGCCAGGGGAAGATCCCACAGGCAAGCCGGTGCTCAAGATCGCCATTGCGGTCGTGGGGGGCGTCGAAATCGAACTGATCGAGCCGGTGGGCGACACTGCGCCGCTGTTCAGGGATTTCCTGCCGCAAGGGGATGAGCTTGCTATCCGCTTCCATCATATCGCGACCCGGATCGGCGGGCCAATGGCGAATTGGGAAGCGCATCTGGGCTCGATCGATCAGGAGCGCCACCCGGTGGTGTTCGAAGGCGCGGTCGGAGACATGCTGCGCTATGTCTATACCGACGAGCGCCCAACGCTCGGGCATTTCGTTGAACATGTCTGGATGTCTCCAGAATTGCTTGCACAAATGCGAACGCTGATCCCGAGCTTCCCCCCGGTGGAGGGCTGAGACGATGACCCTCGCGCTATCCCGCCTGAACTTTCGCGATATCGGCGGAACGCCTACCTCAGACGGCCGAAGGGTTCGGCACGGCATTCTTTTCCGGTCCGAGGGGCCGGCCAGTTTCGTGGAAGATCACCGCGAAGAACTGGTGAGGCTTGGTTTTCGCAGCGTTGCGGATCTGCGCTCGGACATTGAACGTCAATCGGCACCACACGATTGGTGCGGACCGGATTGCAGGCTTCTCAATCTCGACATGAATACCGACCTGCGCGCGCAAGGGGAGGATATGTGGGCATCGCTCGGGCAGGAGCCGAGTGCCTCGCGCGCGTCGGAAGTAATGGCGCATAACTATGGCCTGATGCCCCAGGCTTTCCTGCGCCATTTGCCGACAATGGTTGAGGCACTTCTTTCCCGCGAAACACCGATGCTGGTTCATTGTACGGCCGGCAAGGACAGGACCGGGGTCGTCGTGGGACTACTCTTGGAACTTCTGGGCGTTCCGCGAGCGGTGATTGCCGAAGATTACCGCAAGTCCGATGTCTTCGGGGAAAATCTGCGCATGTCGGATCATCTCAAGCGTGACCTTGAAAAGACGTTCGGCTTCGTGCCGCCCGACGAAATGGTCGCGGTGCTGATCGGCGTTCAGGACAGTTTCCTCGCGCGCGCCTTTGACGAGATGGAGAGCCGGTGGGGCGGCGTCGACGGTTATTTTGCCGCTGCCGGAATCGATGAGGAACAGCGCGCGGCGCTGCGCGCGCTGCTTGTCACTGACTAGGCGCGAGGTTCGTGCGGGGATGACGACAATCGCGGCCTTGACGACGATGCCGGAAAGCGGAGCGACCCAAGGTGCAGCATGGATCGGTCGCAGAAAGGTGGAGAGCGATATGAGCGATAACGGCGTATTCGAATGGGAAGACCTTCTCGACCAGCTTCGTCCGCTGGGTCAGCAGATGCGCGATCGCATTCCCGAGCGTCTCCGCAGCGATCCGCATGTCATGCAGGAATCGATGCGGCTCTTGCTCTCCGGAGTGCTCAGGACCGCGAACGATGCGATCATGCACGATCGTAGTCATCCGATCTTCGTCCCCGAACTCAATATCTGCCAGAACATCTTCCAGCCCAACGCAGACACCATTTACAAGGCGGCGCTGATCGAGAAGGGCGGCACTTACCGCATTCGCGGCGATCGCGGCACCACGCGAATGATGATCCTGGCCCAGCTCGGTCCCGACACGCTCCGCACGGGGAAGCATCATCCCGCCCAGGATGCGAATGATTTCGATGACCTGCGGATTGCGCCTGACGGCAGTTTCGACGTTATCCTCTCGCCGCAGCGTCCCGCCGATTATGACGGCGACTGGTGGGAGCTCAAGCCCGAGACGGAAAAGTTGATGGTGAGGATCGTGGCCTGCGACTGGGGTTGTGAGCGCGAGCCTCGCTTCGGCATCGTCCGCCTGGATGCCGAACATGCCGCCAAGGGAAGACCAAGCCTCGCCCAGCTCGCGCACCGGTTCGCGGAGATTCCCATGACGGCGGCGGTATGTGCGATGGCATTTCCCGACAAGGTCCAGAAGCTGCGGGACGAAGGGTTGATCAACACTCTGAAAGTGGCTGATTTCTCGCAGATGACGGGTCTTGCTCGGCAGTCGTACTATGAAGGCGCCTACGAACTCGCCGAGGACGAGGCCCTCATAACCGAAGTGCGGATCCCGAAGGAGGTCGGGTACTGGTCCTTGATCCTGACCAACGAGCTCTACGAAACGACTGACTGGTATCACAATCAGTCCAGCCTCAATGCTGCGCAGGCCGTGGTCGACGTCGACGGCGTCTTTCGGGCTGTTATTTCCGCGCGCGACCCGGGCGTGCACAACTGGCTCGATACCTCGGGCTATTCCAGCGGCGCGGTGCAGGGACGGTGGTTCAACACTGACGAGCGTCCAACCCCCAGCATGAAGAAGGTGAAATTGAACGAGGTCCGCCAGTATTTGCCGGCAGGCACCGTTTTGGTGGCACCGCGCGAACGCGCCGAGGCAATCCGCGAGCGGGCGCTGCGAGCGCATACCCGCATCATCTGGTGAAGGACGGATGCGATGAACGATGCACTTTCGATGCTGCTCGATTACGAGGCGATCCGCAACGTCAAGGCGCGCTACTGCCGCATGCTCGATACCAAGGACTGGGAGGGGTTCATCGACCTTTTTACCAGCGACGCGGTGATGGACGTACAGGAGGATACCGGACACGCGCCGATCACCGGCCATGAGGCGATACTCGACCAGGTGCGGTTTGCAGTGGCGGATGCCCGGTCGGCCCATCAGGTTCATTCCTCTGAGATCGATCTCAAAGGGGATGAGGCGAACGTCGTGACTGCTATGCAGGACCGCGTCGTCTGGGCGCCGGGCAAGAGCCCAATACCCGGCGCGCAATCCATCACCGGATTTGGTCATTACACGGAGCGTTACGTCCGCCAGGCCGGGACATGGAGGATCGCCTCGCTCAAGCTGACACGTCTTTATGTCGAGGTTCATCCCGAGCCTGTCTTTTGACAGGTTGCAATCAAAGTCGCGGCCGCAAATCTGCGGCGCATAACGAACTGAGAGGATTTCAATGACGCTGGCGGTGGAACCGGGAGCACAGGCGCTTTTCGACAGGTTCGGCACGTATATTCTGCCGGGGCGTGTCAACGACCCGCGGCGCGGCATCGAAGAAGCCCGGGAAGCCGAGCGGATCGGCCTGGGGTGCGTGTGGATCTCCGAACGCTATGCGCTCAAGGAACCGGCTGTGCTCTCGGGCGCTGTGGCTGAGGCCACATCGAAGATCCGCATAACGGGAACCATGTATGCGACGATGCGCCATCCGCTGGTGACTGCAAGCGTTGCGGACATGATGCAAGCGATGAGCGGGGAACGCTTCCGCCTCATGTTCGCCCGCGCGGTACCGGCCTATATGAAGATGCTCGGATCCCCGCCCATCACGATGGAGCGGCTTGCCGATCTGATCACGATCTGTCGCCGGCTCTGGGCCGGTGAAAAGGTCGATTACGACGGCATACTCGGCAAGTTTCCGGCCATCAACCTGACCGATCGCCACGGAGGAACGCCCCCGCCGATCATTTTCACGGCGATCGGGCCAAAAAGCCTCGAATTTGCAGGCGAGCACTGCGACGGCGTGCTGCTTCACCCCTTCGTTTCGGCGCAGGGCGTGAAGAACAGCGCCAGAATCGTCCGCGAGGCCGCGGAAAAGGCAGGGCGCGACCCGATGTCAGTGCGCATCTACCATAATATCATTGTCGCTCCCGATCTGCCCAAGGACGAGGAAGAGGCCGTCGTCGGCGGGCGCGCGATCACCTATTTCGAACTCCCCGGTTTTGGCGACCTGATCGTCGACATCAACGGCTGGGACAAGAAGGTGCTCGACGACATCCGCGCCCACCCCAAGATTGCAGGGCTCAACGGAAAGCCCGCCGACCAGGCCTATACGCGTCAGGAACTCGTCGATGTAAGCCGTCTCATACCCCAGCAGTGGCTGGACGAGGGGGCTGCAGTGGGAACGGCAGCGCAGTGCGCCGATCAGCTGATGTCCTTCCTTGATGCAGGCGCCGACGAAATCCTACTGCACGGCTCCTCCCCCAAGGACATGGGTCCTCTCACGAGCGAACTGAAGCGCGCATTGGCTGCAAAGGGACTGTGATCATGGACGTGCTGACCCCCGATCGCATTACCGTCCAGTTGCAGGATTGGCTGGCCGGGCAGAAACCGCAATGGCGCCAGATCCATGTTCGCCCCCTCGACGTGACATTGGGGGCGGGCTTCTCTGCCGACATCTTCTTCGTGGAGGTCGACTATGTCGACGAGGCAGGCCCCCAGGCGCAGACACTTGTGGTGCGCCGCCAGCCGATGGACCTGGAAGTCGTCTTCGGCAGCAGTCTGGCCCTTCAGGGGAAAATGATGGCCGCGCTCGATGCGCGCGGAGATCTCCCCGTTCCGCCATGGATCGGGATGCACCTCGATCCCGAGATTCTCGGCCTGCCTTTCCTCGTGATGGGCAAAGTGGCGGGTGAATGCGCCAAGCAGACGCCGAACTACAATCTTGAAGGCTGGCTGGTCGACATGGCGCCGGAGCAGCGGCGCGCGGCCTTTACCAATGCCATATCGGCGTTTGCCAGCCTGGCGAGTATTGACTGGCGCGACGGGTTCGAATTCCTCGCACAACCCGAAAACGGTGAGCCGGGCCTCGATCAATACGTCGGTGCATTGGAAGCGTGGCACAAGGCCGCAGGACGCGGGCGGGCAATGCCCATTGTCGATACGGCAATGGCTTATGTGCGCGCCAACATGCCGCAAGATGCGGCCGTCAACGTACTGTGGGGCGATCCCACACCGTCCAACGTCATGTTCGCGCCCGATGGCCGCGTCAACGCGCTGATCGACTGGGAACTGGCAGCGTTAGGACCGGCCGAGCTCGACCTCGCATGGTGGCTTTACTTCGACGACCTGTTCGGTCGCCGGTTCGGCATTACCCGGCTTGAAGGGCTGCCCAGCAAGCAAGAAACGATCGCGATCTGGGAGGAGACCACCCGGCAGACGGCGAGAAACCTTGAATACTACGATATCGTCGTCGCACTGCGCATGGCGCTGGTGGCGATCGGCGCGTTCGACCGCCAGGTTGGTATCGGCAATATTCCTGAGACCAACAAGTCGCTGAATGACAACTTCATGACGCTCTACCTCGCGGAACGTCTGGGTTTGCCAATCCCTGAATTGGGTCCGGATTTCGTTGCTTTCATGAAGAACCTGACACCGGTCGAAGACAAGGCCTGAGCGACCGGATTCCATACCGGATCGCGGCACCTGGGAGAAGTACGGCAATGGCGCAGCACCGTGAAAAGCGGCCTGCATGAACGCGGGCTCTTGTGAAGCGGCGGTTTTGGAACCGCAAACCCTGATCGCGCGCGCGCGCGATCTCACGGGCCTTACGGATTTCGGAAATGACCTTTCGTTCATGGCCGGCTTTCAACGTCTGGTCGAGGCGGTGGAGACGATGGATCCGCCGCCGCAACTGCGCCAGACAGTAAGTGAGAAGATTGTCGGCCTGCTGGCGACCCGGCTGCGCTACATCGAGGATGAGAAACGCCACCCGGAGATTACGCAGCAGGATCTCGGCGACCCTCTCATAGTCTGCGGTCTGCCGCGCACAGGGACAACGATCACCTACGATCTGCTCTGTCTCGATCCGTCCGCGAGGGCGCCGCGCGAGTGGGAATGGTATATTCCCTGGCCCGCTCCTGAAGAAGCAAATTTCGAGAGTGATCCGCGCATCGGCCAGGTCCAGGCGATCTACGAGAATTGGCTGAAGCATGCCCCGCAGCTGGCCGACATCCAACGGATGGATTGTACCCAGCCCGGTGAATGCAATCACGGGATGATGCTGCATTTCGCCAGCACCAATTTTCCGGCCGAACTCGGTGTTCCCGATTTTGCGCGCTGGCTGCAGGAAACCGTGCCCGACGGGCAATATCGCACGCATCGGAGAATGCTGCAGCAATTCCAGTGGAAAGGTCCGAAGGGACGGTGGACGCTGAAGTCGCCGCAGCATCTGATGGACCTGCCAGGCCTGCTGCAGGCCTATCCCGGCGCGATGCTGGTCTGGACCCACCGCGATCCGGTTCTCACCTTCTCCTCGCTCTCGAGCATGATTGCAGGTTTCCTTGCTGCTGTGGGCGGCGCGAACGACCTGGCGGCAATCGGGCGATCGGTCGTCGACACCTGGTGTGCGGCGATGGCGCGCGCGACAGAAGCACGGTCGGGCGATCCGGCGTTGGAAGGGCGCATCGTTGACCTTGCTCACCGCGATGTCGTCAGCGATCCAATGGCTGCAATCGAACACATCTACAGCCGGTTCGATCTGCCATTTTCGGTGCAGCACCGCGATCGCATCGCCCGCTTTCTTGCCGAGAATCCTGCAGCGAACCGGTTGGGGAGGCATCGGCACAGTCCGGAGCAGTTCGGGATTGATCCGGCCGAGGTACACGCGCGCCTTGCCGGATACTACACGCGCTACGGCCATCTTTTCGACCATTCATAGGCCTGACCTGGGGAACGAGACCATGGGCATTCTCGACCGTTTCCGCCTTGACGGGCGCACTGCAATCCTGACCGGCGTTGGTCCGGGAGTGGGGGAACATGTTGCGCGGGCTTACGCCGAACTGGGGGCGAATGTGGTGATCTCCGCCCGTTCGGGGGATCGTCTCGAACGGCTGGCAGGAGAGATCAATGCGGCCGGCGGCGGCCGCGCTGCCGCCATTGTCGCGGACGCCGGGAAAAGGAGTGATCTTGAGCGGCTCGTGGCCTGCGCACGCGAAGCCTTCGGTCCGATCCACATCATCTTCAACAATGCTGCAGCCGGGGTCGTATATGCCGCCGATGGCGGGCTTTGGGCGAACACCGACGAAGTGTGGCGCACCGCGTTCGACGTCAACGTCATGGCGACCTGGTGGCTGGCCGAACTGACCGAAGCCGACATGAAGGCACATGGGAAGGGTAGTATCATCTCGGTGCAAAGCTGCGGCGGTTTCACGCCCATCCCGCCGGCTGTCGCCTATGGAGTATCGAAAGCAGCGCTCCACTTTCTGGTGAGGGAACTTGCCAAGTCGCAGGCCCCGCACACGCGCGTGAACTGTCTGTGCGTCGGTTCCATGAGCCCCGATGGGCAGGAAGCGGAAATCCACAAGGGTCTGGGGCTGGCAGAGCGGAACGCCATCAAGCGCTTCGGTGCCGCGGACGAAGCTGTCGGGGCGGCCATCCTGCTTGCTAGCGATGCCTCCAGCTACACTACGGGAAGCACGATCTTCGCTGAAGGCGGTAGGGTGGGAACGATATCATGACGGTCAATCCGCTATGGACGGAAGATCAGGCTTCAGCCGAGCGGCTGGCCCTGCGCCTCATCGAACGGCCTGACGTTCGCGCTGCGCGCGAAAGCGCACGGCAGATTCTGCTTGGCGATCCGCTATCAAAGACGCTCGATGGGCGAATTGGCCTCGATCGTGCGCTGGATCAATGGGTCCTCGGCCTTGCTATGCGGGAAGCTAACGGCGATCCCGCCGATCCCAAGGTCGTGTGGAATATCAGCAATGCGCCTCGGGATTGGTTCGGTCACATATTTCCCGGCGCCGCCGTCGCGATCGATAATCCGGATAATATCAATCGCGAGATTCCGATCGACGGCGATGGCGGGTACGCGGTCCAAATCCGCTTCTCCGCCGATCCGCCCCAATTCAGCATCGTTGCGGAGGTCGAGCCCGAACACCATGCCGGCCTCGGTCGAAATCTCGGTGCGCTCACTCTTCAAGACCTGTTGCCGCTCTGCGATTCAAGTCGGCGCGTGACGGTCACGGTGGGCCCTGGGGACGGCGGGCCGGCCCATCTGAAAACCGAGAGTGGTGCGCGCATTCAGGTCTACACGCGCGACAGCCAATGCGGCTGGGAACAGGTACCCGCCGAAGTCAGGGTCAGTCGTCTCGACCAATTGCATGCATCGATGCCACGCAGCGAGGAGGATATCGCCCGCGCCATCATTGCCGACATGCCAGCCTGGGTGACATTCTGGTCGCGCTTCAAGGACGACTTTCTCGGGTATCCGCAGCCCAATCGGCTAGTCGGACCTCAGGGGCGGGATGGTGACTGGGGTTATCTTGCAGGAGGTCGTTTCGCGCTCGGGGACGGCGAGGGGCTGCTCATCACCATTGATCCAGCAGGAAGCCGTTACACGGGTATCCAGGTTGCCGACCCCTGGACAATATCGCCCGATCCAATGCTGCGCACGGTAAGTCTTGCTAGCTCACAGGTTGCGCCCTCCGCCGACGGCACGATCACTTATGTCCTCGCCGGCGTGGATGCCGGTATCGCCAACTGGATCGACACCGCAGGGCTTGGGGAAGGCTGGGTATTGCTGCGCTGGCAAGGCGTGCCGGAGGGAAGCGATCCTGCGGCATTCATCCGCGACGTGCGCGTCGTCGATCTTGCGACGCTTGGGGATGGTGAAGGACGGCTGCCGCCCTCGGATATCGCGCTGCGGCGCAGGCAATTGGTTGACCGGGCCCGCAGTCACGGGCTGCGGACCGCCGCAGCGAAGTGGAGTAAGGGCTGATGCAACCCAATGGCTCGATTCTCGAACTATGCCAGGTCGTACGCGACATGGACCGTGCGCTCGACCACTGGACGAGGGTCATCAAGGCAGGACCTTTTTTTGTCTTCGACGTGCCGGTGTTACCGGGCCAGATCTATCGAGGCGAGCCAACGCAAGTTGCACTGAAGGTCGCCTTCGGGTTTTCCGGCGGCCTGCTGATCGAACTTCTTCAGCAGACGAACGAGAGACCATCCGTCTTCACCGAGATGCTGGATCGCAGCGGAGAGGGCTACCATCACGTCATGCTGCGGATTCCCTACGAGGAGGGCGTTCAGCGGCTCTCGGCCGAAGGTCATGAAATCGCTTTCAGCGGCACGATGCCTTCGGGTGAGCGCTTTGCATTGTTCGATACCCTGGCCGCCAACGGGGGGTTCATCGAATTGATGGAACTGTCGGGAGCCATGGAAGCATCGCTTCAGAGGATGCATGCAGCCCATCTCGAATGGGACGGCATTAGCCGGCCCATTCGCGCCATCGCCGATCTTGCGTGAACCTGCTGGCAAGAGCCTCGGCCCGTTCGCCTCAAAAAGTCATGGCTCGCGGCGAGACCGACCGGTAAATCCGCCTAGAGCTTCTTGATGTCGTCGGTCGACATGCTCGTTGTGACGCCCTTTTCACCGGCGGTCAGCGTGGCGACAGGGATCGTGATGAACTTGCCGCGGAAGATGATGCGCACAGCGGTCGCGGTACCGTCGCTATCCGTCAGGACCCGCTCAACTTTGCCGATCCGTGTGCCGTTCGCGGAATAGACCGCGTCGTTCCGCTTTACCGCTGCTCCGTCGGCAAGCGCAGGAACGGACAGGCCAAGTGCCATGAGTGCGATGATTATCTTCTTCATGCAATAAGATCCCCTCAATCAAGGTTGGCGGCGTGGTGGCGCAGGTCTTGCCGTCGATCAAGTGAAAAATGATACACTTGAGAGAAAAAGTGTTCTACCTGTCTCATGCGAGGCAAAAAGTCCGCCTAGGGAGAGCTGCCAAACCTATGTCCAGTTTCACGATGCGTGACCGTTGGTTTCTGCTGCTTCTGGGCGGAATCTACATGCTCAATTTCATCGATCGCACCATTATCGCGGTGGTTGGCGAGGCGATCCGCCGCGATCTCAAGCTCACCGATCTCCAGCTTGGAATGCTTGGAGGATTGGCCTTCTCGCTCTTCTACGCAGTCCTTGGAATTCCACTTGCCCGTCTTGCCGAGCGGTATAGCAGAGTGAAGATCATCGCGGCCGTCACTGTCATCTGGTCGCTGATGACGGCTCTTTCCGGCATGGCGGGGAGCTACGTTCAGCTCCTGATCTGCCGCATGGGAGTAGGGGTGGGAGAGGCAGGATTCACGCCGGCCCTCGTTTCCATGATTTCCGACAGGTTTGAGGCCAGCCGCAGGGCGGTCGTGTTCTCGCTCATTGCGCTGGGGGTCCCTATCGGCGGCGCGGTTGCCGCAATTGCGGGAGGGGCGGTCGCCCAGACATTTGGCTGGCGCCTTGCCCTGGTCTGCGTTGGATTGCCCGGGATTCTTCTGGCGGGCATGCTGATAACGACGATCCCTGAGCCCGCTCGGATCGATGCCGGCAAGAGCGCCGATACGCCAAAATTCGGCGCTGTTCTGCGCAGGCTGGGCCGTTCGCCCGCTTTCCTCTTCCTTACCGCCGGGAGCGGATTTGTAGGAATGGTCGGCTTCGGTACCAACCTCTTCCTGATTCCGCTGCTTGTACGGCGATATGAATTGTCCTTGTCGCAAGCCGGGCTCGTCTTTGCATTGTCGTTCAGCCTTGCCACGATGGTGGGACAGGCAAGCGGCGGATATGTCATCGCGAGCCTTCTTCGCCGCGACCTGCGTTGGGGAGGCTGGGCACCGGCGGCGGCCGTTGCTCTAGCCTTTCCACTCTATCTGCTCGCTATCTACCAGGACGACTGGCGCTGGCTCGTGGGCTTCCTGTTTGGTGCGACGGCCCTGCTTTATGCCTTCACGCCCGCAATAATGACAATAACCCAATCCCTCGTCGAACCCAGGATGCGCGCTTCGGCAGCGGCACTTCATTCCTTCGGCCAGACCGTGGCGGGGCTTGGACTGGGGTCAGTGCTCCTGGGCTATCTCAGCGATCACCTTGCCGCCTGGCGCTATGGGGCCGGTTACGCGAGCGATTGCGTGGGCGCCGCGGGAGGTTCGATGACTCGAGCCTGCCTTCAGGCTGCGGCCGGCGGGTTGCAGCTCAGCATGGCGGCAACAGCATTTGTGCTGGTTTTGGCGGTCTTTCTATATTTACGCGCTGCAACAAACCTCCCCGCCGAAGCAAATGCATCGTGAGAAGCTGTAAATTTGTCGCGTTTCGGCCAACGGGCAGCTGTCAGGATGACGTCGACGGCCCAGCTATGCCACGATTTGAAACATGTCGATCAAGTGGCCGAGGCGCCGCGCATGAGAGGTAGAAAATGGGAAAAGCAGGAGTCATCGGGTTGGGTCAGATCGGTGCCGGCGTTGCCATATGCCTGGCACGATCTAAGCAACTCGCGGCAGTCTACGACATCCGGCCGGATGCATCCGATACGCTGGACGGCGTGCCCGCGGTAGAGAGCTCCCCTGCCGCTGTTGCCGAGCAGGCCGACGTGATCGTCATCGCTGTCGTCGATGCAAAGCAGACGATCAGCGTGCTCACCGGCCCCGATGGAGTGCTTGCGCGGGCGCGTCCGGGCATGACCGTC
Source organism: Novosphingobium mississippiense (assembly GCF_044029535.1). NCBI lineage: Bacteria > Pseudomonadati > Pseudomonadota > Alphaproteobacteria > Sphingomonadales > Sphingomonadaceae > Novosphingobium > Novosphingobium mississippiense. Next base: position 1,579,017 of record NZ_CP147003.1, on the reverse strand, counting down.
GTTCTCGTGGCGACCGTCTCGATCGAGGACTTGAACGCCATCCGCAGGCTTACGGAGCAAGCCGGAGTGGAGTTGGTGGATTGCGGCGTGACCGGCGGCCCGAAATCGCGCGAACACGGGCTCGTCTGTCTGGTGGGCGGCAGCGATCAAGTGATTGACCGGGTTCGGCCGGTGCTTGACGGCTTTGCCAAGCACGTTGCCCATATGGGCGGTCCAGGTTCCGGCATGGCTGCAAAGATTGCACGAAACGTCATTGTCTTTGGGGGACTTCGCGCAGGATACGAAGCGTCGATATTGTGCCGCAACGCCGGCGTCGACATCCGTCAGCTCAACGAGGTGATCGAGGCCAGTTCCGACAGTGTAGGGGGGCCGCTGATGCTGGCCATTCGCGACGACCCGTCGTCGAGCAAGAGCGAAGCGGCGGTGCGCGAATATACCCGCTCACTGATGGTGAAGGATCTCGACGCCGCGATCGACCTTGCGCAGAGCTACGGGATTTCGCTTCCGCTTATCGAACTGACCCGCCGCACCGACCTGGCGGTTGTCGGCCTTGAAGCAGTATTGGGAGAAAAGGCATGAGTATCGACGAAACACAGTGGCAAAAGGGTCTCGAAACCTTTGATCAGGTCTATGGGCCGGGTTCCTCGGACATGGTGCTGCCATTCCGGAACTCATCGTTCAACCAGGAGATCGTCGGTAATCAGTTCGCCAACCTTTGGGCAAGCGATGTCCTGTCGATGCGCGAGAAGCGTCTGCTCGTGCTCGGTGCAACAGCCATGCTCGGCCGCACTGATCTCGTGGAAATTCAGATGAACGGCGCCTTGATCAACGGGGAGTTCACTGACGAAGAGCTCGATTTCATTCCCCTTTTCACGCTGTTCTATGCCGGCGCAGGCAATACCACGGCGCTCTTTAGGGGGATCGAGGCCGCCAAGGCCCGGCGCCGCGATCGCGTCGAAGCGGCCCAATAGGGAACAGAGATTTCAAGTTTTCGGGAATGGCCCGGCTCGCACGAGCCGGGCCATAATTCTTTAGGCGATTTGTTTCTTCTGCGCGCGGCGAATGGACCGCGATGCCAGCAACAGCACCAGTCCACCGGCAAACGTGAACAGCATAGCCGTCCCGATGCCCCATGCGACTCCCTCGGTCCCGCCCACGAAGTCGCTGACAGCTCCGATCAGATAGGTCCCGGCGCCAACACCGATCAGATTTGCGCCAAGTTGCACAAGCGATACGGCAAGACCGCGCAGGCGCGGGCCGGCTATCGTGACGATCACCGCATAGATCGGGCCGTTGTAGGAGGCGCTCAGGAAGCCGCAGGCCATGAGGAGCGCTTGCATGGGACCAGTTTGTGAAACGACCACCGTGCCGATCCCGGTCAGGGCAGTAAGAATGGGGATCACCGCGCCAAAGAGGGCGGTTCTTGCCGGATCGAAGCCGCCGCGCTGGCGATTTATCTGATCGATTGCCCACCCGGCAAGGAAACCGCCCACCGAGCCGAGGCCGCCGTAAGCAATGGCGATGGTGACGCCCGCGCGCGAGATCGGCATACCATGAACGCGAATGAGGAACGTCGTAAGCCAGGTGCTCATCCCGTAGATGCCGGCCGCAATCAGAATGATGGCGGCTATGCACAAGAACAGTCCCGGCCGCGCGGCGAGTTGAAGGATGCGTGCGGCAAGACCGGGCTGGCCCTCGGCTGGCCGTGCAGGCACCGGATCGTCGTAGGCGCCTCGCTGCGGCTCACGAACGGTCAGGAACAGGATCGGCGCCAAAACAAGGCCGGGCAGTCCAGCTGCGGCAAAAGCCCATCGCCACCCACCGACCTGAACGATGGCCCCTCCAATCAGGAAGGCGAGGGCAAGACCGATGCCCGAACTCAGGTACCATATGCCGATAGCCGTCGCCCGCCGTTCCTCGCCGAAATAGTCGCTAAGGAGTGACATTCCGGTGGGAGAGCCGGCAGCTTCTGCGGTGCCGACCGCGGCCCTGCCGAGTAGGAGCGTCCAGAAACCGGATGCCAGACCGCATAGCGCTGTTGCGCCGCTCCAAAGCGCGAGTGCGATCGCCATCAGGTTGCGCCGGTTCAGGCTGTCCACCGCGATGCCGAAAGGCAGCGCGGCCAATGCGAAGAATATCCCGTATGCAAACCCGGCCAGAATGCCAAGCTGACCGTCGGTGAGTGAGAATTCCTTGCCTACCGGTGCGAGCACCAGACCGATGATCGCGCGGTCGATCCCATGGCAAGTCTGCGATAGTGTCAAGATGCCAAGCACATACCAAGGGTAGCGATCGGCGGATTTGACTGGGTCCGGAGCTCTCATCGCACGGACCCGGTTTTGACCGAAAGGTTATGCATAGGTCTCCCCGTTGTGACGAGAACAGCCTAGTCCCCGGGAAACGTTCCGCCATCCACGGCCAATGCCGTCACTCGGCCAGATCGTGTCGCGCATGGGCCAACGGATAAATTGCCGACAGCACTTTCGGGCATCTTGACGACCTACCCGAAGATAGAGGAACTGGAGGCGGCACAGGTATCTGATGCCCTCATAAAAAAAGAGAAGAGGCAGAGGTAACGATGTTTCGTCCGGAGAGCGATTGGACCGGCCAGGACAGGTTCGGCGTCGATGATTTCTACATCGAAGCGTTGGCATCGGTGAACGATGCCCGCGTCGATATCCGGCACTTCAATTGGGTGCGGCCCTGCAGCGGCGTGTTCAGCCCTGAAAAGCATTACCTCGACTATTCCCTCAATACCCAGCCTCGTCGCAGCATGCTTTCGATGGGGCGTTCGGACGGGTTCGTGGCGAGTGGCGACATGCTCTACATGCCGCCTCACCGTCAGTACGTGGGTGAGCCGGCCCTGCAGGAACGTCATCTCGTTTGCGTCGCGCTCGGCGAGGCCTTCCTCGAAGAACTTTTCGATGGCGAACGCCCCTTCCACGGGCTGGAACCTTGTGCCGATGTTCAAAATATCGCGATGAGGCGCTTTTTCGAGGGGCTGGCGGCAGAGCTTCGTGTACCCGGATTCGCAAGCCAGGCCTTGATCGAATCCATGCTCATGGGACTTGCCGTGGAACTCGTTCGGCATGTGAGTACACAGGAATTCGGCGCCGGCAGCCCACGTAGTACACGGCAAGTGCGCCATATCGTCGACTATGTGATGGATAATCTGGCGGCGCCGCTCGGAGTTGCTGACATCGCTCGTGGTTGCAATATGAGCGTGCGGCACGTGGCGCGCGTGTTCAAGGACGGTACTGGCGTAAGTCTGGGGGAATTCGTTGCGCGCAGCCGGATTGCTCTCGCCAAGGAACTGCTGCGCGGCGACGGCACGCGGATCAAGGAGATCAGCTGGCGCTGCGGCTTCAGCAGCACCTCGGCTTTTTCGGCCGCGTTCCGTGTGGCGACCGGCCAAACGCCCAAGGACTTTCGCTGCCAGCCGCGGCAGGTTCACTGACAGACGCCTGAACATATCGAGCGACGGCCAAAACATGTCGCGCCGCAGTCATTAACTCCGCAACCACTATGGAGGAAAATCCCCCGCGCTTAGGCTCCCCCCCGCGTCAACGTGCCGAAACAGGCACGGAGCAAAACAAAAACGACGTGGGAGGAACGGATGACCAAGGCTGTCATACTGGCGACTATAGCGACAGGCGCGTTGATTGCTGCGTGGGGGCAACCCGCACACGCGCAGCAAACACAATCAAACGAAACTACCGGGATCCAGGACATCATCGTTACGGCTCGCCGGATCGAGGAGAGTCTTCAGACCACGCCGATTGCGGTAACGGCGCTCAGTTCCCAGGCACTGACGACTGCCAAAGTCGAAAACGTCGTGGATCTTCAACGTACGGCGCCCGGCCTGGTGATCGGCCGCGGTTCGGCGGGCGGCGATGGCATCGTGTTCGTGGCCATTCGCGGACAAGGAAACCTTCAACCGATCCTCGCCAACGATCCGGCAGTGGCGACATACGTCGACGGTGTCTACATTCCGCGCCCTTCGACCGGCATGACCGACATCCAGGATGTCGAGCGCCTTGAGGTGCTGCGTGGACCTCAGGGCACGCTCTTCGGGCGGAACACGACCGGCGGGGCTATCAACATCATCACCAAGGATCCAACCGACCAACGCGAAGGCAGATTCAAGGCGGAGTTTGGGAACTACAACAACCTCGGTGTTCAGTCCACGATCAACCTCCCCTTGGCCGAAGGGCTGGCGATCCGCGTCAGCGGCGCGATCAACGATCGCGATGGCTACGGGAACAATCCACTTACAGGTCGGGATTTTGCTGACAACAACAGCAAATTCCTGCGCGGTAAACTCAAGTACATTGGCAATGGCTGGGACGTCACTCTTTCCGGCGACTGGAACCGCCAGCGAAACAGCGGGCAGCAGATTGCTCTTTGGACCTTCAATCCCGCAATTGTCCCTGCTCCCTTTCAGCCGGGTCTCACCGCAGGTCTGCTGACCAAGGACAACTGGTGGGACAATACCGCTACCGGTACCTCGGTGCCGGCAGGTATTGGCAGACTCACGCCGCAGGCGCAGGCTCTCTATGGGGTGCAGCCGTTCAACACTCTGGAAGTATACGGTTTTTCCGGCACCGTTAATGTCGAACTGGGCCAACTCAATCTGAAGTCCATTACTGGCTATCGTCATTCGATGAACTACGGCCTGAGCGATACCGATGGTACCGCGGTTCCCTTGCTCGGGACCTTCGCTGGATCGGGGTCCTATTACCTTTCCCAGGAACTCCAGGTTTCGGGTAACGTAACGGACGGGCTCAGCTTCATCGCCGGTGCCTACGCCGGGAAAGAAAGCGGCTACGAGTTCAGTCGATCCCAGATCTTCGGCGGCCTCATTCGCGATTCCAATGCGGACGTTACCAACAAGACGTTCGGCTTGTTTGCGCAAGCCTACCTGGAGCTGACCTCGAGCCTGCGCGCCGTCGGTGGCTTCCGCTACACGTGGGACACCAGGGACAGTGTTTTGCACAATGCCCAGATATATGGCCTGCCCTATGACGTGCCGGTCGCAGGCACGCCCACCGGCATCAATTGCACGGTCACTCCCACCGAACCGGTCACGGCCACGACCTGTAATCAGGACCAGAATGCCAAGTTCCACTATCCTGCATGGAACCTCGGTCTCGACTGGCAGGCAACGGACGATCTCTTCCTGTATGTCGCGACACGCGGCGCGGCGAAGGCCGGCGGCTGGAACCTGCGGGCAGGCGGGCTACCGGCATTCTCGCCGGAAAAAGTGAAGGATGTCGAAGGAGGTCTGAAGGTGGATCTCTTCGATCGGCATCTGCGCTTCAATACGGCGGTCTTCCATACTTGGAAGAGCGACAACCAGGCGATCGTCAACAGCTTCGTTCCCGGGATTGGCGTTACGCAGTATATCCAGAACAACGGCAAGGTGCGGATCTGGGGTGTCGAGGCCGAAGCAACTGCGGTTCCCTGGAAGGGTATGACCGTCAGCCTCAACGGGTCGCTTCAGGACGGCAAGTACGTCAAGGGCACATTTAACGAAATTCAGGTGGTCCCGGGCAGTGGCTGTACCAACGGATCGGGCGTGACAAACGGCTGTGTTGTCGACCTGAGCGGATTGCCGCTGCTGCAGCTGCCCAAGGAGCAGCTCAACGTCAGCGCGACCCAGAAGGTTCCGCTGGGTGCGGGCAGCTTCGCTGTTACGGGCGCCTATTCCTATATTGGGGCTCAGCATTTCGACGCGGTGAGGGCGGCCGATCAGGCATCCGCTGCGACCAAGGCCGCCTACGACACTGAGAACAGCCTCGGACGCGTGCCGGGATATGGTGTCTTCAACGGCCGGATCGCCTACCAGTTCGACAACCCCGACATCGAAATAGCCGTCTACGGACGGAACATCACCAACAACAAGTATCTGCTGCGAAGATTCCCGGATCTCTATCGAACCCTTGGAATTGTCGCAGCCTATGTCGGGCAACCGGCGACCTATGGGGTGGAATTGACGTTCAACTACTGATCGGCCGCGTCGAGGCGAACTATTGAGTAAGCGAGGGGACAACTTGGTCCCCTCGTACACGTCCGGGAGAATTGTGAGAGATGAAACGGCTAGAAAACAAGGTCGCAATTGTGACTGGCGGCGGCGGCGGCATCGGTACGGGTGTTGCGCGGCGGTTCGTTGAGGAAGGCGCGCTGGTCGTCGTCGCAGATGTTTCCGAAGAGGCCGCGGCGCGCACTGCTGCATCTTTGGGAGAAAGGGCGCTCGCCGTACAGTTCGACGCGGCCGCGCCGAAGTCGGTCAAGGCCATGGTCGACAAGACAGTCGCGCACTTTGGCAAGTTGGACATACTTCACAATAATGCGGCCATGACGGATCCGGTCAAAAGCCCGCAGGATACGACCGCAGTCGATATCCCGATCGAGATATGGCGCGAGATCCTCGACATCAATCTCACTGGCTACCTGCTCGGATGCAAATACGCGATTCCGCACATGGTGGCTGGTGGCGGCGGCTCGATCATCAATACCGCCTCGAATTCAGGCTCGGCAGGAGATCTGGCCCGTATCGCCTACGGTTCATCCAAAGCCGGTATCATTGGGCTGACGCGGTACATCGCGACGCAGCACGGACGCGACAACATTCGCTGCAACAGCGTGGCCCCCGGTGTCGTGCTGACCGAAGCGCTGGAAAAGACGGTGCCGGGTCTCAAGGAGATCATCCAGCGGCATATATTGACGCCCAATTTCGGAACACCTGAAGACATCGCTGCGCTTGTGGCGTTCCTGGCGTCCGACGAGGCTCGCTACATTACCGGTGAGAACATCTCCATTTCTGGCGGCGGCCTTGTCCATCAGCCGCATTATGCGGATCTGCTTGCCTTCATGCAGGCAGCGGACTGATCGATGCCCAAAACCCGCATTCGGACCAGGAAGCTTCTACCGGGCAGTCCGATGGAAGTATCTAATAGCCAACCGGCCGCCGGCAACTTTGTAGGTCTCGAGGCTGGTCAATCTGACCGTGCCGCTATCGGTCTGAAGGTGATTGGCGACATAGGCGGCGCCTTCCGTTCCATTGACTATCACATCAAGAAGTTCGGTGGTGCATTTGCCCCCGTATTCCTTCCACATGGCGGCCATCGCGGTGGGGCCGTCGACTGCGGAGGATCCGACATATTCGATCGTGAAACCTTGGGGCCCGAGCGAGCGAAAAAGCGCATCGAGCTCTTCGCGCTTGCCTTCGTTCCACAACCGGTAGTTGTCCCTGATCGCCTGCTCGAGATCCGGAGTGATTGCGTCGCCCATTTTCGTGGCCTCCATTGGCTGCGGATATTCCGCCCCGCCGCATTCGCATCCGTGCAGCGGGCGACGCACCCATCTTTGGCAAGGGTTGCCACTTTCCGTTGAGCTCTGGAGAATACCATGACTTCACTCGCCAAATCCTCGCTCCCCGCCCATGTTCCGGCCGAATTGGCGTTCACGCTGCCTCTCTTTGCGCGCAAGGTCGTCTATGAAAATCCGCAGGAAGTTCTGATCCCGGCAATGCACGCCGAGCTTCCACCCGTCTCTTACGTCACTAACATTTTTCCGGGGGATCAACCCGGCTGGCTGCTGAAAAACGCCGAAGATGTTCAGGCGATGCTCCGCGATCCGGACAACTTTACCAAAAACGGCATGGGAAAATGGGCTCAGAATATTGGTGAAGACTGGCTCGTGATCCCAACGGAGGCCGATCCGCCGATCCATACCCAGTACCGCAAGGCGCTGAACGGCCATTTCGCGCCGCAGAAGATGTTTGCAATGAAGGAACAGGTCCGTGAACGCGCGCGGTCTCTCATCGGCGCCTTGCGAGAGCGGGGACAATGCGACTTCATTGCCGACTTCTCGGAGAAGTTTCCCATCTACATCGTCCTCGACCTTTTGGGCCTGCCGCAGGGACGAATGACCGAGTTCCTGAAATGGGAAAAGGAACTGCTCCATTCCAACGACTGGGAAGTGCGCGGAAATGCCGTGCGAAAGGTAAAGGCCTACCTGCTCGAGGAAATCGCAGCGAGGCGCGAGCAGCCACGCGACGATTACATCACCAAGGTGCTCGACTTCGAAGTAGACGGGCGGCCCTGGAATGATGACGAGGTCTTGGGGCACTGCTTCAATCTCTACATCGGCGGCCTCGATACGGTCACGTCCCTGCTGGGCAACATCTTCAACTATCTGGCATCGCATCCGGAAAAGCAGAACGAACTCCGAGCCGATCCTTCGCTCATCGTTTTGGCTGTTGAGGAGTTCCTGCGCGCCTTCGCACCTGTCACCGTGTTTCGCATCGCGACCAAGGAGATCGAAATTCACGGCCAAAAGATCATGCCTGGAGACTATGTGGCCTTCAGTTCGCCGGTTGTGGGTCGCGATCCGGTATTTTACGATGAACCGCAGGAAATCCGGTTCGACCGCAAGGCGGCGCACATGTCATTGGGAAGCGGCATCCACAAATGCCTGGGCATGCATCTCGCCCGGCTAGAGTTGCAGATAGCAGTGGAGGAGTTTGTGACGACGCTGCCCGAATTCAGAATCAAGGACGGCTTCAAAGTTCCCTATTACGTCGGCAACATCTTGCACGTGCCCGATCTTCATCTTCAATGGGATAGCGCATCGGCCTGACAGCTGAGCGTCCGGGAAGCCTTGTTGGGCCTCCCGGACGCTCAGGAGTATCAGCCATCCAGCCTAATACTCTGCGCGTGCCGATAGCGAATTTTCCAGCCTAGAGCGGTTGATCCGACTGCATCGGATCAACCGCTTTAAACTTCTGGTTTGGCGCGTTTTCCGAGTCATCAGGTGGTTCCACCTGATTAGTAAACGCTCTAGCGACCGATTGGGTAGAACACGGATTTCTGGTTCTGATATTCGTGAAGCCAATCCGGACCATACTCGCGGCCGATACCTGACCTTTTGTAACCCCCGATCGGCGCATAGGTCATCCGCCCGGTCCCGCCATTCAGCATGACGCTGCCTGCGCGAATCTGCATTGCCATCTCATACCCTTTGGCAGCGTCAGCCGTCTCGATGCCGCCGTTGAGACCGTATCTGGAATCGTTGGCGATGCGGATGGCCTCGTCATCACTGTCGAAACCGATCACGCAGCCGACGGGCCCGAAGACTTCCTCCTGCGCGATGTTCATCTGGTTGTCGACATCGTCGAAGATCGTGATCTCCGTAAAATAGCCCTTGTCGAGCCCCGCCGGCCGTCCGCCGCCGTGAACGAGCCTTGCGCCTTGATCGCGGGCCTGGGCGATCATGCGTTCGACCTTGCTACGCTGGCTCTCGCGGATCAGCGGGCCCATCGTCACCGTTGAATCGCTGGGGTCGCCGATCCTGAACTGGCGGGCGACAGCGCAGACGGCCTCGACGAATTTGGCCCGCACACTGTTGTGCACCAGAAGCCGCGTGAGCAGAGCGCATCCTTGTCCAGCATTGACCGACAAGACAGCGGCGGCCATTGCCGCGGTTCGGGCAATATCGGCATCGTGCCTGACGATCAGCGCCGACTTGCCGCCTAGTTCTAGATGAACGCGCTTCAAGGTCGGGGCCGCCTGCGCCATGATCGCAGCGCCCACGGTTTCTGATCCCGTGAAACTGACAAGATCGACGCGCGGGTCGGTAGTCAACAGCGACCCCACGTCTGGTCCGCCGGTAACGATATTCAGCACGCCCTTGGGCAACCCGATTTCTTGCGCGATCTCGCCGAACAGCAGAGCGGAAAAGGGCGTAAATGGGGACGGCTTGAGCACCAGCGTGTTGCCTGCCAGCAAGGCAGGTACGATTTTCGCCAGGTTGAGCAGAAAAGGGAAATTGTAGCCGGTAATCCCTGCAACGACGCCAACCGGTTCGCGGACTACCGTCGTGCCGCCGATTTTCTTTGGGCCCTGGGGATCAAATGGATCGGGAGTCACGTCGATCGGTAACCGGACACTGTCGTCCCGTGCCGAGTGGTTCAGCGCAGCAAGCAGATGGTCGAGCGGGTTGCCGACCTGCATCGTATGGGTGACGCGTTGCGAACAGCCGACCTCTGCCACGATTAGCGTCGCGATCTGGGCTCGCCGACCATCCAATGCGGCATGCATCTTGCGAAGGTATTCCGCGCGCTCGGCCATCGCCATGCGGGGCCATACACCGTTATCGAATGCATCTCGCGCCGCGGCGATGGCTGCGTGTGCCGCGATGCTATCGCCCACGGGTGCCCGGCCGATTACCGCCTCGGTTGCCGGATTGAGGATGTCGTCCCGATCGCCGGCGGCTTCGGCCCAGGCGCCGTCGATGTAAAGACCATCGAAACTGGTGAAGGGAATAGTCAAAGTCCATCATCCTGCTGGGGCCGCAAAATCATTTCCGCGGCGTTGAGAGCGATCGCCATGGCCGGCGCGTTGGTATTGCCCGACACAATGGTCGGCATGATCGATGTGTCCACGACCCGTAGACCGGTGACGCCGCGAACGCGCAGCTGCGGGTCGAGCACCGCACCCGTATCGCTTCCCATCCGGCAGGTCCCGCAGATGTGGAACGATGTGCCGCCAAGCCCGATGGCATTCGCGAGGATGTCCTCGTCGGTTTCGAGGCCCGCCGTGGCGCCGGTTTCCTCGATAATCCAGTCCCGCAAGGCCGGCTGCCGGGCAAGGTTGCGCAGCCACCTGAACAGAGCCAGGAACCGCTCACGATCGTTGGCGCTCGCAAGGTGATTGGCATCGATGGCAGGCGCAGCATCGGGATCTGCCGAGGTAATCCTCACTTCGCCCAGACTGTCGGGCCTCATGTAGTAGGCGATCACCGTCAGGCCGGGGAATGGGTCGAGAACGACCGCGCCCTTTTCATCGGTATGAAACGAATAGAGACCCATGCCCACTTGTGCGTCGGGTCGCTCGAGCTGCGCTTCTGTCTTGATGAAGCCGCCAACTTCGTGCGCCGAATGGGTGAGGGGACCGCTCGAGGCAAACAGGTAGCGAAGGAACGATGCGACCAGACCAGCGCCCGACAGTCGCTGGTTCAGACTTTGGCCGCGAACCCGGAAAGTGAAACCCAGATATCGGTGCTCCTGCAGGTTGGCGCCCACCCCGGGTGCATCGACTACGACCGGAATACCCAGCCCCTCCAACAGGCGGCGTGGGCCGATACCCGAGAGCTGCAGAAGTTTCGGACTCTGGATCGCACCCGCACATACGATTACTTCGCGCCGTGCTTGCACCTCGAAAGTTTGACCGGCCTTGCGCGCGACAATACCGCAGGCCCGTTTGCCTTCGAACAGGATGCGCAGGACATCGGTGCCGGGCGTAACGTCGAGATTGGATCTCCCACGCACGGGTTTCAGAAATGCGCGCGCAGCCGAAAAGCGTTTGCCATTATGCGTCGTGGTCGGCTGATAGCCCATACCGCCGTCGGTGACCGAAGGGATGTCGTTCATGTCTGCGACCCGAGGAATTCCGGCTTGCTCACTGGCCTCCAGGAACGCTTCGCAAAGCGGATCGCCCGCGGGATGAACACTGACTTTCAGTGGACCGCCGGTGCCGCGCCATTCATTGGCACCAAGCGCGTGGTCCTCGAGTTCGACGAAATGCCGGCCCATTTCCGTCCAGCCCCAGCCATGACAGCCCGCCCGTTCCCACGCGTCGTAGTCGGCCGGAGCGCCCCGGACATAGACCATACCGTTGACGGAACTTGAACCGCCAACCGCTCGGCCCTTGAGCCACACTTCGTGTGACGCGTTCCCGCCCGGGGATACTTGATAGTCCCAGACATGCGGGTTTCCCGGGGCAAGCAGTTTGCCGATGCCGCGCGGCATCCTGATCAGAGGACTCTTGTCGTCAGGGCCCGCCTCGACCAGCAGCACCGAAACGTCGGGATCGGCAGACAGCCTGTTTGCCAGAACGCAGCCGGAGGATCCGGCGCCGACAATGATGTAATCATAGATTTTTTGCTGCATGCCGCGGAGTGAACATGCTGGCACGCTACGCCCACCTGTCTGAAGGAAGGTCGGCGCACCTTCTGTCCAAGAAGCTGAACGTTTGCGGGCTAATTTCCTGGCAGTCGCCATATCGGGGCGTCTACATTGGCGTAAGCCGCCTCCCGCCGCCAAAGTGGAGAGGGCTGGGCCGGGCAACATGTTCCAGGCCACGATCCTGCGTTGGCATTCGCGGGAAATCTGACGAAATGGGGTGCACACCGATTCCCTGCGCCGGTGCGCAGGTCACGGTCTGAACGGCCCAAGTGGCTGGTTTAAACCGGCTATCAAACACTGACCGGAATGGCACAATATGCCATTCCGGTTTGCTGCAGTTCGCATGCGTTGCGTCAGCTTGAGGCTGGCTTCGTAACTGGAACGGGTTCCACGCGCCGATAGTGCGTCAAGAACGCACAGCGTCTCTTAGTTCCACTGAAGTTCGAGGCGGGGCACGAAAGTGATATTGCCCACGAAATATTTCGGTTCGAAACCGTCTTTGAATCGAAATTGCGGAATTTCTTTCAGAAACAGTTCCAGGGCAGTCTGCAGTTCGAGCCGGGCGAGATGCATGCCGAGGCACTTGTGGATACCCCCGCCGAGCGCCACATGCGCGGCCTTGCGATCGAAACGGACCTCCGCTGGGTCTTCATGGATCTTCGGATCCTGGTTCACGACGGGCGTGCTGACCGAAACATATTCGCCCGGCATGATCTTCTGCCCGTGAATCTCGATTTCGCGCGAAGCGATACGGAATGCCGTAACCGGCCCGTAGACCCGAAGAAACTCCTCGACCGCCAGGACCATTCGATCCGGATTGTCGCGCAGTTCCTGCTGCTGATCAGGATGGCGTGCGAGATGTGCGAAGATATTGCCCAGCATGGTCGTGACCGTGTCGAGGCCGCCGAGAAAAAGATTGAAGCAATGGCCGAGGACCTCTTCGTTATTCCACTTGCGGCCGTCTTCGGCTTCGAAGTCGAATATCTTGGTGATGTAGTCGTCCTGAGGAGTACGGCGGCGAGCATCGATCTCGGACTGCAGATATGCCACGACCTGGCGCACCGCGTTGCTGCGCACCTGCCAGTCATTGGTGTGCAACATCTCCTTTTCCCAGACCAGGAATTCGGCCATCCGTTCCTGCGGAAGTCCCAGGAGGTCGAGAACGATGAAGATCGGGTAGCGTTCGGAAAATTCGTTCACGAAATCGCAGTGGCCGCGGTCTTTGAATGCCCCGATGAGATCGCTTGCGCGTCGCCGCAGCTCGTCTTTCATCGCGGCCATCTTCTGCGGCGAGAATTGGGGGTTCAGGGCCTTGCGGTAGAAACTGTGCATCGGAGGATCCACCTCCGTGGGCACGACCAACCAGTCTGCGCCGATGCTCTGCGACCATTGGCCCATGCCGTTCTTGGTGAAATTGTCGGGATCGCGCAGCATGGCCATGGTGTCATCATAGCCGGTGAGCAGCCAGCCGGGCTTGTCTCCGGGGAAGATGTTGGTGACATACGTAATGGGTCCCAGGGTGCGGTGCATCTCGGGAATGAGCGTTTCCTGAGGGCACTCCTTCACTTCCTCACGAGCGAAATAGGGCAACCACTTTGCCATCTCGGCCGGTACATGGGGAGGAATTTCCTGTGTGGGTGCGCTCGCCATCAAATCTTCTCCGAATCCTCTTTGCCCCGCTGGCCAGACCGCTCGCCTGTGCGCTGCCATTCTGGTTTACCGAAGCGTCTAGTCCTGTTTCGCGCTGCGATCAGACGATGGGAAATGCGTCAACGCGTGGCCTGCGCAACCTTCCATAAGATAGGCGCCGGGCCGCCGTTCGCTGCGAACCGGCGCCCTGTCGCGTCGCAGTCACGTCAGAGCGGTTTGGCCGGTTGTTGAGGTAATACCGCCGGCTCGCATTCACAGGGGGCGTCGATGAAAGACATTGGCCGCGCCCCTGGTGGCCGGGAGTACCTGCGCGGCGGCGCCGGACGAAATCTGCGAAAGCATCTCGCTTCACTGCTTCCGGCGCCTTGCGTGTCGGCACTTCGGCTACCCCTATCAGACCGCGCGACGACTATGGCGAATGGGCTGAGCCATATCCGATTGGTCGCCCGCGGCCTGGTTAGGGGCACTCAGGCGCCGATTGGTTGGCCGAGCGGATATTCCAGTCCTGATGTGGAAGCGGCGTTCTCCCGGATCAGTTCTACCATGGGAAGACGGACGCCGAAGCGAGCCGCCTCGGCAATCGCGACCTCCAGATCCTTCACCATGAGCATCTGGAAATATTCGCGTAGCTTCGTCTCGTCGGCATTCCCAGCCGCTTCGGGACGTCTCGCCATGGCAAGGGCGCCCTCAAGCCCGCCGCCGGCGGTCGGGTCGCCTGACAACGCGAGAGTGAGCTGATCGAGGCTGACGCCATAGTTGCGCGCAATAACTGCCCCCTCGTAACCCGCTCTCATGCAGCCGAAGTACGTGGTGTTGCGAGCGATCTTGGCGGCCATGCCGGCTCCCGGGCCGCCCATGTGAAGGACCTGCTGCGCGAATCCGTCGAATACGGGTTTGGCGGCCGCCAGATCACCGTCTTCGCCGCCGGCCATACAAATGAGGCCGTTTTCGGCAGATTTCGGTCCGTTCGTGACCCCGCAGTCGATGAGGATAACGCCGGCATCCTTGCACATCGCCTGCGCTCCGGCGAGATCTGCCATATTGATCGTCGACAACAGAATGACGGTCTGGCCGGGTTTGTTTGCCGCGAGCACTCCGTCCGGTCCGGAGAGGACTGCAAGGGTCTGCTCCCCGTTGAGGACCGCGATCAGCACGCAGTCCGAAGCCTCGGCCAAGGCACGGGGGCTAGAGGAAATTGGAGGTGCACCCTTAACGCGATCCGCGGCTGCCGCCTGAACGTCATAGATTGCTGCAAGCTGGCCGGATCGCTGAAGGCATATGGCGACGCCTCCGCCAATCGATCCCAAACCGATAACGCCGCCGGTCTTCATCACTATTCTCCTGTATCGGAAAAACACTGGTGCTGCCGAGGGGGGCTCGACGCTTCCAGGATAATTCAAAGTCAAAAAGGGGCGGATCGCGTCCGCCCCTTCATGGTTGTTCCGGCTATCAGAACCTGTAGGTCGCCTCGACGCCCCAGGTGCGCGGAGGGCCGAGATAGAGGCTGTTATATGGGGCATTCGGCAAAATGACCGAAACGCCCGCCTGATATTGAACGTCAAACAGGTTCTTGACGTAGAAGCCCAGGTCCAGCCCCGTGCCGGCAATTCCCTTGACGTCGATACGCCCGTTGGCGAGGGAATAGCCCTTCAGCTGGTAGCCTTGCTGGCCGCCGTAGTCGGCCGTCATGTAAAGATCGCCGCTGATGATGACATCTGCATTTGCCGGATGGACTGGCGTAATCCAGCTGGCCGTGACGGTACCGGAGAATGTCGGTGTCAGCCTGTTGATCTGATCTGCGCCGAAGGATCCGACATTTGGTCCGAGTTCGCCATTCGTATTGATGGGAAGCAGCTTTGCCACGTCCGTTTTTGTGATGGCGCCATTAAAGCCCAGAGTCAGGTTGCGATCAGGCGACACACTGGCATCGATTTCCACACCGTAGATGTTGAGATCGGCTGCATTGATGATGATCGAGGAGGGCGGCGCGTCCAGGGTTCCGCGAGGAAACAGGAAGTTGCCGGAATTCGACAGGAACTGCGTGGCGTTGTCGTAGCGCGAATAGAAGGCCGCGACATTGAGCCGTCCTTGTGCACCGGCCACATTGAAGCTCAGTTTCTCGCCGATCTCGACATCGGTTACCCGTTCCTGCTTGATTGTCTGGTACCCACGCAGATCCACGCAGGACATCGAGTACGCCTGGGATGGGCAGGTCACCGGAGGAGATTCGAACAGCGGGAAATTGAGGTTCTTGGGGCGAACGCCGCGGCGGCTCGTGATATAGACCATGAAATCCGGGCTGATCTTGTAGTCAAACCCAACGGTCCATGTCGGATAGTTGTCTTTGACCGATGCCTGTCCGAAACCGTCGCTGAATTCGGTCGGCGTCCCCACCCGATCGGCGATATTCTGCTTGCACTGTGAGAAGTCAACAGATGCGAACGTGGCCGTATTGCCAGGATTGTAGCAGAATTCCGACTTGTCCCAGCTGTAGCGACCGCCGATGTTGAAATTCAGCTTATCCGTGAGCGGAATGCCAAATTGCCCGTATACCGCAAGGCTTTGATTTTTCACATGAGTGGTGGTGGGCGGAACGCGGCCAAGCGACGAGAACACGGTAAACTGGTCGCCGGAGGGGCCGGCCGGGCCATCCACACTGTAGTAGACGCCAAGAATACCGTTCAGTCCGCCCGAACCCTTGTAGATGAACTGGAAGTCGTTGTCGATATAGTCGCGAACATAGCGTTGTTCGGCGTAGTAGGTAATGAAAGGCTGGGTAACAAGGCCGCCCAGGAACGGATTCGCTACGCCTCCCTGATCCAGCACCGGCACGGCAGCAGTGTTGATCGACTGGCCATTCGTATTCTTGCGATAGCCGAAAATGTTCCGGAGAGAGAAGCTGTCGCTCAGCTCAACGTCGGTCGTGTTGACGACCGCGATCGACTTTCGATAAGCCCGGCCTCCGTCGATCCCGCCGTCGAACGCGCCGCGAGGATGCGCCTGCGCGTAAGCCTCGGCGAGGCTTGCAAGCTGGACGGCGGTGGCAGCCCGACTGGCGCTACCAAGGAGCGGCAGGAAAACGGCCGACTGGAGCGGCGCGAAATCTGCCTTGTAAAGGTAGAGACCGGATGCCAGTTCGTCGGCCTTGAAATATTCGGCGACCGTCGTGTTCGTGATCCCCTCGGTCGGGGCGATTGTAAGCGACACACGAACGCTGTCGTTCTTGATGTTCTCGAAGCCGGGATAGCTGTTGGCTTTCGGATCCGTAGCGCCCAGGGCCTTCACTTCAGGCAGCGCGAAGAAGTCTGCGTCCAGAGAGCGGATCCTGGGGTCCTGGCGCCGTATCTGGCCGGCAATGCGCAACGCGATCTTTTCCGACACGATCGGGACGTTGACCGCCCCTTCGATCGCCCAGTAGTTCCAGCGGCCATACGTGCCTTTCACGTAGCCTCCGAAATCGTACAGGTCCGGTTGAACGGTATTGACGAGGATCGCGCCGCCGAGCGTCGATTTACCGAACAGAGTGCCCTGCGGTCCCTTGAGAACCTGCACATTCGCGATGTCGTAGGTAGGAATGCTCGACCCAAGGCTGGGAATCGCGATGTTGTTGAAATAGGTTACAACACCTGGGGTCGTAAGACCGACGGGAAGCTGGCCTACGCCGCGCAAGCTCACATTCGTCGTGCTTTTCCCGCCCTCCGAATTGAAGTTCAGGCCGGAGGCGATTGTCCTGACATCCGAGAGTTCCTGTACAGTCGAGCGCTGGAGAGCGCTGCTGTCAAATGCGGCGACCGCAACCGGAACATCCTGCAATCGCTCGGCGGTTCGCCGAGCCGTAACGATAATTTCCCCGGTACTTTGTGCGCCGGCGGTGTTTGCCGGAGCATTGTCTTCTTCCGCCCAGGCCTGGCCCGAACAGATCATCAGGGCGCTCGAGCCGAGCAATACCCTACAAATGCCCTTTTTCATTTCCATCTCCCTGCCGACTCCGATTTTCTTGCAGTCTACTGGTGGTCCGCCGCAGGGCTACCTATCGAAGGGTGGGGCGGTCCTGTTTCCATTTAGGTTGCGCAAGATCTCCGACCTGAAAATACGCAATAGGTGAGGTGTCACTAGACTGCCGCAATGTGTTTGGGAATCCGAAGCGCGGGGCACATTTTCGCTGTTTCCGGCGTGCTAGTCTTTCAGTCGCAAGGCGATCACGGGCCGTGCGTGAGCACGCCGGACAAATGTGTCGAAGCGGTCTCTCTCATACGAATGGTTGAAAACACCTCGGGTGCAATATGGCGGATCGATGCTCCGATGGCATTTAGCAAATGGTCCTTCAGAAGCACCGCCTTCCGCAGGTGAAAGCCGTCTCATCCGGCAAACCCTATCCTCGGGTGGGTGCTCTTCGCATGGGCGCTACTCACGATCCAGGAGAACAAATCCGCGGAGGGGTGATGGGTAGCCAGAGCACGACAATGAAGCTGTGCACTTACATGGGCGCGATTGCAGGAACAATGATGTTCCTGGGAATCTGGCCGGTTGCACACCTCTTTCCGCCGCTCGCGCCTTCAATGCCATATGCTCAAGTAGCCCAATACTATCGCGAGCATCAGGTCGGGATATTGGTCGGTGGCATTCTTATAACCTCGGCATCGGTCCTGTTTTTCCCATTTCTCGGCGCCTTGGCGACATTCATGAAGAAAATTGAGGGTCCAGTGTCTCCGTTGACCTGGTCGTTCGTGATGATCGTTGCTTATGGGTTTGTAACACTGTTTTTCGCGGGGCTTTTCTTCACCGTCGCGGCCTATCGGCTGGATCGACCAGACACCGAAATCGTCATGCTGAGCGACATTGCGTTCTTTCTGTTCGTCATGCCCGCCGTCCCGGCGTTCGTGCAGAACATTGTCACCGGTATCGTGATCCTTCAGGATCGGAAGACGGCCCCGACGCTTCCGCGATGGCTGGGTTACCTGAACCTGTGGACTGGTGTCCTGTTTCTCCCCGGCCTCGCGGTCGGCTTGTTCAAGTCGGGTCCTTTTGCGTGGAACGGCGTTCTTGCTTTTTGGCTTCCAGCTGTCGTTTTCGGCATATGGTTCAATGTGATGATCTTCGCCATGCTGGCGGCGATCAAGCGCGGTGCATTGGCCGGCGAATGACGGACAAGCAACAAACAACACCTGCGATCAAGACTCCCGCCGGTCGTATACCGGGGGAGGAAGGCGTGTGGGTCTTCATTGGCGGCGACCTCATAGTCTTCGCAGTATTTTTTATAACCTACGCTGTCGCACACCGGCAAGAATCGGCCCTCTTCGAGACATCCCAGCGATTGCTTGATCGCCACCTCGGCTTGCTCAACACGCTACTGCTGCTGACCAGCAGTCTTTGCGTAGCGCAAGCCGTCACGGCTGTCCGAAAAGGCGATCGGCGCGCGCGCCACTTCCTGCTTGGCGCGATTGCACTCGGTATGGGTTTTGTCGCGGTGAAGGCTGTCGAGTACTCGGCAAAAATCGCTGAGGGCTTTACGCTCAATACCAACGCATTTTCGATATATTATTACATGTTTACCGGTATTCATCTGGTCCACGTCGTGATTGGCATCGGTGTACTGTGTTTTGCCGCATCGCAGATCGAATCGTCCGGTCAGATGCGCGGGAGCGTGGCCCTCATTGAGGGGAGCGGCGTGTTTTGGCACATGGTCGATCTCCTGTGGATCATTCTCTTCGCGTTGCTCTACTTGTTGTGAGGGGAGCCCTGATGCCTTCAGTTCTGCAAAATCGCGCAATCATTGTCTGGACGATCTTGGTCGCTGCGACCCTCCTTTCGTTCGAAACGATGGTCGTGGGGCGTGATGGAGCCGCCCGCTGCGTGATCCTTATCGTCGCGTTCGCCAAGGTGACTCTGGTCGGGCGTGAGTTCATGGAGCTCAGGCACGCACCGAAGTATCTCCTCTGGCCGTTTCAAATATGGGTTGCGGTCCTCGGCGTGGCGCTCGTCGTCTTGTTCCTGGCTTGATCCAGAATCCGGGCCGGACATCTTGTTCATCTGACGCCCGTTATCGGCCCCGTCCCTAGGGAATAACGGCATTGTGCGGCATTGATGAATTACGGTCTCAATATGATTGTATTGCAGCCACTAAATTGAAAAATCGCCGGATAGAAAAATAAAACTTCGATAAAAATTAAAAAAGTGCGGGAAAGGATTTGTATGTTGATGGTTCGCTTAAGTGTCAGTTTAAGTTTTTTGACCGTTATTCCAAATTCGACTTGTGCTGAACGATCCGATTTCGTTCTGACGTCGCTTGAGCGGCCGGATTTGCCGCGAGCTTACGCGTCGTACGCACCCACTTGCAATAGTCCGTGTGGCTGGGCGGCGCTCCCCTTCACGCGCTAAGTTCCGTATAGGCTGTCGGTGTCGATCGTATCGCAGTGGGAACTTTGATGGGCAATGAACTTCGCCGCTGTCCGGCTGGCGGTGGCGATAAAACCCCATGAGTGAGCGCGTTGAAGGAAGTGCCTTGCGGGGCAGGTGGATGAGACATCGTCTCAAGCCATGGAATGCAGGCCGGGCATGTTCGGTAGAGATGTGAGGCATCGAAATTTATTCGCGCGCTCTAATGGCATCATCAATAGCGCTGACGAGCCCGTCGCTGGGGATTTGCTGCATTGCGTAATGTGGAGGGTGATTGAACGATACGTAGGCGCTTTGCCCTACTGATTTTTCGGCGGCCGAATAATTTTTCTATCCATTCCAAGTTAGGCATCAATTGGATGGCGTCTGGAAGGTGGCGGGATACGGCCAATCTGGTGTTTTAGGCAGTGTGTGAATTGTGTCGATCATGCCACATATGACAAAGTTGTAATTTCGTTCTTGAAGATCGTCTCGCATATAGTACCTTTTGCAAGCATCGTTCTTTTGTTCGATGCCGAGGCGTGAGAACCTCACAAGTGAATAGGGATAGTCTCGCCTTGCGGGAATAGACCGGATGGCTGATGCATATGTCCAGGACCCTTTGCGGTCTAAACGCGTCGGCGCATGTGCTTGCATGTTCTCAACATCCGGTTCCTACCGGCTCCGCCTCGCTAGTCGAGCGGAGCCGGTAGATGTTTTCCATGACTGATCTTGGTTTACCTGGCAGCAAGTCATGCGATTTGCCTTAGGGTTTGGTAGCGTCCCGCTCGGTGACGATGAACCTCTTCCCCCTGATGACGACCGGGTTTGCGCGGCTAGCGAGACGCTCGACCGAATTTACCGCGTCGAGCGCTCGGGGTTGCTGCGTTTCGTGATGCGCCGATCGCGTCGGGAAATTGCGGAAGATGTCGTCCAGCAAGCCTTCGCGCGATTTGCGGCACGCGGTAATGTGCATCAGATTGAGAACCCGGGAGGCTATCTGCGGCAATCGGCGGTCAACCTGCTGCGTGACAACGCCCGGCTGGCAATGCGCAATCCGGCGCCGTGTTCCGAGGTCATGGACGTTGCGGAAATTCCCGATTGCGATCCTGTGGCGGCACTCGAGGCCCGTGACCGTCTTCGCCGCATCGAAGCCGCGGTGGGCAAGCTCAAGCCTCTGACACGGCAGATATTTCTGGCGCGAAGGGTCTATGGTTATAGTCTCGCCGAAATCTCGAAGCAGACGGGTCTGAGTCAAAAGGGGGTCGAAAGGCACATGGGCATTGCGATCAAGAAGCTCGGCCAGCACTTGTGTAGCCATGACTGACCGGCCTCCGTACTCGCTCCCGGAGCGGCTTTACGAAGAAGCGAACCGATGGGCTGAGCGCTGCGATGCGGGTGAGCCTGGCGTAACGGAAAGCCTCGCGGCCTGGCTCGCCTCCGATCCACGCCACCGTCAGGCCTATGAGGAAAGCAGGGCCTTGCTGGGCGAAGCGCGGATCGTCCCCAAAGGTCTCGGTGGTTTTGACGGAAACCTGACGAAGGCTCCGTTCTACGCACGCCAAAGTACCCACATCGCGCTAGGGACTGCGGCGGCGGTCTTCCTTGTCGGTTTAGCGACCGTCTGGGCCAGCGGCCATCATCTCTTGCCCCAATTGGTGACCCCGGCCGAGGCGGCGACGTACGAGACTGGAATCGGGGAAATCAGGACGTTCCGCCTCGCCGATGCGAGCGCGATCACCCTCGATACCGATACCCGAATTTCGGTTTCACTTTCCGGAGGGATTCGTGACATCGTTATTGCGAAGGGCCGAATCAGGGTGGAAAGCGCGCCGGGTTCAGGCAGTTATGCGGTGAGCGCGGGCACAAACAGCGCGACGGTCCAGGGCGGTGTCTTCGATGCCTTCCTGACAGGTGCAGTGCTGCGAATTGCCGCTCCGCATGGGGCGGTCGAACTGAACGCGGCCGAGCCGCCAACGGGCGCGCCGCGGCAGATCGCTGCCGGTTCGCAGATCGAGATCGGATCGCCGGCAAGCACTTCCTCCGTTCCGGGGCCCGACGTTGAATGGGTTTCCGGGATGCTCGCGCTCAATGGTACCCGGCTTGATCAGGCTGTGGAGGCGATCAACCGTTACAATCGCGCCAAGATCCGCCTGGGCGCCGAAGAGCTGGGATCGCGCAAGCTCAGCGGCGCTTTTCCGGTAGGCGATCCCGAGGGGTTTGCCGAGGCGGTCGGCAAGATGCTGGATCTGCATGTTGACTTGTCAAATCCTGCTCAGATTGTCCTCTCGAAACAGTAAGAATTAGTTTCCAGAAAATGCGCTGAAAAAAGCGTAGGGCAAAGTCTCGTCCCATCGTTCCCCTCATGACCAGCCAATTCGTGGCGGAGGGGAAACAAAAAAATGGAAAAGAGAGCATATTCGGTCACGCTTTGGCTGGCGTCGACGTCACTTGTCGCATTTGTAGCCTGCCCTTCGGTCGCAATAGCGCAGCAAACTGTGCAACTATCCGTCGATTTGCCAGAGCAGCGCCTGGCGGATTCGCTTAGGGCTCTTGCGCTGCTCTCGGGCCGGACGGTCCTTGCGGATGACGGGAGCGTTGCCGCGAGGCGCGCTCCCGCTCTGCATGGAACCTTCACGCTCGAGCAAGCTCTTGACCGTCTTCTCGCAGGTTCAGGTCTGAAAGCGGAGGCTGCGGGCAACGGTTATGTCGTCCGCGGCGCGGCGCGCGGCGGCAAGGAGAGTGCTGCTGGGGGCGACGATATCGTCGTGACCGGTACGAGACTGCGCGGCACCGAGGTCGCTTCCCAGGTCATCGTCCTTGGCAACCAGACGCTTCAGGATTCCGGCTTCGGCGACCTTGGCGATGCTGCACGCAATATTCCGCAGAGCTTCGGCGGCGGGCAAAATCCCGGGATCGGCCTCAACGTCCCGGCTTCGGCGGGCGCAAATGCCGGTGGCGGTTCGACCGTCAACTTGAGAGGGCTCGGCAGCGACGCGACGCTGACCATACTCAACGGCAGGCGGCTTCCCTACGACACGGCGCTACAGGGCGTTGATATCTCGGCGATTCCGCTTGCCGCAGTCGACCGTATCGAAGTCGTCGCCGATGGATCTTCGGCGATCTACGGGTCTGATGCTGTCGGCGGCGTGGTGAACGTGATCCTGAGGCAGGACTACGAAGGCCTGCAGACCCGCGCCCGCATTGGCGGCGCAACCGAGGGCGGTGATTTCCAGCAGCTTTACGGGGTGCTTGCAGGACATCGCTGGAACGGCGGCGGCATGTTCGTGACTTACGAATACAACCGCAACACGGAGCTCAATTCGAATCAGCGCGACAGTACGGTCTCGCACCCGAACATGACGCTGCTGCCTGCAAGCCAGCGCCACGCCGTGGCGGCGCACGTGCATCAGGATCTGGTGACTGGCCTCACCTTTGAAGGCGACGTTCTCTACAACGAGCGAACAGGTTCGCTCACTTATCCGCTCAATGCGGCCTCCGATCCGCATGTCAGCCGTGTCGACCAGTCCTACAATTCCTACTCGCTCGCGCTGGCCGGTGCGCTTCACTACCGGCTCGGTCACTGGGACGTCACGGCAGCCGGGACATACGGCAAGGGGCGCAACGACCTTCTGGCCGAATACGTCTATAGCGATGTCACGGGGCTCACGTCCGCAAAGCGCTACCGCAATCGGTCGACCACCGGCGAACTTGCGGCCTCGGGTCCGGTGTTCCACCTGCCCGGCGGCGATGCCCGGATCGCGGCGGGGCTGGGCATCCGCGACAACGGTTTCGAGATCTATGCGGGGCCGGGAAATTACCAGAATGCGAAACCGAGCGAGACGGCCCGCTATGTCTTCGGGGAGCTCAACCTGCCGCTCATCAGTCCCGATCTTGGCGTTCCCCTGGTTCGCAAGCTGTCACTGAGCGGAGCGCTGCGTCACGAGGATTACGATACGGTCGGCCAGATCACGACGCCCAAGCTGGGGCTTATCTATGCGCCGGTGGACGCGCTGGAGCTCAAGGCTACATGGGGGCGCTCGTTCCGCGCGCCGAGCTTCTATGATCAGTACGGTGCCCAGACCGCCAGCCTTTACGCCGCCTCGCGCCTGGGCGGAATCGGCTATCCGGCGAGTGCGACTGCCATCCTGCTTGGTGGCGGCAATCAGGACCTGAAGCCCGAACGGGCGAGGAGCTGGTCGGCGACGGCCTCGTTCCATCCCGCTGCGCTCGCAGGCGCGAGGTTCGAAGTGACCTATTTTTCCACGAACTACGTGAACCGCGTCGTCACCCCGATCACACTGACGGCGCAATCGCTGTCCAATCCGATCTACGCGCAGCAAGTCACCTTGAACCCGAGCGCTTCCCAGCAGGCGAGCATCATTTCCGGTGTCGACCAGTTCTACAACTTCACGACGGGGGCGTACGATCCCTCGCAGGTCGTTGCCATCATCGACAACCGCAAGGTCAATGCCGGCCGCCAGACCGTTCACGGCATTGACGCGCTAGCGCAGTATTCGGCCAAGCTGGCGGGAGGCACAGCCGCGTTCGATCTCAATGCCACTTATCTTGTCAGTGAGCGCCAACTCTCGGACGGCCAGCCGATCGAGAACTCTCGCAGGCTATCTCTACAATCCGCCGCACTGGCGCGGACGGGCAGCGGCAAGCTGGGATGACGGTTCGTGGCGCCTGACAGGAACGCTCAGCTATATCGGCGGGGTCGTCGATACGCGTGCAAGTCCGCCGGACAAGGTGCACGGCATGACCACGCTCGACCTCTCGGCGCGCTATCGCTTCATTCGCGAAGGCAGCGTGCTCGATGGTCTCGAAGTCGGGGTGTCGGCGAACAACCTCTTCAATGCGATGCCAGCCCAGATCACCACCACGACCTGGGCCGATACGCCCTACGATTCGACAAACTACTCCCCGGTGGGGCGCTTCCTGGCTCTCGAGGTCGTCAAGAAATGGTAACGACGACTTCTTCCGTACTCGCATTGGCGAGCGCCGTGTTGGGGCTTTCGATCGCCACTCCGGCTGCCGCCGCAGACCGGTGCTCGGATCTCCTGCCGCCGGTCGTGCGGTCAGCTGGGCCCAAGCGCGACATCACGCCCGAGGATCTGGTCCGGCTCCGGCAGATCGGGCCGCTCGAGGCCGTAGTTCCGGCCCCGTCGGCACTTGCCGTCTCGCCAGACGGTCGCCAGCTGGCTTTCGTCATCACCCGCGCCGATCCCGCAACCAACAGCCATTGTGTCGGGCTTGCGGTTGTGGATGTGGCGGGTCGAAGTCCGCCCCGGCTGCTCGACAGGGGCGGCCAGCTCGCGCTCGTTTCCAACGAGTACCGAAAGCGGATCTGGGGCATCGGATATCCGCTGACGATCACGCCGCATTGGTCGCCCGACGGCAAGTCGATTGCCTGGCTTCGCCGGGACAATGACCTCACGCAAGTCTGGGTCGCCAATGCCGCTTCGGGACAGGCACGGCAGATCACGCATTCCCCGGTGGATGTCGAAGCGCTGGCATGGAGCCGCGATGGCAAGACGATCGTCTACGCCGGGCGCCGAGGGCAAGTGGAGGAGAGGGCGGCCTTTGCGAAGGAGGGGCTGACCGGATTTCACTACGATACCCGCTACGTGCCGATCATGTCGAACAAGCCGATGCCCGACGCGGCCATTCCCTGGACCGCTTATGTCGTCGATCCGCTCACGGGCGAGGAGCGTTCGGCCAGTCCGGAAGAGGCGGCGCTCCTTCCGCCAGACATGATCGGCAAGGTCGAGCCGCCGCCTCGAGCAGCAAGCGCCGAGGGGTTGCTGGCGGAGACCCACCGGAGTTCTGCCAATCCGGTCAGTCCGCTGCTCCTCTCGGTCCACGCGCCCGGCGGCGCCCCGATCGATTGCAATGCGGATGCCTGTCGCGGTTCGATCGACAGCATGTGGTGGACGGGGGATGGGAGGGCCCTGATCTACCTTCGGCGCGAAGGCTGGGCGCGCGGTGACAGCGCGCTCTATCGCTGGGTGCCGGGCGAGGGCGCGCCGCGTCAGCTGCTCAGAACGAGAGATCTTGTCAGCAACTGTGCGATGGCGCCGGACGGACTTGTCTGCCTCTATGAGCGGGCGACCGCACCGCAGAGGGTTGTGCGGATCGATCCCGCAACCGGGGCGATGCGCGACGTTTTCGACCCGAATCCGGAGTTCCTGGGCATCCGGTTCGGGCAGGTCCAGCGTCTCGAATGGCGTAACGACCAGGGCGCCGAAGTGCGCGGCGATCTCGTGTTGCCGCCCGATTATCGCCCCGGAACGCGGCTGCCGCTGATCGTCACCACCTATATGAGCAACGGCTTCCTGCGCGGCGCGATGGGCGACGAATATCCCATCCATGCCTTTGCGGCGGCGGGGTTTGCGGTGCTGAGCTTCAACAAGCCGCGCGCCGTCGCCGACGACAATCCGGGCCTCGATACGATCAAGAAAGTACAGGGTGACGGGATACGGAACTGGGCCTGGCGGCGCGAGGTCCAGTCGGCCATCGACCGCGGCGTCGACAAGGTGATCGCCATGGGCATCGCCGATCCGAAGCGGATCGGCATCAGTGGGCTAAGCGACGGGTCGAGCACCGTGCAGTTTGCGATGATCAACAGCCATCAGTTCGCCGCCGCTTCGATGAGCACCTGTTGTCTCGAGCCGTGGGCGGTCAATGTGGGTTACGGACCGGCATTTGCGGCGCATATGCAGGAGCAGGGCTGGGGCGCGCTCACTGCCGACGACCGCACATTCTGGGCACCGGGCTCGATCGTGCAGAGCGCGGCCGCTACCGACACCCCGCTGCTGATGCAGGTGGCCGATCGTGAATATCTTGGCGGGATCGATGTCTTTGCCGCGCTCCGGGAGCAGCACAAGGCGGCCGACATGTTCGTTTTCCCGGACGCCTATCACTTCAAGTATCAGCCCGCGCAGCGGCTGGCCGTCTATCGGCGCAATCTCGACTGGTTTGCATTCTGGCTCCAAGGCAGGATCGATCCCGATCCCGCCAAGGCCGCGCAATATGCGCACTGGCAGGAACTCGCCAAGGAGAGGGAGGCAGCTCAGCGCCCTCAGGATTGAGGGCGCTGGGCCGCAAGCCAGGCCTCGACCTGTGAGAGTTGGAGCAGACGCCTGTGGGCGGTGTCCCTGATTGGCCCCGTGTCGCTTGTG
Organism: Novosphingobium mississippiense; assembly: GCF_044029535.1. Taxonomy (NCBI): domain Bacteria; kingdom Pseudomonadati; phylum Pseudomonadota; class Alphaproteobacteria; order Sphingomonadales; family Sphingomonadaceae; genus Novosphingobium; species Novosphingobium mississippiense. Next base: position 1,551,840 of record NZ_CP147003.1, on the reverse strand, counting down.
GCGCGTTCGACCGCATCGCTATCGATGAGGCCGAGCCGCCGCAGGTTACCGTCGAGCAGCATCGATCGCACGGTTTCGCGGTTCTTGCAGTAGACGTCGGCGACGAAGCTTTCGGGCGATCCCTTCGATTGCCGCATGACGATCTCCCTCGGCAAGCGGTCGGCGAAAGCGTCCCGGGCGATGATCCGGCTGCGGCCATCGCGGAACCACCACCAGCTTGGAACCCGAAGGCATGCCTCGACGACCGGCTGACTGGCGAGCGGACTGATATGCCGGACCGGACTGAGCAGGTCGCAATCTTCCGCCCATCCCTGAGCAGCGGCGATGACCGCCACGTGGGCGGCTGTGCCATGCTCTGCCTTGCCGGGGGCGCTGAGCCATGCGTGCGGTGCCTGCGATGCCAGATTGGCGATTGCATCAGGGGCAAGAAGGGCAAGGTCAGGCCTCCACCGAAACGTGGCGGATCGCCGGAACCGGCGGCGTGCAGCGCGCCACAGCACTTCGAGCGCGCCGGCCTGTCCGAGCGCGGCAACTGTCCTCGCGCACGACCACACCGTTTCGTAAGTGTCGGCATGGCGCAAGGCATCGGTGACTGGCGCCACCGAATTGAGAGCAAGGAACACGTTGTCGCCGCCCCCGCCATCGAGAGTGAGGTCGGCGCCAATTGCGTTGGCTGCGCTGGCGAGCGCTGCATTCGTCCCCTGCATGAAGACCCGCGAGCCGGGGAACGGCAAGTCCGCGCTTTCGGACCGCGTGACGTCGACAGCGCTCAGCGGAAAATCGAATTCTTCGAGCTGGCAGCCGAGGTGCCGCGCGACCATCCGGGCCCAGTTGCGCTCGTCGCCGGAGCTGTCCTCATGGACGAAGTTGGCGCAGCGATATTCGCCGCCAAGCGACGACAGGCAAGCGGCGAGGATCGACGAGTCGATACCGCCCGAGAGCATGAGGAGCGTCTTCGCCGCATCTCCCCTGAGAGCGCGGAGCGCCTGGTAAATCGCGCTGCGAACTTCATGCTGTGCCTGCTCCATGGTCTCGTACCACTGGGCGCGCTCAGCATGGGGCCAGGGGGACCAGGCTTCTCCCGTGGATGCGCCGCCAGGCCCGATCAGCAGTGCCGCGCCGCCCGGCAGGTTGCCGATCCCCGTCAGGCACGTGCCCTGTCCAGGGAGACCCGGGAACGCCAGCCGCTCGGCAAGTGCGCGGGCGTCAGGATTGCCCACGCCAACGCCGGCAATTGCGAGCGCGGCGACATCAGATGCCGCTATCCTCATCCCGTCCTTGAAGCCATAGAGGCAAGGCAGTTTGCCGAACGGCGCGCGAAGGACCGTGATCTCGCCGCTTCCGGGTGTGCGCAGCAATGCGACGTAGTTGCCCCAGAACCGGGTGACGAGGTGGTCCGCATCGACCGGCCGCTCCGCCAGCATACGACCGATGCTTTCTGCCGAGCTGGCGAGGTTGGTGCCGCGCGAGAAGACCTCGCCAATCACCATGCCGCGATCCTCGCCGAGATGATGATGAGTCAGTGCCGCCGAGACCGCAACAAAGAGGCGCGCGTCGCTGTGGCAGATTTCCAGACCGGCCGTACGCGCGCCCTCGGCAATGGCCTCGCGATCGGGGATCGGCCGATCCGGCGTGCCAATCACAGCGAGATAGCGTCCCATCATACGACCAGGATCGGGACATAGGGAGCGACAGTTCCGGCATCCTCGCATACGAGGCCCGAACCCACTTCCACCCAGCAATGCGCACTGAATGGCCCCAACTGCACGCCCATGACCATCCGGGCGCAAACGCCGGCTTTGGCAAGATCGGTCATGAGCGCCATCGAAGTGGGTAGGCAGCGCCCTCGGGGCGATCGGATGAGGCCGGCGTGGCGATAAGCGCTGGCAACACCTTGCAGCGCGGCGGCCGCATCATGTGCGGGCTGCAGGTTTTCGCGTCTGCTGATGACGTCCGCGATGTTTGCGGCAAGGGCTCTCGTACGGACCCGTCGGTTCCACAGGGACCTGTTTGCAAGCGCCCGCGCGGTGCCCAGCGGCGCAAGGCGTGAAACGGATGCAGACGCACCATCCTGCGCCTGCGCACTTGCAGTGATGGGGGTGCGGCGCGTGCAGGCCGTCAGCGGATAGCCATGCCCCATCGACAGAACGCCGATGCGTTGCAGTGCCTGCCTGACCGGGGTTTCCACCTCGCCAGTTTCGGCGAGCCGGTGAAACTGGCGGTCGAGGGGCTGGGGCAGGCAGAAGTAGCGATCCGCCTCGAGATCGAGGAAGATGTATCGCTCGCCAATGGCGCAGAAGCTCACGCCGCGGCGAAGTCCGTGACCCGACATGATCGTCTCCAGACACGTTGGCCCGATGATCTTGAAAAAGTGGCGCGCAGCCTGAGCTGCGCGCCACCTTGGACTCAGTCGTCCGACAGGCCTGCCTGCGGGCTGCCGATGCCGACATCGAGATCGTTGGGCTGCACGCCCTTGGTTTCGGTGCTGGCGGTGCCGAGTTCGATCGGCGTGTTTTCACGGTCCATCGTCTTTGCTCCTTCAACAAGCTGCCGGGATTGGCAGCAGAAGAAGCCTACGAATGAGCTAGCGATATACGAAATATATAGTGACTCTATATCGAGAATATATCGACTCTCGCGCGTTAAATGCGTTTATTGACTGTCGGTATATCGATCTTCGTGAAGGCAAGTGTTGCTATTCGTATGGTTTAAAGCGTCTCCATCGACGAATAAGCTCAAAAGCCGAGCGATGGCGGCGTTGATGATAAGACTTCAAAACTTTGCCGATTGAGTCTCCTGGAACCTCGGTAAGCGCAATTTTGAGTTCTTCGAATTCCCCGTCGACATCTTCCAGCAGGTCAGACTCGATATGACGAATCGCATGAAGGTTCGCATTGAGGCGCCGCATGGCGATGCGGTACTGCGAGTTGTTCGAACTGTAGACGAGGTCCGTGAGAAGGCTTGCCACGCGATCCGGATAATCGTCGCCCCGGCCGAGCCTGGCGGGATCGCGTCCCGCGAGCGTTCCGGATCGCAGCGAAAGACCGATGAGCGTGCGTGACCAGGTATAGAGATCGCGCAACGCCGGCTCATCGAGGGTGATAACGAAGAAGCCGCCTGGGACCAATGTTTCCACCATGCCCTCGCCGACGAGGCGATTGAGCGCCTCGCGAACCGGAGTGGCGCTGGCTTCCAGATCCTTGGCGATCGCTTTGGGGTCGAGGCGGAAACCGGGACGCATATCGCGGCGGGTTATGAGAAGCCGGATGTGCTCGTAGATCCGGTCCGATGTCGCGCCTGCGTTCATGACGCGCCTCCCTGCACGGCGGTGCGATTGTCGATCAGCGCTTGCTGATCGGGCCGGAGCGCGTCGATCGCGGCGAGCGGCCGGCCGAGATCGTAGTCCTCATCCAGCAGGATCGAGGGGCACTGGCCTTCGTAGTTGCCGAGGTTGGGCCGGTGCTGGCGGTAGCCCACCAATGCGGCAAGTTCGGGATCGAACTTGCGCGCAATCCCAGGTGGATAGGCGAGCCACTGCGCTTCGTACGGTTTGAGCCAGCCGAGCGAATAGCCGACGATGATACCGCGACGAACCTGGCTGGTACGGTTGCTGCCTGCGCCGTGCAGCGTCGAGCCGAGGAATAGGAGCGCGGAGCCCGGCGGGATTTCGACGGCAACCGGGTGGCCGCTCGGTTCCGGATCGAGAGCGGCGCTGCCATGGCTTTGCGGCCAGACCAAAGTCGCGCCGTTCTCGGCCGTGAACGGTGTAAGTGGCCACATCACATTGACAAGGTACTCGGCCGTGCCCTTGGCCGCGGACCACATGTCCTGGTCACGGTGCGGCAGTTGTGCGGGCGCACCGCCGTGGACGGCGATCGCCTGCGTCGTATTGAGCTGGATGCAATCACACCAGGGGAGCAGGATCTGCTCGACTATCGAGACGATGAGGCTGTGGCGCACTAGCGTTTCGGCGTGCGGTGAGCGGGCGAGGAGCCGGCCGAACCGCTTGGTCGTGGCGCCGTAGAATCCGCCCTCACAGAACGGCGTGCGATGGAAGCGAGGCGCGATGTCATCATCGAGCGCGGCAATGGTCTCGGCCGGAAGCGCGTTCTCGATCACGCAATAGCCGTGCTCGCTGAGATCGGCGGTGTAGCGGGCGACTTCGGAGAAAAGATCCATGATCGCGGTCTCCTCAATTCGCCCCGCGGTCGGAGCCGCGGTGGTTCGTGGTGATGCCGGCTGCCGCCAGTTTGTGAGGTGTGTCGCGGTCGATATCGATACGGATCGCTGCGAGCATTTCACTTCCACTGAAACGGGGAGGGCCGAGCGGACGGCAGTCCCATCCGAACTGCAGCACCTGTTTGAACCAGCCGGCGGATGCGATTGCGGTGTAAGTGGTGATCCCGTTGATGAGCGCGTGGTCGACAAGCGCGCAAATCAGCGCATCGCGCGCTTCGCGGCGTTCGGCTGCGCACAGTCGCCGATCAAGGCAGAAGCGCGTAATCTCCTTGATCGCGGCGCCGCGCGGCACTTCGTTCTCGCAAAACTCGGCGTAGAAGCTGTCGAGGATATGCGGCCGTGTCGTCGGCAATAGCCTGGCCGAAGCATAATGTTCGCAATCTGGCCCGGCCAGAATGACGTAACGGGCGTAAGGGTCGTCGAACTGATCGAGTTCATACCGCTCGGCAAGTACCGGCAGGTCCCATTTCAAAAGGTCGACGAAGACGGATTTGCGAGCCGCCCACATGGCGCGCAGCGCCTCGTCGGGAGCCTCGCGATTTTCGTAGCTTTGGACGTTGAGCATGGGGTCATTCCCTGGCCGTGACCATTCGCGGTCACGTGCCAAGGGTCATCCGGAACGGCCGTTCCAGGCCATACCGGAAAAGGGGTATGTTACCGCCGCAGGATATCGGTGAAGGTCAGGTTTCCATCGAGCAGAGCCCGGATAACCGCCAATGTCCGCTTGTTCACTCCATATCGTCCGCAAACATTCCTGACATGAAGCGCGATCGTTTCCTCGCTACGGCCGAGATATTTCGCGATCTCGCGATCGTTCATGCCCCATGCGACAAGGACCAGGATCTCGCGCTGCCGATCGGTGAGCCTTGCGGGTTCGATCAGGCGGCTTGCCCCGCGTCCGAGCCACAGTCCTCTCGCCGCATCGAAAGCGAAGAGGGCGATCGACTGGACGATCGGCAGAATTGGATCGTAGATCGGAACGGAGACCGAATTCACGAAGGAAAGCGATCCGCGCCATTCGCCCGGAACATAGCCCGGAACCGTGTACCCGTGGACTATTCCCTGTTCGCGCGCCATCGCAAGAACGCGCCGATCCCCCTCCGTCATCGGGATCAGATGGGGAATGCGTTCCCAGCGGAAACCCAGGTTCGTGACGTTGCTCGCCCGGTGGACGGGGTCATTGAGACCAAGACCGAATTGGTCGTAGAACTCCGCCCACTGATCGGGATAATTGTGAATCCGAAAAGTCTCGCCCGCGGGATCCAGAAATCCCCCATGGTGCGAGAGCGCAAAGCGCTGAAAACCGAGTTCCTCTGTCGCTTCGCTCATAGCTTCGGTCAGATCGTCGATGCTGCCGATAGTCTCGAAGATGCTCACGAGGTGCGTCATGAGCGCCAAAATTCGTGTGCCCAATGTTCGACTTCGCGATCGTCGGCGGCGTTGCTTGTCACCGTCGGTCCGGCGATCGCCCTTCCTGCTTCGTGGCCGTCCAGCGGGTTCTCAATCCGCCATCGGGCAGGTTGTGTCGCAAAAGTGTCATATCATTCCATGTGTGCACTCTGGAATGGTCTAATTCGGACAGAATGTCCGTATATCGGTGAAAATTTGTTAATTGCCTGCGAACACGTTTCTAAATTCATCTCGGACACCTTGTTCAAATGAGGGTGGGTGTTTCTGCCAATTGGCAAGATGCTGAGTCCTATGCATATCTAAAGAAGGCTGATCGTACGGGTTTGATGTGGGAATGGCTCCGCAGGGATCCAGCTTATCTTGCATGGCACGCCAAAGCTTCTCTCCTCACCGGCGGACATTCGTCAGAGCCGTTGAATTGGGGGCTTCACTTTCGCGGAAGAGCCGGACCGGGATTGTCTCTCGGCCCGGATAATCTGGCATGCCCTTCACGATCCATCGACACTGAGCGTCGAGGCGGGGCCAGGAACGCCCGGCGACGCGGGATGCCTCGATGTCGAGAGGATCAGACCTTGGCTGACTGCGATTCCAACCGCTTCAGGCGGCGAACACGCGGTATTGTCCGACGGGAGTCATCATATCAGGCTGGACGTGATCGCGGGATCCCTGAGCCGGCATTCCACCGTCCGGTTGCGCTTTTGCTTCGATGGCGTGACCCGGGCCGAACCAGGCGTGCTCTCGCTCCAGCGACTCCTGGCACTCCATCGCCACGGTCGGTTTGGAAAGATGCTCTACCCCCGCGACCCTGCTATCGCGCGAGGTGTCGTGTTGCTGCGCGTCCATGACGCATTGAGCGATGGTGCCAGCCTTCGCGATCTCGCCTGCGCCATGGTCGGCGGGGATGTCGTCGAACAGGACTGGGGTGATCCCTCCGATTCCCTGCGCTCGCGCATTCGCCGCCTCGCGCGGCAAGCACGCGAGATGGCGCTGGGGGGATACAAGGAACTCCTGCTTGGCAAATGAGACCCCGCCGAAAGATGCGCAGGAAATGAGCGCGGCTCTTAGCGGGACTTGGTCGATCCGGGGACCAGACGCGCGGCTGCGAGAGCGCCGATCATGTATGGACCATCGTCACGCTTGCCGCTGCGGATTTCCCTTAGAAACTTGCGGTTGTCGAGACCCCGGCTTTCAAGTTCGCTTGCGACTGCGTCGCGGATCTGATCGATGCTGTCCATACGCTCCGTCCTTGAGGGCGGAACATATATAGAACAAAATTGAACCGATCAAGTCCGGCGCGGACGCCCCCGCTTCTTCGCGGGAGGGGCAAGCATCAGGTCGACGAGCTCGATGCTGCGTACCGCGATCGGCGGATCTTTCGAAATCTGCACCGGCTCGCCGCCGTTTAAGTAGATGTCCTCCCAGTAGGTGATGCGCCGGACGAACTCACTTCGGAACTGTTTGGCGAGGTCCCGCTGGGACTCGGAGGACCCGAACTGCGTGCTGAGGACGGCGTGCTTGGCGGCATAATCGGCAGCAATCTTGACGATATCGAGCGGCGTGAAGGCGATGCCGGCGGCCGACAATGCGTCCTGCGCTGACTCCGCCGCCTGGATGACCTGCTCGCGGGCGAGGGTCCGGGTTGATTTGGCCATAGGAACGATCTCTCAGGAATTGTCATCGTCCGTAAGCTGACAAATGCGACCGCTTCGCGGACGCTCCTGTCCTCTATTCGGCGACGTCTCGATAATCCCTCTCGATCCCGGCGCTTCCCGGGTTGGGAGACTTTCCGCGCAATTTGTGCATGGTCGCTTCAGTTTTTGGAGCCGTTGATCCTGGTCTCGGAAGTGCCGGACGTCGCAGGGAGACTATACCGGTAATCTGCGCGGGGGATCTGCAGGACGCCGCCCGAGCGCCTCGCTATGAAAGCCGCCTTGCTGTCGGTGACGAGCGTGATGCCTTCGATGGCGTCCGGACCATAGAGCGCGCAAGGGCAGTTGTCGGATTTCAGAGTCTTCCGTTCATTCTTTGCGCGCTGGGCGCCAAGTTCCCGAGCGGCCGCAGGGAAAGTGAACATCGCCGCTTTCAGCGCGATACCAACGGTGATGATGGCGACGAGGAGAAAGGTCATGGCGTAGACTTCGCGCAGCGAGGGCTCGATGTGGAAGAACTTGCGCGCGCGTTCCGGATCCGAGCTGTACTTTTCGACGAGATGCTTGATGAAGCCATACACGATCAGCACCAGCAAGATCGCAGGGACCGCCAGCGCGTAGAACTTGGTGCTCTCGGCCGATGCAAGCACGATTTCCAGCCCTTTTGTCGCCAATCTCGTACTTGGCAGGCTGAATGTTCCTTCGGGAAGCCCGAACCCCTGTCCGTAGCTGTCGTAGTACTGCACGCCGAGATAACTCAGCCACGCATAGCCCGTACTACCCAGGAGGAGGTGGATCGCGCCTAGGACCAGGGCCGTGAGTGTCAGCTCCTGAAGTCCCAGAAGACTGGTCAGGGAGAACGGCGCTTTTGTGTCGCTCGGAGTGGGTGTTGTGGGGGCAGACATCTGTAGCTTCCGGTTTTGGTGCAATCGGTGCGCACCGCTTCTGGAAAGTCATGCCTTTGATGCAATAGGAAAAATTTACCCACCGACGGATTTGGCCATCGGTAAGCGCAGTTCGGTTCCGGCTGGCGCCTGGAGTGCGGGAGCAAAGTACTGCGGCCCGCACTCCAGACGAGGTACGCGCTGTTATTCGGACGGCGCCGCATTGGTTGCCGACTTCGGCTTTCTCGCAGTCTTGCCGCCGGTGGCCGCCGTTTTCGCGGGGGCTTTCTTGGTCGGAGCCTTATCGGCCGGCGCGCTCGCGGAAGGCGCAGCAGCGTCTGCAGGCGTGTCGCTGGGAACGGGGGCGGAGTCGGGTGCCGCATCGGCGACTGCGGAGTGTGCCTTCTTGGCCTTGACCTTCACGCCCTTCTTGCGCCCGAGGCCGATCTCCTTTGCAAGCGCCCGCCGGCGCTCGGCATATTCCGCCGCGACGAACGGATAGCTCGCAGGCAGATTCCAGCGCGCCCGGTAATCCTCGACCGAAAGCTGGTGGTCGGTGGTGAGGTGCCGCTTGATCGTCTTGAACTTGCTACCGCACTCGAGGCAGACGATGCCATCCGGCTTTACCGAAGCACGCACGGAGACTGCGGGTGTAAGCGATTCCGGCTGCGGCGCAGGAGCTTGTCCAAGGGACGCCAGCGATCCGTAAACCGCCTCGATCAACTGGGGAAGCTGCGCTGCGGGAATCGAATTATTGCTGACATGCGCGCTGACGATGTCAGCCGCCAGCGTAAGTAGAGCTTGGTCTGCCATGACGTATTTACGTGCCCGAATTTCTTTTTGTGGGCGTTTCGTTTCGTTCATTGTCATCGCGGACGCAAGCGGGATTGCAGGCAATGCGGATCAATTCTTTCCCTCGCCGTGATCCCGATCCCGCACCGTTTCCCAAACCGCTCATGTGGCCCGGCATTGAAAGCGGTGTGATCGGACAGTGCTTCTCCCGAAGTCCAGACGGCCGCCAATACGCCGCTGCCGCTTCCGGGACTGAGGCCACGATATCGATTGCCCGCCGTCCGCCTCCACAACGCGTACCCCTGGCCTCCTCGTCCTTTTTGGCGGCGTGCAGGCAAGCGTTACGAATTGGGTCAGGGACTACGGGCGGTGACCGGCGTCTTCGGCGCCGCCGCCCATATACGGTACTGCCGCAGGCATGATAGGTTCGAGTGCCGGGCGGGTCATTGGGCAGGCTTGGTCGGTACGGGCAACAGCCACGGCAGAGGAGAGGGCCGCCATGTGCAATTGAGCCAGAATGCGCGGTGAGCCGGAAACCCTGTTCGGCTCGGCCGCCCACCTGTTCACCGAGCGTCCGCGTGACAATCGCTTCGATCCGCAGGAATTGCGGCCGAAAGGACGCAGCTATGTGATCCGCGAAGAGGGCGAGATGCGCGGATGGGATATCATGACCTGGGACGTGCTCGGCGGAAAGGCGGCCTGGCCGATGACCAATGTGCGCCAGCTCTCGCTGCCGCAATGGCGCCGGCTCGCGGAGAAGCCGGAAAACCGCTGCATCGTGCCGCTCACCGAATTCTGCGAGTTTACGCCGGAAAAGCACGATCTCGGTGATGGCAAGCCGCCGCTTAAGGGCGAGATGTGGTTTGCAGTCACCGACCAGCCGGCGTTTGCCGTTGGAGGCTTCTGGCAAAGGACCGAGACTGGCAACGGCTTCACCATGGTGACCTGCGATGCCAATGCACTGGTCGCGCCTATCCACCCGAAGGCCATGGTGACCATCCTCGATCCAGGTGACGTGACGACCTGGCTGCGCGGCAGCTACGACGAGATCGTTTCGCTGCAGCGGCCCTACGATCCAGCAAAGATGGTCGTGAGAGGGCCGATATTCCCGACGCGGCAACCCCAAGCGGAAATCTGAAAAGCGTGATTTAACAGCGGGTTGATCGGTTTACCCGTAAGCGCTCGGTCTGGGCCGTGTTGCGTCGATAGTGCCCGGTCGCGATGAGCTTTCCATCAGGAGTGTCCTTCGGCACTGCGTAAGGAGAGTGCGTTGGACAGGATCGAGGTCATCACGGGTGTTGAGCGGCAGCGGCGATACTCGGACAAGGAACGAGCGGCGATCCTGGCGAAGTGTGATGAGCCCGGCGCGACAATCGTGGGGGTTGCGAAGCTGCTGGGGATTTCACCGAGCCTGATCCACGGTTGGAGGCGGATGCGGCGGGAGGCAGAGAAGATTGCCAGCGAACCGGTCCAGTTCATTTCCTATGGCACTGTGCCCGAAGGCACCGGTAGCCCTGTGGCTCCGCCGTTATCGACACCTCCTCCATCGCCCCTGACGCCGACACCTGCGGAAGAACTTGTTCGCCCCTATCCAGGTGCCCGGCCCGGTTCGATAGACATCGACCTGCCCGGGGGCACGCGCCTTTCAGTGGACAGCTATGTCAACGAGAAGGCGCTGGCACGCGTGCTGCGTGCGTTGCGGGATGTCTCATGATCTCGCTGGCGCCGGGGACGAAGATTTATCTCGCGAGCAAGCCGGTCAGCATGCGGCTCGGCTTCGATGGCCTGGCAGCGCTGGTACGGCCGCTGTTTGCGGTCGAGCCTTACGGCGGTCACGTCTTCCTGTTCCGCAGCAAGAGCGGCAATTACCTGAAGGCGCTGCACTGGGACGGCACGGGCCTGTGCCTTTTCGCCAAGCGCCTGGAGCGGCATCGTTTCGTCTGGCCGCCGTTGCTGGAGGGCGGTGTCGTGCTGACTCCGGCGCAGTTCGCGTTGCTGATCGAGGCGATGGATTGGCGGCGCACGGTGGCGCCTGAACCACCGCGCCTGCCGGTGCAGATTTGAGGCAACAATCGGAGTAATTCTGGGCTTTTTACTAGGGGCGGTGAAGCGATTCTGCTAGGGAGAAGCGTGTCTCCCGGCGATCTCGAACTCCCTACCGATCCGGCTGAACTGCGCGCGATTTTCGAAGCGATGCAAGCGCGCCTGGCTGCCTCGGAACAGGCGCTCGAAGCCGAGCGGGCCGCCCATGATGAGACCCGCGAACAGCTTGAGACGGCCCACAACTCGATCAAGCTGACCGCACTGCAGATCGAGAAGCTCAAGGTCCAGCTTGCCCGTCTTCGGCGCATGAAGTTCGGCCAGTCCTCTGAACGGCTTGCCTCGCAGGCCGATCAGCTCGAACTGACGCTGGAGGATCTGGAAGCCGAACAGGCCCATACCGAGTGCGTGATCGAGGGCAATGTGCCCGAGGATGCGCCGGGCAAGGCTCCGGCCCGCAAGCCGCGCCGCGCGCCACTGCCAGAACACCTGCCCCGCGATGAGGTGGTCCACGCCGCCCCCGATGCCGGTGATTGCTCCGTCTGCGGCGGCACGATGGGCAAGCTCGGCGAGGACGTGACCGAAGTGCTGGAGTATGTCCCCGGCCGTTTCCGCGTCGTGCGCCATGTCCGCCCCAAGCTTTCCTGCAATCGCTGCGATGCGATCAGTCAGGCGCCAGCTCCCGCACTTCCCGTGCCGCGCGGCCGTGCTGGCCCCGGCCTGCTCGCCCATGTCGTCGTCTCCAAGTTCGCCGACCACCTGCCGCTCTACCGCCAGTCACAGATATATGCCCGAGAGGGCTTGGAGATCAGCCGTTCGACCATGGCCGACTGGCTGGGCCAGGTAAGCTGGCTGTTGCAGCCGCTGGTTGACCGGATCGCCGATCACGTCATGGCCAGCCCCAAGCTCCATGCCGACGACACGCCCGTTCCGGTCCTGGCGCCGGGCACCGGCAAAACGCAGACCGGACGATTATGGGTCTATCTGCGCGACAACCGGCGATGGAGCCCGCTCGACAAACCGGCGGCGCTGTTTCACTATAGTCCCGATCGCAAGGGCGAGCGCCCGCGCGAGCACCTCGCGACCTTCGCAGGATTCCTGCAGGCCGACGCCTATGCCGGTTTCGAGAAGCTCTACGCACCCGATCGCAAGCCGAGGGCGATTACGCCTGTCGCCTGCTGGGCGCATGCCCGGCGCAAGCTGAACGATGTCTACAAGGCGGATCCGAACTCGGCCGCGTTCCAAGGCCTGCAGATGATCGCCGAGCTTTACAACGTCGAGCGGCAGATCGTGCGTGAACCAGCGGATTTCCGCCGCAAGGCTCGCAAGCTCTCGAAGCTCAAGGCACTGGATTTCTTCGTCTGGGCCGACGAGGTGCTGTCCAGGGCTTCAGCCCGGTCACCGCTGGCCGAGGCGCTGCGCTATGCCGTGAAGCTGAAGTCGCAACTGCTTGCCTATACCGAGGACGGAAGGCTGGAGATCGACAACAATCCGGCGGAGAATGCCCTGAGGAGCATAGCCATAGGCCGCAAAAATTGGTTGTTCGCTGGAGCCGACTGCGGCGGGGAGCGCGCCGCCGCCATGTATTCGCTGCTGGAGACGGCCAAGCTCAACGGCGTCAATCCGCAGGAATGGCTTGCCGACGTGCTTGACCGCATCGGCAAGGGCCATCCCATCAACCGGATCGATGAACTGTTGCCTTGGGCGTGGAAGGCAACGGATCGAGTCACTTGAGATGAGGCCGCCAATTATCCGGTGACGGACCTAATGGTGGTTCATGGTCTGATCGTTGCCGCATGCAATTTCCAGCATCGTTACGCCGTCTCCAGTTTGAGTAACTGGCGTCCAATCTTGACCTGATGGGACAAGTTTGGGGTCGTGCAAATCCGTCACGATATAGGTGTCGACGAGCATCATCCGCCTAGCGCAATCGAAGTGTTCGCGTCGCTTTATAACGGGTTCCATCCTCAACTCGGTGTCGACGGATGCAACGTCGCCATGCCGCTGCGTTGAGGAGAGATCGATAAAGCGCGGCCCCTGATCTGTTTCAGACAGACGACGCCAGCGCGCCACCGATCCTAACGACGTGGTCAGGCACTCATAGTCCTCCGCGAGCAAGCCAGATCGGCCAGGAATCAGCTTATACTCGTTATTGCATCGCGCACCGGCAACATTCTCGGCATCAGAACGCGCGTCCCACTCAACAAATCTTTTCGCGTAGCGATCGGCGGGATGGCTGCATCCGCTGATCGCCATAAGCATCAACAATAAAATCGCAGGCCGCATTTCCACTGCTTGCCTCCGATCCAATCAACAGCGCAACGAAAATCGTGGCTCCGGGATGACCTCTCAGCAACTCCCCACACTGAACGCCCGTTGTCTTCCGGAACGAAACCCAAAAGCATGTTCCATTCGCGGAGACCGGACGCTTACGTTTACCCGTCGAAATTGCTCCGTCGTCGTTTTCTTATGTTCCCAATATGTTCCGAATCGCGTTATTGGGACGGCATGTCTTCCGGCTTTGCCTTGCCCCCTTCGATTCCTCTGCCGCTCGGCGAACTGCCGCGTGAGTGGTGCCTTCGCGTTATAGGCGCAGCCGGCGCCGGCTTTCCCTCGCCGGCCCAGGACTGGGAAGAATCCGCGATCAATCTCGTAGAGCTGCTCCGGCTCGATCGCGCTGCCAGCTTCGTATTCCGGGTGAGCGGGCAGTCCATGGTCGATGCGGGGTTGTTCGATTCCGATGTCGTTGTGGTCGACAGGGATGCCAAGCCCGTGAACGGGCGCATCGTCATTGCCGTGGTCGATGGCGGTTTTGTCGTTCGCCAACTCTGCTTTCGCCACGGTGTCCCGATGCTCGAGGCGCGCAATAGCCGCATGCACTACGAGCCGGTCGTGGCGGACGAGACCGTGGAAGTCTGGGGCGTCGTGCGCGCGAGCGTGCGCAACCTTCAGGCTTAGCCCATGACCTGGGCCATCCTCGACATCGAGAACTTCTACTGCAGCGCTGAGCGCGTCTTCGATCCTTCGCTGCGCGGTGTGCCGCTCATCGTGCTCTCGAACGGGGACGGCTGCGCCATCGCGCGCTCGGCTGAAGCCAAGGCGCTCCATATTCGCATGGGCGCGCCCATGTTCCAGATCCGCGATGCGGTGGCGAGGCACGGCATCCAGTGCCGTTCCTCGTCCTACGAGCTCTACGCGGACATGAACCGGCGTTTCAATGCGGTGATTGCCGAGTTCACCGATACGGTCGAAATCTACTCGATCGACGAATCCTTCTTTCGTCTGCCGGTATTGCCGAGCGGCCTCGGCGACGTCGAAATGGCGCACCGTGTCCGCGCGGCCGTCAAGCGCTCGGTAGGCCTCCCCACCCGCATTGGCCTCGGGCCGACCCGCACACTCAGCAAAGTGGCAAACGCCCTCGCCAAGGCGTCCGAAAAGGTATGGGGCGGGGTCGTCGATCTGCATGACGAAGGCCTGCGGCGCCGGCTCTTGGCGGCCTGGCCGATCGAGGAAGTCTGGGGCATCGGACCTGCATTGGCGAAGCGACTGCGGCCGCTCGGCGTCCGGACGACTGGCGAGCTTGCTGCACTTCCCGCAAAAGTGGCGCGCGACGTGGGAACGGTCGTGCTCGAGCGGCTGGTGCGCGAACTCAACGGCATCGAATGCAGCGATTTCGAGCCGGAGCCGGCTGCGCTAAAGTCCACGGCGGTCACGCGCAACTTTGGCGAACCGGTTCGGGACGTCGAGGCGCTGCGTGAAGCCATGGTGCGGCGCGCCGTACGCGCGGCCGAGAAAATCCGTAACCAGCGGTTGCAGGCGAGCCGCCTGATTGCCTTCGCACATGGCAGTCGCTTCAAGCCGAACGCGCCTTCGGCCTCGCGCGTCGGGCGGCTTTCGCCTGCCAGCAACGATCCGCGCGTCATTGCCGGCATGGCCGGCAGGATGGCCGAGGCCATGTTCGAGGTTGGCGCAGTCTACACCAAGTGCGGTGTGATGCTCGAGGGACTGGAGCAGGAGGCGCAGGGGCAGCTCGACATGTTTGCCGCGCCCGATCCCCGGTCGCCGAAGCTGCTGGCCGCGCTCGACGAGATCAATACAAGGTTCGGGCGCCAGACCTTGCGGCTGGGTTCCGAAGGGATGGGCGTGAAGGCCTATGATACCAAGCGTGCCTTGAAAAGCCCCTCCTGGACCACACGGATCGATCAGGTTCCGGTGGCGCGGTGAGACTGCCGGCCCCCCGTGTAATGATCGAGCTGGTTGCTTACGTTTTCTCGATGAGGTGAACCTCGACGGTGAAGCCCATGAGTTCGAGCCTATTTGCCGCAGCCCTCAGGCTGACTTTGCTGAAGAAGGGCAGATCGACCTTTTTCGATCGCTTATACGGGTGGCGCATAATCCCGTAGACGATTCGATACTCGGCTGTCACCGGCTTCTTCTGTCGTCCGTCGGGAATTACGGCCTCGAAGCCGAACTTGCCCGTTGCCTTCTGTCTTTTCAGTGCCTTCGTGCGCATCTCGCCGCGGAACGTCGGGTCGCGGACGAACGATTCCGCCGAGACCACACCTTGGCTCCACAAGTGGCTGATAAGATCCGACGCATGCCCATCCTTCAAGTGGATGAAGGCCTTGTCGCGTGACAGAAAATCGCAGGGTTCGAGATTGGCACGGCCCGCACCCGCGGGCGACACCTTTACTTGATCGAGCATCAGCAGATCGGGCTTCTTATCAAGTTCGGTGATCAGTTCGCGCTCATTGATCGCCGTCGTTTTAGCTACGATTGGCGTTGCGCTTACGAGCTTGCGGAAGTCGGCCTCGACGCCCTTGTAGAAATTGCTCTCTACACAGTACCAGTCTCCGGCAAACAGAACGTAGGTCGTGCCATTGTGCACGGTCTCGAAGACCATGCAGTCGTAAACTTTGCGCTTGTGCGATTTCTGCCCTTGCCCGTCGACGACGACCCGGATTTCATGATTTGCCTTGATGTCCTCGATGCTGGTGATTTCGCTTGGCCGGCCTCCAGCAAGTTCGGCAACATAGTCTTCGATCGTCATTTCGCTGTATCCGGTCTTCGTCCCGGAGCGAAAGCCCACGCCAAAGTATCCGATTTCGTGGGCACGTTCAGGATCGATGATCTCCGGGAGGGTGAAGTGCAGATCGGACGGTTGTCCGTCCAGCAGCCCCTCGATCTCGGCATAGACGAGATTGTCCAAGACCTCGACGACATCGGTTTCCCGCACGGGAGTGACGTAGTCGATGAAGGCATAGTCCTTCTTATAGTCTTGCGCCTCGAAGAGTTCGAGCGCCTTCTTGCACTTGTCGGCAATTGTAGCAGGGAGAACTCGCGAGTTGAGCGTAAGTGCATCGCGGCCCGCGAGGGAGCTGGCGAAGTCGCTGTCGGTGGGGACGCCGCCTGCCAGGCGGAAAAGATCGCGCTCAACATCGATACCGAATCCGCCGAGGTCGGATTTGCGGCTGGCCTGGAAGCGCTTCTGGAACGAGGTGGCGTCCAGCGTGGCGACGTCGATATTCTTGAGATTGGCCCGGGCAATCGAATTAAGCGCGACTTTAAGTCCAAAGTTGCGTTCAAAGGCATTGGCCTGAAGCGAAAGGTGGGCCGCCCCGAAGGCGAGGGCGAATGTACGTTTGGCTTCCTTGCCCACGGGAACCTCGAGGAACAGCACCGCCGAACAGCTCTGGTTCTGTAGCTGGAGTGGGTCTCCGTCGACGAATGCGTTGACGAAGCCCAGCCAGCCAGGCGCGGTGCCGACAGTCTGTTCATGGAACAGCCTGCCGTATTTTGCTGCCTGTTCCTTCAGTTTCTTGGGATTACGAATTACCTCGTCGACCGTCCAATCCTCGCGGAGGAGCCGGATTGAAATCGTAGGCGTAGATTCAGGTGGAGCTTTCGTTCGTTTCGCAGTCATCGCCTTGCCTCGCTTCGTCGCACGTTGCAGGGACAGGTAGAAAGCGAATTGTCGGATTTTAAGGCGTGGTTCTTATTGAACTTCACTGTGTTCTATTTTGGGTCACGGCTCCACAAGATTGTGAAAAAGTCGGGGTTCGTCAAATTTACGCCAATCGTTTGCAAGATTACTTCAGATGCTGTCTTTGGGGTTGATAATGGCGGGACTGCTGAAATAGTTCTTCTCGCATGCTTCACAGCTTTTGCTGCGTTCGCTCCAGCTTGTTCGGCGGGACGAACACAGATTACGGATATCAGATTGGGCGCCGGAAGAGTGTCCCGGCGTGTGACCTAAGCTTGCCGTTGCGCCGCAGAAACTGCTCGGGCGCCTCGCGCCCGCCGGCGCGACCGCGCTCCATGCCGCACCCGGGCGGGCTGAGCGCCCTTAAGCCCCGCGCGCAGGCACCGAGCCCCGTCCCGGGTCTCGGCCTGCCGGTCAGGATCGCTGGCGCGGATGAGGGCGAGCATGCTCGCCCTCATGTGGACGCTCACGTGCTTCGCCCGCGAGCGGCGCCATTTGTGAGCCTCTCCCGGGCAAAGCCGGGGGTGGGCTTGACGCCCGTCTAGGCCCGCCGCCGGCCCCTGCAAGCCGCTCGTTCCTCGCCGGCTCCTCCACTGCGTTACGGCCCTTGCCACCCCGATCCTGCGGATCGGGGCCCCGGCTGCGGGTGCAGGCGCCACCTGGACGCGGGCCTTGTCGGTCGTCCGGGCCGCCCACCCCCGTCTTTTCCGGGGAGGCCATGGTGGTTTTTGGGCAGGCTTGGAGGTGAGACATGCGCAGCAATCGCAAGGCCTCGCAATGTGCGAGGTCGCAAGTTCGGGTTCTCAGTGAAACCGGTTCAGGCCAAGGCAGTGCAACCGGTCGTCCCCGGCCAAAGCGGCTGGGGACATCGGAGCGCGGGCGGCCCGGCGATGTGGACAAGCCGGTTCATAACTGCCGGGACAAGCTTGGGGGTAACTCTGCTGTCAACCGTTCCCGTGATCGGGAGTCTGGGCAGGAAAGTGAGGCAAAATCCCGATCCTCGCTTTACGACGAGGTCACCGCGCGGATCGTGGCAGAACTGGAGGAGGGGCGTTTCCCTTGGGTGCAGCCGTGGTGCAGTGCAGCTTGCGGGGGCAATCCCGGCGGCGGCGGGGTGCCCTGCCTGCCGCGCAATGCGCTGACCTTGCGGACATACTCGGGCATCAACATTCTCCTGCTCTGGGCATCGGCGCTTGCCCACGGCTGGGAGCGCCCCGGCTGGCTGACCTTTCGGCAGGCGCTCGCGGCGGGCGGGAATGTGCGCAAGGGCGAGCAGGGGACGCAGGTCGTCTATGCCGATCGCTTTACGCCCGAAGCCGAAAAGGAACGCGCGCGGGCGAGTGGTGACGAGGCCAAGTCCGTTGCCTTCCTCAAGCGCTTCACCGTTTTCAATGTGGCGCAGTGCGATGGATTGCCGGATGATCTCATTCCCCCGACCGTCGCCTTGCCCGAACGCGAGATCGTTCCGGTGGGTGAGGCGGTCATCGCCGCAAGCGGGATCGATTTTCGTATAGGCGGCGACAAGGCGTTCTATTCGCCGGGGCGGGACTTCGTGCAGGTACCCCCGCAGCAGACCTTCCACGATCAGGTGAACTTCTATCGGACGGCGCTGCACGAATTGACGCACGGCGTCGGCCATAGTTCGCGGCTCAATCGGAACCTGACCGGCGCATTCGGTTCGAAAGACTACGCACGCGAGGAATTGATTGCGGAATTGGGTTCGGCGTTCCTTTGCGCGGCGCTCGGGATCGTGCCGACGGTGCGCCACGCCGACTATTTGGGGGCGTGGCTTGAAGTCCTGCGCGAAGACAATCGCGCAATCTTCCGGGCCGCCAGCATGGCGAGCAAGGCAGCGGACTGGCTGCTCGCGCGCCATGCCGCCGCCGAAGCCGAAGTGGCGGCCGATCTCGCTGAGGAAATCGGGGCTGCGCGAACCGGTGCGCCAGCATGCGCGCGCCGCACCGATGTCGTGCCTGCAGATGAGGGGAGGGCCGGGGCATGACGATCATTTCCCAATCGACCCGCGCGATGCTGAGCGCCAACTTCGAGCATAGCATCAAGAATCCCAAGTTCGATCCGCTGCCGCTGGTCCGCCTGTTCAATCCGATGGGCCGCGCGGTCTGGCTTGCGACCGAACTCTATGCCGACGACGACACGCTCTACGGGCTTGCCGATCTCGGCTTCGGAACTCCGGAACTCGGCATCTTCTCGCTTCGCGAGATCGAGGCCATCCGCCTTCCGCTCGGCATCCGGATCGCTCGCGACCTCGGATTTGCCACCCGGCATCGTTTGTCGATCTGGGCCGAGGCGGCGCGCCTCGCAGGGTCCATACCCGACGCCGCCGACCTCCTGAGCCGCCTTACCCGCGAGGATCCCGGCGCAATCAGACTTCTGCCCCGCTGAGGGGCCGATGACGCAGGCGGTCGGTGCAATCCCGCTCGGGCGCCTCAACCTAAGCCGGTCCACCTTATCCCATCACGAACTCGGTGGACCGGCACTCACAATCAGGAGTGCTTTCCATGAAACTCGAATTCATTGCCTTGGGCAACCTTGCCGTCAGCAAATCCAATATGCGTTACGCCCGTAAGGCCCCCGACGTGTCCGACATTCTTCCGACCGTCCGGGCGCGCGGCGTAATCCAGCCGATTCTCGTCCGGCCGAACTGCCAGCCAGGGCACTACGAGATCGTTGCGGGCGCGCGCCGCTTCCATGCCGCGCGGATCGTTGCCGACGATACCCGAGCAAATGCCGAGAATGGGGAGGGGGCGCGACCGGACGATGGCGCCGACGAGGCCGAGGCGATGATGCTTCCCTGCGCCATTCTCGATGAGGGCGACGACGCCGATGCGATCGAGGCATCGCTGATCGAGAACATCGCCCGGCTCGATCCCGACGAAATGACGCAGTGGGAATGCTTCACCCGCCTGATCCGCGAAGGCCGCAAGGTCGAGGAAATCGCGATTACGTTCGGGTTGCCGGACCTTGCAGTCAGGCGCGTACTGGCGCTCGGTAATCTGCTGCCGCGCATCCGCGATCTCTATCGCCGCGAGGAAATCGACGTTGCGACCGTCCGGCAATTGACCCTCGCCTCCAAAAGCCAGCAGCGTGATTGGCTCGCGCTGCGCGACGACCCCAATTCCTATGCTCCCTGCGGATATCAGCTAAAGGCATGGCTGTTCGGCGGTCAATCGATCGCCGTAAGCCACGCGCTGTTCCCGGTCGAAGACAGTGGCCTTTCCACGGTATCGGACCTATTCGGCAGCGAGGCCTATTTTGCCTGCGGCAAGACATTCTGGCCGCTCCAGAATGCCGCCATCGAGGCGCGGTCTCGGCAATATCTGGAGCAGGGCTGGGTTGATGCAGTCGTGATCGGACCCGAGGCCAACTTCCACTCGTGGGAATACGAGAAGACCCCCAAGCGCAAGGGCGGCCGCGTCTATCTCGATGTGCGCGCGAACGGTGAAGTCGTGATCCATGAAGGCTACCTCTCGCGCAAGGAAGCGGCCAAACTGGCCCGCAGCGAGGCCGCGGGAGCAGGGCAGAAACCCGTGCGACCGGAAGCAACGGCCATTACCGGCACCTATGTGGACTTGCACCGCCATGCCGCCGTGCGCGCGGCGCTTATCGGGCATTCCGGCCTCGCGCTGCGCATGATGGTCGCCCATGCGATTGCCGGGTCTCCGCTCTGGCGCATTGTGCCCGAGCCACAGAGCGTCAGGAACGATGCCGTCAAGGAAAGCGTCGAGAATTGCCTCGCCGAGGCTGTGTTCGACGAGCGGCGGCGCGCGGTTCTGGCGCTGCTGAACCTGCCCGACGACGAACCCACGGTGATCGGTGGAACCGGCTATGGTATGCGTGGTTCCGGGAGGGAATTGTGCAGGCTGTTCGCCCGCCTCGTCGAACTTCCCGATGGCGTTGTCATGGAAGTTTTGACCATCGTCATGGGAGAGGCGCTGGCCGCTGGCAGTCCGGCGGTGGAGACGCTCGGTGTCGAGATGGGAGTTTCCATGGCCGATTGGTGGGAAGCGGACGCCGCTTTTCTCGAGACGTTGCGCGACCGCGAGGTGCTTCTGGCAATGGTTCGTGAAATCGCCGGTGATGTCGTGGCCGAGGCCAATGCCGGGCAAAAGGGCAAGACGCTCAAGGGGATCGTCCGCGATCATCTGGCCGGAAACGGCGGTCGGGAAAAGCGCGAGGGCTGGGTGCCGCGCTGGATGACCTTCCCGCCTTCCGCCTATACGGCGCGGGGCGGTGTGGGCACCGTTGAGGCGCATGTGCGCGCCATGCGCGCGCCGGAGCCCGACGAGGACTACGGTGAAGGGGAAGGGGCCGAAGCGGAATCGCCGGACGACGATTTCGTTGCCGAGGAAGGCTGCGAAGTCGGGACTGGCGACGACCGGGAAGCTGCGTGAAATAATCGGGCGGAGGCGGATTTACCGCCTCCGCCCGATCCCCTTGCGAGGGTTCGAAATTTTTGCGGCGGGGCCGCGCCCTGAAAGGCGCGGCCCCGCCGCCTATACCAAATGTTCATTGCCCGGAGCCATTCGCGGCGGCACGGTTTATCCAAATCCGGGCGCCGGACCGGCGATCATAAAGGGCAGGACCATGACCGAACTTCACGTTATCGAAAAGCTGGTCACCCGCCTTTCGCCCGAGCCGGTCTGCGACGATTGTATCGCGCAGACGCTGGGGCTTCCTCCATCCGAGAACGCGGAGCAGGCAGTCCGCGAACTTGTCGGTTCGAACGGCTTCGAGAGGATAAAGGATATATGCAGCCTGTGCGGTGAGATGCGCCCGGTTACCCGGCTGAAGTAACCTTGCACCTGCCTGTTTCACGGATGGGCGGCAGGCAAGGCCAAGGTCTCCGCTCAGCGCCACACGGGGCCGGCATTTGCAAATATTCGTGCTACAATGGGCGGACGATCCGGTAGAGCGCAGACCGTCCCGGAAAACTCTGCCGTCTTCGGGGACGGAGACTGCCGAACCGGCATCGCCGAACCTCAAGAATGATCGATTTCATAGCGGGAGATCGCCTTTCGATCAGCGTCGCGGCCCGCCCTAACGATCCGACCCGGCGCACCTCAACTGTACTTGCTGGAACCGGCTTCCGCGCTCTCCGATAGTTTCGCAGCGCGCGCGGTACGTGGCTCGCGAAAGCGCCATTGCCCCGCCTAATGGCGTTTCGGAGAGTCCCTGCCGTCGACCGCCGCCTGCACGGAAACCGCCCAGGCCCTCAGATAATGCGCGCGGGTCTTGTACTCTTCGCCGGCCTTGAGATGCACCATGGCGGCCCGGCCCAGCGACTGCGAAATCTCGGTGGCGGTACACACACCCTTGTCCTCAAGTAGCCCCGCAATCGCGGCGATCGCACTCCCGAACGCGAACACGGCATCTTCGTCCATGGCGTCTCTCCCGGCACCGACTGGCGCCGGTCCAGTCTGCCTTGTCCCGCAACACAAAGCCAGCGTCGGGAGCGAAGCCGGATGGGCGTCGCCGGCCTCGGGTTCGGCGTGTAAGCTCCCGAAATCGGGCGTTCATCTGCATCGTCCGCGATCTGCCTGAACCTGCCGTCACTCAGGGTGGACCGCCGAGCGGGAAGTCATCTCGCAGGCGCATCGTGCCCGACCAAATCCGGGTCCCGGGGCATCGACCTGGGACAGGCGCGACATTCCCGAAACCATCGCGGATCCGAACTATTTCCCCGCCCGCCAAGGCGGGCTCCTCGCGGCCGCTGCGCTTCAAATAGGTCGGCCCGCTCCGGTCCTCTGCTGCGCGTCGGCCTGACGGTTCGGAAAGATCGCTGAGCCCGTCCCTCCAGGTCTGCCCATCGCCCGGAAATGGTTCGGGCGGACTTTGGCAGGAGATGAAAAATGCCCGCAATCGGATATGTCACCCGCGACGGCCGCAGCTTCAAGGGCCAGCTTCGCACCCTCTCGATCCGCGCGGATATCGAGATCATGCCCAACACGCGAAAGACCAGCGACGCCCAGCCGGACTATCGGGTTTCCTCAGGCGGCGTCGAGGTGGGAGCCGGCTGGCTGCGGCGCAGCGAAAGCTCGGGGAACGACTACGTTTCGCTCAGCCTCGCCGCTCCGGAATTCGGACCCCGGCGGCTTTACGCCAACCTCGGGCGCGCGGCCGGTCAGGACGACGAAGACGCGTTCGCGATCATCTGGAATCCCGCCGACTGAGTGCCCGTTCCGCCCTCGCATCCGGCCCCGCATCCTGATGGATGCGGGGCCCCATCGGCGCTTCGTACCGAGGCGGTCGGTTACGTTTCGGGCACCATTTGGGAAGGCTTTCAAAGCATGACGGCGGGTTGGATCGGCGCGGGTGCGCTGACGCAGTTCGCCTGGTGATTGCAGGCACCGGCCAGGGGGGGGCGAAATCGCACAGGTCGATTTTCGCCCCTGCCGCATCGTGTCCATGGCCGTCATCACTCCTCCAGGCGGCTCATCCGGGACGCCCGAAGGGAGCGAAATCATGATGGATAGTCGCGATCGCAAGGCGTGCGCCGCGGGCCATGGAAGACCTCAAAATCTGCGGCCAAGAATGTCGTCCACGAGGACGAAATCCAACGTCGAGATACGCGCCCGCGAAGCCCGGGAGACCTGTCCGTTTCTGACCACCAAGGAGGCTGCCTTCTTCCTCGGCCTGGCCGTCGTCACGCTGGCGGCAATGCGGCGGAAGGGCACCGGGCCCAAGTGCCGCAGACATGGACGGGACTGGCGCTATCACATCGACGACCTCGAGGCATGGTCGCTCTCCGACACAGTGGGAGGCGCGCATGACTGACGCCCGCAATCTGCCGCTCTTCGCCTGGGGCGAGGCACTTCGCAGCGCCCGCGCGCGCCGCCGTCTGCTTCGTCGGCGAGCGGCTCTGATCGGCGCCGGGATCGCAGCGCTCACCGCCACGCTGGCCTTTCCACCGGTCCCCCGCCTGATGTGGAACCACAGCGCCAGCGCGCCGATTGGTCTCTACCTCGTGACGCCCGGCGCTCCGCTTGTTCGCGGCGATATGGTCGTCGCCTGGCCGCCCGAGTCGGCGCGCACGCTGGCAGCGCATCGCCATTATCTGCCTGCCGGCGTGCCGCTCGTGAAGCGCGTGGCTGGTGCGGCCGGGGACACCGTTTGCGCCCATGGCGACATGGTGACGGCGAACGGGCAAGCCATTGCGCGCCGGCTTGGCTCCGATCCTTCGGGCCGTCCGTTGCCGCGCTGGGAAGGGTGCATTCGGCTGCGGCAGGGAGCCTACTTTCTGTTGATGACGCTGCGGCCGGACAGCTTCGATGGCCGCTACTTCGGCGCCACCCGAGAGCGCGATATCCTCGGCAAGGCGCGTCCGCTGTGGCTGCCCTGATGCGTGCGTACAGGGCTTATGCAAGGCCCACATCGTCGGCTTTACGGCCCAAACGATGGGTTCGGTTGCCTACAGCGATGCTGGTGCTCCCGGCGCTATTGATGGGCCCGGTATTCTCTTCATCCACGCAGGCGAAAGAAGCCGACGCCGTCTCCCATTGGCGCGCGGAGATCGGGGATGCATCCGCCCGCTTCGGGATCCCCGCGATCTGGATCGAGCGGGTGATGCGCGCTGAAAGCCGGGGGCATACAACGCTGGACGGCAGGCCTATCATCTCGCGCGCCGGTGCAATGGGGCTCATGCAGCTGATGCCGGATACCTGGGCCGAGCTGCGGCGGCGGCTCGGTCTCGGGAGCGATCCGCACGCGCCGCGAGACAACATCCTGGCGGGGACGGCCTATCTCCGGGACATGTACGATCGCTTCGGATATCCGGGCCTCTTCGCCGCCTATAATGCGGGGCCAGCGCGCTATGCAGCATCGCTTGCGAACGGACGTCCACTTCCGGCCGAGACGCAGGCCTATCTGGCCTCGGTCACTGGCGGCGACAACGGATTTTTGCGCCGGGATAGCACCGAGGGTGCGCAAACGATCCTCGCGCCATCCTCGCCTTCAGGCCCCATCCGGCAGTCGATCTTCATCGTGAGGTCCTCGGCAAATGCCGGGACCTCACCTGACGTAGCATCGGACCGCCACGCGCCATCCCAGTCTGGCGGGGCGGCCGAGATCGACCCGCTTTTCGCTGTCCGCATTCTCGGGGCCGGACCGGCCCGCTGACAAACGCGCTCGCAGCATCGCCGCGGGAGAGAAGCGGCACCTGACTGCGGGTGTCGAGCGAGGACGAGAGGTAGACAGCCCTCCTCGGATCTGCCGAGCGTGACGGCCTCTGCGGCGGCTGTAAAGGCCGGCGGCACCTCCAATTTTGCCGCAGAAATAGAGCGCGCTACGCGCGCGAGTTTGTTTGTTTTCCTGGGGCAAAATCGGCTCCTCCGCCGCCGCTTCGCGGCGCACCGACAAGCCGGCGCGGCCCTGACAGCCACCGCGCCGACCGTCGGGCGACAAGGGTCCTCGAAGGTCGGGGACGCTCTAGCGAAGGAGGCTGTTATGGTTGCTCAGGTAAGCATCGGCGTTGCGGCGCAGCGGGTCATGGAAAAGCTGGTGGCAGGGCTCGAGATCGAGTTTGGACATGGAGCGGGCGCGGCGCTGGCAGCACGGTTCATGGAGGCAGAGGAGAGCGATTTCGTGTGGGACGCACGGGTGTGCGAGCGTTGGCTTGGCACGTTGATGTGCGATGGTGATTGCGGATCGGTTTGCGATTGCAAGGGACCGGATGGCGAGTGGTTCGAACTCGACAGGGTTGCGATCGTGGGGTGCCTGGATGGGGCTTGGTACGCGGCGGTTAGCATCGTCGACGGCGATGGCCGGGCGCACGGATTGATGGCGCGGCGGGCATGCGCGAGCGAAGGCGAAGCACGCGAAGCCTATGCCGCATTGCGATGAGAGGGAGGTCGGTTTCCAGCCGGGATGTGGGTGCACTTCGTTGCCTCGCACCCCGGCTTTTTTGTGCTCACCAGGCAAGCGGGGCTGGGCGTCGGTGCGGGTGAGGCGGAGGGAGCAGGGGAGGGCGGGATATGCGGCTGAGAGGTTAGGGGCGCGTAAGGCAAGATAAAGCTATGGCACTGCCGCGCCATAACTGATTGTCTGCACATCGTTTTTTGGGAGATCGGATGGCACTGTGCGGGCGCGGACAGTGCCGTGAGCGAGCGATGCGGCGGGTTTAAGCGGGTTTGGGCGGCACCGGTTTTCACAGATGCAGGAAAGCCGCATGCTCGGTCCGCAACCTTTGTTCGGACGATCTTTCATGGCCGACGACGATGATTTTCAGCCGAGACTTGGCCGCCAGAATGCGCGTGGCGGCAAAGGGCAAAGGCGCTATCTTGGCAGGGTTCTCGCTGCAGCTAATCTCGCGCGCGGCGGGCCGCGCCGCAGTGGGCGTAAATCGGGCTTCACAGGCGCCAGGTCCGGGCGGGGCGCCGGCATCGGCCGAATGCTTGCCAGCAGGGGCGGTTTGGGCGGTGGGCATCGCCGCCGGGTCGTGGTCAAGACGAGCATCGTCAAGCTGGCTGGAAAAGGCGCAGCGAGGGCGGCGGCGCACCTTCGATATCTCCAGCGCGACGGCACCACCCGGGACGGCGAGCGCGGAACGCTTTATGGGCGCGATCTTGATGCGGTGGACGGGAAGGCTTTCCTGGAGAACGGCACGAGCGATCGTCACCAGTTCCGCTTCATCGTCTCGCCCGAGGACGGCGACCGCTACGAGGATCTCAAGCCGCTGACCCGGCGCCTGATGGCGCAGATGGAAGAGGATCTTGGGACGCCGCTCGACTGGGTGGCAGTCGATCATTTCAACACGGCCCATCCGCACACGCATATCGTGGTCCGGGGCAAGGACGCCCAGGGCAAGGATCTGGTGATTGCCCGCGACTATCTGACCAGCGGCATCCGCGAGCGTGCGGCGGACCTCATCGAACTCGACCTTGGACCGCGATCCGATCGTGAGATAGCCGACACCCTCTGTTCCGAAATCGACATGGAGCGCCTTACCTCGATCGACCGCGCCCTGATCGCGCAGGCCGGTGTCGATCGCGAGCTTGTGTCCCGCGCCGCCGATCCGCTGGAACAAACGGCACGGGCAGGGCGGCTCGCGAAGCTCACCCGAATGGGTCTGGCCGAGCATCTCGGTGGCGACCGGTACCGGTTGGCGGAAAGCCTGGAAGCGGACCTGCGTGCAATGGGGGAGCGCGGTGACATCGTTCGGACCATGCAGCGCGAATTTTCCCGGCTGAAGGTCGAGCGCGCAGCCATCGATCAGATCGTCTATGACCCTGGAGCCAAGGGTGCGCGACCGTTGGTCGGCCGGGTATTGTCGCGAGGTCTCGCCGACGAACACGATGACCGCCATTTTCTAATCGTCGACGGTGCGGACGGGAGGAGCCACTATGTCGCCATCGGGAAGGCCGACTATGGCGGACTTGGCGGTGCGGCGGGCGAGGGTTCGGCACCAGGATCGATCGTCAGGATCGAACCCCTTCGGGCGCAGGTTCGCGACGTCGATCGCACGATCGCCGCCGTTGCCGCCGCGAACGGCGGATCCTACGAAATCGACCTGCACCTCCGCCAAGACCCCGGCGCAACGCAGGCTTATGCTGAAACCCATGTCCGGCGCCTTGAGGCGATGCGCCGCGAGAGCGGGCTCGTTGCGCGAGAACCGTCCGGGCGCTGGACCATTTCTCCGGACTATTTGCAGCGCGTTGCCACGTGGCAACAGGGCCGCCTCCGCGACCGTCCTGTCGGCATCGAAGTCCTGGCGTCAGAGCCTTTGACCACGCTCACCACAATGGAAGCCGCAACCTGGATCGATCGCGATCTCGTTTCGGATCACACGGAGCCTGCGCGTGCGACTGGCTTCGGGCAGGAACTGGGCGAGGCTCGGAGGCTGCGGAGGCAGTGGCTGTTCGCTCAGGGCCTGGCAACAGAACAGGGCGGCCGCACGGTGTTTGCCGATGGCATGCTCGATGCGCTGCGACGGAGGGAGTTGCTGCGCGTTGCCAGCGACCTCGAAAGCGAGTTTTCCCGACCCTATCGTGAGGCGCGGCAAGGGGAGCGGATCGAGGGCATCGTTCGTCGCTCCGTTGATCTCGTGAGCGGCCGTCACGCCGTGATCGAACGTAGTCGGGATTTTACCTTGGTTCCCTGGCGATCTTCGCTGGAAAAGCAGGTGGGCAAGAAGGTTTCAGGTTTGATGCGGGGCGACGGCGTCAACTGGACGATTGGGAGAGGGCGCGGTGGACCCGGCATTTCTTGATGTGCGTGTTCGGCTTTGCCTGAAATCGAATGGTCGCGAATATAGCTGGAATATGGTTGGGCGGCTGCCGAAGAAAGATCTCCGGAAGTGCCTAGATATTCAATTGACCTTTTTGTTGTAATTCGATCAAATTGCGTCGCGACGTTCGGTTTGGGCTTTATTTTTGGCGGGGTCCGACCTGGTGAAGGTTTGGCGATGAAAAAGATGTTTCGATTGACTGTAGCTTGCGCCATGCTTCTGGCCGGATGCGGTCAGAACGGCAGTCAGTTTCTGGGTACGTGGGCCAATACCAAAAACAAGAAGAGCACGATGACGATCGAACGCAACGGAGATGCGTTCATCGTTCGGCGCCACAATTGGGATTTTATCGGCTACAAGGACGACAGTTTCCCGGCGACCTTGCAGGACGACATGCTTCACATGAACGTTGGGATTGGTGTGATAGATTTCGCGATCGATAAATCGACCCAGCACCTTGTCGGCGGCGGGGTGGACTATATCAAAGAGGGCGTGAAGTGAGCTCCGGCTGATCTAGCCAAAGCGATCTTTGTGGAAAAGCGGGGCGGTAGAGCTCGTAACTGGGCGAAGGAGAGAGGATGGCGAGGGTTTCCTTCCGACCACCAGTAAGCGTCCGGTCTCCGCGAATGGAACATGCTTTTGGGTTTCGTTCCGGAAGACAACGGGCGTTCAGTGTGGGGAGTTGCTGAGAGGTCATCCCGGAGCCACGATTTTCGTTGCGCTGTTGATTGGATCGGAGGCAAGCAGTGGAAATGCGGCCTGCGATTTTATTGTTGATGCTTATGGCGATCAGCGGATGCAGCCATCCCGCCGATCGCTACGCGAAAAGATTTGTTGAGTGGGACGCGCGTTCTGATGCCGAGAATGTTGCCGGTGCGCGATGCAATAACGAGTATAAGCTGATTCCTGGCCGATCTGGCTTGCTCGCGGAGGACTATGAGTGCCTGACCACGTCGTTAGGATCGGTGGCGCGCTGGCGTCGTCTGTCTGAAACAGATCAGGGGCCGCGCTTTATCGATCTCTCCTCAACGCAGCGGCATGGCGACGTTGCATCCGTCGACACCGAGTTGAGGATGGAACCCGTTATAAAGCGACGCGAACACTTCGATTGCGCTAGGCGGATGATGCTCGTCGACACCTATATCGTGACGGATTTGCACGACCCCAAACTTGTCCCATCAGGTCAAGATTGGACGCCAGTTACTCAAACTGGAGACGGCGTAACGATGCTGGAAATTGCATGCGGCAACGATCAGACCATGAACCACCATTAGGTCCGTCACCGGATAATTGGCGGCCTCATCTCAAGTGACTCGATCCGTTGCCTTCCACGCCCAAGGCAACAGTTCATCGATCCGGTTGATGGGATGGCCCTTGCCGATGCGGTCAAGCACGTCGGCAAGCCATTCCTGCGGATTGACGCCGTTGAGCTTGGCCGTCTCCAGCAGCGAATACATGGCGGCGGCGCGCTCCCCGCCGCAGTCGGCTCCAGCGAACAACCAATTTTTGCGGCCTATGGCTATGCTCCTCAGGGCATTCTCCGCCGGATTGTTGTCGATCTCCAGCCTTCCGTCCTCGGTATAGGCAAGCAGTTGCGACTTCAGCTTCACGGCATAGCGCAGCGCCTCGGCCAGCGGTGACCGGGCTGAAGCCCTGGACAGCACCTCGTCGGCCCAGACGAAGAAATCCAGTGCCTTGAGCTTCGAGAGCTTGCGAGCCTTGCGGCGGAAATCCGCTGGTTCACGCACGATCTGCCGCTCGACGTTGTAAAGCTCGGCGATCATCTGCAGGCCTTGGAACGCGGCCGAGTTCGGATCCGCCTTGTAGACATCGTTCAGCTTGCGCCGGGCATGCGCCCAGCAGGCGACAGGCGTAATCGCCCTCGGCTTGCGATCGGGTGCGTAGAGCTTCTCGAAACCGGCATAGGCGTCGGCCTGCAGGAATCCTGCGAAGGTCGCGAGGTGCTCGCGCGGGCGCTCGCCCTTGCGATCGGGACTATAGTGAAACAGCGCCGCCGGTTTGTCGAGCGGGCTCCATCGCCGGTTGTCGCGCAGATAGACCCATAATCGTCCGGTCTGCGTTTTGCCGGTGCCCGGCGCCAGGACCGGAACGGGCGTGTCGTCGGCATGGAGCTTGGGGCTGGCCATGACGTGATCGGCGATCCGGTCAACCAGCGGCTGCAACAGCCAGCTTACCTGGCCCAGCCAGTCGGCCATGGTCGAACGGCTGATCTCCAAGCCCTCTCGGGCATATATCTGTGACTGGCGGTAGAGCGGCAGGTGGTCGGCGAACTTGGAGACGACGACATGGGCGAGCAGGCCGGGGCCAGCACGGCCGCGCGGCACGGGAAGTGCGGGAGCTGGCGCCTGACTGATCGCATCGCAGCGATTGCAGGAAAGCTTGGGGCGGACATGGCGCACGACGCGGAAACGGCCGGGGACATACTCCAGCACTTCGGTCACGTCCTCGCCGAGCTTGCCCATCGTGCCGCCGCAGACGGAGCAATCACCGGCATCGGGGGCGGCGTGGACCACCTCATCGCGGGGCAGGTGTTCTGGCAGTGGCGCGCGGCGCGGCTTGCGGGCCGGAGCCTTGCCCGGCGCATCCTCGGGCACATTGCCCTCGATCACGCACTCGGTATGGGCCTGTTCGGCTTCCAGATCCTCCAGCGTCAGTTCGAGCTGATCGGCCTGCGAGGCAAGCCGTTCAGAGGACTGGCCGAACTTCATGCGCCGAAGACGGGCAAGCTGGACCTTGAGCTTCTCGATCTGCAGTGCGGTCAGCTTGATCGAGTTGTGGGCCGTCTCAAGCTGTTCGCGGGTCTCATCATGGGCGGCCCGCTCGGCTTCGAGCGCCTGTTCCGAGGCAGCCAGGCGCGCTTGCATCGCTTCGAAAATCGCGCGCAGTTCAGCCGGATCGGTAGGGAGTTCGAGATCGCCGGGAGACACGCTTCTCCCTAGCAGAATCGCTTCACCGCCCCTAGTAAAAAGCCCAGAATTACTCCGATTGTTGCCTCAAATCTGCACCGGCAGGCGCGGTGGTTCAGGCGCCACCGTGCGCCGCCAATCCATCGCCTCGATCAGCAACGCGAACTGCGCCGGAGTCAGCACGACACCGCCCTCCAGCAACGGCGGCCAGACGAAACGATGCCGCTCCAGGCGCTTGGCGAAAAGGCACAGGCCCGTGCCGTCCCAGTGCAGCGCCTTCAGGTAATTGCCGCTCTTGCTGCGGAACAGGAAGACGTGACCGCCGTAAGGCTCGACCGCAAACAGCGGCCGTACCAGCGCTGCCAGGCCATCGAAGCCGAGCCGCATGCTGACCGGCTTGCTCGCGAGATAAATCTTCGTCCCCGGCGCCAGCGAGATCATGAGACATCCCGCAACGCACGCAGCACGCGTGCCAGCGCCTTCTCGTTGACATAGCTGTCCACTGAAAGGCGCGTGCCCCCGGGCAGGTCGATGTCTATCGAACCGGGCCGGGCACCTGGATAGGGGCGAACAAGTTCTTCCGCAGGTGTCGGCGTCAGGGGCGATGGAGGAGGTGTCGATAACGGCGGAGCCACAGGGCTACCGGTGCCTTCGGGCACAGTGCCATAGGAAATGAACTGGACCGGTTCGCTGGCAATCTTCTCTGCCTCCCGCCGCATCCGCCTCCAACCGTGGATCAGGCTCGGTGAAATCCCCAGCAGCTTCGCAACCCCCACGATTGTCGCGCCGGGCTCATCACACTTCGCCAGGATCGCCGCTCGTTCCTTGTCCGAGTATCGCCGCTGCCGCTCAACACCCGTGATGACCTCGATCCTGTCCAACGCACTCTCCTTACGCAGTGCCGAAGGACACTCCTGATGGAAAGCTCATCGCGACCGGGCACTATCGACGCAACACGGCCCAGACCGAGCGCTTACGACCACCACAATGTCTCATTGCGAGAGCGAATTGAGCCGGCACTGGATTTGCGGCTTCCATGCTGAATAATCGGCGGGATGGTAAGCGTACGGCCTCCGGCGTGTTGTCGCATCCGGCGTTGGCGCTGATGGACTTCCGCTAAGGAGTCTCTTTCTGGACTCCAGAAGGAGGCCGAGTGAAGGACCGGGTAGAGATCATCACACGCACCGAGCGGCGCAGAAAGTTTTCGGATGCCGAGAAGACGGCGATCCTCGCCGAGGCAGATGCAGACGGAGTATCGGTCCGTCAGGTCGCAGAGCGCCACGAGATTGCCGAGAGCCTAATTTACAACTGGCGATCGGCGCGTCGTCAGGCGGCGGCCATCGCCAGCGAGGCGCTCGAGTTCATTCCCTATGGCGCGATCATAACGGCGGAACCTGCGGCCGCGCCGGCGGTTCCCGAGCCCCAGAAGGCGCCGCGACCTGTTTCGTCGCCGATGCCGCCAGCGCCGGACGAACTGGTCCGACCGCATCCCGGCGCTCGCCCCGGCGCGATAGACATAGATCTGCCCAGCGGCGTTCGCCTGTCGGTGGACAGCTACGTCAACGAGAAGGCATTGGCCCGCGTTCTACGGGCATTCCGGGACGTGTCGTGATTTCGCTGGCGCCCGGAACGAAGGTCTATCTGGCGAGCAAGCCGGTCAGCATGCGGCTCGGTTTCGATGGGCTGGCTGCATTGGTCCGCCCGCTATTCGCGGTCGAGCCCTACGGCGGGCATGTCTTCCTGTTCCGCAGCAAGAGCGGCAACTACCTGAAGGCACTGCATTGGGACGGGAGCGGGCTTTGTCTGTTCGCGAAGCGTTTGGAACGCAGCCGTTTCGTCTGGCCGCCGCTCATCGACGGCGGTGTCGTACTCACCCCAGCGCAGTTTGCGCTGCTGATCGAAGCAATGGATTGGCGGCGCACAGTAGCCCCTGATCCGCCCCGCCTGCCGGTGCAGATTTGACGCGATAATCGCCGCATTTCCGGGCTTTCTGCTTGGGCGGAAGGCCGGATTCTGCTAACGGGAAGCGTGTCTCCCGACGATCTCGAACTCCCTACCGATCCCGCAGAACTGCGCGCTTTTGCGGAGGCCATGCGCGCACGTCTGGCTGTTTCGGAGCAGGCGCTGGAAGCCGAACGGGCGGACCATGACGCGACCCGCGAGAAGCTTCAGACTGCTCAAAACTCGATCAAGCTGACGGCGCTGCAGATCGAGAAGTTCAAGGTCCAGCTGGCCCGCCTCCGGCGCATGAAGTTCGGTCAATCATCGGAACGCCTTGCCCTTCAGGCCGACCAGCTCGAGTTGACGCTGGAGGATCTCGAGGCCGAGCATGCCCATGCGGAGTGTGTGATCGAGGGGCATGTGCCCGAAGATTCCCCGGCTAGGGCTGCCCCTCGCAAGCCTCGCCGTGCTCCGCTGCCCGATCATCTTCCTCGCGACGAGGTCATGCACGCAGCGCCGGATGCCGACGGCTGCTCCGCGTGTGGGGGCACGATGGGCAAGCTCGGCGAGGACGTGACCGAAGTGCTGGAATATGTCCCCGGCCGCTTCCGCGTCGTCCGTCATGTCCGGCCCAAGCTGTCCTGCAACCGCTGCGATGCAATCAGCCAGGCACCGGCCCCGGCGCTTCCTGTGCCGCGCGGCCGTGCTGGTCCCGGCCTGCTGACCCACGTTATCGTTTCCAAGTTTGCCGATCATCTGCCGCTGTACCGCCAGTCACAGATTTACGCTCGCGAGGGCGTGGAGATCAGCCGTTCGACCATGGCGGACTGGCTCGGCCAGGCAAGCTGGCTGCTGCAGCCGCTGGTCGATCGGATCGCCGACCACGTCATGGCCAGCGTGAAGCTCCACGCCGACGACACACCCGTCCCGGTATTAGCGCCGGGGACCGGGAAGACGGCGACCGGCAGACTATGGGTCTACCTTCGCGATAACCGACGATGGAGCCATCTGGACAAGCCGGCAGCGCTGTTCCGCTACAGCCCCGATCGCAAGGGCGAGCGACCGCGTGAGCACCTCAAGACATTCGCAGGCTTCCTGCAAGCCGATGCCTATGCCGGTTTCGAGCGCCTCTACGCGAGTGATCGCCAGCCAGCCCCGATCACGCCCGTCGCGTGTTGGGCGCATGCGCGGCGCAAACTCAACGATGTCTACAAGGCGGATCCGCACTCAGTTGCGCTCAAGGGCCTGCAGATGATCGGCGCGCTTTACGACGTCGAGCGGCAGATCGTGCGTGAGCCGGCGGATTTTCGTCGCAAGGCCCGTAAGCTCTCGAAGCTCAAGGCGCTGGAGTTCTTCGTCTGGGCCGATGACGTACTGTCCAAGGCATCGGCCCGGTCGCCGCTGGCCGAGGCGCTGCGTTATGCCGTGAAGCTCAAGCCGCAACTGCTCACCTACACCGACGACGGCAGGCTGGAGATCGACAATAATCCGGCGGAGAATGCCCTGCGGAGTATCTGCCTCGGCAGGAAGAATTGGCTTTTTGCTGGCGCCGACTGCGGCGGTGAGCGAGCTGCCGCCATGTACTCATTGCTCGAAACGGCCAAGCTTAACGGCGTCAATCCGCAGGAGTGGCTCGCGGATGTGCTCGATCGCATCGGCAAGGGCCACCCGATCAACCGGGTCAATGAATTGCTACCGTGGAACTGGCCCACCCCGCTGGAGTGAGCGCCCATTTTGAGTGGTCAGCTGCCGTTCCTGCGGAGAGTCTTGTCGATCATCCAGAAGTGAAGAAGCTGGATGAGAACGAACAAAGCACCAATCCCGATGAGTGTCGGAACTACCATGCCCTCTTGGCCTGGCCTCGGTTGCATGTTGAGTGACAAAACGACAAAACTCAGAAGCACACAGAATGCCAGCGCCGGAATAAAAGCGAGGGCCACTAGCCGCGGCACCGACCAGGTCACGTTCCCGTCTAGCCACCACTGCATCGGCAATCGATCTTCAAGGCGGAACCGGGCATTAGCCGATCGAGCTAGGCCACAAAGCGCCAAAGCAAAGAGAACCGCAATGATGACTAAGGTCATGCGCCAACCTCCGAGACTGGATAGCATCCTACCATGCAACAGCGGTTAGGGGGGCATTTTTCTGCGACCGACCTTTAAAATCGGACGCTTACGCGGGATGGCGCATCGGCGTTGCAACGCGAATAGTGCTGTGGCATTGTTCTGTATATGTTCTCATGGGGGGTGGAATGGCAGACGGCAGCGCAATCGAATGGACTGATGCGACATGGAATCCGGTCACGGGTTGCACGAAGATCACCGCTGGCTGCGACAATTGCTATGCCGAGCGCTTCTCTGAACGTTGGCGCGATATTCCTGGGCATCCTTTTGAACACGGCTTCGACTTGATCCTACGGCCCGAACGCCTGGAGCAGCCGCTGGCGTGGAAGCGTCCACGAATGATTTTCGTCAATTCGATGAGCGACCTGTTCCACAAGCATGTGCCGTCCGAATTCATTGATCGTGTATTTGAGACTATGGAGAAGGCAGACTGGCACGTGTTCCAAGTGCTGACGAAGCGTAGCTCACTCATGCGCGACTATCTCAGGAGCCGCTACCGCCATGCCTCACCACCGGCACACATCTGGTTGGGTGTCTCAGTCGAGAACGGTGGATCGTGCGCGCGCATCGACCACCTCCGCCAGTCGCCCGCGGGTGTTCGCTTCCTATCCGTTGAGCCGCTGATCGGCGCCATCGGTAAGGTCGACCTCTCCGATATTCACTGGGTCATCGCGGGTGGTGAGAGCGGACCGGGGGCGCGCCCGATGGCGATCGAATGGGCGCGCGAGGTACGCGACCAGTGCGCAGCCCAAGGCGTCGCCTTTTTCTTTAAGCAGTGGGGCGGCATTCGGCCCAAGTCCGGCGGGCGCGAACTTGACGGGCGGGAGTGGAACGAACTTCCTGTGGCTGTTGAGTCGCGGGCTGCCTGATGCGTCCCCATCTGTCGAATTACGCGGGCCGCGAACAGGCCTATGTGAAGCACCATTTCCTTGCCGACTACGTCGAGCGGCTGGTGTTCAAGGTCGCGAGCGTCTACCGGGACGTGGTCTACATCGACGGCTTCAGCGGTCCATGGAAGGATCAGGGACAGAGTTTTGAAGATACGTCCTTCGGCATCGCTCTAGAAGCTCTTCGAAGGGCTAAGGCGGAGTGGAAGCGCATCAAGGGGGTGGACGTCACGATGACAGCGCTGCTCGTCGAGCGCGATCCAGAGGCATATCGTAGGCTGCTGGAGGTCATTCCCCTCTATCCGGACATTCGGATCAAGACGTTTTCGGGTGAGTTCGTTCCTCTCGTCGATGACCTTATAAAGACGATACCACCCGGTGCATTCACCTTCGTTTTGATGGACCCGAAAGGGTGGAAGATCGACATGAGCGCAGTGGCGCCGCTCATCGGTAGATCGAACACCGAAGTCGTGCTCAACTTCATGTTCGATTTCATCAACCGGTTCGCGATGATGGACCAACCCGCGATCCAGGCGGGTCTCGATGCCCTACTTCCTGCGACGGACTGGAGGAAGCAACTCGCAGAACTTGCCGCGGATCCGATGGATCGCGGCGCGAACGCGCGGAAGGACGTCCTGGTGTCGGCTATCAGCGAAGTGATTGCTCGGCTCGGTCGGTATCCGCACGTCATGGAAACGCCGGTCTTATATCCCACGAAGGATCGTACGTTCTACTCGCTTATCTATGCGACCCGAAGCGATGTCGGGATCGAAGTCTTTCGCGAATGCCAGCACGACGCTCTTAAAGCGCAGGATCTGGTCCGTGACCAGCTCAAGGCCGATAAGCGCGCGCAAGCGACGTTGATGGACGACATGTTCGCCGGCACCCCGACCGGGAACGAGTTTGCCGCGAAGTGGATGGCGGAACAGGAAGTGGCGGCGCGCGCCGCATTGATTGCTATGATCCCTGAAGGTCCAGCATCAGTCCGGTATGGCGACGTTTGGCCAGCTGTCCTGGCCAAGCATGGGGTGCGCCGGCGGCGGCTGGCCCGCCTCGCGGCGGAGCTGCGTGCAAGTGGAACGCTTAAGTTTCTCGACTGGGCGCAACGCAAGCAGGTGCCCGACGACGACTACAGGGTACAACGCTGAAATAGACGTGCGCCCGCACGCCAAGGGACTAATAGGGCAACGAATGACGCGAACGGCTTTTACATCATCCGATTTCCCTCTGACTTTTCGATGGACGCTATGAGTCAGATCGCATCGGGGCTAACCGCCGAGGCGCCGGCTATCGGTCAGCTTGAGCGAGCGTGTGGTGGAAGGGGCAAGTCGCGCTTGATAGACCTTATCCGGTCCGCGCTCCGCCAGCACGTCGGCGGCAACGCTTGCAAAACCAAGCCGACAATTATCGAAGTGACACGAGTCGACAAGGCTGGCAATGCAGGTGTTTCCTGTCTGGCAATGCGAATTTCCTATGTTTCCAAACTCGTCACCACCTCGGTTGTTCACGTTTCCGTTATCGGTGAGAAATGCGAGTCGTCAGTTTGGACGGGGCATCGCTTTAGCTGAGACCTTGTTCACGGCAGTTATCTCAGAGTCAGGAAGCACGTGGGAGCGGGGCCGTGGCTGAAACGCAAATCGAATGGACGGACGCGACCTGGAACCCAGTAGCTGGCTGCACGATTGTTTCGGCAGGCTGCACCCATTGCTATGCCATGGAGATGGCACGCCGGCTGGAGGCGATGAAGATTGAGAAATATGTCGGCCTCACACGCAAGAGCGGCAAGCGCACCATCTGGACTGGCACTGCGCGCGAGGACCACGCTTCGCTTGACATTCCGCGGAAGTGGAAAAAGCCCCGCAAGATCTTCGTCAATTCGATGAGCGATCTGTTCCACGACGATGTCAGCGACGATTTCATTGCACAAGTTTGGCGGGTCATGCGCGAGACGCCGCGCCATTCCTATCAGATACTCACCAAGCGGCCCGAGCGTATGGTCCAGTTACTTGGCCGGATGCCGGGCGTGGTGCTGCCCAACGTCTGGCTCGGCACCAGTGTCGAGGATGCCGACGCCGCAGCGCGGATCGATTATCTGCGCCAGGTTCCTGCCTCAATCCGCTTCATCTCGTTCGAGCCATTGATTGGGTCCGTTGGACCGGTCAATCTCTCCGGTATCCATTGGGCGATCGTTGGCGGTGAAAGCGGGCGATCGGCGCGGCCAATCCGTGAGGAATGGATTGACGAGATTCATGAGCAATGTTGCGATTACGATACGGCATTCTTCTTCAAGCAATGGGGAACCTGGGGGAAGGACAATAAGCGGCGCTCGAAGAAGGCCAACGGCCGGATCTATCGAGGGCAGACCTGGGACGAGATGCCCCAGGTAGCGCAAATGCATATCTGAGAAGGGCTGCTGGGGGCGAATGGTCGAAAAGGCGTACGAATGGGTCGATGGTGCAACGCTTGAGGAGCACTCGCGGCGCAAGCATCGGATTCTGCGTGAGTATTTTACGGAATACCTGAAGGTTCGCTTGGGTCATCCCCAGCAGACCAAGTTTCGGTTTTCGATTGTCGATGGATTCTCCGGCGCCGGCATGTACAAGTGTGGGGCGCCGGGGTCCCCGCTGATTTTTGTTGAGGTGCTTCGCAGCACGCTCAATGAGGTCAACATTCGGCGCGCAGCCGAGGGTCTCGCGCTGGTTGAGATTGAGTGCCTCCTCATCCTCAACGACGGCGAACGTGATGCGGTCGAGCTCCTGAAGCAGAACATGGCCCCTGTGCTCGCGCTGGCGCGCCAGGAATGCCCCAAGCTCCACATCCGCACCGAGTTTCTCAATGGTCCATTCGAGGCAATCTATCCGCAGATTGAGGCCACGCTCTCACGTGAGGGCTACGCGAATGTCGTCTTCAACCTCGACCAATGCGGTCACAGCCACGTACAGCTAAACACCATCATGGCGATCATGCGCTCGCGCCGATCGGTCGAGATTTTCTATACATTCATGATCGAGGCGCTGCTCGCTTTCCTGCGAAAGAACAATCGTATGCTGCTGGCTCGCCAGCTCAGCTATCTCGATCTGTCCCCTGACGATCTTGCCGCGCTCGAGGGTGCGATGAGCCGCAAGGAATGGCTTGGCGCCGCCGAACGCATTGTTTTCGAAGCCCTCGGAAATAGCGCGCCGTATGTCAGTCCGTTCTCCATCCACAATCCCAAGGGCTGGCGCTACTGGTTCGTCCATTTCGCAAACTCCTACCGCGCACGGCAGGTTTACAACGACATCCTACACAAAAATGCCTCGCAGCAGGCACATTACGGCCGGCCAGGCCTACACAT
Organism: Novosphingobium mississippiense; assembly: GCF_044029535.1. Lineage (NCBI taxonomy): Bacteria > Pseudomonadati > Pseudomonadota > Alphaproteobacteria > Sphingomonadales > Sphingomonadaceae > Novosphingobium > Novosphingobium mississippiense. Next base: position 1,512,389 of record NZ_CP147003.1, on the reverse strand, counting down.
GCTCAGCTATAATCCGAGGGACGAGGGATTGCTGTATCTCTTCGACGAACTGGGCCGCCAACAAGCCAAGGACCAGTTGATGGAAGACATACCTCGGCTGATCTCCAAGGCCGGCGATGCGCGGGGCGTTCTCGAATTCTATGAAGATATCTATAATCTGACGCCCGCCCACACGCATGACATCCATGCCGCGCTAATCGACAATCCTGACATCGAGGTCATCACCAAATACGGCGGTTCACGCCGCAAGGCGAACGCAATCAACGTAAATGACACCGTTAAGTTGAAGCCCCAGAGAAGCTTTTACCAGTTGTTCTGAGCGCCGCGACAGTGTCGTTGAGACTTGACGACGGCTTCATGACTTTCCTCCTTTCATCGGATTCGAATTATTCTGGAAAGGAGGTGGCCATATGGCGACATCTTCCTGGGCGACGGCTTGAGCGGATGGGGCAGACTGATGCACGGCGAAACGATGACAACACATTCAAATGAGATGCCTGACCTCCACGAAGTAGAGATAACACCTCAGACCGTGGTTGATTGGGAGCGTTGGATCGCGGAGCGCGTGGAGGACACCGAGAACGGCTACCGTTCGAAGCCCGACCTACTCAAGCACGATGCCAATGCCGAAAAGTCGATCGCGCGTGACTACGCCAATCGAGAGCTTCTTGAACTGGTGCAGAATGCTGCCGATGCTGCTGCGGAACAGGGAGGCAATGGCCGCGTGCACATAGAGATCCGGGCGGACGGATTCTGTGTCGCTAACACCGGCATGCCGTTTCGAGCGGGTGGCGTGCGTTCCCTGATGACGGCGCACTTGAGCGACAAACCCGAGCGCGGCGCAGAACTTATCGGCGCCAAGGGGTTAGGCTTCCGCGCGCTACTTAATTGGTCTTCGGAGCCCTTTGTCGCGAGCGGCCCGTTGGAGATCGGCTTTTCACAGGCTCATGCGGCAGCCCAGGTCGCCCAGCTGGCACAGGCGGATGCGCGTATCCAAAAGCTCATCAATCGCAGTCGTCGTACGCCAATTCCAATTCTGCCGTTTCCTGCAAGCGGCAGCCTGCTAGAAAAAATTGCGGACCCAGCGCGCCAACGGTTGATAGCCCGCGCACGTGCCTTGAGAGCACAGGGCTATGATACCGTCGTCGCCGCGCCGTTCAACGACGAGATGGCGCATGAACGGGCCCTCAAGCAACTCGCCGAGTTTCAGCCCGACTTCCTGCTCTTCGTCGAAGCGATCAGCGAAATCACCCTTGACGATGGCAACGAGGCTCCCCGTTGCTGGACTAAGCAGGCTAAGGGTCATGATCGGTTCACGCTTAAGGTTGCCAGTGGCGAAACCGCAAGCGAGCAGGATTGGCTAGCCCTGCGCACCAGGGGAACCTTGCCGGACGCCGATGAGCCGGGTGGGCTGCGTCGGTACGAGCTGGCGATCGCTGTGCGTTGCGGTGTCCCGACACCGCCAGGGACTCTACATTGCTATTTCCCGACGGATATTCAGCTTCCTTACCCGGCGCTGTTCCATGCTACACTCGAGCTGGACTCAAGTCGTAAGACGTTGAATGCGAACTCCGACGTGAATGCAGGCGTATTAGCGGCGCTCTCACGTTTCTACGCGGACGCGCTCTTGGCGTTCCGAGACGATCCCGAGGTGCCGCACCCGCTTACGCTCCTTGCGCGCACGGGCCTGTTCCCTGATTCGCTCAAATCATTCGAGGTACAGGTCTATGCGGCCGCCCGCGCCCGCCCGCTGATCCCGATCAATGATGGTACTTTTGCGACCGCAGAGGAGACCAAGGTCGAGCCTTCCGCCTATTCCACTTATCTGCCCAGCCGCTTCTTCCCCGCATTGGCGCGCAGCCGAAGCGAGGCGGATCGCGCCGTGATCGAGCGCCTTTCTGTCGATGTATTAGAGCAGGACGACATGCTCGCCGTGCTCCGCGGAGCGGAGATGACAATTGACGAGCGGGCCAGCGCCATCGTCGGTATCGCCAAGTCAGTCCGCATAGATCTCCATGATCGCTCGCTCCTTCTGGACACCGAGGGAAAGCCGCTTACTCAGAACAATACGTCGTTCCCGCCGCCGGCGTCGGGGACGCCTCCGGTGCTGCCTTGGTGGGCAAAGGCGAAGTTCCTTCATTCTGAACTGTGGAACAAGATCAGCGCTGGTCTGGGGGGCGTCATGCGTGACCGCTTCGACAAACTGCAGGCTTTTGGGGTCAACGAATTCAGCGCGTCCGGCGTGATTGGATCGCTGCGACGCGAAGCCAATAAGGTGATCCGGCGGCAGCCTGAGCGCACTGATACCGTAAAGCGGGAACTGCTCGAGGCGTTATTTGGGCTTCGGCAGACCGCCGTCGCGCGCGAGGCGGTTTTTCCGGCGGGTGCGACTGAAGTGATTTGTGCTGACGGTACCTGGCGTGACGCGAGTCGCGTCCATCTCTCGGCACCGTACGGGGAAACGGGGGGCATCGTCTCGGCGCTATATCAGGGGCAATCGGGCTTCCTTGTAGCTGGGCCGGAATCCTATCCCTTCTCGTCTGACGTAACCGCGCTTCGGGAGTTCTTCCGATGGATCGGCGTCCATGGCTGGCCCAAGGGCGTCGAGGAGCCGGTTCCGGCGGCGTATCGCCCGCTGGTGATCGACGCACTGCCCGATGTATTCGACGTCGTCGACGGCAATCACCGCAGTGTACTGACTAAGGCGGAACTCGTCTGGGGATCGACCTATTTGGCTAGGTTCGATTCTGTCGAGGGCTTGGCCGGGATTCTGGCCAATGCACCGAGCGCGGCAATTCTGACCTGGCTCGCCTTCGATCCGCGTTTCGACACGCTCAATCCGAAGCCCTTTGCTACCCGGCTCACCGGGCGGACGGGCCGAGCGAACTGGAAGCCCTACTCGGGCCAACTGCCAGACCTTGTCCGGCATATGATCGCGATGCGACCCTGGCTAACGGTGGCGGACGGCGAGAAGGTTGCGCCTTGCGATGCAATGGTTTCGCCTGGACCTCTCGCGACGCTTTTCAAAACTCCGGCTAGGCCCAGCGCTGTTGAAGAAGCGCAGTTCGGATTGTCGAAGGCCATCTGGGCCCGTGGACTGATTCATGCGCAGGTCCCAGACAAGTTGTCCGATCTTGCCGAATTGCAAATCTATCGGCTCCTCTCAGGCCTCGAGAAGCGTCAGCCAAGCCCCGACGTCGTACGCCGCTTGTACGGCCAGATACTTCTGATCGATGATTTCGATCCGTCACGTGGCGGCGACGTTGAAGCCCGCTTTCGCGCCACAGGGACAGTGCAGGCCCGCAAGGGTGGTGCGATCGCTTGGGCACACGTTGGAGACGTTCTCTATCTCGACCGCGATAATTTTCCCGCGGCTGCGCGCGATCACCTTGCGCTGCTCGACCTGCCGACGCGTAGGAATGCGGCCGAGATCGCGGCGCGCTTCGGAGTACGGCCGCTGAGCAAACAGAACTTCAGCTTGACGGTTACGCGCGCAGTGCCGGAAGAAAGTGGCATTGCCGGCCATCTCCACACCCGCCTTCAGGACAGCCTGCCGTTCATCAAGACACTGCGCCTGGCAAACTCTGTTGACACGGGCAAGCTCGCGCGCTTGGACGGATTGAAGCTCGAGATCGTCAAGGAAGCGGTATTGGCATTCAGCTTAGGCGAAGCCGTGTATGACGGCGAACTCGAACCCGGCAAATATCTCCTCGACGGCGACCGACTGCTGATCCGGATCGATCCGCAGGAGAATATGGACGAAATCGTCATGCGCGCGCTGACTGCCATTGGGGATGGGCTCGCGGAATTCTTCGAACTGCAGAACGGTGACGATTTCGAGAAGCTGCTGATGGCGACTAACAACAACTTGCGCATGCTGCAATTGCGTCGGATGCTCGCTAACCAAACCTCGGACGAGATCGATGCTTTGCTGGTCGCGATTGAATCTGAGATTGCGGCGCCCGATGAACCCTATGCAGTGGATGCGGCCACGCTGGCTTTGGCGCTCACGCCACCGGCACCGTTGTCGCTTCTGACCGCCGCGCCACCGGGTGTGGTTGCGGCGTCAAATGGCGTGCCGCCGACGATGGCACCGCCAGCATCTGTGGAACAAATGACGCCGCCCGTAGTCATGCCAAGTCCATCGCCAGCCTCCGTCTCCCGGCTGCAAAAGGCAACTGCGGTCACGGTAGTGGATCTCGAACCGAGTGCCCGTTCCGGGGGCGGCGGTGGTGGCGGAGGATTGCGGATTGGCAGTTTTCCGGGCGAATCGTCGGCCTGGCAGGACGTTTCGGCACCGAACGATGCTGAAGAATGGGCGATGCTCTTCGAAGAGAGCCAGGGCCGTTTTCCTCTCCGCATTTCTCGGTTGCAAGGAGAAGGGAGCTATGGCTGCGATTGTCTGAGCTTTGCAGGCGACGCCGATCGCGCGGCGTTCAAGGAGGCGCCTGAAGCGCATTCCGACAAAATTCTGCGCTTTATTGAGGTGAAGACGGGGGCGGTGTTATTGACGCGCAATGAGCAGATTTCGGCGCAGCGAAATCGCGGACGCTACTTCATCTATCAGATTCAGTTCGATGCGCAGGGCCGGACCACGGCGCATCTCGACATCGTAGCCGATCCTCTCAGCCACCGGGCTGCCTTGGTCCGTCAATGCGAGGTCAGGATTGATCAGATTGCAAACCGTCGGCGTCACAAGCTCAGTGCGGTCGCTCCGTGACGAACGCTCGCTGGGCCGAACGTCGATCATGGCGAATCTCGTGAGCGAATATATCGATCCACCGCGACTGCCATGTGCGGCGTCAATCTGCTGTTTCAACATTCTGTCGATTGATGCGAGTCCGACAAGTGCTTGACCTATATGGCAGTTGAGCAATCAGATAGCGCAGAACCGATTTTCTGGGCACGAGAGACCAACCCGCCCGCTCACTCGCCGAGTGGGGCCGATCCTCTTTTGCCAAAAATGTTGTCAAGGTTTTCCATGAGAAGGAGCCGAAGTCATGGATCTTGCGGTTTGAGATTCGGGCTTGGCATCTGAGGGTTTAACCGGTGTCGCGATGGTTTTCGGCTTGGGCTTAGGTGCGGATTGAGGGGCAGAAGTTGGTTTGAGCCTTTCAGCATCCGCGTCAGTTTGCGGACGGCATTTCAGCGCTTGAAAAACATCAGGACCATTTGTCATTTTGGGGTGCGCCGACAGCATATCCATTTCAATCTTCGCGCAGCGCGCATCATTCCGTCCCGCAACTGCCATCGCTCCGATGAGCGAATAAGTTACAGACAGTGCGCCTAACACTCCAACAAAGGCAAGTAGCCTGTCGAAATTGGAAGTGCTTCCCCGAAAAATTCGACTGAGGACAATCACTCCTAGCGCGAGTGCGCCAGATGACATTAAGAACAGTCCGGGATCAATAAAATCTAAGATCGGCTGAATTGAGAATGCAATGATAGCAACAAACGCAACCAAGCGTCCGAAAAAGTCGTTATAGTATCTATCTGCATCTTCAGGCATTTCTAGTTCCACTAAAGTATTTGACTTGGTTTCGTCCGTTCGGAGCGGGTCGACGCAATCAACTGATTTTCCCTAGTTCGGCTACGTCGAGGATGGTCAGTGCGGGAGTCACGCTGCACCATTCTCGCTACTCATTGGGCTGCATGGCTTTGAATGAAGTCGTGGAGCGACACTGATTTCACTCTCGAGAAAATTGAATGCCTTGTTGCGATGAAGCGATAGGCGGAAGGCGCAGGCCCGCGATAGCTGTGGCTGATCCCGTGGTGTTGCACGGTGACGGTATGGAACTGCTGGGTGCTCGAGCAATTGCGCGCGCACTCTGCCGTTCGAGCGTTTAGCGGATTGGTGAGGGCGGTGGATGGCACTGTGTCTGCGGTCTCGATTTCTGCCTTACGGTTCATTATACTCTCATGCTCGATGAGATTAGGGTACGTTCCCATCAGCAACTCGGTCCACGTACTCTTCAAAACCGGCTACGGACAGCGCAGACCGCGGCTCAGAATAGAACTCATCCTTCCGATCCTGCCGGACCAAGGATTTGCCGCTTACCAAATCACAGTTGAAGATATCCATTGAAACTGACGGCTCACGCACTTTGCCCTCGCTTATTAGGAAATTCGCTTCAACGACCGTTTCTTTCAAAAGCGCGAAAGCATCGTCCAGGCAAGTTTTGTCATTGGATGAGATTGATATGTCATCAACATACATGGACACTGCGATTTGGCCCGCTTGGTCAAGGCTGCGGAGGTAGTTTCCCACGTTAGACTTCATCAGCACAAGCGATGAAAGGATGGGAGATTGTACAAAGCCGTAAGGCAGTGCGTAGCCGGGGTCGCCGCAAGGGTTTTTGACACAAGACCACTTCGCATAGTGCCTGGCCCGCCTGATGCCGATCTCTGTAAGGGCTCGCTGAACTCGATTGCGTCCAACTGAATAAAAGAAATTCGCCAAGTCGACGCGTGCGAAAAATTGATGCTGTCGATGTGTGTGTAGAGCGGCGACGTGACCGCCACTTTTCTTAAGATGATATACAAAATCATCAAATGAGAAGGCTGATTCGACTTGGCTTTTTATATCCTCGCCAATTTTGCGGCCTAACGCGCTTGGTGCAAAAACGGGTTTGCCTTTGCGGGAATAACAATATTCAAAATTTTTGAACTGAACGCCCATGATAGTTCACGACCTTGCTGAACAAATAAAAGAAACCAATAGCAGTCACAAGGATTGCTAAAAGAATCTCCACGCGTCCAGCAAGGTCGGTGCGGGAAGGATTCTCATCCATAAGCACCTCCATAGCTATAACACACTAGCAACCTACAACTCCGAAGCATGGAGCCGTGAACCAAGAGTCGCCCGGATTTACCCGGATTTCCCGAAGCCGTTCGAACGGGATGCACGTCAAGTCCGTCCAGTCGAATAGCCGATGTGAGTGGCAGGTTATCGCCAGTGCTTCCGCGCAAATACAATATGGTCAAGGCATAAGCAAGATATTGGATTCCGATTATAATGAGTGTCTCCAGATGTCTCTTACAGGCCGGCGGTCAGGGCGGCGGTTCGCTTCATCATGAAGCAAGAAGGGTAAAAACTTGTTGGCCGGAGGGGGCCGGACCTCTCGCTCTTACTCTTCGATGCGGCGTTGGAAGCGGATGCCAGTGTGGAAGGTCTCTCAACTGCCGCGCGCGGCAGGAGGGCTTGCAAATATCGTGCTAAGTCTTCAGAATCCACGGCAATGCGTAAGGATATCGATCACCTTCCGGCCGTCCAGCAAGCAGAGTTGGAGCGAGCAAAGCACGTATTGCTGGCGGAATTCGAGACCGCCACATCACTCGCGACCCAGCCTTGGAAGAAGAATGGCCGAGTTCTCAAAATCGTTCTGTTCGGGAGCTACGCGCGCACTGACTGGGTCGACGAGCCCCAAAACGGATACCAATCCGATTTCGATTTGCTGATCATCGTCAGCCACCCCAAGCTCACGGACAAGGCCGAGTACTGGTACGCGGCGGAAGATAAAATGGATCGCGACCCCGCCATCGGTCGACAGGTCAACATCATCGTTCATACGCTGGACGAGGTGAACCAATCGCTGAAGCGCGGCGAATATTTTTGGGTCGACATAGCTCGTGATGGAATCGCGCTGCATGAAATGCCTGGCAGCTCGCTTTCAGCTCCGCAGCCCCTAACGCCGACCGATGCATATGAAATGGCGGCGGCCTATTTCTCCACTTGGAAGGCGAAGGTGGCGAGCGCGCTGACGCTTTCGGGGCACGCCGTGGCCGAAGGGGAGCTTAACGACGCTGCATTCATGCTCCATCAGGCGACAGAGCGAGCCTATATTTGTTTTTTGCTTGTCCGGACGCTCTATTTCCCGCGCTCCCACAACATCAAGTTCCTTCGGTCGCTCGCCGAAGGGAAGGAGCCGCGCTTGATTGATGCGTGGCCTCGCGAAAGCAAAGTCGATCGCCGGCGCTTCGAATTACTCAAGCGATCTTATGTCGAAGCCCGGTACTCAGACGCCTATGAGATCAGCATTGAGGATCTCGCAGCACTCAGGACTAGAGTAGAGGCGTTGCGGGACCTCGTTGACGTCGTTTGCCAAGAACGACTCGGGAAGTTGAACGAGAAGGCCTGTCACTGAATTTGGGCTTCGATGGCGTCAAGTCGGTCGACAGATATGCGACAATATCAAATTAGCGTAAATTAGCGCGGTTTAGTTTTCTTTCGCGATCACGGATTCTTCTCCAGCCCGTTCGGCTTCGAGCCACGGGACTGGAGGAAGACCGTGACCCCTACCAAACTTCTCGTCGGCCAGATACTCGTCGTCTTCGCGATCATGCTCGCAGGGCTGTGGGCATCGACGCAGTGGGCCGCCGCCATGCTGGCGTACCAACCAGAGCTTGGAGCGGGCTGGTGGCGGCTGTTCGGTGTCCCTGTCTACCGGCCCTGGGCGTTGTTTGGATGGTGGTATCATTTCGACGCCTACGCGCCGGAAGTGTTCGACAAGGCAGGGATGCTTGCTGGAGCGAGCGGCTTCCTGGGTTGCGGCTCGGCTGTGGCAGGGTCGCTCTGGCGCGCTCGCCAGAAGGGCCGGGTTACGACTTACGGCTCGGCGCGCTGGGCCAACCGCCGGGAAATCTCGCTCGCAGGCCTTTGCGGCGACGCTGGTGTCATGCTCGGAAAGCTCGGCGGCAGCTACCTCCGCCATGATGGGCCTGAGCACGTCCTGGCCTTCGCGCCGACGCGCTCGGGGAAGGGCGTCGGCCTGGTCGTCCCGACGCTCCTGACGTGGACCGGATCTGCCGTCATCCACGACATCAAGGGCGAGAACTGGAGCCTGACTGCCGGATGGCGCGCACGCTTCTCGCATTGCTTGCTCTTCAATCCCACCGACGCGGCGTCGGCCCGCTACAATCCGCTGCTCGAAGTGCGGCGCGGCGCGAACGAAGTGCGCGACGTCCAGAACATCGCCGACATTCTTGTCGATCCCGAAGGCGCGCTCGAACGCCGCAATCACTGGGAAAAGACCAGCCATTCGCTGCTGGTCGGAGCGATCCTTCATGTCCTCTACGCCGAAGAAGAAAAGACGCTCGCCCGTGTAGCCAGCTTCCTCTCCGACCCCCAGCGCTCGTTCATCGCAACCCTGCGGGCCATGCTGACGACCAACCACCTCGGCGACGATGCAGCGCCGCGCGTGCATCCGGTCGTGGCGTCGGCGGCGCGCGAGCTCCTGAACAAGAGCGAGAACGAACGTTCCGGCGTGTTGTCGACGGCCATGTCCTTTCTCGGGCTCTATCGGGATCCGACCATCGCGGCAGTGACATCGCGGTGCGACTGGCGAATTGCCGATCTCGTCGATGCGGAGCAGCCATGCTCGCTCTATCTGGTCATTCCACCCTCGGACATCAGCCGGACCAAGCCGCTGGTCCGTCTGGTGCTCAACCAGATCGGTCGCCGCCTGACAGAGCAGCTGGATCGCCCCGGATCAAATGGTCGCAAGCACCAGCTCCTGATGATGCTCGACGAGTTCCCTGCGCTTGGCCGACTGGACTTCTTCGAAACCAGCCTCGCGTTCATGGCGGGGTACGGCATCCGGGCATTCCTCATTGCCCAGAGCCTCAACCAGATCGAGAAGGCCTACGGCGACCACAACTCGATCCTCGACAACTGCCATGTCCGCGTTGCTTTCGCGACCAACGACGAGCGGACAGCCAAGCGCATCTCCGACGCGCTCGGCACGGCCACCGAGCAGCGCGCTATGCGCAACTATGCAGGACACCGTCTCGCGCCCTGGCTGGCCCACGTCATGGTCAGCCGCCAGGAGACCCCGCGCCAGCTGCTGACGCCCGGCGAGGTCATGCAGCTTTCCGCCGACGAGGAACTGGTGCTGCTCTCGGGCATGGCGCCGATCCGCGCGCGCAAGCTGCGCTATTATCGCGATGCCAATTTCGCGGATCGGCGGCTGCCGGCACCGGTGATCGCTGGCAACTGCTATCCGGATCGTCCATCGCCGCGACCGGATGATTGGAAGGGCGTCGCAGGCCGACGCGATGATCGTCTCCTGGATCAGATCGAGGCCGAGAGCCTCGAAGATGAAAGCGGTCCGCAGCAGGCGCGCCATCCGGGGCAGGCGACCGGTCAGCCAATCGTCCGCGAAGAGCCCGATGTCGCGGAAGCTCCTGTCGCAAACGACGATGATGACCTCGCGGCCGACAAGCGAGCGATGGAGCAGGCGCAGGCATTGACGCCCGTCGCGCGCGGCTTCGCGTTCGATGAAAGCCAGCACACCCGCGATCTCGGCATGTGAGGGACCCCATGAAAATCCGCCAGAACCTCTACCTCGACCGGGACGTGACCGTGGCGCTCGACCGCCTCGCTGCCGGAACCCGCGGAAACAAGAGCCGGCTCGTCAACGATGCGCTCAAGGCCTGGATCGCCCGGAAAGGGGCCAAGGAGATCGACGATCTCCTGAAAATCCGCCTCGACCGGCTGTCACGCGAGATCGAGGCCAGTCGCCGGGATATCGATGTCGTGCTCGAGAGCCTGGCGCTTTTCATCCGCTATCAGCTTTCGGTGACGGCGCCGCTGCCCGAAGCCGATGCGGCTGCGCGCGCCGTGGGGCGCGATCGCTTCGAAGCCTTCATCGCCCAGGTCGGCCGTCAGATCGCCACCGGCAAGCGCACGCTGCCTCAGCGCGGTTCGGGAGATGCGTCATGACCGATGCTCCGAATGCCGTCTCGGCCGAGCGCCGCCGCGCCATGCTGCGGACCGCCATGGGCCCGGCCATCCGCGCCGCGCTCGAGGACCCGCGCGTGATCGAGATCATGGTGAACCCCGACGGGGCGCTGCGTGTCGATGTGCTCGGTGAGGGCAGGGTCGATACCGATATCCGCTTCGAGCCGGCCCAAGTCGAACGCATCGTCCGCCTTGTCGCCTCACACATTCGTGCGGAAGTCCATGCCGATGCGCCGATCGTTTCGGCCGAACTCCCGGCCCACGGTTCAGGCGCCGGGGAACGTTTTGAGGGGCTTTTGCCGCCCGTTGCCACGGCGCCGTGCTTCTCCATCCGCAAACCTGCCGCCCGGATACACACGCTCGGCGACTATGTGCGCGACGGGATCATGACGCTCGAGCAGGCAGGTTTCCTGTCGCGTGCGGTTGTCGAACGCGCGAACATCCTGGTCGCCGGCGGCACCAGCTCGGGCAAGACGACGCTAGCCAATGCGCTGCTCGCGGAAATGGCGAGCCTCGATGAGCGCGTGATCCTGATCGAGGATACCCGCGAACTGCAATCGCCGGCGGCCGACACCGTTGCGCTGCGAACGCGAGCGGGCAGGGTGTCGATGAGCGATCTCGTCCGCTCGACGCTCCGCCTACGTCCCGACCGGATCATCGTCGGCGAAGTCCGCGGACCCGAAGCGCTCGACATGCTGAAAGCCTGGAACACAGGGCACCCTGGCGGGATCGCAACCGTCCACGCCAACAATGCACGAGCGGCCCTCTATCGCATCGACGGCCTGGTCCAGGAGGCGGTCACGACCGTCCCGCGCCGGTTGATCGCCGAAGCCATCGACCTTGTCGTCTTCATTGCGGGGCGCGGTGCCGCGCGCCGCATCGAGACGATCGCCCGCGTCTCCGGCCTCGACGAGCGCGGCGAGTACCGCGTCATCGACGCCTTTCGAACTCCCAACACCGCCAATGACCCTCAACGTGAAGGAGAAGACCCATGCGTACCATGAAAGTTGCCAGCCGGGATCTGAACGGCCTCATCGTTTTCGGAATGTTGACCATGCTTGGCTCGCCGCTGCTCGCGAGCGGATCGGGCATGCCCTGGGAAGATCCACTCGAGAAGGTGCTGGAATCCGTCCAGGGGCCTGTCGCGAAGATCGTGGCGGTGCTGATCATCATCACCACCGGCCTCGCACTGGCCTTTGGCGAAACCGCCGGCGGCTTCCGCAAGCTGATCCAGATCTTCTTCGGCCTCTCGATCGCCTTTGCCGCCTCGTCGTTCTTCCTCTCGTTCTTCAGCTTTGGCGGAGGAGCGCTGGTCTCGTGAGCCACATCGAAGGCTTCGAAACACCGATCCACGCGAGCCTCGTCCAACCCATCCTGATGGGCGGGGCTCCGCGCGGGATCGCGATCGTCAACGGGACGCTCGCCGCAGCGCTCGGGCTCGGCCTGCAGCAATGGCCGATTGGGATCGCGCTCTGGGCCATCGGGCACAGTCTGGCCGTCTTTGCCGCCCGGCGTGATCCCGACTTCGCAAACGTCCTGATCCGCCACCTCCGGCAAAAAGGATATCTGGCATGCTGAACCTCGCCGAATATCGCACCCGCTTCGATCACCTTGCCGATCATCTACCCTGGGCCGCGCTCGTTGCGCCGGGCGTTGTCCTCAATAAGGACGGGAGCTTCCAGCGCAGCTTCGCCTTCCGGGGGCCCGACCTCGAAAGTTCGACTGAGGCGGAACTCGTCGGCACCTGCGCGCGCGCCAACAATGTTCTGCGCCGGCTCGGCTCGGGGTGGGCGATATTCTTCGAGGCCAATCGCCGCGAGATTTTCCAGTATCCGACAAGCCACTTCCCGGATCCAGCGTCGTGGCTGATCGACGAGGAGCGCCGGGCGGCGTTCGAGGCTGAAGGCGAACACTTCGAGAGCGTGTTCACCGGAACGCTGCTCTGGCTGCCCCCGGCCGACGCAAGCGATGCTGCCGGCCGCTCCCTTGTTGAACGCCCGGCAGACAGCGGGAAGGGCAGTGAGCGCGATTGGCGCTCGGCGCTTGCCGGCTTCATCGCCGAAACCGACCGGGTCCTCGATCTCTTTGCCGGCTTCATGCCCGAGGTCCGTGCGCTCACCGATGCTGGCACGCTATCCTACCTGCACGATACCGTCTCGGACCGGCGGGTGAGCATGGCAGTCCCGGAAACGCCTGCCTACCTCGATGCCATCCTGACCGACACACCGTTCATCGGCGGTCTGGAGCCCAAGCTCGGCCATCAGCACATCCGGACGCTGACCCTCCCGGGCTTTCCCAATGTCAGCCGGCCCGGGCTGCTCGATGCGCTCAACCACCAGGGCTTCGGCTACCGCTGGATGACCCGCTTCATTGCGATGGATCGGGCGGATGCCACCAAGGTTCTGACCAAGCTGCGGCGGCAGTGGTTCAACAAGCGCAAGTCGATCACGGCTCTGCTGCGCGAAGTCATGTACAACCAGCCGACCCAGCTGGTCGACAGCGATGCCGACAACAAGGTGGTCGATGCCGACACCGCGCTGCAGGCGCTGGGCGGCGAGCACGTGGCGTTCGGCTATATCACTGCAACCATCACCGTAGCCGACGAAGACCGCGCGCGGGTGGAAGAAAAGGTCCGCGCGGTCGAACGCGTGGTCAACGGCCTCGGCTTCACCTGCATCCGGGAAGGCGTGAATGCCGTGGAAGCCTGGCTCTCCTCGCTGCCTGGGCAGGTCTATGCGAATGTCCGCCAGCCCTTGGTCCATACGCTGAACCTCGCGCACCTGATGCCGCTATCGGCGGTATGGGCAGGGCAGGAGAGCAATGCACACTTGGGAGGGCCACCGCTGTTCCATGCGCGCACGCAGGGTTCGACGCCGTTCCGCTTCTCGACCCATGTCGGCGACGTCGGCCACATGCTGGTCGTTGGCCCAACCGGCGCCGGCAAGTCAGTACTTCTCTCGTTGATCGCCTGCCAGTTCCGCCGCTACGAGGGCGCGCGGGTGATCATCTTCGACATGGGACTGTCGGCGCGGGCCGCAGTTCTCGCCATGGGCGGCAATCACAATGCGCTAGGCCACGGTAGCGATGCCCTGAACGGCCTGAGCTTCCAGCCGCTCAAGGACATCGACGATCCAGTCGAGCGGGGCTGGGCGGCGGACTGGATCCTCGATCTCCTGTCCCACCTGCTGATCCTGCCCACGCCGGAAATGCGCGAACATGTCTGGTCGGCGCTGACCAATCTGGCAGGCGCGCCAGAAAGCGAGCGGACGCTGACGGGGCTTTCGCTGCTCCTGCAGTCGAACGAACTGCGCACCGCGCTGGCGCCCTATACGCTCGAAGGGACATTCGGCGGCCTGCTCGATGCCGCCGAGGAGCGGCTGGCGGACGCCGACGTCCAGTGTTTCGAGACCGAGGCGCTGATGGGACGGTCGGGGCTGGTTGCGCCGGTGCTCACCTATCTCTTCCACCGCCTGGAGCAACGCTTCGACGGGCGTCCGACCTTGCTGGTGCTCGACGAGGCCTGGAGCCTGCTGGACGATCCGATCTTTGCCGCGCGCATCCGCGAATGGCTGAAAACGCTGCGGAAGAAGAACGTTTCGGTCCTGTTCGCGACGCAGAGTCTGGCCGATGTAGCGCAGAGCTCCATTGCACCAGCAATCATCGAGAGCTGCCCGCAGCGGATATTCCTCCCCAACGACCGCGCGATCGAGCCGCAGTCACGCGCTGCCTACGAGAGCTTCGGCCTCAACGACCGGCAGATCGAGATCATCGCGCGGGCCACGCCCAAGCACCACTATTACCTGCAATCGTCCCGCGGAAACCGCCTGTTTGAGCTCGGGCTCGGACCGGTCTCCCTGGCGCTTTGCGGAGCATCCGGGCCCGACGCGCAGAAGCGGATCGACCGGCTCCTTGCCGAGACTGGCGATCTTCAATTCCTGCACCGGTTCCTCGCCGGATCGACGGTCCCATGGGCCGCAGATCTCGCGGACTCGTTCTGGACGCGCAGCCCCTTCTGACCCCGCTTCATCAAAGGAGAAGACCCATGTTCGTGAAATCGCGTTCCCGCTCCTCGCTCATGATCGCCGGATGCCTGGTGCTGGCCGGCGGCACGGCTGCGGCAGTCATCTATCCACCCGCGCCCGCACACGCCCTCATCGTCTACGATCCGACCAACTACAGCCAGAACCTGCTGACGGCGGCGCGCACGCTTCAGCAGGTCAACAACCAGATCAAGTCATTGCAGAACGAAGCGCAGAGCCTGCTCAATCAGGGCAAGAACCTCTCGACCATCAGCTTTCCGGAACTTCAGGCGCTCACGCAAACGCTCCAGCAGATCGACGTGCTAATGGGGCAGGCGCAAGGTATCCAGTTTCAAGTCTCGACGCTCAGTCAGCAGTTCAGCAAACTCTATCCCGCCAGCAACGGGTCGCTCTCGCTGAGCAGTCAGGTCTCGGCGGCAAAGACCCGTCTCGATACCGAGATGACCGCGTACCAGCACACGATGACCGTGCAGGCGCAGGTCGTCGAGAATATCCAGAGCGATGCCTCCGCGCTCTCGGCGATGGTCGAGCGGAGCCAGAGCGCCGAAGGTGCGCTGCAGGCGAGCCAGGCCACCAACCAATTGCTCGCGCTCACGGCGAAGCAGCAATTCCAGATCCAGCAGCTGCTCGCCGCGCAGTACCGCGCCGACGCGCTCGAGCGCGCCAATCGTACGCAGGCGACGAGCGACGCGCAGGCGGTCACGACCAAATTCCTCGGTAGCGGCACCGCCTACACGCCGAACTAGCCGCGCACCGGGGTGCCGGGCCGCGCGGCTCCGGCTCCAGACCCAACATCGTTTGCGGCGACGGTCCTACCTCTCCTGTCGCCGCGTCGCGGGACGCGGTTTTCCGCGCCCCTGGCCGCGTCCCGCGACACCACCTGATCGGTGATCCTGGCTCAAAACGGAAAGTGCAGCGCCATGAATGACCTCAACGTGATCGATCGCTTCTTGACGAGCTTTATCGCCTACATCGACAGCGGCTTCGGTCTGCTTGGCGGCGATGTGCATTTCTTGACCGCGACGCTGATCGGCATCGACATGACGCTGGCGGGCCTGTTCTGGACGATGGGCGGCGAGGACAACATCCTCGGGCGCTTCATCCGCAAGATCCTCTACATCGGCGCCTTCGCCTTCATCATCGGCAATTTTTCGGCGCTCGGCGACATCGTGTTCCGTTCGTTCGCGCAAGCTGGCCTTACCGCCGGTGGCGGAGCGTTGACGGCTGCCGACCTGCTGAAGCCCGGGCGCTTGGCTGGGATCGGCTTTTCCGCCGCGTGGCCGCTGCTCGATCAGGTGAAGCAGCTGCTCGGGTTCACGACGTTTTTCGACAATTTCCTGACGATCGTGATCCTGCTGCTCGCCTGGCTGCTGGTGATCCTCGCCTTCTTCATCCTCGCCGTGCAGATGTTCGTCACGATCCTTGAGTTCAAGCTGACCAGTCTTGCCGGCTTCATTCTCGTGCCGTTTGCACTGTGGAACCGAACCGCCTTTCTCGCGGAGCGCGTGCTCGGCAATGTCGTCAGCTCAGGGATCAAGGTCATGGTGTTGGCGGTGATCGTGGGCATCGGCTCCAGCTATTTCGACGAGTTCACCTCAGCGCTGCAGGGGCAGGAGCCCGACATTGGCCAAACCCTGAGTCTGGTCCTGGCGAGCCTTGCTCTGTTTGGTCTTGGCATCTTCGGCCCATCCATCGCCTCGGGACTTGTCGCCGGTGCACCGCAGCTCGGTGCAGGTGCGGCGCTCGGCACCGGCGTCGGAGCGGCTGGCATCATCGCCATGGGCGCGGGCGGTGCAGTCGGCGCCGCCAAGGTAGCCGGTGCCACAGCGCTTGGCGCGGTTCGTGCTGGCACCAGCATGGGTGCTGCCGCCTCGACGTCATGGAGCATGGGGCAGTCCGCTGCGGGGGCGCAGAGCATGCGTGCCGGGCTGGGCGGCATGGCAAAGGCCGCAGGCGGCGCGGCGCGCCAGAAAGCGAGCCAGGCATTCGGCATCGGCGAAGCCGCAGAGCGCGGCCGGTCGGCAGCTCGCGCCGCCTTCGAAGGCGCGGAAGGCGTCGCCGAAGCAAACGCGGCTTCAGGCCCGACTCCAACCAGTTCCGCTCCGGGCTGGGCGCGCGATTTGCGGCGCCAGCAGGACGCCCGTCATCACCGCCAGATTGCGCTTTCCACCATCAAGGAAGGCGATCGCGGCGGTGCATCCGCCACGCCTGACATCAAGGAAAAGGAGGACTGAACGATGATCTTCAAACGCGCCGTCCAGCGATATGGGCAAACTCCGCAGCCCGAGACCCCGTACCAGCGGGCCGGGCAAGTCTGGGATGACCGCATCGGCTCCGCGCGGGTCCAGGCACGTAACTGGCGCCTCATGGCCTTCGGTACGCTCGGCATGGCCGGCGTCATGGGTACCGCGCTTGTCTGGCAGTCGCTCCAGAGCCGAGTCGTCCCCTACGTCGTCGAAGTCGACCGGCTCGGCGAGTCGAGGGCGGTGAGCGAGGCGGACGTCGCCGCTACACCCAGCGATCCTCAGATCGCCTGGCACTTGGCCCGTTTCATCGAGTGCGTGCGCGGCGTCTCGCTCGATCCGGTGCTGATGCGCCGCGACTGGCTCTCGGCCTACGATTTCGCGAGCCAGCGCGGTGCCCGGTTCCTCGATGGCTATGCTCGCGAGGCCGATCCATTCGCGAACCTCGGGCAGCGCAGCGTTTCGGTCGAAGTCACCAGCGTCGTGCGCGCTTCCGACCAGTCGTTCCAGGTCAAATGGATCGAGACGGTCTACGAGCGCGGCACCAAGGCCGGTTCGTCGCACTGGACGGCGATTCTCACCGTCCTGACCCGCCCGCCACGCAGTGCGGACATTCTGCGGAGGAACCCGCTCGGGATCTATGTCGAGGCGATCGATTGGAGCCGTGAGCTCGAACCCGCGAGCCCCGCCAGTTCCGCCGCGACAATCCCTCAGCCCGCGCCGACAGAAACTGCAAACCCGTCAGTCTCGGAGATCGTACCATGAGAAAGCAATCGTACAGGCTCGTCGTATTGGTGGGCGTCGTCATTGTTCCAGCTGCAAGCCATCCGGCACTCGCGACGCCCGCTGCCATCGTGCATGCCGCTGTCGTCGAGCGGGCTAACCGGGCGGCGACGATCGAGCCGCAGGCCAGCCGGTTTGTGCAGGCAGTGCAGCTCCAGGCCTTTTCTGAAGGGGCGATCTATCATGTGATGACCGCGCCTGACCGGGTTACCGACATTGGACTTCAGGCTGGCGAGGCACTTGTCGCCGTAGCAAGCGGTGACACCGCGCGCTGGGTGATCGGCGATACGACAAGCGGGCAAGGCGATACCAAGCGTACCCATGTACTGGTCAAACCCTATTCGCCAGGCCTCTCCACCAATCTCGTTATCACCACCGATCGCCGGACCTACCACCTCATGCTGTCGAGCAGTGGCGGCGTCGCCATGTCGGCGCTTTCCTGGACGTACCCTGCCGACGAACTGGTTGCCATCAAGCGGGCCGCAGCGGCGGCCGAGGCGGCGCGGCCAATTGCGGACGGCCTCTCGCCGGAGAGCCTCCATTTCAATTACGAGATATCCGGCGACAAGCCGACCTGGCGGCCGCTTCGAGCCTTCGACGATGGCCGGCAGACCTTTATCCAGCTGCCGGAAACCATTGGTGTCGACGAAGCGCCGCCGCTGTTCCTGGTCGACGAGAGGGGCGCTGCCCAACTGGTCAACTACCGGATGGCGGGCCGGTTCTACATCGTCGACCGCATCTTCACAGCCGCCGAACTGCGGCTCGGGACGAAGAACCAGCAGGTCGTCCGCATCCAGCGTGTCGCTGAAGGTGCAGTTCAGGGGAGGGCACGATGAGCGACGACCCCGTCCACGATCGTATTCCCGATCGTTCTGCCCCGCAGGCCGGCACAGGGGAGGCCAGCCCAGAAGGTGGTGGCCGCGCTGCAACCACGCCTCCGCCGAAAGTCGATCCGGAATCGCTGGCGCTGCGATCGAGGCCGCCACGGGCAATCCGCTTCAAACGCAAGGCTGTGATCGGTATGGCGGCGACCTTCGCGCTGATCGTCGCTGGAACATCGTGGTATGCGCTTGGCCCGATCAAGCTTCGCCTTGGGCAGAGCGGTGACGGTGCGGCGGCCCCGGCCAAGGCGCCGACCGACGCACTCAATGGGCTGCCAGCAAGCTATGATCAGGTGCCCAAGCTCGGGCCGCCGCTTCCAGGAGATCTGGGGCGGGCCATCGTCGAGAAGCAGCGTACTTCGACCACGCCTGGTTCGATGATTATGCCTTCAACGGAACCGGTAAAGTCGCAGCCTCCGGTCGATCACACCGCAGACGATCGACGGTCGGCGCGTCAGTCTGGCCTCTTCTTCGAGAGCGCCAAGTCCGGGGCGACCCTGCCTGCGGCGTCGGTTTCCGCGTCACCTGCCCAGCAAGCTGGACCGCAGGCAAACGGTGCGGATACGAAACTCGCGATCGACTTTACGGCCGACCCCAATGCCCAGCAGCGAAAAGCTGACTTCGTCGCCGGCAAGGACACGGCGGGTGATATCGAGCCGCACGCTCTGACCCCGCCGGCCTCAGCGGACATGCTGTCGGCAGGCAGCGTCATTTCCGGGAGCCTGATCACCGGTCTTCGCTCGGACCTGCCGGGGCTGGTGATCGCCCAAGTGACACAGCGGGTCTACGACAGCGCGACCGGCCGGACTTTGCTCATTCCGCAAGGCGCTCGGCTGATCGGCAGCTACGATAGCCTCGTGGCCTTTGGGCAGAAGCGTGCGCTGATCGTGTGGCAGCGGATCGTCCTGCCCGATGGAAGTTCGGTCCGTCTCGATAACGTGCCGGCCACCGACATGTCCGGATATGCGGGCCTTGAGGATCAGGTCGACGCCCACACCTGGCAGGTCATCAAGGGGGCGGCGATCTCGACGCTGCTTGGGGTCGGCAGCGAACTCACCTTCACGGGTGAGAGCGATCTCGTGCAGGCGATCCGGCAGTCCACGCAGCAGAGCGTGTCGCGCGCCGGGGATCAGCTGGTTTCGCGCAGTTTGCAGATACAGCCCACGATCACAATCCGGCCTGGAGCGCCCGTGCGCCTCGTCGTGCACCGTGATCTTGTCCTCCCACCCTGGAATGGGGAGCCACGCCGATGACGAACGTCAGGTTGTCGAAGTTGCCCGATCGCACACCCGTTAAGGTGTCGATCCATTTGATGCCAGATCTGTTGCGGCGGCTGGAGGCCTATGCGGCGGCTTACGAGCAGAGCTATGGGCAAAAGGCCACGGTGGCTGAACTGGCGCCAGCAATGCTTGAAGCATACCTGGAAAGTGATCGCTTGTTCGCGCGGCGTGGAAAATGAAAAGGCTTTTTCCGTCGCCGTCGGGCATTGGGGACCAGCCAGCGCCTGATCAGGATAGACTGCTGACGGTTGTCGAATTCGCGCAGATTGCCCGTCTCTCCAGGAGACAAATCGATCGCCTCAGAGCCCGACGACCCAAAGGCTTTCCTCGAGAGTATGAATTAGGAAACGGGCGAAGCAAGCATCGCCGATGCCCACGTTTTCGGCTGAATGAGGTAATGCGATGGATCGAAAGTCGCGCGCTCTGGTGAGAGTTCTCTCTACTTGTCAGAACCCTTGGAGAAGCCGGCCAATGTTGCGCAACCAGAACGGTTCACTGGCCAAGAAGTGCGCGGCTGGGCCCGGACGAAAACCCCCATATTGAGAGAGTCGACCGGTCCAGTCTGTTGGCAGCGGCTTGAATGCCGGGGTTCGGCGACCGACTGAGCCATAACAAACTTCGAGGCCGGCCCTTTATGTGACCGCGTGTCCCAAAATGTGGTTGACGCGTGCAAGTTCAGGCATCATCACTACTCCGACAATTGAGGGGAGCTGAGATGGCGCATTCATGCGGGAGGCTGGCCAGCGGCCTCGCCTTGGTCCTGATCGCGGTAAGCGTGACGGGGCCGGCTAAGGCCGATGCCGGCATCGACGACACCCCGCTCCACTCGGATGCGACTGTTTCCGCGAGTGCTGACGGCCCAACTATCGATCCCAACATTTACGGCCAGTTCGTCGAACATCTCGGGCGAGGGGTATACGAGGGTATCTGGGTAGGCCCGGATTCCGCCATCCCGAATGTGAGGGGCATCCGCTCCGACGTGGTTGCCGCGCTGCGCCGTATCAAGGTTCCGGTCATTCGCTGGCCTGGCGGATGCTTCGCAGATGGCTACCATTGGCGTGACGGCATTGGCTCCTCCGAGGGGAGGCCCCGCGGGCTTAATGCTGCCTGGAGCAAGTCTCCTGAAACCAATGCCTTCGGCACGCATGAATTCATGGACTTCCTGGATCAGATCGGTGCCAAGCCGTTTGTTTCCGTGAACGTAGGCAGCGGCAGCGTGCGAGAGGCCGACGACTGGCTTCGTTACATGACCGCGCCTCAAGACAGTGCGCCGGGTGAGGAGAGGGCGGCCAACGGTCGCGCTCAGCCCTGGGAAGTGCCGTTCATCGGTGTTGGCAACGAAAGCTGGGGCTGCGGTGGAAACATGACCGCGGATACTTATGCTGCGGCCTTCCGGCACTATGCGGCTTTCTTGCGGACTTATTCGGGCGAGCGTGCCAGGCTGATCGCGGTGGGCGCCGATACGGACGACTACGCGTGGACGGACCGCGTGATGGCGCTGGCGATGAACTGGCGGCAGCAGCCTACGCCGCTGGCGCTAACCAGCGATCGGCCGTTGATGTGGGGCCTGTCGCTGCACTTCTACACTTTCGCGGGCAACGATTGGCACGCAAAGGGCCGGAACGTCGATTTCGACGAGAATGGGTGGGCGGCCGCCCTGGCGCGGGCCGATCTGACCGACGAACTCATTCGTCGCCATTCGGAGATCATGGATAGGTACGATCCCGAAAAGCGCGTCGCGCTCGCAGTCGACGAATGGGGCGGCTGGTTCCAGAGCGAGAAGGATGCGCCTTCGCAGCTCTACTTGGAAAGTACTCTGCGCGACGCGCTGATTGCGGCAAAGAGCCTGAATATCTTCAACCGTCATGCCGACCGGGTGCGAATGGCGAACCTGGCGCAGATGGTGAACGTCATCCAGTCGCTGGTGCTGACGCGGGGCGCCGCAATGGTTGTGACGCCCACATACCATGTCTTCGATATGTACAAGCCTCATCAAGGTGCCAAGGCCTTGCCCGTCAGGGTTGAGACGCCGGACTACGTTCGTGGGAATGTTCGCTTGCCGAGCATCGACCTGTCGGCCTCCCGCGATGCGAGTGGCAAGGTGCATGTCACCATCGCCAATCTCGATCCGGCCCGGCCCAACCGGTTAAGCATACATCTGAATGGCGGCCACTGGCGCCGTGCAACCGCGCAGACGCTCACGGCCGATCGTATCGATACCCGCATCACCTTCGACAAAGCAGACCCCTTCGTGCCGCGTCCATTGCCGGTGCGCCTGGCGGGCAGCGATGTGGAAATCGTCGTGCCTTCCAAGTCCGTGACAGTGCTCGAAGTCGAATGAAATGCCTTAAACTGCCTACCAAGCGGAGAGATAAAATGAAGGCGAAGGGTGTAGGCCTGGTTGTTGCCGGGCTTGCCGCATTCTGTGTTTCGGCCACGCCGGGCATCGCGCTGTCCGGTGAGGCGGGCTTGGAAAAGCAGCTTGAAATCGTGCCGAGCCTTGCGGGCCAGAAGGCGTTGCCGGTTCCAGCCGATCGCGCACTCACGGCCTATCTGCTGGTCTACTTTCGGGACGAGACCCACTCGCTTCATATCGCCGTTTCCCGGGATGGTTACACGTTCAGGGACGTGAATGGCGGCAAGCCGGTCCTGAAGGGGAGGGACATTGCCGAGCAAAAAGGTATCCGCGACCCTCATATCGTGCGTGGTCCCGATGGCGCTTTCTACCTCAGCATGACTGACCTTCACATCTACGCGCAGCGCGAAGGCTTGCGGGATACGGAGTGGGAGCGGCCAAAGGAGGGTTATGGCTGGGGAAACAATCGCTCCCTGATCTTCATGAAGTCGCGCGATCTCATTCACTGGACGCACGCCATTGTGCATGTCGACCAGCTTTTTCCCGAGACCCGCAATCTGAGCGCAGCCTGGGCGCCGGAGACGATCTACGATCCGAAAGCGCGCAAGATGATGGTGTACTACACGACACGCGATGGCACCGGGACAGAACACATGGTCTATTCCTATGCCGATGATGCTTTCACGACCGTTACCCAGTCGCCGCTTCCGCTGTTCAAGTACCCGAAGGCTAACGTGGGCTCGATCGACGGCGATATCACGCGGATCGGAGACAAGTTCCACTTGTTCTACGTTGCCCACGAGCGGCCGGGCCATCTTCGGCAGGCTGTCTCGAACAGGATAAACGGCGAATATGTGTTCAATCCCACGCCCGTAGATCCCGAGACGGCGGGGACCGAAGCACCTAATCTTTGGCGGCGGGCCGGAACGAAGACCTATGTGCTTATGTATGACGTATTCGGCGCCAAGCCCAATAATATGGGCTTTTCAGAGACGACGGATTTCAAGCACTTTCACAATCTGGGCCGATTTAACGACCCAGGATCTCCGATGAAGGCGACGAACTTCTCAGGGGCGAAGCACGGCGCGGTGATGCCGATTACTTCGGGTGAGGCTGATCGATTGGAGAAGTATTTTGCTAACTCTTGAAATGAAAAACACTCGTTCCAGCGATAACGAGTTTCAAGCTGCTGGGAGGGGGCAAATCCGCGATTTGAAGATCTGCCCCCACGAATTCATTCAGTTTGCGCGTGAGGGCCCTCAGGCACACCGAGTTGCCTCGCCACCCCGGCTAGATGGGCAATTCTGATAATTTCGTTTTCCCATTTGAGGAACCAAGCGGCTTTTTCAGCTTCCAGATCGTAGTTGTCGTACACGCGCTCCATTCCGGATTTGAGGTGATTGAGCATGGCTTCGGCAGTTTCAAAGTCGACTTTGAGGCGCTTCGTGTTGCTGCGTACAGTTCGACGAAGATCATGAGGAGTGAAATGTTCAATTTCTCTTCCTGCGTATTGAGACATGCGGCCCAACACGCGATCGCGTGCGGAATACCATCCATGTCTCCACGGGCCATCGAATATTGGGCTTGGAATAACCCAAACGGATTCAGACTTGATCAAGCTTAGACCCCAAGGACCGAGCTTTATGGCATGAGCATGATCGTTTTTGGCTCGATGCGCGGGGATCGTCCACACGCCGTTCTTCACTTCTTCTGATCTCGCGCCAAGGACCTCCCTGTAGCGCGTGGCCGTGAGCAACCACAGAAGCATGCAACGGCGTCGGTTGAGCGAGTCTTCTTCTGCAACACCCCGCAAATACCAGCCGATTTCATCCAAATCTAATGTTCGCTTCCGGGGTGATTGAGGAAATTTCAAATCCTTCAGGCGTCGAGCCGGATCGGTTTCTAATCCGACCTCCAGTCCACGCAGGCCAGCACACCATTTAAAAAAGCACATTATTTCAGAAGCCAGGCGATTGGCCATCATTTTTCCGACCAAGGCTTTCTTTGAAACAATTTTTATTAAGTCACTTTCGGTGACTTCATGAATGGATATGTTTCCTATGGATGGGGAGACCATGCGGTGCAGTTTGATTTTGTCTATGATCGTTTGTTCCCGAACCACGCTCTTCGGAGATCCG
Source organism: Novosphingobium mississippiense (assembly GCF_044029535.1). Taxonomy (NCBI): domain Bacteria; kingdom Pseudomonadati; phylum Pseudomonadota; class Alphaproteobacteria; order Sphingomonadales; family Sphingomonadaceae; genus Novosphingobium; species Novosphingobium mississippiense. Next base: position 1,487,930 of record NZ_CP147003.1, on the reverse strand, counting down.
GCACGCCCATGCCGAACAGCCGCGATGTAGAGCTGGTGCGCCCGATCAACGGTCATCGACGTCCGGTCTATTTCGACTTGCATCGCGACACGAGGATCGATCCCCTGTTCGGACATCTCATTCAACGTCGATGCTTGTGTCCTGGCTTCCGCGATACTCAGCGCGGGATAGGCGCCCAGGCGCAGCCTTACCAGCGTAGCGCGACCCGAAACTCGGCGGACATACCGCCAAGTCTTTTTGCCGCTCGGAAGAACCTCGATGCTCAACCCCGGTGTGGAAGGGTCCTTGATTGTCCCCGATTTGATTGCATCGAGTGATGTTGGCGTAAATGATGGATTCCGTGTCATTGCCGACTCCGTTGCCGGCCCCTGCGCTCCAAAAAAACATGATACAAATCGTGATACAACTGCCGTCCAGCAGAGACAAACCCGGTCCATCCAAGTCCAACCGTTCGGCGACATTCCATCACAAAATTTATAATATTTCCGTGGTGTTAGGGGCAGTTCCTGTGTTTTTTCAGGAGGTTGCCCCTCACCCATCCACGCCGCCTTCAGATGTAGAACATCACCCATTCGCGCGTCGTCGGATCGTAAACCGTGGTGGGATCGGCGGCACCGTCATGCACCGGATCGCGGAACAGCGGTTTGGGGGCAACATCGGCGGCCGGCGCCGTCGCCGCGGCGAGCAGCAGCAAGGAGGCGGCGATCATGCCAAGCCCTCCGTCCATGAGTGCGGCAAAGTCCGGATGGATTTCAACATGTTCCGATGCATAGAATAACCTTTCGGGGAGAGTGCAATATGTCGAGTGATCGCCGTCAATTCCTGGGTTCGTTGAGCGCGCTGGCGGCTGTGCCGTTGCTGTCCGGCCGCGCGCTGGCGCAAGGCGGTGAGGGTGTGGGCGCGGTAGAGCGTTTCCCGATCTGGCCGGGATCGCCGCCGGGGCTGCCCAAGGGTGGCGTGAAGGAGGAGCGCGTGCTGCGTTCCAACAAGAACAACCCGGACGATTTCGCCTGGCCGCATGTGGCGACGCCGATGCTGACTGTGTGCCCGGCCGCCAAGCCGACCGGCGCGGCGGTGCTGATGTTCCCCGGCGGCGGCTATGCGCGCGTGGCCATGGGCACCAGGCCGTCCGCCATCTCGCGCTGGTTTGCCGGGCAGGGCGTCACCGCCTTCGAACTGCTTTACCGCCTGCCGCATGACGGCTGGACCGGCGGGCCGGACACGCCCCTGCAGGATGCGCAGCGCGCCATGCGCGTGATCCGCGCCCATGCCGCGAAGTGGAGCGTCGATCCCGCCAATGTGGCGACCATCGGCTTTTCGGCGGGTGGGCACTTGTGCGGCAGCATCGCCACGCGCTTTGCGGCCAAGGTCTACGACCCGGTCGACGCCGCCGACGCGCAGGACGCGCGGCCGATCGTGGCGGGCATGTTCTTCCCGGTGGTCAGCATGGTGCCGCCGCTGGCCCACGCCCAGTCGCGCAGCGAACTGCTGGGCGCGAACCCGGACGAGGCGCTGTCGCGCCGCTATTCGGTGAATATCGACGTTCCCGCCACCGCGCCGCCGATCCTGCTGGGCCATGCGGCGGACGATACCGTGGTCGATTGCAGCAACAGCCTGGCGATGTTCGAGGGGTGCCGGGCGGCGAAGATCCCCAGCGAGCTTTACGTGATCGAGAAGGGCGGCCACGGCGCGCCGCTGTTCGAGCCGGACGGCCGCGCGGGCCTGTGGCTGACGCGCTTCGCCCGCTTCGCCGCACGGCATGGGTTGCGGATTCCGTCTGACGGGGCGTGAGCGACGCGGAACGTTTGCAAAATGCCTCGTCGTCCCCGCGACGGCGGGGACCCCGCTACCTTTTTGCTTTGCGGCAAGAAAAGCGGGGCCCCCGCCTGCACGGGAGCGACGAAAGAGTTGATGTGAGGGAGTGTGAAAAGGAGCCATTGTGGCTCCTCAGCGCCCCGTCGCGAGCCGAACGATCCGAAAATTGCGAATGCGCAAATGGCTCTTGGTCGTGCGCAGGGCGAACCAGCCCCGGCGGTATGGCGCGGAATCTTCCAACGTGAACAGCCGCTTGCCGTCGTAATCCACGGTGATCCGGCCATCCTCGGCAGCCAGTCGCATCGGCACCCAGCGGTTCGCCACCAGCAGCGCCGCCGCGTCCGAACGGTCGTGCTCGGGCAGCAGCGGGCGGTTGCCCGGTTCGCCCACATAGCGGCGCATCCGCGTGGTGGTGTTGCGGTTGCCGCCGATGCCCACGTAGTAGGTCTTCAGCGTGTCATACCGCGCGAAGGCGCCGCTGCGCGGATGGGTCAGGGGCGATCCGTCCGGCGCCGCGGGGTCAGTGGCCATCCAGAAGGCATTGACGTCGCTCACCGCGTCGTTCGGGCCGCCTTCCGAAACGGCCATGACCTCGTACTCGATGGCGACGGGGCCGGTGAGTTCCTCTCCCCACCAGACCGAAATGCCCTTGGGCGCGTCGATATCCATCACGCCATCGTTCGCGGTGACGCGGGACGGCGCTTCCGCCTCCACGCGCCAATGCGAAAGGCCGTGGCGAAAGTCGTCCGTTCGCGGGTTCGCCGCCGCCGTGAGCAGCACCAGCATCAGGGAGGCGGCGAGGCGTTTCATTCCAAGGCATCCCCGATCAGCGTCAGGTTCACGGTGGCGGCGATGCCCCACTGTGCGGCATCGTTGGTGGAAACTTCGCTGATCTCGTCCACCGGCTTCAGCACGGCGGCGCCGGTCACCTTGTGCGCGCCGCGCGTCTGGTCGCGGCCCTCGCGGTCACCCGCGCCGAAGAATTCGCCCCAGGCGCGCTTGACGAGGTCCGGCTTGCCCAGTTGCACCCCGGCATAAGCCGTATAGCGCGAATGGGCCTGCGTCAGCGCGCGGCCCTTGCCCGATGCGCCGGTGCGCGCGCGGAATTCCGCCTCCGGCGCGTTGTAGAGTTCGCAGTATTCCAGCCAGGTCTTGCGGAATGCCGGTTCGTCCAGCAGTTCCAGCAGTTCTGCTGTGATCTCGAACACGCCGAACACCCCGTTGAGGTGGCTCATGTTCACTTCGTTGCCGCCGCTGACGAAGCGCCCGCTGGCCAGATCGAAGGCGCCGCCGCCGGCCAGCCAGCCCTTGGGCATGGCCGCGATGGAGCGCATTCCGGCCACGATCCGGTCGCGCCAGCGGGTGTCGCGTGTGCGTTCCCACTCGGTCAGCCAGGCGCCCAGCATCGATCCCCAGACGGTGCCGAACTGCATGAACACCTGACCTTCGGCCAGCGGCTGGTCGGCCACCACCGCGCCGGTGCCGGCAGGCGGTTTGCTGGCATCCGCGCGGTGCATGACCTTGCGGCCGATATCCACCGTCTTCAGCGCGTGATCGCTGTCCACCAGCGCGCGCATCAGGTCTCCGCAGCGCTCGTCGGTGGAGAGGTAGTAGTAGAAGCGGCGATAAGCGGCGTTGGAAATGCGCTGCTGCTTCGAACTGTCCGCCCAGTGCTGCACGCCGTGGCGGGTGCCCAGGCCCTTGAACCGGCCGGAGTGATAGACGTCCACCTCGCCGGTGTGGCGCGTCATCGCTTCGGCCAGGCGGAACACATCGGCGCGGCCGCTGCGCAGGAAACCGTACCACAGCCACATGTCGGTGGAGAGTTCGCTGTTGTCCCAGGCAAAGCCGCCGATGTCGTAGCGCCAGACGTGCCGGTCGTTGTCATAGCTGTGCATGACATCGCCGTAGTTCCAGAATCCGTACCAGCGGCGCTGGTCGACCTGCCCGATGTAGAAATCGAGTTCCTGCTTGGCGCGCGCCTCGATCTTGCCGCGCAGCGGGCCGCCTGCGGCGATCGGGCTCCACGGGCCGAACAGTCCCGCCGAATGGACGCGGGCGACATTGGCGACCATGCGCGGCGGCGTGGCGAGGCCCGCCCCCATCGCCGCCAGCCGTTCGCGCGGCGGCGTGGCGGGCAGGGCCCAGAGGCGGAACTCGGTGGTGCGGGCAATGCCCGAAGCGTCACCCCAGCCCGGTTCGTAGTCCTCGTACGTCACGTCGAGGCCCAGGTTCTGCGCCTCGTAGCTGACCATGCCCATGACGTCGTGATAGAAACGCATGTCCATCGCCGGGGCATCGGGCGCGTGATACCAGACGGTGAAGCGCGCGGTGTCGCTGGCCGCATCGGCCACGTCCAGGCCGACCGGGCAGCGCTGCCAGAAGTCATGCATCCCGAAGGCGACGCCGCCGGACGGGCCACCGATATAGCCAAGGCCCGGCGCGCGGCCCGCCGTGTCCACGTCGATCCATCCGAAGCCTGGCTTGGTGCGCTTGATGATCGAGAAGCCGTCCGCATTGGGCTGGCGCAGGCGGAAGTCTCCCCAGGCGGGGATATATTCCAGGTTCTGGCGCACCGCCGCGCCCATCTGGTCCATCGGCGGCGTCGCCTGTCCCGCCACTTGCGCATCGCGGAAGGCCTTGCCGGGATCGCGGCGCAGGCCGGTCAGCGGGCGCACGGCTTCGCCCCAGAGGCCCCCACTCTCGCCCGCGAAGCGGACATGGCGGTCATGCAACCTGTCGCGCATCGGCACCGCGCCTTCGAGGCCGAGGCCGCGGATGAAGCGCTTGGCGGGATCGCCGTCGAAGATCATCGAATGGACCAGCCGCACGCTGTCCGACCCGGCGTGGAAGTAGAGGCGGACGGAGAAGGGCATCCAGTCGCCCACCCCGTTGCCTCCTGCGCCGCGATGGCGGCCGTCCAGCTTGATGACGGCGCGGATCGGGCCGCTCTGTTCGACGGTGGCGCTTTCGATCGTGCCGGTCCAGCGGGCGAGGGTGGGGCTGCCCTCCTCATCGTCCGCCCGGTCCTGCGCGCTGGCCAGCAGGCGCACCGATTGCAGCACTTCGGCATTGCCCACGCGGGCGGAGCGGATCAGCGCCTCTCCGGTTTTGCCCACGGTCCAGACGGTCTGGCCGACGGTGACGGTGATGGCATCGCCCGCCTCGCGCACGAACAGCGTTTGCGCAGGCTTGGCGCTGCCGGGAACGACGCGCATACCACCAGTGGGGCCGCCAGCGCGGCCACCGTTTGCAGCCGTCGCATGGCCGGTCCACTTGATCGAGCCATCCGGCCACCAGGCCATCGGCCAGGTCTGCACCGCCTCCCGCGCGCCGCCGGCGCCTTCAAGGACGTAGCCGCGCTTGTCGAGCCGGGTGCCGCGCGGCCAGGGCTGGCCCCACGACTGGCCTTCGTGCGTGGTGGGAGCGCCGCCGTCGAGCCAGACCACATCGTCGCCCGGCGCGATGCCGGAGCCCAGCGGCTCCTTCGCGGCGACGGGGGCCGCATTGGCCCGCCCCGCGGTGAGCGCCATGGAACCGACAACGGCGGATGTTGCCAGGCTTTGGGCCAACATCTCACGGCGGCTCCAGACCAGCTTGCTCATGCTCTCTCCCTTCCCGAACGGGTATCTTATGTGGGATGGTATTTCATCATGTGGATTTAATCGTCAACCAGTCCGACAAGAAAAAGTGTGTCGCGGCCTTGCGACAGGATGGGTGCGCATCGCTTTCGAGGATTGCCAAGCGGACCCGGCGCGGCCATCCCGGCGGGATGCCTCTTTCGCGAATGCAGAAGCCCGGTCCGGGGGCGGCGCGGCCGGTGTCGCCGTTGCGCGGGTTACCCCATTGGTTGCCCCGCTGGTTTCCGTTGTTTGCCCTGATCGTTCTGGGCTGCAATCTGCGCAGCCCGTTGACCGCGATCCAGCCGGTACTGGGGCAGATCCGCGCCAGTCTGGGCCTCGGCAACGTGGGGGCGGGGTTGCTGACCAGCATTCCGGTGCTGTGCTTCGGCCTGCTGCCACCCCTGCTGTCGCCGCTGATCGCGCGCATGGGGATCGACCGTTCGATCCGCGTCGTCCTGATCGGGGTGGCGCTGGCCACCGTCGTCCGGCCCTATACCGGATTGGTCGGCATGTTCGCCGGGACGCTGGTGATCGGCATGAGCATCGCCATGGGCAACATCGTCTCGCTGATGCTGATCGCGCGCGATTTCCAGCGCAATGTCAACGCGGTGACGGGGCTCTACACGGTCTCGCTCAATCTGGGGGCGATGCTGACGCTGGGCTTCACCGCGCCGATCGCGGCCTGGGGCGGCTGGCGGATCGCGCTGGCCGGGTGGGTCTGGCTGGCGCTGCTGGCCCTGGCATCGCGCTGGCTGCTCGACCGGCAGCGGCATTCTGTAAGCGACGATGCGCCTGCCGCAGCGGAGGCGCGGGCGGCGGTGCCGGCGACGGCAACGATGCCGCCCGCGCTTGTCGGGCTGATGGTTGCTGCCTTCGCGATCCACATCTTCGCCTATTACGGCCTGACCGCCTGGCTGCCGACCTTCCTGACCAGGGCGGGCGGAATGAGCGGGACGCAGGCTGGCATCGTCGCTTCGGCCTTCCAGATCCTTTCGCTCACCGGATCGCTGGGGATCCCGGTGCTGGCCCGGCGGCGGTCGCTGGGCTGGCTGCTGGTGCTGATGGGCGTGGTCTGGACGGTGACGCCGCTCTGGATCGTGGCCGCGCCGGCGCAGTGGATGCTGTGGGCGCCGATCGGCAGCATCGCCCACGGTGGCACCTTCGTGCTGATCTTCATGATGATCATGAAGTTCGCCCGCAGCGTGGACGAGAACCGCCGGATTTCGACGAAAGTGCAAAGTGCGGGCTATTGCTTCGCCGCGCTGGGGCCGGTGCTGATCGGCTGGCTGCAAGGCGGGGCGCAGGGTTGGTGGCTGGCGTTCGGCCTGCTGGCGGCGCTGACGCTGGGGCTGATCCCGGTGGGGCTGGCGATCGACCGGTACGAGCGGCGGCAGGCCGGCTCCTGAAGCAGTTGATCCGATTGCATCGGAACTGCTCCAGGATTCCAGTTTGCCGCGTTTTCCGAGTCATCGGGTGATTCCACCTGACTGGAAAACGCTTTGGCCGAATTGCCCTCAAACATGCCGTCATCCCCGCGAAGGCGGGGATCCCGCTTGTTCATCCTGATTGCGCGCGCCTCCCTCACTTCCCCTTCGGCGGCGGCGCGCCCAGGTAGAAGCCGGTGTGCGGCGGCTGGTTGTAGGCGGTGTTCTGCCATGCCACGCCCGCCCGATAGACCGGATCCTGCATCAGCGTGACGAAGCGATGCGTGGTGGGATAGGGCGTTGTGTAGATGCGCAACTCGCGATTGTCGGCCCGGCGCCAGATCACTTCCTCGCGCCAGTCGCCGATCAGGTCGGCCTGCAGCGCGGGCGTCGCCTTGGTGCCGTTGTTGGAGGCCAGCCCTTCCGGTGAAAGCAGCGGTTCGGCGACGCCGCGCTGCCAGTCCCACTTGGAGATCGTGGTGCCGTCCAGCAGTTCGCGCAGCAGGTCGCCGTCCCACCAGATCGCGAAGTTGGTCTGGCGCGGACGCGGGCCGATCGGCTGGCCCTTGACGTCGAACAGGCGATCCGAATTGGCGGCCCAGAACTCTTCGCCGTAATGGCGCGGGTCGATATCGGCGGACAGGCCGCGCCCGGTGTCTTCCGTGGCGGGTTTCGACCAGAGGACTGCGCCGGTGCGGGCATCCAGCAAGGCGGAGCCAAGGCCGCCGTTCTGGCGGATATCCTCGAACACGCCGAACTTTTCCAGCCCCGGGCGCGCCGGGTCGAGGTCGCCCACATGCATCGTGTCGCCGTGGAACAGCGGGCGGGTCCACAGGCCCTTGCCGTTGTCGTCCACCGCCATCGATCCGTAGATCACCTCGTCCCGGCCGTCGCCATCGACATCGGCGATGGAAAGCTGGTGGTTGCCGCGCCCGGCATAGTCGCCATTGCCGGGGGCGGAGCTGTCGAACAGCCATCGCTCAGTCAGCTTGCCATCGCGCCAGTCCCAGGCGGCGATGGCGGTGCGGGCGTAGTAGCCGCGGCCGAAGACCATGCTGGGCAGGTGCCCGTCGAGATAGGCGACGCCAGCCAGGAAGCGGTCCGAACGGTTGGCATAACCGTCACCCCATGTCGCGGCGAGTTGTTCGGGCGTCGGGTTGCCGCCCGGGTAGCGGGGCGGGTCGTAAGGCGCGGTGGCCAAGGCCTTTCCGGTCAGCCCCTCGAACACGGTGAGGTATTCCGGGCCCTTGACGATGCGGCCCTGCATCGGTGCCACCTTGGTGCCATCGGCCAGCACCTTGGCGCCGGTGCGGTCCTGCTGCGGCACTTCGCCGCCGGTGCTGCGCCAGTCTGCGTTCGGATCGCCGATGACCTTGCCGGCACCGTCAACGGTGCCGTCGCCGGTCTTCATCGCCACTTCGGCGCGGCCATCGCCGTCGAAATCGAACACCAGGAACTGCGTGTAGTGCGCCCCGGCGCGGATGTTGCGGCCAAGGTCGATGCGCCAGAGGCGGGTGCCGTCCAGCCGATAGGCATCGAGGAAGACGTTGCCGGTATAGCCGGTATGGGCATTGTCGTGGCTGTTGGTGGGATCCCACTTGAGCACGATCTCATACTGCCCGTCGCCATCCAGATCGCCCACGCTGGCATCGTTGGCGGTGTAGGAATAGGCCTCGCCCGCAGGCGTCACGCCGTCGGCCGGTGGGGTCAGCGGGATCGAGAGGTAGCCCTTGTCCCACATCATGGCACGCTGCGGGCCGGCACGATCGCCGATGCGTTCCACCATGTAGGCGCTTTGCGCGGTACCCTGGGCATCCACGAAGGCGGTGGCCTCACCCGTCTTTGTCAGGTGGATGGGCTTGCCATCGCGCAGCACGCGGAAGCGGGCGTTCTTGGGATCGCTGGCCAGAAACCGCCAGTTTACCAGCATTCCACCATCCTTCGCGGGCACCACCACCGCACCCCGATCGAGCCGTTCCGCGGCGCTGCGGACGGACGCAGGCGCCGCAATTGCCGCTGTTGAGGAAAACAGCCCCAAGATCAGGGCAAGAGCGCGGATTTGTGCCGCCATTTGGAACATCCTCCTGATTTTGAACCATCGTGGTCCAAATTATAGCATTGCATCCCACATATCGGTTCAATAAGTGTCCGTCTAGAAACTGATTCGATCCGTCACCGGAAAACCGGAATTGCGAGGTCGTCAGGGGATTGAGGGGAAAGGCTATGCAGGCGCTTAACGCTGAAGTTGCGTACAATTTTCACACGAATCGGTTCGAGTCGCGCATGTTGCGCAGCGCTTCGGTGCTGGCATTCGCCGCCGCGCTTACGGTTTCGATGCCGGCCATTGCTCAGACAAATAGCAGCGACAGCGCATCGGCCGCCGATCCCCAGTCCTCGGTTTCCGCCACCGATCAGGCGCCCGACCAGAAGACGGTCGAACGGGCAATCACCACTGCCAACGACATCGTCGTCGTCGGCACCCGCGCCTCGCTGCAATCCGCGATCAACCGCAAGCGTGATGCCAAGACGGTGGTCGATTCCATCGTTGCCGACGACATTGCCAGCTTCCCGGACAAGAACATCGGCGATTCGCTGGCGCGTATCACCGGCGTGCAGCTCAGCCGCGACTTTGGTGAAGGCGTGAAGGTCTCGATCCGCGGCGTGGAGCCGGATCTCAACCGCGTGGAGATCAACGGCGTCAGCCAGGTCAGCGCGCTGGGCGATCGTTCGGGCGACTTCCGCGAACTGGCGACCGAACTGGTCAAGTCGATCGACGTCTACAAGGGCTATGCGGTGGACCTGACCGAAGGCGGCATCGGCGGCACCGTGCGCGTGGAAACGCGCAAGCCGCTGGACCTGCAGAAGGCGATCCTGTCCGCCACCGTCTCCGGCCAGCATCTGGACACCACGGAAACCTGGCGGCCGCGCGTGTCGTTCTTCGCCGGCACGCCACGGTTCCTGATCGACGGTCTGGGCGTGCTGTTCAACGGCACCTATAGCGACGTGAACACGCGGCAGGACTACATCAGCAACACCAACTGGGCCCGCATCGCCGACTTCGACCATTCGACCGAGAAGACCGTCGCCGATCCGCTCTATGCCAATTACGACACGTACGAAAGCTGCGCCGGCGTCGGCGGTGCCTCCACCGCGAAGGCCACCGCCAACCGCCTGGCCTGCGAAACCCAGTTCTTCGACTGGGCGCCCAAGGTGCCGCGCTATCGCAACCTCGTCCGCAACGACAAGCGCATCTCCGGCGACCTGACGCTGCAGTACCAGGTCGCGCCCAATTTCCGCGCTTATGCCAATGTGCAGATCAACAAGCGCAACCAGACGCTGCAGGACACCAACTATTCGGTCGACCTGGGCACCATCCAGCGCTTCAACCTCGATCCGCAGCTGGCGGCGGGCGCCGGCGGCGGCACGTCGCGCCAGCAGGTGGCGCTGGGCACCTCGACGGTGAATGCCAACCACGTCGTCACCGGCCTGACCACCGCGCTCAATGCCGTGAACCTGGGCACCGCCGCCGTACCCAACTGGGGCGGCGCAGCCAACATCATCGGCGTGCAGCGTCGTGACTTCAGCTACGATCAGGAGTCCAAGTATTTCTCCGGCGGGTTCCGCTGGGATCTCAATCGCCTGCATATCGATTTCATGGGATCGCACGCCAAGGCACATACCGATTCCCAGACCAACCTGATCTCGCTGGGCACCAGCGTTGCCGGTATCACCATCGATCGCAACAACGCGCAGGGCATTCCGGTCTTCCAGTTCCCGTCGGACTTCGACCCCGCCGATCCCAACGTCTATGCCGATGCCACCCGCACCGGCGCCAATGGGCAGGTGTTGCCGATCTACGGACCCTCGATCCAGTATCGCCCGGCCGAATACAACAATACCGAAGACCAGCTGAAGTTCGATGCGGACTGGGAAATCGACCACCCCATCGTCAGCAAGATCGAGTTCGGCGCGCAGGCGCGCAAGCAGAAGTTCCTGAACTATCTGGGCGGCGGCTCGATGCTGATCGATCCGGCGACATTGACCTACCAGTCCAGCGCGAATGTTTCCTACACCACGCAGATCCAGAACAATCCCGCGGTCGCCCGCAACGGCAACACCTATTACATCACGCCCGCGCAATATGCCTCGCTGATCTCGTCGCTGGGCGGGGTGACCGGCGGCGCGCCGCTCTATACCGGGCTGAAGAATGCGCCTTCCGGCATCCCCAGCCGACTGGCCTATCCCAACTTCAATTCCGATATCCTGTCGCAGATCTACGACCTGTCGGGCTTCGATCACGACCTTGTGCGCTCTGCCGACGGCTATCCGCAGATCCCGAACGCCAAGATCGACGAGACGGTGCTGGCCGGCTACGCGATGCTGGACATCGACACCCAGATCTTCGGCATGAACCTGACCGGCAACGCCGGCCTTCGCTGGACGCACACCAAGGATACCGGCCTTGGCACCAATACCAGCCGGGTCACGCGGTTCAACGCCACGGGCGGCACCGAAACGGTGGTGCTGGCGGCACAGCAGGCGCAGATTTCCAACAGCTACACGGACTTCCTGCCGGCCTTCAACGCCAACCTGGAACTGCAGCGCAATCTCTATCTGCGCGCCAACTATGCCAAGAACCTGGCCCGGCCGAAGCCGACCGACCTGGTGCCGAACATCAACTGCGTGGATGATCAGACGATCTCCAGCGCCGACGATGTCTGCACCGCCGGCAATCCGGACCTGAAGCCCTACCGCGCGGACCAGTGGGAAGTGAACCTGGCCTGGTATCCCAATCCGGACACGATGCTGAGCCTGGGCTACTACAAGAAGTACGAATCCAGCTTCGTCATCGGCAATGTCGTGCGCAGCGGCGTGGACCTGTTCCACGACGGTATCACCTACACCGTCCGCCAGCCAGTGAACGGCCAGGGTGCCCTGCTCGACGGCGTGGAAGCCAGCGCGCAGACCGCGTTCACCTTCCTGCCCAAGCCGCTGGACGGTTTCGGCGCATCGGCCAACTTCACCTATGCCCGCGCCCTCCGCACCAATCTGACCAACGGCGCGACGAACCAGGAGTTGAAGGAATATCCCGGCCTTTCAACCTACACCTGGAACGCCAGCGTCTTCTACGACAAGGGCTTCCTGAACGCGCGCCTCAGCTACAACTACCGTTCGAAGTGGCTGGATGTGGTCAGCGACGCCACCAACGGCAACAATCCGATCTACCGCAAGGGCGAGGGCTATCTCGACGGCAAGATCACCCTGCGCTTCCCCGAGTATCACTTCGACGTCTTCTTCGAGATGCTGAACATCAACAAGGAATACTCGAAGACCTACATCAACAAGGACATGCCGGTGGAACTCTACTACCCCGGCCAGCGCATCTTCGTGGGCATTCAGGCGAAGCTCTGAGCCAGGCAAAAGGAGGGCGGTCGAACGAGGTTCGACCGCCCTTTTCGTTTCGATAATCGAAGTGGCGTGGTTTTACGCCTTCACGCCGGCAAAGGCGCGGATGGTCGATCCCTGGCTGCCGCCCAGCATCTGGTGCAGAAGTGTGCGGTTGTCCGGCAGATTTTCCACCGCATATGTGCTCTGTCGCCGCACTTGCTCAAACGCCTGGCGCGCCTCGGGGCGAAGCCGCATGATGCCGGCCTTGGCCGAAATGTCCGTCTTCCAGCCCATGCCGTACAGCACGCACTGCCAGCTGGTGGCCGGGAAGATGTCGATATTGGGGTTGAAGTCCTTCTCGTTCGGCGGGCGATGGCGCCACCGATCCAGCAGTTCCAGCAGGCTGTCGGGGATCGTCTCCGCCCGTACGTTGTCGATCCAGAAATCGGTGTCCGTCCGTTTGGTCAGGCTGTAGTGCATCTTCAGGAAGTCGCGCGCCCGTTCGTACCGCTCCAGCATCACCGCGTTGAATTGGCGGGCAGAGGTTTCGTAATCTCCCGCCCACGGAAACAGGTTGGCGATGGCGCCGGCGGCGATTTCGGAAAAGACGATGCCGGTTGCTTCCAGCGGCTCGAAAAATCCGCTGGAAAGGCCCACGGCCACGCAGTTCTTGTACCAGTTCACTTCGCGGTAGCCGGCATTGAACTGCAACCGGCGCGTCGTCGCCGTTTCGCCCTGCGCGCCCAGATAGCGACGCAAGGTGCGCTCCGCCTCTTCGGCATCGCAATGGGCGGATGAATAGACGTAACCCGTCCCGCGGCGGGTCTGCAGACCGATATCCCAGATCCAGCCCGCGTCGCGCGCGGTGGAGAGGGTGCAGGACTGGATCGGCGTTTCCGGTGCATCGTACGGAACCTGCGCGGCAATGGCGCTGTCGCAGAACAGCACGTCCGTGCAGCTCTTCCATTTCTGCCCCAGTGCCTTGCCGATCAGCTCGGCACGAAAACCGGTACAGTCGATGTAGAGATCCGCGTCCAATACGCCGTTGTTCTGCGTACGGACGCCGGCAATCGCGCCGTCTTCGGTGCAGAGAACCTCCTGCACCGTATCGGCTATGTGCATGACGCCGTTGGCGACGCTCTGATCGCGAAGCAATTCCGCAAGTGCGCCGGCATCAAAATGGAAGGCGTAGTTCATGACGCCGGCATATTCGGGATGCGTCGCCAGCTTCGGTCCGCGCAGGGCATCGACGATACGCTTTTGCGGGGTGCTGGCTTCATCCCAGGGCAGGTCGCCTGCTTCGCCCAGCAGCCAGTACGGCAGGTATTCCGGCCCGCCGCTGCGGTCGTCCGCCTCCTGGAAGCCGTGCAGGTAATTGTCGGGACCGCCATGCCCGGCCGGGTGCAGCCAGTCGACGAATTTCACACCCTGCTTGAACGTCGCCTCGCACCGGCGGAGCAGCTCCTTTTCGGGAACGCCGATCCGTTCCAGCGTCCGGCGGATCGTGGGGAAGGTCCCTTCGCCGACGCCGATAATGCCGATTTCGGGAGATTCGACCAGGGTCACGCTGGCCCCGCCGGGCAGGTCGGCGCCCAGCATCTTGGCAAGATAGCCTGCCGTCAGCCAGCCGGCCGTGCCGCCGCCCACCACGAGAACCCGCTTCGCCTTGGCATCCATCGTGCCGCCCTCTTCCCAATGTAGATCGGGCGGACCATTTGGCCCGCCCGATGTGTGTTTATCAGAATGTGACGTTGAGGCCCATTCGGTAACGACGATCGCTCTGGAACCAGCTGCGCCCGTAGAGGGTGCCGCCGGGGTTGCCGCCCATCAGCGTCTTCTGCGTCGCGTTCAGGATGTTCTGCGCCTGAAGCTGGACGTTGAGATGCTCGTTGACACGCAAGGTCAGACCCGCGTCCAGGGTGCCGTAGCTGGCGCCATAGACCGGCAGGTTGGTGGCAATGCTGGTGCCGACACCGTTCGCGTCATAGTAGGTGTAGGTATTGTTCGTGCCGCTGGCCGTGGTCGACTGCAGGTACTTCGAACGCCAGCTATAGGCGATGCGCAGCGAGAACGGATCCTTTTCGTAAAGGAACGCGGCGTTCAGGTTGTGCTTCGAAAGACCCTTCAGCGGCACGTCGTTACGCTTCACGCCGTCGATGTCGAAGTACAGGTCGCCCGGGTTCTTGCTGTCGATGAAGGTGTAGTTCGCCTCCACGCCGATCCCGGCCAACCAGCCCGGAAGCTGATCGAAGAACGTACGGCCGCCGAGTTCGACACCCTTGACCGTCGCAGTCTGGTCCGACGTGTGCGCATCGTTGGTGGTCGCCAGGCCCTGTTCCGAGGTGCCATCCGCGAACTGGACGGTAATCTCGCGCTGCGCGGCACCGAAGACGACGAGGTCCTTGATCCGCTTGTAGAAGCCGGCGACGTGCAGGGTCGTGCCGGGCTTGGGATACCACTCGACCGAAAGGTCGAAGTTGTTCGACATCGTCGGCTTGAGCGTCGGATCGCCACTGGTGGTGGTGTAGTTGGCGAACGTATCGGGCGCGCCGTTTCCGCCAGAGCCGGAAAGGGTGTTCACGCCCAGCGTACCCGATGCACGAAGGTCGTAGAACGACGCGTTGTCCATCGTGATGTTATAGGCGGCACGGACCTGCAACGTATTGATCGGCGAATACGTCAGGTTAACGGCTGGCAGGACGCGCGTATATTCTGCGCCGTCGTCACGGATTTCGGCGGTGTTGGCCAAAGTGTAGACCTGACCATCGCGCGTGAACTGGGTTGACGTCTGCTGGAAATAGCCGGTGCTGGCGTTCTTGATGTTCACGACGCGCACGCCGGCGTTACCGGTCAGCGAGGATTCGCCCCAGTTCGTGCCGAAGTTGACCATGGCGTAACCGGCCAGGTTCTTGGTGGTGTAATCGGTCTGGTCGCCCGGCAGGATGTAGCCCGGCGTACGGCCCGGCGAACCGCCGTAGAGATCGAAGAAGCCCTGAACGCTCGTGTTCTGGATGAAGTCCTGCGCCGGGAAGTATTGGGTTCCCGGAAGCTGGACATCGCCGCGGAAGAAGTTCTTGAAGACGTGCTTCTCGTAATCGCCCGGACGACCATCGGCGAAGGAAACGACCGGAGAACCGTTCCAGCCCTGGCCCAGCGCGGACCATGCATAGCCGTTGTCCAGATCGCGTTCGGTGCGCTTCGACCAGCGACCGCCGACCTTCAGCGACTTGAAGAAGCCTTCGCCGACATCCCAGGTCAGGTCGCCCTGGGCGGAATCCATCTTGCCGGAATTGTCGTTGTTATGCGGCATCACCGCCTGCCAGGCGTAGTTGGCAGGGTCGAGCAGGGCGGCCTGGGTGCCGGCCGGCACCGAAATCTGGGGCAGGCTGCCGCTCAGATCGAGACCGTAGCTGGTCGGGAAGTTGACGGTGCGGAATACCGAGATGCGATCGACCGAGGCGGTCGACTTGGTGTGCTGGTAGGAGGCATTGAACGTGATCGGCAGGTTCGTGGGCTTCCAGCTCAACGATCCCGAGATATCCTCGGTCTTGTTCTTGCCTTCCCAGAACGCCGAGGTGCCGCCGCTCGAAATCGGTGCTTCGCTGGCCAGGCCGGTCGCGGGATCGCGCTGGAACACCGCCGGCGACGAGATCAGGCCACCGTTGTCGTCGAACACGCTCTGCGAGGGGTCGACGGCAAGGTTCTGCGACGTGACGAACGAGCCATATTCGGTATCGGTGTTGCTGTACTTCGACTGGAAGTAGATACCGGTCAGCGTCAGTTCGGGCGTGGGCGCCCACTGAACGGCGCCGTAGATGCCGTCGCGCTTACGCTGGTAGTTTTCTTCGCCGTAGGTGTAGCCGCCCGGGATGAAATAGTCATTGCCCTGGATGTTCGTGCGGTAGAACTCTTCCATGCGCACGAACTGCGACTTGGTCGACAACTGGCTGTGCGCGTAGTCGAAGACGAAGCCGAGGTCGCCGATACCGGTGTTGAACTTGCCGGCAACCAGTCCCGAAGCGGAATAGTCGGTCTTCTGCGAAAGATCGCCCATGCTGAGGTCAGCACTGCCGGCGAAGTGCAGGCCGTAGCCATAGTCGAACGGCAGCTTGGTGCGCAGATCGACCGAGCCGCCGGTGCCGCCTTCGATCTGGTCTGCGGTGGACGACTTGTAGACGTCGACAGCCTGCATCAGTTCGGGGGTGACATCGCTGAACTGCAGCGAACGGCCGCCGTTGGCGCTGAAGATGTCGCGACCGTTGAGGCGCGAGGCCACGCCGGACAGGCCGCGCAGCTGGATGCCCGAACCCTCGGCCGAGAAGTGGTCAGGGTCGTTCAGCGACTGGAAGCGGACGATGGTAACGCCCGGAACGCGCTGGAGAACTTCGGTGATCGAGTTGTCGGGCAGCTTGCCCGCATCGTCGGCCACGACGGAATCGACGATGGAGATCGCATTCTTCTTGCGATCATCGGCCGATTGCATGGCGGCGCGGCGGCCGGTGACGACGATGGCATCCGATTCGGCAGCAGTCGGTGCCTGTGCGGCCTCATCCTGCGCCCATGCTGCGCCCGGTACTGCGCAGGCGATCAGCGCAGTTGCGGAAACGCCCAGGCCCAAGGCGCTGCGGCTGTCGAGGGTCGCGATGCCGCGACGAATCTGTGTGAAAAACGCCATTCTGTGTCCCCTCCGGTCCCACGTGATATTGCGCTGCAACAATATGATAGCGCTATCACTTCACATTACACTCAGGCTGCGGCGATTCTTTATGGCAGTAGCCGTGCCTGTATCCCTGCCACCTATCATCGGAGTAATAGTGGCGCAACATGCTATTTGTTGACCGCTAACATCTCGCGATAAACTGTGACGATTTTGCGTCACTATGTCCGTCGAAGCTGCAGCAATGGCCGCAAATCAGCGGTTTTTGACGCCCAATGCCCGTTGGATTGCGGCTGCCGCAATCGGGGCCATGCGCGCGTATCCGGCGGCTAGCGGATGAACGCCGTCCTGCGTCAATGACGGGTCCATCAACCCGTCCGCGCCGGCCAGCGCGGGATAGTAATTCGCGAAAGCATAGCCGTGCGCCTTGGCGAGGGCTTCCAGCCGGACGTTGATTCGCCGCAGTTCGTCGGGCTTGCGTTCCTTGACCACGTACTCGGCGCTGGGCGTGTTCGTCACCGGCAGGATCGAACAGAGCACCACGCGGATGCCGTGGCGTTCGGCGATATCGGCCATCGCCTCGATATTCGAAACGATGCCGTCTTCGTTTTCCATTTGCAGGAAGCCGGAAACGTCGTTGACACCGCCCAGGATCACCACGGCGCGCGGTTTCAGGGCGACGACGTCCTGTTGGAAACGCACCAGCATCTGCGCCGTCACCTGGCTGCCGATGCCGCGATTCACATAAGGTTTGCCCGGGAAGTAGTGCGACAGGTCCCACAGATCGGTGATCGAATCGCCCAGGAAGACGACGCGCTGCTCGTTCCGCGCGGGAACGGGCAACGCGGCGTTGGCGGGCGCATAGAGATAACGCTCACCGAAATCCTGCATCATCGAGGGGACCAGCTTCTCGCGAAATGGCCCCGCCCACGGCCCCCAATCGCGCGTGTCCTGTACCGTGCGGCGTTCGGGACTGGACTGGAAGTGCTGTGGCTCACCCGCGCCGATCAGCAGGGCGGCGGCGGGCAGCAGCAGGGCCCAATTCTTCACGCCGAAAACACTCCGTGGCGCTTGCCGTAGGCGTGGAACAGGTCGGGCCAGGCATGGGCAGGAACACTGTCCGGCAGGCGCGCGCCGAAGCCGTGGCCGCCCTTGTCGAAGCCGTGGAATTCCACCGGCCGTTCCTTCGCCAGCATCGCGGTATACATGGCGATGCTGTTGCCGATCGGCACAAGGCCGTCGTCGCTGGAGGCGGTGAGGAACACGGGCGGCGTGTCGGCGGTGACGCGGTTCTCTACCGAACCTGCCTGCCGCAGCGCGTCGCCGGCGCCTTCGCCCAGCAGGTTGTCGCGCGATCCGCCGTGGGTGAAGGGCTGCGACAGGCTGACCACCGGATAGATCAGGCCGGCAAGGTCGGGCCGGGCCGAGACGGCGTCGGCCTTGTCGACGGGTTTGTAGACCTTCTCGTCAAACCGTGTGGCGATCGATCCGGCAAGATGGCCGCCCGCCGAAAAGCCCAGCACGGCGATCCGCTTGGGATCGATCCCGAACTCGGCCGCGCGCGAACGGACGAGGCGCACGGCGCGCTGCGCGTCCTGCAGCGGCACCGTCTCGCGATTGGCCCAGCCTTCGCCCGGCAGGCGATAGGAAAGGATGAAGCAGGTGACGCCGCGCGCTGTCAGCCAGCGGGCCTGTTCCTCGCCCTCGTTATCCCATGCCAGGAAGCCATAGCCGCCGCCCGGCAGCAGGATGACGGCCGATCCGTCGCGATAGGCGGGCTGGCGCATTTCCAGGCTGGGCGCGGCGATGCCGGTGACCCAGCGATCGTCGAAGGCGGCGTCCTTGCTCTGCTGCTGCATCTTGCCGACCGGCAGCTTCGCGGGCGCGCCCGGCGCCTTGCCGGGCCAGAGCGGGATCGAGGGGCCGGAATAGGTGATTGCCGTCGGCCCGGCCATGGCCTTGCCCGAAGAAATCGCGGCAGCCATTCCGGCAGCGGCGATGCCGCCCAGCAGGGCGCGACGCGAAGTGGAGGTATTGTCGCTCACAGCGGCTGTTCCTTGTTACTCAGGCCAATTACTGAGGCCAATTACTGGGGCCAATGACTCGGGCCAATTATTCAGGACACACCGTGCCGGCCGGATCGGTGGCTAGGCGCATGTCGGAAATGGTGATGGTGAACGGCGCGTCGGCGGCCAGCGTGAAGGGCTGGCTGATGCCGCCAAGGTAGGTGCCGTGGTCGGCAAAGCACTTCAGCGGAATGCGCAGCGACGCCCACTTGCCGGGCTGCGCCACTGCCTTGTCGATCCGCACCGCGCCCGAACCGAGCGCCAGCGTCACCGGGCCGGTGGCGGCCTTGTCCACGCGGTAGACCACTTCCACGTTCATGTCGGCATTCGCCTCCCGCTCCAGCGTCAGGTTGGGGCCGAGGATCGAGGCCTTGCCGGTGCCGGAGAACGCCAGCTGGATCGCGCCTTCCTGACGGCTGGCGCTGTCCACCAGCTTCTGCGCGACCGCGGGGCCGGCTTCCAGACGGAACGGCTCGGCGACGATGCCCGCCGCCACGAACACGCTGGAGTTGAAGGCGCTGGCGTCGATGCCCGCTTCCTCGCTCTGCGTGCCGAGGTGGCCGCCCTTGGCATACGTCAGGCCATAGCCCAGCGGGAACAGCGGGTCGTAGCCGGGCTGGCCCTTGTTCAGCGTGAACTGCGCGGCGGTCTTCGGCCAGGAGAAGGAGAGGGTGCCGTGGAAGTCGGTCTTGCCGCCGACCAGCACGTCGGCCACGCCATTGCCTTCCGAACCCGGGAACCACGCGGCGACGAAGGCGTCGGAGGCGTTGAGTTCCGGATTGACCCAGAGCGGACGGCCGGAAAGGAAGACAGCGACGGTGGGAATGCCCGCCGCCTTCAGCTTCTTCAGCAGCGCGAGGGATTTCTTGTTGCTCGGCTGGAATTCCAGCGTGCGGATATCGCCGCGCAGCTCCGCGTAAGGCTCTTCCCCGAAGACGACGATGGCGACGTCCGGCTTGGTGGCGAAGCTGCCATCGGGCGAGAGCACGGCCTTGCCGCCGCCCGCCTTCAGCGCATCGGCAATGCCCGCGTAGATGGACGTGGCGCCGGGGAAATCGGCATTGGTGTTGCCGTCACCCTGCCATGACAGCGTCCAGCCGCCGGACTGGCGGCCGATATCGTCCGCCGCATCACCGGCCACCAGCACCGTGGCGCTGGTCTTGATCGGCAGCACGCCTTCGTTCTTCAGCAGGACAAGGCTTTCGCGCACGGCCTGGCGGGCCACGGCGCGATGCGCGGCAGAGCCCATTTCCTGCGGCTTGCCCTCGAACGGGCGAGCTGGATCGAACAGGCCCAGCTTCATCTTCACGCGCAGGATGCGGCGCACGGCATCGTCGATGCGGCTCATCGGGATGGTGCCGGCCTTGGCGGCGGCCAGCGTCGAATCGAACAGGCCCTTCCAGCTGTCGGGCGCCATCGCCATGTCGAGGCCGGCGTTGAACGTCGCCGGGCAATTGGTGTTGGTGCAGCTCGGGATCTGGCCGTGGCCGTTCCAGTCCCCCACCACGAACCCGTCGAAGCCCATGCGGCCCTTCAGCACATCGGTCAGCAGCGCCTTGTTGCCGTGCATCTTGGTGCCGTTCCAGCTGGAGAACGAGGCCATGACCGTCATCGTCCCGGCATTGACCGCGGGCGGGTAGCCGGCATCGTGGATGCGGATCAGCGTATCCTCGTCCACGCGGGTGTCGCCCTGGTCGATGCCGTCATGCGTGCCGCCGTCGCCCAGGAAGTGCTTGACGCTTGCAGCGACGCGGCCGGCCTGCACCGTGGTCTGTGTGCCGGGCGCGCCCTGCAGGCCTTCGACCATCGGGCCGGCATAGGCAGCCACCACAGCCGGATCTTCCGAATAGCCTTCGTAAGCGCGGCCCCAGCGATCGTCCTGCGGCACGGCGAGAGTCGGGCCGAACGCCCAGTCGATGCCGGATGCGGCGGTTTCGGCGGCGGTGGCCTTGCCGATCTCGCGCATCAGCGCCGGATCGTGCATCGCGCCCAGCGCGCTGTTGTGCGGGAACAGCGTGGCGCCGACGACATTGCTGTTGCCGTGCACGGCATCGATGCCGAACATGATCGGGATCGGCTCATGCCCGGGGCGCTTTTCCAGCGCGACGGCGTTGAACGCGCGCGAGGTGGCCACCCAGGCCGAGGCGGGCGAACGATCCGGCGCCCCGATCGGCGGCGAATTGCCGCCGGCGAGGATCGAGCCGAGCGGGTATTCCTTCAGGTCATCCGGCTTTATCGAGGCAGTATCGGCCTGGATCATCTGGCCCACCTTTTCGCGCAGGCTCATCCGCGCGAGGATCGCGGTGATCTTCGCTTCGGTCCTGGCGTCGACAAGGCCCGGGCTTTTTGCAGCGGGCCAGCGTTCGGGATGGACGGGGGTAGGGGCGGGGATGGTGTGCGGCGCCTCCGCCTGTGCAAGGGCCACCGTGGCGCAGGAAGCCAGGGCAACGGTCTGCAATACGCGGTGAATACGCCTCATTTCATCCTCGTCATTTTCCCAATCGCCGGTGTCTAGGCGATCGAAAATGATTGCGCTACCACAAAGCGATCACGGAGATGGGGGACTGTGCACAACCATGCGCTTTCCACCGGCTGCAGAAATGCTAGAGAAACACCATGTCCGACAGTGAGCGCAAACGCCGCAGCGCGAAATCCCGCCAGACCGGGGCCCCGACGATCGCCGATGTGGCCGCGCTTGCGGGGGTATCGATGATGACCGTATCGCGCGTCATCAATTCCGAGCCGAAAGTGCGGCAGGCCACCCGCGATGCAGTGAATGCCGCCATCGTGCAGCTGAACTATGCGCCGAACCGCGCCGCGCGCAGCTTGGCCGGGGCGTCGCAACTGCGGCTGGGGTTGCTCTATTCGAACCCATCCGAAGCCTTCCTCAGCGCCTTCATCGTCGGCAGTCTGGAGGAAGCCGGGCGCTCGGACGTCCAACTGATCGTCCAGAAACTGGAAGACGGGGAAGATCTTGCCCTTGCCGCCGAACGCATGGTGGCTGGCGGCATTCACGGCGTGATCCTGCCGCCGCCGCTGAACGAGGCGGTGGAAGTGCTGTCGGTGCTGCGTCAGGCGCAGATGCCGACGGTCGCGGTGACGACCGCCAAGCCGCATGAGGGCATCGCCACGATCATGATCGACGATCGCAGCGCCGCGCGCGAGATGACGGCGCACCTGATCGACCTGGGGCATCGCCGCATCGGCTTCATCGTCGGCCATCCCGATCTTTCGGCCAGCGGCGCGCGGCTGGAAGGCTATCGAGAGGCGCTGGACGAAGCCGGCATTGGTTTCGATGACGCGTTGGTGGCGCAGGGCTATTTCACCTATCGCTCCGGCCTGGATGCGGCGGAGGAACTGCTGTCGCTGGAAGACCAACCCTCGGCGATCTTTGCCAGCAACGACGACATGGCCGCCGCCACCGTCGCCATCGCCCACCGGCGCGGGCTGGACGTTCCGGGTGACTTGACCGTCTGCGGGTTCGACGATGTGGCGTTGGCGACCACGATCTGGCCGGAACTGACGACCATTCAGCAGCCCATCGTCGAGATGAGCCGCCGCGCTGTCGAGCTGTTGGTCACGATGCTGCGCAACAAGCGGCAGAACGAGATCGGCGATCAGCGGATCGAAATTGATTACAAGCTGGTGCGCCGCCAGTCCGACGCTGCGCCCCGGCGCCGCCCGGTGGGGCGCCCGCCGGTTCCGAACGGCAACTGAGGGCGGAGCCGCGCGCCGATCAGGCGCTGCGGATGCGCATCGTCACGGTCAGCGTTTCACCCGGCGCCAGTGGGGCCGGTGCCTCGCGATTGACCGCATCGGGCATCGTGCTCTGCGGTTCAGCGCAGAAGAAATCCTGCCCCGACGGCACATAGAAGTGCAGGAACGGCGTGTCGTCCCCTTCGACCAGCACGTCGCCATCTTCGCGCTGGATGCGCAGCTGTCCGTTCCAGCCGGCATAGCAGTGGTCGACAAGGTCGGGGCGTTCCAGCCCGGCGCCCTGGCTCCAGTCGCCCAGGGTGTCGGCGGTGGCACGCACGGTCGGCAACATATCGCTATCGGCCAGCCATACGGCCTTGGCGGCAAAGGCCACGCCGGTCACGCCGTCGCGCGTGAACCAGGGGTGGAAGCCAAGGCCTGCGGGCATTGCCGCGCTGTCGGTGTTGGTCAGTTCCAGCCGTGCTTCAAGGCCATCGGCGGTGAGCCGGAAATGCTGGCGCAGCGTGAAGGCCCAGTTCCAGTCCGGCCCGGCCGCATGGTGGTGGATCAGCGTGGCGGAGTTCGCCTCCTGCGTTTCCACCGACCATTCGCCTAGCCATGCGGTGCCGTGCAGCGGATGCTTCTGGCCGGGGGCATTGGGCGCCAGCGCGTGGGATGTGCCGTCCCACGTGAAGCGCCCATGGGCGATGCGGTTGGCATAGGGGGCAAGCGGGAAGCAGGCGCTGTCGAAAGGCGCATCGGCGCCTTCCGGCATCCGCCGCAGGATGTCCGCGCCGCGCCGGGTCAGCGTGCGGATCATGCCGCCGCGCTGCGGATCGAGGCCAAGGCGCCAGTCGCCGGCGGCAAGGATCATCCCGCTGTTGCTTCCCGTCGCGTCGCTCATCCCTGCATGTCTTCCAGTTCGCGGCCGCGCGTTTCGGTCACGGTGGCGCGGACGAAGAAGAACGAGACCGCGGCGGCCACGGCATAGAGCACGTAAGTCACCGCAAGGCCGGGACGTTCGGACATGCTGGGGAAGCTGACCGAGATCGCGGCATTGGCGATCCACTGCGCGAACCCGGCGACGGCCAGTGCGGAACCGCGGATCTGGTTGGGGAACATCTCACCCAGCATGACCCACATGACCGGACCCCAGCTCATGTTGAAGAACACGACATAGGCATTGGCCGAAATCAGCGCGATCAGGCCCGAATGACCGGGCAGCGTCAGCGCGCCGTCCGCACCGGCGACGGCGGTGGAGAAGGCCCAGGCGACCAGCCCCAGCGTCACCGCCATGCCCGCCGAACCGATCAGCAGCAGTGGCTTGCGGCCGATCCTGTCGATCAGGGCGATGGCGGCAAGGCAGGCGCCGATCGACAGCGCACCCGACAGGATGTTGATCTGCAGCGCATTGTCTTCGGTGAAGCCAACCGCCTGCCACAGCGTGGCGCCGTAGTAGAACACCACGTTGATGCCGACGAGCTGCTGGAACACGGCGATGCCGATGCCCACCCACAGGATCGGGCGGATCTTGCCGGTGGTCTTGTCGACCAGGTCGGACAGGCGCGGGCGGTGATGGTCGGCGGCGAGCGACGCGTTGATTTCCGCCACCTTGCGGGTGGCTTCGGCACTGCCGAACAGGCGGGTGAGCACGGCGTGCGCCTCATCCTTGCGGCCGCGCGCGACGAGGTAGCGCGGGCTTTCCGGGATCGAGAGCAGGGCGATCAGGTAGATCGCGGCGGGAATGGCCTGCAGCCAGAACATCCAGCGCCATGCCGGGAAGCCCAGCCAGAGGTTCGCGGTGGAACCGCCGGCCCAGCGCGCCAGCACGAAGTTGGCGACAAAGGCACCGGTCAGGCCGGTGATGATCATCACCTGTTGCACGCTGGAAAGCCGCCCGCGCAAGTTCGCCGGGGTCATTTCCGAGATGTAGACGGGCGAGGTGACGCTGGCCGCGCCCACGCCAAGGCCGCCGATGATGCGCGCGAAAATGAAGATTTCCGACGATCCGGCAGCGCCCGCCAGCAGGGCGGAGATCAGGAACAGGACTGCGGCCAGCATCATCGTGCCACGGCGGCCGATCAGGTCAGACAGGCGGCCGGCGATGAAGGCACCGATCGACGAGCCGACGAGAATTGCGCCCACATTGACGCCGATGCCCAGGCGGCCCAGCGCGAAGGCGGCCTCAAGCCCCTTCTGCGTGCCGTTGATGACGCCGGAGTCATAGCCGAACATGAAGCCGCCGATGGTCGCCACGGCAACGACCAGCGCGATGAGGCGCTTGTTGATATCGATCCTGTCCATCAGGATATCCTTTCCCGGCGGGCCGGCCGATCTTTCTGTCTGGCCGGGCCCGGTTGTCTTAGATGTTTGCGTTGCGTGGCGGTGCGGCAGGAATCGCCGTGCGGAAGGTGAACAGATCGCCCGCAAGTGGCTGGCTGGCAAGCTGTTCTTCCGAAAGCCCCTGACGCGCGGTGGTGGCGAAGGCGGTGCAACCGTCCGGGCCGCCCAGCGCGATCTTGGTGATGTTGGAAACCGGGAAGCGCACTTCGTCGGTCAGGCTGCCGTCGGGCGCGAAACGCCGTGCCGCGCCGCCGGCATAGAAGCCCAGCCAGACGCCGCCTTCGGCATCGCAGATGGCCCCGTCCGGATAGCCCCAGTCGGCACGATCGTCGCCGGTGAAGTCCAGGAACGGCGTGCCTGCATCGGGCGTGCCGTCCTGCGCGATCTCATGGCGGATCACGGTGCGGGCCAGCGTATCGACGTGATAGACCAGCGATCCGCAGGGCGAGATTGCCGGGCCGTTGGTGATCGTCACCGGATCGAGCCCCGCCTCGCGCACCGCGCCCTTGTCGAGCACGAAGACGCGGCCGGTGGCGCTTTCCTCCAGATTGTCCATGGTGCCGAACCAGATGCGGCCTTCGGCATCGATGGCCGCATCGTTCAGGCGGTTGTCGGGCAGGTCGGCCTGGATATGGGCGATCCGCTCGAACGCGCCGGTTCCGGGCAGGAAGCGGTGAGGCCCGCTCTTCAGGCCGGCGATCAGGCCGTCTTCGGAAGAGGGCAGCACCCAGCCGACATGTTCCGGTGCGGGCCAGCTGGCCAGATCGCGCGTTTCCGGATCGAAGCGGAACACGGTGTTGCGCTTGATGTCGACGAACCACAGTGCGTCACCGATCCATACCGGGCCTTCACCCAGTTCGGCGCCGACCGAGAGGAGATGTTCGGCCTGCATCGCGATCAACGCCACCCGGCGTCGACGAAATAGTCGTGGCCCGTGCACATGCGCGCTCCATCGGAGCTGAGGAACAGCACCAGCGCCGCCACGTCCTGCGGCACGATCCGGCCCGGCAGGCACTGCGCGGCCATGATCTCTGCCTCGCCCTCGGGCGTGTACCACTTTTCCTGGCGCGGGGTCTTCACATTGCCGGGAACGATGGTGTTCACGCGGATGTTGTCGCCGCCCAGATCGCGGGCAAGGCTGCGGGTCAGGCCGGAAATCGCCGCTTTGGTGGTCTGGTAGAGCACCAGATCGGGCAGGGCGAGATGCCAGGAGATCGAACCGAAGTTCACGATCACGCCGCCGCCCGCCTCGCGCATCGTCGGCGCCACGGCCTGCGCGGCGAAGAACAGGTGGCGCAGGTTCACGTTCATGCGCTCTTCCCAGAACGCGGGCGTGACATCGGCGATCTGGTGGCGATCGTCATTGGCGGCGTTGTTGACCAGCACGTCGATGCCGCCCATTTCGGCAACGATGGCGCGGATCGTCTGGCTGACGCTGTCGATGTCGACAAGGTCGAGATGGCGATAGACCGGCGCGTGGCGCGCGCCGTCGGCCAGGCGGGCGGCCAGCGCCTCACCCTCGGCATCCTGGATGTCGACGAAGACGACTTGCGCGCCTTGCGCAACGAAGCCTTCGACAAGGCCGGCGCCAATGCCGGTGGCGCCGCCGGTGATGATGACTCGGCGATCCTGAAGTTCGGGGTAGACGGCCGTCAGGCCGCCCGAAGAAGTCTGTGTGAGCATGGTTTTGTTGTTGTCCGTCATGCTGCCAGCAGGCCGCGGCGCGCCAGATTGGAAAAGAGTTCGCCGATCCCGAAGGTCCACGGGGCCGCCTGGGCGGACGTGGTGACCGGGTTCACCAGCGTGCCCAGTCGGGCACTGGAAATGGTGACGGTATCGCCCACCTTGTGGGTGAAGCCACGGCCGGGTTCATCGCGATCCTGGGTGGGGGCGAACAAGGTGCCGCAGAACAGCGCGAAGCCGTCCGGATACTGGTGTTCGCTCATGGATTGGCGCAGCAGGTCCTCGGGATCGCGGCTGATCTCGCGCATGGTGCTGTGGCCTTCGAGGACATAGCCGTCCTCTCCCGCGATGGTCATGGCGACGTCCGCCGTGCGCACGTCTTCCATCGTGAAGCCGTCGTCGAACAGGCGGATGAACGGGCCGAGCGAGCAGGAGGCGTTGTTGTCCTTCGCCTTGCCCAGCAGCAGGGCCGAGCGGCCCTCGAAATCGCGCAGGTTCACGTCGTTGCCCAGCGTGGCGCCCACGGCCTTGCCGTCCGGGCCGGCAATCACCACCACTTCGGGTTCGGGGTTGTTCCAGCCCGAATCCGACCGCACGCCCACCGGCGCATCCTGGCCGACCGAGGCGAGCACGGGGCACTTGGTGAAGACTTCGGCATCGGGGCCGATGGCCACCTCAAGAT
Source organism: Novosphingobium mississippiense (assembly GCF_044029535.1). Lineage (NCBI taxonomy): Bacteria > Pseudomonadati > Pseudomonadota > Alphaproteobacteria > Sphingomonadales > Sphingomonadaceae > Novosphingobium > Novosphingobium mississippiense. The sequence goes on along the minus strand of NZ_CP147003.1, from coordinate 1,460,553 downwards.
ACTGGGACCACATGCCTTCGTCGATCAGCGTCTGCTTGAGGGCGTCGGCCTCGGCCGATCCCGGCACGGTGGAGCGGACCGAACCGCCCAGCACCGCTTCGATCCGGCTGCGGATTTCGGCGGCCACCGTGTGATCGCCGCGCGCGCGTTCCTCGATCACGCGTTCCAGCGCGGATACGGCGAAGGTCACGCCGCAGGCCTTCACGCACTGGAGGTCGACCGGGCTGAGCAGCTGCGCGGTTTCCAGCACCTCGATGCCGCCCAGCAGTTCGCCGCCGCTGCGCACGTTTGCGGCGATCAGCGCCGAGGTGGTGGGGGCGACGCGGGCCATGTCGAAGACCTGGCCGTTACGAATCAGGATGGGAGTGGGACCTTCGGCGGTCTCGATGCGCCCCAGGAAAATACCCGCACGCCAGTCGTGGGGCAGGCCGCGATCTGCGACCGAACTATTTTTTGTCACCGCTATTCCTCTCCAGGTGTGTTAGCGTTATCTACGACCGGCAGCGCAACGTCAAGACGGGTCACGGAACCCGTCGTCCGCTGGTTTGGAAACGAGAGGAAAGAGGGGAGGCCGTGGGCATCAGCGGGGCAATCGGAGCGCCATTAGTTGCGCTCACAATGCTGTCTGCGGCAGGTGTCGCCGCAGTGGCAGGTGTGCCCGCGTTTGCCGAACAGGCGGCAGTCGAACAGGCGGCGGTTTCGCCTTCCTCGATCCCCTATGACTGGCGCAGCGTGCGCGTGGGCGGTGGCGGCTTTACGCCCGGCGTGGTGTTCAGCCCGGTAGAGCGCGGCCTTGCTTGGCTGCGCAGCGACATGGGCGGCGCCTATCGCTGGGATGCGGCGGCCAAGCAGTGGGTCCCGTTGCAGGACCGCGTTTCCGAAGGCAGCTTCATGGGGATCGAGAGCATCGCCGCCGATCCCGTCGACGGGGGGACGGTCTATCTTGCCGCCGGCATGAACTGGTCCGCGCCGGCAGCGATCTTCCGTTCGGCTGACTATGGCAAGACCTGGCGCGAGACACGCGTGCCTTTCGCGATGGGCGGCAATGAAAACGGACGCGGGCTGGGCGAGCGTCTGGCGATCGATCCCTTCGCGCATGATCGCCTGCTGTTTGGATCGCGCCATCAGGGCCTCTGGGCCAGCGACGACGCCGGGGCGAACTGGCGCAAGCTGGATACCTTCCCGCTCGCCGGGCTCGGCCTGCCGACCAATCGGCGCGAGACGCATGGCGGGCTTTCGTTCGTGGTGTTCGATGCCAAACTGCGCGGCCGCGTGTTCGTGGGCAGCGCCGATCCGGGCGCGCAGCATCTGTTCCGCTCCGACGACGGCGGCAAGACATGGCGCGCGGTTGCGGGCGGCCCGGCGAGCGACCTGCTGCCGGTGAAGGCCGTCATCGGCGGCGACGGCGTGCTGACCATCACCTATTGCGACGGCATCGGCCCCAACGGCATCACGCGCGGCGCGGTCTGGCGCTTCGATCCGGCACGCGGGACGTGGGGCGACGTTACGCCGATCAAGGGCGCGGACGCACCCGTCGGCGGCTACATGGGCGTTGCCGTGGCCGCGTCTGATCCGCAGACCATCGCCGTCAGCACGGTGGACCGGGGCAAGCCCGTCGACACCGTGTGGCTCAGCCATGATGGCGGCGCGCATTGGGACGAATTGTGGAAGCGCTCGGTCCGCGACGTTTCGGCAACGCCCTTCCTCGATTTCGGCGCCAAGGCCAATTTCGGGCACTGGATCGCAGGCCTTGCCATCGATCCGTTCGATGCGAACCACGCCGCCTATGTGACGGGCGCCACGGTCTATGCGACCGACCGACTCCAGCAGCCGGGCACCATGCAATGGGCACCGTGGACGCAGGGGATCGAGCAGACCGCAATCATCACGCTGGTCAGCCCCACCGGCGGCGCGCATCTGGTTTCGGGCTTCGGCGATATCGGCGGCTTCCGCCATGACGACTTTACCGTCTCGCCCGCCAATCAGCATGTGAACCCGTTCCTGTCGAACACCAACACGCTCGATTATGGTGGCCGTGCGCCGCTGGTGATGGTGCGCAGCGGGAATACCCATGCCCGCGTGGTGCCGGATACCTCGCTGGCGTGGTCGGCCGATGGCGGCACGACGTGGCAGCCGCTGCATGTGCCCAAGGGAACGCCGCACGCCGACGGCAGCCCGCTACCCGAAGAGACGGGCAATGCCGCTATCACGGTTTCGGCCGATGGCCAGACCTTCCTTGTCGAGACCGACCAACCCCGGATCACCCGCGATCGCGGCGCCACGTGGCAGGCTGTGAGCGGCTTGCCCAGCCGCACCCGCGTGACGGCCGACAAGCAGGACGCCAAGCGCTTCTACGCCATCGACTTCGCGGCCAACCGCGTGGCGCGCAGCGACGATGGCGGCGCGCAGTTTCACCCCGTCGCGGGCAGGGGTCTGCCGATGGACCTTGCCGCCGCGCGCAATGACAACCGCGAGGCACCGCCGCCGATCCTGGCCGATGCCAACCGCGCGGGTGCGCTCTGGCTCAATCTGGGCGGTGCGCTCTATCGCTCGACCGACTTCGGCGAGACATGGGCGCGCGCCGGACAGGCGATCAGCATCGAACGCTACGGGCTTGGCAAAGCCGCACCGGGCCGCAAGGACGCCGCGCTCTATGCGCTGGGCACGTTGGGCGGGCTGCGCGCGGTCTGGCGCTCCGTCGATGGCGGCGCGACATGGCAGCGGATCAATGACGCGGACCACCAGTGGGGCCTGCGCATCCGCGTGATTTCCGGCGACCCGCGCCAGTTCGGGCGCATCTACATCGGCACCGATGGCCGCGGCATCGTCTATGGCGATCCCCAGGCACGGCCCATCCAGAAGCCCGGGAAGGGGACAGAATGAAAAGACAGAACTTGATCGCATCGCTCATGATCGCCGCCGCCATTGGCGCGGCCGCGCCGGTTCATGCCCAGGATGCGGCAACCCAGATCCCCCGCCTGGAAAGCCGCGATGGCCACCATGCGCTGATCGTCGACGGCAAGCCGTTCCTGATGCTGGGCGCGCAGGCGAACAATTCCAGCAACTATCCCGCCATGCTGGATTCGGTCTGGCCGGTGCTGGACGCGATCCATGCGAACACGCTGGAAATCCCGGTATCCTGGGAACAGGTGGAGCCGGTCGAGGGCAAGTTCGATTTCACCTACCTGCAGTCCCTGCTCGATGCCGCGCGCGCGCACGACAAGCGGGTCGTGCTGCTGTGGTTCGGCACCTGGAAGAACACCAGCCCCAGCTATACGCCTTCGTGGGTGAAGCTGGACAACAAGCGCTTTCCCAGGATGAAGGCGCCGGACGGTTCGGATCACTACGTGCTGACGCCGCTGTCGCAGAACACCATGGCGGCGGACCGGCGCGCCTTCGTGAAGGTGATGGAATACCTGCGCGATCATGACCGCCAGAACACCGTGATCATGGTCCAGCCGGAGAACGAGACTGGATCCTACCGCGTGCCGCGCGATTTCTCGGCAGAGGCGAATGCGCTGTTCGCCAAGCCGATTCCGGCGGCGCTGGCGAAGAAGACGGGCAAGTCCGGCACCTGGGAAGCAGCCTTCGGCAAGCAGGCGCCGCGCGCGTTCAACACCTGGTACGTTGCCCAGTTCGTGAACGCGCTGGCAGAGGCGGGCAAGGCGGTGAAGCCGCTGCCGATGTACGTCAACGCTTCGCTCGCCGGGCCGTCCAACGTGCCCGATCCCACCGGCGTCGCCAGCGGCGGCCCGCAGTGGGACGTGCTGGACATCTGGAAGGCGGGCGCCCCGGCGATCGACTTCGCCGCGCCCGATATCTACGATCGCAACAGCGGCAACGTGATCCAGTACCTGGACAAGTATACCCGTCCCGACAATGCGCTGATGGTGCCGGAAATCGGCAACGCGAAGGAATTCGCGCGCTTCTTCTGGGCCACCATCGGGCGTGGCGGCATCGGTTTCGCGCCGTTCGGCATGGATGACACCGGCTACTTCAACTATCCGCTGGGCGCCACCGCGCTGGACAAGGAGACGCTGGCCGCCTTCGCGCTGCCCTATGGCACGCTGGCGCCGATCGCCGGCGACTGGGCGAAGATCGCCGCTTCGCGCCCCACCTGGGGCACCGCCAAGCCGGACGACGGTTCGGCGCGCGAAACGGTGATGGGCAAGTGGAAGATCTCGGCCGACTGGGGCCAGTGGCAGTTCGGCCAGAAGGACTGGACCTGGATCCCCACCAAGCCCGCGCCCTGGGCCGATCAGCCGGTGGGCGGCGTGGCCGTGGCCCAGCTTTCGGATACCGAATACCTGATCATGGGCGATCACGTGCGCGTCAATTTCTCGCCCGCCAAGGGGGAGACGAACGGCGTGATCGTCGCGATCGAGGAAGGCACGTTCAAGGACGGCAAGTGGGTGACCACGCGCGTCTGGAACGGCGACCAGACCGATTACGGCATCAACCTTATCGACCGGCCGCAGGTGATCAAGGTCACCACCGGTTTCTATTCCAAGTAACCGCTGAAGGCGGCAGAGGATCACGACATGAAGCAATTCACGATGGCAGCGCTGCTGGCAGGCTCCGCCCTTTCGCTGGTGCCGGCAGTCGCGCTGGCCGCCGATGGCGGGGTGGAGAACGTGCCCGGCGGCGTGGCGGTCACGCCGCAGAGCGGCCCTTCCGATCGCGTTGAAGTGACGCTGCACGGCGACGGCATCTTCCACGTCGTTGCCCATCCGCGCGGCCTGCAGGCCCCGGCGGCCAGCGCCAGCCTGATGGCGCCCAATCCGCCGGCGGCGGGCCAGTACACGGTCAGCCAGAACGCCGGCCACGTGCAGGTCAAGGCGGCGAAGGCGACCGCGGATATCGACCTGGCCAGCGGGCAGGTGCGTTTCCTGGATGCGGCGGGCAAGGAACTGCTGGGCGAAGCGGCTTCCACCGTCTTCACCCAGACCAAGGCGGACGGCACCCCCTACGTCACCGTTTCGCAGCAGTTCAACCGCGGCACCAGCGAAGGGCTCTACGGCCTTGGCCAGCACCAGCAGGCGGTGATGGACTACAATGGCGAGGACGTGCAGCTCGCCCAGCACAACATGGACATCGGCGTGCCTTTCCTCGTTTCCAGCAAGGGCTACGGCCTGCTCTGGGATAACGAGAGCATCACCCGCTTCGGCAACCCGGCGCCCTACACGCTGGTCGGCGACAAGACGGGCATGAAGGTGACGAGCGGCGGCAAGCCGGGCTTCACCGCACGCTATTACCTGGACGACAAGCTGGCGGTAGAGCGCCAGGAAACCACGATCGACTACCAGTATCTGGACGATCAGGCGAAGTGGCCGGAAGCGGCGAAGGCCAAGACCGTCGCTTCGGAGCAGGGCCAGAACACCGCCGGCAACGCCGTGCAGACGCAGAAGGTGGTGTGGGAGGGCGATCTCCAACCCGACAAGACCGGCACGCACAAGTTCGAACTCTACGGTTCCAGCTATTACAAGGTCTATGTCGACGGCCAGCTGAAGCTGGATCGCTGGCGCCAGAACTGGAACCCCTGGTACGCCAATTTCGAAGTGCCGATGACGGCGGGCAAGCCCGCGCACATCCGCATCGAATGGGATCCCAACGCCGGCTACATGGCGCTGCTGCACAACGATCCGCTGCCGGAGGCAGACCGCCACTCGGTCTGGTTCACCAGCGAAGTCGCGCGGGACAAGGATTATTGGTTCATCGCGGGTGGCGACATGGACGGCGCCGTGGCCGGCTATCGCCAGCTGACCGGCAAGTCGGAAATGATGCCCAAGTGGGTCTACGGCTTCTGGCAGTCGCGCCAGCGCTATGACACCGCGAAGGAACTGACCGGCGTCGTGCAGGAATACCGCAAGCGGCAGTACCCGCTGGACAATATCGTGCTCGACTGGCGCTACTGGACCGACGATTCCTGGGGCAGCCACAAGTTCGATCCCAGCCGCTTCCCCGATCCCGCCGCGATGGTGAGCACCGTTCACGGCGATCATGCCAACATCATGATCTCGGTCTGGCCGAAGTTCTACCCGACCACGGATACCTTCAAGGAACTGGATGCGGCCGGCGCGGTCTATCACGGCAATCTGCGCCAGGGGAACAAGGACTGGGTCGGCCCGGGCTTCGCCAACACCTTCTATGACCCCTATTCGGCCAAGGGCCGCCAGATCTTCTGGCGCCAGGTGGAAGATCGCATCGCCAAGTTCGGCTTCGACGCCTGGTGGGCGGACGCCAGCGAGCCCGACATGCATTCGAACCTCTCGATCGAAAAGCGCATCGACACGATGGGCCCGAATGCGATGGGCCCGGCGACGGAGTTCTTCAACTCCTACCCGCTGATGAACGCGCGCTCGTTCTTCGACGGCTGGCGCGCCTTCAAGCCGGACGTGCGCCCGTTCCTGCTGACCCGTTCGGGCTTCGGCGGCCTCCAGCGCTATGGCGCGGCGGTGTGGTCGGGCGACGTGGCAACGCGCTGGTACGATCTGCATGCGCAGATCTCCGCCGGCGTGAACACCGCGATGTCGGGCCTGCCCAACTGGACGCATGACATCGGCGGTTTCTCGGTGGAACCGCGCTTCGCGGCGGAAAAGCCCAAGGCGGCGGACCTCGACGAGTGGCGCGAACTGAACCTGCGCTGGTTCCAGTTCGGCGCGTTCAGCCCGCTGTTCCGCAGCCATGGCGAGCAGCCCTGGCGCGAGATCTATGAAATCTCGCCCGAGGGTTCGCCTATGCGCGCCTCGATGGTGTGGTATGACGAGCTTCGCTACCGCCTGATGCCCTACATCTACACCTTGGGCGCGGACACGTACCAGAAGGACGGGTCGATCATGCGCGGCCTCGTCATGGACTTCCCGAACGATGCGAAGGCCCGCAAGGCCAACGACCAGTTCCTGTTCGGCAAGGCCTTCCTGGTCGCCCCGGTCACCACCTATCAGGCGCGTGAGCGTGAGGTGTACTTCCCCGGCGACGCGGGCCTGACGTGGTATGACTTCGGCACCGGCAAGGCTTATCAGGGCGGTACCAGCGCCACCGTTGCGGCCCCGGCCGAGCGCATGCCGCTGTTCGTCCGTGCTGGCTCCATCGTGCCGATGGGCCCGGTGATGCAGTACACCGACGAGAAGCCCGACGCACCGATCACGCTGGTGGTCTACACCGGCGCTGACGGTTCCTTCTCGGTCTACAACGACGATGGCCGCTCGGAACAGTACCGCAACGGCGCGTGGGAGCGCATGCCGGTGCGCTATGACGATGCCACCGGTACCGTCTCCATCGGCGCGCGCGAGGGCAAGGGCTATGCCGGCATGCCGCAGAACCGCACGGTTCGCGTCAAGTGGATCGTCCCCGGCACTGCCGTTACCGACCAGAACGGCTTCGACGCCGAAGTGCGCTGGACCGGCAAGGCATTGCAGGTGAAGCGCCCCAAGCGCTGAGCAGGAACGGAGCGGCCCCGCCTGCGATCGGCAGAGCCGCTCCGGCACTTTATCCGCCCGCTGCACAAGGCGCGGGCGGCATCCGGAAGAGGATTATCGAGATGACCGGCGCACACTCCCTTCACTGGTGCCACGCGTGAAGGGGCTGCAGCCCGATCGCCGCCGGTTTCTGGCAGGCGCGTTGACCGCTGGCGTTTCGGCCGGGGTTTCGGCGGGCGCCTCAGGCCGCGCGCTGGCTGCCGCCGCGCCTTCCGCGGGCGGCATCGCCAGCGGGCCGGTGCAGCCGGAATGGTCCTCGCTGGTCGAACACTATCGCTATCCCGACTGGTTCCGCGATGCCAAGTTCGGCATCTGGTCGCACTGGGGCCCGCAGGCGGTGCCGGAGCAGGGCGATTGGTACGGACGCTTCCTCTACATGCAGGGGCATCCGATGTACGATCATCACCTGAAGACCTACGGCCATCCCGCCGATACCGGCATGATGGAAATCCAGAACCGCTGGAAGGCAGAGGCTTGGGATCCCGAAGGGCTGATGCAGCGCTATGTGAAGGCAGGCGCGAAGTACTTCGTTTCGCTCGCCTGCCATCACGACAATCTCGACTGTTTCGACAGTTCGCACCACGCCTGGAACGCGATGCGCGTGGGGCCGGGTCGCGACGTGGTTGGCACCTGGGAAAAGGCCGCGCGCGCGGCGGGGCTGAAGTTCGGCGTGTCCAACCACATCTCGCACGCCTGGCACTGGTATCAGCCGGCCTATGCCTACGACCCCGAAGGGCCGCGCAAGGGCGAGCGGTACGACGCCTACAAGCTGACCAAGGCCGATGGCGCGGGCAAGTGGTGGGACGGGCTGGACCCGCAGGATCTCTATACCGGCCCGCACATGGTCGCGCCCGACGGGATCGACAGCATCGAGGCGATGAACGTCTGGCACGACAAGCACGACGGCCAATGGATCGAAACCGCCCCGCCGGGAGACGAGACGTTCGCGCGCCAGTGGTTGCTGCGCCAGATGGACCTCGTGGCCAAGTACCGGCCGGACTTCTGCTATTTCGACAATTACGAACTGCCCTTCGGCCAATACGGCCTGGCGGCGGCGGCGGACTACTACAACCGCTCCATCGAATGGCACGGCAAGATCGACGTGGTGCTCACCGCCAAGCAGTTGAAATCCTACGCCCGCTTCGGGCTAGTGCAGGACGTGGAGCGCGGCTTTACCGACCATCTCTGGGATGAACCCTGGCAGACCGATACCTGCATCGGCGACTGGTTCTACAACCGGAACCGCTTCACGCAGAAAAGCTATGTCGGCGCGCAGGGCGTGCTGCAGCGCTTGGCCGATGTCGTCTCCAAGAACGGCAACCTGCTGCTCTCCATCCCCCAACGCGGCGACGGCACCATCGATGCGGAGGAGGAGAAGATCCTCGACGATCTCGCCGGCTGGATGGCGGTGAACGGAGAGGCGGTGTTCGGATCGCGGCCCTGGCACATCTATGGCGAGGGGCCGACCGTGCTCTCCGTCGGGATGCAGAACGAGGGCGGCTTCAAGGGCTTCGTCGAAGGCGACGTGCGCTTCACCGTGAAGGACGGCGCGCTCTATCTCTATTCGCTGGTGGCGCCGGGCAAGCCGCTTTCCGTCAAGGCGCTGGGCCGCCGTGCGATGGCGCAGGCGGGCAAGGGGCAGGTCGCGAAAGTCACGCTGCTGGGCGGCGGGCCCGTGCGGTTCCGTCAGCGTGAGGACGCGATGGAGATCGATCTGCCGCGCGGCCTTGGCGTGGTCCCGGTCCTGAAAATCGAAGGGCGCGGCGTGGCCTGAGTGGCCCGACGTAAAGCCTACCTGAAAGGAACCTAGACTGACATGAGCAGCACCTGGAAGACCGCCACGACCTTTGGCGCGGCCCTCTGCGCGGCTCTGACCGTCTGCCCGACTACGGCATCGGCGGCGTCCGACGAGGTGCCCCATATCGTCACCCAAAACGGTCGCCATGCGCTAATCGTTGATAGCGCTCCCTTCCTGATGCTGGGGGCGCAGATCAACAACTCCAGCGCATGGCCCGCCACGCTACCCAAAGTCTGGCCGACGATGGCGGCGATGCACGTCAACACCGTGGAGGTGCCGATCGGGTGGGAGCAGATCGAGCCCGAGGAAGGCCGCTTCGATTTCAGCATGGTGGACCAGCTGCTCGAACAGGCGCGCGCGCAGAACGTGCGGCTGGTGCTGCTGTGGTTCGGCACCTGGAAGAACACCAATCCGCAATATACCCCGCGCTGGGTGAAGCTGGACAATGCCCGCTTCCCGCGCATGCGTCGCGCGGACGGCACCCTGCATTACGCTCTCTCCCCGTTCGGCAAGGCGACACTTGCGGCGGACAGCAAGGCCTTTGCCGCGCTGATGACGCATCTGGCACAGGTCGACCGGCAGAACACCGTCATCATGATGCAGGTGGAGAACGAGGCCGGTTCCTACGGCCTGGCCCGCGATCACTCTCCCGAAGCGAACGCCGCCTTCGCCGCGCCCGTGCCCGAAGCGCTGCGCAAGCGCCTCGGCAAGCCGGCGGGTAACTGGAGCACGTTGTTCGGCCGCGATGCGGAGCTTTATTTCCACGCCTGGCAGGTCGCCAGCTATATCGACAAGGTGGCGGCGGCGGGCAAGGCGGTGAAGCCGCTGCCGATGTACGTCAACGCCGCGCTGCCCGGCGATCCCTTCACCTGGCAGGACCCGAATACTTACGCCAGCGGCGGCCCGGCCAATACGGTGATCGACGTCTACAAGGCCGCCGCCCCGCACCTCGATCTGGTGGCGCCGGACATCTACAACCCGAAGCACAAGGCCTATCTCGGCTTCCTCGACGCCTATCGCCGCGCGGATAATCCGCTGTTCGTGCCGGAAACCGGCCACGCCCCCGAATATGCCCGCCACTTCTTCGCCGCCCTTGGCCGGGGCGCGATCGGCTGGTCTCCCTTCGGCATCGACCCGCTGCGCTATCGGCCCAGCCTGCCGTTGGCATCGAAGCTGGATGACGCGGCGATCGCGCCTTTCGCGGCGAACTACGCGCTGTTCGCACCGATGGCGCGCGTCTGGGCGAAGCTGGCCTTCGAAGGCAAAGTCTGGGGCGCGTCCGAGCCCGAAGACCCCGCGGACGGCCATCGCCAGGTGATCGCGCTGGGCAAGTACGTTGCCACCGCCAATTTCGGCAACGGAGACTTCGGCCCCACCGACCCCAAGGGCAATGCGGACGCCAAGGGCAATGCCCAGCCCACCGGCGGCGTCGCCATTGCCGAGATCGGCCCGGACGAATACCTCGTCACCGGCTACTTCGCCCGCGTGGAATTCGCGCTGGCGGCCCCGAAGGCCGCCAACCTCATCCTCGACCGCGTGGAGGAGGGCACGTACGATGCGCAGGGCAAGTGGCAGTTCCAGCGGGTATGGAACGGCGATCAGGTGGACTGGGGCCTCAACTTCACCGCCGCCCCTCAAGTGCTGCATGTGAAGCTGGCGACGTATCCGATCCGCTAGAGCGTTTTCTAATCAGGTGGAATCACCTGATGACTCGAAAAACGCGTCCAACCAACAATTTAGAGCAGCTGAGCCGACGCAGTCGGATCGGAAGCTGCTCTAGCGCGGGGTTGTTTCAGAGACGGGGGAGGCGAAAGCGGCGCGGCGGCAGATATCCGCGTTGCGGACATTGTGATTGCTTCCGGTTTCGTGCAACGACGGAAACATGGGCAAAACAGTCAAGTATGTCTCGCGTCGCAGTGAAGTGATGGGCTGGTATTGGCGCATGTGGCGCAGGCAGCTATGGAAAACTCACCTATTCGTGTTCATGGCAGTGGTGATTTCCGCATCATTTTCGATTTTTGACAGAGCGCCCAGCACATTATTGGAGTTGCTTTGGGTTGCGGGAATCGGACTGGTGCCAATTGCAGGATTTGCGCTGTTTCCGCTCGTGAAATTCAAACCCCAAGAGCGAACACTCGTTGTCGACGAGGCGGGCCTCAAAACTTCCATCGGGAAGATCAGTAAGAATGTTTCTTGGGAGGAAATTGCATCCGCCGATATGGCGGGTGACAATTTGATCATCGAGAACCGTAATCTCAATGCCCTAATTGTTCCGAAGCGAGCTTTTGAGACCCCTGAAGCGCAAAAGGATTTTGCCGATTTCGTATTGGCTCGCGTGCAGACTATCGACAGCTAGGCCTGAAAGCCCGTCATCCCGCGAAGGCGGGGATCCCGCTTTCTTCCTGCGGCCTCGCTAAGAACAGCGGGGCCCCCGCCTTCGCGGGGGCGACGAGGGCGTATTTTTGCGTTCTGGCAGCTCACCCGCAATGCCCGTGGTCCAACCCGTTCCGAGCTAGAGCAGTTTTCGATCCGATTGCATCGAATCAACTGCACTAAGATTTTGGTTTATCGCGTTTTCCGAGTCATCAGGTGATTCCACCTGATTAGAAAACGCTCTAGCCGGGTATCGCTGCCGTCGAAAATGGGGATAGCACCTTCCAGCCCAGCGTTTCGTAAAGTGCGCGGCCCTCTTCCGTCGCAACGAGAAGCTGGGGCAGGGCGGTGTCCGTCCGCCGGGCCTTCAGCGCGTTCATGACCACGTTGCCCAATCCCTTTCGCTGGTGTTCGGGGGCGGTTTCGATCCGGTCGTAGATGAATACGCCGGCGGCTTCGGCGCCGTGCCCGTTCGCTGCCGGGCTGCCGTCCGGGGCCAGCACGCGCACCGCGATGATCGCGCCGTCGCGCTCGGTTTCGAGGTGGTAGCCGATGGGCAGGGCCCTGCGGGGCTGTACCTCGTTGCGCCAGATCATGAAATGGCCTTGGGGTTGCAGCTGCCAGCCCGCCGGCAGCGCGGCCATCAGTTCGTCGGCCGGTCCGCTCAGCTTGATCGGGTGGCGCGGCAGCGTCACTTCGCGGCCGATTTCGCGCAGCCCGTCGCCCGGGCTGGTGAAGACCCAACGCCGCGCCTCGGCGGGAAGGGCGGTGTCCACCCGCAATCCCCCCCGATCGGCGACGGGCAGTGGCAGTCCCCGGCAGACGGATCGTGCCGAAAGCCAGGCGGCGACCAGCGACGGCAGGCGGGAATTGTTCGACATTCTCTCAGACTATCAGAGGTCTGCATCCAGTCCATCGCGATGACGGGGATTGCGTGCGCTGTCCCGTCACGACATCCTGGGGACATGAAGCTGCAGTCCGCCTTCGCCAATCGCCTTGCTTTTCACGATGGTACGCGTTCCGATCCGCTGGCGATTCAACTGAATTACGACGATGGCAGCCGCCTGCTCTTGCGATGCGGGGGGGACGGCGCCGGACTGATCGTCGATGACCGGGCATTGGATGCCTCGGCAGATTTGGGGGAATATGGGCGGCTGGTGGAGGAGGACGTCACGCAGGCCATCTGTTCCGATATGGTGGGGCGGGACATAGCTACCGTTGCCACTCTGAAAATGGGCGCGGTTCGGGTCGGCGTGCAACTGACGGCCCCCACTGGCGAAGTCCTTTGCATATGGAACTATGGGGACGCATTGCACTGGGGCGATGCCGTCGCGCTGGCCCGTTGCGATTGGGCTGCACCGTTGCGCCTGTCCTGCGCGATTGACGGCTTTTCATCGGCTTCCTAAGCGCGGCGGGTTCGTCATTTGCTGCCGAAGGAAGTCCGCGCCATGAGTTTTTGCGACACGATCTGGGAAGAACTCACGCCGCTGCGTCGGGCGATTATGGACCATCCGTTCCTGACCGAACTGGCCGACGGCACGCTGCAGGCGGAAAGCTTTCGGCACTACATCGTGCAGGACAGTCTCTATCTGGCCGAATATGCGCGCGTGCTGGCGCTGGCGGCGGCGCGGGCGCCCTCGGCGGCGGGGCGGCTGGAATTTTCCGACGGCGCGAAAGTGGCGGTGCAGGTGGAGGAGGCGCTGCACCAGGCCTTCTTCGCGCAGTTCGGCGTCACCCCCGAAATGGCGCATGACAGCGCGCCGTCGCCCGAATGCCTGGCCTATACCAGCTATCTTTCCGCGCTGGCGGCGACGCGCAGTTATGAGGAACTGATCGCCGGGATCCTGCCGTGCTTCTGGATCTACTGGGAAGTCGGCTGCCATGTGAAGCCACGCGCCGCATCGCCCAACCCCTATGCCGCATGGATCGAGACTTATGCCGCGCCCTCTTTCGGAGAGGCGACGGACCGCGTGCGCGCGTTGGTGGATGCGGCGGCGGAGGCGGCGACCCCGGCCACCCGCGCGGCGATGGCAACGGCCTTCCGCTATGCCTCCCGCTACGAATGGATGTTCTGGGATTCGGCCTATCGCCGCGCCGGCTGGCCGATCTGAACGCCGGATAAGAAAAGGGGCCCTCCGCTTCGGCGAAGGGCCCCTTTTCGTTGGGAGGTGGGGGCGGAGGATCAGCCCGCCGTTTCCAGTTCTGGGCGGTTGTCCTTGGCGGCCAGCGGAACCGCGGGGCTGGTGGCCGGGGCGGCGCCGGCCGGCATGGCGTTGACGCGGCCGGTGCGTTCCAGCTTGCCCCAGCCGATGCCCTTGCCGGCAAAGGCGGCGCCCACGGCCCGGATCACCACGCTGTACATCAGCTGGCGATAGATGAAGCGCTGGGCCAGCAGCAGGAACGGACGGAACCGTTCCTTGCGCGGATCCAGGCGATAGGCGACCCAGCCGCAGGCAAGGTCCACCAGGGTGAAGCCCAGCCAGTAGGCGCCCATGCGCAGCACGTCGGTCTGCGTCTGCGCCCAGCCGTGTTGCGAGATGCGCAGCGCGGTGCCGCCGATCGAGATCAGCAGGGCCAGGTCGATCGCGGGGGAGATCACCGCGAAGACGATCTGGAACAGCCAGGCCTGCGGCATGCCGATGAAGGCCAGACCGGACGGGCGCCCAGCCTTGTTTCCAGAGGGGCGCAGCGTGCCGCGATGCTTCCACAGGCACTGGAGGGTGCCGAACGACCAGCGGAAGCGCTGCTTGGACAAGGCGTGGAAGCTTTCCGGCGCCTCGGTCCAGGCCACGGCTTCCTCGTCATAGGCGACCTTCCAGCCCTTGCGCTGGATGGCGATGGTCAGGTCCTGATCCTCGGCCAGTGTGTCTTCGGGATAGCCGCCCACTTCGTCCAGCGCCTCCCGCCGCCAGGCGCCGACCGCGCCGGGGACGACCATGATTGCGTCGAGCTTGGTCAGCGCGCGGCGTTCGAGGTTCTGCGCGGTGACGTATTCCACACCCTGCCAGCGGGTGACCAGGTTCACGCGGTTGCCCACCTTGGCATTGCCGGCGACCGCGCCGATGGCGGGATCGGCGAACCAGCGGACGAGGCGCGAGATCGTCTCCACCTCGAACTGGGTATCGGCGTCCAGCGCGACCACGATCTCGCCACGGGCCTGCTTCAGTGCGCGGTTGAGCGCGGCGGCCTTGCCCCCGTTCACCAGCGTCAGCAGTTCGACGCGGGGATTTTCGGCGAAGGCATCGGCGATGATCGCGCTGGTGCGGTCCTTCGATCCATCGTCGGCCACGATCACCTGCAAGTGGCGATAATCGCTTTCCAGCACCCGGCGCACCGAAGCCTCGATCACGCGCTCTTCATTGTAGGCGGGCACGATCACGGTGACGAGCGGATCGCAGGTATCGGCCGGGGCAGCCATCGGCTGCGGGCGGCGCAGCGTGGTGGCCAGCGTGGCCAGCCCGATCGAGCGCAGCACGCCCAGCGAGATCGCGAAGAAGAACGTCCAGTTCACCGCCGCCAGGATGCCGGCCAGCACGGCGAACAGGGCGACGTCGGCGCGCACGGCGGCAAGGTCCACGCCGTCCACCTTGGGCATGACCTGATCGTGGGTGAGGCCGGCCAGCTTGGAGGTGGGCACGAAGGTATAGCCGTCCTGGCGCAGGCGCTGGATGATCACCGGCAGCGCTTCCACGGTCTGCGAACGGTCGCCGCCGCCGTCGTGCAGCAGGATCACGTTCTCGGAACGGTCCGGGCTGGCCGATTCCACCTGTTCGATGGTGCTGTCGATGATGTGCTGGACGCCGGGGCGCTTCCAGTCGTCCGGATCGACGTGCAGGCCGACCACGGTATAGCCATGCTCCTGCGCGACGACGGCGGGGACCAGTTCGTCGGCCGTCGTCGGCTCGGCGTCTCCGAAGTAGGGCGCGCGGAACAGGCGGATCGAATGGCCGGTGGTCGCCTCGATCAGGCGCTGGGTGGCGTTCAGCTCCAGCCCGATGCCGGTGGCGGCTTCTTCCGCCATGTTGGGGTGGGTGTAGCTGTGGTTGCCGATCTCGTCGCCGTCGTCGGCGATGCGCTTGACGAGGTCGCGGTTGGTCAGCGCGTTCTCACCCACCATGAAGAAGGTGCCGGGCACGTGGTTCTGTTCCAGGATCGCCAGGATCTTCGGCGTCCAGGTCGGGTCCGGGCCATCGTCGAAGGTCAGCGAAACCTGCTTGTTGAGGGCGCCGGTGCGCTTCACGACATAGGGCGTGGGCAGGACCTGATAGTTTTCGGCGGAAACCATGCCGGTGCCCCGGTCGAAGGTGACGGCGCGGGTGCCGTCGCGCGGGGTGGCGGTGACGCGCAGGATTTCGCCCTGGCCTTCGACGTCGACGTTGGCGGCCTGCACCAGCGGCTTCAGGTTGGGCAGCTGGCCGTTGCTGTGCCAGGCCTTCACCGCGTTCCAGAAACCGGGGTCTTCGGAGCCAAGGCGCCAGAGGGCGATGTCGCCCACGCCCAGGCGGGAGAGGATCTTCATCTGGTTCCAGGTGGCGGCGGCGTCCAGCATCCACACGTCGTGACGGCTGCCGTCGACGAAGGAGTAACCGGCGTTGCCGCTCATCGGATCGTACTGCGGCGTGGTGCCGCTGTCGTGCGCGGAGAGCCAGGCTTCCTCGACGGTCATGTTGTCCGCCTTGCCGTCGTGCCAGTCGTAGGCGTATTCGCCCAGCGCCACGATCGCCTTGCCGCGCGGCAGGCCTGCAAGGGCGCCCTGCAGCTTCTGCACGAACCACGGGTTCGACGCGATCGGGCCGGGGGTGCCGCCCTGCCAGTGCTCGTCATAGGCCATCAGCACCAGACGGTCCGCCACTTGCGCGAAGGCGCGGGTGGACCAGTCCGGATTGTCGATCGGCATCGTCACCGAGACCAGGCGATGCTTGGGGGCCAGCTGCGTGCGCAGTTCGCCCAGGAAGGTGCGCAGCGCCGGCAGAGTGGCGGCGGGCATCGTTTCGAAGTCGACCATCACGCCGGCGGCGTTGGTCTTGTCGAGATAGGCGATGGTCTGCGCTTCCAACGCGCGGCGGCGGGCCGGATTGGCCAGCAGTGCGCCGGTCTGCGGGCCCTGCCATTCGCCGTCCAGCGTGTTCTGCAGCACCGGCACCACCAGCGGGCGGTGCAGGGCGGTGGCCATGATGCGGTCGAAGCGGGCATCCGCCTCCACCTTCAGCGCGCCCTTGTCGTCCACCGAGAGGTTGGCCGGGGCAACCCAGTCCAGCCGGTCGATATGGCGTTCCAGCGAAGTGGCACTGTCATCGTTCCACGGCGTGTAGAAGCCGACGGTGATCGGGTTGGCATCGGGGGTGGGGGCCGGCGCGGTGGTGCGGCCGAACAGGAACTTGCGGGCGCGGCGGGTCAGGTGCCCGATCTCTGCGCGGAAGGGCAGCGGCTGCGCATGTTCGTACGCGATCGGCAGCGGCGGCGGGGCGGGCACGGTGGCGACGGTGGTCGCGAACACGGCCGAGGCGGCCAGCGCCACCAGCAGCATGAGCAATCCGAACCGCCGGACGCGGACGCGCCGGTTGCCGGTGGGATCGAAGAAGATGGGTGCTGCCACGGCCTGTCTCGCTGATGTCCCTGAAAAGGGGCCGGGCGGCCAAGGGGGACCGCCCGGTAAACAGAGGTTTTTTCGGGGGTGCGATCCGGAAACCAGGGGCAATGACGAGGGTGCGACTGTCAGACTGTGGTTCCCGGATCGCATGGCCCTTTTGCCCGCCGGGGGATGGAGCGGCGGTGGAGGCGAGGTTACAAAAGATTCATGTGCGGTGAATTTACGCGCGCCTGCGTGGATATCCGGGCGGTTAGGCACCGCCGTTTGCGGTGTGGGTTGATCGCGGTCTTTTCGCCAACGCAGTTCGCGTCACCCCTGTGAAGTCTGGGATTCCGCTTGTTTTGTTTGGCACGCAGAGATGCGGAGACGCGGAGACGCAGAGAAGGAGGCCGCGCGGGCGGTGCCTGTCTGGGCCGACCGCTCTGCGTCTCCGCGTCTCTGCGTGGACTTCCAAAAGCGGGGCCCCCGCCTTCGCGGGGGCGACGGGGTGTGGCGTGCGTGCGTGGCTGCTGGCGAGCAGCGCCAGCGCCGGCAGCTGTGGCAGTGCCCGGTACCGCCTGCCGCGTGCACGAAGCGTTGATCCGTACAGCTCGAACGCCCCCTAACCCGTCATCCCCGCGAAGGCGGGGATCCCGCTTCTTTTTTTTTGGCACGCGGAGACGCGGAGACGCGGAGACGCAGAGAGGGAGGCCGCGCGGGCGGTGTCGGTCTGGCCCTACCGCTCTGCGTCTCTGCGTGAACTCCCAAAAGCGGGGCCTCCGCCTTCGCGGGGGCGACGGGGTGTGGTGTACGCGCTTGGCTGATGACATGCCGTGCTCACACCCGTGCATCGAAGGGTGCAATTCCGTTTCAGGCCCGCTATCGAAACCGCATTATCCCTTCGGGCCTTTCGCGTCCGGGGGTTCTAGCGTCGCGCCGCCGGATCTCGGTTGGTCAGGACGAAACCACGGAGAGATACCAAGTGACCACGCGTTTGACGTTCCGGGCGGGGCTTGCCGGCCTGCTGCTGGCGACGACCGCTTTCGCCCCTTCCGTCGCGAACGCGGCCGGTACCCAGAAGAGTGCGCCCGCGATGCAGAACAGCCTGACATTCGAACGCGTTTTCGCCAGCCCCTCGCTCGACGGGCCGGCCCCGCGCGAAGTGAAGATCTCGCCCGACGGCCGCTGGCTGACCCTGCTGCGCAATCGCGCCGAGGATCGCGAGCGCTACGACCTGTGGGGGTATGACCGCCAGACCGGCGAATGGCGGATGTTGGTCGATTCGCTGAAGCTGGGCTCTGGCCGCGAGCTGAGCGAGGCGGAGAAGATGCAGCGTGAGCGCAAGCGCGTGGGCAGCCTGAAGGGCATCGTCAGCTACAGCTGGACCAAGGATGGCAAGGCGATCCTGGTGCCGCTTGACGGGGACCTGTGGCTGGCGACGCTCGACGGGTCGATCCGCCGCCTGACCGACTCGCCCGAGGATGAGCTGAACGCCGCGCTCAGCCCGCGTGGCCGCTATCTTTCGTTCGTGCGCGACCAGCGCCTGTGGGTGGGCACGCTCTCCGGCGACAAGCCGAAGGCCGTGACGCCTGAGGAGACCGCCAAGACCGTCCACTGGGGCGAGGCGGAATTCGTCGCGCAGGAAGAAATGGACCGCTTTGCCGGCTATTGGTGGAGCCCGGAAGAAAGCCGCATCGCGGTGGAGCGCTTCGACGAGGCGCCGGTGGGCGTCGTCACCCGTGCCGCCATCGGCGCGGACGGCACCAAGACGTTCGAACAGCGCTATCCCGCCGCCGGCACGCCCAACGCGCTCGTCTCGCTGCACCTGATGAACCCGGACGGTTCGGGGCTGGTGAAGGTGGACCTGGGCAGCGATCCCGACATCTATCTGGCCCGCGTGGACTGGGCGCCCGATGGCCGCACGCTCTACGTCCAGCGCGAGGATCGCGCGCAGAGCAGGATCGACATGCTCGCGGTCGATCCCACGACCGGCAAGAGCCGCGTGCTGTTCACCGAAAATGCGCCGAAGGGCAGCTGGGTCAACTTGTCCAGCAATTACCGTTTCCTGAAGGACGGCAGCCTGATCTGGTGGTCCGAACGCGATGGCTTCGGGCACCTTTACCGCTTCAAGGATGGGAAGTTCAGCCAGCTCACCTCGGGCCGCTGGGTCGTCACCGGCCTGGTCGGCGTGGATGAGGCGAAGGGCCGCATCACCTTCATGGGCACGAAGGACGATGTACTTACCCCGCAGCTCTACGCCATCGATCTCGCCAAGCCGGGCACGCCGCAGCGTCTGACGGAGACGGGCTTCTCGAACGCCGCCGTTGCCAGTGCCGATGCGACGACGTTCTACATCACCCGATCCTCGCCCACGCAGCCGCCGCAAAGCTATGTCGCCGACGCGGCGGGCAAGCGCCTTGCCTGGCTGGAGGAGAACCGCGTGGAGGGCACGCATCCCTATGCGCCCTACATGGCCGCGCATCGCGAAACCACGTTCGGCACGATCAAGGCCGATGACGGTTCGGACCTGCACTGGCTGATGATCACGCCGAAGATGGAGCCGGGCAAGCGTTACCCGGTGTTCTTCGAACACTACGGCGGCCCGCACTCGCAGACCGTGTCGAAGAACTGGCTGGGCGCCTTGCCGCAGGCGATCGTCGCCAAGGGCTACATCTACTTCCGCATCGACAACCGGGGCAGCGCCAATCGCGGCGTCGCCTTCGAAAGCCAGATCCGCAACGCCATGGGCACCGTGGAAGTGGCCGACCAGCGCGCGGGTGCGAAGTACCTGAAATCGCTGCCGTTCGTCGATCCGGCCAAAGTGGCGACCTATGGCTGGTCCTACGGCGGCTACATGACGCTGAAGATGCTGGAGACCGATCCCGGCCTTTACGCTGCGGGCATTTCCGGCGCGCCGGTGACGAAGTGGGAACTCTACGACACCAGCTATACCGAGCGTTACCTGGGCGATCCGCGCAAGCAGCCCGAGGTCTATCGCGCGGCCGACGCGGTGGAGAATGCGCCGAAGATCGCCGATCCGCTGCTGCTGATCCATGGCATGGCGGACGACAACGTGGTGTTCGAAAACAGCACCGCGCTGATCGCGAAGATGCAGACGTCCTCCACCCAGTTCGAGATGATGCTCTATCCGGGGCAGACGCACTCGGCCGTGAAGGGCGCCACCGCGCGCCATGTGTGGGAGACGATCTTCGCCTTCCTCGGCCGCCATGGCGTGAAGCCGGACTGATGACCTTCGGATCCGCATGGGCTGGCAGGCCCATGCGGACCGCTACCTTGCGGACACGCAACGGTTATTTGCGTAGACGAATGCATCTGATAGGGGATTGGCGACTCCGGATGGGCCCGGAGGGGCAATCTGCAGGGGCGCAGGCGCAAGGCGATGGTTAACGGGCCAATGGTTAAGGATGGCATCGTTACGGCGGCGGATGCGCGCAGTTATCGGGCCTTCCTGAGCTATAGCCACGCGAATGAGCGCTTCGCCGGCAAGCTGCATCGCTGGCTGGAAGCCTATCGCATCCCCAATCGCCTTGTCGGCAAGGCATCCCCGCGTGGCACGGTGCCCAAGCGGCTGACGCCGATCTTCCGCGATCGCGCCGAATTGGCGGCGGCCAGCAGCCTGGATCACGAAGTGCGCACCGCGCTTTCGCAGTCCGAAGCCTTGCTGGTGCTCTGTTCACCGGCGGCGCGCGCCTCGCGCTGGGTCGATGCCGAAGTCGCGCTGTTCCGCAGCCTCTATCCCGATCGGCCGGTGATCGCCGCGCTGGTGGAGGGCGAACCGGCGGACAGCTTCCCGCAGGCGCTGCTCCAGCCCGATGCCAACGGCGTGGTGCACGAACCGATCGCCGCCGATTTCCGGGCATCGGCGGATGGGCCGAAACTGGCGCGGTTGAAGATCGTCGCCGGGCTGACCGGCGTGGCGCTGGACCAGATCATCCAGCGCGATGCGCAGCGCCAGTTGCGCCGCGTGATTGCCATCACGCTCCTGACCGTGCTGCTGACGCTATCGATGGCGCTGATGCTGATCTTCGCGGTGCGCGCGCAGATGGAAGCGCAACGCCAGAGGCAGCAGGCAGAAGGACTGATCGAATTCATGCTGACGGACCTGCGGCAAAAGCTCGAAGGCGTCGGCCGACTCGATGTGCTTCAGACCGTGAACCAGCGGGCGCTGGCCTATTATGCCGACCAACCGAACCTGAAGGATCTGCCCGCCGATTCGCTCGATCGGCGCGCGCGTATCCTCCACGCCATGGGCGAGGACGATCAGAAGCGCGGCGACGTGGCCGGGGCGCTGGCCAAGTTCCGCGAGGCGCATCGCGTGACCGGCGCATTGATGGACGCCGAACCCACCGATCCTTCGCGCGTCTACGCCCATGCGCAAAGCGAATACTGGCTCGGCTACGTGGATTTCATCGAGTATCGCTACGATGCCGCACTGACGCATTTCGCGGCCTATCGCGACCTTGCCCGGCGGCTGGTGAAACTGCGGCCCAATGACCGGACCTACTTGCGCGAACTCGGTTATGCGCAGGGCAACATCTGCTCGGTCGCGGTGACGCGCAAGCGCGCGCAGGACAGCGTCTCAGAATGCGGCAAGGCATTGGCGACGATGGAACAGGTGGGCCGCATGGCGCCCGGCGATGCCGGCGTTCAGCAGGACATCGCCAATCGTCACGGTTGGCTGGCGGATGCGCTGCGCGTCGCCGGACATGACCGCCAGGCGTTGGACCAACGCACGCAACAGGCGGACATCGTGCAGGGCCTGCTGCGTAACGATCCGAAGAACGCCAGCTTCCTGGAGGACTGGATGCTGGTCCGCTATTCCACCTCGCAACTGCTTCACGCGCTGGGCGAAGAGCAGAAAGCGGAAGCGATGAGCGAAGAGGCGCGGGACGATGTGGACAAGCTGATCGCGTCGGACCCGGAAAACAACGATTGGCGTATTTGGCGGCGTAAATTCGATAATCCGTTCAACTAGACTGCTTAGGGGAAGCATTATGTCGACAGTGAATTATACCGAATACGGCCTCGCGCCCTGGATCGATTTCGAAGGCGTGGGCAGCACCTGGCAGGCCAAGGACGAGATCGCCTTCACCGTCAAGTTCAAGGGCCATCACTGCGGCATCGTCCTTGAATACGAGCAGAAATCGGGCAAGGACTATATCGCGATCGAGAACGATACGAACGTCTGCATCACGCTGGACGGCGACCAGATCTGGTTCTCGAAAGAGTTCGAGGGGATCACCACGAAGGAGTCGCTCTCCTCGTTCTACGGCAGCCTCGAATACCTCGATTACGACGAGAAGGTCGAACGCTACAAGACGGTGCGGTTCAAGGCGCGCTACAACAAGGGTGGCAAGTACGACACCTGCCACCGCTTCAACATTAACATTGACCTGCGTCAGAAGGCGGACGATGGTACCGAACGGTGGATCGGCCTGACCATCGATCCCGATATCAAGAACCCGCCGCCGCATGCCTGATCGCGAATAACCACTGCAAGGCTGCGTCCCGTGACCCTTCCCCTTCTTGCCCGGATTCGCCAGATCGCCAGATCGGGCGACGTATTGCGCGCATGGCGTCTGTTCGAAGGCGCCGGCCTGCTGGAATCGCGGGATAGTGAGGCGTTGAGCCTCAAGGGAAGGCTGCTGAAGGATCGCGGCTTGCGCAGTCTTGGGCCTGATCGCAGCGAATTGCTCGATCAGGCGCAGGATGCCTACATGCGCGCCGCCGGCGGGCGGCGCGCAACCTACCCGCTGATCAATGCGGCAACCATCGCCCTGCTGAACGGCAAGCCGGACGAGGCGCAGGCGCTGGCCCGGCAAGTGCTGGACCTGCTGGAAAGCGGCGATTACGAGCCGGAAACGCGCTACTGGCTGGGCGCCACGGCGGCCGAGGCCGAGCTACTGCTGGGCGATGCCCGCGCCGCCCGACTGGCGCTGGAAGAGGCGGTGAAGGCCGCGCCGGACGCCTGGGAGGATCAGGCCGCGACTCTGCGCCAGTTCCAGCAGATCCTGGAATGGACGGGGGCGCCGTTTGGCGTGTTCGATCACTTGCGCCCGCCCGCCAGCCTCTATTTCAGCGGCATCATCGGCTTGCCGGAGGATGCGGACCGCGTGCGGCAGGAAGTGGCCTCCATGCTCGATCGCGTGCGCCCGGGCGTGGTGTTCGGCGCGCTGGCCGCGGGATCGGACATTCTCATCGCCGAAATGGCGATTGCCGCGGGCGCGCAACTTCATGTCGTGCTGCCGACCCATGTGGAGGCGTTCCGCGAGATTTCGGTGGCGCATTTCGGCGAAGACTGGGGCGACCGGTTCGACCGCCTGCTGGACGCCGCCGACGTGATCGATATTTTAGAAGGTCCGGGCCGGCTTTCCGGCGCTGCGGTGCATCTGGCCGCGCAAGTGGCGATGGGCCTGGCGATCCGCCGCGCCCGCGTGCTGGCGACCGAGGCGCTGGCCTTCCACGTGGGCCGCGCGTTCGACGAGCTTTCCCCGCCCGAAGTCGAATGGCGGCGGCAGGGGCGGATGCTGCACGAACTGGTGCTGGACGAATCGCTGCCCGCCCGCGGCGCCGATTTCGATCCGGCGGTGAACCGCGCGGTGCTGGCGATCGCCGGCACGGTGCCCCCGGTCTGCGATCTGACCTTCGTGACCCGGCAGACCGTGTTCGAGGGATTTTCGCTGCTGCAGTTCGACGATCCGGTCGCCGCGATGGATCAGGCTGCAGCGCTCCTGCGCGTGGCGCCGGAAAGCCGGCTGGGCCTCGACTACCGCCCGGTCTGCCCGGAGAAGGGCCTTGTGGAGATTGCCGAGCCGGCGATCGTGCTGGCCCGCTCCGCCAACGAGGGCAGCGTCTGCGCCCACTGGCCGCAGATCGCGGTGCTGGAACTGCTGGCCCCGCGCTATCGGTTCGAAACGGCAGGAGAGGTCGTCACGCCTTTGGGCGATTTTCCGATTGGCCTGTTCTGTCAGGATACGCAGGGCTGAGGGCCGGTCGCCTGTTGGGGCCCCCACCCCGCTGCGACCAGCTTCACTTCGTTCAGCAAGTCTCGCTACCCCACCCGCCTGCGGGAGGGGCAAATAGCGCAGCGCTTTCGCTCGTCAGTTCAGCAAACCAGTTCCATCAGCATCCGCGGCGAATGGATCACCAGTTCGCGGTCGTCGCGGGTGATGATGCCGCGGCGGATCAGCGCCGCGATCGCGCGGGAGGCGGTTTCGCGCGTGGTATTGGCGGAAAGCGCCAGCATAGTCACTTTGGGTGGCGGGGCGATGCGATCGGCGGTGCCGGCCAGCGACAGCAGTTCGGCATAGACGCGGCCTGCCGCCGAATAGGTGGTGCGCGCCATCATCCGGTCCAGCGCGCGGTCTAGCTGGCGAGCCAGCAGGCGGGCCATGCCGGCGCCGACTTGCGGATCTTCCGCCACCAGTTCGGCCACCCGCGTCGCTTCCGCACGCAGCAGGGTGGTATCCATCAGGCAGGCGATTTCCGCCCGGTGGGTGGAGGGCTGGGGGTAGGCGCCGAAAAATTCGCCGGGGCCGTACTGCGCCAGCTGCTGACGTTGGCCTTCCAGCCCGAAGGCTTCGATCCGCATTCCGCCTTCGATCACCAGCCAGCAGTGGTGCGATTCCTCGCCCTGGCGGGCCAGGATTTCCTTGGCGGCCACTTTCTGCGGGGCAAGCAGGCGCGCGAGCTTCTCGGCCGCAGGGCGGTCGCACCGGAAGATCGTGCCGATAATCTCGATTTTCTCGTCGGAATCCAAAAAAGCTGCCCCTGTCGTGCGGCCTTTCGGCCGAACCCATTCCATCGCGCTTAACCGATTTTGCCCGGAAGGCGGAAGCCGTGATTCCCTTCGCGGCGTGATTTCGGTCACGCGGTTTGGATTTTGCCTCGGCTAGTAAGACTTCGCGACCCGAAGGCGGCTCTGAAAGGAGCAGCCACATTACTTGGCCCGGAAGACCCGTTCTTCCGGGCCTTTTTTCTTGGATTTCGGGGCGTTGCCCGGTGTCGAGTGGGGGAGGGGGCCGCGAATCGGCTGCCTGCCGCCCCCCGATGCGAAAACGGCGGGACCACCTGGGCCCCGCCGCTGTTGCATCCGGTCAGATCAGTTCCTTCAGCGGCTTGCCCGCATCGGCCAGCGCTTCCGGATCGGGCGAGGCGCCCGCTTCCACCAGCTTGCGGCCCTGGACGTAGTCCTTGACCATGTTCACGCAGTCCAGCGCGACCACCTTGCCCTGTTTCAGATAGACCACCGAGAACGACCGCGCGGAGGTATCGCCACGGATCACCGTCTGGTCGAAGCCCATGTTGATGCCGGCGGTCTGCAGGCGCAGGTCGTACTGGTTGGACCAGAACCACGGGAACGCCTTGTA
The DNA here is from genome assembly GCF_044029535.1 of Novosphingobium mississippiense. Classification (NCBI taxonomy): domain Bacteria; kingdom Pseudomonadati; phylum Pseudomonadota; class Alphaproteobacteria; order Sphingomonadales; family Sphingomonadaceae; genus Novosphingobium; species Novosphingobium mississippiense. The sequence continues at coordinate 1,434,945 of NZ_CP147003.1, read as the reverse complement.
GGGCTTTTCATCGCCGCAGATCGCCTTGGCCACGCACGTCGCCATGTCGTTGGCGTTCTGCACCGATTCCACGCGCATCACGTTGCCGCCGGCGAAATCGCAGGCGAACGACGCGCAGTCGCCGATGGCATAGATGTCGGGCAGCGAGGTGCGGCAGTATTCGTCCACGTCCACGCCGTTGGCGCCCGCCGCACCCGCCAGGATCAGCGGGCCGACGGCGGGGACGATGCCGATGCCGACGATCACGGCTTCGGCCGGGACCACTTCGCCGTCCGCCAGCTTCACGCCGGTGACGCGGTGCCCGTCGCCTTCAAGGCATTCCACCGCGACGCCGGTGCGCAGGTCCACGCCGTGTTCGCGATGCTCTTTCTGGTAGAATTCGGACAGTTCCTCACCCGCCACACGGGCCAGCACACGCGGCAGCGCTTCCAGCAGCGTGACGTTCAGCTTCATCTTCGACAGCACTGCCGCCGCTTCCAGCCCGATATAGCCGCCGCCGATCACGACGATGTTCTTGGTGCCGGCATCCACTTCGGCCATCAGTGTGTCGCAATCCTCGCGGGTGCGCACGGCATGGACGCCGGCCAGTTCGGCGCCGGAGCAGTTGAGGCGGCGGGGATCGCCGCCGGTCGCCCAGACCAGCTTGCCATAGCCATAGGTCTCGCCGGTGGAGAGCGTCAGTTCATGCGCCTGCGGGTCCACGGCGGTGACTTCGGTGCTCAGCTTGAAGGTCACGTCCTTCTCCGCCCAGAACGTGGGCGGGCGGATGTAGAGGCGATCGAACGTCTTTTCGCGCGCGAAATACTCCTTGGAGAGCGGCGGCCGCTCGTAAGGGTGTTCCGGCTCGCGGCCGATCACGGTGATGGTTCCGGTGAAACCGTTCTGGCGCAGGGCGATGGCGCATTGCGCACCGCCGTGGCCGGCTCCTACGATGACGACGTCTGCCTTGCTCATGAGCCGATCCGTTCGGGCAATTTCATCTCTCCGTCAATGTCTGGGGTGGAATAATCTTGCTTCATTCGGCAGTCGCGTCGCCCGGAAGGCTTGATGTGAGGCCGGGCGGCACACCGTAGCCCCATTCGCGGTATTTGCGCGCGATCACCGCCATCATCTGCATGAGTTCCGCCGAGTGATCGCCGGCGCGGTGGCTCATGATGATGGGAGACGTAACCGGCTCCACCAGTTCGCGATAGGCCACATCATGGCTGCGCGCGCGGTGGACCGATTCGGGAACGATGGCCACGCCTTCCTCGGCGGCGACAAGGCCGATGGCGATCTGCAATTCGCGCGCCTCGTGAATCACGCGCGGCTCGATCGAATGGTCGCGCAGCAGCGACAGCACCTGATCGGCATAGCTGGGGCGGGGCGAGCGGGGGTAGATAATCAGTGGCTCATCCGCGATCTCGTGCAGCGACACCGGCCCGTCGCCTTGCGCCAGCCGATGCGTGAAGGGGAAGGCGGCCACCAGCTTCTCATGCCGCAGGACCGTGCGGCGGACCGAGGGATCGTCGAAGCGGATGCGGCCGAAGCCGACGTCGATGCGGCCTTCCTTCAGTGCGGCGATCTGGTCCAGGGTGGTGCTTTCCACCAGCACCAGCTCCACGTCCTGTGCCTCCTTGCGGAATTCGCGGATCAGTTCGGGCAGGCGGGCGTAGATCGTGGAGGAGACGAAGCCGACCACGAAGCGTCGCCGCTCGCTGCCGACGGCGGCCTTCACCATCGATTCCATGTCCTCCATCCGCGCCAGCATCTGCAGCGCCTGATCATGGACCAACTGGCCGACCGGGGTGAGTTTCAGTGGGCGCTGGGTGCGATCCAGCAGGGGCGCGCCGATCTGCCCCTCAAGCTGCTGGATGGCGCGGCTCAAGGGCGGCTGGGCGATGTGGAGCCGCTCGGCGGCCCGGTTGAAGTTCCCTTCGTCGGCCACGGCGACGAAGTACCTTAGAAGACGCAGATCCATTTCATATACCTGATGGGTATCGAGTGATGACCGCAACGGTCTTTGATGCGACTCAGCCTCATCCCTAATTTGCTCCCGAAACCCTAAGCATACCGGAGAGGTTCTGCAATGGCTGCGCTCGATCGCGCTGATACCTTAATCGTCGATGTGCCGACGATCCGCCCGCATGTGCTGGCCATGGCCACGATGCATTCGCAGGCGATGGTGATCGTGCGCTTGACCGACAGGGATGGGGTCGAAGGCATCGGCGAGGGCACCACGATCGGCGGCCTCAGCTATGGCGAGGAAAGCCCGGAAAGCATCAAGTCCGCCATCGACACCTATATCGTCCCGGTCCTGAAGACCTGCGATATCAGCCGCGTCGGCGCGACGATGGCCAAAGTGGCCAAGTGCGTGCGCGGCAATCACTTCGCCAAGTGCGCCGTGGAAACCGCGCTGCTGGACATGGCGGGCAAGCGCCTGGGCGTGCCGGTCTCTGACCTGATCGGCGGGGGCCGCGTGCGCGACGACATGCCGGTGGCTTGGACCCTCGCCAGCGGCGACACCGCGCGCGACATCGCAGAGGGTGAGGAAATGCTCTCGCTCCGCCGCCACCGCATCTTCAAGCTGAAGATCGGCAAGCGCAGCGTAGCGCAGGACATTGCCCATGTCGGCGCGATCTGCAAGGCGCTGGGTGATCGGGCGAGTGTCCGCGTGGACGTGAACCAGAACTGGAGCGAGGCGCAGGCCAAGCTGGGCATGGCGATGCTGCAGGATGTGGGCTGCGATCTGGTCGAACAGCCCATCGCCGGGGACGATATCGCGGCGATGACCCGCCTTGCCACCACGCAGGCGGTGCCGCTGATGGCGGACGAGGCGCTGCACGGCCCGCGCACGGCACTGCGCATTGCCGCTGCCGGGGCGGCGGGCGTCTTCGCGCTGAAGATCGCGCAGTCGGGCGGCCTTTTCGCCACGGCGGAAGTGGCTGCGATCGGCACGGCGGCGGGTATCGGCCTCTATGGCGGCACGATGCTGGAAGGCGGCGTGGGCACGGCGGCGTCGGCCCATGTCTTCGCCACCGTTCCCGATCTGGTCTGGGGCACCGAGCTGTTCGGCCCGCTGCTGCAGACCGAGGAAGTGCTGACCGAACCGCTCGGCTACGGGGACTTTTCGCTGAAGGTGCCGACCGGCCCTGGCCTGGGCATCGCGCTCGATCCCGACAAGATCGCCTTTTTCCGGCGTGACCGCACCGCACCCATCCTTCACGCCGTAAATGCAGGAGCCTGAGCCATGCTGTTCATGGTCGAAATGGACGTCAACATTCCGCTGGACTTCGATGCTGAAGAGGCCGCGAAGATCAAGGCCGCCGAGAAGGCCTATTTCCAGAAGCTCCAGACTGCCGGCGTGTGGCGCCATATCTGGCGCAAGGTCGGGCTCTATTCCAACGTCTCGATCTTCGATGTCGAGAGCAATGCAGCGCTGCACGACACGCTGATGGCGCTGCCGCTCTACCCTTTCATGACCATGAAAATCACGCCGCTCTGCCGGCACCCATCCTCCATCCATGACGACGATCGCTGATCGCCGGAGCCACTGAATACAGTCCTTGGGAGAGAACAAAATGGACGTCAGCTTCGTAAAGACCCCGGAAATCCAGCAGCTGCTCGACCGCGCCGCCGGCGTGAACGAGAGCGGCGGCAGCCCCCGCCTCAAGGCGATCATGCGCGACCTTACCGAGTTGGTGATGGAGCTGATCGTCCGCCACGACATCTCCGAAAGCGAGTTCTGGCTCGCCATGAAGTATCTGTCGGACAGCGCGGGCGAGATCGGCCTGATCGTGCCGGGCACCGGCCTTGAGCATTTCCTGGACCTATACATGGACGCCAAGGATGCCGAGGCCGGCCTCTCCGGCGGCACCCCGCGTACCATCGAAGGCCCGCTCTATGTCGCCGGTGCGCCGCTGGTGGAAGGCAACGTGAACCTCTCCGTCGACGAGGACGAGGGCACCACGGTTCTGCACATGACCGGCCATGTCACCGGCCCGGACGGCGAGGCGGTGGAGAATGCCGTGGTCCACGTCTGGCATGCCAATTCGAAGGGCTGGTATTCGCACTTCGACCCGACCGGCGAGCAGACCCCGTTCAACAACCGCCGCCGCATCAAGCTGGGCAAGGACGGGCGCTATGCGTTCCATTCCAAGCAGCCGAGCGGTTACTCGGTGCCGCCGGGCGGATCGACCGACCAGCTGATGCAGGCGCTGGGCCGCCACGGCAATCGCCCCGCCCACGTCCATTTCTTCATAGAGGCGCCGGGCTATCGCACGCTGACGACGCAGATCAACTTCGGCGACGATCCCTTCGCGGCCGACGACTTCGCCTTCGGCACCCGTGAGGGCCTGCTGCCGGTGCCCAGCCGCCAGGGCGACAGCGCCTACATCCAGTTCGACTTCCAGATGCAGCGCGCCGCCGATGCGGACGACGAGCACTTCTCGTCCCGCGCCCGTGCCGAGGTCGAACCGCAGCCGGAAACAGAAACGGCCTAACGCACCATAACGGGAGACAGGATCATGTACGAACGCCTCATGCACCGGGTCTCGACCGCCGTGGTCGATGACGTCGAAACCGGAGAGTTCCGCTGCCGCCGGGACGTCTTCACCGATCCGGCGCTGTTCGAACTGGAAATGAAGTACATCTTCGAAAGCAACTGGGTCTATCTGGCCCACGAAAGCCAGCTTCCGAACAAGAACGATTACTTCACGACCTGGATCGGGCGCACGCCCGTGATCCTGACCCGGGCCAAGGACGGCGCGATCAACGGCGTGGTCAATGCCTGCGCGCATCGCGGCGCCAAGCTGTGCCGCCGCAAGCGGGGCAACCAGCCGCTGTTCGTCTGCCCATTCCACGGCTGGAGCTTCAAGACCGACGGCAAGCTGCTGCGCGCCAAGGATGCCAGCACCGGCGCCTATCCGGATAGCTTCGACCATGAGGGATCGCACGACCTGACCAAGGTGCGCGTCGAGAGCTATCGCGGCTTCGTGTTCGGATCGCTGAACCATGACGTGCTGCCGCTGGAAGACCATCTGGGTGAGGCCAAGGTGATCATCGACCAGATGGTCGATCAGGCGCCCGAGGGGCTGGAAGTGCTGACCGGCAATTCCACCTACACCTTCGACGGCAACTGGAAGATGCAGATGGAGAACGGCTGCGACGGCTATCACGTCAGCTCCGTTCACGAAAACTACCAGTCCACCATGGGCCGTCGGGCCGAGGGCGGCACCAAGGCAGTGGATGCCAACGGCTGGTCCAAGGCGCCCGCCAGCGGCGTCTACGGCTTCGAGCATGGGCACATCCTGCTCTGGACGCAGGTGATCAATCCCGAAGTGCGGCCGATCTGGAACCACAAGCCGGAACTCGACGCCCGGCTGGGTGAGGACAAGGCGAAGTTCATCATCGAACAGACGCGCAATCTGGCGCTCTATCCCAACGTGTTCCTGATGGACCAGTTCTCGACCCAGATCCGCGTCGTCCGCCCGATCGACGTGCACACCACCGAAGTGACGATCTATTGCTACGCCCCCAAGGGCGAGAGCGCCGAGGACCGCGCCCACCGCATCCGCCAGTACGAGGATTTCTTCAACGTCACCGGCATGGGCACGCCCGACGATCTGGAGGAATTCCGGTCCTGCCAGAAGGCCTACGAAGGCGCGGGCGAGCTGTGGAACGACCTCAGCCGCGGCGCCACCCGCTGGATCCACGGCGCGGACGCCAATGCGACCGCGATGGGCATGAACCCGCTGCTCTCCAGCGAGCGCAGCGAGGACGAGGGGCTGTTCGTGCGCCAGCACGAGTTCTGGGCCCGGATCATGCTGGACGGTCTGGCGAAGGACGCGGCCAATCAGCCGCCGATGATGGAGGCGGCGGAATGAGCACGCTCGACATGACCCGTGAAGCGATTTCCTATCGCGAAATCTGCGCCTTCCTCTACCGCGAGGCGCGACTGCTGGACGATCGCCGGTTCGACGAGTGGCTGGAATGCTATTCGCCCGACGTGGAATACTGGATGCCGGCGTGGACCGACGACGATGCGCTCTGCACCGATCCGCAGACTGAAATCTCGCTGATCTACTATGCCAATCGGCAGGGGCTGGAAGACCGCGTCTACCGCCTGAACACCGAGCGCTCCTCCGCCTCCACGCCCGAGCCGCGCTCTGCCCACTTCATCGGCAATGTCGAAGTTCTGGCGAGCCGGGAAGGGCAGGTGGACTTGCGCTACAACTGGCACACGCTCAGCCACCGCTACCAGCAGACGCAGCAGTTCTTCGGGACCACGTTCCTGACGCTGGATACCGCCGGAGTTTCTGGTGGCGAGACGCCGTTGATCCTGAAGAAGAAGATCGTCCTGAAGGACGACTACATTCATCAGGTCATCGACATCTACCACGTCTGAGGAGGGTGCCGTGATCTTCAAGGCACGTTTCGCGGGTAAAGTCATGGTCGTGACCGGCGCGGCGCAGGGCATCGGGGCCGGTGTCGCAGCCCGCGCCGCTGCCGAGGGCGCGAGCGTGGTTCTGGTCGACCGCGCCGAATTCGTGACCGAGGTGGAACAGGCCATCGTGGCGGCGGGCGGAAAAGCCGTTTCCGTCTGCTGCGACCTTGAGACCTACGAAGGCGCGGCAGTGGCGATGGCGAAGGCCGTTGAAGCTTTCGGCCGGATCGACATCCTGATCAACAATGTCGGCGGCGCGATCCGGATGCGGCCCTATGCCGAGTTCGAGCCCGCGCAGATCGATGCGGAAATCCGCCGCTCGCTGATGCCGACGCTCTATTGCTGCCATGCCGTTCTGCCGACGATGCTGGGGCAGGGCCAAAACGGTCAGGGATCTGGGACCATCGTGAACCTTTCCTCCAACGCCACGCGCGGCATTCGCCGGGTGCCCTATTCGGCGGCGAAGGGCGGGATCAACGGCCTGACCCAGAGCCTGGCCATGGAATACGCCGAAGCGGGCATTCGTGTCGTCGCGACGGCACCGGGCGGCACGAGCGCTCCCCCCCGCCGTGTCGCGCGCAACGCTGAAGGCGACAACCCGGCAGAACAGGCATGGATGGCCGAGGCAGTGGCGCAAGTCACCGATTCCGCCTTCCTCAAGCGCTACGGAACCCTTGAGGAGCAGATCGCCCCGATCCTGTTCCTCGCCTCTGACGAGGCCAGCTACGTGACCGGCACCGTGCTGCCCGTCGCAGGCGGCGATCTCGGTTAAGACGGAGACATCAGATGTCCAAGATTTACGATAGCCCCGCCGCAGCCCTCGAAGGTCTGCTGTTCGACGGCATGACGATCATGTCCGGCGGGTTCGGGCTCTCGGGCAATCCCGAAAGCTTGATCCCCGAAGTGCGCGCGGCGGGTGTCTCGGACCTGACGGTCATTTCCAACAATGCGGGCGCCGACGGCTTCGGCCTGTGGATGCTGCTGGAGAGCCGGCAGGTGAAGAAGATGATCTCCTCCTACGTGGGCGAGAACAAGCTGTTCGAAAGCCAGTACCTCTCTGGCGAACTTGAACTCGAACTCAACCCGCAGGGCACGCTGGCCGAGCGCATCCGCGCCGGCGGCGCGGGCATCCCGGCGTTCTACACCAAGACGGGCGTCGGCACCGTGGTCGCCGAAGGCAAGCCGGTCGAAGTGTTCGAGGGGGAGGAATATGTGCGCGAAACCTGGCTGCGCGCCGACCTTGCGATCATCAAGGCCTGGCGCGCGGACGAGGAGGGCAACCTGATGTTCCGCAAGACCGCGCGCAACTTCAACCCGAACATGGCGACGGCCGGGAAGGTCACCGTGGCCGAGGTGGAGGAGATCGTCCCCGCCGGCACGTTCGATCCCGACTGCGTCCACACCCCCGGCATCTACGTCGACCGCGTGGTGCTTTCGACCATCAACGAGAAGCGCATCGAGAAGCGTACCGTTCGCGCCAAAGATACCGAAAAGCAGGAAACTGTCTGATGAGCTGGACCCGTGATGAAATGGCCGCCCGCGCCGCCAAGGAACTGCGCGACGGGTACTATGTGAACCTGGGCATCGGCATCCCCACGCTGGTGGCGAACCATGTGCCGACCGGCATCAAGGTGACGCTGCAGAGCGAGAACGGCATGCTCGGCATCGGCCCGTTCCCTTATGACGACGAAGTCGATCCCGACCTGATCAACGCCGGCAAGCAGACGATCACCGCGCTGCCCACCAGCAGCTTCTTCTCCAGCGCGGACAGCTTCGCGATGATCCGCGGTGGCCATATCGACATGGCCGTGCTGGGCGCGATGGAAGTCTCGGCCGAGGGCGACCTCGCCAACTGGACGATCCCGGGCAAGATGGTGAAGGGCATGGGCGGGGCGATGGATCTGGTCGCCGGGGTGAAGAAGGTGATCGTGGTGATGGATCACGTCTCCAAGCACGGCGATCCCAAGATCCTGCCTGCCTGCACCCTGCCGCTGACCGGCAAGCGCGTGGTGGACATGATCGTCAGCGATCTGGCCGTCTTTGCCGTCGACAGAAAGATGGGCGGCCTCACGCTCGTAGAACTCGCGCCCGGCGTCAGCCTTGAGGAAGTGACCGCCAAGACCGGCGCGCCTTTCGTTTCCGCGCTGGAAGAGGCCCTCTGATGTTCACCAGCGTTCCCGGCGCACGGCTCTACTGGAAACTGGAAGGGCGGGCGGAGGCTCGCCCGTTGGTGCTGCTCAACTCGATCGGTACCGACATGGACTTGTGGGATCCGGTGCTGCCGCTGCTGCGCCCGCGCTTCCGGCTGCTGCGGATCGACACGCGCGGCCATGGCGCCTCCACGGCCGAACCGGGCGACTTCTCGATGCAACTGCTGGCGCGCGATGTCATGGCGGTGGCGCATGATGCGGGGATCGAGCGGTTCGCGCTGGCGGGCGTATCGCTGGGCGGCATGATCGGCATGGAACTGGCGCTGGCGCGTCCCGCGCAAGTGGAGAAGCTGGCGCTGGTCTGCACCTCCGCAACGATGGATGCGGCTTCGTGGAACGACCGCATCGCCAAGGTCCGCAGCCTCGGCATGGCCGCAATCGCCGATCTGGCGATGGGCCGCTTTCTTTCGGACGAACTGCGCGCCGAAAACCCCGCGCTCTACGAGACGGTGCGCCGCCAATTGGTGACGATGGACCCGCAGGGCTATGCCGGCTGCGGTGCGGCGATCCGCGACATGGATCTGGCCGAGCGCATTGCCGGCATTGCCGCGCCCACCCTGGTCGTCACCGGCACGCGCGACACCTCCACCCCGCTGGAAGGGCACGGCGATCACTTGCTGGCGCGCATTCCCGGTTCCGCCCACGCCGCACTCTCCGCCGCGCACCTCGCGCCGCTGGAAGCGCCCGAGGCGCTGGCCGCCGCGCTCATTTCCTTCCTCGAAGGCTGATCCCCCATGACCGAAGCATTCGTCTGCGACGCCATCCGCACCCCCATCGGCAAGCTGAACGGCTCGCTTTCCGGCGTCCGCGCCGACGATCTCGCCGCGATCCCCTTGCGCGCGCTGGTCGAACGGAATCCGGGCGTGGATTGGGCCTCGGTGGACGACGTGATCCTCGGCTGCGCCAATCAGGCGGGGGAGGACAACCGCAACGTGGCGCGCATGGCGGTGCTGCTGGCCGGGCTGCCGGAAACGGTGCCGGGGGTGACGGTCAACCGCCTGTGCAGTTCCGGCCTCAACGCGCTGGGCATGGCGGCGCAGGCGATCCGCAGCGGCGATGCCGATCTGATGATAGCCGGCGGTGTCGAATCGATGACTCGCGCGCCCTATGTCATGGGCAAGGCAGGCAGCGCCTTCGGTCGCGATCAGAAGATCGAGGATACGACACTCGGCTGGCGGTTCATAAATCCGGCGATGAAGGCCGCCTATGGCGTCGATACGATGCCGCAGACGGGTGAGAATGTTGCCGATCAATGGCAGGTCAGCCGTGAGGATCAGGATCGCTTTGCGCTCGCCAGCCAGGAAAAGGCCGCGATCGCGCAAGCGAACGGCCGTCTCGCGGCGGAGATCGTGCCCGTCACCATCCCGCAAAGAAAGGGTGAGGCGCTGGTCTTCGACCGCGACGAACATCCGCGCGCCACCAGCCTTGAAGCCCTGGCCAGACTGAAGCCGGTGGTGCGGGCGGACGGCACGGTGACGGCGGGCAATGCCTCCGGCCTGAACGACGGCGCGGCGGCGATGCTGGTCGCCAGCGAGGACGCTGCGAAGCGCCATGGTCTGACCCCGCGCGCGCGGGTGATCGGCATGGCCGCGTCGGGCATCGCGCCCCGCGTGATGGGCGCAGGGCCGATCGAGGCAGCCCGCAAGGTGCTGCGCAGATCCGGGCTTTCGATGGACCGGATCGACGTGATCGAACTGAACGAAGCCTTCGCCAGCCAGGCCATCGCCACGCTGCGCGATCTGGGCGTCGATCCCTTCACCGAATCGCGCGTCAATCCGAACGGCGGGGCCATCGCCTTGGGCCATCCACTGGGCATGTCGGGCGCCAGAATCGCGATGAGTGCGGTCGAACAGCTCAGCCGAACGGATGGTCGTTACGCCCTTGCCTTCCTGTGCATCGGCGTGGGACAAGGCTTGGCGGTCCTGCTGGAGCGCGTGTAATCCGCAGTATACTGCGGATTTTCCGTCACAAACGGGCTTCGGCCACAGTTTGTGACGCGCCAGTCATGAACCAGCTTCATGACAGCAATCAAAACTAAGTATCTATTTCCCCGCGTCCCAAGCTGATAGTCGCCTGATTCTCGAAAAAACGAGATGGGTCGAAGCGGGTTTCCGGCCGCGCCGATGGCGTGGCCCTTCCGGCGTTCGCCCCTTCATAAAAACCATCACACGGGGTGAGGCGATCTGGCCGGTGAGCCGTGCATGCCTGCGCGGACCTCCGGCGACTGGAGTTATCGATGCTGGGAATCGTCAAGACCGCGCTGCATCGCCCTCTGACGTTTATCGTCATGGCCATTCTTATCGCGATTGGGGGCTTGATTGCCGCCTTCCGCACACCGGTCGATATCTTCCCGGACATCAAGATCCCCGTCATCGCGGTCGCCTGGACCTATACCGGCCTGTCCCCGCAGGATATGTCGGACCGCATGGTGACGCCTTACGAGCGCATCCTGACCACCACGGTCAACGATATCGAACATATCGAAAGCCAGTCCTTCCAGGGCATGGGCGTGGTGAAGATCTACTTCCAGCCGGGCGTGGACATCCGCACCGCCACCGCGCAGGTCACCTCGGTCTCGCAGACGGTGCTGAAGCAGATGCCGCCGGGTGTGAACCCGCCGCTGATCCTGAACTATTCCGCATCGACCGTGCCGATCCTGCAGCTGGCACTGTCCGGCAAGGGCCTGTCCGAACAGCAGCTGTTCGACATCGGCCAGAACCAGGTGCGCACCGGCCTTGTCACCATTCCCGGCCTGGCCATGCCCTATCCTTCGGGCGGCAAGCAGCGCCAGGTGCAGGTGGACCTTGATCCCGATGCGCTTCAGGCGCGTGGCCTTTCGGCGCAGGACGTCGGCAACGCCATCGCCGCGCAGAACCAGATCAACCCGGCCGGCTTCGTCAAGATCGGCCCGGCGCAGTACACTGTTCGCCTGAACAACACGCCCGGTTCGATCGAGGCGCTGAACGACCTGCCGGTGAAGGTGGTCAACGGCGCGACGATCTACATGCGCGACGTGGCCTTCGTGCGCGACGGCAGCGCCCAGCAGCAGAACGTCGTCCACGTGCAGGGCAGCCGTTCGGTGCTGCTGACCGTGCTGAAGAATGGCGCCGCCTCCACGCTGGCGGTGGTGGACGGGGTGAAGGGCGCGCTGCCCAAGATCACCTCCACCCTGCCGGATACGCTGAAGGTGCTGCCGGTGGGCGATCAGTCGCTGTTCGTGAAGGCCGCCGTTTCCGGCGTGCTTCATGAAGGCGCCATGGCCGCCGCGCTCACCTCGCTGATGATCCTGCTGTTCCTCGGCTCCTGGCGTTCCACCGTCATCATCGCCGTCTCCATCCCGCTGGCGGTGCTGGCCGCCGTTGCCGCGCTGGCCGTGTTCGGGCAGACGATGAACGTGATGACGCTGGGCGGCCTTGCCCTTGCCGTCGGCATCCTGGTCGACGACGCGACGGTGACGATCGAGAACATCAATTGGCACCTCGAACAGGGCAAGGGCGTGATGGAGGCGATCCTGGACGGCGCCGCCCAGATCGTGACGCCGGCCTTCGTCTCGCTGCTGTGCATCTGCATCGTCTTCGTGCCGATGTTCTTCCTGCCGGGCGTTGCGGGCTACCTGTTCGTGCCGATGGCGCTGTCGGTGGTCTTCGCGATGATCGCCTCGTTCATCCTGTCGCGCACCCTGGTGCCGACCATGGCGATGTACCTGCTGAAGCCGCATGCCCCGCATGGCGAGAATTCGCACAATGCCGGCACGCCGGAATCGAAGAACCCCCTCGTGCGCTTCCAGCGCGGGTTCGAAGCGAAGTTCGAGAAGATCCGTGACGGTTATCTGGGCATGCTGGCCCGCGCCCTGCGGTCCAAGAAGCCGTTCATGATCGGCTTCCTGGCGGTGGTCGTGCTGTCGTTCGGGCTGATGCCGCTGCTGGGTAGCAACTTCTTCCCGGCGGTGGATTCCGGCCAGATCGCCATGCACGTGCGCGTGCCGGTGGGCACCCGCATCGACGAGGCGGCCCGCAATTTCGAACAGATCACCGCCGAAGTGCGCAAGATCATTCCCGGCACGGAACTGAAGTCGGTTACCGACAACATCGGTCTGCCGGTCAGCTCGATCAACACCGTCTACAACAACAGCGGCACCATCGGTCCGCAGGACGGCGACATGCTGATCACGCTGGAGGAGGGCCACAAGCCCACCGAAGGCTACGTCAACCAGCTGCGTCGCGAACTTCCGCGCCGCTTTCCCGGCATGCAGTTCGCGTTCCTGCCGGCGGACATCACCAGCCAGATCCTGAACTTCGGTTCGCCTTCGCCGATCGACGTGCAGATCACCGGCAAGGATCCGGAAGCGGCCCGTGCCTATGCGCACAAGCTGATGGCGAAGCTGGCGCGCGTGCCCGGCCTGGCGGACCTGCGCCTACAGCAGCCGGCCAACTCGCCGCAGATCGACGTGGACGTGGACCGTGCCCGCGTGGGCCAGTACGGCCTTACCGAAAGGGACGTGACCACCAGCCTTGGCAACTCGCTGGCCGGCACGTCGCAGACGGCACCCGTCTACTTCGTGAACCCGGACAACGGCGTGCAGTATCCGGTGGTGGCGCAGGCCCCCGACTATGCCGTCGATTCGATGAGCAAGCTGGCCAACCTGCCGGTCTCCGGTTCCAGCGCCACCCGTCCGCAACCGCTGGGCGCGCTGGCCACGCTCACCCGGTCGAGCACGGCGCCGATCGTCTCGCACTACAACATCGCGCCCGTCATCGACGTCTACGCCACCACCCAGGGCCGCGACCTTGGCGCCGTGGCGGGTGACGTGCAGCACGCGATCAACTCGCTGAAGGGCGAAGTGCCCAAGGGCGCCAGCGTCACCATCCGTGGCCAGTACCAGACGATGAACACCGCCTTCTCCGGCCTTGGCTGGGGCCTGCTGGCCGCCGTGGTGCTGATCTACCTGCTGATCGTGGTGAACTTCCAGTCCTGGCTGGACCCGTTCATCATCATCACGGCGCTGCCCGCCGCCCTTGCCGGCATCGTCTGGATGCTGTTCGCCACGGGGACGACGCTGTCCGTCCCGGCCCTGACCGGCGCGATCATGTGCATGGGCGTCGCCACCGCCAACTCGATCCTGGTCGTCAGCTTCGCCCGCGAAAAGCTGGCAGAGCTGGGCGATCCGGTGAAGGCGGCGATGGAGGCCGGCCTGGTCCGCTTCCGCCCGGTTCTCATGACCGCGCTGGCGATGATCATCGGCATGGCGCCGATGGCGCTGGGCCTTGGCGAAGGTGGCGAGCAGAACGCCCCGCTGGGCCGCGCCGTGATCGGCGGCCTGATCTGCGCCACGATCGCAACGCTGTTCTTCGTTCCCACCGTGTTCGCTTTCTTCCACAGCCGTCGCAAGCATCACGAAGCCGCCGCAGAAATGGAGGCCGCCCATGCTTGATCCCCAGATGCACCACACTCCCGAGGCCCCCATGGACAACGACATCCCCACCGGTCCCAGCAGCCGCACCCTGAAGCGTGTCGGCATCGGCGCGGCCATCGTGGCGCTGGCCGTGGTCGGCGTGGGCACCGCCACCCGCATCCAGGCGACGCGCGACCTGAAGACCGTGAGCGAAGACGCCGCGCTGCCCACCGTCGCGGTGGTCATTCCCCAGACGGCGGCGGGTGAGGGCGGGCTGACCCTGCCGGGCACCGCGCAGGCGTGGAACAGCGCCGCGATCAACGCACGCACCAACGGCTATGTCAGCAAGTGGCTGGCGGACATCGGCGATCACGTGAAGGCGGGCCAGCCGCTCGCCATCCTGGATGCGCCGGAAATCGACCAGCAGCTGGCGCAGGCCAAGGCGGATTACCAGACCGCGGTTGCCAACCAGCGCCTTGCCGCCACTACGGCCAAGCGCTGGAGCGCGATGCTGGCGAAGGATGCCGTCTCGCAGCAGGAAGTGGACGAGAAGGCGGGCGACCTTGCCGCCAAGACCGCGCTGGCCAATGCCGCGCTGGCGCAAGTGCGTGAGCTTCAGGCCCAGCATGGCTTCACCCAGCTTGCCGCGCCTTTCGCGGGCGTGGTCACCAGCCGCTCCGCGCAGATCGGTGCGCTGGTGGTGGCCGGCAACGCCGCCGCGCAGCCGCTGTTCACCGTGTCCGACGTGCACAAGATGCGTGTCTACGTCCGCGTGCCGCAGATCTATTCGGCGCAGGTCAATCCGGGCGTGACCGTGCAGCTGAGCCTGCCGGAATTCCCGGGCCGCACCTTCCCCGGCACTGTCAGCCGCAGCGCCGGCGCCGTCGATGCCCAGTCGGGCGCGGTGCTGGTGGAAGTGCAGGCGGACAACAACGACGGCGCGCTGAAGCCGGGCGCCTTCGTGCAGGCCCACTTCGACGTGGACGCCACGCTGAAGGGCGTGACGCTGCCGGGCAGCGCCGTGCTCTATACCGACAAGGGCCCCAGCGTGGCCGTGGTCGGCGCGGACAACCGCGTGACCGTGCGCCCGATCACCATCGCCCGCGATCAGGGCAAGGCGGTGATCGTCTCGGTCGGCGTGAACCTGGGCGACCACGTGGTGGATTCGCCGCCGGATTCGATCCGCACGGGTGACCGCGTGCAGCCGCAGGCGGCCGATGCCGCACCGGCCGCGCCTGCAAAGGCCGCAACGCATGGCTAAGCGGGCGCTCCTCGCGCTGTCCCTCCTTGCAGGGACGGCGCTGGCGGGCTGCTCGATGGCGCCCACCTACACGCCGCCGCAGTCCAGCCTGCCCGCCGCGCCCGAACAGTTCGCGGAGATGAAGGGCTGGGCCCCCGCCGCTCCGCGTGACGCGGAACTGCGTGGCGACTGGTGGACCGTGTTCGGCGATCCGGTGCTGGACGATCTGGAAAGCCGCGCCGCGGCCGCCAGCCCGACGCTGGCCGCCGCGCTGGCCCGCTATGACCAGGCGCGTGGTGCCGCCGGGGTGGCTGCCGCCGATCTCTATCCGCAGATCGGCGTGTCCGGCGATGCCTCGCGCAACCGCGTTTCGGCCGGGCGTCCGCTGTCGTCGGGATCGTCCGCCACCTACAACAACTACATCGTCGGTGGCAGCGCCTCCTACGAACTGGACCTCTGGGGCCGGGTGCGCAACAGCGTGAAGGCCGGCAATGCCGAAGCCGCCGCTTCGCAGAGCGACCTCGCCTCGGCGCGGCTCAGTCTGCAGGCCTCGGTGGCGGATGCCTACTTGCGCCTGCGCGGCCTCGATGCGCAGGCGGCCCTGCTCGACCGCTCGGTGGACGCCTTCCAGCGCGCCGCCCAGCTGACCGAGACGCGCCACGAAGGCGGCATCTCCTCGGGCATCGACGTCAATCGCGCCCGCACCGTGTTGGGCAACGCGCAGGCGCAAGTCGCCTCGATCGCCAACCAGCGCGCGCAGACCGAGCATGAGCTTGCCGCGCTGACCGGCGCGCTGGCATCCAGCTTCCACGTCGCCCCGCAGGAAGCCGCGTTTGCCACCCCGGCGATCGCCGTCGGCACCCCGTCCGAACTGCTCCAGCGCCGCCCGGACATTGCCGCGGCAGAGCGTCGCGTGTTCGCTGCCAATGCCCGCATCGGCGTCGCCCGCGCGGCCTGGTTCCCGACCATCGGTCTGGGTGCCTCGGGCGGTTGGCAGACCACCGGCGGCAACCTGCTGAGCGCACCGAACGCGATGTGGGCGTTGGGCCCGCTGACCGCGCTGCTGAACGTCTTCGACGGCGGTGCACGCCGCTCGCAAGTGAAGATCTCACGTGCCGAATACGACGAAGCCGCTGCCGACTATCGCGGCACCGTGCTGGACGCCTTCCGCGAAGTGGAGGACTCCATTGCGGCGATGCGCCAGCTTGAGGCACAGGGCAAAGCGCAGCAGCAAGCTGCCGATGCCGCCCAGCGCACCAGCGAGATCGCGATGTCGCGCTATCGTGACGGCGCGGCGGGCTACCTCGACGTGGTGACCGCCCAGACCGACGCGCTGGATGCCCAGCGCTCGGCCATCGCGGTGGACACCGAACGGATGCGCGCAGCCGTTTCCTACGTGCGCGCCATCGGTGGGCCGTCGGAACAGGCCGGCGGTTAAGTGTTTGGACTGAAAATCCGCCGACCGCGGATTTTCAAATAGTCCTTATCCCCTTCGGCGCTCGCGGATCCCCCCGTCGCGAGCGCCGAGACTTTCCAGATAAGCGCAGAGCATGTCCGCCATCGCGTCGGACCATTGGGCGATCTCTTCCTCGCCGCGCGGGGTTTCCGAAAAGCTCTTGGCCACTTCGCGTAGCGTCGTCTTGATCATCCGCGCGGCCAGATCGCGCGTCTGGTCGGATGCGTGGGGCAGGGCTTCGGCAAAGAACCGGCGCATCACTCCCTGACTGCTGGCCCGTGCCGCCTGCGCCTCGGGCGCATCGCGGTAGAGCGGCGCCGCGTCGCTCAGCGCCTGCCGCAAGTCGGCCTCCGCACATTCGGACCGCACGAAGGCATGGACCAGCCGCCGCACCCGCTCGGCCGGGGGCTGGCTGGTGTCGGACAGGATCGTGCCCAGCAGGTCGCGCGTCTCGGTCCATTCCTCGCTCTGCAGGCGGAACAGGATCGCCGCCTTGTTCGGGAAATACTGGTAGAGCGAACCGATGCTGACGCCCGCGCGCTCGGCCACCCGCGCGGTGGTGAAGCGGGTGGCGCCCTCGCTCGCCAGAACCTGAGCGGCAGCTTGCAGAATCGCCTTCACGGTCTCTTCGGAGCGGCTCTGCCGGGGGCGCTTTCGCGTGGAAATCTGCGGGGTTTCAGCGGTGGCCATTGGCCCTCTCGGGAATGCGATTAGAAAACGTGATCAATTGTTCATATTTTTCTCCCCGACGCAACGACGCGTCCTGGAGAACAAGATGAACACCTTGACCCAAAGCCCCGTCGCCCCGCTGCTGGCGCGACTTTTCGAAGAATCCGATCGCCTGCGCGCCGAAATGTTTCGCGCGTTCGAAGGCATGTCGGAACAGGAAACCACGCGGCTGATGCAGGACAAGACCGCCTGGCGGGAGATGTACGGCACGCTGCGCGAGGTGCCGCTGCCCGTCTCGCCCGAAGCGGGCCGGCTGCTCTATATGCTGGCCCGCAGCGGCAATGCCCGCACGGTGGTGGAGTTCGGCACCTCCTTCGGCATTTCCACCATCCATCTTGCCGCGGCGCTGCGCGACAATGGCGGCGGCCTGGTGATCACCACCGAGTTCGAGCCGGGCAAGGTCAAAAAGGCCCGCGCGCACCTCGCCGAGGCCGGACTGGCCGACCTCGTCGAGATCCGCGTGGGGGATGCGCTGGAAACGCTGGCGGAGGGGCTGCCGGACAGTATCGACCTTGTCCTGCTGGACGGCGCCAAATCGCTCTATCCCGATGTGCTGGACCGTCTGGAAAGTCGCCTGCGGCCCGGCGCCTTCGTGCTGGCGGACAATGCCGACTACTGCCCCGAATACCTCGCCCGCGTGCGCGAGGCCGATGGCGGCTACCTGTCGGTGCCGTTCGCGGATGATGTCGAACTGTCGATGAAGCTGTGATGCGAGAGGGCGGCCCGCTGGCAGGGCCGCCCTTTCCGTCAGACCATCGTTTCCGGGCGCACCACGCGGTCGAACGTCGCTTCGTCCACCAGCCCGAGATCGAGCGCCGCCTCACGCAAGGTCAGCCCGTCCGCATGGGCGTGCTTGGCGATCTTGGCGGCGTTGTCATAGCCGATTTCCGGCGCCAGCGCGGTCACCAGCATCAGCGAGCGCTCCACCAGTTCGGCGATGCGCCTGCGGTTGGGCTCGATCCCGTCCACGCAGCGCTCGGCAAAGCTGACCATGCCGATGGCGAGCAGGCTGATTGAGCGGATCACCGCCGATCCGATCAGCGGCTTGAACACATTGAGTTCGAACGCGCCCTGCAGGCCGCCGATGGTGGCCGCCTGATGGTTGCCGATCACTTGCGCGGCCACCATCGTCAGCATTTCGCACTGGGTGGGGTTGACCTTGCCGGGCATGATCGAGCTGCCCGGCTCGTTCGCGGGCAAGTCCAGCTCCCCCAGGCCGGAACGGGGGCCGGAGCCGAGCAGGCGAATGTCGTTGGCGATCTTGGTCAGCGCCACCGCCAGCGTGGAAAGCGTGCCGGAAAGCTGCACCAGCGCATCGTTGCTGGCCAGCGCCTCGAACGTGTTCGGCGCGGGCACGAAGGCCAGCCCGGTCTGGGTGGCAAGATCCGCCGCCACGTCCGCCGCGAAGCCTTGGGGCGCGTTGAGCCCGGTGCCCACTGCCGTGCCGCCCTGCGCCAGCCGCAGCACGCCCTGTTCGGCATGGACCAGCCGTTCCCGCGCGTCGCGAAGCTGCTGGACGTAGCCGGAAAACTCCTGCCCCAGTGTCAGCGGCGTCGCATCCTGCAAGTGGGTGCGGCCGATCTTGACCACATCGGTCCAGGCCTTGGCCTTGGCGTCCAGTGACTGGGTAAGCCGTTCCAGCGCCGGCAGGAGTGCCCGTTCGACTTCCACGGCCGCCGCGACGTGGAGTGCGGTGGGGAAGCTGTCGTTGGACGATTGCCCGCGATTGACGTGATCGTTGGGGTGCACCGGATCCTTGCCGCCGCGCTTGCCCGAAAGCAGCTCGTTGGCGCGGCCGGCGATCACCTCGTTCACGTTCATGTTGCTCTGCGTCCCCGATCCGGTCTGCCAGATGACCAGCGGGAACTGATCGTCCAGCGTGCCGGAGATCACTTCGGCCGCCGCTGCCTCGATCGCGCGCGCCAGGCCGGTGTCCAGCCCGTGCTTCTCGTTCACGCGAGCCGCGGCCAGCTTCACGCGGGCGAGGGCATGGACGATGGCGATCGGCATCCGCTCGGTCGGGCCGAACGGGAAATTGTGCAGGCTGCGCTCGGTCTGCGCGCCCCAATAGGCGGCGGCGGGGACGTCGATCTCGCCGATGGAGTCGGATTCGCGACGGAATTCCATGAGCAAAGGCTCCTTTATCGCCGCGCCCGCGCGAGGTGGGAGAGAGGGGCGCGGGGTTAACCTAAGTATCGGAACGGGCAGGCGCAACGGCCGTTGCATGCAGCCTGTGTGTCTGCGTCACGCAGATTTGCACACGCCGGCGATCGACAGGGTCACTGCGTGAGCAGCAGCATCTCGCGAAGGGCGGGGTCGAGCAGCAGATGCACGGCGCCATGCCCCGCCAGCGCGGCCAGGAAGCCGTGCCGCCAATACAGCAGGCCCCAGACGCAGCCGACCAGCCAGTACCGCAAGGTGCCGTAGACGGGGTAATGCGAAACCGGAATCCACGCGTTGAACAACTGCACGCCACCGATGATCAGCACCATGGCCAAGGGCGACAGCGGCCTGCGGGCGATGGCGCTTGCCAGCACGACCAGCGCCGTGGTCAGCAACAGGCGGTACTGGATTTCCTCTAGCATCGATCCCGTGGCGGAGAACAGCATGCGTGGCAGCAGGGGCGTGGTGAAAAGCGCCTCGTAGCCTTCGGGCAGCGCCCGGCGGAACAGCAGCCCGTCAAGCAGCAGGACGAAAAGCGTTACGCTCACCACGCTGGACACTGTCGCCACCAGGGCGGCCGTCCGGTCCTTCGGGAACAGCCGAAGGCCGCTTGGGTCCAGGATGGTCTTGATCATCGCCCTGCGGTTTGCGCGCAAAGTCTTGAAATAACGTGATGCTCCCGACCCTAATTTCGGCGCCGTCCCCGATAGATTGCGTGCAGTGCGGTGGCCCGGCCTGCAAGGCTCGGCTAGCCTGCCGGGAATGACCGGGAAAGGAAGCGAAATGAAAGCGAAGCTCTGGCGGGCAGTTCGGTGCTGGGCCCGGTGCGGGGCCCTTTGCGGAATCGCGGGCTGGGCTCTGGCCGGGTGTGCCACCGTGCCCGCTGCGGAAACGCCGGGGCAGGCGCTGGCCTATGTCGGCACGCAGGGCAGCGGGCCGGGGCAGGGCGTGGTCGGGGTGCGGCTCGATTCCCGGACCGGCGCGCTCACGTCGCTGGGCGTGGTGGGCGAAATGGAGCGGCCCACCTGGGTTCTGGCCGATCCCGTCCACCATCGCCTTTTCGCGGTGAGCGAAACCGGCAACGACGGCGTCACCCACGGCACCGTCACCGGCTTCGCGTACGATCCCGCCACCGGCGCGCTGACGGCGAAGGGGCGTGCGGATTCGGGCGGGGGCGGGCCGACCCACCTGGCCCTGTCGGCTGACGGGCGCACGCTGTTCGTGGCCAATTACGGCACCGGGCAGGTCTCCGCCATCCCGGTCGCCGCGCTGCTGGCGGCAGGTGACGGCAAGCCGGCGGCCCAGCCGGCCAGCGTCGATACCCATCAGGGATCCGGCCCGCACAAGCGACAGAAAGGCCCGCACGCGCACGGCGTGACGCTCGATCCTTCGGGCCGCTGGGTGCTCTCGCCCGATCTCGGCGCGGACAAGGTCTTCATCTACCGCTTCGATGCTGCCAAGGGCACGCTCTCGCCGGCGCCGGTGCCGTTCGTGGCGCTGCCGCCCGCCTCCGGCCCGCGCCACATCGTCTTTGCCCCGGATGGTCGCCACGCCTTCCTGATCACCGAGATGGGCGGCTCGATCGTCAGCTTCGCGTGGGACGCCCGGCAGGGCAGGCTGGCCCCGCTGGCGACCACCCAGCTCGATCCGGCGGACTTCCCCGGTACGCGCAGCGGATCGGAAATCGCCATCGCGCGCGACGGGCGCTTCCTTTACGCGGGCAACCGCGCGGCCAATCGCGTTCAGGTCTATGCCGTGCAGCAGGATGGCGGCCTGACCCCGGTCTATGCGGTCGATTGCGGCGGGCAAGTGCCGTGGGGCTTCTCGCTCTCCCGCGATGGCAAGTGGCTGGTGGTGGCCAATCAGGGATCGGGTCATCTCGCCGTCTTCGCGGTGGACCGTGCCAGCGGAAGGCTGACCGCCACCGGCAGCGGGCTTGACGTTGCCAAGCCGACCTCCATCTCGTTCACCGAATGACGATTGCGAGGAAAATCCATGGCCGACAATGACTTTCGCCCGGTTCTCTATCTGAAGGCAACTTGCCCGCATTGCCTGAAGCTGCGGATATTCCTGCTGGAAGCCGACCTGCTCGACCGTTTCGAGCAGCGCATGTTCGCACAGGGAGATGAGAACGAAGCCGCCATCCGCGCCGAACTCGCCCCGCATTTCGAGAAGGTGACCTTCCCCACCGTGCAATACGCGCCGGGCAAGTACATGAACGATTCCGATGCGATCATCGCCCACTATGCCGACGCCGAAACGATCGACCACGCGGACCTGCCGATCTTCGGCACTTATGCGAACAGCGTGCTGCCGAACTATATGGCGGCGCGGAAGGAGCTGCGGGCGTTGAAGGGGTAGCGGCGGTTCAGCAATCCGCTTTGGCCTCGGGAAAGCGCATCATCCCAAACTCTCGTCATCCTCGCGAAGGAGGGGATAACGCTCCTTCTTAAAGGCCGCCGTTGGCGCAGAGGCGAGGCGCGCGCGGGGCTTCAGTCTCTCTGCGTCTCCGCGCCTCTGCGTGAACCAAAAAAAGCGGGGCCCCCGCCTTCGCGGGGGCGGCATGGTGATGGACATGGGCTTTCGGATACTCAGGTCTTGGCGACCCAACAGAACGGCATGATCCGCCTCACTGTTCAAGGCGCTTGAAGCCGGTCCCTCAAACCTTCACCCCGCTCCAGATCGCCCAGCCGACCAGCCATGCCACCACCACGCAGGCGATGAAGCGCCAGGCCGGGGCGCGTACCAGTGCCGGAGTGCCGGCGGGAAGCACGCGCTTGCCGGTCACCATCGGTGCGATCAGGTTGTCGCGCCGAGCCAGGCGATACCAGAGCACGGCGGCGATGTGCAGCACGATCAGCGCCAGTATCAGGTAGAACACGATGCCGTGGAGATCGGTCGCCCGGTCGGCGGTGGTGAACGGGACGAGATGGTTGAGCGGCCCGGTCACGCCGTCGTCCTCGTCGCCCGAGAATAGCCCCAGCGTGACCTGCAGGCTCATCAGGCCCAGCAGCGCGATCACGCTCCACCCGCCGGCCGGGTTGTGGCCGGGGGAGGGGGCGTCGCTGCCCTTGCCGCGAAAATAGGCCAGCACCGCGCCGGGGCCGCGCACGAAGGCGGTGAAGCGGGCGGTCGATCCGCCCACGAAGCCCCAGAGGATACGGATTACCAGCAGTTGCAGCAGCACCGTGCCGATCTGCATGTGCAGCGCCATCTTGCCGTTTTCCGCCGTCCACCACAGGGCCGGGATCAGCACCACGAAAGCCCAGTGGATGAAGCGGACGGGAAGATCCCAAAGGGGCGTGCGAACGCCGGGCTTATCCGGCGTCGCGATCACTTGTCCTTCTTCCGGAACTGTTCGTGGCAGCCCTTGCAAGCGCCGCCGATGTCACCCATCGCCTTGGTGGTGGCGGCAAGGTCCTTGGCGTCGGCAGCGGTCTTCAACTCGTCAGCCGCGCTGGCCAGCTTGTCGGCCGCGGCCTTGAATTCGCCGTTCTTCTGCCAGATCACCGGCAATGCTTCGGTCTTGGAACTGGCATCCGGGCCAGTGCCGTCGGGGAAGAAGCCGACGATCTTGCCTGCATCTTCCTTGATGGAGGCGGCCGCGGAAGAGGCGGTGGCGAAATCGGGCGGCGTGCTTTCCAGCGCGGCCTTGGCCACCTTGTTCGACTTGCCGATGTCCTTGAAGTTCGCCTTGCGCTCCTTGACGATCGTGCCGACGTCCACCGGGGAATCCGATGCGCTGGTGGAACTGTCGGGCGCGGTCTGGGGGCCCTTGCAGCCGGCGACGGCAAATAGCGCGGCGGCGGCAATGGTCGTGGTCAGGGCGAGTGTCTTGGCCATGGTCGCAAACTCCTGTCAGGACGGGACGTTTTTTGAATCCCTTGAAGCCCTGATAACGCGGAATGTTGCGTTGCGGCGAATAGATTCTGAAATCGTTGGGAAAATAGCGGACCGTGGCCCCAAGGCTGCATTGTTGCGCCGTTTTCAGTCCGTCCTGCGGCCCATTGCCCGTCAGTCGGCGAAAACCACCCCGTCCATCAGCTTGCGTGCGGTGCGAAGGAGGGCGGCGCTGATCACGGCGCCGCCCTCGTCCACTTCGAGGACACAGGACATCTCGCCGGTCGGATGTTCGACCGACAGCGTCTTGCGGCGACCCTCGGGGCTTATGGCCACTTCGGCGGCTGGCGAGCCTTCGATCAGGCAGGCCGTCGCCACGGAGACCGCGCCCAGCACGCCGATCGTGGCGTGCGCGCGGTGGGGAATGAAACTGCGCACGGTCACCGCGCCGCCATGCTTCGGCGGGGCGACCAACATCATCTTGGGAACCGACTTGTCCTTGACATCGCCCAGGTTCATCCGCTCGCCCACGGCAAGGCGGATGGCCTCGATCCTGGCCTTCAACTCGGTGTTGGCGTCCAGGCTCGCGCGGTCTTCATAGCCGGTGATGCCGACGTCTTCGGCCTTCATCACCACGCAGGGCATGCCGTTGTCGATCAACGTCACCCGCACGCCGTTCACTTCGTCCACGGCATTGCCGGTGGGCAGCAGCGCGCCGCAGGAGGAGCCGGCGGTATCGCGGAATTCCAGCGGCACCGGGGCATGGCTGCCGGGCACGCCGTCGATCGTGGCATCGCCCTTGTAGGTGACGGCTCCGCCCGGCGTCTGCACGGTGGCGACGGCGACCTGGCCGGTGTTTTCCATGAAGATGGTGACGTTCGTCTCGTCACCCCTGGCTGCGATCAGCCCGCGCTCGATGGCGAAGGGGCCGATGCCGGCAAGGATGTTGCCGCAGTTCTGCTGATCGCTGACGAGCGCCTGATCGACGAAGACCTGCAGGAACAGGTAATCGACATCGATCCCTTCGCGCGTGGACTTGGCTACGACCGCGACCTTGCTGGTCAGCGGGTCGGCGCCGCCCATGCCATCGATCTGGCGCGGATCGGGGGAGCCCATGATCGACAGCAGGAAGGCATCGCGCGCGGCGGGATCGGCGGGCAGGTCCTGCTTGAGGAAGTAGCCGCCTTTCGAAGTGCCGCCGCGCATCCACATGCAGGCCACACCCTCGATGACGCGTTCTTCACTCATGGCGAACTCCCGGCAAGATCGATTCGAAGTGGGCCACATGCCCTTTGGGACGCGCGAAGGGGAAGCCGGTTGCAATGCGCGGCGATTGGTTCTGGCTAAACGTGTGCGCGGGGCGGGGCGATATCTGGAACCGCAAATTTATGCAAATCTACGCAAAATCCAACATGGGCAGAAGTTTGGCCGTGGCTGTGTCGCTGCGCTGCACGGCATCCAGGGCAGGGGTATGGGGTTGGGTGAAGTAATTTCAGGCCGCGCGTGGCGTAATTGCATCCGATATGGAGAAGATAATCTCCGAAACTGCGTGCCGTTCCCAATCGATAAAATCGGGACGAAGTGTTTCCGCGATGACCTGTCGCAATCGTCGTAAAAACGTCTCCGAAATGCCATCGAACTTGCGCCAGATTGCCATCTTGGCCCCCTAGCAATCGCCCCGCGACTGAAAGACCTGCAACAATAGGGGGCATATCCATGACACATGACCTGCCCGCCACCGGGTATACCGATGGCGACGTCGACACCAATTCTAGCGAGGTGACATCGCTGGAGACGCTGGCCGACCAGCGCTTCTCGCGCCGTCAGGCCCTGTTTCGCGGCGCCGGCGCCACCACGATGGCCTTCATGGGCACCGCGCTGCTGGCCGCCTGTTCGGACGGCGATGACGACAATGCCAGCTCGGTGACGATCTCGGCCGGCGCGAATGCCGCCACCAGCTCGGGCCGCCTGGTTACGCTGACGGGGTCGCCGGCCAGCGGCACCAGCGGCATCGCTTCGACGGCGTGGGGGCAGACTTCGGGTACCACCGTCACGCTGACGGGCACGGGATCGACG
The DNA here is from genome assembly GCF_044029535.1 of Novosphingobium mississippiense. Lineage (NCBI taxonomy): Bacteria > Pseudomonadati > Pseudomonadota > Alphaproteobacteria > Sphingomonadales > Sphingomonadaceae > Novosphingobium > Novosphingobium mississippiense. Next base: position 1,409,415 of record NZ_CP147003.1, on the reverse strand, counting down.
GTCAGCTTCATCGCGCCCGCCGTCAGCACCGCCACCGATCTGGTGTTCACTTTCGCCGTGGTCGAAACCGGCGGCCATTCGCAAACCGCACAGACCACGGTGCGCGTTTCACCCAGCGCGCTGGGCTTCACCGCCGTGCCGCACGGCCTGGCGGATGTGGTGGCAGTGCCCTCGGGCTATACCGTCACCGTCATGACCCGCCTGGGCGATCCGCTTTCGGCCGGCACCGCCGCCTATGCCAACAACGGTTCGGACACCGACTTTGCCCATCGCATCGGCGATCATGGGGACGCGCTGCACTTCTTCGGCCTTTCCACCGCCGGCGCGCGTGACGACGCCAGCTCCACGCGCGGTCTGATGGTGCAGAACCATGAGAACCTGAACGTGCAGTACCTGCACCCGAACGGCCCCACCAACGTTTCCACCGGGCCGCGTCCGGCGGATGAGGCGCTGAAGGAAATCGAGGCGCACGGCGTTTCGGTGGCCGAATACAAGGACGTCGGCAGCCGCAAGTGGGCCTACGTCCAGAACAGCACCTTCAACCGCCGCATCACCCCGAACACGCCGATGGCGTTCAACGGCCCCGCCGCCGGTTCCGCCATGCTGTTCACCGCCTATTCGCCCACGGGCAAGACTGGGCGCGGCACCATCAACAACTGCGCCAACGGCATCACCCCCTGGGCGACGAACCTGACGTGCGAGGAAAACTGGGCCGGCTACTTCCGCCGTGACGCGGCGGACGATGCCAAGCGCACCGTGCGCGAGATGACTGCTATCAGCCGCTACGGCGTTACCAGCCGCACCGGCAACTTCGCGTGGTCCACCGCGAATTCCACCGACTCGATCTACACCAAGTGGAACGCGACGATCACCGGCGCCACGGCGGCGGACGACTATCGCAACGAGTTCAACCAGTATGGCTGGGTAGTGGAAATCGACCCCTACGACCCGGCATCGACCCCGCGCAAGCGCACCGCGCTGGGCCGCATGGGCCATGAAGGCGCCTTCGTGCGCGCCGTCGCCGGCCAGAAGCTGGGCGTCTACATGGGCGACGATTCGCGCCGCGAATACCTCTACAAGTTCGTGTCCAGCACCACTTACGCGGCGGCGGACGCCGCCAGCACCAGTCGCCTGGCCATGGGCGACAAGTATCTGGACGCCGGTACGCTCTATGTCGCCAAGTTCAATGCCGACGGCAGCGGCCAGTGGCTACCGCTGGTCTTCGGACAAGTGCCGAACCGTGCTGCCAGCGGCTCCACGCCTGCCTATGTCTTCGCCGATCAGGCCGATATCCTGGTCAACACCCGCCTTGCCGCCGATGCGGTGGGTGCCACGCCGATGGACCGCCCGGAATGGACGGCCGGCAACCCGGTGACCGGCGAAATCTACCTGACGCTGACCAACAACAACGCCGCCGGCCGCCCGCTGAACGGCACCGATGCGGCCAACCCGCGTCACTACAACGACCCCAAGGGCGCGGCGAACACCGCGCAGTACGGCAACCCGAACGGCCACATCATCCGCCTGCGCGAAGATGGCGACACTACGGCGGCCACGACGTTCAAGTGGGACATCTACCTGTTCGGCGCCGATGCCACCGATGCCGACCCGACCAACGTCAACATCTCGGGTCTGACGGTCGACAACGACTTCTCCAGCCCGGACGGTTGCTACTTCTCGCGAGACACGAACCCGGCGGGGCAGATCAACCCGGTACTGTGGATCGAGACCGACGACGGCGCGATGACCGATCGCACCAACTGCATGCTGCTGGCCGCGCTGCCGGGCAAAGTGGGTGACGGCGGCGCCAAGACCATCACCAACAAGGACTCGACCGGCGCCACCGCCACGCAGGCGACCATCGCCGGCAAGGCGGCCTCGGCAGCCACGCTGCGCCGCTTCCTGGTCGGCCCGGTCCAGTGCGAGATCACCGGCATCGACATGACGCCGGACGGTCGCACGCTGTTCGTGGGCATCCAGCATCCGGGTGAGGACGGCAGCGTGACGGCCCCGTCCAGCCACTGGCCGGACAGCCAGACCGGCACCGCCGCCGCAACGGTGCGTCCGCGCTCTGCCATCGTGGCGATCACCAAGGATGATGGTGGCGTGATCGCCCTGTAACCGATCGGCTTATGCAATGATGGGGGGAGGGGGCCGCAAGGCTCCCTCCTTTTTTCATGTCACGTTTTGCAGATCCACGGCGCGTGAGAACGGTGCCGGGAAGCCATGCGGGAATCGTTTCGGGGCTGTCGCGAAGCATACCGTTGACGGTTCGGCAGAGCCTATTTTGAGGGTTCATTGCGGCAGTGTGACGACTTGTGAACGCCGTTCGCGCAGCATGCTTCGCTTCGGTTCGTCGCACGGCTTGCCCGCATAGACGGTGCGAACAGGGGTGCTGCGGGCACCGTTCATCAACCCGCAAGCTTGCGCTGAACACGCAGGAAATCGGTCCGGATGCAGCATTCAGTTTCCGCACTTCCGGACACCGAAATTGGAGGGGGTTCCGATCGCACACACGCCACCGTCGGCGTGCCGGTCGGACGAGAAGCCGCGATCGGCGCGGGCCCACCTGTGTGAAGGAGCAGCCAATGAAAAACATCTCGAAAAGCCCCAAAGCCCTTCTGCTGCTTGCCGCGCTGGCCGGCTCCGCTTCTGCCAGCGTTTCCGCGCAGCAGCAGGACGGCCTGGAAGGTAGCGTTACGGCAGACGCCTCCAGCCAGCAGCCGGTCGACACGGCCGGCATGACCAAGGGGCCCAAGGTCGAAGGCATCATCTCCGCGCGCAGCGGCGACCGGGTCCAGGTTACCAGCGCCAACGGCAACAAGACCATCGTCACCGTTACCAACGCCACCAAGATCAAGTCCAGCGGCGGCTTCCTCGGCATGAACAGCAACAAGCTGGCGTCAAACCAGCTTCTCAACGGTCTGCCGGTTTCGATCGACACCTTGCAGGGCGGCGGCGCGCTGGTGGCCAGCTCGATCGACCTGAAGAACAAGGACATGAAGGTCGCCTCCATGATCCACAACGGCACGGATCAGCGCTTCGCGTCGAACGAGGCGGCGACCGAGGCACTGCGCGGCCGCATGGCCGACATCGACAAGTACAACATCAAGGGCACGACCAACGTGAACTTCGACACAGGCAAGTCCGATCTTTCGCCAGAAGCGAAGCAGAACCTCTGCTCGGCGGCGACTTCGGCCGATGGCATGGATAATGCCCTTCTGCTGGTGGTCGGCTACACCGACTCCGTCGGCAGCGACGATTACAACCAGACGCTCAGCGAAAAGCGCGCCACCCGCGTGGTGAACTACCTCCAGCAGGTTTGCCACTGGAAGCCCTATCGCATGTTGACCCCCACCGGCATGGCCAAGGCCGACCCGCTGGCGGACAACACCACCGAAGAAGGCAAGGCGCAGAACCGCCGCGTTGCCGTGAACATCATGGTCAGCAAGGCCGTGGACGGCTTCTGATCGGCGTACTCCGACAGAAAATGGGCGGGCTCCGAGCAATTCGGGGCCCGCTTTTTTGTATTCGGCAAAGGGACATCGAAGGCCAGGCGCACAGTGCCGGCGAGATGGCGGCACTTGCACGCTGCCGCTCTGCGGCTAAACATCGGCTTGAACATCCGGGGGGATGGGGGACGCCGCGTGCGCTGCCTCGGGGGAATCGAATGTACGCCAGGCTGCAATCGCGTTCGGTGCTCGCAGGACTACTGCCGCTTGGCGCGCTGGCGGCCACTTTCGCGCTGACACTGGCCTTGCGGCTGCGGCAGGAACCAGCCCCGCTGGGTTTCGACGAATATGCCTCGCTCTATTTCTCCGGCCGGTCCTTCACGGAACTGTGGGGGCCGTGGATGCTGCGGGAGACGAACCCGCCGCTGTTCTACACCCTGCTCAAGCTGTGGCGCATGGCGGTGCCGGACAGCCAGCCGGCGCTGCGCCTGTTGCCGCTGCTGCTGTCGCTGGCGCAGATCGGGCTGATCACGCGCCTTGCCGGGCGGCGCTGGGGCTGGGCCGCGGCGGCGATGGCGGTACTGCTCTTCGCGCTCTCGCCCTCCGACATCTACCAGTCCGAATATCTGCGCGGCTATGTGCTGGCCAAGCTGGCGGTCACCGTATCGTTCCTTGGGCTGCTGGCCGCATTGGAAGAGGGGCGGCCCAATCCGCCGAGGGGCTGGGGGTTGTATGTCGGTGGCGCGGTGGTGGCGGTCTACAGCCACACGACGATGCTGCTCTGGCCCGCGATCGCCACGCTGGCGGTGCTGGCCGAGGCAAGCTTGCGGCGGGGTGTCGGGCGGACGGCGCTGCTGCGGTTGCTGGCGGCCAACCTTGCCGTCGCGCTGCTGTCCGGCTGGGCCTTGTGGATCGCGGCGGCGCAAGTCCGCGCCGCCTCCGCCAATATAGCCTGGATCGAGCCGCTTTCCTTCGCGGACTGGCTGTCCAGCGTGAACCTTCAACTGCTGCTGGATGGAGAGGTCGGATCGGCGCTGATGGCGGCGCTGATGGCGATCGGCGCCATCCGCACCTTCCGCGATCGCGCCACGCGGCTGGCGCTGTTCATCGTCATCGCCGCGCTGCTGGCGTTCAAGGTGGCGGACCATGTCCACCCGATCATCTCCGATTACACGCTGCACTGGTGCGCCAGCTTCACCGTGCTGCTCGCCGCCGCGGCGCTGGCGCGCGGCGATGGCATCGTGGTGCGCGGCGGCGCGCTGGCGCTGGTGGCGGCAGTCGGCCTCTACGAACTGGTCACGCTCGTCTGGATACCGGAGCCGCAGGACTGGCGGCGCACGGTCCAGACCGTTGCCCATAGCCCGAATTCGGCCCTGCTGGTCTCGCACGAGGCGGTGGGGCTGGTGGTGCAGCAGGCCTGCATGCTGGAATATCACGGCCCCGGCTGCCCGTTCCCGCTGGTGGTCATGGCCAGCCGCGCGCCCACCGACGCCTGGGCCTTCGGCGGCTATCGGGGCCGCATCACCCCCGTGCCGCAAGTCCGCGCCGCCCTGGTGCCGGCGCGCCGCGTCTATGCGTTCAGCCGCTATGTCTACACCCCGCTGCCCCCGCTGGGCCTGGACGAGAACCGCTATCGCCGCGTCGAGTGGGACGATGGCGAACTGATCGGCCCGATCCCGGCGGCGGACTTCCGGGGGCACGATTTCAGACGCCGCAACGGCCGGAAACTGCTCTAGACGGCACGCTGGCCTTGGCGACCGGGAAGAGGCATTATCCGCGCACAGCATTCCTTGTCGCGGGGGCCACGATGACCGCATCCACGCTTGATGACTGGACCGCGCTCTGGCGGTCCTGGACCGATTTCGGACTGAAGCTGTCGCTGGCGCCGCAAGACCTGATGCAGTCGATCAATTCCGGCTGGTCGTTCGGCAATGTGATCGTCAATCAACAGAACTCCAGCGCGCCCGGCACCGAGCAGGCGATCCTGGCCCAGCAAAGCTATGGGCGGCAGATCGGCAAGATGCTCGACGCCCTGTGCCTGCTGGTGGAGCGGCAGCCCGATGCCGGGCGGAACACGGCGCTCAAGGACGTCGTCACGCTCCATCGGCAGATCGATACGATCAAGAAGGACGCGGCCCTGCGCAGCGTGAAGCAAGTGGGCAGCGATCTTGAAACGCTGCGGGCTTCGGACCGCGCGGAGGACAAGGAGGCCTTGCAGGCCGCCCTCATGCAATTGCGCACGCTGGTGGCGGAATTGGAAAAGCGCGGCTGACTCCCGGCCGCCCGTTGCATCCATCCCGGCAGCGATCAGGGTAAAATCCCTCTGGCCCCCGCGCGGGCGATGGCTTAATGAACAACGCTGTTGATAACAGGAGAGGCCACGTGAAAGAGACGGGCACCAATCAGGCCACATTGACCGCGCAGGACATGGACGAGGAACGCCTCGCCACTTATCCTACCACCGCGTTCCTTTCGAAGGACTACCTTGCAGCGGAAAAGAAGCTGCTCTGGCCCAAGGTCTGGCAGATGGTGGAGCGTGAGACGGACCTGCCGAACCCCGGCGACTGGATGACCTACAACGTTGCCGACGAATCGATCATCGTCCTGCGCAAGGACGATGGCTCGCTGCGCGCCTTCCACAACGTGTGCCCGCATCGCGGCCGCCAGCTCGTCTCGGTGCCGGACATGCTGCCGAGCAAGATCCACGACGTGCGCGGCAGCAACCGCAAGAGCTTCGTCTGCGGTTTCCACGGCTGGACCTTCGACCTCGACGGCAAGAACACCTACATCCTCGACCCGCAGGACTGGGACAACAAGCTGACGCCGGAGATGACCTGCCTGTCGGACGTGCAGGTCGATACCTGGGGTGGCTACATCTACATCAGCATGGACCCCGATGCCGTACCGTTGGCCGAATGGATGGGCCGCGCGGGTGAGATTCTGGACCACTTCGACCTTGCCGGCATGCACTACAAATGGCGGCAGTGGGCGATCTACGACTGCAACTGGAAGACCGCGATCGAAGCGTTCCTGGAACCCTATCACGTCGCCGGCACCCACACGCAGCTACTGGCCTATGGCGATTACTACGCGCTGTCGAAGCAGTACGGCCTCCACTCCGTCTCCAGCTACGATACCCGCGACGCCAAGTTCCAGATGAGCGAAAGCGCCGGCACCACCCGCGCCGGCAAGGGCGACGACGCGCGCGTCTCCACCTACGAACTGATCCGCGAGAACTACGAGACGGTGAACTACTCCGCCTCCACCGAAACGCTGGTGAACGCTGCCAGCCGCCTGGTGGATGAGCTTCCGGATACCGCCACCCCGGGCGAGATCATCGCCCACTGGCTGAAAAGCGCCAAGGCAGACGACGCCGCGCGCGGCGTGGTCTGGCCCGAAGTCCCGCCGGAGATCAAGAAGGAGGGCGGCCTCGCCTGGGGGCTGTTCCCCAACCAGAACATCCTCCACGGCGAGACGTTCGCGCTCTGCTACCGCGTACGCCCCTACGGCGATGATCCGGACAAGTGCGTGTTCGAAAGCTACGCCCTGGAACGCTTCCCCGAGGGCGAGGAGCCGGAGACCGAATGGGTCTATGCCGATCCGATCGGCGAGAACTGGGGATCGGTTCTGGCGCAGGACTTCTCCAACATGCAGTTCGTGCAGAAGGGCATGAAGTCCTCCGGCTTCCGCGGCCCGCTGCCCAACCCGCATCAGGAGCAGAAGGTGATCAACCTCCACCGCAACCTTGCCAACTTCATGGACGGCATGGGCGCGCCCAGGCTGCTGGATATCGACTGACCCGGTGGCGGCGCGGTCTGGAATCGCGGCCGTCGTGAAAGCCCACCTCCACCCCCTCCCGCTTGCGGGAGGGGCGTGAGACTTGCGAAGCGCAGCGAAGTTGGTCGCGGCGGGGAGATCAGCGGAGGGCATGGAAAGGGCAAAAGGGTTATTCCGCCCTTCCGGTACCGATCTCTGAATTCCCAGCGCATTGCCGCCGTTCCCGGCTCTGATAAACTGCGCCGATGAAATCCAAATTTGTAGTCGGGATCGCGGTGACCTGCCTTGTCGTGGGTATTGCGATCGGATTTGAGATCCCGCGCCCAAATCAAGTTGCTGCGCTCAATCCCGCAGCATCCGACCGACTGCGTTATGCCAACTCCCAGCCGCTCGGACGGAACATGTGGTCGGCAGATATCCGGCACGATGATTACTTTCTTCGAGAGCAACTCAGGATCGTGGAGATGCTTGAACAGCAATGTCAGACAACCAGGAAGGACTGCAAGCTGGCGCAAACGGCTCGGCAGACGTTGAATAAAAACCTGAAGTAGAGTGACGGCGGCAAATAGCCCGCAACATCGGCCATTCAGCCATCCCGAAAATCTGCCGAAGCCGGACAATCACCTCTGATCTGTTCAAGCCCCCCGCGGCATCATCGCCAAGGCCCGGCAGGCGCGCGGCAAGCCGGGCTGGATCAGGCACAAGAGCGGGTTGGCCATCGACGGCGCGCGATGGCGCTTCATCGATTGACGCCGTTCGCTGGCGCCAATCAAAGGGCTATTCGGTATATCCGGAAAAACGACACGGCAGTTTTAGAAATGACGTTGGCGATCCGCCTGTCGGTATAGTTCGCGGGAGCCAGTGGCTCGTACCCGCCGCGAACGTGAGACAAGCCGCCTATGGGCCAAGCCGTCAGCCCCAAGATTTTCAGCACCGGTTCAGCACCCGTCTGGCGTGGGATGCGTCCGGGCCGGGAGGGCGCGGCCACAAGCGGGCGGCATCTCGCCTATCGCCGGGAAATCGACGGGTTGCGGGCGATTGCCGTGCTGGCCGTGGTGCTGTTCCACTTTTCCGTGCCGGGCCTTCAGGGCGGCTTCGTCGGCGTCGACGTGTTCTTCGTCATCTCGGGCTATCTGATCGGCGGCCTGCTTGTGGACGAGCTGGCGCATAGCGGGAAAATCGACCTTGTCGCCTTCTACATGCGGCGCATCCGTCGGCTGGCGCCGGCATTCTTCGCGATGGCCCTCTGTAGCTGGATCGTCGGCTGGTTCGTGCTGCTGCCTTTCGAATACCGCAATTTCGGCAAGGAACTCATCGCGTCGAGCGTCTGGGCCTCCAACGTGCTGTTCTATCGCGAGGCGGGATATTTCGACATTGGTGCGGAAAATCGCGTCCTGCTGCACACGTGGTCGCTCTCCGTCGAAGAGCAGTTCTATGTATTCCTGCCGCTTTGCCTGATGCTGGTGGCGTCGCTGCGCAGAAATGGCGGCGCGATCGCCATATGCGTCGGCCTGCTGTGGGCCGTGTCGCTGGCCGCATGCGTGGTGCTGACGCCGACCCATCCCACCGCCACGTTCTATCTCTTTCCCTACCGGGCATGGGAACTGCTGTCCGGCGTGCTGGTGGCCTTGGCGTTGCGACATCCGGCGCTGAAAGCCCGTCTGACCCCACATCTGGCTCAGGCGCTGTCATGGGCCGGGCTGGCACTGGTCCTGGTTTCGATCGCCGTGGTCCGGAGCGCCGATTTTCCGGGATGGCAGGCCCTGCTTCCGGTCGTGGGGACATGCGCGCTGATCGCCGGAACGGGCGTGGCGGGCGAGAGGCGGGGGCAGGTAACGAGGGTGCTGGCCCACCCGGCGCTGGCGTTCATCGGGGTGATTTCCTACTCGCTCTACCTCTGGCACTGGCCGGTGCTGATCCTGTCCCGCTACTGGCGCGACGGTTATCGATCGCCCGGTGAAAGCGCGGCGTGGCTGGCGCTGGTCTTTGCTCTTTCGATGCTCAGTTGGCGCTTCGTCGAGCAACCGTTCCGGCGCGGGCCGCATCCCCACCCGGTCAAGCTGCTGGGCGGCATGACGCTGGCCGGGACGATGGCGGTGGCGCTGGGCTTCATGATCTGGAGCGGAAACGGTCTGTCAGACCGGTTCTCGCCCGATACGCGCGTGCATATCACGGCGTCGAGCGGGTTTCTCCAGGATACCAGCCGCTGCAGCCAGGCGGCCGAGGGGCCGCTTGCGGGCATAACCACTTGCGCCATCGGGCCGGAGGGGCCGCCCCAAGTGCTGATCTGGGGAGACAGCCACTTGCGCGCGCAGATGGACGGGCTGGCGCTGGCCGCGCGCGAGGCGAAAAGCCCCGGCGTGATCATCTGGCATGCGGGATGCCCGCCGCTGTTCGGCATCGCCAAACAGGAAAGCGCCGCAACGCCCGACGAAGACCGTGCCTGCCTGACTGACAATCTGCGCATTCGTGATGCCCTGCGGCACTTCCCCTCGGTCCGGCGGCTGCTGCTGGTGGGCCGCTGGAGCTACTATGCCGACGGGATAGGCGTGGGCCGCGATGCCAACAACGTGATCCGGCTTTCGGCGATCGACGGTTCCGGCCTGCCCCGGGGCGAGGCGCAGAGCGCGCTGTTTGGGGCGGCGCTGCGCATGACCATCGGCGAACTGGCGCACGACGGCTATCAGGTTTTCCTGCTGCGGCAGGTTCCCGAACTGCCGTTCTACAATAGCCCCATCGTCGCGCGGGAGATGGCGCATGGGCGGCTGACTGCCGATCAGGCGCGCCGGCTGGCCACCGTGTCGATACCCGATGCCCTGGCGCGCCAGCGCCTGGCCGAAGATGCGATCGATCCGCTGGTGGCGGCAGGCAACGTGCGATTGATCGATCCCTGGCCGCGCCTCTGCGCCGCGCAGTGCAGCGGAATGCAGCGCGGCGTCTCGTTCTACTTCGACAACAACCACATGACTTACGCCGGTGCGGTGGCGTTGCGGGACTTGTTCCTGCCGTTCCTCTCGGGCGATCAGGCAGGGAAGCGCACATGATCGACGATCTTGTCCGGCGGCATTGGGACGTGATCGTCATCGGCACTGGCATGGGTGGCGGCACGGTGGGCAGGCGGCTGGCCGAGCGCGGGCTGTCGGTCCTGTTTCTGGAAAAGGGACGCGCGGGCCATCGGCGCGAGGAGAACGGGCTGGCCGGGGCGGAGCTTCCCGATCCGGTGGCCCGCATGGCGCGCGGCGCATGGCCCGATCCGATCCGCGTGCGTATCGGCGGCGAGCCGGGAGACCCGGAACACGCCTTCCATGCGCCAATCGGCGCTGGCGTGGGCGGATCTTCGGTGTTCTACGCCGCGACGCTGGAACGGCCTGAGGCGCATGACCTGGACCATAGTGCGGAGCGGCCGCACCCGACGCAGGGCTGGCCGATCAGCTTTGCGGAGATGCTGCCCTGGTACGATCAGGCGCAGGACCTTTTCGCGGTTGCGGGCGAGCCCGATCCGCTGGCCACCCACCCCTCGCCCGCCTTGCGGCCCGGACCCGTCATTGCCGACGGTGACGCCCGGATCATGGCGCGGATGCGCCATGCGGGACTGCACCCCTACCAGTTGCACAGCGCGGTGCGACGGGTCGAGAATTGCGGCAACTGCCTGGGCCGCAAATGCCCGCGCGCCTGCAAGATGGATGGGCGTTCGGCCGGGGTCGAGCCCGCTCTGGCAACCGGGCGCGCCGCGCTGATCGATCGTTGCGACGTGACCGCGCTGCAGGGGGAAGGCAATGCGGTGCAGGTGGTGGAGGCGCGGCGAGAGGGGGAGGCCTTGCGGTTTTCCGCCGACCGCGTGGTGCTGGCGGCCGGCGCGCTTTCCTCTCCCCGGTTGCTGCTCAATTCGCGGGCGGCGCAGTGGCAGGACGGCCTGGGCAATGGCACGGGGCAGGTCGGGCGGAACCTGATGTTTCATCTCAACGAGATTTTTGCGCTCTGGCCCCGGCGCGCGGAGCAATATGCGGATGCGGCCAAGTCGGTCGGCTATCGCGACCTCTATTTCGTCGGGGGAGAGCGGCTTGGCATGGTCCAGGCGATGGGCCTGAACGCGGGGGAGGGGGAGATCCTGCATTTCCTGCGCACGCGCATCGCCCGTTCGCCCTTGCGGCGGGTGCCCGCCGCGGATCAGCTGGCCCGCATTCCCGCAGCCATCACCGCGCGGGCGCTGGGCCAGGCCAAGGTGTTCGTCGGGCTGATGGAAGACATGCCCTATGCGGAGAACCGCGTGCGCGGCGATCCCGAACGCCCCGGCGACATCGTCGTCGACTATCGCTTCACGCCGGAACTGCATCGGCGCCGGCAGCAATTCCGCCGTCTGATCCGGAACAGCCACAAGGGGCAGCGCATGGTATTTCTATCCTACGAGCCCGAACTCAATTTCGGGCATCCCTGCGGCACCCTGCGCATGGGGCGCGATCCGGCGACCAGCGTGGTGGATCGAGACTGCCGCGTCCACGGGATGCGCAACCTGTGGGTGGCGGATGCCTCGTTCATGCCGACCTCGATGGGGGTGAACCCCAGCCTCACCATCGCCGCCAACGCCCTGCGCGTGGCCGACGGCATGGCGGGCGCGGCATGAACGCGGTTTCCGAACTCGCCCGGGAACTGTCGTCGAAGGCGGCACCGGCACTGGCCGTGGTTACCGGTGCAGGACGCGGCCTTGGCCGCGCGCTCGTACTGGGACTGGTGGCGGGCGGCCACGATGTCGTCGGCCTTGGCCCGGGCGAGGAAAGCCTGGCCGAAACGGGCGCTCTTGCCACCGGGCCGGGGCGCTACCATCCGATGGCCTGCGATGTTTCCGACATCGACGCGCTGCGGCGGACGTTCGGAAGGATCCGCGATCTGGGCGCGATCGCCATTCTCATCAACAATGCCGCCGTCTATCCCCGCCGCGATTTCCTGGACGAAAGTATCGAAAGCTTCCAGCACACCCTGGCAGTCAATCTGGGCGGCATGGCGGCCTGCTGCCGGCTGGCGCTGGACGACATGGTGGAGCGCGGCAGCGGCAGGATCATCAACGTCACGTCCTTCGCCGACATTGCGCCGATACCGGCCAGCAGCGCCTATTCGGTATCCAAAGGCGCGTCGCGTCTGCTGACACGCGCGCTGGTTGCCGACCTGGCTGATCGCTTTCCCGGCATCGTCATCAGCGACTGGGCCCCGGGCGCGCTGCAGACGCGGATGGGCATCGTCGACGGGCTCGCGCCCGAAGTGGCGGCGCAGTGGGGCGTGGAACTGGCGCTGGCGCGCGATCCCTCGTTCAACGGCACGCTGTGGGAGCGCGACATGGAACTGCTGCCGCACCTGTCCCTCAAGCGCCGGCTGTTCAACCGCCTGACCCTCAGGCCGCCCGTACGGCCGAGACGCCTTGCCAGTGCCGCCTAGAACGCTTTCCGCGTCACGCGCCGGGCAGCGACTTGCGCAGCCCGGCGCGCGGTGCGTTCAGTCTTCCAGCTTGCGGGCCAGATAGGTCATCCACAAGGCACTGGTCTTGGCCGACTGCTTGATGTCCGCGCCGGACCCATGGCCGCCTTCCGTGTTCTCATAGTAATAGAACGGCAGGCCGAGCTGCTCCATCCGGGCGGCGAACTTGCGGGCGTGCTGCGGACCGGTGCGATCGTCGCGGGTGGTGGTGAAGATGTAGGGTTCGGGGTATTTCAGGCCCTTCTTCAAGGCATGATACGGCGAATTCTTCAGCCAGAATGCACGGGCGTCCGCATCGGCGTAGACATCGCCGTACTCGCCCTGCCAGCTGGCGCCGGCAGCGATCTTGCTGATACGGATCATGTCGAGCAGCGGCACCTGGATGACCACGGCGTTGTACAGTTCGGGGAACTGGGTCATTTCCACGCCCATCAGCAGTCCGCCATTCGATCCGCCGATGATGCCGAGCTTTTGCGGCGAGGTGACCTTGCGGCCGATCAGGTCGCGCGCGACGCTGGCGAAATCGTCATAGGCGACCTGGCGCTTGGTCTTCAGCGCGGCTTCATGCCATGCCGGGCCGAATTCGCCGCCACCGCGAATGTTCGCCACGGCAAAGGCGCCGCCGCGTTCCAGCCAGAGCTTGCCGATGGTGCCCGAATAGGACGGGGTGGAACTGACCTGGAAGCCGCCGTAGGCATCGAGCAGGACCGGGGTCGACCCATTGAGCGGGGCATCCTTGCGGTGAACCAGGAAATACGGGATCGCCGTGCCGTCGGTCGATTTCGCCTCGAACTGATCCACCACCAGGCCGGAAGCGTCGAAGCGCGCGGGCAGGCTCTTCACCGGTTCGGCGCTGCCGGCGGCGGCATCGACCAGATAGAGGCTGCTGGGCGTCGTGAAGCCTTCGGCCGACGCGAACACCATGTTGCTGCGCGTGTCGGCTGAACCGAAGCCCAGCGCCAGCTTGTCCGGCAACGGGAGCTTCGTGGTGCTCCACGATCCATTCCCGGCCGGCGCGAGCGAAAGCAGGCTGCCATTCACGTTGTCCAGGATCGAGAGCAGCAAGCGGTCGCGGCTGGTCGAAACCCCATCGAGCGCCTGGCGCGGGCCGGGCTGCCACGCAAGCCGGGCCTTGAAGGCTGCGGGATCGGCCAGCACATCGTCCAGCGCAGCCGTTGCCACGGCGCCGGACGGCAGATCCCCCCAGGCTTCATCAAGCTTGAACACGATCTGGCCTGCCACCAGCCCCGCCACGGAAACCTTCTGCGGAATCTTCAGTTCATGCGGCTTTCCGTCCTTGCCGATAACGAAGCTACGCGAATGGAAGAAGTCCAGTGCCTGTTCGACCATCGCGAGCGAGCGTCCCTGGCCATCATGCAGGACCGCCGGAAACACGCCGACGTTGGTCTTGTCTCCGCGGAATATCTCCACCGCTTCGGACAGCGGCCGCCCCCGCGTGACGCGCTTCACCACGTAGGGATAACGCGATTGCGTCACTTCGCCGGGCGTCCATTCAGTGGCGACCATCAGGTGATCGGAATCGATCCAGCTCATGCCCTGCTTCGCGCGGGGAAGGTGGAAGCCGCCCTGCACGAACGTGCCGGTGGCAAGATCGAATTCGCGCACCTCGACGGCATCCTCGCCGCCATCGGAAAGCGAAATCAGGCACAGACGCTCTTCGGGCTGGAGGCAATCCGCGCCCTTGAAGACCCAGCTCTTGCCCTCTGCCTTACCCAGCGCATCGATATCGAGCACCGTCTGCCAGCTCGGCTGGGCATTGCGGTAATCGGCCAGCGTGGTGCGACGCCAGATGCCGCGCAGGTGCTGTTCATCCTGCCAGAAATTGTAGATTTGCCCGTTCAGGAAGCGCGGTGCCGGAATGCGGTCTTGCGCGCCCATGATGGTGAGCGCCTGGTTATAGAAGGTCTGGTAGCGCGGGTCGGCTTCAAGCCGCTTCTCGGTCACCGCATTGTGCGCCTTGACCCATTCCATGGATCGCGCGCCGTCCAGATCCTCAAGCCAGATCCAGGGATCCGCAGGGTCGCGCGGGTCGACGGGGGCGGGCGTGGCGGCAATGGACATGGAGGTGGAACTCAGCAGGGCAAGAGCGAGGGCGACGCGCAGGCGCGATGTGGCTTTCAAGATCGGTCCTTATATCTAGAATATCCGAAGCTTAACGCTGAAACCGCCCGAGGCAAGGCGTGCCCGAAAGACGGCTATTCGCTTCGAGGGCGAGCAGATCACGCCATTGGCGCGGCTGTCGCGCGGATCGGACTTGCGATAGGGTGCCGCCATGCAGTCCGGCGATTCACCGCTCGCTCATTTCGCCTTCGCTGGTACCGTCATCGAATGGCGCGGCCCGGCGCCCTTCTTTTTCGTCGCCGTGCCGGCCAATCATGTGGGTGAGACACGCTATGCAGCCCGCATGGCGAGCTATGGTTGGGGGGTGGTGCCGGTTCGGGCCGTGGTGAACGGCACCGCCTTTACAACCTCCCTGTTTCCCAGGGATGACGGCTATCTGCTGCCGCTCAAGCTCGCGGTCAGAAAGGCCGGCGCCATCGGGCTGGGCGACCGGGTGAGTGTTGAAATCCAGGTTTTCGGGAAGGGATAGCGGAAGAATGGCGGCCAAGGTTTGACGCCCGAGGTTTGACGCCCAGGCCGGGTCTGGCTACCGCCGCAGCCATGATCGTTCTGCTTTCACCCGCCAAGACCCTCGACTTCGAACGCACGCTGCCGGAACTTGCCGCGACGACGCCGCATTTCACCGATGAAGCGCGCGATCTCGCCCGATCGGCCGCCAACCTTTCGCAAAAGCGTTTGGCGGAGCTGATGCGGATTTCGCCCCGCCTCGCCAAGCTTAATGCCGACCGGTTCCGCGATTTCCCCGACTTGCCAGAGCGACAGGCGCTCTATGCCTTCGCAGGTGATGTCTACACGGGCTTCGAGGTGGACACGCTGGACGAGCCGGGCGTCGCTTTCGCGCAGGACCATGTGCGAATTCTGTCCGGCCTTTACGGTCTGCTCCGCCCGATGGATGCGATCCGGCCCTATCGCCTGGAAATGGGAACACGCTGGGCGCCCCGCCACAAGAAGCTGACCGACTGGTGGGGAGATCGCATCGCGGCGCTGTTGCGCCAGCAAGTCGCGGATGAGGGATCGGGCGTGGTGCTTAATCTGGCCAGCCAGGAATACTTTGCCGCGGTCGAGAACCGGCTGAAGGGCTTGCGCGTCATCCAGGTCGACTTCCGGGAGCCGGGTCCCAACGGCCCGCGCTTTGTCAGCTTCAACGCGAAAAGGGCGCGGGGCATGATGGCGCGGTGGATGTGTGAGCATCACATCGTCGATGTGGAGGCCATGCGCGGTTTCGACAGTGACGGATATCGGTTCGATGCGGACGAGAGCGACGGCGACAACTGGCGCTTCATGCGGTCATGAGCGCATGAGCGAGGCGCGGTGGGGGCAGTCAGGGGCGCGATCGCCGTGACGACGACCTGAAGGCTTTTTGCGGAGGAATTGCGATGACCACCAAGACGAGCCAGATCCTTGCCGAACTTGCCGATCGCGAAGCCATCCGGGAATGCCTCTACCGCTATGCGCGAGGTGTCGACCGGCTTGATGCCGACATGGTGCGAAGCGCCTATTGGCCCGATGTCGTCGACAAGCATCTGGAGTTCGAGGGCAATGCAGAGGAGTTCATCGCCTGGGCCTTTCCGGCCATGCAGGCTATGGACCAGACCATGCACCTGATCGGCAATGTCCTGATTGCGCTGCATGGCGATCAGGCCGACGTCGAATCCTACTTCTACGGCTATCATCGCATCACCGTGGATGGTCGCAAAATGGATGTGATCGGCGCGGGGCGATATCTCGACCGCTTTGAAAAGCGGGAAGATGAATGGCGGATCAGGGAGCGGTTGGTGATGACCGACTGGTTTCGCGAATATTCCGATTCCGCCGATTGGAGCATGGGCCTGTTGGGGCAGCGACTGGATATCGGTGGGCGGTTTCCCGATGATCCCAGCTACACCAGGCTCCGCTTCGATTTCTGAAGGTTATCTGACTTCGGGCCAGCAAAGCGGTGCGCCTTGCGGCGACCGCGTTGGGCAGGGGGTGTGGAAAACTTTTGAAAATTAGTGTTTGACCGAATCATGGGTGGGTTTTAGAGGGCCTCTCACCGCAGCGGACCACACGGTTTGCTAAGGTCGCCAACATAGACGGGC
>NZ_CP147003.1:7500-1385000 GCF_044029535.1 Novosphingobium mississippiense | reverse complement strand
GCGCTCGAGCTTGATCGCGAGAGGCAGCGTCCCGTTGCCGCCACAGTTACTCCTCAGACACCGACCGACGAGCTTCCCATCAGCGAGAGAACCGTGGTTGCGCTCCAATACGGGAACTATAGGATACTGGCCGATCTATTGCCCATTGGCAACGGATACAGCGGATGCTCATGTTGCCCAATTTCCATAGGGAATGCTTGGAAGAAGTTATCACTCTGGTCGCAAGCCTCCGGTGATCCGCCTTGGTGGGCCGATCCCGGCTAAACAACCGTAAAGCCCCCCTCTATGCGGTGCCACCCATTAGGATTGGGATATGACCCGGTTGGATGCTGGGAGAAAGGTTATCAATACAGAACGATCTCCATATTGCTTAAGATCAGGACTCATTGATTGAGCCAGAAGATGACGGTTACAGCGATGCAGATGGCAGACATGAAGGTGTGGGCGCAGCGGTCGTAGCGAGTGTGTATGCGCCGCCAATCCTTGAGCCTGCCGAACATGTTCTCGATCCTGTGCCGCTGGCGATAGAGCACGGCATCGTGCGGGATCGGGACCTTTCTGTTTTTCTTTGACGGGATGCAGGCGGTGATGTGTAAGCGTACGGCCTCCGGCGTGTTGTCGCATCCGGCGTTGGCGCTGATGGACTTCCGCTAAGGAGTCTCTTTCTGGACTCCAGAAGGAGGCCGAGTGAAGGACCGGGTAGAGATCATCACACGCACCGAGCGGCGCAGAAAGTTTTCGGATGCCGAGAAGACGGCGATCCTCGCCGAGGCAGATGCAGACGGAGTATCGGTCCGTCAGGTCGCAGAGCGCCACGAGATTGCCGAGAGCCTAATTTACAACTGGCGATCGGCGCGTCGTCAGGCGGCGGCCATCGCCAGCGAGGCGCTCGAGTTCATTCCCTATGGCGCGATCATAACGGCGGAACCTGCGGCCGCGCCGGCGGTTCCCGAGCCCCAGAAGGCGCCGCGACCTGTTTCGTCGCCGATGCCGCCAGCGCCGGACGAACTGGTCCGACCGCATCCCGGCGCTCGCCCCGGCGCGATAGACATAGATCTGCCCAGCGGCGTTCGCCTGTCGGTGGACAGCTACGTCAACGAGAAGGCATTGGCCCGCGTTCTACGGGCATTCCGGGACGTGTCGTGATTTCGCTGGCGCCCGGAACGAAGGTCTATCTGGCGAGCAAGCCGGTCAGCATGCGGCTCGGTTTCGATGGGCTGGCTGCATTGGTCCGCCCGCTATTCGCGGTCGAGCCCTACGGCGGGCATGTCTTCCTGTTCCGCAGCAAGAGCGGCAACTACCTGAAGGCACTGCATTGGGACGGGAGCGGGCTTTGTCTGTTCGCGAAGCGTTTGGAACGCAGCCGTTTCGTCTGGCCGCCGCTCATCGACGGCGGTGTCGTACTCACCCCAGCGCAGTTTGCGCTGCTGATCGAAGCAATGGATTGGCGGCGCACAGTAGCCCCTGATCCGCCCCGCCTGCCGGTGCAGATTTGACGCGATAATCGCCGCATTTCCGGGCTTTCTGCTTGGGCGGAAGGCCGGATTCTGCTAACGGGAAGCGTGTCTCCCGACGATCTCGAACTCCCTACCGATCCCGCAGAACTGCGCGCTTTTGCGGAGGCCATGCGCGCACGTCTGGCTGTTTCGGAGCAGGCGCTGGAAGCCGAACGGGCGGACCATGACGCGACC
This sequence comes from Novosphingobium mississippiense, assembly GCF_044029535.1. Taxonomy (NCBI): domain Bacteria; kingdom Pseudomonadati; phylum Pseudomonadota; class Alphaproteobacteria; order Sphingomonadales; family Sphingomonadaceae; genus Novosphingobium; species Novosphingobium mississippiense. The sequence continues at coordinate 1,383,309 of NZ_CP147003.1, read as the reverse complement.
CGCGAGAAGCTTCAGACTGCTCAAAACTCGATCAAGCTGACGGCGCTGCAGATCGAGAAGTTCAAGGTCCAGCTGGCCCGCCTCCGGCGCATGAAGTTCGGTCAATCATCGGAACGCCTTGCCCTTCAGGCCGACCAGCTCGAGTTGACGCTGGAGGATCTCGAGGCCGAGCATGCCCATGCGGAGTGTGTGATCGAGGGGCATGTGCCCGAAGATTCCCCGGCTAGGGCTGCCCCTCGCAAGCCTCGCCGTGCTCCGCTGCCCGATCATCTTCCTCGCGACGAGGTCATGCACGCAGCGCCGGATGCCGACGGCTGCTCCGCGTGTGGGGGCACGATGGGCAAGCTCGGCGAGGACGTGACCGAAGTGCTGGAATATGTCCCCGGCCGCTTCCGCGTCGTCCGTCATGTCCGGCCCAAGCTGTCCTGCAACCGCTGCGATGCAATCAGCCAGGCACCGGCCCCGGCGCTTCCTGTGCCGCGCGGCCGTGCTGGTCCCGGCCTGCTGACCCACGTTATCGTTTCCAAGTTTGCCGATCATCTGCCGCTGTACCGCCAGTCACAGATTTACGCTCGCGAGGGCGTGGAGATCAGCCGTTCGACCATGGCGGACTGGCTCGGCCAGGCAAGCTGGCTGCTGCAGCCGCTGGTCGATCGGATCGCCGACCACGTCATGGCCAGCGTGAAGCTCCACGCCGACGACACACCCGTCCCGGTATTAGCGCCGGGGACCGGGAAGACGGCGACCGGCAGACTATGGGTCTACCTTCGCGATAACCGACGATGGAGCCATCTGGACAAGCCGGCAGCGCTGTTCCGCTACAGCCCCGATCGCAAGGGCGAGCGACCGCGTGAGCACCTCAAGACATTCGCAGGCTTCCTGCAAGCCGATGCCTATGCCGGTTTCGAGCGCCTCTACGCGAGTGATCGCCAGCCAGCCCCGATCACGCCCGTCGCGTGTTGGGCGCATGCGCGGCGCAAACTCAACGATGTCTACAAGGCGGATCCGCACTCAGTTGCGCTCAAGGGCCTGCAGATGATCGGCGCGCTTTACGACGTCGAGCGGCAGATCGTGCGTGAGCCGGCGGATTTTCGTCGCAAGGCCCGTAAGCTCTCGAAGCTCAAGGCGCTGGAGTTCTTCGTCTGGGCCGATGACGTACTGTCCAAGGCATCGGCCCGGTCGCCGCTGGCCGAGGCGCTGCGTTATGCCGTGAAGCTCAAGCCGCAACTGCTCACCTACACCGACGACGGCAGGCTGGAGATCGACAATAATCCGGCGGAGAATGCCCTGCGGAGTATCTGCCTCGGCAGGAAGAATTGGCTTTTTGCTGGCGCCGACTGCGGCGGTGAGCGAGCTGCCGCCATGTACTCATTGCTCGAAACGGCCAAGCTTAACGGCGTCAATCCGCAGGAGTGGCTCGCGGATGTGCTCGATCGCATCGGCAAGGGCCACCCGATCAACCGGGTCAATGAATTGCTACCGTGGAACTGGCCCACCCCGCTGGAGTGAGCGCCCATTTTGAGTGGTCAGCTGCCGTTCCTGCGGAGAGTCTTGTCGATCATCCAGAAGTGAAGAAGCTGGATGAGAACGAACAAAGCACCAATCCCGATGAGTGTCGGAACTACCATGCCCTCTTGGCCTGGCCTCGGTTGCATGTTGAGTGACAAAACGACAAAACTCAGAAGCACACAGAATGCCAGCGCCGGAATAAAAGCGAGGGCCACTAGCCGCGGCACCGACCAGGTCACGTTCCCGTCTAGCCACCACTGCATCGGCAATCGATCTTCAAGGCGGAACCGGGCATTAGCCGATCGAGCTAGGCCACAAAGCGCCAAAGCAAAGAGAACCGCAATGATGACTAAGGTCATGCGCCAACCTCCGAGACTGGATAGCATCCTACCATGCAACAGCGGTTAGGGGGGCATTTTTCTGCGACCGACCTTTAAAATCGGACGCTTACGGAACTGCCGATACAGATCGACGTGACTGCACAAACTATCAGCGCCGTAACATAGAACCAGTTGGGATCTATTATCCCCAGTCCGTAGTATACCAGCGTGGGAATAGTTCCTGCCATGTTCCATGTACCGATCAGCGCACCCACTGCAAGCAAAATGAAAATCGCGCTCACCACTGAAGAGACCCCGCGACGACCTGCCTCCGCGATGCTTTCCCAAGGATGTCCGTTCTTAAGGATAATCAGGGATGCCACCATGCCGGCCAACATCATCGCGACCTGCAATGGCCCGGCCATCGCGTCCACCCCGAACAACACAACCGCGCCGCTGACGAGCACCGCCAAAATGACCAGCGGTAGCAGCGAGTCCACATAAGAAGGCTCGCGAGGCTGTTTAGGACGGGATTCTCGATCCGTTTCTCGCATGCGGTCGATCTCTCGAAAAAATCCGCAGTAAAAGCATTCACCGATTCGCCTGGATGACAGTCGGATATTGGCGCACAAGGAAAAATTATCACGCTAAAAATGCAGAAATTTGCGAATGCACTCCTTCTTCAGAATGCGTTGGCAAGCGCTGAGAGCCAATTTCGGCAGGTTTTCTGAAGGCGAATTTACCGTGACCGAGCACAACGCTGGCCGGCGGCGAGCATTGTCGCGAACTTCTTCCTGAAGTTCAGCGCCCAAGGCGGAATCGGACGATGTTGCCCTGATCATCACCGTTGGCGCCAAGGACAAGATCGATATCGATACCTGGGACGCTTTTGGCAGACAGGTTGATGTCCGTCAGTATACCGAAGGCCAGCTCTCCGTGGATGCATTCGATGCAAAAACCAATCGACCTCTCTGGCCCGGCAAGGCAGTGGACGATGTCGGCTCGAAGCTAAACCCCGACAAGGCCGACAAGGAGGTAGGCAAACTGATGGCGCAGTTTCCCGCCAGAATGGCAGGATAAAGGGATCGAAACAAAACCGAGCGAGCTGCGCGGCGGGCTTCGCAGTCTGAAGCGCAGCGCGCCGTTCTAATCCCATCATTTGGGGAAAACAGCACCGTCAGGGCAGAAAACTGTCCTCCAGTCATTCTTCATGCTGACCAGGCCAATTCCGAACTCCTCTGACCGGTCGAGCGCCTCGGCCAGCGGGCTCACGACAAACTCCCGGTCGTAAGCGAACTCCCTTTCCGCATCGTCGTGATGCAGGAGCAGACCCAATCGCGGTCCGCTTCCGGATAGGGTGTAGCGAAGCATAGCGAGATCGCCGTCGGAGTTTCCGAAGGCAAAGACCGGGCGGCGCCCGATGTGGAGCGCGATATTCTGGACCTTGACCTCCCGGTCATCGAAACTTTGCAACTCAGCGAGTTTGAGCAGATCGATCTTTCCGGCTTGGATTTCCGTACGCGTTTTCACGCTCGAACCCACGACCTGCGAGCGGGGTACTCCATAAACCTCTTCCGAGAACGCGCGGATCAGATCGATCCCGCCGCCAGACACGATGAAGACGCGAAAGTCATTCTGTCGCAGAAAATCCAGCAGTTCGAGTTGCGGCTGATAGACCAGATCGACGAACCTTCGATCCTTGAGCGGATTTTTCGCCCGAGCCAGCCACTCGCGCGCATGCGAGTGAAACTCGTCTTCGGTCATCCCTGCGTGAGTTGCTGCCGCGACCTCGAAAAACCCCTGCTTGCCCTGTTGCTTGATGACCCCAAGGTCATGCTCGAGGAAAGCCTTGTAGGGCTGACGTTCCTTGAGGCTCGGATCTGCCTGCGCCAGCTTGCCCAGTTGCTCTCGCCCAAAGAAAAACTGGACTTGCAGGGGCTGCTCGCACCACAGCGTCCCATCGTTGTCGAAGGTCGCGATCCTCTCCTCCGGCGGCAGAAAATCGGGACTATCCTGCCTAGACACACGGCCGACGAATGCCAGGATCGCCGCTTTTGCCGGTCCATCGCTCCAACTGGAAAGCGGCGATTGCATATAGTTCTCCTGGCTATCTGCCGATGCCATCGTTTCCAGCCCGCACTTCGGGCGGAAACGATGGCTCGCATTCAATTGCTGCGATGCTGCAGCGCTTCGTCGACGATCTGCTTGATATCGCCCCGGATACGTTCCGGATCGATGTTCTGCTTGAGCGTCCGGACCGCCCTGATTGCGTGCAGGGTCGATTCCAGGATGTTGGCGGGGTTGAAGCTGGGCGGGAAGGACCGCGGCGGGAAAGTCTTGAAGGTTTCGACGAATTCGAAAACCTCCGCCATCATGCCGTACGCCGCCCCGACATGGTTCAGGTTCCAGTCCCAATACGTGTTCGAGGTGATGTCCGCACGCTCGAAGGGATCCTGGAACAGATTGTAGATTTTCTGAAGCCGCAGCGTGGTGAAGGGCTCCGCCCAGAGGCCCATGGTCCCTTCCATCCGCTGTTCGGAGAAGACGTACTTGTAGTCGCCCTGCCGCATCGCCACGAGAAGACCGTCGTCGTCGGAGTAGAAGAACTTGTTACGCGCGCTCTTCGCTCCGTTGTTGACGGTCGCGCTGCCCTTCACGCTGCGCAGGAAGTCGGACTGGTCGTAGCCGTCGAGGTGAACCTTGTAGTCCAGCCCGTTAGCCGTGTAGCCCTGCTTCAGCTTGCCGACGATATCGGGTTCGCCTGCGATCGCGCAGAGCGTGGGGATCCAGTCGTTGTGGCTCATCAATTCGTTAGTCTTGGTTCCGGCCTCGATCACGCCGGGCCAGCGGACCAGCATAGGCACGCGGAAGGCGCCCTCCCAGTTCGTGTTCTTCTCGGAACGGAACCAGGTCATGGCGCCGTCGGGCCAGGTATTCATGTGCGGCCCGTTGTCGGTGCTGTAGACCACGATGGTATCATTGGTGATGCCCATTTCGTCCAGCGCATCGAGAACCGAGCCGACCGTATCGTCATGCTCCATCATGCCGTCGATATATTCGCTGTCGCCATGCTCATAGCGCCCGCGATGCTCTGAACGGACATGGGTGCGCAGATGCATGCGCGTCGTGTTGAACCAGCAGAAGAACGGCTTGCCCGCTTCATTCTGGCGCTTCATGAAGTCGATCGCGGCCGCCGATGTCTCGTCGTCAATCGTTTCCATGCGCTTCTTGGTCAGCGCGCCGGTATCCTCGATGGTCTGCTTGCCGATCTTGCCGAAGCGCGGATCCTCCGTTGGGTCATCGATGTCGGTCGCCTTGCAGCGCAGAACGCCACGCGGGCCGAACTTTTTGACGTAGGACGGATCCTTCGGATAGTCGGGCAATTCCGGCTCTTCCTCCGCATTGAGGTGGTAGAGATTACCGAAGAATTCGTCGAAGCCGTTGACGGTCGGCAGCGATTCATTGCGATCGCCAACGTGGTTCTTGCCGAACTGCCCTGTCGCGTAGCCCAGGTTTTTCAGCAAACCGCCGATGGATGGATCCAACTGGCTCATGCCCATTGGAGCCCCGGGAAATCCAACCTTGCTGAGGCCGCTGCGGATGATGTGCTGCCCGGTCAGAAACGCAGATCGTCCGGCGGTGCAGGACTGTTCGCCATAGTAATGAAAGAACTGCAGGCCCTCATCGGCGAGTCGGTCGATATTGGGCGTCCCGTAACCCATAAGACCATGAGAGTAGGCACTTATATTCGCAATCCCGATATCGTCACCCCAGATGACGAGAATGTTGGGTTTTCCATCTGCCATGGTCGTTTCCTTCCGGCGTTGAATACACCCGGACAATCCACCATGGCCGCGCAGGCCAAGCTAATCGGGAGAAACCCGGTCAAGCAAAAGGGATTCTGCCGATCAGGGATATCAGGATGGGCCTCAAGCATACGAAAGACAAAGGCGTCCGACGAAGACGACATCAAAATTCACAGCGCACTGGACGACCAGTGTCGTTTGACACTTGATGGACAAAGGGCGCGGGCGGAGACCGGCCTCTGTCAACATGGCTAAATTCGGCGCAAGCTGGAGGCGGTTCGGGAGCCGGACAGCGGAGGTTTCCGGTGTCCGGCTCCCGAACGGGCGAGGTTGGCGGTGAAGGAATTAGCGGCTTTCGGAGCCGAGTACACGGTAGCCGCCAGACCGCTGCCATTGGCGCAGCCTATGCGTCCTTCTCTATATCGCCCGGCTTCCACACCTGGTTGAACCAATTGTCGAGCGGGCCGTAGAATCTAAGCAGCGGAAACCAACCTCGGCCGGGCACGGTCTTCACCCAGTTACGCTCTTTTCCTGACGGCACACTCGGGCCGAAATAGAAGTCGATCGAGCCATCGGCGTTGAATTCAGGGTTCGTATAGACGCTGACGGTTGGGAACTTGTTGCCATTTTGAAGCATCGAACGGCTCACGGCATCATAGACGACGATCGACCAGAATGCCTTGACCGGAATGTCGGCCGGATAGTGCAGCTTGTAGTTCCTGCCGCCGTCGAGATAATCACCGTCTGCGTCACGCGGACTGAACAGATATTGCGAGCCTCCGCCCACGATCTTCTTCACCATCGCCGGGGACATGCCGATCGCGGCGTAAGCGAAGCCGGCCCGGTGGTCGCTGTTGACGAAGCCTCTTTCGTCCCAGCTTGCAGTGCCACCCACGAACAGCCGCTCCCATTTCCGATCGGGATAGACCAGTCGCACCGGATCGGGGCAGTCGTAAGTGTTGGCGCGCGCCGTCGCGGCGCCCAGCTTTGCCGCTTCCTCCAACAAGGCTTTGTGCGCGGGATCGGGCGTGAAGTCCTGGTCCTTCTCGATCCCGATCGCGGCCAGATTGAACCATTGCGCAGAGGAAAGATGATCGACCTCATAGGCGATGATGCCCGCGAGATCCTCGAAGAAGCCATAGCCGTCCCGGAAGATCGTATCGATGTCGGTGTTCGAGACATCGGCGTAGGTTTGCGCAGGCGGTGCGCCGGCAGCACTTAGGGGGTAGATGCGGATGGACCGCATCAGGCCCACCGCATGGTCCGGCTTGCCATCCACCAGAAACCCGCGAACGCCCAACACCAACCGATAGCTCGTGCCCTGGGCGACGATATATCCGTCCGGCACTGGGCCATCATAACCGGGCGGGAGCAGCAGCAGTTTGCCGCCCTGGCCCTTGTCTACGCCGGTCGGTCCCACTGCGGCATTGTCGTCCTGCCACAGGTCCGCCACCCCGCCGAGCAGCCCGGCGGGCAATTCGATTACCACCGGCCCATCACGTTTCGTATCGATCGCGCTGATCGCATAGACCGTTTCGGAATTGCCGGTGAGCAGCAGCGTCTGCGCATCCATCAACTCTTGCCAGATGACGAGCTGATTAGGCGCGGCAGCGCCCCATTCGGCGACGCCTTTCCAGACATGATACCAGGATACGACCGGCATCTGGTCCAGATAGACTTCCACCGCGCGGTTGAGTGTGCGCAAATCCCGTAGCCTCTTGCTGGCGTCCGCGCTCGGATAGCCGCCGGTAAAATCGAAGTTGCCGAGAGAGGTTTCGACGGTGCCGGTATCGATCCAGTCGTGCGTCAGTGCGTCGGTCATGAGCATCTCCTCAGGAGGTTCGTTCGATATCGTTGAGTTGCCAGGTCTTCTGAAAGAGTGCGGGTTCCGGGCCGTAGAAGCGAGCAAGCAACTCGAACTTCCGGCCAGCCACAGTCGGTATCCAGTTGGTCTCTCGGCCTTGCGGGGCCGATGGGCCGAAGTCGAGGTCGACCGACCCATCCGCGTTTACGGCAAGGCCCGGTGATTGCGACGAGCGCCCTTGGCGCGAAGATTCCCGAATGAATGCGTGGGTCTCCCGGTCGTAGACAGTGATCGACCAGTACTGCTTGACTGGCACGCCGGCGGGAACGTTGAGGCGGTAGCTTGCGCCACCGTCCAACGGGCTCCCATCCCGGTCGTAGCCAACCATCAGATAATATTGCGATTCGCCGATGTGCTTGGCGCTGAAGAAGGCAAGTGAGTAATTGTTGGCGCGGTTGTCGGTAGGATAAGAATCGGGCACCCGAAAATTGCCTTGGACCGATTTCGAGAATTCGTCGGTCGCCGGGAAAAACCAGCGTTTTCCCGGATAGAATGGCGGGGTCACGCCGTAGAGCGTTTCGATCCAGCCATGGGCCTCGACGATCGCGTCCTTCAGGACCGCCGTGGTCCTGGCATCCGGCGCGAATGGCTCGCCGCGGGCGATGCCCAGAGTTTTCAGGGGATCGATCATCGCCAGGTCACGCTCCAGCCAAGGTTCGGCGGTGACCATCCGGGCGAGCGATTCGAAAAACCGCATGTCGTAGGGGATAGTGGAATCGAATACCGTGCCCGCGGCATCGATATAAGCCGTCTGCGGAGGATCGGCCGCCGCGGCCAGCGGATAGACCTTGAGCCGCTGGGAATAGGCGATCGCGGTAGCAACGTCGGCGTCGCTCCCGCTCTTGAGCACCGATCGTACCAGCGCATAGCCGCGATAGGTGTAGGATGGCATCGGAATGTATCCCTCGGGCACGTCTTCGGCCGCAAAGCCGGGGGGTAGGATCAGGTACTTGCCGCCCTTGCCCTTATCGACGCCGCCCGGCCCGATGTCCTCAATAGCGGCCTGCCACCGGTCCATCACGCTTCCGTTCAACACGCCGTCGTCGGCCGGAGGCACCTCGAAAACCACGGGCCCGGCCTCGGTGTTGAAGAACGGCATCAGGTAGATGACGTCGGGATTAGGTGTGAGCGTCTGGTTCTTCCAGTCGAGCAGCCCGGGCCACCACACAATCTGGTTCCAGTCCCCGCCAAGCGCGACCATTTGCTGGAACATCAGGTCAAAATTGACGACCGGCATTCCCCATATCACGGCATCCACTGCGCGGCGATGGAGCATGCGATCGGCGAGTTGCTCGGGCGTAAGGCCAGAGTTGGCAGCGAGATCCGACATGAGATGTTTCCTTCAGCCGATCCGTTCGATGTCGGGGAGTTTCCAGCTTTGGTCGAACCAGGGCTCGAGCGGGCCATAGAGGCGAAAGATCGTGAACCAGCTTTTTCCCGGCACGCTTTGCACCCAGTTCGCGCCGCCTTCGGGCCGTTCCGGCGCGAACCACACATCGACGCTGCCATCTGCGTTGATCACCGGGTTGATCTGGCTGGAGAAGCTCGGAAACTGCTGGTCGGTCTGCAACATCGATCGGGTCTGCGGGTCGTAGAGCACCACCGACCAGAAATCCTTCGCCGGCACGTCCGCAGGCACATGCAGCCTGTATGTCTTCGCCCCGTCGAAGGGCTCGCCGTCAGCGTCGATATTGGCGGAGGCATACTGTGAGCCGATGCCGACCATTTTCATCGCCATCGCCGGCGTGTCGATCGTTGCGGCGTAGAAGAACATCGTTCGCGCATCGTAATTGCGCCAGCCGTCGGTCAGCCATTCGTAGCTGCCGCCAATGAACGGCGTGTGCCATTGCCGGTCCGGATAGATCAGGGATTCCGGATCCCGATTGCGGAAATCGATCGCACGAGCGGTCGCATTTCCTACCGCTACCGCATCGGTCAGGATCGCCGTCATCCGTGCATCGGGCGCGAACGGCGTGCCTTTCCTGAGGCCGATCGCGGCGAAGATGCCCATCGCCTCGGGGCCGTAAGCCTCGACCGGCTCCTCCTGAATGATCTCGTTCAGCTCCTTGAAGAAGTGGATGTCATTGGCATGGACCGTATTCATGTCCTTGCCCGAAAGATTGACGAAGCTGGTCCTGGGCGGGTTGGCGGCATCGGTGAGCTGGTAGATCCGAACCCCGGCCTTGACGCTGGCCACGCCCGGTCCGGAATCGCCGTGCTGCATGAAGCCGCGCAGGAACAGCAGATTGCCGAAAGTCGCCGGCCGGAACACGAAATAGCCCTCAGGCACCTCGCCCTGGTATCCCGGTGGCAAGAAGAGATACTTGCCACCCTTGCCGCGATCGGGACCGGCATTGCCGATGTCCGTGACATAGCGAAACCAGAAGTCATCCACCACGCCGAGCACGTTGGGCGGCGTCTCGACGACCACCGGACCGTCTTTCAGATCCATCCAGTTCCAGCAATAGATCGTCTCGGTATTGGCGGTGAGGAAGATCGAGCGCGAATCCATCAGCGTCTCGAATATCGCCATGCAGTTCCCCGTCGCCCCACTGGCACGCAGCGCGCGCCGGATCGCGACAAGCGACGCGCCGGGCACCCCGCTCAGAAACGCTTCGACACCGCGCAGGAAGTCGAGATGATCGAACAACTTCGCCGCTGTTTCGGCCGTTGGTATTCCGTCGAAATAATCGAGTTGACCGATCCGGGTGGAAACCTGATCGGGCGTGGTGATCTCGGCCGGGATCTTCGTCTGGTAATGGTAGCGGGGGAGGGTTGTCATCGGCGGCCGCATTCCAAGTTGACGAGGCAGCCATGCTTCCCAATCTCACTGCGTCCGGCGATTGGGGAAAACCCGAAAATAGTAAAAGAATTCCTCGCACCTCGCGCTACGGGGTTTCAGTGGCAGGAGCAGGCGTGCGACAACGCTAAAGCAATGGCGCCGCGTGCATTGCGATAACGCCGCAAGTTGGACGCCTGGCGCCCAGAAGACGCGCCGTTGTCGGCCCGCCGACTGTAGGATCAGTTTCCTGGCCTGCCATCCGCCGACCGCTCACCAGTTGATCCTGACCCCCAGCTTGGCGTCGTAACCGCTGCCCTTACCGTTGAAGGTGGTGTCGTAGTTCGCCGCACCGAATAGCACGGTCCGCGCTTCGACCGGGATGGTGAAGCCGCCACCGAACTGGCCGACCAGCCGCTGCAGGTCCGCCCGGAACGGCACGTAGCCATCCTCCGACGAGACTTCCGTGTGGGGGTGGCCCAGGAATTCGTACCAGAGATTGGCCCGCAACCAGAACGCCTTGGGGCCCGTCGTCGCCACGCGCACGCCCAGCCGGCCGACGAGGGAGTCGGTATCCCGATAGCGGATCGTCGCGGCCTGATCGGAGAAACTGTCGAGCGAGAGGTTCTGGTAGACGAGCTGGGCCTGCGGCTCAATCTTCACCTTGTCCAGATCGAACGGATATCCACCTTCGAGCGAGAGCGCATAGCCCATGCCCTTGGTATAGGCCGGCCGGATACGCCCTGCCTGCATTTCCAACTCGTTCCAGGTGACCTGGGCGATCCCGTCGAGATAGGCGCCATTCTTCCAGAAATGCGTCCAGTACGCTCCGACCGTATAACCCGTCACGTCGAGCGAGCCGCCGTGCACGCGAAGGTCCAGGATGTTGTGATCGACATCCGCATTGATCTTCGAATAGGCGCCGTAGAAGCCGGCGTGATCTCGGTTCCCCTTCTCGTCCTCCGCGCGATAGAGATCGAAGCCGAGTTGCCCGGCCCACAAGTCGCTGTCGTAGGCGGCCCCGCTGCCATAGATGCCGATCGGATCAGCCGAATATTCGGCATGATGGTAGACCACGCGACCCCACATGCCATTGCGGTAGTCTGAATCGCCCAACGCAGGATTGCCTCGCAGCAGTTCCTCTTCACCCACGCGATCGTGCAGCGTGCCCAGGATCGAGCGGCCCTGCATCATCATGATCGCCGGCGCTGCCGAATAGACCGAGATTTCACGCCGCACTTCCGCGGGATTGATCACCGGCGGAGCGGGCGGCGTGGGCGTGGGCGTGGGCGTGGGCGTGGGCGTCGGGGTTGGGGGCGCGGGCGGCGTTGGGGTGGGAGTGGGCGTAGGGGGCGGCGTCGGGCACGGCTCTTCGGTGCACGGCGGCGGTGGGGTAGGGGTAGGGGTCGGGGTAGGGGTAGGGGTAGGGGTAGGGGTAGGGGTAGGGGTAGGGGTAGGGGTAGGGGTAGGGGTAGGGGTAGGGGTAGGGGTAGGGGTAGGGGTAGGGGTAGGGGTAGGGGTAGGGGTAGGGGTAGGGGTAGGAGTAGGAGTAGGAGTAGGAGTAGGAGTAGGAGTAGGAGTAGGAGTAGGAGTAGGAGTAGGAGTAGGAGTAGGAGTAGGAGTAGGCGTTGGTGTTGGTGTCGGCGTTGGCGTCGGTTCGAGCGTATTGCGCAGGAACCAGCTGTCAGGCTCCGATCCTTCTACCCCGCCACGGTGCAGCGTGTACTCGTAAGGCCCGGCGATCACGAAGTTGGCCAGACGAAACGCATTCGAGGCCGTCGTTGCTCCACGCGCCGCTTCCACTACCAGAATCCCGTTCCCGGTGGTGATGGCGCCTTCTCCGGTGGTGTTGGTAATGCCCAGCCGGGTCGTCCCACTCGCCGTGCCGCCGTCGACGATGAGCAGGTCGCTGGGCGAACCATCCGTGCCCAGATAGGTGTGCATGCCGATCAGGCCCTCGGCACCCTCGTAGTTCACGGCCGTGACCGACTTGTAGCTGGAGGCCAGCGTCGGATCGCCCACTGGCGCCGTGAACAGCACCTGGCTCATGTCATTGCGCAGCAGCGTAACGTTGGAATTGGCCGTGACCGTCCAGGTGGAATCATCGCGAAGGTCCAGATTGGCAGTGCTACCGGTGCCGGTCCGGAAAGCTCCCGTCAGCGTGGAGCCCTGATCCAGCGTGACATTGGCGGTGGCGTAGGTCTGCGTCACGCAGTTGCGATCGGCATAGGTATCGTAGACGCAGCCGGTCGACACCAGGCTATCGCCCACAAGGTCGCTGGCGGTCGCAGTCAGGTTGACCAGCGTCTCCACCGGAGCGGGCAGGCCGCTCTGCTGATAACTGTTCTGGGCATAGGCAACGAAGACGTCCGGCCCCTGCACCTGGGCACCGTCGAGCACGATGTCCGTCCGTCCGCCCGCCCCCAAGGCGACCGACTGCTCGCTGGTCAGGCTGCCGCCGGTCATGGTGAACAGGTTCGCGGTCGTGCCGTAGCCATTGCGCGAATAGAAGCCGAAGGTTTCCGTTCCCGTCGCCCGCACCGTGGTATCGGTAATCTGCACCACGCTCCGGTCGCCAGCAGCGGGCGTAGTCGTGTCGGAAGCGAGCAGAATCGCGGTGCCCTCTCCGGTGGTGTTCACGGTGGAATTCGTGGCGGTGATCGTGCCGTAGGTGGAATGCAGACCACTGGTGCCCAATCCGGTGGTAGTCACATCCGTGCCCGACAGCGTCACCACGCCGGTGCGCAGCGCATAGACGCCAGCGCCATAAGTGGAGGAGACGGAAATGGCGCTGGCTGCCGCCGATAGCGTTGCGCCAGCGCCATGCCGCGACGCCGTGCGCCGGCGTGCTGCCATTGGTCTGGAATCCGGTGGACAGGACCAGGAATCCGCTGCCGGTCAGCACGTAGTAATTGGGGCTTTGCGCAGCGACGGTGATGTTGCTGTCGGCCAAGGCGATGTTGGCCCCGGCGCCACGCGCCAGTGCGCCGGACGCCGCGGAGGTGCCCTGTACGGTCAACCCGTCGAATGCCGCCTGGCCGCCGTTGATCGCCACGACGCCCGAACTGCCTGCAGAGCTGGTGGTGCCAACGGCGTTGAGGTTGATGGTAAGCCCATCGATGCTGCGGGAAAGGACTGAATTGTCCACCATCATGCCCGCGCCGCCGGCGCCGCCGTTGATGTTGAACACGGACCCTGCCGCCAGCGCGATCTGGCCGCCGTCATGGGCATAGGCAGCGGTCCGTCCCGGGGTAGTGCTGGCAGATGCCGCGTTCATGTTGACGGTGATCGGACCCGTCGCATCGATGATCCCGCCCAGGTTCGCGCCCAGCCCCACGACATTCGGATTGGCGGTGGTGATGGTCGAGCCGCCGTCCCCGAAATGGATCTGGCCGGTCAACTCTGCAATCGCGCCGTGGCTGCCGCTGGCCACGTCCGTATAGGCCACGTTGATCGTGCCGCTGCTGGTGGTGAGGCCAACGGAATTGGCATTCAGCGTGGTGACGGTCGAGCGATCTGCGGCGCTGCCCGTCAGGTTGACCGTGCCTCCGGTATCCGCTTGCACGCCGAATGACCGGCTGCCGTTGGTGACCACGTCTACCCCGGAGGCAGTGACAGTGCCCCCGCTTTCCGCGAAGAGGCCATTGGCGAAAGCGCCCGTGCCGGAGGTATTGGTGGTCGTTACCGATCCGCCGATCAGGTTGATCGCGCCCCCGTTCAAGGCGTGTACTCCCGGCGAGCGAACGCCGTTGGTCGTCACCGTCTCGTTCGCGGCCGCGATAGTGGAGCCTGCGCCGTCCGCACGCAGTCCGTCGCTGTCGCTGCCTAGCGTGCGCACGATCCCGGCGTCGCTGGTCGCCGCGCTCGTGCTCGGATCGACATTGAGCCAGACCGCTCCGCCATTCTGCGACAGCACCCCGTAAGCTGCGCTGGCGCCGGAAGAGACATATTGGCTGGGATCGGTCGCCAACGCCCCCGTGGACGTGACGGGCTTGCCATAGGTCGTGAGATCGGCGGCATTGGTGCCCAACCGCACGCCGGTATAGATGGAATCGCCCGATGAGGTGACGATCGACCCGGACCCGTCCGAGAGCAGGCCATAGGCCCCGGTGCCGGACGTGATGATGGTGGTCGGGTCAAGGTCGATCCTGCCGCCTCCGCTCGCCCAGGCACCGTGTCCACTGGCGCCCAAGGTCGAGACGGCAAGGTTTGTGCCCACGATCCGCGAGCCCGCCCCGACGGCGTAGAGCCCGGTGCCGGTAGTAACGGCATTGACCTGGTCGAGCGTGGCCAGGCCCGCGCCGGTCGCGCGCACGCCGATCACGCCGGCCGTGGTGTTGGGGTTGGACAGGGTGATCCCGCGCAGGGTGGCCGTCGATCCCGCCCCGTCGACATGGAGCAGCGTGCTATTCGCACCCGTTGTCGAGATCGTCGGCCGCGTCGTTGCCGTATCGAGCGTGACCGAAGCGCCCTGACTGACCAGCAGGACATCGGACCCTACACCGCTCGTCACGATCGCGGATGTACCCCGCGACACCAGCGTCGAACCGGCGCCGCGCACTTCCACGCCGATCGACTGGCCGCCGCTCATGTTCACCGTGGCATTGTTCAGCGTCAGCGTTCCCGCACCCGATACCAGCGCGCCGGTGATGCCTGAATACGTGCCGCTGTTGGCAAGCGTCACTCCGGTGAGCGAAGCTGCACTGCCGCTGCCGTCGACATGCAGCAATGCGCTACCGGCGCCGGAAACGGTCAATACCGGCAGCGGATTGGACGCACTGAAGCCAACGCTGGCCCCGCCGAACACATAGATGCCGTCCGCCCCTGCGCCCGTGGTCGCAACGTTGTTGCCCCCGCCCGAGAGCAAGGTCGTCCCGGCCGATTGCAGCGCGATCCCGGCTGCCCCATTCCCTGTGGTGCTGATGGTGACGTTGGTCAGGTCCAGCGAGCCGGTCAGCGTGGCCGCAGCGCCATGCGCCGCAAGGCCACTTGTCGAGACCGTGGCATTGGCGGCGATAACCGTCCCGCCTGGATTGACTGCAAAGAGCCCGTAGCTCTGTGTGCCGGATGTCGTGATGGCGGCGCCACCCGAACTCAGGTCCAGCACACCGCGCGTGGCGAAGCCCCCCCAACTGCTTGCGCCGGTGGTCGTGACTTGCGCATTGCCCGCCTTGACCAGGGAACCGTCACCGTTGGCATCCAACCCGATCGCGGCATCGCCGTTGGTGGTGACGGTGACGCTGGCGCCCAGCGTGATCTGGGCTCCAAGGTCGGCGAAGATGCCGTGCGCACCGGCGCCGCTGGTCTGAACCGCAAGATTGGCCCCGTTGATGGAAGATGCGGTACCGCTGACTGTGTCGATTCCACTGGCATGAACGCCGTGCCCAGTGTTTCCCGCAGTGGTCACGCTGTTACCGCCGCCGGAAAGATCGATCGCGCCGCCACCGGTGGCTTCGAAACCGCGTCCGTTTGTGTTGGTGGCCTGCACGACAAGGTTCGATGCGGTAATCCGGGACCCAGCGCCGTTCGTTCCCAGCGCGATGGTATCGGATCCTTCGACGCGGATCGTCCCGCCGTTCAGCGTGATCCCGCTGCCGGTGTCCGCGAACACAGCACGCGTCCCTGCGGCCGAGGTTGTTACGTTGACGTTGCTGGTCTGGACGCTTGCAGCGCTTCCGGAATAGATGCCGAAAGCGCTTGCGGTGCCAGCTGCCGTGCCCGTCACCGTGATCGCCCCCCCGGAAAGCGTCACTTGCGCCCCCGCGACAGCAAAGGCGCCGCGACTGCCGGCCCCGGAAGTGTTGATGGTGGTATTGGTCGCTGAAACGCTACCCCCATTGGCATTGATGGCATTCGCCTGTTGCCCGGAAGTGGTGATGCTGCCGCCATTCAGGGTGATCGCGCCACCGGAGATGGCAAAGGCGCCATGCGCGGCGGCACCGCTGGTACTGACGGAGAGGCTGGTCGCATCGATGGTTGAGGCCGTCGAACCCGATGACCCCGTTGCGTAGAGCCCGCGTGCGGAATCACCGGTTGTGACGATGGAACTGCCCCCGCGCGTAAAATCGAGCTTTGCGCCGCTCTGGGCTTGCGCGCCATAGGCATTGGCTCCGCGCGTCTGGATCGCCTCGTTTGCCACATTGATCGTCGTGTTGCCGGTTGCGCTGATTCCGGCACTGTCCCTGGCCGTTCCGGTGCTGTCCGGCCCGTAGGTGACGATCGTGCCGGAACGCCCAGTAGCAAGACCGGTCGTCGGATCGACGTTGACCCAGGCCGTGGCCCCGCTCTCGGCGGAGATGCCCATGCCCGATCCGCCAGATGCAATGTACTGATCGGGGCCGTTGGCCAGCGCACCAGTGGCTGTCACCGGCTTACCAAAGGTCGCCGGATTGCTCGCATCCGTCCCCAGGCGCAGACCCGCGTAGATGACATCACCGTCGGAAAGGGCGATGCCCGTTGTCAAACGGACTGCAATGCCCGTGCCGCTCGCTGTCAGAAGCGTGTTGGCCAGAGAATTGACGCGCGCTGGTGCGTCGATGCCTTTCCCGCCCAGTGCCGAGAGAGTTGAGCCTGACAGGCTCAGCGCACCGGTCTGGGTCGTAAGGACCATTCCCGCGGTTGCTCCAATCACTGTCAAGTTGGTGAACGACAGCACTGCCGAGCCGCTCCCCAACGATGTCCCAGACGCAGCCGTACCGGCAGTGTTGGTAATTGATCCACCGGTCAGATTGACGGTGCTGCCGCGCGCGTAGACGCCATAGGCATTTGCGTATGTCGACGTGGCGGCAAGGTTGGTTCCGTTGATCGTGCTGCTGGTGCTGGACGTGTTGTTAGAAACAACGGCCGACCCCGTCGCGCTGTCGTTTACGGCGGTATAACTCTGGTTCGCAGCGCTAACGGTGTTGCCGCCTGTCGCGGTAAGTTGCTGGGCATGCGCGCCTCGGGGGAAGGCGCCACACACCAGGAATGCAGCCGCCATGGCCAGCGTGGAGGTTGAGGTTCGCTGAAACCGAGGGCGGGCCCCTCCATGTTCGAAGCTCGGCCACGAAGTCGCAGAAGTCCAGACCGCGACGAGCGAAAGATTGGCGCGCACCATTCGCATTTCTCCGCTGACAGCGGAAAATAATGCCCGTGACATCAATGATCGCAATCAGGTACATTGCCGATAACGGTGTCAGGGTTGAGAACCCCCATAAGGACAATTTGGTGAACCGACGGCAGCACGTTCGCTTAGCCGGCGGAGCAGGGCAGGGCACCACCGGCAGGTCGCGACCCAAACCCAGTCGTTGCCATCCGCATCGGTCAACGTCCGATTTCACCTAAAGCGGTCGATCTGCCTGGTCGAAGTAGACAGTCACCATAGAGCCCTTCCATGCCATCGATGTTCAAAATGGTGATCTAAAAAGTTGAACAGCAGGTTCCCGGGGTAGGCACCTCCGGCGCTCGCTGTGGTGAGCGACCTCTTGCGCTCCCAAGGTCCGGGCTGCGTGCAAATGGGCCGGCGAGTTTCGGCCACTAGGCAAACATGCGGAGATTCCCGAGGGGAGTTCAGGGATAGCCCCGATTTAGGCCCGCGCCGTTCCGAGGGATTGCTTCTGATCTCTCCAGCGGAGTGCGGCCATGCCGAGTATTAGAGGGAGCTGCTTGTGCGGCGGTGTCCAATACGAGATCACCGGCCCGCTTCAGGCAGCTGCCAACTGTCACTGCACGATGTGTCGCAAGCAACATGGCGCCGCGTTCCGCTCGCGCGCCGGGGTCAACCCAGCCGATTTCCACTGGCTCCAGGGCGAGAATCTCGTGACCATCTACGAGTCTTCCCCAGGTACGCATCGTGGCTTTTGCAGAGTTTGCGGATCGCCGGTCGCGAACCGGATTGATCCGTCCGCCGTCACGGGTGGCGGCGTCGAGCGGTTGGGCGTCCAATTGGGCGGGCTGGATGACGATCCCGGCGTTAGGCCGATCGCTCATGTCTTCGTAGCCGACAAGGCTCCTTGGTTCACGATCACCGACGACCTGCCCCAGTTTCAGACGGTGCCCTCTGCAAAATCTTGAAGCGGCCAGCCAACCAACCCGCCTGAGGAGGCGCGCATGACGACCAGCCAATATGAATTTCAGGGCGGTTACCCGACCCGAGAGAGTTCACAGCGCGCGTATGGCGATGCCGATTTGAACCGCGCCGTTGAGGCGTACAAATTCTTCTATCCGACCGTATCCGGGGTTGCGATGATCAAGGGCAACGAGCCGGTCGGACTGGTTCTAAACAAGGTGTTCGGAACCCTGGAACTCAAACCCGTGCAGCTCATGTACACCGGTAATTCCGATACCCCCTATGGCCCGATGGATCTGGATCTCAGCGTCGGTCCGCTGGTGATCGAATTGCAGCCGGGACCACTGATCGTGTGCTCCATCGACATGAACCAGCGGTGGGTGGCCGACATGGGCTTGCCGGGACCGGATGCCGGAAAAGGCGGCAAGCACCTGCTGGTTGGGCCGGACTATACCGGCCCATTGCCCGAGAGCGGGTATTACATTCATCGCACCAGCGCCAATCTCCAGATTGTCGGTGCGCGTTCGCTGCCGGTGAACGGCGACGTAGCGGCAGCCAAGGCCAGGCTGACGACGATCAAGGTCTATCCGTTAGACGCTTCCGTGCCGTGGGAAGAGCCCGTTTGGAAAGACCTGACCGACATCCCGCAGGATACAACGCCGCTTGCTTGGGAGACGAACTTCCAATTCTGGGAGCAACTGAAGTACGCCATCGATACTCAGCCACCATTTGCGGGCTATCATAACGAATATGGCGCACTGGCTGCCCTGGGTATCGAGCGCGGCAAGCCATTCACGCCAGACACACGGATGCGCGCCACTCTCGAAGAAGCGGCTCGGATCGGCAACGCGCAGATGCGGGTGCGCTCGTTCGACGATGACAGTCCCGAGCGGATTGTTTGGCCCGACCGCAAGTGGGAATGGGCAAGCCTGCGATATGAGGACGGCGACTTCAATACCGGCGTCCATCTCGACCTTGAGGCACGGGAGAAATGGTTCTTCCAGGCGATTGGAGCTTCGCCCGCAATGTTCCGGCGCGATACGCAAGCCGGATCGCTCTACTGGCTTGGTCACCGCGACAATGCAGGCACCTATCTTGACGGTGGAGCGGCCTACAAGCTGACTGTGCCCCTGCCGGTTCCCGGCAAGCTCTTCTGGTCGGTGACGGTGTATGACGCCGAGACCCGCTCGCAAGTGGCGACGGATCAGAACAAGGCTGCGCTGCGCTCGCTATTCGAGCTGAAGGATATCTCGGGCAGCAACGCCGAACTATACTTTGGCCCCGCCGCCCCCGCGGGCAAGGAAGATCGCTGGATCAGGACAATCCCCGGCAAAGGCTGGTTCGTCTACTTCCGGATTTATGGCCCGGAAGCTGCCGCGTTCGACGGAAGCTGGAAGCCAGGTGATTTCGAAAGGGTTTCGTGATGCCCGTTGAAAGGCTTGCCGATGCGGAACGCGAAACGATTGCTGTTTTGGCGATGCCTGGATTCGATGAACCTACACCGTTTGTCACCGGGGGCGGGAGGGGCCGCTAGCTTCCAAGACCGGGGGTTCGCGGGCGTAGACCGATATATAGTGGGCGATATGATCGTGAGCTTCGGCTGCGCCAGTTCCTCCCGAGATGCGAAGCGTGCCGTGTCCAAAGCGCTGCGATACCAGCTCATCAAATCGTGCCCGCCACCGAGGGCGGCTCAAATCGAGTTGTCCAGCACTGACGCTGCCGGCGCCTAACTTCGACGAGCTCGGAAAAGTGCCGACCCTTCTAGGGGTTTCCATTGATCCTCCTGCACAGCAAGCTTTGCTAACTTGCGAGCAGTCTTCACAACGGCGTGACGCATGACCCGACATATTGAGAGCCTGGCCCGAACTCGAGATCGCTGGCAGTTAATCCATTGGCTGCGAGTAATGCTGGTAATCCTGACGATGCCGATGATCTTGACAGGATGTGCGACGCTGAAGCGCGAGGCGGCCGTTCCGCAGGCGCAAACCACACTCGCTGATCCCGGCTTTGGAAGGATCCGGTTCATGGTGACACGTGATGTGGCGCCGTTTGCCGAGGAAGCGATATCGGCTCAAAAGAAGGAACTCGCGTATCTTGCATCGCAAGGACACATTGGACCGCTGCCACCGGCCTCATATCTGGCAATTTCCGGCGGTGGCGACAATGGCGCCTTCGGCGCTGGCCTGCTCAACGGTTGGACCGCATCGGGTACGCGCCCATCCTTTAAGGTTGTAACCGGGATCAGCACCGGGGCGCTTACGGCGCCCTTCGCGTTTCTTGGTCCAGACTATGATAAGCAATTGACGGAAGTCTATACAACAATAACGCAGGCCGACATCATGAAGAAGCGCGGACTGATCAAGGGCATGTTCAGTGACGGGATGGCCGATACAACCCCTTTGATGCAGCTTGTCAGGCGCTTTGTCGACAAGCCGCTGCTGGATGCGATTGCCGCAGAATATGGCAAGGGGCGACTGTTGCTGGTTGCAACCACTGATCTTGATACGCTCGAGCCGGTTGTTTGGAACATGACTGCGTTAGCGGCCAGTCCCGATCCAGGCGCACCGGAGTTATTTCGCCGCGTTTTGGTGGCTTCGGCTTCCATTCCTGGCATATTTCCGCCGGTTATGATCAACGTGTCTGTCAACGGCGTAGCGCACCAGGAAATGCATGCGGACGGCGGCACGGTCGCGCAGGTGTTTTTCTACCCGCCCTCGTTGCGATCAATCGCCGGCAATGAACTACAGCAGCGTAAGCGCACTCTGTATGTCATACGCAACGCGCGCCTTGACCCCGATTGGGCAGATGTTGAGCGTAAGACAATGACAATTGCGATGCGGGCGCTGTCCTCATTAACCCAGACACAGGGCATCGGTGATCTCTATCGCATCTACACGACCACCCAGCGCGACGACATTGCTTTCAATCTTGCTTACATACCCAAGAGCTTCAATCATCCCCATCTGGAAGAATTCGATAAAGCGTATATGCAGGCCCTCTACGCAACCGGCGAGAAGATGGGGCTCGCAGGCTATCCGTGGCAGAGTTCGCCGCCGGGTTTCGACGCGCTACCATAAGTGTTGAGATTTCCTGCGCCGCTGTCGGCCATGATCCGATCACCAAGGGTCTGAAACGCGGCCCATTTACAGCCATGAACGGGATTCCGCCGGGCAAAAATTACCCGGCGGAATCCAACCCAAATCACGTCGATCCGACCCCATCGCTGTACTGTCGGCTTATGCCGTGACTGGCCATCCGCTGGCTTCCACGCCCCGACTGATCGTGGATCAGAGGTGCTCCGTCATCTCCTAATCGGTCACGGCGCAAACCGATTGCCGACCACTTTGATCTGATGTGAGCGCTTTTCAGTCGAGCTCAAAGCCGTTAGAAAAGCTCGCCAATGGTGCGGGGGTTTCCCATGTTCAGTTTTCTTCGCAAGCAATTCGTTGACGTGATCGAATGGCTGGAACAGCCCGGCGAACTGGCGTGGCGTGTTCCGTTCGAGGATCGTGAAATCCAGAACGGCGCGCAGTTGACGGTGCGCGAGGGGCAGGTGGCAGTCTTCGTCAACGAAGGTTGCGTGGCTGATTTCTTCGAGGCAGGCCTGCACACGCTCAACACCGCGAACTTGCCGGTGCTGACCAACCTGATGAACTGGGACAAGGGCTTTAAATCGCCCTTCAAGTCCGACGTGGTGTTTCTTTCGCGCAAGGAACAGCACGGGTTGAAGTGGGGCACGGCGCAGCCGGTGACCGTGCGCGATGCCGAATTCGGGGCTTTGCGCATTCGCGCTTTCGGGTCTTATTCGTTCCGGGTGGCGGAACTGGAGCCGTTCGTTTCGCGCGTGGTGGGTACGCTTCAGGGTGTGTCAGCCACCTCGCTGGAACCGCAATTGCGCGCCGCGATCCAGACCGCGATCGCAACCGCGCTGGGCGGAAGCGGCATAGCTTTCCTGGATCTTGCGGCAAACCAGCAGGCGCTTTCGGATCGGATCAAGGCGGAAGTGGACAAGGCTTTCGCGCAGTGGGGGCTGGAATGCCTCAGCTTCTATGTCGAGAGCGTTTCCTTGCCGGAAGAGGTGCAGGCGCATCTCGACAAGGGAACGTCGATGCGCGTGCTAGGCGATCTTGGCCAGTACACCCGCTTTCAGGCGGCCGAGGCGATCGAGCAGGCGGCCGGTGCAGACGGCGGCGTGGCCGGGATCGGCGCGGGCGTGGCGGCGGCAACGGCGCTGAGCGGCGCGATGTCGGCCGGACTGGGTGCGGTGGCTTCGGCTGCCCCCGCTTCCGCAGAGGAAGACCCCATCGCCACGATCGAGAAGCTGCACAAGCTCGTCACCATCGGCGCGCTGAGCCAGCAGGAGTTCGACGCCAAGAAGGCCGAACTGCTTTCGCGCATCCGCTGACGCGAAGGTATTCGGGGGGAACATCGGCGTGATCAATTGCCCGTCCTGCGGCGCGGCCCTGCCTGTGCGGGGCCTTTCCGCGCCTTATACGACCTGCAGTCACTGCCAGTCGCTGATCTTGCGGCAGGGACAGTCGGTGGAGGAGGTCGGCAAGGTTGCCGCGGTCCCCGATGACGTGTCGCCGGTGCAGATTGGCACGCGTTTCCATGTCGACGGGATCGATTTCGTGGTCGCCGGCCGGGTGCGCTGGGGCTGGAGCGGCGGATCGTGGAACGAATGGCTGCTGGCCTCTGATGCCGGCGATGTCCGCTGGCTGGGCGAGGCGATGGGTATGTATATGCTGACCGCCGAGCGGGCTGACGTCATGACATCCCCGCTGGCGCGCAGCTTTGCCGATGGGACTGAGCCGGTTCCCGGACAGACCGTGCTGGTGGACGGGGTGGAATTCGCGGTCACCGACGTGAAGCAGGCGGAATGCCTGGGTGGCGAGGGCGACCTGCCGTTCCCGCCGCGCGCGGGCTGGGCGGTGACCAATGTCGATTTCCGCGCACTCGGCGGGCAGGCACTCTCCCTCCAGCGCGACGCGCAGGGGACGACGGCGTGGCTGGGTTCGTGGCATGAACTTGCCGACCTGTCGCCCCGCGCGCTGAGCGAGATAGAGGGCTGGACGGTGCCGGAGCAGATGCGGTGAACCTGCCCCGGGAAGCTCCGAAAAAGGCCGTGCGCGCGGTCTCCTGCCCCAATTGTGGTGGCGCGCTGGAAGTACGCGCGGCGGGCTGGTCGGTAAATCTTGCCTGCCAGTATTGCGGCTCGATCCTCGACGTCTCGCGCCCGGAAGTGCAAATCATCGAGCGGCACAACCGCGCTGCTGCCGACTTTGCGCTGCCGTTGGGGAGCCGTGGGCGCCTGTTCGAGACGGAATGGGAAGTGATCGGCGCGCTGACTCGCAGCGATGCGGGGGACAGCTGGCGTGAATACCTGCTGTTCAACCCCTACGTCGGCTATCGCTGGCTCGTCGAGTATGAGGGTGACTGGCAGTTCGGCACGATGCTGCTCGATCGACCTGAAGACAATGGCAGCTCCGTCGTCTGGCGGGGGCAGCGTTTCCGGCAAGAGGATGAAGCGGCCCTCGCCACCACTGATACCGTGATCGGCGAATTCTACTGGCGGGTCGCGAGCGGGGACCGCGCGCTTTGTACGTCCTACGAATGCCGCGCTTCCTCGCTTTCGCGTGAGGAATCCGATGGGGAGGTGAACTGGACGCAGCTTGTCGCGCTGTCCGAGGGCCAGGTGGAGAGCGCGTTCGGCATTTTTGCGTCGGAGCCGCCGAAGGCGCCCAAACGCTCCAGTGGCCAGGCGCGTGGCTATGCGCTTTTCGCAGCCGAAGCGCGATCCGAAGCCAGCGACATTCCGGCCTTGCTGGGCGTCTCGATGCTCACGATCCTGGCGGGATTGCTCCTGATGGTGGGTTTTGCCGGCGGATCGGCGCATATGTCCAGCATCGTCGATGCGCCGTTCGGCCGCACTGCCGAAGGGTTGCGGGTGGGCACGGTCACGGTCACCCGCCCGTGGCAGTTCGTCAGCGTGATGGCCCGCGCCGATACGCTGGACAACCAGTGGGTCGACCTGGACTACAGCCTTGTCGATCGCGCCACCGGGCAGTCGATCGATGCCTCCGGCCTGGTCGAACACTACAGCGGCAGCGACAGCGACGGCCCGTGGAGCGAGGGCAGCATCGCGACCACGACCCAGTTCGGGCATGTGCCGAAAGGCACCTACGATGTCATTGTCGACACCGGGGCGCACCGTTGGCCGACCGACGTGCCGGCAGACGGCACTTCGTCGGCCTGGGGGACGCCTTCCGGCGGATGGGCGGAAGACAAGCCCGATCCGGTTCCGGTCGAGGTGACGGTGAAGACCAACACGATGTCCGACGGCAATTTCTGGACGCTCTGCCTGCTGGCGATGCTGATGCCGGGCATTGCGATCTATCGCGGCTGGAGAAACCGATGACCCCGCGCCTCTACTTCCACGTGATCTGCTGCCTGCTGCTGTTGGGCGGCGTGGCGGTGACGAGCTTCTATGCCTGGTCGCCCTATTCCGACGAACAGCGCGAGGCCGGCCGGGGCGGCAGCTTCGGCGTGCGGGGCACCGGCCCCACCCACAAGTAATCGCCAAACACCGTAAGAGGAGCCTGCCAATGCTCACCGTTTCCGTCTTTCTTGCGACCTTGCTCTATGCCCTGCTGGGGATCGTCGTGTTCGTCGTCAGCTTCGTGCTGGTGGACAAGCTGACCCCCGGCGAACTCTGGCGTGAGATCATCGAGCGCAAGAACATGGCCGTCGCCCTGTTGGCGGGCGCGGTGGCCATCGGCATTTCCAACATCATTGCCGCGGCCGTCCATGGCTGAAGATGGCGTTGCCGTGGGTGAGGGGGGCGAAAAGGGCCCAGCCTCGCTTGCGGTCATCCTGCTGGTTTCGGTCCTGGTCGTTGCGACCTGCGGGCTGATTTACGAACTGCTGGCGGGGACGCTGGCGAGCTATCTGCTGGGCGACAGCGTTACCCAGTTCTCCACCGTGATCGGATCCTACCTCTTCGCGATGGGTGTGGGCAGCTGGCTCTCCCGCCACGTGCGGGGGGATGAGATCGGCGTATTCGTGCGGGTAGAGGTGATGATCGCCGCGCTGGGCGGTTGGTCGGCAGCGGGGCTGTTCCTGCTGTTCCCGCTGGTGGGGGACTTCCGCGTGGCGCTCTATGCACTGGTGCTGGCAATCGGCGTGCTGGTGGGGCTGGAAATCCCGCTGCTGATCCGCATCTTGCGCCATCGCTTCGCCTTCCGCGAGCTGGTTTCCAACGTGCTGACCTACGATTACGTCGGCGCGTTGATCGCTTCACTGCTGTTCCCGCTGGTGCTGGTGCCATGGTTGGGGATGATCCGCACCGGCTTCGTCTTCGGGCTGGCCAATGTCGCCGTGGCGCTGGCGCTGCTGGTGGCGCTACGCCGCCAGCGCCGGATCGGCGCGGACATGGCGGCAGCGCTGGTTGTTACCGCCAGCCTGCTTGTCGGCCTTGCCATGGCGGACCGAATGCAGCGCTGGTCCGAAGTGGCCTTCTATGCGGAGCCGGTGATCCACGCGCGTTCCACCCCCTATCAGCGCATCGTCATCACCCGCCGCAACGAGGATCTGCGGCTCTACCTCAACGGCAACCTGCAATTCTCCACGCGGGACGAGTATCGCTATCACGAGGCGCTGGTATGGCCGGTGCTGGGCCGCGTCGCCCACCCGTCGCAAGTGCTGATCCTGGGCGGCGGAGACGGCCTTGCCGCCCGCGAAGTGCTGCGCGATCGGCGTGTGCAGCATGTAACGCTGGTCGATCTCGACCCGGAAATGATGCACCTGTTCCGCGATACGCCGCAGCTTGCGGCGCTGAACAAGCACTCGCTCTCCTCCCCGCGCATCACCGTGCACAATGCCGACGCGTTTCGCTGGGTGCGGCAGGCGCAGGGGCCTTACGATGCTGTAATCGTGGACTTTCCCGATCCCACCGAGTTCTCGCTGGGCAAGCTTTATACCGAGAGTTTCTACCACGAAGTCGCCCGCCTGCTGGCGCCGGAAGGGGTGATGACGGTGCAGAGCACTTCGCCGCTTATCGCGCCGCGCTCCTATTGGACGGTGGCAAGCACGCTGGAGGCGGCGGGCCTGACCTCGCGCGGATACCATGCCTATGTGCCCAGCTTCGGCGAATGGGGCTTCACGCTGGCGGCGCACCGGCCGATTTCGGATGCGGTGGCGCTGCCCAAGGGCCTGCGCTTTCTGACCGCGTCCAGCGAACGCGCGATGTTCGACTTTCCGCCCGACATGGCTCGCCGGCCGACGCCGGTGAACCGCCTCGACAACCAGGCCCTCGTCCGCAGCTTTGCCGAGGAATGGGGCAAGTATGAAGGCTGAGTCGACCAGGCGGCAAGTTCTGGCCAATGGAGCCCTGGCGGCCGGCACGGCCATGCTGGGCGGCTGCGGAGAGGACGCGTTCGGCGCCGAACTGCCCGGTGAATTGAGCGGGGCCGATTGGCAGCGCGGCCATCTTCTGCGCGATCGCCGGTTTCCCGCGCCGCAAGGGTCGGTGGAAGAAGTCGATGTGGTGATCGCCGGAGGCGGCGCGGCTGGCCTTGCGGCCGGGTGGCGGCTGGCCGATGCCGGGTTCGATCGCTTCGCCCTGTTCGAACTGGAGGACCATACCGGCGGCAACGCCCGATCGGGTCGCAATCCGGTCAGCGCCTATCCGCTGGGTGCGCATTATCTGCCGGTGCCTAACCGCGAGGCGGGTGCACTGCGCCACATGCTGCGCCAGTTCGGAATGATGACGGGCGAGCAGGACGGCGTGCCGGTCTACGATCCCTACCAGCTCTGCGCCGATCTGGAGGAACGCCTGCTGTGGCGCGGTCGCTGGCAGGAGGGACTGTTCCCCACTGCCGGTGTGACCGTTGCCGACCGTGAACAGCGCTTGGCATTTGACCGGCGGATGGACACCTATCGCAAGGCGGTGGGCGCAGACGGCCGGCCGGCCTTCGCCATTCCTATGGCGGGATCGAGCAGCGATCCCACATTCCGCGCGCTCGATCGCCTGAGTTTTGCGCAGTGGCTCGATGCTGAGCGTTTCACCTCGCCGGTGCTGCGGGCCTATCTGCGTTATTGCTGCCGCGACGATTACGGCAGTGAGCCCGAACATGTCTCGGCATGGGCAGGGATCCACTATTTTGCCGGGCGGCGCGGCTGGGCCACCAATGGCGATGGTGACCGCGAACTGACCTGGCCGGAAGGCAATGGCCGCCTCGTCGCGCTGATGGCCGAGCGCATCCACCCGCACCTGCACCCGGCGCACAGCGTGTTTCGCGTAGAGCGCGATGGCGACTGCGGACTGGTGGACCTGTTCGATCACACCGCCCGCCGCAGCCGTCGCATCCGTGCCAAGGCCGTCATCATGGCGATGCCGCACTTCGTCGCCGCGCGCGTCGCGCCCGGCTTCGCGACCGAAGGCGCGATGACTTATGCGCCATGGGTGGTTGCCAACGTCACCGTCGGCCGGCATCCCGAAGGCAAGGGCGTTTCCCTCGCCTGGGACAATGTCTCTACCGCCAGCGAGGCGCTCGGCTACGTTGTTGCCACGCACCAGAGCGAGGCGAGTGATGGCGGGCCTACAGTGCTGACCTGGTATCTCCCGCTGTCACGTGAAAAGCCTTCGGAAGCACGCAAGATTCTGATGACGCGCAGCCTGCACGAATGGCAGGCCATGGTTCGAGACGATCTCCTGGCCATGAACCCCGATCTGGATGGCGCGATCGAGCGGATCGACCTGTGGCGCTGGGGCCATGCGATGATCCGTCCGACGCCGGGTTTTCTCACCGATCCCGCGCGCCTTGGCGCCATCGCTTCCCGGCCACCGGTACTCTTCGCCCATTCCGACATGAGCGGCCTCTCCCTGTTCGAGGAAGCGCACCATCGCGGCGTTTCCGCTGCCGAGGCGGCTCTGTCCCACCTTGGCCATCCCTTCGAAAGTCTTGCCTGACATGGCACACACACCCGGCAACAGCCTTCACCTCATCGCCGATATCGAAGGATGCAGCGGTCTTGGCGATTTGACCTTGATCGAAGCGACGTTGCGCGAAGCTGCGGTCGCCGCGCATGCCACGGTCTTGGATGTCCGCTTGCATCACTTCGGGCCAGGTATGGGGGTGACCGGCGTGGCCCTGCTGGCGGAATCGCACATTTCGATCCACACTTGGCCCGAACATGGGATCGCTGCAGTCGATCTGTTCGTGTGCGGGGAAGAGGCGAATGCTGAGGCAGGCCTCGATCTAATCTGTGCGCGGTTGGCGGGACAGATCCGCTTGAAGCGTCGGATTGAACGGCTCAATTCACATTTGATGTTGAAGAGCGCCATCGACGGCAATGAAGCTTGAGGAGCGGCAAGCATGACCCGAGCTAGACAGTCGGCGGTGCCTTGGGCACCCTGGGGACGGCTCGCCAACTTCGGGGTAAATCGTTGAAGGCAAGTTCGTCGGCTTAGCGTTGTCTCAAGCTGCTGGTAAATGCGCCGCTTGAACAGTTCCGCCCTTCCCAAGAGCGGCGATCGGCGCCTGAAGGCGGCGGTTACAAGAAGCGGCATATGCTTTGATGAAGATGCCCTGTGCGATGAGCCAATGAGGCATATCAAGCGTGCTCTCGCAACACGTCGCGCAAGACGAAAGTTGCGGCCATGCGCTTCACGCCCGGCAATCGCTCTACCCAGCCTGCCGGAGAGGTCCAATACTCTCCGGGCTGGGCGTCTGGACTCGCAGACGATAGGGCATATCAGGGGTCACGAGCAGGCAATCGCGAACTTCGGGACAGCTTCGCACGCCACCTCGACGCGCGCGCGACCGTCACAGGCCTCATGTTGCAGCGCCTGCAATAGGTTCGGTATTAGCGACTCGCTTGGAGGGTGGCGCGGTAACTTTGACGACTGCAAGCTCGCGATCGCGACCTCTGCGATCCGGCCAGGATATGACATGTCCTTGCTGCAGGCCGATCAGGCCAACCCCGACGGGCGTGAGGATCGATATCCGATTTGCAGTAATGTCCGCTTCACCGGGATAGACGAGTTGCATGGTACGAGATGAACCGTTTGCCGCGTCAAGGAACTCGACGTAGCAATTCATCGAAACGGTGTGGGGAGGAAGCGTTCCAGCGCCGTGCAGCGTCGCGCGTCCTAGTTCCGCGATGAGGAGTTCAGCGACGCCCGGAAGGCGATGCTCAGCCGCCAGCGCGAGATTGGTGAGAATATCGGCCTCATCGTCAATGAGGTGGATCGGCGGCCGCTTGACCGTTGTCTTGGTATTCATGATGCTGGCTATCCCGCAAGAGAGTGGCCGCTGCACAAGACAGCGGACGTTTCCTTGAATTCCCCGGGCCAGATGCACACGGCACCCAAACCGGGGCTAGTTGCCTGCGAGAAGCTGTCCCCCGTGGTGGGCGAACCGGATATGACGATGGGGTCCGTGCATAGGCGCAGCAGCATGCCTTGCTCATAGCGGCGCGTCAAACAGAGTGAGCTTGGCCCTTGCTTCGGGATGATGAAGACAACCCTGGAGCGGAATGTTACAGAGCGGACATGATGTCCTTTTTTTCCTCGAAGAAGCCCGAGTTCGCTATCGATTTCGGCACAGCGAACGTTCGCGTCGTCCATCGCTCCGAGGGCATCCTGTTCGATGAGCCATCACTCTGTTGCTTCACGGGTCCATTAGGCGGGGAGCAACTTCTCGCCGCGGGAAAGACTGCTTGGGAGATGCTGGACCGGACACCGAGCCACATGCGGATCAAGCATCCGCTTCGCCGCGGCGTCCTTCAGGATATCGATGCCGCCACGCACATGTTGCGCTATGCGCTGCGCAGTTCGATGGGACGAACGCGTTTGGGTGGCACGCGCGTCCTGATCGGAGTACCTGCGGACGCCACGCAGGCTGAGCGCGCGGCCCTTCTTACTGCAGCGAGCGACGCGGGAATCGGCGCGGTCCGCCTTGTTCCCGAGCCGCTGGCGGGGGCAATCGGCGCCGAGCTTCCCATTGAGCGTCCTGCCGGCACCATGATTGTCGAATGCGGCGCTGGAACGAGCGAAGTGGCCGTCATCTCATTGGGCGGGATTTGCCGGACGCGCTCGGTTCGTGTCGGCGGCGCATCGCTGTCTCGCGCAATCGCCGACGACCTTCACCTGCGGCACAAATTGCTCATCGGCGACCTCACTGCGGAGCGCGTCATGGAAGAGTACAGCGAAGTCAAGCAGAGCGCGGACCGTTCGACATACATCGAGGTGAAAGGCCGCAGTCTGCTCACGCAGATGCCCGCGGTGCTTTCGCTTTCTTGCACGGAATTGGATCTCGTTGCGGAAAAGCATTTCCGCGTCATCATCGAGGCTGTGCGTCAACTTCTCAGCGAAACTCCGCCGGAGCTGAGCCATGACATTCTTGTGGACGGAATCGTTCTGACCGGCGGCGGCGCACTCTCACCCCTGCTTGGGTCGCTGATGTCCCAGGAAACCGGTCTTGCGGTGCGTATAGCCGCCGATACGCGCGACTGTGTAGTCAAAGGCCTGCAAGCGATTCTCCATTGAGATTGGCCTTGGCAGACTGGCTCCTCATGGAATTCTTTGCGGGCCGGTTTGCGAGATTTGAACCATGTAGTTGGTTTCGCTGAAACTGACGGCCGGCTCTTGGAAAACGTGGGCAGAGGAGGTTTCCGGTGTCCGGCTCCCGAGCGGACGAGGTTGGCCGTGAAAGAATCAGCGGCTTTCGGAGCAGAGCACACGGTAGCCGCCATACCGCTGCGATTGGCGCAGCCTATGCGTCCTTCTCTATATCGCCCGGCTTCCACACCTGGTTGAACCAATTGTCGAGCGGGCCGTAGAATCTAAGCAGCGGAAACCAACCTCGGCCGGGCACGGTCGTCACCCAGTTACGCTCTTTCCCTAACGGTGCGCTCGACAATGCTGACCCTCGCTCCCCTTCAATGTAGGGGGCACTGACCGCGGGTTGACGAAACAGCATCTCCGATGAGTCAGATTGAGGTGCGTTTCAGCGTGAAGATTGGGGCATGATTGGATTTCCAGCGATCGAGTGGCCGATGGCAGATTTCGCAATCGAAGTAGCCTTCAACCCGAACCGGGAGCCGTTCGACAGTGATCTCATAGACGGCACCGCACTTACATGTCTTGCCAGGCCAACCGCCCTTGTTCCAAGTTGCAACCATTGGCGCCCCTCCAAACCGATTTTGACCAATATACGACAAACACGGCGAACAAAAATCCCGAATTGGGGGGAGTCGCTGACGTCTCCAGTCCCGGGGGCAAGCCCATTGCGCAGTGGTTCTTTCGCGAGGAGAATGAGCGTCATCAAGGAGATTGAAACGCGATCCCAGGCTGGTAGGCTACCTGCGTGAAAGACGCAGACGCCGAGCGCCAGAAATTGGTCACCGCGTTGGGTAGAGTGGCCCGCGGAGATCGATCGGCACTGCGCGAAGTCTATGACATGACATCGGCGAAGCTTTTCGGCGTTTGCCTTCGTATCTCCGCTGACCGGGAGGCTGCGGAGGACATATTGCAGGACGTATACGTCAAAGTTTGGAAACGGGCCGATAGGTTCGATTCCGGGCGCTCCAGCCCGATCACCTGGCTTTGCGCGATCGCCCGTAACGCCGCGATCGACTGGAGCCGGGCATCGCGACGCACCGATGCCACAGGCCGCGCGGCCCTTCCGGAAGCGGCTGCCGGCCAGATAGCCGACGATGCCTTGCCGGCTGACGAACTGATCGAGCAGGACCAGCTTCAGGCACGCATGGCGTTTTGTCTCGATCAACTGGAGCACCGGCAACGCGAATCCATTCGTGCCGCCTTTCTCGATGGTCTGACCTATGTGGAGTTGGCGGAGCGCATGGCGGTGCCGCTCGGGACCATGAAAAGCTGGATCCGGCGCGGCATGCAACGGCTGAAGGAGTGTATCGGCGATGCCTGATACGCCGTTGTCCCCCGAAGATCGCGATGCCCTGATCGCGGAACTCGCTCTTGGCGTTCTGGGTGCAGCCGAGCGTGCAGATGCCCTGCGCCAACTCATGGCGGATCCTCGCTTTGCCCCGGCAATGATCGACGAATGGGATCGACGGCTTGAGCCGCTTTACAGCCAATACATTCCGATCGAACCGCCTTCCCACCTTTGGACCGGGATCGAGGCGCGGATTACGGGCGCCACGCCGTCGGTTGTTTCGGTCAATCGCCGGTTGCGCTTCTGGCGGGTCAGCGCTCTCGTCGCCGGTCTTGTCGCTGCATCGCTGGCGTTGGTGCTGGTTTTGCGCCCTTCGCCTTCTACCACATCGGTTCCGACGCCTTACGCCGCGCAAGTCGCTGTCGCTCAGTTGACCGGGGCGCCCAACGGCCCAGTGGTCCTCGCCCGCTTCGATCCGGTAGGCGGTTTCCTGGCGCTGCGACCATCCGGCATCAAGGCCGACACATTGAAGCCCGAACTCTGGATCATTCCCGGCGACGGAAAGCCGCGATCGCTGGGGCTGATTTCACGCGATGCCGAAAGCCATATTCTGGTGGAAGGCCCGCTTCGCGCGTTCATGACCGAAGGCGCAACACTGGCCGTCACCATGGAGCAGGCTGTCGGCGCTCCCCATGCCGCACCAAGTTCGGCTCCGGTTGCCTCCGGGAAAATATCGCTAATCTGACTGCATCCGCCGACGGCTCGCCTTCGTAGCTGTCATGCACGCCCGCCTTTAGGGACGCGCGACATAGGAAGGATGCCAGGATGACAAATATCCTCACGAAGTTCTCTCTTTCGCTCGCCGGCGCGGCGCTGCTTGCCGCAGGCGCGCCGATCGTGGCAGCGAGCATGGGAGCAAACCCGATGGTCGGCGGTGCCGCGATGTATCCGTCGAAGGACATCATCGACAATGCCGTCCACTCAAAGGATCACACGACGCTGGTCGCCGCGGTGAAGGCCGCAGGATTGGTCGATACCCTGAAGGGGCCGGGCCCGTTCACCGTTTTCGCGCCGACCAATGAAGCTTTTGCCAAGTTGCCTGCCGGCACTGTCGACACGCTTCTGAAGCCGGAAAACAAGGCCATGCTGACCAAGGTGCTTACCTATCATGTCGTTCCCGGGCGCCTTACCGCCAAGGACATCGCCGCAAAAGCGAAGATGGGTGGAGGCAAGGCAGTGCTGACGACCGTCGAAGGTGAACGGCTGACCGCTTGGGAGAAGAACGGTGCCTGGTATCTGACCGATGCCAAGGGCGGCACCGCAAAGATCACGATCGCCAATGTCATGCAGTCCAATGGCGTCATTCACGTGGTGGATACGGTTCTTATGCCCTGAGCCCCGGCTCGGGTCGCGAAAGCCCGTCGATCGTGGGGGTCGGCGGGCTTTCCTTTTGAAGTCTTCGCAAATGGTTGAAGCGCGGCGAGCCAACCAAGCGAACGGCTGGCCGTCGCCGCAATGAGATTTGGTAGTAAACGTTGATCCGACTATTTCTGGGCGTGAAAAGAACGGCAGGTTCCGGGCAACAGACTCGGGAAAGGCGCCGTTTCCAAATATTGTAAGGGAGGCGGCTACCGACCCAACATGCGCCATTCGGCATTGGTGCCGTCAACGGCAGATTCTAGCGAAATTGCCGCCCACCTTTCACCAAGTGATCAGACTGCGCCGCGCCTCGAATTCACGACCAACGATCTCGATCGAACCTCACATTCCGCCGAGCGCCACGTATTTCGTTTCGAGGTACTCCTCGATCCCGACCGTTGAACCTTCGCGCCCCAGGCCGGACGCTTTGACCCCGCCAAAGGGGGCGACTTCGGTCGAGATCAAGCCTTCGTTCACGCCGACCATCCCGAACTCCAACCCCTCGACCACGCGGAATATCCGGCCCACATCGCGGGCGCAAAGATAGGCGGCAAGCCCGAAGGGCGTGTCGTTGGCCAGCCGAAGCGCCTCCGCTTCGGTCTCGAAGCGGAAGATGGGGGCGACCGGGCCGAAGGTTTCGTCCGCAAAGATCAGCGCATTGTGCGGAACCCCGGTCAGCACGGTCGGCTCGAAGAAGGTGCCGCCAAGGGCATGGCGCCGGCCTCCCGCTGCGATGGATGCTCCCTTGGCCACGGCATCGGCGATGTGTTCTTCCACTTTCGCCACGGCGGCGGCGTCGATCAGCGGGCCGATCGCGACATCCGGATCGGTACCGGCCGCGACCTTCAGCTTCGCCGTTTCCTCCGCAAGGCGGGCGGCAAAGGCATCGTGGATGCGCGACTGCACCAGGAAGCGGTTGGCGCCGATGCAGGATTGCCCGCTGTTGCGATACTTGGCGACGAGCGCGGCCTTCACGGCGGTTTCCAGGTCGGCATCGTCAAAGACGATGAAGGGGGCGTTACCGCCCAGTTCCATGCTGGTGCGCTTGATCGTCGGCGCGCACTGTTCCAGCAACAATGCGCCGATCTCGGTCGAGCCGGTGAAGGAGAGCTTGCGCACCGTGGGATTGGCGGTGAGTTCGCCGCCGATCGCGCCGGCCGATCCGGTCACGACATTGCAGACGCCGGCGGGAAGCCCGGCCCGCTCTGCCAGAACGCCTAGTGCCAAGGCGGTCAGTGGGGTCTGGCTGGCCGGCTTGATCACGCCGGTGCAGCCCGCTGCCCAGCCGGGCCCTGCCTTGCGCGTGATCATCGCCGCCGGGAAGTTCCACGGCGTGATCGCGGCGAAGACGCCGACGGGAGCCTTCTGCACCAGGATCCGGCGGCCGTGCGTGTTCTCGGGAATGATCTGCCCATTGGCGCGCTTGGCCTCTTCGGCGAACCATTCCAGGAAGCTGGCGGCGTAGAGAACCTCGCCCCGTGCCTCGGCAAGCGGCTTGCCCTGTTCGGAGGTGATCAGCAGGGCAAGATCGTCGATGTTCTCGATAACGAGTTCGTAGAGCCGGCGCAGGATGACCGAGCGTTCCTTGGCCAAAGTGCCTCGCCATGTCGGCAAGGCCCGCGCGGCGGCATCGATCGCACGGCGCGTTTCGGCAGTGCCGGCCTTGGGGACGCGGGCGATCAACGAGCCATCGGCGGGATTGCGCACGTCGATTGTCGCACCGTCATCCGCGCCGACCCAGGTGCCGTCGATGAGCATGGCCTGCCGCAGCAGTTCGGGATCGCGCAGGGCGATCGGGGCAAGGTTCTCCATGGTCTTTCCCTTCAGGCCGGGTTGCGGCCGACGAAGAACAGCTCATCGGCATCGCGCGTGGGGTTGAGCCCGGCGGCTTCCTGCCCCCGACGCAAGGCGATCATGTCGCGCTGGTAGACGCGTGGGGTGGGATGGCGCAGCGGCCCGCCATTGTAGCCCTGCAGCCAGCTCTCATACTTCCACATCATGCGGTTGATCAGGCCGTTGCTGGCCTGCGGAACGCTGCCGAAGGCCTTGCGTGCGGGATCGATGCGGTGAAATTCGCCCGTCGCTTCGTCGAACCGGCCTTCCCGGATCATCGTGAACACCCGCGGCAAAACCGGCCCGAAGAAGGCGGAGAAATTGGTACCGCAGAACGGCACGTCGATCAGTTGGGCCAGCGGAATGAACTCGTGCTCCATCGGGAACGAGATCACGACTTCCTCGTGAAAGGCGCGGTGCACTTCGATCGGGCCCATGATGTGCGGCATCCCGCCCTCGGCCTTGATGGCGACGACATTGGGGCAATCATCGACAAGGCGACGCAACAGATCCACCGGCATGTCGATCGGGCTCAGACGGCCGAAGCCCCAGGTCGGGATCGGGAAGAGCATGACGGCAAGCTGGGTCGCGTCGCAGAATGCCTTGGTATAGGCATAGACGTCTTCCAGCGACTTGGGGTGGAAGTAGGGCGGATAGCCCAGCAGGACCAGTTCCGCGCCCGCATCGGCAGCCAGGCGCGCCGCCTCGATATTATCTTCCAGTGTGTTGAACACGGCGTGGTGGACCACGAAGATGCGGCCGGCGGCCTGTTCCACCATGACCTGCACGAAGCGGTGGTACTCCTGCAAGGTCATCGCGACTTCCGAGCAGGCGAGGGTGCCCACGAAACCATGCGCGATCGTGGTCTCCACGTCGTGGCGCGCAGCGGCTTCGTTGATCGCCTTGAAGTCGCCGGTCATTGTCGGGATCACGACATTGGCGACACCGAACATCTTTTCGCGCGCCCAGGCGCGGGCTTCGGAACGGGTGTAACTGGGCATGGCTCTGTTCTCCGAAACGAGGCGCAAGAAAGCCTGCGCGCTCACTTTCCCTTGTCGACGGGGGTGATGGGGGCGGCGATGAGGGTGCCGATGCCCGCCGCATGCGCACGTTCAACGCACATGGCGGCAACGGCGAGGTCCTGGATCGCCGCGCCGACCGACTTGTAGAGCATGATCTGCCCAGCGTCGGTGCGGCCGGGCACTGTGCCGGATGCGACGTCACCCAGGCTCACCAGCTTGCCTTCGAAGGTGACGCCTGCCTTGCCGGCGGCGATCATGTCGCCGGTGTCGTGCGCCACTTCCTCGGGCATGTCGGTAACGATCAGATCGGCGCGCTCGATCGCTTCGGGATCGAGTTCGCGCTGTTCCGGAAGGGTGGATCCGATGGAGACGACGGTCATTCCCGGCCGCAGCCAGGCACCCCGGATAGTCGGCGTCTCGTCGCGAGAGCGCGCGGCGCAGATCACCAGATCACTCGAAGCGACGGCCTGCTCGGCGCTGGTCGCAGGCGAGGCCGCTATGCCTTTCTCGGCCATCGCCGCGCAGAAGGCGGCGCGGCTGGCCTCGCGCGGGCTGAAGACAGTGACGGTGCCAAGCAGGCCAGTATTAGCAAGCGCCTCCAGATGCGTGCGGGCCTCGAAGCCGGAGCCGATCACGGCCACGTTCGGCGCATCGCCATGGGCAAGTTGGCGAGCGGCGAGTGCGGAAGTGGCGGCGGTGCGGAAGCCGGTAATCGCGTTGCCGTCCAGCAGCGCCTCCAACGCCATCGTCCGACCATTGAACAACGGCACCAGATAAGATGCCGCTTTGGCCGCCGGTGATGCCGCGATCAGCTTCGCACCCATGATTGCACCGCCCGGCATGATCCCCGAAAGCGTACGCAGCCAGGCCCCTTCCACGCGAGCCATGGTACGCGGCGGAAACTGGGCAGAGGCCACGGGGGCGCCGTAAGCAGCCGCCAAAGCGGCAATCGCAGCCTCCCAGTCGAAGGCCGCCCGCACATCCGCATCAGAGAGCACGAGGGTTGTTGGTGAGACGGAATTCATGACACCCCACTTCCAGAATCAGTGATTGAGGTGATGGTTATTTTCACAATTGATTCGTGTCAATCGTGACTATGATGTGTTTTCACGTGACCGTCGATGTGGTAACCGCCGGTCGAGAATGGAGAACAACGTGCCAGACCAGGACCTTTCCCGCCTCCGGGCCTTGCTCGAAGAAACCGTGCTGCGTGGGGAAGATCGCCTGCCACCCGAACCACGTCTGAGTGAGGAACTGGGCGTCACGCGCGGCCGTCTGCGCACGCTGCTGAAGAAGTTGGAGAACGAAGGCGCGATCTGGCGTCACGTTGGCAAGGGCACGTTCGTCGGCCCCCGCCAGATGATCGAGGCGCCCACGCAATCGGTATCCTTCAGCGTGGACGACATCCTTCAGGCGCGCGGGGCCCTCGAACCCCAGCTTGCCGCCGAAGCGGCCATCCATGCGACCATGGCCGACATTTCTTCCATGGATGAATGCTTGGCGGAAATGCGCAATTCCGCGTCGCTTCTGCAATGGAAACGACTGGACGAACGTCTGCACCGGACCATTGCGGAGGCCACCCACAACGTCCTGCTGCTGATGCTCTACGACACTCTGCGCGCGCAGATGAAGATGACGCTGGATCGCCGCATCGATCAGGTTTTCGGCGCGGAGCCGGGGCCGAAGGAAAATACTGATTCCGAACATCGCGCGCTGATCGAAGCGATCCGCAGCCATGACCCGGTGGCTGCGGAAACGGCCATGCGCGAACACATCCGATCGGTGCGCGTGAAGCTGTTCGGTCTGCGCTAAGCCATCCGGAACGCAAGACCAGCCCAATTTTCACTTGACCCGCGCCCGGAAGATTGATGCAATCAATTTAGATTAATTTACGCACAGCAGAGCCGGATATGCGGGAGAGGCAGTGATGCGGTTTCAAAGGCTCGATCTCAATCTACTGGTCGCGCTCCACGCGTTGCTGACGGACAAGAGCGTCTCGCTCGCCGCCGACCGGCTCTGCCTCTCGCAGTCCGCCACTTCGAGCGCGCTGGCACGGCTGCGAGAGTACTTTGCCGATGACCTGCTCGTGTCAAAGGGTCGGTCGATGTATCTCACCGCCAGGGCCGAGGAGCTGATCGAACCGGTCCGAGACGTGCTGGATCGCGTTCGCGACACGATCGCTGTCGCCCCGACTTTCGACCCAGCAACCGCCGACCGACAGGTGCGGATCATGGCTTCGGATTATTCGACGCAGGTCCTGCTTGCCGACGCCCTCACCGAAATGCACCACAAGGCACCAGGCATCCGCTTCGATATCCAGACGATGAACGAAGCCCCGATCGAAGCGCTGGAGCGTGGTTTGATCGACCTTCTGCTGACCATAGACTGCGCGATCTCCACCGATCACCCCTCGCAATTCCTCTTCAGCGACGATTACGTGGTCATCGGTTCTGCCCAAAACCCGGCATTGGCTGGGCCGCTTACGCGGGACCAATTCTTCGCGCTGGGCCATGTCACCGCCAGCTTCGGAAATGCCAGGGTACCCTCATTTGATGACTGGTGCATGCGGCGCGGATCCAGGCAGCGCCGGATAGAAGTGGTCGCTCCCAGTTTCATGGCCTTGCCCGGCCTGGTCATCAATACCAATCGGATCGCGACGATGTTACGCCGCCTGGCCGAACAGGTGACGGACGGTTTCTCACTGGTCATGCAGGAATTGCCGTTTGCGTTGCCCCCTATTCGCGAGGCAATCCAGTGGCACAGAACGAACGAGAGCGATCCAGGCCTTGTCTGGATTGTGAACCAACTGAAGCAGACGGCGATTCTGAAGCGGAAGCCACTGCAACACCCGACAGTTCTGAGCCTCGACGCTCATCGCTGGCAAGCCGACGCCCAGTATTTTACGGGTAGGCGAAGGGCGTCGGATCGACTTTGAACAACCAGGCGGCCCGACGATCATGCAAACAGTCTGACGAGTTGGTCTCGCGGGAGAAATTGCTGCCAATGTCAATCAAAGAAGGCGGTATTTCGTATCCGAGACCTTGCGCAAATTATTAAAGAAGCCACCTCACAGCGGTTTCCTGCAAATCCGCAATAAACGCATCGTCGGAATACGGCGTTCCGATATCAAGAGCACTGGGTGTGGCCACGCGCGCGATCAGCGCCGCAAAAATCACATGAAAGCACCGGTCGATGTCGTCGGGGTTCGAGCTGCGCAGAGCGGATTTTTGTTGCAACATCAAACCTCGAAACCAATTTGACGTTTCCGATCTTGCCTGCCGCGTCCGGAGGGCGATCTCGGGGTCGGCTTCGGCCCTGAGAACCACGGGGCGGTTAAACCGCTCGTGCGCCAAGGTCGTGCGCGCAATTGCTTCAACGGCATTGCGTATGACCGTATCTGGTGTGCCGCCAGTAAGACGAGCTCTTCTCGCCTCGGTCTCGTCCCGGAGCGCGCGGAAGCCGTGTTCGAATACGGCGAGAAACAGGGCCTTCTTTGTGCGAACGCGCGCATAGATAGCCGGCGGGTTGACTTTCGCCCGCTCGCAGATCGCCGCGATCGTGAATGCCTCATATCCCTGTTCCACAAGGATCGACAGGCCGGCATCGAGTATGCGCTCCCACCCTGCAAGAGTTCGTCCTTGCTGAGGTGGATTGATGTCGAGTTCAGTTGATGAATGGTTCATACATAAGCGCGGTTTCGGGTTTCAATTGGAAGTTTTATAGAGGTAATGCTTCGCATGTTACGACGTGTCTTATCGCTGCTCCGGTAACAGGTCGAGTACATTTCCCTGCAACCGCCGGGCCATCCTAGCGGAGATTGCCAGGCCAAATTCCGTGGCGGCCGGGATTTATTATTCCTCGGGGGTCGACTGCATCCTTGATCTTCTCGACGAACCGTCGGTAGGCGTGGTCACCGAAGCCGTACTGCTCCTGTGCCAAGTCCATGAATTGCAGATGGGCGCGATATTCGCCGTATCCGATCTTGCCAGCCTCTCTGACAAGGTTCTGCATCGCAAGATAGGCTGCAGCAGTAGCCGGTTCATCGTCGATATCAAATTGAATGCCTGCAACACTGACGAGTGATCGGGCATTTACGACGATAAGGTCCGCCGTATGGTCGATCCCGCTGCGCTCGAAGCCATCGCGCATCCAGCGTTGCAATTCATAGACTTTCCGTCCCGTCAGCGGTGCGACGGGAGCAAAACTCATGTGGCCACCGCGATCGCCCCCGTACCAGCCGCCCATGTCCTTCCAGTCGAGGTTCGGGACGCCAGCATAGACACGGTCGGAGGGATCGGACAACGCCGCCCATTCGTCGGCGCCGGTCGTGGTCGATCTAATTCGGCTGCCAGGAATAAGGCGAAATGCCTTCTCCGCTTTCGCAAGTTGAAGCGCGAGAACGTTTCGATCCCCGTAAAGCGCAAACCGCAGGTGCCAACGGCCGACGTCGATCCGGTCGGCGATTGCATCGATTTGCCGATCCGGGATCGGCAATGCGGGATCGCCATCGTACCAGTGGCTGCGCTTGGCAATCGTCGATGCGATCAACAAAGTATTGAGGATACACGGGACACCATCAATCGTGCCATCAAGTCGCAACCGTCGAAGTGTATCGACGAGCGGGACAAGATCTTCGTCACGCCTCACGTCTACGTGAACGTGGGTAATGGCCTCAGGCTTGGGCATCAGCCAAAGCCCCAGTTTGGTAGTGATGCCAAAATTGCCCTGCATGAAGAGCGGTTCGATCGTTGGGCCAAGGCTGCGTTTGTACAGGTTCCAGCTTTCATTGCCGTCCATGGCTCCCATACCTGTACGGAGCAAACCGCCATCGGCGGTCACAGCCTCAATTCCGCACACAGCTTGGAAGTCCCGGCCGTAAGGAAGATAGGTCAGCCCGTTATCCTGGGAGTTTCCGCCGAGACTGCCCCAGCCAAGATCAGGAACGGAAACCATGAGGTTCGCTCCAGACGATTCAATCGCATCGTACATATCCTGGAACGAAACGCCCGGCTCGATCAGTGCATAACCGAGTTCTTCATCGATCTTGAGAACACGATTCATTCTGCGAAAATTGACAGTGATCCCGCCTGAGAGGCGTGGGGCAGCGCCTCCGTAACCGTTGTTCCGTCCTTGGCCCTGGGCCCAGATCGGAACGCCATGCTGCGCTGCAATCCGTACAATAGCCTGCACATCTTCGACGCTGTCCGGCTGGACAACACCAGCAGTTGAAAATGCATCCCATTCCGCAGGCTGAAAGGGATCGCGAAATTCACCGGCATCGCCGGTTAACACGCGGTCTTGCCCAATTTTCTCGGCAATCTGCTGAAGGGCCGCAGCTACGCGAGCCGGCTCCACTTCGGTACGGCGTGCGGGGATAAACTTGGGGGTCGTCGCAGTCATGACTTTGGATCCCGTCCCTGGAGTTTTTACTATCCAGGACAATCATAGTGCTCGCTATGGTTACGAGCAAGGTGGAAATGTAGTGAGCACTATGGTTTTATGACGACTGTCTATCGTCGGGAAAAACGTCGCCGCAGCATATTGGGGAGGCGGGTGACGTCCGCCGGTCCCGGAATGGGCCGGATCGCTTGAACCACGTCGCGATGGCGGTTCGCGTCGATCAACAACCGTTTTTGGTGTTCAGGGCTGTAAATTGCCCCACCAAGAAACGAAGGTTCGGCAAAATGTGATGAGGACGTCGTCGCGGAATGGCTGCGAGACGGAGGTCAGTTGCCGAAAGTTGCCAGTCGCTGCAGGGCCGGCTCAGACGCCAACTGCCACCACTCCGCGAATGACAGCTTCAACCGAAACCCGACGCTCCCAAGCATGGGCGGCAACAAACGGATTGTCCCCAATACGCGCTGTTCGCCCCGGGGCCGCCGGCGTAAGTTACGGTTGCTGAAGGTCATGAGATAACCTTCATCGCAGGAAGAACTCGACCGGTACGACCAGTTCAATCGCATCGCCCTTCACGTCCTCAGGCGGCTTCGGCAAGGGTTGCGCGCGCTTTGGCAGCGAAAGTGCCTCCTGATCGAGCGAACGAAAGCCCGAGGACCGTTCCAGCGAGGCCGACAGCACTTTACCCTGCCGGTCCATCGTGAAGCGGATGTAGGGTACGCCCTGCTGCCGCGCAAAATGGGCATCGCGAGGGTAGCGTTTCACTTTGTCCAGTGCGGCGAGGACCAGTCCCTGCCAGGTTGGCTTGCCGCTCGATACTTGCGGGGCAGGAGGAGCGGGCTTGCTTACGGGCGCGGCGGTCTCTTTCGCGGGAGGGCCAGGGTCGGGCGGGGTCGGTTTGGTGGGCGGCGCGGCTATCACGAGATTGGCACTGGGAATCGCGATCATCGGCGTCTCGATCTCGGGACGATCCGGCTGGGGAACATGTTTGTCCTTCTTCACCTGCTCTGGGCCCGGCGCGACTTCGCGGACCGGCTCGGGCGGAGCCGCGGGTGGCGCGACGTTGAAGGCCGTCAGCGTCGTGGCAGGCGGCACTGCAGTATAGGTGTGCCAGGTCAGGAACAAGCCGGCGAGGATTGCGAGACCGATGGCACTTGTGCCCACCATTCCGACCAGACGCGTGACGAATGGCACGGGCTGGTCCGCATAGCGGGGGGATGGCCATATCAGGTCGGCAGTGTTGTCAGGTGCCAAAGGTGCTGAACGCCGACGTGCGGCAAGCGAATTAGTCATAGCGATCATCCGACACGCATGAAGAGAACGACGAGGCCGCAGGGTAAAGTGAAGGCGAGCAGCCAACAGCAGGCTCTGACAGCGCTACGGGCGTGGAAGGCGGCCATGGCGACTGCGGCGAAGATGGCGAAGCTCGCCAGTGTGGCAGCGGTGACAGCCTCGACCCGGTTCATGCCGATCCAGGCCAATAGCAGCGACAGGGCAACAGTGGCGAGTGAGGTCAGGCCATAAGCTCCCAAGGTCCCCGCGATGACACGAAGGGCCGCCGACCAGCGCCCGCGAGCCGGTTCGCTCAGGCGGATCATGGCCGCGCCTTTCGCATGATGCGTTCGCGGTTGGTATTGGTGGTGACGACCAGCGCGGCGGCAACGGAGAGCCAGCCGAACCAGGCTACGGCGCCATAACCCCAGCCAAGGCCCGCTCCGGCCACTACAAAGGCAATCATCAACGTTGCGAAGCCTGAAAGGCGTAAGGTGCCGGTCAGCGGCAGGGGCAGCTTGCGGCGAAGCCAGTCCTGTTGATGCCGCGCCAAAGACAGCAGCAACAGCACGAAGCCGCCCAAAGACAGCAGAAATATCCCAGCATGGATCATGGGGCGGCCTCCATCGCCATACGCGCCTTGCGACGAGGACCCGCTTTCGGTTTGTGGGTGGCGACTTTCCACGCCATGAAGGCACAGGCGGCGGCCATCGCCAGCATCACGCCATCAAAGCAGACGAACACCCAATCGCGTGCGATCAGGCTGGGGATCAGGCCGCGCGCGGTGGTCAGAGCGTTGACCAGCGGCACCAGCGCATAGAGCGCCGCGCAGGCGGCCAACGCCTCCATCCAGGCCTGCTTGACGGGACGGGCGAGCGTCCAGACGAATACGCCGCCCCATGCGATGAACAGGCTGTTGATTTCCCAATCGGCGCGGTTCGTCATAGCGATTGGCAACACCCGGTTGGCGAGGAAATACACCGCGATTCCGGCAGGCGCTCCGGCAATGACGCCAATGTTCAGCCGCTCGACCAGGCGTAAACCGAAATAGGGCAGCGCCGGATCGGGCAACTTCGCACGGCGCTTGACGGTCCACAGGACAAGGCTGCTCGCCACCATCACCGTACCGCCAATGCCGGACAGGATATAGAGCCAACGCAGCATCCATCCGGCGAAAAGCCCGGTGTGCAGATCAATCATCATTGCGTGTGTCGCGACAGCGGGACCGCGCGAGGGCAGCGGCGATAGCAATTCGCCGCCCGCGACGCGGAACACAAGCGCACTGCGAACAGACCCCAGACGATCGCGAAAGGGGCTCAATTCTACCCGGGCATCTCGGGTGCCTGGATCGGAAACTGTCAGATGACGCACCGACGGGCCGTGCCAGATGCTTTCTGCTCGGCGCACCAGCACCCGTAAAGGAACATCAGGGGCAGGGAGAGTGCCTGCGGTGACCTGCCCGACTTGCGGCGATGCGGCCTCATTAAATGCGTCGCGATCCGTGAAATTGGCGC
The DNA here is from genome assembly GCF_044029535.1 of Novosphingobium mississippiense. Taxonomy (NCBI): domain Bacteria; kingdom Pseudomonadati; phylum Pseudomonadota; class Alphaproteobacteria; order Sphingomonadales; family Sphingomonadaceae; genus Novosphingobium; species Novosphingobium mississippiense. The sequence goes on along the minus strand of NZ_CP147003.1, from coordinate 1,338,614 downwards.
TGATCGCCCAGGGCATCAGCGTGAACAGCAAGGTCGCAAGCCCGGTATAGGTAATCATCAGATGGAAAGGCAGAGCAAGAACGGCCGTTACATTATGAGCATCGAGCCAGGATCGTTGCCCCTTGCCGAAACGCAACAGGAAGAAGTCCGCGAATATCTTTTTGTGGGTGAGGATGCCCGACAGGATACCCACCAGCATGGCCAGCGCCGCCAGACTGACGATCATCCGCGTCCAGAACACCGGCGCGTAATGTAGCTCAAAATGGAAACGGTAGAGGAACCAGCCTCCCAGCGTTTCGCGAATGGTTATTTCCCGACCGCTGGCAGGATCGAGGGTAACCTCTCCGTTCGATCCGCCTCGTGCCCCCTCCCGTGGCATCCAGGCCACGGTAATCGGATCGCCACCACGCGCGGATGGCAATGCGACCTGCCATTGTCCGGCATCAGCCGCGCGGGCCGAGAGCAGGCTTGCGGCAGCATCAAGCCCTTTGTCCGAAACCTCTCCCGATACGAGTTCAGGCTTCATCCAGCAGGATATCTCCTGCTGGATGAACGACACGGTCCCGAACAGAAAGATGACGAACAAGAGCCATCCGGGCAGAAGTCCCACCCAGATATGCAGCCTTGCCATCGCCTGGCGCAAGGCGCGGTGCTGCACGCCTTGTATCTTCTGCCGAGATTGCCGGAAAAAAGGCATCAGAAATTGGCGCGGGCAGTCACCATCACGTTGCGCGGCATCCCATAGGTCTGATAACCGATATTCGGCACGGTCTGGTCGTTGGCGATGCCCTGGAAATAGCGCTTGTCGAACAGGTTGCCGACATTGGCCTTGAGCGTCAGTTGTGCGCTCATCTCCCATGCCAGGAACATATCCGTCACGGCATAGGCTTTCTGTTCGCGGCGATAGGGTGCCCCGTCACCCTGCAATCCCGCTGCATAAATCCCGCTCTGCCAGTTCACCGTACCGCCAACGCGGGCCCGCGACAGCGCGCCTGGCAAGCGATAAGTGGTGGTGAGCTTGAAGGTCTCCACGGGGATGGAGCTGTCGTAACGCCGCCCGATGTTCGCGGGGTCGTCATCCCGACGATAGACCGCCCGTGCATAGGAATATCCGCCGCCGATTTGCCAATCGGGCGTCAAAGCGCCGTTCAGCTCGATTTCGAAGCCCTTGCTGCGGACGAGCCCTGCCGCCTCATAGCAGGTGATATCGTCCGCATAGCCTGGACACTGCGTCTGATCGGAGATCGCGGTTCCCCGGTTTTCTTCATCGATCAGGAACGCAGCGACCTGTGCATTGAGCGCGCCATCGAAATATTCACCCTTGGCACCAATTTCGTAGTTTCTACCGACGATGGGCGCAAGCAACTTGCTGTTCTGATCAAGAAGCGTCTGCGCTTTGAAGATATCGGTATAGCTTGCATAAAGCGAATGGTGCCGGTCGACATCATAGACGATGCCGGCATATTTGGTGAGGCGCCCGTTTATCTTGGCGCTATCGGCCGCGTAGATATCTTCGCCATCCGATTTGTACCAATCCAGTCTTCCACCGATGATCAGCTTCAGATTGTCCGTCAGGTTCAACCTTGTTGTCGCGTAAGCGCTGCTGAGCTGCTCGTGCCGGTTCGTGAACCAGGCGCTCAGATCGATCGATGCGGGCCGTGCGACCAGGTCATGGTCCCAGTCATAGATGTCGATGTTGGTCGCGATCGTCCCGCCGCTGCCCCCGATCCCGCGGAAACGGCTGTCGCGATAGCTTGCGCCGACCACCAGTTGATGCTCACGGCCCAGAAGCTGGAACGGGCCGGAGACGTTGCCGTCAAGGCTCACATGCTTTTCATGATAGATGTAGCGACCGACAGTCTGGTTGAAGACGTTGGGTGCGCTCTGCCTGATGCGTACACCCAGCATGTCGACATTCGACTTGAGGGCATTTGCGGCCAGACGCAAATTCCATCCTTGCCCGAACGCTTGCGTCAATTCCGCGAAGGCCGAACGGTTGTCCTTGTTCCAATAGCCCCAGCGATTGCCCAGATAGGTGGAACGCGGCAGGTGTAGATCGCTGCCATCCCATGCGGCGGGCAGATTGCCCCACATGTTGTGATTATCTTCCTGCTGATAGGAACCGCCAAGCGTCACCATGGTCGTGGGCGTCAGATCCGCCTCGACAACCCCGTAAACCAGGGCTCTCTTCTGGTCGACCACATCCTGGAAACTCTCGTTATCCTGATAAGCCGCAACACCGCGCGCCCGGATACTGCCCGCAGCATTGATCGCACCGGAAGCATCCGCCTCGACGCGATAGCGATCCCAGTTCCCCGCGCTGACGAGCAAGTGCAGCGCCGGATCACGGGTAGGCCGCTTGCGGACCATATTGATCGCGGCGGATGGACTGCCATTGCCCTGCGTCAAACCCGCGGCGCCACGTACCACCTCGACCCGGTCATAGAGCGCCAGATCGGATAAAATGAGGTCGGCCGAAAGATTGCCGGTATTGATGCTGCTTGGCAGGCCGTCGAACATCAGATTTTCGACGTTGAGGCCGCGTGCATAGAAGCGCTGGCGAACCGGCCCCTCCTTGAAGAAGACCAGACCCGGTGTCGCGTTGATAACCTCGTTAATATCGCGCAGGTCCTGATCGTCCATGCGCTGGCGGGTGATGACAGTGACGCTTTGCGGTGTTTCGCGGATTGAAAGGGGCAACTTGGTCGCAGTGGCCATAATGCCGGTCGTATAAGAACCCGTGCCTTCTGTTGCCGCAGCATCACTCGTAATGGAGAGTGGAAGGCCCGAACTCCCTTGATCGGATTGCCCCTCAACCCGAACCGGACCAAGCTGGATCGCGCCATCCGCCGATTGCGGTGCGGGTTCCACTACGACTGCCCGATTGGATTGCCAACGAAAGGTTAGCCCGGTGCCGGTGAGCAGACGCGACAGCGCTTCCGCGGGCGACAGATTGCCGGACACGCCGTTGGTCGAGCGGCCGCGCGTATTGGCGCTTTCGGCCGTTACCTCAACGGCTGCCTGCCGACCGAAGAGGATGAGGGCATCGGGAAGGGCTTGAGCAGGAATGTCGAACGATCGCGCACTGGACGATGATTGCGCCAAAGCCGAAGTCGGCGCGACTACCGCTGTGCCTGCCGTGGTCGCCAACAGCACGGCCACTGCCATCGCACGCCGCGTTTCATTCCGTAATCCACTCGTCAATCTCATGCCGATACCCGTTAAACAGAGTTCTAGGTCTGCGGGGTAGCAGCGCGTTCTGATAATAGTTCGCATCCGCAAACCCCTCATAACAAGGACTCTGCGAGGCGGATCCATTTTCAGATTTTTTTGCGATTTTTTCGCAAAAACTCATAAATCAATGATATTAAAGGATGTTTCTAACCGCGAACGACGATGATCCAAGGGGTGATCTGCGTCACTGTGCCTCCCAGGGGGAGCACCATCGAACGGATTGCCTTGCCTGCATCGCGCGGGTCGTAGACGCCGTTGATGCGGCGGTCTGCAAGGGCGGATCCCATGACGATGATCTTCCCGCGATACCATGGACGGATATCTTCGATTACATCGGCGACTCTCCGGTCCCGCGCGTTGACCTCTCCCAGCGCCCATGACGCAACCAGTTGCGGGGCGGCATGATCGCTCCGAGCTTCCCCATCCGGAACGATCGACAGCTGATCTCCGGCTGCGAGAATGTACGAGCCTGCCTGCGAATCCAGACGATCGACCCGGACACGGCCATGCTGGACGCCTACTTCCGTTGCGGATGCAAGGCGGCGAACGTCGAAGCCCGTTCCCAGAACCGTGGTCTGCACCTCATCGGCATGGACGCGGAAAGGTCGGGCCATGTTTGGTTTCACCTGAAACAGCGCTTCTCCGGCCAGCAGATCGACACGGCGCTCGCCCTCTGCATAGCGCACCTTGATCGCGGACCCCGGCCCGAGTTGCGCCGTCGAGCCATCTTCAAGCCGCACCATGCGCAGTTCGCCCGTACCCGTCCGATAGTCGGCCCGCAGCGCCACCATGGCGTCGGGTGCGAGCCAAACCGCCAGGGCCGTGGCGGCGACGACGGCCGCAATCCGGCGCTTGGGCAATCGACGCAACGGCACTGCGGCCTCCCGCCTGCTCCGGTCACGCTGCTGTCGCCAGTGTGCGCCATGCACAGGCATATCGAGTGACTGCCACTGATCTGCCGTTTCCGGTTCGGTTTCGCCGATCAGGTCGTAGCTGGTGTTCAGCTCGTTCCACACCGCGGCATGGCGGCTGTCCTCCGCTAGCCAGTGCTGGAACTGCGCCCTGACCGTCCGGTCATCGGGCTTTTCGGTCAGTGCCAGCAGCCAGTCGGTCGCCTGGTCGAGGATGCGGTCGGAATCCTCCATCACCGGCACGGCACGGCCCTGAAGCGCGACAAGTTTAAGTCTTGCCCGCCAGATTGCCGATCGCTGCAAAGACGAACCCTCGTCCATGTCCTATAGACGAAACCACCCGCCAGGATTTTCAGAAATACCCTCATGAAGCTATTTGTCGCCGTTACGACGGCGATGGCAATGTTTGATTCCATCGGCAACGAGCGTGTGCGCCAACCCTATCGAAATGCCCATGGACCGAGCAATATCGGCCAGCTTATGCCCGCCGAACCTGTGCATTTCGACGGCGATCCGTGTGCGCTCGGGCAGTTCCGCGAGAGCTCTGCGAATGAAATCCAGTTCGTTGCGCGCCAGCACCACGTCTTCAGGCGAAGGTGCATCGCTCGCAACCGTGCCGGTAATCGCGCCCACATCGACCGAATGACGCTCGGCCTCAAGGCTCGCACGGCGGTTGCGATCGATCGCAAGGTTGCGGACAATGCGATAGAGATAGTGCAGCGGCTCCCTGAGCATCGCGGAACCGCGAGCGCGCTCGAAGCGCAGCCATGCGTCCTGCACGATATCGTCTGCTTGACTGCGGCTGCCGGTAATGACGCGTGCGTAATCCACCAGCGACGCACGATGCGACTGGAACAATTCTAACGCTTCGCGCTCCTGCAGCACGACCTTCGACATTCCTTTTCTGCCCGCCACACTCGCCGGGAGTCGAAGCGTTACTAATCCAGTTTGCAATAATTGCGAGTCGTTCGCAATAAGCGCCTAAGCCGGAATTCATGATTATGCAAGCGAGATTACGCCATCACGCTCCCAGCCGTCCTTATCGAGAATTTCGGAAAAGGAGTTCGCCCGGTCTCGTTCAGTCAACGCGAATGAAGCAATGCGGCGAGCTTTCGCGCGGCGACCGTTTCGGCTCGCCTGCTACCATTGGCAATCGAGCGAGAGCTTCAACGCGCCGTACGCAAGTGATCGTTGGAAAGAACGCGTGATTTCGGTTTGTGGATTGGGGTCAAGAACGAAGGTTTTACCGCAGACCCATTCTGTCCATCTTTTTGAGCAGTCCGACCCGTGACAGGCCAAGTTCGCGCGCGGTATGCGTGTGGTTGTGGCCAGTTCGGTCGAGGGTTTCGGTGATGCGGAGCCGTTCGAGAGCGGTCACTTCATCCTGCAGCGTCTGGCCGGATGGCGGCATCGTTGCGGTATTCGGCCCTGGGTCGCCATCCTCTCCCATCGCGAAGGCGAGGTCGGCGATGCCAATCGTCAATCCAGCCGCGCTCCTGGGCGCGAGGGCAGCAGCGCATTCGATGACGGAGCGCAGTTCGCGCACGTTGCCGGGCCAGCCGTGGCTTTCCAACCAGTCCAGCGCGCCGGGCACGAAGCCGGCAGGACCGTCGCTGGAGCGGCGCAGGAACAGCTTGGACAGCAAGGCGATGTCGCCTGGGCGGTCTGCCAGCGCCGGAACCCGCAGGACGACGCCCTTCAGGCGGTAGTAAAGGTCCTCGCGAAAAGTGCCGTCTGCGACAGCGGCGGTAAGGTCGCGGTGGGTTGCGGCAACGATACGCACGTCGGCACGGCGAACTTCGCGGCCGCCGACCGGCTGGTAGCTACCGTCGGCGAGAAACCGCAGCAGTTTGACCTGCATGGGGGCCGGCATTTCGCCGATCTCGTCCAGGAACAGGGTTCCGTGCGCGGCGGTTTCGACAAGGCCGGGGCGGTCGGCGTGGGCGCCCGTGAAGCTGCCCTTGAGGTGTCCGAACAACTCGCTTTCCAGCAGTTCTGCCGGGACCGCGCCGCAATGCACCGGCACCAGCGCGCGGCCGGCGCGGGGGGAGGCGGCGTGGATCGCGCGCGCAACGAGTTCCTTGCCGGTGCCGCTGGGCCCCAGGACCATGACTGGCAAAGTTGTAGGCGCAATGCGGCGGATCATGTCACGCAGCGCCGTCATCGGCAGGGATTGGCCGACGAGCCCCATGTCCTCTGCCGAATGGTCAAGGGCTTTCGCCGCAGCCAGATCGCGGGCAAGCCGCGCGCGTTCAAGGGCGCGCTCGACGACGACCTTGAGCATATCGGGATCGACCGGCTTGGCAAGGAAGTCCCAGGCGCCGGCCTCGATCGCCTTGAGGGCCAGCGGCTGATCGGCATGGCCCGTCATCACCACCACCGGAGCAGGCGCGAACGCGGGGATGAGGGCAAGCCCGGCCTCGGGATCGTGATGCGGCGGCATCGCCAGGTCAAGCAGGACCACGTCGGCGCCGTGCTGTGCAAAGGCCTGCCGCGCGGCATCGCCGTCCCCCACCGTTGTCACCTCATGACCGAGCGAGCGAAGCCAGCCGGCAGTCAGGCGCTGGAATGCCGGTTCGTCGTCGGCGAGCAGGATCATGGCGTTCTCCCGAAAGCCAGGCGGAAACAGGTGGACCAACCCGGCCGTGCGGCCAGTGTCACCGTTCCGCCGTGGGCCTCCATGATCCGCCGTACGATGGCAAGGCCCAGTCCGGTCCCCCCGGGGCGGCGTGAAACGAAGGGGCGGAACAGGCTCTGCGCGATATCCGGTGCGATGCCGGGCCCGTCGTCGCAGATGTCGATCGTGACGGGGGGACCCGGTTCGGTGACGATCAGGACGCGGGAGCCCATCGCGCGGGCATTGTCGACAAGGTTGGCAAGGGCGCGGTTCAGCGCCATGCGGTCGGCCTCGATCTCAAGGTCGGGCGGGCCCTGAACCTCTACGCCAAACTGGCCAATCAGGTCGTTGACGCGCAGGGCGCGCGCCGTAACGGTCCAGGCGCGGGCGTAATCGAGAATGTCGGTGACCAGCGCATTCATCCGCGCAACTTGCTCTCCGATTTCGGCGCGGACTTCGGCCGGGGCGCCGGTGGCGGCCATTTGCACGATACCTAGCGGATTGCGCAGGTCGTGAGCCACCGTGGCCGCCAGCGCGCCCAGCTCGGCGAGGCGAGCCTCGCGCTCGACATCGACCATGCGCCGGGCGGCCGAGAGGCGGCGTGCGCTTTCGGCGGTGATCGCGGCGAAGCGTTCGGCGGTGTTGCGGGTGCCGGCGGGGGCATCCTCCCATCCGCGCAGCGAGACGGTTTCCCCTTCGAGCAGCAGATCGGGGCCGCCGGGCGAAAGGCCAAGGTGCCGGTGGAGCAGGGCATTGGCGGTGGTGGCCAGTTCGGTTTCGCTGGTAGCCTCGGCCATCCGATCGCGCCACTGCGCGATCTGGGCTTGCGCGATGCGGCTGCCGGGGAAGACCATGCGGTCGACGAGGCGCTTGAGCGGCGTGAGGATCGCCAAACCCAGCAGCAGCGTGCCTGCCAGTGCGAGCCAGGTCGCCAGGAAACCCGCCGGGCGCCCCGCGAGTGCGAGTGGCAGCGCGGCTATGAACACGCTGGCGCCGCCTGCACCGGCGAGCAGGAGTATCCAGACGAGCGCGCGGCGGGCCCAGATATCCGCGAGCATGAAGCGATGGCGGATGATGCCGTAGACCAGCGCCACCGAATAGAGCGGCAGCAACAACACCGGCCAGGGGTAGGCGTCGATCCCGAAGGCGGGAAAGGCGAAGCCGGAAAGGGCGAAGAGGCCGATCAGGCTGGAGACGAATACGGCGCCTGCCTGCTGCCCGTGAAGGCCGTCTTGCCGCTTCCAGACGCTCAGGAGCCGGAGATGGCCGGCGATCGACAGGGCGGCCGCCACTCCCAGCACGCCCCAGCCGACTGCCGAGGGGATGAAGAAACCCGCAAACCCGCGCCAAGGCACGACCGCCCCGACGCCGAAGAGCAGGCCGACAAGGGCAGTGAAAGCGGCAAGGGCGTAGCTCGCCACCGCCACGGGCCGCAGCGCGCCGCAAAGCGCAAAGGCGAAGACCAGATGGACGAAGGCCGCAGCCGGCAAGGGGGATAAGGCGATCAGCGTGGCGGTGACCTCTTCGGCCTGCGGACCGAAGAGTGCGGGCGCGGCCTGGGCGATGCTCCATATGCCGACGCCCGCCAGGAACGCGGCGAGCAGCGACGATCCGGGAAGGTTTCGCGCCCGCAGGACCACGAAGCCGGCCAGCAGAAGGCTGGCGATTGCCGTCAGCGCGAGTGCGCCGATAAAGGCTGGGACGCCGATTGCTGTATCCATCGTTGATAGCTCTAGCATCGTTTTGCGTACACGTCGTTAACATCCATCCATGTCAGAGCGCCAGAAACCCGCGGCCTTTCGTGGTTTTACGCAATTGGCATGCCACTTGCGAAAAGGCTCCCGAAGCCGCGCCGGCCTGGCGCGGCATCCATGAAGGAGCCCGCCATGTTGATCCCGATTGCCGCTTTGCTGCTGACTTATGCCCTTACCGTGCTGGTTGCGACCTTGGCTGTCGTCGCCCTGTGGCGCCCGCTGTTGATCCTCCTGTCCGAACTGTGCGGAACCGAGCAACGCTCGCGGTTCTGGAGCGTGTGGACGGTCGTGATGATGATGGCCACGCCGTTGCTGTTCGTCTCGCTCCACCCGGTGGCGACGGACCCGACCGACCTTGTGCAAGGAACGATGACGAGCGCGCTGTTCGGCATTCTCCTGGCGCTTGTCGGCATGGGTTATGCGGTGTGGAGTCGCACGCCGCGCCGCGCCGGTCATGAGGCGTAAGGAGGCCATGATGCGTGTGCTGATCGTCGGGGCTGGGGGCTTCATCGGGCGGCACTTGGCGGCGCGGCTTGCAGGCGAAGGCCTGCAGGTCGTCGCGGCCGGGCGCGATCCCAAGGCTTTGTCTCGGCTCCTGCCCGGTGTGGAGATCGTGTCCTGCGATCTCGCGCGCGACGGGGCCGGTGATTGGGCGGAGAGGTTGCGCGGCATCGATGCCGTGGTCAACTGTGCCGGTATCATCGGCGCCGGGGCCGATTACGCCGGGGTTCATCAGCGCGGGGCCATCGCCTTGTTCGATGGCGCGCGCGCGGCGGGTGTCGGCCGGGTGATCCAGATATCCGCGCTTGGCGCGGACGAGACCGGGACGACGCCCTACCATCGCAGCAAGCGCGCGGCGGACGATCACCTCGCCCGCCTTGGCGCCGATGGAACGGGCATGGGCTGGGCGGTTCTGAGGCCCTCGCTGGTCCTGGGGCGCGGCGGCGCAAGCGCTGCGTTGTTTGCTGCACTGGCGGCCTTGCCGGTGACGCCGCGCCTGGGCAGCGGTCACTGGCAGGTGCAGCCGATCCATGTCGATGACCTGGTGGCGATCCTGGTGCACCTGCTTCGGGCACCCAAGGCCCTGTGCGCCCGGCTTGACGTCGTCGGTCCCCAGGCGATGTCCACGGACGAACTGACCGCCGAGATGCGGCGCTGGCTGGGACTGGGGCTGGGGCCGGAGATGGAGCGGGCGCCGGTCCTGCCGATCCCGCGCTGGCTTCTGGCCCTCGTCACCCGTGCGGGAATAGGGCCTGCCTCGCCAGAAAGCCTGACCATGCTCGCGGCGGGGAATACTGCGCCGCTTGCTCCGCTGGTCGAGGCGACGGGGATCACGCCCCGTCCGGTTGGACAGATACTGGCGCTGCATCCATCGACCGAGGCCGATCTGGCGATGAGCCAACTGACGCCGATAGCCCCCGTCATGCGGTGGCTGCTGGCCTTGGTCTGGCTCGCCGGGGGACTGGTCTCGCTGGGGCTGGCACCTGCCGGCAGCACCGATGCCATCCTGGCGCGGCTGGGGCTTGAGGGCGCGGCGGCGGTGGGCGCGCTCTGGGCCGGATCGCTGGCCGACATCGCCGTGGGCCTGGCCATTCTGGCAAAGCGACGCGGCGCCTCCCTTGCAGGCGTGGTGCTGATGGGTGGCTACACGGCGATCCTCAGCGCGATCGCCCCCGAACTCTGGACGGACCCTTTCGGGCCGCTCGTCAAGAACCTGGCCGTTCTGGGCCTTTCCCTCGCCGTTCATGCATTGGAGATGCGCCGTGGATGAATACCTGCTTCTCAAGCTGATCCATATTCTCAGTTCCACGCTGCTGTTCGGGACGGGGCTGGGCACGGCTTTTCACGGATGGATGGCGAACCGTACGGGATCGCTCGCCGCGCGCCGCGTGGTGAACCGCAATGTCGTCCTTGCCGACTGGCTGTTCACGACGCCTGCCGTCGTTGTTCAGCCCGTGACGGGCGTATGGCTGGCGCAGATCGCGGGCTTTCCGCTGAGCAGCGGTTGGCTGGTGGCGGCGATGCTGCTTTATGTGCTGGTAGGTGCCTGCTGGGTGCCGGTCGTGTTCATTCAGGTCGAGATGCGCCGGATCGCCGATAGGACGCCGGATGGCGAGGCGCTGCCACCGCAGTATTTCCGTCTGTCGCGCTGGTGGTTCGGCCTTGGCTGGCCGGCTTTCATCGGCGTCATCGTTATCTACTGGCTGATGGTTGCCAAACCGGAGATCGCATTTTGAAACCGCCATTGTTCCGGCGCCTCCTGTCAGGCGGGATGGATGCACTGCCGCCGGTGCTTCGCGCGGCGCATGACGCCGATGATACGCAGCGCTGGGAAGGGCTGGCGCATGTGACGCTGAGCCGCAATCGCGTCGCCCGGTTGCTTTGCCGGATGATGAAATTGCCAGCGCAAGGGCACGGAATTCCGGTAGTCGTCGTCTTCGAACGACTGGAGCACGGCGAACGATGGCGGCGTACATTCGCCGGGCGCAGTTACAGCAGTGACCTCACCGTCAGGGACGGTTTGATGGTGGAAAGGATGGGCTTGGCTACCAACATCTTCCAAGTGTCTTCCGGCGAAGGCCGGATTTTGCTGGATCTGGTGGCCTTTCGTTTTCTGGGCCTGCCGTTGCCGTCTTGGCTTCGCCCGCGCTGCCGAGCCACAGAACGGGAGCAGGATGGGCGTTACGTTTTCGACGTTCCGGTCAGCCTGCCGCTGCTGGGACGTGCCATCCACTACACGGGCAGCTTGGAGCGCCGCGATGTCTGAAGTGCATCCCATCATCCTGTTCGACGGGGAATGCGTGCTTTGCTCTGCCAATGCGCAGTTCATCCTGACCCACGACAAAGCCCGCCGTTACCGCCTTGCGCCGATGCAGGGAGAAGTCGGCGCGGCATTGTTCCGCCGCCATGGTGTAGATCCTGACGATCCGGACACCATTCTGCTTATCGATGGCGACAGAGTACTGCGGGACAGCGATGCAGTGCTGTCGATCTATACAGGCCTTGGATGGCCATGGCGCATTGCAGGGCTAGCGCTCCTGGTTCCGCGTTGGATGCGCGATCCAGTGTATCGGTGGGTAGCGCGCAATCGATACAGGATTTTCGGCAGGCGAGAGACTTGTTGGATTCCCAGCGACGAACATGCTGATCGGATTATGTGATGGCACGACGCTCTTCAGCCGACTTCACGGAAAAATTGAATGACCGCCGAGCGCAAAAGAGCATGTCTGCCGAAAGACTCCCGCCTTCAGGCTTCAAAACGACGGTGTCGTCGTACGTTGTGTCTGCCGATGTCGACCCTTCCACGACGTTCAGCCAAAATTTTCCACGCTCCCTGTGCAGACTGTCCGCTATTCCGATGCTTACCGATCCGCTGTCGCTTATCCGCGCATCCATCGATTGATCGACCGACCGGATTCGCTCTCTGCTCTCGCAAGATCGGAGGAACGCGAATGTCGCGTTTGGCACGCAAACCACCGGAAGCATCAACGCCATGAACTTCAGCGCCAGCCTTTTTGGAAGCATTCGAGCGATTGGCGCAAAATCAGAAATGGCGGCCCATGACAGGCCGCCATCCCTCACGCTTCCATGGGATAGATCAGAAGCGAACCTTGGCGCCCAGCGAGAAGTAGCGGCCGATGGTGTCGTAATGGATCGCGCCGTAGGTGGTCAGCGGCGGATCACGGTCGAACAGGTTGTTGACGTTGGCGAAGATTGTGAACTTGTCGACATTCACAGAGGCGCCGAGGTCCACGTAGACGCGGGCGGAAATGTCGTTGTTGGCGATGTCCAGCGCATGGTTGAACTTGCCGCCGCCGACATAGCGCACGCGAGTATCGAGCGAGAAGGCGTCGCTAGAATACGTGACGATGCCGCTGGCGCGCCAGTGCGGGGTGCCGAAGCTGACGTTGTCGCCCACGTCGCCTGCGCGGTCGACCGTGGTGGTGCCGTCGTTGATCAGCACCTTGGGGACGTAAGTGGCAAGGCCGCGCAGGCGCAGGGTACCGCCCAGGTTCGAGGCGATCGTGCTCATCGGGAATTGGTACGTGGCTTCGATATCCACGCCTTTGGTCTTGTATTCGGCCAGGTTGATGTAGGTGGTGTAGATCGTGGTCGGCGCGCCGGCGCTGTCGCGCACGATCTGCGTGCAGAGCGCGGTGTTGCCGTTATCGCAGCCCGAAACGATGTCCTGCGCACCCAGCGACGTGATCGCATCGCGCAGCTTGATGTTGTAGTAATCGACCGAGAGGTTGAAGCCGCGCAGGAACGTGGGCGTGAACACGGCGCCCAGGGTCAACGTGCTGCCGATTTCGGGCTTCAGGTTCGCGTTGCCGCCGCCGTAACGGGTGACCGAATAGGTGTTGCCGTTCTCCGCCACGGTGGAGAAGCTGGTCGTGGTGGTGGTGAACAGTTCGCTGAGGCTGCCTGAACGGATGTCGCGCGAACGCGATACGCGCAGCAGCAGGTTGTCGAAGATGCGGTCGGTCAAGCCCAGCTTCCACGACCAGATGCCGCCGCTGGTGCTGTAGTGGCTGTAGCGAGCAGCGCCATTGACGTCGATCTTGCTGAACGGCTGGTCGAGCAGCGGGATGGCGACTTCGCCGAACGCTTCCTGCACGTTGAACCCGCCATTGAGGGGCGAGAAGTTGAAGCGGCTGAAGCCCTTGGCGGCCGAGATGGCGTCAAGGCCGCTGGTCACCTGTTCTTCCCAGCGCGCCTCGGCGCCCACTGCGATCGAGACCGGACCTGCCCAGGTCGAGAACGGGTCGCCGCGCAGGCTCGCACCGGTCGAATCCAGCTTGGTGGTATAGACAGCGCGCGCGGTGTTGCCGAAGACATAGTCGATCGCGGCCTGGCTGGCGGTTCCGGTGCCCAGGATGTTCAGCGGGGCGCAGGCGGTGTTCGGATCGGTCAGCGCCACACGGCAGACGATGTTGCCGTTGGAATCGGTCACCGCGTCCAGCGCATTGGTCAGGTTCGTGCCCGTGATCTGGTTGTGGTAGCTCTGCATGTTGCGCATTTCGCCGTGGCTGTAATAGGCGCTGTAGCGCCACTTGCCGTTGGCGAAGCTGCCGTCCACGCCAATCGCGCCTTCCACGTTCTGGCGGTAGTAGTCGAAGTTGCGGTAGCCATAGTCCTCGAACACGCGGCCGACCTTGATGCTGCTTTCGCCGGCAGCGGCAAGCTGGCTGCGGATCGTGTCGGACAGGTAGGGGTTGGCGGCCGAGATCGTGTAGGTGCCGCTTTCCGCATAGAAGGGATAGCTGGCCCAGATGCGGCTGTAGCTGCCGTCCGCCCAGAAGGTGGCATCGCCCACTTCGAAACTGGCGCGGGCATAGGCGTTCACGCGCTGGTACGGGTTGGTCAGCGCATATTCGTCGTTGGTGGCAACGCCTTCGCCGCCGACCATGGTGGTGCCGCTGATCTGGCTGCCATATTGGAAGTTCCGCAGGGTGCCATCCGCATTGAAGGTCTGGCCCTTGAGCGTGCCTGAGGTGATCAATCCGCCAAGGCTGGTGTTGGAGGCATTGACGTCGCGCACCAGGATGTAGTCGTGATCGCCGCCGACGGGCGAGAACAGGTTGGAACTGCCGACGTTCTTGCGCGAGTTGCGGTCGAGGATGCCTTCGTCGTTCTGGTATTCCCCGCCGATCATGAAGTGGCCGCGACCGCCGGCGAACTTGGTGCCGAAGGTGCCGTCGAAGCTGTAGCGATAGCCGTCGCCGCGTGTGGAAATACCGTTCTGCGCGCCAATGGTCAGCCCTTCAAGCTCATCGTCGAGGATGATGTTGACCACGCCGCCGATCGCGCCCGAACCCCAAGCGGCAGAGGCGCCGCCGGTGACGACATCGACGCGCTTCACCAGGCCCTGCGGAATGGTGTTGAGGTCGGCAGAGCCGGTAAACCGGCGATTGTTGAGAAGCGTCAGGGTGCGAGTGACGCCAAGGCCGCGAAGATCCATGGCCGAAGCGCTGGAGTTGGTGTTGGCCACGGTGCTGGCCGGCGTCTGCGTGGCGCGGAACTGGGGAAGGTCGTTCAGAACCTGCGCGATGCTGGGGCGGGCGCCAAGGCGCAGCTCGGTCTCACCGACGACGGTGGTCGGCGTGGGCGCGTCGAAGCCCTTGCGATCGATGCGCGATCCGGAAACGACGATGGCGGGGCCGCTCTCGGCGGCCTCATCCGCAGGCGCGGTGTCTTGCGCCATGGCGGGCTGGGCGAAGGCGATGGTCAGGCCGAGGGCAGCGGTGCCCCCGGCCAGCAATTGGCGGAACTTTCGGTTGGTATCACGCATGTTTGTGGACCCCTTGTTGAGTTTATCCGGCCGCCCCTGAGCGGCTTTTGTGGTGAATCTGTCGGGAGAGGGCTCAGCCGTCGACGCGGCGGAACTCGACGTCGTAGGCACGGCCTTCACCGAAGCGCAGACCGGTGACCTTGCCGGCCGCATCGCGCTTGAATTTGACCGTCACGGCCGAGGACTGCGGCAGTGCGTCGCCGGTGAAGACATCGGCATAGGTCACGGTCAGCGGGCGGCTGGACCAGCGCGGGCCATCGTAGACCAGCGCGTTGCCTTCCTGACGGAAGGTCAGGCAGCCGGTAGTGTCGACGCCGCAGAAGCGGCCGGTGAAATCCTTCGGATCGAACACGGTGACCTGATCGACCTTGCGATAGGGGATGTGCTCACCCTCACGGTTTTCGCGGACGAGGCCGGACCTGGAAAAGGCGAAGATGTCCTCGCGCAGTGCCCAGCGACCGGCACTTACCGGCGACAGGGCGCGGCCATCGGCGGTGAGCTGGCCTTGCGCGTCGGCGGCGAAGCGGACCGGGAAGCCGGTCATGCCATCGGCGTAAAGGCCGGTCGGCAGCGGGCCCTTGGGCGTATAGGGTTGGGCCTTGAAGGCGGGGAGGAACACGTCGGCGACAGCGCGACCCAGCGTCGGGGTATCGGCGTTGCCACCGTTGCACAGCAGCGACACGGCCAGCTTCTGCTTGGGATAGCGGGCCATCCACGCGCGGTAGCCGCCGGTCGAGCCCGAGTGGCTGACTTCCTGCTCGCCATTGTGATCCAGGTTCACCAGCGCCAGGGCATAGGCGATGCGGGTGCCGTCGTTCAGCGCGGTCGGCTGCTGCATCGCCTCGGTAAAGCCGGGACCGAAGCGGTCGTCGTCGAGCGCCGCCTGCCACTTGACCAGATCGCCGACGGTGGTGAGCAGGCCGCCGTTGCCGTAGGCGTCCTCGATCACCTGATCGTTGCGATAGACGTCCCTTTCGAATTCGTAGGCACCGGTGCGGCTGACGACGACATCGCCGTGGTCATCGCGCCAACGGGTGTGGGTCATGCCCAGCGGCACGAAGATGCGATCATGCGTGAAGTCCGCCAGCGACTGGCCGCTCACGCGCTGGATGATGATCGCCAGCAGGTTGAAGTTGCTGTTGCTGTAGAGGTAATGCGCGCCGGGAGCGAAGTTCAGCTCCTTCTGGTGGACCAGAATGCCCAGCATGTCCTGATTGTCCGCCGTGCGGCTGTTGCGCGGCCAACCTTCGATGGCAGCCACCGAACCCCAGTCGCGCAACCCGCTGGTGTGGTGCAATAGGTGGCGGATGGTGACCGGCGCGCCGTAGTCCGGCATTTCCGGCACGTACTTGCGGATGTCGTCATCGAGCGAGAGCTTGCCCTCGCGGGCCAGCATCAGCGTGGCGGCGGCGGTGAACTGCTTGGAGTCGGACCCCGCCTCGTAGATCGAATCCAGCTTGGCCGGCACGCCGAGTTCCAGACTGGCCATGCCATAGACGCGCTGCGCGATGATCTGGCCATCGCGCGAAACGGCGACGGCACAGCCCGGCGTATCCTGATGTGCCCAGCGCGCGAAGATCGCATCGACTTGCGCGATCTGGGGGGCTGTTGCCGGGCCGGGGGCCGGCGCAGGCGCCGCATAGGCCGCACCGGCAATTCCAATGGCAGTCATCACGCCGGCAATCGGCGTCAGGCTCAACTTCATGTCGCAAGGTCCCCTTCGGTCCCGCAACCCGCTGCCTTTGGCTCTGGGCCCAAGCGGTGTTGCGTTCGAGGGGAAGAGCTAGAGTGCCTCGCTGTCACGAACCTGACATGTGCGCCCAGCGTCAAGCTTTTGTGCAATCAATTGCAAGAGTGTGTTGCCCGGGCTTGGCATTTGTTATGCGTGGAGCCATGCGTGGCGTAATTTCGCATCCTTGGGGAGGGGTGCCGGGTCGTCATTTGGGGAATTTCTGATGCGTTTGTTGCTGGTTGAAGATGACGAACGGCTGGCGCGCGGTGTGGCCGCCTCGCTGGAGGCAGCGGGCTTTTCGGTGGACCGTCTGGAAAATGGCGAGGACGCTTTGCAGCTTGCAGGGGAGGAGCCTTACGCGGCGATTATCCTCGATCTTGGTCTGCCCGATCTGGACGGTTTGGACGTGCTTTCGCGCTTGCGGGCACGCGGGGGAGTAACGCCCGTCATCATCCTGACCGCACGGGACATGGTGGACGATCGCATCAACGGGCTTGATCGCGGTGCCGACGATTACATGGCGAAGCCTTTTGACCCGCGCGAACTCGAATCGCGCATCCGCGCTCTGGTTCGCCGCAGTCAGGGCACGCCCGATCCGGTGCTGCGCATCGGCACTCTGGTGTTCGACCGGTCGAGCCGTACCGTCTCGCTGGACGACAGCGTGCTCGATCTTCGCCGCCGCGAACTGGCGGTGCTGGAAACGCTGATGGGTCGCCCCGGCAAGGTGATCCCCAAGGAACGGCTTTCGGCAGAGGTCTTCGCCTTCGATGATGCCGTCACGCCCAATGCGCTGGAAGTCTACGTCGGCCGCCTGCGCCGCAAGCTTCAGCCCTCTGGCCCGGCAATCCGGACGGTGCGTGGATTGGGCTATATGATCGAGGCGGCCTGACCTGACGCAAGACGCCATGCTGCACGTCCGTCCTCCGCGCGCGCCGTCGTTGCGTGTGCGCCTCACCGGCGCGGTGATGCTGCCGCTTGCCGCGCTCGTCCTGTTTTTCGGCGTGGTGACGGTATTGGTCACGCACAATACCGAAGCCGATACGGTGGACCGCGTGCTGGTCGGCTCGGTCCGCACGCTCAGCCTAGCCTACAACAGCCCCCCGCAGGATCGCGAGCGGTTGGTGCCGCTGGCGATCCACTTGCTCAAGCGGCGCGCTCGCCCGGTGGTGCATTACAGCGTCTATCGCGGCGATAAGGCGATTGCGGGCGATCCGGCACTGCTGCCGCCGACGGACTATGCGCGCCAATGGAACGGAGTGACCGACGCGCATGCCCCGGCCACCTTTTACAATGCCTATCGCGAACACCGGTTGGTACGCGGTTATCTCGATCCAGCCGATGCCCAAGCTGTTACCCAGGCCGCTTACTTGCGTGACGGAATGTTGCGCGGAAAGCCCGTGCGCATCGCCACCGAGATTCGCCGCGCGGCCGGGGACGATGGCCTGATCGCGATCCAGATTGCTGACTATGTGGACGACCGCGCCGCGTACGAGCAGAACTTCAGTCTGCGCGTCCTGATGGTCGGTCTGGCCGCGCTGGTGGTGACCGGTGCCTTGTTCTGGTGGGCGATCCATTGGGGTTTGCGCCCGCTGCTGGACATGACGCGGCAGGTGGAACAGGCCCGGCACGATGCGTCCCCCTCATTCCGCTTGCAAGCTCCGGAGACGGCACCGGTGGAAATGCGGCCTTTCGTTACAGCCTTCAACGGCCTGATGGTGCGGCTGGATCGGGTGGCCGACGCGCTGCGCCAGTTCACCTCCAATGCATCGCACCAGATGCGCACGCCATTGGCGGTTGCGCGCGTGCAGCTTGACGTGCTCGATCGCTATGGGCCGGAATCACCGCAAGGGCAGGCGGCGCTTCAGGACATTCCCCATGCGATAGATTCACTGGAGCAATTGCTGCGCCAGTTGATCTCGCTCGCGCGTAGCGAGGATCAGGAAGGCACGCTGCTCGAACCCTTCGACTTGTCGGAGGTGACGGCATCGGTCACCGCGGACCGTGCTGCATTGGCGCCTGCGAATATCGACATCAGCTATGAGCATGAAAGCGACGGCACTGTCATTGCTATCGGGGAATCGCGACTGGCTGCCGAACTGATCGGCAATCTGCTCGACAACGCGATCCGCTACAATCGCCCGGGCGGCGCCGTCACGGTGCTTCTCGGCAGGCGCGGGAACAATGCCTTCGTGGAGATCGACGATACCGGGCCGGGAATTCCAGCGGAGGAACGCGAAAAAGTGTGGGAACGGTTCTACCGCGTGCGGGGGCAGAGCCAGGCTTTCGGCACCGGTCTTGGCCTGCCGATCGCGCGGGCGCTGGCTGAACGCCTTGGCGCGCGAGTGACTCTGGATGACGGCCGTACCGGGCAAGGCCTTTGTGCCAGAGTGGAGTTCCGCGCCGAAGCGGCGTGATCTGCCTCTCGATCCGACAGGCGTGACAGGTTCATGTCAGCCCCGGTCGATAACCCTTGGGGCCAGCCATTATCGGGCCAGTCCAAGGGGAATTCCGTCATGCCTATCCGCCGCCGCGCATTTCGCGCCCTGCTTGTTGCAGGCGCTGCCGCCTTTGCCGCTATCGCGATGCCCGCCTTTGCGGAGGAAGAGGAGGAGGGCGGCAAGCTGCCGGACGTCACGAGCGTTCCCAGCACGCCGATTGCCGGCGACTTCACGTTCGCGGCCGTGGGCGATCTCATTTACTTGCGGCCGATGCTGGCGACGCTGGAAAAGCAGTCTCCCGACATGCTGCGCCTTCTCCGCAGCGCGGATGTCACCTTCGGCAATTTCGAAACCACCGCACTCGATCTGAAGACCTTCAAGGGATCGCCGCAGGCGGAATCGGGTGGCACCTGGATGCTCGCCGATCCGAAGGTGCCAGCGGACGTGGCCGGTATGGGCATCGATATCGTCGGCCATGCCAACAACCATGCGACGGATTGGGGCGTGGAAGGCATGCTCGATACGCTTGATCTTCTCGATGCGGCGCATGTCGTGCATGCGGGCACCGGTCGTTCGATGACGGCGGCCCGCGCACCTGCGTATTTCGATGCAGGCCACGGCCGGATCGGGCTGGTTTCGGCAACCACTACCTTTACGCCGATGTCGCCCGCCGCTGATCCGTTGGGGCAGGTACCAGGTCGGGGAGGTGCGAACACGATCCGCAGCACCGAAGTCGGCCTCGTGTCTCAAGCCGATCTTGCCGTGATCGCCCGATTGTCGGGAACGAAGGATGGCGCACCGGTAAAGATGAAGGGCCGCGAATATCGTTTCGCCGCCGATGCCGCTTCGCCCATGAAGATCGAATACGATCTCAACCAGAAGGACGTCGGCGCAAACCTGCTGGCGGTGCGGCAGGCCAAGGAGAACGGCAACTTCGTCGTCTTCTCGCTGCACAATCACGAGCCAGGCAATGCCAGCAAGACGCCGGCTGGCTTCGCGCAAGGCCTCGCTCATCAGGCGATTGATGCGGGGGCGGACGTCTATGTCGGCCACGGTCCGCATCAGCTTCGCGGGATCGAAATCTACAAGGGCAGGCCGATCTTCTACTCGCTGGGCAACTTTGCGATGATGAACAATTCGCTCGATGATGTTCCGGCCGACATGTACGACCAGTTCGGCGTCACACCGGGCAGCGTGACTACGCCCGAACTTCTGGCCGCACGTAACGCCAAGGAGTTTTCCGATCCCAACCTCTACGAGACGGTGATTGCCACATCGCGTTACCGCGACGGCAAACTGATGGAAGTGCGGCTCTATCCGATCGATCTCGGGGTGAATGCCAGCGGAGCAGGCCGCGGCGTGCCCCACATGGCGGACGCGGCGAGCGGAGCGCGAATTCTGAACCGCCTTCAGTCGCTGTCGCAGCCCTATGGCACGAAGATCCTCATCGACCACGGTGTCGGTGTGATCCGGATCGGCGCGCCCAACTAATCGACAACACCCGCCGGCGCCGACCGCGCCGGTCGTCCTGTCCCGAATTTGGCCCGGCCCACGTGCCGGGCCTTCCTGCGCGGGGCTTGAGTGCGAGAAGCGACTTTCTCTCGGATTGGAGGCGCAATGGACATGCTGCCATGCACTCTGGCCATTCACCACTCGCTCAATTCGCCTTTGTTGGCACAGTTATCGAATGGAGCGGTCCAACCCTACCCGCATCATCTGTGCGACGCCGCGAGCATCATTGGGACCGGACTTGTTGATCTGCTGAGCCTTGAGAAGCGGACGATCGGGGATACCTCAGTTGAGGTTAGATTTCCTGCTTCGGATCCCGGATCTTCGGTGGTGCGTCCATCAAGCCGCATCTGCAGCGGCAAAGTGTGCGATCTGGTTGTCATATGCTTTCAGGAAGGCTGGTCGGGCCGTCGCGCGAACGACGTATCCGCGACAAGCGGGATACTCTTCTAGCCCATCGAACCGGTGCACCTGCCGCAGCACGTCCGCCATCAGGAGGTCGGCCACGGTGAAGCGACCGGCGACAAGCCATTCACGGCTGGCCAGAACCGCCTCCATCCGCTCCAGTCTGGCTTTCATAAAGTCATCGACGAATTTGGCCTCGGGCGAATGGCCCGGAAAGCCCATGAAGCGGAACAGCGCCCACGGCTGGCTCGGCAGGTCGACCGAGTTGAGCGCGGCAATGACCCATTCCAGCACTTCGGCCCTCCCGCGTGAATCCGTAGGCATGAGCACGGGGCTCTTCTCGCCGAGATGCAACAGGATCGCGCCGCTCTCGAAGATTGTGAAGTCCCCGTCGGTCAGCCACGGAACCTGGCCGAAGGGCTGCGCCGCGAAATGGTCGGGGCCGCGATCTCGAAATGGAGTACTCTCCACCCGATAGGACAGTCCGGCCTCTTCCAAGGCCCAGCGCACCCGCAGATCGCGGACCATGCCGCGCGGCATCTCGGGAACCCAATCGTAGGTGGTGAGGATCAACTCGCTCATTCACTATCTCCAAGAAAAGTCTTTCCGGATTCCACCCCGGTCCCGACGGCAAACCGGCTTTCACCGCGACTGTGACGTCGTATCGTTCGGCCCACAAGTAGACGGCGTGACGCTCGGTCGCGGGGAGATGACCGAGCGTCGCTTTACCGAATGCTGATGCTCCCAACCGGCGGACGGGTTCGGCCATTGGTCAGGGTAAGTTCCAGTGGCCACGCGAAGTATCTCCCTCGCAGGCGGGTTCTCGGCAGGTGAGCGACAGTTTGTCGAGCGATGCGGTTGAACAAAATGATACCGGTGTCATAAGAGGGGGAAGAACGAAGACCGGAGGGCGTGTTCTCTTCGGCTCAAAGGGAGCGAATGCCAAGTGCTGCACCACCGGAAGCGTATCGTAACGAATCGGGCCACCTCCAGGATAGCTCTGGCGGTCGCCAGTCTATGCATCGCTGCGGCCACCCCCGCTTCGGTTATGGCGCAGGAATCGGATGGCCTGTTGTTCCATGCCCCGCTGGACAGGGGCTTCGATGCGATCGTCTCCGGCGGGGCGGCCACTCCCAACTTCAAAAGCGATGTTACGATCACCCCGGATGGCGCGATCGGCGGAGCAGGGCGATGGTCGGACGGTGGCTATGTGGCCTGGGAAGCCCCCGGCAACATCTATGCCCAACGCGGCACCCTGTCCTTTTTCTGGCGCAGCCATACGCCGGTGGGGGAGGCCCCCTTCGTCATCTTCCGTGCCAGCGCTGGCGACCATTCGAGCTGGGACATGGCATTCCTTCGCATCGATTGGAACGGCCACGGTTTCGACGCCTTCGTTACTGATGCCAATCTCTCACGCGTGCGGGTGAGTTGGACGGTCCCCACACCGCCGGCGGCCGATGCTTGGCACCATATCGCGTTCGCCTGGGACGAAACGCAGGGTGTTCGACTGTTCTGGGACGGCAAGGAAGTCGCCTCGAAGCAACAGGCGGCGGATCTCGATATGGCGCTGGACCAGTTCGGCTTGGCCGGCCGCGTTATCGCGCCGCATCAGGTGCAGAGCCGCTACAACTTCATGCGCGGATCCGATCTGGACGACATTCGCGTCTACGATCACATGCTGAGCGGGGCGCAGGTTACCCAACTGGCCGAGCGTAAGGAGGTGTCTCCGATCGCCTCGTCGCCGGACCTGCAAAAGGCCTGGCTCCATCGCTTCGGCTGGGACACCCAAAGCCCGCCGGTGCTGGCGGACAAGGTTACCACGATCCGCAAGGTCGAGTTCGCCGATGCCAAGGATTTGAAGGAATGGATGTGGAAGGGCATCGACGGGATCGCCGAAACGACCTGGCCGGGCGTCTATAACCGATCGCGCCTGCCCGGCCGCGACGATTACTTCGAACTGCCCGACTGGAATGTCTATGTGGAGGGCGGCAAGACCTATCAATTGACCGTGCCGGACAATGCATCGTTCAATCGCGTCGAAATCCGGGGCGCGGCGTACGGCGCGCTGGAATGGTCGCAAGATGGCAAGGCCGCCTGGAACAAGCTTGCGACCCGCCCGCAAGGCGTGGTGCGATCGCTTACCGATACGCCCATGAAAACCGGCGGAACCTTGCGCTTCACCAATGTGATGCAGGAACAGCCGATCCAGGAAATCTGGGCTTATGACATTCATCCTGGCGAAGTGCCGCGCGGCACGTTCCAGCTCAGCTATACGGTGCATGCCGATGCTGCGGCGGATCTTGGCGCCCTGGAACAGCTGAAAGCCCATATCGCCGGCCGCTACCCGGTGAACGAACGCTCGACTGTCGTTGCGCTGCCGACCAGCGGCATGAAGACGGCGGTAGGAGCCGGAAGCGCGGGCGCTTCGGGGGCGGCACAGCGGACTGGGAACGAGCTTCCGCTGGTCCATGTGCTCATTCCATCAAACTTTGGCGATGCACCTGCAGACCGCCCGCTGGCCCGGGCGTGGAACTATGGCTGGGAAAACGTCCACGATGGATTGGATGGGCTGGCCATCGATCTGCCCGCGATCAATGCCAAGCCCAATGCGCAGGGCGTGATCCCACTCGATATTCGCGTGAAGGACCCGATCTGGCCAGATCGCGATATGATCGACGTGCAGGTTTCGGTCCGCCCGGGACAACCCCGCACGCTGTGGCTGGACTTGCGCGACCGCATCCTGACGGCCGACAGTTTCTACCTGACGGTCGCGTCGGCCGCTTCGGATTTCGGGGCCAAGTCGCTTGACGGCATGACCGTGCGCCTTGTGTTCAAGGATCGTGCCGAGGCGAAGGTTGAGCACATTGCCGATCGCTTCAACCAGGTGAAAGACAACTGGGCCTTCCTTGTCGAAGAGCACACGGCATCCAAGCGCGCGGCGCTCTATCGTCGCCTCTACGGGGACATCACCGACCTGCTTCGCGTCGACCCGGACAATCTGGAAGCGCGGCGCTACTGGGCCGACATCAGCTATTCCGAGGATCAGCTACCGCCTTTCGTGCAGCCCGAACCGCCGGCGGGCATGCCGCTTTGGGCCTTTCGCCAGCTTGAGGATCTGAAACTCACGCGCCAGTTCGTGAACTGGTGGATCGACAACAGGCAGGTGCCCTACGGCGATTTTGGTGGCGGCATTTCCGACGATACCGATCTGACGCAGCAGTGGCCGGGCCTTGCGTTGATGGGGGTCGATCCGGACAAGATCAACACATCGCTGCGGGCCCTGTCGGATGCGGCCTACAAGAACGGCATGATCGTCGACGGTCTGGCCTATATCACCACGGACGAACTCCACGCCTACGAAGAAGGCATCAATTCAGACGCTGAACGGCTCTATCTGAACTGGGGGGAACCCAAGGCGATCGAGCGGGTGATGGCGACGGTCAAGGCGCTGGGCAAGGTGATCCGCGTGAACCCGGCGGGGCACATGCACATCTCGTCAAGCTGGTACGGCGCGCGCAAGATCTACCACGACGAACCCTGGGCCTGGCAGAAGCCCTATGGCTTCGTCATCACGCATTCGCCCATCCTTCTGGGCGTCTATAACGCGGATCCGACCGCGCGCGGGATGGTGACGGGACTGATCGACGGTTTGCTCGCCCACGGCAAACAGGGTGCGGATGGTCTCTGGACCTTCCCCAACGAAATCAGTTTCGACCACGACACCGAACGCGCGGGCGACGGCGGCGGCGCATCGCTGCCAATGCAGTCGGCCTGGGCGTCCTGGCGCTTTACGGGCGATGACAAGTATTTGCGCCCGATCCTCGGCCGTGTCGGCAAAAGCAATGTCGGCGCGCTGAGTGAGATCAACGAGAACGCGCTCACCGTGCTGGGCAAGCGGACGGAGTTGAAAGATGCCGTGCTGAACAAGGCCGGGGGGGGGGGACGATTTCGCCCGCTTCGAAGCCTGGAACGGCACTGGCGATCGGGCCTGGCTCGAAGCGCTCAACGCGCATGGAATCTCGGACAAGAGCCAGCACATGTACATGTACACGCAAGGCCACTGGTGGAGTGACCGCGTGGATGCGCCGAACGAGTACCTCCAGCGCGAGCGGCTTGGCGGCATCGCGCTCAAGCGCAACCAGACATATCCGGGTAATGCGGTAAGCTGGCGCTTCGCCGATCCGGAGGCTGCGGTGAAAGTGGCCATCCTGGTGCGCGACGCCACGCCCGATCGGTTCACGGTAGTCGCTTACAACACGACCGGAACCGAGCAACGCGCGGACATGGGCACCTGGAACGTGGTGGGCGGCATCTGGGAAATGTCGCAGGGCATCGCTCCGCAAGGAGGCGATGTTGCGCAGAACAACGTTTCCACGCGCGAGGTTGAGATCGAGCGCAGCGGATCGCTGCCGGTCTCCTTTGCTCCGGGCGCCACGACGGTCATGACCTTCCGCCTCAAGCAGAAGGCAGGCGTTCAGCCGGAGCATCGTCCAGACCTTGGCATTGGCGATGACGACGTGATCCGGAAGGGCAGCAGGCTTTCAGTTACGGTGCACAGCCTGGGTTCTGTTGCCGCGCCCGGCGGCACGCTGACGTTGGAGACACCGGAGGGTAAGGTTCTTGCGTCCACCCCGGTCCCTGCATTGGCGGCGCCGAGCGACCTGAGGGCAAAGACTGCCACCGTCACGCTCACCGTTCCGGCGGGCGCGCCGAATCTGCTGCACGTCAAGGTTTCGACCGGTGCGCCGGAAGTAACCCAGCGCAACAATCTCGTTATCCTTGGGAAGGCGAACTGATGCGGGTCCGGGCTCTCCCCCTGCTCGCCTTGGCGGCGTTCGCGGTGGCGATGCTCGCCGGTCCGGCGCAGGCCAAGGCGAAGCAGGAGGTATGGAACTTCGATCGCCTTGACCGCATCGGCGACTTGCGGCCCCGGATACTCGGGGCCCCCAAGATCGAACAGGCGTCGGTCGGAAAGGCCGCCGCGTTCGATGGCGTCGGCGATGCGATTTACCTTGGACGACACCCTCTCGCCGGCGCCAAGCAGTTTACCGTGGAAGCGGTATTCCGCCCTGATGGCGGCGCGTTCGAGCAGCGTTGGCTGCACCTCGCGTCGGACGATCCCGTGAACCAGACCCGCGTCATGTTCGAAATCCGGGTGGTCGGTAACGCATGGTATCTGGACAGTTTCATTAAGGGGAAAGGCTATTCGCAAGTGCTGATCGACCCGGTGAAACTGCACCCTATCGGGCGCTGGTATCATGTCGCCCAGACATTCGACGGCACCACCTATCGCAGTTACGTCGATGGCGTTCTTGAATGTGAAGCGAAAGTCGCGGGCTTCACGCCGCAGGGGCCGGGCAATGCCTCTATCGGTGTGCGCTACAACCGGGTGAATTTCTTCCACGGGGCCATCCGCACGCTGCGCTTTTCCAAACGCGCGTTAACGCCTGCTCATTTTGAAATGCCCGCGACTGTGAAATGAAAGGAACGAGAGCAGGCGGAGCGTCTTGGGCGCCTGCTCTGAGATTTTGGTTTATCGCGTTTTCCGAGTCATCAGGTGATTCCACCTGACTAAAAAAGGCTCTAGCTGAAGTTCTTGAGTTCAGGCCAGAGCTGGATGAGCGGCGGCTTCACCCCTTCGCAAAGGGCGATCACCTTATCGTTCTCATACGCCATGGCATACTGGGACCAGGTCTTGCCGAGCAGAGTTACCTTTTCACAGTAGGGCGCAAGGCCAGCAAGATCGTCCTGAACGACGACCAGATGGCGCGGGTTCTGGCCGCGCAGGCCCCACACGAAGTACTGGTTGTGGCCGGTGAGGGCAGGGGGCAGGTGCTTGCCATAGAGATCGAGCGCCGCCGCTTCGCCATAGTTGTCGACCTTGATGCCGGTTTGCGCGCGCAAAGGGGCGGGGACGCGGGTCCATGCCGCCTCGACCTGATCGGTGAAATCGTGCCAGCCCAACTGGTCCGCGAAAACTTGCGGCAGGACCGTGCCCTTGAAGCTGCGCTCCTGCTGTTGGGGCGCGATGCCGATGCGGCCCATGTAGGCGGCGAGCCCCGCCGGCGAGAGAACCGGCAACGCCATCGGCGCGATGAGGGCGGAGATGACGACTGCCGCCGCCATGCCGATGCCGGCGATGGCCCTGCCGGTCCGTCCCTTCGCAAGCGGGGCCAGCGCAACCGCGCCGATCACGAAGAGCGAGGGATAGAGCGGGGCCAGATAGTAGTCCTTGCCGTGGCCCAGCCTGACGATGACCACCACGACCACTGCCGCGATGGTCACGAAGCGCAGGTCCCTGAGCTTGCCGACCACGAACGGTGCGACAAGTCCGGCGATGCACAAGGGGGCGAACAGCGGGTTCATCACGAAGGCCTGATTGGCCAGGAACGGAAGCAGCGGCACGTCCACATTCTTGCCCTTGGCTGCCGCGCCCAGCTCCAGGAAAGGAAACCCGTGGAGCAGCTGCCAGACGAAGGAGGGCGCCGCGATCACGGCTGCCAGCACCACGCCCACCCAGAATGCCGGACGCAGCAATATTCGGCGCTCAGGCGTAAGCAGCAGGCCGATGGTCAGCCCGACCATCCAGAATGCCATCGCATATTTGATCTCCAGCGCCAGTCCCGCGATCACGCCGGCAAGCACGAGCGCGCGGTCGTTCCCCTCTCGGAGCGCCTTGGTCATCAGGTAGGCGATGGCGGTCCATGCCAGCGGATCGAATGTCGAGGTGTTGAGCGTGGCGGCAAGGCCCATCAGCATCGGCGCGACCGCGCAGGAAAGGGCGGCAAGGGCGATGGCCAGCCCGCGCCCACCCAGCAGACGGGTGAAGCGAACCGCCAGGTACACCAGCAATCCGGCAGCCAAGGCCGCGGGCAGGCGTACGCCCCAGGCGCCGAACCCCAGCTTGAATAGGGCGGCGGCCATCAGAGGCACGACCGGCGGTTGGTCGACATAGCCGAATGCGGGATGCTGCCCGCAGACGATGAAGTACAACTCGTCCCGAAACAGATCGTACCGCGCGCCAAGCAAGGCATGGGCGACGAACACGATCAGCGCCGGAATCAACGCTGCCGGATCGCGGACTATCCGGGGCTGTCTCGCCTCTGCCATCATGAAATTGAGCGCCCTCATTTGAAACCGTCTTATGCCCGGGATTGCCAGGATAAGCGGCCTTATCCTAATGGGTTGACTTGCACGCCGTCCAGTAGTCGCCGCATTGCCGCAAATGGCACGACCAGCGGTGCCGGATAGATAAGGATGCCTATGTCGCTTGATGGCCCACGCCTAGCGCCCCTGTCCGGTTCCAAGCCTGACGCGCTCATCGTCTTCGTTCATGGTTATGGATCGAACGGGGAAGACCTCATTTCGCTCGGCGCAATGATGCAACCTTCGCTACCAGGCGCCGCATTCGTCGCTCCAGACGCCCCCGGAGAGCTTCCATTCATGGCGGCAGCGTATCAGTGGTGGCCAATCGAAGAATTCTCGATGGCCGAACGATCGATCGGTGCCGAGATGGCCAGGCGGGATTTCGATGCCTTCCTCACCGCGGAACTGGAAGCAGCGGGCCTGGACAGTTCACGCCTGCTGCTGATCGGCTTCAGCCAGGGTGCGATGCTCGCGCTGCACGCCGGACTGCGCCGTCCTGCCAGCCCGGCCGGCATCGTGGGCATATCTGGCATGCTCGTCGCGCCCGAACGCTTGGAAGCCGAAATCCAAAGCCGCCCGCCGACCCTGCTCATCCATGGCAGCGAAGACGATGTCGTCCCGTTCCGCTCCATGCAGCTGGCCGCGGTTGCACTCGAAGGGGCGGGCGTACCTGTCGAGACGCATATTTCGCACGGTGAAGGCCACAGTATTGCGCCGGATGGTCTTAAAGCGGCAATCACGTTTGCTCAGCGCGTTCTCTATTGAATGATGGCGCCGGGTAAGGCGCCATCATGGACTTCAAGGTGGATGCGCCGTTCAAAACTGATCGAAAATCGACCCCATCCGCGGACTGAACAGTCGGTCGTACGCTTTGAGTAAGCCCCGTCGGTCATGCTCGCGATGTAGTCGCAGATGACGCGGGGAACATCCTCGCCGTGGCGAACCCTCGCCAGTTGATCCGCCGGCAGCAGAAGCTCTGGCTCGGATGCCAACGCCTCGAACACCGACACCACCATCTTCTGGCCCTTGAATTCAAGTTGCTGAACGCCAGCGCTTTGAATGACGGCGCGATAGACCGCGTCCTTCAGCGCTTCCAGGAACGCCTTTGGGCCGGATTGCATCCCGGCCCGGAACCGGATCATGGGTTCGTCGAATTCGTCATGGGTTTCGATCTCGCAATGCGTGATCAAGTGGCCGACCATCCGGCCGATGCAGCGCTTCCGCTCGCCGCTGTCGCCAAACAGCATCGCGATCAAACGTTCGTAGACGTTGTTCTCGGACTCCTGCGGGTATTTCTGCTTGAGATAGGACAAGAACGAAGCGCAGCTTTCCTCCGGGACAAGCATCCGGAAGGTGCTCTCATCGACAAGCCGCAGCGCCAGGGCATCTTCAAGGTCGTGCACGCCGAAACCGATGTCGTCGGCCACGTCCATGATGCTGCAATCGAAGGATTTATGGACGGCCTGGTGGTGCTTCCCGCCTTGGGTTCGCAGGGCCGTAAACCTCTCGCGATCCGCGCTGGAAAGCCGCTCGAGCACGCATTGCACGACATCACGTTCGGTATCGAGGTAGCATTTGGGCGGCTTGGATGCCGCACGGTCGATGATGCTGATTGCCGTGGTCCGGCCATTCAGGCGGGGCGGACAAGCCGGATTGTAGGCCTGCGAATAGGGAACCGGATACTTCAGCACGCCAAGCAAGGTACGCCGCATGAGGTTTGCGCCGGCGCCGGCCGAAAATTGCTCGAGCTTTGAAAGGATACGCAATGTCTGCCCATTCCCTTCAAAACCGCCCGCCTCGCGCATGCAATAATTGAGCGCCACTTCGCCGCCATGCCCGAACGGGGGATGCCCCAGGTCATGCGTGTTGCCGATTGCCTGCATGAGACTGTGTTCGGGCAGATGGGCAATCGCCGGATGGTCAGGAAAATCCTTCCTGAACTGCCGGGCAATTCCTCCCGCAATCTGGGCCACCTCAAGCGAATGGGTGAGCCGGGTCCGGTAGAAATCGCTGTCCCCCAGATTGAGAATCTGCGTCTTGCCTTGCAGGCGCCGGAACGAGGCCGAATGGATTACCCGCGAGTAGTCGATATCGGCTTCATCACGAGCATCGCTGTTTTGGGCCTGCCAGCTTTCCTGCCTCGCGTACCAGCTCATCTTGGACTTCGCTCTCCTGTGGCCAACGCTCGCCGTCGGCCGTGCCTGAGCCGTCTAGAGCAGTTTCCGATCCGATTGCATCGGATAAACTGCTCTAAGATCCTGGTTTGCCGCGTTTTCCGAGTCATCAGGTGATTCCACCTGATTAGAAAACGCTTTAGCGTCCAATGCGCCGGATACCAATTCTTACGATCCGCCGGTCTCTGCCCCCACTCGATCAGACCTGGCATACATATTTGCGATGGAATGCGGGACGAGCCAGGCGACGACCAACGCAAGTACACCGCCCAGCAGCGTTGCGAGGAAACGATGCTCAGCATTCAGCAAGGGCGTTGGCTGAGCCAGCGTTACCATCAAGACGACGGTCGCGGTGATGCAAGCCGTCAAAACCGCATAGTGGGCCTTTTGCAGGGCAAAGGCCGCGCCCGCAGCCACGCTGATCCCCGCAACCAGCAGCAGTGGCCGGTCGCTCGCCAGCATCGCGAAGAGCGTTGCCACTAGTCCTCCCCCGATCGTGCCCCCCAATCTCGCCATCCCCCGCGCCCGTGTCTCATGCAGGCGAGGTTTCAGGACGATCAGCGCGGTCATCGGGGCCCAGTAGCCGTGATCGAGGCCGAAGCGGTTTACTAGGAGGATACCGCCTCCCACACACAGGCCAGCTCTGACCATGTGCGCAATCAGCAAGGCACGATCCCGGACTTGCGTTATCGCACTTTGGAGGATCGCCTGGGCTGCCTTCGGATACAACCGCGCGAGGCACCACACGGCCGCTAATTGCACGGCGCCACCGATCGCGACCATACCCGTTCGGCCAACGGCGCTTTCCAGTGGTCCGCCGTAGAAGCCGGCAACGAAGAAAATGATGACGATCTGCAGGATCACCCACCACAGGTCTTCGTCATAAAGGGCCAGCGCGGCACATCCTGCCGCAGCCATCGCCGCGCAAAGTACGAAGGCTGCCGTATGCGGTCCGAGCAGGGTCCCAAGGAACGCCGCCATCGACATTCCGACCCAGGCACCAAGCATTGCGGCCCAACGGCGGCCTCTCAATTCGCGCGCCGCGCCAAAGCCGACGGCAAACGCTGCACCTGCAGCGACAACGCCACCGGAGACGGCTTGCAGGCCATATCCGCCCAAGATCAGAACTGGGATTGCCGGAACGCAAAGCGCGGCTTCGCGCCAATGAAATGGGATTATCGAGGCGTTGACACGGTCGAGAACCTGCCTTGTGATGCCTTTCGCCAGTTCTCGTGTCCCGAAACCTTTGTTTCGATGCGGCTTACCCGGCCTGACGTTCCGCAGCAAGGCTGCTCAGTGCCCAGCTTCGGCGGATGGGGCCTCACCGCTGGCCGCGCACCGTCTGCTGTCCTGAGCGACGCGACCCGCGTCAGCCGTGCGGATCGAGTTGCCCGGCCACGGCAACCACCAGCACGATGGTCACGGCGCAGGCCGTTTCCAGCATGAGCGAGCGCGACAAGCGGCGCGCGGCGCGCGGCTTTCCCGCCGCCAATGCGGGGACCAGGTGCCAGCGGTTGCGCGCAGCACAGCCCAGCATCGTCAGGAACAGGGCCACTTTCACGGCGATCAGCCGGGGCCATGGGCCGGAAGGAAGGCTGCCATCGCTGATCAGCCATGCATTGGCGGTGCCGGTCGCGAACAGCACCGCGACCACGATCGTGCCGGTGCGGGCAAAGGCGGCAAGGCTGCGGATGACCTCGTCTTGTGCGTTCTTGCGGAACATGGCGGCAAGGAAGGCCAGCATCGCGCCGAGCCATAGCGCGGCGGCGCCAAGGTGCAGGATGTCGCTCATGGGCAGCATCGCGCTGCCCGCTCCGGCATGACCGGTCCATGCCGCGCTTGCCAGCGCGATCAGGGCCGGCGGAGCGAGCCAACGCGGACTTGGGCGGAATGCGATGGCGGCAAACAGCAGGAAGAGCGCCACGGTGCGAACCGTCAGTACCGTGGCCAGCGGTGTGGCGCCGATCACGGCGGCGAAGGTCTGGCGGCCGAGTTGGGCCAGCGGCATGTCCACCATCGCCGCGACATCCGCCACGGCCCACCACAGCGATGCCGCCAGCGCACCGGCGGCCATGGCGGCAAGCATGGCGCGGGCGCTGGCGGCGAACCGCGCGCGCCGGTCGATCAGGGCATGAAACGGCACCCCCGCCACCGCCAGCATCAGCGCATAACTGACGCAGCGCGCGGCGACTACGGGAGCGGCGATGAGGGCGCCGTTTTCCAAGCGATCAGCGGACGGCGAAGCTGTAGCTGCCCTCGACGCGGTGCTGGTCGGCGGCGACGGCGTGCCAGGTCAGCTGGTAGGTGCCGGTCGGCAGCGGGCGGGGCAGGGCGACGGTCAGGGTCTTGCCGCTGGCCTTGGCGGTGATGCCCTTGATCGGCATCGGCTTGTGGTCCGCCATGCCGGGCATCGCGGTCATCACCAGGTCGATGCCCGAAAGCGGCGCGACAAGGTCTTCGGAGAAGGTCAGCGCGATGGAGGTGGGCTTGGTGACCGCCGAATTGGCGGCGGGCGTGGCGTTCACCAGCTTGGGATGAGCCAGCGCGACAGAGGGGACGGCGGCGACCGCAAGGATGGCGGCGGCAAGGGCAGAGAGGCGCATGGGGGAAGCTCCGGTTCCGTGGTCCGGGCGAACCAGCTTGCCCGGACTTGCAGGAACCCATACGCAGGGCGGCACGCCATCCCTTGGCGAGGCGGACGAATTTTTCCGTCACAGGCCCGAGGGATACGGCGCGCCGGCGCGTATCGGCGAGTGACAGGCGGATCAGGACAGTTGGCAGACGGGAACCAGCCGATGAACGAAGTGGATCAGATGATTGCGCTGCTGCGCGGAGAGCCGCTACCCGGTGCTTTGGGCGGGATCGACGGCGCGGTCATGGCCGGCATCGCTTCCGGGCGTGAGCGCATGGTGGCGAAGCGCGGGCTGGTGCTGGCATGCAGCGTGGCGGCGGTGGTCGGCCTGTGGGGTGGTCTGGCGATGCCGGGCTCACTCTCCGCACGCGATCACGGCCATGGCGAACCGTTGCTGGGCACGCCGGCGGCGGCGCCTTCGCATCTGCTGGCGTCCTGATCGGTGCGGTACGCCTATCGCTATGTTCTGGTCGCCCTAGCCGCCTTTCTGGTCGCTTTAGGTGCGCTTTGGGTCGGCCAGAAACTGCGCGCGGATGAGCCGGAAGAAAGCCGCATCCATGTCCTGCTGCATCGCGAACTCGATCTCGATGCCGGGCAGAAGCGGCAGATAGACGTTCTGGAACAAGGCTTTGCCGCGCGCCGCAGCCAGCTTGAAGGCGAATTGCACGCCGCCAATGCCGATCTGGCCCGCGCCATCGAGCACGAACATGCCTATGGTCCAGATGTGGAAAAGGCGGTCGACCGGTCGCACGTGGCGATGGGCGAATTGCAGAAGGCGACGCTCCAGCACGTCTTCGCGATGCGCGCGGTTCTGCGCCCGGACCAGACCTCACGCTTCGACAAGGCCGTCGCCGAGGCCCTGACCAAGCCGCAGGACTGAACCGGCGTGGCCCCGCCGGAACTGGACGAGACCGCAGCGGTCGCGGCGGCGCTTGCCGGGCGGCAGGCGGGCTTTTCCGCGCTGATGGACGCCCACCGCGATGCCGTGTTCCGCATGGTACGGGGCCATCTGG
The DNA here is from genome assembly GCF_044029535.1 of Novosphingobium mississippiense. Lineage (NCBI taxonomy): Bacteria > Pseudomonadati > Pseudomonadota > Alphaproteobacteria > Sphingomonadales > Sphingomonadaceae > Novosphingobium > Novosphingobium mississippiense. The sequence goes on along the minus strand of NZ_CP147003.1, from coordinate 1,304,757 downwards.
GCAACGAGGCGGACGCGCTGGACGTGACGCAGGAGAGCTTCGTAGCGGCGTTCCTGGCGCTGCCTCGCTACGATCCGGCGCGGCCGTTTCGGGGCTGGATCCTGCGCATCGCGCTCAACAAGTGCCACGATTGGGCGCGGCGGCGCAAAGTGCGGCGCTTCTTCGCCTTCGCGCTGCCCATGGAGCACGCTGCCCATATCGCCGACGCGGGGCACGATCCGGAGCAGGCGCTGGCCTCTCGGCACGAGGTAGCGCGTATTCACGCGGCGATCGCCGCGCTGCCCGATGCGCTGAAGGAGCCGTTGCTGCTCTGCGCGCTGGAAGGAATGCCGCAGGACGAGGCGGCGGCGATCCTGAGGATCAGCCGCAAGGCGGTGGAAACGCGCATCTATCGCGCCCGGCAGAAATTGGCGCACCTGGCTGAGCAATAGGACTGCGCGCCGAACTCGCGCTTGAGGACGGCGGCGTTTTTGAAGGCCGGGCCCGAGACTGGAAACGATCTCGGGCCCGACTGCGATCTTATGCCGTCCGGTCAGTGCCGGCGGTAGCCGTAGTGGCCGCGATAGCCGCCCCAATGGCCATGCGGATAACCATATCCCGGCCGGCCGTAGCTGTAGTGGCGATAGTACCACGTGCGATAGGGATAGGGGCGGTAGGTCCAGCGGTTGTCGATGAAGATCCACGGGCGATACCAGGCCGGCGCGGCATAGTAGTACGGCGTGCTGTACCCTTCGTAATAGAAGGTCGGCGCATCGTTACGCACGACGTAGCCCGGCGGGCACCCCGGACTGGTCGCGCCGGTGCTGGCACTGCCTACGGCCGCGCCGCCAACGGCGCCCATGGCACCGCCGACGACAGCCCCTGCGCCGCGATCGTGTCGGCCGGCGACACTCGATCCCAGCAGGGCGCCCAGCAGCCCGCCGATCAGTGCGCCGGAGCCTGCGTTGCCGCTGGAACGCACGCAATAGCGCTGCGCCCAGTCTTCGGCATGCGCTTCGTAGTAGCGATCCTGCTCCATGTCCTGGGCGTAGGCCGGATCCTGCTGGTATCCCGGCGGCGGAGGCGGCGGTTGCGAGCCGTCATAGCCGCGCGGCGCGGTCGTGGCGTAGCCGTCCGGCGGTGGCGGGGCATAGGGCTGGCCGTAATCGCCCTGATATTGCCCCTGGTAAGGCTCCTGATATTGGCCCCCGTATTGGCCTTGATACTGCCCTTGATACTGGCCCTGATAGGGGCTGCCGGGCGGAGGGGGCGGCGGCGGATAGGGCTCGGACGCCTCGGCCGGCGGGTAATCCTGTGCCGAAGCGGCAGCCAGGGGCGTCGCGACCGCAACCACCCCCATCATCACGTATGCGCCCGCCTTCTTTAGCCTGCCAGCCATGTCACTTGTCCTGTCATATTCGAAGCGCTGAACTTGCCACTTCGAGTGTGAACTGCCGCTGACGGGCAATGTTCTGAAACATCCCTAAAATGTCGCGATATGTCGCCAGCAGCACGCCGCCCGTCGTCGCGCATCTGCGATCCCGGAAAGCTGCGCGCTCTGCCCGGCAAGCGCGCCGATCAGTTGCGGGACTGGCGGATTGCTCAGCCTTTCGTTCGGTCCGTATCGCGGGTGGCAAGGCGCTGCAGGCGGCGGGGCAGTTCGCGTTCGATGGATTTGCGACCATGGGGCTGCATCTTGCGCCATTTGCGTACTTCATCGATCGTGCGGGCGCATCCACGGCACCAGCCCGAACGGCCGTCGAACTGGCAAATCGCAATGCAGGGGTCCTTGATGCTCATCGCCGCTTCTCCGAATCGCTTCGCCCGTAGCGAAATTCGGCGATCGTCGCGAGGTCGATCGACTCACGCGCATTGTATAATCCCGGCCGAGGGATAGCGAAACGCGGCGCGTATTGCCTGCATGGCATTGTACGATACCCCCGGCCGCACCCTGCTTCAGCGCAGGCGTTTCCTTGCCCTTGGTGGCGCGCTTGCCGGAAGTTTCGGATTGGCGGGGGTGTTTCCGGCATGGGCGAGGAGCGGAACGCCTGGCATTGCGCATGCCAACACAGATTCCGGTGTTCTGACCGGCAATTCCATCGCGCTGCAGATCGGCGAGAGCCATTTCTCCACCGGTGGGCGCTCGGGGCACGTCGTGACCGTCAACGGCTCGCTGCCCGCGCCGCTGCTGCGCCTGCGCGAAGGCGAGACGGTGCGCATCGCCGTCACCAACCACCTGAAGGAACAGACCTCGATTCACTGGCACGGGCTGCTGGTGCCGTTCCAGATGGACGGTGTGCCCGGTGTTTCCTTCCCCGGCATCGATCCGGGCGAGACCTTCGTGTACGAGTTCCCGCTCGTCCAGTCGGGGACGTACTGGTATCACTCGCATTCCGGCATGCAGGAGGCCGAGGGGCTGTTCGGCCCGATCGTGATCGATCCCGCTGGCCCCGATCCGATCGCCTGCGATCGCGAGCACGTGCTGGTCCTGTCGGACTGGAGCCCGATGCACCCGCACGAGCAGATGCGCCGGTTGAAGATGATGGGCGGCTACTTCAACCGCCAGCGCCAGACGCTTTCGGGTTTATTGGGCGGTAGGGACCAGTCGCTCGCCGACCGTCTTGCCTGGGCGAAGATGCGCATGGACGCGACCGATATCTCGGACGTGACCGGATCGACCTACAGCTTCCTCGTCAACGGGCATGGCCATGCAGAAAACTGGACAGGGCTGTTCGCACCCGGCGAGAAAGTGCGCCTGCGCGTCATCAACGCCTCGTCGATGACGAACTTCAACTTCCGCATTCCCGGCCTGCCGCTGACTGTGGTGGCAGCGGACGGCAATACCGTGCAGCCGATCGAGACCGACGAAGTGCAGATCGCCATTGCCGAGACCTACGACTTCATCGTCGAGCCCGGCTCGGCGGAAAGCTACGGCGTGATTGCAGAGGCTATCGACCGTTCGGGCCTCGTCCGCGCAACGCTGGCGCAGCGGGCGGGGCTCGTAGCCGAAACGCCGAAGCTGCGTGAACGGCCTGTTCTCACCATGCGCGACATGGGCATGGACATGGACGGCATGGACATGGGCGAGGGCGGCGTGATCGACCTCAGCAAGCCAGCCAACAGTTCGATGAGCGGCCACTCGATGTCGATGCGCGATCCCTCGGTTGCGCCCGCCGTGAAGATGGGGCCGGGCGTCGCCACGCTCTCACCGATGCCCGTGGACCGGCTTGCCGACCGCCCGACCGGACTGGAAAACGTCAATCACCGCGTACTGACTTATGCCGATCTGCGCTCTCACGATCCCAATCTCGATCCGCGCGTTCCGAGCCGGCAGGTGGACGTGCATCTGACCGCCAACATGGAACGCTACATGTGGTCGATGGACGGTGAGACGATGTCGGAAAACCCGGCGCCGATTCCTTTCCGTCTGGGCGAGAGGGTGCGCGTCAATCTCATCAACGACACGATGATGCCGCATCCGATCCACATCCATGGCCACTTCTTCGAACTGGTCAACGGCGAGCCGGGGAACCGGGCGCGCAAGCACACCGTCAATGTACTGCCGGGCGGCAAGGCCTCGTTCGATCTCACCGCCGATGCCGAGGGCGACTGGGCGTTCCACTGTCACATGCTTTTACATATGCACGCCGGAATGATGCGCGTGGTGACGGTGCGCCGGGAGGGAGAAGCCTGATGGCTCGGTTCTTCCCGGTCCTCACCTCGCTGCTGCTGGCGACCTCCCCTTTGGCCGTGCAGGCACAAGAGACCGGCTCCACACCGCCGCAGGTCGACGAGCATGCCGGAATGGATCATGGCAGCATGGACCATTCACAGATGGACATGTCTGGCATGGACATGAGCGAGCCGGACATGAAGGGCATGGATCACTCCGCCCACGCCATGCCCGCAAGCACTGTCTCCGATGAGCCGGGCAACGCCCCGCCGCCGCCGGTGCCGACAGACTTTCCTGCCGAGCGCTTCTTCGAGCCCGATCGCATGGCGGCCTCGCGTGCGGCGATGGTGAACGAGATGAAGTTCAGCACCTTCGCCCTTCAGGTCGATCAGCTGGAATTCCGCACCGGCAACGCCGGCGATGGTTTCGGCTGGGAAGGGCAGGCTTGGTACGGCGGCGATATCGACAGGATCGTGCTCGCCAGCGAGGGCGAAGGTACGTTCGGTGAGCGAGCCGAACGCATTGAACTGGGTGCCTACTGGCGCCATGCGCTCGATCCGTGGTTCAACCTGCAACTCGGCATGCGGCAGGACTTCCGGCCGGATCCGCAGCGCACTTACGCGCTGGTCGGCATCGAGGGGCTGGCGCCTTACTGGTTCGAACTGCAAGGTCAATTGCTCGTCTCGAACAAGGGAGACATTCATGCACGCGGCAAGGCGGGCTACACGCAGCGCATCACCCAGTCACTGGTGGTCGAACCCGAAGCCGAGGTGGATTTCGCGTTTCAGGACGTACCGCCGCTAAACGTCGGAGCGGGCTTCGAGCGGCTCGAACTGGGCGCGAGGCTTCGCTATGAACGCAACCGCTCGCTGGCACCTTATGTGGGCGTAAATTGGGAGCGTAAGCTTGGCGGAACCGCCCGGATTGCGCAGGATGCGGGTGAGGATGTGTCTGGCGTCTCGGCGGTTTTCGGCGTGCGTGCGATGTTTTGATTGCGGCGCTAAATCGTATTGGAATGGGCGCAATTTGTAATGGTTGCGTACCCCCGCAACCACCGATACCGACATCGGCGCAGCAACAGATCCGGATTTGCCCTTGTTTCCGGCGGTTTCGTGCTGCGATGCCCATTTCATAATAGCCCCGAACTCACCGTGCAGAGTGGCGGTCATTTCGCCCGGATTCGCTCCGGGAAACAGCGTGACGCGCTCGATCAGACCGCGAATGGCGCGTGCGGCCTCGTCTCGTTCAAAGGGATGATGAAGCGCCTCGGACAGGCGCTCAACTTTCTTGTGGTAGAACTTGGCGATGTTGGGATGGATATCCGGGGCGACATACGGCGCCTCGCTCATCCGCGCCCGGATGGCATCTTCCTGCGCTTCCAGCGCCAATAGCTTGTCGACCAGACCGCGCGTTGCATCACCGTCCGCTGCCATGTTCACCAGCCGCTCGATGGCCTTCACGACCTTCTTGAGTTCCGCCTTGTCGGCAGTTGCTGCCGAGCGCTGCTGTTGGTTCAGGCGGTTGCTCTCCTCGACATAGGCATGGACTGCTTCGGCGACGATTTCAGGAGCCATCAACCGGTGGCGCAGACCTTCGAGCACGCGCGCCTCGAGGACTTCGCGTTTGATGGTACGAACGTTCGTGCACGAACGTTGATGCAGATGCGCGGAGCACCCGAAGCGACCCTGTCCGCGCAGTGCGACTGGACCATTGCAAGTGCCGCAAACCAGCAGGCCAGATAATAGCGACTTTGGACGGCGCTTCAGCTGGAGTTCCGCTCCCACGTTTGCGCTTTCGTAGTCAATTCGCTGCGAGGTTTGGCGCGCCTTCACGGCATGCCACAATTCGTCATCGAGAATTCGCAGCTCGGGTACTTCTGTTGTAATCCACTCGGATTCGGGATTGAGGCGGGAGACGCGCCGACCCGTCTGAGGATTCTTGAGATAACGCTGACGATTCCAGATGAGCCGGCCGACGTAGAGTTCGTTGTTAAGGATGCCGGTGCCGCGCTTGGTGTGTCCCCGCAATGTCGTGTTCCCCCAGAGCTTGCCGTACGGGCCGGGTATCCCTTCCGCGTTGAGCCGCTTGGCTATGGCCAAAGGGCTGATGCCGTTCGCATAGTCACGGAATATGCGGCGGATGACCTCGGCTTCAACTAAGTTGATCGTACGGTCGCCGCGGATTGGTTCACCACCGGCGTCAAGGCGCCTCACCAAATCGTAGCCGTAGGACAGGCCGCCCCCAGACTTTCCCTTCTCGACGCGGCCGCGCAGTCCGCGATGGGTTTTCTTCGCAAGGTCCTTCAGGAACAACGCGTTCATCGTGCCCTTGAGGCCGACATGGAGTTCGGAGATTTCACCCTCGGCGAGCGTGACGATGGTTACGCCTGCAAACTGCAGATGTTTGTAGAGTGTGGCAATGTCGGCCTGGTCGCGTGAGATACGATCAAGTGCTTCTGCCAGCAGAAGATCGAACTTTCCTGTCCTCGCATCCTCGAGCAACTGCTGAATGCCTGGGCGCAGTGTGACGCTTGAACCCGAAATGGCGGCGTCTTTATAGCTCGCGACCACTCGCCAGCCTTCGCGGGCAGCTTGTTCTCGGCAAATGCGCAGTTGGTCTTCGATCGATGACGGGCTTTGCCGATCGGTGGAGTAACGGGCATAGAGGGCAGTGCGGATCATGAAAAAACTCCCGACAGCGAAAGGCCGTCATGCTCGCATGACGCCCGTGCCTCCCTTTCACCCTACGCTTTAGTGATCTCGGGATTTTCATGGCTTTGAGGGGGAGGTTGCGCCGTGTTCAACTCGCGGGCGATCTGGCGTCCAAGCAGGCGAGCAAGGCAAACCAACGCGTCCTGGGTTCGGGGGTGCCGTCCTTCGGCCGGTTTAGGGACAGCATCGCTATCCCCGGCAGCCTCGGGCGGGTTCAATGGACCACTCCGCATGCTGGCAACCTTGAAGCTGATTGCGGGTTGGCGACCACTTGTAAGGACCGGCCTTCGGTCAAATTTTCCGAATGGCGGGGGGCTCCAACGTCTAGAGACAAAGTCGCTCGAAGGGCGGGGCGGGCGTCCGGAGACGCGCTGAAAAGAGCGATCGTATCAGGGCACGTGCGGGGATCGGACATGAGGAACCTGTTGTCGGACGGGACGATCTGACAGCAATGGGGGGCTGGAACTGTACTTCAAGGGGCTTCAAAATGGGGTAAATCTATTCGTCGTCCATCACAGTGCCAGGGCGTCCACGATCGTGTTGCCCGTATGCAGAAATATTTTTTCCGCTACCGGGCCGAGGGTGATGATGAGACCCGCTCAAGCAGGAAAGCAGGCATTCATACGGGGCTGCGTCAGCCAATGACTTTGCGCCTGAGGTGAGGCGTTTGGTTGCCGTATTGATCAGTTGCGTTGGAAGAGCCCGCGCGTGCACGCTCGCTGCGTGCTCAGCTCGGTGGCGATATTTGTACGCTACGTGGGCTCCCGACGCGACGTGCAGCAGCGCGATTGATAAGTGGTGCTACAGTCAAAGTGATCCGCGGGCAGTCGTCCATGCAATCACTAGGTCGGAGACCCGAGTTTCAAATTTTTTCGGAAATCGCTGTTTAGACTTCCAGGGCACACGATCTGAGGAATAGACATTGGTGCAAGTGAAGATGTTCGCGATGTCGGTATTTCTCTAGGATAACGTCAGACGTATACCTGTGATAATTGCCCTTATTGCGTGTTCATATCGAACGTCGCTATACGTGAAGACACGCCCGAACGTGGCGAGGGCAGAGGACAGGAATTGGCGGAAAACCGGGACATTACCGCGATCGGCGAGGCGCGCTCCAAGGCACCGAGCCTGGCGGCCTCCGTCGTCGAGGATCTGCCGCGTTTCCTGACCGGTTTGCGCGCGTTCGAACGGGTCACCCTCGATGCCGCGCTGCTCGATGCCTTCGTTGCCGCATTCTCGCGCCACACGGTACTGGCGCTGCGCTCTGATCTCGCCGCCTTCGATCTCTGGTGCCGGCAGACGCAGCGTTATACGGTGCCCGCGCAGCCTGAGGATGTGGCCGACTACCTCGACGTGCGCGCCGGCGAGGGTGCCAAGCCGGCGTCGTTGTCGCGGTACAAGGCGTCGATCGCCAAGCTGCACCAGTTGCTGGGCCTCTCCGATCCGACCAAGGCCCCGCTGGTCAAACTGCGGCTCGCGGCGATCCGCCGGCAGCAGGGCGTCGCCCAGCGCCAGGCCGCGCCGCTGCGCTTCAAGGGACCGGTCCGCGATATCGAGCGCGATCCGGCGCGCGGGCTCAATGTTCGCGCGCTGCTCGACGCCTGCGGCGAGGACCTGACGGGGCTGCGCGACCGTGCATTGCTGAGCCTGGCCTACGACACCGGGCTGCGCGTGCGCGAGCTGGTGGCGGTGCAGGTGGCCGATCTCATCGCGGCGATCGATCCCGAGGCGCGGTTGCTGCGGATTGCGCGCAGCAAGGGCGACCAGGAAGGCGAGGGCGCCACCGCCTATCTGTCGCCGCGCACGGTACGCGCGATCGCGGCATGGACCGCGGCGGCCGAGATCGAGACGGGTCCGCTGTTTCGGCGGGTGATCGTGCGGCGCTACAATGCCCGCGCGCGGCAGCCCGGGCGCAAGCTGGAGACGATCTCCGGGCGCGAGGCCTGGGATCTGCGCAAGACTCTGCCCAAGCCGGCGGTGCCGGCGCGCACTGAGTATTCGATCGGCGAGCGGGCGCTGCACCCTGCCTCGGTGGGGCCTATCTGGCGGGCGATCATCACCCGGGCCTTTCAAAACGGGGCCTTACCCGATTTAACGAAGGACGATCTGGCGCGCCTGGTCGCGCAGGTCAGCGGGCATTCGACACGCGTTGGGTTGAACCAAGACCTGTTTGCGAGCGGCGAGGATCTCGCTGGCATCATGGATGCCTTGCGCTGGAAGAGCCCGCGCATGCCGCTGGCGTACAATCGCAACTTGCCCGCCGAGGCGGGCCCGGCCGGGCGGTTGATGAAAAAGCTGGGATAGAGGGCGCCATCGGTGTGTCGGGCAAACACGATCGACGAGCCCCAAAGTGCCCAAAGTTTACCCGGGTGGCGTTGCTGGCCTCCAGGACGCCCGCTAGGGTTCACTCGATCGGAATTTAAGAAAACCACAGGAGAATACCCTCATGAACAATGCCGATATCGCCGAGAAGCTGGCCGCCGAGATGGGCGTCACCAAGGCCGATGCGAAGAAGGCTGTCGATGCGGTCTTCGCGGCGATTGCCGATGCTGCTGCTGCCGGCGACGAGATTTCGCTGAACGGTTTCGGCAAATTCAAGGTGAAGGATTCTCCGGCTCGCGAAGGCCGTAATCCTTCGACCGGCGAAACCATCCAGATCGCGGCTTCGAAGAAGCTGACCTTTGCGCCAGCGAAGGCGATCAAGGACAAGCTTAACGGCTGAGGCTCCGCGAAAGCGAAAAACGGCACTGCGTCCACGGCGCGGTGCCGTCTTTGTATCGTCGCGCCGCGTATCGTTTTCAGGAGAGCGCCCGACGGGGTAGGGTTTCGCGCGCATCTCCGTAAGATCGAACAGTGGTAGACTGCTAATCCGCCTATTCAGGTCCCCTTAAGCGGATTCAGCTCCCAGAACCTGCTGTTCCCAGAGATCTGGCGTCCGTCAGTCTGAACGGCAGGGTTTGGGGACGAAGCCGCCATTTGCAACGCCGTTGCGGAATGGCGGCCAATGCCAGAACTGGTCATTCACCTGCCTCGCTGACAGGCTTGTTGGTTAAGTACGCTCAACCTCATCGCTCAGAATGATGGAAAGCGATGATCCATCCATCGCGCATTCTACCGAGGTGTAGCTCATTAACGTCAGCACGGGACCATCATGTTTGTGGGGCGTCGCATGCCGATTGAACGAACGCATGTTACCCCTGCGAGCCGCCTCATGGCCGGCGAACGTGTCTTCGAATACGATGCATCGCTGCGGGTCTGCGCCAAGACGAGCAGCCGCAAGAAGGTAGCCTTCCGGGTCTGGCTTCCCGGTGCCAACGTCGCTCGCCGTTATCAGCACATCTGGGATCGGCAGCCCCGCAGCGGCCAGTCGGTGAGCCGCGAGATTTGGCCCCGCCGACGTCACGACTGCCCACCGATCGGACGGAAGGCTTTCGAGAAGCTCTTTTGCGCCTTCGATCGGAACAGTGCCGTCCTCGTCCGCGATCTCGAGTGCTTCGATTTCCCGAGCGGACGCGACTGCAATTTCCTCGGTCGATGAGAAATGGCGCGTCGTATCGAGAGTCCGGCGCCCGTGCGAATAGGTTAGGACCGCCTCGGGATCGACGCCCATCTTGGCAGACCATGCACGCCAAATCCGCTCGGACACGGCTGTGGAATCCACCAGAGTCCCGTCCATGTCGAACAAAAGGGCGTCAGCGGAAAGAGTGATGCGTTCAGTCATTATGGGGCTCACAATCAAGGGGGGTTAAGCGAGCGCTTCAGTCTTCGCGCTGCGTGTCACGGTCGCGGCGCACAGCGGAACGAGGAGCAGCATGATCGTCAGCATCCAGAAGGCGCCGGGCAGACCAATCGCCTGGGCAGCGAAGCCCACTCCTGCCGGGCCGGCCAAGGAACCGGCATATCCGACGGTGGTGACGGCAGCGATAGCAAGGCCGACTGGCATGACCTTCTGGGTGCCAGCCTGGCGAAACAGCACAGGAACCGTGTTCGAGGCACCGAACCCGATCAGCAGGAAACCGAGGAGTGCCAGTGCTGCGACCGGAGCGGTGAGAAGAACGACGTAGCCGACAATGGCAAGTACGCCCCCCCAGAACACCGTGCGTCCATCTCCAAGCCGCGCAACAATTGCGTCGCCGGTGAGGCGGCCCACCGTCATCGCCACGGCAAAGACGCTGTAGCCAATACCGGCTTGCGCGGTCGGCAGCAGACCGTTTCCAGTCAGGAGAAGCGCGCTCCAATCCAGCATCGCTCCTTCCGTCAGGAAAGTGATCGCAGCCAGTATCGCGATCAAAGCCACGACCCCGCGAGGCACGACCAACAAGGGCGTGTCATCCGATTGGGGCGTGTCGATGAGGCGAGGCGCAGCGACCAGCATGCAGGCGATCATCAGCACCGCTGCTACGACGGTCCCGGTGATCGGATCGACATGCGCTGACAAAATCGTAGTCAGCAATAACGACCCGACAAACCCTCCAACGCTGAACAGACCGTGGAAGCCCGACATCAGCGGCTTGGCAGACTGCTTCTCAACCTCCACGGCATGGACGTTCATGCTGACGTCGATCAGACCGAGGAAACCACCGAAGAGCAGCAACGCCACCACCATCATCGGGATCGTTGGCGCCAAAGCGAGGAACGGCAACAGGATTGCCTGCCCGATCCCGCCAATGATGATGATAGGACGGGCGCCGATCTTCGAGATGAACGGGCCTGCGAACTGCATCGCCAGTACCGAACCCAGGCCGAGGCAAAGCAGCAATAGACCCAGCGATCCGTCGCCCACCGCCAACCGGGCCTTCGCGAGTGGCACTAGAGGAGCCCAGCAGGCAAGACCGAAGCCAGCCACAAAGAAAGCGATCCGGGTCGCGAGACGCGATCCAGCTTCACGTTTGGTCACGAAACTTCCGATCTGTCAGGATTGAGGTAAGGCGAGTGGCTCGGCGCGCAGGATACGGGCTCCGGCGGACCTTAGATCCTCGACGGCGATATCTGCTGCGTCGTGCTCGACGATGACCCGCAGAACCGTGTCGAGGGTTGTGACCCGATGGGGGGCCTGCGCGCCAATCTTCTCATTCGCGGCAAGCACCAGGGTGCGACGGCTCCGCGCGATGAGTGCGCGCTTGAATGTCGCGTCGGCGCCGTCGAAGGCGCTCACACCGCCCTCGGCAGAAAGGGTGCACACACCCAGGAAGCAGAGGTCGATATTTAGCCGGCCAACCGCTTCCAGCGCAATTCCATCGATTGAGCCGCCAATCACATTGTCGACGTCTCCACCCACCATGTGAATGTGAATATCCCGACGAGCAGCAAGGGCTGCAGCGATCTCGATAGAGCTCGTTGCAACGACCAGGTCGCTGTCGCTGGGCAGTTCCTCGGCAATGACGAGGCTGGTGCTTCCGTTATCCAGAAAGATGAAGCTGCCGGGCTCGACAAGGGTCATCGCGGCGCGCGCCAGTGCACGTTTTCGATCGATGTCTACACCTGCCCGATCGGAAACCGGACTGGTTCCAGGTGTAAGCGGAAGCGCCCCTCCATAAACCCTGCGGCACACACCTGCGGCAGCAAGCGCGCGAAGATCACGCCGAATTGCGTCTTCAGAAACGCCGAACTCGGCCGCGAGGGTGCCGGAGTTCACCGGGCTGCCGGCAATCAATCTCGATGCAATGAGGTCGCGCCGGGCCAAGGGAATGTTGATTGTCATGAGCCCGCCAGTAGCAGTCGAATCATGCGGAATCAAGAATGAATCATGCAGCAACGAATGGAGATGGACCGGACGCGCCCGAGTTCACCCAACGATATCCTCGAAAAAACGGAAGGTCATTGGTGCGTTGCTAACGAGATCGTGCACAAACGCGCATAAATCCCACTGCACCGAACTGCACGAACCGCAGCACACGGAAGTCGACACCTGATTGATTGGGTGCGCCGCATAGCCACCGTCGAACTCGCCAATCGCGGCCTCAGGCGAAACAGGACATTCACCGGCCTGGATGGGAACGACAGGGATTGGGTCGCAACCTGCTGATCAGAATGGTCGACCTTAGTATCAGGAATTTCAGTTTCGGACCTGGACCACCGGCGGCACCCATCGTCCGTCCAATGCCTCCTCCCTGGGGGCATAAAGGCGCATGGTGATGCGGAGTTCGTCTGCAGGAGGGGATGGCAACCAATTGGACGTCCTGTCGACCCCTGGATCGTCGTGCTGGATGAAGATGTCCAATGAGCCATCGTCGTTGTACGTAAGCGCATCTCTGTCACCGATGGCAAACCGGTTCAATGGGTTGGCCACCTGGTATCCTTGTCGATCATACATCGTGATCGACCAGAAAGCATTTGCCGGCGGCAACTTGTCCGCGCTGAAATGTATGACATAGCGACGGTCGCCTGTCAGCCGCCGGCCGTCCTCGGCGACATGAGGGGGATAGATCGCGTCCTCAGGCTGATTGGCACCGAGGCCTCCCATGGCGATAAGGGCTCGGCGCATATAGGCATTGCCGTAGACACCCATAGTATCGGTCAACATTCCCCAGCCATTCACCTGAATGCCCAGGTTGTCCTCATCCGCGTGCATCCGTTCTCGCGCATCAGCCACGCCCTGATCGATTGCCGTTCGCATCGAGCTTTCAAACTGTTCGATGTCGAAAGGCAAATCTCGATTGATGCCGATGGCTTTCATCCGCGCGAGTTGGGACCAATCGGTGCGATGCGGGGGATTTACCGACATCAGTTCGGCGCCATAAGCAAAGAAGCGGTCGGCGCGCATCGCGCTTACTTGCCGCAGCGGCTCAGTCGTCATGTCGACGTCAGGCGAGGTCTGCGGCAATGGCGGCGACGGAGACTGGCCCCATTGGGATAGCGGCGTGACCCGATATCCTTTTTGCACAGCATGAACAGCCGCGTAGTCGGCAGGGCCGTTGGTCTGGGTGCGGCCCAACAACCAGACGAACGGCGTCGGCGCGTCGATATGATCGATCTCGGGAGGCAATTCGCCTTTCCATCCCGGGCCGACCACCGCGAAATCGTAGGCGGCGGTGCCGGTCGTACGGGCTCCTGGGGCTGCGAAAACGTCGGACCACATGTCGAGCATCGGCAGGAGATAATACCGACCTTTCGTGTCTGGTGCGGAAACGATGACAGGCTCGTTCCGGAGATCGAGCCATCCGGTGGAGTAGAGCGTATCGAAATTCGGACGCACTACCTCGCGCATTTCAGCCGTAGGATAAGCGGGGACGTGCACGAGGGCATTGTGTGGAGCATGCATCAACTCCGCGCCGCCGTTGGTCATGACCCGGCGGGTTATATCCATAAGGACCAACGGATAGAGGAAGATGTACGCTTCGGCAGCAATTGTGCGGGCTTGCTGTGCATCAACCGTCAGCGGCATGTGTCACCTCCTATTTCGACGCACAGTTTAAGGCAGCGAGGGGATTTTAAGGATCGGGACAAACCCTGAAAGCCATGATCAGGGATTTCGCCGTAAACCGCTCAATAGCGCTTCTGGGGGCGAGTGAAGGTGCCTGCCAAAGACGTTAACGACGCTCCTAGCAGCGTCGCCGCTTCTAGAAGCGCAGAAGGCAGCTTCCGGTGCGATCAGCCGCTAATCAGTGCGGATTGCAGCGACCGAATCGGGTCGGATCCTGCCGGAAGGTTTCGAATTGCGAGAATAAGAACGCCGCCGCTGAACTGCCTCTAATGATCGTAGGTTACGAATTTTCAGTTAGAGCCTGACTATCACTGCGTCTTGGGCGGTGAATACGGATCGGGCGTGCCTGGCGCGATTGGTGGGTAGCGTTTGAGGCTGGCTTCGAAATCCGCCACGATCTTCATCATCGGCCCACCGACCCAGCCATTTGGCGTTAGCGTGGCGCCATACTCCTCCTTGGGATCGTTCAGCAGGTCATAGATTTTGGGCACGCCAAGCTTCGTCGGCGCCGACCACCAGTCCCGTTCCTGCTCATAAAACGCGAGCTTCCAGTTCTTCCATTTGACCGCTTCCATGCGGTCGGCGACGAAAACGGGGAAACCTTGCCTGGCCGATGTGTCGGTACGGCCTTCCAGGAACGCGGTCTGATCGACGCCGTCTATCGCCCGGTCCTGCGGGATCCGTGCGCCGGCAATGGTGGCAAACGTCGTGAACGTATCCACCGAGTGGACGATCTCATTGGAGGTGCGGCCCGCCGGTACATGGCCGGGCCAACGGATGATGAATGGCGTGCGCAGCGATCCTTCCATGTGCGTGAAGTAATAGCCGCTCCAGGGTCCGGAGGAGCCCTGCGATGGGAATGTCGGATCTGGACCATTGTCGCTGGTGAAGACTACGATCGTGTTGTCGCGGATGCCAAGGCTGTCGATCTTGTCCAGCAGCTGCCCGACATTGGCGTCCATTTCCGCAAGGCAATCCGCAAAATCTCCATTCCCGGTATGACCTGCGAAGTCCTGGCTGGGCAGCGCAGGCACATGGACCAGAGTGAAAGGTACATAGGCGTAGAACGGCTTTCCCGATCGAACGGCACGCTCCATGAAATCCGTCGTCCGCCGCGTGATTTCCTGGTCGATCCGTCGACGCTGATCGAGATCGTAGACCTCCAGTTCGCGGCTCTGCTCTCCCTTTCGCCCCTCCATGATGTGCATGAAGGGGATCCCGGCGGCGCGGGCGCCGGGTTGAGAGGGAAACATCGATTCATCGGTGGTACGCGGAATGCCGTACCATTCATCGAATCCCTGGTCGTTGGGCAGGCGGCCCTGCGAACTGCCCAGGTGCCATTTGCCGAAAGCCCCCGTCGCATAGCCGGCGTCCGACAGCGTTTCCGCCAGCGTTATTTCCCACTGCGTCAACCCGTCCACAGAACCGGGAAGAGGCACCGAATGCGTGCCCGATCGGATCGCAAAGCGACCCGTCAGGATGGCTGATCGACTGGGCGTGCATTGTGCTTCGACATTGAAATTGGTCAGCCGCATGCCTTCGGCCGCGAGGCGATCGATGCGCGGTGTAGGCGCGCCGCGCAGTTCACCACCGCCATAGACGCCAAGCTCGCCGTAACCCAGGTTGTCCATGAGCACGAAGAGGATGTTCGGGCGGGCGTGCGATGTGTGGGCGAGGCCCTTGGGCGAAACCGTCGCGGCCATGAGCGCGCCCAACATCGCAAGCGTCTGTCGACGATTTGCTTCCATCCATGATCTCCCCGGTTTCCGGCACGGGGATCATCCTTGAAGACCGAGGCCACAGCCATCAGGAAAAACCCAAGAGATGCGGCGTAATCCCAGCAGTCCGCTGTCGGCTTCAGGTCCAACAGGCGCACGTGGCCGTCACCGCGCTTGAGCAGCTGATCCGAGACCGATGTGGAATGCAGAGTTCGGGTACGTGGTTCCTACAAGCTGACGGCTTGAATGGGTAGTTAGGCGATTGTCCGCTTCGACCAACCCGATGGACGGCTTTAGGTGAGGCCGGACGTTGACCGATGCGGATGGGAACGACTGGGTTGGGTCGCCTGCTGCCTCTCGGAACCTGCTAAGCCACAATAGGCCTCCCGCTTATTGCGAATTGATCGCAACATCGCTAAGCGCGCACAAAATGTCATCGAACGCCAGTGCCTTGACGCGTCTGCTGTTGACGGAACGCCGCTCGCTTCTGCGGCTCGCGCAGCGCATTGTCGGCAATGCGCCGGCGGCAGAGGATGTGACGCAAAGCCTGTGGTTCCGCGTCCAGCGGGTGGAGGACGATCCGCCTATCCTCAACAAGAAGGCATTCCTCTACCGCCTCGCCACCAATCTGGCGACCGACCATGTGCGTGCCGCTGCGCGCCACGGCAAGCTGTTCGACGGCGGCGAACTGCCATTGGAAGTAACGGCGGATACCCCTTCTGCCGAAACCCGAATGGTCGACCGGGAACGGCTGCAACGGCTTGAGGCGGCTCTGGAGGAGTTGCCGTTACGCTGCCGTCAGGTCTTCACGCTTCGGCGCATCGACGGGCTGCCCGCGCAGGAGGTAGCGGAAAGGCTGGGCATAACGCTCAATGCCGTAGCGAAGCAGGTACGCATCGCGGTGCGGCATTGTCATGCCAGACTTCAGGATGATACGGACGCGTGACTTTCTTTTTTCGCAGCGAACAGTCCCGATCCGCGCACGTCGGACGTCTCCCGTTTATAGGCGTCGGCATGGCCATGGCATGTCGCAAGCCCAAGGAACCGCGCCGGTGATGGCAGACGACACCATTCCTGACGAGATCGCCGACGAGGCGGCGCGCTGGTTCGCGGAGCGCGACAGTGGGTTGCTGAACGACGAGGCGGAACTGGATGCCTGGCTCGCGGCCGACCCGCGCCACGCGCAGGCTTTCGCGGAAATGGAAGTCGTGTGGTCCGATCTTGGTGGCGTGACGGTCGCGCCGGACGTTCGTGAATCGCTGGCTCCCCATCGCGTCTTGCCGATGCCGTCTTCGGTCACGCTCGCCCCCGTTCGCCGATGGGTACCGACCGCACTGGCCGCCAGTCTCTGCTTGTTGATCGTCGGCAAAGTCTATGACGTGCCCACCCGCCTGCAGGCCGATGCCATGACCGCGACGGGCGAGCAGCGCACGATCGATCTGCCGGACGGTTCGCGCATCCTTCTCAATACCCAAAGCGCCGTGGCGTTCGACTATACGCCCGGCCGCCGGACGATCCGATTACTGAAGGGAGAGGCCGCCTTCGCCGTGGCCCCCGATCGCGCCCGCCCGTTCACGGTCGAGGCGAACGGTGGCAGTACGACGGCACTGGGAACGCGCTTCCTGGTGCGCGCGGTCGATGACGTTACGCGGGTGAGCGTCACCGAGCACCGTGTGCGCCTGGCCTATCCGGCACCGGGCGGCAACTCCGTCGATATCGGCGAGGGCGGCAGCGTCACTTATGACGGCACGCGCGGTATCGGTCCGCTGGAAGCCGGCAAGGTCGCCGATGCGGATGCCTGGACGCAAGGGTTCCTGACGTTCGAGAACCGACCGCTGTCCGAAGTCGTTGCCGAACTGAGCCGCTATCATCCGGGCTTCATCCAGGTCGTCGGCGAAGAGGTACGCGCGCGGCGCGTCAGCGGTGTGTTCAACGTTCACGATCCGGTCGGCGCAGTCGCCAAGCTGCAGGGATCACTGAGCCTGAAGTCGGTTCGCCTGACCGACCGCATGATCTTCATTTACGGCTGAATCCGCGCTCCGACGCGGCCCGCGCGAAAAAATACAAAAAAATCTGCCCTCGGCAGTCCCGTTCTTCCTCCGTCACACGTCAAAGTTTTGAGAGCGCGTCGCAATAGCGTCATCCGCGCTCCCATTCGTTCATGATCTTGGGGGTTTTTCCGTGAATTCGAACCGTCTGCGCCGCCCTGTCCGATCGGCGGCCCGCAGCCTTGCCCTTGGCCTGTTGACCACCACCACGCTCTCTATCGGCATCGCCGCCGTTCCAGGGATGGCCTCGGCCCAAACTGCGGTTACCTACGACATTGCCGCCGGCCCGCTTCCCGCTGCGCTCAACCAGCTTGCACGGCAGGCGCGGATCGAGCTGATCTACGATGCTCCGCTGACGCAGGGCATTTCGACCAGCGGCCTTAAAGGCAGCTTCGGCTCGACCGAGGCGCTGTCCCGCTTGTTGGCCGGAACAGGCTTGACCTTCCGCCAGACCGCGCCGCGCACTTTCACGATCGAACGCGCACCGCAAGTGGCGGACGGTGCCACCCAGCTTGGCCCAGTCCGCGTTGAGGGCGGCAACGAGACCGTGGCAGGCACCGGAACCGATGGCGCGAACCTTGCTCTCACCATGACCGAAGGCACCAAGTCGCTCGCCGGTCAGTACGCACAAGTCGGCGGCAAATCGGCCGAGCGCATTCGCGAAATCCCACGCAGCGTCACCGTGCTGACCGCGCAGGAGATCGAGGACAAGAACATCACCACCGTCACCAATGCGCTGGATCAGGTGACGGGCATCTACGTGGCCTCGTACAATACGCGCACGCCGGTGTTCTACTCACGCGGGTTTCTGCTGCAGAACCTGACGATCGACGGCGGCAGCCCGATGCGCATGCATGACGGGTTGCAGTCGATCATCAACGGCGTCGGCCTGCCCAACTTGCTGGCCTACGATCACGTAGAGGTAATGCGCGGGGCGGACGGGCTCTATTCGGGCAACGGCGATGCCAGCGGCACTGTCAACCTTGTGCGCAAGCGTCCGACCGCGGAGCGCCAGATCAAGTTCGCGGCCTATGCCGGAAGCTGGGACAATTACCGCGCAGAACTGGACGTGGGCGGCCCGCTCAACGCATCCGGCACGTTGCGCGCACGCGTGGTTGCGGGCTGGCAGGACGCAGATTCCTACTTCACCGGCGCCTACACCAAGGACAAGTTCGGCTACGGCATCATCGAGTGGGACGTAACCCCCGATACCACGCTGTCCGCCGGTGCGAGCTATGACGATCTCAACGCCCAGAAGTACGAGCGCACCCTGGCGTGGCGCAGCGGAAGTCTGGGTACGCCGGAAAACTTGCCGATCCTGTCCAAGCGGGATTCGTGGATGCCCGAATGGGCCTATGACAAGGCACAGACGCTCCAGTACTTCGCCAAGGTCAGCCACGATTTCGGCGCGGACTGGAACCTGACCGTCAACGCCACCCGCAACGAAGTCGATTCTAACGAACTCTACGGCTATTACGGCATCGGCATCAATTCGGACGCGGCAACGCCCAGCGGCTACTTCATGCGCTGGATGTCGCACGGCCATGCCAACCAGACGATGGTGGACGCCAACCTCAAGGGCAAGTTCACGCTGTTCGGACAGCAACACGATGTTGCGGTCGGTGCCAACTGGTCGCACAGCCAAGCCAATTCCACCAATCCCATCGGCGGCATTGCCGGCGTCACGGTAGAGGAATACCTAACCTACTACCGCTACGCGAAGCCAACCAAGGCCGAGATCGCGACTTGGACCAATTACGGTGAATGGGGCAGCGTCTACGGCGAGAACGGCTGGGATACGACGCGCTACGGCTTCTGGGGCACGCTGGGCATGCACCTTGCCGATCCCATCAAGCTGATCGTCGGCGGCCGCTACAGCCGCAACGACAACTTTCGCGACCAGTCCATCGGCAAGTTCGTACCCTACGCCGCCGCGATTTACGACTTCTCACGCGATTGGACGGCTTACGCCAGCTACTCGGAAATCTTCGAGCCGATGCAGAACATCGTACCGATCGGTCAGTGGAACGAAGATCCGACCAAGATCACCTATTCCGACAAGCCGACCACTGGCCGCAACTACGAAGCAGGCGTGAAGGGAGACCTTGCCGGCGGCGCGCTTCAGGCGGCGGTTTCGGTCTTCTACATCGAGAAGAACAACGTCTACGTGAACGACGAGGAGCAGGGGCAGGTCGTCATCCCCGGCTATGGCACCACTTACATGCAGCGCGTTGCGAAGCTGCAGACCAGCAAGGGCTTCGATGCCGAACTGAAAGGCGCTCTCACGCAGAACTGGCAGATTTCCGCAGGCTACACCTTCAACGTCACCAAGAACAAGGAAGACGACGGCGCGCCGATCCTGCTCTGGGCGCCCAAGCACTCGGCACGGCTGTGGACCACCTATCAGCTTCCCGGCGCGCTCGAAGGTCTGCGCGTGGGGGGCGGCGTCCGGGTGTTCGGCAACAGCGACTTGCGCAAGGGCTACGCGGTGATCGGCGCCAGCGCCGATTACGATATCAACCGACATCTGACGCTCGGCGTCTACATCGACAACCTTGCCAACGAGACCTACCGCGTCTCCACCAGCAGCGCGGCGACTTATGGCAATCCGCGCAACTTCATGGTGACCCTGCGCGGGAATTACTGAGGCGATGTCCGGCGCGAAATCCCAAGGCTTTCGCCAGTCGATGGCAGCACTCCACACCTGGGTGGGGCTGCTGCCGGGCTGGCTGCTGTTCCTGATCTTCCTGTTCGGGACGACCGCCTATTTCCAGCAGGAGATTTCGCGCTGGATGCGACCGGAAATGTCCGCGTCCGCTTCATCTCGGTCGCCGTCATTTCCGACGCTCGCAGCGGCCGACACACTCCTGCGTGATCGGGCAACCGGCGCGCAGGAGTGGAACCTGTCGCTGCCCGCGCGGGGCGGACAAGTCGTACGCGTCTCGTGGGAAGGCGGCGAAGCGGCCGAAGGCAAGGCCACGCTCGATCCCGCCACGGGGCGAGCGATCACCGTACGCGAGACGCAAGGCGGGAATTTCCTCTATCGCTTCCATTACGACCTCTACGCGATGCCGCGCATCTGGGCGCGCAGTCTCGTATCGATCGCGGCGTTGGCGATGCTGGTGGCGATCCTGTCCGGTGTGGTGACGCACAAGAAGATCTTCGCCGATTTCTTCACGTTGCGGTTCTGGAAAGGCCAACGGAGCTGGCTCGACAGCCACAACGTAACGGCGGTGCTGGCCCTGCCGTTCCATCTGATGATCACTTATGCCGGGCTTGCAGCGCTGCTTTTCACAATCATGCCTTGGGCGCTCGATGCGCAGTTTCCAGCCCGCAAGGCGTTCAACGCGGCGGCCTATCCCGATGCCCCGGAATTTCCGGCGTCCGGCCGGACCGGGGCCATGCTGCCCCTACCAGTGCTGGCCGAAAAGGCGGAAGCCTTGTGGGGCGGCGGGCATCTTGGCGGCCTTTCGATCGACCATCCCGGCGACGCCAATGCCACCGCTTCGGCCTACGCGCTGCGTGACCGGCTCGGGCGTCCCAGCCCGCGTCTGATCCTGTCCGCAACCGATGGGCGGCTGCTTTATCGCGCCGCGACAGAGGGTGGCGCTCGGGCGACGCAGGACGTGATGATCCTGCTTCACCTCGGCACATTTGCGGAGACAGGCTTACGCTGGCTCTATTTCGTTTCGGGAGCGCTGGGCACGGCGATGGTAGGCACAGGCCTCGTCCTGTGGACCGTCAAGCGGCGGCAGCGCCTTCCCGATCCGGCCCGGCCGCACTTCGGCTTCCGGCTGGTGGAACGGCTCAACATCGCGATGATGGTAGGCCCCGTCGCCGGGATCGCCGCCTACTTCCTCGCCAATCGCCTGTTGCCGCTGGGCGTCGCGTTGCGTGATGAATGGGAGATCGATTGCCTGTTCCTGGTATGGGGCGGCGTCGTCGCCTGGTCGCTGGCACGGCCAGCAGCACGGGCCTGGATCGAGATGCTGGCGGTATCCGCCGCGCTCTACGCGCTGGTTCCGCTCGTCAACTCGCTCACCACTACGCGCGGGCTGGTGCCGAGCTTGAGCGCAGGTGACTGGGTCTTTGTCGGCTTCGATCTGATGATGTTCGTTGCCGCGGGTCTGCTGGCGTTTGCCGCATGGCGCCTCGCGGCCCGCAAGGCGAAGGCTCCGCCGCGTCGTACACGGACCGGGACGGAGATCATGGCATGACTCACGTTGTTGTCTTCATCATCTGCCTTGGCGGCTTTGCCCTGCTGCTCATGGCCATGGTGCGGCACCAGCAGGACTGGCTGCGGCGCAAATTGGCCGCTCCGGTCTCTCGCGGCTTGCGCTGGACCGGCTTTGGCCTGCTGGCTTTTGCCTTCCTGCATGCCGGGTCGCGGCTGGGTTGGGGCTATGGCGCAGTCGTCTGGTTCGGATGGCTGACGCTTGCCAGCCTTGCCGTCGTCACCGTGCAGACCAACCGGGAGCGGATCATGCGCCAGGTGCGGCGATGAAGGCACCCGCATCCACGCGCTGGTCTACGACCGCCCGAGTGCTGGCCGGAACGCTGGGCGCCTATGCGCTGACGTCGCTGCTGACGGTCGCCGCCTCACGCCTGATGATACGTCTCGGCGTCGATGCGGTGGAGGCCGTTACCGGGGCGACGCTAGCCAGTTTTGCGGTTTTTGCAGCCGTCTCGATGGCGGTGTTCCATGCCCGCAGTCCGGCGCGTGCCTGGCTCTGGCTTTTCGTTTTCGGCCTGCCTTGTGGGCTCGCCATGCTTGCCCTGCGCGCCGGATGACCGCCATGATCACTTCTCTCGCCGCACGTCCGCGGCCCCATATCCCTTCCGAGCCGTTCGTGCCCGAACCCGCCGTTGCTTCTCCCCGCTACGCCGAGCAGCCTGCGTCCCTCGGCACGCGTTTGATCGGGTTTGGCGGTACGAGCGGGGTGGGCCTTGCGATTCTCGCCGGCCTGTTCCTGACGTGGCAGACCTACACCGCCCCGCCGCCGCAAGCGACGCTCACGGTCGTCAACGTCGCGCCGCCTGCAGCCCCACCAGAGCCGGTCCGGGAGGTCCCGTCGGGTCCCGAACAGGTCAAGAAGGACAAGCCTGTCCCCCAGCCGGATCAGCCCGCGATCGAAACGCTGAAGATCGTCCTTCCCAGCACCAACATCGTGGCCGCAGCGCCGCCTGCCCTTCCCACTCCGCCCGATCCGGGCCCGCCAATCAAGGAGACCACCGCGCCCGTCAGCAAGCCCGCGCCGCCGGCCCCGCAGATGTCGAGCGGTAAACCGACCTGGCAGGGCATGGTGCTCGCCGCACTGGACAAAGTGAAACGTTACCCGCGTGATGCGCATTTCGCGCGGCAGCAGGGCGTGCCCTACATCCGCTTCACGATGGACCGGCAGGGCAAAATTCTCTCGGTCTCGCTGGAGCGATCCTCCGGCATTCGCTCGCTCGATCAGGCGGCGCTGGCTCTGCCGAAGCGCGCGCAGCCGCTGCCGAAACCGCCCGAGGACGTGAAGGGCGAAAGCATCGAACTGGTCGTGCCGGTCGAGTTCTTCATGCGCTGAGGGGATGTACATGAGTTACAGCAGCCGATTTTTGCGGCGCCGCCCACGCATCGAGCGCCAGGTGCTGGCGATCTTGCGCGGCGAAGACGATCTTCTGCTCACCGGCAGTGATGCGCAAACCTTCGCGGCGCTGCGCCAATTGGCCAGAAGCAATGGGTTTGTGATCCACGAACCAAAGACGATCTTCGTCGGCGATCACGAACTCGCCCTGCTGTCCTGGCTCGCCGCGGCCCAAAGGATCTCGGCATCCCACCTGCGGCCAAAGGATCGCATGTTGGCCGCGAATATACGCCGGTGCGCCATGCTGTTGGAAAATGCGGGACTGCGCCTTTATCCGCTTACACTCTACCGACGGATGCTCGAGGACACCGGACTTGCGCAAGCAATGTCCGGGCGTGACGAGCCAGCCTTGCGAATGTCCAGTATCCGTTAGAGCGGTCGTTCTTGGATCTGGGATTGATCGTCTGATTCTGTCGGCAGCGCGACATCGCCGCCATCGTTGGAATGAAAGGCCGCGTTGGGGACGATGCCGCGTCCCCGAGCGTGGCGGTGAGCGACCGCCCTTGGCTCAACCGGACAGAGAAGGTTTCCAGTGTCCGGCTCCTCAATCGGCTGCCGCCTTGCGGATTTAGATCTGAGAAATGCCGCCTATTTCGTCCGCATGAATGCGCTCTCAGCATCTGTATCGCCCCGGCCCAATGCCGCGTTACGGTGAGGGAAGCGACCGAAGCGTCGCACTTCCTCCTGATGGGACTTCGCAAAGCCGAGGAGTTGGTCTGCGAAGGCCTGGAGACGCGCAAAGCACTCCACGCTTAGCCGTTGAAGCGCGGGATCCTCTGCATGCATGAGCGGCATGTAAAAGAAATGCCGCTGGGCGAACGAGAGTTGTTCATCGATGCCTTCCTCGACACCGTCCACTGCCAGTTTCTGGGCGCGGCCATCCGAGGCGAATGCATCGGCGGTTCCCCGGAAGATGTGTCGGGAGAATTGGTCGAGAACGATGATTAGCGCGAGCCTGCCAAGCGGATTTTCAGCCCAGTCCTCGAGACATCCTTCGAATGCTTGCCGATGAAGCTCGCCAAATCGACTACGCACGATGGGATCAAGGGTCTCGGCAGCTCCGAACCAATCGGCCGGCGTGAGTTCGCGGAACCAGAAATCCAGCACGCGGGCCTGTTCGGTATCCATCTTCTTGTCTCTCCCTCTGGGCACCCGGCAGGCAAGGGGCACTTCTTGCCTGCCAGATGAGGTCACGCCGTCAGCGTGGGCATCACGACTTCCTGCACGATCGCAGTGCCTTCGGGCGTACTCCAGTCTCCTGCCAACTCCGCAATGGCTTGGTTGGTGCTCGAAAGCGTCACGCCGCCCTTTTCCATCCGGCGCAGCGCCATGTCGTCGCCGATCTGGCTCGGTGAGCCGCCGGCATCCGCGATAACCTGCACATCGTAACCCTGACCTACCAGCGTGAGCGCCGGGTACACCGTGCAGACGTCGTTGGTTACGCCTGCGATGATCAGCTTGCGACGACCAGTTGCGCGCACGGCTTCGGCAAAGTTTGGATCGTCCATGGCGTTGACTATGCCCAGCCTCTTGACGCGGCTGGCAAAGGCATCGGGCAGGATCGCTTCCAGTTCGGACAGCAAGGGTCCTTGCGCATAGTCCTCCATGCTCGATGTCAGCACGACCGGCATCTTGAGAATGCGTGCGGTATTGGCGAGCATAAGGGCGTTGCGCTTCATCTCTTCAAACGGAAGCGACTTGACCCACCCCATGGTTCCGACCTGGTGGTCAATCAGAAGCATCGCGGCGGTGTCTCCAGTGAAGCGTTCGAAAGTCATGATCGTACTCCTTCTTGGATAGATGGATAGGATTTCAGGGAGTTGAGGCCGGATCGCCGGTGAACAGCATGATCCGCGCGGGCGCATTCCCGGCACTAAGACGAGCGGATCGTTCACCGGCTTTTGCAGCGTAGAACGGAGCGCCGGGGCTCTCGGGATCGATTGCCCGGCCATCGACGGTGATGGGGCCGGTCACGGGCAACAAGAATGCCATTTCGCCCGCCGGCAACGGCAATGCCAGTTCAGCACCTGCCTCAAGTGCGATGTCGAGCATCGTCACGGGAGTGGGCGGCGCAAGCGGAGACTGTACACCGTCGAATCTCCCCATTGCGACACGGATCGTTGCGCCAGGTCGTTGGATGATTGGGATCTCGCTCGCGGTGAGACTGGTCGCCGAAGGTGTGCCTTGGCTTGCGGCGCGCGGCAGCGCGACGAATATCTGCAGAGAGTGGACGGTTCGGCCGCTCTCTGCCGGCACCTCCTCATGCACGACGCCGCTGCCTGCCGTCATCCAGTGCAGGCCACCAGGTTCGATGCAATTGTGGTTGCCCAGCGAGTCCCGGTTCGTGATGGCCGTCTCGGAATCGCTGAAGACGTAGGAGATTGCCGCGATGGCTTCATGCCGATGCGGCGGGAACGTCGGGCCCGCCATCCACGCGTGATCGACGCCGATGAAAGGCGCGATCCGCGCCTCCTCGCCGCGCAGCACACGGGCGCGAAAGTGCAGGCCGAGATTGACATGCTGCATGGCGAGGAGTGTCGTCATGGCCCGTTCCTCAGTCCGCGAGTGCCGGATAATCGGTGTAGCCCTTTTCGGTGCCGCCGAAGAAGGTCATGCGATCGGCCTCGTTGAACGGGGCGCCGGTCCTCAGACGCTCGACAAAATCGGGGTTGGCGAGGATTATCTGCCCATAGGCTTCAAGGTCGGCGAGGCCCGAAGCGAGATCGGCGCCGATGGCATCCCGCGTTCGGCCGGGGCGGTTCACGATCAGCTTGCCGCTCCAAAGGCGGCGAAGATCCGCAAGCAGGGCTTCGTTACCCTGATCCATGATGTGCAAGTAGGCGAGGCCCAGCTTTTCGAGCTCAGCGACCAGATAGCGATAGAGGTCTGCGCCTTCCGGTCCCTCGTCGATACCCCAGAGCGGCGTGCCAGGCGACAGGCGGATGCCGGTGCGATCGCCGCCGATCGCTTCTGCAATCGCCGTGGCTACTTCGATGGCAAAGCGCGCACGGTTCTCGATCGAACCACCGTATCGATCATCGCGCTGGTTCGCGCTGGGGGCGAAGAACTGCTGGATCAGGTAGGCGTTGGCGCCATGAATCTCGACGCCGTCAGCGCCTGCCTCGACGGCGGAGCGGGCTGCGTGAGCGAAATCGGCGACCGTCTGGACCACTTCATCAGAAGTCAGCGCTCGCGGCGTCGGCGCATCCTGAAGGCCGGTTGGCGTGAACATCTGTGCGCCGGGCGCAATGGCCGACGGCGCGACACCCTGCCGGTGGTGCGGCGTATTGTCGGGGTGCGACATGCGCCCTGCGTGCATCAACTGAAGGAAGATGCGGCCACCCTTGGAATGAACTGCATCGGTGGTCTTGCGCCAGGCCGCGATATGCTCGGGCGTATAGATCCCGGGCGTCGCCATGTAGCCCTGGCCATCCTCGGAAGGCTGGACGCCCTCGGTCACGACCAGTCCAACATCGGCACGCTGGCTGTAGTATTCCGGTGAAAGATCGCCCGGCGTCCCATCGAGGTTGGCCCGGCTGCGGGTCATCGGCGCCATGACCAGTCGGTTGGAAAGGTCGTAGCGGCCAAGGCGGACGGATTCGAAAAGTGTGCTCACGGTGGAACTCCGTTTGAGTTTGCTCGAGAGCACTATCGGCATCCTTTCGCTTGGGATAAAGCCGTCATCATGGAGAACATTGATCCATGAATGGAGCAATCGGCATGGGCCATCTGGATGACATGGCGCTGTTCGTGGAAGTGGTGAAAGCGAAGAGCTTTCGCGGAGCTGCCGATGTTCTCGGCATGCCCAATTCCACGGTTTCCCGTCGGATCAGCGTGCTGGAAAAGGCGCTTGGCCTGCGGCTGCTCCATCGCACGACGCGGCGGATCGAACTCACCGAAGCGGGCCAGGTCTATTTCGAGCGCAGCAAGCGGATCGTTGAGGAGGCTCGCCTTGCACACGTCGAACTGGGCGAGATGCTGGCGCAGCCGACGGGCATCCTCAGGGCGTCGTTCCCGGTCGATTTCGCAGTGACCTACCTCGCACCGCTGGTCGCGGAGTTCGCCAGGCTCTATCCGGGAATCACTTTCGACATCGACCTGTCTCCGCGCCGGATCGACCTTGTCAGCGAACCCATCGACGTAGTCGTGCGAATGGGGGAACCGGAGGATTCACATCTGATCGCGAGGCCCCTCGCGGTGCTTCAATCCCGGCTTTACGCATCGCCCCGCTATCTTGCCGAGCGCGGGGAGCCCAGGGAGCCGGACGATCTCTCGCAGCACGAATGCATGGGGATGATCAGGGCAGGCCGCTGGACGCTGGTTTCCAACGAGAAGGTGCACGAAGTGCCTGTCGGGGGCCGCTTTCACCTCAACAACGTGGGCATGATCAAGCGCCTCTCGACCTTGGGCATGGGCATAATTCTCGTGCCTGAGGAAATTGTCGCAGATGAAACCGCCGCCGGACAATTGCAGCGGATCTTGCCGGATTGGCAGAGCAAAGCAATGCCGGTTTATGCTTTGACGGAAACCCGGCTGCTACCGGCCAAGACCCAGCGGTTCATCGATTTCTTGCGCGAAAAACTGGCCTCTCGGCGGTGATTGTGTGACCGATATTGGGGACGGCTTATGCCTTCATAACGCCGGAATGGAGTGGTGAGTTAAACAGGTCAGAAACCGGTGTCCAAACGTTTCAGATATTCGCGTCTGGAGCGTTCAGTAAATGCGTCCTCGACCACGCTTTTCATAGCGAAGGATGTCGAAGGATCGCGGCGACACTTTGGCGGCGTTGCATAGCAGCTCGCGAGGTCAACTTTAGCATGAGCAACCTGCTGGTCAGACGTCCTCATTGGAATGACCACCGATGATATCGACGTCGCCGGATGCCGTCCAATCGCATTCAGACGGGCACTGCGGCAACTTTCGCAAGGTTGGGTCTCTGACGCTTTCCCGGCGGGGGGCAGGAAGCGAGCACCGTCGTCATTGAGAAGCCGGAGCGCCGCTGACACTTAGACATCCTTTTCGACGGATTGCAGTGAAGCTACGTCATGCCGCGACCACCACGAGTGAACGCTGTCTCAGAAAACAATCGACGCGACGATCTGTACATAGTGGGCGATAGCGAGGTGTGCTTTTTGAAGAAGCGCGAAAAGTATGAAATGTCGGAAAACCCGAGTGCGTCCGACACCTGGCCAACGCTGAGCGTCGAATAGGCGAGGCACCGTTTGGATTCTGCCAGTACGCGATCGTGGAGGATCTTGCTCGGCGACATACCCGTAACGCTAACACACGATTGCCTAAGCTGTGTTTCGCTAACCCGAAGTTCCGCAGCAAGTTGCGTGACCGTCGGCTGGCTACGATATCGGTCTTCGATCACATCATAATATCGATCTACCAGAATAGACCGGCTGCTTCGGTGTGTCGGACTGAAGTCGTTCATCGGCCAGTGACGCAACATAAGCAGAAGGATACCCAGCAACCGGATTTCAGCTCCAAGAAGTCCATCAGGAGTTGAAATGGCGGTTTCCTGCACCAGCTGCATCAACGTAGAGGAAAGTTCCTGTCGCAACGCTTCGGGCAGGCGGAATACCCCTGCGTTTTCCAACACGGGTCGCAATTGAGGGGCTCTGCCGAGGAGGGCTTCGAGGAAATGGCTTTCGATGGTGACCACCCATCCACTCGCTGAACTGTGGTAGCGAAAGCCGTGGATGCGGTGTGGAGGGACGATCATCACACAATTTGAAGAGAAATCGATGGCTTCTCCATCGAGCGTGATCTCACCATGACCTGTTGTGCAATAGACGAGTTGGGTCATCCTGGGATGAGTGTGCGCAGCAATTGTCCATCCCCGCTCACGGCATCGCTTATCCAACGGTTCGGCATTGATCTGCCAATCCGACGTTGCCCGAGTATCCCCGTAGACGGCGTACCGAGGTACGACCGGGTTGGATTCGTCTAGCATTTCCCACTGACCATTCAGCATCACAACTCACCCAATGCGTGCGCCATTTTTGGCTGTCGGGGCGATCTGCGCGGTTGGGTTCAGCGGCGCAAAGCAGTACGACGGCTGAACCGAGGCGCGTGCCCGGATATGCTGATATGTACCTTTGCGCAGGCCCATCGGGCTAATGCAAAAGTAGGGCGACAGATAACAGATTAGCTATGTATCGGGCGCGATTTTTCGTATGATCCGGCAAAGCTCGGTGGCCAGTGGCGAAAGTGGCACGTCGCTTTGCCGGGTTATGCCGATCATACCGCGCGTCGCCGAACCATCGATTGGTAGGGCAACGAGGGTTCCCTGCTCCAGATGGGTTAACACCGACCCGCGCGGTGCAATCCAGACGGCGCTGGTCAGGTTGGCGAATGCCATGGCGAACTGGTCCGAGCTTGTTTCGACGAAATTCGACATGCGCGACGCGCCGGCGGCGATCAGCATCCTCTCGGCGCTGCGCCGTACGGCCGTGCCAGTGGGAGGAAAGATGAACGGAAACGCATCGATCTCGGCGAGGGCTCCGCCTTTATAGCTTTCGATCAGTGGGTGCCCAGGGCAGACGACGGCGATCTGTTCCTCGGTGAAGATGGGTTCGAATTGAAGGGACGTCATTTCATCTGTGGCGGGTTGACGCCCGATCACGAAATCGAGTTCGCCGTTGCGCAGCAGCCTTGAAAGCAGCGAGTTTGTGCCGGGAGTGACCGTGACCGGCACTTCGGGGTGCAGGTTCTTGAACTCGGCTACAGCCCGGGGCGCGAGATCGGGTTCGGCGGTGGGAAGAATGCCGAAATGGACGGCTCGCGGGTCATTACTCCGAATTTGCGCGAGCTTTTCTAGCCCTTGTTCGAGCGCTGTGGTGCTGGAGGAGGCATAACGCAGGAACGTTTCGCCGGCCGGCGTGAGATTAATGCCCGTCCTGGAGCGGTCGAGCAGCTTCACGCGCAATAACGCCTCGAGATCGGCCAGAGTCCGCGAAACTGCGGGCTGAGTTAGAGATAGCGCTTTTGCGGCACCACCTATCGAACCTTCGCGCACGATAGTGATGAAGCAGGTCAGTTGGCGGGGGCTGGGAAGGGACTGCATAGTGTCTTCGAGGCCGAAATCGATCGTTTCCCTGATCATTAGCCGCGAGGCAACGGACGGCCAATACCTCTGAAGGATATCATTTACGGCATCCATGCGGAACTGAACCGTCAACGTGCTGATTTTGTCGTTTTGTGCAAATCCTGCGGCGATCTCGCCATGTACTCGCACGGCCGCGAAGGACACATCGAAACCATCGGCGGTTTGGATTCGATGCCGGGCCGGAAGACCGACGTGGAGATTGGATGATCCTGAACTGACTGCGCTGGGCGCTTGTCATTTCGCGCGGCTCGGGGAACTCCCCGTGATGATCCAATCTTCGCGTTCATGTAAACGGGAGCTTGGAGCTTTGGCTCGTATTATCGGCGCAATCGCCACATCGCATACGCCGACGATCGGTTTTGCGCAGGACGCGCAAAAGCAGGATGATCCGGCGTGGAAACCGATCTTCGATGCCTATATGCCGATCCGGCAATGGGTTGAGGACAAGCGTCCCGACGTCCTGCTGATGGTCTATAACGACCACATAACCTCGTTCTTCTTCGATCATTATTCCACGTTTTGTCTGGGCGTCGACGAGACCTATCAGGTCGCAGACGAAGGTGGTGGACCGCGCCCCGTGCCGCCGATCCAGGGGCACGCGGATCTTTCGCGCCACATCACCCGCTCGCTCGTGACTGACGAGTTCGACATGAGCACCTTCCGCGACAAACCGCTCGATCACGGGATTTTTTCTCCGCTATCAGTCCTCCTGCCGCATGGCGCGGCGGGTTGGGGAAGCGATGAGGCTTCGCCGCGCATCGTGCCGCTGCAGGTCGGTGTGCTCCAGTTTCCGATTCCCACCGCACTGCGCTGTTACAAGCTGGGCCAGGCGCTGCGCATGGCGATCGAGAGCTATCCCGAGGACATCAGCGTGGCCCTGGTCGCAGCTCCTGAACGACAACAAAGGGTCGGCTCCGGAATCGACCGAGATGCGCCCATTTTCGCCGTACAAGGGCGCGTTTCATTGCTCGGAAGCGGTCACTCGTTCAGGTCGGAACGGGCCGTCGGGGGCAATAAAAGCTGCCAGTCGTCCTCAAACGGCGTGTTGGCTCGACTTGTAGGTTTTCGTTCAGGTCTCCGTCCCCGTCCCCGTCCCCGTCCCCGTCCCCGTCCCCGTCCCCGTCCCCGTCCCCGTCCCCGTCCCCGTCCAGAAGAGGCTGTTGGTGGCGACGGTCTAGTCCGCTATTGGGTGGTCTAAGACATAGTGGCGCTCGCCTTAGGCAGGGAATCTCCCATGATTGAGCCGTTTCAAATACCCTATGATGCAGAACAGGTAGCAGATCTGCAGGTGCGCCTAGCGCGAACACGCTGGGCGGATGCTGTAAGCGAAGACTGGACGATGGGCACCGAGCGTAGCTTCCTTAGTCGCTTCATCGATTTTTGGCACAATAGCTATAACTGGGCCGAACGACGTGATTACCTGAACGGGCTCCCTCATTTTCACACGACGATCGACGGACTCGGCCTGCATTTCCTTCACTTCCGCAGCGAGACAACAAGGCCGACGCCGCTTCTCCTCATGAACGGATGGCCCTCCAGCTTCATCGAATTCCAGCGGCTTGCGCCGATGCTGACGGCTGGATCGCCGGCGTTCGATGTCGTCATTCCCACCATGCCCGGCTTCGGCTATTCAGACCGACCAACCCGCCGCCCCTACGGCGCGGATCCCGTCGAGCTCTATCCCAGACTGATGGCCCTGCTGGGATATGAGAACTTCGTCGTCGCAGGCACCGATATCGGGTCCGGGCTTGCGACGCGTATCGCCCTTCGCCATCCCCAGCACGCGCTAGCCGTTCATGTTTCCGCCATCGCGCCCAAGCCGTTACCAGCAAATGACCCGCCTCTGACGCGGCCGGAGATGGAATATGACGCGCGCCTCCTGGCATGGGGCCGCGAGGATGGTGGATACCAAGCGATCCAAAGCTCGCGCCCCCAGACGCTAGCCTTCGGGCTCGCCGACAGTCCAGTCGGACTCGCCTCCTGGATCCTGGAGAAATTTCGCGCGTGGACGGATTGCGGCGACGATCTTCTGTCGATCTGGCCGCTAGAGGCACTGGCGGACAATCTCACCATTTATTGGATGACCAACACAATCGGATCATCCATCCGCTATTATTACGAGGCTACACGCCTGCGGCCGCCGCTCCGCGAGGATGACTTCGTACACGCGCCGACCACCGTCGCGATGTGGCCCCATGACCTAGCTCTCGCGCCGCGCGAGCGAGCAGAGCGCCTTTACAACGTGCAGAGCTATACGGTCTTTCCTCGCGGCGGACATTTCCCGGCATGGGAGGCACCGGAATTGTACGCAGATGACCTGAGGAAACTCGCGAAACAACATGAGACAGTCGGCTTAAAGCCCCAGCCTTGATCCCGCTCCACTCAGCCCGGTTCTCCTGAAAAAAGCTCCGGCAGTTTTTTAGGCCGACCGAAACTGGCCGCCTTGCCGCCACGGCTGAAAGCGCAGATGCAGGGATTGTCTACGGACAGTGGGTTGGCGAAGCATGTCGTTATCGGCGACGAGCCGTCAGCGCGTTCACTTCGATGTTCAACAAGGCGTTGGGCAATTCCCCTGCCTACTATCTCGCGGCATATCAGGCTTGTGGGTGACAATACGGAGCAGGGTAGAGCCAGCGATGGCTCTACCCTTTCCGCAACCTGGGACCCGGGCCTTCCAAGGGCCTCAAGCTTGCCGGTTCAGAAGTGGTAGCCGCGACGGTGGAGACGGACATGATCGACCAGCGCCCGCAGTTTGGGCGCGAGGTTGCGCCGATCTGGGAAATACAGAAAGAAGCCGGGAAACGGCGGGCAATATTCCTCGAGCAGCGCAATCAGATCGCCGCTATCGAGATAGGGGCGGAACGTCTCCTCCACGCCAAAGGTCAGTCCTGCGCCGGCGCGCGCGGTGCGTAGCATCAGGCCCATGTCATTGGTTGTCACCCGCGGCCGCACGTCCACATCGAACGTCCGCCCATTCTCGCTGAAGTCCCAGCGATAGGGGGCCACGTCGGGGGCGGGGCGCCAGCCGATGCACCGGTGATCAGTCAGGTCTCGTGGATGCCGGGGCGCCCCCCATCGCGCGATATAGGACTGCGCACCGACGACCATTTGCCGCTGGTCACCCGACACAGGCACGGCGATGACGTCCTGGGCCAGAACTTCACCCAGGCGGACGCCGGCGTCGAAGCCGCGCGCGACGATGTCGAATTCCTCGTCGGTGACCGTTACGTCCAGCTGAACGCCGGGATAGGCTTCGACGAATTCAGCGATCAGCGTTCCGGAGAGAAATGCCTCCGCGATCGAGGAGACAGCGACGCGCAACCGCCCCGTCGGGCGCGCGTCCCGGTCGCTGGCGGCATCGATGGCGGCCGCGACTTCACTGATCGCCGGCGCTACGCGGCTGTACAATGCCTGCCCCGCCTCGGTCAGGCCGACGCTTCGCGTGGTCCGATGCACGAGCGCTGTGCCGATCCGGTTCTCGAGTGCACGAACAGACTGGCTGACAGCGGATCGGGTCACGCCAAGTCGTTCGGCTGCGACGCGGAAGTTCCGCGTTTCGGCGACGGCTACGAAGGCCGGCATACCAGCAAGGTCGGTGGTCATATGTAAGATTTTCTTACCATAGAAGTAAGTTATGGGCAAATTGTCTGTCCAATAAGTTCGTCACATATCCCGCTCAACGACAGGGCGTCACGCGGCGCCGGTAAAAATGGAGATGTGCGATGACCCCACTTTCGCTCGACCGATATCGCCTACTCGGACGATCAGGCCTGCGTGTTTCGCCTCTCGCGCTTGGCACGATGACCTTTGGCGCCGATTGGGGTTGGGGCGCCGATCAGGACGAAGCGCGTCGGCAGTTTGACCTTTACGTCGACCGGGGCGGCAATCTGGTCGACAGCGCCGTCAACTACACAGACGGCGCTTCCGAGCGGATTCTGGGAGGGTTCCTGCGCGACAAGCGCGAGCGCGTCGTCCTGGCTACCAAGTTCACGATGACACGTGAGCCGGGCAATCCCAATGCAGGTGGCAATCACCGCCTGAACATGCTTCGCTCGGTCGAGCAGAGTCTGCGCCAGCTAAACACCGATCGTATCGACCTTCTCTTTCTGCACGGCTGGGACGCCACGACGGCGGCGGACGAAGTCATGCGCGGGCTCGACGATCTCGTGTCTTCGGGCAAGGTCGTCTACCTTGGCATCTCCAACACCCCTGCCTGGCGCATCGCCGAAATGCAGACCCTGGCCTCCCTGCGCGCGTGGGCGCCGCTCGTGGCATTGCAAATAGAGTGGAGCCTGGTCGAGCGCACCGTCGAGCACGAACTCGTGCCTATGGCAGAGGCCATGGGCTTGGGCGTGCTGCCCTGGTCGCCGCTTGGAGGCGGCGTACTCACCGGCAAATATGGGCCGGAGGATGTCGCGGACGACGAGCAGGCGGAGGTCGCAGGAACGCGTAAAGGCGTGATCGCCTCGTCGGGACACCTGACGGGCGACGCGATCGCGCTCGGTGCGCTGGTGCGCGAGGTCGCCGCCGAAATCGGGGCGACTCCCTCCCAGGTGGCGATCGCCTGGCTGCTGCGCCAGCCGGCTTGCACAGCGCCGATCCTCGGTGCCCGGACAGCCGCGCAGCTTGAAGACAATCTCGGCGGGCTGGATGTCATCCTGACCGAGGCGCAGGTCGAGCGGCTTGACCAGGCCAGTCGGGTCGCGCCGATCTTCCCCAGCCGGTTCCTGGCCCGCCCAATGCTTCGTCAGATCATGTTCGGACGGACCGCGATCGAAAGGCGCGCTAGCGTCTAGAGCCACCCATAAGAGCAAATCCGATCACAGAAGGATCATGCCCATGACCACCACACCGGGGGCGTAATCGGCTAGTCTGTCCCACCCATCGGGGATTAGCTGGGAATTAAGCGTCGCGGGCGGGAGGCCGAGCATTCGGCTCCTGCCGAGCGGTGATCCAGCCCATTTCCATCGCCCCCAACAGCCTGCTGCGCCTGCACCTGATCGAAGACATGGAGCAGTGCCACTTCGCAATCGAGACCGAGCACAACTATCATAGCAACGTTTCGCATCCCGGCTTGGCTTGGGCAGCTATGAAACCCACTCCAAATTCAGCCGCGAATATCGGCGCCTGTTCGGCGCTCCACCGGGGAAAGATAAGGAACGGATGAATACAGCGCCGGTGAGGGGATTGGCGCTGTAGTCGTGAATTGAATATTTGTTGGTAACGACGGCCCTTCATCCTGGAATCCGCATTTCCCCACGATCCATGCGAGCAAATCACAACTTCGGCGCAATGATATCGACCAACCAATCGATGAAAATGCGCACGCGGGGCGAGAGTTGTCGGTTCCTGGGATAGAGGACCGAGATCGGTGTGGATGCAGGCGGGTGCTGGGGCATCAGTTCCACCAGCGTGCCTGCGGCGATGTCTTGCTCATAGCGATAGCGGGGGACCTGGATGAGGCCAAAACCCAAGCGAGCCAGGGCGGCGTAGCTCTCGCTGTCGGTCACGCTGACGCGGTGAGGCAAGGTCCGATAGCGGAGGTCGCCAGCGACCATAAACTCAAGTGGCAAGACCTGGCCTGTGCGTGACGAGGCAAAGCCGATCATCTCGTGCCCCTCCAGTTCATCGAGCGTGCGCGGGATGCCGCGCTGCGCGAGATAGGCACTGCTGGCCAGCGTTACATCTTTGGCAACGCCGAGGCGCCTGACGATCATGTCACTGTCCGCCACCTCGCCGCCGCGTATCACGCAGTCATACCCTTCTCGCACGATATCGACGAACCGGTCACCTTCGCCAAGGAACAGGGTCAGGCCGGGATGACGCGCCAGGAAGGCTGGTAACTCTGGCAGGATGAAAGTTCGCGCGGTCGGTCCGTGGACGCTGACGCGCAGCAGTCCGCGGATTTCCGAGCCGATGAGCGCCGCTTCAGCATCCTCGATTTCAGCTAGGATCGCCTTGCATCGGCGGTAATGGATTTCGCCTTCCAACGTCGGCGTGACCTGCCTGGTGGTTCTTTGCAGAAGGCGCACGCCGAGCCGCTCCTCGAATTGCTTCATCGCGGTGGTTGCGGTGGAACGCGGAATCCGCAGGTCTGAGGCGGCGGCGCTGAAGCTTCGCCGTTCCACGACGCGTACGAGCAGGCGCATGCTGTCCAGCTTATCCATTGTTCGCCTTTTTGGAACAGGGTTGGCATAATACTAAAATTGTTTCTTCCTGCCGTCGGAATAAATTGGCGTCAATCCACTGAAGGAGGACGACAATGACCAGCCAAACATCCCAAATCGCTCTGATCACCGGCGGCAGCCGCGGGCTTGGCCGCAACACTGCCGAAAGTCTCGCCCGGAGGGGCGTCGATGTCGTGATCACCTACAATGCGCGCGCAGACGAAGCCCAGAAGGTCGTCGCCGCCATCGAAGCCATGGGCGGCAAGGCGACTGCACTGCAACTCGACACCGGCTCAGTCGAGACATTCGCTCAATTCGCCGGCGAACTGAGGCAGCGACTGCAGGAAATCTGGGGCCGCGATCAGTTCGACTTCCTGGTGAACAATGCGGGCACATCGCATCACAACAGCATCGAGAAGACCACCGAAGCCGAACTGGATGCGCTCTACAACGTCCATTTCAAGGGTGTGTTCTTCCTGACGCAAACGCTGCTGCCGCTGATCAGGGACGGTGGCCGCATCGTCAACATCTCTTCCGGCCTGACGCGTATCATCGTTCCGGAGAGCGGCCCTTACGGCGCGATGAAGGGGGCTGTCGAAGTGCTGACCAAGTATCTGGCGAAGGAACTGGCGCCGCGTCGGATCGCTGTCAACGTGGTTGCCCCGGGGGCCATCGCCACCGATTTCAGCGGCGGGGTGGTCCGTGACAATCCGGACCTCAACAAGCGCATTGCCGACATGACGGCACTTGGCCGCACGGGTCAACCGGATGACATCGGGCCGATGATCGCGTCCCTGCTCTCCGAGGACAATCGCTGGGTCAACGCTCAGCGCATCGAGGTCTCGGGTGGTATGGCGATCTGATGGGCCAAGTGCGGCAGGCGCCGGATGCGGTGCCTGCCGCACTTCTGCCGGATGGGCTTGGGACTCACGCTTCCAATTTTGCGTCGTAGCTTTCTTTTGCCAGCTCGATCTGCGGCAGATGTTCGATGGCCCAGTCATAAACGGCGCTAAACGGAACCTGCAGTGTTCGGCCCAGATCGGTGATCGAGTACTCGACCGCGACAGGTGATGTCGCCAGCACCTTGCGCGCAATCAGGCCGTTGCGCTCCAACCGCCGCAGGGCCTGCGTCAACGCCTTGTGGGTGATGCCTTCCAGCCGCCGCATGAACTCGTTGAAGCGGGTGGGCCGTTCGCTGAGCGTGGTGAGGATCATCACCGACCATTTGTTGGCGACCTGATCGAAAAACGAACAGGCGGCGCAATCGGCAAAGTAGACTGCATCGACGCCTGCGGGCCGTGTTCCCGGCATGGCAATATCCTCCTGTATATCTGCGCACTTTAAGGTGCGTAATTGATCGTAGATTTACAACATATATCTGGATGCGGCCACGACAGGCACGAGGTGCAGGTACACGACGGACCGCATTGCGGCTGGATCTGAACGGAGAAAATCATGACGATTGAGGACAGCGGTCTTTCCCGGCGCGGTTTGCTGGGCTTCATGGGGGCAGCCGCAGCGACCGCCACTCTGGCGCCCGACGTTGGATGGAGCGCATCGCTTTCAGGCCGGACAACCGCGAAACTGTTCTA
Organism: Novosphingobium mississippiense; assembly: GCF_044029535.1. NCBI lineage: Bacteria > Pseudomonadati > Pseudomonadota > Alphaproteobacteria > Sphingomonadales > Sphingomonadaceae > Novosphingobium > Novosphingobium mississippiense. The sequence continues at coordinate 1,266,705 of NZ_CP147003.1, read as the reverse complement.
CACCGACGTCGGGGCCGGGACCAATGTGATGCTGATCCACGGCTGGACGGCAGATTCGCATGACTGGTCGTGGCAATTGCCGGTCCTTGAAGGCAAGTATCGCGTCGTGGCCGTGGATCTTCGCGGACACGGTCGCTCGCAGATCATGCCATCGGGTTCCTACGATCCCGAGGATTATGTCGCCGATATCGAAGCTTTGATCGAACGGGATTTCCCCGGGCAGAAGTTCATCCTTGTGGGCCATTCGATGGGCGGGCAGATCGCGGCACGCCTCTCGGTCAAACGGCCCGATCTGGTCGGCGGAGTTATATCGGTAGACGGTTCGCTGGGATTCTCCGACGCGCTCGGCCCGATCTTCAGAAAAACGACGATGGATCTGAAGCGCAAGGATCCGGCGATCGTCGGCCCCGCGCTGTTCGAGGCGGTCTACGATCCTGCAACCGATCCGGGGATTAAACGCTGGCATGCGCGGCGGCTGCAAGGAACGTCGATCCACGCGGTGCGGGAATCGTTCGGTCCGCTGTTCTTCGGGGCAAGCCAAGTGGGACTGGGCAAGCAGAGCGAGGACTTTCTCCGGACCGTCCGGGTGCCGTTTTACCACTTATGCCGCGATCAGGAGCAGGAAGCTCGTATGCGAGGCTGGTTCTCCAACCCCAAATCGAGAGTCGAATATTGGGACCATGCCGGTCACTGGATCATGCAGGATCGCAAGGAGGACGTGACCTCCGCCATCGTCGCCTGGATCGACGCTCTATGATGGACACCGGCCGGCGGCGAAGCAGCAGTGCTACGCTCTGCCGGCCAGCCCGCAAGCGAATTGCCGCCGTGCTCGGGCGCTCGAGACATTCCGCGCGGGGCAATCCCCTCAACATATGGGGAAGTCAGGCTCCGCAAAGGCAATGGTAGATGTTGCGTGCTCGATGCGCTCGGGGCCTCCCTTCGGTGGCCAGAGCCCCACAGAATAATGTTCGCGCCGCAATCTGTTGCGTTGTTCGACAGAGCCAAAACCCCAGAGATGGGTAATGCGTGGCTCACCGTCGAGCGCATACATGGCGGTGACAAGGTGATCGGTATAGGCTCGCGCAGGTTCGATCGCCATACGCCAGCCATCCAACGTGCCCGGGAGGCCGCCAGGTGTCAGCCAGTAAGTGCGCCATTCAAAAACACCGCCATAAGCGCGCGGCTTGGGAGGCGGCAGGAAGGGGAACGGCGCGAAGCTTTCCAGTGAGAGCTTCACGTTTGCCGCTGCCGTTCCAAACGGATCGTCGCTCATTAACGCGCGATGTCGCTCCGTTCGCAGCTCTTCCAGAGTGTCAAACGATCTTAGCAACATCAGTTGGCCGATAGGGCCGATTTCTGTCTGCCACATGCCCAGAAGGGTGCCTGCCACAGCATCCTCGACCCAGGCGCGCGCGCCCGGCAATGCACCTTTGCCGGCAAATACCGATCCCTTGAGCGTCGCCACCTCGAAGAACATCGGGACTTCCTTTTCGATGGGGCCAGAGCGCCTTCGCTGTTGCGCCCGCAAGATACTGCGGCAAGCGAAGGTGGTGGCGAGAGGGCTCTGCAGTTCCAAGGCAGTTCCAGGACCGGACCTTCTCCTCGCACCGGTTGTGCCGGCGCGAAAAGAGGGCGCGGAACCTGTCATCAGCTTTATCGGGCCAGGTCAGCCCTCAACAGTCAAGGGGAGGGCGTCGCTCTCCCGAACCTCACCGAACTCCGCAAGGTATGGGGCCAGGAAGGAGTTCAGCAACGCCAGCAGCGCATCCGGCGCCTCTTCCGGTACGAAATGCCCACAATCAGGGATCACGGCGCAGTGAACATCGTCTGCAACGCTGCGAAGCTGCTCCTCCACGGCATCGCCGCATGCCAGTTGACCTGCGAACCCGAACACCGGCATCGTCAGCCTGGTTCTCATGCGCTCGCGATTGGCAGGGATGTCGGCATCGATAGCGCGATAATAATCGAAGCTTGCGCGAAGCGTTTGGCGATCGCGCTTGATGAGATCGATGTAGAAGGCCCGAACCTCGGTGGAAAGCGGATTTGGCACCGAAATTTTGGTGAACTGATAATCGAAGAATATCTCTTCTCTGCCGACCACCAGCGCCTCGTTGATGCCGTGGACGCGGCAGAAATTGTTATGCCAGAGGAAGTCGCTCAGTTGCCGGTCATCTGAGATCAGGGGAGGGGAGATCGCCACGCCCGGGATGATCGCCTCACCCAGCGCAATACGTGCAATGCGATCGGGCTGATCCGCAGCCATCGCATAGCCGACCCACATTCCGCAGTCGTGCCCGACCATGGCGAAACACTCATGCCCCAGTGCCGTCATCAGTCCGAAGAGATCGCGGCCGAGCGTCCCCTTGTCATAGCCCTCCAGCGGCTTCTCGGAAATGCCGAGACCGCGGGGATCCGGCACGATCACGGTGAACCGTTCCGCCAAGGGCAACATGACGTCGCGCCAGATATACCAATTCTGCGGCCATCCCCCGAGCAGGAGCAGCGGAGGGCCGTCGCCTCCCACCACGGCATGAAGTTCGATTTCGCCGGTGGGGATCCGATAGCTTTCGAAAACCTCGGTAAATCCGGGAGGCAAGCTGGGAACACCATGCACGGAACCGAAATCGGTGGCGGTCGGGAAAGGCAGGCGCTTCATGGGTCATGCTCCTTATATGTAGCGAACACTAAATTTAAGTCATTGCGTTCCCGCGTCAACCTGTGTTTAGTGATCGCTATGGAAAAACCTCGCCAACGTCGCTCCAGCGGCCCTCGTACCTTTGATCGGGCTCAAGCGGTCGAGACTGCGATGCGACTGTTCCGGCAGCATGGGTATGAAGGCGTGTCGATTGCCGATCTCACCAATGCCATCGGTATCGCTCCCCCCAGTCTCTATGCGGCTTTCAAAAGCAAGGCCGGTCTCTACCGCGAAGCGCTCGACCTGTACTCCGGCTTGCCTGGCGCGCTGGAAGGCATGACCGATGCATCGACCCTGGAACAGGGGCTGGAAGGTTTCTTCAACGCAGCCATTCAGGCGGTGACGGCTGAGGAACGCGGTTGCATGATCTCGATCGGCTTGGTCGAGGGTGCGGTCGAGCAGCATGAGCTGGTGATCGAACTGCGCAACCGTCGGCGAGAACTGCGCGATCGTATTGCAGAAACATTGTGCAAGTGGCTCACGCGGCCCGAGGCAGACCGACTTGCCAAGCATCTTTCCGCGCTGCTGCAGGGCCTGGCGGTTCAGGCTCGTGACGGGGCAACGGGGAGGGATCTATCTCTCACCGCTCAAGATGCGATTGCCGGCATAGTGGCAAGGCGGTCGGCGGGATATCATCGTGCGGACTGCGCGACCAATTGATCTACCATAGCATCTGAATGCTGGCGCTGGAGCCTGCCACTCATTGAACCCGCTTGCCTTTTCAGGCCAAATCCTGCCGGACCGCAAACGGGCGGATTTGCGTGTTGGGGAACCGGACATCGGAAACCTTTTCTGTCTGGTTCTGGCGGGAGTGGTCGTTCCGGCAGTCCGGCCAGAACGGCGACAATTGGGTCGGCATCTGCCGGAAGGTTTTTGAATTGCGAGCACAAGAAAGCCGCCGTTGAACTGCCTCAAATGATCGTAGGTTACGGATTTCAGATAGAGCTTAGCTATCAGTGCGCCTTGGGCGGTGAATACGGATCGGGCGTGCCTGGCATGATTGGCGGGTATCGTTTGAGGCTGGCTTCGAAATCCGCCACAATCTTCATCATCGGCCCACCGACCCAGCCATTCGGGGTCAGCGTGGCGCCATATTCCTCCTTCGGATCGTTTAGCAGATCGTAGATCTTGGGCACGCCAAGCTTCGTCGGCGCCGACCACCAGTCCCGTTCCTGCTCATAAAACGCGAGCTTCCAGTTCTTCCATTTGACCGCCTCCATGCGGTCAGCAACGAAAACGGGGAAACCTTGCCTGGCCGATGTGTTGGTGCGGCCTTCCAGGAACGCGGTCTGATCGACGCCGTCTATCGCCCGGTCCTGCGGGATCCGTGCGCCGGCAATGGTGGCAAAAGTCGTGAACGTATCCACCGAGTGGACGATCTCATTGGAGGTGCGGCCCGCCGGTACATGGCCGGGCCAACGGATGATGAATGGCGTGCGCAGCGATCCTTCCATGTGCGTGAAGTAATAACCACTCCAGGGGCCGGAGGAGCCCTGCGACGGGAATGTCGAATCCGGGCCATTGTCGCTGGTAAAGACTACAATCGTGTTGTCGCTGACACCAAGGCTGTCGAGCTTGTCCAGCAGTTGCCCGACATTGGCGTCCATTTCCGCCAGGCAATCCGCGAAATCTCCATTCCCGGTATGACCTGCGAAATCCTGGCTGGGCAGCGCAGGCACATGGACCAGAGTGAAAGGTACATAGGCATAGAACGGCTTGCCCGATTGAACGGCACGCTCCATGAAACCTGCCGTACGCCGCGTGATTTCTTGATCGATCCGGCGACGCTGATCGAGATCATAGACCTCCAGTTCGCGGCTGCGCTCTCCCTTACGCCCCTCCATGATATGCATGAAGGGGATCCCAACGGCGCGGGCGCCGGGTTGGGAGGGAAACATCGATTCATCGGTGGTACGAGGAATGCCGTACCATTCATCGAATCCCTGGTCGTTGGGCAGGCGTCCCTGCGAACTACCTAGGTGCCATTTGCCGAAAGCTCCCGTCGCATAGCCTGCGTCCGATAGCGTTTCGGCCAGCGTCACCTCCCATTGCGTCAGCCCGTCCAGAGAACCGGGAAGAGGCACCGAATGCGTGCCCGATCGGATCGCAAAGCGACCCGTCAGGATGGCTGATCGACTGGGCGTGCATTGTGCTTCGACATTGAAATTGGTCAGCCGCATGCCTTCGGCGGCGAGGCGATCGATACGCGGTGTAGGCGCGCCGCGCAGTTCACCACCGCCATAGACGCCAAGCTCGCCGTAACCCAGGTTGTCCATGAGTACGAAGAGGATGTTCGGGCGGGCGTCCGATGTGTGGGCGAGGCCCTTGGGCGAAACCGTCGCGGCAATGAGCGCGCCCAACATCGCAAGCGTCTGTCGACGATTTGCTTCCATCCATGATCTCCCCGGTTTCCGGTACGGGGATCATCCTTGAAGGCCGAGGCCACAGCCATCAGGAAAAACCCAAGAGATGCGGCGTAATCCCAGCAGTCCGCTGTCGGTTTCAGGTCCAACAGGCGCGCGTGGCCGTCACCGCGCTTGAGCAGCTGATCCGGGACCGATGTGGAATGCAGAGTTCAGGTACGTGGTTCCTACAAGCTGACGACTTGAATGGGTAGTTTGGCGATGCCCGATCGACGGCTTTAGGTGAGCCCGGACGTTGACCATTGCGGATGGGAACGACTGGGTTGGGTCGGGAACAGACACCAGCAAGCTGTGGCCGAAAGTGTCCCCTTCCGTGGTCTAGAAATAATATCCCATCAAGATAATGAGCGATGCCTTCATTTTGCCATCGCCGCCTTGACCGGCCCCAGACAGAAATTGACCAGCCCCTACATAGGGGTCGTTGCGTCCAATCATGAGGTCGGACCAGACCCTGAAGCGGCCGGTTGCCTTGTCGGACCAGAAGGCCCCGAGGGTAAGGCGCTCGGTATCGCGAAAACCTGAGCCATCTTTCATGAACCGAGCGTAGTTCGCATAGAGATTGAGATTGAACGGCAGGTGTCCGGTGTCGACGGTGCGCCCCATTTCCCCGAAAGCCATGTTGCCTCGAGCAGCGATGTTGTACGAGGAATCGTAATCGCCAACCGTGATAAGGTCGCTGCGGCCCTCATTGCGAGGATTGATTACCTGACGTGCCGCCAGAAGCTTGGCGTGCCAGGGGCCACTTTCCGCTTTCAGACTGAGCGCATAAGACCGCCTGTACCCGTTCCCGCCCGTATCGAAATTGTGGATCGTAGACAGCCACGCGGAGCCCGAAAGTGTCAGAGAACGGTGATCCGATGACGCAAGCTGATATTGGACCCGGCCGACGAACATGTTGCGCTCGGCATTGCGCGACCCGTCCGGAACATAGCTGTCGCCTTTGACGATGTTCACCGAAAAGCGCGCACTGTCGTCGCTGATGCCAAAGGCATTGGGCGCTGTCGTCGGAAAATAGCCGAGGTCCACACCAAGTGCGCTGTCCTTGTGGCTGAACGTCACGCCGGCGTTGTAGACTTCCTCGAGGCCGTAAACGAACCCCAGGCTGTTGAAGAACGCAGAGCCCCACCAGCGGTCATCGAAGGGAACCGACTGAACGCCGACGGTCACCTTCTGCTTGTCGTTCAATTTCGCACCGACATAGGCATAGACAGGAAAACTGACTTCCCCGGGATAATTGTCATAGCCGTTGGCGTGGCCGTAGATGAAGCTGCCGCCGTAGAAGCGATATTGCGCCGCGCCAAAAAGGACGGATGAATCATAATCGGCCGTCAGCAGCAGGGTATCGAAGGACAGATGGCTCGATGTCCTCCGCCCGCCGTCTGACCCGGCATCGTTGAAGCGTAGATCGTAGCGTGCACGGATCGCACCTCCGAGCTTCAATTTCGCTTGGCTTTCCGAAGGTGGGGGCGCCGGTAATGATGGTTGCGAGGCCGGACCAACGGCATCAGCACTGGAAGTGTTCGCACTTTCAGTGCCGCTTTCCGCGATTGGCGTTTCCGGTGCGTTTCCGGCTGCCGTGGGTGCAGCAGTAAGCGCCAATGCGGCAAGGGCGCTCAGCATGACCCACCCAAGTCGCTAGTGGCTGTGGCAGCAGGGCAAAGCCTGCTGATCGCGCGCTGTACGGCACAGCGCTCGTCCGATCCTGTAATCATCCTCTCGCCCTTGTTTTGTCGGCGGTTGTCTATCGCAGCCGTTCAACGCAGTTTGATATGGTATTGGGCCATCCGGTCGCGCGACCACCTGGGTCGCGGTAGGCTTGGTTGAGTTCCAAGGGACCCGCCCCTAGGCAATGCAACTCGGTTGTTGGCAGGGTGTGTAGCCCTGCGGCGCATTGCCTAGAGGTCGAGCTTCAGCTTGCCTGACTTTGCACGGGATACGCAGATACACATGTAATCGTTCTGGTCGCGCTCATCGTCGGCCAGGACGCTGTCGCGGTGGTCGATTTCGCCTTCAAGGACATTGACCATGCAGGCACCGCAAATGCCTTCGGAGCAGCCAAACTCAATGCTGAAGTTCGCTTCCTGCAGCACACCCAGGATCGACTGTTCGGGGGCGATCGTAAACACTTGTCCGGTCGAATTTACCTCGACCTCGAATGCGCCGAGCGGGGCGTCCGAGCGATCGGGCGCTGCGGCAAAGCGCTCGAAATGGATATGGGGGCGCTGCTGACGCTTACCGGCTTCCAGGACGGCCTGGAGCATCGGTTCTGGCCCGCAAACATAGATGTCGCCCTCGGCGGGATGGCTTGCAAGCAGTTCATCGATATCGCAAAAACCCGCCACTTCATCGCAATGCAAGCGGTACGCATCGCCAAGAGCCAAGGCCGTGAAGGCGTCATGAAGGGCGGCATCTGCACGCGAGCGGGTCAGGTAGACAACCCGCACATCGGCGCCGGTGGAAGCAAGGTGGCGACCCATGGCCAGGATCGGCGTGGCGCCGATCCCGCCGCCCAGCAGCAGGACAGGCGTCGCATGACCCTTGAGCGCGAAATGGTTGCGGGGGCCACCGATCTTGAGCACGGCGCCTTCCTGGAGGGCGTGCGCTGCGCGGGAACCGCCACGGCCGCCGTCCTCGCGCTTGATGGCGACAGCGACCCATTTGCCTGCCGGATCCCAGTCGCACAGCGAGTATTGGCGGATCAGCCCGTCGCCGAGATGAACGTCAATATGCGCACCGGGCTCGATGCCTTGGAAAGGTGCATCGAGGCTTTCAAAGCGAAATTCAGCGATGTCATGGCTGAGTATGGTCTTGCGGCTCAGCCGGGCGGTTGTGGACATGATCAAATTTCCTTGCGGCTGCGCCAGGCTTCGTAACGAAGGCGGGCTTTTACGCCGATGCCCACGAACGGGCGGGGCGGGTTCTGAACGGGCATGGCGGAGACGGCCTGCATGTCGTCAAGGAGGTCGCTCTCGATGCCGCTGGCCATTTCAGCAAGCAGGCGACCAGAGATCGTTCCTCGCGCAACGCCTACGCCATTATCGGTGTTCGAACTCCAGACGCGGGGGGCCATCTCGCCGAAGTAGCTGACGCGGTTTCGGGCAAGGGCCGTAACGCCGCCCCAAGTGCTTTCGAAGGGTATGTCGGCAAGCTGGGGCCAGCGGCGTGCAAGGGCAATCCGATGGCTGGTCCGCACCCGGTCAAGCGTCGCATCCGAGGCGGCATAGGTTCCGACGTAATCGTACTGATTGCGCATGAAAAGGCGTCGGTCCTGCGTCATGCGGATGGTCGTCCCGCCGATATCAGCCGGGGTGAGGCCCCAGTCGAGCTTGCCGCCAAACGATCGGAAGTGAGCGTCGCTCAAAGGACGGGTGATCGAAGCAAACGTCGCTACGGGAACGATGCGGCGCCGCATCCAACCCAGTTCCGGGGTGTAGGCACTTGTGCCGGCGATAATGCCGCCGACCTGGATCGTAATGGGGATGCCCTGGCGGCGGATTGACAGCTCGAAGCCGTCCCCGCGCCGCTGGTGACGCAGCACGGGACAACCGTCGAGCAGAACGACATTACCGGGGAGGGAATGGGCCAGTCCTCGAACGAGTCGAGCCGGATTCATCAGGATGCAGCCAGGCGTGAAAATCGCGCCCTGATAGTGGCGGGTGCCAGAGATGTCGGCAACGGCCTGACGGTCCAGCATTTTGTAAGGCTGGTTGATACTGTCGAGGATGCGGCTGAAATTCTTCATCGCCGCCATGCCGGTCTCGCCGATTGCAGCCTGAAGCTTGCCGGCCTTGGACCAGTTGCAGTCGATCGAATGTTCGGCAACGAGACGATCAAGATCGGAGATCGCCGCGGTGTTAAGCCGAACGACCCGGTTCATACGCTCCGGTTCACCGCCATCGAGATCGAACTTGTGGGGAAGGTCGATGACAAAGCCGGCATTGCGGCCCGAACTGCCCCAACCGACGGGACGGGCATCGAGGAGCAGGACCGTCTGGTCGGGATGCAGTTCTGCAAGCCGCCGTGCCGCGGCAAGGCCTGTCAGGCCGGCGCCGATGACCGCCCAATCGGCGGTTGCCGGCGGCGGCGATGTGCCCATTACCGACAATTCGGCGGGGGGAACCCAACCGCCGGGCGTGTCGGGAAGCGGCAAACGCCGGACGGTGACTGCTGAAGACATTCGATCCTCTCACGAAATTTCCTATCAAAAGAGGCCGTTCGAACGAGTCGTTCAATGCGGCAAAAACTCACACTTGATTGAGTCCAGCTCATGTGTAAGGCGCGCCAAAATAGAACATCGGATGGAGAGGTCTGATGTCGCGCCGGACCTACGATTTACCGACACTGACCACGCTGACGACGTTTGAGGCCGCAGCGCGATTGCTCAGTTTCAAGAATGCGGCGGTCGAACTGAATGTGACGCCGGGAGCAGTCAGCCATCAGGTCAAGCAGCTGGAAAGCGAGCTTGGTCTGGCGCTGTTCCGGCGGCGGCACCGCGGCGTCGAACTGACCCGGGAAGGCGGCCGCCTATTCGCGACGCTCGCGGAAAGCTTCACATCGATCTCGCGCCAATTGCGGGAGCTGCGGCAATTGCAGGGCGAACTCAGAGTGCGGATCGGCACGACGTCTGCGGTCGCAAGCCTGTGGACGTCGAGCAGCCTTGCCGCCTTCTGGCACGACCATCCCGAAATTACGATCGACCAGATGGTGTCGGACGAGGGGTTTGGAATCGCGCCGGACCTCGACATGTACATCCGGTACGGGCGCGATCACCGCAGCGATTGGCACCAGCAGCCGCTCTATCGCGACGAACTGGTCCCGGTGGCAACACCGCAAGTGGCGGCGCGCCTGCACGACGCGTCTCTCGAAACCTTGGCGGCACAGCGGCTGATCTATCTCGAATCGAGCGATCCCAGCTGGACCAGTTGGGACGACTGGTTTGCGGCCCAGGAGCATGTCGGCCCGCACTCCAACGGCTTCCGGGTGAACAGCTATCTAATCGGCCTGCATACCGCCATGGATGGGGTCGGCCTCATCCTGGGCTGGAAGCGGCTGATCGCTCCGTTTCTCGAGAGTGGCCGCCTCGAAGCCATCCGCGGTCACAGCATTCCCGCTCCGCGTCGCTTCCACCTTATCACGCGTCCAGAGGAAGAACTTAGCGAGCCGGCCAAGCAGCTTCGGGCGTGGCTGCTCGACACTATGGATGAAATCATCTCAAGCGAAGTTTAATTTTTACGCCATTGAGCGTTTTCCGCCGTGCCTCGATCCTAAGTGCGATTTTGGAGAGGCAAGGTATATCTCATGAACGTTATGACCCAGCTTGGCGGCGTGCATACGGACATTGCACGCGCTCAGGGGCTTCCCAACGCCCATTACGTAGATCAGACCGTCTTCGAAGAAGAAAAGCGTTCGGTCCTCTTCGGCAATTGGGCTGGCGTGGGTTTCGGCAAGGACGTACCCGAAGTGGGCGATGCCAAGCCGGTCGATTTTCTCGGAATGCCGCTTCTTCTCGTGCGTGACCGCAGCGGCGTCGTGAACGTGTTCCAGAACACGTGTCGCCATCGGGGCATGATCCTGGTCGATCAGCCCACCAAGATTCGCGGCGCCATCCGCTGCCCCTATCATTCCTGGTGTTACGGACTCGACGGTGCTTTGCGCACGACCCCGCATATCGGCGGTCCCGGCCAGAACACCCATGACGAGATTGACGCTAGCGAATTGGGCCTGGTCAAGGTGCCGAGCCATGTCTGGCGCGACGTCGTCTTCGTGAACATCAATGGCAACATGCCGCCTTTCGAGGAAGTTCATGCCGACCTGCTCCAGCGTTGGAGTGACTTCGATCAGCCTCAGTACCATGGCGGAGAAGGTTCGAGCTTCAAGCTGGAGGTCAACACGAACTGGAAGCTGGCTGTCGAAAACTACTGCGAGAGCTATCACCTTCCTTGGGTTCACCCGGCGCTCAACACCTATTCGCGCCTTGAAGATCACCGTAACATCGAGCACCGCGCCGAATATTCGGGCCAGATCACTCTGGTCTATCGACAGCTTGAAGACGAGAACGGTGCAAAGCTGCCCGATTTCGAAGGGCTGCCGGAATACTGGAACGAGGGCGCGGAATACGTTTCGCTGTTTCCCAACGTCCTGCTGGGCGTGCAGCGCGACCATGTTTTCGCTCTGGTTCTGCAGCCTCTCAGCCTCGAAAAGACCGTCGAGCACGTCGAGCTCTATTATGCCGAGAAGCCGGGTGAGAGCGACGAGCAGGATGCCCTGCGGACCGAGAATGCGAAGCGTTGGAAAGTCGTCTTCGAGGAAGACATCTTTGTGGTCGAAGGCATGCAGCGCGGGCGGCATGGTCAGCTCTTCGACGGTGGACGCTTCTCGCCGGCGATGGACGGTCCAACCCATATCTTCCATAAGTGGATCGCCAACCAGGTGCAGGCAGGGCGTCTTGCCGAAGGCCGCGTGCCGGAAGGTTCGGCGGCATGAGCTTCAAGAACTTCCTGGCCGGCCGATGGGTGGATGGCGATGACATCCTGGAAGTCGAGGATCCGGCGACTGGTGAAACGGTAGCGGAAGCGCCGCTTGCTGGTGAAGTAACGCTGGAGCGCGCACTCGAGGCAGCTCGCAAGAGCGCCGAACGCGGCGATCTGGCGGCGATGGTCCCACAGCGCCGCGCGGATCTGATGCGCCGCATTGCCCAGGAAATCCGCTCGATTGCCGCCGAGGGTGCCGAACTGCTGACGCGAGAAAGCGGCAAGCGGCTTTCCGACGCCAGAGCGGAGTTTGACGAGGCGGCAGCCTATTTCGACTACTACGGCGGTATGGCAGACAAGATGGAGGGCAAGCACATCCCTCTCGGGCCGAACTACGTCGATTACACCGTACTCGAACCGGTCGGCGTATCGGCGCAGGTGGTTCCGTGGAACTTCCCGGTTTCGTTGGCTGCGCGCTCGCTCGCTCCTGCCCTTGCCACTGGAAATGCCGTCATCGTGAAATCGCCCGAACTCGATCCCCTGGGATTGACGGTGCTGGCGCGCGCGCTGGAAGCTGCGGAAGTTCCGGAAGGCGCGGTATCGATTCTCAACGGTACAGGCATCGATCTGGGCGCCAAGCTGGTTGCCAGTTCACGCATCGACCAGATTGTTTTTACAGGATCGGTGCCGACAGGTCAGGCGATCCTGCGCGCTGCGGCTGAGAACGTAACGCCCTCGCTCATGGAACTGGGCGGGAAGTCGGCCGCGATCGCGTTCGACGATGCGGATCTCGACACGCTCCTCGAAAGCGTGCGCTGGGGTATTTTCTTCAACGCGGGACAAGTCTGTTCGGCGATGTCGCGACTGCTCGTACAACGTGGGCTCTACAACCGCGCCGTCGAAGCCTGCGCCGCGCTCGCCAATAGCCTGAGCGTGGGCCATGGCCTGGACGAAGCGGACCATACCCCCGTTATCTCCGCCCGTCAGTTGGGCGGCATTGCGCAGATGGTATCGGCAGCAATACGCGACGGCGCGATTGCTGCCGCAGGTGGCGCCCCTCTCGCTCGAGCCGGCCACTTCATGGCCCCCACCGTGCTGCGCGACGTGCGACCGGATTCGCGGATTGCGCTGGAGGAGGTGTTCGGGCCGGTCCTGTGCATGATTCCCTTCGACACCGAGGAAGAGGCCATAGCGATTGCGAACGGCACGGAGTTCGGTCTCGTAGCCGGTGTCTTCACTCACGACCTCTCGCGCGCCCATCGGGTCGCATCGAAACTGCGCGCGGGCCAGGTTTTCGTGAACGAATGGTTCGCAGGCGGGATCGCCACACCCTTCGGCGGCATCGGCAAGTCCGGTTTTGGGCGCGAAAAGGGCGTCGAGGCGCTGTTCAACTACGTAAGGACCAAGAACGTCGCCATCTCGCTGAAGCGATGAGCGGAATGGATGATGCTGCCTGGCAGGCGCTGGAGCGGCAGCTGATGGAAGCCCACGAACAGGGCGACACGGCGGGATTGATCGGAGCCTACACGAAAGCTGCAGATGTCATGGAGGCACAGAACCGTATTGATGCGGCCTGCTTCTATCTGACCCAAGCCTACGTTCTGGCCCTTGAAGCGGGAGCCGATGAGCTCGAAGCGCTCGATCAACGCCTGGTCGCCTACGGCAGGAACTAGGAGACGGCCATGAGTGTCAGGATTATACGTCAAGAGAGCGTGACGTTGAACGATCGCGGAGGACCACCCGGTACCGCCTTCGTCGGCCGCGCGATCGATGGCAGCATATCGTCGACGATGGGCGCAGGCTTCGGTCGTTTCGATGGCAGCGCGATCGAATGGACGCTTCTGTATGATGAGGTGATCTATGTCATCTCGGGCACTTTCACTGTCGAGGTGGACGGCGAGGTCCATGCCGCTGAGGCCGGTGACGTCATGTGGATCCCTGCAGGAACCAGCGTCATCTACGGCGGCCAGGCTGCGCACATCTTCTACGCCGTCCAGCCGGGCAATTGGGCAGAATTGCAGCGCACGACGCCGGCCTGATCCGCAAGGTCTGCCGGGCCGGAATTCGGGCGGCCGCGCCCAAGCAATGATAAAAATACGGGAGATGCCACTTTGTCTACCACCGCACTTCATGAACCGGCCGTTCTGCTGAGGCCACCCACGCAGCAGATGTCGGACAAGCAGCGCCGATTCATCACCAAGTTGACCGTCCTCATTTCGGGCGGGATGTTCATCGACGGCTTCATTCTTGGCGGCATCGGAATCCTGATGCCCTCCATTACCCAGGACCTGAATCTGTCGCTGGCGTGGCAAGGGTTGATCGGCGCGTCTGCCCTCATCGGCATTTTCCTCGGCGGCCCGCTCGGAGGCTACCTGGCCGACAAGATCGGCCGCAAGCCGATGTTCACGATCGATCTTGCCATCTTCCTGGTTGGCTCGATCGCCCAGTTTTTCGTGACTGATCCGATGCAACTGTTTGTCGTGCGCGTGCTCATGGGCGTGGCCATCGGTGCCGATTATGCCGTGGGCTGGCCGATGCTGGCTGAATTTGCGCCGGCCCGCCTGCGCGGCTTTCTCATGTCCGTGCAGGAAGTGGGTTGGTATGCGGGCTATCTTATCGCCTACGTCGCCGGTTGGGCCCTCGTGGTCTCGCACATCGCCTCCTGGAACGTCATCCTGGGGCTAAGCGCCGTTCCGACGCTGATTGTCCTGCTCATGCGTCTCGGTACCCCGGAATCGCCGCGCTGGCTGAAAAGCCAGGGCCGGACGGCTGAAGCGGAGGAGCTTGCACGCGAATACATGTGTGATGAAGGGCGCAAGGACCTCAAGGCACAGGACACGTCCGGTTCCCTGAAGATGGGACATTTGTTCTCGTCGCATTACATCAAGACCACGATCTTCGTATCGGTTTTCTGGGTCTGCAACGTAACGCCCTACTTCGCCATCAGCACCTTTGCGCCGTTCGTGCTGAACCACCTTGGGCTTGGAGATGGCCTCGCCGGCGGCATTGCGCTCAATGGCCTCGCCCTGGTTGGCGTTGTCACCGCGACCCTGCTGGTCGAGAAGATGGGCCGCCGCAAGCTCGGCATTCCCCCCTTCTTCATTTCCGCGGCGGTACTGGTCGCCGTTGCCCTGCTGGCCCACCTCTCGGCGATGATCATTGTGGTCTGCGTCCTCCTCTTTGCCTTCGTCAATGCAGTGTCGACCACACTGTGCAGCGTCTATCCAGGCGAAGTTTTTCCGACCGAGATCCGCGGCGCCGGTGTTGGATTTGCCACGGCTGTTTCACGCATCGGTGCCGCGGCAGGTACATTCCTCATGCCGCTTTCGATCGATCACCTGGGCATTTCCGGAACCATGATGATTGCCGCCGGCATCTCGCTCTTTGGCGGTGTGGTGTCGTGGTTGCTCGCACCGGAGACGATGGGCAAGCAATTGAGCGAAACATCGGCACCAACCTCGGGCAATCGCCCCAATGGGTGCTGACAGCATTAAGCTGTGACAATCACAGGCTCTCGTTCTTCCCAGAACGGGAGCCTTTTTCTACGGGGCGCTCGGCGATCGATGCGATTGCAAATGGAAAAGGTCGACAGCGATGACGAGTGAAACGCCGGCGCTCGCCAGCATGCAAATCCCCGCCTCCAAGGCACGCTCGGATGCGCGGTATAGGGATTGGTTGCTGCTGTTCTTGCTGCTGCTGTGCTGGAGTTCCAGCTTCATCGGCATCCGCTTCACAATTGACTATGCCCCGATCGCGCTCGTGGCGTTCTGGCGCAATCTCATCGCCGGGGTGCTGCTGTTGCCGCTGGCATTCATGGCAGGGCCTCTTCCCAATCTGCGGCAGATCGTTGCGCAGGCGTTCATAGGTGTCTTTGCGATGGGAGGGCTGATCCTCGGTTGCGGCTTTGCCATCGAACAGGGGGTGCCAACGGGCATCGTGGCGCTGATGTCCGACATGCTGCCACTGGCGATCGTATTGTTCTCGGTGCCCATCCTGGGCAAGATCATTTCAAGAGGAGAGGGGGTTGGCGTCGCATTGGCGGCCTGCGGTGTCATAGTGGCTTCGACAGGTGCGCTGCGTGTCGGCGAGGCGCCATTGTGGGCTTACGGTCTGCCGATTGCAGGCATGATTTCCATTGCTGTCGTGACGTTGCTGCAACAGCGGTGGCCCTGGTCGAGACTGCCGATCTATCAGAGCCTAGCGATCCAATCTCTTTCCAGCGCGGTGGTCTTCCTTGCTGTCTCGCTCTACGGTGGACGGTTGATGCCACCCGCCGAGCCGAAATTCTGGTACGGCATGACATGGCTGGTGCTTTTTGCGACGATTGGCGCTTATGGGCTCTACTACTTCTGTTTGCGAAAGCTGAGCCCCTCAAAAGTCAGCTCCGTCCTTTACCTGAGCCCGCCCGCGACGATGGTTTGGGGGCGGTTGATGTTCGGCGAACCACTCTCCCTAGCGATGGGGATCGGCCTTGGGATCACCTTGGCGGGATTGGTCATCGTCGAACGTTTTCGCGTGGAGCTAGATCCTGCTTGAGCGCGGCGGGCGGCAGGCGGCTTGTAGGTGCTTTCAAGTCGTCTCGAGGCTGTTATGGCGCAGGACCCGAATGCCCAATGGAATTTGGCAGAGCTGGAAATTGATCTAACGATTGCGCCGCAAACGCAAAGATCGAGGTGACGCTGAGCAAACCGCTTGTTTGAGCATGGCCATGCGCAACCTCAGCCTGTGCCTCATATCAAGAGCTTGCGAGGGGAGCGGTTCGCCTCGTAATTCATGCGCTTGTTCCCACCCAAATCAAAAGGCGACACTCAGCGAAGCGCGGGCGGACAAGTCGGTGCTGTCCGACGTCCGTTCCATCCGGGCGGAGATCCTCCAGGTAAAGTCGTAGCCGCCTGCCAGCATGCCGACCTCGGTGACTCAGGCGCTCTTCGCACTCTCGCCGGTGATGGTGAATGCGTCCCTGCCTTCCCGGCTGAAAGTCGCCACATGAAGCCGGTAAATAGGCTGCAGAATTTCAAGTTCGGGCCTCTGGCACCTCGAGTTGGTTGGCATTGCAGCAATAGGTCTCGGCGAAGAGCGTGAGCAGTTCCTACAGTTGCTTGCCGGTCACCTCACCTGCAGCATCACCCGCGATTACCCAGCGCCGCCGACGAAAGTTCGTTTCTGGCCAGACCTCGAGTTGCGTGCGCACGCGAAGGGGAAATGCATGGATCGGGATGACTATGGGATCGCAGTCCTTCACCCTCTTCAGCAGATCATACACGCCAAATGGCGATGGACTGACATCGCCCAATGCTCCGGCTTCCTCCAAGGCCTCGCGCGCCGCCGAGGCATGAGGCAACAGTCCGCCTACGGTCCCCCTCGGCAGCACCCAACGTCCCTTGCGGCGAGAGGTGACGAGTAGAAACTCAAGTCCGTTCTTGTCGTTGCACCGGTACGGTATCGCCGCGGACTGCACCTTCTTCATTTGCAACCTCGGTCACAACGCTCCCCCACGAGACGCCGATGTGGGGTGCGCCGTCCTTCAGGAGTCCTCGAGTTATCGTAGCGGACTTGCTGACAAAAGTCGGCCCTTAACCGCCGTGCCTTCGTTGCGGTAGGAAGAAGGACGGAGGGAAGGGCGCCTGCCCCGCGCCTGACGGACTGCGCAGTTCGTTCCGGCCTCCCGCATCGACGCTGAGCGGGATCTGCATACCGCTGGTTTCCTCCAGCAGTGTGAAGAGCTTGTGGCTCATCCGTTCAACGAGGGCTTCGTGTCCTGGTTGGGTGAGGAGGTTGTTGTTCTCAGAAGGGTCGTCGGTGAGATCGTAGAGTTCGTCCAGGTCCCAGATCCCGTGGAAGTGGACGTATTTGTAGCGGTCCTCGCGGATGGCGTGAACAGTCGGCGTCTGCGGGAAATTCCGCTCCCAATAGTATTCGTAGAGCAGTTCCTGCCGCCAAGGCGCCTTCTCGTCACGGGCCAGGGGCAGCATGTTGGAACCCGCCATGTAGGAGGGGGCCTCCAGGCCTGCAGCGGCAAGGATGGTCGGAGCGATGTCGATGTTCGCAACAACGTTCTCGACCGTACTCCCGGCGCTGAAGAGGGAAGGGCAGCGTGCGAGCAAGGGTACCCGCATCGATTCCTCGTAGGCCGTACGCTTGTCGATGAGTCCGTGCTCGCCGAACATGAAGCCATTGTCGCCCATGTAGATGATCAGCGTATCATCGAGCTCGCCGCGCTTTTCGAGCAGGTCCATGATGCGAGCGAGACCTTCATCCACCGCCAGCAGCGTTTCCATATAGCGCTTGTAGTAGTCAGCGATGTCGAGATTGCCATGATAGGCATAGTCGACCCCATGCCAGCTGTTGCGCTGGTTCTCAACCCACATCGGGCGTCCCGGCACGCCAGCCTTCATGTTTTCCGGATAGCGGAACACTTCCTTGTCGTAGCGTCCCTTGTGCCGTTCGGCGGGCAGGAATTCGGCGTGGACCGCCTTGTGCGCGAGGTGCATCATCCAAGGTTTGCCGGGATCGCGCTTGTCGATCCAATCGATAGCATAGTCAGTCAGCTCGTCGGTGATGTAGCCCTTCTGCGGCACCTTGCGTCCATCGACGTTCAGGCCGTTTGCGCTGGGGAGGTAAGTCCCCTGACCCTTGAAGCTCACCCAGTGATCGAAACCCGGTTGCGGATCGTCACCCTCGGTGCCCATGTGCCACTTGCCGATGAAGGCGGTATCGTAGCCGGCCTTCTGCAGGAATTGGGGATAGAAGATCAGGTCCGGCGGGATCGGATGGTTATTGTCGACGACCTTGTGCTGGTGGGCATAGAGCCCGGTCAGTATCGAGGCGCGCGAGGGAGAACACAGTGCCGTGGTGACGAAGGCATTGCGGAAATGGGTGCCTTCGCGTGCCAGCCGATCGAGCGTTGGTGTTTCGCCAAAATCCTGGGTTTTCATGAAACCCATCGCGTCGTAGCGGTGATCGTCGGTGAGGACGAACAGGATGTTCTTTGGCTTTATGCCCGGACGGCGTTGCAAGCGAAGGTGCTGCGTTGCGGGCGGCGCAGTCGGCGCCTTCGCACCAGCTGCCCAAGAGTAGAGCCCGAAGGCGCCTCCGGCGCCTCCCAGCAAGATTCCGCGGCGATCTAAGCTGTCAGCCATGTCGTATCTCCATTGATGCAGGCGCTGCGCGGCGCTCTGTTTTCCCGTGTTTCATGGTTTAAAAGGTGACGCGCACGCCGCCGAAGAGGCGTCTTCCGGAATCGAGGTAGTTTGCGGGCAGCCCTGTGGTGTATTCGACGATCTCGTCGCGATCGAGCAGGTTCACCCCTTCGAGAACCAACGAGGCTTGCGGAGTTACCTGGAAGCTGAGGCTGGCATCGAGGGTGCCGAACGCCCGGTTGATCCGCCCCATGGCAGGAGCCACTGCTGCTGAGGCAAGATAGCTGCTGCGCCAGGAATAAGACACTCGGGCCGCTACCGGCCCCTTCTCGTAGTAGCCAATCAGATTGTAGTTGTGTTTGGAAGCTGCCGTAAGCTGGGTGGGATCGCTATTGTCGATGTAGGTGTAGTTGGCGATTACCCCGAGGCCGTCGAGCGGACGGGGCAGCCAAGTGAACGCCTGCTGGAAATAGAGTTCCAGACCCTTGAGGTCCACACCCGATCCATTGACAAGCTGACTGACTGTGAAATCGGTCTGGATGGTCGTCGTGCCCGTAGTCCGGATGTAAGAGACGGGCAGGGATTGAATGCTGATTTCACGACGGATCAGACTTTCCAGATTCTTGTAGAATAGCGAGGCGCCGACCAGCGCATCCCGTCCGAAGTAGTATTCCACCGTGGCATCGACGTTGTTCGCCCGGAAAGGATCAAGATAGGGATTGTTGCGCGTAACCGTCAGGGCGTTGCCATTGGCCGTTGTGGTGGGCGAAATGTCAGCAAGGTTCGGGCGGGTAATCGTGCGCGAGGCAGAGAAACGCAATTGCAGCTTGTCCGTTGCCTCGAACTTTAGATTCAGGCTGGGCAGGAAATCCCAATAGGAACGCTTGACCACCAGCGGGGCTGCCGCCGGTACGCGCGTGGTCATGCCCGTCTCGACTTCCACCGTGATGCCGTTGAGATCGGGGCTAACCCCGGATGTGGTCTGGCTGGTCTGCACTGCACGCAGGCCAACGTTGCCGGTCAGCTTGCCAAAGGTCAGGTCCGCCCGTCCATAGAGCGCAAGCGTCTTTTCTTTGACGTCCAGAATGCCCGTGGCGTCGTTGGTATATGTTCCCGCGGCAATCAGCTGCTCTTTGCTGAAATTCTTCACAAAGCTCCTTGCATCAGAGCCCAGCCAATATTGCGGAAACGATGCATCGCCGCTGTAGCTGCCAAGGAATGACCCGGAACCGGCACGGATCGGAATCATGAAGGGAGCAGCGCTGAAGGAGCCTGCAAGCGGCCCCGCCGGAAGGCCACCATAGAGCTGGGATACGCCGGCAGCTGCGATTGTCAGCGTCTTGTTGTCGGCATAGACAGCGCGATCAGTGTATTTGACGCCAGCTCGCAGCGAAGTCACGCCGCGGTCGCCAAGATCGCGCCGAACATCCAGCTTCACGTCCCGCAACCGGTCTTTGGTTTCGCGGTCGAGTTCGCCGTTCAGGCTGAGCAGCCGGAAGTTGGTGGCATCGAGTTTGCGCGTGTCGAAGCCGTCGAGATAAGTGATGCTAGGGATCGAGTCTCCGGGCTTGGCGACGACTCTTACGGTGCCGGTGATGCTGTCGGCAATGTTCAGCGTGTTGCGAACCTGACGAGAACGTTGCTCAGATCCGTCGAGGACCACTGTCCAGCCGTTGCTCTCGAACTTCCCGCCAGCAACGAATGAACGGATATAGCCGTTGCGGTCCTGGTAGCGCCCGCCATCACGCAAATCGATATTGCTGACGGTGAAATCGGTCGCGGTTTCCACGCCGTCCAGGATCTCCGTCTTCGATGCGATCACGCCGCCCGATCCTGCGAAATTCTGCCAATTTTCTTGGCGCACAGCCTCTACCTTGACCCGTGTGTAAAACGCGTCAGCGTAGAGTTCGACATGGTCGCTGGGCCTGAACTGCACCGATGCGATTCCGCTGAGACGGCGGTTCCTCTCGGTGAACATGTCGTGGATGATGAGGCCCGGTATGCGTACCAGCTGATTGGGATCGATGCGACCGTCGCCATTGAGATCGTCGGCGCCGCCGCCCAGCGGCACGCCCTGCGCTTCGGTTACGGTGTTCCAACCAGTCTCGACCTGATGGGTCTGAGGCCGTCTCTCAGTATAGGATCCCCCGAGAGTGATCCCCAACCTGCCGTCTAAAAAGCTATCGGCAAACAATCCGGAAACGCGCGGCGATACCTTGCCGGAATTGCTTTCGTGCTCCGCTTGTGCCGAGAGCGTGACCACCCGACGGCCAATGTCGAGCGCGCGCGGGGTGCGGACGTTGACGGTTCCGGAAAGACCCCCGTCCTCGAGATCGGCGGTCGGAGACTTGTAGACTTCGAGCGTGCGCACGAATTCGGGAGGGAGCGCAGAGAAATCGAATGAGCGCGTGAAGCCTGCGAAAAGATCGTTCAGTGCGTTTGGCACGCTGCGCCCATTGAGCGTCACTAAGGTGAACGTGTCAGGAAGGCCGCGGATGTTGACGCTGCGCCCTTCGCCGCGCGTGCGGTTGATCTGTACGCCGCTGATCCGCTGTACCGATTCCGCAACATTCACGTCCGGATATCGGCCGATGTCTTCGGAACTAATTACGTCGACGATGCTGTCGGCGTTGCGCTTGATTCGAACTGCTTGTTCAATACCGCTACGAATACCAGTGACTACAATGTCTTGTCCCGGTGCTTCACCCGATGTGGGCAACGGTTCTGCGGTCTCTTCCGGAACCACACTGCGCTCATCGATCGAATTCGCGACAGCTTCGGCCGGAGCGAAAAGGAATGCCGATACTGCAGCACCGATCAGCCACGTTGACTGGCGGAATGGTCTGGCTGGGGCTTTGTTTGTGTTGGGAGTGGTTCGGGGGTTCACCGGCAGTTGCCAGCGAATGACGGGCGCCGACGGAGGCCCGGCGCGGCTAGCCGCGACGACTGAGAAAGACATGACTATCCTTTGCACGCACCATGACTCCAGTCCGGAGTCTGCATTTCTGAAGGGAGGGACGTCTGACGCTGTCGTCTCGACAAGTGTCACAAATATCGTTGAAAAATTTCAACTCACCACAGGAATTCTTGTCCCAGGGGAAGCGCTGCTTGCGACTCTGCGGTCCTCCGGTTCGATCGCAAGACGCGCCGCTGTCGGTCGATCCGAAGCGATCAGGCGTCGGCCAGGAACAGGATCAAAAACAACTTCGAGGCCGACGTGCGCTTTGACTATCGTCGTAGTCATTGTGAGTATTAGTAACAATATTGTGTGGATCATGGCGCCGGTCTAACGCCCATCGTTGGGCGTTGGTGCAGTCGGCGCTCGTCCAGTACAGGCTGAAGGAGTTGCTCGTTGTTAAGCGACGGTGAAGTGCGGCTCTTTTTATGCTTGCCAAGTCGCCGCGGACATTGGCCCGTTTCATTTTTGCGAAATTGTGACCGCTTCGAGGTCTCCACCGGTCAACGCAAATCCCGGCAATGCATTCGAAGGGTAGTCGCCGACCGGCGAGCCTCGATCGATTCCGACGTCGAACGTCTCATCGATGGTGAAATAGGTAGGCAGTGTCATCCCCAACTTGCCCGTGCTCTCGTTGTGTTCATCCACGCTTAGCGTGACTTGCGCGCCGTTGGCGAAGCCGGGGCCTTGATTGGCGATGTCGACGTCGATCTTGTGTTCGCCGGCCGTGAGCGGATCGGCGCTGCGCAAGTCCAGGGTCTGGATGTCGTAGGCGCGATAGCGGAACACGGCGCGGTGGTCGGCATCGATGAAGATCGTCCAGCCTGCCGATTCCCCGCCGACGGCGGCCACGACGCCTTGCGCAGCCGGGTTTGTTCGCACAGTCGCCGAAATTCCCCATGAGCGGTTCTGCACTTTGGGCAGGGCCGTCTCCGGTATGCCGACTGCGCCGGCATGGTAGGTCGCCTGCTTCATTCCCGCCGAAAGATCGGGAAGCCCGCGTCCGAAAAGGCGAGGCCCGGAGATCGGAAGGACCTGGTTGGCAGCGGCTTCCTGCTGGAAGAGGCGCTTCATTTCCTCCAGCTTTGCAGGCTCCCGCGCGGCCAGGTCGGTCGATTCCGAAAAATCGCTGCGCAAGTCGCAAAGTTGCCAGGCGTCCTTGGCGGGATCTGTGTCCTGAAGCGCCACCTTCCACGGCACCGGGCCGTGATTGGCCATGGCGAACCATCCATCGTGATAGATCGAGCGCTGGCCGAACACTTCGAAGTATTGGGTGGTGTGCCGTTCGGGAGCCCTCGGCGCGTCGAATGTGTACCGAAGGCTGACGCCGTTCATCGGTTTCTGGGCAATGCCATTGACGCTTGTTGGAGCGGAGATGCCGACAATGTCCAGAAGCGTGGGAACAACGTCGTTGATGTGGCCGAACTGGCTGCGCAGCCCGCCCTTGTCTTTAATGCCCTTGGGCCAAGTGATGACCATTGGATTGCGAATTGCGCCCAGGTGGCCGGCCATGGATTTCCCCCAAGGGAACGGCGTGTCCGTGGCCCAGGCCAGGCGGCATTCACGTGCGCATAGGCGTTGCGGGTGCCGATATCGTCCAGCCGCGCGTCGGTAATCGGCGGTGCCGGAAATCCGATCAGGCCGCGCAAGTAGTTGAGAGTACCGGCGGTTCCCCCTTCCATGCTGGCGCCATTGTCACCCACGAGATAGACGATGACGGTGTTGTCGTACTGGCCGCTGTCCTTTAGCGCCTGCACGACCTTGCCGACTTGCGCATCCGTATGGGCAAGATAGGCGGCGTAAGCCTCCATCAAGCGTGAGGAGAGCTTCTTCTCCGCGTCGCTGAGGCCGTCCCAGGTCGGAAGTTCAGCCGGGCGAGGGGTAAGCCTGGCGTCCTTTGGAATAACCCCAAGGCGCTTTTCCCGCGCAAAGATTTCTTCGCGAAGCCTGTCCCAGCCCTGGTCGAATTGCCCGCGATAGCGATCGATCCATTCCTGCGGAACCTGGATCGGTGCGTGGATGCCGCCGGTTGCCAGATAGAGGAAGAAAGGCTTTTCCGGAGTGACCGTGCTGGCGACGGATCCAGTCGATGCTGTGCGCGGCCAGGTCTTCGCTCAGGTGATATCCCGTGCCCGGTGGGCGCATGGTCGGTGTGGTGCCGTTGAACAGGGTGGGTTCGAACTCGCTCGTCTCGCCGCCGATGAAGCCGTAGAACGATTCGAACCCCTCGCCGGTGGGCCAGCGGTCGAACGGTCCCGATGGCGACATTTCCCAATCGGGTGTCTGGTGCCACTTGCCGAAGGCTGCCGTGCTGTAGCCGTTTTCGCGCAATGTTTCCGCGATCGTGGCGGTATCCTTGCCATGATAGCCGCTGTAGCCGGGGTGCGAGTCCGCCGTATTCATGACGGCGCCTATGCCGGTGGCGTGGGGGTTTCTGCCGGTCAGCAGTGCGGCCCGGCTCGGCGAGCAGATGCCGGCGGTATGAAAGCGGTTGAAGCGCAATCCGTCATGCGCCAGCGCATCCGTGTTCCCTGATTTTCTTTCGTGCGGGAACCCGAAAATTCCTTGGCGGTGCTGGGCCGGCAAGTGATCTTTCGTTGCTGCTTAAGTGTGGCGCTTCGTAATCGTCCGCAAAGTTGGACACTGCGTAATTGATTTAGCCACCCTCCTGGATGCTACGAAGTCGCCTTGGCGCTTCAATGCAGGAGGGTGACCGATGCCGATCTTTGCTGGTTTGGATGTAAGTGACAAGACCACCCACGTGTGCGTAGTCGATGCGGACGGCGTGGTTTTGAAGCGCGACGTAGTAGCCAGCGATCCTGATCTTCTCGCCAAGTGGCTCGGCAATCACTGCCCAGGTCTGGCCCGTGTCGTACTCGAGACCGGACCTCTATCGACGTTCTTGTATCATGGCCTCAACGAACGGAGCATCCCGGTCGAATGTATTTGCGCCCGTCATGCGAAGGGCGTGTTGGCAGCTCGCGTGCACAAGAGTGACGTGCATGATGCTGAGGGGCTGGCACAGCTTGCTCGAACAGGCTGGTTCAAGCGGGTGCACATGAAGGCGTCAGCAACGCACATCGACCGAGCTACCCTGCGCATTCGCGTTCAACTGATCACAACACGCGTGGCTATGGGTAACCAGCTGCGCGGACTCCTCAAGTTGTTCGGCCTGCGCCTCGGTGCTGTGCGCACGCCGGGGAAGAGGCGCGAGCGGCTCACCGCATTGTATCAGCAGCGACCAGATCTCGAGCCGCTGTTCGCGCCCTTGGTGACTTCCATGGAAATCATCGAAGAGCAGCTGCGCGCTTTCAATGGTAATTGACTCAGGCCGGGATCGCCCCCCATGACCGAATTCCGGCGCGGTAAAGACGGGAAATTCCCGGCGGCTCGGCCTCGGTAATTTCAGCCGCGCCTAATCCCCAAAATCCCCGAGGGCCACCCTCCCATCGCTGTGATTGAATGAAACCCCTTGGCGGCGACCCTGTTGTGCGGCCGTTCCAGAACTATGCGCTGCAATCGCTTGGTCTGCCCGGCGTGCTGCCTCCAGGAGGGCCCATGGCTCGATCAATTCGCCTCCACCTTCTCCTGACCGGCAACGTGTCTGCCGTTGCCGTCATCACTTGCCTGTCCGTGGAGGCCGCGTTTGGCCAGACTTATCCCGCTCCCGTCATCACATCCGGCACGGATCTGACTTACGAGCAGTACTACGATGGCAGCGTCGTTCCGATAGGGACGATCCAGGGCACGGTGACAATTCACCCGGTGCCGCCCTATCCAGCCCAATTGGGCGGCGCGGGCGTGAGCGTTTTCAGGGGCGCCGTCGTCACGATCGACCCGAACCTTGGCACGGCGGGACAGATCGCCGTCACTTCCGACTATCGCGCAGGCGCGCCCAACGACGCACTCTACATCGCGAACGGCACGGTCCATATCGTCGCCAGCAGCGCTGGCGTGCTCTTCACCGGCAATGGCGAGAGCGTGCATGGTCTCTACATGCCCGAAGCGTCGGCCGGCCCCTCGCTGCTGGAAGGCGCCAACGCGACATTCGTGACCAACGGAGATCGGGCGGACGGCTTGCGCATCTATGGCGCCAATTCCACCGTAAACCTCAAGGATACGAATATCTCTGTCCAGGGCCGCATCAGTTGGGGCCTGCTGTCGTGGGGTGGCAGTCAGGCAACGCTGACGGACTCGAACATCACTGTAGCCTCGACCATCATCACAACGACACCCGCGAACCTGGGGGCAGGTGGTGTGATCGTCTACAATGGTTCGGCAGCCACACTGAACGGAAACTCGACAGTCAACACCACGGTTGACGGCAATATCGGCCTGAGAGCCGCATCCGGTGGTTCCATCAGCACCAACACCGATCCGTTGGTGGCGGGCACCGTCTCGGTCAGTACGACCGGAGCGGCAGCCCATGCCGTGAAGATCGAGACCGCGACCGGCAACCTCAACCGACTGTCGCTGTCAACCACGCAGAACGCAACCTATGGCCTTCAAGTCTCCGGTACGTCCACGGTGACGGGCGGAAACCTGGCCGTGAACACGCTGGGAACTTCAGCCTATGGCATGTGGATTTCCGGCAGTTCCGCCGTGTCGCTCACCGGCGGGTCGATCACCACGCAGGGCACGACGGCCTACGGCGTGCTGTCCGGATCCGGTGCGGCGACCGTCAATCTGACCGACTTCGCAATCGCCACGCATGGCGCCACCGCTTACGGCATCTATGGCTGGACGGGCAGTACCACCAATTTTGCCGGCGGAAGCGTGACAACGGATCAGGCCAGCACTCCCGGCATCTACGCCAACGCAGGCACGGTGAATCTCCTGAAGAATGCCGCAGGAACCGGCGCTGCGATCACTACCTCGGGCGCCAATGCCTATGGCGCGCGCATCACCAATGGCGGCAGTTTCAATGCCACGGGCGCCACATTGCACACCACGGGCAGCGGCGCCGCAGGCATTCTGTTCGACGCGCCGGAGACGTTGGCGATAGCGCCCGGCGTTACCGCCACGCCCCCACTGCCTGTGCTGCCGGCGACCACACCGCTGCTGGATCCAACCGCGCCGCCGCCCGCTCTCGCCATAGACACGCCGGAACCGGCGGCGCCGTCGTCGGCAGGGGTCAGCGATGCCGGCCCGACTACCTTCAGCCTAGGATCTGCAGCCTATGCGCCCGCGAGCGGCGGATACAACATGGTGCTCCACGACACCTCGGTCACGTCGGACGCGAACATCGCTTTGCGGATCTACGGAGGCATCGCCAATGTCGATCTGACGGACTCGACGCTGACCGGGGCTACGGCTGCGGTCTATTCGACGGCCAGACCGGTCACTGGTGGACAACTGGGCGCAACGCTCACTCTTGATGCAAACCATTCGGTGCTGAACGGCCGCGTGGCGACGGACTCATTCAGCACGACAACGCTGAACATGAGCAATGACAGCACCTGGCATGTCACGCAAAGTTCGAACCTGACCAATCTGTCGAACACCGACAGCCTGATCGACTTTCCGATAACAGCCGCCTTGGTCGCGGCCCCCACCGACAGTGCATCCTACCGCAGCGTCACGGTTGCCGGAAACTATGTGGGCAGTAACGGCACCTTCGCGTTGAATACTTACCTTGGGACCGATGGTTCCCCATCGGACAAGCTCGTGATCGACGGCGGTACGGCAACCGGCACGTCGGCGCTGCGCATCGTCAATTCCACGGGCCCCGGAGACCTGACGACCGGCAACGGGATTCTTGTCGTCGACGCGATCAATAACGGAACAACGGCGAACGGCGCGTTCCGCCTCGGCGGCACGGTCATCGCGGGACCGTACGAGTACCTGCTATATCGGGGCAGCGTCGATGCTAGCGGGCCCGACAGTTGGTATTTGCGTTCGACGCTGGACTGCTCCGTCCCAGGCGCGCCTTCTCCGCCTTGCCCAACACCGACGCCAACACCGACGCCAACACCGACGCCAACACCGACGCCAACACCGACGCCAACACCGACGCCAACACCGACGCCAACACCGACGCCAACACCGACGCCAACACCGACGCCAACACCGACGCCAACACCGACGCCAACACCAACACCAACACCAACACCAACGCCGACGCCGACCCCAACCCCAACCCCAACCCCGACGCCAGATTACCGGCCGGAGACCTCGCTCTATGCGGCCGCGCCTGGCGTCCTGTTGAACTACGGTCGGGGACTCATCGACACGCTCCACGAACGTGTAGGCGAGGAAGAGCAGCTAAGAGGCAGCTCCGCGCTGGGGATCGGCAGTTTGCTCAACGGAGTGTGGGGGCGTTTTACCTATCGCGAGGCAAACGCAAGGGCCACCCGTGGCGGCGCGCTTGCTGTAGGGCCGACGTACAACTCGGATTACTACGCATTTCAGCTGGGCCTCGACCTCTATCGCAATGAGGAGAAGCAGGCGGACGGCCGGACCGGCAATCGCGACCACGCCGGCATCATGGGCGCGGTGGGCAGCACCAGCACAGATGTCGAGCACCACCTGCTCAACCTCGCGATTCCAGCCGGAAGCATCAAATCCGACAATATCTCGGTCGGCGCCTACTGGACGCATTTCGCGCCAAACGGCGCCTACCTGGACGGCGTGATACAAGGCACTTGGTACAAGCTGCATATGACGCCGGCGATCCTGCCGGAAATCAAGACGAACGGGTTCGGATTTGCCGCTTCGCTGGAGGGTGGCTATCCTTTCCACCTGAGCGAGGACTGGCGGCTGGAGCCGCAGGCACAGTTGATCTACCAGACGCTCGGCCTGGACAGCTTCCAGGATATCGCGGCGGACGTGCATTATCGCAACCTCAACTCGCTGGTCGGGCGGGGCGGCTTGCGACTGGCAAGCAGCGGCCGAGGCCAGGGCTGGATCCGCGCGAACGTCTGGCATGAATTCCTCGGCAAGGCGGAAACCGACTTTTCCTCGGCACATGGCGACGTTCCGTTCCGCGCCGATCTGTCGACCACCTGGTGGGACATCGGCGTGGGCGGCTCCATCCAGCTAAAACCCAGGCTCACCCTGTTCGCTTCCGGCGATTACAACCGCGCATTTGATGGCGATTTCGATGCCGTAGAGGTTCGCGGCGGGCTGCGATTCAATTGGTGAGCGACGATAACCGCGAACCGTCGACTTTAGGATCGCCAATCGCCATGGGTCTCGGTTGAGGTGTTTGGCGATCCGCTTCGACCGATCCGGACGACTGCATTAGGTGAGACCGGACGTTGATCGGCGCGAATTGGAACGATTGGGTTTGGGTCGGGAACTGCACACGTTTGCGATGTAGTCCTAAGCTCCTGAAGACAAAAAGATCAGGCACGCCACAGCAGCTAACGCGAAAAGCGCTATCACGAGGCCCAGCATTTTGGGCGAGAACTGTTTGTGCGTCGTGAACGGAGGGCCAGCCTGGTCGGCAGAGCGTCCGCCGGGTATTCTCGCCCGATCTGGGGCGCCCCAGTAATCGGTGGGGGATAGCATATCCGGACCGCTTACCTGGCTTACAAGCGCAAGCCTTTCAAACGCGACCGCCATCCTTTGCTCGTCGATGTATCTGCCGATCGCTTGGCTTTCCAGATCATCGTTGGCGGATATGGGCAGTCGTTGGAGGAGCCGGCCGATCTGGGCATCCAGATCATGCAACCGGTCCATCGCTTCCAGCACGCTGCGCCTGTCGCCCTTTCTCAGAGCAAGCTGAAGGCGCGTGAGCGATAGGCTGTTGGCCCGGCAGATCTGCAAACCGAGATGAATATCCTTGTAGGGAACAGCCTCTTCAGTACGGGGAATATCGTGATCTCGGCGCTCGGGTGAACAGGTGCTCATAGTCATCTCCGCTTTTCCATGCGCCTGCTGAAGCGAATAGGCGCCTTTGGAGAGACGGGAAGCGGTCTGAGATTGACTGAGCGCTCCTCGGGCCAAGACGGTGTGAATGCCGAAGCGCTTCTCGAAGGACACTGATCAGACGGATTGCGATAGGCGGATAGGACATGGCAGGGAAATCGGCCTCGGCGCAGATACGACCTCTCGACCATCGCGAGCAACGCGTGCCATCATCGATGCATGAGCAACCTCGAAGTGGCAGCGAGAAGTCTACGAGAGCGACGTCGCAGCGGAACACCGACAGTCGCTTATGTCATCGAAAGACGATCTAATCGCCCAGGCTCGCCAGCGTAACGCGGGTCGCGAAGCGGAATTGATCGAGTCTCTCGTGGACGCCAGGCTTCATACTCACCCTAACGCCTTCGAGGTGCTCACACCGCCAAACCCGGACTGGCACCACCTTGTTCGCGACATGGGCGTTCCTACGCTCCTTCTGATTGGAAGTGGTGGTGTTGTGTCGGTAGACACCGCAGCCGAGCTGCAGCGCCTTAATCCGTTGTTACGCTACGAATTGATCCCGGATGCAGGCCACGGCATGCCTTACGATGTCCCGGAACGGGTGGGTGGCGCTGTATCTGCCTTCGCCGCCGGTACCGCCGCCATCGAATACGGTGCTATCCCCATTTGATAATCGAAGTCGAACGATGTCAGACCGTTTCGTCCAGGGTGACGGAGCGCCGGTTCCCGCTTGTCTGCCGCCCCAGTGGAACGTCGACAGTTTGGTCATATCCAGTCAATCGGCGCGTACGCAGGTGGCAACTCGTTCTCAAACCGCAGGCGATCTGGCCGAGATCGCCGACGCGAAGGCCGACCGCATCACTTCTCAGCACAAGTTTTTCCGCGAGTGGGAATGTGACCATTTCGCAGATCTGGGCTGGTGGCGTCACACTGGGTTCAAGCAGGAAGGACTCGAGGAATTGCCGGGTCGGCGTCGGGCGGTACGGCGAATCTCGCCCGCGATGCAGGCGAGGATGTCCGGCGTTTCGGTCGTCTTCGGCGTGCGCACGATGTTCTGACTTTTGTCCGCGCCTGGCAGGGCGTCGCCAAAGCGCGCGACGCGGCCGTTCACGCGTTTTACGCTCTAATAGCCCCGTCCACGGTCAACCTCGCCGCGAAGAGGGCTGTCGGCCAGGTGCCCGCGCACATTTTCGATCAGCGAATGCACGGCCGTTTCGATGCGCGTGACGCCGGCGATATGCGGCGTGATCACCACCCGCGGATCGCTACGGAAGGGATGATCGCGCGGTAGCGGCTCGACTTGCGTGACATCGAGCATGGCGGCGGAGATCTGGCCCGATTGCAGGGCCGCAGTCAGGTCTTCTTCGATGAGATGGCCGCCCCGCGCCGCATTGATGAGACGCGCGCCGTGCGGCAATTTGGCAAACAGCTCCGCCGAAAGGATCCCGCGCGTGTCGTCGGTCAGCGGCAGCAGGCAGACGAGAATGTCCGTGCCGGCCAGAAAGGCGTCGAGCGCCTCGGCGCCCGAAAAGCACTCTACGCCTTCGATCGCGCGTGGACTGCGATTCCACCCGCGAAGGCGGAAGCCCAATGGCGCCAACATGCGCAGCGATGCCCGGCCCAGTTCGCCCAGACCCATCACGCCGACGCTGCGCTCCTCACAAAGCAGCGTCGGCAACTGTGTCCATTCGCCGCGGCTTTGCGCCTCGCGATAGAACGGCAGGTCGCGGTGCAGGGCGAGTGCGGCGGTGGCGACATATTGCGCCATTGTCGTGGTGATGCCCGGCTCAATCATGCGGACGATGCGCACATGATCGGGCAGGCGCGACAGGTCCAGCTGATCCACGCCTGCGCCGATGCTGAACAGCACTTCGAGTGCCGGCAGCGAGGCGATCAACGCGTCGGTCAACTGCCACGCGACGAGGTAGCGGATGTCTGCCGGATTGCCGATCTCCGGCCAGTTGCGGAATTCGACTGCGGGAAGGGCGTGGCGGAATTCGGCCTGCCAGAGCTGCCCGCGTTCTTCGGGGCCGACGTGGAGGATCGCGGTCATCTTTGGGAAAATCCTGATTGGAAACCGCTTTAGCGGTTGATTCGTTTGGGCCGCAAGGCATCGCGCATTGCGAAGCTGGAACTGATGCGCGTCACGCCGGGCAGGCGGGAGAGCACTTCGCCATGGATCGCCTCGTACGCGGCGACACTTTCGGTGCGCAGGCGCAGCCAGTAATCGACGTTGCCTCCCATCAGGAAGCATTCGCGGATTTCGGGGCATTGCCGCACGGCATTTTCGAAGCGGGACAGATAGTCCTCGGTCTGGCGCTCCAGCGTCACCTGAACCACTACGTCTACCCCGCGCATATCGTCGTTTTCCGGCCCGGTAATCACGGTGTAGCCGCGAATGACTCCGCGATCCTCCATGATGCGGATACGCCGCAGGCAGGCCGAAGGCGAGAGGCCCACTTCCTGCGCGACTTCGGCATTGGGCTTGCGCCCATCGAGCCGCAGGACGCGCAGGATCGCGCGATCCACATCATCGGGAGTCCATGGCATGATCTATCAAAACCTTCGCATGATGGCGCCAAATTTCGCATATCGTAGCGGATCGTGCGAATAATTGGCAGCCTATTTGAAACAGGGTGCGATAGCCTCGCTCCATTCCGGCGCCCGTCCAATTGGGAGATGACCGGTTGGGAAAGGAACGATCGTGGTTGCAGGAGCCCGCCTGACAATCGACCTTGAGGCATTGGCCGCGAACTATCGGCTGATCCGCGACCGCGCGGCGCCGGCCGCCGTGGGCGGCGTGGTAAAGGCGAACGGTTATGGCCTTGGTGCGGCGGAGGTCGCCCGCACGCTGATCGGCGAAGGCTGCTGCCATCTCTTCGTGGCCTTGCAGAGCGAGGCAGAGGTGCTCGTTCCCGAACTTCCCGCCGATATCCCGGTCTATATCCTCAACGGCCTGTTGCCGGGCGGCGAGCGGGCCTGCGCAGCGTTGGGTGCGATCCCTGTGCTCAACTCGTTGGACCAGATCGAGCGCTGGTCGGCCGAGGCGGCCACGCGCGGCGGGCAGCTGCCGGCGGTGCTGCAGGTCGACAGCGGGATGTCACGCATGGGCCTGCCCGCAGACGAGATCGAGCAGCTTCTGGCCCGCCCCGAACTGCTTGGGTCCATCGACCTGCGGTTCGTCATCAGCCACCTTGCATGTGCAGACGAACCCGGCGATGCCGCCAATGGCGCGCAGGAAGCCCGCTTCCGCGCGATCGCGGCGCATTTTCCCGGCGTTCCGCTCGCGCTCGACAACAGTGGCGGCATTTTCCATGCGCGCGACCATTTCGATCTCGTGCGCGCGGGCATCGCGCTCTACGGCGGCGCGCCGCATGGCGAGGCACCGAACCCGATGCGGGCGACCGTCGCGCTCGAAGCGCGCATTGCTCAACTGCGCACGATCCCGGCCGGAACCGGCGTCGGCTACGGGCTTACCTTCCAGACCACGCGCGAAACCCGCATCGCCACCATTCCGGTGGGCTATGCCGATGGCTGGCCGCGTTGTCTGGGCAACCGGGGCGCTGCCTATATCGCCGGTATTCGCGTGCCGGTTGCCGGGCGCGTATCGATGGACAGCATCACGCTGGACGTGACCGATGTGCCGGACGAGCACCTCTATCCCGGCGCACCGGTCGAACTGCTGGGCCCGCACCAGAGTATCGATCAGGTCGCCGCCGACGCGGGCACCATCTCCTACGAAATCCTCACCCAACTCAGCCGCCGCTACGAACGGGTCTATCTCCCCGCCGCCGCCAGCGTGCGCATTCGGAGCATTGCCCCATGAAGATCGCCATTCTCGGCAGCGGCGTCATCGGCGTCACATCCGCCTGGTATCTGGCCGAGGCCGGGCACGAGGTCGTGGTGATCGACCGGCAGGACGGTCCGGCGCTGGAGACCAGCTTCGCCAATGCCGGCGAGATTTCGCCCGGCTATGCCTCGCCCTGGGCGGCACCGGGCATTCCGATGAAGGCGGTGCGCTGGCTGATGATGGAGCACGCGCCGCTGATCCTGCGCCTCCATGCCGACATGGCGATGCTGCGCTGGCTATTCGCGATGCTGGGCAACTGCAACGCGCGCGATTATGCGACCAACAAGAGCCGCATGGTGCGCCTTGCCGAATTCAGCCGCGACTGCCTGATAACCCTGCGGCAGGACACTGGCATCACGTATGACGAGCGGATGCAGGGCACCCTGCAACTGTTCCGCGAGCAGAAGCAACTGGACGGGATCGGCAAGGACATCGAAGTCCTGAAGGCTGATGGCGTGCCCTTTGAAGTGCTCGACAAGGCCGGCTGCATCGGCGCCGAGCCGGGGCTTGCCAGCAGCGCAGCGCCGATCGCCGGTGGCCTGCGCCTTCCGAATGACGAAACGGGCGATTGTTTCAAATTCACCAACGCCCTTGCCGCGATGGCCGCCGCCAAGGGCGTGCGCTTCCTCAACGGTACGACGGTCAGGCGACTGGTCGAGGAAGGCGGGCGTATCACCCACGTCGAGACCGATCAGGGCAAGCTGGCGGCGGACGCCTATCTCGTCGCCATGGGCAGCTTTTCCCCGCAGCTGGTCGCGCCGCTGGGGATCCGCCTGCCGGTCTATCCGGTGAAGGGTTATTCGCTGACGGTGCCCATCGTCGATGAGCCGCGCGCGCCGGTCTCCACGCTGCTGGACGAGAGTTACAAGGTGGCGATCACCCGTCTGGGCGATCGCATCCGCATTGGCGGCATGGCGGAGATTTCGGGCTTTTCCCGCGCTCTGCCACCCACGCGCCGCGCCACTCTGGAACATTCGGCGGGCACCCTGTTCCCCGGTGCGGGCAACATGGCAGAGGGCAGCTTCTGGTGCGGATTGAGGCCGATGACGCCGGATAGCACGCCGGTGATCGGCGCGACCAAGGTGCCGAACCTGTTCCTCAACACCGGGCACGGCACGCTGGGCTGGACGATGGCCTGCGGATCGGCCCATGTCATCGCCGATATTATCGGCGGTCGCCAACCGGCCATCGAAACAGCCGATCTGGCGATCAGCCGCTACTAATCCCCAAATCCTCTCTCTCTCTCGGAAGGACCAGACATGACCATTACCCGCATCGACCAGGGCCCGCGCATGAGCGAGGCCGTGATCCACGGCGATACCATCTACCTCGCCGGCCAGATCGGCGCCCCGGGGGAGAGCGTGACCGCCCAGACCAAGGCCGCTCTGGCCGAGATCGAGGCGTTGCTGGTGCAGACCGGCAGCAGCAAGGACCATCTGCTGATGGCGACGATCTGGCTGGCCGACATGAACGACTTCGAAGAGATGAATGCCGTCTGGGATCCGTGGATCGCCGGCCATGCCGCCCCGGCGCGCGCCACCGGCGAAGCGAAGCTGGCGACGCCAGAGTACAGGGTGGAGATCATCATCATCGCCGCGAAGGCTTGATCAGAGCAGTTTCCGTTCCGAAAGCGCCCCAGTCGGTGGCGGACGTTCCCGTCACCCCATCCGGTTCATGGAGGCCTGCCGATCGCCATGATCGGCGGGCCTCATTGTTTGCGGGGAGGGGCGATCATCGACTTAGCAGAGGGGCGCCAGAGATCAGATTCGCGGAAAGCATGTCCGCGACTCACCGCGCCATCGTCCGGGCGATGCGGCGGCGGCCGACCTTCGCGGGCTTGGCCAGGGGGCGGGGTGCTGTGGCGATCGCGGAAGATTCGAGTTTCGCAATAAAGGCTTGCGTCGGCCGTTTCCGCGGCATCCGGGGGCGGGGCAGGGGGCCAGAAAGTCGCCGCGAGGGCATTAACAAAATTGATTTTATAGAACGATTCTTGTCGCGTGTTTGTGCGAATTGCATTAATGTGACAGCATAAAGGTAATAAAAATATACGGGAAGAGAGTCTGATGGTTCTCGCACGATTGGTTGCAGGCGCCTTGGCGTTGGCGGTGGCCCCGAATTCGACATCGGTCGAAAAGTCGGATGTGCCCCAGCAAGTTGTCGATCAACTGGCACCGGTATCGCAACCGGCTTACGCGGCCTATGCACCCAGTTGCAGTGCGCAGTGCGGTTGGGGAGCTTTGCCCTTCGCCCGATAAGGCCAGCCTTGGCCGCAATCCCCTGATTTGAACGCGTCTCCCTGACTTGGGCGGTATGGTTCCGGGCAATTTCGTGTGACGGGCCGGTATCGTAAGATGCGGTTTCTGCGAGTTTTCAAACGAGCACTTTGCAGCGCAGTCTGATCGCTGCATTGGCGCGACCGTGCGGTCGCGCCCACCTCAGCCATCCTTCAGCGCGGCGACGATCATGCGCGCACTGCTTTCGGCTGTGCGTACCGCATCGAGCCTTGGCGCAGAGATGCTGCGATGGCCCAGCCCGAACAGGCATCCCAACAGCAGTTCCGTTGCGCCGGCCAGATCGTCACCTTGCAGCGTGGGGTTCGCAGCGCGCGCGAATTTGCCCAGATAGTCGCGAAACTGGCCGCACATCTCGCCGATCGTCTGGCCGACGCGATCGTTGCGATAGCCTTCGGCGATAATGTCGAACGACAGCGCTTCCTCCTTTGTGTCGATGACCTGAAGGAACAGTTCGGTGAACGTTTCCAGCACCGTCAGCTTGCCGCTTTCCAGTCGGCCGCGCAGTTCGTCCAGTTCCGCGATCTTCTCTTCGAAGTCGGCGCGCACGATGGCTTCGATGATCTCACCCTTGCTCTTGAACGAGCGGTAGATCAGCCCAACCGACATGTCGGCGGCCGCCGCAAGTTCCGCCATGGAAGTCTGGTGGAATCCCTTGGTGGCGAAGAGATCCTTTGCCGCGATGCGTATGCGTTCCGGGCTGGATGTCTTATGTTGCGGTGCAACCATATTTTCTTCTCTGGCTTCTTTTTTCTTGAATTCTCTGTGGCACATTTCTAGTTGCGTCGCAAGGTGAATGAGCATTCATTCACTGGCCTCCCCCCACGATCACATCGGATACACCAATGAAAAAGGCGATGATTTTCGGGCTCCTGGCTTGCGTTTCGGCGCTTTCGCTGGGTGCTTGCGGACAGCAGCAGCCTGCGGCGCCCCCGGCGCCAAGCGTCGGAACGGTCACCCTCACGACCGAATCGGCAGAGCTTACGAACGAGCTTCCCGGCCGCATTGCAGCGCTGGAAACCGCGGATGTGCGCCCGCAGATCACCGGCGTGATCCGGCGCCGCCTGTTCACCGAAGGCAGCAACGTCCAGGCCGGCCAGCTGCTCTACGAGATCGAAGATGCGCCTTATCGTGCCGCCGTCGCCCAGGCGAAGGGCTCTTTGGCGACTGCGAATGCGACGATCAACTCCACCGCGCTGCAGGCCCAGCGCTACAAGGACCTGATCGCGATCAACGCCGTCAGCAAGCAGCAGTACGACGATGCCGCCGCCGCCGCGCAGCAGGCTCGCGCCAATGTTGCGGCGCAGCAGGGCGCGCTTCAGGCGGCGCAGGTGAACCAGAACTTCACCCGCATCCGCGCGCCCATTTCCGGCCGCATCGGCCGTTCGCTGTTCACGCCGGGCGCGCTCGTTTCGGCGGCGCAGACCGATGCACTGGCGACGATCCAGCGCACCGATACCGTCTATGTCGACGTGACCCAGTCCGCCGCGCAGATCATCGATTTGAAGCAGGCGATGGCCTCGGGCGGCGTCAGCGAAGCGGACGGCGCGCGCATCCAGCTGATCCTGCCGAACGGTTCGGTCTATCCGATCGAGGGCCGTCTGCAGTTCGCCGATGTGACCGTGGATCCCAACTCGGGGTCGGTCATCCTGCGCGCGACTTTCCCCAATCCCAACGGCCTGCTGCTTCCGGGTATGTACGTGCGCGCCAAGCTGGTGGAAGGGCTTCGCCGCAACGTCATCCTCGCGCCCCAGCAGGGCGTGATCCGCGATCCGCGCGGCCGCGCCACCGCCATGGTGGTGGGCAAGGACAACAAGGTCGAAGTCCGCCAGATCGAGGTCGACCGCGCCGTGGGCGACAAGTGGATCGTCACCAAGGGTCTCAATATCGGTGATCGCCTGATCGTCGAGGGTCTGGTGAACCTGCGTCCGGGCACCGTGGTCAAGCCGGGTATGCCGCAGCAGATCACGGTTGCAAACGGCACCGGTGCAACAGGTGGGGCCAAGTAACCCATGTCCCGCTATTTCATCGACAGGCCCATCTTCGCATGGGTCATCGCTATCGTCATGATGCTTGCGGGCATGTTGGCGATCCGTTCGCTGGCCGTGGCCCAGTTCCCCGAAATCGCCGCGCCTGCCGTGCAGATCGTGACCAGCTATCCCGGCGCCAACGCCGAAACGCTGGAATCGACGACCACGCAGGTGATCGAACAGCAGCTCAAGGGCATCGACCACTTGCGCTACTTCGCGTCGTCCAGCGACGGTGCCGGCAACCTGACCATCACCCTGACCTTCGAGCAGGGCACCGATCCTGACATCGCGCAGGTCCAGGTGCAGAACAAGCTGTCTCAGGCCACGCCGCTGCTTCCGCAGGAAGTGCAGCAGCAGGGCCTGCGCGTGACCAAGTCCACCTCGACCTTCCTCATGGTCATGGCCGTCTATGCCGATGATGGCATTCACGATCAGCAGGACGCGGGCGACTTCATCGCCAGTTCGCTGCAGGATCCGATCAGCCGCGTGAACGGCGTGGGCGATACCCAGCTTCTGGGCGCGCAGTACTCCATGCGCGTCTGGCTCGATCCCTTCAAGATGGCCAATCTGGGCGTTACCGCAACCGACGTGACGGCGGCGATCAAGGCGCAGAACGCGCAGGTTTCGGCCGGTCAGATCGGCGCCACGCCTTCGCCCAAGGGGCAGGCGCTGAACGCCACGATCACCGCGCAATCGCGCCTGCGCACTGCCGATCAGTTCCGCCAGATCATGCTGCGGAACAATCCCGACGGTTCGGTGGTCCACCTTTCCGACGTCGCCCGGGTGGAACTGGGTGCGGAGAACTACAGCTTCGGCGCCAAGCTGAACGGCTATCCGGCCGCCGGTTTCGGCATCAAGCTGGCGCCCGGCGCCAACGCGCTGGACACCGTGGACGCGGTGAAGACCCAGATCGACGAACTGTCCAAGAACTTCCCGAGCTGGGTGAAGTACAAGTTCCCGGTCGATAACTCCACGTACGTCAAGCTCTCGGTCGAGCAGGTGATCCACACGCTGGTCGAAGCCGTCGTGCTGGTGTTCATCGTCATGTTCCTGTTCCTCCAGAACTGGCGCGCGACGCTGATCCCGACCATTGCCGTTCCGGTCGTCCTGCTCGGCTCCCTGGCCGTGCTCCAACTGGCCGGCTTTACCATCAACACCCTGACCCTGTTCGGCATGGTGCTGGCGATCGGCCTGCTGGTCGACGACGCCATCGTCGTGGTCGAAAACGTCGAACGCCTTATCCAGACCGAGGGGCTGAGCCCCAAGGAGGCGGCGCGCCGCTCTATGGACGAGATCAGCGGCGCGCTGGTCGGCATCGGCCTCGTGCTGTCGGCGGTGTTCCTGCCGATGGCGTTCTTCGGCGGTTCCACCGGCGTGATCTTTCGTCAGTTCTCCATCACCATCGTTTCGTCGATGGTACTGTCGGTGCTGGTGGCGCTTATCCTGACGCCGGCGCTTTGCGCCACCATCCTCAAGGGCGCGTCGGATGGTCACGGCCACGGCACGGGCCTTGGCGGCGGCAAGCAGACCGGCATCGCCGGCCTGTTCAACCGCTTCTTCCACTGGTTCAACACCACGTTCGATCGCGGTGTGGAGCGCTATGGCAAGGCTGTCGACAAGGTGGAGCGCAACTGGGGCCGCACGATGGTGGTCTATGCGCTGATCGTCGTGGGCATGGGCTTGATCTTCCTGCGCCTTCCCGGCGGCTTCCTGCCGGACGAGGACCAGGGCATCCTGATCAACCAAGTGTCGCTGCCTGCCGGCACGACCATGGAGGAAACCGAACGCACGCTCGCCCGGGTCCGCGATCACTATCTGAAGGACGAGAAGGCCAATGTGGCCGACGTCTTCACGATTTCCGGCTTCGGGTTCGTGGGGCAGGGTGAAAACGTGGGCCTTGCCTTCGTTCGCATGAAGGACTGGTCCGAGCGCAAGGGCAAGGACAACTCGGTCAGTGCCATCGCCTTGCGTGCCAACATGGCTTTCCAGAAAATCTCGGCCGGCATGGCGATCGCGTTCGCGCCGCCCGCCGTTCAGGAACTGGGCAATGCCACCGGCTTCGAGTTCCAGCTCGTCGACCGTGGCGGCATCGGCCACCAGAAAATGCTGGAGGCACGCAACCAGCTCCTCGGCATGGCGGCGGCCGACAAGCGGCTGGCGCAGGTCCGTCCCAACGGCCTTGAGGATACGCCCCAGCTGAAGCTGGACGTGGATCAGGCGGCTGCCGGTGCGCTGGGCATTGCCCAGTCGGACATCAACTCCACCATCAGCACCGCGATGGGCAGCACGTACGTCAACGACTTCATCGATCGCGATCGTGTGAAGCGCGTGTTCGTTCAGGCCGACGGGCAGTTCCGATCCACGCCTGAATCGATCGGTCAGTTCTTCGTGCGCGGCAGCAGCGGCGTGATGGCGCCGATCTCCTCCTTCGCGAAGACGGAGTGGACTTACGGCCCGGCCAAGCTTGAACGCTTCAACGGCGTGTCCTCGCTGCAGATCATGGGTGCGCCCGCGCCCGGCGTCTCCACCGGCGATGCGATGAAGGCGATCGAGCAGATGGCCACTAAGCTGCCGGCAGGCGTCGGCCTTGAATGGAGCGGCATTTCCTACGAGGAAAAGACCTCGGGCGGTCAGGCCCCGGCGCTTTACGCGCTGTCCATGCTGATCGTGTTCCTCTGCCTTGCGGCGCTTTATGAGAGCTGGTCGGTGCCGATTGCGGTCATGCTTGTCGTGCCGCTGGGCGTGCTGGGCGCGGTGATCGCGGCGACGCTGGTGGGCCTCAACAACGACATCTACCTGCAGGTGGGCCTGATCACGACCATCGGCGTCTCTGCCAAGAACGCGATCCTGATCGTCGAGTTCGCGGAAGAGAAGATGCGGGATGGATTGTCCCCGGTGCAGGCGGCGCTCGAAGCCGGCAAGCTGCGCCTGCGGCCGATCCTGATGACCAGCTTCGCCTTCATCTTCGGCGTGTTGCCGCTGGCGGTTTCCACCGGCGCGGGTGCCGGCGGCCAGAACGCTATCGGCTGGGCCGTGGTGGGCGGCATGATTTCCGCCACCATTCTGGCGATCTTCTTCGTGCCGGTGTTCTTCACCGTCGTGAAGCGCCTGTTCCGTGAACACCACGGAAACGGCGAGGCCAAGGGCGGAGACAATCTCGACGGTACGGCTTCGGCCGCGCCGCAGGAGGCATGAAAATGCGTAATGTGAAAGCGCTTACCGCCACGTCGCTGGCGCTCGCGCTGGCGGCCTGCAACATGGCGCCCAAATATGTCCGCCCCGATCTTCCCGTTCCAGAGACCAGCCCTTCGGGGCCGGTCGACGGGGTTGCGCAAGATGGCGCCACGGTTTCGGCCGACACCGCCTGGAAGGACTTCTTCACCGACCCGCGTCTGGCGCGGGTGATCCAGACGGCGCTCGACAACAACCGTGATCTGCGCATCGCGGTCGCCAATGTGGAGCAGGCCCGTGCGCAATATCGTGTGCAACGTGCGGACCTGCTGCCGACGGTTGCCGCCGGCGGCAGCGCTACCTATCAGGACCAGCCTTTCGCGCAGGGCGCCACCGGCGGAGCCGGTGGGGCGTCGGGGCGGACGGACATCTACACGGCCTCCGTCGGCATCTCGTCCTGGGAAATCGACCTGTTCGGCCGGGTCCGCAATCTGACCAAGGCGGCGCAGGAAAGCTACTTCGCCTCGGTGGAGAACCGCAATGCCGCGCAGACCGCACTGATCGCC
Organism: Novosphingobium mississippiense; assembly: GCF_044029535.1. Lineage (NCBI taxonomy): Bacteria > Pseudomonadati > Pseudomonadota > Alphaproteobacteria > Sphingomonadales > Sphingomonadaceae > Novosphingobium > Novosphingobium mississippiense. Next base: position 1,225,245 of record NZ_CP147003.1, on the reverse strand, counting down.
GAAACCGCCAATGCGTGGCTGACGATGGCCGCCGATCAGGAGCGCCTGAAGATCGCCAGCGATCTGGAAAAGGCGTTCGGGCAAACGCTTGATCTGACCAAGGCGCGGTTTGCCAAAGGCATCGCTTCCGAACTGGAAGTGCGCCAGGCCCAGACGAGCTATGATCAGGCCCGTTCCGACATTGCCCTGGCGACCACGCTGGTCGCCCAGGATCGCAACGCGCTGGATCTGCTGGCGGGAACCAGCGTCGCCGCCGGCGACTTGCCGACCGAGTTGCCCGACAACGACGTCACGCTGAACAACCTTCCCGCCGAACTGCCCTCGACGCTGCTGCTGCGCCGTCCGGACATTGCGGCGGCGGAGCATCAGCTGAAGGGGGCGAATGCCAACATCGGGGCGGCCCGCGCTGCTTTCTTCCCGAGCATTTCGCTGACTGCGGCGTTCGGAACGATGAGCCTTGGCCTGTCCAACCTGTTCAAGTCCGGCAGCGATTACTGGTCGGTGGCGCCTTCCGCCAGCCTGCCGATCTTCGACTACGGCAAGAATCAGGGCAACTTGCGCTACGCCCGGGCCACGTATGACGCGATGGTCGCGACTTACGAGAAAAGCGTGCAGACCGGCTTCAAGGAAGTGGCCGATGCGCTGGCCCGCCGGGCGACGATGACGGCGCAGCTGGAAGCGCAGACCTCGCTGCGTGATGCCGCGCGCGTCAGCTACAAACTATCCGACGCACGTTTCCGGGCGGGAGTAGACGACTTCCTGACGACGCTAGCCGCGCAGCGCACCTTGCACAGTGCGGAGCAGACCCTTGTCACCACGCGGCTGACGCGGGCCAGCAACATGGTGGAGATCTACCGCACCATCGGCGGCGGATTGAACTAAGGCGCTTTCCAAGGATGGACCGGGCCGGGCTTGCTTAGAGCGTTTTCCAATCAGGTGGAATCACCTGATGATGCGGAAAACGCGGCAGACCAAAATCCTGGAGCAGTTGATCCGATGCGATCGGATCGACTGCTCCAGCCCGGTCCACCCTATGCTGGCGCTTTACCGTTTCAAAAGGCCTGCGGATTGCATCGCGCCAAGGCTGGGGCAGTCACGGTCGATAGCGGCTTGGCGGGGCGCCCAGTACGCGTTTGAACATAGTCGAGAAATTGCCCGGTCCATCATAGCCGAGATCAAGCGCGATCGCCGTGATGGAATCACCCGCTGCCAACCGTGGCAGCGCCGCCGAAAGACAGGCCTGCTGCCGCCATTCGGCAAAGCTCATGCCTGTTTCACGCCGGAAAAGGCGCGTGAAGCGGCGGCGGTTCATGGCCAGTGCGTCCGACCATTGGTCGATCGTCTCCCCCGCCTGTGGCTTTTCCAGGAAACGATGGCAGCGCTGCGCCAGCGCGGCGTGGCTAGGGAAGGGCACGACGATCGGGATGACCGGAGCCTGGGCGATCTCTGCCACCAGCAGCGCCATCACCAGTCCATCCCGTCCGTCCAGATCATATTCGGCCGGCACTTGCGATGCGGCAACCAGAAGCTGGCGCAGCAGCGGCGTGACCGAGACAACCCGGCATGTCTGCGCCAGCATCGCGCCCGCCGTATGATCGATCAGCACGCTGCGCGTCTGCACCGCGCCGACCATGCGGACCGAATGCGGCGTCCCGGCCGGGATCCACACGGCCCGCTCCGGCGGAGCCACCCACGCGCCTTCGGGCGTGCTGACCGCAACCACGCCGCTTGCCGCATAAAGGAACTGGCCACGACGATGGCTGTGTTCGGCCAGTTCGAAGGACGAGGGATAGTCGTTGCCGATGCCGACGACCGGGCGCGGCACATCTTCGAAGTCATCGGGTTGGCGATGCGGGGTCGAATGTCCCATTTGCATAATTGATTGACCCATACGCCGAAGCGGGACGATTTTAAAGCGAATAGGAGCGATCGCATAGGCCCAAGCCATGTAGGAGATACACAGAATGGCTGCGAGCAGGTCCAGCGCGTCGATGAATGGCGGGACGACGGGAACAGTGAACGGGACAGTGTTTGGCGTGATCGTCGCCATCAGCTTCTGTCATCTTCTCAATGACATGATGCAGTCGCTGTTGCCGGCGATCTACCCGGGCCTGAAGACCGATCTGAAGCTAAGCTTCGGCCAGATCGGGCTGGTGACGCTGGCCTACCAGATTACCGCCTCGATCCTGCAGCCGCTGATCGGTCTCTATGCGGACAAGCGGCCCACGCCGATGGCGCTGCCGATCGGGACGCTGTTCTCGCTGGCCGGGCTGACCGTGCTCTCCGCCGCGCACACCTATTGGCTGGTCCTTGTCGGGGCCTCGCTGCTGGGCATGGGCTCATCCGTGTTCCATCCCGAATCCTCACGCGTGGCGCGAATGGCGGCGGGTGGCCGGCACGGTCTTGCCCAGTCGCTGTTCCAGGTTGGCGGCAATGCCGGGCAGGCGCTGGGCCCGCTGGCGGCGGCGCTGGTCGTGGTGCGCTGGGGGCAGTCGAGCCTGGCCTTCTTCGCGATGCTTGCGCTGCTGTCGGGCGCGGTGCTTTGGAACGTTGCCGCCTGGTATCGCAATCATGGCCTCGACCGCCTGGCCGCCGGGGGCAAGGCAACGCCTTCGCTCGCCTTGCCGAAGGGGCAGGCAGCGCGCGGGATCGCCATCCTGCTGTCGCTGATCTTCTCGAAGTACGTCTATCTCGCCAGCTTGACGAGCTACTTCACCTTCTACCTGATCCACCGCTTCGGGCTGTCCGTGCAGAACGCGCAGCTGCACCTGTTCGCCTTCCTCGCGGCGGTTGCCGTGGGCACCGTGATGGGTGGCCCGCTGGGTGATCGTTTCGGGCGCAAGTACGTGATCTGGTTCTCGATTCTGGGGGCGCTGCCGTTCACCCTGTTGCTGCCCTACGCCAGCCTGTTCTGGACCGGGCCGCTGACTGTCGCCATCGGCCTGATCCTGGCATCGGCATTTCCTGCCATCGTCGTGTTCGCGCAGGAATTGGTGCCCGGCAAGGTCGGGATGATTTCCGGCCTGTTCTTCGGTTTCTCGTTCGGCATGGGCGGGCTTGGGGCAGCGGCACTGGGCTGGCTGGCCGACCACACAAGCATCGAGACGGTCTATCACGTCTGCGCCTGCCTTCCGGTGATCGGCCTGCTGACCGCGTTCCTGCCGCGTATCGAGAAGGCCTGACCGGCCTTCAACTGGCCTTGCGAACGAAGGGATAGCGCATCTGCGCAAGGTAGCCGCTGGGCACGGCCTCCGGCACGCCGTAGCCCTGTGGCCACTTGCCCTTGGGAAAGTAATGGGTGCCGAACAGGCGATCGAGCCAGGGGAAGTGGATCGCGAAGTTCTTGTCGATCCCTTCGGCTTCCAGCGCGTGGTGCCAGTGGTGGAAGCGGGGCACCACGATGAAGCGGCCCAGCCGGTCGAAATCGCCGCGGATATTGGCATGGATCAGCGATGAATAGACGTAGACCATGCCGATATAGGCCTGCATGACCGAGGGCAGGAAGCCCAGCGTCAGCAGCGGTAGCGAGGTGACGCCGCGCAGCAGCACGATTTCCACGAAGTGCATCCGTCCACCGGCCAGCCAGTCCATGGAGCGGGCAGAGTGATGGACGGCATGAAACCCCCAGAGGAACGGGATGCGGTGGAACAGCCGGTGGAACCAGTATTGCGCAAGGTCGGTAAGGAACATCGCGATCAGGAACTGCACGGCCCAGGGTAACTCGCTGACCGCCGCGCGAATGCCGGAAAGTGCAGTGCCGTGTGCGTTGAGATAGCTTGATGGGGCAAGGGCCAGGAAAGTGATGACCTGGACCAGCATCGAACTGATCAGGAAGTAGAACAGGTCCTCCCGCCATTCGGTGCGGAACAGGCGCTGCTTTTCACGGTGGGGAACGATGCGTTCCAGCGGTGCGAACATCAGGCCGGTAGCGATGAGGTTCACCGCGAAGAAGTCCACACCGAAAAAGATGCCCCAGTCATGCATTTCGCGCGGTTGCACCGAGGCGCCACCCAGAATGGTGCCCGCCAGCGCGACGACAAGAGCTGTAAGGCCCAGGGCTTTGCGCGGACGCAGCAGCAGGCTCAGCAGGGCAAGGGCATAAGCGCCCAGTAGCGTTGCGTGGACGACGATGCGAAACGGAGCCGAGGCCAGCACGCGCGCAAGTTCCGGTGTGGCAAACCAGTCCGGCCACCGCAATGCGGTGACGAAGCAGAACCCAGCGGCGGCAAGCAATAGTGCGAAGAAGCCTGAAAACCATCCCGTGCCGAAGCCGCGTGCCTCGATCGGGGCTTCCAGATCGCGCACCAGCTTTTTCAGAAATCCCGTCATGTCCGTTCCCCTGAAAATTCGCTGCCTTCGTATCGGCATAATCGAACGCTGTCCAATTTAATATTGTACGGCGTTCGATTTCGCGATAGCGATGCGGCATTGGCACGATCGAGAGGACATAGGTGTGACCCAAATCCTGTTGCTTGCGACCATCGTCATTGGCGTGCTGCTGCACGATACGCGGCGGCGTTTGGCGCGCATGGAACGGCTTGTCGCGAGCATGGCGTCGGATTCTACGATTGATTCGGTGCCCAAGTTCGAACCGAAGTCGGCACCGGAGACGCAGCCTGCGCCGGAACTGGCGCGTGGTGCGACCGAGGCGGCGGCGTCTCTGCCGCAGCGCGCGCCGGTCGCTGCCCGGATCGACCATTCGGCCGAACCGGTACCCGTCACGAAAGCAAAGGCGCCGGCGCCGGCCGCGCCGATCGTGCCCGACCATGCTGCCGAACTGGCATCGGATGCCCTCATTCACCAGGTCTTGGAACCGGAAACCGCGGGCTTCGGGATCGAGGACCTGTTTGGACGCAAGTTGCCGATCTGGGCCGGGGGTATCACCCTGATCGTGGCCGCGGTGCTGATGGTGAAGTATTCGATCGACACCGGATTGCTATCGCCGCTCGTGCGGATCGCATTGGGCTTCACATTCAGCCTCGCCCTGATCAGCGGTGCCGAACTGGCCCGGCAGCGAGAGGACTTCGTGCGCGATGTGCGCGTGGCCCAGGCGCTTGCCGGCGCGGGCATCGGCGGTCTCTACGCGGCGACGCTGGCGGCCACGAACCTCTACGGTCTGATCGGTCCGGGGCTTGCGTTCGCGGGGCTTTCCGCGATCACCGGACTGGCGCTGGGACTGGCGTTGCGGTTCGGGGCGCCTTGCGCCGTGCTGGGTCTGCTCGGCGGCCTGGCGACGCCGGCGGTTGTCCAGTCGGACAATCCCAGCGTGCCGCTGCTGGCCGGATATCTTGCCGTGCTTGTCGGCGCGATCACCTTGCTTTCGCGCCGCCAGCGCTGGGTCTGGCTGGGCGTCAGCGCGCTTGTCGGTGGTGCCGGGTGGAGCTTGCTGACCCTGGTCATGGGCGGTCTGGACAACGGTTCCACCCTGTCGATGGGTTTGCTGGTCATGTTGCTGGGATTCGGTCTGCCGGCCATGATGAACGAGGGTGAGGCGACGTCGATCCTGCGGCCAGCGGCTGCGATCGTCGGCGCCTTGCAGCTTGCCGTGCTGGTGGCGAACGGTCACTTCGCCCCGCTGACCTGGGGCCTCTACGGCCTGCTGTCGCTGGCATTCTGCTGGCTTGCCGACAGCACGCCGGCGATGCGCCGGACCGTCGCCGTTCCGTTGCTGACCGCACTTGGCCTTACGGCCCTGTGGCCCGCGCCAGACGGGGGACTGTTCGCGGCCGTCATCGCCGGAATCGCCGCGATCTACGGTGGATATGCCCTGCGTCAGCTGTGGCGGGCAGGGGGTAGTCTTGGCGAAGTGGGGCAGTTGGCTGCCATATCGCTGGGTGGCTATGCCATTTGCGGCGCGCGGTTCTACGAGCCGGCGATGGGTAAGGATCTGCGGTTCGCATTTCTCGCGCTGGCATTCGCGGCGCTGCCGGCACTAGGGGCGGCGCTGGGTTGGCGTCGTGCCGAACGACTGAACGATGCCCGCTTCGCGCTGCTCGCGTGTTGTGCGGGTGTCCTGTTGATTGCAGCCGGGCTGATAGGCCTTCCGCAATGGCTTGCGCTGGTGGTTTTCCCGACGATTGCCGCCGGGTTGCTGGGACTAGCGGTGGTCGGGCGGGATGAGCGCCTTGCGCGGGGCGCCTTGGGCTTCCTGGCGATGGCGGTCGCCGCGCTGGCGATTTCGGCGACCAATGGCGAACTGACACGCCTGGTGGAGACGGCTGCGGTTCCGAACCTTGGCCGGGCCCTGCTGCATTGGGGGAGCGCTACACTGGGCGCTGCGGCCTTTGCATGGCGCAATGCCGGTTCGCGCTTGCGTTTCGGCTTGCAGCCGCTGACGACCTTGCTTGGCTATGGCTTCGTGGCCCAGTTGGTACCTGCACCCTGGCTAGCCGTTGCTACGGCGGCCGCGCTAGTCCTGCTTGCGGAGGCGAACAACCGCAGACCTGGGCTGACGCTGGAAGCGGCGCTGGCCACGCTGGGCGTGGTGCTGGCGCTGTGGACGGCGGAGCCGCTGTTCCATTGGCTGGTCGCGGCCGCGATGTCGCTGATTGGCCAGCCCGTTCTGGTGACCGATCTGCCCGATCCGGCAATGGCCTTGCGCCGCCTCGTGGCACCCACTGCCGCTGGGGCCTACGCGCTGTGGGCAAGCAGGTCGCGCTTGCCCGATCAGGTTGCCGTTATCGGCACGGCAATGGTCGGCGTGGTCGCCCTTGTAAGCGGCCACATCCTCTTCAAGCAACTGTTTGCGATCGACGGTCTGGAGCCTTTCGTTCGATGCGGCCTTGGCGAACGCTGCCTTTGGGAAGCGGCCCTGATCGCGGTGGGCATCGCGATCTGGCGTTGGCTGGGGGCACGTGAAATCGCTCTGGCCTTCGTTGTGGCCGCGCTTGCGCACGGGATTTTCTACACGCTGATGCTGCACAACCCGCTTTGGGCAGATCAGGCCGTCGGGCCCTGGCCGCTGATCAACCTGCTGCTGCCCGCTTTCGGCGTTCCCTTTGTCGTGCCGGGGCTGATGGACAGGATCGTGCCTGAATGGACGCGAAGCTTCCGGATACCCGCCGATCTGGTGCGGATGGTCACGATCCTGCTGTTTGCCTTTGCGACGCTGCGCCAGTTCTTTGCGGGCACTATGCTGGGCAGCCACAATGTGGGGGCGGTGGAGAACATCGGCCGGTCCGTGTTGGCGATTGCGCTGGCCATTGGCTTCCTGGGCTGGGGCATTCGTCAGCGCCTGCGCATCTGGCGATTTGCCTCGCTCGCGCTGATGCTGGCCGCGGTGGGGAAGGTCTTTCTTCTCGACGCGTCGGGGCTGGACGGGCTGCTGCGGATCCTGTCCTTCCTGGCGCTGGGCTTCAGCCTGATTGGGATCGGCTGGCTCTACAGCCGCTATCTGAAGCCGGAGGGATCGGCATGACCGCCGCGTCTGGCCGGAAGGTCGTTCTCAGTCGACGAGCGCCGCATAGGTGGGATCGATCTCGACCGCGCGCTCGAACTCGGCGCGTGCCCGCCGTTCGTTGCCGCTGGATTGCAGCAGCCGGCCATAGGCGTAGTGGATGCGGGCCGACCCCGGCGCAAGCCGCGCCGCCTTGCCGATGTCCGTCAGAGCGCCGGTACCGTCCCCGGCATCGGCGCGCGCCAGCGCCCGGTTGAGCCACGCATCTGCGGACTTCGGCATCAGGGTGATTGCCCGGTCGAAGGCCGTGGCGGCGGCGGACGCGTTGCCGTGCCATGCCTGCGTCAACCCTTCGGCCAGGAATGCAGCCGCCTGGCCCTTTACGCCGGAAGCGCCTGGATCGATCTGGCCTCGGCAGGCGGAAAGGCTTTGTCGAGGATCATGAATGGTGCAGGTGTTCCAGTCTCCCGGCGTGGACAGGTAGCTGGCACCACGACTTTTCGTCCGTTGCGCGGTGACGACGATGCCGCGCTGGTCGTCCGCATTCGCTGCACTTTCCGCTCGGTAGCCATTGCCTGCCGGGCTTCTGTTCATCATGCCGGCCGGTGAGGGCGGAGGAGGCGGAGGCGGAGGCGGAGGAGGAGGTGGCGGGGGCGGCGGGGGCGGAGCGGCCGGAGCCGGGACAGCCACCGGCGCTACCGCAGATGGTGCGAACACGGGTGGGGCTGCCGGCGCCAATGGCACAGGCGCCGCGGCAGGTGAAGGAGATGGCGGCGCAGACGTGCGCGTCGCCGTATCGGCAGGCGGCGGCGCAACCGCGAGAGCGGGTGTCACCGTTTGGGCGGTCGTTTCGCTTGGGGGCTTGCTCTGGCCCGCTTCCTCGGAATGGATGGCAACATCAACGGACGTGACATGCGGGGAGGGCTGGATCGGCACCTGACCGCTTTCGAGCGCGCGCCATGCGACCGGCAGGCCGATCAAAAGCACCAGCGACACGGTCATCAGACCGGCCAATTGCGGACCGCCGGTCAGCCAGCGCCGTGGCGCACGGCGATTTGCCGGCACTTTCGCTGCCCCTTCGCCCCCATCAAAGCGCTGCATGGCTTGCGCGATTGCCGCCTCTCGCCCGGCCGGTGAAGCGGACGGCGGGGGCGGCAATGCTTGCGTCAGGGCCTTTTCGATGTCGTCGTCGGCGGCCATTCAACCCGTCTCCGGCAGGAGGGGCACGGCGCCAGTGCGCAGATCGTCGCGACCGGTAAAGGCAGTTGCGGGGACCGGCGCGCGGCTCCTCGTCGGTCCCCGCATCGTCATTGCCCCAGTTTCGCGAGGGAGGGAGCGGACTTGGCGGCGCGAACCATCTGCACGAACTCGGCGCGATAGCCGAACGGGTCCTGCCCGCGCGCGCCGTTGGCGATGCGCACGACATCGTCGTAGGTCATGGTTCCGCTGTAGCGCCCGCCTTTCAGCAGTTCGGCAAAGGCCGCGACGCTGGTGGCAAAGCGGGCATCTGCCGGAGCCGCATCGAAACTGCGCGCTTCCGCCCGCCGATCGATCGGTGCGGAGATCAGCCGGCTCACGTCCGACTTCGGCAGCTTGTAGCGGATCTTGACGAAGCCGTATTCGCCGCTGCTGCCGGCCGCCGCAACGGTGGGCTTGCTGCCATATCGCAAGTCCGAAATGGTGCGCGGGCCGCCCACCGGAACGATCTCGTAAAGCGCGGTCACCGTCTGGCCGGCGCCGACGTCGCCCGCATCCACTTTATCATTGTCGAAATCGTCGCGGTTGAGCATTCGCGTCTCGTAGCCGATCAGGCGATATTCCGCGACAGTGGCGGGATTGAATTCGACCTGAATTTTCACATCCTTGGCAATCGGGAAGAGCGTGCCGCTCGCCTCGTCGACCAGCACCTTGCGTGCCTCGCCCAGGGTGTCGATGTAGGACGCGGACCCGTTGCCGTTCTGCGCCAGCGCCTGCATCAGCGCATCGTTGTAATTGCCCATGCCGAAGCCCAGCACGGACAGGAATACGCCCTTGCCCCGTTCGCGCTCGATATAGCCTTTCAACTCGTCCGTGCTGGTGACGCCCACGTTGAAGTCGCCATCGGTGGCCAGAATGACGCGATTCACGCCGGCACTGTCGAAGCTCTGTTCGGCCAGCGCATAGGCCTGCCGCAAGCCTTCGGCGCCGGCGGTGCTGCCCCCGGCCTCCAGATTGTCCAGCACGGCCCGGATACGGGCCTTGTCGCTCGCTGGGGCGGGCGGCAGGGCGACCCCGGCATTGCCGGCATAAGTGACGATCGCCAGGCGATCGCGATCGTCCAACTGGTCCAGCAGCATCGACAGAGATTGCTTGACGAGCGACAGCTTGTTGGGCGCCTGCATCGAACCGGAGGTGTCGATCAGGAACACCAGGTTCGCGCGCGGCCGCGTGGCGCGTTGCAGTTCGTAACCGCGAATGCCGATGCGCACCAGCTTGCGACCGGCGGTGAACGGGCTGGGAAATACGGATACCGCATTGCTGAAGGGCTGATCGCGGTTCGGCGGCGGGGCATAGTCATAGCGGAAGTAGTTGATCATTTCCTCGGTCCGCACCGCTGCGGGCTGGGGCATGACGTTGCGGGCCAGCGACGCCCGGACGAAGGCGTAGGATGCCGTGTCGACATCGAGCGAGAAGGTCGAAACCGGTTCCTCGCGCACGAGCTTGAACGGGTTTTCGGCCGGCGCATTGAAACGGTCACGGCCTTCATCGTGATAAGGTGGCACCGCGGGTCGCTCGGGCATCGGCGCCGAACGAGCCATGAGTGGGGCTGCAACCGTCATCACGGGTGGAGGCGGAGGCGGAGGCGGAGGTGGAGGCGGCGGCGGTGAGGCCGGAGGGGCGGCGTAGCCCGGCGCAGGCGCGGCTCTCATGGCGGGCGCTCGGCCTTGCTCCTGCCGCAAATCCACGCGCTGTCCGGTCACCACAATGCCTTGCGCATCGGTTACGGCATTTTCGGGCGGACGCCCGTGATTTTGGGCACAGGACACCAGGGACAGTGTCAAGAGCCCAATTCCGGCCCAGGTTCCAGAGCGACGCGCGATAGTCAAACGAGCGGTTCGGGGCATGATGATCTCCCTCAAGGCAGCGGCACCTGATTGTCCGCATGACCTTGAGACGCCCCGTCCCGGAAAATCCTTGGAAACTATTTTCAGAATGATTTTGGCCAGCCACCCGCTCATTGCGCCGAGCCTCCCAGCGCCTTGCGGATCTCGTGCATCCGCCATGACACGGTCGCCTCGCTGACGCCCAGAATGGCACCCGCCTCGGCATGGGTAAGCTGCTGGCCAGCCACCAGCGCGGCGGTTTCCCGCAAGGCAGGCTTCATTTTCGCGATCGCGCTTCGCAGCCAGATCGTATCGTGAAGGTCGCGCCCGTCGGGCCGGCGGGCAAGGCCGGCGATAACCGCCAGGCGTTCGACCATTCCGCCAAAGCGGCGGCGCCGTCGCATCAGATCGCGGCTGGCGTTGAGCACCACGCCGCACAGCCAGGTGGTGAACTTTGCCTCGCCGCGAAAGCTTTCCAGCCGCGTGACCAGCGTGCAGCATACGTCCTGCGCGACGTCGTCCGCATCGCTGCGCGATCCGGTAAGATGCCAGGCAAGCCCATGAATGCGATCGTAGTGGCGGCGCAGCAGTGCCTCGAACGCAGCCCGATTGCCCGCTTGCGCGGCGGCCACCAGTTCGATGTCTGGCCGATCCTCGAACTCGCCCCTGCCCACAGCTTGCGTGCGCGCCCCTGTGCAAACCAGTGGGGCTCCCCGCAAGGCCGCCCCTGCCGATGCTTAGCAGATCGACTGGCCGTGGACAGGGGGATGCGCCGTAAAATTTCCAACTGTTATATCGGCATGGCCCCGATCTGGTCGACAGTCGCGGGTGGCTGGCGACAATCGCCGATCAGCCGGCATTCTCCACGGGCGTCCTATGTCGGTCTGCGATGACAGGTATCGGTTCCACCTCCCGGAACAGATCCCGCTGTCGGGCGTGAAGGCCGTATTGTGGGAACAGGAAGTTGCGAAGGTTCAGCATCGGGCGCTCCACCAGGATCGTCACGATCACGCCGGCAACGAAAGCGCCGGCATAGGACAGCGCGATCCGGAATACGGCGTCGGATGTGCCCGTCAGATGCAGGTGGTTGGCCAATACCACCGACGGCTTAACCGCGGCGTATTGAAGAACATAGATCGCGTAGGAGAACAGCCCGACATAGGCCATCCCCCGCACGAAAATCGATCGCGATATGGGTGCCGGCATGTCGTAGCAGAACAGGATGAACGATGCCGCCGTAAGGTAGACGATCGTAAGCCCTACGGAATGCATGAAATCGCTTTGTGCGTTGTAGATCGAAATTATGTAGGCGCCTGCCATCCAGCTTACCGCCAGTGGAATTTTGCAAGATCCGATCTTGTCGAACAGGTCGCGGTGAAACACGTGAATATAGCGCAGCGCCATGCCGCATGACAGCGCATCGATGCGGTATTGGGTCTGCATCATGGCATCGTTGTTGATGTGTTCCATCACCGCTATGCTGCGTGCGTAAGCGTACGGCCTCCGGCGTGTTGTCGCATCCGGCGTTGGCGCTGATGGACTTCCGCTAAGGAGTCTCTTTCTGGACTCCAGAAGGAGGCCGAGTGAAGGACCGGGTAGAGATCATCACACGCACCGAGCGGCGCAGAAAGTTTTCGGATGCCGAGAAGACGGCGATCCTCGCCGAGGCAGATGCAGACGGAGTATCGGTCCGTCAGGTCGCAGAGCGCCACGAGATTGCCGAGAGCCTAATTTACAACTGGCGATCGGCGCGTCGTCAGGCGGCGGCCATCGCCAGCGAGGCGCTCGAGTTCATTCCCTATGGCGCGATCATAACGGCGGAACCTGCGGCCGCGCCGGCGGTTCCCGAGCCCCAGAAGGCGCCGCGACCTGTTTCGTCGCCGATGCCGCCAGCGCCGGACGAACTGGTCCGACCGCATCCCGGCGCTCGCCCCGGCGCGATAGACATAGATCTGCCCAGCGGCGTTCGCCTGTCGGTGGACAGCTACGTCAACGAGAAGGCATTGGCCCGCGTTCTACGGGCATTCCGGGACGTGTCGTGATTTCGCTGGCGCCCGGAACGAAGGTCTATCTGGCGAGCAAGCCGGTCAGCATGCGGCTCGGTTTCGATGGGCTGGCTGCATTGGTCCGCCCGCTATTCGCGGTCGAGCCCTACGGCGGGCATGTCTTCCTGTTCCGCAGCAAGAGCGGCAACTACCTGAAGGCACTGCATTGGGACGGGAGCGGGCTTTGTCTGTTCGCGAAGCGTTTGGAACGCAGCCGTTTCGTCTGGCCGCCGCTCATCGACGGCGGTGTCGTACTCACCCCAGCGCAGTTTGCGCTGCTGATCGAAGCAATGGATTGGCGGCGCACAGTAGCCCCTGATCCGCCCCGCCTGCCGGTGCAGATTTGACGCGATAATCGCCGCATTTCCGGGCTTTCTGCTTGGGCGGAAGGCCGGATTCTGCTAACGGGAAGCGTGTCTCCCGACGATCTCGAACTCCCTACCGATCCCGCAGAACTGCGCGCTTTTGCGGAGGCCATGCGCGCACGTCTGGCTGTTTCGGAGCAGGCGCTGGAAGCCGAACGGGCGGACCATGACGCGACCCGCGAGAAGCTTCAGACTGCTCAAAACTCGATCAAGCTGACGGCGCTGCAGATCGAGAAGTTCAAGGTCCAGCTGGCCCGCCTCCGGCGCATGAAGTTCGGTCAATCATCGGAACGCCTTGCCCTTCAGGCCGACCAGCTCGAGTTGACGCTGGAGGATCTCGAGGCCGAGCATGCCCATGCGGAGTGTGTGATCGAGGGGCATGTGCCCGAAGATTCCCCGGCTAGGGCTGCCCCTCGCAAGCCTCGCCGTGCTCCGCTGCCCGATCATCTTCCTCGCGACGAGGTCATGCACGCAGCGCCGGATGCCGACGGCTGCTCCGCGTGTGGGGGCACGATGGGCAAGCTCGGCGAGGACGTGACCGAAGTGCTGGAATATGTCCCCGGCCGCTTCCGCGTCGTCCGTCATGTCCGGCCCAAGCTGTCCTGCAACCGCTGCGATGCAATCAGCCAGGCACCGGCCCCGGCGCTTCCTGTGCCGCGCGGCCGTGCTGGTCCCGGCCTGCTGACCCACGTTATCGTTTCCAAGTTTGCCGATCATCTGCCGCTGTACCGCCAGTCACAGATTTACGCTCGCGAGGGCGTGGAGATCAGCCGTTCGACCATGGCGGACTGGCTCGGCCAGGCAAGCTGGCTGCTGCAGCCGCTGGTCGATCGGATCGCCGACCACGTCATGGCCAGCGTGAAGCTCCACGCCGACGACACACCCGTCCCGGTATTAGCGCCGGGGACCGGGAAGACGGCGACCGGCAGACTATGGGTCTACCTTCGCGATAACCGACGATGGAGCCATCTGGACAAGCCGGCAGCGCTGTTCCGCTACAGCCCCGATCGCAAGGGCGAGCGACCGCGTGAGCACCTCAAGACATTCGCAGGCTTCCTGCAAGCCGATGCCTATGCCGGTTTCGAGCGCCTCTACGCGAGTGATCGCCAGCCAGCCCCGATCACGCCCGTCGCGTGTTGGGCGCATGCGCGGCGCAAACTCAACGATGTCTACAAGGCGGATCCGCACTCAGTTGCGCTCAAGGGCCTGCAGATGATCGGCGCGCTTTACGACGTCGAGCGGCAGATCGTGCGTGAGCCGGCGGATTTTCGTCGCAAGGCCCGTAAGCTCTCGAAGCTCAAGGCGCTGGAGTTCTTCGTCTGGGCCGATGACGTACTGTCCAAGGCATCGGCCCGGTCGCCGCTGGCCGAGGCGCTGCGTTATGCCGTGAAGCTCAAGCCGCAACTGCTCACCTACACCGACGACGGCAGGCTGGAGATCGACAATAATCCGGCGGAGAATGCCCTGCGGAGTATCTGCCTCGGCAGGAAGAATTGGCTTTTTGCTGGCGCCGACTGCGGCGGTGAGCGAGCTGCCGCCATGTACTCATTGCTCGAAACGGCCAAGCTTAACGGCGTCAATCCGCAGGAGTGGCTCGCGGATGTGCTCGATCGCATCGGCAAGGGCCACCCGATCAACCGGGTCAATGAATTGCTACCGTGGAACTGGCCCACCCCGCTGGAGTGAGCGCCCATTTTGAGTGGTCAGCTGCCGTTCCTGCGGAGAGTCTTGTCGATCATCCAGAAGTGAAGAAGCTGGATGAGAACGAACAAAGCACCAATCCCGATGAGTGTCGGAACTACCATGCCCTCTTGGCCTGGCCTCGGTTGCATGTTGAGTGACAAAACGACAAAACTCAGAAGCACACAGAATGCCAGCGCCGGAATAAAAGCGAGGGCCACTAGCCGCGGCACCGACCAGGTCACGTTCCCGTCTAGCCACCACTGCATCGGCAATCGATCTTCAAGGCGGAACCGGGCATTAGCCGATCGAGCTAGGCCACAAAGCGCCAAAGCAAAGAGAACCGCAATGATGACTAAGGTCATGCGCCAACCTCCGAGACTGGATAGCATCCTACCATGCAACAGCGGTTAGGGGGGCATTTTTCTGCGACCGACCTTTAAAATCGGACGCTTACCTGCGTGCCAGCAGCACAAGCACCATCAGTCCGGCCAACAGCCACGGCATTGGCCGGATATTTCCCGCAAAGGCAAGCACGGCGGCGTAGAGTATCGCGAAGGCCAGGTAGAACTGCTCCTCCACGGCCAGGCTCCACAGTTGGGACAGTGGCGTCGGGAAATAGTTCTGCACATGGAACAGGCACTGGAAGAAATAGCTCTGCCATGGGTGCTGCCGGATGAGCAGTTGCAGAAGGATGAAGGAATAGAGCACCGGCCAAATCTTGAACGCGCGGCGGATCAGGAAACGGCCCGGGCGAAAACCGCCCTCGTTCTCGTATTCCGAAAAAAGCAGCCCGCCGATCAGAAAGCCGCTGAGCACGAAAAACAGGTCAACGCCGGCCCATCCGATCTTGCGCCCAGGGGTCAGCAACCAGTCCAGTGGCGCGATGCCCGTCAGGGTCTGGTTGAAATGCCATCCGCAGGCCAGCAGGATGGCAATTCCCCGCAGGAAATCCAGTTCGACCTTCCGCCCGCCAAGGCTGGGCCAGCGCATCGCTTTCACAAAGCCGTTCATGAAAGAGTGCCCGCCATCGCATTCGCCTCATCAGCAAGCCGCTGCGGACCACGGGCGCTTTGCACCGTAGCCCCCTGTCGTACGTGATCGGTCGTACGTGATCTGTCGTACCCGATGCTGTCACCGGCGTTGCCGTCAGCCGGACGTCCGGTTGGCGCGATTGTATGTGTGCCCCAGCCCCGGGCAAATGGTGCAAAACGGGGAGATAAAACGGGCTCCTGTTTCCCTTGGCCGCAAGACGGGTCGAAGCCTTGTCAGCGAGTGCGTTCCGATCCTTCCCATTCCGTCGATCGCCAGATGCGTTGCTGGTACTGGCGCGGGGTCAGGCCGGTAGCGCGGCGGAAGGCGTGGGCAAGGCTGGAGGTCGATGCGAAACCCACTGCATCGGCCACCTGCTTGATGCTTTCCCGCGTGGCGAGCAGCCGCTTCACCGTCTCCAGCCGGTGGTGATGGACATACTGCCCGACGGTGCAGCCCCGGCTGCCCAGAAATCCGCGCGTAAGCTGGCGGACCGAGACGCTGCACAGCGTGGCGAGTTCCTCCAGCGAAGGCGGCATGGCATCGCGTTCCAGGCGCTCGTCAATGACGCGCAGGCGCCAGGGGGCAAGGCCACCTTGCGCGGTTTCCTCGGCGATTTCCTCGAAATAGCGGCATAGTTCGATCGTCAGCTGGGTGGCGATCGAGCCGACCAGCAGCTTGGAATCCCGGCGCGGCGTGCGGGCCTCTTCGGCAAGGCGGCGCAGCAGCAGGCGCACGGTCTGGCTGGCGATGTCCAGCGCGGCGGTGAGGCGCGGGGCGGTCCATTCCATCCGCTCCCCGAAACGGTGCTGCGCTAGCCGACCGCGCAACTCGCAGCGGATCGAATGCTGCGCTTCGGCGCCGTCCCATCGCAGCTGAAGCGGATGGCCGGGCGGCACGAAAACGATATCGCCCAACCTTTCGAAAGGATGCCTTTCAAATGCCCCGCGCGCATTGACGGGGCGCGGCGTGACGCAAAGATCGAGCAGCGCGTGGTCGCTGGCCAGCATGGCCGCGCCTCCATCCGAAAGGCTGCCGTGGACGATGGTGACTTCGGCCGAGGAAAAGCTGAGGTCGGCGCCCGCCCGCGATCGCCGGCGTCTTTCGTTCGCTTCGTCCATGCTCTCCGACCCCTTCATTACCGCGTCGCAATTTGGCCAAATATCCGCCTGACGTCCAGATCGGGATGCATCGTGCGATTGCGGAGGGGCATCGCGGCCCGCAGACTGGCGGCAAGACAGAACATTGGAGGATGCCATGCCGCAGCAGATGGCCGAAGCGCTCGACGACTTTGGCGGCCAGATTGATTGGCCACGCTTCAACGAATGGATAGCGACGCAGGATGTGTCGGGAAGCGGCCCCGTAACGGCCGTTCGCAAGCTGGCGGGTGGCCTTCAGAACAGCGTCTTCCTGATCACGCGGGGCGGCGAAGACCTGATCCTGCGTCGCCCCGGCAAGCATCTGAAGCCCAAGAGCAATGAGACCATGCTGCGTGAGGCCCGCGTGCTGACCGCGCTGGAAGGCAGCACCGTGCCGCATCCGCGCGTGCTGGCGACTTGCGCCGATCCGGAGGTGATCGGAGCATGCTTCTTCCTGATGGAGCCGCTGGAAGGCTATGCGCAGTCTGGCGAGTTGCCGGGGCAATATGCCACCGATGCCGGCTGGCGGCGCGCCATGGGGGAGGAGCTGGTCAAGGCGGCGGCGGCACTGGAGGCGGTCGACCATGTTGCGGCGGGTCTTGCCGATCTAGGCAAGCCCGACCAGTGGCATGAACGGCAGGTCGAGCGTTGGCGATCTCAGCTTGAAGGCTATGCGGTAACGCCGGGCTACGATCCGGGCGAACTGCCGCATGTCGACGAAGTGGGCCGCTGGCTGGCCGACAACCTGCCGACCGATCGCCGGATCGGGCTGGTCCATGGCGACATGCAGTTTCCCAACGTCATGTTTTCGTTGAAGGCGCCGAAGATTTCCGGCGTGCTCGACTGGGAACTGGTTTCGCTGGGGGATCCGCTGCTCGATCTGGGCTGGATCCTGTCCAGTTGGTCGGAAGCAGGCGATCCCGAAGGCAAGGCGCCGATGGTGCGGCCTTGGGACGGTTTCCTGTCGCGGCGGGAACTGGTGGAACTCTACGGTTCGCTCAGCGGACGGAACATGGCCGAGATGCCGTGGTTCTTCGCGCTTGCCTGCTACAAGCTCGCCTGCCTGCTGGAAGGGACTTACGCCGCCTCCAAGGCCGGGAAGGTGCCTGCCGAGGTCGGGCAATCGGTCCACGGCTATGCCACCTGGCTGATGACCAAGGCGCGCCAGATCACCGCGGGTTGAGGCTCGCCAAGCACCATCACGACATTTGAGGATAAGGATCACATGGACTTCTCGACCGATCCCGAATTTCAGGAAAAGCTAGACTGGATGAACCGCTTCGTGCGCGAGGAAGTGGAGGCGATGGACCTGCTGTTCCCGCAAGGCAGCGAGCAGTTCAACATCCGCAACCGCAAGGCGCGCGCGATGGCGAAGAAGCTTCAGGCGCAAGTGAAGGCGCAGGGGCTCTGGGCCTGCCACCTGACGCCGGAACTGGGCGGCAAGGGGTATGGGCAGGTAAAGCTGGCGCTGATGAACGAAATCCTTGGCCGCACGTCGTGGGGGCCGGTGATCTTCGGCTGTGCGGCGCCCGATACCGGCAATGCCGAAATCCTCGCCATGTTCGGCACGCCCGAGCAGAAGGCCCGCTATCTTCAGCCGCTGCTCGATGGCGAAATCTTCTCGACCTACGCGATGACCGAGCCGCAAGCGGGCGCCGATCCCAAGGAGTTCACCTGCCATGCCTGGCAAGAAGGCGACGAATGGGTGATCGAAGGGGAGAAGTGGTACGCTTCCAACTTCAAGGTTTCCTCCTTCGTGATCGCGATGGTCGTCACCAATCCCGAAAATCCGCCGCATGAGCGGATGTCGATGTTCCTGATCCCGTCGGACACGCCGGGGCTGGTCGATATCCGCGACGTGGCGGGGATGAACGACCCGGTCGATCACGGCCATCATGCCTATCTGCGGTTCGACAAGGTGCGGGTGCCGCTAGACGCCATGCTCGGCGGGCCGGGGCAGGGCTTCAAGCTGGCGCAAGCGCGGCTGGGCGGCGGGCGCATCCACCATGCCATGCGCGTGGTCGGCCAGTGTCAGCGGGCGCTGGAGATGATGCAGGAACGCGCGGTTTCGCGCCGTACGCAGGGCCGGCAACTTGGTGATCATCAGATGGTGAAGGCGATGATCGCGGACAGCGCGCTGGAATTGGAGATGTACCGCCTTCTGGTGCTGAAGGCCGCGTGGATCATCGATACCCAGCCGCACGGCGCCGCGCGCATGCATATCGCGATGGCCAAAGTGGCGATGGCCCGCGTCTATCACGACATCGTGCGCCGTGCCGTGCACCTTCACGGTGCACTTGGCACCACGCATGAGACGCCGCTGGCGCGCATGTGGATGGGTGTGCCGATGCTTTCCGTGGCCGATGGGCCGACCGAGGTGCACCAGGTGCAGATCGCCAACGCGCTGCTGAAGCAGGCCACCCCAGCGCAGGGCCTGTTCCCGAGCGAGCACATCCCCAGCCGCACGGCCGAGGCGGAGGCCCGCTATGCCGCCGAACTGGCCGAAATCGAGCGCGAACTGGCGGCATGACGGCGATGTCCCTGTTCGATCTTACCGGCAAGGTGGTGCTTGCCACCGGCGGCATGAGCGGGATCGGCCTTGCCTTCCTGCAAGGCTGCGCGCGGCAGGGTGCCTCTGTCGCGGTGCTGGACCGCAATACCGGGAAAGCGGCCGAGTTGGTGGCGCACCTCGAACGCCTTGGCGCGGCGCGGGTCCATGTCGAGAGCGTGGACGTGACCGACGAAGCCGCCGTCGATGCGGCCTTTGCCGGCACGCTCGCCGCGCTCGGCCGGATCGATTGCGCCTTCGCAAATGCCGGGATCAGCCACCGCGCACCGGGGTTCGACGGGTTGGAAAGCGCCGATTATCACCGGCTGATGGACGTGAACCTGCACGGCGCTTTCTACACCCTGCGCGCGGCGGTGCGGCACATGAAGGAACGCGCCGGGCGCGGCGATCCGGGCGGATCGATCGTCGCTTGCGGAAGCCTGTCGATCTATCACGGACTGCCGGGCATGGAGCACTACGCCGCTGCCAAAGCCGCCCTGCAGGCGATGATCAAGGGGCTGGCGGTTGAGATGGGGCCTTACGGCGTGCGCGCCAACATGCTGGTGCCGGGCTTCATCCTGACCGAGCTGACCGCCGACAAGCCGGAAACGAAACCGATTGCCGAACGCTTTGCGGCGATCACTCCGCTCGGCCGACCGGGCGAGATGTCGGACATCGAGGGGCCTGCGGCCTATCTCGCTTCCGATGCCTCGAAATTCCAGAGCGGCGACACGATGGTGATCGATGGTGGCCGGCTCGTGCGCAACGTTTAAAGGGGGAATTATGCCGATTACCATGGATCTTGCCGGCCGTGTTGCCGTCGTTACCGGTGGCAGTCGGGGGCTGGGCCGGGCGATCGCGCTTGGGCTGGTCGAGGCCGGCGCGGCGGTTGCGGTGGCGAGCCGCAAACGGGAAAGCTGCGCGGCATTGGTAGCGGAGATAGAGGCCCTGGGCGGCCTTGCCTCCGCCCATGCGTTCGATGCGGCATCGTGGGAGGATTGCGACCGCCTCTTCGCCGAAGTGACCGAGCGCTGGGGCGGGGCGGATATCCTTATCAACAATGCTGGAAAATCGCCGGTGGAGCCGTCCTCGCTGGAAACGTCCCAGGCTGCGTTCGATCATGTCTTTGCGGTCAATCTGCGCTCCGCTTTTCGGCTATCGGCGCTGTTCGGGGCGCAGATGGCGAAGCGCGGAGGCGGGGCGATCGTCAACGTCAGTTCCAGCGGATCGCGCAAGCCCGAGCCTTCCTTCGCGCCCTATGCTGCCGCCAAGGCCGGGCTCAATACGCTGACCGAAAGCTTCGCCAAGGAATACGGCCCCACGGTGCGGGTCAACACGGTAATGCCGGGGCCGTTCCATACCGATGGCACCAAGGCATGGTCCCGTTCCGAAGGCTTTGCCGAACACGCCCGCAAGAACCAGCCGCTGGGGCGCGGCGGGGATCCGGCGGAGATCGTCGGCGCCGTGGTCTATCTGGTCAGCGATCTTGCGTCCTATGTCACCGGGGCCTGCCTTGCGGTGGATGGTGGACATCTGGTTGCACGCGGATGAGTTGGATCTACTGTTCTAGAGCAAGACAGGATCGTCATCGGTGCTGTCGATCCGCCCGTATTTCCGGCCCATGTATCCTGCGGCCAGCATGACCACGGGAACCGGTAGCGCCAGGCAAAGCAAGGCGGCGCCGCCCTGGAAATCGCGCAAGGTCAGGTAGCCGATCAGCAATGGACCACAAGCCGCGCCGATCCGTCCAATGCCCAGTGCCCAGCCCAGAGCCGTAGCGCGGATGGTGGGTGGGTAGAATAGCGAGGCGGCGGCAATCGTGCCCTTCTGTCCTCCGCCGATGCCGATCCCGGCCAGCATGGCAGCGGCATGGAATGGCATTCCACCCCGCGCGGCGAACACGCCCAGCAGTACGATGCCGACCAGCCCCACGCCGTTCATTGCGACGAGGGCGGGGAAAGGGCCGATGCGATCGGCCCACCAGATCATCGGCAGTGCCCCCAGCGCCGTGCCCAGGGTGAACAGGGTGGTGGCGGTGACGGCGCTGGAGTAAGGCAATCCCTCGCGCGCGGCGAGCAGCGGAAGCCAGGACTGGATGGCGTAGAACAGGCCCAGTCCGATCGAGAACATGATCCAAAGCAGCACCGTTCCGGCCCGCAGACGTGGCACGAACAGCGCAGGAAGCGGGCGGTCAATCCGCGCCTTGGGCTTTTCGGCAGGCAATGCCGTGCCGAGCAGCATCGCCGTGAGCAGGGCTACCGGCACGGTCACAATCCACGCCGCGCGCCAACCCAATCGCGGCACCAGCCAGCCGCTCATCAATCCGGAGGCGAGGAACCCCAGCGAGAAAGCGACGTAGATTCCCACGACTTGCGCGCTGCGCCAGCGCGGCGTGCCGTGCCGGCTTGCGATCGCCACAGCGCAGGGCAGCGCTGCGCCAATAGCGATGCCGGTCAGCACCCGGCCGAGCATCAGCATTTCCACGTCCGGCGCCAGAATGCAGACAACGGTTGCCAGGGCGAGCCCCAGCATGGCGCCACGGATTATCGGGCGTTCGCCCATCCGGTCGGCCAACGGCGCAAGGAGGACGTATCCCGGCAGGAGGCCGACGATCGCCGACGAAAGCAGCGGGCCGATCAGCGCGCCGTCCAACTTCCAGTCCTGCACCAGTCCAGGCATCGAGAAGCTCAATGCCTGGAACGCATAACCGCTGACGAACAGGGCCATGGCGCAGTATAGAATTACCCGCAACTCACGCAGCCTGACCCACTGTGCCTGCACATTCTCTCCTGCCGTCCTTCAACCGTCACCGACGGTCCTGGCACCCCGCGGTGCCTCAGAACCGCAGGGTCATCATCGTCTGGACAAACAGGTTATCGCCATAGCCCGCGCGGCGTAAGACCTTGCCGGCGTCCACGTAGTTGACGATGCCGGCCAGCGCGACATGCGGATCGAGCGTCCATTGCGCCTTCAGGCGGCCGATATTGGCAACATGCCGGCCGGCCACGTTCTGCGTGCCGGCATAGACCTGCGAATTGCCACGATAGACGGCATCGCTTTCGTTGGGCCGCCAGTAAAAGCCGGTTTCGCCGGTCAGTTGAAGCTTTTTCGTCACCGGCACGATAAGCGTCGGGGAGACGTCCATCATATTGACGGCGCCGATGTAGTTGTCGTCGCTGAAGATGACGGTGGCGTTGTAGAGAAAGTTGAAGGAACCAACTTTTCCAGCATTGGGCCCGGCAACGTCGAACGTGCCGCCGCCGGACGCATAGTCTGCGTGGAAACCCAGCCTTGGCGCCATGGCGCCTTGGCCGAACGCGACCGACTGGTTGGTGCTGACGCCCCAGGCGTCTACCGCGCGCGTGCCGAAGCGGCCGTCCTGTTTCATGGCCGACCAGTCGAAGGCCACCGCGCCCAGATGTCCCCATAGCCGCGCGCCATAGGTTTCGCGTCGATCCTTGCCGGTCAGGCGCCCCAGAGTGCGATCGTCATCCTCGAAATGGTAGTAGAACGGATCGAGATGGATCGTCGATTTGCCCCGGGAGTTGCCGCCCGAGACAAGGAAGCTGGAATAGATTCCGCTCAGCTGCTCGCCATTGCCGATTCCGTCATCCAGCCAGCCAGTGCCCTGTTCGGTCGGCTCGAAGTAGAAGGCGGTGAAACGAAAGCGGCTCCAGTCCATGGACAGCCGGGCACCGTTCATCGAGACGCGGATATTGGGATTCTCGCGCGGGCTGATGATGAATCGCGGGCCGTCGAAGAATTCCTGTCGGCCCACCGTCATCCGCGCCACGCCGCCGGCGATCGGCGCGCGTATTTCGGCGAAGAGCTGCTGGACAATCAGGTCGTTCTTCTGGATCGGGATATGCTTGTTCTCGTTCTTCCCGAAGATCTGCCCCGACGCCAGTTCGCCGTAGAACCGCACGGCCGGTCCGATCCGAAGGTCGGCGCCGACAGTCGTGCGCGAAAGCACTTCCACGCGGTCGGTCGTATCGCTGAGCAGTGGGCGGGTGGAGAGGCTGACGCTGCTGCGCTGATCGCCGTTCAGCGTCAGCGAGACATCGCCATCCCCGTCGAGCGGAATGAACTTGAGCGGCGAGGCCCAATCGCGCTTCGCTTTCGTGCCGCGAAGGAAGCGCCAGTCTTCAGCGCCGCGCAGCATCATGTAATTCGGGCCCGTCTTCGGGCCTTGCCCGCTGGCTTCTGCCGGGTAGGGCGATTTCAGCGGATCGCCGGGAAGGGCGGGCTGCTGCGAAGTGGCCTGTGTCGAATTAGCCTGTGTCGAAGTTGCTTGGGGCGAAGTAGGCTGCGGCGTCGGGGCAACCGTCTGCGCGGAAACCGGCTGCACGTCATCGCCCGCGGCTGCGAAAGCGCAGCCCGGCATGAGCAGTCCGATCGTCACGCATCCGGTGAGGCCCCGATCGCGCAGCGGAAAGATCCGGTTGCGCATCGTTGTCCTCTGTCCGCTTATCCGAGCGGGATTTCCATGAGATCGCGACCCACCACGATCTCGCCCTTGTAGTGCTTGGCCACTTCGTCACGCCACATGGCGTCGGTGATCCAATCCATGTCGCCGGGGACGAAGTGGCTGAGTACCAGCTTCTTCGCCCGCGCACGCGTGGCGATCTGGCCAACCTGTTCGGCCGTCGTGTGGCTTTCGATCAGGTGGTTGCGGAAGGCGGGGGTGCCGTTGGCCTTCTGGACCAGACGATCTACGCCGGGGACATAGAGCACTTCGTGTACCAGAACGTCGACGTCGCGTGCAAAGTCCGCCAGCGCGGGGTTGTAGGCGGTGTCGCCCGAATAGACGACGCTGCCGTAAGGCGTCTCGAACCGATAGGCCAGGTTCTCGATCGGGGGATGCGGCGTGGTGAAAGCGGTCACGCGGACGCTGCCATCGGCCATCACGAGGCCTTGCTTCGGCGCGAAATCGTGAGCGCGCAGCAGCGTGGCGGGATCGACCTTGCCCTCATCCGCCATGCGGGTGGCGATATCCATGCGGTTGAGCCGCCAGAAATCGGCGGCCATCGCCTCGATCCCGACCGGACCATAGGCATCCACCGGCGTACGCAGCGCGCCTGCCGCCCACATGTTGTAGACGAGGTTGCCGAATTCCAGTTCGTGATCGGAATGCATGTGCGAGATGAAGATCGCGCGGATGTCGGCCAGATTGAGCCCCGCCTTCACGAACTGCGCGGTGACGCCCATGCCAGTATCGATGACGTAGACCTTGCCGTCCACCACCAGCGCATTGGCAGGATTGGAACGCGTGCCGCCGACGCGCGGGCCGCCCTTGGTGCCCAGTAGCACCAGCCTTGCACCCCTGGATTTCGCCGGTCCTGGCATTGGCGCCTGCGCGAGCAGCGATGAAGCGGACCCTGCCAGCAACGTGCCGGCAGCAGTCGTCATCGCCGTTTGCAGCAAGCTGCGGCGATTGAGCACGGGAATGCGCGACGGGGAAACCATGGAACTCCTCTCGACCTTCGAATCCAGCCCTGACCGGGCTTGTTGAGGGCGGCCTATCACCGGGATCGGTCACGGTCAATAAGAATGCGAATCGTATTCTGTTTTATGACGATCTTCCTGCGTGGCGGTGGACATCCCGCCGTCTATCGGCGATGCCGCTGTCATGACCGATGCGGCACTGGCGATCGAAATCGAGGATGATCTGGCGAGAGTGGGGGTGATGCCCGCGCTGCAATCGCGCAGCCGTACCTTGCGCGACAGGCTTATCCAGGTCTCGCTGGAAATCGCCCGCAAGGAAGCGTTCGACGATGTCAGCATCATTGATATCTGCGCGGCAGCGGGCTGTTCGACTGGGGCGTTCTATTCGCGCTTTCCGGACAAGATCACGCTGTTCAAGGCCGTGATGGTGTTTGCTGCGGTGGAATCGCGGCCATTGCTGGAAACCATCGTCCGCGAAGCCGAATTCGCGGACATCCTGCCCCGACTGGTGGCGGCGCAAGTCGAGCGTTACGTTCGTCATGCAACGTTCTTCCGGTCCGCGTTCAAGGTGAGCCTTGATGCCGAACAGGCATGGGAACCCTTCCGGCGCAATGCGTACAACCTTGCCAGCACTTATCTTGACCGCATCTTCGCCTTGCCTGGAATCGAGCGTGACAAAGTGAATGTCGAACGCGTTCGCTTTGCATTTCAGGTCATGTACGGGGTTCTGAACAATACGCTTATCAACCGCCCCGGCCCATTCGTTCTGGAAAGCGATGAATTCCCGGTACTGCTGGAAGACGCCATGATGGCGACGATGGGTTTGCCGTTGGCGCGCCACTAACCGTTCTCTGGCGCGGATGGAAAACGCTGCGTACAAACTGTGCATAGCCTGTGGACAGCGAGCCATTCGTCTGGCGCCGGCGATACGGTCCGGTTAGGAAAATTTGGGGCGTTTTCCGATCGAGTGGCATTACCTGATGGCTGCGAAACTGCTCTGGTGCGTTCCGGATCGCTCTTCGCCGTCCGGGGGGTATCGTCCTAGAAGACGTCCACGGAGATCCTCATGACCGGGGCCGAACTGGCTCTCGCCCGCAAGAATCGCGGGCTGACCGAAGCAGAACTGGGCAAGGCCATCGGTTATCGCGATCCGGCCAGGGCTGTGCGTCGGCTCGAAGCGTCGAGCCAGGTCAATTCGCGGGCGCTCACCATGATCAAGGTGGTGTTCGGGACGGTCGATCAGGATAATGTGCGGGAGCGTGGCACAAGGCGGCGCGTGGCACACCCCGATCAACTCTCTTTCGCATTCTGAGGGGGGCGCATTCTGAGGAAGGGCGGACGGGCTGCCGGCATGGAGAGATCGGGATGCGTGCACGGATCCTTCGTCTGCTGGGCGTGACTGCCGCCATGATCGGGCCCTGCATGGCCGGTATGGCATCGGCGCAGCAGGTTACCGCATCGTCCCAGGATGTCGCTTTCGCCGGGCACTATTACCTGAGTGGCGTGATGGAAACCGGATCGGAACTGTTGTTGCGGCCGGACGGGACGTTCGAATGGTATCTGTCCTACGGCGCGCTTGACCAGTTTGCCGACGGAACCTGGCGGCGTGACGGGGACACTATCCTCCTCACGGCCAGGCGACCGGCGAAGGACAAGCCACTTTTCGGCTATCTGACTACCGATCCATGGTCGGCGGAAGCGGAGGCCGGCCGGTTGGGCGCGCAGTACGATGACAAGGTGGATGCGGTTCGCGTGCGCTGTCCGTTTCTGGAGAGCGACGATGCTTCCGGTCCGACTGTCGATCCAGTTCCCGGAGCCGGAAGGGGGGCTGAAGCGCGCGAGGCAGCGTCGCAGGCGCTTGCCCAAGCGGTTGCCGCGCGAACGGCGGTAGAAACCCTTGCCCGCAGCGCGATGGCCAAGGTCACTATCGATGATGCGACGGCCGCCGACATCGAAAGCACCATGGCGAAATGGAACGACGCACGCGATCGGGCCTTGTCCGAGGCGGCCATCGCCGGTTTGCCCCGGCCGGATCTGCACGCACCGGCGTTGCCGAAAGCGTGCGATCTGCCGCCGCGTCCGGCAACTCCGGACGCTCCGCGGGACTGGCAGGGTGGCATTGCGGTCAGTGTCGTCGATCCCGCCTCGGGCCGGTTCGCGCACGACATCCACATCACGTTGCGGCTCGCGGATGGCGGCGAGGCGGCGGTGAACACGACGGGCGGCCGTGGGCTGGACCTGCTGGACGGCTCGATGGCCGCCGCCGTGGTGGGGGCGACATTGCAGGCCGATTTCGCGCCGGGGCGGGACGCGTCGTTCACCTTCGCGCCGGTGACGCGCGGCATCCTGCGGTTCTCCATCGATGCGTCGTCGCTGGATGCGGCACCTTTCGCCACGATGGTGCTGCATATCGACGGCGATGCGCTCGTGCCCGCGGAGTTTGGGCGAGGGCGTTACGAACGCGGAAAATAGCGCCGGGTGAAAGGCGGCCTCATGCGCTTGTTTCGCGGATGGGTTTACGGCATTCGAAGGGTTCACGACCGATCGGGCTGCCCGCGACGGGCGTTTCACGTTGCCGTGCAGGGGGACTGTTCATGATTTCGAAGCGTGGTTTTCTGGCCGGTGCGATGGCCACGGCGGGCATGGCCATGACCACTCGTCTTCACGCCGGCACGCCGGGGGTGATGACCGCGCCCGGTGGCCCGGCCGTCCAGCCCATTTCACGCGAGGAACACGCTGCGCGAATTGCCAAGGTTCAGGGCCTGATGCGCAAGGCCGGCGTCGGCGCGCTGATCGTCGAATCCGGATCCAGCCTGCGCTATTTTACCGGCGTCGAGTGGCACCGGTCAGAGCGCGTCACGGCGGCGGTGATCCCGGCAGACGGCGATACGGTCATCGTCACGCCCGCCTTCGAGGAGCCCAGCGTGCGCGAAACCCTGCGCGTTTCGGCCGAAGTGCGCGCGTGGAACGAGGATGAGGATCCCGAGGCGCGCATGGCCGGCGTGCTGGTCGATCGCAAGGTCGCTGGCCGCCAGGTGGCGATCGAGCCGACTTCGCGCTTCTTCATCGTCGATGCCCTGCAGCATGAGCCGGGCAAGTGGGAAGTCGTCTCGGGCGAAGGGCTGGTCAATCAGTGCCGCCAGATCAAGTCCCCGGCCGAACTGGTGCTGATGCAGCGCGCGAACGACATCACCATGGCCGCGCTGAAGTATGTTCACGGCCAGGTTCGCGCCGGCATGACGCAGGGCGACATTGCCGACCTGATGGACAAGACGTCCGCCGCGATGGGCGGACCGCCCGAATTCTCGCTGGTGCTGCTGAACGAGGCGAGCGCCTATCCCCACGGGTCGCACCAGCCGCAGACGGTGCGGGAGGGATCGGTGATCCTGATGGACTGCGGCGCGCAGGTCTATGGCTACCAGTCGGACATATCGCGCAGCTGGGTCTATGGCGAACCGACGGCGCGGCAGCGAAAAGTGTGGGACACCGTCCGGCGCGGGCAGGACATCGCGCTGGAGACGGCAAAGGTCGGCGTGCCCGTCGGCGCGATCGACGACGCCGTCCGCGCGTTCTACACGCGCGAGGGGTGGGGGCCCGGCTATCGCCTTCCCGGCCTGTCGCACCGCACGGGTCACGGCATCGGCCTGGACGGCCATGAATCGCCCTATCTGGTGCACGGGGCGGCGACACCGCTGGAGGCGGGGATGTGCTTTTCCGATGAGCCGGGCCTCTATATTCCGGGCGAATTCGGCATCCGGCTGGAGGACTGCTGGTACATGACTGCATCCGGACCGAAGCTGTTCACGCCGCTGGCGAAGTCCATCGATCAGCCTGTGTAAGCCCGCCTTACCCTCTTGCCCCGTCCCGCGTCGCGTGCGAACGGCGGGACGGAAAAAGAATGGAGAGAGTGGCGTGAGCACAGGCATCGAGATCGTCGAGAATGAGGGCATTCTCGAAATTCATATCGATCGTGCCGAAAAGAAGAACGCGCTGACCGCGGCGATGTACGGCGCGATGATCGCCGCGCTTGAAGGGGCTTCGGCGCGTGGCGAGATCGGTGCCGTGCTGATCGCCGGCAAGGGTGATGCCTTCTGCGCGGGCAATGACCTTGCCGATTTCATCTCCGGCCCCGAAGGTGCCGCGGCGGCATTTGCGTTCATCCGCGCCATTGCCCTGTTCGACAAGCCGATCGTCGCTGCCGTGCAGGGGCTGGCCGTGGGCGTGGGGACGACGATGCTGTTCCATTGCGACCTCGTTTACGCCGCGCCCGATGCCCGCTTCGTGATGCCGTTCGTCAATCTGGGGATCGTGCCGGAGGCGGGCTCCAGCCTGTTGGCGCCGGCTACCTTGGGCTATGCCAAGGCGGCCGCGATGCTGCTGCTGGGGGAGCCGATGGGTGCGGAAGCGGCGGACGCCGCCGGCCTCGTCACCGCGCTGGTGCCGGGTGGGGAATTGCTTGCCCATGCCCGGGCCAAGGCGGGGGTGCTGATGGCGAAGCCACCGCAGGCGCTGATGGCGACGCGCCGGCTGATGAAGGGCGATCCGGCGGCAGTCGTCGCGCGGATCGATGACGAGGCCCGCGTCTTCCGCAGCGCGATGCAATCCGCCGAGGCGCGAGAGGCTTTCACCGCGTTCTTCGAGAAGCGTCCGCCCGTCTTCCATCGCGATTAAGGCACTCGCATTGGCATGGTGCCGAACCATGTCGCATCTGCTGCGTTGATGCGTCGGGGATCCTGCCGTTCGGTGGGGGCCCTCCGATCGAACCAAAGGCGCCGGCGATGCAGACTGCGGACGTGTTCACGAAGCTGGAGCCCGAACTTCAGCCGGATCCTGCACGCACGGTGATAAGGCCGTTCCGCTTCGCCTATCCCGAAGCCTTCGCGCAGGGCGCGACGCGCGCCCAGAAGGTGGTCGATCGTCTGGCGGGGCTTGACCAGGACGTTCGGGAAAGGATGCTGGTCTTCGTCATGGGCCCGATGCGGACGCGCCATCGCAATGCGGAACGGACGTTCCGGTGGCAGGTGGAAAGCCTTGCGGAAGAGATCGACGTTAGCGCGCTGACGCAAAGCGACCGGCTTTTGCTGGGCGCCTATTTCAGCCAGGAATTCGCGTTCGAGGCGGCCGCTCTTTTCAATCCCAGCATCATCCCCCTGCCGGAAAGCGATGGCAAGGATCGCGCCGGCAAGGACCATGTGCGGTTCCTCCTTTCGCTGCGGGGCATCGGAGAAGGCCATGTATCCTCCGTCACCTTCCGTACCGGCACATGGGATTGCGCAACCGGCCTGACGATCGACGCCGCCAGCCCGCACTGCATGACACCCGACATTCAGAGCGACGACGAAGGGTGGGTTCGGCTGCAATGCGACGATAGCGAGAATGTGACGGAAACGGTGATCTTCCCGATCCTGCCGGACCAGCGGCAGGGCGTGGAGGACCTGCGCATGGTGCTGTTCGTGGAGGACGACGGCAGTGAGACGCTGCTGGGCACCTATACCGCCTTCGACGGTCGTACGGCGCGGCAGGGGCTGCTACGCGGCATAGACCTGCGCACTTTCGAAATGCGCACGCTGGAAGGCGCTATGAGTGGGTACAAGGGAATGGCGCTGTTCCCGCGCAAGATCGACGGCCAGTTCGTCATGCTCGGCCGTCAGGATGGCGAGAATATCTGGCTTCTCCGTTCGGACGATCTCTATCGCTGGGATGCTGGCAGTCCGATCATGGCGCCGCGTTACCCCTGGGAATTCGTGCAACTGGGCAATTGCGGATCGCCGATCGAGATCGAGGAAGGCTGGCTGGTCTTCACCCATGGCGTTGGCTTGGTGCGGGGCTATTGCATCGGGGCCTGCCTGCTGGATCGGGCCGATCCTTCGAAAGTCCTGCTGCGCACGCGCGCGCCGCTGGTGTTCCCCAGCGCCGAGCAGCACGGGGGCTATGTACCCAACGTCACCTACAGTTGCGGCGCGCTGGTCCATCGGCGCCGCGTGCTGCTGCCCTATGGCATCGGGGACCAGTTCACCGGATTTGCCGTCGCCGATCTGGACGATCTGCTGGGCACGATGGAGCCGGCTTAGTCAATCTTTCCAGCCCGGCCGTTACCCACGTCTTTGCGCGGTTTGCCGGACGTCGTCCGCTGGGCCGCCGCGCCGGCGCCGGCAAGCACCGGACCGCAGGCGGCGGACTTGGCATCGCCTATGTCCACGAAGGCCAGCAGTCCGGCGACGGGAGTCGCCAGCACTGCCAGGCCGAGTCCGGCCCCGGCGCGGCCAATCAGCTGGGGGCTGATTACATCCAGCGATGGATCGGCGAAATGGCCACGGACTCCCACCGGGGACTGGCCGGAAAACAGGCTGAACTTCTTGCCGTCTGCCCTGAAGGCCAGATCCACCGCCTCGCTGTCGAAACTGAAGCCGCCACGTCCGGTGACGACGTTCCGGCTGGTATCGATCAGGATGGGATCGGCGGCGGCGATGCCGTTGCGGACGGTGAAGCCCACCAAGCCGCAATTGATCTCGATCGGCTTCTTCAACTTGCCCTCGAACATCTTGGTTACGAAAGTGCCGATGTCCAGTTCCGCCAACTGGGCGTTCTGCGTCCACAAGGTGCCCTGCGGCATCACGAAAGCGATCCGGCCCGACGAACTGGCGAGGGAATCGTGGATCGTGTCGCCCCGGCCTTCCAGCTTGATCCGACCCTTGATCGATCCCGTGGTACCCGATTGCGCGACGCCATAGCCCGCCAGCAGCCGGCCCATCGGCGTGGGCGAAAGGCGGATATCGTAGCTGACGGCGGAAGGGCGGCGGCGCGTGTCGAAGATCAGGTCGGAGGAAACGGTGCCGCGCGCCATGGAGAACGTCAGCGGAGACAGTGCCAGCCGGCCCCGATCGAGCGTCAGCTTGAGGGAGATGTCCTGAACCGGCACGTTGCGCGATCGCACCACGCCGATCTGCCAGGTCAGCGCTGCATCGAAGCGTTGCATGGCGTCCACCGGAAGGCGCGCATCGGGCAGCACATTTCGCGGACCGGCGCCGGTAGCCGCAGCGGCGGCGACGGCGCCCTTGGCGGCGACGATATCGGGGTTGTATCCGATGAATGGCGCGGCATCGACGATGTCGAGCTGGCGCGTCTTCAGTGCGGAATCCAGCCGGAGACGCTCGCCATTGGTGACGGTAAGCGTGCCGGCAAGATCCGAATTACCGAACCGGCCGGACATTCCGGTGAAGCGATAGCGCACATCGTCCTTCACAAGTTGCGCGGTCAGGGCGTAGCGGCGAGTATGCGGGATCGTTACGTCGATGATGCTCAGCAGGTCCGAAAGATCGCGGCCTTGCGCGCGAACGTGCAGCGGAACGTTTTCCACGTCGGAGATCGAGGGCAGCTTGCCGGATACGTCGATCACATTGTTCGCAGCCCAGGCCCGCAGCTGCAGCGCATTCTCTCCCCGGCCGATCGTCTCGTCGGGGGAGAGCAGGCGTGCGTTCACGCGAAACGGCGTCTTGCGCAGCGTGCCGTCGCCACGCACGGCCACGGCCTTTCCGATCCGCGCATTGGTGGAGGTGATGGGATCCACTTCCAGGTTCGCCACGACCTGCATACGCGGATCGAGATAGCGGATGCGTGTGCCGATTACGGTGGCGCGATCGATGCGCGGCATTTCCAGCGGCTTGCCCTTGCCGGGCATACCGAACGTCCAGGTATTGCTCTGGTGTCGGGCATCCCACTCCAGGTCGGCCGCGCCCTGATCCAGATCGAGCGTGTAGATGTGCCGCCGCCCGAACAGCAAGGACAGCGGCGCGATCCGGGCATCGATGCGTCTGGCGGAGAACAGGTTCGGCTGCCCCGCCCATGCGGGATTGGCGACCTGCAGTCCCTCTGCAACGAACTTGATGCGCAGGGGCGCGAAATAGAGCTGGAAATCGCCGCCAACCGAAATCTTGCGGTCTGCCAGGGAGGTGGCGATGCGTTCGAACGGATGCTTGAGAAAGCGCCCCTTCGTCACGAACAGCACCAGCCAGATGGCGAACACGCCAGCTACAACGGCCAGCAAGACATTTCGCACGATCCGCAAGGCGTACCGATGCGGGTGAGGCGGGGGGTGCCCATCCTCGTGCGTTTCTGCGCCGTAGATGCCTGTCGTAGCGTCCATAACGACAGGAAAGCATTCCGGCGGGCCGATTTGTTTCCCGGCCCGCCCGGATTTGCGAACGATTGGTCGAAAAAATGGGGTGCGTCAGACAGGTGCCGGTGCGCTGCATCCGCTCCGCTCGGCCCTAGGCATCGCCGAAACTTGTCTCCGCTTCCGCCAGCAGGGCCTTGAGCTCGTCGGCCACGGTCCGCGCTGCGGGGGATCGGCTGCGGCCGCGCCGGCTGACCACGCAGATATCGCTGTGCGCTGGTGGGAAACCGGCGACCGTCAGCTGCACTATCCGCCCCTCGCGCAAGTCCCGGGCGAGAAACAGCGGCGAGGATATCCAGACGCAATCGCTGAGCAATACGGTTTCGCGCAGCACGTGGAAATTATCGCAGACGAAGCTGCCGGCCTGCCCACTCGTTTGCGCCGGTCCAGCCTGATGCTCGACGGCGCTGGCGGCGGGATAGAGTTCCAGTTCGCTTGCGGTCACGGTGCCCCGGCCCGCCAGCGGATGGCCCACCCGCACCATGAATGCCACCTCGATCCGGCCCAGCCGTTCCACTTCGGTGCCCGGAACCCGCCCGAGGTTCCAGTTGTTGCCCAGCACCATTTCGATCCGGTCATTCAGCAATTCGGCAACGAGCTGGTCCGGCGCGCGCACCAAGGTGCGGATCCGGATCGCCGGCCATGCTTCAAGCAGCGAACCGGCGATCCGCGGCAGGAACAACCCGGCCATCAGCGGCCCCAGCCCGATCGAGACTTGCGCGGGCTCGCCCAGCGGAAACCGCTTCAGGCTGCGCTCCAGATCGCCGGCGGCGTCGAGCAATCGCGTTGCCTGCTCCACGACGTGACGGCCCGCCGCCGTCGCGTGGACGCCGCCACGTCCCCGGTCGAACAGGGTGACCCCGTGCCGAGCCTCGAACGCGGCAATGCTGCGGCTGAGTGCGGGCTGGGTAATGCCCTGCTCCTCAGCAGCGCGGGAAAAGCTCTGGTTGCGGGCTACGGCCACGATATGCCGCAGGCGGGTGAGGTCCATGATATTCCCATCATGCATGTAATGATGCTTTGATATGCATTGGACGGCATGATCTTGCGAGCCCTATCCTGCCCGCGATGACGGGGAGGGAGCTAAGATGAAGCGCAAGTTCGGGTTGCTGATGGCAGCGGCGGTTTCGGTAATGACGACGGCAGCAGGCGCCCAGGAATCGGCTGGGCGCACCGTCCTGCCCATTCCGGCACTTCCATTCGATGGCACCGTGACCGAGAACGTGCTCGACGCCAGGGGCATGGCCCAATCGCCGGTCCGCGCGCCACAGGGTGCGCCGAATGTGTTCCTGATGATGAGCGACGATGTCGGCTTCGCCATGTCCAGTGCGTTCGGCGGCCCGGTGCCAACCCCGAATTTCGAGCGACTGGCCGCGCAGGGGCAGCGCTACAACCGCTTTCACACCACCGGAATCTGTTCCCCCAGTCGCGCAGCGCTGTTGACGGGGCGCAATCATCACGCCGTCGGCGTCGGTTGGCTGAGTGACGTGCCTTCGCCGTTTCCGGGTTACGGCGGGCGTGTCCTGCCGGAAACCGCCACGATCGCACAGGTCCTGCGGCTGAATGGCTACAGCACGGCGATGTTCGGCAAGCACCACAACCTACCTTCCAACGAGCGTAGCGAGGCGGGGCCGTTCGATGGTTGGCCGACCGGGCTGGGGTTCGACTATTTCTATGGCTTCGTCAGCGGCGACAGTGATCAGTATTCGCCGATCCTCTATCGGGGCACGCAGCGGGTCGAGCGTGACGAGGGGCAGGGCAGGCTGCTGGACAGCCGGCTTGCCGACGATGCGATCCGCTGGATCCACAACCAGAAGGCCGCCGCCCCGGACAAGCCCTTCCTCGTCTACATGGCGCCGGGCTCAACCCATGCGCCGCATCAGGCGCCGCCCGAATATATCGCGCGGTTCAGGGGCAAGTTCGATCAGGGCTGGGACGTTCAGCGCGAACAGACCTGGCGGCGCCAACTGGCCATGGGGATCGTACCCAGGGGCACCAAACTGACCCCGCGCCCGGCCGAAATTCCTGCGTGGGACAGCCTGACACCGGGACAGAAGGCGTTTGCCGCGCGCACGATGGAAGTCGCCGCCGCGCAACTGGCCTATCAGGACGAGCAGATCGGCCGGGTCATCGCCGAACTGCAACGCATGGGCGAACTGGACAATACGCTGGTGGCCCTCGTGATCGGCGATAATGGCGCCAGTGCAGAGGCCGGGCCGCGCGGCACGATCAACGAACTGCGTTCCATGGGCAAGCATGACGAGAGCGAGGCCTGGATGGAGGCCAATCTCGACAGGCTTGGCGGGCCCATGACCTATGAGAGCTATCCCGCCGGCTGGTCCTGGGCGATGAACACGCCGCTGCGCTGGACCAAGCAATATGCCTCGTTCCTGGGCGGTATCCGCAATGGGATGATCCTGTCCTGGAAGGGGCATG
Source organism: Novosphingobium mississippiense (assembly GCF_044029535.1). Classification (NCBI taxonomy): domain Bacteria; kingdom Pseudomonadati; phylum Pseudomonadota; class Alphaproteobacteria; order Sphingomonadales; family Sphingomonadaceae; genus Novosphingobium; species Novosphingobium mississippiense. The sequence continues at coordinate 1,189,903 of NZ_CP147003.1, read as the reverse complement.
TCGTCCATCCCGGCACGGTTTGCGGGCAGTTTTCCCACCTTGTCGACATCGTGCCGACCGTGCTTGACGCTGCGCATCTGCCCACGCCGGAAAGCGTTTATGGCGTCCACCAGAAACCGCTGGACGGGCAGAGCCTGTTGGCCAGCCTTGCTACTTGCGATGCCGCGAAGCCGCGCACGCAGTACTTCGAGATCGGCGGCAAGGTGGGGCTCTATCATGACGGCTGGTTCCTCTCGGGCGACGATGGCCGCATGGCATGGGAGAACCTGCCGTCCGGCGGCACGCGTCCGCCCATCCAGTGGTCGCTCTACAACCTCGACAAGGACTTTTCGCAGTCCTCCGATCTGGCCGCGAAGGAGCCGACGCAGCTTCAGGCGATGATGGACCTGTGGAAGCGGGAGGCCGCGCGCAACAACGTCTTCCCGCTCGATCACCGCTTCGGCATGGCGCGCGGTGCCGCGATGATGCGCGGCAGCGGCCGCAAGCATTTCGATTTTTGGGGCAAGGACGTAAGCCTGCCCGCCAACACCGAGCCTGTGCCGATCGCCCGCAGCTTCACGCTGAATGCCGACCTTGCGCTGGACAGCAGCGCAGCATCGGGCGCGGTGATGGCGTTCGGCAGCCGGTTCGGCGGGTGGAGCCTCTATCTGGACAAGGGGCGCCCCGCCTTCGTTGCCGCCCGGTCGACCGATCCGGATGAGATCACCCGTGTGGTGGCGGACAGGTCCTTGCCGCAAGGCGCAGCCAGGCTGACCATGCGCTTTGCAGTGGACATGCCGGGCGGTCCGGCGACCGTCACACTCCGAGCCGACGGCGCGGAAATCGCCAGCGTGCGCCTGCCGACGTCCATGCTGATGGCGGCTGGCAATGGCGAAACGTTGGATATCGGGCGCGACCTTGGCGTACCGGTGACGGACTATGCCACGCCACAGGGGCGGATAGAGGGGGACATTCCGCACGTCAGTCTCGATTTCGATTGAATCGTGCTTGCCCGGGTCAGGAAATTTCATTTCGGCAATCGTTTTTCTGGCCTGACGGGGTGCCGCGTGCCATCAGGGGCGCGGCGCAGGGCCGGGATTGAAGCGAAGTGACGATGGCAGGAATCGATAATGCAACGGCGATCGGCGGAAAGCCGGTTGCGGAACTGACGGTACGCGGGGTCTTGCTGGGCGGCGTGATCACGCTGTTCTTCACGGCGGCCAACGTCTACCTCGGCCTGAAAGTGGGCCTGACGTTCGCGACGTCGATCCCGGCAGCGGTCATATCGATGGCGATCCTGCGCGCGCTGGGCAATTCCACGATTCTGGAAAACAACATCGTGCAGACTGTCGCCAGTGCGGCAGGCACGCTGGCGGCGATCATCTTCGTGCTGCCGGGTCTGGTCATGATCGGCTGGTGGCAGGGCTTCCCCTATTGGACCACGGCGGCGATAACCGGCACCGGTGGCATCTTGGGCGTATTGTTCTCCGTGCCGCTGCGCCGGGCCTTGGTGGTCGACACGCCGTTGCCCTATCCCGAAGGCCATGCGGCCGCCGAAGTGCTGCGCGTGGGCTTCGCCAGCGATCAGGGCGCGGAAGAAAGCTCCAAGGGGCTTTCGGTGCTGTTGTGGAACGCGATCGCCTCGGCCGGATTCGCGATATTGACGCAGACGCGCCTGATGGTTGCGGAAGCTTCCGTCTGGTTCCGTGCCGGATCGGGCGCGACCGGGATTTCCGGCGGCCTGTCGTTCGCGCTGCTGGGGGTGGGCCATCTTGTGGGCCTGTCGGTAGGGCTGGCGATGTTCCTTGGTCTTATCATCGGCTGGTGGGTGTTGCTGCCGATGCTGACGGCGCAGAATCCGATGCCTGCCGGTACCGTTGAAACCTGGGCGACCAGCGTGTTCAGCGCCGATGTGCGCTTCTTCGGCGCGGGCGTCATCGCGGTCGCGGCGATCTGGACGCTGCTGCGCATCGCCGGGCCGGTGCTGGGCGGCATCCGTTCGGCGTTGGCCGCCAGTCGCGCCCGTCAAGCTGGCAAAGTGCTGGAGCTGGAGGAACAGGACCTGCCGATCGGTATCGTGCTGATCGGCACGCTGGCGATGCTGGTGCCGATCGGCATCCTGCTGTCCAGCGTGCTCTCGGGCGGTGCGCTGGCCGGATCGCAGATGCTGCTGGTTACAGGCGCGTTGCTGTTCGTGCTGGTGATGGGCCTGCTGATCGCGGCAGTCTGCGGTTACATGGCGGGCCTGATCGGTGCGTCGAACTCGCCCGTTTCGGGCATCGGCATCCTCTCGGTGGTGGCTGCATCGGTCCTTCTGGCCGGCCTGTTCGGGCGTGAGCAGACGGCGGATACCACCGCGGCGCTGGTTGCTTACGCACTGATCGTGACGGGCGTGGTCTTCGGCGTGGCGACGATCTCCAACGACAATCTTCAGGATCTGAAAACAGGCCAGTTGGTCGGCGCGACCCCCTGGAAGCAGCAGGTGGCGCTGGTGATCGGCGTGATCTTCGGATCGCTGGTCATCCCGCCGGTGCTGGACCTGCTGAACACGGCCTTCGGTTTCGCCGGTGCCCCGGGTGCCGGTCCCGAAGCGCTGCCGGCGCCGCAGGCGGCGCTGATATCCGCCCTGGCCAAGGGTGTGCTGGGCGGCGACCTGAACTGGGCGATGATCGGTTGGGGCGCGGTTGCCGGCGTCGTCTTCGTGGTGCTGGACGAAGTGCTGGGCCTGATGGGCCGGCTGCGACTGCCGCCGCTTGCCGTCGGTATCGGCATCTACCTGCCGATGAGCGTGATCTTGCCCACCGTGACGGGCGCGGTGATTGGCTGGTTCTACGATCGCTGGGCGGATCGCCAGAGCGACGGGGAATTCGCCAAACGCATGGGCGTGCTGACTGCGACTGGCCTGATCGTGGGCGAAAGCTTGTGGGGCGTCGGCTTCGCCGGCATCGTTGCCGCTTCGGGCAGCGACAGCCCGCTCGCGCTCGTCGGCGATCTGGGCCAGTTGCCACTGGTCTTGGGCACGGCGGTGTTCGTGATCCTGATCGCCGTGCTCTATCGCCGGACCTGCCAACTGGCGGCGAAGCCCTGAGCCGGCTCGGCCCCGCGAGGCGGGGCCGTCGGCACACGGGATTTAGCGCAGAACCACCGGGCTGTCCGGCGCGTCCCGCAAGCGCAACAGCAGCTTGCCGTCCACCGGCTGCGGCACCTGAAGGGTCGCGCCGGTAAAGCCGGGGGGCACGGTGACCGCCTGCGCGAAGGCTGCATCTGCCGACACGGCCTCGATCAGGAAGAGATCGCGCCCGGAAAGCGTGCAGGGCGCTGCTTCGGCTTTGGCCTTCCCCTTGGCGTCGCAGCTCAGCCCCTCGATACGCGGCAGCCGCGCCAGCGTAGCAAGCGGTGCCCAGTCGCCCGCGATTCCGCCATCGACAAGGCGAAAACGCAGCGGCCCGAATGTTCCGGCGGGCAGTTCCGCCGCCTTGACGCGGGCGACAAGCACCTGCGCACTCGCCAGCGTCAGCCCTTTGCCGACTGTCAGCCGGACGGTGCCCGTGTTTCCACCCGTGTCTCCACCGGCACCGATCTCCACGACGTCCGCCGTGTCGAACCGATTGCCGGCGGCGGCCCTGACCGAGAACACGAGATCGCCGTCATCCGGCAGCAGTTCGCCCAATTCCAGCGACCGCGTGCCGGGGGTGGCCGGGCCGGGATAGACCGTGCGGCTCAACAGTTCGGCTTGCGGGCGAGGCGGCGCCACTTTGACCGGCAGCGGGAGCGTGCGCCCGTCGGCCAGCCGAACGGCTGCCTTGTCCGCCGCACCTTGGGCGGGCACGCGCGCTGCGCCCTGCGCGGTCAGCCGTAAATGGTCGACAGCGCCTTCGCGCGTCAGTCCGTCGGGGCGAAATTCGATATCGCCCAGTGTGAGCGACTGCACCTGATCGAGCCGCTGCCCGGTCAGCTCACCTTGACCGTCCCCCGCATGAATCTCGAAGCCGTCGATCCGGCTGGCCTCCGCCCGGGCCCGCAAGGTAACCGTCTCCGGGCTCTTTGCACCCTGAAGCCGCAGTTCCACCTGCAATTCGCCGGGACCGGCCGCGCCTTTGGGCACCGTGATGGCAAGGTGATGGCCATCGCGCACTTTCCATTCGAGCGGACGCGGTGCGCCGTTGCCTTGGCGGACCGAAACCTCGTCCACACAGGAGGGGGCGTTACCTTCCAGCACGACTTCGTTGTCCCGCCCGATCACCAGCGCATCGGCATCTCCGGAGACTTTCCAGGCGTTGCCGTCGGGCCGCTGGACGAGGAAGTCCGGCCCATCGAACGTCGAAAAGCCCCAACTGCCGTGCAGCTGCGCGCGCATCGATCCGGAAAACGTGCTCGGCAGCGCGTCGCCCGCCAGTGCGTAGCCGCCCTTGTCGGCGCGGGGCAGGACGGTGACGTCGGTGGTCTGGCCGGAAGCGTTGGTAAGCTTGACGCGCATGTCGTGCGCCAGCGAGGTGGAGAATATCAGTGGTGCGCCTTCGACGCCGAGCACTGCGCCGGGGCGGGCCAGACAGACAGGCTCCTTGGCGGTGCTGCGCAATTGCGGCGGAATATCGGTTTCGACCGCCGGCAGGGCTGCGACCATCACCGACTTCGGCTTCTGGAACGACGGCGCCGTGTTGAGCAGCAGCGACATCGTATCGCCGCGCCGCACAGCCAGCGTCGGCAAATAGCCGAACTGCGGGTTGCTGAAGGCGCCGAAGATCCGCGCAATATCGCGGGCAACGCCGATGTAGGCGCTATAATATCCGGCCCCGGCTTGCGGCGTGGCGCTCAATTGCAGGGCCAGATCGGTGGGCGCGCCCGTCAGCGTGTCGGCGATCGAACTGGAATGAACGTCATTGAGGACAAGTTGCTCGCGGTTTTCCAGCAGGCAGGACGCCTGCATCTCGATCACCTTGGAAAGGCAATCTTCGTTCAGCTTGATCGACAGGCTGTGCGCCAGCACCGGCGCAACGGTGCGCAAATATTCCGGCGCATTGTTGTCCTGCGCCTGGATCGCATCCATGAACGCGATAAGCCGCGAATGATCGAGAGAGGCCTGGTTCAGGTCCTTGCCGGCGCGGACGAATTCGCCTGGCTTGCCGCGCACCGCGTCGATCAGCGCACCTTCGGCGCCATTAGTGTCCGGCACCATCAGCAGCACGGCCTGACGCGCGCCCTTGGGCACGGTGAGTGAGAGCGCCTTGTCCTTTTCCTTCTCCTTCCACGTGCTGGCGGTCGCAATCCAGTCCTTGGGCGGTGGATTGGTCGCGCCGCGCAGGAAGGCGGAGACGAGCAGGAACTTCAGGCCCTGATCGGCGGGAAGCGCGGCGTGGATCGACAGCTCGTCTCCTTCGGCAAGGCTGGGGACCTGGGCGATGGGCAGCGTCTGCTGACCGCGCGTCACCTCGATCTTCAGATCCGGGCCGGTCAATTCGAATGGAGCGGGATCGGCCGCGGCCGGCGATACCGCCGCGATGCCGATCAGGGCCAGCGCCGAAGTGGCAGCCAGCCGAACCATGCGCGGGGAAAGCGAATCGTGATCGTTCATGCAGGAAGGCAAAGCGGCTGCTTCCTGACCCTTGCCTGACTGACCGGCAATGGGTGCGAAAAAATCGTTGATCCCGGCGTCGAAACGGGCCGGGTGGGAAGCTTCCGAACGGTGCCTGTCGGGCCGCATCGCCAATGGATTGGCGGCTGGGCCCGGCAGGGTCGTTCGGGCCGGATTACTTGGCAGCCGGGATCTGCGCCAGATCGGCGTCGATCTTGGCGAGGACGCTGTCCGACAGCACGTCGCCGGCATAGGCCTGCACTTGCTTCAGCGTCATGCCGCGCGCCATGTCGATCTGAGGATTGGCGACCAGCGTGGGAACGTCCTTGACCAGCACGGCCTTGGTTGCCGGATTGTCGAGAAGGTCGCCGATCGGCGTGGTTGCCGACGAATAGGCCGGGGCGGCAGCGGCGGCCGGGGCAGGAGCGGATGCGGCAGAGGCCGGAAGCGCGGCGGCGGTTCCGATGAGGCCGACGCCGGCGAGCAGGAACGGGCGAAGCAGTGATTTCATATGCCTTGCATCCCTAAAAAATCAGAGCGTTGTTCGCAACGAAGGCCCGCATCGCGGACGATCGTGCGGATGTATATTGGGCGGATCGAAACGCGGCAAGCGCGCTGGCCGGGGCCGCGCACCGCAAAGGCGATCAATCGGGCGCGGGCAGGGTCAGGACGACTAGCAGGCCCGGGCCGTCCTGGCGGTCCTCCAGTCTGATCGTGCCGCGTGCAAGCGTCATCGCCTTTACGGCGATGGACAGGCCAAGCCCGCTGCCCGAGGTTGTGGCCGGGCCGCGTTAGAAACGGCGTAGCAGCCGATCGCGGTCGTCGGCGGCAACGCCGGGGCCGCGATCGCCCACGGTGATGACCAGGTGATCGAACGTGCGCACGACGGCGATATCGATCCGGCCGCCGTCGGCCGCATGGCGCACGGCATTCTCGATCACCGCCGAAAGAGCGATCAGGAGCGAGGCCGGATCGCACTGCCAGCGCACCACGTGATAGGGCAGCACCGTGAACTCGATACCGTCACAAGGCAGATTCACCACCGCTTCGGCCACGACATCGGCAACAAGCGCGTGGACGTCGATCGAGCGGGCGGAAACGGCCGTGGCGTTCAGGCGGGCCAGCGTCAGCATCCCGCCCACCAGATGGTTGGCCCGCGTCACGGTGGCCAGCAGCCGGCCGATCTCTTCCCCCGCCGATGCGGGTGCGGTCTTGCCCAGTAGCTGAGCTTGGGCGCGGATTGCCGCCAGCGGCGTGCGCAATTCGTGCGCGACATCGTCGGTAAAGGCCTGTTCCAGTTCGTAGGCCTGCTCCAGCCGCGCGAACAGCGTGTTGAGCGCGGTTATCAGCGGGCCCAGATCGCGCGACCAGTCCTGCGGATCGAGCGGCGTCAGATCGGCCAGCGTGCGTGCGCTGAGCGAGGAGGCCAGCCGCTCCACTTCGGAAAGGCTTTTGCGCAGGGTCAGCCAGAGCACGATCATCGCCGCGGTTATCAACAGCAGCACCGGCAGCGCCAGCTTGCGCATCACCGGGCCGACGGAGAGCTTCCGCATCGCATCGCGTTCGGCCACGACGACCAGCAGGCGGGGATCGCGGCCGGGCAGTCCATAGCTGCGCCAGCGATCGCCCACTGCCGCGAAATCGTGGAGGCCGGGCTGCCGTGGCACCAGGTCCACCGGCGCGCCCCAGCCGGACTGGGCGACGGGCTGCCCCTCCCAGAACACCGCGAACATGCACCAGTCGTAGGAGGCATGGAACGCGCGCTTTTCCTCGGAGGACAACAGGGGATCGCTGGCGCTTCCGGGCCCCGTGCCCAGACCTTTCCCGCGCGCGGCCAGCACGCCGGCGGTCAGTTCGTCCTGCATCATCATGTAGAGCAGGCGTGATGCGTTCGCGAGCTGCGCGTCGGAGGCCCGGCCGATTTCCCTGCTGGCCACCGAATAGAGCACTGCGCCCATGGCCAGGCCGGTCAACGCCAGCAGCACCAGCACGCGGCGATAGAGCCGGGTGGAAAGCGACGCGCGCCTCATTTGTCCGCCTTCATCCCCTCTGGCCCGCCCACCATGTAGCCAAGGCCGCGTGCGGTGCGGATGAAGTCGCGCCCGAACTTGCGCCGCAGCGCGGAGATCGCGACTTCAATCGTGTTCGATTCCACCCACTGGTCCTGATCGTAAAGCTCGCCTTCCAGATCGGCCTTGGACACGAACCGGCGCGCACGCCGCATCAGCAGGGCAAGTACGCGAAACTCCTTGGCGGTAAGCGGCACTTCTTCGCCGTCCAGACTGGCGACATGGCCAGCGAAGTCCAGCGTGACGCGTCCCACGCACATGCTGTCGTCATGGCGGCGATCGCGCCGGCGCAGCTGCGATCGGACGCGCGCCGCCAGTTCCTCCAGATCGACCGGCTTCACCACATAGTCGTCGGCCCCGGCGTCCAGCCCGGCAACGCGGTGCGCGGTGCGATCCAGCGCGGTGATGATGATGACCGGCGTTTCGTTGCGGCCCGAACGCAGCGCCCGCAGCGCCTCTATCCCCGACATGTGCGGCAGGCCCAGATCGAGAAGGATCACATCGTAACCGGCGGTGCCGACGGCGGCCAGCACATCGTCGCCGCGCACGACGAGATCGACGACATAGCCGTCAAGTTCCAGCGCCCGCTTCATCGCGGGGCCAAGATCGGCATCGTCTTCCGCGACCAGCAGGCGGGGCAAGATCGGCTCTCCGGGCCAGGTTGGGCGCCGCAGGAAGCGGCGTGAGATGCCGGATTACGCCAGCTTTCGGGCGACCGTCAAATGGCGAAAAAACATTTCCCGTCCATCAGCTTCGCATCAGCTTCGGGGCCTAGGCGTCGCCGCTCGACCCGAAATCATGAGCCCACGCCGTGGCGGCATCGCCATGGCCTGAGGGCAGGACCGGCCTACGAAAACATGACCCTTCACAAATCTCCGCGCGAGATCGCGACCCGTTCTTCGCTGGACAGCGCTTTCGATACCTCGTTCGCCAAGTCCTCCACTCGATCGCAGCCTGGCCGATCGCAGTCCGGTCGTTCGCAGTCCGGCCTGGCGCCTTGCGTGGCGTTGATCGGCTGCGACGGTTCGGGCAAATCGACTCTGGCGCGCGATCTGGTGATGCTGCTGGACCGGCAGGCACCTACGCGATCGATGTATCTGGGGCTGGGCACCGGTGACCTTGGCCGCAAGATCGGCGAAGTTCCGGTGATCGGACGATTGGTGGAAGGGTTTCTGACCGGAAAGGCCCGCAAGGCGCACGATGGCAAAACCCGTTCCGGCCCGGAAAAGCGCTTGCCCGGCCTGTTGACGGCGCTGGCGATGTTCGGTTTTTCGCTGGCGCGGCATCGCCGCTTTCGGCAGGTGATCGATTACCGCCGCCACGGCGTGCAAGTGGTGACGGATCGTTATCCCCAGGCCGAAGTGCCCGGCACCTTCGACGGCCCCGGCTTGTCGTGGATGCGCAAGGGTTCGGGCCTGGTGGAGCGGATCGCCCGGCGCGAACGCGCGCTGTACGAGGGAATGGCGGCCTATCGGCCGACCGTGGTGATCCGGCTGAATGTCGATGTCGATACCGCGCTTGGCCGCAAGGCCGATCACGAGCGGGCGATGCTGGAGCGCAAGCTTGCCGTCGTGCCCACGCTGGGTTTCGCCGGGGCGCAGATCGTCGACGTCGACGCGACGCGGCCCTATCACGAGGTGCTGGCAACGGTCCTTGCGGTGCTGCGGCGCCATGGTCTGCAGAGCTGATGAATTCCCCCCAATATGAAGAACATTGCGCGTAACGTCATGACCCTCCCCCCCCTTATCGCCGTCGTCGGTTGCGACGGTTCCGGCAAGTCCACCGTGACCGAGGCGCTCTGCGCCTGGATGAACGAGGATCGACCCACGCGGCTCTGCCATCTTGGCAAGCAGTCCGGCAATATCGGCCGTCGCATCGCGCGTCTGCCGTTGCTGGGCGGCAAGCTGGATAAATCGATTCACACGCGGGCGCGCAATGCCCAGACGGAGAAGGGGCCCGGCCTGCTGGCGGCGCTGGTGATCTACGTCTTCTCGATGCGCCGCGTGTTCCGGTTCAATCGCATGATGCGGCTGCGCCGCGCCGGGTCCGCCATCGTGGCAGACAGGTTTCCGCAAGTGAACCTGCCTGGCCCGATGGATGGCCTGGGCCTTGCTGCCGCGCGGCGTTCGGGCCTTGTCGGTCTGCTGGCGCGCAGCGAATTGCGCCACTATCGGGCCATGGCCGCCATGCGCCCCGATCTGGTACTGCGCCTGAACGTCTCGCTGGACGTGGCGATCGCGCGCAAGCCCGATCATCGCGAGTCCTCGCTGGCACGCAAGGTTGCCGATGTGCCGCGCCTGACCTTCGAAGGCGCGCCCATCGTGGAGATCGATGCCGAGCAGCCGCTGGATCAGGTGCTGGCACAGGCAAAGGCGGCCGTTGCCGCATGCCTTGGCGCCCTGCCTGCTACTCTGTCGTCCGCTCCGTCTGCCGCTCCGGCGCGAAAGGTGGCATGACGATGGCCGCCCGTTCCTTCACCGTGAGGCACTGGTTTGCGGACGGCGTGTTCCGCACGATCGTACGGAATGCCTCCTATCTGGGGTCCGGCAAGCTGGTGGCAGCCTTGCTGGGCCTCGTGGCGCTGGCCTGCGCCGGGCGCGGCATGACTCCGGCGCTGTTCGGCACCCTGGTGATCATCCATTCCTATGCCAATGGCGTGGGCGCACTGGTCAAGTTCCAGACCTGGCAGTTCATCGTCCGCTACGGCACTCCGGCGATGGGTCGTGGTGACTTCGACGAATTGCGCGATGTTACCGGCTTCGCCTTCGGGCTGGACCTTGCCAGCGGCCTTGTCGGGCTGGTGGGCGGCCTGGTGCTGCTGCCATTCCTGGCCGACTGGTTCGACATTCCGGAAGAGGACGTGCAGATTGCCATGTTCTACTGCCTGTTGATCCCGACCATGACGGCCGCCACCCCCACCGGCATCCTGCGCGTGCTGGACCGGTTCGACCAGCTGGCCTTGCAGCAACTGGTGACGCCGATCTTGCGCGCGATCGGCGGTGCGGTGTCCTACTTTGGAAATCTGGGCTTCGTCGGTTTCGTGGTGACCTGGTTCTTGGCCGATCTTGCGGGTGACTTGTGCCTGTGGGTGATGTCGGTGATCGAACTGCGCCGTCGCGGCATCCATGGCGCCCTGCGGCCGGGGCTGGTGGGGCCCGGGCGCCGGCTGCCGGCAGCGTGGGACTTCGTATGGACCACCAATGTCGCGCATTCGGTATGGGCGGCATGGGGGCCGGTGAGCAACCTGATCGTCGGCGCCATGCTGGGCCCCACCAGCGCGGGCCTGTTCAAGATCGCCGCCACCTTCTTCGATTCCGCCAGCAAGCCGGCCGATCTGATGTCGCGCAGCTTCTATCCGGAGATCATGCGGCTCGATCCCGCCAGCCGCCACCCCTGGCAGCTGGCGATCCGCAGCGCGTTCGTTTCGGGCGGGATGGGTCTGCTGATCCTGCTGGTGGTGATCGTGGGCGGTGAGCCGGTGATCGGGCTGGTCTTCGGCAAGCGCTACATGGAAGCTTACGATCTGCTCCAGCTGATGACCGCGTCGCTGATCGTGACCATGGCCAGTTTCCCGCTGGAATCGCTGCTCTACATGGCCGGGCGGCAGCGGTCTGCGCTGGTCGCAGAGGGGACTGCGGCGGCAGGGTATGCGTTGCTGCTGTTCGTGCTGATCCACCTGTTCGGCATTACCGGCGCAGGGCTTGCCTATGTTGCGGGCGTTTCGTTGAAGGCGCTGTTCATGCTGCTTCCCACGGTCAGCGCCTATCGTCACCGGCAGAACCTGGTCTCCGTCATGACGCCTGTGAAGGGAGCGCGTGCATGACGGCTCCGCTGCAGACTTTCCCGCCCGAGACGCTGGAGGCGATGTTCCAGGCGATCGAGATGGACGATGTCGTCGATCCCGAAGTCAGCCTGCCCGATCCGATCCCGGCGGTCAGCGACGAAGCGATGATGCGCAGTTGCCTTGCCCTGGCCACGCAGTTCTGGCGCGAAAATGTGGACCGGGGGCAGATGTGCAGCCTTGTCGACGCGCTGCTGTTGTCGGGAGACCTGCCGCACGATGCGCGCGTCCGCTACAAGCACATTCGCGCTGCCTACAAGCAGATGCGCTTTGCACTGGTGCTCTATGGCCGGACACACAAGGCGCCGCTGCTGTTTCGCCTGACGGTGGCGACCATGGGGCACCTGCAGGATGCCTTCCGCAATCGGCGGCGATGGGCGGTAACGGGCTATGCGCTGGCATTGCGCATCCTGCTTTCGCCACCGGTCTGGCTTGCGGTCCGGCGCGAGATCGGCAACGTCAAGCTGGACGACGCACGGGGTTTTCGCGACTTCCACTTGGCAGAGTTCGGGCGGCTGCGCGGATGGCTGGCGGGCGGATCGCCCACCGGACATCGTTTCCACATGATGCGCAAGGTGATCAGCCGGCAGGTCGCGTTCTACGATACGATGCGCACGCTTCAGCCCGACGAGCGGGTCTATCGCATGTCCCGTTTTCTAAGCGCGATCAATGGCTTGATGGGTAGCCTGCACGACGATCTGGTCGAACAGGTCGGCGCGGGACAGCGCGATTATCATGAAGACGACGTTCCGCTGCCGCACGATATCGCGCACCGGCTGGAGGCGCTGGTCGCGCACAATCCCTTCCCGGCGGTTTAGGGCGTACGCTCATAAATGGCGCGCGCGATCATTGAGGATGCCCGGCGGGCGCCCTCAGTGATCGCGCGAACCCTGTCGCAGGCCCGTTTCGACAGGCGGGAAGGGCATCTGCGGTTCGTAGAAGGCCATTTCGCGCGCCATCACCGCGGCCTGCGTGCGGTTGCGTGCGCCCATCTTCGTCAGGATCGACTTGACCGTGGCCTTGATCGCCGCCTCGCTGAGATTCAGGTCATAGGCGATGGTCTTGTTCTGCAGGCCGTTGCGCAGGCTGTCGAGAACCTCCCGCTCGCGCGCGTTGAAGTTGAAAGCGGCGAGGCTGGCGTTGTTGGGCGCGGTCCTGCTGGTGACGATCAGCATGTGCCCGACCAGATCGATGATTTCCGGTGGGGCCACCTTCTGGCCGACGGCGACCATCTGCATCATCGCGACCAACGCCTGGCAGGGCGAGTTGATCAGGAAATAGGCATGGGCGCCGGCCATGTAGAGCGCGGCCATCTCGGCAAAATCGAAGGTTTCCACCAGCACCACCACCCGCAGGCGCGGGCAGCGCTTCAACAGGCTGCCCAGCGTGGCCGCGCCGTCCACCTCGCAAAGCGATCGGTCGACGATCAGGATCGCGTTCTCATGCCGCGCCGCTGCGGCAGGAGAAAAGGCCGCCAGATTCTTCAGTCCCTCGATGCGGGGAAAGCCGGTATCGGATAGAATTCGGCAGAGCCCTTCGTGGGCCAGAGAGTTTTTTACGGCAACGAATATCGCGGTAGACATGATGGCATGGCCCTTCGTCATGGCGCAATTCGGGGGAGGGGAGCAGGCTGGCCTATCGGGTCTTGCCCTGGACCAGATGCAGGAACGGCCTGCCGTTCCGTGGGGATGAGCCGTCCGGATATTCGATCTTTCCGTCCGGTCGCAGAATGAAGAATTCGGTGGTGTCGATCGAACCGTTGATGGTGATCGGCCAGGTGGTGGAGATGGGGACATCGTCGCCCGCGATGCGGAAGGTGTCGATGCGCCAGGCTATCACCTGATCCATGCCGTCGGGGGCGGCATTGGTGGCGGAAGCATCCCTTGCGCCTTCGGCCCCATTCATGCTCGGCGAGACGTAGAAGCCTTCGCCGGCGGAAACGCACGTCGTCGAAATAAGCTCGTGGGTCATGCTGTCCCCAACCATCGGCGCGAAGCGCGCCTCGCCCGGCGATTCTATCGCTCTCCGGCTTACGGCGACCTTACAGGGACTTTGCGTTTGGCGGCGCGGAAGGGGTAGTGCCCGGTCCCGATTGGCGACGGCGCCTACCCATCCGGCGGGAGGCTAGAAGCGTCGCCGCCATTGCCACGATGGCGATGCCGAAGCCGAACAGCACGAGATGCCCTTCGTTGATCGACAGCATCTCACCCAGCGGGCCCGCCGCAAGATAGCCCGGGGCGAACATCAAAGGCACCCACAGCACGGCCGAGGCGACGTTGGCGATTTGGAAGGGCCGCTTCGGCATCGTCAGCACCCCGGCAACGAGCGGAACCGTCGCCCGGATCGGGCCAAGAAACCGCCCCATGAATACGGCGGCGAAACCGTACTTGCGAAAGAACAGTCGGGTGCGAGCAACCGCCGGCCGGTGCCGGTTGAGCGGCCAGCGGCGATAGACCTTGGGGCCGATTCTGCTGCCGAACAGATAGGAGATCCAGTCCCCCGCGATCGAACCGACCACGGCCCAGAAGAAGATCGGCCAGGCGTCCAGCGCGTCCGCTCCGATCAGGCCGCCGATCGCGAGCATGACGGCGGTGGCGGGAACGAACAGGCCGATGATCGCCAGCGATTCCCCCAGGCACAGCAGGCCGACGACCGGGCCGGCCCAGAATCCGTGGGAGGCGACGAACCGTCCGGCCTGTTCGATCAGGTCTCCCATCTCTGGTCAGGCCGCCACGGCAACCGCGCCGATCCGGCGGTCGACGGGCCGGCGCGGGGCGAGGCCCAGCGCGTCGAGGTAGCATTCCAGCACTTGGTGCGAGGCGCTGTCCCAGTCATAGGCCGCGCTGGCCGTGCGGGCATGGGCGCCCATGCCGTGGCGCGCTTCGGCATCCGTCACCAGCCGTCGCAGCGCGGCCAGCCCAGCTTCCCGATCGCCCACCGCATATAACAGCCCCGCGCCGCCTTCCAGCAGGTTGCGGCCGCTGGGCACGTCCACGCAGACCGTCGGCAAGCCGGCGGCCATCGCCTCCAGCGTTACATTGCCGAAAGCCTCGGTCTTGCTGGGGTTGAGAAACACGTCGGCACTGGCCACCGCCCGGCCAAGATCCGCGCCCATGAGATGGCCGGCAAACCGCGCCTGCGGCAGCTTGCGTGCCAGCCAGCCCCGCTCCGGCCCATCGCCCACTACGAGCGGACGCACCGGCAGCCCTTCGTCCAGCAGGCGGCGGCAGAGGTCTGCATAGTCGGCCAGACCCTTTTCGCGCACGAGGCGGCCGAAATGCAGCACGGCAACCTCGCCATCCGCAATGCCGATCGCGCGGCGCCAAGCCATGTTCCGGTTCCTGGGACTGAACTGTTGACGGTCCACACCCCGGCCCCAGAGGCGGGTGCGCGCCGCCAGTCCGGCTTCGGCGAATTCCTGTGCAATGCCGGGCGTCGGCACCAGGATGCGGTCGCTCCGGCGGTAGAAGCGGGAAAGGTGGCGTTCCATGGCGGGGCGCAGTAGCGCGGCGCCATAGAAGGCGGCGTAAGTTTCAAAGCGTGTGTGCAGGCTGGCGACCACCGGAATCCCCGCCTTGCGGGCGTGGCGCTGCACGGCAGTGCCGGTCCAGTCCGGCGCGGAGACATGGATCACGTCCGGCGCAAATTCTATCAGGTCCGCGCGAATGGCGCGCGGCAAACCCAGTCCCAGCCGGTAGTCGCCCCGTCCGGGGATCGAGATCGAGGGGACGGAAACCAGCGTACCCTCCGGCGCGAAGGCCGGGGTCGGCGATGTGGGCGAATAGACCCTGACGGCGCAACCCTGCCGCTCCAGGTAGTTCACCAGACGGTTCAGCGCCTGATTGGCGCCATCGCGAAGGTAATTGTAATTGCCCGAAAACAGCGCGATGCGGGGGCGTCGGCTGGAATGGCCGGTCAGAAGCCCATCGGGCCAGTTGTCAATTTTCGGTATCATTGTCCGGTGCACGTTCGGCGGCTGGTCGCGGCCGCCCGGCCCAGCTATCCGCTGTCACCTTACAGCGACCTTACAGAACCGATTGCTTGGGAAGACGCACCAGTTGCGCACGGAGCATATCCCCGCGATAGAAAGGGGATGAGGTTGCTGATCGTCGAGGACAATGCAGAGCTTGCGGAGCTGATCGGCCAGCATTTGGGCCAGGCCGGCTTTGCCAACGACATCGTTGCCACGGCCGGCGATGCACGCGCGATCGTGGCGGCCGGCGATCATGCGGCGATGCTGCTGGACCTGGGTCTGCCGGACGAGGATGGCATAGTGCTGCTGCGCGAATTGCGCGCCGCCGGGCATTTCCTGCCGATCATGGCGCTCACCGCCCGGTCTGCCATTGCCGACCGGGTGGCCGGGCTCAATGCCGGCGCCGACGACTATCTTTCCAAGCCCTTTGCTGCGGAGGAACTGATCGCCCGCGTTGCCGCGCTGCTGCGGCGCGCCACGGGCGAGCAGGGGGGAGAGATCGCCTGCGGCCGGCTGCGCTACGACGTCGCTTCGCAGACGCTGCGCGTGGCGGATGCAACGATCGTGCTGGCTCCGCGTGAGGTTCAACTGCTGGACCTGCTGGTGCGCCATCGGGACAAGGTGGTGCGCAAGACCCAGATCGAATCCGCCTTTTTCGGCCTGGGCGACGAATTCTCCTCCAACGCTGCCGAGGTTACCGTGCATCGGCTGCGCAAGCGGTTGATGGCGCTGGATGCGGGGGCGGAGATCGTCACCGTGCGCGGGCTGGGGTACCTCATGCGCGCCGCGCCGGACGCGTGATGCACACGCCATCGGTCCTGCGGCGGATATTGGTCCTGCATGCCGCGGCGACGCTGATC
Organism: Novosphingobium mississippiense; assembly: GCF_044029535.1. Taxonomy (NCBI): domain Bacteria; kingdom Pseudomonadati; phylum Pseudomonadota; class Alphaproteobacteria; order Sphingomonadales; family Sphingomonadaceae; genus Novosphingobium; species Novosphingobium mississippiense. Next base: position 1,173,609 of record NZ_CP147003.1, on the reverse strand, counting down.
ACGGCCATTGCTGCCGCCGTGGGGGCATGGCTGCTGATCGACAGCACGGGCGATCACCTGCAACGGCAGATTCTGGACGAATATGCCGACAAGATGCAGGCGGGGCTGGAGCGCAACGCCCGGGGCTGGTCGATATCCGAAGCGGCCGCCGCCGGCCTGCGTGGCGGGGGCAGCAGCTTCAGTTTCTGGGTGGAGGATCGCGGCCACCGCATCGCCATCGAGAATCTGAAGTCCGACCCGTCGCTGACCGTGCCGACGCGCCGGGCGACAACCTATTTCCGGCGGGTTCGCGGTTCCAAGATCTATTCCGGCGTCAGCGTGCCGATGGTGCGTGAGCCGGGGAGCTGGATCGTCATCGTTCAGAACCTGGATCATCCGGACGTGATCTTCGACGATCTTCGCACCCAGATCATCATGGTGGGCGGTGGGCTGCTGGCGATTTTCCTGATCGGCCTGCTGACGGTGGATACCTATATCATCCGCCAGTCGCTGGCGCCGGTGAAGCGCGCTTCCCGCGAAGTGGAGCAGGTATCGCCGAACCAGTTGCAGCAACGCGTCAGCACCGAGGGGATGCCCGAAGAGGTGCTGCCGTTGCTGCGGGCGTTCAACGGCGCGCTCGACCGGGTGGAGGATGCGTACCGGATCGAGCGCGAATTCGCGGCCGATGCCGCGCACGAATTGCGCACTCCGCTGGCGATCCTGCGGCTGCTGGTGGAGGGATCCCCTGGCGGATATGCCGGCAAGGGGGCGCCCGTCGCGTCGGACGTTCAGACGCGAATGCTGCGGCAGATCGATGTGGTGGAAGCTATCGTCGAGCGGCTGCTGCTGGTTGCCGAAGTCGATGCGATGGCCTGCGATCCGGATGATGTGGTCGAACTGCGTGGCGTGGTGGAGGATCGCGTTGCCGCGATCGTGCCGCTGCTGATCGCGAAGGGCCACGGGGTGGAGATTGTCGGATCCGAACACGTCTTGGCCTGCGCGTCGGAGCATGTGGTGGGCCGGGCGCTGGATTCGCTGCTGGAAAATGCGGCGCGGCACACGCCGGAGGGTACCGGCATTACGGTGAGGGTCGGCCCTGGCGCCGAAGTGCAGGTGGCCGATACGGGGCCGGGCCTGAACCTGTCGGAAGCCCAGCTGTTCGGGCGTTTCGAGGCGGTTCGTCGCGATTTGTCGCGCAGTTCCGGGCTCGGTCTGGCGATTGCCAGCGAGCTGATGCGCAAGGTTGGCGGGCAGTTGGAAACTCGCGCGAACGAACCTGAAGGCACGGTGTTCACGCTGCGGTTCCGCCCGGCGTGAAGAAGTGCGGGGCGCCCGACGGACGCCCCGCATCGTTCTTACCAGGTGAAGCTGACAGTGCCCTGCACGGTGCGGCGGTTGCCGTACCAGCACCAGGAATAGGCGGCGTAGCAACTGGTCAGGTACTTCTTGTCGAAGATGTTCGTGGCGTTGAGGCCCAGCGTCACCCCGGCAAGATCGGGGCTCACCTTCGCAAGGTTGTAGCGGATCAGCCCGTCGAACACGGTGTAGGACGGCGTGTAGATCGTCGTCGTGCCGTCAAGACTGCCGGCATAGACCTTGTCGACGTGACGGACGCCGCCGCCGATCGACAGGCCCGAGAACGAGCCATCCTGCGGTTCCCACGCAAGGTTGGCCGAAATGCCGCCCTTGCCCACGGTTGCAAGGCCCTTGCCGACGTTGGCGGGGTTCACATCGTCCAGTACCTTCACGTTCTGGCGGCTGAAGGCGGCGCGGAACTTGAAATCGTAGGGCAGCGAACCGCTCGCTTCGAACTCGACGCCGCGCGAACGCACTTCGCCCGACTGGAAGGCCGCGAACGACAGCGGGTTGTAGACCACGACATTGGTCTGGTTGATCTGGAACCAGGCGCCGGTCAGCAGGATATCGGTGCCCGGGATCGCGTACTTGGCACCGGCCTCGATCTGCTTGCCGAGCGAGGGCTTGGCCAGACCGCCGCTTTCCAGCACGGCCGACTGCGGTTCGAACGAGGTGGAGTAGGTCACATAGGGCGAAAGGCCCAGGCTGGTCCGGTAAAGAGCCGCCGCGCGCCAGGTGAACTTCTTGTTGTGCTGGACCTGGCCGGCCTGCTCCAGCCGCGCCCAGTCCTGACGGCCGCTGAGCGTCACGTCCAGCGCGCCGACCGTGATCTGGTCCTGCAGGTAGATGCCCTGCTGGCGCTGGCGGGTTTCGACATAGTCCGGCGTTACGAACGTGGTCGGATCATAGTTGAAGTCCGCATCGTAGCCCGGAACCACGTAGGGGTTCGCCGGCGTCGGCATCGATCCGTAGACGGGCGCATAGCCGTTGATCGTCGTGGCCGAGCCGAAGGCGGACAGTTCGTCCGAATGGGCGACCTGACGGTCCACGCCCACCAGCACGCTGTGGCGCAGCGGGCCGGTTTCGAACTTGCCGGTCAGCTGGTTGTCGAACACCCAGCTGTTGAGGTGTTCGTTCGTCGCATAGGATGCGCGGTTGAAGTCGGTGGTGCTGCCATCGACCAGCGTGCCCGAGGTATAGACGATGCCCAGCTTGCTCTTCACGTACTGGTAACGGCCGGAAGAACGGAACGCCCAGTCCGAATTGAATTCGTGGCGGAAGATGTAGGTGCCCGCGGCCTGCTCGCGCTTGAAGAAGTCACCCGGCTCACCGCCGTAGAAGCTGGTGGGCAGTTTGCCGTTGGGATTGTCGAACAGCGTGCCGCTGGCGGGGAACACGCCATAGTTGCCGTTGAACGGATCGTGCGAATAGGCGCCCAGCACGGTGAAGGTGGTGGAGCTGCCGGCGCCGAAGGTCACTGCGCCGGAAACCGTCTCGCGGCGGCGCTTGCCGATGGTTTGCTGCGTGTCGGCACCGTTGACGCTGCCGTAAAGGCGCCAGAGCACGGTTTCACCGACCTTGCCGCCCACATCCCCATCGAACCGGTAATTGTTGTAGTTGCCGTAGGATCCCGAAACCGCGCCGTAGAAATCGCGGTCGATCGGCAGCTTGCTCTGTTCGTTGACGAAACCGCCCGGGCTTGACGAGCCGTAGAGTGCGGAGGCTGGACCCTTCACGATCTCGATACGATCCAGGCGCGACATGTCGATCTGCGGGTTGGCATAGCCGGTGGCGCTGTTGAACAGCTTCAGGCCATCGAGGTAGGTCGCCACGTCGAAGCCGCGCAGCTTGAACTGGTCGTAGACTTCGGCCGAGGCGCCGCGGGTTTCCGGCGTCACGCCGGCCACGAAGCGCAGCGCCTGGTTCAGGTTCTGGATGCCAAGGTCCGCGATGGTCGAGGAATCGATGACCGAGATCGACTGCGGCGTGTCGACGATGGGCGTGTCGCTCTTGGTGCCCGACAGGGCGACCGAGGCGGGACGGTCGCCGGTGACGATGATGTCATCGACTTCGGCCGCCGCAGCCTGCGCGGATGCGGGGAGGATGGAAATCGCCATCATGCCTGTTGCCGCGCCTGCAAGGAGGCGGCTGCGGACCGTCGTTTGAATCATTGGAAGCCTTTCGGAACTGAGTCGCGGCGGCTGGTAGTGCTAATGCGACTGCTTCGCAAGATCAGCCAAGGGCGCGGCACGAGATTGCCGGTGGGCCGAGGCAAAATGGACACAGGGCAAAGCCGGGATATGGACGGCGCAGCAGGATGCGCGCGCGATTCCACCACCGGCAGGCAGTGCGAATCGCGTTTCGGGGGCTTGGATCTGGCGGAACGGGCGGCCTGCGCCGGGTACGCTCGCGCGGGTCAGTGCTGCCCTTCGAGCTGCCGGGCTCCGGCCGGTTCGGCAACCGAATGTCCGCTGATCTCGGCCCCGGCATGGGGCGCAAAACGCAGGTTCCACAGCGTTGCCGAAAGCGAGATCGCGGTCACGATCCAGAACGCGGTCGAGAAATCGCCCAGAGCGGGCGTCTCATGCCCGTGGGCCAGCATGGAAAGGTGCAGCGCCATGGCGGCCACGCAGATACCCAGCGAGAGCATCAGCTGCTGGAAAGTCGAATAGAACGCCGTCGCGCTGCTCATCTGGCGCTTGTCGATGCCGTCATAGGCGATCGTGTTGTAGGCGGTGAACTGGAACGACATGAAGAAGCCGGCCAGTGCCAGTGTGGTAAAGATTGCCCAGGTCGGCCATTCCGGGCTGAACAGGCCGCAGACCGCATAGCCGGCCGTCGCCACCACGCCGTTGACGATCAGCGCCTGCCGGAATCCGAAGCGGCGCAGGATGCGCGGGGCGAAGCTTTTCATCGCCAGCGAGCCGATCGCGGTGGCCACGGTGATGGTGCCGCTGCGCGCTGCCGAATAGCCGAAGCCCACTTGCATCATCAGCGGCAGCAGGAACGGCTGCGCGCCTTGGGTGATGCGCGTGACCGAGCCGGCGATCACCGAAAGGCGGAAGGTATCATCCTTCAGCAGGGCAAGATCCAGGATCGCGCCTTCGTGCCGCCTGGCGTGGAAGATGTAGCCGATTCCGGCGATGACGCCGACCGCGATCAGCGCGGCTGCGAACGCGGCCTGCCCCGGCCGGCTGACCATCTCGAAGCCGAACAACAGGCAGCCCAGCGCGATGCCGCTGAGGACGAAACCGACCACATCGAAACGATGGGCGTGATCTTCGCGGACGTTGGCGATGAAGCGGCCGGTCAGCCACAGGCCCAGCAGGCCCATCGGCAGGTTGATGTAGAAGATCCACCGCCAGTCGAGATAAGTCACGATCAGGCCGCCCAGCGGCGGGCCGACTATCGGACCGATCAGCGCCGGCACCAGCAGCCACGACATCGCGCTGACCATGTCCTGCTTGGCGACGGAACGCAGCAGCACCAGTCGGCCGACCGGGATCATCATGGCGCCGCCGATCCCCTGCACGAAGCGGGACAGCACGATCAGTTCCAGCGATCCCGACTGGCCGCAGGCAAGGCTGCCCAGCATGAACAGGCCGATCGCGGTGCGGAATACCGTGCGCGAACCGAAGCGGTCCGCCAGGGCGCCCGACGCGGGAATGAAGATCGCCAGCGCCAGCAGGTAGGAGGTGAGCGCCACGCTCATGTCTTGCGGGCGTACGCCGAAATCGCGCGCCATCGTCGGCAGCGCGGTGGCCAGCACCGTCGCGTCGACGAATTCCATGAACAGGGCGGAGGCGATGATCAGCGCGATCAGGCGGTAGTTGGACGTTGCCGGGGACGTGTCCGTTTGCGGCGTCATGGCGATGGCGCCGGCGGCGGGCACGATGCCGTCGCGCACTTCGGCGTTGACCGAGGCGATACCGCGCCGGCGCGGCCTCAGCATGGGATGGAAACCCGGCGAATCGGATTGGAACGCAACATCACTGCATGCCCCATAGACCCATCGCAGGCTTCGGAAGCGATCGAACTATGCATCAGGTGTTTCGTTTAGGCGAACTGTCGGGCCGGGCTTGTGTCAAAACATTGCCGGGATGGCCTGCCAGATTGACGCATCCCGCCTGCAATGAGAGGGCCTTGCAGAAGATGCCGCCGCCGTGAGATGCACAAGAAACCGCGGTATCGGTCGAGAGAGGTGCCCTTGCCCCGTTTCCGCCCCTGGCGCCTGCCGGCGCAGGCCGCGATCCTGCTTTTGCTGATCGGTCTGGTTCAACTGGCCGGCAGCCTGCTGTTCTATCAGTCCATCGATCGCCAGACCTTGCGAGAGGACCATGCGCGGCGGATTGCCGAACTGCTGGTGGTAAGCGAACGTATTCATGCCATCGATCCGCGGCAGGTGGTGGAGGTGATGTCCACCCGCCATCTCGAAGCGGAAGTCGCCCTGCGTCCACGCGTGACCCATGCCACGACGGCCCGCCCGCTGGGCTCCATCGCGAAGGAAGTGGTGCGCTGGGAGCCGGGGCTGGCGGGGCGTGAGCTTCATCTGGCCTATTCGGGCGGACCTGCCGGGCGGCGCGATCTTGTCGGGTCGATGCGGCTGGCGGATGGGTCGTGGCTGAATTTCCGGTCGAGCGACATCGGCTCCATGTGGCCGGTGGCAACCCGCGCCATGGTACTGACCCTGCTGACGGCGCTGGCCTGCCTTGCGGTGGGACTGGCCGCGCTGGGCTTTCTGACGCGCCCGCTGCGCAGGCTGACCCGCGCTGCGGATGCCATCGGCCATGGCCAGCGGGTGGAGATCGACGAACAGGGGTCGGCGGACTTGCGCGATCTGGCCCATGCCATGAACGTGATGCAGGAGCGGATCGCCCGGCTGGTGGAGGATCAGGCCCGATCCTTCGAGGCGATCAGCCACGACTTGCGCACCCCACTGTCGCGCCAGCGGGTCGCCGCCGATCTGGTGGAAGATCGCGAGCTGGCGGAGATCATGGGCGCCAGCATCGACGAGATGGAGGGGCTGATCGGATCGTTGCAAGGCTATCTGCGGGCCCAGCACATCGCCAGCGATCCCTCCCGCGCGGACTTGCGCGCGCTGGTGGACGCCGTCGCCGCGCAGCATGGCGATCGCGTGCAGGTAACCGGCCCCGGCCACGCTGTTGTCGAGACTTACGTCGAACCAGTGCGCCTGGCACTGGGCGCTTTGGTCGATAATGCCGTGCGGTTCGGCGGCGCGGCGCAAGTCACGATCGCCCACGCGCCGGAAGGGTGGACCGTCGCGGTCGCCGACCCGGGCATCGGCATTCCGCCGCGCCACTTCGCCGATGTGCTGACGCCGTTTTTCCGTGTGGACGAGGCGCGCAGTCGCGATGTGCCCGGTTTCGGGCTGGGTATCCCCACAGCGCACCGCCTGATGATGCGGTTCGGCGGCGAACTTTCGTTCGAGGCAAGGCCACAGGGCGGGTTCGTGGCGCGGATCCGGGTGCCGGAGGCTGCTGAAGGCTGAGACCTGCGATCGCCTAGCGACGCGGATCGACCACCGTGCGCACCGGCGCCGCCGGGCCGGACATCGCGGCCATGGCATCGGCAACGCCGTCCACGCCGATCCGCTCGGCCAGCCATAGCGATACGTCGATCCGGCCATCGGCAATGGCCCGCATGGCAAGGTCCATGTCCTGCGGCTCCTCGCCGCCGGCGAACTGCACGTTCAGCCGCTTGTTCTGCGCGGCGAAGACGAACAGCGCCTCTTCTTCCATGCAGTACCCGCCCATGACGATGCGCCCGTCGAACGGTGCATCGGCGATGATGCGCGCCAACATGCCTTTCTGGCCGACATTCTCGTAGACCAGATTGGCCCGGCGACCGTTCAGGCCCGGCAGCGGGCCATAGGGGCTGGTCTCGCGCGGATCGACGGCAATGTCCGCGCCCATGGCGAGGGCGATTTCCCGCCGGCCGGCGTGGAAATCGGCGGCGACGATGGGCCCGATCCCGGCCATCCGCAGCCCGGCGATCACGCCAAGGCCGATGGCGCCGCAGCCCAGCACCAGCGGCACATCGCCGGCTTCCGGCCGGCCACGCCGCGCGTGCTCCAGGCCGACGGCCAGCGGCTCGATCATGGCGGCGCGATCATCGTCCAGCCCGTCGCTCACCTCGATCAGCATGGCTTCGTCCAGCAACATCAGTTCGCCGAAGCCGCCGGGGCATTCATGGCTGAAGCCGATCACCGAATGCCCCCCGCCGGCCCGCATGATCGGCACCGACGTGACGCGCCGGCCGGTGCGAATGGTTCGCTGGCTGCCGGGGCCGTAGTCCAGAACCTCCCCCACGTATTCGTGTCCGGGCACGAAGGGGCGGGCAAAGTCCAGCGCGGCATAAGGGCCGCCGAAACGGCGCGACAGGTCGATCACGTTCTGCCCGGCATGGAGGAAATGGGCTTCGGACGCGCACATGCCGCAGCTGTGCGTGCGCACCAGCGCCTGCCCCTTGCCCGGCACCGGCGCTGCCACATCGCCTACGCGGACCTGACCGTTCTCGATAAAGGCGGCTCTCATCGCAGGTCCTCCCGCAGGAGGGCGGCGTAGGACGGATCGCTCCGATCCCGTGCGCCCTGGTTGCGGTGTTCCATCGGTGTGACGACGCGCATTTCTTCATGATCGAACACGACCGTTCGGTGGACCAGGCCCCAGCGCCCCGCGCGCCGTTCCCAGCGATCGCAATAGCGGCCCCAGACGGCGATATGCAGCACATCCTCTCCACGCCGCGCCCGCATCGTGCCGTTGACGTAAGCCTCACTGCCTGCCCGGTCCCCATCGATCGCGACCAGCACATTGGCCACCTGATGCGAATGGCTGAGCAGGCGCGCATGATCGGCGCAGATCCGGTCTATCACGCCCTTGCCGGGGCCCTGATAGAAATCCGCGCCATAATCGGCATGGCCATCGTCATGCCAGATCGAATGGCCCAGCGGGACATCAATCCTGTCTACCGCGCGACAATAGCGATGAATGAGGTCGCGGATCGCGTCCTTGTCGGCCAGTTCATGCAGGATCGCGTCGCTCTCCATGCTCACGCCTCCTGTCCGGCCATGGCGGCGGCGATCTGCAGGATGCGGGCGCGGCGCGTTGCAGCCGACGCGCCGGCGTACCCGCCTTCATCATCCGCAAGGCCCCAGTTGCAGATCGGTCCGTGCGGCAGCCGGGCCAGCCCCAGCGCGGCGACATCATCGGCAGAGGCGCAATCGGTGGGGAAGGGGCGTCCCATCCGCTCCATCAGTTCGCGGTGCGCAGGCGTGTCAGTGCGGCCCAGAATCAGGTTCAGCACGTCCACCCCGAACGGCTTCAGTTCGGCCCAGAGCCCCTCTCCGAACACCAGATCGAAAGCCTTGCTGCCCGCGTAGGCGCTGATCCCTGGCAGTCCGCCATAGCAGGCACCTGATCCTACCAGCATGATGCCGCCGCGCCCGCGAGCGCGCATGGGGCCGGCAAAGCGATGGCAGGCGCGCATCGTGGTCATGACATTGCGCGCGATCAGCGTTTCCCAATCCGCCAGCGCGCCGTCCAGAAACGATGCGCCGTTGGGATCGGCCCCGGCGTTCAGGATCAGCAGGCCCACGTCGCGCTCTCCGGCCAGTGCGATCATGCGATCGGCCGCGTCGGCCTGCGACAGATCGATGGAGCCGGTGACGCAGGCGACGCCATGATTGCGCCTCAGTTCGTCGGCCAGATCGCGCAGCGGCGCTTCGCGTCGGGCGATCAGGATCAGGTCGAAGCCTTCCGCCGCCAACCGGCGTGCGAAGGCGGCGCCAGTGCCCTCCGATGCCCCGGCGACCAGCGCCCAGGGGCCATAGCGTTCCCGCATGTTCATCATTTTCTCTCCCGCCCGTCCGGCCTTTCATGTGCCGGATCGTTGCCGTTCGCCGGGAGGATATCGAAGCACCGAGCCATGCTGCCACTTCAATATACGGCAGACTGCCATCTCAGAATGAGATAGCAAGGCTGGCATGGAGATCAGACGCCTGCGCTACTTCCTGCGGATTGCGGAGGACGGGTCGCTCACCCGATCCTCCGGAATGCTGCGGATCGCCCAATCGGCGCTGACCCGCCAGATGCGCCTGCTGGAAGAGGATCTGGGCGTCAAACTCTTCGTCCGCACATCGCGCGGGATGACCCTGACCGAGGATGGAGAGCAGCTTCGCGCCGCCGTGGCCGCGCCGCTACGCGAGTTGGAACTGGCGCTGGATACGATCCGGCGGCCCGGGCAAGGTACGCGCCCCACGGTGGTGATCGGGCTGCCGCCGGGGCTGGCGGACCTGCTGGGGTTGCCGCTGGCGCTGGGGCTGGAACGGCGCGTGCCCGATATCGCCGTGCGCATGGTGGAGGGGCCGACGGGCAGTCTGGTCGATTGGCTCAACCGCGGGGTGATCGATCTGGCGTTGCTGGAAGATACCGCGCGCGACGGTCGGATCGAGGAGCGCCTGCTGCATCAGGAGCCGCTGCGGTTGATCGGTCCACGGGATGCCGCGCTGCAGGTGCCCGTCCGTTTCGAGGATGCGGCGCGGTTGCCGCTGATCGTGCCGTCGCACCATCTGGGCATCGGTGGCGCGATAGAGGATGCCGCGGCCGCGCACGGGCTTGCGCCCAACGTCCAGATGCACGTCGACGCGGCACGGTTGGCACAGGATCTGGTGGCCAGCGGCGCGGGCTATGCGATCCTGCCACGCAGTTATTGCGCCAAGGGAATCGGGGAGGGCCGCTTTGCAGGATGGGATCTGGCCGATCCCGAACCCGCAATCGGCTTCTACATGGCATTCCGGCGCCACCGCCGGGCGCGGAAGGGTGATTTCGACAGGTTGCAGCAGGCGGTGATCGTCATTGCCGCATCGCAGTGGGTGCGAGATGATGGGAACATCAATGCCGAGGCGGGCGGGAGATCGCGAAAGTCATAACAAGATGGCATGGCAGAGTGCGACAGGGACGCTTCAATCGCCTCTCGCCCAAACCGATATCGAGATGGAACATCGAAGGAGGTCGTCATGTCGAACGCCATTGCCACCGTATCCCTGCGCGGCACGCTGGAAGAAAAGCTGAAAGCCGCGGCGGACGCGGGGTTCGACAGTGTCGAGATTTTCGAGAACGACCTGATCGGATCGGTTTTGCGCCCCGCTGAAGCGCGCGCGCTGATGGACGATCTGGGCATCGCTTGCTCGCTCTACCAACCCTTCCGCGATTTCGAAGGGATGCCGGGCGACATGCGCCGCCGCGTCATGGATCGGGCGGAGCGCAAGTTCGACCTGATGGGAGAACTCGGAACCGACCGCATTCTCGTCTGCTCCAACTGTTCCCCCCATTCGCTGGGTGACCGCCAGCGCATCGTCGACGATTTTCGTGAACTGGGGGAGCGGGCGGCGAAGCGCGGCATCCTCGTCGGCTACGAGGCGCTGGCATGGGGCCGCCATGTCAACGATCACCGCGATGTCTGGTCGATCGTGCAGGAAGTCGATCACCCGGCCATCGGCATCATCCTCGACAGCTTTCATTCGCTTTCGCGCCACATTCCCAACGAAAGCATCCGCGAGATTGCCGGAGACAAGATCGTCTACGTGCAACTGGCCGATGCACCACTTTTGGACATGGACCTGCTGTATTGGAGCCGCCACTTCCGCAACCTGCCGGGGCAAGGCGGACTGGATCTTCCCGGCTACGTCGCCGAAATCCTGCGAACGGGCTATGACGGCCCACTTTCGCTGGAGATCTTCAACGATCGCTTCCGCTCCACCTCGTCGCGATTGGTGGCGCAGGACGGGCATCGTTCGCTGGAATATGTGCGCGATGCGGCGCAGCGGCTGCTGGGCGCGGAGACGACGATGCCCGCCCCGCAGATTCCGCTTGGCGCCGAATTCGTGGAATTCACCGCTGCCGCAGAAGATGTCGGACGGCTGGGCGAGACCTTCGCTACACTGGGCTTCGCCGAAGTCGGCCGCCATCGCACCAAGAAGGTTTCCCGGTGGCGGCAGGGGCAGGTCAACCTTGTGATCAATGCCGAGCCGAAGGGCTTCGCCCGGTCCTATCGCATTGTCCACGGCACTGCGATCTGCGCGATCGGTGTGCGGGTGAAGGACGCGCAGGCGGTGATGGCGCGCGCGGCCGCGCTGGGAATCCGTGCCTACAGCCCCGAAGGACGGCCGGGCCGGATGGCGATGCCGGCGCTGCGCGGCGTGGGCGGAAGCCTGGTCTATCTGGTGGAGGATGACGGGGCGGAGGCGCTCTGGGCGCGGGAATTCGCGGCCTTGCCCACCGATCCGGAGCGGCAGGATGCCGGAATCTACGGCATCGATCATCTCGCCGCCGTGGTCCACAATGACGAGTTCCTGTCCTGGCAACTCTACTGGCGCGCGCTGTTCGGTCTTGAAGGGCGCGATGCGAACGATGTGATCGATCCATCCGGGCTGGTTCACAGCCAGGCGCTGCAATCGCCGGGTGGGGGAGCGTTCCGCCTGACGCTCAATGCATCGGATGCGCGCGAAACGCTGTCCTCCCGTTTTCTTGCGCAAGGGCTGGGCGGCGGCTTCCAGCATGTGGCGCTGACGTGTGAGGATGTCATGGCCACCGCCGCCGCAGTGCGCGCGCGCGGTGCAGCGATGCTGGACATTCCCGCCAACTATTACGACGATCTGGAAGCCCGTTTCGGCTTCGAAGACGAAGCTTGCGCTGCCATGGAAACAGCCGGCGTGCTTTATGACGAGGACGGAGCCGGCAATCCCTATCGCCAGCTCTACAGTCGCGCGTTCGACAAGCTGTTCTTCTTCGAATTCGTGGAGCGGGGCGGGGCCTATGCCGGCTATGGTGCGCCGAATGCGGGGATCAGGCTGGCCGCGCAGAACCGCTTTCGCGAGCCGGAGAAAGTTGCGGAGTAAGGACAGGGAGGCCGGGAGAGCGTCGCTCTCCCGACCCACGTTACTTCAAAGCCCCGCAACCGGGGCATTGACGGTCAGGCCTTACCGCTTGCCGCGAAGTCCGCCAGCATCCGGGCGCTGTCTGGTTCGTGCCCGGTGAACAACGCAAAGGCATGTGCGGCCTGCATCACGGCCATGCCGCCGCCGTTCAGCGTGGCGCAGCCGACGGCCTTGGCAGCCAGCAGCAGTTCGGTTTCGAGCGGGAAATAGATAACGTCCGAAACCCACATCCGGCTGGCGAGTAAGGCCGGATCGAATGGCAGGCCCGGATGGCTCAGCATCCCGATCGGAGACGCCTGGACAACGCCATCGGCATCGGTGATGGCCTCTGCCGGGGTTTCCGCCGCGACGACTTGCGCGTTGGGGAACAGCGCACCCAGGCGCTTGGCCAGTGCCTCTGCACGGTCGCGCGCGGGATCGTGGATAGCCAGGTGGGTCGCGCCAAGATCCAGGTGGGCATAACCCACGGCCGACGCCGCGCCGCCTGCGCCGATCATCGCGACTTTGCCACGCGGCAGCACGCCCAACCCGGCCAGGAAGTGCGCGCGGTAGCCCGACCAGTCGGCATTGTCGCCGAAGGTGCGGCCATTGCGGAACAGTACGGTGTTGACCGCGCCCAGCTGCGCGGCGGCATCGGAAAGCTCATCCAGCAGCGGCACGACGGCCTGCTTGAACGGATGGGTCACGTTGACGCCGTCAAACCCCAGCGAGCCCAGCATGGTGAGGAACTGGCCCAGATCCCCGGCTGCGAAGCCCACTCTCTCGCTATCGAGGATGCGGTAGACCAGCGGCAGGCCCAGCGCGCGGGCTTCGCGCTCGTGCATTTCGGGGCTGCGCGATCCGCCGATGCCGGAGCCGACAAGGCCGCAGAGAATGGTCGCATGGGCGGGGCCTGCGACAGCGACGGCAGACTGCAACATGGTGTGGGTCCTTGGGGGAAGGGGGCGTTCAGCCCTTGGAGGGAAGCTTGATGAAGGTCACGCAGAGCCCTGCGAGCACTGCCGGCACCGCGAAGATCGCGAAGATCAACGACAACGGCACCTTGTGGGCCAGCAGCACGCCGCCCAGCATCGGGCCGATGACGGCGCCGATGCGGCCGACGCCCATCGCCCAGCCCAGTCCGGTGCTGCGCACGGCGGGCGGGTAGAAGCTGGTGGCCAGCGGATAACAACCGTTGAAACCGCCTTGAATGAAGGCGCCGATCAGGAAGGCGACCAGCAGCGTGGCCGCGATCGGCATCGCAATCGCTCCGAACACGATCAGCGCGGCGGCGGCGAAGACCATGTAGACCAGGATCAGGCGGCGCAGGTCCACGTGAGTGGCGATCAGCCCCAGAGAGGTGATGCCGACGAAGGCGCCGATGTTGTAGACCGCACCGGCATAGATCGCCTGGGTGGCGGGCAGCCCGGCCTCGACCGCCAGCTTGGGGATCCAGCTGATGACGAAGTAAAGCGTCATGAAGCCGAAAATGGTGGCCATCCACAGCAGGATGGTGCCGGCGCGCCGACCCTCGCCCAGGACGCCGCGCAGGCCGACGTCGCCACGTTCTGCCACGCGACGTTCGGGCAGTGCCTCCAGCGGGGCGCGGCCGATCGAGGTCAGCAGGCGGTTGACGCGCGGCAGCGCATTGTGCGGCTGGCGCGAGAGCAGAAAATCGATGGATTCGGGCAGCATCACCCAGACCAGCGGGAGAGAGATCGTGCACAGGATCGCCGCGCCCAGAAGCATCGCCTGCCAGCCGTGAATATCGATCTGGTGGGCGACGATGAAGCCGGTCAGCGTCGCGCCCACCGGATAGCCTGCCTGCAGGAAGCCGACCGCGAAAGTGCGGTGCTTGGCCGGGGCATATTCGGCAGTAAGCGCGGCCATCGTGGCCAGCACGGTACCGATGCCAATGCCCACCAGAAAGCGCGAGGCGACCAGTTCGGTGATGCTGGTGGCAAGGGCGGACCCGAACATCGCCGTCGCCATCATCACCAGCGAGGCGATGATCAGCTTGCGACGGCCGAAGCGGTCCGCCATCGGCGCGACCAGCAATCCGCCAGCGGCCATGCCGGCAAGGCTGGAACTGAACACCACGCCCAGGCTTTCCGGGCTGACCTTCCAGTCCGCCGAAAGGGCCGGCGCGATGTAGGAAAGGATCAGCACGTCCATGCCGTCCAGCATGTTCAGCACGAAGCAGATCGCCACGACAAGGATCTGCCGCGCGCTCCAGCCCTCGGCGTCCGCCGCGGCGGGTTTGCCGCTGACGGTCACATAGGGGCGCACGGAAACCGATCCGGCTGCGGAATATGTCGCCATGGTCTTGCCTCTTCCCATGTTCGGCGGCGCTTGGCTGCGCCGGACTCGCTGCCCGCCGCGATCTTGCGCGTCACGGGCATGGGAAGGGTGTTGCAATGGGGCAGGCATTGCCAGTGGCCATGGCGACGTCTTTCATAACGTTATGTTATGCGATCGGCGATCGAACAGCGATTCCGGGGCCTTGGCGGCAACCGGCATTCGCATGTCCTTTCTGACACTACCCCGCCGGAGTTTCCAGATGGCGCGACGTTTGCCCGAACCATAGCGTGGCGGCCTGGAAGGCGCCGTCGATGTCCGCGCCGTCGCTGGCCCAGGCGACGAAGCCGTCCGGCCGCACGAGCATGGCGCTCAGCCCCAGCCGGTCTTCGGCATCGGCGGAGAGATAGTCGATGCCCGTTCCGAACCGGGCGGCCAGCGCACGCAGGGCCGCATTGGCACCGAAATCGAGCAGGAGCCCGCACCCGTCGCGCAAATGCTCATTCACGCGACTGCCGTCCTGCAGCCGGAAATCGGGTGCGCTCAAGCCGACGAGTGGATGATCGCCGCCCAGATCGTAGCGCAGCCCCGCGCCGCCGAAGCGATCCGCGAAATAGGTCGCGCCGTCCGGCGTATCGATCAGATCGCGAATAATCGCTTCAAGTGCGCGGGAGGCGGCGGCCGGCCGCATCAGCGCCACTTGCGCGCGCGACCAGTCCAGCACACGCGCGCCCACCAGATGGCGTTCGCGCTCATAGCTGTCGAGCAGATCGGGCGGGGCTTTGCCCCGGATCGTCGCGGCCAGTTTCCAGCCGAGGTTCATCGCATCGCCAAGCCCCAGGTTCAGGCCCTGACCGCCCAATGGCGAGTGGATATGCGCGGCATCGCCTGCCAGCAGCACGCGCCCCTGGCGATAGGCGGTCGCCTGAAAGGCGCGATCGGTCCAGGTGGCGGCGAGTGTCAGGGCATTCACGGTAACGTCGGTGCCGGTGACCCGTCGCAACACCGTTTCGACATGCGCGCGGGTGATCGGGGCTGCGCGGTGACAGGCGCCACCATCGAAATCGACCATGCCGAAGATCCCCGGCCGCGCGTATGTGTACATGCCGGTGGAGGTATAATGGCGGCCGGGGTTGAGCCGGTCCGGATCGGCCAGTTCGGCCTGTACCGAGTAGCCGGTGAATTCGGGGTCGGTGCCGGTAAACCCGATGCCCGCCGCCTTGCGCACGGCGCTGCGCGCGCCGTCGGACCCGACAAGCCAGCCGCACCGGAACCGGGCCGCCCCGGCGTGGACGACGATGTCGTCGACGCTCTGCTCGAAGTCCTCGACGCTGCAATCGTGCCGGATTTCAACGCCCATGGTGTTCGCGCGGGCGGTCAGCACGGCTTCCACGCCGGCCATGTCGGCGGTGATGGTGTCGATGGCCCCGGACAGGCGATAGGGCCAGTGCCCGGTATCGATCCGGTCGCGAAAGAACTGGATGCCGGCGAAGTGGCCAGCGGGTCTGCGTTCCTGCCGCAGCCAGTGCGCGGCGGCGGGTTCGTCCCGGCCGACCATGCGCGTTTTCAGCGCATCCAGCATGTCCCGCCGGTCAAAGGCATCGATACTTGGGATCGAGAGGCCGCGCAGGCCAAACGGCACATGCTTCAACGGCGAACTGGCATCTGCGGCGCGTTCCAGCACCAGGACGGAGCAGCCGCGCAAGCGCAGTTCGGTGGCGAGGAACAGGCCAACAGGGCCGGCGCCTGCAATGATAACGTCATGATAAGTCGGGGGCATAGGGTACTCCTGCGTCGATATTCGACCGGAGCGTTCCCCATGCAGGAAACCACCGCGGGCGAACTATGGCGCGCGCAGGTGCGCACGCGTCATTCGCCGTGGGGGTCTTGTGCACGAAGCCAAAGACCAGAGCTTTCGTTACCGAAAGGACTTGGGCTGACCAGACCAAATCTGCCTTTTCCGACGCACTCCGGATAGCCGCGCGTGGACCGGGACGCAATGGCGCATCGGATCTGGGTGATAGCGGTCGACCTGAAATCAAGCATATCCAATCGGTTGTGATCAGAAGTTCGGAACCATTTTACGGTTGCCGCGTTAGATATCGGGGCTCGGTGGGCAAGATCCCTCACCAAAAAGCTGACTGAGTTCCTTGGCGCTGTCTCGGGCGATTGCCCGCAGGCTGCGGCAAGACGACCCAGACTGGCCTCGCGGGGAGGGAACACAGTCCGTGAGGCCGATTTTTTGGGTCCGGCGACGCAAAGCGCGCACACGAGTATTTTCAACTCGCGGCCATTTTCAAATCGGCTCTTCGTACGGCATGAACAATTCGCCGTGCGATGCATTTCCCTTCCTGGAAGAGAAATAGCGTCCAGGGGTGAGATGAATCTGCAGCAGTGGCTTTCGGTGGCGCTTCTCTGCGCGATGATGGCGCTCTTTCTCTGGGGGCGCTTTCGCTTCGACGTCACCGCCATAATCGCGCTGCTGGCGGGTGTCGCGACTGGGCTGGTGCCGCCGGACAAGGCCTTTTCCGGATTTTCCGACGATATCGTCATCATCGTCGCTTCCGCGCTGGTGCTTTCGGCGGCGGTGCAGCGGTCCGGGCTGGTGGAGCGGATGGTCGATCGGCTGGGGCAGCGCCTGCGCCGCCCCGGCGCGCAGCTTTTCGCGCTGACCACGATCGTCGGCGTCGCGTCCGGCCTGATCAAGAACATCGGTGCGCTGGCGATGCTGATGCCGGCGGCATCGCAATTGGCCCGCCGCAGCGAGACCAATCCCTCCCGCTTCTTCATGCCGATGGCTTTCGCCTCCTTGCTGGGCGGGTTGACGACGCTGGTGGGCACATCGCCCAACATCATCGTCAGTCGGGTGCGCGAGGATATGACCGGGCAGCCGTTCCGGATGTTCGACTATCTGCCCACCGGGCTTGGCCTGCTGATCGTGGGGCTGGCGTTCCTCTACCTTGGCCGCCGCCTGCTGCCGGAACGGCAGGCGCGCACCACGATGGGAGAGGCGCTGAACATCTCCGCCTACACGACCGAGGCGACGGTCACGGCCGAGGCATCGGTGATTGGTGCCACCGTCTCCGCCTTTCTGGAGGGGCAGGACGGCGCCATCGAGGTTACGGCATTGCTGCGCCATGGCCTGCGCGCCGAAGTGCAGCCGGATACGGAGATCGCAGAGGGGGACGTGCTGATCCTGGCGGGCGATCCCGATGCGCTGGAACGCGCGATCGCGGGAACCGGCCTGACGCTTCACGAACCGGATGAGGACCACCCCGCGCAGGACGACGTCGGCGTAATCGAGGCGGTGGTGACGGCCGGATCGGCGCTGGTCGGCTCCACCGCCGGCCGGTTGATGCTGAAGGAGCGCATGGGTCTGCGCCTGATTGCCGTCGCGCGCGAGGGGGAGCGGCTGCACAACAAGCCGGCCGGCGTCGCGCTTCAGGCGGGGGATATCATCGTGCTTCAGGGCGTGCTGCACGCCATGCCGGGCCAATTGCGCCAGCTTGGCGTGCTGCCCCTTGCCGAACGGTCGATCCGGCTGGGGCGGGAGCGCAAGGGATGGCTTGCCCTGGGCATTCTGGCTGCCGCGATGGCTGCCACTGCCACGGGGTTGCTGCCGGTGGCACTGGCGTTCTTCGCCGGCGCCGGGCTGGTGCTGATCACCGGGGCCTTGCCCGCCGAAGACGCCTATGAAGCGGTGGAGTGGCCGATCCTCATCATGCTGGGCGCGCTGATCCCGGTCAGCGAAACGCTGCAGACCACCGGGGCGTCGGATGTGCTGGCAGTGAACCTGGCCCACTTGGCGACGCACCTTCCGCCATGGGGCGCAGTGGCGTTGGTGCTGCTGATCTCCATGGCGGTGACGCCGTTCCTCAACAACGCGGCCACGGTACTGGTCATGGCGCCGATCGCCGCCGTTTTCGCGCATGATCTGGGCTATCGCCCCGATGCCTTCCTGATGGCCACCGCGATTGGCGCCGGCTGCGATTTCCTGACGCCGATCGGTCATCAGTGCAACACGCTGGTGATGGGGCCGGGCGGCTATCGCTTCACCGACTATGCCCGGCTGGGCGCGCCGCTTTCGTTGCTGGTGCTGATCGTGGGGCCGCCGCTGATCATCGCCTGCTGGCCGCTTTAGGGCGGCGGCGTCAGACCGCGGTTCCGGGCCGTGAATCTCAGGCCGTGAATCTCAGGCCGTGAATCTCAGGCCGGGCCTCGCCGGGGCCGGCTGGCCGCGATCACGTTGCGGGCGATTTCCTCGAACGTTTCCCCGATGATCGGCCGCGCGGCTTCCACGTTGCGGCTGATGTAGACGGGCAGCACGCCCGGGTTTTCGAATTCCAGGAAGCGCACCGTGTCCGCATGGGGCTGCATCGCCGTGAAGCTGTCGACCAATGCCAGTCCCATGCCATTGGCCACGAAGGCCACCGCCGTTTCCGCGAAGCGGACATAGGTGGCGACTTCCAGTTCCTCACCGGCATCGGCGAACATGTCGGCGATGATCCGGCCATGCGGCGTATCGCCCCGGAATGACTGGATGCGTTCACCCTGGATATCGGCCACGGTCACCTGCTCACGCCCCGCCAGCGAATGATCGGCGGGCACCGCGCAGACCATCCGCCCGCTGCCGATACGGCTCGACAGGATATTCGGATGATCGATGGGAAACACCGTCAGCGCATAGTCGCCGCGCTGAAGGGCAAGATAATCGTCCGCCTGCTCCACCGAGAGAATGTCGAACTGGATGGTGAGGCCCGGATAATTGGCCGTCAGGCGAGAGAGCATCTGCGGCACCACCGAATGTCCCAGCGAGGGAGAGGCGCCGACGCGGAACGTCCGGTCGCTGCCCTTGGCCAGGCGCTGGATGACATGTTCCAGATCGGCAAAGCCCTTGTAGACGTGCTCGATCTCCTCGAACAGCGCCCGTGCCTCCTGGGTGGGCACCAGCCGGCCGCGCGTGCGGTCGAACAGGCGGAAGTGCAGGCGATCCTCTATATGCGCCAGCATCCGGCTGAGGCCGGGCTGCGATGTGCCCAGCATCCGCGCCGCGCCGCTCACCGTCTTGGTGATCATCACTGCGCGGAATATCTCGATCTGTCGGATCGTCAGCGGCTGGAAGTGCGAAGGGATCGGGTGGCTTTCCAAATTACCTCAGAGATTGAGGTAATTGTAGGGCTGTCACGGGCCAGGGAGGTTTTCAAGAAAAAATACGATGCAAACAGCGATACAGGTTTGCGGTCGACGTTGCATCTCAGTCGTTCAATGCCGTGCGTCCGGATGCCGCTTCTTGCCGAAGACAGGAAACGCGCTCGCCGCGCCGTAGTCCGTGTTGTCCGCAAGCTTCAAGGTTTCCATGTCCGCGCCGGAAATCTCGAAGTTCAGCGCCGCATTGCTGCGCATGTGATCGACGTTGGTCGTCTTGGGCAGAGGCAGCAGTCCGAGTTGCAGGCAGTAGCGAATGCATAGCTGTGCGATGCCCACTTCGTATTTCTCGGCCAGCGCAGCCAGCCGGGCGTTCTGCAGGACGGCCCCGTGGGCGACGGGCGAATAAGCCTCTACCAGCATGCCCTTGCTGCGGCTGTAGTCGATCAGATCGAATGGTGTGTTGCCGACATGGGCGAGGATCTGGTTGACCATCGGCGCGACGGTGCCGTTGTCCAGCAGGTTGTCGAGATCTGCCCGCTCGAAGTTGGACACGCCGATGGCGCGAAGTTTGCCGGCGGCGTAGGCGTCCTCAAGCGCGCGCCACGCCTCCAGGTTGCCTTCGTCGAACCGGGCGCCATCGCGAAACTCCGCCCAGGGCTGCGGACTATGAATCAGCATCAGGTCGACATGATCGACGCCCAACGTGTTGAGCGAAGTATCGATGCGCTGCTTTGCGTCGTCATAGCTTTTGGATTCAGCGGCAAGCTTGCTGGTGAGGAACACGTCGTCCCGCGCCATGCCGCCGACACTCAGAGCTGCGCGCAGACCTTCGCCGACACCGCGCTCGTTGGCGTAAGCTTGTGCGGTATCGATATGGCGATAGCCGACGCCGATCGCATCGCGCACGATCGAGACAACGGCGTCATCCGCAATGCGCCATGTCCCGAGGCCCAGCTTCGGGATCTCCACGCCGTTCGGAAGGGTAAATGTCTCTTCGAATATCATGGCTGGTTCCTTCGGTTCGCGGACACACGCCAAGAATAATTCCGCCAACTCTACAACACACCATGAGATTATCTCAACGTCGCATGGCAGCGATCTCATGACACACGAACGGCCCTTTCGTGTTCTTATTGCCGACAATGGAACACCGCTTCCGCCCGGTCATGAAAGGAACCGCAATGTATCTCAAGCGCGCTGGCAGCCAGCCCTCTCAGGTGGGCTCCGCAGAATTCTTCACCGGCACCGTGAGGATCGATCCGCTGAACGCACCGCCGGAACCCGCCCGCCACAGCTGCGCGGCGGTAACCTTTGAGCCTGGCGCCCGCAGCGCCTGGCATACCCATCCGTTGGGGCAGACCCTGGTCGTCACTGCCGGTTGCGGATGGACCCAGTGCGAGGGCGAGCCGATCGTCGAGATCCGCGCGGGCGACGTGATCTGGTGTCCGCCCGGCCACAAGCACTGGCACGGCGCCAGCCCGACCACCGCGATGACCCATATCGCGATCCAGGAGGCGCTGGACGGCAAGAACGTCGTCTGGATGGAGAAGGTGACTGACGCGGAATACTTCGCCGGTCCTCCCCAGAACTGATCAGAAAGTAGGGGAATTCACATGCAACAACGCGAACTGGGCGCAAACGGCCCGAGCGTGTCGACCATCGGTCTGGGCTGCATGGGCATGAGCTGGTCCTACGGCCCGCCCAAGGATCGGCAGGAGATGATCGCCCTCATGCGCAAGGCCGTGGAATGCGGCGTGACCTTCTTCGACACGGCGGAGGTCTATGGCCCGCGCCTCAATGAGGATCTGGTGGGCGAGGCGCTCGAACCCTTCAAGGGGCAGGTCTTCATCGCCACCAAGTTCGGGTTCGAGGCTGCTGCCGGCGATACGAACCGCTGGAGCCGGCTCAACAGCCGCCCGGAACACATCCGGAAGGTGGTGGAGGAATCGCTGGCCCGCCTGCGGGTCGATGCCATCGATCTCTATTATCAGCACCGCGTCGATCCCGATGTTTCGATCGAGGATGTCGCAGGGGCGGTGAGGACCCTGATCGAGGAAGGCAAGGTCAAGCATTTCGGCCTGTCCGAAGCCGGCGTCGCCACGATCCGCCGCGCGCATGCCGTCCAGCCGGTGGCAGCGCTTCAAAGCGAATATTCGCTCTGGTGGCGCGAACCGGAGGATGAAGTGATTCCGACGTTGCTGGAACTGGGCATTTCGCTCGTCCCGTTCAGCCCGCTGGGCAAAGGGTTCCTGACCGGTGCCCTAGGGGCCGACGCGGCGTTCGGTAGCGACGATTTCCGCAGCACGGTCCCGCGCTTTCAGGCAGAGAACATCAAGGCCAACCAGGCGCTGGTGGACGTCATTCGCCGCTTTGCGGCCCAGCGGGACGCAACCCCTGCCCAAGTGGCGCTGGCGTGGCTGCTCGCCAAGCAACCGTCGATTGTCCCGATTCCCGGCACCACGAAAGTGGACCGGCTTATCGAGAACCTGGGCGCTGCCACACTCGTCCTTTCGACCGACGATGTGGAGACGCTGGAGGCTGCATCCAGTCAGCTCCGCATCGCCGGGGACCGTTACTCGGCAGCGCAGGCCGCAATGGTGGGGCGCTGACATGACCGTGCATTATGACTTCTCTGGGCAGGTCGCTTTCGTCACCGGTGCGGGCAAGGGCATGGGGCTGGCCGCCGCGCAGGCCTTCGCCCGTGCGGGCGCCGCCGCTCTGCTGGCGGATATCGACGGCGAACTCGCCGAAACCGAGGCCGCCAAGCTGCGCGATGCGGGACACCGCGCCATTGGTGTCGCATGCAACGTGGCCGACGAAGCACAGGTGGCCGCCGCCGTCGATCGCGCCATGGCAGAGTACGGCCGGCTCGACATGGCATTCAACAACGCCGGTATCCAGGTGCCGCCCAGCGATGCCGCCGATGAGCCCGCGGAAAACTTCGACCGCGTGAATGCCGTCAACCTGCGCGGCGTCTGGGCCTGCATGAAGCACCAGCTTCGCCATATGCGCGCGCAGGGTTCGGGCGTGATCGTCAATTGCTCGTCGCTCGGCGGGCTGGTCGGCCTGCCCAGCCGTGCAGCCTATCACGCGTCCAAGCACGGCGTCATCGGCCTGACCAAGAGCGCCGCTCTCGAATACGCGCCGCGTGGCATCCGCATCAACGCCGTCTGCCCCGGCACGATCGACACCCCGATGGTTGCCGAAATGCTGGAGGGCCAGCCGGACGCAATGGCCGAAATCCTCACGATGCAGCCGATTGGGCGCCTTGGCCATGCGGACGAGGTGGCACAGGCCGTGCTCTGGCTATGCAGCCCGGGCGCCAGCTTCGTCCTCGGCGTTGCGCTGCCGGTCGACGGCGGCTTCGTCGCACATTGATCGGCGCCTTCCCGATGCGCCTCCTTCTCCCCGCCATGACAGGACTGATCCTCATGACCAACCCGGTTCAAGCCCAGCAGCCCCATGTCGAAGGCCGCCGTCTTTCACCCGAACAAGTGCGCAAGGTGGCGCCCGCGCTCGAAAAATACACGCAGGACCGCCTCTATGGCGAAGTGTGGAACCGCCCCGGCCTCAACCGGCGGGATCGCAGCCTCATTACGGTGGCCGCACTGATCGCACGGGGACAGGCGCCGGCACTGACCTATTACGCCGATCAGGCGATCGAGAACGGGGTGACCCCGCGCGAGATTTCCGAGACGATCACCCATCTCGCCTACTATTCGGGCTGGGGCGATGCGATGGCCGCGGTAGGCCCCGTTGGCGAAGTCTTTGGCCGGCGTGGGATCGGCGCAGACCAGCTTCCCGCCGAAACGCCGCCGCCGCTGCCCCTCGACGAGGCGGCCGAAGCCGTGCGCAAGCAGAGAGTCGGCGACCTGTATGACAGCGTTGCGCCGGGACTGGTCGGCTACGCTACGGACTATCTGTTCCGCGATCTTTGGCTCCGCCCCGATCTCGCCCCGCGTGACCGCAGCCTGGTGACGGTGGCCGCGCTGATCGCCGCCGGTCAGGTCGATCAGGTCAGCTACCATCTCGGCCGCGCGATGGATGCGGGCCTGACGCAGGAACAGGCTGCCGAAGTGATCACGCACCTGGCCTTCTACGCCGGCTGGCCCAAGGCCATGTCCGCGCTGGCGGTCGCCAAGGACGTGTTCGCCCAGCGCGCCGCGAAGTGAGCGGCGGCTCAGCTTTGCGCCTTGCCGGGACCTGCCTTGCCGGAGTGTGGGCGATCGCTGCGGTTTGCATCGTGCCTCCGGCGTGCGCGCAAACCGCGGTCACTTCGGTCAGCCGCGAAGCGGAGCGCGCCGCAAGGCCAGGGCCGGCCGCCAACTTTACCGGCACCGTCTCCGTACGCCCCATCTTTCCCGTCTCTCCGCCCAGCACGGTATCCGCCGGCGAAGTGACGTTTCAGCCGGGTGCCCGGTCGAACTGGCACCGCCACCCGATGGGGCAACACCTCATCGTCACTGCCGGCCTGGGCTGGACGCAGGCCGAAGGCGGTGCGGTTGTCGAGATGCGGCCCGGCGACGTGATCTGGTGCCCGCCCGGAGTGAAGCACTGGCATGGAGCCACCCCCGACCAGGGCGTCACCCATATTGCCATCCAGGAAACAGTCGCCGGCAGCAATGTCGAGTGGCTCGAACCGGTCACCGCGGCCCAGTACCGGCGATAGGACGCGGATCGCAGCCTATGACACGAACTCGCTTTGGATCGCGCGGAACCACTCCTATGAACAGACCCGCCATAGGAGTGCCCCATCCCGTCATGAGCTTCAGCCGATCGGACATAGCCAACCTCGGTTACTTCCTGGCCATCGCGCGGCACAGGAATTTCCGGCGCGCCGCGCTTGAACTCGGGGTTAGCGCCTCGGCGCTCAGCCACTCGCTGCGCGGTCTTGAAGAGCGGCTCGATGTGCGGCTGCTCAACCGGACGAACCGCAGCGTCACGCTGACGGCTGCTGGTGAGGCGCTGTTGGCCGAGATCGCCGATCCGTTTGAGCGCATCGATGCGGCCATCGACACGCTCAACCGTTTTCGCGGCTCCCCGGTAGGGCGTATCCGGCTGAACGTGCCGGACCAGGCTGCGATCCACTTGCTCGCGCCGGTGATGCCGGCGTTTCTCGACCGATATCCCGATATCGAGATCGACCTGTGCGTCAACAACAGCATCGTCGACATCGTCAACGAAGGCTTCGACGCGGGCATCCGCTTCGGCGGAACGGTGCCTGTGGACATGATCGCGCAGCGCCTGACCCGCGACTTGCGGTGGGTGGTGGCCGGATCGCCCGCCTATCTGGAGCGCTTCGGCATTCCACAGCATCCCCAGGATTTGCAGGCCCACCGCTGCGTGCAGATCAAGCTGGGTGACGAGCGGATCTATAGCTGGGAATTCGACCGGGGCGAGGAAGCTCTCTCGATCGCGGTACCCGGCCGCGTCTCGATGAATGACAGCGAGACGGCAGTGGCGCTCGCCCGGCATGGCGCGGCGCTGATCTATGCCACCGAAGAAAGCGTGGCGGAGGAAGTGGCGCGTGGGGAACTGCAACTGGTGCTGACCGAATGGGCTTCGCGCGATGAGGGGCTGCACATCTACTATCCCAGCCGCAGGCAGTTGCCTGTCCCCCTGCGGCTGCTGATCGACCTGATCCGCGAACTCAATCCGATCGGTGACTGAGACGGCGCAGGTCATAGCGGGAGACGACCATGAACACCCTGTCAGCGGCGGTGACCGCGCTGTCCTTGCTCTCCTTCACCATCGGCATCGCGACGGCATCAGCCCGGGAGCCAGTCGATCTGGATCTGGGCCCGGCGATGGTGCGCATGGCCGAACTCGAAATCGATCCTGCACAGCTCGATGCCTACAAGACGATCCTGGCTGAAGAGCAGGAAGCGTCAGTGCGGTCGGAACCTGGAGTGATCATGCTCCATTCCGTCGCCATCGCCGAGGATCCGACGAAGATCAGGCTGCTGGAAGTCTATGCCAGCAAAAGCGCCTACCAGAGCCACATTCGCTCGCCGCATTTCCTCAAGTACAAGACCTCGACGGAAAAGATGGTAAGATCGCTCCGGCTCGTCGATATGACGCCGATCCTTCTCTGCGCCAAGTCCACCAGTGCACCCGCAGGAAACGCCGCTTGCCTCAGTTCAT
This sequence comes from Novosphingobium mississippiense, assembly GCF_044029535.1. NCBI lineage: Bacteria > Pseudomonadati > Pseudomonadota > Alphaproteobacteria > Sphingomonadales > Sphingomonadaceae > Novosphingobium > Novosphingobium mississippiense. Next base: position 1,147,751 of record NZ_CP147003.1, on the reverse strand, counting down.
TGAAGTAGCCGTTCGCGCGTTCCGATAAGATCGAGCATGCATCGCGGGGGCATTCATTCCGCATGGAGCCCACCGACATCTCGGCCAGCCCACCAGTTTCCTGGTCCCGGATGCAGTGAGGCTTTGTCCAGCGGATCGGGAAGCCGGCCTTGATACCGCAATCCAACGGCTGTTCCAGGACAGCAGGACGGCGGCTCCTGAAACAACGGGCTGCTCCCGTCCGCGCTGGCAGCTGGCGTATTTTGGGTCGGGTGCTGCCGAAATTGCGCTTTTCCGGTCAGTCCGATCCCCGGCGCTCTTCAGAAGGAAGCCGACGTCCTTGTGTTCCGAATGAGCGCTATCGTGAAAGACCGAAAGGCACTCGCCACTGACGAGCGCCGGGAAGCGATCCGAGAAAAAATGCTGTCGGTCATTCTGAAGAAGTGGCGTTGGTTTCGTGGAAGAAATATTCGTTTATTTTGATGCAATCGCGTAGACTGCGCTTTGGTTATTTGACCATACTAAGCGCAGTTGTGGGACGGAAGGTCGATCATTTGGACCAACCCCAAGCAACCAGACGTGATCAAATGCGTCATATGGAATTTGATCAATCCGTTCGGCCAGTTTGGGCTCAGGTCGGTCACAATCGGGCAGGCGAACAAGCGAGCTGGTCCCGTAAGCGAACTCACGTGGTATGGAGGGGCTGACCGCGACAAGCTGCGCACCTGGCATTTCAAATTGGGCATTAACGAACGCGTCGCGACGGACGATCGCCATACTGGCAAGGGAGGTGATGCGCGATCCTGACCAGCCACGTGGGCAATCCGGCGCAACGAGAGCGACAACCCGCGATCCCTTTGGAATGTGATCCAGGGCGAGGAGATAATTTTCCTGATCGTCGCTGGCCAGGACGTAGCTGTAAGTCATTGCTGCGGTTCGCACGCAGACGAAGACAAGCGCGGCAATTGCGAGCATTGCGGCAACTCGCTTGCCCATGATAGCCCGGGGCGCCAGTGCGGCGATGCCGATCGCCAGAAGCAACGGAGCAATGCGCATGTCGGCATAGATCAGGCCGTGAAATGCAAAAGGGATGAAGAGGTAGAAGGCGGTCAACACAGCGAGAATGGTAAGAAGTCGCGGATTCATCCTCAATGCGCCCACCAGTCCCAGGATGATCAGAGCTACGCAGCCAAGCGCGGACTGACCGTCCAATTGTACCCAACGGTCACGAAGAGAGCTTTCGATCCAACCCCACTTATGGAAAATGTCGAAATAACTGCTCGTTTCACCCCCGCTATCGGTGCTCCGCCACAATGCGATGAAAACAAGCGGCAGACAAAGTAGAAGTCCTTCCAAGATTATGTCACGAATTGCGGTCCGAGTCAGGCCATAATGTTTGAAATGACGGTAGAGTGAATTGCCGCCAACCATCAAAGCGAAAAACACCCAACCGAAGATGTGGGCAAAATAAATGGCAAGGCTTCCAAACAAGATAAGCAATCGCCAGGCTCGCGAACGCTCGAGCCTTTGGTATCGGAGCACAAGGCCAAAAATCAGTAGTGCCAAGCCAGAGGCCAGCCAGAAATTGACGAATCCGAACTGGAATGGATAGGCGTATGCGAGGGGTAAGGCGAATGCCGCCGTCGCCGGTATTTCGCCGTGCGCCTCCTTGATGACGATAAGAAGGCCGACCAACAACGTTATGATCAGCAAAATTATTGCCAATTTTGTTGCCAGTTCGATGCCCAAAACGGGTTGCAGCGCCAGAACGATTAAATCGATCCCGAGATTGCCAACGGGCATCCAATGAATTGAAAATGTTTCTGCCAGTGTTGGAGCGTCCGAGACGCCAGCCTGAATGCGAAAACGCCCCATGTGACCTGGCAAATCTTCCAATGGGATGACTGCCGGCCAAAGCAATGGCAGCACCATCAGCAAAATCAGAAGTGCATTGTAATCCCTACGAGACCACCACGGCACATGCATAAGAAGGCTTTTCCTGACTGATTCCCGAGATGGACCGCATTGTCATACTTGTTTTAACAGTCCGTTTGAGAATGCGCATGGATGAACAATTCTTCGGCGGCGGGGTGCCGATGGCGCGAACCCGTCCCAGGTTTGCTGGAGACCGTTGATAGTGAATGGCACGACCAGCCGACCGTCCGCTGGCGAGGATAGAAAATCTGAGGCTGAGTGTTCGGCTCAGGTGTTTAGGCTCAGGACCCATTGATTGGCTTGCGGTGATAGGATTCAGGCTCCGTGAAGAGACTGAGCATGAGCGACCTATACTGGTTGACGGCCGAGCAGATGGCGCGGCTGTCGCCATATTTTTCCAAGAGCCATGGGAAGCCGAGTGTTGCTGACCGGCGAGGGCTGAGCGGGATTATGTTCGTCAACCGCAACGGCCTGCGCTGGCGCGATGTGCCCAGGGAATACGGACCTCACAAGGCATTGTACAATCGCTGGAAGCGATGGGGTGAGATGGGCGTGTTCACACGAATGATGGAGGGTCGGTCTGCCCAGAGAGCCGAACCCCAGACCGTCTTCTTCTCTGTCCTCGCTCTCGCGGCCACCATCCTCTTCTGGCTCTGATCAACGAGTCCTGAGCCTAGTCCGCCAGTGTCGTGACCGCTATCGCTGTTGCTGATGCGCGGTTCTCGACCCCCATCTTTTCGAATATCTGTTCCAGATGCTTGTTCACGGTGCGCGGGCTTATTGCCAGAATTTCGCTTACTTCGCGATTTTGCTTGCCGCGGCTGATCCAGAGCAGAACTTCCGCTTCTCGGGCGGTCAGCCCAAGCTGGGCCGCCAATATGCGCTCCTCCTCGCCTTCGCGACGTTCTGCGAGACGGAATAGCCAGTGATTGGCGGACGTGCGCCGCAAAAGAGTGATCTCCAGTGTGCTCGAACCGCTTTTGACCGGTACGCAGCTTCCCGCCGCCGGGTCCATCTCCTGCAATTGCTCGATGGCGAGGCGCAGGGGGGCGGGCAATTCTCGGGCAATCGCCGGCCACTCAGGGAACAGCCGCTCCAGGATTTCGCGCGCCATCGGTGTCAACCAGAGGGGGCGGCCCGAAGCGTCGACCGACAGGGCAGGACGGCCACTTATGTCCAATGCGACCTGGCTCGCATGGGTGACACGTGCGTTCGCAAGATGGATGTGAATGCGGGCGAGGAGTTCCTCGACCACTATCGGTTTCCTGACGTAATCGACTGCGCCGGCCTTGAGCGCGCGCACGACATCGTCGCTTTCGGTCAGGCCCGTCATGAAGATGATCGGCAATTGCTGAAAGACGGAGTTCGCCTTGATCCGCCGTGTCGTCTCGAAGCCGTCCATCTTCGGCATCAAGGCGTCCATCAGGATCAGGTCAGGCGAAGCATGCTGCAGCAAGGTGATCGCGGCCAGTCCGTCTCTGGCAACCAGCGGCGTCATGTGGGCAAGAGAAAGGGTGGTGGTGAGAAATCGCAGGGAATCGGGGGTGTCGTCGACAACGAGGATAGTTGGCTTCTTCTCCGGGCCGTCATTGTGATCGTACATTTTCGATCTTCTCTATGATGGCGCCGAAGTCGAAATTGCCGAGGTCTTCCCGCAATGTCGCGGCGAACGACCCGATAGCCGGAACGCTCGCCTCGAAGTTGCCAAGCTGCGTTTCGAATTCGAGCACATGGCCGATTTGCGCAAGTCGTCTCAGCCGCTCCAGATAAGGCGCGGCTTCAAGGGGAAGAGCGGACACCGGCTCGTCATGGGCATGGGCGGCGTGCTGTTCCAAATGGCGCCACTCCAGCCCAAGCTCTTGCTGTATCGTTGCAAGCAGGGCGTCGAACGCGACAGGCTTGGCAACGAACGCGTCACAGATGCCATCATCCAGGTAGCGTGTGTCCGCAGCCGTCGTGTTGGCGGAAGCCATGACGATCTTCAGCGGCGCGCCGTGAGCACGGCGCAAACGCAATGCGGTCTCCCAACCGCTGATGCCGGGCATTTCGACATCGAGCAGGACGAGATCGGGTGCGTGCCGGGCGGCAAGTTCGATCCCCTCCATGCCGTTTCTTGCAGCATGAACGATGAAATCCAGCGATTGCAGCAAGGATTGCATGGCGGCTCGCTGCTCGGGGTCGTCCTCTATGATCAGAACGGTGCGGCACGAGCCGCGATAGCCCTCGATACGAAAGCTGGTTTCCTTGCCTGAGGCTTGGGCTGCAGGCGAAAGCATCAACTTCAAGCGGAAGCAGCTGCCTTCCCCCACCGCGCTCGTTACCGTTATATCGCCTCCCAGGACATGAGCGAGGACGCGGGTAATGGTCAGACCCAGTCCGATCCCCGGCTGGGACTGTACGCCGGTTGAACTGCCGCGCTCGAACGGCTCGAACACGCGCTCCATCTCATCCGTCCCGATCCCGATGCCTGTATCGACCACGTCGATGGTCGCGACCTCGCTGCGGTAGCTGACGGCGACCTCGATGCTGCCGGCTTCGGTGTATTTAATCGCATTGGAAACCAGGTTGATCAGCACCTGCCTGAGCCGGCTTTGGTCCGTCTTGACGAGCCTTGGCAGATTGTCGCTGATACGCAGCGTCAGAGTGAGGCCCTTTCCGATGGCCTGGGCCCGGAACATGGAAACGATCTGATCAAGCAAGGCGCGTATATCGACGACGCCCGACCGGATTTTCAGCACACCGCTTTCGATCCGGGATATCTCCAGCAGGCTTTCCGCGAGATTGGTCAGGTGATCAACCGATCGCCGGATCGCGGCGCCGGCTTCCGCCCCCGTAACCGCCTCGCCGCGCTCAAGCAATTGCGCGTAGCCGTAGATGGCATTCAATGGCGAGCGGATTTCGTGGCTGACTGCCACCAGGTAACGCGATTTGGCTTCATTGGCAGCTTCGGCCGCAGACTTGGCGCGCTGAAGTTCTGCGATCGCAGGATCCGACGCGATCGTAGCCGATTTGGGGTTTGTCGTTTCGGCATTCTGCCGCTGAGAGACGGATCTCCGGTCATCCCTGATCGGACGGCTGCCCGGGCGACGATTTTGGTCGCCTCGCTTCACCATCAGCACGCTCGAAACGGCCCGCATCGATCGATGAGGGGGCGCCTCATGCCCGCAGCGTCGTCCATTGCCAGCGCTGCGGCGGCCTCGCTCAAGATCAGACCCTTCATGGTCGACCACCCCATGGCAGACCCTTGGCCCATGCTGCCGCAGGTCTGACGCCGTCCTGAGGTGTTCGCCTGGCTTGGACGCTCATGGTTTCCCCCCGATCCATTCTGCGAGCTAACGCTCACTCCTGAGGTGCGATGGACACACGCATGCCGTTCATTTCGCTTGAGGCATGGACCTGGCAGGAGAGGCGCGAGCCTTCGGCACGATGCGCTGCACCTTCCAGCACATCGAATTCGTCTTCCGCCATCGTCGGCAGCAGTAACGCGAAGCTGGGATCGATATGGACGTGACAGCTGGCGCAGGAGCACGAGCCGCCGCAGAACGCAGGAATATCGTCAATCCCGGACCCCCGGATGATTTCCATCAGGGAACTGCCGATCTCGCCCTCGATTTCCCGATCGCTGCCCGAAAGATCGGTGACATGGATACGCACTTTTTCAGTCTGCAGGTTCATTGTCTTCCTCGTGTTTCTTCGATTGCCGGGTGATTGCCTGCAGCGCGTGGCGTCTGCGGCATGTTCGGTAGATCCCGCCCTCTGCTGGGTGAACCGCGGGCCGGTCCGAACAGTGGAGGCAGGAGTGCCGTTGTCGTGGTAAGCCGAAGTTGCTGAACACCCCGTACCTTGCGGATGGCATCGCTCAATTCGCGCAGCCGTCTGGCAGGGCCCTGGACGATCAGAACCTCCATCGATTGTTCGTCTTCGAGGAAGACGTGCTGGGAGGAGATCACTTCCTTGAGAAAGCAGGACTGCGTTCGGGCCAACTGGCGACGCACCCGTTCCGTATCTCCCCTGAAAACGATTGTAACCGTACCGGACAGCATTTGCTCCGGTCGCGGTGTTGTCCCGTGATTGGCAAGCTCGTTGCGGATCAGTTCCGCGATCCAATGGGATCGCGATGGCAGACCGAGCTCTGCCACAATCGAATTGAGATGACGGAAAAGCCGGCTTGGCAGTCTCATGCTGAGACGTGCGAGGCTGGCGTGCGACATGTTTTTCACGGGTGCTATCGCTACCGAATATTACGAATCATGTCAATCATAATACTGACAAATGCTGGCTAAAAGTGAAGCCCGGCGCTTGAACCGATGATGCCGCACTTCATTTGCCCGAACGGGCATCGTGCGGCTTTGAAGGGAATCGCACCTGCTCACGTGGCGATCAGGTGCTCTCGCAATGAAAATTGGGGCGTGATCCGAGAACATCGGACCACGCCCCAAACCTCTCTCTGTATCCTTTGATGGATTTCGAGCGATCGGCAGTCGTTGGAAAGGCGCTGGCCGGCTTAGAAGTGACCGCGCAGTTCAGCGCCCATCGTTCGCGGCTGGATTACACCGTAACCATAGGAGCGGATCAGAACGCCGTCGTTGCTGCGGGCCAGCGTATAGTCGTTGGAGACGCTGGAGACGGCGTACTTGTCAAAGACGTTGTTGACGAAAAGGGACAGTTCCAGTTTCGGTGTCTTGTAGGTGACCGAGGCGCGGCTGGTGGAATAGCCGGGGATCGCTTCGCCATAGCCGCGAAGGCCCGTCGTGGAGTAGGTATTGCTGCGCGCCGCCGTGCTCCACATGAGATCCACTTCGGTCTCATCTGTCATCGGCACGGTATAGGCGGCGGTAATCGATCCGGCATGCTTGGAACTGCCGGGCAGGCGGTCGCCGGCAAAGGCATCGCCTGCACCATCGATGTCGAAGCCGTTGCTGATGCCCCCGATCAGGCCCGGCGCGTCCTTGGTGAGCTTCGCGTCGAGATATGTGTAATTGCCTGACAGGTTGAACTTGCCGAGATTGAGCGAAAGCGTCGTCTCGACGCCGCGGCTGCGGGCACCGCCGGCATTGGCCGTGATGCCCACTGCACCGTTTGCGGTCTGGCTGCCCAGTTGCAGGTTGGTCCAGTCGATATTGTAGATGTCCACCGTGCCCTGGAGCATCTTGTCGAACATGTTGAAGCGGATGCCGAGCTCGTAGTTCCTGGTCTTGTCCGGTCCGTAGGACAATTCGTTCGGCAGCGCGCAGACGTTCTGGCCGGCGGGCAGCGGGATGATGCAAGGTGCCACGCGGTTGACGCCGCCAATGCGGTAGCCAGTGGAATAGGTCGCGTAAGCGAACAGTTCCGGGCTGAATTCGTAGGAGGCGTTGAGCTTGTAGACAAAGCCGTCATCATCGGTCGAACCGGTACGAATGCGTGCGGGATCGAACTGGATGAGCGGATAGGGCGTGCGGCGACGTCCGCCCGAGGTCAGGGGCGTGTCGGTCGCTCCCGAAATATAGGACTTGTACTTGTAGTAGCGAAGGCCGCCGGTGACCTGGAACTTCGGGGTGATGTGCCAGGTCGCCTCGCCGAATGCGGCCGCTTCCTTGGTGTATGTATCGGTGAAGGAGATGTATTCCAGCCCGTCCGGTCGGTAGATGCCTGCCCATTCGGGATAGCCCGGAATGCGCTCCGCGCTGAACGTGTAGCTCTTGTAGTGGTTGTAGAAGCCACCGATGAGCCAATCGATCGGCCCGCCATGGGTCGAGACCAGACGCAGTTCCTGGTTGAACTGCTTGGGCTTGCTGTTCGACGTGGTGGTGCCGGCAAAGGCGGGAAACAGCTCGTAATCGTAGTCGAGATCGAGAAGCAGGTCGGTGACATCGCTCTGGCTGTACAGGTCCTGCACGGAGTAGGCGGTGGCGGATACCAGCTGCGCGATGTCGCCGATGTCGGCCTCGATCTCGGCCGCGAACATGTCCACCTTGCGCGTCGCGGGTTGCGGGACGCGGGCGCCATTTTCATATTTGCCGGTGCCCAGCACGCCCTTGCAATCGGCGTAGACGCACTGGCCGTCCGGGAAGGGCACGCCATTGGGGTTCAGCGTGTATGTTGCCCCATAGCCGCCGTTGACCTGCGTCCCATGCGTCTTCGTCTGTTGGCGGATGTAGCTGAAAGTCGGGCGCAGCCAGCCGAAGTCGAAGCCCAGCTGTGCGCGTATGGAATAGGTCTGCTCGTCGTTCAGATCCTTCCCCCGATACAGATTGGAGGCAACCGCTTCGGGATCGCTGAAGTCCGGCTGCGGCAGCGATACGCCAAGCTGGCGGACGAGATAGGGCGAATCCATGAAGCCGGGATCGCGATAATAGCCGCCGGTTACGCGCAGGGCGACCTTGTCGCGCACGATCGGCAGGTTGACGGTGGCGTCGAACACCGAGCCTACGCCGCTGGAATGAGCGACATCGTAGACCCGGGCGTGCGCCTCCATCTCGAAATTGGAGAAGTTCGGCCGATTGGGGATGTAGCGGATCGCGCCTGCCAGCGTGCCAAGGCCGTAAAGCGTGCCCTGCGGCCCGAGAAGGGTTTCGACACGATTGATGTCGAGAAACTTGAAATCGACATAGAGCGGAATTTCACCGAGGTAGACGCCCACTGCGGTGCTGCGGTTGGAGCCACCGGGTCCGCTCGACGTGATACCTCGCATGATGATGTTGTTCGCCGTGCGCGGACCGGTGTCCGGCACGGTCAGGCCGGGCGTGTAGAGGCCGATATCGCCGACATCGTCGAGCCGCTTGGTTTCGAGCGAGGTGCCATCGAGAGCCGAGATGTTGATCGGCGCTGTCTGCAGCGAGACCGTGCGCCGTGTCGCCGTGACCTCGATTTCATTCAGGCCCTGCGCCTGCTCTTCCATCGCATCGGGCGCCATCTGCTGCTGTGCATGCACGGGCGCCGAAATGGCGCCTGCCAGAAAGGTTGCCGAAAGCAGCTGCAGCCGCGTTCGCATACGCTTGCTCATGTATTCCCCCTATTCGATCGACCCATCTGCCCAAGGCTCGCCCCCGCCAATGCGCCGGCACAAGGCTTCGCGGCACGTGCTCGATTTCGCATTGGAGCACTCAGGCTATGGAGCCCGGCAGCAGGGCAATATGTGTCGTTTGACGTAGGGGCCGGATCCTGGGGGGGCGAGGTCGTGCCATGGTTCGCTCGATCGGCACTTGGATGGCGGGATTCGGTCGCTTTGCAGCCGCCTACGTCAAACGACGTAAGGCGAGGAGAGGGGGCCTGCGCTAAAAGGGCGACCAAGAATTTTGCGGACTTCAACCTTTTTTCGCAGGGATTGCCATGAGCGAAACCATCGCTGCCGAGAAGCCGTCCTACATGGTAAGCGCTCCCATAACCCGTGGCCTCGACAATCTGGGGCGGGTTGAGGGCGGGCCTTTCAAGCGGCTGTTCTTCACCCACTTCCAGCCGGCGTTCCTGCTGGTCGTGATCGCGTTCTACTATTACGCGCCGGAAGCATGGATCAAACCGTCCGTGACCTTGTGGATCGGTTACGGCGTCAAGGTCATGATGTTGTCGATGGAGTGGATCTCACCCCGCTACAAGAGCTGGCAACACACCTGGAAGGAACTGGCGTGCGACACATTCTATGTGGCGATGGGCGCGATGTTCGTTCGGGTGGTGTTCGGCCCGATCAACAGCGATGCCATCATCACCTGGTTCCAGGATACGTTCGATCTTGCCAAGTTCGCCTGGTTCATGGGCCTGCCGCTGCTGGTTCAGGCCTTCATGATCTCCTTCATCGGGGACTATTTCCAATATTGGATGCATCGCGGGATGCACAACTGGTACCCGCTGTGGCTTGCCCATGCACCGCACCACTTCGTTACGCAGCTGAACGTCCAGAAGGGCAGTGTCGGCAATCCGATCGAAATCTTCCTGATCGGCCTCGGCATCGGCGGCCTGTTCGATTTCCTTCCCCGCGCGGCCTTGCTGGCAGGGGCTTTCGGCATGGCGGTCAGCAGCTATCAGCACTGCAACATCCGGTTCAACACGCCCCGGTGGTGGTTCAGGATCTTCAACACTACCGAGCATCACAGCCTGCACCACGCACAGGACTACGAGGCCACCCGCAGCAACTATTCCGGCACCTGGATCTTCATCGATCGCCTGCACGGCACCTGCCTTGACGGGGAAGCCGAACTGCTGGGGCAGGAAGGCGGGCGCCGCATGTCGATCTGGGAAACCATGCACTATACCCTCTCGGAGCCGTACAAGCTGCTCAGCCGGAAATGGGCAGCGCGTGGGCAGATGACGGCCGTTCCGGCGGAATGAGAAAAGGGCGCGATGGCAATGAGAGTCTGGCGGGAGGTTCCGGCCAGCGCGCATCACGCATCGAAGTGGTTCAATCTCCCGACAAGCCAAGGAAGAACCAGTGAAGCTGTCCTATATCGATTGGATATGGCGGGTGAGAGGCAGGCTGGTGATCCAGCCGAACTGCTCCGCCGTGCAGGCCTTTGACAAACTGGGGGACCTGTTCGAGGAAAAGAACACGACCTGCCGGATCGACGGTGACACGCTGGTCTTCACCAAGAAAAATGCACTTCCGCAGGACAAGATGTCGGTATTCGACAGTGGGACGCTTCAGGTCGGCAATGGCGTGCTGCGTTACAGCATGACCAGTCGTGCGCTTCTGGCCTGCTTTCTTGCCCCCTTGTTCTTCTTCGCACTCGGCTACACCGGTGTTGCCGTGGACAAGTGGCGCAATCCGCCCGAAGTCGCCAAGGCCAAGGCGGAGGCGGCAAAGAAGCGCTCGCTGGTGAAGGCCGAGGACGTGCCCATGAACCCGGTCGATACGCTCCTGCACGCCCCCAAGCCCGAAAAGAAGAAGGATGGCGAGGAAATCGGGAAGCGCAACCGCAAGCCCTCGATGACCACGGCCTACACCTACATGGGCATCTTCTTTGCCTTGTGGATTGCAGGCCGCATCCTCGAACACAGGCTCATCCACATTCGCTTTCGCAAGAGGCTGGCCGGGGATGGGGCGATTGCCGCCAATGGGTCGATGCACGAGGTTGATTTGATGACCGGCAAGGCCGTCCAGAACGCGCGATAGCACGCAGTGCGCAGTGGAGGATCGGCGAGGCGCGACGGGCGATCCTCACGCGTTCACCGCGCCGGGGCCTCACTCCACGACGATCCCCTGCGCGGCAAGGAAGCGACGCGCGGGTTCCAGCGCATCGGCATGAACGCGCCAGCGGCCAACTGCCTCGGAACTGATCGGGCGGCGCACCTGGGCAGCGCTCGGCAAATGGGGCAAGCGATCCTTCATGATCGCCGACCCGTGCCAGAACGCAGCCGATCGTATCCAGGCTGAATGCGTCGTCCGGGCCCATCGCCAGCGCGGCGGCGTCGCCGTCCTTTCGCCCCAGGCCCAGCAATCGCGCAAATTGCGCCAGGCGCTGCGGAGACGGATCCTGGCCGACGGCACGCCGCACCAGTGGCAGGGCGCGCGATACGCGGCCTGTTTCGGCCTCGGCGAGGCCGAGCAGGTACCAGCCGTCGGGCAGGTCGGGTCGCAGGCGGCATGCGGCCGAGGCCAATGCGGCGGCCTGCGCCACATCGCCGCCTTCAAGCGCTGCCGTTGCCGCGGCGATGCGTCATTCTACCGGGGGTCCTGCATGATGCCGACGCCCTGCGCATTGCCCATCGCTTGCTCTTCACCTGCCGTCCGACTGGGGGCTGAAGGCGGCTCCTGCCTCACTGGGTGGGGCGGGGCGCAACTGGGTATACGATGAAGTCTGCATGACGATCGATCGTGGGAGGGGACGCCGCGCCGGCCAGCGCATGCTGAAGTTCCACGATGACCGCAGGGGAAAGGGGCAGGGGATGTTCGGCCGGATGGCTGGGTGCCCGCATCGGATAATCCTGTCCCGGCGTGCCCGTCATTTCGATATGGGCGCCGAGCAGGGCGCGGATGCGGTGCGTTTCGGCGAATGCGGCAAGCCGGTTGGCGCTGGCACGGAATTCGGCAAGACGGTCCGTGGGTACGTAGAGCCTGCCGGGATAGAACATATCCCCGGAGAAGAGCAGTTGCGTCCTGGCGTCGTAGACCATGATATGTGCAGGCTCGTGCCCGGGCGTCGGAATGACCTGGAGCGTGCGGCCGCCCAGATCGTAGCGACCGATCCCGTTCGGCCATTCACGCACGCCGAAGAAGCGGGCGACCTCCTCCGGCTTGAGGCCGACAACGACAGTGTCCGGTCGATCGGCGAATTCGGTATCCCCAGCGTGGTGATCGCCATGGCCGTGAGAATGCGCTACGACCAGTTGGATAGAGCGGCCATGATGGCGTTGCTGCCAATCGGCCACCAGCCGATCGACGGTGGGGCGAATATGCAGGCCGCCCGCGCCCGTATCGAGCAGCAGTGCGCGGTCGCGGCCGAACAGCAGGTAGAGAAAGGGCGCTTCGAAATTCGTGGTGACCGATTGGCGGATCACCGCCGTGTCCGTATCGATCATCTGGACCTGAACTTCGGGTTCGCCCTGTATGGTGCCGTCGATCCACGCCGCGAAATGGGGCGGCTTGAAGGTTGCCGGCGTTGCCCCAAGCAGGCACGCCGCAGCGGCCGGCAGCAGCGCAAGGCCCAAGCCCCGTCTACAAACCGCCGAGAGACGGGCCCGGCTGCTTGCCGGATGGCCCATTCGGGCGCGGTGCGGCGCGATATCGGTCGATGTCACGTTTGGCTCACTTTCGGCCTTTGTCCGGGCTGCAATCGGCGGGCAGCCTGGCAAGCGGGATACGCGATACGGTGCCTGAGCGCAGGTTGGTGAGCCACACTGCACCGTGGCCGACATTGAGGGAATCCCCGCCATCGCCTTGCCACTGACAGAGCGGTTTGCCGGTGCGCGCGTCGCTTGCAGTGAGCGGCGTCCGCATCATGGTCGTCCAGACCCGGCCATCGGAAAAGGCGACATCGCCCCCATGGCCCGGTGTCTCGAGCGGCTGTGGAGTGGCGGCTTCCCGGTGTTTGGTGTCGATCCTGCTGAGCGAGCCGTCGCCCTGGTTCAATGTCCATACCGCCCCCGCGCCGGCGGCAGTGAAACGGGGGTTCGGGCCGACCTTGACAGTGGCCACCACGGAATTGGTCGTGGGATCCACCACCGAGACGTCGCCCCCATCCACGTGCGTCACCCATACCAAGCCGTCACTGAATACCGGATTGTACGAACCGGCGGGCAGCGCGATGACATGGAGCACTTTGCCGGTTTCGGGATCGATGCGTGCCAGCGACCCGGCCTTGTCCGTAACCAGCCACAGGCTGCCTGCGCCAATGGCGAGACTGCCTTCTCCTGCTGGAGGGCCGACGGTAAACACGCCCGCCAGGCGCTTCGTCTTTTGGTCGACTTTGGCGAGTTGCGGCGTCGCTCCGCATAACGGGATCCAGACGCTGCGCTTGTCGGCGGACAGTCCGGCGCAAGGCCGCCCAGGCAGGGCAATGGTGACGACGGCATTCGTGCGGGGATCGATCTCGTTGACGGCATTGGGACCCGTACTGCCGACCCAGACCTTGTTGCCGGTGATCGTGACCCAGTCGGCGGTCGTGCCGACCTTGATGGTTGCCTCGATGGGCAGTTCCGACATGTTTCGAATGACAGGACGCTCCGCTACGTTCGGCGCGGCAGTGTCGTCGGCGGCATTGGCCGGTGATGCCGAAAGGCTTGCGGTGCAGGCCAATGCGAAGATGAGAGCGGCTCTGCGGCTCGGGTTTGCCATGCGTCGCTCGATACGAGGCCTGCTCAAGACATTGGCTCCTTGATCATGGTGTCCGGGGAGGGAGAAAGCCGTGCCGACTGATGCAATGCGACAGCCATGGGGCCCATGCTTCGGGCAGGATCGTTGTTCATGACCAGCGGTGTCGCGGAAGGCGCGACATAGCCCTATACGCCGTTTGACGTAGGGCCCCTGCGGGCGATTACAGGCCAAGCCGGAAATAGGCCGCGCCATGACGACGTGTCGTTGTCATCCGGCGGCCGAAAGTTTATGCAATTGGCAGGGTCGACGAAGAACGGCCGGATAATTGCAGGAGACGAGAATGTTGAAGGCAACTTTGGCGGTTCTTGCCGCCTGCGTGGTCACCTCTGCCGCATATGCCGCGGAACCTGAAAATCCGCTCGCCAGAAGCAGCGTGACCCTGAAGCTCGATGGGCTGGATCTGTCGACCGTGGAAGGCCAGCGCACCCTGGACTTGCGCATGGGGCAGGCAGCGCGCGCGGTCTGCGGGGATCGGCTCGATACGATCCACCTCGCGCTTGCCGCGCAGAGCCGCGCCTGCCAGGCCGAGGTCAAGGCCGACATCCGATCGCGGATCGAGCAGCAAACTGCGGACGCAGGAGATGTTCGTCCGGCCTCGTACCGGCTCGCTCTGCGATAGCGCTTCGCCTACGGCCCCAACTGAAATCGCGGGACAGTTATGGCGTACCCTTGACTTGAGGCGGAGCCGCTCGCGTCGAAACGGGCCCCCGTCTGGGGACGGGTGATCTGCCGTGGGTGACGGTGACGCTACCTCGCGCGGTGCGTGCGCCATGCGGGGTGCACGGCTAGGCGCAAGGGCCGATGTTGGTCATCCCGCACCGCGCCGTAGAGGCCGCCTTCGCCGTCATGCTCGGACCGAGACGCCAAGCATGAAAGATTCGGTGACGACAGCGCCTTCTGCCGGAGATTTGCTCACGGCAGATTGAAATCCGGGTTAGTACGAATCTCGTGTAAGCGCTGGTTACGTCCCTGCAGTTCAATGGAATTGCCAGCGAACGCCATGATTTTCAGGCACTTCGACACACGTGGGCTGATGCCGGGGCTCGGTACGTATTGCGTGCCGTTCGCCAATCATGACTGGCGGGCCGGTCATGATAGCTAGCTGCCGGATCGTCAGCATGGTTCCGGCTAACACAGGTCGCGCCTGCCCGGCGATTGTCCGGACGATCAGCGTGGGACGAATGGAAATCAGTGGGCCGAATGGAAGTCAGAGCAGCGGGCTGACCAGCCGCGCAAGGTTTTCGGCGAAGCGTGCGGTTGCCGGGCGGCTTCGCCACTCGTCCAGCCCCAGTTCGTCGCTGTGCAGGATGTAGCCGCGCAGAACCTCGTCCAGCAACTCGGTCGGCTCAATGCCGCGCATCAGCAGGCTGATCTCGGCATTGAGCGCGAAGGAGCGCATGTCCGCATTGCTGGAGCCGACCACGGCGAACATTCCATCCACGGCAACCGCCTTGGTATGCAGCAGATAGCGGCGATAGCGATGGATCCGCGCGCCGGATTCCAGCAGTTCCTGATAATAGGAGCGCTGCGCGAAGTTGACGAGGCGCTGGTCCACCACTTGAGAGACGATCAGGTTCACCTCCACCGAGCGGGCGACGGCATTCTTCACGGCGGTCAGCAGGGCCTGATCGGGGATGAGATAGGGCGACACGATCGTGACGTTCCGCCGCGCGCGATGGACCAGTTCGACCAGCAGACGTTCGAACCCGGCGGTGCCGAAGTCCGGGCCGCTGGGCATGGCCTGCGCCTCGTCCGCTCCCGCTGGCGGCGGAATGGGCAGGGAGACCAGTCGCTCGCCGGTTTCGAGGTACCAGTCGCTGGCGAACATCGCTTCGAATGCGGCCACCACCGGGCCTTCGACATGGGCGACCAGTTCGTCGTTCACGATGCCGGGCCGGAAATCGCGATCGACGATGTTCTGCGATCCGACGAACGCGATCCGGCCATCCACCAGGCAAAGCTTGCGATGGTTGCGCAAGTCGGTGCGGGCGCGTCGCAGGGCGGCGAACCGCACCGGCAGGACCAGGCGGGCGGACACCCCGGCCGCGCGCAGCATCTTCATGCTGCGCTTGACCCAGGCGCGCGATCCCAGCGCATCGACCAGGACGTGCACCGCCACCCCGCGCTGATGCGCATGGCCCAGCGCTTGAGCCACGGTGTGTCCGGTACGATCGTCGGCGAAGATATAGGTCTGGAGGCGCACGCTGGTCTGCGCCGCGTCGATGGCGCGAACCATCTCCGCGATGGAGCCTTCGTAGTCGGCAAGCAGGCGCATCGCATTGCCGGTGCAGGCCGGGAAACCGCCGACCACCTCTGCCAGTTGGCCGATTTCGGTTGGCGGCGCGGTATAGGCGGCCAGCGCCTGGGCGACCTGTTGGCGGTAGGGCTGGTCGCTGGCGAAGCGCTGTTGACGCCAGCGTGGAAACTGGGCGCGGCCGATGAAGCGGTAGAGTATCACTGCCGGGACGGGCAGGAAAAGCACCAGCAGCAGCCAGCTGCGCGCGGCTTCGGGACTGCGGCGCATCGGCAGGACCACGACCATCACCAGCCGGATAACCCACTCAAGCAGCAGGTAGATCAGTGCAAGCCGCGAGGGTTCGAACATGCCCACAGCCTACCGGGCCTGCCCGACAATGGCCAGCCCCCGCCGTCCCGCACGGGCTGAAGGTCGATTGGTGTTAGGGCTTCTCTGCGCCGCGCAGGGGGGCGCGGCTGAGTTCGTTGCCGGCGCGGGTCAGCTTGGAAAGCAGGGTGACGAAGGTCTCCTGCTCGGCATCGGTAAGCCCGGCGAGAATATCGTCCTGCACCTGATCCACAAAGGGGATCGCGCGATCCAGCACCGCGCGCCCTTCGCCGGTAAGCGTCAGAATGCGGGCGCGCCGGTCGGTGGGGCTGGTTTCCCGCGCGACGAGGTCCTTCTGGACCAGACGATCGATCACGCCGCCCAGCGTCACCCGGTCATAGGCGATCAGGCCGGCCAGCGTCTGCTGGTCCAGCCCCGGATGATCGCGCAGCGTCAGCATGGCGGCGAACTGCACCGCCGTCAGGTCGATGTCGGCTTCGGCCATGCTGGCAGTGAACAAGGCAACCGCGATCTGCTGTAGGCGGCGGATCAGGTGGCCGGGCAAGGTTTCGAGATCACGGTGGCTCATACCCGCACCTAACGTAAATTCTGTGCGCTTCTCAAGCCCGTGGGGCCGATCGCACACACCGGCGTGTGGACGGCCCCGTTGAAAGGCGGGATCAGGCTTGCTGCTTCAGGATTTCCGCGAAGCAGGCAGACAGTTCCGCATGGGCTTCCAGCGGCAGTACATGGGCGATGTACTGATCGGGGCGGACCACGATCATGCAGCCCCGGTCGCGATCGATGCCCCGCATGTCGAAGATGTCGCCCGCCTGCGCATCGGCGCAGAACGCCTTTTCATAGTCGCGCAGGCCGAAGGTGCCCTTGCGCGGCCAGAGCAGGCCGGGCAGCTCGTCCATCGACAGCGACTGGTGCGATTGCTGGAACACCGCGCGCACGTCGATGGTGGAATCGATGTCCGCGCCGTTGGCGGTGTGGCGCAGCACCGGCGATGCGGGATCGCATTCCAGAAAGCGCGACAGCGCGTCGATCCGCGATCCGGCGGCATGCCCGTCCTTGCCCGCGAACATGTAGATCCGCCAGCGGCCATCCGCTTCGGCCACGTGGCCCAGATGCATCGGCTTGGCATCGGCCAGCCGCACCACCGGGGCCGAGTGGAAACGCATACCCACCGCGAACCCTTCGGCCAGGTGCTGATGCTGCGTTCCGCCGGTGAGGGCAGAGGGGCGATACTGGGTGGCGGTTCCGGCGGTGAAGCGACCCTGCTTGACGAAGTAGCGCTGGAACGCGGCGGGATCGACTCCGTCGTCCTCGCCTTCCGCCGTCTTCGGCTTGGCGCTGAACATCGCGGCGAATTCGCGGTCGAAATCGATCAATTCCCTGGCGATCGCCTGACGTTCCGCCGAGTAGCTGTGCAGCAACGTGGGCTCAGCTTGCCCCTGCAGCACGGCGGCCAGCTTCCAGCCGAGGTTGAAGGTATCCTGCATCGATACGTTCATGCCTTGCCCTGCCTTGGGGCTGTGCGTGTGGCAGGCATCGCCGGCGATGAACACGCGGGGCAGGCGGCTCGCTTCCTCTCCGAACGGCACATCGTCGAACTTGTCGCAGAGGCGCTGGCCGATCTCGTAGACCGACCACCAGGCAACCTGCTTCACATCGAGCACGTAAGGCTGCAGGATGCGGCCCGCCGCCGCGACCAACTGGTCCACGGTGATGTTCTTCGCGGCCACGCGCTCATCCTTGCCCAGCTTGTCCAGCTCTATGTACAGGCGGACCAGATAGCCGCCCTCACGCGGGATGATCAGGATATTGCCCTCGTTCGCGGAGTGGATCGCGCTCTTCAGGCGGATGTCGGGGAAGTCGCTGTAGGCCAGCACGTCCATCACGCCCCAGGCCTGATTGGCGGATTCGCCGGTCAGTTCACGGCCGATGGCGCGGCGGACCTGGCTGCGCGCGCCGTCGCAGCCGACCACGTAGCGGGCACGTACCGTTTCGGTTGCGGCAGCGCTTTCCGCGCCGACCGGGCGCAGGTGGACGGTGACGGGTTCCTGCGGATATTCCGGAACCGTAAGATCCGCGATTTCCATGCCATAGTCCGGCACCAGCCGGCTGGGCGAATTGCGCATGGCTTCCAGATAGAAGTCATGGACGCGGGCCTGATTGAGGATCACGTGGGGGAATTCCGAAAGGCCTTCCTCGGTATCGCGGATGCGGCCGTGGCGCGCAATCCGGCCGGCTTCGGCATCGTCCGGCTTCCAGAAGGTCGTCTCGTTCACCCAATAGGCTTCACGCGCAACGCGATCGGCAAAGCCGAAAGCATTGAACATTTCCATCGTGCGGCAGGCAATGCCATCCGCCTGACCGAGTTCCAGCGGGCCGGCCTTGCGCTCCACGATACGCGTGCGGATCGCCGGGAAGCGGGCAAGCTGGGCCGCCAGCGTAAGGCCGGCAGGGCCGCAGCCCACGATCAGCACATCGACATCTGCCCCGGTTCCGGTTCCGGTTTCGGGGCCAGCCGCGTGGACGTCAGGATCGCCGGTACGGAATCCGTTCAGGTGAAATTGCATGTCTGCATCCTCTGTGCACGGCGGCCTCGATGGGGGAGGGGCTGCCTTGGAGTTGATATAAGTAGTATACTACATAAATGAGTCGGTCAACGCGATCCGGAATAGGCAGGTTTCACAAACGGTTCCGTCCGCCCTATGCTGGCTGAACCGGATTCGCATGAAGCCGCGCGCCCGTAATTCCGGCCAAACCCCTGATTGGAACCCAGCCTATGCCCCAGCACCTGAAGATCGACTTCGTCTCGGACGTGGTATGCCCGTGGTGCGTGATCGGGCTGGCGGGGCTGGAGCAGGGGCTGCAATCGCTGGATGGCGTGGTGGAGGCGAAGATCCACTTCCAGCCTTTCGAACTCAATCCCGCGATGGGGCCGGAAGGTCAGGATATTGGCGAGCATATCGCCCAGAAATACGGCAGCACCCCCGAACAGTCGGCTGCCAATCGCGACATGATCCGCAAGCGGGCAGCCGATGTGGGCTTCACCATGACGATGGCGCCGGGTTCGCGGATCTACAACACCTTCGATGCCCATCGCCTGCTGCATTGGGCCGCCGATTCAGGCGGCCAGCGCGCACTGAAGATGGCGCTGTTCGAAGCCTATTTCACCCATGGTGAGAACGTTTCGGATCACGACGTGCTTCTCGACGTGGTCGGCCGTGCCGGTCTGGACCGGGCACGCGCGGCGGAAATCCTTGCGGGTGACGAATTCGCCGAAGAGGTCCGCCGGGACGAGGATCTCTGGCGCTCGCGCGGGATCAACAGCGTGCCGGCCGTGATCGTGAACGACCGCTATCTGATCTCCGGCGGCCAGCCGCCCGAGCATTTCGCCCAGGCCCTTCGCCAGATTGCCGAGGGTGCTTGATGCCCATGTCCAAGGCGCGGCGGGTCACGCTGGGCCTTGCACTTTCCATGGTTCCGGGTGGTGGGGCGGTCGCTGACCCATCCATGCGTTCTTGCGTCGTCTCGTTTGCGGAACCGACTTCGGTTGCCGTCTTCCGTTCCTGTCTTGCGAGTGGCTGAAAGCCGGTCGCGCCCGATGTGCGGGCCTTCGGCGACTGCGAAATCTTGACGCACGGGGCCTGATCTTCAGGCCGCAAGCCGGCGCGCGAAAAGCGTTGCTTCCTGCCGCCTCAGCCATCGGTCGACCGGGCGGTCGAACCAGCGATAGGTTGCGATCGAGGCGGCGACGGCCAGTGCCAGCATCGCGATGGCCAGCGCAAGGTCTTCGGCCACGCCCCGACCGGCCCAGCGCGCCGCGAAGAGGATGAGGGGGCGATGGATGAGGTAGAGGGCGAAGGACGCCTCCCCCAGCAATTGCAGTGCGGGATTGCGCAGCGCGCGGGAAATCACGCCCTCGCCATGGGCGAACACGAGTACCAGTGCGGCCATCGGCGGCATGAATGCCAACTGGTATCGGAAGACCAGCGGCACCGCGAACCATTCGGCCGCGATCATGGTGGCGGGCACCAGCAGGACCAGCAGCACTTCGGCGCCGCTGCCCGCCCATGACCGACCGACCCCATGCCTCCACGCCCGGCAGAGCAGGATGCCGGCCACGAATTCGCCCAATCGGGTCACCGGAAAGACATAGAACAGCCAGTCCGCTTGCGGAGAATAACCATCGACCCAAAGCGCGGCGAGCAGAGCGCCGGTGGTGATTGCCATCATCCCTGCAACGAAGGCGCGGGCCAGCACTTTGCCGTCCAGCTTCAACAGCAGGGGAAACAGCGCGTAGAAGAACAGTTCGTCGGACAGGCTCCAGGAAGGGCCGTTCATCGAATAGTGGACCAGCGGATCGGGAGACCAACTGTGCAACAGCGTCAGGTTGAGTGCGATGGCCTGCCCCGGCGGCGGATCGCCGCGCCAGAAAAGATAGGCCAGCACCGCCAGTGCGACGGCCAGATGCAGCGGAAATATGCGCGCCACGCGGCGGTAGAGATAGACCGGAGCCGACACTTCCCCGCCCGTCAATGCGCCTTCGTAGGCGTGGGTGAGGATAAATCCGGAAAGGATGAAGAAGAACGTCACCCCGCAGGCGCCTTGCCGCAGGAACAGGTCGTAACCGGCGCGGAGGGCAGGGTTGGCGCTCTGTTCGAAGAAGACCAGATGAGAGAGCATCACCAGCAGTGCCGCGAAGAATCGCAGGGACGTCAGCTGCGCCAGTCGCCTGTGTCCTTCGACCACGCGCATGGCGCCACTTCCCACGGAACGTCTCACGCGGCCGGCGTAAGCAGCTCAAGATAGCGGCTGGCCGAGGCACGGGTGGTGAACTGTTCCAGCCACGATTTCGGCACCGGGGCGGGGCGTTTGCGCAGCGCATCCATCATCGCGCCCGCCAGTTCGTCCGCATCCTCCACTTTCACCAGCTTGCCGAAGCGGCCGTTGTCCAGCGCCTCGGCCGGGCCGGAAGGGCAGTCGGTGGCGATGACCGGGGTGCCCAGCGCCATTGCCTCTATCACCACGTTGGCAAGGCTTTCGAACCGCGAAGACAGCACGAAAAGGCTGGCCTTGGCCGTATAGGCATGGGGATTAGGGGCAAAGCCGGGCAGCACCACATCGTCCGCCAGGCCCAGATCGTTGACCAGCCGCACCAGCATCTCACGCTCGGTCCCGTCGCCCAGGATCATCAGGCGGCAGCGCATCTGCCGGCGGACTTTGGCGAAGGCGGTGATCAGCGTTCCGAAATCCTTCTGATGCTCCAGCCGGCCGACGCCGATCACGATCGGCACGTCGGGATCGTGGAACCAGGGATGGTCGACCGGTGCCTGTCCGGATTCGATCAGCCCGTCGCTGACGATGGGGTTGTAGATGCAGTTGATCGATTTGGGGTCGATCCTGATGACTTTGGCCAGATCCTGCGCCGTGCCTTTCGATACCGCCACGATCGTATCCGCGAAGGGATAGAACACATGCGCCAGCCGGAAGAACCAGTAGCGCGATTGCCAGGGCTTGGCAGCGTCCAGATCGACCGAGGGAAAGCAGTGTTCGGTCAGCATCAGGCTGAAGCGGAAGCCGGCGATCCAGCGGACCATGATCGCGCAGATATTGGGAAAGCCGAAGCCGGTGCACATTACCGCGCGGGGCCGGGTCCGGCGCAGATAGGCGCGCAGCTTGACGATCCGCGCCAGCGCACCCTTTGCATCCAGCACGATGTACGGGACGTTCTTGGGGACCAGATCGCGGAAGGGGGACCAGGGATTGTCCATGTCCACCACGATCGCCGGCTTGATGCCGCGCGCCAGGAATTCCTCGGCCAGGTTGAAGACCACGCGGTCCACCCCACCGTTGTAGAGCTGCCGGGCGTAGAACACGATGTCGGGATTGTCGGTCTTTTCCATGGCGGGCCTTCTGCTCATGTTGCCGGTTGTCGGGACGTTGCCGATTGGCCGGACGTTGCCGCTTGGCGGGGCCGGGAAACGTCTCCCAGGATTTCCGCGACGGTGCGGGCCTTCACGGCCCAGTCATGGCCTTCGCGTTCAAGATGATGGCGGCCTGCGCGGCCAAGATCGCGGCGCAGTTCGGGCGAACTGGCCAGATGGCGCATCGCCGCGGTCAATCCGTCCACGAAGTCCGCCTGCGAGGATGGCGGCACCAGGATCGCGCAGTCGCGGCTGGCGTACTGCGCCGCGCCGCCCCAGTCCGTCGCGATCACCGGGACGCCGATCGCCATTGCCTCCATCATCGCGATGCCGCCGCATTCGCGCAGCGACGGTGAAACGAAGGCCCCGGCATCGTGAAGCAGTTCGATATAGCGTTCCAGCGGCACCCGGCCATGAAGGACGACATTCCGGGCAATCCCTTCGTCCTCGATCAGATGCTCGATCTCCGCGAACAGTTCGCCGTCGCCGACAAGGTCCAGCCGCACGTTGCCGGTACGCGCCAGCGGGGCGAAGGCCTTCACCAGCAGCGAAATGCCTTTCCAGTCCACGAAACGGCCGCAGAAGATGAAGGACATCGGGCCGCCCAATGCGGGATCCGAACTACGCGGCTGCCACCGTCCCAGATCGACGGCGCTTTCCATCACCTCGCGCACTTCGCCAGTGGTGTGGATGGGAAGCGCGGCGCGCGTGCGCTTGTTGGCGACCAGCAGCACGGCGGCGTTGCGCTTGCCGGGGATCAGCCGGTGCAATAGCCCGGTGGCGCTGCGCGATCCGGAGATCGCCAACCGCACCAGCGGCCCGTCCAGCCGGCGAAAGGCGGGGGGAAGATCCATTCCGCCGCTCATCGGCCCGATCACCACCGGCACGCCCAGATTGTACATCGAACTGACGGCTTTCACGGCGATGGGGGCGGGCTGGAACACCACGTCCACCGATCCCGCCGCTACCCGCGCCCGCGCCAGACCGCGCATCCGCAACTGCGTCAGCACCTGGATAAGCTGGTTGAACACAAGGTCCGCCACGCGATGCGGGAAAAGGCCGCTGACGCGGTGAAGCGCCTTTTGCAGCAGGCTGTCCTTGACGAAGGCGAAGCGCGCGAACGTGGCGGCGTCCAGTTCCGTCTTCAGCTGTTCGCGCACGCGTTCGTGGCAGATGACGCGAACTTCGTGCCCCTGGGCCAGAAAATGCGTGAGGTAGTAGTAGGGAAGAATGGTTTCCCCGCTGAGGTTGCGGGAGATGTTCTCCGCGATCATCAGGATGTTCAGCATGGCATCGTCACCATCACCGGGCCGGCGGGCGGTGCCGCCCTGCCAAGGCCGTGGAAGATTGGACGAGATCGGCTGAGCGGGCATTCCGCAAGGTTTCCTCGAAAGCGAAGTCAAGGCGGGAAAGGGCGGCGCGGGTCAGGACCGTCCGCCAAGGCGGGCGCTGAAATCCGCAACGATGCCGATCGCATTCTCGACATGGCGGGGCGCCAGGTCGGGATAGAGCGGCAGGCACAGGATGCGCTTTGCGAAATTGCGGGCGACCGGCATGTGCGTGGCGGCGGAGGGCAGGTGGCGATAGACCGAATGATCGCAGACCAGCGGCCAGAAATAGGGCCGTGCATGGATACCCGCCGCCAGAAGCCGCGCGCACAGCTCATCCCGGCGCGACGCCAGCCGATCGTCCAGCAGCAACGGATAGTAGGAATGGTTCAGCCGCCAGCCCGGCTCCGCCTCGAACAGCGTCACGCCGTCGATCGTGCGGAGGCCGGCGGTGTAGAGCGCGGCGATGGCACTGCGCCGGGCGACCACTTCGTCCGCGTATTTCAGCTGTAGCAGGCCGAAGGCGGCCTGGAATTCGCTCATCTTGGCGTTGGTGCCGATGGCGTCTACCGAGTAGGCATCGGTAAAGCCGAAATTGCGTAGCCGTCCGATGCGTGCCTTGGTCGCTGCATCGGCGCAGATTACCGCCCCGCCTTCGAACGTGTTGAACACCTTGGTGGCATGGAAGCTGAGGCAGGCCGCATCCCCGGCGCGCAGCAGGCTTTCCCCGTCCCGCCGCACGTTGAAGGCATGGGCGGCGTCGTAGATCACCTTGAGCCGGTGAACGCGGGCGATCTCGGCAATGCGATCGGTGCGGCAGGGATGCCCGAAGCAATGAACCGGCAGGATCGCGCTGGTCCGTTCGGTGATCGCGCGCTCGACCTTCTCGGGATCGAGGTTCCCTGTCTTCGGATCGATATCCACGAACACCGGCGTCAGACCGCGCGATTGCAGGGCATGGGTAGTGGCGACGAACGTGAAGGGCGTGGTGATCACCTCTCCACTCAGATCGAGCGCCTGCAGCGCCAGTTCCAGTGCGCTGGTGCCGTTCGACGTCAACGCAACGTGCTCCACGCCCAGATAGGCGGCCAGCTCTTCCTCGAACTGTTGGTGATAGGGGCCGGCATTGGTCAGCCAGCGATTGGCCCAGATGCCTTCCAGATAGGGCAGGAACTCGTCCAGCGGCGGCAGGAACGGCCGGGTGACCGGTGCATCGTCCAGATCGATCGGCGGCGCGCGACGCGCCTTCTTTGGGCGGCTTGCGCGTGCCGCTGCGGGAATCTCGACGAGGTCGTAGTCTTCGTTCGAAGAGCGCTCGTCACTTGTGCTGCGATGCAATTCCATTGCCGCTCCCACCATGAACGGGACAGGGGGCAAGAGTATCGCGCGGCAGGAACCCGGTGCAGTCTGCAATGCCACTACAGGTTTTCAGGGGGAGGGTTCTTTCGATCGGATAACCGCCCGGTTCAACCGGCCATTCAACTGGCCGTTCAACTGGAACGCCGCAGGCATTCCTCGGTGTTTACCCGGGGAAACTCTGCGCAATTCCACTGCGCGCGTCCACCCTGTCCACTGCTCTGCCCGCCGGAATGACGAACGAAGGTGAAGGATATGGCGTCCACCGCACTTCCCGGCAGCGGCAACGCCGTGGCGCGCCGCGAAGGGTCCGTCCAGCCGACGAAGCGACAGTCCGGCACCCCGGCGCATCGCTGTTCGGCCATGCGCACGAAACTGTCCGGACTGGCGCCGACCGGCAGGGAGACGAGGAAGACGCCCTGCTCCTGCAAAGTGGGCGGTACGGGCGCGGTTGCCGGGGCTTCGGTTGCGGCGTCGGCTGCAGCGCCGGCAATCGCCGCCAGGTCCTGCCCGGCGGATGCGTCGCCGGGCATTTCGCCGGAGAAGGCGTGCGCAGCGGAAAGCCCTGCCAGCCGGGCGATGCGCGGTTCGCCGCCGCCATAGTGGCGGGTGAACGCGCCGGGCGCTCCTGTGGCGCCGCGCCAGCGAAAGAACAGGTGCGTCTTGACGATGGCCAGCTTGTCCATCGTGCGGTCCCAGGGCGGGCTTACCCAGTCGGTATGGTAATGCGTAGCCTGACCCACGGTGGCGTCCACGCGGCCCAGCAGCATTTCGGCGGCGGTGCGGCGCGCCAGTTGCCAGGCGGTCGGGCTCGGTCGGCGCCGGGCCAACGAACCGTCGCAACTGAACGTGAACTGGCAACCGGTCGGCCGGTCGGCCCCTTCGAACACGACGCCGCAGATCGATGACGGAAAGGCGGCGTGGCGCACACGGTTGAGCACGACTTGCGCCACGGCGCGCTGGTCTGCCGGATCGCCCCCAGCCTCGTAGAAATCGGCGGCGGCAAGGCAGTCCAGCGCCCGCGCCCGATCCGCGAAGGAGGCATCGAGATAGAAGGGCTGGGCAGCGATCAACGCCCCGCGCGCCACCGGGACGGCGGCATTGAAGGCGCGGGCCAGGCGGGCCTGTGCATCGGCACCGGCCTGCGGTCGAAACCCGTCTGCCGCCGGCATGGTCAGAGCAGCGGGCGGCGTTGCCGGGCGCTCGGCAAGCCGCGCCGCCGGGGCGCCCGCACCGGGGCCAAGCAGGGCCGCCGCACCCAGCAGCGCACCGTGCCATCCTGGATGACGGCGTGCCGGTACGGCACCGTCAGGCGAGATCGAGCGCGGGCGCAATCTTGCCGATATCCGCGGCAAAGCCATGCTTGCTTCCTTTCGCGACGACCACTGCGCCATCCTGCCTCTATCGATCCGTCGGCCGTGCAAGCGCCGCGCGAAAGTTCGCATGACGCGCGCGCGGGCGCATCCGGGCGTTGGGGTTCCCACGGTCCACCAGCGAAAACCCATTGGGAAAATTCGCAATGACGTCCGGGTGTATGGTCGATCATAGTGGTGGGCATGACCGATATCGCAGGCCCTTCCGATGCGGCGCTGAACTGGGGCGCGACCTCCGTACTTTCGCGGCGCCAGAGTGGGGAAACGGAGCGGGCAAAGCGTCCGTCCCACGCGCCCACGGCTCAAATCGGGCAGGCCACGGCCGCGAGGCTGCGGGTGGCCTATCTCACCAACGTCTATCCTAAGGTCAGCCACAGCTTCATCCGAACGGAGATCGCTGCCCTGGAACGGCAGGGCCTTTCGGTAAGCCGCTTTACCGTACGCCGTTCGGACCAGCCACTGCCGGGTGCGCAGGATCGCGAGGAGGCGGCGCGGACGGTGGCCCTGCTGGACAATGCAGTGGCGCTTGCCGGCGCAGCGGCGGCCTGTTTTGCCACGCGGCCGCTGGCGGCATGGCATGCGCTGCGGCTTTCATGGCGGGTTTGCGGACCGGGCAATCGCCACCGCGCTGCGGCCTATTTCGCTGAGGCGGCGCTGCTGGCGCGGCGGCTGGAACGGGTGGGGATCCGGCATCTCCACGTTCATTTCGGCACCAATCCGGCTACCGTGGCGCGCCTTGTCGCGCGGCTGGCGCCGGTGACCTACAGTTTCACCGTCCACGGACCGGACGAGTTCGATGCGCCGCAGGCGCTGGACCTGCCGGGCAAGATTGCCGATGCGGCGTTCGTTGCCGGGGTTTCCAGCTTCGGGCGGGGGCAGTTGATGCGCTGGTCCGATCCCGCGCATTGGGGCCGGATACACGTCGTCCACTGCGCGCCGGACGCATCCTTTCTGGCCGACGGCGCCGTGGGGCCAGCCGCCGCCAAAGCCACCCGCTTCCTCTGCGTCGCGCGGCTGAGCGCGCAGAAGGGGCTGCCGCTGCTGATAGAGGCCATGGGCCGCATCGCCGCGCAACGGGTCATCACGCTGGACGTGATCGGAGACGGGGAGGACCGGGCGGCGATCGAAAACCAGATCGAGCGTCTTGGCCTGAAGCACAATGTCCGGCTGCGGGGTTGGGCGGGGCCGGAGGAGATCCGCCAGGCCCTGACGGAAGCGGATGTCTTCGTGCTGGCCAGCTTTGCCGAGGGGCTGCCCGTGGTGTTGATGGAGGCCATGGCCTTGCGCTGCCCGGTGATTGCCACGGCCATTGCCGGCATTCCCGAACTGGTGGACGATAACGTCGGCTGGCTGGTCCCCTCCGGCTCGGTGGAGGCCATCGTCGCCGCGCTGGAGGCGGCGTGCGATGCCCCGGCGGAAAGCCGAGCGGCGATGGGCGCGCGCGCGCGACTGCGGGTGCTGGAACGCCACGATCCCGATCGCAATGCAGCGGATCTGGCCGCGTTGCTGACGCCCTATTGCTAACGTGGCGGGATCGGCGCGGACCGGGGCTTTTCAGCCGATCAGCGAACTCATGCTTTCGCACAAGTTGCTGGCGTGCGTGCCGATCGCCGCCGCCAGTGCCGGGGCGATCCGCCGGGCGGAGCCGATTTCCTCCAGCAGCCGGTCGTACAGGCCGATCCAGGCCCGCAACACGTGGGGCCAGTCATAGCCCGCCTCTTCGGCGCGGGCGCGGGCCTTGCGCGAATAGTCCTCTGCCAGCGTGGGGTCGGTCGCCAGCTGGGCCATGGCGTCGGCCAGGCCGGCAACGATGGCGTCTTCCCCATGGGGCGGGATCAGAATGCCTGTATCGGGATCCAGCAGCATCTGCGGCCCGCCCCAGTCGACGCAGACGGCCGGAAGGCCCAGCATCATCGCTTCCTGAATCACTGTGCCGCTGGCTTCGGCAAGGGTGGGGAAGACGAAGCCGCGGAACGCACGCAACCGTTCGAACAGCGCGCCGCGTTCGGTGCTGTATGGGCTGAACGTGACGCGATCGGCCACGCCTTCGCGTTCCGCCAGCGCGCGCAAATGCGCCCCGTCCGGCCCGTCACCGATGATCTCCAGCCGGGCCAGCGGCACGCGGGTCAGCGCGCGGATTACCAGATCGCAGGCCTTGTAGCGGACCAGCCGGCCCAGGAAGACGAAGTTCCAGTTGGTCCCTTCATGAGTGATGCGCGGATGGTCCCGCAGACGCGGGTCGATGCCGCTGTTGAGTACGACGACCATTTGTTCGCGCCGACAGCCGCCCAATTCCAGCGCCTGCGCGGTACGCTCACCGCCGGATACGAACAGACGGGCATGAAGCTTGCCGCGAAAGAGCAGGCGGCTGACCCGCTGCACCGGCCACATGAGCCAGGATCCGGCCCGTTTCCCGCGGCTTTCGCGGAACATCAGGCTGGGCGGGTGAAGGATATTGCCGTTGAGCGGGCCGATCACCACCGGCGCGCCCCGGATCGGAAAGCTGATCCGGTTGGGGGAGATCGGTGAGGTGAAATGGACCAGCCACGGCGATGAAGCGTCGATCTGTTGCTGCACCGCACGGTGGAGCAGCCAGCTGTCCACCACGGCCAGCAGCCAGTAGAGGCGGGTGCGGTGCAGCCAGATCTGCACCGGCCCGTCCTGCACATAGACCACGCCGCTGTCGATGCCGTATTCCAGCAGTTCGTCCTGCACGCGGGCATGGGTCACTTGCGTGACGTCTAGCCCCATCTCGCGATAGCCCAGGAAGACCGAAAGCGCCTTCAGCGCCTCTCCCCCCATCGCGCGCGACAGATTGGGAGAGGCAAGGACGATGCGCGGGCGTTCAAGGACGGGCGCGAAGGGTGCGTCGCAGGGAATGGTCGTCATGGGAATGGCATCCGTTCGATGCGGCGGGTCAGGGCAGCTTGGCGGGCGGGATGCGGGATCACAGGCTGTGGCGGGGGATCAGGCGCAGCAGTGGCGGAACCTGCCGCCGCCAAAGCGCCGCCGCGCGCTGCCGTCCGGTCAGGTCGCTGGCCAGACCGGCGATCTGGGCCCGCGACAGGCCGGTGCGTTCGCAGAAGAAGGGATGGCGCGGCGGATTGGCGAAGAAGCTGTAGAACAGCGCGGCGCGGTCCCGCGCGGTCGCCGGCTTGCCGCGATGGAAGAAGCGGGCGGTGTCGCAGAACACCACGGTGCCGCGCGGTCCGGTGCAGCTGACCACGTCTTTCTCTGGCGATCGGCCCAGGATGCGCTCAAGTTCCGCATCGTCGGCCAGATCGTAATTGAAACCGCCCCGGTCGCTCTGCAGCGTGTCGTGGCGCGAGATCTGTTCGAACGGACCGCCTTCGGCATCCACGTCGTGCAGATAGACGGCCACTTTCAGCACCCGGCGATCTTCCCAGTCACGATGCCACTTGCGGGTGGAGATCGCGCGGCCGTCCGCCACCGTATAGTTGATCGCCACGCCGTCATAGGCGACCGGAAGGCCGATATAGGCCTCCGCTATGTCCAGCAGGCGATCCTGCAGGCCCCAGAGATAGATGTCCGGATGGCGCGCGATGTCGGCCGGTGGCACGATGATGAAGTCCCTGCCGCCGCGCGCAAGCGCGCGCGCCTCTTCGACGAATGCCTCTGCCAGCGCGCCGGCCTGTGCCAGCAGCGCGTCCGCGCCGGGCAGGGCCAGCCGGTCGAGCGAAGTCACGCAGATGCCGTTCGTGTCGAGCGCCTCGACGATCGCGGCATCCCCTTGCGCCAGCCCGGGCAGGGCATCGCGATGACGGTGCAGCGCGCGGGCGTGGCGCTGCCCCAGCCATAGGCGCACATGGCGCATGTTGGTGAATTTCAGCGCGCTGCGCGCGGGAAAATCGCGCAACCAGCGGGCCGCAGATTCGCGTGGGGAGCCCGTCATCGTCGTGTTCTCCGTCGCATCAGGCGCCAGGGGCGGAGGCGGCATCGTCGCGATAGTAGTGGTAGCCATAGGTGTTCTGGCTGCGCGGCCGGGTGATCGAATTGTTGAGGATGGTGCCGACGATCGGTGTCGGATTCAGGGCGTTGATGGCCTCTACGATGTCGCCCTTGCGGCTGCGCGCCTCCTCGACCACCAGCAGCACGCCGTCGATGCCCCGAGCGATCAGCACCAGATCGTCGCTGACCAGCGCGGGGGGCGTATCGACGATGCAGATCGGTCCGTTGCCGTTGGCGCGGAACTGCCGCAGGATCTGCGCCAACGCGGGCGAGGCCAACAGTGGTTCCGCATTGACCCGTGCGCGGCGGACGCGGTGCACGGTGAGGTCGAAGCCTTCGATCGGAACGGCGGTATCGGCCCACTCCGCCTCGCCCGACAGGTAATCGTCCACGCCGGGCGTATCGGCGGCAAGGCCAAGGCGCGTGCCCAGTTGGGGCTGGCGCAGATCGAGTTCGATCAGCACGGTCGGATGGATCCGGCTGAGAGTTGCGGCCAGGTTGGTCGCGACATGGGTCTTGCCGTTGCCCGCCTGTGCGGATGTGACCGCAAAGACGCGCTGGTGCGTGGCGACGGCGTGGTTCAGCAATGCCGCGCGCAGCATGAAGAAGGGATGGACATCCTCGTTCATCGATCCGAACCCGACGATGCGATTGTTTGCAAGCACGGCGGGATCCAGAATCCAGGGGGCCGGGAGGACGGGCGTGCCGGCCGGCGCAGGGGCGGGAAGGGCGGCGGCATCGTCAGCCGAGACCTGGACTGCCGCTGCGATGGCTTCCGCTTTCGCTTTCGCTCTCGACTTTGTCCGCGATTTCGCTTTTGCGGCGGATGTCGCGGCGGGCTTCGGCGCCGGGGAGGAGCCGGCCGGTGTCGGGGCCAGAGTTGCGGGTGGTTGGGCGATGCCGGTTTCGGCTTTCATCGTGCGGCTCCTGCAGTATCGGGCGAGGCGGCGGGGCGCGCCATGGGAAGCCAGCGGGAAAGGGCGCTGCGCAGTCCTTCGGGTATCCAGTCGGGAGCCCGCCAATTTCGCACCGGATCGGGTACGCGGCCCAACCAGAGATCCTGCCATCCCGGCTGGCGGGGCGCGGGCACCACGCCCAGGATGGGAACCTGCGTGGTCCGCGCAAGGGTGTGTTCGCCGTGGATGGTGCCGTTCGCGAATTCGTAGACGAAGATCAGGAACAGCCCCAGGCCGCCGCCGCCGATCACGCCCATCATCAACAGCAGGATCGGCTTGGCGCCCAGCGGTTCCAGCGGCAGGTTGGGCTGGTCCACCACGGTAAAGCGTTCGCCCTTGTCCTCCGTCTGCAGATTGGCGGCGACTTGGGCATCCAGCTGCTTTTCACGCAAGGAATCGTACTGGCGCTTGATGTTGTCGTACTCGCGCTCGATCATGTTCAGTTCGTAGGCCGCCTCCGGCGCCTGGGCGGCGCGGCGATCCAGTTCGGCCATCGTGCGCACCAGTTCGGACCGGCGGCTGGCCAGCACGTCGATGCGGTTGCGGCCGGCAGCGATTTCGGTCTGGACGAGGTTGGAGGTCGGGATCGGATTTTCGCTGACAAGCGTCTTTTGCCGTTCGACTTCGGCCTTGGCGGCGATCACGTCCGGGAACGTGTCCGAATGGGTCGACTGAAGCTGTGCCAGCCGGACTTCGGCGGTGCGCAGACCGTCGGTGCCCGGCGGCGGGCTTTGCGACAGTTCCTGCTGCCGCGATGCCAGCATTCCGTTCTGCTGGATGATGCCCTGCGTTTCGGAATCGGTGCGCGAAATCTCCGCCCGCAGCGCGGAACTGGATTGCGAGCTGAGCGCCACGTCGCTGGGCAGCGCGCCGGCATAGCGCGCCTCCACATCGCGGCGCTTGTCTTCCAGCGCACTCAGCTGCCGGCGCAGCTCTTCCGATCGGTGCTCCAGGAACGAGGCGGTGCCAGTCGCCTGTTCGGTGCGAAAGCGCTTGTCTTCCACCAGGAACATCCGCGTCAATTGCTCGGTCACGGCCTGCGCCTTGTGCGGATCGGCGTACTTGTAGGACAGCGTGAAGGCGATGGTGCTGCCGCCGTTGCGCCCCTGGTTCGCCGCCACCAGGTCGACGCCGATGTCGTTGCGCATGATCTCCAACAAGGCCGGCGCATCGATCTTGCCGCGCACGGCGGGATAGAGGTCGTTGGCGCGGATCAGCCCGGCCAGACTGTCTCGGCTGACGATCTGCTGACGGATCTTGGCGATGCGCTCGTCCGCGATGTCGGTCAGGGGGGAGGCGACAAGCGTGGTGGGGATCTGCGGGGAATCGATCAGCAGCGTCGCGGCGGACAGGTAGACCGGCTTGCGGAGCGCGATGGCGGTGCACGCCGCCAGCAGGCCCAGTACCAGCGGCACGATCAGCCAGCGCCATCGGCGCTGCAGCATGGCCAGTATTTCACGCGGATAGATGCCGATCCCGTCGGGATCGGTCTTGGGCAGTACGGGCGGCTTGATCGGCAGGGTCATTGGTGCGGAATCCCGATTGTAATCCCGATCTGGAACTGGGCGGAGTGAACGGTCTGGCCGCCCACACCCGTCCTTCGGTAATATTCTGGCCCGGCGAACAGCACGACCTGTCCGTTGAGCCGATAGTCGTAGCGGGCGGCCAGCCGCATCGTGTCGATGTCGGCGGCGGGCGCGGACTGGGGTGAGCGGCGGTAGTCGGCATTGGCGGTCAGCGTGCCGCGTTCCGTCAAGCGCCAGTTGAGCGAGGCGCCCACTGCGGTCTCGCGGCGGATGCCGCCATAGGAACTGATGACCGGCTGGACCGATGCGGTGATGCAGGCCGAAACGTGGCCGGGTTCGTGGCACAGCAGGGTGTTGCCGGCGAACTGCACGCCGCTGCCCTGTCGCTGGCCAAGATTGTTCAGCTGCGATGTGCGCGTGGCGCCGAGCGCGATCTGCGCGCGCCAGCCATGCCCCATGCGCCGTTCGGCGGTGAGCTGGGCGGTCCAGGCATGGGGATCGTCGCCTGAACTGGGGCCTGAGCCTGAGCCTGGGCCGGTGCGGGACCATGTCATTACCGTCACCGCACCCAGCGTGGTCAAGGGATCGATCTGCCGCTTGGCATTGAGCGTCAGCGCCAGGGCGGAGGTGGACTGCAGCAGGGTGGATCCGTGCGGGTCCAACCGGGTCCAGCCCAGCCTTCCGCTCACCGTGGAAAGCGCGTCGCCATGCCAGGTGACGGTCTGCGCCAGCTGGTAATTGTCCTGCAGGCTGAGCGGATCGACGGCGGAATCGATGCTGCTTCCCTGTGCCTCGGTCGGCAGCACGCGCTCGTAGGAGGCTTCGCTCAGGAACGAGAGATATTCGTTGTGGCGATGATCCAGCGCCAGCGCGGCGCGGCCCGTCAGGAAGTTGCCGTATTTGCGGCTGTACTGGCGAAACGCGACGGCGCCGTCGGCATCCAGGTTCGTGCCGGGCGCCAGTTGCCAGTCGGTATGCCCTTTCGCGGCCAGTGCGATGGCGGCGGTAAAGGCATCGTCATCGGTTTCCAGGAACGGGTTGCGGGCTGCAAGAGCGATCACGTCCACCTCGAACGGCGATTGGCGCGCCGGCGAAGGGGGCGGCAGTTGGGACTGGGCGGCGGCGGGACCGGGCAGAAGCACCGCGAAGGCCAGCGCGACGGCGGAAACGGCCGTCGCGGCATGGGGGACAACGCTGGGGATCGGTCCATGCTGGCGGCCCCTCACGGAATGACGAGGACGTCGCCGCTCGAAAGTGTCGGCAGGGGTTTGTCGAGGCCGCCGGCCTCAAGCGCGCGCCGCCCTTTGAGAAGCTTGTTGAGCGCCACCGGTTCCACCACTTCGCCCTGCGGCGTCTGGCGCAGGATCACCGCGTTCTTCACGTCGGCAAAGTCTGCCGTGCCGCCCGCCATGCTCAGGGCCTGCAGGATGTTCGGCGCCGTGCCGCTGGTGAAGCTTCCGGGCGAGCGCACCTTGCCCACCACGTAGAAGCGCATTCCCGTCGCCTCGCGCACCGAAACGGTGACGTCGGGCACGGTGCCACGATAGTTGAGCGAGATGCGCTCGCGAATTTCGCCGGCAATGTCGGACACGTTGCGGCCGCTGGCGCGGATCGTCCCGGCCAGTGGGAAGGCGAACGTGCCGTCCGGCTGCACCCGCACCGCGCGTTGCATGCGGTCCTCGCCCCAGACGAAAACGTCCAGTTCGTCGCCCGCGTTCACGGTGTAGCGCGGCCCGGCCAGCCCGGTGAGCGGGGCGGGAACGGCGCCGCCCACCGCCGCCGCCTCGGCAACGGTGCTGGGCTGCTGGGCCATGACGGGCGGGGCAAGGCAGACCGATGTCAGGCAGGCCGATGCCAGGAATGGTGCGATCAGGGCGATCCGGCCCGATTGCGTCAGGCTTTTGCCCAACCCGTGCGGAATACGCTGCCGGTGTCGAAACGGATCGATTGCGATGCGCACTAGTGCCTCCCTCGTGCGGAACCGGTCCAGCGGCGTGCAGCCCTGTTCCCGATCGTGCCTGAAAGCTTAACGAATTGGGAAAAGTCGCGAAATCGTACGAAGAGTGTGCGGTCTTACCCCCTCGGAAAAATCGCAAGCAGCCGTGGCAACCCAGTTGCGGCGGCCGGATTCGGCATCGACGCCAGGACCGGATTCCAGCTTGCGCGGCGCGAATGCGCGGTCAGGGAATGGGGAAAATGCCGCCGCTGATTGTCCCTGGGATTTTTCCGAAGCGATTCCCTGTAGGCGCGATGCGGAGCGCAGTTGGGCGAGCAGATCGCGGCGTTCGCCCGCGGCATAGTGCGCGGCATAGTGCGCGTGGGAGGTCGAGCACGACCATGTACAGGATGCAGCAGGATTTCGATGGACCCGCCATTCCGGCCGTTGCCGCCATCCCGGCGGCGAGCATCGGCCAGGCGCTGGAACATTGGCAGACGCCGGTGGTGGCTTCGCCCGACCCGGTCGAATTCCTGGAACTGGCCTTCACGCCGATCGACATGGAAACCGCGCTGGATGCGATCGTGCGCAGGGCCCCCTCCGCGCGCTTTACCTATGTGGTGACGCCCAATGTCGATCATGTGGTGCGCCTGCAGTATCGCCGTTCCGACCTGTGGCCTGCCTATCGCGGGGCCTGGATGACGCTGTGCGACAGCCGTATCCTGGCGCGGCTGGCGCGTACCGTGGGGCGTGACCTTCCGGTCGTGCCCGGCAGCGATCTGACCGCTGCGCTGTTCGAACGCGGCATCGCGGCGCAGGGACCGGTGGCGATCCTGGGCGGCAGCAGCGCCAAGGTGGAGGAAATCACGCGGCGCTACGGCCTGACCGATGTGCGCCACTACAACCCGCCGATGGGTTTCGTGCGCGATCCGCGCGAGCTGGCACGGGCGGTGCGTTTCCTGGTGGAAGCCAAGGCGCGCTACAGCTTTCTGGCGGTGGGATCGCCCCAGCAGGAGATCGTCGCCCGTCGCGTGGCCAAGGCGCGCGGCGCCTGCGGCATCGGCTTCTGCGTGGGTGCCAGCCTTGAATTCCTGACCGGGGAGCAGCACCGCGCGCCGGTGGTGATCCAGAACATGGCGCTGGAATGGCTCTATCGGCTCTGTTCCGATCCCCATCGCCTGTGGCGTCGCTATCTGGTGGAAGGCCCGCAGATCTTCCGGATTCACCGCACCTGGTGCCGCAATGCGTCGCCCGCGCAGCCTCCGTTGCTCCCGCCGTCTGCCATGCAGATAATGGCTGGAGGCGGCCCGTCCTGAAGCGCCCGTTCCTGTACCTTTCGGCACTTTCCATTGCCGTTGCCGGGGCCGCACTGTCCATGCACCTTGGCGCAGCGGGCCGTGCCCTCACACTGGATCGGGCGTCTTCGGATCCGGCAGGAACACATCGGGCGGCAGCCGATCCGGCGCGACGGCCCACGGTATTGGGCGTCAATCTCTACGGGTTGCAGACCTTCAATCGCCAGCCGGTTTTCGCCAACCTGATGGCGCAGGGCGAATGGATGTCCTCCCGCGGGGAAAGCTGGACCGGCCTGCCGGCCGAACAGTTGGACGCATCCGGCTGGGTGCGGTTCCTCCGCCCGGGAGAGAAGGCTCCGCACATGCTGATGTTGCCCTCCGCCCCGTTCCGCCCGACGACGGTGCACTGCACTTATGCGGGCAAGGGCGAACTGACGGCCGACGGTGTGGCCAGGATCGTCGCGCGGGAGGCGAACGGCATGACCCTGGCGCTCGATCCCACCGGCAAACCGGACGAGATGGCCTGGATCGAACTGCTCCGCACCGATCCCCAGGATCCGATCCGCAATATCGACTGCCGGCGGGAAGGCGTTTCGCCGGAAGCCCGGTTCGATCCGGAATTCCTGTCCTTCCTGTCCGGCTTCAAGGTGATCCGTTTTCTGGACTGGCAGCAGGTGAACGACAATCTGCAGGTGGAATGGGCGACGCGGACGGTGCCGTCCTCCGCATCGCAGGCGGGGCCGGCGGGCGCCTCCATCGAGGATATGGTAGACCTTGCCAATGCCGTGGGCGCCGATCCCTGGTTCGTCATGCCCTATAATGCCGATGCCGAATATCTGCGCAATTTCGCGCGGCTGGTGCACGGGCGGCTGGATCGCCGGCGCACCGTCTACGTCGAATTCGGCAACGAGGTGTGGAACGGCATGTTCGGCGCCGCGCAGCAGGCAGAGCGAGAGGGCATGGCGCTGGGGCTTGGCGACGGCCATCCCTTCGCCGCGCAGGCGGAACGCTATTCCGAACGCATGGTGGAAACGATGCAGATCTGGACTGCCGTCTATGCGGACCGGCCGGGCGCACTGGTGCGTGTCTGCTCCGCGCAGAACGGCGTTCCGGAGATGGTGCGCATCGAACTGCGCCATCGCGATGCGGCGCAGTGGGTGGATGCGGTGGCGGCTGCGCCTTACATCGGGTTCGATCTGGCCGGCTTTGCCGCGACCGGTCCGGATGTCGATCGGATCTTTGCCGGCCTGCCGGGGGCGATCGACCATGCTTTCGAAATGGCCGATGCCAACCGGGCCGTCGCCGCCGAATTCGGCAAGCGCTTCGTCACTTACGAAGGCGGGCAACATCTGGTCACCGGCGATCTGGAACTGGCGCGCGCGGTCCAGCGCGATCCGCGCATGGGCGCGGTCTATGCCCGTTACATCGACGGATGGCAGCAACGTTTCGGGGATACGCTGATGCTTTATGCCTCCACCGCGCCCATCGCGGGATACGGTTCCTGGGGCCTGCGCGAATATGCCGGGCAGCCGATGGCCGAAGCGCCAAAGCTGGCGGCCGTGCGGCGTTTCCAGCGAGCCTATCAATGACGAACGCAGGATCGATCCCCGGATCGAAGGGGGGTGAACTGAACCCCCAGGCATTGCTGGCGTGCGTGGGTGCGCTGGGGGTGCTGGGGCTCGGCGCGGTGGTCTGGGCGTCGAGCCACATGGCCGTTTATGCCGCTTTGGTCGGCACGTCCGGCGTCGCACTGTTCCTGTTCTCGCTACGCCGGGAATTCCGGCAGGATATGGCCGCGCGCGCTTTGCTGGGTACCTTCCTGACGCCGATCGTCGCCTGGGTGCTGCCGCATGTCCTGCTGCTGTTTCTGGTCATGTGTTTCTGGGTGCCGGCGATGGCCGGGCGGCGGGACCGGATTGCCGGGGTCTACTTGTGCTGCATGTTGCTTCTGCCGGCGCTGGACGTGCCGATCGCGATCGGGTCGTTGAAGCTGGTGGCATTCAATGTGCAGGACGGGCTGGTGCTGGGCAGTGCCTTTGCCATTGCCCGCAATCCGGTGCGCCATCCGGGACGCTTCATCGCCGATCGATGGGTGATCGCGCTGCTGGTGCTGTTCACCGTGGTGTTCGGCCGCGATACCAGCAGCACCAACCTGTTGCGCGTGGCGTGCAGCGTGGTGCTGAACCTGGGGCTTCCCTACTACGTGCTCAGTCGTGGCATCGCGAACGCGACGGAGCTTCGCACCACCATCCGCTGGTTCGCCTGCGGGGGTGTGGCGCTGGCCGCGCTGATGCTGTTCGAGGCGGTGCGCGCGTGGAGCCTCTACAACGAACTTTACCAGCACTACGGATTGCCGAACATGTTCTACCTGAAGGTGCGCGGCGGCATCGTGCGGGCAGCGGGGCCGTTCATGGAATCGACCTCGGCCGCGCTGGTGCTGGCGCTCAGCCTGGCGGGGATGTGGTTGCTGCGCGCCGATTTCCGGTCTCGGCTGCGTCATTACGCGCTGGCGGCGGTGATGTTCCTGGGCATGTCGGTGCCGCAATCGCGCGGCGCGTGGATGGGCGTGCTGGTGGGCTGGCTGCTGGTCGACCTCTATCGCCGCGACTATGCGGCGTTGGCCCGGCGCTGCATGGTGATGGGGCTTCTGGCCGCCGTGGTTCTGGCCCTGGCCAGCCTGTCGCCGACCTTTGCGAACGCAGTCGGATTTTCACCCGGATCGGCGGACACGGCGGAATATCGCAAGCAGCTGTTCCAGCGCGGCATGGAGCAGATCAGGTTGCGCCCCTTCACCGGCTATTCGATGCCCCAGCTGGATGTCGTCATGGCGGACATGCGGCAGGGTGAGGGGATCGTCGACTACGTCAACAGCTTCATCTGGGTGGCGCTGGTATCGGGCATTGGCGGGCTGGCGCTGTTCTGCGGCAGCTTCATGGCGCCGATGATCCAGTCCTGGACGCGGTGCCGGGACTGGGCACTGGCCCAAGGCCGCGATGCCGGTGCATTCCTGTTCGCCGGGCTGGCGATGTTGATCGTGATGTTCGCCTTCACCTCGTTCGGCGCGCGTCCGGCCAGTGTGACGTTTGCAATGTTCGGTTTCGCCTGCGCGCTGCGCGGCATCGAAATCCGCAGCCGAACGGCGCGGGAGGCCGAACCGCTGCTGCCCTCGCTCGCGCAGGTGGCGCCGGCGGCTGCCGTGCCCCTGGCGGAAACCGCGCCGCGGGCAAGGTCACGCGATCAGGCCGCGTCGATCTCTCTCTGAATGTGTGCGAAACTAAAGGATCGGATCAACCCAGGATCCGGGCCGCGATCGCGTTGACCAGCAGCCCTGCCGCGATGCCCGCCGGGGCGGCCGCCAGGATCAGCAGTTCTTGCCGAAGATCCAGCAGATCGAAGGTGCTCAGCCGTTGCCAGCGGAGCAGTAGCGAAGGCAGTTCCATCAACCCCACCGCCACGATCAGCCCGAACGCGCCGTAGGACAGGAAACCGATGCCGCCGGCCAGGACCAGCCAGGCAAGTTTGGCTGTGTTCGCCTCCAGAAACGCGCGCGCGTTGCCTACGGCGGTCAGCGTCTCGTGCGCGGCATAGGAAGACAGCGCCAGCAGCGAGGAAATGCCCAGGATCTGCAGATATACCGCAGCCTCGGCATAGCGCGCGGTGTACAGGAACCGCACGATCGTGGGGGCCGCGCCGATGATGCCGCCGCTGGCGAAAACGTAGAGTAGGGCGGGCACCCTTCGGCGGGCGTAGAACCGGGCTTTCAGGTCAGCCTCGCCTTCCCGCCACATCTGCGCGTAGGCGGGGTAGAGCACGCGGGTGTTGTAGGCCGCGGCAAAGCCCAGCGGCGCGGAGGCGAGATTGCCGGCCAGCACGTAGAAGCCGAAATCGTCCAGCGGCATCATCTTGGCCAGCACCAGCTTGTCGCATTGCGAGATGATCAGGAAGATGATGCTGGACCCGGTCACATAGCGGGCGAAGGACCACAGTTCGCGCAGAGTTTCGCGATCGAGGCGGAGCCTGCGAACGGAATCGTCGAATGCCACGTAGCTCATGGCCATCCTGAACGCGCCGTTGGACAGCATTCCCACCAGGATCGCCCAGTAGCTGCGCCAGAAGTAGGCCAGCACCGCGCTGACTGCGATCTGCACCACTTGCGCGGCAATATCGATGATCGACAGCTTCAGCACCATGCGTCTGCGCAGCGCGGTCAGCAGCGTGGTGGAGGCCAGCCCATCGAACAGGAAGGTCAGGCTGGAGGCTGCGATCACCGGCGTCAGCTCCGGCTTTTCCAGCAACATGGCCAGCGGCTGCGCCAGCGCGACCAGTGTCAGGCCGAGCAGGATCGAGCGTACCAGCGCCGCCGTCCACACGGTATCGAGGAAGCGCGGATCGTCGCCGTTCTGATGGCGCACCACGAAAGGCTGAAAGCCCAGGTCGGTCGCCAGCGTGACGGTGAACTGGATCGATCCGATGATCCCCGAAATGCCGAATACCTCGGGCACCAGCAGGCGCGTCAGGATCATTCCGCTGACGGCGCGCAGCAGGTTGTTCAGGATGACCGCGACGACCACCACGTTGGTATCGCGCAGGGCCAGTGCCTTGATGCGATCTGTCAGCGTCGGTCGTGGCGGCGAGCCGGTTTCCGCGGCCTGCGCCGCATTGGAGAATGGCATCAGGCCGCGACCCGGGGGCACGTTTCGACTGGTGAGCCTGTTTCGAAAGGCACGCGCAACTCTCCGTCGGAATCTCGTCCCGAAAATCTATGGCGCGCCATGGCGGGTGTCGATCATGAGAACTTC
Organism: Novosphingobium mississippiense; assembly: GCF_044029535.1. Classification (NCBI taxonomy): domain Bacteria; kingdom Pseudomonadati; phylum Pseudomonadota; class Alphaproteobacteria; order Sphingomonadales; family Sphingomonadaceae; genus Novosphingobium; species Novosphingobium mississippiense. The sequence continues at coordinate 1,107,009 of NZ_CP147003.1, read as the reverse complement.
CAAGGGAGTTTCAGGTCTGCCCCGCCGCACCGCTTGCGATCTATGCTGAAGCATCCGGTGCGTGCCGGTGCAATCCGGGAGACAGTGCGACGATGGCCATTCCGGGAATGGACTGGAGCCCCCTGACGCCATGATCCTCGCGCTCGCCTGGATACTGGCCGGTTCCGTGGCAGTGCCCGCGCTTGTGCTTGCGCTGGAATGCGCGGTGGGTGCCTGCCGGTCCGTGCGGCCCGGCGGAATTCGCGAAGCGGACCGCCTCCCCTGCATCGTCCTCATGCCCGCGCATGACGAGGCGCGCGGCATCGCTGCCGCCGTCGCGGCAGTGCTGGCCCAATTGCGCGGGCAGGACGAACTGGTGGTGGTGGCGGACAATTGTACCGACGATACCGCCGCCATCGCCCGCTCTCTGGGGGCGACGGTCATCGAGCGGGTGGACCCCGTGCACCGGGGCAAGGGCCATGCGCTGGAATTCGGCCGTGCCTTCATCGAAGGGCAGCGCGCCGGTCATCCCTTTGCCACCGTCATCGTGATCGATGCCGATTGCCTGCCGCTGGCCGGAGCCATTCGCGCCCTTTCGGCCGCTTCGACCCGACGCGACGCAGTGGTGCAGGGCGCTTACCTGATGACATCGCCCGCCGATGCGGAGCCTGTGGTGCGCGTCTCCTGCTTCGCCTTCCTGATCAAGAACCTTGTTCGCCAACTGGGGCTGGACGGGCTGGCCGGTGCGGCGCTGCTGCAGGGATCGGGCATGGCCTTTCCGCGGCCGGTCTTTGCCGGGATGCGCTGGTCCGCCGCATCGCTGGTGGAGGATCTGGACATGGGCGTCGACCTGCTGCTTGCCGGGCAGCGCGTGGTGTTCGAAGGCGCGGCGGGATTTACCAGCGCGGCCAGTTCCGCGCGGGGGACCGCCGGGCAGCGTCGCCGCTGGGAACACGGGATGATCCAGAGCGCCACGCGCTTCGTGCCGCGCCTGATCGCGGCGGCATGCGCCGGGCGTCCGCGTCTGGCCTTCGTTGCGCTCGATCTGCTGGTTCCGCCTACCGTCCTGCTGATCGTGCTGCTGGCCGGGGCGACGGCGCTTTGTCTGGCAACTCTGGGTCTGGCAACGCTGGGCCTGACGACGTTGGACCTTGCCGGGCCGACGCTGTTGCTGCTGGGTGCGGGGCTGGCGCTGGCGGCGACGCTGACCGCCGCCTGGTGGCGCCACGGCCGCGCCGTGCTGCCGGCAGCAAGCCTGGGGCGAATACCGGGATACGTGCTGTGGAAACTGCCGCTGCTGGTCCAGTTCGTGACCCGGCGTGAACGCAACTGGATTAGAACGGAGCGGGGGCCATGATCGGTGGGAACAGTGACGAGGTGGGCTTCGTCATTATCGGCCGTAACGAGGGGGAGCGACTGGCACTGGCCATTGCCAGCGTGCAGCGCCAGGCCGCGCGCGCGGTCTATGTCGATTCCGGATCGATCGACGGCAGCGTGAAGCTGGCGGTCGAACGCGGCCTGCCGGTGGTGGAGCTTGATCCCGGCATTCCCTTCACCGCCGCCCGCGCGCGCAATGCGGGGTTCGGCTGGCTGGTGCGCCACTATCCCGAGCTGAAGTTCGTGCATTTCATCGACGGCGATTGCGAACTGGTGCCCGGCTGGCTCGATTACGCACTGGGCGTGCTGCGCGCGGATGAGCAGGCGCAAGGCGAACTGGCCGGGGTCTGTGGACGCCGGCGGGAACGCGACCCCCATGCCAGCCCCTACAACCGACTTTGCGACAACGAATGGAACACCCCGGTCGGCATCACACACAATTGCGGGGGCGATGTGCTTTTCCGCGTGGCGCCGTTGCGGTCGGTCGGCGGTTATCGTGAGGACCTGATTGCGGGAGAGGAGCCGGACCTGTGTTCCCGCCTGCGCCGCAGCGGGTGGACGGTCCGCCGGCTGGATGCCGAAATGACGATCCACGACGCCGCGATAATGCGATTCTCGCAATGGTGGCAGCGCAACCGCCGCAGTGGCTATGCCATGGCCGAAGGGCTGGCGCTGCGCGGCGAACATGAACCGGGCTTGCGGCGCGGGGTTGTCAGCAATCTGGTATGGTCGCTACCGCCGATGTGGCTGATGTGGCCGGTATTGTGGACCCGCGTGTGCCTGCGCAGCGGCCCGCTCGCCGCCAGCTTCATCACGCTGGGAAAGCTGCCGCATTGTCAGGGCCAGTCCGACTACTGGCGCCGCAGCCGCCGTGAAAGGGCGGACCGGCCCGCAGCCACGCGGCTGATCGAGTACAAGTGATCGGATCGGGCGGTTTCGGACCGCGCCGCTGCCCGCCATTTCCGCCGCAAATTCGACCTACGCGTACCCCCACCATGAAATTCCGGACCGAGTTGATGAAATGGCCGGGCCGTGAAGGAGGCGATAGGCTGTTCGGCAAGGAGGAAGCCCATGGGTGGGACGGCTAACGTGACTATCGATCCTCTTTTCGAAATTTCCATTGGCGGAACTGACGGAAAACGCCCCTTCAAAGCCAGCACGATACTTGTCGGCAATGAAACTCTTCTTGCCGAATGCGGGGAACTGCTGCGCGCGGATGGGCATCGCATCGTTGCGGTGCTTGCGGAGCCGGCCTCTCCTGCGGCTGGCTGGGCGCGGCGTTGCGGCGTTCCGCTCTATTCCAGGCAAGGCGATCTGCTCGCCGCCGGGATCGGCCCGGTCGACTGGTTGTTCAGCATTTCCAACCTTTCGGTGCTTTCCAGCGCGGTGCTGGAACTGGCTTCGCGCGGCGCGGTCAATTTCCATGACGGCCCGCTGCCGGACCGGGCAGGATTGAACACCCCGGTCTGGGCGCTGTTGAACAATGCGCCGACCCACGGCGTGACATGGCACCTGATGACGCGCGAGGTCGATCGCGGCGCGGTGCTGGCGGCGGAAGCCTTCGCGATTGCCGAGGGGGAGACCGCGCTTTCGCTCAACACCCGCTGTTTCGAGGCGGGCCTGCGCAGCTTCGCCACGATCGTTGCCGATCTGGACGGCGCCGTGGCAACCGCCTTGCCGCAAGCCCAGTCCCCTTTGCGGATGTTCGGCCGGGCGGACCGGCCGGTTGCCGCCGCGACGATCGACTGGACCCGTCCCGCCGCCGAAATCGCCCGGCTGGTAGGCGCGCTGGACTATGGCACCTACGCCAACCCGATGGGTGCGCCCAAGGCGCTGCTGGGCGACCGGCTGCTGCTGGTGAAGGGCGTGACCGTGCTGGACAGCCATTCGGGCGCCGTGCCGGGCACCATCCTTCGCTCCGGTGAGGCACCTGTGGTGGCGACGGGCCATGGCGATATCCGGGTCGACGCTCTGACCGATCTGGATGGAGAGCCGCTGGAGATGCCTGCCGCCGGGATGTTCGCCACGCTGGATGCAGAGCGGCGCGCCAATCTGGAGATGCTGGACAGCGCCGCCGGTCGGTTCGAGGCATGGTGGCGCCGCCGCCTTGCCCAGCGCGAGAGCCTGCAACTGCCCGCATTCCGCCCGTCTTCGCCGGAGACCGGTCCGGTCTGGACCACGATGGATATGCCGCTGCCTTCGGGATGCGGCGCCATGGCGACGCTTACGGCGATGATTGCCTGCCTTGCCCGCTGTGCCGACCGGGACAGCGTGGAAATCGGCTATGGCGATGAGGTGGCCCGGTCCCGGCTGGAGGACACCGCCGCATGGTTCGCCGGCGAAGTTCCGTTCAAGGTCCGCGTCGATTTCGACGCGCCGCTGGCCACGCTGCGCGAGGCGGTGGAGCGGGAGATCGCGGATCTGCACCGCCATGTCGCGGTGTCGCGTGACCTTGTCGCGCGCAGCCCCGAACTGCGTGGCGGGGCGGGTTTTACCCATCCGATCCGCGTCGATCTGGTCGACAGCCTGCCTGACGCCAGGAACTTCGATGCAGGGGCCAGGGGAGGCGTGTTGACCATCGCGATCTGCGCGGCGCAGGGGCGTTGGCGCTGGACTTTCGACGCCACCCGCTTCCTGCCGGACGCAGTGGACGATCTGCGCGCCGCTTTCGATGCGATGCAGACTGCTGCCGGCGCCTCACCCGAACGGCCGGTGGGCGAGTTGCCGTTGCTGACCGAGGCGGAACGCGATCGCGTGATCGTGCAGTGGAACGCGACGCAGGCAGCCTTGCCCGCCATCGCCGCATGGTACCAGGGCTTTGCCGCGCAAGTCGCCCGCACGCCGGACCGTACGGCGGTGACGGCGTGTGGCACCTCGCTTTCCTATGCTGCGCTGGATGCGCTTTCCAATCGCATCGCCCATGCCCTGATCGCGCGCGGCGTGGGGCCGGAGGCGCTGGTGGGCCTGCACCTTTCGCGCTCGGTGGAGATGCTGGCCTGCCTGATCGGCGTGCACAAGGCGGGCGGCGGCTACGTTCCGCTCGATCCGTCCTATCCGCGCGACCGGCTTGCCCACATGGTTGCGGATTCGGGGATGCGGCTGATCCTTACCGAAGCGGCGCTGGCGGGCGAGCTTGCCCCCGGCGATGCCGAAGTGCTGCGGTTCGAAGACTTGCGCGCAGAGCTTGCCGCGCTCCCCGATACCCCGGTGGAGCGGCGCGCGAACGGCGATCACCTGGCCTACATGATCTACACCTCCGGCTCGACCGGGCTGCCCAAGGGCGTGATGGTTGAGCATCGCAACCTGCTGAACTTTTTCGCCGGCATGGATGCGAAGCTGGAGCATGAGGGGACGTGGCTGGCAGTCACGAGCCTCAGCTTCGATATCTCGGTGCTGGAACTGCTCTGGCCGCTGATGCACGGTTATCACGTGGTCATCGCCAACGAGCGCGAGGTGCGCGGCGATGTGCGGCCTGTGGCAGCGCAGCGCGACGTGGGTTTCAGCCTGTTCTACTTCGCCAGTTCCAGCGCGGGCAGCGCGGCGGAGCAATACCGCCTGCTGCTGGAAGGCGCGCGCTTTGCCGATACCCACGGGTTCGAGGCGGTGTGGACGCCAGAGCGCCACTTTCACGCATTCGGCGGGCCCTATCCCAACCCCTCCGTCGCGGCAGCGGCCATTGCCGCCAGCACCACGCGCGTGCAGATCCGCGCGGGCAGCGTGGTCGGCACGCTGCACCACCCGCTGCGCATTGCCGAGGAATGGGCGCTGGTGGACAACCTTTCCGCCGGCCGCGTGGGCGTCGCCTTCGCATCGGGCTGGCAGCCGGACGACTTCGTGTTCAACCCCGCCGCCTTTGCCGACAAGGCTGGCACGCTGCGCCGCTGCATGGACGACGTGCGCGGCCTCTGGCGCGGGGAGGCGCGATCCTATCCGGGGCCGCTGGGCCACGATGTGGAAATCCGCACCTATCCCCGGCCGGTGCAGCCCGAACTGCCGGTCTGGATCACATCGGCCGGGAATGTTGCGACGTTCATCGAAGCCGGCCGCGTGGGCGCCAATGTCCTGACCCACCTGCTGGGCCAGTCGATCGAGGAAGTGGCCGAAAAGCTGGCCGCCTATCGCACCGCCTGGCGCGAGGCGGGGCATCCCGGCGAAGGCCATGCCACGCTGATGCTGCACACCTTCCTGGGCGAGGACGAGGCGACGGTGCGCCGGATCGTGCGCGAACCGCTGCTGGAATACCTGCGCACGGCCACCAACCTGCTGAACCAGTATGCCTGGTCGTTCCCTGCGTTCAAGCGCCCCGATGGCGAAGTGGAAGCGATCAGCCTGGACACGCTGAGCGCGGAAGAGACCGACGCGCTGTTGGAACATGCCTTCGCGCGCTATTTCGAAACCAGCGGCCTGTTCGGCACGCCCGAGGACAATCTGGACCTGATCGCCCGGCTTTCGGCCATCGGCGTGGACGAGGTGGGCTGCCTGATCGATTTCGGCGTGGCGGTCGATACGGTGATCGAACACCTGCCCGTGCTCGATCGGCTGCGCGCCCGCGTGCAGGGTAGGCAGGGCGGGCAGGATTTGGCGGACACGCCGCTGCACGAACTGATGGCGCGCCACGGCGTCACCCATCTTCAGTGCACGCCTTCGCTTCTGCAGGTGCTGGCCGGCGATCCCTCCGCACGCCCTGCGCTGGCCGCGCTGCACCGGCTGATGGTGGGGGGAGAGGCTTTCCCGCCGCAACTGGCGCAGGACATGGCCGCGCTGGTCCAAGGCCGGGTGATGAACATGTACGGCCCGACCGAGACGACCGTCTGGTCCGCCGTGCATGTCCTGGAAGCCGGGGAGGCAGCGCCGCCGCTAGGCCGGCCGCTGGCCAACCAGCAGGTCTACATCCTTGACCGCCGGCAACAGCCGGTGCGGCCGGGAACCCCGGGCGAACTGGTGATCGGCGGGGCCGGTGTCGTGCGCGGATACCATGCGCGGCCCGAATTGACCGCAGAGCGCTTCGTGTCGCACCCCTTCGCGGCGGGTGAGCGGGCCTACCGCACCGGCGACCTTGCCCGCCAGCGCGCGGACGGCACGCTGGAATTCCTGGGCCGGCTTGACCATCAGGTGAAGATCCGCGGCTATCGCATCGAACTGGGCGAGATCGAGGCAGCGCTGACCGCGCATCCAGCCGTGGCGGAGGCGGTCGTCGTGGCCCGCCGCGAAGGCGCGGCGACGCGGTTGATCGGCTATCTGTCGCCGCGCGGGGCACCCGCGCCGGTGGAGAGGCTTCGCGAGCATCTGCGCGCCGGATTGCCCGAATTCATGGTTCCCGGCACGTTGGTGGTGCTCGATACCCTGCCGCGTACACCGAACGGCAAGATCGATCGCCATGCGTTGCCCGATCCCGCCATGGTAACGGTCGCTGCCGGACGGCCGGCTGCCGAAGCGGCCGAAACCGCGCCGCTGAACGAGATAGAGGCCCAGATCACCGCGATCTGGTGCGATCTGCTGAAAGTGCCGCACGTGGGCCGGGGGGATAACTTCTTCGACATCGGCGGCCATTCACTGCTGGCGATCCAGGCGCACCGCCGCCTTGCCGCCATCGCGCCGCGTCCGCTGGCGCTGACCGACGTGTTCCGTTTTCCCACCATCGCCGCGCTGGGCGCCCACCTTTCCGCCGGCCCGGCCGGGCAGGAGGGCGATCCGGACGCCCCGCGTGAGGTGAACGAACGCGCGCTGGCCCGCCGCTCCGCACTGCTGCGGCGCGGTGCCGTGCGGGTGGGGCCGCGCGTGGGCACGTCAATCGGATCGGGGTTCTGATATCATGCACCAGTCGTTCGGCTCTTTCGACGATGGCGCGCTGGCCGCGGCCGGATCGTCCATCGCCATCGTCGGCATGTCCTGCCGCTTCGCCGGTGCCCGCGATCCGGCGGAGTTCTGGACCCTGCTGCGCGAAGGGCGCGAGGGGATAGAGACGCTGGCAGAGGCGGATCTGCTGGCCGCCGGCGTTCCCGCCGCGCTGCTGCGCAATCCCGACTATGTGCGCCGCGCCGCCCCGCTGGCCGACATGGAATGCTTCGATGCGGCGCTGTTCGGGCTGAGCCAGCGCGACGCGGCGATCATGGATCCGCAGCACCGCCATTTCCTGGAATGCTCCTGGGAAGCGCTGGAAGATGCCGGGCACACGCCACAGGGCTTCGCCGCCGATACGGGAGCGAATGGCGGAACCGGGGGCACCATCGGCGTCTTCGCCGGATCGGGCCACAACGCCTACATGCCCTACAACCTGCTGACCAATGCCAAGCTGGTGAAGGACGTGGGCCTGTTCCTGCTGCGCCACACCAGCAACGACAAGGATTTCCTGACCACCCGCGTCTCCTATCTGCTGGACCTGAAGGGCCCCAGCATCAATGTGCAGACCGCATGTTCCACTTCGCTGGTGGCGATCCACATGGCGATGCAGAGCCTGCTTTCGGGCGAGTGCGACATGGCGTTGGCCGGGGGCGCCTCCATCGAACTGCCGCACCGGCAGGGCTATCTCTACGAAGAGGGTGAGATCCTGTCGCCGGACGGGATGTGCCGCCCGTTCGACGCGGCATCGAAAGGCACCGTGTTCGGCAGCGGGGTTGCCGTGCTTGCACTGCGCCGGCTGGAGGATGCGATTGCCAGTGGCGACCATATCCACGCCGTGCTGCGCGGGTCTGCCATCAACAACGACGGCAGTGGCAAGGTGGGCTATCTGGCGCCCAGCGTGGACGGACAGGCTGCCGTCATTGCCGAGGCACTGGCAGTGTCCGACGTGGACCCCGCGGAGATCGACTATGTGGAGGCCCACGGCACCGGCACCCCGATCGGCGATCCGATCGAGGTGGCTGCGCTCACCCAGGTCTTCACTGCCGCCCCCAATCCCGCCCAGCGCTGTGCGCTGGGCTCGGTAAAGGCCAATATCGGCCATACCGACACGGCCGCAGGCGCCGCCGGCGTGATCAAGGTGGCGCTGGCCATGCGCCATGGCGAGATCCCGGCGGTTCCGCATTTCACCACGGCAAATCCCGATTGCGCGTTCGATGCCGGTCCCTTCACGGTACCGGCATCGAACGTGCCCTGGCCCCGGCGCAGTCACGCCCCCCGACGCGCCGGGGTCAGTTCGCTTGGCGTGGGCGGCACCAATGCCCACGTCGTCATGGAGGAAGCGCCCCTGCGCGGGCCCGGCAGCGCCAGCCGCCGCCGCCATCATCTGCTGCTGGCCTCCGGCCAGGGTGCGGACGCGGCACGTGCCAATCTGACGGCGCTGGCGCGGCATTTCGCGGACCATCCGGATACCGCGCTGGCGGACGCGGCCTTCACCCTGACGGTGGGCCGCCGCCATCTGGCATCGCGGCGCTTCGCCGTTGCGACTGACGCGGCGGAAGCTGTTTCCGCGCTGGAAGCGGCGGCGCTGGATGCGCCGGGCCGTTCACCGTCCATGCCGTCGGTCATTCCGGGGCGCCCGGTCGCCTTCATGTTCTGCGGCGGCGGTCCGCAGCACGCGGACATGGCGCGCGGCCTCTATGAGACGGAACCGCTGTTCCAGGCCGAGGTCGATCGCGGCCTTGCGCTGGCGGCGGCGATCGGCGTTGCGGATTTGCGGCGCTGGCTTTTCCCTGTCGAGACAGACCGCGCCGCCGCGGCCGAGGCGCTGGAGCGCCCCTCGATCGCGCTGCCCGCGCTGTTCATCGTGCAGACTGCGCTCGCGCGGCTGTGGATGTCGCTGGGGATCGTGCCGTCCGCGATGATCGGGCATAGCTGCGGCGAATATGCGGCGGCGCACATTTCCGGGGTGCTGGATCTGGAGACGGGGCTGCGCATCGTCCATGCCCGTGGCCGCCTGTTCGAAACCACGGGCGAAGGGGCGATGCTGGGCGTGCCACTGTCGGAGGCGGAACTGGCGGAAATCCTGCCGCCGGACCTTTCGATCGCCACGATCAACGCGCCGCGCCTGTGCGTGGTATCGGGTGCGGCGGCGGCGATTGCCCGCTTCCAGCAGGCACTGGCCGCGCGCGAGATAGAGGCGCAGCCGATCCCGATCACCGTTGCCGCGCATTCGCCGATGCTCGATCCGATCCTGCCCGAATTCCGCCGCGTGCTGCAGGGAATGGACTTGCGCGCGCCAACGATCCCCTTCGCCTCCAACCTGACGGGCGACTGGGTGCGGGCCGAAGAGGCGCGCGATCCCGAATACTGGGTGCGCCACTTGCGCCAGCCGGTGCGCTTCACCGATGGATTGCAGCGCCTGCTGGACGATCCCGATCGCGCGCTGCTGGAAGTGGGCCCCGGCCGAACGATGGCCAGCCTCGCCCGCCATCATCCCGGCCGCCGGGCCACCCAGCCGGTGATCAGTTCGATGCGCCATCCAGACCAGCAGGTGGCGGACGATGCCTGCTGGATGCAGGCGCTGGGCGAATTGTGGTCGTCCGGGGTGGAGGTGGACTGGAAGGCGTGGTGGGGTGCCGAACGGCGCCTGCGCGTGCCGTTGCCCACCTATCGCTTCCAGCGTCAGCGCCACTGGGTCGAACCCGGCAGCAGCCTGATGAACGCGGCCAGCGAACCTGCGGAGGATATCCGCCTGGACCTTGCCGATTGGGCGAACGAGCCGGTCTGGTCCCGCAATGCCTTGCCCACCGAAGCGGCGCTGGACGGCCCGGCGCTGGTGCTGTGCGACGATGCCGGCTTCGGCGATCGTCTGGCCGCGCGGCTGCGCGCCAAGGGCGTGCGCGTGGCCACCGTGAGGGCGGGCAAGCGCTGCCTGGAAACGGCGGAAGGTGCCTATGTCGTGCGTCCGGGTCTGCGGATGGATTGGGGGTGGCTGCTTGGCCGCCTAGCCGAGCGGGATCTGCTGCCGCGTCAGGTCCATCACTGCTGGCTGGTATCGGGCGATCCGCGCGCGGCTGCCTATGCCCTGACCGATGGGCCGGCGAAGCAGGCGGCGCAGTGTCTGGAAAAAGGGCTCTACAGCCTTGCCGCACTGGCGCCCGAACTGGCGGATGCCTGTGATGGCGCCGAAGTCGCCATCGCGCTGGTCACCAACCATGCCCAGTGCATCGGTGGGGAAAGCACTGCCGCGCCGTTGAAGGCAACCGCCATCGGCGCTGCGCGCGCAATCGCGGCCGAATATCCCGGCCTGCAAATCCGGGCGATCGACGTCGACGATGTTGCCGGGCGGCATCCCCGCTCGATCGCGGCGACGGCCGACTGGGTGATCGCCGCGATCGGCGATGCCGACCGTCGCGATCTGGCGATCCGCGCGGGAGAGGGCTGGGTGCTCGATCACCGCATGGTCGCGGGCGCCCTTCCTGCCGACCGGCCGGACTGGCTGCGCAAGGACGGAACCTATCTCATCACCGGCGGGCTTGGCGGCATCGGCCTTACCGTAGCGCGCGATCTGGCCAGCCGATACGGCGCGCGGATCGTGCTGGTCGGCCGCACGCCGCTGCCGCCGCGCGATCGCTGGGCTGCGTTGCTGGCCCGCGGCGAACTGCCGGTGGCGACCGAAGAAAAGGTGCGCAAGCTGCTGGCACTGGAAGCGGCGGGTGGGCAAGTCGAACTGGTGGTGGCGGACGTTGCCGATGCGCGCGCGCTGCGCCGGGGCCTGCGCCGCGCGGTGGAGCGCTTCGGGCCGATCACCGGGGTGTTCCATGCCGCCGGCACGCTGGACGATGGGCTGATCGAAACGCGCACCCGTGCGGAGATGCAATCGGTGCTGCGTCCGAAAGTGGATGGCACGCTGGCGCTGGAACAGGCCCTGAAGGGTGCGTTCGGGGATCGGGCGCCCGAATTCCTCGTGCTGTTCTCATCGATCAGCGCCTTCGCCGGTATTCCCGGCCAGGCGGATTACGCGGCGGCGAACGCTTTCCTGGACGCCTATGCCCGCGCGCGCCGCAACGATCCGGCCACCCGCGTGCTCTCGATCGGATGGAGCCAGTGGGCGGAAGTGGGCATGGCCGCCGCGATGAACCGTGCGGACAGTGTCGTGGGCGATATGCCCGCCGATCTGGGGCCGGGCGCGCCGGTGGCGCATCCGTTCCTGGAGGCGATCCATACGATTTCCGGGCAGGAGTTTGTTGTTACCGGCACGCTCAGCCCCCAGCAGGATTGGCTGCTTGACGAGCATCGGGTCGCCGATGCGGGGGCGCTGCTGCCCGGGACCGGCTATCTTGAGCTGGCCCGGGCTGCAGTTGCGCTGGTCCTGACGGGGCCGCTGGAGTTTTCGGACTTCTCGTTCCTGCGCCCGTTCCGCGTGGCCGATGGTGAGGCGCGCGCGCTGCGCATACATGCCCGCCGCCGGGAAGAGGGGGGATGGCGTATCGCCATCCTTGGCCGGCCGGCACAGGACAGCGGCGATTGGGTGGAGCATGCGCGCGGGCAAGTGCGCAGCCACGCCGCCGCGCCGCTGAACGCCACGCTCGACCTCGACGCGATTGCAGAGCGCTGCCGCCCCGGCAGCGGCGGCAGCGCCGATCAACCCGGAATGCGGTTCGGCCCGCGTTGGCAGAACCTTTCCCGCACCCTTATCGGCAAGGGAGAGGCCTTGTTGCAGCTTGACCTGCCCGAGCGGTTCCGGGGCGATCTGGAGCAGATCGCGCTGCACCCGGCGTTGCTGGACTTTGCTACGGCGGGGGCGCAGGCCCTGATCCCCGGGCGCGATCCGCAGCGGGATTTCCATGCCCCGTTCACTTATCGCCGGTTCCTGCTGCACGCCCCGCTTCCGGCCGAGATCGTCAGCCACGTGCGGTTGCGTGGGGGCGAGGATGGCGGGCAGACTGCGGTTTTCAACGTCACCATCACCGATCGGGATGGCATGGTGCTGGCCGAAGCCTGCGAATTCACGATGATCCGCGTTGCCGATACCGGCCTGCTGGGGCGCGAGGGCACTGCCGCCGCGCCGCGGCCCGAGGGCTTCATGGCGCAGGCGATCCTGCCCGAGGAAGGTCTGCAGGTGGTCCACCGGCTGCTGTCCGGGCAGGGCCGTCCGCACACGGTGATCTCTCCCTATCCGCTGGCTGGCGTGCTGGCGCGGCTGCGCAAGCCGATGCGGCGGGCGCCCGCAGGCAATGCAGGTAGCAGCGGCGAATCCGCCGATCTTCCTGCGACCGAGGCGGAGAGGACCATCGCCGAATTGTGGTGCGATCTGCTGGGCATGGACGCGGTGGGGCGGCACGACAATTTCTTCGACCTTGGCGGCCATTCGCTGCTGGCCGTGCAGTTCACCAACCGTCTGCGCCGCAAGACCGGGCAGACGCTGCCGCTGGCGGCGATGCTGGGCCAGCCAACCGTTGCCAATCTTGCCGCGATCATCGATCCGGACAGCCGCGCCATCGGCAATGTGACCGCAGCGGCGGCGGATGCCGGGGAAGAGGGCGTGATCACCATCCGCAAGGGAGGCCAAGGCACGCCGCTGTTCTTCATTCATGACGGGCTGGGCGAAACGCTGCTCTATCGCGGGCTGGCGCTGCGGCTCGATTCGACACGGCCGATCCTGGGGCTGGAGCCGCTGCGCAGCGCGGACGGCAACTATGCCCACACCCGAATAGACGAGATGGCCCGTCACTTCGTCAGCCGGATCCGGCAGGCGCAGGCCACCGGCCCCTACCTGCTGGCCGGGCTCTGTGCTGGCGGCGTGATCGCCTTCGAGGTCGCCCGGCAGTTGCAGGACTTGGGCGAGCAGGTGGCCTTCGTGGGCATCATCGATGCCGCCGATGTGGAAGCGGGGCGGCTGCGGTTCCGCAATTCGCGCCTGCGGCTGGCGCGCGTGCGGGCGCAGGTATCCGGATTGGGTGCCGGACAGGCCGCAACCGAGCTGGGGCGGCGGGCCTGGAACATGGTGCGCTGGGAAGTGGGATCGCGGGTTCGCCGGATACGCGATCGCCGCGCGGTGCAGGCGCTGCGTGCCGAAAGCGGCGTGGTCTCTGCCACTGCCGCGCCGCGTCCGGCCATGTCGTTCCTGAAGCTTTATGAAGTGGCGCACCGCGAACACCGGCCGCACGGCATCTTCGAAGGCGGCATGGTGGCCCTGTTCAAGGCCAGCGACCTGACCGACCTGCCGGACGACCTGCCTTATCGGATGACCTATCGCGACTATGCGCTGGGCTGGGGCAAGCGCGTGCGCGACGAGATCGTGATCGTCGATGTGCCGGGTGGGCACGGCAGCAATCTGCAGGAACCCCATGTCGAGACGCTGGCGCCACTGTTCCAGGAAGCACTGGACACGGCGCTGGCCGAAAACGCCGTACGACTTGCCGATGCCGTCGGGTCGCAGGCGCCGGACATGTCCGTGCCCATCGAAATGCTGGGAGTTGCCGCTGAATGAATCCGGTTCCTGCGGCAGACGCCAGCGTGCCTGGATCCGACACGCCCGTGCTCAGGCCCATCCCCACGCCGAGCATCGACGTCGTGATCGTGAACTATCGCAGCGGGCCGCTGGCGATTTCCTGCTTGGAAAGTCTTGCGGCTGAACGCACGCCGGGGCTTCGATTGCGGGCTTTCGTGGTCGACAACGCGTCGCCTGACAATTCCGCGACCGTGATAGAGCAGGCGATTGCCCGCCATGGCTGGGATTGGGCGCGGCTGATCCATTCGCCGGTGAACGGCGGCTTCGGCGCCGGCAACAATCTTGGCTTCGCCGCCGTGCTGGCGCAGGAAACTCCGGCCGACGTGGTGTGGCTGCTCAATCCCGACACCCGAGTGATGCCCGGCGCGGCAAAGGCGCTGGCGCGCTTCATCGCGCAAATGCCCGCAGCCGGGATAGTCGGCACCGGGCTGCTGGAGGCCGATGGCGCGCCTTGGCCCCATGCATTCCGTTTTCCCAGCATCCTGGGGGAGTTGGAGCGCGGCCTGCGATGGCGCGTTGCGTCCCGCCTGTTGGCGCGCAGTGCCGTTTCGCGCCGCATGGGTGGCGATCCCGCGCCGGTGGATTGGGTCAGCGGCGCCAGCATGGCGATCCGCCGAGAGGTGCTGGAGGCTGGCCTGCGGTTCGACGAAGGCTTCTTCCTCTATTTCGAGGAGACCGACTTCTGCCGCATGGCGCGGGCCGAAGGTTGGCAGTCGTGGTATCTGCCGCAGGCGGTGGTGCTGCATATTTCCGGGCAGAGCACCGGGGTCACCGCAAAGGACGCGGGCCGGCGGCGGATGCCGGGTTACTGGTTCGATTCGCGCCGCCACTACTTCCTGAAGAACCATGGCCGCGCCTATGCCGTTGTCGCGGACATGGCCTGGATGATGGCCCATGCGACGTACACGGCCAACAGGATGCTTGCGCGCAAGCCGCAGGTCGATCCCGATCGGCTCATGTTCGATTTCGCCCGGCATAGCGCCCTGGTCCCGCAAGGACGGCGGGGGCGGTTGCGCGCATCTGGCCGTGGCTAGCGTCTCGCCGGCCTGGATAGGCGCCGAAGCATGGCGCGCGGGCAGCGCGCTGAAGCGGGCAGGCCTGGCAGGACGCCGTATAGAGGCGCCGTTCCCGCTATGGCTGGTGACGGTGCCCGACGCGCTGGATGCGGATCTCGTGGCCTGTCTGGACAGAGCCGAAAACGCCCGCGCGCATCGATTTTCCACCGCCTTCCTGTCGCGCCGCTATCTGGCCGCACATGGCGCCTTGCGGGTACTGGGGGAATACTATTTCGGGGTGCCGGCGGCACGCCAGCGCTATGTTCCCAACGCATTCGGCAAGCCCTGTCTGCACGGGATCGCGGGATCGGTCAGCGGGGCGCAGTGCAGCATCAGCTACAGTCGCGGGGCGATACTGGTGGCGTGGTCGGCCGATGGCGATATCGGCGTGGACGTGGAAACCGTGCGTCCGATCGCGGATGCGGCGGACCTGGTGACGCTTCACTGTACGGCGGCCGAGCAGGCCGCATTGAAAGCGGCGGGCCCTTTGACCGATCTGGGCTTCCTGAGCGTGTGGGTCAGGAAGGAGGCCTGCATGAAGGCGCTGGGCAAGGGTTTCGCGTGTCCGCCGTCATCGTTCGACTGCGGCGTAGGCCACGGCCTCGGTTCCGGTTTCGGAACTTGTGCGGTGGAAATCGAAGGACACCACATGGATTGCGGTAATTACGACCTGAAGGGCGACCTTGCGGTCGCTTGGGCCCGGCTGCGCCTTGCGGGCTGACCGAGACCATCGGCAAGAGAGTCCGTTGGTATAAGGATCTACTTATTGTTGGGGCTGCAGCAGCCCTTCCTGGATGACATGAGCGATCATGTGCGCGCGATTGCGGGTCCTGGTCTTCAGGCGCACGTTTTCGACGTGGCGTTCGACCGTGCAGGGCGCAATATTCAATTCGATGGCAGTTTCTTTTGCTGAACGGCCCATCGCTACGTAACGAAGAACGTCCATTTCCCGTGCAGTCAGTTGCACGGCATCATCATTGCCAAATCGGTGCATGAAATTCCCCCATTAATTGATGAGGTCAACTTGGCCTCCTCTGTAGTGTTACCTAGAGGCGGGGGTGAGTCACGCTATATTTTGGGCACGGAATCGGCCGTATGGATTTGTAGCAGGCCATCATTTGGATCGCATGAGCTTGCGATGTTCATCCAAAATTGCCGGTTGCGAGTGCAGGCTGATTCCGGAGAGTTATGTTGACGTTTGCACACAATGCGCAGGACAGCGCTTGCCAGCAGACGGTCGAACGGCAGGGGAGGGAAGGAAAAGTTAGGCCCTGGACTAACAAAAGCCGGTGTCTGGCAAGGGCTTGCGTGGAGCGGCCAACCGTTCCCTGGCAGCGGCGAATCGGGCCTGGCCAAGCACTCGGCCGCCGTTTGGCCGGCCGGCGTCTGCATGCCCTGCGGCCGGCGGGCGCAGGGGGTCGGCAAGTGCCAGTTCCCCTGCCAGCACGGCTGCCTGGGTCCGGTTGCGAACGCCCAACTTCTTGAGAATGGACTTCACCGTTGCCTTCATGGCGGATTCGCTGACGCCCAGATCGCGCGCGATCGCCTTGTTGGGTAGGCCCTGTCCCAGATGGGCAAGCACCCGGCGTTCGCGATCGTTCAGGTTGTAGGCGTCGACCGCGGGGCGTGGGGGCGGGCAACTGGCGATCAACTGCATCTTGTCCAGCAGGTCCACCAGTTCGGGCGGCGCCACCTTCTGGCCCACCGCCACCATCTGCATCATCGCCACCAGCGATTGATAGGGAACGTGGTCAAGGAAGTAGGCATAGGCGCCTGCCGCGTAGATCGCGACCATCTGCGAAAAGTCGAAAGTATCGACCAGGGTAACGATCCGCGCCAGGGGAAAACGCGTGTGCAACGCCGATACCGTGCCAGCGCCATCGATGCCCAGCAGCGAACGGTCGATCACCACGATATGCGCGTCGCTGGATGATTGGGGCAAAGGCTGCGTCAGCGATGCGGGCTGCGTCAGCAATACCGGCTGGGCGGGCGCAAGTTCCGCCAGATTGTCGACGGTTTCGATGATCTCGAACCAGGAATCCGAAAGGATACGGCGCACGCCTTCGCGTACCAGTGCATTGCGTATCGCCAGGGAGACTGCGGTAGCCATCAGGATCGATCGCCTCTGCTTTCCAATGCGCCAGGGAGTGCAGCGCCTCAGACGAGGTGGCCGTATGTACTGCTTCGACAAGCAGTGAGACTTTGAATTTAAGTTCGGCCCACTCTATAATCGTTAACGATTCATCGCAATCGGCGCATGTCTATTTGCGTTCGGCAAATAAGGACTAGAACGTCGATAGTCGACGATCGAATTGCGGCAGAAAAGGCCATTGTCGGTTGGTGCGGCGCATCGAGATACTCACCCTATTCCGTTCAGGATTTGGGGAGGGTGAAATGCGGGATAGAGCAGGGACAAAGAGGCGGGCAAAGAGCGGCGCGCGCCGTTGCTGCCCTTGTGCAGGCGGCCCGATGTCGCGCTGCATGTGCCCTTTCGGGCATTTTTCAATCAAATGGACTTTGCGCGGATCAGCCGGCGCTGCTGTCGTCCTCGTCGCTGGCGGCGGCGATGACGGTTTCGGTCGAACCCGTGTCGGTCGTACCGGCTTCGGCATAGATGAACCCGAAGACCGGGTTGGTGCGGGAACCCAGGCCGCCCGACGGGGCATACCAAACGCGCACTTCGCTCCAGTCGCCAGCGGCCGAGACGTCCTCGGCCAGCGCGCCGCGCTCAATGCGGCCGGGCGAGGACCAGTTGGCATGGTCGAGCAGGATGTGGCGCGAATCCACGATCTTCTCCACCACCGCGACATGGCCCAGCGGCATCGCCTGCGACGGGGCCATGGCCAGCACGGCGCCGATCTTGGGCGCATTGCCACGGGCGTAGATGCCGCGCGCCTTGTCCCACCAGGTCCAGGCATTGCCGTGGATGTCGATGCCCGAATGGTCGCGGGCATAGGGCACGCACTGCAGCGGCGAAGCCAGCGCCTGGGCCGAAAAACCACCGGTCAGGCTGACAGTGGCGGCCAGCGCCAGCAGCGCGCGCCGCACGAACGAGCGCGCCGAAGTATTGGCTGGAGTATTGATCGTGTTGTTCATGCTACCCGAAGATGCTTTGACAAAAGAGACCCACTCGCCGTTGCCGGCGCCACCCACATTTCTTTCACGAAGCCCTCCCGGCGACCCGCTGACGATGTCGTGCGAAGGACATCACGGACAGGAAAGCATTTCCAAACGGTCTGCCCTGTTTCGATCGCAGTTGATCGAAGGGGCCGATTCGTTCGGTGGACCCGGAAAAGCAGTCCGGCCGACGGTTGGCCATCGCCATGCCTTGGATGGAGGCGCAAGCGCGGCGAATGGAGTGGGTGGCGGGAACCAATGTGCGGTTAGGTGCCGTTCAGGTACGCGGCAGGTATTCGCCCCTAGAGGGCGGCCTTGGCCTGCTGCGAAAGGATTCCTGTGGTCGCTATCGGATGCCTGGCGCTAGTCGTCCTGCCGCTGCTGGGGCTTGCTTTCGGCGGATTTCTAGGCGGCGCGGCCGGGGCGCGGTGGGGCGCGTCGATCGGATTTCTTCTGGCGCTCACGCTCTGCGGGGTGAGCGGCTATGCGCTGGTGAAGGCCGCCCGTCGCCACTAGGGCAGTGGATCCGATGCGGTCGGATCAACTGCCCTGGCGAACCTCAAGCGGCAAGCGCAGCAAGATCATTGCGATCTTCAAAGCGCATCGGCAAGCAGGTACTGATGATAGGGGTTGTAGGCCAGAAGGCTGTCAATGCTTTCGGAATCGCGGGCGAATAGGCCCAATTCTCGCACGCGGCCGGTGCCGCTGGTCGTGCGCAGGCGGCGATAGGCATTGAAGCCGGTATGTCGCTTCATGAATTCGATTTCGCGGGCGGCGTTGGATCCGGATTCCCAGAAAAGGAAGTGCGACACATGGCTGTCGATCTTTTTGGCGATCTTCAGCGCGATGTCACCCTTGTCGAGGAAATGGTACAGTACGGTAAGCACAATCGCCACTTCGAATACCTGGTTGCCCAAATCGACGTTTTCTGCGGTATCCTGGCGGAAATCGCACTTGGTATTGAAAAGTTCGTTGAGCATCGAGGCAGTGCTGAAATGGCAATCCTGGGGTTCCACGCCAACCACCTGCGCGCCCATGCGGCTGAAGTGACGGGAAAAATATCCAGCGTTGCAGCCAATATCGAGCACACTTGCCGGCCGAATATAGCCCAGCGTGTCCGCTATGCAGCTGAGGCGGTTGGGGAAGAAATTATCCCGGTGGGCAAAGGGAATGTGAAATTGCGGATGCTCGATAGGAGCATAGGGTTGGCTATAGCCGATCTTGTCTACGTGCTGACGGATTCGTTCGCCAATGGACGGCTCGAATAACGCCGAATAAGACGAATGCGACATGCGCACATTGGCCCAACGTTCGCGACGCGCAATCAAATAGCAGGTACGATGATGGCCGTCCCGCAGGATGAACCGGCCAGTCGATGCATCGTATTCACCTTCCAGAGTAAACGCATCGTCATCAATGCCATTCTCCGCATAGCGTGCATTGAGGTGATTGAAGTAGTCGTAACGTTGGGCAACCTGCTGCGTGGCGCTGTGCGGCAGGGCAATGCCCATCGTGTGATGGATGGTATTCCACCAGCTCTCGTAATAGCTGGCATCAAGCTGCGAAGGCTCGAAGAAGCCTTCGAACAGCCGCATGTGCGATCGCAGGCTGACGATTGGCAGGCCGTCGGTGATATTGTGCTGCTGATGCCATAATTGCGGACGCTCCACATAAGCGTTATGGCCGTGAATAAAGTCGTTGCTTTCGCAGAACAACATTTCGATTGGCACGCGGCAAATGTACTTATCGCCGACATTGTATGGTTTAAGCATTGTGTTTCCCTACAATCCAGGAAATTTCGACGATGGTAACGAGGCTGAATTCTTGTCGATTTGGCTAAGTTTCAGGAAAAGCGCATCGCCAAATCTGTACCGGCGCACCGCAAGATGGAATTTACGTCAACGCCGACAGGGCAATCCGGGCGCGCAATGATGCAATCCGCCCGATGGACGACAGCGAGCCGTCGCCTCGACTATCGGCTCAAGCATGGCGGAGACTTGGAAATTCATCTCTGACAACCTCATCAAATGGAGCGCAGGGAAGGAGCGGTGAAGTGCCTGCGCGCCGCTCGCGTGTTCGCTTGCTTCTGCATTTATAGGAGGGTGGAGGGATAATCGGTCAGCGCCGACGGAAGCCGGCCCCAACGGCGATAAAAAGGGTATGGGGCGGATGGCGTCACTTCTTGGTTTACGGTGCAGACCACTTGCCCTTGGCGGCCGCTTGGCGCATGTCGGCAGTCCCCCCGAACCAAGCCCCTAGGACGCATCGCGCATGGACTACGCACTACTGATCGATGGCAAGCTGGTGCCCGGCGCTTCCACGTTGGAAGTCGTCAATCCCGCTACCGGAGCCCGCCTCACGCTGGCCCCGCGTGCGGATGAAGCACAGGCGGAAGCTGCCATCTCGGCCGCCGAACGGGCATTCCCGAGTTGGGCAGCGCGCAGCTACGCGGACCGGCGCGGGTATCTGGAACGTCTGGCCGCGGCGATGACCGATCGTGCCGAGGATTTTGCCCGCGTGCTGACGCAGGAACAGGGCAAGCCACTGGATCAGGCGCGCGGCGAAGTCGGCGCCGCGATTGCCGCGATTGCCTATTATGCGGAACAGGAATTGACGCCGCGGACCCTTCGGGAAACCGACGATGTGCGGATCGTGGAGCAACGCTATCCGTTAGGCGTGGTCGCGGCGATCACGCCGTGGAACTATCCGCTTCTGCTGCTGGTCGTGAAGATGGCACCCGCGCTGATCACCGGTAACACCGTGATCGCCAAGCCCGCGCCGACCACGCCGCTGACCACGCTGCTGCTGGGCGAGATTGCCGCCGAGATCCTGCCCGCCGGTGTGTTCCAGACGCTGGTGGACCAGAACGATCTGGGCGCCTTGCTGAGCGGGCATCCCAAGGTCGCCCACGTCAGCTTCACGGGTTCGACGCCGACTGGCAAGAAAGTACTGGCCAGCGCTGCCGATACGCTGAAGCGCTTTACGCTGGAACTGGGCGGCAACGATGCTGCGCTGGTGCTGGACGATGCCGACGTCGCCCATGTCGCACCGCGCATCTTTGCGGGCGCGACCACCAATTCCGGGCAGATCTGTCTGGCGATCAAGCGTGTCTATGCCCCGCGCAAGATGGTGGATGCGCTGTGCGACGCGCTGGCGGAGCAGGCGGGCGAGGCCGTTGTGGGCGACGGGCTGGAGCAGGGCACCACGATGGGCCCGATCCAGAACCGCGCCCAGTATGAAAAGGTGCTGGGCTTCATCGCGGAAGCCAAGGGGCAGGGCACGCTGGTGGCCGGTGGTGAGCCGATCGAGGGCGACGGTTATTTCATCGCCCCGACCATCGTGCGCGATCTGCCCGATGATGCCCGCCTGGTGCGGGAAGAGCAGTTCGGGCCGGTGCTGCCGGTGCTGGCCTATGACGATCTGGACGATGCGATTTCGCGCGTGAACGACAGCGACTACGGCCTTGGCGCCACCGTCTGGACGTCCGATGTGGAGCGCGGCATGGCCGTTGCTTCGCGGATCGAAAGCGGCACCGTCTGGGTGAATCGCCATCTGGACCTGCCGTTCGACGTGCCGTTCGGCGGCGCCAAGCAGTCCGGCATCGGCCGGCAGCAGGGGATCGAGGGCATGGAAGACTTCACGCAGCCGCGCGTCGTCAACGTGGCACTTTCCTGAGGGCGCAGGTGCAGGACGAGACCGAAGCGGGCATCGAGCGGAGCTTCCTGCTCTTCTCCTACGGCACCTTGCGCGATCCGGATGTGCAGACGTCGCTGTTCGGCAGGCTGCTCGACGGCGAGGCTGACGCCATTCCGGGCTGGCAGCAACGCATGATCAAGGTCACCGATCCCGATGTCATCGCCAAGAGCGGCACCTGCTGGCATCCGATGGTGGAACGCAGCGAAGATCCGGGCGATGCGGTGGAGGGCACGGTATTCCGGCTGACACAGGCTGATATTGCTAGCGCCGACGCCTACGAAGTGGACTATGTGCGCCGCGAAGTGCGTTTGCGGTCGGGTACCGTCGCGTTCATCTACGGCGACCCCACGGAATGATCGTCCGGCCGAAGCCGGGGCTTTGGGAAGTGGCCTTCGCGGTTCGCGGCTCCATCCTGCCACGGATCGCTGGGCGAATGGCCTCCATCGCGGCGGTCTGCATTCTCGCCATCGTCGCCGCGCATGTGCGGCCGGGGCAGTTCGCACCGATCGGCGCCATTCCTTTCGCGCTGATCGGCATTGCCCTGTCGATCTTCATGAGCTTTCGCAACAACGCCTGCTATGACCGTTGGTGGGAAGGCCGAAAGCTGTGGGGTCGCTGGTCATCGCCTGCCGGTCGCTGGCGCGGCGCGTGGGGACGCTGGACCAGCGCGATCGCGCGTTCGTTCTGCGGGGAATGTGCGGTTTCGCCGCCGGGCTGGCAGAGCGGTTGCGCGAAGGGGACGAAGTCGGCGCCATTGCGGCCCATTGCGGTGAAGGGCCATGGCGCGCTGCGGTCAATCCCTGCGATCGGCTGCTGGCGGAGATCGGGCACCGCTTTCTGGTGCTCGCAGAGGAAGGGCGGATTGGCCCGATCCACCATTCGCTGATCGAGGAGCAGCTCCATCTCCTGGCGCAAGTGCAGGCGGGCTGTGAGCGCATTGCCTTGACCCCGGTGCCTTTCAGCTATTCGCTGCTGTTGCACCGGACGGCTTACATCTTCTGCCTGGTTCTGCCGTTTGCGCTGGCGGGATCGCTGGGCTGGTGGACGCTGCTACCGGTGCTGCTGGTCAGCTACACCTTCTTCGGGCTGGACGCGCTGGGTGACCAGTTGGAGGATCCGTTCGGACTGGAACCCAACGACCTGCCGCTGGCCGCCATGGCGCGGACGGTCGAGCGGGAGATGCTCTGCGCGCTGGCCGAAGGCGATCTGCCTGCGCCCATCGTACCCGTCGGATACGTGCTGAACTGATCCGCATTCAGTATCCGAAGACGCGCTTCACGTCGTTCCGCTTCCACGCCCGGCACCTCGCCTGCGGGCTCGTGCGGCAGCCATTCGGCCATCTGCGGCGCGACGAGTGAAAATTAGCGCGAACCTTCCCTGTATTCAGATCAGACCCCGTAGCCATTCCTCGATCATCGCCCGTCCGGCCTCCACGGCGGCGGGGCCGAGTTCGGTGTGGGCGCGGCGCAGCGAAGCCTCGTCCCCGCCCGCTTCCACCACGGCGCCGGGCCATTGTTCGATCCACGCATCGAAGCGCGGATCCATGCCCATTTCCGCATGGAACTGCAGCGCAAGGATATTGCTGCCGCGCCGGAAGGCCTGATGGTCGTAGACATGGCTGGATGCCAGCAGTTCCACATTGTCGGGCAAGGTGAAGGTATCGCCATGCCAATGCAGCACCGGCACCCCGGCAAGGTGGCGCAGCGGCCCGTCCAGCGCATTGTTTCGCACCGTCACCGCATGAAAGCCCACTTCCTTTGCAGGGCCGGCATAGACGTGCGCCCCCATGGCGGCGGCGATCATCTGCGCGCCGAAGCATACCCCCAGCGTGGGCCGGTCCGCCTCAAGCCGGTGGGCCAGGCGGCGCAACTGGCAGGAAATCCACGGATGGGTGTCCTGCTCGTAGACCCCCATCGGCCCGCCCATCATGATGAGCAGGTCCGGCTCGCACAAGTCGAGCGAGGAGAAGGCCGGATCGGTCACGTCGATCCGATCGACCAGATAACCGTGATCCTCGATGGGTTGGCGGTAGCCGGCAACGCCCTCGTGCGGGACGTGCCGGATGATCAGCGCGTGCTTCTGCGGCATTGTCGGTGGGATGCGCCTTACTGGAATCGCTTCTTTTCGGTGACGTCGATCTGCACGACGCGGCCATCGTGGACGGTCAGTGAGATATTGCCGTAGCGCAGGTTCTGCAATGCCTCGCGCACGGTGGCGATGTTTTCCTCCAGCTGTTTCTCGGACTGGGACGAATTGGCAGTCATCGGGGGGCTCCTTGAATCAGCTTGCGAAAGTCCGCGCGCGGCGGGCCTCTATCCGCACGGTCTGGCCGATGGCGGGGGGGACTTCGTTGGCGTCCACATCGATCTCGATGATCGATGCGCTGGCCGCCAGGCGGCCTTCCACGCGCCATGCGCTGCCCTTGCGGAACACGTTGGCGACTTCGATCGCCTCGCCGCCCTCGGCAACGATGGCGATATCATGCGGACGCACGTGGCGGCCGTCGGGCAGGCGGTTGGTCTCACCCACGAAGTGCGAGACGAAGGCCGTGGCCGGCTCCATGTAGACCTGTTCGGGCGTGCCGACCTGATCGATGCGGCCATGGTCCATCACCACCACCCGGTCGGCCAGTTCCAGCGCCTCTTCCTGGTCGTGCGTCACGAAGATGGAAGTCAGCCCCATCTGCTTGTGCAGATCGCGCAGCCAGCGGCGCAGGTCCTTGCGGACCTTGGCGTCCAGCGCGCCGAAGGGTTCGTCCAGCAGCAGCAGGCTGGGCTCGATGGCCAGGGCGCGGGCGAGCGCCACGCGCTGGCGCTGACCGCCCGAAAGCTGGCCGGGGTAGCGCCCGCCAAGGCCCTCAAGCTGGACGATGCGCAGCAGTTCCTCTGCCCGGTCGCGGATTTCGGCTTTCTTCGGCCGGTGCTTCGCCTTGCGCACGTTCAGGCCGAAGGCCACGTTGTCGGCCACGGTCATGTGCTTGAACAGCGCATATTGCTGGAATACGAAGCCGACGTTGCGCTTGCCGACCGGGATGTGAGACACATCCTCGCCGTCGAAGTAGACGTGCCCTTCGTCCTGGAATTCCAGGCCTGCGATGATGCGCAGCAGGGTGGTCTTGCCGGAACCCGAGGGGCCGAGCAGGGCGATGAATTCGCCCGGCTGGATCTCAAGGTCGATGCCGTGGAGCGCGGCGTAGTCGCCAAAGCGCTTGGTGATGTTCTCGACGCGGATCAATGCTTTGCTCCCGAGTGAAGGTCGAAGCGCCATTCGAGCACGCTCTTGAGGACGAGCGTGACGAGGGCGAGGGCGGCCAGCAGCGAGGCGACCGCGAAGGCTCCGATGAAATCGTATTCGTTGTAGAGGATCTCGACATGTAGCGGCATGGTGTTGGTCTCGCCCCGGATATGGCCGGAGACGACCGAAACCGCGCCGAATTCGCCCATGGCGCGCGCGTTGCACAGCAGCACGCCGTAGAGCAGGCCCCAGCGGATGTTCGGCAGGGTGACGTGCCAGAATGTCTGCCATCCGTTCGCGCCAAGCGAGACGGCGGCTTCCTCGTCATCCTTGCCCTGTTCCATCATCAGCGGGATCAGTTCGCGGGCAACGAAGGGGAAAGTGATGAACACGGTGGCCAGGATGATGCCGGGCACCGCGAAGATGATCTTCAGGCCGTGGTCCGCCAGCCATGGCCCCAGCAGGCCCTGTGCGCCGAACAGCAGCACGAAGATCAGGCCCGAGACGACCGGCGAGACCGAGAACGGCAGGTCGATCAGCGTCAACAGCAGGTTCTTGCCGGGGAAGCTGAACTTGGTGATCGCCCAACTGGCGGCAAGGCCGAAGATGACGTTCAGCGGCACGCTGATCGCGGCGATGAACAGCGTCAGCCGGATGGCGGCCAGCGCGTCGGGATTGACCACGGCTTCCAGGAATGGCTCCAGCCCCTGTTTCAGCGCCTCGCTGAACACGGCGACCAGCGGTAGGACAAGGAAGAAAGCCAGGAAGGCGAGCGCTAGGCCGATCAGCACGATTTGCGTGGAACGGCGTTCGGTGCCGGGAGAAATGTGCCTCATGCGCCAAGCCTCCTGCGACGGGCGGACTGCAGGGCGTTCAGCACGAACAGCACCGCGAAGGAGATCAGCATCATCACCATGGCAATCGCGGTGGCGCCGTCATAGGCGTATTGCTCAAGCTGGGTGACGATCAGCAGCGGGGCGATCTCGGTCTTGCCGGGCATGTTGCCGGAAATGAAGATCACCGATCCGTATTCCCCCACGCCGCGTGCGAAGGCCAGCGCCGCGCCGGTGAACAGGGCGGGCATGATCGCGGGGAAGATCACGCGGAAGAAGGTCTGGAAACGGTTTGCGCCCAGCGTGGCCGCGGCCTCCTCCACATCCTTGCCCAGATCGGCCAGCACCGGTTCGACCGAGCGGACCACGAAAGGCAGGCCGATGAAGACCAGCGCGATGGTGATGCCCAGCGCCGTGAAGGCAACCTTGATGCCCAGCGGGTCAAGGAACTGGCCCACCCAGCCCGAAGGTGCGTAGAGCGAGGTGAGGGCGATGCCCGCAACCGCCGTCGGCAGTGCGAAGGGCAGGTCCACCAGCGCGCTGACCACGCGCTTTCCGGGAAATTCGTAGCGGACCAGCGTCCAGGCGACCAGCAGGCCGAACACCGCATTGACCAGCGCCGCTGCCGCCGCCGTGCCGAAGCTGAGGCGATAGGCCGCCATGGCGCGGGCGGAAAAGCCCACTTCCACGAAAGCGTGCCAGCCCATGCCTGCCGATTTCAGGAACAGGGTGGAGAGCGGGATCAGCACGATCAGCGACAGCCAGGCCAGGCTGAACCCGAAGGTCAACCCGAAGCCCGGCAGTACCGAGGGTTCGCGCCAGCGCGATTTGCGCTTTGCGTTTGAAGACATCTGCAGTGGCCTGCTCGATTGGGGGCGCCCCGAAGGGCGCCGGTTCACTTCTTGGTGTAGATCCGGTCGAACGCGCCCCCGTCGTCGAAGTACGCTTTCTGAGCCTTGGTCCATCCGCCGAAGTCCTTGTCGATGGTCACCAGATTGACCTTGGGGAACTGGCCGGCGAACTGCGCGGCAATCTTGGGGTCGCTGGGGCGGTAGAAGTTGCGGGCGATCGCGACTTGCGCCTCGGGCGTGTAGAGATACTCAAGGTAGGCCTTGGACACTTCCTCGGTACCGTGCTTCTTCGCGTTCGCCGCGATCACCGCCACCGGCGGTTCGGCCAGGATCGAGACCGAAGGCACAACAATCTCGAACTTGCCCGCGCCCAGCTTCTTTTCAGCCAGCAGCGCCTCATTCTCCCAGGCCAGCAGCACGTCGCCGATGCCGCGCTCGACGAAGGTGGTGGTCGATCCGCGTGCACCGCTGTCCAGCACTGGAACGTGCGAGAACAACTGCTTCACATAAGCTTCGCCGGCCGCTTCCGAACCACCGCCCGCCTTGCGGCCATAGGCCCAGGCCGCCAGGAAGTTCCAGCGGGCGCCGCCGCTGGTCTTGGGGTTCGGGGTGATCACTTCCACGCCGGGCTTCACCAGGTCGCCCCAGTCGCGAATGCCCTTGGGATTGCCCTTGCGGACCAGGAAGACGATCGTCGAGGTATAGGGGGAGCTGTTGTCGGGCAGTGCCTTCTGCCAGTCCGCCGGAAGCAGTTTGGCCTTGGTGGAGATCACGTCGATGTCATAGGCCAGCGCCAGCGTGGCGACATCGGCATCCAGCCCGTCGATGATCGCGCGGCTCTGCTTGCCGGAACCGCCGTGGCTCATCCGGAAGGTCACATCCTGCCCGGTCTTCTTCTTCCAGTACGCCGCGAAAGCCGGGTTGATGGCCTGATAGAGTTCGCGAGTCGGATCGTAGGAGACGTTGGTAAGCTGCACGCTGTTCCCGGCCTTGCTGCCGCCGCCCGAACATCCCGCGATCGACGCGGTGAGTGCGGTGGCGGCAGCCACGGCCAGAAACATGCGGCGATGGAATTTCGGCGTATTCATCGTGACACGTCTCCCGTTCAATGACGTCTGCCTAATCTCAATTGATTTGGTTGACATTAAAGTTCTTGTTGCAGGGATACAAGCAGGGTTTTGGAGGCATGGCATCGCCCATGCGGGGGAGGCAGCGGCTCAGGCGCGGCGGGCTGGTCGGATTTCCGGACGCACGGCGGCACCGGCCCGATTTTCCGCCATTTCGCCCGTCATTTCAACTGACAACGGCCGTCATCCCGGCGAACCGCACACAAGCGAGGTCGGTCCCGGGCGATCGGGATCGCCGGGAGGATGGATCCGAAAATGATGGAAAACCCGCGCGCAGACGGGGTTTCGCGGGTCAGTCGGTACGGGCCTGCTGGATCAGGTGATAGGCCTTGCCCATCAAGTTCGTCACTTCCTCTGCGCCTAACACGTATTGCGGCTCGTACGTCAGGCCCTGCTGGGCAGTGCGCTTCCAGAGATCGACGTAGAGCCCCTTGCCAGGACCGAAGACCAGATCGACATGGCGCGAAAGCCGCGCCGGCCCTTCCGCCGAATAGGCGATGCGGAAGATGGAGATATCGACGATGTAGGGGCCGACCATCACCCACACGTGGCCATTCCAGGCCTGCTCCGGTTCACCGAACACCGCCGCGCCGTCGAACAGTTGCCGATCGCCGAACACCGGCACGCCTTCGACCGAGAGCGTACCCGCGACGACCTGTACCGGCGCGTTCAGGCGGCTTTCCAGATGCACTGCCAGTGCCGCGCTCATCATCGCGCTAGAGTCGGGAACGGGCGGAAACACCGTCAGCAGGTCGACCGCGCACTTCGAAAGGGTAGCGCGGTCGGCGTCCGTCATCTCATAGGACTTGAACGCCTTGGCTGCCGGCCAGCCATGCTGCGCGGCGATGTGCTTTCCCAGTTGGGCGAGGTCTTTGGCAATCGACATGGCCGGCCCTTAGCGCCATGCCTACGCGCAGGCCAGACCCGTGGTGCCGCAAACGTCCGCGATGCCGAGGTTCTGCGTGCCTGTCGCCGCGAAACCTTATGAAAACTTTACGCATCCGGGCAAATCTCCCCCTCGAATTTTAACGGGGGCAGCTCTTACTGGAGCCCCTGCAGACGAATCCATCGCGACTTTCACGTCGATGGGTCTGCGGGAGCATTCACGATGCAGGACATCCTCTGGATTGGCCTCTTCCTTACCTTGCTGGCGGCGAGCCTTGGCTACGCGGCGCTGTGCGACCGCGCGTGAGGAGCAGGCAATCATGACTATCGATCTGTGGCTGGGCGCGGTGACCGCGCTTGGCCTTCTTGTCTATCTGGTCGCCGTGCTCGCGCGGCCCGAACGCTTCTAGGAGGCGGGATCCCATGACTATTCAGGGATGGCTGCTGATCGCAGCCTTCGTCGGCATCCTGCTGGCGCTCACCAAGCCCGTGGGGCTCTGGCTTTTTGCACTATACGAAGGACGGCGGACGCCGCTTCACGCCGTGCTTGGCCCGGTGGAGCGGGGGTTCTATCGCTTGTCCGGGATCGATCCGGAGGAAGATCAGAGCTGGCGCCGCTACGCGGTGCACATGCTGATATTCAACGCCGTGCTTTTGACGCTCACGTATGTCGTGCTGCGCGCGCAGGCCGTGCTGCCGCTGAACCCACTGGGCTTTGCCGGCGTTGGCGAGCATCTGGCCTTCAACACCGCCATCAGCTTCACCACCAACACCAACTGGCAGAGCTATGCCGGGGAATCGACGATGTCCAACCTCAGCCAGATGCTGGGGCTGACCATTCACAACTTCCTCTCGGCCGCGACTGGGATTGCGCTGGCCTTCGCGCTGTTTCGCGGTTTCGCGCGCCGTAACGCCAAAGGCATCGGCAATTTCTGGGCGGATATGACGCGGGTGACACTTTACCTGCTGCTGCCGCTCTGCGTGGTGCTGGCGCTGTTCTACATCGCCAGCGGCGTGCCGCAGACCCTGACCGGATCGGTGGACGTGTCGACGCTGGAAGGCGTGAAGCAGACGCTGGCGTTGGGCCCGGTGGCTTCGCAAGAAGCGATCAAGATGCTGGGCACCAATGGCGGCGGCTTCTTCAACGCCAATTCCGCCCATCCGTTCGAGAACCCGACCGCGCTGACCAATCTGGTGCAGATGCTGTCGATCTTCACGATCGGCTTCGGCCTCACCTACACTTTCGGCAAGGCGGTGGGCAACACGCGGCAGGGCTGGGCGATCCTGGCGGCGATGACGGCGCTGTTCCTGATGGGCACCACGGTGACGTACTGGCAGGAAGCGGCCGGCAATCCGGTGCTGCATCACCTTGGCGTCGCCGGCGGCAATATGGAGGGCAAGGAAGTCCGTTTCGGCATTGCCGCATCCTCGCTATTCTCTGTCGTCACCACGGCTGCTTCATGCGGTGCGGTCAACGCCATGCATGACAGCTTCACCGCGCTGGGCGGGCTGATCCCGCTGTTCAACATCCAGTTGGGCGAAGTGGTGGTCGGCGGCGTGGGCGCGGGTATCTACGGCTTCCTGCTGTTCGCCATCCTCGCCGTCTTCGTGGCGGGCCTGATGGTGGGACGCACGCCCGAATACGTGGGCAAGAAGATAGAGAGCCGGGAGGTGAAGCTCTCCGTGCTGGCCATCGCCGTGCTGCCGCTGGTGATCCTGGGCTTTACCGCGATCGCGTCGGTGGTTCCGGCCGGACTTGCCGGGCCGCTGAACAAGGGGCCGCACGGGTTCTCCGAGATCCTCTATGCCTTCACCTCGGCCGTGGGCAACAACGGTTCCGCCTTTGCCGGCCTGACTGCCAATACCCCGTTCTACGATGGCATGCTGGGCGTGGCGATGTGGATCGGCCGCTTCTTCATCATCATTCCGATGCTGGCCGTGGCAGGCAGCCTGGCCGCCAAGAAGCACACGCCGGAAACGGCGGGCAGCTTCCCCACCACGGGGCCGCTCTGGACCGGCCTGCTGATCGGCATCGTGCTGATCGTCGGCGGCCTGACCTTCCTGCCCAGCCTTGCGCTTGGTCCCATAGCCGATCATCTCGCGATGATCCGTGGCCAGCTTTTCTAAGGATCACCCCATGGCCCGGTCCTCAAAGACTTCCGAAAACAAATCCCTGTTCACGGCTGACCTGATTGCTCCGGCGATCGGCGATGCCTTCCGCAAACTCAACCCCAGGGAACTGATCCGCAACCCGGTGATGTTCACCACTGCCGTGGTGGCGACGCTACTGACCGTGCTGCTGATCGTCGGCCACGACGGTCTTGCCGCCGGTTTCAAGATCCAGCTCGTGCTGTGGCTCTGGCTGACGGTGCTGTTCGGCACTTTTGCCGAGGCATTGGCCGAAGGGCGCGGCAAGGCGCAGGCCGCCTCGCTGCGCGCCACCAAGGCGGAACTGACCGCCAAGCGCCTGAAGGGTGACGGTTCGCGTTTCGACAGCGTGCCCGCCAGCCAGCTGAAGAAGGGCGATGTCGTCTTGGTGCAGACCGGCGACCTGATCCCCTCGGACGGTGAAGTGATCCAAGGCGTCGCCTCCGTCAACGAAGCCGCGATTACCGGGGAATCCGCGCCGGTGATCCGCGAGGCGGGCGGTGACCGCTCGGCCGTGACGGCCGGCACTCGCATCATCTCGGACGAGATCCGCGTGCGCGTCACCGTCAATCCCGGGCAGGGCTTCCTTGATCGCATGATCGCGCTGGTCGAAGGGGCGGAGCGTCAGAAGACGCCGAACGAGATCGCACTCACCATCCTGCTGGTCGGACTGACGATCATCTTCCTGATCGCGGTGGGCACGATCCCGGGTTTTGCCAGCTATGCGGGTGGCAGCATCCCCGTCTCTATCCTGGCGGCACTTCTGATCACCCTGATCCCCACCACGATCGCCGCGCTGCTCTCGGCCATCGGCATTGCCGGCATGGACCGTCTGGTGCGCTTCAACGTGCTCGCCAAGTCGGGACGCGCGGTGGAGGCGGCGGGCGACATCGACGTGCTGCTGCTGGACAAGACCGGCACGATCACCATCGGCGATCGTCAGGCCACCGAGTTCCGCCCGGTCGGCGGGGCAAGCGTGAGCGAACTGGCCGAAGCGGCGCTGCTGGCCAGCCTTGCCGACGAGACGCCGGAGGGCCGTTCCATCGTCGTGCTGGCGCGGGAGAAGTTCGGGTTCAGCGGCACCACACTGCCGGAAGGGACCGAGATCATCCCGTTCACCGCGCAGACCCGCATCTCCGGCGTCGATACCGGCGGCCGCGTGATCCAGAAAGGCGCGGTGCAGGCGATCCTGCGGGCAAACCCGGATGCGGGCAGCACCGCAGCCGCTACCGAACTGCGCCGGATTACCGACGAGATCGGCCGCGCCGGCGGCACCCCGCTTGCCGTTGCCGCCGATGGCCGCCTGCTGGGCGCGATCTTCCTGAAGGACATCGTCAAGGCAGGCATTCGTGAGCGTTTCGGCGAACTGCGCACCATGGGCATCCGCACGGTGATGATCACCGGCGACAACCCGCTGACCGCCGCCTCCATCGCGGCCGAGGCAGGCGTGGACGACTTCCTTGCCGAAGCCACGCCGGAGGACAAGCTGGCGCTGATCCGCAAGGAACAGCAGGGCGGCCGCCTTGTCGCCATGTGCGGTGACGGTACCAACGACGCTCCTGCCCTTGCGCAGGCGGATGTGGGCGTTGCCATGAACACCGGCACGCAGGCCGCGCGCGAGGCGGGCAACATGGTCGATCTCGATAGCGATCCGACCAAGTTGATCGAGGTTGTTGGCCTCGGCAAGCAGCTGCTGATGACGCGCGGCGCGCTGACCACGTTCTCGGTCGCCAATGACGTTGCCAAGTACTTCGCGATCATCCCGGCCATGTTCATCGTGCTCTATCCGGGGCTGGCGGTACTCAACGTGATGCATCTGGGCACGCCGCAGAGCGCGATCCTTTCGGCGATCATCTTCAACGCGCTGATCATCCCCTGCCTGGTGCCGCTGGCGCTGAAGGGCGTGAAGTACAAGCCGATGGCGGCAGGGCCGCTGCTGGCGCGCAACCTTGCGGTCTATGGCCTTGGCGGCATCGTCGCGCCGTTCATCGGCATCAAGCTTATCGACCTGGCCGTCAACGGCCTAGGCCTCGCCTGAGGAGGCGGACAATGACCAAGGACATACTCACATCGCTGCGACCGGCCATCGTCATGACGGTGCTGTTCGCGATCCTGCTGGGCATCGCCTATCCGCTGGCGCTGACGGGCATCGGGCAGGCCATTTTCCCCAGCCAGGCCAACGGCAGTCTGGTGCGGGAGAATGGCCAGAAAAATGGGCGGGTGATCGGCTCCACCGTGATCGGGCAGGCCTTCACGTCGGACCGCTATTTCCAGACGCGGCCTTCCGCCGCCGGCAAGGGTTATGACGGGCTGGCCTCTTCGGGATCCAACTACGGCCCCACCTCGCAGGCGCTGGTTGATCGGGTCAAGCCGCAAGTTGCCGCGATGAAGGCGGCGGAGCCTGCCAAGGCGGTTCCGGCCGATCTGGTCACCGCATCGGGTTCGGGCCTCGATCCCGACATCACGCCCGAGGCGGCCTACTATCAGGTCGATCGTGTCGCCCGCGTGCGCGGCATCGATCCGGCTACGCTCCGCCATCTGGTGGACGAAAGCGTCGAGCAGCCCCTGCTGGGCATTCTGGGCGAGCCCCGCGTCAATGTCTTTGAACTCAATCGCCGGTTGGATGCACTTTCCGGCAAGCCCAAGGCCTGACGAAAACTGCCGGGCCGGTCCGTTACACCAACGGGCTGGCCCAAGGCCTGACGAAAACTGCCGGGCCGGTCCATTACACCAACGGCCTGGCCCAAGGTCTGACGAAAACTTCCGGGTCGGCCCGTTACACCAACGGGCTGGCCCAAGGTCTGACGAAAACTGCCGGGTCAGCCCGTTACACCAACGGGCTGGCCCGGCCTCCGCGATGGTGCAGCATCGCTTCGGTGACTTCCAACGCGCGCCGTAGCCGCTGGTGATCGACGCTGCCGCCGATCGACAGCCGCACGGCGTGCTCCTGCACGGCGGGATCGACGCGGAACTGCTCGCTCGACACGGCCGAGACGCCCAGGGCACGCATTGCGCTGACCAGTTCGAACGCGCGCGTCTCGCCCTCCAGCGGTATCCAAAGATGATAGCCCGCCGGCGCGGCGCGATAGGAGCCTGCCGGCAACACGTCCCGCACGATGGCCTGTCGGGTCAGGCATTCCGCCCGCACTTCGTCCACCAGTTCCGCCCATGTCCCCTCGTTCAGCCAGCGCGCGCAGGCGGCAAGGTTCAACGGTGGCGGCATGACCGTGGTCTCGTGCGTATCCGTCGCCAGTCGCAGCGCGTCCCGCAGCAGCGGCGCCCGCAAATAGGCGATGCGCAGCGCGGGGGAGATCAGCTTGGACAGGCTGGCGACGTGCCATGTCCGCTCCGGCGCCATCGCGGCCAGTGGGGGAATTTCGGTTTCCGCCAGGCGCGAATAGGGATCGTCCTCGATGATCAGGACATCGTGCCGGCG
Source organism: Novosphingobium mississippiense (assembly GCF_044029535.1). Taxonomy (NCBI): domain Bacteria; kingdom Pseudomonadati; phylum Pseudomonadota; class Alphaproteobacteria; order Sphingomonadales; family Sphingomonadaceae; genus Novosphingobium; species Novosphingobium mississippiense. The sequence continues at coordinate 1,072,916 of NZ_CP147003.1, read as the reverse complement.
AGCGATGTCCACGATCCTTTCCCGGCGTTCGCGGTCCAGCGTCGCGGTGGTGGGATTGTCGTTGTCCGGAACGATGTAGACGGCGCGGATCGTGCCGAGGCTGCAAGCCTGCTCCAGCGCATCGGGATCGATCCCGGAACGGTCCGCCGCAATGGGGATCAGCTTGATACCCAGCCGGCGACAGATCGCGGTCCAGCCCGGATAGACGAAGGGGCCGGTGCAGACGGCATCGCCGCGTTCCAGGATGGAACTTGCGATCGCGTGCAGCGCGGTCTGTGCGCCGCTGGTGACGACCACATTGTCCTCGTCCGCCGCGATGCCTTGTGCCGAAAGCCATTGTGCACCGGCCAGCCGGTCTTCCGGGGCGCCACCGGCAGGCTGGTATTGCAGCCGGTTCGCGGCCGAAGGACCTTCGAGTACCGTCTGGAGCGTTGCGGCGAAGCGAGCGGAAAATGTCCCGTCGGCCGGGATCGGCGGCAGGTTCATTCCGGTGTCGAAAGGTGGCACTTGCGCCGTCGCCTTGCGCGGCAATCCCCGAACGAAGCTGCCGCGTCGCCCTTCCGCGTCGATCAGGCCCTGCCGTCGGGCTTCCGCATAGGCGCGCGTCACGGTGCCGGTGTCGATGCCCAGCGCTTCGGCCAGTTCGCGCTGCGGGGGAAGGCGATCGCCGGGGTTCAGGCGTCCCTCATCAAGATCGCGCCCGATCGCCGCGCATATGGCGAGATAGACTGGGCCATGTGCCTGTCCGATATCCGGCAGCCAGCTTTGCGACGTGGTTTGCATTGACTTTGTATGCATACAAAACCCATATAACGCAAGACAGCGACTGCAAGGACGCGTTTACGTCCGAGTCGAAGCAACATGCGGATCGAACCATGACGCAACCAGACACATCGCAGACGGGAAAACAGGGCGATAAGGGCCGTTGGATATTTCACTGCGGGCTCAAAGGCTTGTGCCCACGTTGCGGCAAGGGCCCGATGTTCCGAAAGTGGCTGAAGCTGCAGGATATCTGCCCCAATTGCGGGCTGAACTATGGCTTTGCGGCGCCTGATGACGGGCCGGCGTTCTTCTCGCTGTGCATCGTCGCCTTTCCGCTGACGTTCTTCGCCGTCTGGCTCCAGGTGGCGTTCGACCCGCCATTCTGGGTGCATCTGGTGACCTCGTTCCCGCTGCTGGGGATCGGCTGCATCCTGCCCTTGCCCTATATCAAGGGATGGCTGGTTGCATCGCAATACGTGAACAAGGCGCAGGAGGCTGGAACCGAAAAGCTCTGGGCCGAACTGAACGCGCGCGCGGAAAAGCACGATGGCTGAGGGGATGGACCTCGCGCGGATGTTCGTGGCCGACTATTTCGATGCCACCGGCCGCGCGGACTTGTCCGGCATGGTGCTCGCCGGCGAAGGGGATGACTTTCCGGAGACCCGGGCCGCTGCCGAACTGCTTTCCGCGCAGGCGGGGGTCGTGGCGCGCTATCGCGAAGCGCTCAACCAGTATGCGGATCCCGGCTTCTGGGATGACGCCACCCCGGGTGGCGCGCTGGCGTTGCATGATGGCGGCCTGATGGCCCGCAATGTCCTGAGCGGCCGGCCTGCATTCTTTCACCGCGACTGACCGGGATGTCCGTTTTCAAGGCAATCGCCGCGCCTGCCGTCATGGCGGTGGCACTCATGCTCGCCGGCTGCGGTGACGACCATCATGACGATCGTCTGCGCCAGGCTGGCCCGCACCCGGCGCTGGCCGACCTGATGAAAGTCGCCAGCGCCGACGCGGGCGCGCGCAAGTTCCGGCAATGCGCCGCCTGCCACAGCATCATGGAAGGCGCGATGGACCGGGGCGGGCCGAACCTGTTCGGCGTCTTCGGCACGAAATTCGCCACCAATCGTGCGCGCTACAGCTATACCGCCGCTCTCGCCAAGGCCGGCGGAAAGTGGGACGAACGGGCGCTGGACGTCTGGATGACGGATCCGCAGGCATTCGTTCCCGGTACGACGATGCAGTTCCGCGGCGTTCCCGACGCGCTCGATCGTGCCGATCTGATTGCCTACCTGCGTACGCAGCAGCCCTCGCGCTGATCTCGATCAGAACCTCACGGTGGTGAACAGGTTGAAGTAATCCAGGTTGTGCCCGTCCGGCACCTGCTTGATGAAGCGGCCTTTCTGGACATGGTTGAAATAGGTGCCGACCACCCAGAACGGAGAGATCGCATAACGCGCGCCCAGCGTGCCGCGTACGCCCACCTGCCGCGCGGTGCCTTCGTCGGCCTTGATGATCAGCTGGCCGGGCGCGCCGTAGAGACCATCCTGCAGAGAGGTACGCCAAAGGCCCATCACCGTGGCGTCCACCGTCAGCTTCTTCATCGGCGTAATCGTGGCGGTCGGGCCGAAGGTGATGAGGTTGGCGCGTCCCAGTTCGCCGTTGATCGTCAGCGGGCGGGCGAACAGCTGGTAATAGGTGTTCATCCGATTGTCGGACTTGTCCTTGTCGCCCGAGCCGATCTCGAAGCGCAGGCCAAGGCGCGGGGCTGCGGGCAGGGCCAGGCCATAGCTGGCATAGGCGGTCAGGAACCCGGCGCGCACGGACTGGTCGCCCCAATGGCCGGTCTGGCCGATGGCCTCCACATCCCATTCCAGCTTCTTCTGCTTGCCGCTGAACCGCAGCGAATAGGTGTCGCGCGCTTCTGCGGCGGAGCCGGCGTCATATTTGGCCACCGGCCGACGCGTGTGGACCCACAGTCCTTCCAGCCTGCCGCCGGGAACGATCGATCCCAGATCCCGCGCCACTCGTGCGCCCCAGAACGGCGCCTCGTAATTGGTGCTGTTGTCGAAGGCGGTGGTGGTTTCGGTGATCGTGAATCCGCCCAGCACTTCGGCATCCCACGGCCCCTGCGTAAAGCGGATGCGCGCTGCGTCGAAGGAGCGGCGCACGTTCGGGCCATCGCGCATGTCGAACAGGCGGAACCCGCCGATGCCGATCTCTTGCCGGCCCACGCGGAAGCTTAGTGTGCCGTCACCGGCCGGGGCATGGACTTCGACGAAGGCCTGGGCAAGGTCGATGGTCTTTTTGTCGGAAACCAGTTGCTGACCGCTGTAGCCCGCCTGCAACCCGCTCTTGAGTTCGCCGAACACGCGCAGATGATCGCCCAAGTGCAAGTCGGCCCAGAGCCTGATGCGCTGCTCGTAATTGCCGTTGTCGTCCTGCTTGCCGCCGCCGAAGCGTTCTTCGTTGCGCAGTTCGAAGCGCCAGCGCAACTCGCCCCCGACGGACAGATAGCTGGCATCGGTCAGCGGGATGTACTTCAGATTGGCCCAGAGCCCCTTGCGCTTGGCCGGATCGGCAAAGTCACTGTAATCCTCGTCATAAGGCAGCGCCTGCGCGCGAGGAGTGCGTTGAAGTTGCACGTCGGAACCCATCGGCGGGTTCTCGACCGCTGCTTTCGACAGATCGGGCGGGGCGGTAGGCGGAACCGGCAGCGGCACGCGCGGCGGCTTTGCGGGGACCGCAATGGGCGGGGGCGCCATCGGCACTTGCTGCAGTTCGTCCTGCGGGGCGGCGGCAAGGGTGGTTGTTGCGACAGGGGCAGTAGAATTCAGGGGCGCAGCCGTAGCCGCGGCCAGAACCAGAAGGCTGACCATCGTCTCTCTCCGATGATGTTCGTGCTTAAGCGGGGGCGAAGCTCTCGGGGCTTCCCGTCAACGCGCTCTAAAGCTGCGATAATTCGGAGCGGGCAGGTGAGTTCGGCGCGGGAATCCCCGCGAGGGTCATGGCGACCACGGCATCTTCTCCATCGTCATTTCTTGTTTTGTCGGATGCCGCCGCGCGGACGCGGATGCTCCTGCCGATGAAACTACCGTTCCATGCTCCGCACGGCCAAGACCAATGCAGTATCCGCGCGATACCCCACGCGGGGAACGCAGCCTTGGGTCAATCCGACTGCCCTGACTGTCAGAACCTACCGTGCGGAATCGATGGCAAACCGCGATGGGCTCGGGGCTCGCCAGCCGCCTGGCGCGCGGGCAGGAACAGGCCTATTGCTGCGTCCGTCGGACGAGCGACCAGTCATAACCCAACGCCTTTACCCGTGCCTCCAATCTTGACAGCAGATCAGCGTCAGGGCGGGCTTCGCGGGTAAGGACCCACAAGTATCGGCCGGAAGGCTCACCAACGATAGACCAGTCGTACTCATCGCCGTGGTCGAGTACCCAGTAGTTGCCGTAGAACGGGCCGAAAAACGATACTTTCAACCTGGCGTTCGTGGCGGTGTCGACAATCGTTGCCTTGCCCGTGCTTTCCTTCCACTTGCCGTTTCGCAGCCCGCGATTGACTACCTTCACTGTGCCGTCGTGGTTCAGCGAGTAATCGGCCGTGACGCTCTCCATGTTCTTTTCGAACGAGGCTTCGTAGCGGTACTGTTCGTACCAACGGCCCATGTAGCGCTTCACGTCGATCGGCTTTGCAGGCATCGGAACGGCGCCATTTCCGACTGGCCCCGCCCTCGGGATCGAAGCGCAGGCACCTACCAACAGCGAGGTGCCGGCCAACGCGAAGGCGATCGTCGATTTCCGCATAAACGCTCCTGTGTCTCCAGGCCTAATAAACCTTGGAAGGCGGTTCGGTTTCGCCGATCTCGTCACGGAAACGTTCGCCGAGGCTCGACCGCGAACTGGCGGTGCCATCACTCAGGGGTGTTGCTTTTTGGACGTAAAAGTAAAAGTCGCGCAGCGATGGATCGGCGCTGGCAACGGCTGGTCGAACAAGATCGCGGCCCGGCGATTCCGCGCCACGTCTAGGCGCTGGGTAGGCACGGCATCGCATCGCCGGCGCGCGTCTCCATGATTTCTTCGCCTTCGCATTGCGTCGAAGCGCAGTCGGAGTTGACGGTCGGCGTCTGCGGCTCAGATTGGGCGCGCGATCCAATGGCCTGAAGATAGCTGGAGAGCAGCAGGACAAGCTGCTCCCTCAAGGCCCCTTCGAAACCTGGCGGGGCGTGGCCATCCAACACGGCACGCACGTTGCCCGCCATGGTGCTGAGCACAACGGTGGCCACCGCCAGCGGATCGTCGATCCGCGCGTCCGAAGCGCTTTTTAGCATCGTGGCGATCGCTGCGATCATGCGTTTGCTGAGGCGCTCGACCAGTTCGGCGCCGCCCCGCTCCCCGGCTATGGCATAGAGTGCCTGCGACGTGCCGGGATTATCCAGTTTAAGGGCGAGGAAGGTCTTGGCCAGACTTGCTGCCATCCGTGCAATCCGGCCGCCCTGTTGGTCGCGGCATAGCGCCTCCACACCTTCGGCAAGGGCGGTCAGATGGTTCTCAAGAACCGCGGCGAGCAGCGCATCGCGGTTCGGGTAATATTGATAGAGGCTGCCCACCGACATGCCCGCCCGCTCGGCGATGCGTGTCGTCGTGCAGCGCAGGAGGCCTTCTCGAATCAAAAGCTGAATCGCGGCGGTATGCAGGATCTCGATGGTGGCTTGTGCGCGCGCCTGATGCGGCGTTTTCCGGGGGCTCAGCGCAAGCGAGGTGGGGTTCATGGAAAGCGAATTCCGAAACTGAAGAATCCTTCATATATTGGCCGAACTCATCGAGGCAACCACGGAAAACCACTCCATGCCCCATTTGGACAACACCGCCACTTTCCAACTCGGTGACCGCACGGTGAAGCGGATCGGCTATGGCGCCATGCAGCTTGCCGGGCCCGGTGTGTTTGGCCCGCCCAAGGATCGGTCAGCGGCCATCGCCGTCTTGCGCGAAGCCATTGCGCTGGGCGTCGATCATATCGACACCAGCGATTTCTATGGTCCGCATATCACCAACCAGATCATTCGCGAGGCGCTGCATCCTTATGGCCGCGACCTGACGATCGTCACCAAGGTCGGCGCACGCCGCGACGATCAGGGGAACTGGTTGCCAGCCTTCTCGAAGGAGGAACTGGCGAGCGCGGTGCATGACAATCTGCGCAATCTTGGGCTGGACGTGCTGGAGGTCGTCAATTTCCGGGCGATGCTCGGTGTCGGCGGTCCGGGCGAGGGCTCGATCGAGGCGCCGCTCACCGCGCTGGCCGAATTGCAGCAGCAGGGGCTGATCCGCCATATCGGCATCAGCAATGTCACGGCGACGCAAGTGGCCGAAGCGCGGGAAATCGTGTCGCTGGCCTGCGTCCAGAACCTCTACAATGTGGTCCATCGCCAGGATGATCCGATGATCGATGCGCTGGCCCGCGATGGCATTGCCTTTGTCCCGTATTTCCCGCTTGGCGGCTTTACCCCGCTGCAATCCCAGACCTTGACCGACCTTGCCCAAAGGCTGGGCGCCACGCCGCAAAAGATTGCCCAGGCCTGGCTGCTGCGTCGGTCGCCCAACATCCTGCTGATCCCGGGCACATCGTCGATCGCGCACCTGCGCGAGAATATCGCGGTGGCCGATCTTGTTCTGCCCGATGAGGCGTTCGAAGCGCTCAACGCGCTGGCCGATTAAGCCACTGGCTGCAGAAGCGCTGAGCGGCGGGCATGACTTGCCGTTCAGCGCGTGGGCAGCAGCCGACACCCAGCGCTGCTCCTGGAAATGTCGGCTATCCCGTGTCCGTCGCCCTGAAGCTGTCAGTCTCTTCGCGCCCCAAAGCTGCCACCGCTCGACACATCCGTTTGGGTCGGTATCACGCTAAAAGGCAAAGCCGGCTGCAGCCATTTCATGACCGGAGCAATCGATTTGATTTCAGCGCTTCTCTTGTTAGCGGCTTCATCCGCAGGCAGCGGACAAGATGACAAGTTTGACGATCCCGCTGCGCGAGCTTGCCGAGCTTCGCTCAGTGTTGTTCAGTCGATAGTGAACAGTATGGGTAGTAATCTCATATTCGGAAGCTGGGTTGGCCAATCCTCATCGCAGGCACTTGATGCCGAGTATCAATACGACTGGGCAAAAGTTGGCCGACCGAGGCGGGGCGTTAGCCCCCCCGGTGCATCGGAAATGCGTTTAATGAAGCCTAAGTCGGGTTTCAGCGCGGTAGAGCGGTGCCCGGAAATCCGAGATTATCTAAGGCGCAACCGAATACAGTTTGGTGAGGAAGCGGTGCGGCAAGCATATGCATCGCGTTCTCCGTCAGGCGTGACGTTTGTCAGTGTGTCACTCGCGATCATCGCACCAACTGGTAACACCTCTGTGATCACCACCAGTTTCGGAAGCCTCGAACTCGGCGGCGGTGGTTGGGTTAGTGTTTATTCCCGCGCGAACGATGCTACCTGGGTCGAGGCGTACATAGCACCAACTTCGATCGGCTGATTGCTCGGCGGGCGGTAAAAACGATCCCTCCGTAATGGCAGCTGCAATTCGTGCCGCCGGGACCGACCTTGACATTCGCCACAACCAGACGTTGCCTGAGGCGCTGGCCTGGAAAAGCTGCCGGCCAATGCCAGTTCCATGCTCTGATGCGGGGAGCGCTTCGTCCATGACCGGAATATCGGCATGACGAAACCGGCTGCGAAAAGGCGTTTGCGCACTGTCGCTGTCGGGCGGCCGGAGCAGGATGGTCATAGTAGGGACGAGATGTCCTAAAGGGGCCGGCCGCAGGCCTCCATCGGCAGCGAGAAACGCGGATCGGTCAGGAAAGTGCGGTCCGTCAGACCGTTCAGGAACGCCAGCAAGGCGGGGATGTCGGCATTGACTGAAAGCTCTTCATGCGCAGCGATCGCGTCGGTCAATGTTGGGGCAGATCCGTCATGAAGATAGGGCGCGGTCACTGCGATATTGCGCAGGCTGGGCGTCCGAAATTTACCCGTGTCGTCCGGCAAGGCAGAGACTTCGGCCAGTCCATGGTCGCTGCCCGCCGCCTGAATCCGATGGAACTTGGTGTCCGTAAGGTCACGCCCCGAATGGCAGGACGCGCAATCGCGTTGGAACACCGCCAGCCCATGCCGCGCAGCGCCGGACAGCGCATCCGGGTTCCCACCCACAAACCGATCCCAATCGCTGCCGCGCGAGATCAGCGTCCGTTCGAAAGCCGCCAGCGCCTTGACAGTGTGGGCATAGTCGATCCGGCCGCCATCGCGGGGAAATGCCTTGCGGAACATGGCGCGATAGCAGGGATCGAGGCCGAGCCTGCGGCCAATCTCCGCCTCATGCCCCTGCATCGCCATTTCGACCGGGTGGTCGCCCAGGATCGGCACCGCTGCCTGCTGTTCCAGCGTGGTCTGGCGCGGATCGGCCCATGTCAGCGGCGAAAGCCAGGCAAGGTTCTGAAGCGCAGGCACGTTGCGCCGCCCCGGATCGTCCAACGCGCCGGGATGGGTGCGATTGCCATCCGCGAAGGCGTGATGCTGCTCATGGCAGGTCGCGCAGGACATCGTGCCGTTGATCGAAAGGTCGGCGTCGTAGAATAGCCGCCTGCCCAGCGCGACTTTATCCAAGCTCATCGGATTGTCGGCCGGCACGGGCGGCGCGGCGATACCTGCGCCCCAGTTCCAGCTATCGTGCTTTTCCACGGCAAGGACGCCTGAAAACGCCGTGGCGATCAGCGCCAGCCCCGTGAGGGCATGTCGCATCGCAGCCTCAGGGCAATCGGGTGACGAGCAGCGGCAGTTTCGCCTCGGGATTGGCTGAAATCTGCAGCAGGTATTCGCCCGGTTCCAGCGAGAAATCGACCATCTTGCGAATGCCGGAGCAGTCCGGCCCATGTCCGTGGGCGATCGACGTTACCGCCGCGCCGTCCTTGACCACGTCGATCCATGCCGCCGATCCCAGCGCGACGCGGTACTTGCCTGCATCCTTGACTGAAAAGGCATAGATTCCGCCGAAACTCACCGATCCGCCGGGCTTTTCGGGGCGCAGGGCAAAGCGCACCTGCGGCGTCGGGTGAAGGCCGCCGTCCACTGCCTTGCCCAATTCCAACCGCGCGGCGGTGCGGGCATCAGCCCCGGCCGAAAGGGCCGCGCGCGCGTTCCAGCCGGCCAATTCGGCAGGCGGCGCCACCGGCGTTGCCGGACAGGCTATCGGCGAGGGCGCCACCTTGGGCATCTCCGGCATGTCCTGCGCATTCGCCCAGCCTGCGGGCGTCAGAACCAGCGCTGCCAGTGCCCCGACCGTCCATCTCCACCGCCGCGAAATACCCAAGCTGCCTCCCGCCATCGTGATCCCCCTCTATTCGTTCCACTTTTGCGTCATGCAAAAACTATATACGGCCGGATATAGCGAATCGCCAGAGCGGCGAGAGAACAAAAACATGGGGGTATCAGTCATGCGTCTTGCATCCGCTTTCGCGGTTACTCTTTCCTGCGTCCTCGCCACGCCCGCGCTGGCGCAAAGCACTTCGCCATCCGATCCCGCTACAGATCAGGCGGATCGCGGCGACGCGTTCACGCTGGGCCAGATCATCGTCACCGCCCGCTCTCCGTCCGCCCCGTCGATCACCTCCTCCACGTTGGATGGGGAGGCGATGCGGGTATTCAACCGCGCCAGTCTGGACGATGCGGTGAATCTGATGCCGGGGGTCTCAACGTCGAACAGCGGGGGATCGCGTAACGAGCGGCTGATCAATGTGCGCGGGTTCGATCGCTATCAGGTGCCGCTGTCGATCGACGGAATCCGCGTCTACCTGCCGGCGGACGGACGGCTCGATTACGGTCGCTTCCTCACGGCCGACATCGCGCAAGTGCAGGTGGCCAAGGGCTACGCTTCGGTGCTGGATGGCCCGGGCGCGATGGGCGGGGCGATCAACCTCGTCACCCGCACTCCGACCAAGCCAATCGAGGCCGAGGCACGCGGCACCCTGAACCTTGGGCGTGAGGCGGAATACGCCGGATACAATGTCTTCGCCCTGCTCGGTACCCGGCAGGACAAGTGGTACGCACAGGCCAGTTATACCCGCAACTTCACCGATCACTGGGACTTGCCGGGCAGCTACGACCCCACGCCGGGTTCGGCCGAGGATGGCGGCCACCGGGGCTTTTCGCGCAGCGAGGATTGGCGCGTGAACGCCAAGGTGGGATTCACCCCCAATGCCACCGACGAATATTCGCTGAGCTATACGCGGCAGGAAGGCTCCAAGAACGCACCGCTGCACATCACCGATCCGGTATCGACCCAGCGCAACTGGTCCTGGCCGTACTGGAACATCGATAGCATCTACTTCCTGTCGACCACCGCGCTGGGCGATCTGGCGACCTTGAAGACGCGCGTCTACCGCAACAGCTTCGACAACCTGCTGAGCGCGTTCGACGATGCCACGCAAACCACCCAGACCAAGCCGCGCGCCTTCAACAGCTATTACGCGGACAGCGCCTGGGGTGGCTCCGCCCAGCTCGACCTGCAGGTGACCGGCGCCGACCAACTGAGCGTCGCGGCCCATTACCGGCGCGACAAGCATGTGGAATGGCAGCAGGTCTTCCCCTCCGGCGCGACCGAGCCGAAGCAGACCAGCGTGGAGGAAACCTACAGCATCGCCGCCGAAAACCGGTTGGACCTTTCGCCGCAATTGAACTTCACCGCCGGGATCAGCTACGACTGGCGCGATCTTTCCCGGGCGGAGGACTACGCCAACAATGCGTTGATCGAATATCCGCTGCACAATGGCCAGGCGCTCAACGGGCAGGGCCAGCTCACCTGGCGGCCCGATGCGGCCACCAGCCTCCACGCCAGCATATCCTCGCGCGCGCGGTTCCCGACGATTTTCGAGCGCTTCAGCTCCCGCTTCGGCGGCGCGGTCTCCAGCCCCGACCTCAAGGCGGAACGCGCCACCAATTACGAGATCGGCGGCGCCCGCGATTTCGGCCCGGTCCATGTCGAAGCGGCCGCGTTCTATTCGCACCTGACCGACGTGATCGTCGCCTTCCCGCTGATCTACCAAGGCCAGTCGGTCACCCAGAGCCGCAACCTTGGCAGCGGCAATTACTACGGCGGCGAGATTTCCTTGACCGCGCAGCTTGCCCGCACCTTCAGCCTGGGAGGCAACTACACCTACACGCATCGCGATCTGGACGATCCCACCAACACCGCGTTCCAGCCGACCGGCGTGCCGACGCACAAGGCGTTCCTCTGGGCCGATTGGTCGCCGATCGACGCTCTGCACGTTCGCCCCAATGCCGACATCGCCTCGAACCGCTGGACGGTGAACACTGCCGGCACGCGCTATTATCGCACCGGCAGCTATGCACTGGCCAATCTTGCGATCGACTACACGCTCTATCGCGGCGTCGAACTGGGCGCGGGTGTGCGTAATCTGTTCGACGACTATTACATCCTGACGGACGGCTTCCCGGAGCCAGGCCGCAGCTTCTACCTGAGTTTCCGGTACAAGTACTAGGGCTGACCCCGGTTCGCGGTTAGGTAACGGGCTCGGCGTCCTTTGTGATCATGTCCTTGCGGCCATACCGCGCGTAGAGCGTGGGCAGCACGAACAGGGTCAGAAGGGTTGCCGAGCCAAGACCGCCGATCACGACTGTGGCGAGCGGTTTCTGGACTTCCGCACCCGCGCCGGTGCCCAGCGCCATCGGCACGAAGCCAAGGCTGGCGACCAGGGCGGTCATGACGACCGGGCGCAAGCGTTGCAGCGCGCCGAGGCGGGCGGCCTGCGTACGCGGCGTGCCGGTTCGCATGAGGTCCTGGATCGAGGAGACCATGACGAGGCCGTTGAGCACGGCGATGCCGGACAGCGCGATGAAGCCCACCGCGGCCGAGACCGAGAAGTCCATGCCGCGCAGGAACAGTGCCAATACGCCGCCGACCAGCGCCAGGGGAACGCCGGTGAACACGATCGCCGCATCCCGTACCGATCCGAGCGCGCCGTAAAGCAGCAGGAGGATCATCACGAAGCAGGCCGGGATCACCAGTTGAAGACGGTGGCGTGCCGATGCGAGGTTTTCGAACTGGCCACCCCATTCAAGGTAGCTGCCAGAAGGCAGGCGCACATCCTTGGCGATGGCGGCCTGGGCATCTTCGACCACACTGCCGACGTCTCGTCCGCGCACATTGGCCTGAACGACGACCCGGCGTTTGCCGTTTTCGCGGCTGATCTGGTTCGGTCCGTCGACGATCCGGATATCCGCGACGCTGGCAAGCGGCACGAACTGACCGCCGGGGGTCGGCACCGGCAACTGTTCCAGAATCGAAAGGTCGGCGCGCTGCGCTTCGTCAAGCCGTATGACCACCGGGAAGCGGCGGTCGCCTTCGAAGATCGTGCCGGCCTGTTGCCCTCCCACCGTTGCATTGACGATGTCATGCACGCCTTCCGCTGTGACGCCGAGCCGGGCCATGGCATCGCGATTGACCCGAATGTCCAGCATCGGCAGGCCGGTGGTCTGCTCCACCTTCACATCGGCGGCGCCTTTCGTGCGGCGCAGCACATCCGCGATCTTCACGGCCGTGGCGTTCATGGCGTCGAAATCGTCACCATAGACTTTCACCGCGATATCGCCGCGCGCGCCGGCAATCAGCTCGTTGAAGCGCATCTGGATGGGCTGGGTGATTTCGTAAGTGTTACCGGGGAATTTCGAGAGATTTTTCTCGATACGGGCAACGAGATCATCCTTTGACAGCTTCGGATCCGGCCATTGGGAGCGATCCTTCAGGATCACGAACATGTCGGTGGCGTTGGGTGGCATCGGGTCCGATGCCAGTTCGGCCGTGCCGGTCTTGGAAAAGACGAACTTCACTTCCGGTTGCTTCGACATCATCCGTTCGATCGGCACCTGCATCGCCTGACTTTGCTGCACCGAAGTTGCCGGGATGCGCAGCGCCTGAATCAGCAGATCGCCTTCGTCGAGCTGCGGCAGGAACACCTGCCCCAGCGACAGGAACGCAAGGACCGCGGCAAGGAACGCGCTGATGCCCACGCCAACGGTGAGGGCCGGCCGCTTCATCGCCCGGTCAAGGCCCGGTTCGTAGCGGGCCTTGAGCCAGGCCATGATCCGGCCTTCCTTCTCCTCGATCCGCTTCGAAAGCCACAGGGCGATCATGGCGGGGACGAACGTGAGAGAAAGGACGAAAGCACAGGCCAGCGCGATGATGACGGTAAGCGCCATCGGCACGAAAGTCTTGCCCTCCACCCCGGTCAGGGTGAGCAGCGGGACGTAGACGAGAATGATGATGGCCTGCCCGTAGACCGACGGCCTGATCATCTCGCGCGTGGCAAGCGCCACGGTGTCGAGCCGCTCCTTGACGGTGAGCAATCGCCCCTCGCCATGTTGGCGTTCGGCCATGCGCCTCAGCGCGTTTTCGACGATGATCACCGCACCATCGACGATAAGCCCGAAATCGAGCGCGCCAAGGCTCATGAGATTGGCCGAGACGCCGGCTTTCAACATGCCGAAGCCGGTCAACATCATGGTGATGGGGATGACGAGCGCCGCGATCAGCGCGGCGCGGAAATTGCCGAGCAAGGCGAATAGCACGATGATAACGAGCAGGGCGCCTTCACTCAGGTTCTTGCCCACCGTCCCGATCGTCGCATTCACCAGCGTGGTACGGTCCAGCACCGGCTGCACGACGACATCGGGCGGTAGCGAGGCATTGATGCTCCGAAGGCGATCGGCCACGGCCGTTGCCACCGTTCGGCTGTTCTCGCCGATCCGCATGACGGCGGTGCCGACCACCACTTCGGTGCCGTTCTCGGATGCCGATCCCATGCGGATGGCTTGGCCGGTGCGGACCTGCGCGACCTGGGCTAGCGTGATGGGCACACCCTCGCGAGTGGCGACGACGATCTGGCTCAACTCACCCGCGTTGCGGACGAGGGCATCGGCGCGAACGGCCAGGCCTTCACCATTGCGTTCGACGAAGCCGCCGCCGACGCTGACATTGTTGCGTTCGAGCGCACTGCCGAGTTCGGCAAGCGTGATGCCCATCGAGGCAAGGCGCTGCACGTCCGGCACGACGAGGAATTGCTTGGCATAACCGCCGATGGAATCGATGCCGGCAAGGCCGGGAGTATTCTTCAGCAGGGGCGCCACGATCCAGTCCTGCGCGGTGCGCAGATAGGTCGCCTTCTCAATATCGTTGGTCAGGCGCTCACCCTCTGGCGTGATGTAGCTGCCGTCTGGCTGCATGCCCGGTTCACCGGGCTGGTGCTTGTCATCCTTGCGGTGATCGAGGCGGACGGTCCACATGTAGACTTCGCCGAGGCCCGTGGCGATCGGGCCCATTTCCGGGTTCACGCCGGCGGGCAGGTTTTCCTTCACCCCGGTCAGCCGTTCACCCACCTGCTGGCGTGCGAAGTAGATGTCGGTCGAATCCGAAAAGACGGCAGTGACTTGCGCAAAGCCATTGCGGCTGAGCGAGCGGGAGTATTCAAGCCCTGGAATGCCCGCAAGCGCGGTCTCGATCGGGAAGGCGACCTGCTTCTCGACCAGTTCGGGCGAGAGTGCCGGCGCCCGGACGTTGATCTGAACCTGATTGTTGGTGATGTCGGGAACCGCATCGATCGGCAGCCGCGAGAGGGCGACCGCGCCGACGACCGCGGCGATGGAGAGCAGAAGGAGCACAAGCCAGCGCTTGTGGACCGCCCAGTTGACGACGGTGGCGATCATTGACTCAGTCCTCCTCGCCGGCTTCGCCCTTGCCGATTTCGGCCTTGAGCGTGAAGCTGTTGATGGTGGCGATCTGTTCGCTGCCGGACAGGCCTGACCTTACGATCACGCTGTCGCCGGCGCGGTCCCCCAGTGTCACCGGCGAGACCTTGAAACCGTAGGAAGTGCGCACGAATACGGCGGGTTTGCCATCGATGGTCTGGATGGCAGTCGAGGGTACGCGGATGGCGCTATCCGCGCCGGTTCCCGTCAATGTTACAGAGGCCGTGACCGGCTCGCCGACACGCCATTGCCCGGCGCGATTGTCGAGCGTGGCGATGACCGGCACCTGGCGCGTCGCCGCGTCGAGGGCAGGCGAAACGTATGAGACGCTGGCCGTCGCCTCTCGGCCGGCTGCCTTTACCGTCACGGTGGCGCCGGGGCGGACGCGGCCGGCGTCCCGGGGCTGGAGGTTGAACGAGAGCGAGAGGCTGGAGAGATTGGCCACGCGAAACAGTTCGGCGTCGGCGGCGACCGTCTGCCCGAGCATCACGCTACGGGAAATCACCTGACCGGAAATCGGCGCGGTGATGCCGATGCGGTTGAGCGCGCCGCCTCCGGTACCGGCCGCGGAAACCTGCTGCTGGGCCAGACGAAATGCAATCCGCGCCTCGGTTGCTGCCGTGCGGGCAGCGATCAGGTCCTGTTCGGGCGAGACGCGCTGGGAAAACAGGCGCTGTTCGCGCGCGAGATTGGAATTTGCGAGCGACAGGCGGGCCCGTGCCGCTTTGAACTCGGCGTTGAGTGAGGCCGCCTCGCGGCTTTCGATCACTGCCAGCGTCTGGCCCGAACCAACCGACTGGCCCAGGTTTCGCGTAAGCGAGACGATCCGGCCGCCAATGGAGGCGGAAACGACCTGGGTTCGGTCGGGATCGCCCTCGATCATCGCCGGTAGTTCGACGGTGGCGCCGCCGCCGACCATGGGCCGGCCAATTTTCACGCCTGCAGAGGCGATCTGCTCGGCGCTCAGGGTGATCTTGCCTTCGTGGGAGGGGCTCGTTTTGGCTGAGGCAGCCTCGCTTGCTCCGTCCGAACTACCCCCGCATGCGGCGAGGATGAGGGCAAGCGGCAGTGCCAGGCTGGCGGACGCGATTGTTCGCGAATTCATGACTATCAGTTCCCCTGTTGCGGCGCGGGCGCGGTCAGGCGCTCCAGCTGCGCGCGTGCGTTCTGGTAAGCGACGAGAGCATCGATCGCGGCGAGCCGGGTCTCGGCCAGCGTCCGTTCGGCATCGAGCAGATCGAGCTGCCCGAACTTGCCTTCGCGATAACCGATGCGGGCAATCCGCGCGGCTTCCTGGGCCGCAGCAAGGGCTGGGCCGGTTGCCGCCCGCGCGGTTACCGCGGCGTTGTCCGCATCGGCGCGGGCATTGGTGATGGCCTGCTCGACATCGAGCGCGGTCATCCGGGTTTGCGCTTCTGCCTGAGCGCGTTCCGCGCTGGCCTGCGCGACCGCCGCCCTGCCCGAATTGAACAGCGGGATCGGCATCGAGATGCTGAACACGAGCGCGGTATCGTTCGTCTGCGACAGCCTGCGCAGACCCGGCCCGGCATTGAGATCGGGCACGCGTTGCGACCGGACGAGACGAACTTGGGCATCGGCAACCGCAAGATCGGCCCGTGCCGCCGCCATCGCCAGCGTGCTATCGGCCGAGGCGTCGATCTCCGGGCCGGCCGCGTTCGGCAATCGGTCCAGCCATTGCGCATCGATGGCCCCGTGAAGGGGCGTGCCGATCCGTCGAGCGAGATTGACCTGCGCTGCTTTCGCAAGGCGGGCGGCGCGCTCGACGCCGGCCTCGGCGTTGATGCGGGCAACGTCCGCGCGCTGCTCCTCGATGGGAGAGGCGCGACCGGCCTGGACGCGGACACGCGCGGCCTGGGCCACATCGCCGGCGATCCGCGACTGGTCGCGGGCGGTCAAGAGCCGCCGCTGCGCTGCGGCGGCTTCGATGTAGAGTTGCGTCACCTGCAGGCGAATGTCCGCCTGCGTGATGGCTGCGCTCAGTTCGGCTCGGTCGGCCTGGCCATCGGCCACGGCAATCCGCGCGGAACGCTTGCCGCCCAGTTCGATGGGTATGGCAAAACTGACGGTCGTTTCGGCGCTATCGAAACCGCGATACTGCCCGGATCCGGCCAGGTTTTCGATCTGGCTCTGGACGGAGGGATTGGGGCGCAGTGCGGCGACGGCCCGTGCGGCCCGTGCGGCTTCAATCCCGGCGCGCCCGGCGTCCGTGGCGGGGGAAGATCCGCCTGCCGCTGCCACGGCCTGATCCAGTGTCAGGATCGGCGTGGACGAAGCAGTCGAGGTCATGTGCTGCGCTTGCGCCACGGCGGCGCAAGACGTGGCAGCCAGCAAGGCTGCGAATAGGCGATACATGGGAGATTATCCTGAGCAAAGGGCACGAATGGCCGCTCGCCTCGACAAGGCATGGAGCGGCGGCCTAGAGCGCCTTCCAATCAGGTGGAATTACCTGACGATTTGGAAAACGCGCCAAACCAGTGGCTTGGAGCAATCGATCCGATGCTGTCGGATCGGAAACTGCACCAGGGCTATGTCAGGCGATGGGAGGGCGCAGATCCGGGCCCACGGCCCAGCGCTCTACGGCAGGTGTATCGAGCAGGCGGTTCGGCAGCTTGGCCGGACGCAGGACCAGCAGGTCATTGGCGATTTGCGGCGCGGCGGCAAAGCTTGTGTGACAGTTTGCGTGATGGTGGGGCACGCCTTTGTCGGCATCGCCTTGCGATTCGTCGGGATCGCCTTTGTCATGCACGAACCCGGAGCAATCGAGGGCTGCCGTCATCGGGAATTCCTGCGCATGGACCGCCGTCGCCGTCAGCACAGACGCTGCCAGAAGCCAGAGGATGATGTGCCGGAACACGCGCATGAAGCCGCCGTAAGGCAAAAGTCGGGGTGAGTCACGGCGACCTTCGGCTTCAGCCTCCCGCTCATCATTGAAAAATCGCCAGCGATCGACTATATGGGCATCGCTGCGTCGTTCACGACGGACAATGGGCCCGTAAACAGGGGCCGTTTTCATATATCAGCCGGATCTCGTGAATGCCGTATTGCGGATGTAGTGCGGCGCGTCCGGCACGCTAAGGACATCGTGGATTGGCCAAGGAAGAATTGCTGACGATGGAGGGGTATATCGAGGAAATTCTTCCCGATGGCCGCTTCGCCGTCCTGCTCGATAATGATCACCGGATCATTGCCTACACCGCCGGAAAGATGCGCAAGTTTCGCATTCGATCGGTGGCGGGCGATCGGGTTCATGTCGAAATGACGCCCTACGATCTCTCGAAAGGACGCATTGTCTTTCGAGAACGTACTCCGGGCCAGTCCGGTGGTCCGCCGCAGCGTCGCAGCGGTTTCAAACGATAAAAGGACGCGGCCTTCCGCCGCACGATACAGGTTAGAATGCATAATTACACAACGGGGGCGTCGACGCCCCTAAAGTCCAATACGCAAAGCTCCACCCGCACAGCTGCTCCGCAGACGGTGCAAGCCGCAGGCCTGCTGACCAAGCAGCATTTGCAACATCTCGTTGCCGCGATGGTGGACTGAGCAAGGCGCCAAGCAAGGCACCAGACAAGGTAGGGAGGTGATGGTGCGGGTCAGCCCCGTCCTCTCCTCCCGGATCTTTCAAGGCCTGACTTGGAGCAGTTTTCGATCCGATTGGATCGGATCGACTGTTCTAAGATTTCGGTTTTCCGAGTCATCAGGTGATTCCACCTGATTAGAAAACGCTCTAAGGCGGGAACCCTGCGTATTCGTACTTGGGAAACCTTCCGGAACTACGATCGGCGCCGAATACTGTACGCAGGCCCCAAAAACGGCCTGCCGGATCAAGGCGATGATTGTGCCTCTTGGCGTGGAAGATTTGTCGAGCTTGGAGGAGATTTTCCGGCATCACCGGGCGGTGTATTCGAAATTCTGATTTCTGGAGAAATCGGATGCAACGGCGCCCATTGCGATGCCAAGTAACGCCGGCTTTGGACATATCGATTTTCTGAGTTACATTGGATACAGTCAGGGCAGATAAATCCTTGGGCTGATTGTCCTGACACCCTGCGTGCTGCGTTCACGCGCACGGGTAATTTTTTCCGAGCGCAACGAAGGTACGTTTTTATTCATGTCATTTGACAGAGGAAATCGCGGTAACGGCCGTGACAGGTTCGGTGGCGGCAATGGCCGCTTCGGTGGCGGCAACGACCGCTTCGGAGGGGGCAACGATCGGTACGGCGATAACGACCGATTCGGTGGCGGCGACCGATTCGGCGGCGGCGGTCAGCGCGGCGGCGGCTTCGGTGGCCCGCGCGGCGGCGGCGCACCGGCGCAGGTCATCGGCGAGGGCAGCGGCGTGGTGAAGTTCTTCAACCCGGATAAGGGCTTCGGCTTCATCCAGCGCGAAGATGGCGGCGACGATGCATTCGTGCACATCAGCGCTGTTCAGGACGCCGGCCTCACCACCCTGGCCGAAGGCCAGCAGCTTGAGTTTCAGCTGGTCGATCGTGGCGGCAAGGTCTCTGCGACCAACCTGTCGATCGTCGGCGAAGTTATCGTTGCCACGCGGCGCGAATCGGCTCCGGCACAGCGCCAGCTGACCGGCGAACGCGCCACCGGCACCGTCAAGTTCTTCAACGCCACCAAGGGCTTTGGCTTCATCACCCGTGATGATGGCCAGCCTGACGCGTTCGTGCACATCAGTGCGGTCGAGCGTTCGGGCCTGTCCGGCCTGTACGAAGGCGACCAGCTTGAGTTCGAAATCGAGATCGATCGTCGTGGCAAGTCCTCGGCGGTGAATCTGGTCCAGCGCTGAGGTTCAAGGCCTTGGCGCGCGTTTGCGCGCCAAGGCCTCGTCCTTGCGAGAGGCGGTTTGGGCGGAATGCCGCTCAATCGATTCGCCTCTGCACCTCAAGATCGACTGGATTCTGCAGGCGTTTCGCTGGCTTCGGCCTGCGCGAGGTCGCTTTGCGGTCGGTGTAGGAATTCGAGGCGAAGCTGGGGCGTGCTGCAAATTGCCTGGAACGCGCCGCGTCGAATCACGTTTCATTGATGCGCTACCAGCGAGGCTCTCGGCCTCAAGGCAACTATTAGCATTTGCCGGAATCATCCTGTCATCGGGTGATCCCTTGCTGAAGGGGCTGTTTCGGACGCCGCGTCTGGCAGCGAAGGCCAAATTTACCAGTCGTGAAGGCTGGCGCTTTGCGGCCATGTCATGCAAGGCGCTTCCAAGACCCACGTCTCTGTCTCGGTGGAGCGATCACCGCGGCGGAGGGCATCCGAAGAAGGCTATCGAATGAGTAACGACGATCACAGCGCGGAAGATGACGCACCGCTGATCGACAATGATCGCGGTGCGGTCAAGCGACTGATCGCGAAGGCCAAGCGCCTTGGAGTGATATCGGTCAGCGAGTTGAACGCAGCGCTGCCCCAGGATCAGATGACGACCGACCAGATCGAGGACGTCATGGCCGCGATCTCGGAGATGGGCGTCAGAATCGTCGAGAATGAAGACGAGGACGAAGAGGGCGCCGCCGATTCCGATTCGAGCCAGGATGCCGACGAGGATCAGGACGGGGAGGGCGAATTCGCCGAGCGCGGCGAAGGCTCTCGCCGGCGGAGTGCCGATGGCAAGGCTGCGGACCTCGGACGTAGCGACGATCCGGTGCGGATGTACCTGCGCGAAATGGGCGCGGCAGAAATGCTCAGCCGCGAAGGCGAAGCGGCCATTTCCAAGCGCATCGAGGCCGGCCGCGACATGATGATCCTGGGCCTCTGCGAGAGCCCGATCACCTTCCATGCGATCATCCAGTGGTCCGAAGCGCTCAACAACGGTGAGATGCAGCTGCGCGAGATCCTCGATCTCGACGCAATGCTGTCCAAGGAACCGGCGCCCGAAAGCCTCAACGAGGACGGCGAGAGCGACGACGATGCGGAAATCAGCGAAGCGACCGCCGGCCCCTCGTTCAAGGAAGAAGACGATTCCGACGAGGACAACTCCGAGGAAGTCGACGAAGACGGCAACCCGATCCCGAAGCGTCGCGCTGAGGAAGAGGAAGAGGACAACACCCTCAGCCTTGCCCAAATGGAAGCGGCCCTCAAGCCCGAAGCGCTTGAGAAGTTCACGCTCATCACCGAACTGTTCCAGGCTTTCGAGCGCTTGCAGTCGGAGCGTCTCGAGGCGCTGGCGCTGGGCATCGACTTCCCGGCCGCCAAGGAAGAACAGTACCAATCGCTGCGCGAGGAACTGACCGCGCAGGTCGAATCGGTGAAGTTCCACGCGGCGAAGATCGAATATCTCGTCGATAACCTTTACGCCTTCAACCGCCGTCTGACCGCCCTTGGCGGCCAGATGCTGCGTCTGGCAGAGCGTCACAAGGTGAAGCGTGCCGACTTCCTCGACGCCTATATGGGCCGCGAGCTGGACGACACCTGGCTGTCGGAAATGTCCAAGAAGGACAAGAAGTGGGCCGCCTTTGCGGACGCGGAAGCCAATGGGGTGGAGCGGATCCGCCTGGAAGTCTCGGACATCGCGGCCGCCACCGGCATGCAGCTGGCCGAGTTCCGCCGTATCGTCAACATGGTCCAGAAGGGTGAGCGCGAAGCGCGTATCGCCAAGAAGGAAATGGTCGAGGCGAACCTGCGCCTGGTGATTTCGATCGCCAAGAAGTACACGAACCGCGGCCTGCAGTTCCTGGACCTTATCCAGGAAGGCAACATCGGCCTGATGAAGGCGGTCGACAAGTTCGAGTATCGCCGCGGCTACAAGTTCTCGACCTATGCCACCTGGTGGATCCGTCAGGCGATCACGCGTTCCATCGCGGATCAGGCCCGCACGATCCGTATTCCGGTGCACATGATCGAAACGATCAACAAGCTGGTCCGCACCAGCCGCCAGTTCCTGCACGAGCAGGGCCGCGAGCCCACGCCCGAGGAAATGGCCGAGCGTCTGTCGATGCCGCTCGAAAAGGTGAAGCGGGTCCTCAAGATTGCGAAGGAACCTATTTCTCTCGAAACGCCGATCGGCGACGAGGAAGACAGCAGCCTGGGCGATTTCATTCAGGACTCCAACGCAGTCATCCCGGTCGATGCAGCGATTCAGGCGAATCTGAAGGAAATGATTACCCGCACGCTGTCATCGCTCACCCCGCGTGAGGAACGCGTGCTGCGCATGCGTTTCGGTATCGGCATGCATACCGATCACACGCTTGAGGAAGTTGGCCAGCAGTTCTCGGTCACCCGTGAACGTATTCGCCAGATCGAGGCGAAGGCGCTGCGCAAGCTCAAGCATCCGAGCAGGTCGCGCATCATGCGCGCCTTCCTGGATTAAAGTGCATTTGCGTCCGTCAATGGAGCCCCGGCAACGGCTCGGGCTCCATTGACGGAACGCTCATTTACCCCCGCCTTCGCGCTCGGCAGGCCAGTTGCCTTGGGGCGCCATCACTTCCAGCGTTGCGTCGTACGGCATTGGGCGTGTTCCGGTGCAATTTTCGCCGTAGTTCTCATCTTCCGCGACCGCGCAGATCCAGTACATTTCCGGCCGTGAGCCGGTTGATCGACGTCACGTCCTCCGCGCCGGTGTGCTCCGACGCGCCGGTTTCGTTTAGATAGCGATCGCATCCGACAATCACCGTAACTTTTGACGCCGGCGGTCGGCTTTGCCGCCGATCAGGACGCGAAAGCGCGCCAATTCGCTCACCGCGACCGAGTTTGGATGGGACGAATTCAAGGCCCTGAACGCTACCACATCGCTCCTGCCGGCTAGGTTTGTCGTCGAAAGCAGGATGAAAGAGTTGTCTGCCCGGGGTGCCGTCGTAGCCAGACCTGCAGGTTGACCGATCCGACCGGTAGGGCTCCGAGGTCAACGTGGGTGGGCGGGAGCGCGGAAAGGCCACGATTTTCGCCGATCCAATTCGGATATGCCGCATTGCCCAAAGCCAAGCCTATACACTTGCTGCCTGTCAAAATGTCGCAACTGCGATGCATTTGCAACACTAGGCAACAAATCCTCCAACCTCTCTTGCAGCTATCGCGAATCAGTCGCATTAGCGCTTCCAGATTTTAGCTCTTCGGAAACAAGGGGGAAACATTGTCCATCTCACGTCTGCGCAGCTCTCTGGCCGGCGCATCGCCCGCGTATCTCGCTCTCTCGTGCTTCGGTCTTGCCACCACCCCCGCCCTTGCGCAGGAAAAGGACGCCGTGAGCGATGCCAAGCCCGCCCGTCTGGGCGGCGTGACGGTCACCGATACGGCGGTGGACGACACCATCAAGGTGGATCATGTCGCCTCGCCCAAGTTCACCCAGCCGCTGCAGGATACCCCGCAGACGATCCAGGTGATCAGCAAGGAATTGTTCAACCAGCAGGGCGCGACCACGCTGACGGAAGCGCTGCGCAATTCACCGGGCGTGGGCACCTTCTATGCAGGTGAGAACGGCAACACCTCGACCGGTGACGCTGTCTACATGCGCGGCGTGGACAGCTCTGGCAGCATCTTCGTCGACGGCATCCGCGATATCGGCACGATCTCGCGCGATACCTTCAACACCGAGCAGGTCGAAGTCGAAAAGGGCCCTGCCGGCACCGACAACGGCCGCACTTCGGCGGGCGGATCGATCAACATGGTCTCCAAGCGCGCCAATATGGATACGGCGGTTTCCGGAACCGCCACGGTCGGTACCGATGGCCAGAAGCGCGGCACGGCGGACTTCAATCAGGCGATCGGCGGCATCCCGAACGCTGCCGTTCGCTTCAACGTGATGTGGCAGGATAGCGACGTTGCCGGCCGCGACCACGTCAACAACAGCCGCGTCGGCGTGGCATCCTCGTTCGGCTTCGGTCTTGGCACGTCGACCCGCGCCTACCTCAACCTGATGTATGTCGATCAGGACAATGTTCCGGACGGCTTCGTGCCGACCATCGGCATCAAGTACTGGCAGCCGCAGGCGGGTATCGAGCAGCTTGCCGGTCATCCGGTGGATTCCACCAACTTCTACGGCACACGTCAGGATCATGACAATGTGACGGCGAAGATGGCCACCTTCATCCTGGAGCATGACTTTTCCGACTCGGTAAAGCTTACCAATAGCGCGCGCTGGGGCCGGACCGACCAGGATTACCAGCTCACCTCGTTCATGACGACGGCGGCGAACATCAAGTGGACCGACATCAACGATCTGTCGACCTACACGATGGCCCGCAGCAACGTGAATCTGAAGGATATCTCCAACAAGATCCTGACGGACCAGCTGAACCTGCGCGCCGATTTCTCGACCGGTGCGATCGAGCACAACCTCAGCGTCGGTGTCGAATTCACCAGCGAGCAGCAGTACCAGCGCACGATGGCGGGTACCGGCACCCTGCCGCGCGCCAGCCTTTACGATCCCAACTGGAACGATGCGAACACGTACGTCGCTTCGTTCACGGGTGGCCATTCCAAGGGTAAGACCAATACCCAGTCGTTCTATGCGTTCGACACGGCGAAGTTCTTCAACGACATGCTGCTGGTGACCGGCGGCCTGCGCGTTGATCACTACAAGCTGACCTATTTCGTGAACGCGCCCTGTGCCACTGCCGCCGCGTGCGGCACTT
This sequence comes from Novosphingobium mississippiense, assembly GCF_044029535.1. Taxonomy (NCBI): domain Bacteria; kingdom Pseudomonadati; phylum Pseudomonadota; class Alphaproteobacteria; order Sphingomonadales; family Sphingomonadaceae; genus Novosphingobium; species Novosphingobium mississippiense. The sequence goes on along the minus strand of NZ_CP147003.1, from coordinate 1,048,772 downwards.
CGCCCACCGGCACGGTCCTTCCCACCACCGACCTGAAGGACAAGGACACCCTCTTCAACTGGAAGCTGGGTGCGGTGTTCAAGCCGGTCTCGGCGGTCAGCCTCTATGTCAACTACGCCCTCTCGCAGCAGCCTCCGGGCGGTGCGAACTTCACGCTCAGTTCCGCGGTGAACAACGCCGCCAACCCGAACATGGATCCGCAGAAGGCCGATACCTTCGAAGCCGGCGTGAAGTGGGGCGCATTCGGCGGTGCCCTTGCCGTCAACGCAGCCGTGTTCCGCACGAAGATCAGCAACGAGATCAACAGCAGCGACCTGGACGACAACGGCAACCCGACGCAGACCGGCAAGAAGCGGGTCCAGGGCGTGGAGCTTTCGGCCGTGGGCAACATCACCGATGCCTGGCAGGTCTCGGCGGGCTATACCTATCAGGACGCCAAGGTCACCAATGGCCCGGACGTGGCGCAGGATGGCACCAACTACCTGACCTACACCCCGAAGAACGCGGCGACGATGTGGACCACCTACAGCTTCCCGTTCGGCATCCAGGCCGGTGGCGGCGTCCGCTACGTCAGCAGCCTGCATCGCGGCACCGACGGTGCGGTCGGCACTCCGGTCAAGACCGACGGCTACACCGTGGTCGATGCGATCCTGTCCTATGCGCTGACGCAGAACATCAAGTTGCGTGCCAACGCCTACAACCTGTTCGACAAGCACTACATCCAGGCCATCAACAAGAGCGGTTACCGCTATACCCCGGGAACGCCGCAGACGTTCCTGTTCAGCGCCGACTTCCAGTTCTGATCAGGTTCGGCCACATTCGAACGGCGGGAGTCGCACCTCCCGCCGTTCTGTCTTCTCCAACGGATTATCGCGATGCTCTTGCACATCCCCCAGGTTTTGACACCGGACGAAGTCGCCGAATTCCGGCTCAGGCTTGACGGTGGGGACTGGACGGACGGGCGGGAAACCGTTGGTGCGCAGGGTGCCAAGGTCAAGCGAAACGAACAATTGCGAGACAACTCTCCGCTCAAGGCCGAATTGGGCGACGCCCTGCTGCGCGCATTGAAGCGCAGCCCGCTGTTCTTTGCCGCCGCCCTTCCGCGCCGGATACTGCCGCCGCGCTTCAACCGCTACGCCGGCGGGGGTGAGTACGGATTTCATGTCGACGGCGCGGTGATGAGCCTTGGTGGTGACGATCAACTGCGCTCGGACATTTCGTGCACCGTATTCCTCAACGATCCGGACGAATACGATGGCGGCAGGTTGGTGATCAGCGATACCTATGGCGAGCATGTCGTGGCAAAGCCGGCAGGCGACGCGGTAATCTATCCATCCAGCAGCCTGCACCGGGTCGAGCCGGTGACGAGAGGCGAACGGATCGCTTCATTTTTCTGGATACAAAGCCTCGTTCGCGACGACGCGGAGCGGCGCATGTTGTTCGAACTCGACACCACCATCCAGAAGCTGACGATGGACGGTGCCGATCAGGATGCCGTTCTGCAACTCACCAGCGTCTATCACAATCTTCTCAGGCGCTGGTCTGAGATATAGTCCGTCGGGTAATCTGACCACTGCCTGTAATTCAAGGGTGAGGTCCGGCGCCGGGCCTATGCCGGAAAGTACACCGGCCGTGCTCCGGGCGACCATACCGGCACGCGCACCATCGCGTCTGTGAACAAGGGCGATGTCAGATAGTCGGCCAGCCATGTTTGTAGGTGGGGAAGCTGCTGCCGCGCGAACCACTCGGCATCCACCGCACTGTATTGTCGGACGAAGGGGACAATGGCGGCATCGGTCAATCCGCGCGAATTGCCGCTGAGATAGGGAGTCTGCGCCAGCCTGGCCTCCAGTTCCTGCAGGAAATCCAGGCCACTCGCCCTGTACGCCATGGCGTCTCCGTCGTGCCGTTCCGGGTATTTGTAGCGATCGAGATCATGCTTGAACGGGCCGTCGTTGACCGCGATCAGCGCTGCATCGTCGCGATCAAGCCAGCCTTCGGGATCGTTCCGCGTGAGGGCGGCGCGCATGATGTCCAGGCTCTGATCGATGGTCTCCCCACTCGCCTGCACCAGCACCGGCACCGTACCCTTGGGCGAGGCCTGAAGCATCGCGGACGGCTTTGCGGACAGTTTGACCTCCCGCAATTCGCAGCGGGTGCCGCTGACTGCCAGAGCCAGCCTTGCCCGGATCGCAAAGGGGCACCTGCGGAAACTGTAAAGGATCGGCTCAATCATATAGGCCCCGCTTGCTTCGCTGGCTTTCGGGGCCGCCTTGGGGGTCCGTGGCGCCCAATGCAAGCGTCAGCACGCAGCGAATTTTCAAACGGTATCTTAAAGGCGATTGTCTGCCGCGTACCGCCCCAGGTGTAATGCGCTTGGCTTCACGGTTCGGGCAAAGGTCTGCCGGTCTACGGAAACGAGGCCGAATTGTGCGGTGTAAGCGCGGTTCCATTCGAAATTGTCGAGCAACGACCAATGGATGTAGCCGCGCACATCGACGCCTGAGGCCATCGCCCGGCCCAGGCCGGCAAGGGCGCGGTCGATGTAGACGACGCGGCGCTTGTCATCGGCGGTTGCAACGCCGTTTTCAGTGACGATGATCGGCCGCCCCGTCGCCCTGGCCACCCATTTCACCGTGGCTTCCAGCGCCTCGGGATAGAATTCCATGCCGGTCTGCGTGCGTTCGACTTGGGGAGGGGGCGGAAGGTCCGCGTCGCGGCCCACGATGTTGCGGCCATAAGTCTGGACGCCGACAAAATCGTCCTTCTTCACCGCATCGAACCAGGGGGTGTAGACCGCCGCGATCTTGCGTTCCAAGGCACTGTCGCCGGCCGCGGCCTGTTCGTCCGCCATGGCCAGGCTCAAGCCCAGTTGCAGGTCGGGGCGGATCGTCTTGATTGCCTCGACAGCGCGGTGATGGGCGGCAATCTGGTTGGGGACGACGCGCGCGGGATTGGCTGTCAGCGTGGAGGAGAAGCGATCGGATCCCACCATCCTTGCCGCTGCCGCATTGCCCATCGCGAATAGCGACATGGCCTGCCGGAAATCGGGTTGCCAGGAAAGCTGCGCGGCAAGATTCGGTTCGTTGAAGGTCAGGGCGTGGCTGTAACCGGTGCCAAGAGCGCGCGCTGCCTTCTCGCAAAAGCGGACGAACGGGTCCACGTTGGCCGCCTCTTCCCAACCGCCGGCGGCGGCAAACCAGCGCGGGACGGTGAAATGCGAATAGGTCACCATCGCACGCAGGCCCAGCTTTGCGCAATATTCCAGCATCTGGCGATAGTGGGCGAGGGCGGCCAAGGACCATTCTCCCCGCTCGGGCTCTATCCGCGACCACTCGATGCCGAAGCGATAGGTGTTCAGGCCGATGCGCTTGACGATATCGATGTCCTCTCGCCAGCGGTTCCAGCTGTCGCAGGCATCGCCGGAAGGCTCTGCAAAGGCGCTGGGCGTCAGGTGCTCAGAAACCCAGCTGTCCGAATTCACGTTGCCGCCCTCCACCTGATGGCCTGCCGTGGCTGCCCCCCAGAGAAAGCCGGGGGGCAGGCGGTGCGCATTCTGCGCGGCGGTCGCGCCAAGCAGGGGCGAGGCGGCGGCTGTTACCACACCGGCGCCGGCGGATTGCAGCAGCCTGCGGCGCGACATACGGTCGATCACACGCCTATCCTTCAAAAACGGAACTGGATGGAAGCGCCGATGGTGCGCACGGAATCGAAGCCGAACTGCTGCTGATAAGTGGCGATCCCGGCGACGGAATCTCCGGAATCCAGCCCGATGAAGTTCGGATTGTAGGCGCTTGTGCAGTTCTTGCAGAACACCGAGATTCGCATCCCGTTGTCCAGGCGGACGCCGGCGCTGGCGCCGATCAGGTCCATCGTCGGCACGCCGGCACCGGGCGCGCGGTTGATCAGATAGTTGATCGAGGAGCGATGATACCAGTTCGCCTCGATAAAGGGGTGCCAGCTGCCCGATGTCTGGAATTCGTACATGCCCTGAAGCGATGACGTGAACTTCGGTGCGGTCGGCGTGCGGTAGCCCTTGGCGTTGAACGATCCGGTCGTCAGGCAACTGGCATCGCTCTGGCCCGGGTAGCATTCGGCCCCGGCGAAGTCCCCGAAGCGGGAGTTGAGCAGCGTTGCAGAGGCGTTGATGGTCAAGCCGGGCAGCGGGGCCGCGTTGATGGTCGCCTCGATACCCTTGCTGGTTACCGAGGCTGCGTTCTGGACCACGAAGGCCTGCAGCGCGGTATCGAGCGACTGGACCTGATAGTTCTTGAACCGGGTGTGGAAGGCGGAGACGTTGAATACCAGTTTGCGCTGGAACCAGCTCGTCTTGAAGCCGATCTCGGCCGTTTCGGACGTCTCGCCATGCACCAGAAGGTCGGCATCTGTGGAGGCGGCGGTATCGTTGAACCCGGGCCCCTTGTAGCCGCGGCCATAGGACGCATAGACCATCGCGTCCCGCGTCACTTCGAACTGGCCGCCGGCGCGCCAGCTGAAGTTCGTATGGCCATAATCCTGCGCGAAATGTCCCGGAACGCCCAGCGGTACGAAGTAGGTATCCTGGATCTGGGTGAGGTCGATCGAAATCTCGTCCCGCGTCACGCGGCCACCGGCAAAGACCTTGAGGGCATCGGTGATGGAATAGGTCAGCTGCCCGAATGCGGCATAGCTGTCCGTCGTCATCCGATAGCTGTTGTCGCGGCCCAGGAAATAGCTGTTGCTTGCCGCGCAGCCGGTCGCCGCGCTGCCGCCGACGCAGAAGGGGAAATTGGGCAGCGCGAAATCCGGCACATAGTTGTTGCCCGCGATCTGCCCCTGCTGATCGATGGTCGACCGGAAGTAGTAGAGGCCGGCTTGCCCGGACAGCGTGTTGCCTGCCGGCAGCGCGATGCGAAGCTCGTTGGAGAACTGGTCGTAATCGGCATGCGACCAGTTTCGACTGGCGCCGTTGCCATTGGTGAAATCGGTATCGAGCTGCGCATCGTAATTGTAGAACTTCCACGCCGCGATGTTGCTGATGACGATGCCGCCGGGGCTGGTCCACGCCAGCGAGGCCTGCGCGCCGCCCAGCTTGAGATCGCGCCAATAGCCGCCATCGCCTGCGAAGGTGAAATTGTCGTCGCCCGGCACGATGCCCGATGCCGCCAGGGGGGCGGCATTCGCGCTGCCGGTTCCCAGCGAGCGATAAGTGCGATCGTAGATGCCGGCGATCCCGTGCGATTCCGCATAGTCGCCGATCACGTAGAGTTCGAGCGAGGGCGTGATCTCCTGCAGATACTTGGCCCGCACGCCATACTGTTCGCGATCAAGATCGTTGCGCCGATCGCGCAGGCCCACGAACGTCGTGCCCGGCTCTTCGTGGGAATAGGTTCCGTTGATGCGCAGCGCGCCGTTCTGGCCGATGGGCACATTGACCGTCTGGCGGGCGATTGCCGACCAGGATGCCGCATCGCTCCCCGGCGTTTCGCGGTTGTCGAGTTCCAGGCTGGTCTCGCTTTCCAACTGGCCCAGCTTCGGTCGGGTGGAGATCACGTTGAGCAGGCCGGCGGAGGCGTTCTTGCCGAACAGCAGCCCCTGCGGGCCGTTCAGCACTTCTACGCGCTCCACATCATTGAACAGGCCTTGCGCCAGGAAGGGGCGGCCGAGATTGACGTCGTCCAAAGACGTGGCGACGCTGGAATCGATGGTGGTGGCAAAGGCCTGGGTGCCGACGCCGCGGATCGCGAACGTGTTGTCGTTCCCCACCTGAAGACTGGGGGCCGCCAGCGCGACTTGCGTCAAATCGTTGACGTTGCGCGACCGCAGCGTGTCGGCACTCAGCGCCGTGACGCTGATGGGAACATCCTGAAGACGTTCGGTGCGGCGCTGGGCGCTGACGACGATTTCGGGAACGCCGCCTTCCTGTACTGCCTGCGCGCTTTCGTTTGCGGATTGGGGCTCCGGTTGCGCAAGAGCCGGAGTTGCCATGGCGACCAGGCTGACGCCCAAGATCAGTGCTGTCTTGTTCATTTGGAATCCCTCCCGAGGATGCGCCGGTTGGCCAGCGCTTGACCGTCGGGATAGGGATCGTACATACAAACAGTCAAGCATGAATGTTTTTAATGACTGGCTATCGGTTTTGCGGTTGGATACCTCCGGAAAGCTTGGGAGACAGCAGTGCAAGGCGCGCGAGAACTAATGACAGGTATCGCCAAATCACGCCGCACTCAGGAAGAGCGGACGGCGCAGACTCGTCTCGCTTTGATTGAGGCCGCGATCGCAACCATCCACGATCTTGGATACACCGGCGCCGTCACGGCCATCATTTCCGAGCGGGCCGGCGTATCGCGCGGCGCGATGCTCCATCATTTCGGCACGCGTGCTGCATTGATGGCGGAGGTGGTGCGGCACGTCTTCGAGCGTGAAATGGCGGAATACGAGGAAACGCGTATCGCGACCGGACTGGGTGACCGCCTTGACGACTGGCCCAGAGTATTATGGGCCGTATTGAATCGGCCAACCGGTCTGGCGGTGCTGGAAATTCTGCAAGCCACGCGAAGCGATGCAGAACTGGCGGCGCTGGTTGTGCCGATGCAGGAAGAAGTGGAGCAATCCGCCCTTGTCGTCATGCGGGGCGCGTTCGGCGGGGACGAGATCCTGGCACGCTCGGTCATGCGGCTGATGGTGTGGTCGGTACGCGGGTTGTCGATTGCCGAGCGCTATCTCCCGCATCGGCAGGAGAATGAAGCAGCGATCAGGTTGCTTTCCCAATTGATCAAGCTGGCGGCGCCTGACGGCAAAATGACCGGGCTGGGCCCCTTTACAGAGGGCGATCTCGACTGAGCGCCCTCTGCAAAGGGGAAGCTGCTTCAGGTGGCCGGCTTGGCCTCGGCCGCGACGCGTTCGGCGGCTTCCATCACGCGCAGCACGTTGCCGCCGGCCAGTTTGGCGATATCCGCATCGCTCCAGCCCCGGCGCATCAGTTCGGCCAGCAGGGCGGGGTACGTCGAAACGTCGCCAAGCCCGCGCGGCAGTTCGTTGCCCACACCGTCATAGTCCGAACCGATGCCGACATGGTCCACGCCGGCGATCTTGACGATGTGCTCGATATGATCGGCCACTTCGCCCAGCGCGACCGGCGGTTTGGGGTGGGCCTTCAGCCAGGTTGCGTAATCGGCGGCGGCCTTGTCCGGCTGGCCGATGTCCAGGCCGCCGTAGGGGGGTGAATTGAGCCGGATCTTTTCCGCCGCCGAATCCGCCGACCAGCGGCGATAGGCATCCGAAACGTAGAGCGAGGCGTAGTTGACCATGACCACGCCGTCATGCGCGGCGATCAGGCGCAGCACATCGTCGGACACGTTGCGCGGATGGTCGTTGATGGCGCGCGCGCTGGAGTGGGAGAAGATCACCGGCGCCTTCGATGTGGCGATGGCATCGCGCATCACCGCTTCGCTCACATGGCTGACGTCCACCAGCATGCCCAGCCGGTTGAGCTCGAGCACGACCTGCTTGCCGAACGCCGTCAGTCCGTTGTGCTCGGGATTGTCGGTGGCGGAATTGGCCCATGCGATGTTGCGCGTGTGGGTCAGCGTCAGATAGCCGGCCCCCAGCGCGGCATAGCTGCGCAGGACCGACAGGCTGCCGTCGATCTGGCCGCCGCCCTCCACCCCGATCATCGAGGCGATGCGGCCCGCGGCATGGGCCTTGCGCACGTCCTCCGCCGTACGGGCCAGTGCGAAGGTTTCCGGGTAGCGCGCGACGATCGATCGCACGAGATCGATCTGTTCCAGTGTCTCCACCACCTGCTGGTCGCCCGGCAGATCGGGCGAGACCCAGACCGACCAGAACTGACCGCCCACAAGCCCTTTGCGCAGCCGCGCAACGTCGGTGTTGTAGTGCGCCGGGCTGGCGGAAAGATCGCGCAGGTCCATCGTCCAGCGCTTGTCGCCTTCGGTCTCGCGCAGCATTTCCGGCCAGTCGTTATGGCCGTCGATCAGCGGCGTCGTGCGCAGCACATTCGCGACCCGCGCCGCATAGTCGGTGGCCGGCTTTGCCGCAGTCTTGGCGGAAGCGGTTGAGAGAGAGGTGGATGCGAGCAGCAGGGTCGAGAGCAGTACAGTGGCAGCGCGCATCACTTCACCTTTTTCTTGCGGGCGGGGCGGGTGGCAGGACCATCTTCGTTGGCGGGGATGGCATTCTGCCGCTGTTCTTCGTGGATATGCAGCATGGCTTCCATCAGCGTGTCGTCCGAACTGGACATGACGCCCAGCACTTCGGCCTCATCGCAGCCTTCCGCCGCCAGATAGGCGTGGCCCATGCTGGAATCGATGTAGAGCGACTGGCCGGCCTCCAGCGTGATCCGATCGTAGAATTCGGTTTCGACGACGATGCTGCCGCTCAGCACATAGATGAATTCCTCGCCCGAATGGCGCACCAATTCGCCGAACTGCTCGGCCGAACGGGCGCGGATCTTGGTGATCACCGGGATCATCCGCTTCCGGCGCAGTTCCGTGCAGAGGTAATAGTAATCGTAGTTCGCCGTCTCCACGCGCACCGAATGCGCGATATCGCCGATGCTGCGCCGCGCGGTCACGGGCTGCGCGGTGTCCTCTCCCTCTTCGGCAAAGAGTTCGGACATGCGCATGCCCAGCCGCTGCCCCAGCAGCTGAAGCTTGTCGTAAGTCAGCGTAAGCCGGTCATGCTCAACTTTGGAGAGGGTGGAGACGGGGATACCACTCCGCGCGCTCATTTCCTTCAGCGTCCATCCTTCCCGCGCGCGCAGTCCGCGCAACAGGGCTCCGAGCGTCGACGGAGTATCGGGCAAACTGGATTCCTTTCAGCCCATTGACGAATTTTCCAATCAGGATAACAATCACCCAATTGGAGAAACTTTCCCCAACTGTATCGACGCATCGCGTCGCGCGCAACGGGGATACGAAAGGGTGGGGCCAATGAACCGGGGACGTACGAAGGGGTTTCTTGCCGCAGGACTGATTGCCGCGATCGCTACCGGCGGCGCGATGGTGACGGCACAGGTGCCCGAAACCAAAAGCGGGGTGCCAGTGGGCAAGCCCGTGCTGCCAACGGACAGCGCCCGGCCGGCATCACCGATCGTTCTGCCGCCCGCGCCCGCCGCCGGCGCACGCGATCTGAACGGCACCGATGTCGACGCCTGGCTTGATGGCTACATGCCCTTCGCCCTGCGCTCCAATGACATTGCAGGTGCCGTTGTGACCGTGGTCAAGGACGGTCAGGTCATCGCCGCGCGCGGTTACGGCTATGCCGATATCGCGCACCGCAAACCGGTCGATCCCGCCACCACGCTGTTCCGGCCCGGCTCGGTTTCCAAGCTGGTGACCTGGACTGCGGTGATGCAGCAGGTGGAAGCAGGCAAGATCGATCTCGATGCGGACATCAACACCTACCTCGATTTCAAGATTCCGCCCCGCAACGGCAAGCCCGTCACCATGCGCCAGATCATGACGCACACGGCCGGATTCGAGGAGGCGATGAAGGACCTCATCACCGACAAGCAGGATGGCCTGATCCCGCTGGGCGCCTATATCAAGCGCTGGACGCCCACGCGCATCTTCGATCCCGGCACCACGCCCGCCTATTCCAATTGGGCCACTTCGCTGGCCGGCTATGTGGTGGAGCGGACCTCCGGCATGGCGTTTGACGACTATGTCGATGCCCATGTCTTCAAGCCGCTCGACATGAAGACCGCCAGCTTCCGCCAACCGCTGCCGGCCAGCCTGAAGCCGCTGGTGGCGACCGGCTATCCGCGCGCATCGAAGGATGCGGAGCCGTTCGAGATAGTGATTCCGGCGCCGGCCGGTTCGCTGTCCGCCTCCGGCCTCGACATGGCGAAGTTCATGATCGCGCATCTCCAGAACGGGAAGGGCCTGCTGAAGCCCGAAACTGCGGCGATGATGCACAACAGCCCGCTGGACAAGGTCAATCCCGTCTCGCTGGTGCCGCCGTTGAACCGCATGGAACTGGGCTTCTTCGAAACCAACATCAACGGCCGCGAAGTCATCGGTCACCTGGGCGATACCGGCAATTTCCACACTTCGCTGCACCTGTTCATGCAGGAGGGCGTGGGCTTCTACGTCTCGTTCAACAGCGCAGGCAAGGAAGGCGGCGCGCACACCGTGCGCCAGCAGCTGTTCCAGGATTTCGCCGATCGCTACTTCCCGGCGGCGCCCGCCGCCAAGGTGGCGAAGGTCGATGCGAAGACCGCTGCGGAACATGCGAAGATGATGGCAGGGCTGTGGGACGGCAGCCGTCGCGGCCATTCCAACTTCGTGGATGTGCTCAACCTTTTCGGCCAGACCGAAGTCGGCGTGGACAAGGATGGCGGCTTGTTGGTGCCTTCGCTGAAGACGGCCGGCGGCGGCATCGAGAAGTGGGACGAGGTCGAACCGTTCGTCTGGCATGAGCGCGGCGGCCACGATCGCCTTGCCGCGCAAGTGGTGGATGGCAAGGTCGTGCGGTGGAGTTTCGACCTTGTCGCGCCCTTCACCGTGTTCGATCGGGTGTCCGCATGGCGTTCCTCCGCATGGCTGATGCCGGCGATCTACGCCAGCCTGGCGATCCTGCTGCTGACGTTCCTTTCGTGGCCGGTCACCGCCTTCACGCGGTGGCGCTTTGCCGCGCCGCTGAAGGTGGAGGGCAAGGCCCGCATGGCCTATCGCGCCACCCGGTTGGGCGCACTGCTGACGCTGGCCGCGGCCGGTGGATGGACGGCCTTCATCATCAGCGCCTTCTCCAACCTTTCGGTGCTCAGCGCTGCCAGCGACGGCATTCTCTGGTTCCTGAAGGGTGCCAGCGCCCTGGCTTTCTTCGGCGCGGTGGCCGCCGCTGTCTGGAATGCCGTGCTCACCTGGCGTGATGGTCGTCGCTGGCCGGCGAAGACGTGGAGCGTGCTGGTCGTGCTGGCCGCACTAGTGCCGCTCTATGTCGCGCTGACCTTCCACCTCCTCGCGCTCTCGGCGATGTACTGATGCTGCGGCTGGAGGTCGAAACCGATACGCTGCGGCTGGCCGAGCCGTTCCGCATCGCGGGCTATGTCTTCGAGACGGCCGACGTGCTGGTCGTCACGCTGGATGATGGCACGCATCGCGGACACGGCGAGGCAGCCGGGGTCTATTACCTTGGCGACGATCTTGCCCACATGCGCGCCGAGATAGAGGGGGCGCGGGCAGCGATCGAAGCGGGCCCCAGTCGGGAGGAGCTGCGTGCGATCCTGCCGCCTGGCGGCGCGCGCAATGCGGTGGATGCGGCGCTTTGGGAGCTGGAGGCGGCGCGCGCCGGTAAGCCGGTCTGGGCGCTGGCGGGGCTGAAGGACGCACCCAAAGCCATCGTCACCACGTTCACGGTCAGTGCCGACACGCCCGCGGCGATGGCAGCCAAGGCGACCAGCTACGTCGGCGCTCGCTCCATCAAGGTGAAGCTGACCGGAGAGCTGGAACTGGATCTGGCGCGCGTCGCCGCGATCCGGGCGGCGCGGCCCGATGTATGGCTGGGCGTGGACGGCAATCAGGGCTTCCAACGCGGCGATCTGGATGCGCTTGTCGCGGGTCTGGTCGTAAACGGGGTGGCGCTGCTGGAACAGCCGCTGGCGCGCGGGGCGGAGGCGGAACTGGAAGGCTTCGTCTCGCCCGTGCCCATCGCCGGGGACGAAAGCCTGATCTATCTTGCCGACGTGGCCGGCGCAAAAGGCCGCTTCGACGTCGTCAACATCAAGCTCGACAAGTGCGGCGGGCTGACCGAGGGGCTGCTGATGGCCGCCGAGGCCCGCCGGCTTGGGCTGGGGGTGATGGTGGGCACCATGGTAGGCACCAGCCTGGCAACCGCGCCCGGCTTCGTGCTGGGCCAGATCGCCGACCTTGTCGACCTCGACGGGCCGACCTTCCTGGAGCAGGATCGCCGGCCTTCGGTGACCTATGCCGACGGTACGCTCTACGCCTCCGATGAAGTCTGGGGATCGGGCCGTTCATGACGGAAGCACGCGCGCGCACATGGTTCGGTCAGCCGCGCGGGCTGACCGTGCTGTTCCTTACCAACATGTGGGAGCAGTTCTCCTATTACGGGATGCGCGCGCTGCTGGTCTATTACATGACCCGCGAGCTGTTGCTGGGGCAGGAAAAAGCCTCGATCATCTACGGAATCTACACCGCCTGCGCCTATTTCACGCCGATCGTCGGCGGGGTGGTGGCGGACCGGTATCTCGGCAAGCGGCGCGCCATCGTCATCGGCGGGTCGATCATGGCGCTCGGCCATTTCATGATGACGTTCGAGCCGCTGTTCTATCTGGCGCTCACCACCATCGCGCTGGGCAACGGGCTGTTCCTGCCCAGCCTGCCCAGCCAGATCGACGACCTTTACGAGCCGGGCGATCCGCGCGTGGGATGGGCCTACAACGTCTACTACGTCGGCGTGAATATCGGCGGCTTTCTGGCGCCGTTGATCTGCGGAACGCTGGGTGAGCTTTACGGCTGGCACTGGGGGTTCGGGGCGGCGGGCATCGGCATGGTGCTGGGCCTCTGCATCTACCTCTGGGGACAGCGACACCTGCCGGAGCAGGCGCGGCATCCGGTGGTGGAACATCATGCGCTGCCCCGCGCACGCTTCCCCCGCAGTACCATGCTGCTGCTTCTGGCCGTGGCACTGTCCGTCACCGTGTTTCGCGGCGCTTATGAGCAGGTGGGCAATACCGTCGCCCTATGGGCGGACAGCGGCGTGGACCGTCGACTGGGCGGGTGGGCCATCCCGATGACCTGGTTCCAATCGCTCAACCCGTTGCTGGTCATGGCGATGACGCCTTCACTGCTCGCCTTCTGGCGTCGCCGTGCCAAGGCGGGCGGCAGCGAGCGGCCCGTGCGGCGCATGGCCATCGGCGCGTTGATCGTGGGTGGTGCCTACCTGCTGCTGGCCGCGATCGCGGCGATGGGCGGTGCGGCCTACTGGTTGTGGCTGGCGCTGTTCTTCGTGATCCTGACGCTGGGTGAATTGTTCATCCTGCCAACCGGGCTGGGCCTTTTCGCACGCCTCGCGCCGGAAGGGCTGGGTGCCACCACGGTGGCCGCCTGGTATCTGGCGACATTCGCGGGAAGCCTGTTTGCCGGGCTGGTCGGCACGCTGTGGAGCGGGATGCCGCACGCGGTCTACTTCCTGCTCCTGGCGGTCATCGCAGCCACGGCGGCGCTCCTGCTGGCAGGGATAGACCGGCGGGGGAACCGGCTTATCGAATCTGTTTGACAATTTTCTGAATGAGACAATAAATTTCCAATTGAGACAAAATGCGCCGGCGTGACCGGCCAGCGGCACCAGGGTTCTAGGGGGACACAGGTCATGAAGAGGGTTCGGAAAACGGTTCGGCTCGTTCTGTCGATGTCATGCAGCGTGGGGGCGCTGTTCGCAGCGGGCACCGCCCGCGCGGACGAGGCGCCGGGGCAGGCGAGCGATCCCACCGAGATCATCGTCACCGCGCAGAAGCGCGCGCAGAACCTGGTGGACGTGCCGCAGGCGGTGTCCGTCGTCACCGGGGACGCGCTGGAACGCAACGGCGCGGTGACCTTCCAGGACTATCTCAAGCTCGTTCCCGGCCTGCAGGTTTCGCAGAGCAACCCCGGTGAGGCGCGCGTCGTTCTGCGCGGCATCAACACCGGCGGCGCCACCGCCACGGTTGCCACTTATGTCGATGAAACACCGTTCGGATCGTCCAGCGGGCTGGTGAATTCGGCTATCCTCTCCGGCGAACTCGATACCTTCGACGTCGCCCGCATCGAGGTGCTGCGCGGGCCGCAGGGCACGCTTTACGGCGCCAGTTCGCTGGGCGGCGTGATGAAGTTCGTGACCACGGAACCGCAGATGGACGGCTTTGCCGCCCGCGCGCGTGGCAGCGTGGAAAGCACGGATGGCGGCAAGGCGTCCTACATGGGATCGGCGCTGGTCAACGTGCCCGTCTCGGACAATCTGGCGATTCGCGCCTCCGGCTTCTATCGCAGCTATGGCGGCTTCATCGATTCCATCGGCACGGGCGGTTCGGATCTGGCGAAGAACATCAATGATACGAAAAGCTATGGCGGACGCGTTTCGGCGCTGTTCAAACCGAACGACGGCTTTTCCATCCGCCTGACCGCGATCCTGCAGAATCTGGACAGCGACGCGGGCAGCGTGGTGGAGGCCGATCCCGCGCGCCTGACCCCGCTTTACGGCGGCCTCACCCAGTCGCAGTTCGTGCCTGAATACACCAACATCGCGTACCGGCTCTACAACGGCACGGTAAGCGCCGACCTCGGCTTCGCGGACCTGCTTTCGACCACCAGCTACAGCACGCTGGAAGAGCATCTGCGCGACGATTACACCGTGCAGTACGGTACGCTGCTGGGCCTCTATGATCCGGTCAGCGGCACCGCCGCCGCCGATATCGGCCTGACGCAGCAGACCAATATGAAGCGTGTGACCCAGGAACTGCGCCTTTCGTCCAAGGGCGAAGGCATGTTCGAATGGATGATCGGTGGTTACTACAACCACGAAAAGGGCGCGATCCTGCAACTGCTGCAGGTTTTCGATGCTGGCACGACCACCCCGATGACCGGCTTCCCGCTGCTGGCCGACATCTTCCTGCGATCGAAGTATGAGGAATTCGCCGGCTTCGCGAACGGCACGCTGCATCTGGGCGACCAGTTCGACCTTACCTTCGGTGGTCGGTACAGCCACAATGACCAGAGCGCCTCGCAAGGGGGTGAGGGATTGCTGGCGGCCGATGCGCTCAGCGCCAAGTCGAAGGAAGGCGTCTTCACCTGGTCCGTCGCGCCGAAGTTCAAGTTCAGCAAGAGCGCGTCGCTCTACGCGCGCGTGGCCAAGGGTTTCCGGCCGGGCGGCCCCAACCTGATCCCGCCCGGTGCGCCGGTGGGCACGCCTTCCACTTACGATTCGGATTCGCTGATCAGCTACGAACTGGGCGTGAAGGCGGAGACGGTTGACCGCACCTTCTCGATCGACGTTGCCGCCTTCCATATCGACTGGAAGGACATCCAGTTGCTGGCCGTGGTCAACAATTACGGCGTCAACACCAATGGTGGCTCGGCCAAGAGCGACGGCTTCGAATTCACCGCCAGCATGCGCCCGGAACGCGGGCTGACGTTCTCGCTCAACGGTGCCTATACCGATGCCCGCCTGACCGCCGATACCGATCCGCTGCTGGTGGGTGGCGGCAAGGGCGATGCGCTGCCCTTCGTTCCCAAGTGGAGCGTAAGCCTGAATGGCGACTATGAATGGTCGGTCGGCAAGGATGCATCGGCGTTCATCGGTGGGTCGATCCGCACGCTCAGCCAGCAGAGCGGCAATTACAATCCCACCTACCTTGCCACCTTCGGCCGCCAGATCACCTTGGGCGCCTATGACGTGATCGACTTGCGCGCCGGCATCGACTTCGGCCGTTTCTCGGTCACCGCTTATGCCAAGAACCTTGGCAACAGCCACGGGTTGATCAGCGCGGACTATACTGGCGGCTATCCCAATGGTGCTGCGGGCGTCGGCGTGATCCGGCCGCGCAGCTTCGGCCTGACCCTTGATGCCTCGATGTGAGATCCGACCTTCATGGTGAATTCCGCAATGTCCGTGGGGGGACGCGAGGGGGGCAGCGCGCTGACGCACGCGCTTCCCTCGCCCTACCTGCTGTTCCTGGGCGATACGACCATTCCCGGTTTCGCCAAGACCGCTTTCGGCCTGCGCGACTGGGCGGGTGATCGCTGCATCGGCGAATATGCCTTGCCCGCCGCCACCGTCAGCACCGGGCTGACCCGGCTCACGCCGCAGGAAGCGGCGGCGCGCGGGGCCAAGGCGATGGTCATCGGCGTTGCCAACCAGGGCGGGGTGATCCCGGATAGCTGGATGCCTGCCCTGCTGGACGCGCTGGAGGCGGGGCTGGACCTTGTCGCCGGGATGCACGCCCGAATGGCCGACATTCCGGCCTTGCGTGATACGGCGGCCCGGCTTGGGCGCGGCTTGCACGATTTGCGCACGCCGCCGCCCGGATTGCCGATCGCCAGCGGCCACAAGCGCTCCGGCCGTCGGATCCTCACCGTTGGCACCGATTGTGCGCTGGGCAAGAAATACACCGCGCTCGCCATCGCGCGGGGCCTGTCTGCGCGCGGTCTGGACGCCAGCTTCCGTGCCAGCGGACAGACCGGCATCATGATTGCGGGCGAGGGGCTGGCGCTGGACGCGGTGGTGGCGGACTTTGCCGCCGGCGCTGCCGAATTGCTCAGCCCGGCGGCCGCGCCCGATCATATCGACGTGATCGAAGGGCAGGGATCGCTGTTCCACCCCGCCTATGCGCCTGTTTCTCTTGCGCTGCTGCTGGGAAGCCAGCCGGACTTGTTCGTGGTCTGCCATGAGCCGGGACGCACCGCGATACTGGGGCACGCGCACTATCCGGTGCCGTCGATCTCCGAAGTGATCGAGCAGACGGTCTCGGCGGGCAAGCTGACCAATCCGGCGATCCGCTGCGCCGGGATAAGCCTGAACACCGGCGCATTGTCGGATGCAGATGCCGCTCGCGTGATCGCGGAGACTGCGCAGGGGATGGGGCTGCCCACGGCGGACCCCATGCGTGGCGGTCCTGCCTTCGATCAGTTACTTGACGCCTGCTACTGATGGAGATGCAGGAGTGAGCCGCGCCGCCGATCGCTTTCGCCGCTTCCTCCTGCCCGGGCTGGCCTTCAAGGCAGTGATCATCGGTGGCGGCTATGCCACGGGGCGCGAAATCGCCCAGTTCTTCCTGCCGGCAGGGCCATGGGGCGGGCTGGCGGCGATGGCATTGGCGATGGCGATCTGGTCGCTTGTCGCCGCCGCCACGTTCCGCTTGGCCCATGCGATCGGCGCGCGCGACTATCGCCATTTCTTCGAAGCGCTGCTCGGCCGCGGCTGGGTGCTGTTCGAGATCACGTACGCGGTGTTCATCGTGCTGATCCTTGCCGTGTTCGGCGCGGCGGCGGGCGCCATCGCGGCGGCCACGCTGGGCGTACCGGCGATCCTGGGCACCTTGGCGCTGATGTTCGCGATCGTCGCCTGCGTCGCCTTCGGCAATCGGGGGGTGGAGCGGGTCTTCCTGTGGGTCTCGATCCTGCTCTACGCGACATACGCGGTGTTCTTCGTGCTGATCCTGTCCGGCACGGGGCAGGGGATCGCCAATGCCTTTGGCGATGCTTCCGCCCCTTCGGGCAACTGGGCAAGCGGAGGGGTGATCTACGCCGGCTACAACATCATTGGCGCGGTGATCGTGCTGCCGGTGACGCGCCATTTCCGCAAGGGCAGCGATGCGGTAGTCGCCGGACTTCTGGCGGGCCCGTTGGCGATGATCCCGGCGCTGATCTTCTTCCTGGCGATGACCGCGTTCATGCCGGGCATTGCCGACGCGGTTCTGCCATCGGATTACATGCTGACGCGGCTGGGTCATCCGGCCTTCCATCTGCTGTTCCAGTTCATGATCTTCACCGCCCTGCTGGAAAGCGGCACCGGCGCGGTTCACGCCGTCAATGAGCGCATCGCACGAACCGGCGCCGTGCTGGGCCCATGGCTTCGCGCCTGCACGGCGCTGGCGGTCCTTGCGCCCTGCATGCTGATCGCCGACCGGGTCGGTCTCGTGACCCTGATCGCCTCCGGGTACTCCGCGCTCGCCTGGGCGCTGATCGCCCTTTACGTCGCCCCGCTGCTGTTTGTGGTCCTGCTGCGTCGTCGGCCCGCCACCCCTTTGGAGATCGCCCAATGACACTCAGATCCACAGCCGCATGGGGCACGGTCCTGCTCGCGGCCATCGCTCAGCCAGCGCTCGCCGCGCCGCCACCGAACCTTGACGCGCGGATCGAGGAAATCCGCGAAAAATCCGGCACGCCGGGCATGTCGGTAGCGATCGTCGAGCACGGACAGGTGGTCTTCGCCAAGGGCTTCGGCGTGCGCAAGCTGGGATCGCCGGAGAAGGTGGATGCCGATACCCTGTTCATGATCGGCTCCACCGGCAAGGCATTCACCAGCGCCGCGCTGGCGCGACTGGTGGACGCGGGCAAGCTGAACTGGGACGACAAGGTGATCGATCACCTGCCCGATTTCCGCATGTACGATTCCTGGGTCACGCGCGAGATGACCGTGCGCGATCTGCTGGTCCACCGCAGCGGGCTGGGCCTGGGCGCGGGCGATCTGCTGATGGTGCCGCGCGGCAAACTTTCCCGGGCCGATATCGTCAAGCGGCTGCGCTACATCAAGCCGGCCACGAGCTTCCGCTCCGCCTATGCCTATGACAACATCCTCTACATCGTGGCCGGTGCGGTGATCGAAGCGGTAAGCGGGCAAAGCTACGAAGACTACATGCGGGACAATGTCTTCAAGCCCGCCGGCCTGCCGGATGCCACGGCCGACATGGCGGTGCAGCTTTCCACGCCGGACCGCGCGCAGCCGCACGCGCGCTATGGCGAAATGGTGCGCGGCACAGGGCCGATGAAGCTGCTGGATGAGCATGATCGGCTGGGCCAGGCGGGTGCACCGGCGGGGCTGCTGGCCGCCAGCGCCAACGATCTGGCGCGTTGGCTGCAGATCCAGCTGGCGCATGGTGCATTGCCGGACGGCAAGGGGCGCCTGTTCAGCGAAGCCGCTGGACGCGAGATGTGGACGCCGGTGACGCCGATCCCGATCTCCCCCATGCCTGCGCCGATTTCCGGCATTACGCCGGGCTACGATGCCTATGCGCTGGGTTGGGAAGTGCGCGACTACAAGGGGGCCAAGCTGGTCTGGCACGCGGGCGGCCTGTTCGGCTTCACCACGATCGTCGTGATGATCCCCGAACGCGACGTGGGCTTTTCGATCACGGTGAACAGCGAGGAACTCGAACCCCGCATGGGTCTGATGTACGAGCTGATCGACCACTACATCGGCCAGCCCGCGCAGGATTGGCCCAGCCGCTTCGGCGAATTCCGTCGCGCCCGCATCGCCGGGGCACTGGCGGCCGTGCAGCAGAAAAGCGCCGCGCCGGCGAAAGTCGGTCCCTCGCTGCCGGTCGCGCGTTATGCCGGCAACTATGCCGATCCGTGGTACGGCACACTCAAGGTCGTTCCGGATGGGAAGGGGCTGGCGGTCGATTTCACCACTACGCCGGGCATGACCGGCAAGCTGACGCATTATCAGTATGATACCTTCATCGCGAAGTTCGACGATCCGGCCATTGAGCCGGCCTACCTGACCTTCAACCTCGACGCCGATGGCAAGGTTTCGCAGATCACCGCGAAGCCGGTTTCGCCCATCGCCGATTTCAGCTTCGACTATCAGGACCTGCTGTTCACGCCGCAACCTGCTGCCACAGACGCAGCCCGATGAAGCGCGCGCTGCTGGCGCTGGCCCTGTCCGCCGCGTCCGTTGGGCTGATCGGTGCGGCACCGCCGGAGCCTTATGACCTGATCATCCGCAACGGCACGATCTACGACGGGTCGGGCGGCACGCCGTACCGGGGCGACGTCGCCCTTCGCGGCGACCGCATTGTGGCAGTGGCGCCGCATGTGGACGGGCCTGCCAAAGCGGAACTGGACGCCAGCGGCAAGGCCGTGGCGCCCGGCTTCATCAACATGCTTGCGCATCCCGAACAGAGCCTGCTGATCGACGGCCGCGCGCTGTCTGATCTGGCGCAGGGCGTGACGCTGGAGGTCATGGGCGAAATCTCGATGGGCCCGCTGAGCCCGGCGATGAAGAAGGACATGATCGACCAGCAGGGCGACTATCACTACCCCGTCGACTGGACCACGCTGGGCGAATATTTCAAGCGGCTTGAGGCGCGATCCTTCGCGCCCAACGTCGCCTCTTTCGTCAGTGCGGGGACGGTGCGTGAAGCCGTGCTCGGTGCCGACGACGTGCAGCCCGACGCGGCGCAACTGGCCACGATGCAGCGCCTGGTGCGCGAAGCGATGGAGCAGGGCGCACTGGGCCTGACCGATGCGCTGATCTACACGCCGGCCACTTTTGCCAAGACCGATGAACTGAAGGCGCTGGCCAAGGTTTCGGCACAGTGCGGCGGCATCTACACGGTTCATATGCGCAGCGAGGGCGACCGCATCGAGCAGGCGGTGCAGGAAACCATCGACATTGCCGAATATTCGGGCGCGCCGGCTGAAATCTACCACTTCAAGCTGGCCGGGCGCGATAACTGGGGCAAGTTCGACAGCGTCGTCGGCATGATCGATGCGGCGCGGGCGCGCGGCACGCGGATCTCGGCCAACATGTACAACTACACTGCCGGCGCTACCGGCCTGGATGCCGCGATGCCACCCTGGGTGCAGGCGGGCGGGTATCAGGCATGGGCGGCGCGGTTGAAGGATCCGGCCACCCGCGCGAAAGTCGCCGCGGACATGCGCACCGCGCATCCGGCCAACTGGGAAAACCTTTATGCCGGCGCGGGGGCAGAAGGCACGATCCTGCTGGCGTTCAAGAACCCGGCGCTGAAATCGCTGACCGGCAAGAGCCTTGCCGAAGTGGCCCGGATGCGCGGCAAGAGCCCAGAAGAAACGGCGATGGACCTGGTCGTGGAAGACGGGACGCGGGTGGGCGTGGCCTATTTCCTGATGAGCGAGGACAACGTGCGGCGCTCCATCCGGCTGCCGTGGATGAGTTTCGGCTCCGACGAGGAAGCACCCGCGCCCGAAGGCGTGTTCCTGCTTTCCAAGCATCACCCGCGTGCCTACGGCAACGTGGCGCGACTGTTGGGCCACTACGTTCGCGATACGAAGGATCTGACGCTGGCCGAGGCTGTGCGCCGTTTGACCAGCCTGCCGGCGGACAACCTTTCGCTCTCCGACCGTGGGTGGCTGAAGCCGGGCATGTTCGCCGATGTCGTCGTGTTCGACCCCGCCACGATTGCAGACCACGCGACCTATGATCAGCCCGAACAACTGGCAACCGGCGTGCGCGACGTGATCGTCAATGGCGGCTTTGCGCTGCGCGACGGCAAGGCGACGGGCGCCGCCACGGGCCGCATCCTTCGGGGGCGCGCGGCACAGCCTGGTGGCAGCTGCCGTGACAGCGCCGCCGACTGGAAATGGAGTTCATGACGCAGCTTCCGGTCCGATGGGATCGGAAAACGCTCTAAGCTTTGGATTGCCGCGTTTTCCGAGCCATCAGGTGTTTCCACCTGATTGGAAAATGCTCTAGGCGCCGGGCTTGTTCGCGTATCGGTCGGTCGCACGGAGCAGGCGATCCAGGATTCCTGGCTCCGAATAGGCATGTCCGGCGCCCTCGATCAGATGGAATTCCGCTTCGGGCCATTCCTTGTGCAGCGCCCAGGCGTAATGGGCGGGGCAGGGCATGTCGTACCGTCCGTGGACGATGGTGCCGGGGATTGCGCGAATCTTGTGGGCATCGCGCAGAAGCTGGCCGGGTTCGAGCCAGCAGTCGTGGACGAAATAGTGCGTTTCCAGACGGGCGAAGGCCAGCGCGAAATGTCCGTCGTCGTGCTGTTCGGACATGGCGGGATCGGGCAGCAGCGTGATCACCTCACCTTCGTAGAGGCTCCATGCGCGGGCAGCCTCCACCTGTTCCTCGACCGGGCCTGACGTCAGGCGGCGATGGTAGGCGTGGAGCATGTCGCCGCGCTCGCCCTCCGGGATCGGCGCCAGGAAGCGTTCGTACTTGTCCGGGAACATCTGGGACACGCCGAACTGATAGAACCAGTCAAGTTCCGGCCGCGTGCACATGTAGATGCCGCGCAGGATCAGTTCGCTCACCCTTTCAGGATGTGTTTGCGCGTAGGCGAGTGCCAGCGTGGAGCCCCAGGAGCCACCGAAAACCAGCCATCGGTCCACGCCGGCGAGCTGGCGCAGACGCTCTATGTCGTCGACCAGATGCCAGGTCGTGTTGTTTTCCAGCGAGGCATGGGGTGTCGACCTGCCGCAGCCGCGTTGGTCGAACAGCAGCACGTCGTAGAGTTCCGGATCGAACAAACCCCGGTGCGCCGGTGAAATGCCGCCGCCCGGACCGCCATGCAGGAAGACCGCGGGTTTGGCACCCGGCGTTCCGCAGCGCTCGTAATAGATGCTGTGGCCATCGCCGGTATCGAGCATTCCGGTCGCGTAGGGTTCGGTGAGCGGATAGGGTTGACGTAACATCTCCCATTCCTCGCCGATTTTCCCGGCGAAGGAAAGGGGTGTCGCCGGACCTCCCGTCCGGTCTGTTCACGACCTTGTATGGCGATCGCAGGCCGTTACCGGAATGAACGCAGGCGCGCCGTGGCCGATGTAGACGTCGCTTTCCAGCCAGGCCCGCTCGGCGAGATGATCGGCCTCGGCAATCTCTTTCGACCAGAACCGCATGGGGGCGTTCCAGCGGTACCCTCTTGCCTTCAGAAGGTCTTTGGTTTCGAAAGGGGCGTCGATCGCATTGACGCGGTAGGAGGGGCGGTCAGAGGCTGCAACCAGCTTGGCAAGGACGGTCTCTCCGCCCGGCAGATCGTGCGCCAGAAGGTAGATCAGCGCCAGAATGTCATTCTCGGCGCGATGCCCCTCGTAGAACCACCCGCATTGCGAAACGAGGTGGGCGAGTGCCTTGCCGTCGAAACCGAGTTCCAGCCAGTCCAGTTCGGCCATCGAGCAGGCCCATGGCTTGCCGGCGATCGCCGGCAATCTCTTTTCGACGAAAGGGCGATCGAAACCCGCATTGTGCGCGATGATGAGGTCCGCCGAATGCAGGATGTCGACGGCGAGGCTGTCGTCGATGGCCTGACCTGCCAGGGCCGCGTCGGTATGGCCGGTCAATTTCGTGATCCGCGGATCCAGCGGCACGCCCGGATCTTCGCGCCACACCCGCGGCTGCCCGATCTGGACGATACGACCCGCATCGTCGAAGCGGAAGCGCTGGATCGCGAGTTCGATGATCTTGTCATTATCGTGATCGAGCCCCGTCGTCTCCACGTCGATGGCAACGCCGATGCGGCTGATTCCGCCCGGCTTGGGTGTGTGCAAGCGCTCGACAGGCTGGAGGCGACGCAGAACTTTGTAATCCGGGCTTTGGCCTAAGAATTGAGCTGCACTGTTGAGAGCCGTGGGGGAGGGGAGAGACATCGGGGAGGGGCGGGACATGGCGCAGCGCATAGCCGTGTCATTGGCGCGCGAAAAGGTGGATGGACGCCAGCTTGCGATCTGCTGCGGGGGGAGCCTTGGCGGCTCAACATCGGGATCGATTTCGGCCCGGCACCAGTGCGCTGGAGCCGGGCCGGCGTGGAAAGAAGGGACAGCGCTTCAGAGCTTGATGCGCAGCCCTGCAAGGAAGGCGCGTCCGATCGGATCGTCACTGAGGGCAAAACCGTCACGCAACCCGGCACGGGTGCCGTTGCCTGAATAGGCGGCCGCTGGTGGCTTGGCGTCGAACAGGTTGGTGACGTTGACGAAGAACTCCGCCTTGCCGAAGCCGGCGTCGGCATCGAAGGTCAATGTCAGGTTCGTCGTCGCGAACGAGGCGACGTGATTGCTGACCCAGTATTGCGTCGAATCGCCGCCGAGTTTCATTGCGCCGCGCCAGCGTTCGAGCAGGTCCACGGTCAGGTGTTCGGCCGGCTTGAACTGCGCGAAGGCGCTGATGCGCCATGCCGGGCCGGCGGAGAGACCCAGCGGACCGAAAGCGACATTGCCCTGATCGAGCGTGCTGGTGCCCTGCTGGCGATAATAGACGTGCGGCTGCCATGAGGTCAGTACGCGCAGCGAGGCGGGGCGTCCGAACAGGCTGGCGCGATAGTTGCCCTCGACGTCGATGCCCCACGTCTCGACTTGCGCAAGGTTCATGTAGAGCGTGTACCAATGCGTCACCGCATTGGCGGCGCTGGTGTCGGCGTAGCCGTTGGGACGGTCCTGCAACGAGCAGTAGAACGAGGTGCCGCCGCTGGCATAGCAGGCTTGCTGATAGGCGGTAGTGGACCCGGCAATCTGCGTTACAGCATCGTCTATGGTGATGTGATAGGCGTCTACCGCGATGCTGGCGCGCGGCGTCGGGGTCCAGACCACCCCGCCAGTCAGGGTATTGGCGATTTCGGCCTTGAGGTCGGGGTTCGACAGGTCGGTCTGCTGCACGCTGGGGCTGGTATTGGTCAGCAGGTCGACCGGGTTGACCGGCACCGAGTTGGCCGGCGCGAAGAGTTCGTAAAGCGTAGGCGCCCGGATGTCGCGCGATCGGGTGCCGCGGATGCGCAGTGTGTCGGTAACGTGCCAGTCCAGCCCGGCCTTCCAGGTCCAGTAGGTGCCCGAAGTGTTGTAATGCGTATAACGCGCCGCGCCGTTGAGGTTCAGCGCCTGGATCAACGGCACGTCCTTCAGCAGCGGCACGTCCACTTCGAGCGCGGCCTCGTAGACGGTCTGGCTGACCTTGGGCGATGCGGCGAAGCTGTTGAGCCAGAGCTTGGTGGTAGAGGTGCAGTTGTAGCGCAGGCCGGTGCAATCGGCATATTGGTTGGGGTCGGTGTCGCTATCCGCCTCGAAACTGACCTTGCGCCATTCGGCCGAAAGTGCGGCGTTGATCGGGCCCGCCCAAGTGCTGAGCGGCGAGCCGGCGATGCTGCCCGAAATGTCGTTCATCCGCGTCTGCGCCCGGTAATGCGTGCTGGGCATGACATAGGCGAGCGCGGCCTGGCTGGCGGCAGTCGGTCCGAACACATTCAGCGGCACGCAGCCCGGCATCTGGCCGGGGTTGGTCAGCGTGACGCGGCAGACGACATTACCCGTCGCCGGATCGGTGACCGCGTCCAGCGCGGCGGAGAGGTTCTGGTTGTTGACGTTGTTGTTCAGCGTGGTCTTCAGGGTGGTGACGCCCCAGACGTAATCGAGCTTCCAGTCGAAGCCTCCCAGCTTGCCGTCGAAACCGGCATTGGCGGTCCACTGGTCGGTATGCGAAACCGAATTCAGGCGTCCAGATTCATTGACCATCTCGCCGAACTTGAAGCTGCCGACGCCGGCCATCGCGGTCTGATAGGCTTGCGGCAGGAAGGCATTGGTGGAGCTGATCGTCGCGCCCGAAAGGCGCAGCGGATCGGCCCAGTTCTGGTTGCTCTTGATGTCCCCTGCCACTTGCGCGTGGAAGTGGACCTTGTCGCTGACGTCGAAGTCGAAGCGGCCGAAGATCTGGTTGAATTCCAGCGGGGAGACCAGCGAACTGTCGTAATAGCCGCCATCACCACCGATTTCGAGGCCGCTGGTGCCGGTCGCGGTGCCGTGGACGAAGGGGCGCAGCACGCCGTTTTCGCCAAAGATCTGCCCGGCCAGCGGGCCGCTGGTGATGAGACCGCCGAATGGCGTATTGGCCTGGCGGACATCGTGCTGGAGCACGTAGGGATTGGCGGCAGTGCCGGTGCCGGTCACGCCGATGTTGTCAAGGTAATCGCGCGAGGATCGGTACTTGATGCCGCCTTCCTTGCGATACTCGTAGCTCGCCTCGATATGGCCACGTCCGCCGAACAGGCTGGTGCCACCGGCGACGCCAACATCATATTGCGAAGCGTCTCCGCGCTGCGAAATGCCGCTGCTGGCCTGCATTTTCAGGCCGTTGAAGCCCTTGTCGATGATGTAATTGACAACGCCGCTGACCGCGTCCGAACCGTAAACGGCCGAGACGCCGCCGGTCACGGTGTCGACGCGCTGAACCAGCATCTGCGGGATGATGTCGACATCGACGACACCGTTCAGCAGCGTCGGCGGCACACGCAATCCGTCCATCAGCACCAGGGTGCGGGTGGGGCCGAGGTTGCGTAAGTTCAACTGGTTGGCCGACCCATTGCCGGCGCCGCCGCTGCCGGTCGATGTCGGGTTGCTGGTGCGTCCGCGCGCACCGGCGAACACCGGCAACGTATTGAGTGCATCGGCCAGAGTCCCCGGCTGGACCGCGAGGAGGTTCGAGGGCTGCACCACTGTGACGGGTGAGGGCATGGAATCGCCATTGCGGATGGCACGCGATCCGGTGACGATGATGTCCTGGGCGGGGACCGCCGGTTCCGCATCAGCCGGTTCTTCTTGCGCGGAGGCGGCGGCTGCATCCTGTGCCAGCGCCGGCATGGCGTGCAAAAGACTGGCGCCACACAGTAGTGCGGCAGCCCGGTGGGCTTTCCTCATCACTTCCTCCCATTCGACCGGCGAATTCATCCGCCGCAAGACCACAGACCGGCACCTTGCGAGCGTGCCGTCATTTTTCTGTTTTGTTGCACTATTGTTAGCGGCCTTCGGGAGATGACCGTGATTGAAACAGGTGCCCTGGGTATTCACAACGGCACTTCGGAAATGGCGGTGCGGGGTGGCGCGCGCCAAACTCCATCTGGATATGACCAGCGACGGCGTTCAGGCCGTGCAACTGGGCAGTATCCGAACCAGTTGCACCGGATCAACGGTTCCAGGATTTTGAAGTCATCGAATAAGGAGAGCCCGATCTTGGCGTTGGCCAATCGCATTCAGGGCAATGTCGCCCGGTATTTGCGCGTTCGCGCTGGAAGGACGTTGCCAAGCCCTTCGGCTGATGGTTGCGCCGGTTCGATCCGATTGCGTCCGCTGACTTTCGCCCGGTAAAGTGCAGCGTCGGCCGCCAGCAGAAGTTCTGCAAGGTCGTTCCCGTCGCGGCTCAGTTGCGCAAGGCCGATGCTGACCGTGGCCTTGATGCCCAGGCCTTTTGACCGGTCGATCACGATCTCCGCAAAGCCACTTACCACGGCCTGCGCAACGGCCGACGCGTCCGCATCGGATTTGCAGGACACCAATGCTGCGAATTCCTCGCCACCGATCCGGGCGAGAATTGTATCCGGCCCGACGATCCCGCGCGCGAAGCCTGCGAACAGCTTGAGCACTTCATCCCCCGCCGCATGGCCGAACCGATCGTTGATAGCCTTGAAATGATCCAGATCGAACGCGAGCAGAAATATATCCGCGTCGGCGCGGGTGTTGTGAATATGCCTCTCTGCTTCCTCGAAGAACCAGCGTCGATTGCCCAGGCCGGTGAGGTAATCGGTGTGGGATGCTTTCAGCAGTTGGTCGTGCGTTTCCTCGCGCAGAAGCGCGATCAACGCCATGGGCAGGCCCACCGAGTACAAGACACCCTCGTACATCGTGAAGATGCTGGAGATACCCAGCAGCGTTGATCCGGAACTGGGAGCGATCAGCGGGAGAATGCAGGCCCGTCCCAGGTAAAAGAGGCAGTGCATGGCAGCGAAGCCTACCGCGATGCGGCGCGATCGCAGGAAACGAAGCGGCCGTTTGCCCACAATTCCCAAGCGGTCAGGCCGCTGGCCAATGCAATGGGAAATGCGCTGACATAGTTCCAGACAATGTCCTGCCAGCGCCCGCCAATGAAGCACCAGACCAGTGCCTGAAAAACCCAGATGGCCAGCGCAATCTTGCCGCGCTTTCGGCCTGCCAGGCCGGCTGCGCCCCAGAAAACCAAAAGGTACCCGCCCAGCAAGATCATATTGGCCAAGCTGGCGCCAAGGGGGGCGGCGAACATGGTACGCCCCATCGCCAAGGCGCATCCGCCGGCCAGCATCGCATACCCGGTGGCAAGGATACCGAGTCCACTTTTGCGCAATGGTTGCGCGTGTTGGGGGCCTGCGTACTGGGGCCGCGCGTGTCGTTCCCAAAGCGTCATGACGGCGCTGAGAAGCAACGTGCCTATGGCAAGGAAGTACAGGGTGGGGAGATCAAACCGCATCACAGGCACCGAAGATTGCCCGGCCCTTTACCCGCAATCTCGAAATTTCCTACCTATTAATGATCGCCGTTAATGATCCGCCTGCCTCAGGGCGCCCATCCCGCCAGTTCGGGCAGCGCCGCGCCTGCGCCCCGATCGTCGCCAAAAAACGATTGGCCCGCCTTGGTGATCGCTGTAAGGAGCGCCGATCGGCGGCGGAGCGATCCGCTGTCCGACCATGATCGCGCCGGTGCTCCAAGCGGAGCTTAATCGGGAATGCGGTGCGGGGGCTTGCTCCCAAATCCGCGGCTGTCCCTGCAACTGTAAGCGGATAGCGCGATGCACGGGCCCTTTGCGAAGGGCGGCCACTGGACCCTGTGGTTCGGGAAGGCGTGCATCAAGCTGTGACCCGCGAGCCAGGAGACCTGCCGGCGCACCGGTCGCTCTTGCCTTGATCCAGGGGATGATCACGGCACGGTAATACTTCCGTCTGGGCGGCGAAGCTGTGCGGCTGGGGCTGCACGTGCGCGTGTCGCCGGGTGTTATGCGCCCGCCCGTCGACCCGCGTCGGTCGGCCTTGCCGGCAAGCCCCATCCAAGGTTCCGCCCGGCGCGGGGTGAGATGGCTTTGAGCTCGCAGGTGGAGGGCGTCGTCAGGGGCTGGTGTCCCGACGCATGGCGGCCGATGATGGCTGGCGACGGACTGCTGGTGCGGGTGAAGCCGCATCTTGGCCGAGTGAGCGTCGCGCAGGCGATCGGTCTGTGCGAGGCGGCGCTGACTTATGGCAACGGCCTTCTCGACCTGACGCGGCGCGCCAATTTCCAGCTGCGTGGGGTGGACCACCTGCAGTGGCCAGCCCTGCTCGAACGTCTGCAAGCGCTGGATCTGGTGGATGACGATGCCGAGCGGGAGGGGCGCCGCAATCTTCTGGTCGCGCCGGAATGGCAAACCGACGATGACACCGTCCGGATCGCCAGCGAACTGTATGGCCGGCTGCACGATCTGCCCCGGTTACCCGGCAAGATCGGCTTCGTCATCGATGCCGGTCCGGCTCCGGCGCTGATATGTGAGCCGGGCGATTTTCGCATAGAGCGCGCGTGTAGCGGAAGGCTGATGCTGCGGGCTGATGGCCGGTCGGAGGGCGTGGAACTGACGGATGGCACGGAAGTCGATGCCCTGCTGGCGCTGGCGCGGTGGTTCGTGGACAGCGGTGGCCTGCAGGCGCGGCGGATGGCACGACATTCCGCCGCGCTACCTGATTGGGCCATCGGCGATGTGCGTTCAGCGCAGCCGCTTCGGTCCATGCTGCCGGGCGAACGAACCGGCGGCACGGCTTACGGCCTGCCGTTCGGCCGGGTTGAGGCATCCACGCTGATGAACGTGATGGAGAGGCCCGGTGTCACGGGGCTTCGCCTCACGCCGTGGCGCGTGATCCTGGTCGAAGGCGCAGCCGGCATCGACATTCCCGGCTTGTCGACCGACCCCGCCGAACCGCTCCTGCGCGTCGATGCCTGTCCTGGCAAGCCGGCCTGTTCGCAAGCCAGCGTGGTAACCCGCGAACTGGCGCGCCGGATCGCACCGCTCGTCAGGGGGCGGCTGCATGTGTCCGGCTGTGCCAAAGGGTGCGCCAGTTCGCAGCCGGCCGACGTGATGCTGACGGGGCGCGATGGCCGATACGATCTTGCCTTTAACGCCCGTGCCGATGCCGAACCGCTTTTCCGTGGGATGGACAGCGCCGACATTCCCGGCAGACTTGGAGCCTTCTGATGCCCTATACTTACGAGAAGGACGGTGCTGCGATCTATCGCCAGTCCTTTGCCATCATCCGCGCGGAGGCCGATCTATCGCGCTTTTCGGTCGATGAGGAGCCGGTGGCGGTGCGCATGATCCATGCTGCCGGCATGGTGGGCCTTGAAGCGCATGTCCGCTTTTCGGATCGCTTTGCACTGACTGCGCGGCACGCCCTCTCCACCGGGGCGCCGATCCTGTGCGATGCGCGCATGGTTTCCGAAGGCATTACCCGCGCGCGCTTGCCTGCGGACAATCGCGTGATCTGCACTCTGGCCGATCTGGAGGTGCCGGAACTGGCCAGAAGCATGGATAATACCCGTTCCGCCGCCGCGCTGGAGTTATGGCGCCCGCATCTGGACGGGGCGGTGGTGGCGATCGGCAATGCGCCGACGGCCCTATTCCATTTGCTCAACATGCTGGAGGATCCGGATTGTCCGCGCCCTGCCGCAATCATCGGTTGTCCGGTCGGTTTCGTCGGCGCCGCCGAATCCAAGGATGCCCTTTGGACGGCATCGCCGGTTCCCTGCTGCATCGTGGAGGGGCGCCTTGGCGGCAGCGCCATCACGGTGGCAGCGGTGAACGCGCTGGCGAGCCGCGCGGAATGACCGGCGGTTACGGCACCATCCACGGCGTCGGCCTGGGACCGGGCGCGGCGGATCTGATGAGCGTGCGTGCAGACCGGCTGGTGCGCGGCGCCCGGCAGGTCGCCTATTTCCGGAAGCAAGGCAGGCCGGGCCATGCCCGGCGCATAGCCGAAGGCCTGTTGCGGCCGGACGTGGTGGAGATCGCGATGGAATACCCGGTCACCACGGAAATACCGCTGTCCGATCCGCGCTATAACGCCTGCCTTGGCGCGTTCTACGCCAGCTGCACCGAGCGATTGATGGATGCGGCCCAAGGCGGTGAAGACGTGGTGGTGCTGTGTGAGGGCGATCCGTTTTTCTACGGCTCCTTCATGCACTTGCATAGCCGATTGGCGGGTCGGGCGTCGGTGGAAGTGGTGCCGGGCATTACCGGCATGGCCGGCGCGTGGAATGCATCCGGCCTTCCCATCACCTGGGGCGACGACGTGCTGACCGTTGCCATGGCCACCCTTCCGGAAGAGGAACTGGTGCAGCGCATCCGCGATACCGATGCGCTGGTGGTAATGAAGATCGGCCGCAACCTGCCCAAGCTGCGCCGCGCCGTTGCTGCGGCGGGGCGTGAGGATGCCGCGTGGCTGGTCGAACATGCCGCCATGGAAGGGCAGCGCGTGACGCGCCTTTGCGACATCGAAGCTGCGGTGCCCTATTTTTCGATCCTGCTGATCCACGGGCAGGGGCGTCGCCCATGACTGACAGTGGCATTGGTGGCGAGGACGCCAGCGCAGGCTGGATCGCCGTCGCGGGCCTTGGGCCGGGTGACGATGCGCTTGTGACGCCGGAAGTCACCGCCGCGCTGGCGGAGGCGACCGACGTCGTCGGCTACATCCCCTATGTCGCGCGCGTAAAGCCTCGTCCGGGGCTTGTCCTGCACGCTTCGGACAATCGGGTGGAACTGGACCGGGCGGCATTGGCGCTGGAACTGGCTGCGCAAGGGCATCGGGTGGTTGTGGTTTCGTCTGGCGATCCGGGCGTGTTCGCCATGGCGTCCGCGCTGTTCGAGGCGTTGGAGGCGGGGCGCCCGGCATGGCGCGAACTGGATATCCGCGTGCTTCCCGGAATTACCGCGATGCTGGCCGCCGCAGCGCGGGCTGGTGCCCCGCTTGGCCACGATTTCTGCGCCATCAACCTGTCGGACAATCTCAAGCCCTGGAGCGTGATCGAAAAGCGCATTCGGCTGGCGGCAGAGGCGGACTTTGCCATGGCCTTCTACAATCCGCGATCGCGGGCAAGACCCCAGGGCTTCGTGCGAGTGCTGGAAGTGCTGCGGCAGACCTGCGGGGAGGATCGGCCGATCCTGTTCGCTCGCAGTGTATCGACGGAAGAGGAAAGCCTGCAGATCGTGTCACTTGGGCAGTCCCATGCCGAAATGGCCGACATGCGCACGATGGTGATCGTCGGATCGAGCACGACCCGGGTCATCGAACGGGCGGGGAGAGCGATCCTCTATACGCCGCGCTCGTTGCCGAAAGATGCTGCATGATCGATCCAATCGAGCACATCTTGCGGGCGATGGAATTCCAGGCGGTCAGGCAGGGCCGGGCGATCGATCATCAGCACGGGAAGGTGCAGATGCCGCGCCGCGGCGAGCTTCGCCTGCGCGCCGCTGCCGCCGGCGTTCTTGCAGACCACAAGGTCGATGCCACGGTCACGCATCAGGCGGATATCGCCGTCGATGCCGAAGGGCCCGCGATCGACCACCAGGCTGTGGTTGGGCAGGGTGATCGGCTGGCTCGGCGCATCGACGAAGCGCAGCAGGTAGTGATGGTGCGGCTGGGCGGCAAAGGCATCCGCATGCATCCGGCCGAGGGCCAGCATGACGCGGAGCGGTGGAACGGCCAGAGCGTTAACGGCGCCGGCAATGTCGGCCACACTGCGCCAGTCGTCACTGGGCTCCGGACGCCAGGCCGGGCGGCTGAGTGCAGCATGAGGCACGCCGGCAATCCTGGCGGCTTCTACCGCATGCGCGCTCATCGTCGCGGCAAAGGGGTGCGTGGCGTCTACAAGGTGCGTCACCCGATGATCGCGGAGATAGGCGGCCAGCCCCGACACGCCGCCAAATCCGCCGATCCGGATGGGCACGGGCTGGGCACGCGGGTTTTCGGTGCGGCCGGCATAGCTGAATGTCGCCGAAACGTCGCGCTCAGCCAGCAGGCGGGCCAATGCACTCGCTTCGGTCGTGCCGCCCAACAGCAGGATGTTCGGCATGGCTGACAGAAACGCCTCCCCTTGGCTGACGATCGTGGGCATCGGCGAGGATGCGGCGGATGGACTGTGTGCGGGCGCCCGCACGGCACTCGATGATGCGGATCTGGTGATGGGGGCAGCCCGTCACCTCGCCCTGTTGCCGGGCCTTAGAGCGCCGACACGGCAATGGCCAGTTCCCTTCGCGGACGGCGTGCCCTTGCTGTTGGCCGAACGAGGCCGCAAGGTAGTGGCGCTGGCCTCGGGCGATCCGTTCTGGTTCGGCGCGGGCAGCAGCCTGACCCGTGACCTCGATCCCGGCGAGTGGATCGCCTATCCGGCACCGTCCACGTTTGGCGTGGCCGCGGCGCGGCTGGGCTGGGCGATCGAGGAATGCACCTGTCTTGGCCTCCATGCGGCGCCGTTGCAGCGGATGCGGCCGCATCTTGCCAGGCGCCGCCGTGTGCTGGCCCTCGTTCGCGACGGCGCAGCTGTGGGTGCGCTGGCCGATTACCTGGTCGAACGTGGCTTCGGCGCCTCCATGCTTCATGTGCTGGAAGCCTTGGGCGGTCCGCGCGAGCGGATACGCTCCACCCCGGCCGAAGCGCTGGACTTTTCCGATATCCGCCATCCGGTGGCGGTGGCTATCGAGGTCGACGGTGCCGGCTCTGCATTGCCGGTCACCGGGGGGCTGCCCGACGACCTGTTCGAGCACGACGGCCAGATCACCAAGCGTCCATTGCGGGCGTTGACGCTGAGCACCCTGGCCCCGCGACCGGGAGAGCGATTGTGGGATATCGGCGCGGGCTCCGGCTCGATTGCGATCGAATGGTTGCTTGCTCACCCCGCCAACAGTGCCTGCGCTGTGGAGGCGGACGCATCGCGCGCGGAGCGGGTCCGCACCAATTCTGCGGCGCTGGGCGTGGATCGGCTGCAAGTGCTGTGCGGTCTCGCACCGCAGACTTTGCCGGACGGACCGCTACCCGACGCAGTATTTATAGGCGGCGGCCTTTCGCACACTCTGCTCGAAACCTTGTGGCAGCACTTATCGGCCGGCACGCGATTGGTGGCCAATGCCGTGACCCTCGAATCCGAAGCGCTTCTGGCGCAGTGGCATGGCCAGCGTGGCGGCACGCTGCTGCGCATCGAACTGGCCGACGCCGTGCCGCTGGGAAGCCGGCGCGGCTGGCGCGCGCGCTATCCGGTCGTGCAATGGAGCGTTGTCCTGTGATCGTGGCGGGCTTCGGCTTTCGGGCGCAGGCCAATGTCCATTCGCTATGCTCGGCCTATCAACTGGCGCGCGAGGGGATGCCGCCAATCACCCACGTCGCCACGTTGGCCGAAAAGGCGCATCTGCTGGCAGAGCTGTCCAACCTGCTGGGCCTGCCGTTGATCGCGGTGCCGCAGGAACGGCTCGCACAGGCCAGGACTCTGACCGCATCCGCAGCGTCCCGGGCCGCAAGGGGCGTGGACAGCGTTGCCGAAGCCAGCGCCTTGGCCGCCTTGGGGGCGGACACCGCCGTCCTGCTCGCCCGCCGTCACATTTCACGCGACCGCATGGCGACGTGCGCCATCGCTTCGGGAGTACATTCATGACCGTTCATTTCATCGGCGCCGGCCCCGGCGCGGCGGACCTTTTGACCCTGCGCGGCAGAGACCTGATCGCAACCAGCCCGGTGTGCCTCTACGCTGGGTCGTTGGTGCCGGCCGAAGTGCTCGATCATTGCCCGCCGGATGCCCGCGTCATCAATACCGCGTCGATGGATCTGGACGCCATCATGGACGAGATTGTCCGGGCCCATGCGGCCGGCCAGGATGTCGCGCGCCTGCATTCGGGGGATTTGTCCGTCTGGTCGGCGATGGGGGAGCAGCTGCGCCGCCTGCGCGGGCTGGACATTCCGTTTACCGTGACACCGGGCGTGCCGGCGTTCGCCGCCGCCGCTGCAGCGTTGGAAGCGGAACTCACGCTGCCGGCGCTGACCCAGTCGGTGGTGTTGACCCGCACGCCCGGCCGGGCAAGCACGATGCCCCCTGCTGAAAGCCTTGCCAACTTTGCGGCGACGGGGGCCACGCTGGCCATCCATCTGTCGATCCACAATCTGGACCGCGTCGTCACCGATCTTGCGCCGTTCTACGGCAACGAATGTCCCGTTGCCGTTGTATGGCGGGCGAGTTGGCCCGATCAACGCATCGTGCGTGCCACGCTGAAGACCATCGAAGCGGCCGTGGCCGGCAGCATGGAACGCACCGCACTGATTCTGGTGGGACCCGTTCTGGCTGCTGATGACTTTCTGGAAAGCAGCCTCTACGCCAAGGGCTACGATCGCCGGTTTCGACCGCAGCACGCAGGGTCGCGCTATGCCGCCACTACCGAGTGAGCAAGGCACGATCCAGCTGGATCTCATCGGCATCGGTACGGGCAATCCCGATCACCTGACGGTTCAGGCGATACGCGCCATGAATGCGGCCGACCTGATCCTGTTGCCGCGCAAGGGCAGCGCCAAGGCGGACTTGCTGGATGTACGGCGCGCCATTTGCGAAGCGGTGCTGGAGCAACCTGTGCGCATGGTCGAGTTCGACTTGCCAACGCGCGATAGCGCCGGGGACTATATTGATGGTGTGCAGGCTTGGCACCGCGCCATCGCCGCCGCCTGGGCACGACAGATCGCCACGCATCTGCCGAAAGGCGGCAAGCTTGCCTTGCTTGTCTGGGGTGATCCCTCGCTTTACGACAGTACCTTGCGCATTGCCGGCCAGTTGATTGGCGAAGGTATGGCTGTCGACGTCCGGGTCGTGGCGGGTATCACCAGTATCCAGGCCCTCACTGCTGCCCACGCCATTCCGCTGAACCGCCTTGCCGACGCAATCACCATCACCACCGGCCGATTGCTGCGTGCGCATGGCTGGCCGATGGGCGTCGGAACGATCGTGGTAATGCTCGACGAGGGCGGGGCGTTTCAGGCGCTGGATCCCGCCGACGTCGAAATCTGGTGGGGGGCATATCTCGGCATGAAGCAAGAGGCTCTGATCGCGGGACGATTGGCGGATGTGGGCACGGAAATCATGGAACGAAGATCGGCGCTGCGTCAGAGGCATGGCTGGATCATGGACGTCTATCTGATGCGTAAGTCGACGTAGGCCAATGCGTCTCGACCGGATTTGCAGCCTACCTATAGGCGGCGGTTCGCGAACATTGAGCTTTACTTGCCCGTCTTTTGGCCCAACAAGGACTTGATCCAAATGCGCCCAGAAGAGGGAGACGTCGATGTCCGATACAGAGCAGTCCGAGCTTGCACGACTGACGGTTGAACTGTTGAGCGTGTTCGTAGCGAACAACACGGTGACCAGTGACGCCCTTCCGGGGCTGATCGAAGCCACGCGTTCGGCGCTTTCAGGCAAGTCCGGAGAAACGGCGCCGCAGGAGCCGGAGTTCAAGCCGGCCGTCTCGATCGAGGAAAGCCTCGCCTCGCGCGATCACATCATCAGCCTGATCGATGGCAAACCCTACAAGGCGTTGAAGCGTCATCTTGCGAACAACGGCCTAACACCCGAAGAATACCGCGCGCGGTATAGTCTTCCGGTCAACTATCCGATGGTTTCGCCGAACTATTCGGAGCGCCGCCGTGCCTTCGCGAAGGCGGCAGGACTGGGTGGGCGTACCGTGGCAAATCCGGCCGCCGGCGTTGCTCCGGTGGTTGCTGCCCCAAGTGCCGCAAAGCCTGTGAAGGTGACTGCGAAGAAGGCCCCATCCGGTGCCAAGTCGAGGGGCAAGCTTGCGTCCCCGGCCAGTGTCAAAACTGGCGTCGGCGTGATGGACAAGGCATCGCAGGCCCCAGTAGCGCAGCCCTCTGCATCGTCGGGTGCGGCGGTGATTGCGTCAGACGTGCCGAAGCCCACGCCTGCGCCGAAAAAGCCCGCGGCCAAGAAAGCGAGCCGGCCGGCCAAGGCAGTCGCCAAGCCGGTGGCGAAGGCGGCAAGCCAGCCTGCCGTGAAGGCGGTGCCAGAGCCGAAGTCGGAGTCCGGAGAGAAGATTCCAGGCAAGCCGGCCCGTCGCATGGCTCGAATGCCCGCAAGTGCAGAATCGGCCGCGATTTCCGCTGGCGTCGATGCCGCACAGCCTGCCAAGGCGGCGGCAAAGCCAGTGGCGAAGCAGCGTGCGGGCAAGGATTTGCCCAGCGTAGCCGTGCCTGCATCCACGAAAAGTGAGGCTGAAACTGCTCCGAAAGTCGGCGGCGCTGCGCTGGCGGGCGGTGTAAAGCTTGCGCCCGTCAAGAAGGCGAAGGCAGCGGCACCCAAGGCAGGCAGCGCGAAGGCTAAAGCTCAGGCTTCGAAAAAGGTTGAGGTCAAGTCGACACCGGAGCAGTCTTAACCGACATTGGGGCGACGATTTCGGGCGAAAATCTGCGGTAGACTGTTCGCCCGAGCACATGACGAACCGGAACAACCGGGTGGCCTTCCGATGTGGGACGGCTGTCCGGGTTCCGGCCACGGCCGGCAAGTTTCCCCTCTGATACTGGAATTACAGGCTTGGCGGTGCCGTCGCCCCTCATATGTCGAGTTTACAGCATGCTCATCCTCATCGGCGGGTGTCCAGATCGTGCGGATGAGTGGCGCCACGGCGAAGGCTTCGGAGAAGAGCCGGCCGGCCCGATCTGACGTCGGGTCGCGATGGCGGACTGGGCTGTAATCGGAGCCGTTCAACCCGCGAACGCCTGTCATCACGCGCGCGCGAATTGCCCTGAATGCCTCGCCGCATCGAACCAAAGCGCATCCTTTTGTCGGGTGGAAAATGAGGATAATTCGCTCGATAGAACCGCAGGCCCGTCAAAGCGCCTATTTTAGAGATAATGTGGAGTGCGCTGCGCGAACAAGGATCGGAATGGATACCCCCCGCCATTATCCCGCTGCAAGGCGAAGCTACGGAGCGATCGCCGCCATCATCGTCATGACGCTGTGCGGTGCCGTGGCGCTTTGCGTTGCTGCCGCCGCGCTGAACCGTAATGCGTCACAGCGCCAGCGCGAACAGGTGCGAGAGGCGGTGGAGCGGGCGAAGCATAACTCCGATGCGCAGGCCAGGGCCCTTGGGCAACGCCTCGAACTCGCGCGCCAGCTTGCGGCCATGGGGCCAGACGCGGCTGCGGGGTATCTGGACGAGGAACTCGGCCGGCCCGTCACTTCGACCGTCGGGGCAAAGGCAGTGCTCATCGTCGGGCCTGATGGCCCTCTCTATGGATTTACCAAGAACGGGCGTGCTTCCTCAAGGGAGATGAACGCATTGACCGAAGCGGTGGCCGATATCGCCCGTCCGCTTCCGTCAGTGCCCTTGCCGCGCGCCGATGCGTCCACCACCGATATCAGGAGCATCAGCGGAAATCTGGCGATCGTTTCCGCTGCCAGGATCGCTTCGTCCGGCCAGCCCCTGGACATCGTCACATTCACCTATCTGGACGATCCCACCGTCGCGCGTTTGGGCAGGGCCTATATGCTGGACGGGCTTGTCCTCCTTTCACCATATCGGCCGGTCGCTGTGGGGTGGGATCAGCAACTCCTGCAGGGAATTGGCCGGGATACCGTCGGCCGGCTGGTCTGGATGCCGGACCGGCCGGGCGATGTGCTTACCCGCTACGTATTGCCCGCCGAATTGGTTTTTGGCGCCATTGTCCTGGCCTTGTTCTGGGGCATTGCCCGCCGCGCTCTGACTTCGAGCACGCGGGCGATTTTTCTGGAAAGGTATGATCCGGTAACCGGGCTGGTCAATCGGGCGACCTTCATGACCCGGCTCGATCAGATTGCCGGCAGCCATCCCTGCCAGCTCCTCCGGCTCGATATCGATGATTTCAGCGCGATAAACGACGCCTTCGGCCTGCCCGGAGGCGACGATGTCATTCGCGAATTCAGCAAGCTGCTGGTCAAGGTCTTCAGCGCGGATCGCTGTATGATTGCCAGGCTGGATGGAGACGAATTCGCCATCCTCGTGGTCGGGACGGGGAATATCCATTCGCTTGGGCACAAGGCAACGCAGATTTCGGTAAAGAAGCGCAAGCGTGGCCATCCCGTGATGGTCGCGACGCTTTCCGTCGGTATCGCTGCCGCGCCCGAGCATGGGCATACGGCCACCGATCTCATGCAGAATGCGGACATTGCGCTCGGCGCGGCGAAGGCGGCAGGGTCGGCCCACCATGTCATCTACGACCGCGCGCTTGGTCACGCCTTCAAGTCGCGGAAGGATCTTGAAGCCCAGATGAAGCAGGCGATCGACGATCAGGGGTTCGAGTTGTTCTATCAGCCGATCGTCGACCTTCGGTCCATGCGTCCCGCCGGTGTCGAGGCGCTTCTGCGTCTGAAAGAGGGCGCGGCCACGCCTGCGGAGTTCGTCCCGGTCATCGAAAAGCTGGGCCTGATGCCTCAACTTGGCGAATGGATCATTGCCCAGGCCTTCGCGGACAGCCGGAAATGGCTGGGGTTGCGCACGTCCATCAACCTCTCACCCCTGCAACTGGAAAATCCGGGGCTGCTGGAGCAGATCGATTTCCATCGCGCCCGCTACAACGTCAGCCCGCAGTCGATCGGGTTCGAGATCACCGAGGGCATTCTGCTTGCCGATTCCGATGTTGTCCGCAGCAATCTCATAGGTTTGCGGCAGCGCGGGTATACGCTGGCGCTCGATGATTTCGGCACCGGCTATTCGTCGCTCAGTTATCTGTCCGAATTCGATATCCAGCGCCTGAAACTTGACAAGAGCTTCGTCAGCGGCGGCCGCACCCAAAGCGAACGCAGCGCCGCGCTGGTGCAGGGTGTGATCGACATTTGCCATCGCCTTGGCATTCAGGTGGTGGCCGAGGGTATCGAAACGGCGGAAGAAGCGGAAATCCTGCAAGGCTGGTCGTGCGACTATGCCCAAGGGTACTATTTCGGCCGCCCGGCGCCGGTCTGGGCGACGCGGCGCAATATCGTGACGCTCAAGCAGCAGGCCTCCTCCCTTGTGGAACTGGGTGTGCATGAACTGCGCCTGGTGGTGGTCTGATGCCCGAAGTGCTGCTCCCGTCATTGGCGAACGCAATCCGTACACGCGCAGGTCGATGATTTTGCCTGGGTTCAGGGAAAAATTGCTGGCGGCGTTCCTGCTGCTGACGATGCTGGCCTATTTCAGTGTCGGGTCGACCCAGGTGCTCGATCCCGACGATATTCGCAGTTCCTGCTGGGCGCCCGGCAGCACCGCGGAAAGCGTCGCCGCAATCGCGCAGACATCTGGGCGCTGGTCTTGCAGTGGGCAAAACCTTTCCATCGAGGCGGAGCGGGTGCTGCTGCGCTTCGACATGCGCGCGGACCGGGCACTTCCCCGATACTTCCTTTCACGGCGCAGTGCGCTGAAGGCAGTTCATGTGCTTGCAGTCGATGGCGATGGCGCGATCCGGGAAAGCATCGTCCCCGCCTCCGCACTGGCCAGTTCGATGGCGGGGGGATACTTCAAGGTTCCCTTGCCGAAAGTGACGCGGGCAACCCGGCAGGTCGTCGTCGCGGTGGACTTGCCCAGCCATCGGATGACGCTGGAGAATGCTTACCTTGCGCCAAGGGACGCGGCCGGCGGCGTTGGCGACATGCAATTTCTGCTCATTCTGGCCGGACTTGGCGGCATGTTGGTCATGCCCCTGTTTTTCAATGCAGCTTTCTATCGCGCCCTGCGCGAACCGTTCGTTCTCTGGCATTCGGCCCTCGCGCTTTCGCTGCTGATGACCATCCTGGTTTCATCCGGCCTGTCGGTCATGTTCTTTGATCCTCCCGCAATGACGTTGAACTGGATGACGGCGTGGCTCTTCGGGATGACGATCGCATCCGGAACGATGTTTACGTACAGTTTCATCGAGCCGGGGCTGATGCATCGGACCTTGCGGCGATTGCTGCCCGGCTGCGCGGCATGGGCGATTGCGCTTAGCGCCTTTCATGCGACGTTCCCGTTCGTTGCCCGGCCCATACAGTCGAGCCTGTACACGGCGGCGTTTGCGCCTGTTCTTGCCATTTTCATCGTGTCGATGATCGACGCTCTGCGCAGGGGAAGCCGCGCCGCGAAGTTCCAGACCGTGGGCTATATGCCGATGGTGCTGGTGGGGCTGATCAGGCTGGCAACGGGGCTGCTCCCCTGGTCGCGCAGCTTCGATGCCATGGTGCTGTTCTACGTCGGCTGCATATGCGAGGTGCTCTTCACCACGCTTGGCATGGCGGACCGCTTCGTGACCATGAGGCGGGAACGAGACCGGGCTCTGAGCGAGGCGGACGTGCTGGAACGCTTGTCGGAGACGGACCCGCTGACCGGATTGCTGAACCGGCGCGCGATAAAGCAGCAATTCGAACGGCTTCGAACCCAGGGCTTCACCAAGTTGGCAGTGATCGATCTGGATAATTTCAAGGCGATCAACGACCTGAATGGCCATGCCGTGGGCGATGCGGTGTTAAGGGCCGTGGCCGATGCCCTTCAGGCGGGGCCGGGGGTTCGCGCCTATCGTTTCGGCGGCGAGGAGTTCGTGCTCCTGCTGCGCGGCGATGATGCCGAAATCCTGGCCGAACGGTTGCGCAAGACGATTCCCTCGGTCGTCTCCCGTATGGTTGCGGGTTTGGAAGGGCCGGTGACTGCCAGCATGGGCGTGACGGATATCCTTGCCGACGAAGGTTTCGCAAAACCCTATGAACGGGCCGATAACCTGCTTTACGCGGCCAAGAGAGCGGGGAAAAATCAGACCCGCAGCGCCATCGGGCAGAGTGCCGATCAGGATATCCCGGCGGCTAGAACAGTTTCCGATCTGATGGCATCGGATCAACTGCTCTAGGATTTTGTTTGCCGCGTTGTGGCGGCGTCGACCATTTGACGGGATTTTCGGGCTTGTTCCGAAAGTGCAACGATGAGCCCTGCTCACCGTATCATGGATCGGAATATTCTGGACGCCGCGTTCCGGACAGAGCTATCATTCACAAATACATATAATCGACAAGCAGGACAGGGACGGCTGAATCAGGGGCGCTGCCATCGGCGCTTCGTGCCGTGCTGTGTCCGAACGAGAAGGCCATGATGCAGCTTAAGATCAACGATCAGGTCCATGACGTGGATGCCGATGACGAGACCCCGCTGCTCTGGGTGATCCGTGACAATCTGGGCATGACGGGCACGAAATACGGCTGCGGCATCGCCCAGTGCGGAGCTTGCTCGGTGCTTGTCGATGGTACGTTGACCCGTTCATGCGTGACGCCGGTGGCCAGTGTGGCGGGCCGAAATATCACCACGATCGAAAAGATCGAGGAGGACCCGCTGGGCAAGCGCGTGGTC
The DNA here is from genome assembly GCF_044029535.1 of Novosphingobium mississippiense. Lineage (NCBI taxonomy): Bacteria > Pseudomonadati > Pseudomonadota > Alphaproteobacteria > Sphingomonadales > Sphingomonadaceae > Novosphingobium > Novosphingobium mississippiense. The sequence continues at coordinate 1,007,171 of NZ_CP147003.1, read as the reverse complement.
GATGCATGGGTGCGGCATCAGGTGCCGCAGTGCGGATATTGCCAGTCCGGCCAGGTCATCGCGGCAACCGCGCTGTTGCGAGAGGCGCCCCATGCAGGAGAGGCCGAGATCGAAGCGGCCATGGCGAACCTGTGCCGCTGCGGCACTTACAATGCGATCCGGGCTGCCCTGCACGATCTTGCGGGGACTGCGCCTGCCACGGCGGAAGCTTCAGTGATATCGGATGGCCAAGGCGGCAGCGCCTCCCCGGCGATCGCTTTGGGCGCCTCGGCTGCCATCGCGGTCGCGGCGGTCGGCGCGATGGGCAAAGCACCGGCAGGTGAAGCATGAGCAGCGACATGGTCGCGCTCGCGGATCATCCCGCCGTATCCGACTTTCCCGTTGCGGAACCCGTCAATATTTCGCGGCGCGGTTTTCTGGTTCGCACGGCCGGCGCCAGTGCCGGCGCACTCGTACTGGGTTTCGGCCTGCCGGTCGGATCTGCCCGGGCAGCGGCGGTCGCCGGAAGCGTCAAGCCCGGCACGCGCATTCCCGCCTTTCTGGAGATTCGCGCGGATGGCACGGTGCGCCTGCTCAGCCCGTTCATGGAAGGCGGGCAGGGGATCTATACCGCGCTGGCGCAGATCATCGGTGAGGAGATGGACGCTGATCCGGCCAGTTTCGTGGTCGAAACGGCCCCGCCCGGGCCCGACTACCTGGTCATCAAGGATACGATGCGGATCACCGGCGGCAGCATGTCGGTGCGGACCAGCTATGAAACCATGCGCAGGCTGGGCGCGACGGCGCGCGCCATGCTGCTGCGGGCCGGTGCCGCGCGTCTGGGTGTGCCGATGGCGCAACTTGCCACCGAGCCGGGCCGGGTCGTTCATGCCGCCTCCGGCCGGTCCATTGCCTATGGCGATCTGGCACTCCACGCGCTCGATATGCCGGCGCCGCCGCCGGGCAGCGTGCACCTGAAGGACAAGGCTGCGTTCCGGTGGATCGGCAAGCCGGTCGCCCGGTTGGACATGCATGCCAAGGCCACCGGGCAAGTCGAATATGCGATCGATACCAAGGTGGAGGGCATGGTCCATGCGGCCGTGCAGCACGCACCGCGGCTTGGGCTGACCGTCAGCGCGATCCGCAACGAGGATCAGATCAAGGCCATGCGCGGCGTGCTTTCGGTCCATCGCCTGCCCGGCGCGGTGGCGGTGGTGGCCGAACGCTGGTGGGACGCCAAGCGGGCCGCGGACACGGCTCTGGTGGATTGGCAGGAGCCGCCCTCGCGAGAGGGGATGCGCTATATGCCGGCGGATTTCGACAGCACCGCTTTTCGTAGCGGTCTGGCCACGCTGCAGGGCAAGGAGGATGTTGCCGAGCACGAAGGCGATGCCGGCAAGGCGCTGGGCGATGCGGCCAGCAAGGTAGAGGCCGTTTATCACAGCCAGTACCTGGCCCACGGTCAGTTGGAGCCGCCTTCGGCAACCGCGCGCTTCAATGCCGATGGATCGCTGGACCTGTGGTTTCCGAACCAGGCGCCGGAAGTGTTTCAGGCGGACATTGCCAAACGCACTGGCCTGCCTCTCGACAAGATCGCGATCCATTCGCCGATGCTGGGCGGGTTCTTCGGCCGGCACTTCCTCTATGAAACGGCCAATCCCTATCCGCAGGCGATCCAGTTGGCGAAAGAAGTGGGTCGTCCGGTCAAGCTGATCTGGAGCCGGGAGGAGGAATTCCTGCGCGATGCCGTGCGCCCGATGGCCAGTGTGCGGTTCCAAGGCGGACTTGACGCAAAGGGTATGCCGGTCGCGCTCAATGTCGTCAGCGCCACCGAGGGGCCGGGCGAGGCCATTGCCAACGAGCGTGGCAAGGAGCTTGATTCCTCCGCGCTGGAGGGGATTACCGGCAAGCAATACGCGATCCCGAACCGTCGGATCGCGCAGCTCTACGTCAAGAACCCGACCGTGATGGGTTATTGGCGTTCCGTCGGCAATTCGATGAACGACTTCTTCTACGAATGCTTTCTTGACGAAATGGCGGATAAGGGCGGGCAGGACCCGTTCGATCTGCGCCTGAAGCTGCTGCGCGACAACCGTCGTTTGACGACGCTGCTGCGCGCGGCGGTCGATCTTTCCGGCGGGTGGAAGCGGGGGCCGTTCGTGGCGGCGGATGGCAGCCGCCGCGCGCGGGGCATCGCCATGGCTTCTCCCTTCGGCACCGAGACGGCAGCCATTGCCGAAGTCTCGATCAAGGAGGGGCAGGTTCACGTCCACGACGTGTGGCAGGCGATCGATCCGGGCAGCATCGTCAATCCGGCGATAGTAGAGGCGCAAGTGAATTCGGCGGTCGCGCTGGGGGTTTCCCAAGTGCTGCTGGAGGAGATGGCCTACCAGAATGGCCAACCCGTCGCCCGCAATTACGACATGTACCCGATCCTCCCCCTGGATCGGATGCCGCGCGTGCATGTGCGCATCGTCGAAAGTGGAGAGACGATGGGCGGCGTTGGGGAGCCGGGCCTTCCGGCGGTGCCGCCGGCGGTTGCCAACGCGGTCTCTCACCTCACCGGCGAACGGGTTCGCAGCATGCCGCTTTCCCGCCTGAAGTTCGAGGCTTGAACGCAGCCCTACCGATCATGGACGGCCGCGAAGGCCGCATGTCAGACTGGAACGTCGCTTGAAAAAGACGCTGAAAATCCTCCTGCCGACGGCCGTCATCGTGGCGGCAGGGGCGGCATGGTTCTCCACCCGCACGCCGGCATCGAGCTTCGACGGGGTGAGCGTGGACACGAAATCCCCGGCACTTGTCCAGCGCGGCGAATATCTGGCGCGCGCCAGCGATTGCGTGGCCTGCCACAGCACTATCGGCGCGCCGGCCTATGTCGGCGGCCTGAAGATGCCGACGCCGATGGGCGCGATCTACGCCACCAACATCACGCCGGACCGGCAAACCGGCATCGGCACCTACACGCTGGCCGATTTCGACCGTGCGATCCGCAAGGGCGTGGCGAAGGACGGGCACCGGCTCTATCCGGCGATGCCCTATCCCTCCTACGCCAAGCTGGAGGATGGGGACGTGCGCGCCCTCTATGCCTATTTCATGAACGGTGTGCGCCCGGTCCGGCAGGAGAACCGCAAGAGCGACATTTCCTGGCCGCTCAACATGCGCTGGCCGCTGGCGTTCTGGAACGCCGCCTTCGCGCCGGGCGCGCCGTACATGGCCGATGCCTTGAAGGATGCGCAGTGGAACCGGGGCGCCTATCTGGTTCAAGGGGCGGGCCACTGCGGCGCCTGCCACACGCCGCGCAGCGTCACGATGAACGAGCGCGGGCTTGATGGCGGCAGCGCAACCTTCCTTTCGGGCGCGCTGATCGACGGGTGGTACGCGCCAAGCCTGCGCGGCGATTACAACACCGGTCTTGCCCGCTGGAGCGAGCAGGACATCTACCAGTTTCTGAAAACCGGCCGCAACGCCCACGGCGTGGTTTACGGTTCGATGGCGGAGGCGTTCAACAACTCCATCCAGTTCCTGACAGACGAGGATCTGCGCGCCATTGCGCATTATCTGAAATCCCTGCCGGGCGACCCCGCGCGCGATGGAGCAAACTGGCGCTACGACAATGCCACCGTGCGGTCGCTCACCGTCGCCAGTACAGACCCCGGCGCGCGGGTCTACATGGCCAAGTGCAGCTTCTGTCACGGGGCGGACGGACGCGGGAAAGCGCCGTGGATACCGCCGCTGGCGGGTACAGCCTCCTCGCTGGGCAAGGAAAATGCCTCGACCATCAATGTGACGCTGAACGGGTCGGACCGCGTGGTCGCCGCCAATGTGCCCGATGCCTATCGCATGCCGGCGTATCGCGATCAGCTTGGCGACCGTCAGATTGCCGATGTGGTGACCTTCATTCGCAAGTCCTGGGGCAACCACGGTGGACCCGCCAGCCCGGATGACGTGCGCAAGCTGCGGGAGGATACGAAGGCGGCCGGATACAGTCCCAAGGTCCTGCCCGCGCACTGATACTGCGCCAGACGCGCGGAAGGCCCGTTGATGCGTTTTAAGGCATCAACGGGCGATGAGTTTCAGTTTCAGCCCTGGATGAAGGCGAGCAGGTCCGGATTGATGGTATCGGCGTTGACGGTCAGCATGCCGTGCGAGAAGCCTTCGTAGATTTTCAGCGTGGCGTTCGGCAGGATCTCGGCCTGGAGCACGCCGGCGTTCTTGTAGGGCACCACCTGATCGTCGTTACCATGCAGGACCAGCGTGGGGACGGTGATCGCCTTCAGATCGTCGGTCTGGTCTGTTTCCGAGAAGGCCTTGATGCCTTCGTAATGCGCCTTGGCGCTGCCCATCATGCCTTGGCGCCACCAGTTGTCGATCACGGCGGGAAGCACGTTGGCGCCATCGCGGTTGAAGCCGTAGAACGGGCCGGCGGCGACATCGCGGAAGAACTGGGAGCGGTTGGCGGCAAGTCCGGCGCGCAGACCGTCGAACACTTCGATCGGCAGGCCGCCGGGGTAACGTTCGGTCTTCAGCATGATCGGCGGCACGGCGCTGACCAGCACGGCCTTGGCGACGCGGCCCTGCGGGATGCCGTAGCGGGCGACATAGGCGGCCACTTCACCGCCGCCTGTCGAGTGGCCGATGTGGACGGCGTTCCTGAGGTCCAGATGTTCCATCACGGCTGCGGCATCGGCGGCGTAGTGGTCCATGTCGTGACCCTCGCTCACCTGTTCCGATCGGCCGTGGCCACGGCGGTCATGGGCGACGACGCGATAGCCCTTGGAGAGGAAGAACAGCATCTGGGCATCCCAGTCGTCCGACGAGAGCGGCCAGCCATGGTGGAAGACGATTGGCTGGGCATCCTTCGGGCCCCAGTCCTTGTAGAAGATTTCGACGCCGTCCTTGGTGGTTACATATGCCATGATGCTGATCCTTGAATGAGATGGGAGAGATTGGGAGAGAAAGAGAGGGTGGGGACCGGCCGCCTTCGATGAGGGCCGGATGGGGGGATCGGCCGCCGGTCCCGAGCTGAGTTCAGTGACCGCCTTCGGAAGCGCCGAACATGGTCTTGGCGTAGTTGATGCCCAGGCCGTAAGCGCCGCCCCACTTGCGGGCGATGCCGGTGGTGCTGTCGTAGGTTTCGGTGCGGGCCCAGTCGCGCTGCAGTTCGAGCAGGTACTGGAGCGAGGTGATCGGCACCGCGCCAAGCTGGATCATGCGCTCCACCGCACGCTCATGCGCTTCGGGAGAGATGTCGCCGCTGGCGTCGGTGATGACGTAGGCTTCGAAACCCTGGTCGATGGCGGAGGCAACCGGTCCGACGATGCAGACAGAGGTCCAGAGGCCGGCAAAGACGATGCGCGGCTTGCCGATGCGGTTGACCTCTTCGATCACGGCTTCGTCCTCCCAGGTGTTCATGCTGGTGCGGTCGAACATCGGCTGACCTTTGAAGGCTTCGGTGATCTCGTCGAACATCGGGCCGGAGAAGCTCTTTTCAGCGACCGTGGTGAGGATCGTGGGGACGTTGAACGACTTGGCGCCACGCGAAATCAAGGCGGCATTGTTGCGGAGCAGTTCGGGAGCGATCGACTTGGTGGCGAAGGCCATCTGCGATTGGAAGTCGATCAGGACAAGTGCGTGATTGTCGTTCGAAAGCAGCGACTTGCCGGGCTTTGCGGTGGCGGTGATGGTCATTGGTAGGCTCCTGTCCTTGTCTGGTGAGGCAGGATTAGCTGCAGTGCTAAATTCAAGAAATCCTGATAAAATCATTTAACATGTTCGAAAAAATGGAAATGTTGAGATCGCCCATTGAAGCAAGGGAAAGCCCGCGAAAGCCGGGTGGGCTTCGCGGGCTTGGCGCCGTCTATTTCTCTCTCAGCAGCCAGATTGTCGCCGGGATCGAATGACGGGGCGCCGGGGCATCAGCGCAAACTTCAATAACCTGCGGATCAGCGCTTGATCGCCAAGGCTATCGCCCAGACAATTTCGCGGAATATCAGGTATGGGATCAGCGCCAGCGCAATTGCCATCACCAAAGCTTCGACGGGGAAGAATCGATCGAAGACGCGCACCTGATAAATCAAATCCATGATCAGCCCGAGCAGCAGGATGCGCGCGGTGGCGTCCAACGCTTCCCGCAAGCGGCCGGTGCGCATTTTGGGGTTGACCAGCGTGGCCCATATAAAGCCGACGCGTCCCTCCTTCGCGTCGCGGATACCGGCGGGTACCGCTGCCGCGAGGGCCATGGCGGGCTGCAGGAAGAACCGAAATGTCATCGGCCCGCCAAAACGGGCGAAAATGTCTGTCCAGAAATGGGTTCCGACGCCGGTCGACAGTCCGTACCTGACGATACCCCACACCAGAAGCGCGGCGGCCAACACCAGGAACACCCAGACGAGGGCATGGCTTTGGCCGGATGGAGAGGTTTTATTCATCGCGGCTGCACATCCTCGCCTGGCAAGTCTGCTGACTCTATTGCGGCCAGCCTATGGAAATTCGCGGGCGGCGGTATCGGGTCAAACCCCGAGAGTCTGGGCATCGTTTGGCTTGCCCGCAGGCAGGCAGCTCGATTCAGAAAGCATGATGCATGCGGGGTCAACCGGTGGGAATGGTGACGAGCGGCGCATTGTTGTTCGCGCTGCTGGAATCGTTCAGCGACAGCAGGATCTGCGTGATCAGGAACATTCGCTTGGATTCGGTGTCCGTGCCGTCGATCCAGAACCAGTTGCCGCGATATCGGATGGCGACATGCGCATCGACGGGGCGGTTGGGGCCGGAATGGATGCGGACCAATGGAGATCCGGCGGAATCGGCTTGCCCGCCGGTGGCCCTGCCATTGCGGTCCTTGTCCGGCAGGTCCACGCCTTGGGCCATTTCCGTGAATATCTCGAACATGGACCGGGAACCGATCGCAAGCTGGCCGGGGGCTGGCTGGGCAGCACCGAAGCGGAGCGCCAGTTCCTTGGCGTCACCGGGCAGATTGAGCGTCCGCCTGATGAAATCGAGATCGGTGCGATCCCGCTCGGTAGGTGTCCGCGACAGGATCGCCCGCGCCGTGAAATGCGATTTCTCGTCACGCTCGATATGCATGGCGATGCCGCCGCTACGCTGCAGGCGCCCGATTGCTTCGATGATCAGCGGAAATTGCGGATCTCCCACGCCGGCGAACAGCGGATCGTGGCTGCCCGCCCGAACCCCGTTGATCGATCGTGCCGAGAGCCGGAGCAGATATTCCGCCGACCACCCCGCCTCCATCATCGCCAGCAGAGAGGCGGGAGGAATGGGCGATAACATGCTGCGAGAGAAGCGCTCGCCCGACAGCGGCGCATAAGTGATCGTGGGTGTTTCCCGCAGGAGCAGGTTGGCACCGGCCGACCCGTCCGCGTCGTCCGGCGCGGGATGAATGCCGAAATCGGCGTGAACCGAACCTTCGCGCGTATACTGGCTGATGACCGAGCTGACTTCCAGGAATGCAGGGGCATCGCCGTAACGGATCGCCACGATATTGAGCAGCAACTGCTCCTTGTTGTTCTGGAGCAGACGCATCGAATAGTCGGAACGATCGATGCCCATGCGCTGGGCGCCGATGGAGGTGCACCCCGTTGCCGTCAGAGCAAGCAGCGGCAGCAAGAAAGAGAACTTCAGCCCTCCCGCGCCGCCGTCTTCCATGGCTCATCATCCCCGGGGTTTCACCATGTCACTGATAGATGGAATTGCGGACGATACCCATCGGGAGTTCCCCGTCTCCATCTCGGGTAAAACCTCGATAACCGAGGGGTTTTACCTGCTTATACTGTCCACGACATGACGAATTGGATGCGACGGAGCTTGAACATGAAAAGGCTTGCACTTGCCGCCGCGCTGGCGGCCATGATTGCGACACCGGTCGTCACGCTGGCGAAAGTCTCGTCCGACGCGACGCCGGGCGTGAACTTCGCCAATTACAAGACGTTCTATTTCGTGAACCCCGGGCCGCCGGCCGGCATGGATCCCGTTGCCTACGAACGCATTCGCATGGACATCGAACAGAGCCTGACGGGCAAGGGTTATGCCAAGGGTTCGACGGGCGATCTGGCCATCGTCATAACCGTTGGCGCCAAGGACAAGACCGATATCGAGACCTGGGGTGCCTTCGGGCGGCAGGTGGATGTGCACCAGTACCGGGAAGGGCAGCTTTCCGTCGATGCATTCGATGCCAAGACCAAGCGCCCGCTCTGGCACGGGCAGGCGGTTGACGACGTTGGTACCAAGCTCAATCCCGAAAAGGTGGAGAAGGAAGTCGGCAAGCTGATGGCGCAGTTCCCCGCCCGCACTGCGGCGTGACCGGGGCGCAACTGTTTCCAGAATGACAGAGCAGCGATAGGAAAAGCCGGGCGCGGACATGCGCGCCCGGCTTTCGTCCATGTCAGAAGTGGTAGGCGACGCCGACCAGGGCCTGATGGCGGTCGAAACCGTTGCCGTTGCTGCCAAGGTCCGAATAGCGATATTCGATGCGTGCGGTCACATTGTCGAGCACTGCACGCTCCACGCCGCCGCCGACGCTCCAGCCATCGAAGGTCTCATGGCCCTGCGCGATGCCGTCCGAAACACGGGCGCGCATGTTCTCGTAACCGCCGCGCACGTAGAGCATGGTCTTCGGCGTGACGAGGTAGCCCGCGCGGGCCGACAGGTCGAACGCGTAGTTGGGATCGACAACCGCCGCACCACTGCGCATCGCGTCGTCCGCGCCAAGATTGAAGCCGCCTTCGGCACCAATCACCACATTGGGCGTGATCTTGTAGTTGTAGCCGGCAAAAGCGCCGCCGATGAAGGAGTCACGGCTATCGCGAACATCCAGGTCGCCGATGTCGGTATCGGCGCCGCGCACGCGGTCATGGTTCCAGCCGGCCTGTACGCCGACGTAAGGGCCCTGAAACGCATCCGCGAAGGCCGGTGTGATAGAGAACACCGATGCGGCGGCCAGAATCCCTGCTACGAACGTCTTCATTCTTGTTATCCCTGTATTGCTGTCCTCGGGGGACGGCGGCGATATGCTCCCGCAAACGGGCAGGGATAATTCCTCAAGAGTTCGACAGACTGATTCCTTTCGGGAGACAATCGATGGAGCGTCGCCGGGTTCAGGACGGCGCCGAAACCATGCCGCGATGGACCAGGATGCGCTCGGCGGGCGGAGCGGCGACGGCCGCCGCCAGCGTGTCGGCCTGCAGGGCGACGAAACTGGCCGGCTTGCCGATGTCCAGACCGGGCACTTCCAGGCCGATCGCACGTGCCGCCTCTTCCGTCGCCATGGCCAGCGCGATGGCAAGGTCTTCGTCCCGGTAGAAGCCCGAGCGATAACCGATCAGCATTGCCCGCTGGAGCATGTCGCCATTGCCGTACGGCCACCAGGCATCGCGGATATTGTCGCTGCCAGTGAAGACCCGCACGCCATGCTGACGCAAATGCAGCACTGGCGGAAAAGCACGATCTCCCGGGGCGTTGGTCATGATCGCCACGCCCGCATCGGCAAGCGCGCGGGCGATGCCGTCAAGCATCGCACCGTCCACATCGCCCAGTGCATAAGCGTGGCTGACCACGACGCGGCCGGCCAGCCCCAGTGCGCTGGTGCGCGCGGCGATGCGGTGCAATTGCGCAATCCCGTCCGGGCCGCCTTCGTGGAGATGGATGTCGATTCGGGCGCCGCGCCGGTCGGCCAGGCCGAAGACGACATCGAGATGTCCGTCGGAATCGCCGTCCATACCCTTCGGGTCGATGCCGCCGACCACTTCGACGCCTTCGTCGATCGCGGCGGCGAGAATGTCGGCAGTGCCCGGGCAAGTGAGGATACCGGCCTGGGGGAAGGCGACCAGTTGGATGTCCATACGCCCACGCCACTTCTCACGCGCTTCCATCACTGCGTGAAGGTGGGAGAGGCCGGTGGTGGCATCGACATCGACGTGGCTGCGCATGGCCACTGTGCCGAAGGCCGCGACTTGCGCGATCAGGGCATCGGCGCGCTGGGCGGTCGGGCGCATCCCGGCCAGCAGGGCTTTCTCGGCGGCAAGCCTCTCCCGCAAGCTCGCGGCCGGGCGATGGGGCTGCCAGGGTTCGCCGACGAAGCTCTTGTCGAGATGGATATGGCCGTCGACGAAACCGGGCAGGATCAGCCTGCCACCAAGGTCGACGGTCTCGGTCGCCGCATCGATGGGAAGGTTGGCCGTGATAGCGGAAAAGCGTCCGTCTCGCACGGCAAGGTCTACCGACCGGCCATCCGGCAGGACGGCGTTGGTGAAGATGCGGTCGGTCATTGCGCGGCTCCGTTGCTTTCCGCGGCATTCCACGCCGCGACTTTGGCGCGGGTATCGGCCAGCATGGCGTCGAGTGCGGCACGGTCATGCAGCTTGCCCCGCATCACCACCGCCCGGATCGCACGCGTTGCGGAAATGTCCTTCAGCGGATCGCGGTCCAGCAGCACCAGATCGGCCGCCATGCCGCTTTTTACCGCGCCGTAGCGATCGAGCAGGCCGAACCAAGCCGGCCCGGCGCGGGTTGCGGCAGACAGCGCCTGCGCGGGAGTAAGCCCTTCCTTCACGAACAGCGAAAGCTCGTCATGCAGGCCGATGCCGGGATAGTTGAAGGAGTTGAGGAAGCCCGCGTCGGTGCCGGCGATCACCGTCATGCCGGCCTTTTCCAGCATCGGCAGCACGGCTGCCTCATGCTCGAAATGGACGTGGCGCGCCTCAATGGCCGCCGCATTCGCCTGCGCCGCGCGCTGGATGCGCCAATCGTAGGTCTTGCGCAGTTTCGGGCCGATATAGGCAAGGTAGGGATCGTGGGCATGGTCGTCCGCGTCCAGCCAGGCGAGCACGCGGCCGCCGTTGAGCGTGGGCGTGACGAAGACGCCCTTCTGCGCAAAGTTGCGGTAGGACGCCATGGCGGTGGCGGGATCGAACCCGGCGTCAAGCCGGCGGTTCGCTTCCGCGCGGTCGATCCGGCCGGCCGCGAAGTCCGCCGCGATCGCGGCCTCGTCCTTGACGCCGGCCTTGTAGGCATAGTCGATGTGCTCGATCGAACTGATCCCTGCATCTACCGCCTGTCCGACGGTCAGGGCCATCGGGATGTGGCCGGATGTGCGCAGACCACGCGCCTTCGCCTGGGAGACGGCATAGAGGAACAGTTGCGGATCGAGCGTGCTGTCCGTGATCTTCACGAAGTCCACCTTGTCGCGATCCTGCAGGCGGGCGAGCGCGGCATCGACATCGGCCTTGCTGCCGACTTCGATAGTGCCCTTCCACACCGGCTTGATGCCCTCGATCTTCGCGCCCGAGGTGAACAGGCGCGGGCCGAACAGGGTGCCGCCGGCGATTTCGCCGCGCCAGGCCAGCACCTGGTCGGGCAGGTCGCCCGAACAGTCGCGGATCGTGGTGATGCCGTGCGCGACGTAGAGCGGCAGCAGCGCCTTGTTCTCCTCGATCAGGTCCGGGCCGCCGCCGAAGTGGACGTGCATGTCCCACAGGCCGGGGATCAGGAAGCGTCCCTTGCCCTCAACCACATCCTGCACATGCCACCGGCGGGACACTTCGGAATCGCCCCCCACTGCGACGATATCCGCGCCGCGCAGCACCACGGCCTGATCCTTCACTTCACGCGCATGTTCCACGTCGATCACGGTGACGTGGCGGATCATGAGGTCGCCCTCGTCGGCCGCCAGAGCAGGCGATGTGGAGGCCATGAGGCCGGCGATCAACGGGGCAAGAAACTTCATGGGCACCTGTCTCCTTTGTCGTTGCATTAGGAGATAGCCGGATTATTCACAAATTAGATGTTATAATGTATTTCATTTGATATATGAATGAACATGATGCTCGATCCCCGGCTTCTTCGCAGTTTCGTGGCCATCGTCGATACCGGCCATTTCACCCGCGCGGCGGAGCTGCTGGGGATGACGCAGTCGACGATCAGCCAGCAACTGGGCCGGTTGGAAGAGGCGACGGGGCATCCGTTGATCGACAGGACGGCGCGCCCGGTGTGCCCCACTGCCATGGGGGAGCGCCTGCTTGGCCATGCCCGACGCATCCTGCAGCTGGATGAGGAGGCCCGCACTCTCCTGCGCGATCCGGCCGGAACGGCGAGCGTTTCCATCGGCCTTCCCGAAGATCTGGCAACGCCGGCGATGGCGCAGCGCCTAGCCGGTTTCGCGGCAGCCAACAGCCGCATTCGCCTGGATGTCGTCACCGGCCTCAGCCGCGATCTGGCCGCGCGCTACCGGCAGGGCGAATTCGACCTCGTCGTCGTGAAGGAAGACCGCCCGGCGGCCGACTGCCGCGCCAGCTACCCCGAACCGCTTGGCTGGTTCGCCGCACGCGATCATGCGGTAGAGGGCCGCGATCCGGTGCCGCTGGTAACCTTTCCTCCGGGTGGCCTTTACCGAGAAGCAATGTTCCGCGCGCTCGAAGCTGCAGGGCGGCGATGGTACGTCGCCTTTTCAGGCAGCAGCCTGCAAAGCGTTCTGGCCGCGACCGAGGCCGGCATGGGGCTGTCGCTGCTGCCGCGTTCGGTGGTGGAGGGCAGGGCCTTGCGCCGATTGACCGGATTGGGCGAGGCGGCCCCGATGGTGGTGTCGCTCTACGCGCGTGAGAATGCGGAGCCGATTGGCGAATTGATGCGCATGACGCAGGACGTGCTGGAGCAGCGCGAGATGCTGGGAAGCAGAAGCTGAAGGCAAGCGGTGGGCGTTTCATACTGGGCAAACCATGCATGAACCGGGTGCTTGCCAGCGGTCGATCCTTCGACCAATGCTGGCCCCGGTTATCGGTATGGAATAGCGAGTGGATGGGGCGCCCCCGGCAAGACGAAAATCGCGTCACGATCCAGGCCGTGGCAAGGCATGCCGGCGTATCGGCCATGACGGTATCGAACGTCATCAACAGGACCGGGCGCGCCAGCCCGGACACGCGTGAGCGTGTAATCAAGGCGATCGCCGATCTTGGCTATGTTCCCAACCAGTCGGCCCGAAGGCTGGTGGGGGCGAGTGTCGCCTGCGTCGGTCTGATCTACTCCGCAGTGGAAAGCGTCTTCGTGGAGGCCACTCTGGCTGCCGTGGCGGTAGTGGCGGCGGAAAAGGGCATTCAGTTGCAAATCCGCTCCGTGGAACATGGCGCTACCGGCGACGTGGCCGACGTCGCACGCGACATGATCCGCAAGGGTGCACAGGCTTTGTTGCTGATGCCGCCTTATGCCGAAATGCTGGGCGAACAAGCCGGAAGCGAGGGGCTTGGCGTGCCGGCGGCAGCCATCGCCACCGCCATGGCGCTGCCGCACATCGCCACCGTCCGCATTGACAACCGCGCCGCCATGCGGACGATAACCGAGCGGCTGATCGCCCAAGGCCGGACACGGATCGCCGTGATCGCCGGTCCGCCGCGCCATTCGGACAGTCTTGCGCGGCTTGAAGGGTACCGCGACGCGCTGCGGGCGCATGGATTGCCGGTCGATCCAAGGCTTCAGGCGGAGGGCGATTTCACCTTCCAGTCCGGCCTTGCCGCTGCCGAGCAGCTTCTGAACCTGTCCCAGCGTCCCGATGCGATTGTTTCGACGAACGACGACATGGCGGCCGCCGTGCTCTGGGTGGCGCATCAGCGCGGCGTGCGCGTGCCCATGGACATTTCGATCACCGGCTTCGACGATACCCTGATCGCCACCCGCGTCTGGCCACCGCTGACGACGGTCCGCCAGCCGATCCGGGACATGGCGGCCGAAGCGATGGAATGGCTGGCCCGCGCCGTCCGCCATCCCGATCGCCACGATGCACCGCAGGACATCGTGCTGCCCTTCGCCATGATCGAACGGCAATCGACCTGAGCCAAAATTTTTGTCTTGTGGTTTATCGTTAAATCACCCAGTCGCTCCTGCAAGCAAACGAAAGGGGTGAGGGTGACGGAGGTCGCGGGGCAATTGGGATCGGCAGGGGTGCCGGCGGTGGAAAGGCGCGATGCCGCCACGGCAAACGACCGGACGGCCACGGGAAAAGCCCATTTCGAAGTGTTGGACGGCCTTCGCGGAACCGCGGCGATGCTGGTCGTCCTGTTCCACATCCAGGGCATCACGGTGTTCTGGGATGGCGCGAAAGTGATTCTCCATCACGCGCCGCTGGCCGTGGATTTCTTCTTTGCCCTGTCCGGCTTCGTGATCGGCTATGCCTATGACGATCGCTGGGATCGGATGACGGTGCGCGAATTCCTGACGCTTCGCCTGATCCGCCTGCACCCACTGGTGATCCTGGGCGTGCTGCTGGGCTTCGTTAGCTATCTGTTCGATCCGCTTGCCGGAACGGCGCAGGATGTGCCGTTCCGCAGCGTACTGCTGGCACTGGTGCTGGGCCTGCTGCTCCTGCCCGCGCCGTCGATGCCGAACCGCTGGACGGACACGCATCCGCTGAACGGGCCGTGCTGGAGCCTGCTTCAGGAATATATTGGAAATATCGCCTATGCCTTTGTCTTGCGGTATCTTTCCACCCGCACGCTGGCGGTAATTGCAGCGCTGAGCGGTGCTACTGGTCGGCTGCGTCGGCTACCTGGGCAGCATCGATCAGGGATCGGCGTGGGACAGTTTCTGGATGGCCCCCGTTCGCCTTTGCTTCCCCTTCGTGGCTGGCCTCTGGCTTTATCGCGTTCGCGAGAGGCTGCCCGCCATCCGCCTGGGGTGGTTGCCGCTGACCGTCATCATGGTGGCGGCCATGGCCTTTCCGACTCTGCCGGTGATCGGGGGCGTGAAGCTCAACGGATTCTACGAAGGGGCCTGCATCATCTTGCTTTTTCCATTCATTATCGTGGCGGGCATGCATTCGAATGCCGGGCCGGGGATGATGGCGCTGTGCAAGGCCAGCGGGCGCATCTCCTACCCGATCTACATCACCCACTTCCCGTTTCTTTACGTCTGGATGAACTACGTCGCGAACGGGAACCCCACCGATGCCCAGCGGCTTGGCGTCGGCCTCGCACTGATCCCGCTGCTGCTGGCCGTGGCCTGGGCGGCCTATGCCTTCTGGGACGAGCCGATCCGTCGCCGCCTGCGTGTGGCCCTGCTGCCGCGCCGCTAATCCTTTCCCTACCCACCCCGACCCCCACCCCCACCGGTTCCCCCGGAGCACAACATCATGGGAGCAAGATGAAACACCTGCGCAAGATTCGCCGCGCCGCCCTGGCCGGCGCCGCCCTGATCGCCACGCTTGGCGCACCCGTTCACGCGCAAGGCGCCGCGCCGAACCGCCCGCTCAGCGATGAGGAAGTGCGCGCCCGCGCCGATGCCCTGATCGCGCAGATGACGCCGGAGGAGAAGGCGGGGCAGATCACCCAGTATTTCGACTTCACCAACGCGGCCGAGGAATCGAAGCGGGTGACGGACGAGATGGCCGCGGCGCGCGCGGGATCGCTGCTGTTCGTCAACGATCCCGTGGAGTTGGACCGCCTGCAGCATATCGCGGTGGAGAAGACCCGCCTGAAGATCCCGCTGCTGTTCGGCTATGATGTGATCCACGGCCTGCGCACGATCATGCCGGTGCCGATCGCCGTGGCCGCCAGCTGGGATCCCAAGGTGGCGGAGGATGGCCAGACCGTCGCCGCGGCAGAGGCGCGCGCGGTGGGCCTGCATTGGGCCTTCGCGCCGATGGTGGATATCGCGCGCGATCCGCGCTGGGGCCGCATCGTCGAAGGCGCGGGCGAAGATCCCTATCTGGGCGCCGCCATGGCCGCCGCGCAAGTGCGGGGGTTCCAGGGGGGTTATCTGGGCGCACCGGGCCACATCATCGCCGGGCCCAAGCACTTCGCCGGTTACGGCGCCGCACTCGGCGGGCGCGACTATGACGAGGTCAACCTGTCCGACAGCGAACTCCGGAACGTCTACCTGAAGCCGTTCAAGGCTGCCGTAGACGCCGGGGCGGGTAATATCATGAGCGCCTACATGGGCCTGAACGGCACGCCCGCCACGGGCAATCGCTGGCTGCTGACCGATGTTCTGCGCAAGAGCTGGGGCTTCAAGGGCTTCGTCGTCACCGACGCGGGCGCCGCGCATGACCTGATGACCCATGGCTTCGCCAGCGACAATCAGGATGCCGGCGTGCGGGCCCTGACGGCCGGCGTCGATATGGAAATGGCGCCGCCTTTCGGCATTTCCGCGTTCAAGACGCTTCCCCAGTCGCTGGCCGAGGGCAAGATCACCACGGCGCAACTGGATGATGCCGTGCGCCGCGTGCTGGAAACGAAGATCCGCATGGGGCTGTTCGAAAAGCCCTATGTCGACGTGAAGGCTGCCCAGCGCGTGCTCGACGATCCGGCGCACCGCGTCACTGCCCGCATTGCGGCCGAGCGTACCGCCGTACTGCTGCGCAACGAAGGCGGGCTGCTTCCGCTTGACCGCAAGGCCGTGAAGTCGATCGCCGTCATCGGCCCGCTGGCCGATTCCGCGCGCGATACCGTGGGCCCCTGGGTGTTCGACCAGAAGGACGATGAAACCGTCACCATGCTCGCCGGGATCAAGGCGAAGCTGGGCGCAGGCGTCCGTGTCGACTATTCGCCCGGCGTCACCCTGCCGAAGCGGTTGCATGCCTCGATCTTCGAGACCGGCCCGCACGCCGCGACCGCGCGGCCGCAGATCGACGATACCGCTGAAATCCAGCGTGCGGTGGGGATGGCGAACGGCGCCGACGTCACCGTTCTCGTCCTGGGCGAGGGGTGGAGCATGATCGGCGAGCAGGCGTCCCGATCTTCTCTGGACCTGCCGGGCCGTCAGCAGGACCTGCTGAACGCGGTGGTGGCGACGGGCAAGCCGGTGGTGGTGCTGCTGATGAGCGCCCGTCCGCTGGACCTGAAGGGCAGCAAGCCGCAGGCGCTGATGGACATCTGGTATCCGGGATCGCAGGGCGGTGCGGCGGTGGCCAACCTGCTGTTCGGAGAAGTCTCGCCCGGGGGCAAGCTGCCGTACAACTGGCCGCGCAACATCGGCCAGATTCCGCTGCCCTATGCGCATCTGACCTCATTCCAGCCCAAGACGGCGGAGGAGCGCTATTGGAACGAGCCGAACTCGCCACTCTATCCGTTCGGTTACGGCCTCAGCTATTCGACTTTCGCGTTCTCCAACCTGAAGGTCGGCAAGGCGGTCGTCGCGCCGGGCGAAGGCGTGCCGGTGACGGTGGATCTGAAGAACACGGGCACGCGCAAGGCGGACGATGTGGCGCAGCTCTACATCCACCAGCAGCATGGCACTGCGGCGCGGCCGGTGCGGGAGCTCAAGGGCTTCCAGCGCGTGACGCTGGCGCCGGGCGAAACCCGCACGGTGTCGTTCATGCTGAAGCCGGAAGACCTGACCTACTGGGCATCCTCCACCCGCAGCTTCGTGCAGGATGAGACCACTTTCGACGTTTATGTGGGCGATGATTCCACCGCATCGCTGACCGGCACGTTTGACGTGCGCAAGCCTTGAGGTTCATGGGGGCGGCGGAAACGTCGCCCCCTATCGCGCCTCTGCCTTAGAAGGGGCGGCAATCCGCAGCGCGGCAAGGGCGGCCACCAGCAGCGTTCCGGCGGCGAAGGCCATTGTCCAGATCGGTTCGTGCGGGAAGAAATGCTTCATGATGGAGCCCATCACGGTGGCCACCAGAAGCTGCGGAAGCACGACAAATACGTTGAACAAGCCCATGTAAATGCCCAGTTTCGATTGGGGCAGACTGCTGGCCAGAATGGCATAGGGCATGGCGAGGATGGAGGCCCAGGCCACGCCGATGCCGATCTCCGCCAGGATCAGCGCATCGGGATCGCGCAGCACGAAAAACCCCGCAAATCCCAGCGCGCCCAAGGTCAGGCAGAGCGCGTGGGTGCGGGCCTTGCCGATGCGGCGGGCCAGCCAGGGCAGCAGCGCCAGCGCTGCAATCGCGGCGACGCCGTTGTAGACGGAGAACAGCACGCCCACCCAGTTGCCCGCTTCCTGATAGGCGGAACTGGCGGGGTCGGCTGATCCGAAGTGGTACTGCGCGACGACCGGCGTGGTGTTGATCCACATGATGAACAGGGCGGACCAGCTGAAGAACTGCACGAAGGCCAACCGCTTCATGATCGGCGGCATTCCCCCGAAATCGCCGACGATTCCGGCCAGCATGGAGGCACTGCGGCCCGACCGGGCCAGCAGGATCGCCGCGATCACCGCCAGTCCGTATCCGGCAAGCAGGCCGGCCAGCAGGTAGACTTCCTTCTCCAGGGCCCACTGCCACACCGCCAGCGCGACTGCCGCGCCGGCGGCGACCCAGGCAAGCCCGCCCAGCGGACTGCGACGGGCCAGCGCGGCCGCAGTCGCGGCCGCGTGGTGATCGTCGCTGCCGTCGAAAGCGGCCTGTTCGTCGGGTGAGTATTCGCGGGTGGTCAGCACCGTCCAGAGCACGGCGACCAACAGCGCCAGTGCCCCGGCGCGGAAGCTGAAGCGGACGGTGTCCGGAATGCCGCCCGGACCGGCCACGTTGCTGATGCCCATATGGTCCAGAACGTAGGGAAACAGCGATCCGACTACTGCGCCCACGCCGATGAAGGCGGTCTGCACGGCGTAACCGGCGGTGTGCTGATCCTTGCGCAGCATGTCGCCCACGAAGGCGCGGAACGGTTCCATCGAGATGTTCAGGCTGGCGTCCAGCATCCACAGCAGCATCGCCGCCATCAGCAGGCCGGTGCTTTCCGGCATGACCAGCAGCGCCAGCGTGGCCAGCATCGCGCCGCCCAGAAAATAGGGGCGGCGGCGGCCGAGGCGGCCCAGCCATGTCCGATCAGACAAGTGGCCCACCACCGGCTGCACCAGCAGGCCGGTGAGCGGGGCGGCGATCCATAGCGCGGGCAGGTCGTCTATCGAGGAGCCCAGCGACTGGAAGACGCGGCTCATGTTGGCATTCTGCAGCGCGAAGCCGATCTGGATGCCGAAGAAGCCGAAGCTGATGTTCCACAGCCCGGCCCAGCTTTGCCGCGGCTTTTCAGCCCTGATTGCGCCCGAGACCGCCTGTTCCATCACGTCCTTTTCCCTGAGTTCCGCAAGGCTTCACGGCCTGTCGGTTGTGTGATTTCGGGCCTCGCACGGGGCTCGGTTCACGGCAACATGCATACGAATGCTTAGGAGCTTCGTTTGAATTTCGGGGGAGCGGGCTGGTGCCGCATCAGATGCTTGCCAGCATTTTGCAAACAGCACCTAGACGGCACCTAAAGCGACCTTGGCGGCACCAAGCGTGCTCTGCCGCGCGATCAGGCGAGAGGGCAGGGTGGTCGCGGGCAGCGGCTTGTCCTCGATCAACGCGGCCAAGGTTTCGACCAGTCTTTCGCCCGCGCCCTTCAGGTCCTGCATCACTGTCGTCAGCGGCGGGTTGGTCATGCTGGCGGCTGGCAGATCGTCGAATCCCATCACCGCCACATCGCCGGGGATCGCGCGCCCGGCGGCGGCGAGGGCGCGCATCGCGCCGATGGCGATCAGGTCGCTGGCGGCGAACACCGCGTCGAACTGCGCCCCGCTGTCGAGGATGTCCTGCATGGCCTGCTGGCCCAGTTCCTCATGGCTGATCGCATCGCGCTGAAGGGCGGGGTCGCAGGCCAGTCCCGCCTCCGCCAGCGCGGTGCAGAGGCCGTGGTAGCGGTCGGCGAATTCTGGATAGTGCTCGTCCGCCTGGCCCAGAAAGGCGATACGCTTGCGGCCCAGGCCGATCAGATGCTCGCCCGCCAGCTTCCCCGCGCCGAAATTGTCCGAACCCACGGTGGCGCCGATGTTCTTTTCGTCCACCGATCCCCAGCGCACGAACTGCGTGCCCTGACCCACCAGTTGCTCCAGCCGGCTTTCGTAGAGTGTGTAGTCGCCATAGCCCAGCAGGATCAGCCCGTCCGCGCGGTGGCTGTCCTGATAGCGCACGTGCCAGTCGTCCTCCATCTTCTGGAACGAGATCAGGAGGTCCAGCCCCCGATTCGCGCATTGCCGGGTGATCGATCCCAGCATGGCCAGGAAGAAGGGGTTGATCTTCGAATCACCCGGCGTCTGCTCCTCGAAAAACAGCAGCGCGATCGTGTTGGAGCGCTGCGAACGCAGCGACGATGCGTTCTTGTCGACCGAATAGTTCAGTTCCCGGGCGATTTCCTCGATCCGGGCGCGGGTGGCGGCGCTGACGGACTTCGATCCCCGCAAGGCGCGGCTGACCGTGGGCTGCGAGACCCCGGCAAGGTAGGCAATATCGAAGCTGGTCGGCCTGTTGCTTGGCTTGCGTCCCACCTTGTTCTCTTCCTTAAAAACCCAGCATTTCCGCCGCACTACGCGGTTCCACGGAGGTGGCAGAACTGCAACGCTCCGTGGCTTCCCGACACTTGCGTATACGTATGCCATATTATGCATTCGTCTGTCCCGCCCTAAGCGATGGGGGAACGGGAACGTCACGGTCGACAACGGCCGGGCTTTCCACGGTCGCCGATGGACGGACATCCGAAGCGGCGGCCGGTCACACTGGAGGAGGACACCGATGTCGCTTCACGAACGAATTTCGCGCCCGCTTGCCGTATCCGCGCTGGCGCTGACCGTGGCCCTTGCCGCCGCCCCGCAGGCTGCTGCCGCACAGGATGCAGAGGCTGCGGAGCCCGGCGACGTCACCAGCGATGCGGCCAGCCAGTCGATCACCGTCACAGGTTTCCGCGCCAGCCTTGAATCGGCGGTCAACCGCAAGCGCGAGGCGCAGCAGATCGTCGAATCGGTTTCCGCCGAAGACATCGGCAAGCTGCCCGATGCCTCGATCGCGGAATCCATCGCCCGCCTGCCGGGCCTGACATCGCAGCGCGTCAACGGCCGGTCCAACGCGATCTCCATCCGCGGTTTCGCGCCGGACTTCTCCACCACGCTGCTGAACGGCCGCGAGCAGACCTCCACCGGAGACAACCGCGCAGTCGAGTACGACCAGTATCCGTCCGAAGTGATCAACGCGGTCAACGTCTACAAGACGCCGATGGCCAGCCTGGTCGGCCAGGGCCTGTCGGGCACCGTGGACATGCGCACGATCCGCCCGCTCGATGCCGGCAAGCGCATCATCACCGTGGGCGCACGCGGCGTCTATGCCGACCTTGGCAAGCTGAACAAGGGTTCGGACGACAAGGGCTATCGCGTCAACGGCATGTACGTGGACCAGTTCGCCAACGACACGCTGGGCATTGCGCTGGGCGCCAGCTATACCGATGAACCCTATCAGGTGCAGGAGTTCAACTCCTGGGGCTATGCCGATGCAGCCGATGGCAATCAGGTGATCGGCGGGTCGAAGTCCTACAACACCTCCAGCAAGTTGAAGCGTCTTGGCCTGAACGGCACGCTGCAGTGGCGCCCGTCACCGAACTTCACCTCGACCATCGATGCGTTCTATTCGAACTTCAAGGATGACCAGATCAAGCGCGGTATCGAACTGCCGCTCTACTGGTCGTCGGCCACGCTGAACCCCGGCTATACGGTCGAGGATGGGCTGATCAATTCGGGCAGCTTTTCCAATGTGAAGGGCGTGGTGCGCAACGACGTGTTCCAGCGCCATGCCAATCTCTATTCGTTCGGCTGGAACAACACCTGGAAGGGTGACGATGGCTGGACGGCGATGTTCGATGCCAGCTATTCGAAGACCGATCGCAACGAACTGACCATCGAAAGCTATTCCGGCACCGGCCGCGCGGGCGAGGGGGCGACCGACACGATCGGCTTCACCAGCGCATCCAAGGGCACCACCTTCACCCATCAGCTGGATTACGGCGACTGGAACCAGATCCTGCTCACCAGCCCGCAGGGTTGGGGCGGCAACCAGATCGGCACCGACGGCACCGCGATCTACAACGGGCAGGACGGCTACTACAACAACCGCAAGATCAAGGACGAACTCTGGCAGTTCCGTACCGAGGTGACGAAGGAGTTCAACGGCTCGTTCTTCAACTCGATCCAGGCGGGGATGAACTACACCAACCATTCCAAGACGCTGACGCCCGAGGAATACTTCCTGGGTCTGGCCGCCAATACCGATGGAACGGTGAGCGTGGCCGTGCCCGAGCAGTATCGCCTGGGCACCACCAACCTCAAGTACCTCGGCCTGGGCAATGTCATCAGCTACAACCCGCTCGATCTGATCCGCGACGGCATTTACAATCTGGTGCCGAACCCGACCGGCGACGTGGTGTCCAAGGGCTATGCGATCCGCGAAAAGCTGATGACCGGCTATATCCAGGCCAACATCAAGTCGCAGATCGGCGCTTCGGAACTGACCGGCAACATCGGCGTGCAGGCGATCTGGACCGATCAGAACTCCAGCGGCGGCAGCGCGGCGCCGAACCTCGATCCGGTGACGGGCCAGCAGATCGTGAACGCCAACGGTTCGCCCGCCTATATCTACAGCACCCGCAAATCGAGCACCGACTATCTGGACGTACTGCCCAGCCTGAACCTGTCGCTGCGGATGCCCAGCGAGTTCGTGATCCGCTTCGCCGCCGCGCGTGAGATCATCCGCCCGCGTCTGGACGACATGCGCGCCTCGCTGGAATATGGTTATACCTTCACCAACGGGGTGGCGCAGGTGACGGGTTCTTCGGGCAACCCCGATCTGCGCCCGTGGCGCGCCAATGCGCTGGATCTGACGTTCGAGAAGTACTTCGCCGCCAAGGGCTACATCGCCGCGCAGTTCTTCTTCAAGGACCTGAAGAGCTACGTCTACAATCAGGACGTGGTGATCGACAGCTCCACGCTGGCGCTGCCCAATCCGGGTAACGGCTATACGATCTCGCCCACGGCGGTGATCAACATCCCGGTCAACGGGCAGGGCGGCAACCTCTACGGTGTGGAAGTGGCGGGCACGCTGCCGTTCGACGCGTTCACCTCGGTACTGTCCGGCTTCGGCGTAACCGGATCGGTGGCCTATACGGAATCGAAGATCCATCCGACGCCGGGCGAGGCTGCGTCGGCACTGCCGGGCTATTCGAAGTGGGTCGCCAACGGCACTGCCTTCTTCGAGAAGTGGGGCTTCAATGCGCGTGGTTCGGTGCGCTATCGTTCGACCTTCATCGGCGAAGTTTCCGGCTTTGCGGCCAACCGCGTGCGGCGCCGTGCCCAGCCGGAGACGATCATCGACGCGCAGATCGGTTATGACTTCCAGCCGGGCAGCGCGCTGGAAGGGCTGTCGCTCTACATCCAGGGCCAGAACCTGACCAATGCGCCGTTCGTGACGACCAACCCGGGCGATAGCCGCCAGATCATCGACTATCAGCGCTATGGCGCGCGGTATCTGGCGGGCTTCACGTATAAGTTCTGAGCCCATCCGGGCTCGGGTAAGTTCTGAGGCCGTCCGGGCTCGGGTAAGTTCTGAGCCCATCCGGGCTCGGGCAAATTCTGAGCCCAACCAATTCGGTGCTGCTTGGGGAATCTCCTCCTCCCCGGCGGCACCGCACAAGCGGAACCGGGAAGACCCTCTCCCTCCCTTCCCGGTTCCGCTTCCCCCGAAGGTGTTTCGGGGCGACGTTGAAGCAAAACATTGGGACGCGAAACATCGGAGAGTGCCTGAGATGAACCGCCTGCTTCCTTCTCTCCTGGCCTTGGCCGCGTCGCTGGCCGGCTCCACCGCGATCGCCGGGCCGCTGGAAGACCTGCGCGCGCGTTCGCCGGAGCAGGAAGTGATCTACTTCGTCCTGCCCGACCGGTTCGAGAACGGCGATCCGTCGAACGATGCGGGCGGGTTGAAGGGCGGCAAGCTGGTCACCGGCTTCGATCCGACGGACAAGGCTTTCTATCACGGCGGCGACCTGAAGGGCCTGACCGTACGGCTGGGCTATATCCAGGGGCTGGGCGCGACGGCGATCTGGGTGGGGCCGATTTTCCGCAACAAGCCGGTGCAGGGCCCGAAGGGCAACGAGAGCGCGGGCTATCACGGTTACTGGATCACCGATTTCACCCATGTCGATCCGCATTTCGGCACGGACGCGGACTTCAAGGCGCTGGTCGATGCCGCCCATGCGCGGGGGATGAAGGTCTACATGGACATCATCGTCAACCACACGGCGGATGTGATCCAGTACCGGGAAGGTGTGGCAGAGGGCTATCCGTACCGTTCCAAGGCGGACTACCCGTTCTCGCGCAAAGGCGGCGTTGCTGGCGCGGCGATCAATCCGGGCTTTGCCGGTGACGGCGATGCCAGCGCGGCCAATTGGGCGAAGATGGTCGATCCGTCGTTCGCTTATACGCCGTACGTGCCCAAGGGCGAGGAGCGGGTGAAAGTGCCCACCTGGCTCAACGATCCGATCTATTACCACAATCGCGGCAATACCGACTGGAAGGGCGAGAGCGCGCAATACGGCGATTTCGTGGGCCTGGACGACCTGGCGACCGAGAACCCCCGCGTGCTGGAAGGCATGATCGCGATCTATGGCGACTGGATCGACAAGTACGGCGTGGACGGCTTTCGCATCGACACCGCCAAGCATGTGAACCCGGAATTCTGGCGCCAATTCGTCCCCGCCATGAAGGCGCGCGCAGCGGCGAAGGGCATTCCGAACTTCCACATCTTCGGCGAAGTGATGACCGGGGATTACGACCCCGCGCTGCTTGCGAGCTGGACGCGCAATGCCGGGCTTCCCGGTGTGCTGGACTTCGCCTTCATGCACGCGGTTCTGAAAGCAGCGGGCGGTGGTAGCAGCGAGGAACTGGCGCGCCTGCCCGATGATGACGGGCTCTACGCGGGCGGCAGCAAGGCCGCGCTGCAATTGCCGACCTTCCTGGGCAACCACGACGCCGGGCGCGCGGCGATGTTCCTCAAGGCGGCGAACCCGGCGATCAGCGCGGACGAACTGCTTAAGCGCGACGAGCTGGCCCATGCCATGCTGCTCACCCTGCGCGGCGTGCCGACGATCTACTATGGCGACGAACAGGGCTTTGCCGGCACCGGCGGAGACCAGCTTTCGCGGCAGGACATGTTCGCCAGCAAGGTGGCGATCTACAATGGCGAGGCACTGGTGGGCGCCGCGAAGACCACCGCGACAGAGAGCTTCGATACCGCACATCCGCTCTATCGCCTGATCGCGCAGCTTTCCGCGCTGCGCGTGAAGACTCCGGCATTGAGCGAAGGCCGCTCCGTCACCCGTGTGGCCTCGGACAAGCCCGGCCTCATCGCCGTATCGCGCTTCGATCCGAAGACGGGGGCTGAGGTGCTGCTGGCCTTCAACACCTCCACCGCACCGGTTTCCGCACAAGTCGCCGTCGATCCGGCCTCGCTTGCCTTCGAAACGCTGGCGGGTACGGCCTGCGCCGCCAAGGCCGGCGCGCCCGGCTCTGTCCGCGTCGAACTGCCGCCGCTGGGCTTTGCGGTCTGCGCGGCGAAACCCTGATCCACTCCCCCCGGAAAAGACCATGACAACACCTGCCGAATGGTGGCGCGGTGCCGCCATCTACCAGATATATCCCCGCAGCTTCGCCGATGCCAATGGCGATGGCATCGGCGACTTGCCCGGCATCGCCGCAAGGCTGGACCATGTGGCCCGCCTTGGCGTCGAGGCGGTGTGGATTTCGCCCTTCTACGCCTCTCCCATGGCCGATTTTGGGTACGATATCGCGGATTACTGCGCGGTCGACCCGATCTTCGGCACGCTGGAAGACTTCGACGCGGTGATCGCCCGCGCGCGCGACCTCAAGCTGAAGATCATCGTCGATCAGGTCTATGCGCATACCTCCGACAAGCATGCGTGGTTCGTGGAGAGCCGCGCCAGCCGCGATAACCCCCGCGCGGACTGGTACGTCTGGGCCGATCCCAAGGAGGACGGCACCCCGCCCAACAACTGGCAGTCGATCTTCGGCGGACCCGCATGGCGCTGGGACGCGCGGCGCGGGCAGTATTACATGCACAACTTCCTGGCCGAGCAGCCGCAGCTCAACTGCCACAATCCGGAAGTGCAGGACGCGCTGCTGGGCGTAGCGAAGTTCTGGTTGGACCGGGGCGTCTCCGGCTTCCGCATCGACGCGCTGAACCATTCGATGCACGACCCGCTGCTGCGCGACAACCCGGCGTTGCCAGATGACGGCAAGGTCCGCACGCGGCCCTACGATTTCCAGATCCAGCGCTACAACCAGTCGCACCCGGATATCCTGGCCTTCATCGAACGGTTGCAGGCGCTGATCGCGTCCTATCCCGATACTTACTCGCTGGCCGAAGTGGGCGGCCTCAATGCCGGGGTGGAGATGAAGGCCTTCACCCAGGGGCCCGCCCGTCTGAACAGCGCCTATGGCTTCGACTTCCTCTATGCCGAGAACCTGACCCCCGCGCGTGTGGCTGCCGCGCAGGACTTCTGGCCGGAAGAGCCCGGTATCGGTTGGCCGAGCTGGGCTTTCGAGAACCACGACGCCCCTCGCGCGATCTCGCGCTGGTGCGCGCCGGAGCACCGCGATGCCTTCGCCCGCATGAAGACGATGCTCCTGCTCTCGCTGCGCGGCAATCCGATCCTGTTCCAAGGCGAGGAACTCGGTCTGGAACAAGACGAGGTGCCGTTCGAATTGCTTCAGGATCCAGAGGCGATCGCCAACTGGCCGCTCACCCTTTCGCGCGATGGCGTACGCACGCCGCTGCCGTGGAAGGCGCAGGACGAGCACGGCGGCTTCACCGGCGGCACCCCGTGGTTGCCGCTGTCCGAAGCGAACCTCGCCCGCGCCATCGACCGGCAGGAGGCCGATCCCGGCTCGCTGCTGCATCTGACGCGGCGCCTCGTGCACGTGCGGCGTGAAGATGCGGCGCTGCGCCGGGGCACTTGCGAGGTGCTGCTGGCCGACGAGACCCGTCTTGTCCTTCGGCGTGCGGCGGAGGGGCGATCGGTGCTGGCGGTGTTCAACATGAGCGAGCGAGACGCGGCTTGGCCGGATGGCGTGCCGAGGACGGGCAAAGTCCTAGCCACCGTCAACGACACTGCGCCGGGCACGCTTCCCGCATGGGCCGCGATCTGGATCGAGGAATGACCTCGTCCGGAATGGTAGGTGATCGGGATCGATCACCATCCACCATCGTCGCCCCCGCGCAGGCGGGGGCCCCGCTTCCTTCTGCGACCTCTCGTTTGGCCGCAAGAACAGCGGAATCCCCGCCTTCGCGGGAATGACGGGGTCTTTTGGGTGCGAGGAAGCGGTTGGACGCATCGCATCGGCCGCCGCCGCATCAGTACAAATTTCAAAAGGAGATCGGGCATGAAGCCTTTCCGCCTGCTGGCCCCCGCCAGCTTTCTAAAAGCCGGCATCCTCGCCGCCGCGCTCGCGCCGCTTTCCGCTCATGCGCAGGACGCGCACCCCAGCGTCACGGCATCCTCGCCCGATGGCTCGATCGTGCTCACCGTCAGCACGGACAACGACAGCCGCCCCACCTGGTCGCTATCGCGCAAGGGCAAGCTGCTGATCGCACCCAGCAAGCTGGGCTTCGTGCTGACCGACGGCGTCAACATGGTGCGCGGCTTTGCCATCTCCGGCAGCGAAACCGGCACGCAGGACGATACCTGGCAGCAGCCCTGGGGCGAACGCACCAATGTGCGCGATCACTATAACGAGGTGACCGTTCACTTCCGCCAATCCGCCGCGCAGGGCAGCCGGTTGATGGACGTGCATTTCCGTCTTTTCGATAACGGCGTGGGCTTCCGCTACGAACTGCCCGAGCAGCCGGCGATGAAGACGATGAAGATCGCCGACGAGACCACCGAGTTCGACATCGTGCCCAAGGGGACGGCATGGTGGATCCCGGGCGGCGAATGGAACCGGTACGAGCAGGTCTACCAGAAGACCGCCATCGACGCCGTCTCCACCGCGCATACGCCGATCACCATGAAGCTGGAGGATGGCACCCACCTGTCGTTCCACGAAGCGGCGCTGGTCGACTATGCGGGCTACTGGTTCAAGCGCGCGGATGGGCAGAAGTTCCGCACCACGCTTTCGCCGTCCTCACGCGGGGCGCGGGTGGAGCGCGACCTGCCGTTCAACACGCCCTGGCGCACGATCCGCATTGCCGACAATGCGGCGGGCCTGGTCGAGAACGATCTGGAACTCAACCTCAATGAACCCAACAAGCTGGGCGATGTCAGCTGGGTGAAACCGATGCGCTACATCGGCATCTGGTGGGGCATGATCCGCGGCGACTGGACCTGGGCGACCGGCCCCAAGCACGGCGCCACCACCGCGCGGGCCAAGCAGTACATCGACTATGCCGCCCGCCACAATTTCGGCGGCGTGCTGATCGAGGGCTGGAACAAGGGCTGGGATAGCGACTGGTTCGGCCACGGCGACTTCAGCTTCACCGAAGCGACGCCGGACTTCGATATCAAGGCCGTGACCGACTATGCCCGGAAGAAGGGCGTGGTGCTGATCGGCCACCACGAGACGGGCGGCAATATCGCCATTTACGAAAAGCAGATGGATGCAGGCTTCGCGCTCTATGAGAAGCTGGGCGTCACTTCGGTGAAGACCGGCTATGTCGCGGACGGCGGCGGCATCATCGCCGATACCTGGCATTACGGCGAAAAACCCGGCGAAACACACATGGAATGGCACGATGGCCAGCGGCAGGTGAACCACCACCTCGACGTGGTGAAGCTGGCCGCGCAGCACCACATTTCCATCGACGCGCATGAGCCGGTGAAGGACACTGGCCTGCGCCGCACCTATCCGAACTGGGTCAGCCGCGAAGGCGCGCGGGGCATGGAATACAACGCCTGGGGTGCTTTCGCCAACGGGCCGGACCATGAGCCGACGCTGGTCTATACCCGGATGCTCTCCGGCCCGATGGACTTCACGCCGGGCGTGCTGAGCCTGGAAGGCGCGAACCACGATCCGCTGGCCTCCACGCTGGCCAAGCAGTTGGGCCTCTACCTCGCGATCTATTCACCGATCCAGATGGCGGCGGACTTCGTCGAGAACCTCGACAAGTATCCGCGCGAGATGGACTTCATCAGCCACGTCCCCACCGACTGGTCCGAAAGCCACCTGATCGCCGGCGAAGTGGGCGACTATGCGGTGTTCGCGCGCAAGGATCGCAAGAGCCCCGAATGGTTCGTGGGCGGCGTGAATGACGCGACGGCGCGCAACGTCACGCTCTCGTTCGATTTCCTCGAACCGGGCAAGACCTACAAGGCAACGATCTGGAAGGACGGGGAGGGCGCAACCTACCTGACCGACGCCCGCCACAGGATCGCCTATGAAACGCGCACCGTGAAGAAGGGCGACACCTACAACCTCTGGCTTGCGCCGGGCGGCGGCGCGGCGATGCGCCTGGTGCCGGGTAAGTGAGCAAGCGGGGCGGTCTTCGGGCCGCCCCTATCTGCCGGCAGTTGCAAATGACTTGCAAGAGCGGGGTAAGAAGCTAGGGAGAGGCGGTCGCACCGTTTCGAGCCTGGAAATCTGCCTGTGATGAAAGTTCTGGATACCCTCCATCGATGGACCGGAGGATTGATCGGCCTTGTCCTGGCCATGCTGGGCTGCACCGGGCTGCTGCTCATCCACGAAGACCTGTGGATCCGCCTGCCCCATGCCGGGGACGCGCAAGTGCAGGAAACCGGGGCATTGGCCGATGCGACGCAGCGGATCATGGCCGATGCCACGCGGCGCCCGCAGTCGATCCTCTATGCCAGTGCGGATTTCGGCCTCGACCGGCTGAGCTATGGGGGCGGCAGTAATGGGGGCGGCGCTTACGTCACCCAATCCGGGGCGCCTGTCGTCACCTGGAACAGCGCGTGGCAACGCCCCGAAATCTGGATGGTCAATCTCCACCGGCGGCTGCTGGCCGATGAAGCGGGCGAAACGGTGATCGGTATCGCCGGGCTTTGCGGCGTGTTCTTCGTGGTCAGCGGGGCTTTCCTCTGGTGGCGCACGCGCAAGACTTACGAATTCCGCCTCTGGCCCGCGCGCATGAGCCGGCCCGCCATCGTCCGCCATCACCGTGATCTGGGCATCGTCGTCGCGCCGCTGCTGCTGCTGTCGTTCGTGACGGGTTCGGTGCTGGTGTTCCGGCCGCTTTCGGTGGTGCTGTTCGGGCCCGGAGCGCCAAAAGAGATCACCCAGTCGCTGGCGGCGCCCGAAGCGGCACAAGCGCCGGTGGGCCGGAACCTCGATTGGGCAGGCATGGTGCGACAGGCGCGGACGCGGTTTCCGGATGCCGAACTGCGCACGCTGTCCTTGCCGCGCAAGAACAGCGGCGTGATCACCCTGCGTCTGCGTAACCCCGGCGAGTGGCTGCCGAACGGGCGGACCACGGTATGGTTCGCGGCGGACACCGGGCAGATGATCGGCGCGCGCGATGCCGCCGATCTTCCGCGCGCAGTGCGCGGGTACAGTATGCTGTTCCCGCTGCACGCCGCCAAGGTGGGCGGGCTGCCTTACCGTCTCGTCATGTCGATTTCCGGGCTGGCGCTGGCCCTGCTGGGCACTTTCGCGGTCTGGACCTTCTGGTTCAAGCGCCCGAAGCCGAAGCGTCGGTAGAGGAGACAATCCCGCGTCAATTCAGCGGCCGCTGCGGCGCGCTATTTCGTCAGGGCGGCGTCCGGGAACCGGATGCGCACGCGCAGTCCGGGATCGTTGTCCGCCAGCGTGAGATCGGCGCCGTGCAGCGTGGCGATGGCGTGCACCAGCGATAGGCCCAGGCCGGAGCCGGGCGTGCTGCGACTGGCGTCCAGTCGGTAGAAACGCACCAGCACTTTCTGGCGCTCGTCCTCGGGAATGCCGGGTCCGCCATCCGCCACTTCGCCAACGATCGCGTCGGCAGATCGGGCCACCGCCATCGTCAGGGCCGTGCCGGGCGGCGTGTGGACAAGGGCATTTTCGACGAGATTGGTGAACATCTGCGCCAGCAGTTCACCATCCCCCAGCACATGCAGGCCGGGTTCGATGGTCACGCGTAAGTGCTTGCCGGCATCCTCCACAACGGGTTCGTAAGCCGCCCCCACGCGCTCGACGATCTCGCTCAGGTCGACCGTCGTCAGGCGGCTTCGTCCCGCGCCGCCTTCCAGCGATCCGATGCGCAGCAGTGCGCGGAAGATCGCGAGAATCTCGTCGGTCTGTTCCAGCGCGGCATCGATGCCGGCGTCGTAGGCGTCCACGCTCTTCTGGCCGCGCAGCGCCTCCAACTGCTGGCGCAGGCGGGTAAGGGGCGTGCGAAGATCATGGGCAATGTCGGTGGAAACCTGCCGCAGCCCTTCCATCAGGCTCTGCATCCGGTCCAGCATGTGGTTGAGATTGTGCGACAACTCGTCAAACTCGGGCCCCATGCCGATGGCCGGAAGCCGCTGGTCCAGCGCGCCGGACATGATGCGGTTCACCGAAGTATTGACGCCGTGCAGCCGCCGCACGAACAGGCTGCCGACGAAATAGCCGCCGATCAGCGCGAACAGCGTGATGCCAAGGCCGCAGGCGAGGGTGAAGGTGCGCAGCCGCTCCATCAGCGCGCGCACGTCGAACGTATCGGTGCCCACCACCAGGCGCAGCCCGTGCGGCAGCGGCGTGCCCAGCGTCCGGAACGTCTCGCGCGCCTCTCCGCGCACCGCCACATCCACTTCGCGCACTTCCAGCGTGCCCGGTCCGTCCAGCCTGGCCGCGGCCGGAAGGTCGCCGGTTATCAGTCGGCCGGCATCGTCCACCAGTCGATAGCGGAATTGCGGATCCTTGCCGGTATGGGAATGGCGCGCGATTGCGTCAGTCAGGCCGGAAATGCCAAGCGCCTCGTACTCGGCGGCGAGAATCCTCGCTTCGTTGCGCAAGCTGCCCTCGGTGGCGGCGGTCGCATAGTTTTCGATCTGTTGCTGGACCGTGATCAGCACCAGCAGGGAGCCGACGGCGAAAATCGCGGCGAACAACAGGGCGAAGCGGAACGTGCCGCTTTTCAAGACGCTGCGGCGCAGCGGTTCAGCCGCCATCGATGCGATATCCCGATCCCCGGACGGTCTGGATCAGTTCACGATCGAACCCGCGATCGACCTTGGTGCGCAGGCGGCTCATGTGGCTTTCGATGATGTTGCTGCGCGGGTCGAAATGGAAGGACCAGACGTTTTCCAGCAGCATCGTGCGCGTCACCAGTTCGCCTGCGTGGCGCATCAGGTATTCCAGCAGCTTGAATTCCTGCGCCTGCAAGTCGATCCGCTGGCCCGCGCGGGTGACCGTGCGGCGGATGAGGTCGATCTCCAGATCGGCGACCTTCAGCACCGGCGCGGCATCGGGGATCGGCGGGCGACGCATCAGGGCATTCAGGCGCGCGAGCAGTTCGGTAACGGCGAAAGGCTTGACCAGATAGTCGTCCGCGCCCGCTTCCAGCCCCTCTACGCGGTCTTCTACCCCGTCCATCGCCGTCAGCAGCAGCACCGGCGTACGGTTGCCGGCCACGCGCATGGCCTTCATTACGCTCAACCCGTCGACGCCGGGAACCATGCGATCCAGCACCAGCACGTCATAGGCATTGCTCATCGCCAGGAACAGCGCGTCGGCGCCGGTGGAGCAGCTGTCGACCACGTGGCCGGCTGCTTCCAGCGCCCTTTCGACATGCCGCCCCAGTTCTTCGTCATCCTCGAGGAAGAGGATTTTCATCAAATGCCATGTCCTGTCGCAACGCGCTTCGTCGCAGGGCTTATGGCACAGAGACCCTATCGCCTGACAAGCCGGGAATTGCGGGAAATCCAGTGTATTCTCGTTGGAGCAATTTCGCTCGCTCCCCAGTGGCTGCCCAGTGGCTCCCCAGCGGCTTCAACCACTACCGCTCTCATTTGGTAGGTGGCAGGCGGTACAATCGGCAAACCGGGCTGGGAGGGAGCCCCCCCAACCCGGCTGTTGCCATCACGCCCGTGCGTGCGCTTCAGAAGCTTACGCGCGCGGTAACGCGAATGTCGCGTCCAGACAGGGGCGCGTAGTCCTTGAGGAACGACGAGGCGCGGCGGGCGACGACATCGAAGATGTTGTTCGCCGACAGCGCGAAGCTGAGCGGACGATCCTTGCCCCAGGGGCGGATGTTCACTTCGGCATTGACCATCGTGTAGCCGGGCGTCGCGGTTTCGAATTCGGCGATGCGGTCCTGCCGGGAAACGCGCTCCACTTCCCCGCGAATGTCGAACTTCGTGGCCTGATAGCTGAGGCCGCCCAGCAGGCGCAGGGGTGGAATCCGCGGTGCAGGGCCCACGCTCTTGACCTGCGCGCGGACATAGTCGCCCAGCGCATCGGCCACTACCTTGCCGTCACCGATGCGGGCGAGAGTCAGCGATCCCTGCACTTCGAAGCCGTAGTAGCGGGCATCGGCCTGGCGGAAGGCATAGACGGGCAGGCCGTCCTCTTCGTCTCCGGTCAGGTCCTCATAGATGAAGTTCGAGAACCACGTGTGATAGGCCGAGGCTTCGAACGTATAGTTTGTGCCGCTGCCGCGCAGGATCGCCTCGATGCTGTTGGCTTTCTCCAGCTTGAAGCCGGCATCACCCACTTCGTAGGCCTGCGTGCCCGCGTGCGGGCCGTTGGCGAACAGTTCCTCTGCCGCCGGGGCGCGTTCGGTGTGCGAGAAGTTCAGGCCTGCGCGCCAGTTTTCGCCAAGACCGTAAGAGGCCCCGAGAGATCCCGAAAAGGCGTTGAAGTTGCGTGTGCCATCGAAGAACTGATCCTGGTCGCTCAGCGGACGGGACGACAGGTAGGTGTGCTCATAGCGGCCGCCGGCTTCGAACTTCAGCGCGCCGTAATCCAGCTGCTGAAGAGTGAACAGGCCGACCTGGGTGGTGGTGTTCTTGGGCAGGAACGCTTCCTCACCGATCACGTTGAAGTCGCGGTTGTAGAACTGGACGCCGGTGACGCCGCGCCAGGCGCCGTGTTTGGCCTGCGTGAATTCCAGTCGGCTTTCCATGCCCTTGTTGTAGAACGCGGTGCCGACGGAGCCGTCTTCCTCAAGCTCGGCGTGCGTATAGTCGGCATAGCCGAGGCGCAGCGAAACCTTGTCCAGCACGTTGCCGTCGCCGTTCAGTTCGGCGCGCATGTCGATGCGATCCTGCTTGAGGCTGAGGCGCGGCGCTTCCTGTTCCTGCCCCGGCAGGGTCGCGAAGCGGATCGGCACGCCGTAGAGACTGTCGTAATGGCTGTACGAAACGCCGATGTTCCCGCCGCTGCCGATGTAGGCAAGGCCGGCGCCTGCGGTCCAGGTCCTGGCGGCCGAGTTGGGCAGTTTGCCCTTCACGGCGGCATTCGCGGCATAGTCGATCGCTTCTTCGCCGTCCTCTGCCGGTTCGGCGGGCAGCTGGCTGGTGGCCAGCGCTTCGTCGCGCAGCGCGGGGGTGAGGGCGTGGCCGCCGATCCGCATGTTGTCGCTCTTGAGGTAGCTGCCGTCGGCATGGGCGACCCAGCCACCGGACAGAGGCACGTCGATCGATCCCGCGCCCGAGCGTTCATTGGCCGCGGAACCGTAGGTGCCCATGGCGTCGATGTGGACGGCTTCCTCCGGCACGGACGTGGGGATACGCTTGTCGATGACGTTGACGACGCCGCCGATCGCGGAGGAGCCGTAAAGCAGCGACTGGGGGCCACGGAGGACTTCGATGCGTTCCGCCAGCAGCGGGTTGACCACCGCCGCATGGTCGACCGAGGTGTTCGACACGTCGATCGAGCCCAGTCCGTTGGTCAACATGCGCACGCGTTCGCCCTGAAGGCCGCGCAGCACCGGGCGCGAGGCGCTGGGGCCGAAAGAGGTGGCCGAGACGCCGGGTTCATGCGCCAGCGTTTCGCCGATCGAGGGGCGAACCGCCTGGGCCAGATCCTTGCCCTCTACCACCGCGACGCTGGACAGCATGTCCTGCCGCCTGGTCGGCAGCACGCCGGAGACTACGATCTGCGAGCCTGGCGCCTGGTGATAGGTATCGGATGCCGTTTCCGTGGTCGATTGCGCGTTGGCGGCGATCGGATGCGCAAGAACGGCAAGCGCACAGCCCGAGAGAAGGTGGAATTTCATGGGTACGACACCTTGCATTGAATGTTGTAACATCTCATAAATTGGTCGTGCGATGCACAGCCCAGGGGCGAGACACAGATGGTGTCTAGGGATGTTTTGTAATGGTACAACATATCATCGCGATCCGGCGATAAATCCGCATAAATTGCTGCCAATGTGATGTAATAATATCACATTATCATCCGCGAGCGGTCTGCACTGGTCCACCTTTCGCGGCAGGGTCGGCGGCAAGATTACTAAAATGACATGTTGTAACATTACATTATCTGGGTATACCCGCAGCCAACCCGAATGGCGGATATCATCACGAAATGTCGAACAGGCGTCCCGGCGAGATCGAACGCATCATCGAACAGATGCTTGCCGAGCGCGCTGGGCCTGTCGCGGCCTATGAACTGCTCAAGCGAGCGGCCGAATGCGGGATCAGGCTCTATCCGGCCCAAATTTATCGCGCGCTTGCGAACCTTGTGGCCAGGGGCAAGGTCAACCGCGTAGAGGCGCTCAATGCCTATTGCAAAGCCGGCAGCGAGGCATGTGCATTCAGGGTCTGCCGCGATTGCGGCAGGGTCGATCCTGTCGAACTGGGCGATCTGCACGAAGCGTTGAGCGCGCGCCTTGCCGCTTCGGACTTCGTGACAGGGCGTCTCGTCATCGAGGCGCTGGGGCACTGCCAGCAATGTGGGCCAGCCAGTAACCGATGATGCGTGGTCTTGCCTCCCGCGCCATGCTGCTGCTCGTGGCGTTGCTGCTGTGGCAGGGCGAAGCCGTGCGTGTTCATGCGGTAGGGCATTTGCACGCGGAAACGGCGCGTCGTCTGGCGCGGGATACGGCAGTCCACCTTTCGCATTCCCAACGCGATCGAAATCAGGACGAGGCGGCTTGCCCGTTCTGTCAGGAAGACACGGCCTTCGGGCACTACATTACCCCGCACACACCGGAACTGATTGCAGTTTGGCAACACCGGATCGCCATCGCGCCGGCACCGCCGATGGCGCCGTTCCGGGCTGCGCCGACCACGCGCTTCAGAATTCGCGGACCGCCGCTTCCCTCCGCCTGAACCCAGCAAACCACAGACAATTCCCGGCGTCGGCGGCGTGTCCGGCCGGCGCAAGGTTCACGGAGTCATTCCCCATGCGTACCCTTCTTCTTGCGGGGGCGGCCGTTGCCGCCTGCGCACCCTCGCTCGCCCTCGCGCAGGCTGCCGATGCGGATGTCGCCCCGGCGAAAGCCAGGAGCAATGCATCCCCAAAGGCGCCCGCGCAGATCGTCGTGACGGCGTCGCCCTTCGATGCGCGCATCGATGATACGCCCGCCATCGCCGCGAAAGTCGGGCGCCAGCAGGTTCTGCTGGCGGGCGGCGCCAGCATTGCGGACGCGCTGAAAGACGTGCCGGGCATTTCCGCGACCGGCTTTGCCGCCGGTGCCAGTCGCCCGATCATTCGCGGGATGGATGCAACCCGCGTGCGTATCCTGGAAGACGGCATCAGCAGCGCCGACGTGTCCGACATCGGTCCGGACCACGGCGTTCCGATCGATCCGCTCGCCGCCCGCGATATCGAGGTGGTGCGCGGTGCCGGCACGCTGCGGTATGGCAGCCAGGCCATCGGTGGTGTCGTCAACGTCCTGAACAACCGCGTGCCCATGACATTGCCCGACGCGCCGGTCTCTGCCGAATTGACGGGGGGGTACGGCACCGCCGCCAATACCGCCGAGACATCGGGTCTGGTCGATGCACGGGTGGGCAATTTCGCCATCCATGCCGACGCGTTCTACCGCCATGCCGACGATTACGACACGCCGCTCGGCACGCAGGATAATTCGTGGTTCCATGGCCACGGCGAATCCGGCGGACTGTCGTACTTCTTCGGGGACAGCCATGTCGGCGGTGCAATCGACCAGTACAACGCCAGCTACGGCATCCCCAGCGATGACACCCATATCGTCATGAAGCAGACCAAGTACCTGACGCGCAACGTGTTCGATCTGGGCGACGGGCTGCTTCGCTCGATCTCCATCGATGCCGGCTACGTCGATTACCAGCACAGCGAGGTGGAGGAAGACGGTACGGTCGATACCACATTCAGGAACAAGGAGTTCGATGGCCGCGCGGAACTGAAGCTGGGGCCGATCGGGCCACTGTCGAACACGGCGGTGGGCTTCGAATACGGCCATCGCAAGTTTTCGGCGGTGGGCGCGGATTCCTCCTACCTTTTCCCGACGACGACCGAGAACGAGGCCGGATACCTGTTCACCGAATTGCCGGTGACCGGCGCCATCAAGCTTCAGGCCAGTGGGCGTGTCGAACATGTCGGCGTTGCCGGAACGCCGGCCGACGATCTCCGCACCAAAACCTCCTACACGCCCGTCAGCGGCGCGATCGGGGCGCTCTGGACGGCATCGGACGCGATCAAGCTGGGACTTACGTTCTCCAGTACCGGACGTGCCCCGGCACAGACGGAACTCTTTGCGCGCGGCGGCCACGATGGCCCGAACACTTATGAAACCGGCGATCCGACGCTGAAGATCGAACGCGCCAATTCGCTGGAGGCAAGCCTGCGGGTTCACAGCGGGCGTTTCCGGTTCGAGGGCAGCGTCTACAGTACCTGGTTCCACAACTTCATCTACGGCGACCTTACCGGCCGAACCTGCGATGACGATGGCCTGTGCGCGGATGGCGATGGCGGCGAGTTGAAGGAGCTGTTCTATCGCCAGCAAGGCGCCCACTTCCGTGGTGCCGAGGCTCAGGCCAGCTATGACATCGTGGATGACGCCTCGGGAACCTTCACGTTCAAGACCATGGCCGACTATGTTCGCGCGACGCTGGATGATGGCGGCAATGTACCGCGCATTCCGCCGTACCGGATCGGCGCAGGGTTCGACTGGACGAGCAAGCGTCTCGATGCCGGGATGATGCTCAAGTACGTGGGCCAGCAGGACAGGTTCGGCGCATTCGATACGGCGACCCCCAGCTACTACGACCTCGGCGCGCAGATCGCCTGGCGACCGTTCACCGATCATCAGGGCATCGAATTCGCCATCGTCGGGCAAAATCTGACCAACGACGTGCAGCGCGATGCGGCCGCCTTGAACAAGGAGGACGTGGTCATGCCGGGACGCAACATCCGCTTCGTCGTAAAAATCGCGACTTTCTGACAAGGGTAACGGGCCGTCGCGGCTTTACCGATCGAGGCGGCCCGAATCCTTGTAAAGGTCCTTGGCGGTATCGTTGAAGACGCCTTCCCAGAACCCTTCATCTTCCTTAGGAAGTCCATGACCATGCCTGGAAAACACAGCCAAAAATGATTGGAGCCCTTGCCCTTCTCGCCGCTCAGGTGACGGCGCCGCTTGCCGGTTACGAGTTGATCCACAACGCGCCAGAGGGGACGACGCTGGCCACCCCCGACTTGCGCGAGCCGGCCACGGTCTGGTGTGCCATGCTCAAGGACGCGAGGCATGAGGCGGATTTCGAGCAGTTCTATGTTGCCGGCAAACCGGGTGAAGCGCTCGACCGGGTGATCGGCTGCATGGAGCAGGCGGCCAGGCGCGGCGTGAAAATCCGCTTTCTGATGGAAGGGCAGGGCGTGAAGATGTCGGACGCGCCGACACTCGCGCGGCTGCGTGCGATCCGCAATCTGGATTTGCGCATCCTCGATTTTGCCAAAGTGAGCGGCAGCGGCATCATCCATGCCAAGTTCTTCGTGGTCGACGGCAAGAGTGCCTATGTCGGCAGCCAGAACTTCGACTGGCGCTCTTTGAGGCACATCGACGAGACGGGCGTGAAGATCGACGATCGCCACGCCGTTGATCAGCTAGGCGCGATCTTCGCGCATGACTGGGCGGCGCAGGCGACGCTGGCGGCGGGCGGCAAGGTGGCGCCGACCAACAGTGGAGAGGCCGTGGCGGATGACACGGGCCCTGCCACGCTGGTGGCCAGCCCCAATGCCTTCAACCCGGCGGGCGTGGGCGATTCCCAGGCCGAGCTGGTGCGTCTGCTGGGCCAGAGCCAGCACGAGATCCGCATCACGGTCATGACCTATGCTCCGCTGAGTTATGGCGGTGGGTATTACGGCGTGATCGACAACGCGCTGCGTGCCGCCGCCGCGCGGGGCGTGTCGATCAAGCTGATCGTTGCAGACTGGAATTTGTCGCGCACGAAGACGCCATGGCTGGTGAGCCTTGCCGCAGTGCCCCATGTCGAGATCCGCGTGGCGACTATTCCGGAGGCCGCCGAAGGCCCCATCCCGTTTGCCCGTGTCATTCATACCAAGACGATGGAAATCGACGGGCAGATCGCGTGGGTGGGGACAAGCAACTGGGAAGGGGGCTATCTCGACAATTCGCGCAATGTCGAACTGGTGTTCCGCGATGCCGGGATGGCCGAGCGGATTGCCGGGATGCACGAGAGGCTTTGGGCATCGACTTACGCCGAGCCGCTTGATGCGGCGATCGTGCGGCGCCTGGCAGAGGACGGACAGAAAGCTGCAGCACCGGCCGGGAACTGACCCGGCCGGTGCTGACGGGCGCGAGGGCTATGCTCGCCCCAAGGCGCCGTCATCTCTGCAATTGCGTCAGCAGGCCGGAAGGCGGGATATCCTGAACGAGGCCCTGTAACCCGTACTGGCCCAGGCCGATGGTCATGAGCGCCAGCGTTCCCCGAAGCTCGTCGGCGCTGATATTGCGGGTGATGAAGACAAGCCGGGTGCGCCGGTCATCCGAAGGCCACGCGTTCAGCAATATCGGTGGGTGGAACACGTGTTGCACGCCGTGGATCACGATCGGGCGGTTCTCCTCGGCAAGATGGACGATGCCTTTTACACGAAGGATGTCCGCACCCTTCAGCGCGGTGAGAATATCCAGCCAGCGTTCGAAGGCGTGGGCCCTCAGAGGTTCGTCGAACGTCAGGCAGGTGGCCTGGATCGACCCATCGTGGCGGTTGACGTCGTGATCGTGGTGGACATGTCCGTGCTCCCGATGTCCATCGACGTGGTCTTCGTAAGCTTCGGCCCTGAGCCAGCGCCGCACATCGTCGCTCTGGGAGGCGGGATCGTAGAGCCCGGCATCGAACAGCAAATCGGGTTCGACCTTGCCGTTGGTAGCGATGACGATGGGTGCGGCCGGATTGAGATCCGCAAGACGCGCGGCAAGGCGGCTGCGCTGTTCGGGGGAAACCAGATCGCTCTTGGTCAGCAGGATGCGATCGGCAACGGCGGCCTGCTTGACCGCTTCCTTTTGCGTATCAAGCGTGGCCTCGCCCGCCGCCGCATCGACGGTGGCGATTACCCCGTCGAGCCGGTAGAGCGTCAACAGCCGTTCGTCGGTCATCAGCGTGTGCAGGATCGGTGCAGGATCGGCAAGGCCGGTCGTCTCGATGACGACACGGTCGAACCAGCATGTGCCGCCGCGGCTGAACCGCCAGGGTGCGTCGCGCAATGCGGCCACAAGGTCGCCCCGGATCGTGCAGCACAGGCAGCCGCCCATCATCTCAACGACCAGATCCTCGGTCGAACGCGCGACGAGATCGTGGTCGAGCCCGATCGCGCCGAACTCGTTGATGATGATCAGGGCACGGCTCATCCGCTCCGATTGGACGAGGTGGTTGAGCACGGTGGTCTTGCCGCTACCGAGAAAGCCGGTGAGCACCGACACCGGGATCAGCGATTGCGGACCGGTGAGGAGGACGCTCATGATGCTTCGCCTTCGGGAACCTGCAACGGCCCGTCCAGCACCAGCAACAGCCGGGACAGGCCCGTTCCGGCAATCGGCGGCGAGCGATGCAAAATGGCTGGGGCCTCTGCCCAGATGCGCCCTTTGAACAAGCCGACTTCGCCGGCATGGAGATGGTTGACTGGTGTGTCCGGTCCGCCGTCCGCCTCGATCCACTGGGTGCCGGGTTCCGTCAGCGGCATGAGGAGGCGCGCGGTGACATTGTCCATGTGGAATTTGCGGCAGGCATCGGTCTCGACCACTTCGAGACGCAGGCGGACGCTATCGCTTTGCATGATATGCGCGAACCGGCCCGTCAACGCCGCGATCTCGGTAGCGAGCACGGCCGCGCGCACGCCCGCGGGATAGCCTGCGGCTTCGAGCGCGGCGGGAAGCGCGCTGCCCAAGTCGCTTGCTGCGAGCGTTTCCTGCACATCGTCGATCTCATCGAAATCAAGCGTGTCCAGCCAGTCTAGCCCTTTCGGGCGAGGCCGCGTCCACAAAGCCAGATGGACCGACTGTTCACTGATACGCTCAAGAACGGCGGGATCGTCGGACGCGATCCATGCCGTGCGAACGGACTGCAGCGTGGAGAGACTCACCGTGTAGCCTCCAGTGCGGGGGAGCCCCAGAGAGGGAAGGGATCGACCAGATCCCGCCATAGCGCGGGCGTGAACGTCTCGGCAGGCAACAGGCACGCGTCCAGACCGGCGCGGATGCGGGCCTCGTCCATGCCGATGCCGATGAAGACCAGTTCCTGCCGCCGGTCGCCCCAGTCCGGGTGCCAGTGCTGCGCGACGAAGCGCTCGAAGCGATCGTCCTCGGGCCATTGATGCTTGGGAATGCCGGCCCACCAGCGGCCCATCCGCGCCGTCTCGGTCTGCGCGCCGGCAACGGCGAGTTCACCGACCCAGTCGGGCCGGGTGGCAAGCCAGAAATGACCCTTGGCGCGGACCACGGCGTCCAGGCCGTCGCCGGTCAGGAAGGCATGGAAGCGCAGCGGATCGAACGGGCGGCGGGCGCGGTAGACGAAGCTCTCGATCCCATACTCTTCGGTTTCGGGCCTGTGCTCGGCATAGCCGTAGAGTTCCTTGGCCCAGAGCGGATTCTGCGCGGCCTTCTCCTCGTCGAACAGACCGGTATCGAGGATCGCGCCGAGCGGCAGCTGACTGTGATCGCAGGTCAGGATGCGGGCATCGGCATTGAGGCTGGCGACGAGTTTCTTCACCACCGCAAGCTGGTCGGCAGAGACGGACGAGGCCTTGTTGATCACGACCACATCGGCAAATTCGATCTGCTCCACCAGCAGGCCCACAAGGCTGCGGGTATCCTCCTCACCCAGTGCCTCGCCGCGATCGGCAAGGAAGTCCCGACTGGAATAGTCCTTCAACAGGTTGATCGCATCGACGACGGTGACCATCGTGTCGAGCCGGGCGACATCGCCGAGGCTCTGTCCGTCCTCGTCGCGAAACGAGAATGTGCTGGCCACCGGCAGCGGCTCCGAAATGCCGGTGCTCTCGATGACGAGATAGTCGAAACGGCCAGCCTTGGCGAGCGTGCGCACTTCCTTCAGCAGATCGTCGCGCAGGGTGCAGCAGATGCAGCCGTTGGTCATTTCGACCAGCGATTCCTGCGCGCGTGCCAACGCGGCATCGCCGCCGCGCACGAGGTCGGCATCGATGTTCACTTCCGACATGTCG
Organism: Novosphingobium mississippiense; assembly: GCF_044029535.1. Lineage (NCBI taxonomy): Bacteria > Pseudomonadati > Pseudomonadota > Alphaproteobacteria > Sphingomonadales > Sphingomonadaceae > Novosphingobium > Novosphingobium mississippiense. The sequence continues at coordinate 964,838 of NZ_CP147003.1, read as the reverse complement.
TTGACGATCACCGCGACCCGGCGCCCTTCCCGATTGGCAAGGATGTGATTGAGCAGGGTGGTCTTTCCGGCACCGAGGAAGCCGGAAAGGACGGTGACCGGGAGTTTTGCCGCCGGGCTGTTCGGATCGGGGCGAGAGAGTGTCATGGGGATCCTTGCAATCAATGATATGAGATATCATAACATAACGTAGCATTGAGGCTGATCAGATGGAAGGTCCCATGTTGAAAATCGATTTGAGGAACGTTGCGGACAATTGGCTCGATGGCGCGGCAACTTGCGCTTCAGCGGCGTGCCTGGTGCATTGTCTGGTGTTGCCGCTGGTCATTGCGCTCTTGCCGACGCTGGCGGGTAGCCTGGATCCCGGTGAAGGCTTCCATACCCTGATCCTGCTTTTCGCAGTGCCGACAAGTGCCTTGGCCCTGGTGCCGGGGTGGCGCAGAGGTGGCGCGATCGGACCGTTGGCGGCCGGCGTGGTCGGGCTGTTCCTGCTTTCGGCGGGCGTTGTCGTTTCCGGCGGCCCGATCCTGGAGCGTGTTGTGACGGTGGCCGGCAGTCTTCTGCTCGCCGGTGCCCATATTGCCAACTGGAGAATGCGCCGAACGGCCTGTTCGGCACAGGTGCGGGGTAGTGGCGGTTGCTCTTGCTGATCGTTTCCGATGATCGATGCGGCGGAGAACACGGGGGTGTTCTCCGCCGCATCGGCAGAGGTCAAGGTGGGCCTGCTTCGTCAACCGACCAGGGTCAGACGGGCGGCTTTGCGCTGTTCGCCGGTGTCGAAGCGAGCGGCTTGATCGTTAAGCGATGCGGCTTCGCTTGTGAGATTTCGCGCCGCAGCTGAGGTTTCCTCGACCATTGCGGCGTTTTGCTGGGTTGAATGGTCCATCGTCGAGACCGCCACGCTGATCTGCGTGATCGCGGTGGACTGCGCCTGGTTGTCCTGTGCCATCTGGCCCAGCAGCATGTGCACTTCGGTGACATCGCCCGAGATGTTCTCGAAGGCGCCGTCGACACGCTGGACGGCCTGGACCGCGGTGCCGATGTCGGTCTGCGTGGCGGTCAACTGCTCGCGAGCCCGCTTGGCTTCCTCTTCGGAGCGCATGGCGAGCGCCGAGACAAGGTCTGCCACGACCGCGAAACCGCGACCGGCATCGCCCGCACGGCCGGCTTCGACGGCGGCGTTCATCGCCAGAACGCGCGTCTGGAAGGCGATCTTGTCGAGCCCTTCGATGACCGAGTCGATGCCCTTGGCACTCTCGCTTACGCGGCCCATCGCCTGCACGGCTTCGTCCGCGATCTCGCGGCCGCCTGCAACGGTGGACAGGGCCTCGTCGGCCCGGAGCACCGTCTGCGAGGAAGCCACCGCCGATGCCTTGAGACGTTGGTCGATCTGGACGAGCGCGGCGGAGGTTTCCTCCAGGCTTGCCGCATTCGCCTCGGTGCGGCGGGCAAGATCCTCCGATGCCTGCGCGATTTCTGCGGAGCCGGTCTGGATGCCGCCGGCGCTGTTGGCGACGGCGCCGATCATGCGGCGAAGCTCGGCAAGCGCGGCGTTGAAGTTGTCCTTCAGCGCGGCATAGCCGGTGGGGAAGGGTGCGGTAATCTCGCGCGTAAGGTCGCCTTGGCGCAGGGCGTCGAGGCCCTGACCCACGGCGCCGGTGACGATCTTCTGCTCTTCCGCCGCGCGATGATCAGCCTCGGCGCGGTCGGCAGCAGCCTGGCGGAACACTTCGGCAGCGCGGGCCATGGTGCCGATTTCGTCCTGGCGGTCGAGCGCGGGGATCGTGGAGTTTTCCCCCTGGGCGAGCCGGTCGACGGCTTCGCTCAGCTTTGCCATCGGACGGCCGATGATGCCGCCGGCGGCGTAGAACAGGCTGGCAAGGACGGCTGCCACAATGACCAGGCCGCCGATCACCAGCTGCCACGCCATGCTACGGGCCGGTGCCGCGATCGTCGCCTCCGGAACATCAAGGACAAGCGCCCAGGTGGCGTTCAAGCCCTGAAATGGGATCGGGCGGATCACCCGGCGCGTCGCTACGCCATCGACATCGATATCGGTCAGTACGCGCGTTTCGCCACTGGCGATCGCCGCCTTCACCACGTCGAGGCCCGGATCGGCATAGAGTTTGCCGAGGCTTCCGGCATCTGGATTGGCGACCCAGATCGCGCCTTCGGACAGCAGCATGACGCGGCCGGTGTCAAACGGCTTCAGGTTCGACAGACGCTCGGAAATGCTGCTCAGTTCCATGTCGAGACCTGACACACCGATCACGCGGTCTCCGGCGCGAACCGGCTGGGTGATCGAAGTCATCAGCACCGTTCTGCCACCCGCATCGAACTGGTAGGGGTCCATGATCGCGCCATCGCCGCTCTCGAACGACTTGCGGAAAAAGGGCTTGTCGTAACCTTCGGCCTCGTTGTTCGGGATCTGCGCCACCGTGCCGTTGTTCTTCACCCAGTAGGGACGGAAGTTGCCGTCTTTGCTGGTACCTGGCTGTCCGCCCTTGCCGGCGTCCGGCCCGTCCCACTGGTTCGGGGCGATCATGGTCCAGGCGCCGAGGGCAACCTTGGACGTGAGCAGGTCGGTCTTGAGCACGTTCGTCGCGACGCCGCGATCCCGGGCGCCGCTTCCATGCAGGTTGCTCATGGTGGAGCCCAGAGTGCGCGCGGTCGCTTCGAACGTGGCGATATCCATTTTGACCTGATTACCTTCGGCATCAGCCTGGGCGATCGCCGATTGATCGGACAACTTGCCCACCTGCGAGCCAGTCTCGAAGACGACGGCGGTGAAGCCGAGGAGCAGGAGGACGGCGATCGCCAGGCCGGCGACCGTCATCAGCTTGCCCGCAATGTGCATGCGGTTGAACACGTCTTTCATTTTCCAGCTCCTGGAATGTCATGGAAAGCCGCAGAGCGGGCGACGCCGGACCCTGAAAAGGGCGCATAGGTCTGCACCGAGGGATGCTCGGTAGAAGGAAGAAACTGCATAGCAGTCCCGCTTTGGACAGTGTGCAGTCTTATCATAGGATGGTATGCCATTGATCGGATCAAGTGCGTCTTGATCCGGCCTGAAAACTGTCGATCCCGGCTTTCGTCGGCGGACGGGGGGCATTGATCGTCCGGCGTTCAGTTGTGGCGGATGCATTCTGCGATGCCGCAAAAAGGCAACTTGGGTTGCAAACGCTGCAATTGCGAGGTCGCGATGAACAGGCGATAGGGCGCCTGCCTTTCAGGCATCCTCTCCCAAAACCTATTCCAGCCCGTCCTTGTGACGGGCTTTTTTTTGGAGGAGTGGCGCGGGAAAAGCCTATCGTTCCCGCGCGTTCCGGTCACAGGTTACGGGCTTATTTGCCCTTCAACATCTCGATGGCGATGAGCGACGCCTCGTGCACATGCTCACGGCAGGCCTTCGCCGCAGCTTCGGCATTGCGGCTGGCGATGGCGTCTACGATCTTGGAAAGGCGCTTGAGACCGGCCGCCTGACGGCCGACAACGGACAGGGTCATGGCGCGCATCTGACTAATGCGGCTGTTGAGGCGCTGCACGATTTCCCAGGCGATCTCGTGCCCCCCGGTGGTGAAGATGACCTCGTAGAAATGGGTGGAGGCCTCCAGGGCGGCGATGGGGTTCTTCTCGCTATGCGCAGCTTTGATCGCGTCCAGCGCTTCACGCAGGCTGGCGACGGTTTCCGTCGATGAGCGTTCCGCGCAGGCCGCCGCCGCAGCGGATTCAAGCTGCATGCGGATATCGTAGATCTGTTGCGCCTGTTCGGGAGAGATCGTCGAGAGGCGGGGGCCCGAGGGTGTGCTCTCCACCAGCCCTTCTGATTCGAGATTGCGGATGACTTCGCGGATGACCGAGCGGCTCACACCAAGTCGTTCGCCGAGGGTACGCTCCACGAGCCGTTCGCCGGGTGCGATCTGCCCCTGCATGATCGCGTCGCGCACACGATCCAGCGCGATAAGCCTCAAGGTCTGTGGCCGCGCTTCGATCCGTTCCAAACTCATCCTCCACAAGGGTTTCGCTACTCTTGAAGCCCTCATGACAAGAACCGTTGCATGTGTCCAGTCTTCTGGTATACCACCATACAACATTCCAGAGGAGGTTGCCGCGATGGCCCTGAAGATTCGCAAGCTTGTGTCCTATGTCGAGGAAGTCCGGATCGAAGGCGGCAAGGATGCCGAACGCCCGGTGACGACCGTTCTTGTGGCTGCCGTCGTGAAGAATCCCTGGGCCGGTCGCGGCTTCGTGGAAGACCTCCAGCCCGAGATCCGCGCCTATGCCTCCGACCTCGGCGCGCTGATCGTCGAGAAGCTGACCGCCACGATCGGCGGGGCGGACAGGATCGAGGCCTATGGCAAGGCGGCCGTCGTCGGCGGCGCGGGCGAAATCGAGCATGCCTCGGCGCTGATTCACACGCTGCGCTTCGGCAACCATTTCCGCGAGGCGGTGAACGCCAAGTCCTACCTCAGCTTCACCAACAAGCGCGGCGGCCAGAATACCTCGATCCAGGTGCCGATGATGCACAAGGACGACGAAGGTCAGCGCTCGCACTACATCACCGCCGAGTTCGCCATTTCCGACGTGCCGCTCGACGATGAGATCGTCATCGTGCTCGGCGCTGCCGATGGTGGCCGCGTGCATCCGCGTATCGGCAATCGCTACCTCGACCTGGAAGCCATTGCCGCGGAGAAGGCCGCGCAGCAGGGCTGACCGTGGTCGCGGACATTTTCCCCACCGCATACGAGGATGTGGGCGAGGACAGGGGCGGAAACAATCCGCCCGTGATCCTGATCCACGGCGTCGGCCTGTCGCAGGCGATGTGGAGCGCGCAGAAAGCGGCGCTGCAGCACGCCTACCGGGTCATCACACTGGACATGCTCGGCCACGGCGGTAGTGCGGCTCCGGCCGATGATGCCGGGCTGGACGATTATGCCGATCAGGTTGCCGGGCTGATGGACCGTCTGGGCATCGACAAGGCTATCCTCATCGGTTTCTCGATGGGCGCCCTGGTCGCGCGAGCGTTTGCCCTGCGTTTTCCCGGCCGTCTGTCGGGACTGGTCCTGCTCAACGGCGTGTTCAACCGCTCCGAGGAAGTGCGCGCCACGATTTTGGGCCGCGTGGACGAAGTGCGGCAGGCCGGCCCGGCCGCCAATTCCGACGCGGCGATCGAACGCTGGTTCACTCCAGAGTTTCGCGCGGCCGAGCCGGGCTACATTGCCGATCTGCGCGCCCATATGGCGGCCAACGACTATCACGGTTATCTGACGTCCTATGGCCTATTCGCCAGCCAGGACAACTTCGGTGCCGATCGACTGGGGGAGATCGCCGTGCCTACCCTGGTGGCCACCGGAGAGTTCGACATCGGCTCCACGCCGGAGATGACCCGTGAACTGGCCGCCCGCATCCCCGGCGCCAAGGCGCACGTCGTTGCTGATGCGCGCCACATGATGCCGGTGGAAATGCCGGAAGAAACCAATGCCCTGCTGCTGGGCTACCTCGATGCGATAACCCAGTCGCCCATAACTGCCGGAGAGGCTTCATGACGACACGGAAATTCCAGATGCTGGTGGACGGCGCGTGGATCGACGCGGCTTCCGGGCAGACGTATGAATCACGCTATCCCGCCACCGGCCAGGTCTGGTCGGTCCTGCCCGACGCCGACGAGGCGGATGCCGACCGCGCCGTGCGCGCTGCCGACGCCGCCTTCCGCAGCCCGGCGTGGCGTGGGCTTACCGCCACCGCGCGCGGCAAGTTGCTTCGCCGCCTGGGCGACCTGATCGCCGAACACGCCGGCGAACTCGCCGAGCTGGAAACGCAGGACAACGGCAAGCTGATCCGCGAGACGCGCGGCCAGCTGGCCTACCTGCCCGAATTCTTCCACTACAGCGCGGGCCTTGCCGACAAGCTGGAGGGCAGCACGCTGCCGATCGACAAGGCGGACATGTTCGCCTTCACCGTGCCCGAGCCGCTGGGCGTGGTGGCCGCGATCATTCCCTGGAACAGCCCGCTCTACCTGACCGCCATCAAGCTCGCGCCCGCACTGGCGGCGGGGAACACGCTGGTCATCAAGCCGTCCGAACATGCCTCGGCCAGCATCCTGCGCTTTGCGGCGCTTGTAGAGGAAGCCGGCTTCCCGGCGGGTGTGGTCAACGTCGTCACCGGCCTAGGCCCCAGCGCGGGCGCGGCGCTGACCAGGCACCCGCTGGTGCGCCGCATCGCCTTCACCGGTGGCCCTTCCACTGCCCGTCACGTCATCAAGGCCAGTGCCGAGAACTTCGCCAAGCTCTCTCTGGAACTGGGCGGCAAGTCGGCGAACATCGTTTTCGACGACGCCGATCTGGAGAGCGCGGTGAACGGCGCCGTTGCGGGGATCTATGCCGCCTCTGGCCAGAGCTGCGTCGCCGGTTCGCGCCTGCTGGTGCAGGACGGCATCTACGACCGCTTCGTGGCGGCCCTGACCGAACGCATGGCCCGCATCCGCATCGGCGACCCGCTCGATCCGAATTCGGACATGGGCCCGATGGCGACCGAGCAACAACTGGGGGTCGTCGAAAGCATGGTCTCCCGCGCCCGTGACGAAGGCGCCGAAGTGCTGGCAGGCGGCAAGCGTCATGCCGCCGGCGAAGGCTGGTATTACGAGCCGACCCTGCTCGCCTGCAGCTCCGATCAGCTCGACGTGGTGCAGAACGAAGTGTTCGGCCCCGTCGCCGCGATCATGCGCTTTTCCGACGATGCCGAGGCGCTCGCGCTGGCGAACGGCACCGAATACGCGCTCGCGGCGGGTATCTGGACCCGCGACATCGGCCGCGCCCACCGTTTCGCGCGTGATGTCCATGCCGGGATCGTCTGGGTGAACACCTACCGCGCGGTCTCGGCGATGGCGCCGATCGGCGGCTTCGGCGCGAGCGGCTACGGACGTGAGGGCGGCATCCATGCCGTGCTCGATTACACCGAACTGAAGACCGTCTGGGTCAACCTGTCGGAACAACCGATGGGCGATCCCTTCGTGATGCGGTGAGAGGATATAGCAAGATGACGAAAAGCGTGATCGATCCGGCCGAGTTCCGGAAGGCCATGGCCGAATTCCCCTCGGGCGTCACGGTGGTGACCGCTCTCGACGAGCAGGGTGGACTGGTGGGCTTTACCGCCAGTGCCTTCTCCTCGCTGTCGCTGGACCCACCGCTGGTGCTGGTATGCCCGGCGCTGACGTCTGCCACTTACCCGCACCTCGTGCGCGGCGGCCGTTTCGGGATCCATATCCTCGCTGCCGACCAGCAGGATATCGCCATGGCTTTCGCCTCGAAGGGCGCGGATAAAGTGGCGGCGCTGGAATGGGCGCTCAGCGATCTTGGCAATCCGCTGCTGGAAGGCGCGAGCTGCGTACTGGAATGCAGCCTCTGGCGCGAATACGAAGGGGGCGACCACGCTATTCTCGTGGGCGAAGTCCTGCGTATCGATCGCTGCGAGAGCGGCGTGCTGCTCTATCATCGGGGGCGCATGAGCAACCATGCTCTCCCGGACGCGGAGGTTGCATTGGCATGACCGTCCGCAATCTCCATCCCTTCCGCGACCAGGCCTTTGTAGGCGGTATCTGGACTTCGTCTGCAGACACCGTGCCGGTGATCGACCCGGCCACCGGCGAGGTCATCGCTGAGGTACCATACCTCGGCGCCGCTGAGACCCGCACCGCCATTGCGGCTGCCCAGAAGGCCCAGGCCGAATGGCGTACCCGCCCCGCGGGCGACCGCGCGGACCTGCTGCTACGCTGGCACGCTCTCATGCTGGAACATCAGGACGCGCTCGCCGCGATCCTGACGGCGGAACAGGGCAAGCCGCTGGCCGAAGCGCGCGGCGAAGTGCTCTATGCCGCCAGCTTCGTGCGCTGGTTCGCGGAAGAGGCGCGCCGGGTCGAGGGCGAGGTCATTCCTGCGCCCCGCTCCAACCAGCGCATCCTCGTCTGGAGCGAGCCGGTCGGCGTCGTCGCGGCGATCACACCGTGGAATTTCCCCGCAGCCATGGTGACGCGCAAGGTGGCGCCCGCGCTGGCGGCGGGCTGCGCGATCATCGTCAAGCCCGCGCCGGAAACGCCGCTCACCGCGCTTGCCCTGGCGGCTCTGGCCGAAGAGGCGGGCCTTCCCGAAGGGCTGCTCAGCGTCATCACCGGAGAGGCTGCCGCCATTGGCGAGGCTTTCATGAGCAGCGATGTCGTACGCAAGCTCTCCTTCACCGGCTCGACCGGCGTGGGACGCAAACTCTATGAGCAGTCGGCACCGACCTTGAAACGGCTCTCGTTGGAACTGGGTGGAAACGCACCGTTCCTCGTCTTCGACGATGCCGATATCGACGCGGCGGTCGAGGGCGCGCTCCTCGGCAAATACCGCAATGCCGGGCAGACCTGCGTCTGCGTGAACCGCTTTCTGGTACAGGACGGCATTCACGATGCTTTCGTCGAGCGATTGCGGCAGCGGGTCGAAGGCCTTGTCGTCGGCCGGGGCACGGAAGCGGGCGTGACGATCGGTCCTCTCATCAACGACCGGGCAGTCGAGAAGGTCGAGCAGCACGTCGCCGATGCGCTGGCACGCGGCGGTCGCCTGCTGGCCGGCGGCCAGCGACAGGACGGGCTGTTCTTCCCGCCGACGCTGATTGCGGACGTTCCGCGCGATGCGCTGGTGGCTTCGGAGGAAACCTTCGGGCCGCTGGCCGCCGTGATCCGTTTCGAGACCGAGGAAGAGGCGATCCGTATGGCCAACGACACCGAGTTCGGCCTGGCCGCCTATGCCTATACCCGCGACATCGGCCGCGCCATGCGCGTCGCTGGCGCGCTGGAGTACGGCATGGTCGGGCTGAACGAGGCGGCGATCTCTACCGAAGTCGCACCGTTCGGCGGCATCAAGGCCTCCGGCATGGGGCGCGAAGGATCGCGGCACGGCATTACCGACTATCTCGAACTGAAATACGTGATGATGGGCGGGCTTTAACCCCCACGTTACGGACCCTTGGGTCGCACAAGAATAAGCCCCGGCATCCACGGATGCCGGGGCTTATTCCGTTTACAGGGAAGGGAGAATGTCAGGTCTGCGCGTCGATTTCCGCAATGACCTCGCGCGCCAGGCGGAAGCTGTCCACGCCTGCCGGGATGCCCACATAGACAGCGATCTGCAGCAGAACTTCGCGGATTTCCTCACGCGTCAGGCCGTTGTTCAACGCACCGCGGATGTGCGCCTTGAACTCGTGCCCGCGATTGAGCGCGGCGATCATGCCCAGGTTGAGGATCGAACGGCTGCGGCGGTCGAGGCCCGGGCGGTTCCAGATCTCGTCCCAGCAGTACTTCGTCGTCAGTTCCTGCATCGGCCAGTTGAAATCGTCCGCGCCGTCCAGCGCCTTGTCGACATAGGCATTGCCCAACACCGCGCGGCGGGTGGCGAGGCCGCGCTCGAACTTTTCGTCCTGCGGCTTATCGGTCATCTTGTTCCAGTCCTTCCACGATCAGGATTTCCACCTCGGCCGCGCCTTCCCGCTTCGCGCGGGCGGCACTGTATGCGGGCGAGGCATGGCAGGCGAGGGCGGCTTCCATGCTCGGAAACTCGATCACGACGGTGCGCTCGAACGGCTGCGGCCCTTCAAGCGCGACCGACCGGCCACCGCGCGACAGCAAAGTCCCGCCGCCCGCGATCAGGGCGGCGGGTCCAAGCGCCATGTAGCCGGTATAGGCTTCCGGGTCGGTCACGTTGACCCGGGCGATCCAGTAGGCTTTGGCCATGGTCGATCAGGCGAAAGCCGGAAGCACTTCATCGATGAAGAGGCGTAGGGATTCACGCTTTTCCTCGAACGAAAGGCTGTTATCGACCCAGATGCTGTATTCGTCGACGCCCAGCGCCTCGTAGCCCTTCAGGCGCTCGATCAGTTCGTCGGGCTTGCCGATCATGACATTCTTGCGGAGCGTTTCCGGCACGTATTCGGGGAACTTTTCCGGGTTGATCGGCGGCACGGCGGTCTGGAAACCGTTGACCGGCGGCGTCTTGTTGCCGAACCACGCACCGAACGAGCGGAAGAAGAACGAGATGCCTTCGGCCGCGGCCTGCCAGTCGTCGTCGCCGGTGTGGACGTGGGCGTGCTGGAGCACCATGATCTTGGGCCGCTCGGTGATTTCCGGCGCAGCTTCTATCGCGTTTTCGAATTTGCCCATCAGATCGGCCACTTCGGCGTCGCCCTTGGCGAGCGGCGTGACCATTACGTTGCAACCGTTGGCGACCGCGAACTTGTGCGAATCCGGGTCGCGCGCGGCGATCCACAGCGGCGGACGGGCCTGAACCGGCTTGGGCACGCTGGTGGAGGTGGGGAACTTCCAGATATCGCCATCGTGCTCGACGTCGCCTTCCCACAGCGGTTGGAGCAGGGGCACCATCTCGCGCAGATAGCGGCCGCCATCGGTGGCGGATACACCGTTGAGCATGCGGTCGAACTCGAACTGGTAAGCGCCGCGCGCTAGGCCCACTTCGGCACGTCCGTTGCTGATCACGTCAAGCAGCGCGGCTTCGCCCGCCATGCGGATCGGATGCCAGAACGGGGCGATGAAGGTGCCGGCGCCCAAACGGATGCGGCTGGTGCGCCCCGCGACGGCCGCGAGCAGCGGAATCGGGTTCGGCGAGATGGTGTATTCCATCGAATGGTGTTCGCCGATCCAGACTTTGTCCATGCCGCCGGCTTCCGCCATGTCGCACAATTCCAGCAATTCCTGGAAGAGCTTGGGGTGCGAAACCGAAGCGTCGTAGCGCTCCATGTGCAGAAAGATCGAGAACTTCATCGTCCATCCTTTTCCCTGCCTCGCTCTGGACGAGGCTTAAAATTTCTCTTGCGACTCGCTCGAAGCAAGAATACCGTCCGATGGTATACCACAAAAACGATGGTGCAAGAGGATAACTGAAGCATGGCTAAAGCGGGCGATACCTCGGCCGGCGTGATCGAGGAAAACAGCATTGGCTTCGTGCCGCTGACCGAGCGGCACGGGAAGGTGCGCGATCTCTTCACGCTCTGGTTCACGACCAACATCGCTCCGCTGCCGGTGGTTACCGGCGCCATGGCCGTGCAGGTCTATCACCTGCCGCTGACCTGGGGCATTTCCGCGATCATTCTGGGCCATCTTGTTGGCGCTCTGGTTCTCGGCGCCTGCTCCGCGCAAGGGCCGCAGATGGGGCTGGCGCAGATGATCCAGAGCCGGGGGCAATTCGGCCGCTACGGCGCACTGCTGGTGGTGACCTTTGCGACGTTGCTCTACGTCGGGTTCTTCATTTCCAACATCGTTCTGGCCGCCAAGTCGGTTCATGCGCTGCAGCCCGCCGTGGGCCTGCCGGTCGGTGCCGCGCTTTGCGCGCTAGCCGCCGCAGGTATCGGCATCCTGGGCTACAATGTGATCCACCTGCTCAACCGCGTGGGCATGTGGTTCATGGGTGCAGGCCTGATCTTCGCTTTCGCCAACCTCGTGGCGCTCATGCCGTCCGAACTCTGGACGCAGGGCCAGGGGTCCATGATCGGCTGGCTGGCGATGTTCTCGCTCGCAGCGGTCTGGCACATTTCCTACGCCTGCTACACCTCCGACTATTCGCGCTATCTGCCGCCCAGCGTCGGTATCCGCGCGCCATTTCTGGCCAGCTTCGCGGGCGCTGCCCTCGGTGCAGGCGCATCGTTCACCCTGGGCGCCGTGGCCGTTGCCGGCGCTCCTGCCGGCGCCGATCCCATGGCCATCGTCAGCGGCGCCACGGGCATGCTGGCACCGGTGTTGATGGCGCTCTTCGTCTTCAACATCGTCAGCCACAACGCGCTCAACATCTACGGCGCAGTGCTGTCGCTCATCACGATGGCACAGACTTTCTTTGCCTCGTGGCAGCCGGGCCGCAAGGCGCGCGTCGTGCTCTCGACCCTGGTGCTGGCGGTTTGCCTGGTCATCGCGACGACCTCAGCCGACGACTTCGTTCCCCGCTTCATCGGCTTCGTCATCGGCCTGATGGTCGTGCTGGCGCCCTGGGCCACGATCAACATCGTGGACTTCTACTTCATCCGGAAAGGCCACTATGACATCGACTCGTTCTTTCGGGCCGACGGCGGCATCTACGGCCGGATCGATCTGAAGGCGGCGGCGGCCTACATCGCCGGCATCGCGGTGCAGCTGCCGTTCCTTGCCAGCGGCATCTACACCGGTCCTCTCGCTGCGGCGATGGGCGGTGTCGACGTGGGCTGGCTGATCGCCCCGATCGTGACCACGGCGGTCTACCTTGCCCTTGGCGCCGGCCGGAACGCGGACGCCGCGCAGCCGCTGCCGGCCGAATGAACACGCAAACCTGGGAGAGCGACATGGCCACTATTGCCCCCGAACACGATATCAAAGCCTTCCTCTCGAGTGCGGAGGAAATCATCGACGAGGCCCGCAACGGCCGCATGTTCATCCTTGTCGACGACGAGGACCGCGAGAACGAGGGAGACCTTGTCATTCCCGCGCAGATGGCAACGCCGGAAAAGATCAACTTCATGGCGCGCTATGGCAAAGGCCTGATCTGCCTGGCCATGACGGAGGCACGGGTAAGCCAGCTTGGCATCGGCCTGATGAGCCCCAGCAACGGAACGCAATATGGCACGGCTTTCACCACCTCTATCGAGGCGCGAGTCGGCGTCACAACCGGCATCTCCGCGGCGGATCGCGCGCGCACTATCGCCGTCGCCATCGACGGTACGAAGGGCAGTGAAGAGATCGTCACGCCCGGGCATGTCTTCCCGTTGATCGCCCGCGAAGGCGGTGTGCTGGTCCGCGCGGGCCATACCGAGGCAGCGGTCGACGTGGCGCGGCTGGCAGGGCTCAACCCCTCGGGCGTGATCTGCGAGATCATGAACGAGGACGGCACCATGGCCCGGCTTGGCGATCTGCTTGCCTTTTCGCAGCTTCACGGCCTGAAAGTCGGCACGATCCGCGATCTCATCGCCTATCGCCGCCGCCACGACAATTTGATCGAGCGTACAGCCCAGGCCCGCTTTCACAGCCGCTGGGGCGGCGAATGGCAGGCCATCACCTATCGCAACCGCGCCACCGATACCGAGCAGATCGCGCTCGTGAAGGGCAGGATCGATCCTGCCCGGCCGACGCTCGTGCGAATGCACGTCATCTCCACGCTCACCGATATCTTCGCCGGTGAAAATGGCGGATCGGGCGTCCTTGAAACCGCCATGCAGACGATCGCGGAGGAAGGCAGCGGGGTGGTGATCGCCATCAACCGCGCGCGCAACGACCGTTTCACGATGGCCCTGAAGGCGCAGGCAGGAACGCTGTCGCCGGCGGACATGGACGAACTGCGCGATTACGGCGTGGGCGCGATGATCCTGACGGACCTGGGGATCGAGAAGATGGTCCTGCTGACCAACACGCATCGCACCCCGGTGGCGCTGGCCGGCTATGGGCTCTCTATCGAAGGCGAGCGGCCGATAAAACCGGGCCAATAAAACCGCGTCATAGGGCCCGGCCCCGCAAGGGCGCCGCCTAAAACGCATATTCGACATTCCCGTCATCCCCCGCTGCGGCTGCCCTGCGGCAAAGGAACAGTCATGCTCCCCGTCCTCGCTCCCGTGATCCTGGTTGCTTCGGCACCGGCGACGATCCCCGATTGCACCCCCGGCGCCACCGATGGCACGACCTGCGCGCCTCCGACTGTAGAACCCGCACCGCCCGTTGAACCTGCTCCGGCCACGCGATCGGACGCGCCCACGAAGGCGAAGCTGAACATCGGCGCGGCCTTGCGCGGTCGCTACGATTTGCGCTTCAACGATGTCGACGGTGCGGGCCAGCGGCGGACCTCCAACCACCTCTCGTTCGATACGCTGGCGCTTACCGCCGACTACGATTCCGCGAAGTTCTTCGGTGCCGCGCAGTATCGCTTCTACGGCGCCAGCTTCCTCTACGGAAAGAACGGCGGTTACGAGGGCTATCCCGGCGAAGTCCAGTTCCTGATGTACGCCTATGCCGGTGCCAAGCTGAGCAAGGAGGACAGCGTCACGGTTGGCGTTCAGCCGGTGCCGTTCGACGACCGTTACTGGGGCTCCTCGATCCTCGACGACCTCGGCTTCGTCTATGGCATGGAGGAAGTCTACAACCTCGGCATCAAGTACAAGCGCCAGACTTCGAACCTGCGGGCCGAGCTCGGCTTCTTTCCCGGTAGCGGGCCTGCCGTGATGGGCATCAGTCGCGACGCCGCGCGCTATTCGACGAACATCGCCAGGGCTGATAGCTATGTTCCCAACGGCTCACAGAACGATGAGCGGAAGATGGTGATCGGCAATGTCCAGTATGCATTGGTCAACCAGCCGAATACCACGCTGAAGGCAACCGCCTCCGCCTGGGTTTCGAGTATCTACAACTTCGACACCGGCAAGGAAGGCAGCAAGCACCTGTTCGCCTTCAGCCTGACGGGCAGCCACGGCCCCTGGAGCGCCAAGGCACTGGTCGCGCGGCAGGACATCGATCCGCGCAATCCCGGCCGAAATGACATTATTACGGTCGGCGGCTTCGATGCCAGCTACAACATCGCCGCCAAAGGTACTTATGCTTTCGGAGAGATCGGCCGAACCATCAATACCGGCACTCTGCCGTTCGACGTGCTCGTCTATGCCAACTACGGTCGCTTCATGAAGGACGCGGCCGGGTTCAAGGACAGCGAGCGTTTCGACCTGGGCGCAGTTTGGACCGCCAAGGACAAGGGCAGGATCAAGGTCTATTCCGAGTTTCTGGTCGGCCGCAACGATCCCTACGTCGGGGCAGGCCAATTCATCTCCGGCGCGGCAGAGGGCGGCGACAACAAATGGAAGGCCGCTTTTATGATGATCTTCGGATATTATTTCTAAACAACCCGTGGAGTGCAGGGCCGTTATCCAATCAACCGTCCTTCACTACCGGTAGAGGCAAAAATGCACGCAGAATGATGGCCCGAAAGGCCCGTCGCGTACTTTGATAGGCGCGATGCGCTTTCCGGTTCGCTTCCTGTAACGACGAAGTTCGGAACGCCACCGTGGACCTCGCCGATGGAGCTTTGGCAAACATGGCCTGGAAGTCCGGGCTATTCGCGCTCTGCTTTTCAAATTAAGCAATATCTAGAGCGATATCTTGTTGGTGATTGCGGCAGCAAACTGCACCATGACTGGTTATCGACGGCGGGATGGTTTCCAACCAGAGTTACCCCCGCCGCCATGCATGCCAGGATTGCGCCGCTCCGCGATCATATCACTTCGCTCGTCTGGATCCTGCTGATTGGGATCGGTCGCTGGATGTGAGGAAACGGCTTCATGCACGCCGTGCTTTGGGGCATATTTGGGTTCCCCATCGTTGCCTTCGGATGGCTTTCGGCCCGAGGCGTTTGTGGGCGTTCGACTATCCATGGTCGCTCTCCTTGGTAACGGAACGGAGCGGCGGGGGCGATAGTTCCGCATTTGATCGAAAACGCCGGTTGTCTCCGGCAGCGAAGCTGCTCAATCCTCTCCATGACCTCGCCATGAGCCCCGGATCGGTTACCGATATCTCGTCTTTTTTTGTCGGACCTACCCCTTGCGAAGCTCTTGTGGTAATGGATGCAAACCCAGTGCGATTGGCAGCCGCCGCCGTCGTCGGTCTGGATCGGCGCTGATCGCCGCCTGTTCTGCAGCTTTTAGCGCTGCGCTTGAAGCCGGATGCGCCGGCAAACCCTTTCCTCGAACCCCAACCGCCAATATCCCGTCATCCTCCTTCAGGATTTTCCTTGCCTTCCCAGACTTCCGCATCGACGTTTTCATTCCTCGGCATTGATCTGCCCTGGGCCAGCCAACCCTGGATGCAGACGGGCCTTGCCCTGCTTGCGCTGACCGCAGGTGCCTGCCTTGCGAACTGGGTAGCCAAGCGCATTGTACTCAGGGGTGTGCTGCGCGTGCTCGGACGCAGCCCGTTCGAGGCCGAAGCGCGACACGTGGGCGCGATTGTCGCGCGACTTTCCAGTATTCTGCCCGCTCTGATCGTCCAAACCGGGATCGCTGCAGTTCCGGGCCTGCCGGTCGATCTGGTTGGCTTCGTGCACAGCCTTTGCGCCGCTTTCATCATCCTGACCCTGGCGCTAGCGCTGACCGCGACGCTCACGCTCGGCAACGAATTGTACCAGCGACGGCCCGATGCGGGAAACAGGCCCATCAAGGGCTATGTCCAAGTCGCCAACCTGCTGGTCTATGCCGCCGGCGCGATCCTGATGCTGGCGGCGCTGATGAACCAGTCGCCGCTATTGCTCCTCTCTGGGCTTGGTGCGATGGCTGCCGTGCTGCTGCTGGTGTTCAAGGATACCATCCTCTCGCTGGTCGCCTCGGTTCAGATCGGCTCCAACGACATGGTGCGCGTGGGCGACTGGATCGAGATGCCGAAACTCGACGCGAACGGTGATGTGATCGACATCGCGCTCCATACGGTGAAGGTCCAGAACTTCGACAAGACGATCACGACAATCCCAACGCATCGACTGATCACGGAGAGCTTCCGGAACTGGCGGGGAATGTCGGAATCAGGTGGGCGTCGTATCATGCGTGCCCTGATGATCGCCAGAACTCGATCGGCTTCCTTGATGAAGCCGGGCTTGCCAACCTCGCGCGTTTCGGTGTGCTCGACGATTATCTGCGCGATCGTCAGGAACAGATACGCCGATGGAACCACGTGCACGCGCCGAAGGAAATCCTGGATGCACGGCGTCTCACCAATATTGGTACCTATCGGGCCTATGCACTGGCGTACTTGAAGGCCCGGCCTGACATCGCCGACGACAAGACCCTGCTGGTGCGGCAACTCGCACCCGGTGAGCATGGCCTGCCACTTGAAATCTATGCTTTCGCCGCAACCACTGTCTGGGCACAATATGAAGATATCCAGGCCGATATCTTCGATCATCTGATTGCGATCATGCCCGAATTCGGTCTCAAGATCTTCCAGCGTCCGACAGGATCGGATTTTGCCTTTCTCGGGCAAGCTGTAGGGTTTAGCGCGGAACGCCAATTCCGCTCGCCCGCCACCCCACCCATCCAACAGGACCTTTGATCCATGCGTGCCCTTCGTCAAAATCTGCTGACCGGTCTCGTCGCGATGGCCTGCTCGATCGTCCCGAACATCTCGCTTGCCCAGGTCCGATCCGGTTCGGCGGATCAGGGGACGTATGTGGACACGGTCGAACTTTCGAAGAAGGCCGCGATGGTCGTATTGGCGCGGGTGACGCATCTGGAACCGGTGACTGCCGCGGCGCCAGGTTCGCTTTCGTCGACCCATCGGCGCTATTACGCCGAAGCCCGCACGCGTGCGCTGCTGTACGGCCAAAGCGGCATCGGCGGCTCGCTGCGCTACCTGGTGGATCTGCCGGCAAATTCGGCATCGGGGGCAACGGATCTGGAAGGAAAAGATGTTTTCCTGTTCGGTGCACTCGTTCCCGGGCATCCGCAGGAGATAAAGCTGGTTGAACCCACGGCGCAGCAGTTCTGGTCCCCCGAGAGGGAGAGCCGATTGCGTTCCGTTCTTCGCGCCTTGGTATCGGCCCCGACATCCGCGCCGGTAACGCGGGTCAGGGAGCTCAACTACGTAGCTGGAAATCTTGCCGGGCAGGGCCGCACGCAGATTTTTCTCGATACCCAAAGAGGGCCTGCCACCATCGCCGTGCGTCATGTTCCCGGCCAGCCGGAAACCTGGGGCGTATCGTTTTCCGAATTGACCGGAGGCGATCTGCATCCGCCTGCTCCGGACACGCTCGATTGGTACAATCTGGCCTGTTTCTTGCCGGCATCACCGCAACAAAGTGCCTACACGTCGGCTACGTTTGCGGCGAAGGAACAGGCCTACTCGGATTATCGCATGGTCGTGGCGGCGCTGGGTCCATGTGAGCGCAGCTAGAGCGCTTACCAATCAGGTGGAATCGCCTGAAGACCCGGAAAACGCGGCAAAATCTTACAGCCGTTGATCCGATGCAATGGGGTCCGAAATTGCTCTGGAAGGCGCCGAACCGATCGGTGGCGGTCCGGCTCCAAGGATCGCCAATTTGATCGTGGAATGTATCCTACCCGACGTCCTCACTGATGGATATTGCATTCGAAGGGCATTGGCTGACCGCTCTGCGCACAAGGTCCTCGAACTCGCTGGGCACCTGCTCGCTCAAGACCACGGCGTAGCCATCGTCGTGGATTTCGAACAGTTCGGGCAGGATGCCCAGGCAGACCCTGAAGCCTGCGCAGATTTCCTCATCGATGCGAACTTTCATACCGGGTCGAACTCCAGGCCGAGATGGGTCAATCCGCGCAGGATGAATGTCGGCAGATAACCGTAGCGACGCGCTCCACGCGGTCCATGAACCTCTTCGGAGATCCGAATGTTGCCGGTGCGGTCGAAGAAGCGGTTGAGGGCAACGATCGTCTCGGCACGAGCCAGCGGCGCACCGGGGCAGGTATGACGGCCGCGGCCGAAAGCGATGTGCAGTTTCGCGTTCGCCCGCTCGATCTGGAATTCGCCAGGCTGCTCGAACATCCGGGGATCGCGGTTTGCTGCACCGTTGGCGATGAACAGGAATGTGCCTGCCGGTATATCGACACCGCCGAGGGTGGTCGGCTTCTTGGCCAGGCGGAAATCGCCCTTCACCGGGCTTTCGTGGCGCAAGCATTCCTCGACGAAATTGGCGATCAGGCTGCGGTCCGCACGTAAGCGCTGTTGGAGGTCAGGCCGCTCTGCCACCTGCTGGAAGGCATAGCTGAGCAGGCGCACTGTCGTTTCCTGGCCTGCCGCGAAGAGATTGGCGGCGATCCGCGCGACGTCGAGCGGCGTCGGTTCGGATCCATCCGGGAAAGTGGCTTCGGCAAGCCCGGTCAGCACGTCTCCACGCGGATTGCGGCGGCGATCTTCGATGTATCCGGAGAACTTCTCATAGAGCCATGCAAGCGGCAGGTGTTCCACCTCCTTCTCGCTGGTGCCACCCACGACGGCGCCGCCACGCTCCTGTTCCTGGCGAAGCAGGTGTTTGCGGAACTCCTGCCGATCTTCGGCCGGCACGCCCAGCAGATCGGAAATCACAAGCACGGCGAAGGGCCCGGCGAAGTCGCCCATGAACTCGCACTTTCCGCGGGCCAGGAACGTGTCGATCTGCTGGTCGGCCAGTTCCCACATGAACTCTTCGTTCTTCTTGAGGCGCAGCGGCGTAATCAGGCGCATCAACAGAGCCCGATGGTCGCTGTGGACAGGCGGGTCCATGGTCGGCAGTTGGTCGCTAAACGGCGTCCTGTCCCGATACTCCTCGATCAGTTGCGAGATGTCATCGTTTTCCCGTCCCTCCAATGGGATGGGAACACCTGCGATCGGTCCCGTGGTAGACATGCAGGACGAGAAGTTCTCGATGTCGTTGTAGACCGTCAGCGCTTCTTCATAGCCGGTGACCATGACGATGCCCTGGTGAGGTTCGCGCACCACAGGGCCCGTTTCGCGCAGGTAATCGAAATAGGCATAGGGATCGTCGATAAATTCGTTGCTGCGGAAGAAGTCATACTCTTCGAATTTGCGCTGCATCCCGTTCATGCCAATCTCCCGGGCTGACTCTGATTTTCCGCTGTACAGCCGTTCAACATCTTCTAGCCCATTCGGCGATGTTGAGAACCCGATAATTCTTGTCAGTGTTCTGGCGATCCGCGGCTGGGGCTGAATTCGCCCATGCGATTGAGCCGGACAGCGCGGCTTGCCGCCAATTGGCGGATCATTCCCGCAAGAACCACTGTCCCTGGCGATGGGCCTGGGTGCAATCTTGGGGGATGGGTGATCGTCGAACGCTATCGCGTGGAGCCAGCTCCCGTTTGAGCGAAGCGTTCGACCGAATACAGCTTAGAGCCCGTTTGAAAATGCCTTGATGGGGCATTTTAAGAGCCGCAAAATTCGCTTTTGGCGAATTTTCAAACGGACTCTTACGTCGACAATTGGAAATCGGCCGGGAAAACTCTAAAAGCTAACGGCTTGATCGCTGATGCCGATCAAGCCGTAACCCACATCATTTCAAACCAGCTTGTTGGCCTTGATCAGTTCGCGGTACCAATCCGCACTGAGTTTCGGTGTGCGCTTCTGGGTCTGGAAGTCGACATGGTGGATGCCGAACAGCTTGGTATAGCCGTCTTCCCATTCGAAGTTGTCCATCAGGCTCCAGAGGAAGTAGCCTTGGATCGGATACCCTTCGCTTACCGCCCGGTGCATGTGGGTGATGTAGTTGCGCAGGTACATGACGCGATCCGCATCGTACACCTTCCCGTCCTGGGCAACTGGGTCGTCGGCCGAGCAGCCGTTTTCCGAGATGTAGAGCTTCTTTGGCTTCCACAGTTCGCTGACCGTGCGGATCGACCAGTACAAAGCTTCTGGCGTCACGTTCAGCCACGGCGAGGCCATTCGCGGCGAGTTGGCGAGGTGCGGCAGGATCTCATAGCCGCTCGCCGTGTCGGCGGCGCGCACGGTATTGGAGGTGTAGACGTTGAGCGAGACGAAATCGAGCGGGCTGCCGATCGCCTTCATGTCTCCGGCCTGCACTTTGGGTGCATCCTTGCCCTGTGCGGCAAGGTAGCTGTCGATGTAGCGGCCTTCCATGATCGCGGTGAGGAACATGGCGTTCTCCTCGCGCATGGCCTTCTTGGTCGCTTCGATGTGCTCGGGCGTCTCGATGGCGGGCACGAAGATCGTGGCGTTATCGGCAAGGCCGACCTGCGTACCGGCCTTCGCGTGCGCGCGGATCGCCTGCACGCCGAGCCCGTGCGCCAGCACGCCGTGATGGCGGACCTGGTTCACCTGATCCATCGGCAGCCGTAGGGCAGGGGCCTTGTTGCCGTTCCAGTAGGCAAGGTCGGTAAAGCAGCGCAGTTCGTTTACCGTCATGAAGTGCTTTACACGGTCGGACATCTTGCCCGCCATGAAACCGGCATAGTCGGCAAAAGCATAGGCGGTATCGCGTGACTGCCAGCCGCCCTGAAGGCCGGTCGGCAGGTCCCAGTGGAACAGCGTCATATGCGGTTCGATGCCGGCCGCCAGCAAACCGTCGACCAGGCGGTTGTAGTAGTCGAGCCCCTTCTGGTTCGGCTTGCCCTTGCCAGAGGGGAAGATGCGCGACCACGCCACCGAGAAGCGGTATGACTTGGCGCCCAGCGCCTTCAGTAGCGCAATATCTTCCTGATAGCGGTGATAGCTGTCGCAAGCCACGTCGCCGGTGCCGCCGTCAGTGGTCTTGCCGGGCGTATGGGCGTACACGTCCCACACCGTTTCGCCGCGGCCATCCTCCTTGACGCCGCCTTCGATCTGATAGGCTGCGGTAGCGCAGCCCCACAGGAAGTCCGACGGGAAAGCAAGGCCATCTGCGGCCGCGCCGGCAGTCGGCGCGGTTGCCAGCGCCTGCGCGGTCGCACTTTGTCCACCCAGCGCTGCGCCCAGCGCGGCGGCGCCAATGCCCTTGCCGAACTGGCGGCGGTTAAATCCGGTCATTGATCCTGTCTCCCTGAAATGTCGGCGATGCGGGCTTACTGCCCGGCCATGATCTTGACGAGACCGTCGAGCGATTGCCCGGTGGGCAGCGCCTGACGGCTAGTGAGCTTGCCCGCCTTGTCGTCCCACACGAGTTCTGCCTTGCGGCCGCCCTTGCCGTTCGCGCTGCGGTAGGCATTGGTGGTGCCGTCATCGTCGTAGAGCGTGAAGGTGGCATTGGCGCCCGGATAGACGCGGATGGATTCGAGCGCCTGCTTCGAGGCGGTGCTCGGGATTTGGGCGCCCACCGGCACGATCGAGCCGGCCTTCACGAAGACGGGGATATGCTCGATCGGTGCGTCTGCCTCGATCGTCTGACCGCCTTCATATCGGCGGTTGGTCCAGTAGTCGTACCAGGCGGAGCCGGCAGGCAGATAGACGGAGCGCTTCGTCTGCCCCTGTTCGGTCACCGGGGCCACCAGGAACGCAGGGCCGAACATGTACTGATCGCCGATCGTCGCCACCTTGGGGTCGTTCGGGAAGTCCATGAACAGCGCGCGCATGAACGGAGCGCCGGTTTCGTAAGTGTGCCGGCCCAAGGCGTAGAGGTAGGGGATCAGGGCATAGCGCAGACGCAGGTTGTCGGCGAGGATCGGCTCGGCGGCCTTGCCGTATTGCCACAGCGCCGTGCCGGGGCGCTGGCCGTGGATGCGCAGTGTCGGCGTGAAGACGCTGTATTCGAACCAGCGCACGAACAGCTCGGGATAGTCCGCATAGTCCGGCGCCATTGCCGTCGCGCCGGTCGGGTCGACAAGCAGGGGATGCTGCGCCTTGGGGCCGTTGGGCCACTGCCAGCCGCCAATGTCGCTGCCCCAGTAGGCAAGGCCGGTCGCGGTGAAGCCAAGGCCCGCCGGCACCTGGCGCTTCAGCGCGTCCCATGTCGAGCGGACGTCGGACGACCAGAACAACCCGCCAGTCCGCTGCGAGCCGAGATAGGCCGCGCGCGAGAGGATGAGGTTGCGGAAGTTCGGGCGATCCCGCTCGGTGCCTTCGGCAACGCCGCTGGTGTGAAGGAGGGGGAAGAGGTTGTGGTAGCGGTCACCCGAACCGATCGAATAGAAGAAGCCGTCCGGTACCAGATCGGGCTCGGTCTCATCCAGCCAGAACCAGTCGAAGCCTTGCGAGGCAATATTGTCGCGCAGCTTCCCCCAGAACCATGCGCGGGCATCGGGGTTGGTGCTGTCGATCAGTGCGCCGGCGCGATCCGAGCGAACCGGCAGTCCGTCAACGACATTGCCGTCCTTGTCCTTGAGCAGCCACCCCTTTGCCGAAAGCATGTCGAAGTAACGCGATTCACGTTCGAAGCGCGGCCATACGCTGATGATCGAACGCATGCCCATGGCCTTGAGCTGATCGTTCATGCCCTTGGGATCGGGGAAATAGGTGGGGTCGATATCGAGCTGGCCCATGCGCGACCAGTAGAACCAGTCGAGCACCATGACATCGAGCGGCAGGCCGCGTTGGCGGTAGCCGTTCGCGATATCGAGCAGTTCCTTCTGCGTTTCGTAGCGCGCCTTGCTCTGGATCAGGCCGAACGCGGCCTTGGGCGGCAGAGGGGTCTGGCCGGTCAATTTCGCATAGCCGGCGTAGAGTTCATCGGTGGTCTTGCCGGTGATGACGAAGAACGAGACGCGCTCGCCCACTTGCGACTGGAAGCGGGTGCTGCCGTGAAGGCCCGGCCAGACGGTCGTGCGCGCAGGATTGTCCCAGACGATCCCGTAGCCCTTGTTGGTGACCATGAACGGCACGCACACGGTTTCGCCTGCCGGTGCGTCGTAATTGTGCGCGCAATCGATCTGGCGGCCGCGAAGGTCCAGCGTGCCTTCCTGGTTCTGGCCGAGGCCGTAATAGTGCTCATCCTGCGGCGCATCGAAGCTGGCGCCGACCTTGAAAGTCTTTTCGCCGTTCACGGTGACCGGCGCCATTTCCCAGCCGTTCATACGAGTGAGCAGCGTGCCGTCGGCACCGGTTACCGAAAGGCTGACCGGCGGCAGAGAGGGTGCGAAGTACCGCTCCATCATCGACGGAGCAGGCGGATAGGGCTTGGCGTCGATCGTAAGCGTCAAGGCCGAAGAGGCGTAGATATCGCCTGAAGCGTCGGCACGGTGCGTCCATCCGGCGGCGTCGGACTTGGCATTCGGTCCTTCGCCGGGCGCGCCGCTTGCAAGCGCGGGATCGAGGGCGATGGTCACGCGCACGATGTTCGGTGCGTAAGGCTCAACCGAAACGCGGCTTCCATTGCGGTCCAGCAGCGCAAACGGCTCAGCATGCGCAACGCCAGCTCCGAGCGCCATCCACGAAAGGCCCAGGCACATTGCGGCCTTGCTTGCGATGCGGACAACTGGTGAAGTCATGTCGTACCTTTCCCGATTTCTTATGGCGGCGCTGGATGCGCATCTGGAGGGGAGGCTGGCGATCAGGTTGGTCCCGTAACCCCCCGCAGAGATTTGCTCCACGGATGTTCCGGCATCCTGCCCCCCAGACTGCTCTTCGTTGAGTGTCTGGTAGCGCTATCAAATTTCAATGTCGAGGGGGCGTTCCTTGGATTTTCTGGAATAGGCCGACAAAATTGCAGGCTCGTTCCGGAGCGGCAATTTCGTACCTGAACCACGCAGGCTTACATGGCATTGGGGTGATGGCACCCGCAGCAATTTGCTAGGCTACGCCACCCCATTTCGATTGCCGTAAAATAAGAAACAACAAGGAAAATATCTCTGACACGCGCCCTGATCGGGCCGTCCGAAACATTAGGAATTCCCAATGTTGGGATCACCAAGGGCAAACCTTCCTTGCGATAAAGCCGTGCCCATGAAGCGCCGAAACGGAACGGGCATGACAGGAGTGCGGGCTGGAATGACGGTCAGGCTGATACCCTGCGCCGCAATCGCGGCGCTTGCCGGCTGTGCGCACTATTCGCCCTTGCCGCTGCCGGAATCGGCACCGCTGGCAGGCAGCGCGCGGGAGCTGGCCGCAGCGCCTGCATCGATTGCCCCGCTGGGTGTCGAGGATGTGGTCGCGCTGGCACTGGCCAACAATCCCGATCTCAAGGCGGCAAGGCTGGGCCGCGATGTTGCTGCGGGGCAGACCAGGCAGGCCGGAATCCTGCCTAATCCGTCGCTGACGGCGGCGTTCCTGCCGCTGATCTCCGGCGCGGGAAGCGTGCCGGGCTGGAACTTTGGCCTGGCGCAGGATGTGAAGGCGCTGATCACGTACAAGTCCCGCCGCCGGTCCGCGCAGGATGCGGAAGGGCAGGTCGCGGCCGATGTAGTGTGGCAGGAATGGCAGATCGCCGGAAAGGCACGGCAACTGGCCACCGACCTCATCATGGGCGCACGCGCACGCCCGCTTTATCTGGCCGCGTTCGAACAGTTGCAGGACAGGAACGCCCGGCTGGAGAAGGCGCTGGCCGCGCGTACGGTGACGCTTTCGGACGTTGCGCCGGATCGCGTCGCTCTCCGGTCGGCGCGGAGCGCGCTGGATACGTTGGATCAGAATCAGCTTGCATTGCGGCATCAGTTGAATGCTCTGCTCGGTCTGCAGCCCGATGCCGAATTGCGGCTGGCGGACAAGGTGGACCTGCCCGCTTTCGATGCGGCGGGGATCAGGGCCGGGCTTGGCGATCTTCCGCGGCGCCGGCCGGACCTGCTGGCGCTGCGGCTGGGCTACGCGGCGGCCGACGAGAATGTGCGACAGGCGATCCTGGCCCAGTTCCCGGACCTGGTACTGGGCGGCAGCATCGCCAGCGACAATTCGAAAGTGATCAGCGGCGGGCCGGACGTCACGCTGGGGTTGCCGATCTTCGATCGCAACCAGGGCAATGTCGCCATCGCCAACGCCAGTCGCGCGCAGCTTCATGCCGAATATTCCGCGCGACTGGCGGCGACCACCGGCGAAGTCGGCGCGATGCTTTCCGAAGCCGAACAGCTTTCGGCCCAGTTGCAGGTCGCCCGGCACGATCTGCCCGCCGTCCGCGCTGCTGCCGACAACGCCCAAAAGGCCTTCGCCACATCCCATCTCGACGAGCGGGCCTACCTCGATCTCGTCTCCAACCGCTTTGCCCGGGAACAGGAAGTCATGACGCTGGAGACAGCCTTGCTCGATCGCCAGATCGCCATTCAGACGCTGGTGGGGGCTGGCCTGCCGACCATGGATCTGCCGGCCGAGCCCGTGGAGGCGCGCCGATGAGCGCGGGCAGGCTGGCGTCCGTCGCCGCGCTGCTTGCGCTCGCGGCATGCAGCGGTGGCGAAAAGCAGGAAGGTGCGGCCACGCCCAGCGTCTTGGTCACGCTAGCCCGGCCGGTGCGCGGCACTCTGCCGGCGACGATCACTGCCTATGGCTCCGCCGCGCCGTCGGAAGCGGGCATGGTGACGGTCAGCATGGCGCAGCCGGGGCAATTGACATCGCTTGCGGTGACGCCGGGCACGGCAGTGCGGGCCGGGCAAGTGCTGGGCACCTTCGCTGTCGCGCCGACCGCGCGCAGCGCCTATCTGCAGGCGGTCTCTGCGGTGAAGGCGGCCGAACAGCAACGCCGCTCCACCGTCGACCTCCTGTCACAGCACCTTGCGACCAGCGATCAACTGGCACAGGCGGACAAGGCGCTTTCCGATGCACGCACCACCCTGGCCGGACTGGCGGCGGAAGGGGCAGGGGCTTCGACCCATACGCTGACGGCGCCGTTCGCGGGGGTCGTCTCTTCCGTCACCGCCGCTCCCGGGGATCGCACCCAGCCGGGCGCGCCGATCATGACGATCGCCCGCGCGGGGGGCATTCTGGTGACGGTGGGCATCGATCCCGCCGATCGCGGCAGGGTCGCGGCGGGGCAGAAGGCCGAGATGAAGCGGCTTTCGGGCGGTACCGGCGTTCCCGGGCAAGTGGTGCGCGTGGACCAGATGCTGAACGCCAAGACACGCATGGTGGATGTCGACCTGAGCTTTCCAACCGGTGCGCTGCTGCCGGGCGAAGGCATGGAGGTGGCCATCCACACCGCCGACGTGGCGGGCTGGGTCGTGCCGCACGCTGCGGTGGTCACTGCGGGTGGCCCTGCACGCGTATTTCAGGACATGGGCGGCAAGGCCAAGGCGGTGCCGGTGCAGATCCGTCTGTCCACGCCGCAGGGGGACGTGGTGGAGGGCGCGATCGATGCCGGTCGGCCGATCATCGTCGAGGGCGCCTATCAGGTGAACGACGGTGATGCTGTGCGGCGGGGGCAATAATGATCGAACGCCTGCTGCGCTCGCAATCGCGAGCCTTCATCCTTGTCGCGCTGGCGATGGCGCTGGCCGGCCTGATCGCGGCCTATTCGCTGCCGATAGGGCTGTTCCCCCAAGTCTCTTTCCCGCGCGTGGTGGTGGACCTTGATGCGGGCAGCCGCCCGGCGGACCAGACCGCGCTGACCGTGACCCGCCCGGTGGAGGAAGCGATCCGCGCGGTGCCCGGCGTGCAGGATGTTCGATCCGAAACCAGTCGCGGTTCGGCGCAGATTTCGATCGACTTCGGCTGGGGCCGGGACATGGTTTCCAGCACGCTGATGGTCGATTCCGCCATCGCACGCATCCTGCCGACGCTGCCCACCGGCACGCAGTACGACGTGCGGCGCATGGACCCGACGGTCTTTCCGATCATTTCCTACGCGCTGGTGTCCGATGGCTCCGATCCGGTGGCCCTGCAGGACTTCGCCCGCTATCAGATCACGCCGCTGCTCTCCTCGATCTCCGGCCTTGCGCGCGTGGGCGTGCAGGGGGGCGAGACGGCCGAAGTGCAGGTGCTGGCCGATCCGCAGCGACTGGCGGATCATAATCTGGCGATGGCGGACCTTGCTGCTGCCATCCGCGGCGGCAACGTCCTGAGCGCGGTGGGGCAGGTGCAGGATCGCGGCCGCCTTTCTCTGGTGATCGCTGATCGCAGCGTACCGAGCGCGGAACAGGTCGGCGAGATCGTCGTCCAGTCCGATCCTGCTGGAATCGTGCGCGTGCGTGATGTGGCAACGGTGCAGAACGGCACGGTCCCCCAATGGCAGCGCATCGTAGAGGATGGCAAGCCGGCGGTGCTGTTCAACATCTATGAGCAGCCGGACGGCAATGCCGTGCAGATCTCGCAACAGGTGCAGGACAAGCTGAAGGCCCTGAAACTGCCGTCGGGCGTGCGGCTGGTGAACTGGTACGACCAGAGCGAGCTGGTCACCCATTCGGTCGCCAGCGTGCGCGATGCCGTGCTGATCGGGCTGGTATTGGCCGGGCTGGTCCTGCTGTGGTTCCTGCGCAGCTGGCGGGTGACGCTGGTGGCGGCGATCGTGGTGCCGGCGACACTGGCGGCAACGGTTCTGGTGCTGAGCGCGCTGGGCATGTCTTTCAACATCATGACCCTGGGCGGCATCGCGGCGGCTGTGGGCCTGCTGATCGACGACGTCATCGTCATGGTCGAACATATCGCCCGGCGCGCCGGCGCCGTCGGGCAGGATGGTGCAGTTGCGGGCGAGACGGCTGTATTCCCCGCCGCGCGCGAATTCATGGCGCCGCTCACCGGATCGAGCCTGGCCACGCTGATCGTGTTCCTGCCGCTCTCGTTCCTGACCGGGGTGACCGGTGCGTTCTCCAAGGCGCTGTCGGTAACGATGGCCGCGGCGCTGGCGATATCCTGGGCGATGACCGCTTTCGTGGTGCCGGTATTGGTGCGGTGGCTGGTCGATTTCGACAAGTGGCGCGATCCCGGCGCGGCGGGAGAGGGGCGGCTGGGCCGCACGCACGACCGCGCGCTCGATGCGCTGGGCCGCAAGCCATGGCTGCTGGGCGTGATCCTGGTGCCGCTGCTGGTGATCGGCTACATCGGGTACAGCAACGTACCCACCGGGTTCATGCCCAAGGTCGACGAAGGCGGCTTCGTCATGGACTATTACACCGCGCCCGGCACGTCGCTGGACGAAAGCACGCGCCAGATCGCGCAAGTGGACCGGATCCTGCGCGACAATCCGGAAGTGCTGACGTTCTCTCGCCGCCTCGGCACCGGTCTTGGCGGGGATCTGGGACAAAGCTACCACGGCGACTACTTCGTGCGCCTGAAGCCGGATCATGCGACACCGACCGAAGACCTTGCCGCCGCCGTTGCCGATGAAGTGGCAGTGAAGGTGCCCGGCGTCGAGGTCGAAGTGGCGCAACTGATGGAAGATCTGATCGGCGATCTCACCGCCGTTCCGCAGCCGATCGAGGTGAAACTGTTCTCCTCCGATCCCTCCGCTCTGGAGGCGCAGGCGCAGAAGGTTGCCAAGGTCATCTCCGGGATTTCCGGCGTGGTGGAGGTGAAGGACGGCGTGCAACTGGCGGGGGACGCGATCGACGTGGCGGTCGATCCGGTGCGGGCAGGGCTTGAGGGCGTGGCCCCGGCCGATGTCGAGACGCAGCTTTCCGACGCGCTTACCGGCACCGTCGCCACCACTTTGCCGCAGGCCAGCAAGAGCGTGGATGTGCGCGTGCGCCTGCCCAATGCCACGACCATGAGCGAGACCGAACTGGCGCGCCTGCCGATCCGGGCGAGCGACGGGCACCTGTTCCCACTCTCGCGCGTCGCCACGCTGACGCCGGTGGCGGGCCAGCCGCAGATCGCGCGTGAGAACCTGGAACCGATGGTGGCGGTCACCGGGCGTATCCAGGGGCGCGGGATCGGCACCGCGGTTGCGGACGTTACGGCCGCGCTGGACAAGCCCGGCGTGTTGGCCCCCGGCGCGCGGTATGAGATGGGCGGCCTTTATCAGCAGCAGCAGATCGCCTTCGCCGGGCTGATGCGCGTGTTCGGCGCGGCGCTGATCGCGGAGTTCATCCTGTTGCTGGTGCTCTATCGCCGGCTGTGGCTGCCGGTGATCATCATCGGCTGTTCGCTGCTCTCGACCACGGCGGTGTTCACCGCGCTGTGGCTGGCGGGCGTGGACCTCAACATCACGGCCTTGATGGGGATGACGATGATCATCGGCATCGGCACCGAGATGGCGATCTTCTACGTCTCCGAGTTCGAGGAAATGTCCCGCCACATGCCGCCCGCGCAGGCCACGCGGGAAGCAAGCCGCAACCGTGTGCGGCCAATTACGATGACGACGCTGGCGGCGATCCTGACACTGCTGCCGCTGGCACTGGCGATCGGGCAGGGATCGGGCATCCAGCAGCCGCTGGCCATCGCCATCATCGCCGGGCTGCTGCTGCAATATCCGCTGGTGCTGCTGGCGATGCCCGTGCTGGTGCGCCTGACCTTGCCGAAGGAGGCTGCTGAAGTCTGAGGTTCCCCTCGGCACCAACATTGGGAAATTGTATAGTGGCTTCCAGCATGTCCCAATCGAGGCCGGTTAGGGCAGGCCATGCGCCAATTGCTTTTCCTTGTCGTGCCGATGGGCCTTGCCGCTTGCAGCCAGCCATCGTCGCAGTCCTCCACCCCGCCTGCCCATGCCGAGCCGGTCGCCAATGAAAGCGAACTGCTGAAGCTGACCCTGACGCCGCAGGCGCAGCGGCGGCTTGGCATCGTCACCGTGCGAGCGGGCGGCGGTTCCGCGCAGACGGTGCGGCAGGTGGCGGGGGAGATCGTCGTCCCGCCGACCTCGGCCAATGGCGTGCCGACCGGATCGCTCGCCAACCTGCAGCAGATCGGCGCGCAACAGGCGGCTGCCGACGGCGAAGTGGCCCGCACGCAGGCACAGGCGCGGTTGGCCCGCATCGCGCTGACCCGCGCCGAAAACCTGGTGCGAGAGGAAGCCGGCAGCGTCCGCGCGCGGGATGAGGCGGCGGCGGCGCTGGCGGCGGCGCAAGCGGCGGCCGATGCGGCGCGGCAGCAGCGCGGTCTGCTCGGCCCGGCAGTCGGTGCCCTTGGCAATCAGGCAAGGCTGTGGGTGCGCGCCTCGGTCTTCGCGGGCGACCTTGCCGGGCTGGCCCGTGGCGCGGCCGTGACGGTACGGCCGCTTGGCGGCGGCGCGGCGCGAAGTGCGCTGGCGGTGCAAGCGCCGCCTTCCGCCAATGGCGCGGCGGGCACGGTCGACCTCTATTACGCCATCGACAACCGCGACCGCGCGCTGCGCGTCGGCCAGCGCGTTTCGGTGGACCTGCCGCTGGCGGGCAAGACGGAGGGCCTTGCCATCCCGTCATCCGCCGTCGTGCGCGATATCGACGGCGGCGAATGGGTCTATCGGAAGCTGGCGAAGGATACGTTCCTGCGGCAACGCGTCGAAGTCGCGTCGGAGAGCGCGGGGCAGGCGCTGCTCGCGCGCGGGCTGGACGCGGGGGCCGAAGTGGTGACGGTGGGGGCAGCCGAACTGTTCGGCACCGAATTCGGGGCGGCACACTGATGCTGGCCTCGCTCGTTCGCTTCGCGCTGCTCCAGCGCGTTCTCGTGCTCGCACTGGCGGCGGTTCTGGTCGTGCTGGGCATCCGGGCTGGTCGGGATGTTCCGTTGGACGTCTTTCCCGAATTCGCCCCGCCCATGGTCGAAATCCAGACCGAGGCGCCAGGTCTTTCGACCGAGGAAGTGGAAAGCCTTGTCACCGTGCCGATCGAGACGGCGGTGAACGGCGTGCCGGACCTGATGACGCTGCGATCCAAGTCTGTGCTGGGCTTGTCCTCGGTTCAGATCCTGTTCGCGCGCGGAACCGATGTGATGCGTGCGCGGCAGATGGTGGGGGAACGCATCGCGCAAGTGCAGCCCCGACTGCCGCTCGCCGCGCGTCAGCCGGTGCTGATGCCGCCGCTGTCCTCCACCAGCCGGGCGATGAAGATCGGGCTGACCTCGCAAAAGCTGGACCAGATGAAGCTGTCCGAACTGGTGCGCTGGACGATCCGGCCGCGATTGATGGCGGTGCCCGGCGTCGCCAATGTCGCCGTCTGGGGCCAGCGCGACCGGCAGTTGCAAGTGCTGGTCGATCCCGACCGCCTGCGCGCGGCGGGGGTGACCCTGGCCGAAGTGCGCACGGCGGCGGGCGATGCGGTGCTGGTCGGTGGCGGCGGCTTCGTCGATACGCCCAACCAGCGTCTGTCCGTGCAGCAGGCGGGCAGCGTTCAGGACGCGGCCCAACTTGCGCAGGCGCTGGTCAAGCAGGCCGGCGATGCGCCCGTGCGGCTTGGCGATGTGGCGCGGGTTGTGGAAGGCCATGCGGCGCCGATCGGCAATGCGATCATCGACGATGTACCCGGCATCATGCTGATCGTGGAAAAGCAGCCGACCGCCAACACGCTGGAACTGACCCACGCGGTGGAGGCGGCCCTGGCTGAGTTGAAGCCCGGCCTTGCCGACGTGAAAGTGGACACCACCATCTTTCGCCCCGCGACTTTCATTGAGCGGTCGATCGACAATCTCACCCGCGCCCTGCTGATCGGCTGTGTGCTGGTGGCGGCGGTGCTGTTCCTGTTCACGCGCGATTGGCGGCAGGCAGCGATCAGCCTCACCGCCATCCCGCTCTCGCTGCTGGGCGCAGGGCTTGTCCTGTTGTGGAGCGGGGCGACGATCAACGTCATGGTGATCGCCGGCCTCGTCATCGCCCTGGGCGAAGTGGTGGACGATGCCATTATCGACGTGGAGAACATCGCCCGCCGCCTGCGGCTGAACCGGGATGCAGAAAGCCCACGGTCGCCATTCGCCGTGGTGCTGGCGGCTTCGCTGGAAGTACGTTCGGCCGTGGTCTTTGCCTCGTTGATCGTGATGCTGGTGTTCCTGCCGATCTTCTTCCTGGGCGGCGTGGCCGGCACATTCTTCCAGCCGCTGGCAGTGGCTTATGTATTGGCGATCGCGGCATCCCTGCTGGTGGCGCTGACGGTGACGCCAGCGCTCTGCCTGCTGCTCCTGCCCAACGCGCCGCTGGCGCCCGATCAGGATACCCGCCTCGTACGCGGGCTGAAGCGCGGATACATCCGTCTGCTGCCCGGCGCCGTAACGCGCCCGCGCGGTGCGGTGGCGGTCGTGGCCGGCGGCCTGCTGTTGGCGGGGCTGGGCTATGCCGGCTTCAAGGACCAGTTCCTGCCCGATTTCCGCGAGACCGACTTCCTCATGCACTTCGTCGAGAAGCCCGGCACCTCGATCGAGGCGATGGACCGGATCACCATCCGTGCCTCGAAGGAATTGCGCGCCATTCCCGGAGTGCGCAATTTCGGCGCCCACATCGGCCGTGCCGAACAGGCGGACGAAGTGGTAGGCCCCAATTTCACCGAACTGTGGATCAGCCTGGATGAGAAGGCCGACTATGACGCGTCCGTCGCCCGCATCAAGACGGTGATAGACGGCTATCCCGGTCTGTTTCGCGACGTGCTCACCTATTTACGAGAGCGGATCAAGGAAGTGCTGACCGGCGCCGGTGCCACCGTGGTCGTACGCATCTACGGTCCCGATCAGGATGAGCTGCGCGCGGCCGGGCAGCGCGTGCGCGATGCGGTTGCCGGGATCGACGGAGTGGCTGACCTGAAGCTGGAGAGCCAGGTGCTGGTGCCCCAACTGCGCATCCGGCCGAAGCCGGAGGAACTGGCGCGGCTTGGCCTGACTGCGGGCGAAGTGCGTCGGCAGGCGCAGACCCTGGTCGCCCAGCAGAAAGTGGGTGAAATCTATCGCGACCAGAAGGCCTTCGACGTGGCCGTCTGGGGTGAACCGGCGGTGCGCGACAACGTCGACGCCCTGCGCGACCTGATGATCCATTCCCCCGCCGGCGCACCGGTCCGCCTGTCTGACGTGGCCCGGATCGAGATCGTTCCCGCGCCGAACGAAGTGAAGCGCGAGAACGGCCAGCGCCGCCTGGATGTGACGCTGAACGTCTCCGGCGCCGATCTCGGCACGGTGGCGCGCGCGGTGGAGGCGGCGGTCGCGAAAGTGCCCTTCGCGGCCGGCTATCACCCCGAAGTGCTGGGCGAATACGCCGCGCTGAAGGAATCGCGCCAGCGGCTCTGGACCATGGGCGCGCTTTGTCTGATCGGCGTGTTGCTGCTGGTGTGGATCGAGTTTCGCTCCCGCCGGATCACGGCGCTGGTCGCCGTCAGCCTGCCGTTCGCACTGGTGGGCGGGGTCGTTGCCGTGGCCTTGACCGGCGGGGTGCTTTCGCTGGGATCGCTGGTCGGTTTCGTCACGGTGATCGGCATCGCCGCGCGCAACGGGATCATGCTGCTGTCGCACTATCGCCATCTTGAGCGGGAGGAAGGCATGGCCTTCGGTAACGAACTGGTGCTGCGCGGGGCGGAGGAGAGGCTGGTGCCGATCCTGATGACGGCGACCTGCGCCGGACTGGCGCTGGTGCCGCTGATCGTCGCCGGTAATGCGCCGGGGCATGAGATCGAGCATCCGATGGCCATCGTCATCCTGGGCGGCCTGATTTCCTCCACGGTGCTCAACCTGTTCCTGATGCCCGCGCTCTATGCTCGTTTTGGTGAGGAGCGCGGGAAAACGCCCGAGGCCCCGGCACAGGAGGTACTGGCATGAAGCGCCAGCTTCTTCGCTTCGCCGCTCCGCTGACGGCACTGGCTACCGCGGCCTGTATGACCGCGCCGGCGCCGCCGCCCACTGTGGCGCCGGCATCCGCAACCGGCCCGTTCATAGCGGTGCCCGTGGCATCGATAGATCCGCTGCCGGACGACTGGTGGCGGCTATACGAAGACCCGCAGCTTGACGCGCTGGTGACGGCAAGCCTTGTCGCCAATGCCGATCTGCGCGTTGCCTACGCCAATCTGGACGCTGCCCGCGCGGCCTTGCGCGGGGCGAAGGCTGCTCGGTTGCCGACGACCACGATCGAAAGTGCACTGACGGTTGACGATCCCAGCAACCAGCCCAGCGCCGCGTCGGTCTCGGCCAGCGACTGGGACGTGGCGGCCACGGTCGGTTGGGATATCGATCTGTTCGGCCGCTTACGCTCCGGTGCGCTGGCCGCGCAGGCGGATGCAGCGGCGCAGGCGGCGGCCACCGATGCGGTGAAGGTCGCAGTGGTGGCCGATACCGTGCAGGCCTATGCCGATCTGTGCGGCGCGGGTCAGGCCATGGGCGAGGCGCAAGCCGTTTCCGCCGCGCAGGAGCGTTCGCTGGCGCTGGTCCGTGATCAACTGGCGGCAGGCGAGGTATCCCCGCTGGAAGTTTCACAGGCGGCCGCACTGGCAGCCTCCACGCGGGCGGAGATCGCCCCGTTTGCGGCGCAGCGCGCCAATGCGCTCTACCGGATCGCCGCTTTGCAGGGCCGTCCGCCGGCAGAGGCACGCAGCTTCGTGTTCACTTGTACTACCGCGCTGCGGCTTCGAACGGCGGCTCCGGTGGGCGACGGCACGGCGTTGCTCCTGCGCCGCCCCGACATTCGCGAAGCGGAACGCAAGCTGGCCGCCGCTGCCGCCCGGATCGGTGTGGCGCGCGCGGATCTCTATCCCCGCATCAATCTGGGCGGAGCGCTGGGCCTGCTGGCGGGCGGCTTCGACGCCGCTGCATCGCCGCTGGTCAGTTGGGCCTTTCCCAACCAGGGGCCGGCCCGCGCGAAGCTAGCCCAAGCGCGCGCGGGTGAACAGGCGGCGCTGGCCGGCTGGGATGTCGCCGTCTTGAAAGCGCTGCGCGAAGTGGAAACCGCGCTGGCCGCCTATGATGCCGAGGTTCGCCGCAACCGTGATCTGGCCGCTGCCGTGACGGAAGCGCAGGCCTATGCCCGGCGTTCCGCCGCGCGCGTGCGACTGGGCGATGCCTCCAGCCTGTTGCAGGTCGATGCGGAGCGCGGCCTTGCCGGTGCCCGACTGGCCAAGGCGCGCAGCGATCTGGCGGTTTCCGCCGCTGAGATCACTCTGTTCCGCGCGCTCGGTGGTGGCTGGCGCGTTGGGGGTGGGCCGGGCTAGGCTGCGCGCCATGAGAATCTTGTCATGAGAATCCTTGTCGTTGAGGATGATGGGGAAACCGGCCGCTTCGTCACGCGCGGGTTGGAGGAGGCCGGCCATGCTGTCGTGCTCAGCCCCGATGGTCGCGACGGGTTGTTTCAGGCCACCGGTGGCGGATTCGACGTTATCGTCGTCGATCGGATGCTGCCCGCGCTCGACGGCCTCTCGCTGGTCAAGGCCCTGCGCGCGGCATCCGATGCGACGCCGGTGCTGATGCTGACCGCCATCGGCGGCATCGCCGATCGCGTGGAGGGGCTGGAAGCGGGCGCCGACGACTATCTGGTGAAACCCTTCGCCTTCTCGGAGCTTTCGGCGCGGATCAGTGCGCTGGGCCGCCGTCCGCCCGTTCGTGCCGAGGCGCACCGGCTAGAGGTGGGCGACATCGCGATAGACCTGCACCGCCGCACGGTGGAGCGCGCGGGCACGCGGATCGCTCTGCAACCGCGCGAATTCGCGTTGCTGGCCGAACTGATGCGCAATCCAAGGCGAGTGATGACGCGCACGATGTTGCTCGAACGCGTGTGGGATTTCGATTTCGATCCGAAGACCAACATCGTCGAAACCCACCTCAGCCGCCTGCGATCGAAGCTTAACGCCGGGTTCGATCAGGACGCGATCGAAACGGTGCGGGGCGCCGGCTACATGATCCGGGGCGGTTGACATGCGCCGGCTCTGGCGGACGACGTCCGGCCTTGTCGCGATCATGGCGTTGCTGCTGGCGTTGGCGACACTCATCATCGGTGCCGTCGCCTACGAAGTGACGCATGAGGCGCTGGAACGGCAACTGGACCATCGCATCGCGGCGGAGACTGCCGGGCTGATGGCGGAAGCGCATCGTGACGGGATGCCCGCACTGGCTGCCGCCATTCGACGGCGCGAGGCGGCACGCGCCACATCCAGCCTCGATTACCTACTGGTGGACGATGGCGGCAATCGTCTTGCGGGATCGCTGGAGGCGCAAGTGCCGACACGCGCGGGGTTCGAGGAATTCCTGCACTATCGCCGCGTCGGATCGATAGAGGCAGGCATCGCGCAGGCCCTGACGACCCATCTGCCGCAAGGTGTGTTGATAGTCGCGGCGGACCGTTCCGACCTTGACGAGATCGAACCGGACGCTGGCGATGCTGTTCATCGGCGCTCTCGCGGCGGTGCTGGCTGTCGGGCTTGCGGCGGCGGCGGCGGTCGGTTGGCTGACGCAGCGGCGCCTCAGCCGGATCGATACCGCGGCGCAGGCGATCATTGCCGGCGACCTTGGCCGACGGATCGTGCGCGACGGATCGGGAAGCGAATTCGACCGACTGGCCGAAACCTTGAACCGGATGCTCGACCGGATCGAGGGGCTGATGGACAACCTTCGGCAAGTCTCCGGAGACATCGCGCATGACCTGCGTACGCCGCTGACGCGCCTCTATGGCAGTCTGGACCGCGCGGCGGATGAGGCAGACGGCGCGGTGCGGTCCGACCTGATCGCCAAGGCGCGCGCGCAGGCATCGGAACTGCTTGAGATATTCGCCGCCCTCCTGCGGATTACGGAGATCGAGGGGCTGTCCGAACGATTGGCGCGGCCCCGCATCGATCTGTCGGCACTGTTGCGGCAGATGGCGGAAACCTACGCGCCCGATTTCGAGGATAGCGGGCGCACGCTGCACTGGGTGATCCCGCCTGACCTGCATGTGCATGGGGACCGTCGCCTGCTCAGCCAGGCAGTGGCGAACCTGCTGGACAATGCCCTGCGCCACACCCCGAAGGGGACCGTGGTGGAACTGGCGGCAAAGGTGGAGAGGGGGGCGGGGAGGGACGAACTCGTGCTGCTGGTTTCCGACGATGGCCCCGGCGTGGCGGAGGAAGACCGCACCCGTCTGTTCCGGCGCTTCGCCCGCGCCGACCGGGCGCGCAGCACCGAGGGGCATGGGCTAGGGCTCAGCATGGTGCAGGCCATCGCCAATGCGCACGGCGGTGCGGCGCGGATATTGCCCGCCGGGTCCGGCTGCGCGGTCGAACTGCGGATGCCGGCCTCGCCCGGGGAGGACGAGGCCGTAGCGCCCTGAAGCCGGTCGGTTCAGCGGAAGGCCACGCCGATCAGCGCCGTGGAGGGAATGGGCAGCATGGCACGCCCCGCCGCCATGTGCCGCACTTCGGCAATCACCGCCTGCTTTTCCGCATCGGTCAGGCTTGCCCAGTCGGGCGACATGCCGAACAGGCTGTCAGGCGCGGCAAGGGCCGCCATGTCGAGTTCGTAATCGTGCGTGACAGGCTCGATCTGCGGATCGCGATAGCCGGCCGCGATCAGTTCGCGCGCGAAATCTTCGGGCTGGCTGAGGGCCTTTACCGCTGCGGGCATCGTCATCCCATCCCGCTCCGGAAACAGTTTTTGGCGAATCTGGCCCAGCAGGAGGAAGGTGGCGGCGCCGCGATCCTGCCAGGTTGCCACCACGCCATGCCCGCCTGGGCGTGTGACGCGGGCCATCTCCGCCAGGCCCTTGCGCCAGTCCGGGAACATGATGACGCCGAAGATCGAGAACACCGCATCGAAGCTGGCATCCGCCAGCGCAAGCGCCTGTCCGTCCATCACCCGCGCCTCCACATTGGGCAGTCCGGCTGCGGCGATGCGGGCGACCATGCCGGGCGAGAAATCGGTGGCCAGCACTTGTGCGCCGGTCCCCGCCGCCATCAGGGCCAGCGCGCCGGTTCCGGCGGCGACGTCTAGGACGCGGTTGTCGGGCGTCAACGCCACGCGCGCCAGTGCCGCTTCAGCAAAGCGGGCGGTGAAGGGGTGCGCCGTCTTTTCGTAATGCAGGGCGGCCGTGTCCCAATGGTCGGGGTTTTCGAATTCAGCCATATCGGATGCTCCACGAATCATGTAACATGATAAGTATCGTGATGTTTGAGGCTTGCCAATCCCTGCCCAGATGCGAAGGAACCTGCCGTGCGTAACGACAGCCGCCTTTCCCGCATGCTCCACGTGCTGCTTCATATGGCGCGGCACGATGGGCCGATGACGTCCGATGCGATTGCGCGGATGCTGGGAACCAACCCTGTGGTGGTTCGGCGCACGATGGCCGGCCTGCGGGATGCGGGCTATGTCCGTTCCGAAAAGGGCCATGGCGGCGGCTGGGCGATCGCGGCTGATCTGGAGGCGGTGTCGCTGCTGGACATTCATCGCGCCGTCGGCGGGCCGCGCATCTTCGCGATCGGCAGCGATCACACGAATTCGAACTGCGCGGTAGAGCAGGCCGTCAATGCGGCGTTGGAGGACGCCTTGCAGGAGGCGGAAGCGCTGCTGGTGGCGCGGCTGGGTGCCGTGACTCTGGCCGAATTGGCGAGAGGGTTCGATGCGCGATGCGGCGCGGAGGGTCAGCCGTCCGCGCCGTCTGCCGCTACGGCATCCAGCTCGGACGTGAAGAAGGGCTGATCGGCATAGTGATCGATGAAGGCACGCTGCGCCGCCGACATGCCCTTCCGGGTGGCAAACACCATGTGGATGATGCCTTCCGCCGTGTGCCATCGGGGCAGAATTCGTTCCAGTCGATTGCCGGCCATATCGTCCCGGCATGCGCGTTCGTGCAGCAGGGCGATGCCAAGCCCGTCCAGCGCGGCATCGCGCACGATGCTGGAATCGTTGGTGCAGAGGCGCGGCTGGTGCAGCACGCGATGCTGTTCGCCATCATCGCTGACCAGATCCCAGCGATGATGCTCGGCATGTTCTCCCACCGATAGCGTGGGGAACCATTGCAGCGTCTCGATCGTCACAGGTTCCACTTGTGCGGCCAGGAACTCAGGGCTGGCCACCAGGATACGCTGCCCCCTGCCAAGCTGGCGCATGGTCAGCGAGAGGTCCGTTTCCTTTTCCACGTCCACGCGCAGGGCGATGTCGTACCCTTCGCGGATGATGTCCACGCGGCGACTGGTCAGGTGCATGTCAACGCGGACCAGCGGATAGCGGGCCAGGAACGAGGCCAGCCGTTCGGCGCCTAGAAAACGGGCCAATCCGGGCGGGCAGGTGATGCGCAGCACGCCGCTGACGTCTTCCCGCGCCCGTTCCGCAATCGCGCGGGTCGCGGAAACGCCCTCGGCTATGATCTCGCACTGGCGGTAGACCTGCCGCCCCACATCGGTGATCCGCACATTGCGCGTGGACCGTTCCAGCAGCCTTGCGCCAAGCTCTCGCTCCAGCTTGGCGACCCGTTTGGAAAGCTTGCCCCGCGCCTCGCCCGTGGCGCGTTCGGCAGCGGAAAAGCCGCCGTGGCGTACGACCATGGCAAAACTGCGCAAGTCGTCGAGATCCATCCGATGCGTCCTTTCGTGGCTGCGAAGCGCTGCCATTCCCCCACCGGGGTCCGATTGCAAGCGCCATCGCCGAACAGTTCGGGCCGAAGACTGGTCGTGCGGCCTTCGGGGCTGTAACGGGAGGCGATGAAAACGCAGGATCCCACCCCCCCATTTTTGAATGCCGGTCAACTGACGGGCAAGATCGCGCTGGTTACCGGAGCCGCGGGCGGCCTGGGCCAGGAAATCGCGCACGGGCTGGCAGCGGCCGGCGCGCATGTTCTGGCCCACGGCCGAAATGCGGATCGTGCCGAACAAGGGGCCGCAGGGATCGCGAAGGCGGGGTTCACCGCGGAGCCGGTTGCGTTCGACTTGTGCGATGGCGCAGCCATGGAAGCGGCGATGGCGAAGCACGCAGCGGTAGACATCCTTGTCAACAATGCCGGCCATCGCGACCGCCGGCCGATCGAGGAACTGGATCGTGACGCCGTCCGCCTCATGCTGGAGGTCAATCTGGTCGCCTGCTTCGATCTCGCCCGGCTGCTGGCGCCGCGGATGGCGGCGGGCGGGCGGATCGTGAACATCACTTCCATCGCCGGCCCCATCGCGCGCCCCGGCGATGCCGCCTACACCATGGCGAAGGGTGGGCTGGAGGCGCTGACCCGTGCGCTGGCGGCGGAACTGGGCGGGCGGGGCATTACCGTCAATGCCGTCGCCCCGGGCTTCTTCGCAACGGCGGCGAATGCCGCCATGGTCGCCGATCCGGCAATCGGGCGGCATCTGGAGACGCGCACTTCGCTGGGTCGTTGGGGCCGCCCGCAGGAAGTGGTCGGCCCCGTGGTCTTCCTTGCCTCACCCGCCGCGTCT
Source organism: Novosphingobium mississippiense (assembly GCF_044029535.1). Taxonomy (NCBI): domain Bacteria; kingdom Pseudomonadati; phylum Pseudomonadota; class Alphaproteobacteria; order Sphingomonadales; family Sphingomonadaceae; genus Novosphingobium; species Novosphingobium mississippiense. The sequence continues at coordinate 924,309 of NZ_CP147003.1, read as the reverse complement.
TATGTCACCGGCCAGGTGCTTGCGGTGGACGGCGGCTATCTGGCGCACTTCTAGCTGTTCAAGTGGCCGACCACTGCCGCAGCAGGTTGTGGTAGACGTTGGTCAGGGTATCGACCGAGGGGTGTTCGGGGTGATCGGTCGCGACGGATTGGATCGCGCCGTCCAGTTCGAACATCAGCCGCCGCCGCTCGGGCGAGGCGACGAAGCTTTGCGTCCAGAAGAACGACACGAAGCGAACTCCGCGCGTCACCGGCATGACCCGGTGCAGGCTGCTGCCCGGATAGACCACCAGATGCCCGGCCGGCAACTTTACCGTGTGGCTGCCGAACATGTCCTCTATCACCAGTTCGCCGCCATCGTATTCGTCCGGGTCGCTGAGGAATAGTGTGCTGGATATGTCGCTGCGCAAATGTTCGCCGGTGCCGGGGATCGGAAAGATCGCGTTGTCGACGTGATTTCCATAATGCCCGCGCCCGTCATAGCGGCTGAACCGGGGCTGCAGCACGCGCTGGGGCAGGGTAGCGGCGACGAACAGCGGCGTCTGGAACAGGCGTGCGATCACCCGATCGGCAAGTTGCCGTGCCAGCGGGTGGTCGAGCGCCAATTGCTCGTTCTCCTTGACCTGCGCGGCCCGGTGGCCGGCAGTGGCACGCCCGTCCGTCCAATCGGCAGAGGCCAGCGCAGCGCGGATTTCGCGCACTTCGTCTGGCTGGAAAATTTCCGGAATTTCGATGACCATCCGTCATCTCTTGCCGAATACGCCGGCCCTGACAATGACCGCGATCAAGAATGTCCGCGCCGTCAGTCTTTTCCGGTGAACGCGCTTTCCTCCGCATAGAAGGCATCGGCGAAGTCGAATGCGTCGTAGACGATCCGGCGATAGGTCTCGTCGAAGGTCTTGCGGATGCTGCCGTCGCTGATGACCATCGGCCGGTCTTCCTCCACCGCCTTCACCACCAGCTTGCCCACCAGCTCGGCGGGCCGGAAAGTGACCTGCGCATGCCACTGCGCGCCATCGGGGATCTGCACTTCGCCTTCGCCAGGGCCGCCAAAGCGGGCGGGACGATAGCGGGCATTGTTCGCCTTCATGTTGCTGACCACACCATGCGGCACGAAGGCGGTTGTGCCCACACCATATTCGCGCGCCTCCACCGCCAGGTTCAGCATCATGCCGATGATGCCCATCTTCGCTCCCGAATAGGCGGCGTGATAGGGGATCCAGCTGGGCAGCAGGCCGGCGGTGGATGCCGTGGCGCAGACATGGCCGTCGCGCGCGGCCACCATGTCCGGATAGAACGTCTTCACGCAGTTCAGCACGCCGATCAGGTTGGCGTGGACGATCCAGTCGATATCGTCCGCGCTCATGTCGGTTATCCGCTCGAACGAGGTGGCGCCGGCATTGGCGAACAGCAGCGAGACCGGGCCGAGCCGATCACTCGCCATCCGTTTGGCATCGGCCAGGGAGGCCATGTCCGTCACGTCGCATTCGATGGCCAGCGCCTTGCCGCCCTTCGCTGCGATCTCTTCCGCGACGGTACGGGCATTATCCGGCAGGATATCGGCGATGGCCACCGATGCGCCCTTTGCGGCCAGTTCCAGTGCCAATCCGCGCCCGATTCCGCTGCCGCCGCCGGTCACCAAGGCCGTGCGGCCCGCCACCTTCGTCATCCGTGACTCTCCCTTGGGCTTCTGTTCGTCAACCTATATTGTCACCGTTGTCGTTTCAATGTCTCTCATTTCACGGGGTGGGAAGGCGCCTTTCCCGGCAATCGGTTATGACTGAGGCGGAAATTAATCACCTGTTCGGTTTCTAATTCATTGACCGACCATCCCCGGCCAACCACCGTTGCGGATGTGCGCTGCCGGAGGGTGCCGACCGCACAAAGCCATAAGGCGAGGCGCGAGGGTGCGACTTCGCAAAGGGAGAGGCGCCACGCACTGCGCGCGGCGCAATGCACGATGTGGAGGCCTTACCATGAACGGACTTCGTCTGCCGTCCAGCCGCGTTCTGCCGCGTACTCGCCGCGGAACGCTGGCTCTTTTGCTGGCGGGTGCGCCTGTCGCAGCCCTGGCGCAGGAAGCTCCGCCGCCGGCCGCTTCCGCCTCGGCCGGGCAGGATGACAGTCACGGCGTGAAGGAAATCATCGTCACGGCGCAGCGGCGTGCCGAAAATCTGCAAGACGTTCCCATCGCGATCACGGCCGTCGGTTCCGAAGCGCTGAAATCCGCCGGCATTTCCGAAACCAACACGCTGACACAGGCGGTTCCGGCGGTCCAGTTCTCCCGTTCCGGTGCCAGCGGACTGTTCTTCGTGCGCGGCGTGGGCACGACGAACGCCTCGATCGGGGACGAGGGCTCGAACGCCTTCTACGTCGACGGCGTCTACATGCCGGATCTGTCCAGCACGGTCATGCAGTTCAACAATATCGAACGCGTGGAAGTGCTGAAGGGGCCCCAGGGCACGCTGTTCGGCCGTAATGCCTTCGGCGGCCTGATCCACGTCATCACCAAGGAGCCGGGCGACCATCTGGAGGCATCGGCGCAGGCCGGCTATGCGAATTACAACACGATCCAGGGGCAGGCCTATATCGGCGGCCCGATCACCGAAGGGATCAGCGCCGACCTTGCACTGACCGGTTACGACCAGCAGGACGGCTGGGGCCGCAACGTCACGCTCGATCGCGACATCAAGAAGATGAAATACTGGGGCGCCCGTTCCAAGATCGTGGTGCGGCCCAGCGATGCCGTGAAATTCGTGCTGGCGGGAGATTATTACGACACCGACGACAATACCGCCATCGGCTGGAGCGTGGATGAGGATTTCCTCGTCACCGGCGGAATCCGCTCGATCGGGAGCATGGACACGGCATCGAACGATTATTCGCTGACGCAGCTTCGGAACTGGGGCGTAAGCCTGACCGGCGAATTCGATCTGGGCTTTGCAACGCTGACCAGCATCAGTTCGCTGCGCGACAGCCGCAACCATTCGGACTTCGACGTGGACGCGACGCAAGTGCCTTACCTGCGGATCGCCTTCACGTCCGGGTCGCGCGCCTATCAGCAGGAACTGCGGCTCGCCTCGGCAGACACCGATCCGATCAGCTGGCAGATCGGCGCCTTCTATCTCCATTCCGAAGTCTACAACCGGTCGCGCTTTACCGGGCTTGCGCTGGGCGGGCTGACAACGGGGCAGTACATCGATGCCACGCTGGATACCGACTCGATTGCCGGCTTTGGCGAGGTAACCTGGGCAATCACGCCCACCACGAAACTGACCGGCGGCGTGCGCTATACCAACGACAAGCGGCAACTGGGCGGCGGATATGCCGCGCTGGTCAGCGACGTGGTGGGGCCGCTGATCCCCACCGATGATGAACTGAGCTACGGCAAGTTTACCTGGCGCGCCGCACTGCGGCAGGACATCACGCGCGACATCAGCGTCTACGCCTCATACAATCGGGGCTTCAAGGCGGGCACGTATTCATTGCAGAATCCGCAGCTGCCGCCGGTGAAGCCGCAATACATCAATGCCTATGAAGTGGGCATCAAGTCCGAACTGTTCGGCCGCGCGCTACGTCTGAACGCATCGGCGTTCCACTATGACATTTCCGACTATCAGGTCCGCTCCGCCGCGGTCGGCACGCTGGGGTCGGCAGTGCTGCTCAACGCCGCGTCGGTAAAGGTGGACGGCGTGGACGTCGATTTCGAAGCGGCGCCGGTGGAGGGCATTCGCCTGTTCGGCGGGTTCACCTGGCTCAATTCGCGGTTCCACTACTTCGGGCCGACCGATACGCTGGCCGGCGCGCCGTTCATCTATCCCAACCCGGCGGTCTGCGATGCGCAGGGCACCAGCGATCCAGGCACCACCACCGGGCCGCAGACGGGCGGTTTCAAGACTTGCTTCGGCGACGCCTCCGGCTTCCAGACGCCTACTGCGCCCGATTTTTCGGCCAGTTTCGGCGCCAGTGCGACGATCCCGATCGATCAGGTGCAGCAACTGCGCGCGACGATGCTGGCCAGCTACAACAGCGGCTATCCGTTCGAGAGCGACGGCGTTCTGCGGCAGGATCCCTACATGCTGCTGAATGGTTCCGTGGAATACCGGCCGACTGACAAGTGGGGGCTGGAATTCTGGATGAAGAACATCTCCGACACGAAGTACTTCCAGCAGAAGATCTCGACCGGGCTGGGCGCGACCACCGCCCGCGCCGCGCCGCGCACTTACGGCGTGACGGTGCGCTTCGATTATTGAAGGTAAACCGGGGACGCTGACGGCAGAACGGCCCCGTTACATCATAATATCGGGCACGGCAACCATGGGCGCGGATTCAAAACGGCCCAGGCCATAGTCCCCGGCGATGGTGGTGCGCTGCATCGTCCGGCCATGGGCGGGATCGTTGCCCGAAACGGCATGGAGCATCCGCCAGTTGTCCCAGATCAGCATCTGGTCCAGTCGCCAGGCATGATGGTAGCTCTGGCCGGCGGCAATTCGGTTGATCGTCTGGCAGACTTCTTCCAGCAGCGCCTCGCCCTCCGCCGTCTCCAACCCGAGAATCCCTTCCGCCATGTAGGGGGAGACGTGAAGACAGCGATCGCCGTTGGCGCGGGTCCAGATTGCCGGATGGATCGCGCGCGGCGATCCCTTGCGGTTCGCCATCATCTCCAGCGCGCCGGGCTTTTCGCGAACGATCCGGATGTCTTCCGGCTGGCCGAAGCGATTGGTGCCGTAGGCGACATTCAGGGTGTAGAGGATTTCCGCCTGCTCCAGCCTGTCTCGCAAATGGGCGGGAAAGGCGCGGTAGAGTGCCACTCCGTCGACGAACCCGGTCAGCCCGCCTTCCGGCGTGATCCGGGTGGCACGCAGCACGCCGGCGCGGTTCAGTTCATCGTTGTAGCAGTGATCGAAATGCCAAGGCAGCCAGTGGGCGAGCGGGCGGCCTGCAATCTCGACCACGCCGGAGGCATTGGGCTCCTGCCTGATCTCCACCACGCCGGGCAGGCGATCGCCGTCCACGCGGCTGACTTCCTTCAGCGGGTGTTCTTTCAAGGGGCCGAACACGCCGCTCAGCGCCACCTGCATTTCGTCGCTCTGCTCGATGGCGTCGAAGACTATCAGGCCCTCGCGTTCGAAGGCATCGGCGATCGCGCGGCGATTGGCCGCGTCCGCCAGAGCCTCATGCGTGACGCGCGAAATCCGCACGCCGAACGGCAGATCCGGCCGAAGCGGTGCAATCGTCAATTCGCTCATGTTGTTGCTTCCTTCCCGTGTGACGCTCCGGCGTTTTCGCCGGTAGCGGCGCGCCCTAGGGCGCCTGTGTTCGCAGCATGGAATCGACCAGCAATCGCCGCAACTGCTCGTTTTCGTGCTGGAGCCGCTCGATTTCGGCGATGTCCGACGCTTCCGCCGACATGCGCGGGGCGGCGGTGTGCAGCAGACCATGGAGCAGCACATGCACGGCGTAGCGAATGTTGGCGTCGATTTCCTCGGCGCTGACGGGAACACCCCAGGCGGCGGCAGTCGGCGGCCCACCGACGGCGATGTTCATGAAGGCGATCGCCGCCTTGCGCGCATCGGCCTCCCCGCAATCCAGGCGGCGGCGGAAGAGCTGGGCCAGCCAGTCGATCGTGGGGCCGGTGCCGGCCTCGTACGTAAAGGCGCCGATCTCGGGAATGCGGGGACTTTCCGCGTTGGTGATGCGCAATAGCCGGATGCCGTCCTCGCTCATCACATTGGCCACAAGGCGGCGGCCGATCAGCAGGAGCGTCTCCTCCAGATCGTCCTTTACGCATTCCTCCAGCGCTTCCAGCGGCAGGATCCATTGCTCTATCGCGCGTTCCAGCGTGGCCTTGAAGAAGGTCAGCTTGTCGCCATAGCGCTGGTAGAACGTGCGCTTCGCCATGCCGGCCGCGCTGCAGATGGCATCGATGCTGGTCCGTTCGAAGCCGTTTTCCAGAAACAGCACCAGCGACCGATCCAGCAGTTCCTGATTGCTGAGCGAGGGACGGCCTGGTCCGCGATTGGGCGCGGCAAGATTGCGCACTTCGCCCTCATCGTACGGCACCTTCATACCAATGCTCCACTAATTAAAACGATGTAGGTATTAAATGCTTGCATGGCGCCATCTTATGAGAGAGTGTATAACGCACAAAGCGATTTTTGAAACGGATTGGGTGATAATCGGCGGTCGCAAGGCCGTGGTCAAGTCCCGAAAGTGCATCCGGTATCGCGCGGCGCAAATGTCGGCACCAGAACCGGGAAAGGAGAGGCGGAGCATGGCATTCGCAAGCGGAACGCCCGAGGCGGGCGCCATTCAGGCGGTGGACCTGACGCCGCGCATCGCTTCCCGCATCATGATCGACAAGCCGGCGCTGCTGTCCGGCACACATGCCGAGGAAATTCGATCCTTGCTGATCGCGCGCGGGGTGGTGGTGGTCCGCGACATTGCGCTGGATGATGACGAACTTCGCACGATCGCGCGCACGCTGGGCCAGCTTCGCATCGGAGCCGTCCGGCGCGGGGCCGATGGCGCGATTCTGACCGAGGGAGACGGCGGCATCCTGCGCGTCACGCTGGATGAGACGCGAAACCCTGAATATGCGCGCTTTCTGTTCGGCAACCAACTTTGGCACATGGACGGCACTTACGAGGAAGTACCGCCGTTTGCGACGCTGCTGGCCCCGGTGCGCCTTTCCGCCCGAGGTGGCGACACCCTGTTCGCCAACACCGCCGCCGCCTTTGCCGACCTGCCCGAGGACGAGCAACGCCGGCTGGAGACGCTGCGCGTGCTCCACACGATGCAGGCGGCATTGTTTCCGGCGAAACGCGATTGCTCCGTCGAGGAATTCGCGCTGTGGAGTTCCTATCCCCAGCGCTCGCACCCGCTGGTGTGGCAGCATCGGTCGGGCGTGCGCTCGCTCGTGCTCAGCACCTCTGGTGCATATGTGGAGGGCATGGAGCCGGCCGAGAGCCACGATCTGCTCCAGCGCCTGATGATCCACGCCACGCAGGACCGCTACGTCTATCGCCACAAGTGGCAGCCCGGCGATCTCGCGATCTGGGACAATACCGCGACGATGCACCGCGTGGAGCCGTTCGACCGCGAAAGCGGCCGCGAACTCCACCGCTGCACGCTGAATGGCGAGGAACCCGTTACCGCGCCGGCCTGATCCGGCGCGCCGTCGAAACCGAAAAATCAGGGAAAGATCCATGCAGGTTGGCATTCATCTGGGCTTTCAGAACCTCCACGGCATGCCGGATGGAGACTTCTTCCGCCGCGAAACCCAGCTGGCGATCGAGGCGGAGGCGATGGGCTTCGACTTCGCGGCGGCGGTGGAGCACCACTTCACGGACTACGCCGCGTGCCCCGATCCGCTGCAATTGCTGACTTATGTCGCGGCGAAAACCAGCACGATCAAGCTGATGCCTGCGGCGGTGATCCTGCCGTGGAACGATCCGTTGCGCGTGGTGGAGAAGACCGCGATGCTGGATCACCTCAGTAACGGGCGGGTGATCCTGGGCATGGGGCGCGGTGCGGCACGGCGCGAATTCACCGGCTTTCGCACCGATCTGGCCGATTCCCGCGATCGCTTCGACGAGGCTGCGCCGATGATCCTAGCGGGGCTGGAAACCGGCTTCGTGGAAGGGGCGGGACCGCATTTCCCGCAGCCACGCGTGGAGGTGCGGCCGCGGCCGGAGGGATGGTCGAAGGATCGCTGCGTCATGGTCTCCATGTCGCGATCGTCGGTGGAGGAAGCGGCCGAACTGGGGCTGCGCACGCTGCGCTTTTCGCAGGGGGACTGGACCAAGGCGCTGCCCGAAATCGAATTCTATCGCGATACTTTCGCCCGGCTGCACGGCAAGGCCGCGCCACCCTTCGTCATCAGCGACTTCGTAGTCTGCTTCGAGGATGAGGCGCAGGTGGTCGACTATACGGACAAGTATTTTTCCGCGCAGTTCCAGCAAGTTGCCGAACACTACGAATTTGGTGCCGAGCACTTCCGCAGCCTGCCGTCCTATTCCACCTACGTCTACATGGGCGAAGCGGCAAAGGCGGCAGGGGGGCCGGACAAGGCCTATCGCGACTATATTTCGGGCAACATGATCGGCACGCCGGATCAGTTGGTGGAAAAGCACTTCACGCGTCAGCGCATGGTGGGCGACTATTGGATCATCGCCAATTTCAGCTTCGGCGGAATGCCGTACGAGGATGTCTATCGCCAGATGCGCGTCTTTGCCGAAAAGGTGATGCCGCGGCTGAAGGAAGGCGCGCCCGTGGCGGCCTGAGGCGATGCATCCGCGCTATCCGCACGTCTTCTCGCCAATCGCGCTTGGCCCGGTCACGATTCCGAACCGCTTCTTCTTCGCGCCGCATGGCAGCGCGCTGAGTGTGGGGACCAAGCCTTCGGACGACCTTGTCGCCTATAGCGCCGAGCGGGTGAGGGACGGCGGTTGCGGACTGGTGATGGTGGCGCTGGTTGCGCACGAACGCGGGCGTACGCGGCAGCCGTCGCCGCACCTTGACGAGAACGTTGCCGCCTTCGCCCGCATGGCGGATGCCATTCACGCGGCCGGCGGCAAGATTTTCGGGCAGATCTTCTACTGGTGGGGCGGCGCTGGCTGGTGGCAGCCGTTGAGCCCGCCGGCACCGGCGCTGGGCCCATCCAGCCGGCAGTTTGCGCATGGCCGCCGGGCATCGACCACGCGGGCGATGACCTTGGGAGAGATCGCGGGAATGCACGAGGCCGTCCGCCGCTCTGCCGCCAACTTGCGCAAGGCGGGTTTCGACGGAGTGATGCTGCACGGATCGCATGCCGGCCTGATCGAGCAGTTCCTTTCGCCCTACTACAACGCGCGGGAGGACGATTACGGCGGAAGCTTTGCCAACCGTATACGCTTCGTGGCGGAATCGCTGGAGGCCGCGCGCGCGGGGGCCGGCCCCGAGATGGCCGTGGGGATGCGCTTCAACTGCGACGAGGGCGTGGCGGGCGGCTATGGCATCGACGGGGCGCGCGATGCGGTCTCGCATCTGACAGGGCGCGGCTTGCTGGACTTTCTGGACCTCGATCAGGGCATGGAGCCGCAGCAGTTCGCACATGGAATGCCGACTGGCTTCTCGGAAAAACAGCTCTATCGCCCGGCAGTCGCACAAGTGCGCGAGGCGGCGGGCACGGTGCCGTTGCTTTCCGTGCTTGGCCGAGTGACCCGCATGGCGGAGGCGGAGGAGGCCATTGCGTCGGGTGTGATCGACATGGCGGGGTGCGCACGGCAATTGATTGCGGAACCGCAATTCGTCGCCCTCGCGCGGGAGGGGCGCGAAGCGGAAGGGCGCACCTGCATTGCCTGCAACTGGTGCACAGCGGCCGGCGGCGATGGCGCGCAAGGCTGCACGATCAATCCGGCCAGCTATCGCGAACGGCTATGGGGCGTGGACAGTTTCGGACCCGCGCCGCAACCGTCGCGCGTGGTGGTCATCGGGGCGGGGCCCGGCGGGATGGAGGCGGCGCGGGTTGCGGCGAAACGCGGCCACCGGGTCTCGCTGTTCGAAGCGCGCGCCGAGCCCGGCGGCGCGCTGGCGGATTGGGCGCGCTTGCCCGGACGGGCGCATTATGGCGATGCCGTGCGCTGGTGGTGGGCCGAACTCGAACGTCTTGGCGTCGATCTGCGCTTGGGCATTCGCGCCTGTGCCGAAACGGTGCTGGCCGAGGCGCCTGATGCGGTGATCGTCGCGACCGGTGCGCGCTATCGCTCCGGCGGGCAGGGGATCGCGAGCGAAATGCCGATTCCCGGCCATGATCGGCCCTTCGTTCATACACCGGAAGCGGTCTTGGCCGGTGGGCTCGATCTTTCCGGCCACGTGCTGGTGACCGATGGGGAGGGCTATCACGCCGGCAGTGGTATCGCCGAGATGCTGGCTGCGCGCGGCGCGCAGGTCACGCTCGTCTCCGCCGAGATGTCGCCCGTTTCCGCACGGCTGAGCGATGCGTGGGAAGAGCGCTTCGTGCTCGCACGGCTGAAACAGGTCGGCGTCACTCTGCAGACGGGAACGTGGGTCGATGAGATCGGTGAACGCCGGGTGACGCTGCGCGATGTCCATACCGGCACGACGCGGACGGCCCCGGTGGATGCGGTGATCCTGGCCACCTCGCGCGAGCCGGTGGACGATCTGGCCCGTGCTCTGGAGGGACGTGTGCGGCAACTCTTCACGATCGGCGATGCGCTGGGGCCGCGCATGTTCGCGGCGGCAAGTTACGAAGGGCAGATGTTCGCGCGCATGATCGGCGAACCGGACGCCCCCCGCGATTTCGAACAGGCCTGGTTTGCTGCCGACGCGGCCTGCCTCAATCCCCTGCCTGCCGACATGGTTCGCCCTGCGGGTTGAGGGCGCCCCCGGGTGTATCCCAAGGGCGCACGCAATCAGTATTTCACGCCAAGTGTCACGCCGTAAGTCGCCGGTTCGGCCCAGACGCTGCCAATACCGAGCGAGGCGTAGTTGACGGCGGAGCGATAGCGGTGGTCGGTGACGTTCTCACCATAGACTGCGATCGAGTACTTGTCCGAGGCGTCCGTCCATTCCGCGCGCAGGCCCAGTTGGGCGTAGCCGCTCTGCTTGAATTGCTCGGCAATGCCGAAATAGAAGGATGAGGTGTAGTAGAGGTTGCTGGACAGGTTCAGGCGCCCGCCGGCAAGATCCAGCCCGTAGGAAGCGGCAAGGTTCGCGGTGAATTCCGGCGAGCGCTGCATCTTGAAGCCGCTGGCGTCGGTGGTCGTTTCCACCAGCGATCCCGGCCCAAGGCCGCCAAGGCTAGTAGGTACGCAGGCCACCGGCGAAGTGCCGAAGGTGAGCGACGGATCGCAGAACTGATAGAACGGCGCATTGGGGAACTTCTTGTACCGGGCGTGGGTCCAGGCCGCGCCGCCGGAGATCGTGAAGTCGGACGTCACGCGGGCGCTGACCTGCCCCTCGATGCCATAGATTTCCGAACTGGCGGCATTGGTGATCCGCGCCGTACCGGCCTGGAAGCTGGATACCTGCAGGTTCTTGTAGTCATAGTAGAACCCGGAAAGCTCCGCAGAGAACGGGCCCTTGGCATACTTGTATCCCAGTTCGTAGGCATTGATCGTTTCCGGCTTTACGGGGCGGTACGAATAGCCGCCGACGTTCAGCAGGCCGGCCTTGTACCCCTGGGTGAACGAGGCATAGAGGCTGGATTCCTCATTAGGCTTGAAACGCAGCACGAAGCGCGGTGTCACGCGGTCGTTGGTGAGGTTCGGCACGTCGTAGCGCGTGTAGAGCGGCACGTTCGACGGGAATGCCACCGGATTGCCGTTGGCGTCTTCGTAGACCGAGGCGGTAAGCGCGCGCAGAAAGTAGGCGTCGGACACCCAGTCATGGCTGTAACGCGCGCCAGCGGTGACGAAGAGTTGCGGCGTGATTTCGTAAGTGGCGTCCCCGAAGACCGCGATCGACTGGGTCAGGGTGCCGGATTCGCCATTGCGTACGAACGGGTTGGTGCCCAACTTGGCGTCGGTGGGCCAGGTGTCGCGGTTGTTGAAGTAGTAGACGCCAGTGGTCCACTGCAGCCGCGAACCGGCCTTGGAGTTCAGCAGCAGTTCCTGCGTGAAGGTTTCGCTGTTCGATCCGATGCGGATGGTGAAGATTGGCAGCGCCGTCGCGTCCAGGTCCTGCACGCTGGTCACCCGCTCATTGCGGTACTGCGTGTAGGAGGTGAGGTCCGCGAAGCCGAGGTCAGCCTTGATCGTGCCTTGCACGATATCCGAATTGCTGTGTGCACCGATGCCGTCGCTGGGCTGCAGGGCCACCTGATTGGGCTTGGTCGCGTAATAGCCGGTGGGTGTATACTGGTAGATCCAGCGGGTTCCGTCCTCATCCACGAAGGCATTGTGCATCAGTGCCGAAGGATCGTCGGTGGCGGAATGGATATAGCGCAGCAGGAAACTGACGTCAGGCGTCACTTCCACTTTCAGGCCGGTGCGCACTGACCAGCGGTTGTATTTGCCGACATGGTCGTTGTCGTCGATGATGTTGGTCTGGAAGCCGTCACCACGGCGGTAGAGCCCCTCCACATCGAAGGCGACGCCGGGCGCGATGCCCGATGTGGCATAGCCTTGCACTTCCACGGTGTTGAAGCGGCCATAGGTGGCCTTCATCTCGCCGCCGGGCGTCTCGCTGGGATCGGCGGTGGTCACCAGGATCGCGCCGCCTGTGGTGTTGCGGCCGAACAGCGTGCCCTGCGGCCCCTTCAGCACCTGCACCGACTGGACCTTCATCAGCTGGAAGTCGGTTGCCGCCGCGCTGGGCGAGAAGAAGCCGTCCACATACGTTGCGACGTTGGGGCCGCCGCCAGAGGTCGTGATCGCCGTACCGACACCGCGGATGGTCGGCTGCGTGTAGACGCCCGACTTGTCGAAGCGCAGTGCGGGCACCACGCGCGACATGTCGGAAAGCTGGCGGACGCCCGCATCGATCAGCGCCTTATCGCTGACCGTTGTGATCGTGATCGGCACGTTCAGCGAGCGTTCCGAACGCCGCTGCGCGGTCACGTAGATTTCACCGGTGGGTGCGGATGGAGCGGCCTGTGGAGCGGGCCCCTGATCGGCGGATGTTTGAGCGGCATCCTGTGCGAAAGCCTGTTGTGAGAGCAACGCGGTTGCCAGAACGGCAGCGGACGATACGGCAAGGGACGATGTTGCGCATCGCCGGAAACGGTTTGACATTTTTTCCTCCCGATGTGTCGTTGGCCCGGTCTTTTCAACGCGGTGCCTAGTACGTTTTCGCACTAGCCCGGCTTCCGGCAAAGTTTGGCGACGGGCATATCGTCACGGCGCTTTCGCTAGCGAAAGCGGCTCGTCACCAGCCATCTCGCCCGGCGATGAAGGCGGCGACCGCACGGCGGATCCAGTCCTGCCGTGCCGGGCGGGGAACCGGCCGGTTGGTCAGCATGACGTTCACGTAATAGCCGCGCAGCATCAGGATGAACGCTTCGGCCGCCGCCTGCGGATCGGCAGGCACGCGGCCCTGCGCGGCCGCGCAGTGGACGATGAAGTCCGCGATCTGCCCAACGCCGATCTGGGTGCGTTCCGCTGCGGCGATGCCCAGTTCGGGAAACCGGTGGGATTCGCTGTAGATCAGCCGGTTCACGCTCAGAAAGCTGCCCTGGAAGCTGAGATCCAGAGAGCGGTCGGCATAGGCGACAAGGCCTTTCTCCAGATCCGTGTCGCTGATCTGCAATTGCACCAGCGTCGCCCCCAGCGCACGGTCCATCTGCTGCACCATGATGGCGCGAAACAGTTGCTCTTTCGAGGAATAGCGCGAATAGAGCGTGGTCTTGGAAATACCCGCCGCCTTCACGATCCGCGTCATGGAGGTGCCGCCATATCCGTGGCGCAGGAATTCCTGCAGGGCGACGTCCAGCAACTGCCCGTCTATTTCCGCACCTTCCTCCAGCGTCGGTCGCCCCGGCGCCCGGGGTGTTGTCGGGCGGGATGTTGTCGGGCGCGCGGCCGACGACGGAGTGGCAATGTTCATGAACCGGCCATTCCGCGCATGTCAGCGCTCTTCCATTTCATGGCGCCGACGCTCGACATCGGCGAGCAGGGGAAGGATCTTCTCGTCCGCCAGCAGCGTGCAGTAGTATTCGTTGACGTGCCGAATCCTGCCTTCGTGCAGGGTGAAGGCCATGCAGTACTGGTTGCAATAGGCCTCCCCATTGGCCAGCACCGCGTCGCCTTCGAATTCCACGACGACACGGTCGTCCTCGGCAGTCACCGTCTTGAACGCGGGGCGAAGCCCGGTGGGGATGAGGTCGCGGAACGCGGCCGTTGTCGCCAGGATCATCTCGCGGACCCGCGGGCCGGAGAGTTTGCCGAAGCCCTTGGCGTCTGTCACCGCATCAGGGGCAAGGCACTTTTCGGCGGCCACGGCATCGCCCCGGCTGAATGCCTCTATGAATTCGATCACGATCCGCTTGTTCGCTTCGCTCATGACATTCCCTTTCTTTCGATCGCGGCGGGCCGTCCGAACAGCTTCCCGATCAGCCGGAGCAAGCGGGCCAGCACAGAGGGGCGGGGGGCCGTTTGGGCCATCGTTTCCCGTGCAGCCTCTACCTCCGCCGTCTCGATCTCGGCCTTCAACTGCTGGGCGAAACTCCGCGCGAACTGCGGCAGCAGCGGTTTGCCCATGGCTTCCCACATCATCGCCATCTGGCCGCTGCCGATCACCTGCACCTGCAGCGTCACTTCGGTTTCCGCCGGCCCCAGCGACCGCGCCCGATAGGTGCCTGCGCCTTGCACGGGATCGCCATCCAGATCGTAGGTGAAGGCGACGCGTTCCGGCCCGTCCCACGCGCCCACATGCACGTTGACGTGAACGGTGCGCACCAACCCGCCGGCGCCGATTTTCAGCACCCAGCTGGAATTGTCCGCGTCGACGATCCGGCATTCGCGAAGCCCGGGCATCAGATTGGCCCAGCGCTCGATATCGCGCACATGGGCCCAGACCTCCTCTATGCCCCGCCCGATGGTGACGGTCTGTTCGGTTTCGATCATTCGGCGGCTTCCGCCTGCGGGCGCCGCGCCAACGCCTCGTCCAGCAGAATGCTGGGGCGGCCGATGGCGTGGAGTGCCGCCAGATAGCCGTGCGTCATCCCGCGCGCATTGGTCATGCCGCTCTGCATGACGGCGCCATTGTCCAGCCGGGCCATCGAATTGCCGGCGACGTACAGCCCCTCGATCGGCGCATCGTCCCAGCCGATCACCCGGCAATGTTCATCACCCAGCAGCCCGGCAGAGGCGATGCCCCCGCCTGCCAGACGGTGCAGCGGCACGGCATAGAAAGGGCCCTGTTCCAGCGGGCCCAGATTGGCATTGGGCTTCTGGTTGGGATCGCCGCACATGGTGACGCTCCATGGGAAAGCGCCGCGCCGGAATTCGGGGTCTTCCCCGGCGGTCGAATAGCGGTTGAACGCCGCCACCGTCTGTTCCAGCCCCGGCCCGTCCACGCCGATCATGGCGGCGAGTTCGGCCAGACTGCCCGCCTTCGCGCCCATGCCATCGGGCAGGTCCTGCCCCGGCATGACGCCGCCGAACGGATATTTCTCCCGCGCCTGGCTGTCGAAGATCGCCCAGCAGGGATAGTTGACGTGGGTCTGCGAATTGCCGTCGATCGCATTCATGGCGTGGGCGATCGACCGGTAGAACGCCTCGTTCCCGAAACGCTTGCCCGCGCGGTTGACCACGATGGTATGGGGCAGGCCCATGTAGGGCAGGGCGCCGCGCCAGAGTGGCAGGTCTCCCTCCTGTTCCTCTCCCGGGGTGTGGACGCCCAGGATCGTCCCGTCCGGAACGCGGGCGATCCGCGCCCCGAATGGCCCGGCCAGCCGCAGGTGTGCCCCGTCGATCGTCTGCATCACCATCGATTCCGGATCGATCAGGTTGCCCAGCGTGCGTGAATAGGCGGGATCACGCTCGTAACTGCTCACCGCGATCACCACGCCGCGATTGGCCTTGATGAAGATGTCCTTGCCGTCGCGCTTGGCCTGCACGCCGACGATGCGCTCTCCGTCGCCGATCAGCTTTTCCGCATTGACGCCGGTGAGCAGGGGAATGCCGCGATCCAGCGCACCCTTCACGAAGTAGGCGGCAAGGCCGGGGCCAAGGCAGCGCTCGTCATTGCCCATGCGCTCTGCCATCGTGGCATAGTCCCAGTTGCGCATGTTCGCAGTGCCGCCATTGGCGAAGATGTCATGGTGTGTCATGCCATAGGGCACATGCGGCGAAACCCGCGTGCGGAACTGCCATTCGCCCAGCGAGGCGGCGGGGAACGGCACGGGTTCCAGCAACCGCCCCTCTGCCACGCTATCGTTGCTGTGGGGATAGTAATAGTCCGGGCAGTCCGGGATCGCCGCCAGTTGCAGCCCGATTGCATCCTCAAAATACTTCAGCGCGACGGGGGCGTGGATCGCCTGATTGAGGATGGCAACCTCATCCGCATAGCCGGCGGCAAGCCCCTGCACGTAGCGGAAGCCGCTTTCGGGGGAATCGTCGATGCCCAGCCCCTTGGCCAGATGATTGCCGGCGATCCAGACCTCGCCCATCGAATAGGCGGTAACGCCGCCCACCTGATCCGACCGTTCAAGGATCAAGGCGGAGCAGCCATGGTCCTGCGCGGTGATCGCTGCGCACAACCCGCCCGCGCCGGAGCCGATTGCCACCACATCTGCTTCCAGATCCCATTGTTCAGGTACGCTGTCCGCTTTCACCGGCTGTCTCCCAGCTTCCGCCAACCTCTTCATGGCCGAAGACGCGCCGCGTTCGCCCGGCGCTTTTCCCGGCAGGTCGGTCCTGCTGCGATTATGATACGGCATGGACCGATTAATGGCCAGTCCGCCCCGGCGATGGGTTTTCATCGAATGCCGTCGCCGGTGATTGCTTTTTCACGCCTCGCGCTTGCCAGCCGCCACGTTACCGGCCAGCAGCGACCCGAAGCGCGCGCCCCAAAAGCACGCCCGTCGGAGAATGCAGTGAGCCCATCGAGACATCCCCTCTCGTTTCCCGCCTTCCGGCTGTTCTGGGTGGCTCGGCTATGCACGACGATGGCGCAGGGCGGCATGGTCGTGGTGCTGGGCTGGCAGGTTTACGAAGTCGCCCGGCTGACGCGCAGCATTAAGGATGCGGCCTTCCAACTGGGCGTAGTGGGGCTGGTCCAGTTCATCCCGCTGTTCCTGCTGGTGCTGGTTACGGGCTGGACGGCGGACCATGTCGACCGGCGCGTGATCGCGCGGCTGTGCGGGGTGGTGCAACTGGGGTGCGCGGTGCTGCTGGGTTGGCTCAATTCGGGCCATGGCGTCACCCTGGCGGCGCTGTTCGTGGTGGCAGGGCTGTTCGGCGTGGTCAGGGCATTTTCGATGCCGGCGCTGAGTGCGCTGGCGCCGGATCTTGTTCCGGCCGAAGTGCTGCCCCGGGCCATCGCGATCAACTCCATCGCCAGCCGGCTGGGCGCCATCGTCGGTCCGGCGTCGGTCGGGTTCCTCTATGCGGTCGGGCCGGTCTTTCCCTATGTCGCGGCCTCTGCGCTGTTTGCGGTTTCGCTGCTGTGCTTCATGCTGATCCTGCCGGTGCCGCGCACGCGACGGAATGCCGGCGTGCATCCCTGGCAGCAGATGGTGGAGGGGATATCTTATGTGCGCCACCATCCGCTGATTCTGGGCGCGATCTCGCTGGACCTGATGGCCGTGTTGCTGGGGGGGGCGACTGCGCTGCTGCCGGTTTTCGCGCATGACATTCTGGCGATCGGTCCAAGCGGGCTGGGCACCCTGCGCGCCGCGCCCGCATTGGGGGCGATGCTGGCTGCATTCTGGTTTTCATGGCGGCCGCTCAATCGCGACGTGGGGGTGAAGATGCTGGCGGCAGTGGCCGTCTATGGCGCGGCCATCCTCGGCTTCGGCCTGTCACGCTGGCTGCCCCTTTCGTTGCTGTGCCTGACCGTATCGGGCGCGGCCGACATGTTCTCGGTCTATGTGCGACAATCGCTGATCCAGCTTTCCACGCCGCAGGACATGCGCGGCCGGGTGGGGGCGGTCTCCTCCCTCTTCATATCCGCATCGAACGAGTTGGGCGAAGCCGAGTCGGGCTTCGTGGCCTCCCTCCTCGGGCCCACGGCGACGGTCGTGGTTGGCGGCATCGGCGCGATCGCCGTGACGCTGATCTGGTCCCGGCTGTTCCCCGCGCTGCGGCAGGCGCGCAACTTCGACATCCGCCCTTTCGAACGTGCGCGAAAATAGCCGGCCGGATTCAACGCCAGGGGCGCCTGCAAAGGCTTTTGGTGAAATATATTTTTCCGCGACCGGGGAATACGCGACCATACTATATTTACGTTTGAAACACCGTTACTTAGCTATGCTCGCACGCCCGGGGGGGATTGGTGGGTGCCATGCTGTTGCAAATGCACGGGAATCAGTTTGCGGAGCCGTTCCGCCCGGATAATCGGCCCCGCCTGCGGGGCCGTGACCTTTTGCCTGCCGCATTGATGCTGATCCTGCTGGTAGGCGGGCTGC
This sequence comes from Novosphingobium mississippiense, assembly GCF_044029535.1. Classification (NCBI taxonomy): domain Bacteria; kingdom Pseudomonadati; phylum Pseudomonadota; class Alphaproteobacteria; order Sphingomonadales; family Sphingomonadaceae; genus Novosphingobium; species Novosphingobium mississippiense. The sequence goes on along the minus strand of NZ_CP147003.1, from coordinate 906,237 downwards.
TGGCCGCCTCGCTCGGTCTGGGCGGCGGTGCAGGACAGGGCGAGGGCTATCTTGTGATCGCGCCTCCTGGCTGGACGCTGGCGCGGACGACCGGGCTGGTGCGTGCCGCCGGCGGCAGGCTGGTGCGGCCGGGCGGATTTTCCAACACGGTGATCGCGGCATCGGCAGATCCGCATTTCGGACAGGCACTGGAAAACGCGGGGGCCCTTTTCGTCCGCCGCGTTTCCGGCCCGCTTGGCTGCGCTTCGCCACAAGAAACGGCCCCCCGTCCACAAACGAGCCAAAAGCCATGAACGACGAAATCGCCGCCCTTCGCACCAAGTTCGGCCGCTTTCTGGTCGTACTGCTCTGGCTCCACGTTCCGCTGCATGCGCTGGTTGCGCTGCTGCAGGGCGAATCACCGCTCTAAGCCGCGCTGGCAGGCGCGGCGCTGGCGGGATCCTATCACCTGATGTGGGTTCTGCAGGGGCCGGCACCGGCAACCCGCTATCTTTCCGCCGTCGCCCTGATGGGCGAAGCGGCGATCCTGCTGTTCCTGCTGCGTGGCCATCCGTGGCAGATGGACATGCACATGTACTTCTTCGCGATGCTGGCACTGACCATCGCGTGGCTTGATCGCGAGGCGATCCTGGTTGCCGCCATCGCCATCGCATTGCACCATCTGTTGTTGCTTTATCTGCTGCCATACGCGGTCTTCTCGCAGGCCGGGACGTTTGAGCGCGTCCTGCTGCACGCCGGGATCGTGGCGTTCCAGACGGCGGTGCTGGTCTGGCTCAATGGCATGTTGACTGCCAGCTTCCAGCGCATCGGCCGGATGAGCGACGAGATCCTGCTGAAGAACGAGGCGCTGGAAGAACGCACGCGCGAGGCGGAAGAGGCCACGCGCGTGAAAAGCATGTTCCTGGCCAACATGAGCCACGAAATCCGTACGCCCATGAACGCGATCCTTGGCTACAGCCACCTGATCGGACACACCAGCCTGGACGACCGGCAGCGCGATTTCGTGGAAAAGATCAAGGGCGCCGGATCGTCGCTGCTGCGCCTGATCAACGACATTCTGGACTTTTCGAAGAACGAAGCCGGCAAACTGATGCTGGAATCGCACGATTTCGATCTGCGCACGACGATTGCCGATCAGGTCCAGCTGGTGTCGTTCGAGGCGCAGGCCAAGGGCGTGCGCATCTTCACCCATATCGGCCCGGATGTACCGCCGGCGGTCTGCGGCGATCCGCTGCGCCTGGCGCAAGTGGCGATCAACCTCCTGAGCAACGCAGTCAAGTTCTCGGCCGGTGGCCGGGTGGAGATCGGGCTTGAACTGGTGGGCAAGCGCAGCGGCCCGACGGGTGAGCTTGCCATGCTGGAACTGATCGTGGCCGACGACGGCATTGGCATGAATGCGCAGCAGCAGGCGGGGCTGTACAAGCCATTCTCCCAGGCCGACAATTCGACCACGCGGCGGTTCGGCGGCACCGGGCTGGGGCTGGCGATCTGCAAGCAGATCTTGGAACAGATGGGCGGCTCCATCTCGGTCAAGAGCGCGCCGGGGCAGGGCAGTACGTTCACCTGCCGGTTCGAAGTGGCGGAAGCCGGCGCGGTGCCGGCAAGCCGCGCCGTCTCGTTCGACCAAATCCGCGCGCTGCGCGTGCTGGCGGCGGACGACAATCCGGCATCGCGGGAAATCGTGCAGGGCATCTTCGGGCACTGGGGCATGAGGATCGATCTGGCGGCCTCGGGCGAGGAGGCGCTGGCCGCCTGCGCCGATGCCTGCAAGCGTGACAATCCGTTCGACCTTGTGCTGATCGACTGGAAGATGCCGGGCATGGACGGGATCGAACTGGCCCGTATCCTGCAGGAACGCGCGGGCGACGGCCCCATGCCGATTACGCTGATCCTAACCGCCTACAGCGTGGATGAGGCCATGGCCGAAGCGCAGGGCATCCCGATTTCCGCCGTTCTGGCCAAGCCCATCGATCCGCAGGCGCTGCTTGAAACGATTACCGCGCTCTTTGCCGACGAATATGCCGCGACAGAGGCAACTTCTCGCGAGGAAACCGGAACCCGGCAGGTGGAGCCGCATTTGCGCGGCCAGCGCGTGCTGCTGGTGGAGGATAACGAGATCAATCTGGAGATCGCGACCGAACTGCTGACGCAGGCGGGCCTGATCGTCGATCCGGCGGTGAACGGGCGTATTGCCTGCGATCTGGTCGCGCGCCGCGGTGATACGTATGCCGCCGTCCTCATGGACGTGCAGATGCCCGAGATGGACGGGCTGGAGGCCACCCGCCGCATTCGCGAAACGCGCCCGCGCGGCACGCTGCCCATCCTGGCGATGACGGCGCACGCGTTCGATGAAGAAAAGCGCAAGTGCATCGATGCCGGGATGGACGATCATATCGCCAAGCCGGTCTCGCCCGCGGCGCTGGCGGCGCTGCTGGATCGCTGGCTGAAGCCGGTTACACCCGATGCGGAAGGGCCGGATTCGGCCACCGGCTCCACCACCGTCGAAGCCACGCCGGTCCTGCCCGCCAAGCTGCCGCCTTTCGATATTCCGGTCGCGCTGGAGCGTGTTGGTGGCAAGACCGCGTTGTTGCATCGCCTGATCGTCAGTTTCGGAAGGGACTATGCCGACGTGGCTGAACGGATGCGGGAGGCGCTGGCCGAGGGCGAGCCGGATGAGGCCCGAAGGCTTGCGCATGGCCTGCGCAGCGTTGCCGGCTCGCTGGGGCTGCATATGGTTCAACTCCACGCCACCGAGGCCGAGCGCCACGTGCTCGGCGGCGAGATCGATGTGCTAGGCAGCGAAATCGACGCGTTGGATGAAGCCTTGCGACCGGCGATTGTCGCGGCGCGGTCGCTGGGCGGCTCCGCCACAGGTGGCGGATCGGTACGGGGAGGGGCGGCCGGCGACCCACGCCGTGCGGCACAGGCCCTGGCCGAACTGCGCGGTCTGTTGCTGCGCCGCAGCCTGAGGGCGCGCGATGCCTTCGAGAAATTTGCCGACGCGTCCGGCCTGGAACATCCGGAACGGCAGCACCATCCACTCTGCCAGGCGGTGCTCCGCCTGGACTATGCCGCCGCGCTGGAAATCGTCGACCGGATCGACGATCGCGACGGCCTTGAGGGCAACATCGATGTCATGGGCAGTGATGTCTCAGGCGGCGATGGTGCCGGAACCGATAAACTGGCGGCCGAAGGCTTTGCCCAAAGGACCAATTCGTGAACAAGGCGACGATCCTGATTGTCGATGACGATCTTGCCAATATCGAGATCATGAATGCCGCGCTGGAGGACGAATACGACGTCTGCTTTGCCAGTTCGGGTGAAGACGCGTTGGATGTGGCACGGGCCGTGCAGCCCGATCTTGTCCTGCTGGATGTGGTGATGCCGGGGATCGACGGGTTCGAGGCGTGTCGCAAGTTGAAGAGTGATCCGTTGCTGGCGGATGTGCCGGTTATCTTCACCACCGGGCTTGGCGATTCGGAGGCGGAAGTCCGCGGCCTTTCGCTGGGGGCGATCGATTACATCACGAAACCTGTCCAACCCGCCTTGCTGCGCGCACGCGTTGCCAATCATGTCGAGTTGAAGCGGATGCGCGATCGGTTGGCGCAAATGGCGGTGACTGACGCCCTGACCGGGTTGAGCAACCGTCGCCATTTGGAAATCGACCTCGCCGCCGATTGCGGTCGCCTTGCCCGGTCGGGGGAGTGGCTGTCGGTCATCATGATCGACATCGATTTCTTCAAGCAGTTCAATGACACGTACGGCCATCAGGCCGGCGATCGCTGCATCACGATGATTGCTTCGGCCCTGACAAGGGCGATCCGCCAGTTGAGCGGCAAGGCCGCGCGTTACGGTGGCGAGGAGTTCCTTTGCGCGCTGCCCGGCGCCGATCCGCAATCGGCGGGCGAAGTGGCGCTGGAGATCAAGCGCGAGGTCGACGCGTTGTGCATCCCGCACAAGACATCGCGGATCGGGCCACAGGTGACGGTGAGCATCGGCGTGGCCTGCGCGCGCTGCACCGACGGGATGGCGCCGGATCACTGGATCGCGGCGGCCGATGCCCAACTCTACAAGAGCAAGTCATACGGGCGCGATCGGGTGACGCTGGATTGCTTCGACGGGATCCCCTCCCACTGAGGGGCGCCCGATCCCGCTTCAGATCTCGTATTCGAGTTGCCACCCAGAGGGTGGGACGGCTGATGGGGAATGGCTTCGCTGCGGGTTGCCGGGCTGGCGGCGCATCATTTCGCCGTGCAGTTTCCTGACCATGTTGCTGCCGGTGCGGGTCATCACGCCCGGCAGGAAGCCATGCAGCATGGTTCCCAGGCCCGCCAAGATCATCAGTAGACCGAAGCGATTGGCGACGTACCAATGCTGGCCATACGTTTCTTTCACCGCGCGGGGATGATCCAGGAACAGCTTCCTGAACATTGTCGCCTCCCTTTTACGGATTTCGGCCAGGTCAAGCCTCTGCGCGACACCCGGTCGGATGGACGGTACCGGCGGCGGCGCGGGTGCGGAAGCCCGCACCGCCGTCGGCATGGCGTGTCCGACCGGTCAGGCGGTCGGCGGATAGGGGTGGAGCCCGAAGATCCACTTGGCGCGCAGCTGTTCGGCGCGATCGACTAGAAGAACGCGGGCATCGTGACCGGCCATGCCCGCCTGATGCGCCACATCGATGGCGCGATTGAGCGCGGCCTTCATGTCCGCAAAGACGGCCAGTGCCACGCCATGGAGCGTCACCGCCCAGTTATCGCCCTGCGGGGAGACATGATAGTCGTTCTGTGCCATGTGCCGTATCTCCTTTTTCGCATCCGTGCCGATCCGATGGCGGAAACATGCATTTCCTCGCCATCGGGCCCTCGCGATGAGGTGGACATCTTTCGCTGTCCTCGGCCCCGAGGTGTGTTTTGATTTCGAACATGGTGCTGTCGTGGTCGACCCGCACGATTGGCCGGTTTGATCCGGCCGAAACGCCTTAACTCTATATTCTCAACCTTACCGGTAGACAAGCCGCTGTCAATGCGATTCGGTGCCAGCTCCGTCGCTTGTCGCGCATGCCGCACCGCTCGTCGGCATCCGTTTTTCGACTGGCCCCGCAGGCCGGGCCTTGGCCCTTTCCGCTGCCTGCTATCCGCCTGCCAATCGACTCCAGCGAATATACGGCAGGATCGAGGCGTGGTCATCGGTCCAGGGTTTCGCCGGCCGTTCGCTCAGCACGGTCCATGGCATGTCCGATCGTGCGCGGGCGAGTTGGTCCAGTACGGCGCCATCGGGCGCCAGTGCTATCCAGCGGGACGGGGTGTAGCGCTCCTTGTCCGTCGGAATGTCGAGCCGGGTCAGCGCGGCCAGGCCGCCGTCGTGCGCGTTCGCGGCTACCACGGGGGCAAGATCGATATAGCGGTTCGATATGTGCAGCAGCAGGAGGCCCCGGCTGCTGAGCGCCCTAGTGTACACCCGCAGGGCTTCGCGCGTCAGCAGGTGCATCGGGATGGCGTCAGACGAGAAGGCGTCGATCACCAGCACGTCGAACGAGGCGGGCGGCAATGCGGCCAGTTTTAGCCGGGCATCGCCGATCACGACGCGGGCGCCGGGCGTGCAATCGCGCAGATAAGTGAAGCGCCCCGATGTGGAGAAGCGCAGGACCACGGGATCGATCTCGAAGAAAGTCCAGCGCTGTCCGGGATGGGACTGGCAAGCGAGCGAGCCCGTACCCAGGCCGACCACGCCGACGCGCGCTTGCGGGCCGATGATGATCGGGGCAGCCGCCAGGGCCAGCGATACGCCTGATCCCGGCCCGTAGTAGGTCAGCGCATCGCGCGCATGGGCCGGGTCCAGCGACTGCTCGCCATGAAGCGTGGTTCCGTGCGCCAGCGTGCGCATGTGTTCGTCCGTTCGATCATGGACGGTATAGATGCCGAAATAGCTGCGCGTGCGTTCTCCCTTCAGCGTCGCGCGGATGGTCCAGATCCCGCCTTGCGTCACCATGGCGAGTGCCAGCACCGCCACGAAGGCCCAGCGCCATGCCATCAGCATCACGCCGGTGCCCGTGAGGAAGACCGTCAGCACCAGTGCGATCAGTTCGCCCTCGGGCCGCAACGCATAGCCGTCCAACTGCCAGCCCAGGAACGCCGCGAACAGCAGCAGCAGGGCAAGCGCGATGCGCACTTGGGCGGGATCGCTGTCCTCATCTCCGTTCCAGCGCAGCATCGGTTCCAGCGGCATCAGCAGTGCGGCAGCCAGCACCAGCAAGGGATGCTCCCAGGCCCAGTCGAACATTAGGGGGGCAAGCAGGGCGGTAAAGACGCCCCCCAGCGCGCCGCCAGCCGAGAGGATGAGGTAGAAGCGCGTAAGTTGCGAAGGTTCGGGTCGCAGATCGTAAAGCCGCGCATGGAGCGTGGTGGCCACGCAAAACAGCAGCACGCAGGTTGCCAGTGCCGCCCACAGCCCGCCCGATCCATTCGAGAGCATCGCATAGCTGCCCGCGAATAGCGCGACGACCGGCGCGATGCGGCCGATCACCCGCGCGCCGCCGCGCCGGTCCGCGAAGGCGACGACGAAACTGAGTAGATAGAGGCCCAGCGGAATCACCCAGAGCAGCGGCATCGCGAAGATGTCGGTGGTCAGATGCGTTGTCGTCGACAGCAGGAGGCCGGAAGGAACGGCCGACAGCGCCAGCCACAGCAACACCGTCCGCAGCGGAATGCGTCGGGCCTCGTCATGCCGGGGCCTTGCAGGTGCCGGTACGGTAGAGGAAAAGCGGCTGGCCTCGGCCAGAACCACCAGCATGATCAGCAGCACGAAGCCGGCGGACCAGACCATGCTTTGCTTGCGCAGGCTCAGCAGCGGTTCGGCCAGTAGCGGGTAGGCAAGGAGACCGGCAAAGCTGCCGAGGTTGGAAGCCGCGTAGAGGGCCCAGGGTTCCCCCGCGCGTGGATCGGCGGCGAACCATCGCTGCATCAGTGGCGCTTGCGCCGAAACGGCGAAGAACACCGGACCGATCGACAGGCCCAACAGCAAGGGCACCCAAAGTTCTTCCGGCAGGCCGCCCAGCGGCGTGGCCTTGGCAAGGCCTACCGGCAAAGTCAGGCTGGCCAATGCGAGCACAGCGATATGGATCAGCGCCTGTCGTCGCAGCGTGAACCGGCCCAGCCAATCTGCATAGGCATAGCCGGCCAGCAGCAGTGCCTGATAGACCAGCATCGCGCTGTTCCAGACGTTCGGCGCGCCACCCAGGCGCGGCAGGGCCATGCGCGCGACCATCGGTTGAACTAGGAACAGCAGAAAGCTGCCGACAAGTATCGTCGCGACGAAAAGGCCGCGCGCGGGGCCGCGCAGGCCGGAAATGCGGGAGGTGTCGGCAACGGCCATGGCCCCGTCTATCGCATTGCCCCATCAGTATAAAGCCGCAAGGCGCCGCCTCTTCCCAACTGTGCTGCCGACCGCTGACCTTGCCACGCCTCGCTGCGGCAATGCGGTCTTAAACGACATTGCACGGTCAGACTTAAGTAATAATAATGCAGATCAAACGTCTTTTGGTCGTAAATAAGTCTGAAAACATCCGATTTCTTGAAAACGACTTCAAATCGTCATGGCTTTGCCGCCGAACAGGAGGACCTACCCGCTCGGTTCCAGGGTGGAGTTCTTTCCCATGAAGACAAAACACGCTTTTCGCCTGCTTGCAGGCATCTCGATTCTTGCCTGCATGGTTTCCTCGCCAGCCTTTGCGGATGAGGCCGGTGCCGAACCTGCCGGCGATGCCGCAGCATCCGGCGCCGATGGCTCTAACGGAGAGATCGTCGTTCTCGGCTTCGGCGAAACCCGCCAGACGCAGACCGTAAGCGCCGAAGACATCGCCCTGCTGACCCCCGGCACATCGCCCCTGAAGGCGATTTCGAAGCTGCCGGGCGTCAATTTTCAGTCGGCGGATGCTTTCGGCAGCTACGAATGGTCCGCGCGCATCTCGCTGCGCGGGTTCAACCAGAACCAGCTGGGCTTCACGCTGGACGGTGTGCCGCTGGGCGACATGAGCTATGGCAATTACAACGGGTTGCATATCAGCCGCGCGATCATCTCCGAAGACCTTGGCGCGGTGACCGTCAGCCAGGGCGCTGGTGCGCTGGGCACGGCATCCACCTCCAACCTGGGCGGCACGCTGCTGTTCACTTCGCGCGATCCGGGGCACACGATGGATATCGCCGCCAGCGGCACCTATGGCAGTGAGGATACCGTCCGCGCTTTCGTGCGCGTGGATAGCGGCGATTTCGGCCCGTTCCGTGCCTCCGTCTCCTATGCCCACATGGATGCGGGCAAGTGGAAGGGCGACGGTGCGCAGAAGCAGGATCAGGTGAACGCCAAGCTGGTGGGCGATATGGGCTTCGGCCGCCTGACCGCCTGGCTGGACTACTCCGACCGTCGCGAAAACGACTATCAGGACATGTCGAAGGCGATGATCGATCGCCTGGGCTATAACTGGGACAATTTCGCATCGGACTGGAGGGCGGCCTATGCCGCTGCCGCCGTCTACCAGAACCAGCAGGTCGCCCCCGGCGGCACGCTGCCCTATCCGACTTACGGCACCACTTTCACGCAGCCGGTGGAGACGGTGGACGATGCCTACTACAACGCCGCCGGCCTGCGGCGGGACTGGCTGGGCAGCGTGAAGTTCGAAACCCCGCTGGAGCGTCCGCTGCGCTTCTCGCTGCAGACTTATTACCACGACAACCACGGGCAGGGGCTCTGGTGGACGCCTTACGTGCCCAGCCCGACCGGCGCGCCGCTCTCCGTCCGCACGACCGAGTACGACATCAACCGCGCCGGCGCGATCGCGACGATGAACTGGGACGTCAGCTTCAACAAGCTGGAGCTGGGCGCCTGGTATGAAAGCAACGACTTCCGCCAGGCCCGCCGCTTCTACGCGCTGGACAATACACTGGCCGGCAGTTCGCGAAATTCGCTGGAATTCCAGACCGGACCTTTCGCCACCCAATGGGACTACAAGTTCCAGACCAATACGTTCGTCTACCACGTGTCAGACACGGTCGACATCGGCGATGCGCTGACGATCAGCGGTGGCTGGAAGGGCATCGACGTGGTGAACAAGGCGAACCCGATCGTCCAGTCCACCTACCCGGCCGGGCGTATCAAGGCCAACGACATGTTCCTGCCGCAGATCGGCGCGGTCTATCGGGTGACCGGCAACGCCGAACTCTTCGCCAGCTATACCGAGAACATGCGCGCCTTCGTTTCGGCGGTTACCTCCGGCCCATTTTCCACCACGCAGGACGGCTTTGATTCCATCAGCGGCGAACTCAAGCCGGAAACCTCGCAGACCTTCGAGGGTGGCGCGCGCTTCCGCTCTGGTCCGTTCCAGGGATCGCTTGCCGGCTACTACGTGAATTTCGACAATCGCTTGCTGGCGATTACCTCGGGCCCCGGCATTCAGGGCAACCCCAGTGTTCTGGCCAATGTCGGCTCGGTCCACACCTACGGATTCGAAGCGGCGGCCACGGTGCGTCTGCCGGCCGGGTTCAGTGCGACCGCATCCTACGCCTACAACGTCTCCAAGTATCAGGACGACGTCGTGGACGGTGCGCTCGACCTCAACGGCAACCCCATTGTGATCCCCACAGATGGCAAAACCGTGCCCGACAGCCCGCGCAACATCGCCTCTGCCGAACTGGCCTATACCGGAAACATCCTGTTCGGCCGGATCGGCGGCAACTACATGTCGAAGCGGTACTACAGCTACACCAACGACGTTTCGGTCGGTGGCCGCTTCCTGCTGGACGCATCGCTGGGCGCCAAGGTGCCGGAAGGCCATGGCTATCTGTCCGGTATCGCCCTGGAAGTCTCCGTCACCAACCTGACCGACAAGAAGTACGTCTCCACCGTGGGTTCGAACGGCTTCACCAACTCAGGGGATTCGCAGACGCTGCTGACCGGCGCGCCGCGTCAGTGGTTCGTCACGCTGCGCCGCGGGTTCTGATCTGAAACGGCGACGGGGCCGGGACAAGTCCGGCCCCGTCGGCTCGTCAGTTCGCTCCGCCAGCGGTGCTGCGGATGAAAGCGGCCACGTTGTCGTGCAATTCGTGCAGCGAGGGCAGGTGGGCATAGACCATGTGCCCGGACTCGTAGTGCTTATACTCCACATTGGCCTGCAGCGCCGGGGGGACGGGCAGGTGGCGCATTTCGAATACGCCTTCGAAGTAGGGTGTGGAAACGTCGTAATAGCCGCCGTTCACCATGACCTTCATTGTCGGGTTCTGCTTCATCGCGATGGCCAAATCCGGAAGCACGTTGGGCAGCGCGATCAGCGGCTTGCCGGCGCCGGGAGGCTGGTGACGATAGTCCCAGCTGCCGTAGATGCTCACGCCGGGTTTGAATTGCTTGTCCGCACCATCCTGAGTGCCATAGTGCAGCGTGCCGCGCGCGTACTGGTTAAAGGCGGCGATATAGGCGCCTTCCAGGGCGGCGCTCTGCGGATCGTAATCCGCCACCTTGCTCAGCGGATCCAGTGTCGCGCCGGAAAAGCGCGTGTCCAGCGTGCCGGTGGTCAGGCCCTGATCGGCCAGCAGTTCCTTCTGGAACGCGCCATATTCGATACGCAGGTTGGTCTTGAGCAGATAGGCAGCCGATAGCCCGGTGAAGGCGGAAAGCTGTCCGGCGATCCGCTGGCGCTCCGCATCGGGCAGGGCATTGCCCTGCATCAGCGCCTGCGCATAGTCACCCGTGGCGAATGCCTCCACTTGCGCCAGCAGGGTCTTCAGGTCTGCCGGTTGATTGGCCAGCTTGTGATGATACCAGGCCGTCGCCGCATAAGTCGGCAGGGCGACGATATAGGGCAAGTCCACCGAAGGGTTGGCCTGCGGATCATCCGGCATCAGGTCCCAGTTCAGGATGTCCGACAGCAGGATCACGCCATTCAGGTCGATCGAGCGGTTCTGCAAGGCCAGCGAGAGGCCGGCCGCGCGCATCGTGCCGTAGCTCTCGCCGAACAGATACTTGGGCGAATTCCAGCGCCCGTATTTGTTCAGGAACTGCTCCACGAACTGGGCGAAGGCGTCGATGTCCTGATCCACGCCGTAAAACGCCTTGGCCTTGTCCTTGCCGGCGATGCGGCTGAACCCGGTGCCGGGTGCGTCGATGAACACCAGATCACTGGCGTCCAGCAGGCTCGCATCGTTGTTGACCGTCTTGTAAGGCGCGGGTGCGGTATGGGCATTATCCGCGGTTTCGACGCGCAGCGGGCCGAAAGCGCCCATGTGCAGCCATACGCTGGATGATCCGGGGCCGCCGTTGAACAGGAAAGTGATCGGGCGGCCCGGTGTGCGCACGCCATCCTTGAAGTAGGCGACGTAGAACATCGATGCTTCGGCCTTGCCGGCCTTCGCGTCGTCATCATCGGATGACTTGGCATCGAGGGCGTCGGTATCTTCCCAACCCTTGGCATGGGCGACCAGCGTTCCGGCAACCGTGTGGTAGGCGATCCGCGTCCCGCCCACGGTTACCGATCCGGTGGACTGCACCGCTTCGGGCTGGAACAGCGGGGTTGGGGCATCCGCTGCCGTATCGGCCTTGGCCGCAGGCGCATCGGCCTTGCCGGCCGACGGCGCGGCAAGTGCGGTGGACGCCGCCAGCAGGCAGGCGAAGGGAACGGCGACCAAGGCAGGCTTCATCTATCGTCTTTCGGGAAAGGGCGACCACGATTGGAAGGCGCAGGATTACGACACGATCGCGACATGGCAAGCGCTACAGCCGTTAAATCAACGACTTTGCGCTTGTTCGGCAGGGTCAAAACGCTCCTTAAGTCGATCGTAGAGCGACCTTCGCGCCAACGCCTGATCCAGCCGGGCGAGTGAGGCCGAAACCTCTCCCGCCTCTTGATCGAGTTCCCGCGCGGCATCGTCGAAGGCCTGCCACATCGGCCGGAGGCGGGCGACAAGCTCCTCTCCGGCCGGTGAGAGGCTCAATACCCGCTTGCGACTGTCCTGCGGATCCGGCGTGGCGTGGATCAGCCCGGCACTTTCCAGCGACTTGCGCGCCTCGCTTACGGACGGATGGCTGATGCCCAATGCCTCCGCCAGCGCGCTGACGGTCATCGTGCCTTCGATCGCAAGCTGGTTGATCAGCCCGAACCAGCGCTGTTCGAAACGTATGCCCAGTTCAGCATAGATGCGCGTCGCATCGGCATCGATGGTGGCGCTCAGCCGCCGCAGGCGAGCCCCCAATGTCGCGCCATGCATGCGGCTTACATAGTCGGACATTCCCTTCCTTTCGATTGCCATTGACTGATTGGTAGGCACCTACATATATAATCGCAAGCATGTTCGAGAGGGTTGGAATAATGATCCGGAACGATTTGGGGTATTCGCGGCGGTCGGCGATCGCTGGTGGACTCGCCTTGGCCATCGTGCCGCGCGCGGCCATGGCAGCGGCATCGTTCGATACTTTCGTGACAGACCAGATGCAGGCCGCCACGATCCCCGGACTGGCGGTGGGCATTGCGCGCAAGGGGGTGGTTACCTTCGCGAAAGGCTATGGCCTGGCCGATATCGCGACGCGCCGACCTGTCGGGGCCGATACGATGTTCCATATCGCGTCCATCACCAAGACGGTCACCGGATCGGCGATCATGCAGCTTGTCGACAGTGGCCTGATCGCGCTCGACGATCCGGTCGCCCCGCATCTGGACTTTCCCATCGCGGGCGAAGGGGCGGAGCGGATCACCTTTCGGCACCTGCTCCAACATACGTCCGGCATTTCGGACGATGTCTATTACGAGGTCGATTTCCGCGTCAGGGGCAAAGATTCCACCTTGGGGCTGGGCGAAATGGTGCGGGGCTATCTGGCCCCTGGCGGGCGCTACACGGGCGCCGGCAACGTGAAATCGCTGCCGGGCGCGCGCTGGAGCTACAGCAATATGGGCTTCGCGCTGCTGGGATACCTTTTTCAACGGGTCTGCGGGCAGGACTTGCGGATCTTTACCGCGGAAAAGATGTTCCGGCCGCTCGGCCTGAAGCGCATCGCGTGGGCCTTGGCCAACACTCCGGAGTATCTTCGCGCCACACCCTATGACGTTGCGGATGGCGCACCTGTCGCAGTCGAGCCGGCAGGGTTTCCTGACTACTCGGTAGGGATGATCCGCGCATCGGTGGGCGACCTGACCCAGATCGTCGCGGCTGCAGCCAATCACGGCGTATCGGGGCGCACGCGCCTGCTCAGCGCACAGGCGAACGCACAGATGCTGGAAATGACGAAACCTGCCGATTTGCCTGACTGGCTGACCGGGCAAGGGCTGGCCTGGCAGGAAGGGGCCCTTGGCGGCATCCCGCGCCCCAACCACTGGGGCGGCGATCCCGGCGTGCTCACAATGGCCTACCTCGATCCGGCAACGCGCACGGCCGTGGTCCTGCTGTCCAACCTTTCCGCCACGCGCGAGAGTCGCGATGCGATGAAGGCGATCGCTGCGAAGGCGTTCGACCATCCGGCATAGCTGGAAGTATACGACCTATTTGAAGGCCGGAAACCCGCAGAGTTCCGCGCATCTTGCGCGATCAGACGACTGGTTGATCGAAACGCGATACGCGCAGTCTTGCTCTGCGACCATCTATGTACTAGTTGGTACATAGATCGCGGACGGCGTTGCAGCCGCGCCGTTTCCAATGCATTCTGCGCCGACCCCACTGCTCGCGGCTTCGCGAGGCGGGGCAAGTCCGGCGCGGTCGAAAACGACAAAGGAGGTGCCGCATGTCCGGCACGAGAAACGCGAATGGCTTTCTGGCCAAGGCATGGCTCATCCTGATCGGGGCCATTGTTCTGCTGGCCGGCCTGTTCTTCACCCTGGGCGGCATCAAACTCGCCAGCCTGGGCGGCAGCTTCTACTTCGTGATTGCCGGCATCGCCTTGCTGGTGTCCGGCTTCCTGATCGCCCGCCAGCGCCCGGCGGGCGCTTTGCTGTTCGGCGCGACGTTCCTGCTGACGATCGTCTGGGCGCTGTGGGAAGTGGGCTTTGCCTTCTGGCCGCTGATATCGCGTCTGCTGGCGATGGGCGTCGGGGCCACGGTGATTGCCCTGAGCTACCCCTTGCTGCGCCGCGCCGTGGGTCGCAACCCTGCGTGGCGCACCTCGCTGGCAGCCGCCGCTGTGGTCGGCCTTGCTTCTGCCATCGGTTTCGCCGGCATGTTCGTGGCGCATCCCACAGTGGCGTTTTCGGGCAAGCTGGACGGGTTGATCCCGGTCGATCCCGCGCACGAGCAGAAGAACTGGGAAGCCTACGGCAATACGCCGGGCGGCAGCCGGTTCGTCGCGCTGGACCAGATCACGCGCGACAATGTGAAGAACCTGAAAGTCGCCTGGACCTACCGTACCGGTGACGTCGCCGTCAGCGATGGCAACGGCGCGGAGGATCAGGACACCCCGCTGCAGGTGGGTGACACCGTCTACATCTGCACGCCGCACAACAACGTCATCGCGCTGGATGCGGATACGGGGCACGAGAAGTGGAAGGCGCGGATCGACGCGCGTGCTTCGGTATGGATGCGTTGCCGGGGCCTTGCCTATTTCGACGCGAAGGCGCCGATCCAGCAGCCGAACATGCCCGGCTCAACGCCGGTAACCGCCGTCACCGTGCCTGAAGGTGCGCCGTGCCAGCGCCGCATCCTGATGAACACGATCAATGCCGAACTGATCGCGCTGGACGCCGATACCGGCAAGTTCTGCACCGACTTCGGCAACGGCGGCCGCGTGGACCTCAAGGCAGGCCTGGGCAACGCACCCGATCCGCAGTACCAGCTTACCTCCGCGCCTACTTTGGCCGGCACCACCGTGGTCGTCGGCGGGCGCGTGGCGGACAATGTGCAGGTGGACATGCCGGGCGGCGTGATGCGCGGGTTCGATGTGATCACCGGCAAGCTGCGCTGGGCCTTCGATCCCGGCAATCCGGCGATCACCCAAATGCCTGCCGCGGGGCAGACCTATACCCGGTCCACGCCGAACGTCTGGGCGGCGATGTCCTACGACCCGGCGTCCAACACCGTGTTCATGCCGGTGGGTAGCGCTTCGGTGGACCTTTATGGCGTCACCCGCAGCGAACTCGATCACAAGTACGGTGCTTCGATGCTCGCGCTCGATGCCACCACGGGCAAGGAGAAGTGGCACTTCCAGACGGTCCATAACGACCTGTGGGATTTCGATCTGCCGATGCAGCCCAGCTTCGTGGACTTCGCGATGGGTGGCGGCAAGACGGTGCCCGCGCTGGTCTTCGGCACCAAGGCAGGTCAGCTTTACGTTCTCGACCGTGCAACCGGCAAACCGCTGACGCAGGTGGACAACGTCAAGGTCAAGGCCGCGAACATCCCGAACGAGCCCTATTCGCTAACCCAGCCCCGATCGGTTGGCATGCCGCAGATCGGCGTTGGCCCTCTGACCGAAGCGGACATGTGGGGGGCGACGCCGTTCGACCAGTTGCTCTGCCGCATCGCCTTCAAGGGGATGCGATACGAAGGGCTCTACACCGCGCCGGGCACTGACAAATCGCTGAGCTTCCCCGGATCGCTGGGCGGCATGAACTGGGGCGGCCTTTCGACCGACCCGACCACCGGCACGATCTTTGCCAACGACATGCGCCTGGGCCTGTGGGTGCAGATGTTCCCGCAGACCAAGGCCCAGCAGGGCAAGGCCGGCGCTGCGGGTGAAGCCGTGAACACCGGCATGGGCAGCGTTCCGCTGAAGGGCACGCCCTATTCGGTGGTGAAGGACCGCTTCCTCTCGGCGCTGGGCGTGCCCTGTCAGGCGCCGCCGTTCGGCACGCTGACGGCGATCGACATGAAGACCCGCCAGATCAAGTGGCAGGTTCCGGTCGGCACTGTGCGCGATACCGGCCCGATGGGCATCAAGATGGGCCTGCCGATCCCCATCGGCCTTCCGACGCTGGGCGGAACGCTGGCTACGCAGGGCGGCCTGGTCTTCATCGCCGGTACGCAGGACTATTACCTGCGTGCGTTCAACTCGGCGAATGGCAAGGAAGTCTGGAAGGCCCGCCTGCCGGTGGGCAGCCAGGGTGGCCCGATGAGCTACAAGTCGCCGAAGACCGGCAAGCAGTACGTGGTGATCACCGCCGGCGGTGCGCGCCAGTCGCCCGATCGCGGCGATTACGTGATCGCTTACGCGCTGAAATGACCGTGCCGGTCCGGTGACCGTTCCGGGGGTGGATTCCCAACTCCGCCCCCGGACATCCTTTTCATTTTGAAACAAACCCGCGTCCGTGGAGACGCCGGGGGAGGAGGGGGCCTTGGCCCAGCCTATTCGTACTATCACGCGCATGACCGCCCGCCTGACGGGATACGGTCTGATGATCGCCGCGCCTTTCGCCGCCGACGATGCCCACGCGGAGGATGCGGCAGCGGCGACCGGTCAAGCCGTGACGCCAACCGCCACGGCGGAAACCGCGAACTCCGCACCATCAGCGGCCCCTACTCCTGGCGGCCGCGATACGCTTACCGGCGATTGGGGCGGACTGCGCACGCGGCTGAAGCAGGACGGCGTGACGTTTCGGGGCGACTATGTCTCCGAAACACTGTCGGCAGTCGATGGCGGGCTTCGCAAGGGCACGACTTACGTCCAACAGGTGCGGATCGGCGCCGATTTCGACATGGACAAGCTGGCCGGAGTGGACGGTGCAACGATCCATGTCACCGTCAACGACCGGCGCGGTGTGGGGCTCTCTTCCGATTTCGTGGGCAATCGCCTGCCGATCCAGGAAGCGGCCGGCGGCTACTATGCGCGGTTGACCGAGTTCAGCTGGGAACAGAATCTGATGGCGGGCCGGCTGAACTTGCGGCTCGGCTACTTCGCAATGGGCAACGACCTTGGCGGGATGCCGATCGGCTGCAATTTCGTGAACGCGGCGTTCTGTGCCCATCCGCTCTCGATGTCGGGAGACAGCGGGTGGTACAACTATCCCAATGCCCGCTGGGGCGCGGCGGTGCGCTTCAAGCTGCGGCCGGACGTAACGATCCGCACCGGCGTCTATCAGGTGAACCCGCGCCTCAATGATGAGGACAATGCCTGGAAACCCTTTGCGGGCGGGACGACCGGCGTGGTGCTGCCGATCGAGGTGGAATACGATCCCGGCGCCGCGAAGGACAGCCATGTGCTTCCCGGTCATTACAAGCTGGGCTTCTACTACGACACTTCGCGCGTCACGCTTCAGGGCGGTGGGGGTACCGTGAAGGGCCGGCACGGCGTCTATCTGCTGGCGGACCAGATGATCTGGCGCGATGGCAAGGGTCCGCGCGGGCTCTCCCTGTTCGGACAGGCTACTTTCAATCCGGAGGAAACGGGGCAGATCACCCGCTGGTACGCGGCGGGACTGGTGAAGAACGGCACTTTCAAGGGCCGCGATGCCGATACGGCGGGGCTGGGCTTTGTCTATGCCGAAGTCGATCCGCGCCTGCGCCGCGCCCATGTGGACGTCGCGCCGGTGCCGGGCAGCTATGCTTCGTTGCCGGTTGGCGAGACTGCGATCGAGATGAGTTACGGCTTTCAGGCCAATCGCTGGCTGCTGATCCGGCCCGACGTGCAGTACATCATCGATCCCGGCGCCTTCAGCTATCGCCGTACGCCCGATGCGCTGGCGATAGGCTGCCAAGTCAGGATGCAGTTCTGAAGTTGCCCTCAGCAAGCCGACCGCCCATAGCGCGCGCCATGCAGGATACCGGCTTCACCGAGCGCAACCGGCGAGAGATCATCGCGATCGCCACGGCCCACTTTGCGGACAAGGGCTTCGCCGGAGCCCGCGTGGACGAAATCGCCGCCGCCACGGCGACCTCGAAGCGCATGATCTATTATCATTTCGGCAGCAAGGAGGGGCTCTACCGCGCCGTATTGACCGAAGCCTATCGCGGCATCCGGTCTGCCGAGTTGGAGGCTGGGCTGGATCAGTTGTCACCGCTGGCGGCGCTGGAGCGGTTGGCCGCGCTGACCTTCGACTATCACTTCCAGCATCCCGAACTCGTACGCCTGGTGATGGACGAGAACATGCGCCACGGCCCCCATGTCGCCCTGGTGGGAGAGGCGCGCAACGAACTGGTCCTGCCCAAGACGGCCGCCCTGATCGAGCGGGGCGTTGCCGACGGCAGCTTCCGCGCAGGCATTGATGCGATCGACCTGCACATGACGATCAGCGCACTGGCATTCCACTTCGTGGCCAACCGCTACACGTTCGGTGCGATTTTCGGGGTCGATGTGACGAGCGCGGCGGCGGCGGCGCAGCGTCGCGAGCAGATCGTCGCCATAGTACGGGCTTATTGTGAGGCGGTGTAGGGCAAGAAAAATCCGGCCATACGGCCAGCGCTATGAGTGGCAGTCGCCGACCTTCAAAGTCCGTTCGGCGTTGATCAGTCCCTCAGGTTCGCGCGCAGGCCCTTCATCGTCTCGTTCAATTGCTGAAGTTCCGGGATCGTCATTCCGGTCGCGGCCAGCACTTCCTGCGGGATGCAGCGGGCTTCTTCCATCGTTTCCCGGCCTTTGTCGGTCAGCGCCACCCGCACCACGCGTTCATCGGCCGTGTCGCGCCGGCGGGTGACGAAGCCTGCAGCCTCTAACCGCTTGATCAGCGGCGTCAGCGTGTTCGATTCGAGGAAGAGGCTCTCGCCCAACTCGCTGACCGTCTGGTCGTCGCGGCGGGTGAGGGCAATCAGCGCGAGGTACTGGACATAAGTCAGCCCCAGTCGATCGAGCAGCGGCTTGTAGATGCGATTGAACGCCAGACCCGTCGAGTAGACGGAAAAGCAGAGCAGATCCGCGAAGGGATCGCTGCGGGCAGAGGCGGTCTGTTCGGGCGTTGCGGTCATGCTCAGGATATAAATCGCACACGATTTAATCGCAAGGGTTGACTCTGAGTGAGACTCGATGCATTTAAATCGCACACGATCTAATCGCTACCGATACAAATCCATGTCCCAAGAAAGGAATGCACCATGTCCATCAAGCCCCTCTACAAGACCAGCGCCACTGCAACCGGTGGCCGCGATGGCCAGGCCCGTACCGATGACGGTAGCTTCGCTGTCACTCTGGGTACCCCTACCGAACTTGGCGGCAACGGGCAGGGCAACAATCCCGAGCAGCTCTTCGCATCGGGCTATGCGGCCTGTTTCCTGGGTGCGATGAAGTTCGCGGCCTCTCAGGACAAGGCGCTTCCCCGCGTTCCGGCCGATGCCAGCGTCAACGCCACGGTCGGCATCGGCGCACGCAGCGACAAGGGCTTTGGTCTGACCGTCGCGCTGCAGGTCACGCTGCCGGGCGTCGATCGCGAAGCGGCCGAAAGCACTGGTTGCCGAAGCGGACACCATCTGCCCCTACAGCCATGCGATCCGTGGCAATGTGGAAGTGTCGCTCTCGGTCGCCTGACATCCAGGCGGCACCATGAAAAAGGGCGCGGACTTTGCGAAGTCCGCGCCCTTTTCGTGTCATGTTGGAACGCCTCAGCCGTTGATCCGCAGCCGGGCCAGCAATTGCAGAGAGGCGGCGTAGTAATCGTCCGCCAGCAAGGTGGGCTGGGCCGACCCCAGCAGCAGGCCCGCCACTGCGGCGCCGCCGCTGGACAAGGCATATTCGGCTTCCTGACCGGTATTCACATCCACCCACGCCGGGATCGCCTTCCCGGCCGCGACGCAGGCGCGCCAGTACGCGGCGACATCGGCGACCAGCACCTGTTTTCCGCCCAGCGCGGCCCAGAGCGGCACGCGGATGGCATCAAAACCGAAGCGTGGCGGCTTGTCGGGCGCGGGGGCGACTTGCGACGGCCCTGAAACCGCCATCCAGTCCACCGGCAGATGGCGCGCGCCGAACCGGCCAAGGCCGGCAAGCGCCTGCGCATCCTCGATCACCTTGCCCCATACCTGCTGCCCGTCCAGCCGAGCGAAGGCGTCCAGTGCTGGCCAGACATAGTACGACGGGTTCAGTGTCACCCCGGAATCGGTCACGAAACCCTGCACGCCGGGCAGCAACAGCTGGCGGCCATAGCGGTCCAACACGCACTGCTTGCGGATTGCCGCGCGGATTTCGGCGGCGCGGGCCAGATAGTCGGGCCGGCTCCAGCGCTGGCCAGCCATGCCCAAGGCCCAGGCGATAACGATATCGCCATCGGTCGCGTTGTTGTGATCGGCCACCGGATCGGTGGCATTGGGATCATAGCGCCAGACATGCAGCGCCATGTCCGTGCGTGCGATCGTCTGGCGGGTCCAGTTGGCGATACGGTCGAACGCATCCCGATCGCCGGCATCCAGCGCGAAAAGCAGGCCGTAGCTTTGCCCCTCGCTGTGGCTGACGCCCTTGTTGCCGGTATCGACGATGCGGCCGTCACGCTGAAGATAGAGTTCGCGATAGCTGGCCCAGGTCACCGTCCGGCCGGGCGTACGGCTCTGCGCGCCGCCGTTGCAGGCCGCGGTCAGGGTCAGCATGGCGCCCAGCGTGAAATTCCGGCGGTCGATGCCCGCTCCATCGCTCGTCATCTTCGCGTCAATTCCCGTTCAGCGTCCGTGACGGACTTCCAGAAGGTCATCCTTCCACACCGCGACGGTGCGCAGGGTGGGGCCGCTGCCAAGCGTGCGGAACCACGCATCGTAAGCGCCTTCCAGCACACCCAGCAACATCGCCTGCCAGGAATGCCGCAAGTCCGGCACGACAGGCTCAGGCAGGCGGCGATGACGCACGGTAATCGCATCATCGCCCACCACAAGCTCGATATCGCCCCAGTCGAGATCCTGCCAGAAATCGTTGATCCGATCCTGCAGGGCCGTCGCCTCGCTCACATCCTCAAGCGGGACCAGCGCGGCCATGCGCCGCCCGATCGCGCCGAAGAAACCGCGCGCCTGCTGGGCCGGAAGGTTCTCGGCCACTTCGGCGGCGGTCATCGTCGCCATCAGGGCCAGCCCGCCCACGCCGGTCATATCCCCTTCATGCCGCGGTGGCGGGAATGCCTGGAGCTTCATCTTCCCGTGCTCCCGAAGTTCTGTCTTACGCCAAACAAGCTGCGAAACTCATCATAGTTGCCGAACGTATTATAGCTGGCTTCGCCGCCGATCCGCGTGGTGGGCGTAATCTTGTAATAGAGCGAGAGCAGGGCGGACAATGCGAACCCGGTCTTGCTGGTTTCGTCGTAGTACGACCGTACGTCGTTGTCGGCCGCCTTGTCCGCGTCCAGTTGCGCCTGCAGCACGGGATCGATCGGATAGAGCGGGCTGGCATCCTGGCTGTAACTTTGGAAACCGGGCGTGAACGACGCATGAAGGTCGAAGCGATCGTCCTCCATGGTGTAGTTGACCGGGAAGCCCACAGAGATGAAGCTCTGCGGGCTGAAGTATCCGCCATTGCCCCAGGTGAAGTAGTTCTGGCTCTTGTCGTAGGCCTGATAATTGACGTTCAGGCCTACGGTCAGCGTCGCGTGCGGCGTGGCATAGGCGCGCAGATAGCCACCGACGTTGGCTTCGAACCCATTGTTGTGCGCCACGTTGGTGCCACGGAAGCGATAGTAGCGGCCTTCACCGTAAACGCCGCTGCCATCCTCGTCATAGGACAGGCCACCTCCGCCCGCCGTGCGCATCACCTGGCCCCAGAGCCGGCCGCTGACCGGGTCGCGTGCCCCGGCATAGGATACCACGCTGTCCGTCACCGGCTTGCGCTCAACCATGGCCGTGGCGCGCAGGTTCTGCGTAACCTTCGGCGTGACGGCGGCGCGGAAGGCGACTTGGGTCTTGCCCATGCCCACGGGCGTGGTGCCGACTTCGGCCTGAACCATGTCGCTATCGTACCCGGCGGAGAAGGCGACGCCGGATTCGTTCACACTGCCGGGGCCGGTAAACTGCGCCTCCGTCTGCGCGACGATGTTGTCCGCCTCGATCGTGGCGTTCTGGCCAAAGCGGGCCTGTCCGGATTTGTTGGGGGCGCCAGCATCGATCACCACGGCCTCTGCCCTGGCGAAGACGCGGCCGCCGGGCGCATCGGTAGAGAGGCGGACCGATCCCTTGATCTCGTCCAATCGGCTGAGGCCCTTTTCGCCGGAACGCTGGCGATAGCCGGTTTCCACGTCGACGCGCGGGCCGGTCTCCTGCGTCAGCGATGCCAGTTGCGACTGGATCTGCGCCATCACCGGATCGCCAGAGTAGGGCGTGGCAGAGGTGCCGGACGGTGCCGCAGTCACCGGATAGGCAGACGGCGGGGTACCAGGGGAGCCGACGCCGTAAGATGGTGACGCATAGGCCATAGCACCGGGCGTCTGGGTCTGAGCCGACATCGCGGCCATCGGCGCAGCCATGGCGCGCGGTTCGGCGATCGCGCCCGATGCCGCGGGCAGTCGGGTGCCGGAACCCAGCGCGAAGGGATTGACCGGCTGCGGCGTCGCCACGGCCATGTTGCGGAACGGATTGGCACCACCCGCCGGGCTCATGGCCGCGAAGGGATTGGCGCCGGACAGACCGTCGATCGACGTGCCACCCTGTCGGGCGAGGTAAAGGCTGCGCGCGTCCTTTAGCAGCCGGGCCGCAGCGCGATTATTGCCGCGCGACTGTTCCACGCGGGCCAGCGTCATGCGCACTTCGTAGTCTTGCGGAAATGCGCGCAGCACATCGACCTGTGCCTTGCGCGACAGTTCGGTGTCACCCGCCGCCTGCGCGGTTTCGGCAAGGCCCATAAGCGCATCGCGATCGCCGGGCTTGCGCGCCAGCACCAATTGCCAGGTCTGCGCGGCGCGCGCGGGCATTCCGCCGCTCTGATAGAGGCGGGCGAGCCCGGCCAGCACGTCCATATTGTCCGGCGCGGCGGTCCAGGCCTGCTGCAGAATATCGAAGGAATCGGCGTAGCGGCCTTCCTGTCGGGCGCGGTCGGCGGTGGAGACCATCAGCGCGGCGGTCATGCGCGCATAGGCCTGCTGCCCCTCGGCAGAAGATCCGGCCATGGCGCTGGCACGCTGAAGCGCCTGCTGTGCCAGATCGTCCCGTCCGACGCGCACCAGTGTGCCGATCAGCCCTTCGTAGTCACCGATGTCGGTGATCTGGCCCTGCAGCGCGTTTTCCGCCATGGCACTTGCACCCGCGGTATCGCCCAGCTCGTAAAGCGCATTGGCGATCGCAGCCTGCTTGCCGACGGGAATACCGCTCATGGAGCCGAGCTGGCGCAAGGATGCAAGCGCCTGTGCGGTCTGCCCGGTGGCGGCCATGGCCTTGGCGCGATCGATTGCCTCGTCCGTCTTCACGCCCACGGCGAAGCTGCGCATGGGGGCGCTGCGCTGCGTTTCGGGGATCAGGTCGATCAGCCGCGCCGCCTCAGCCGAACGGCCGAGATCGGCATTGAGCAGGGCAGCAGCATAGATCGCATCGGGCTGGCCCTTGTTGACCAGCGACCGGATCAGCGCCTCGGTTTCGGGAATGCGTCCGCGCTTCAGGTTGAATTCGGCGAATTCGTAGCGAATCCAGGGGTCTTCGGGATCGAGCACCAGTCCCTGCTGGAATTCGCGGATCGCGCCCAGATCGTCGCCATTGGCGGCGGCGGCCAATGCGCGGCTGCGCGCTGCGCGCATCTGCAGGCGCTTGTCCTCGGCAACAGCGTTGCTGCCGGGGCTCTGGCCGGCCTGGCGATAGAGATCAGCGGCATCGGCGTGGCGGCCCTGCCGCTCATAGATGTCGGCCAGCAGTTCCAGCGCGGGTCCGGGCTGGGGATAGCCGGAGCGCACCAGGGCTTCGGCCTTTTGCTGGGCTGCGGCGACTTGGCCCTGCGCAAGCGCGCCACGCGCTTCGTCCATGCCGGCGAAGAACCGGGCAGAGGCCAGCCCCTGTGCCCACTGGTCCGCCTTGCCCAGACGCGAGGCCTGATCCAGCAGATTGGCGGATTCGGCGAAGCGGCTCTGCCGAAGGCGGACGATGCCGAGCCCGCCGAGAGCATCCGGGTCGCGCGCATTGATCGCCAGCGCCCGTTCGAACTGATCCGATGCACCTGCCAGATCGCCGCGATTGAGCGCGGCATAGCCGGCAACACGCGCCTGGCCGCCACGATTTGCGGCGCTGGTGGGGGCAGGATTGGCGGCGCTGGGTTTGGCTGGCGTTGCCGGTTTGGCGGAAACTTGCGCATGCGGTTGTGCCGGCGCGGGCTTTGGCGCGGCAACAGCGGGCTTGGCTGCAACCGGTGGCGGCGGGGCTTTGGGCTCCGCGGCAGGACGCGCGGGCGCCCCTTTCGATGCCGCCATGACGGCGGGATTGTTGGGATCCAACGCCCGCGCGCGGCGAAGCGCCTGTTGGGCCAGATCCTCACGCCCTTTGGACCGCCAGTATCGAGCCTGCTGCAGCAAGGCATCGACGCCCGCCGCCTGCGCGATAGCCGGTCCGGCGCTGGCCACCAGACCGATCGGCGCGGTGGTGAGCAGCAGGGCCAGTCCGGCCAAGCGCATCGGTGTCTTCACGCGGTTCATGCCGTTTCGTCCAGATTGCCGAGGCGGCGCTGGGCCTGACGGCGGAAGTAGAGGTAGGTCGGCCCGGCCAGTATCACCGCGATGGCGAGTGCGCCGATGCCCATCAGCAGCGGGCGCTGGCTGAACCAATAGGCCATCTTCATCCAGATCGGCAGCGATCCGGTCCAGTAGCGGTTGCCGATGGCAAAGCTGCTCATGCCGTCACCGCGGGTAACCGCAAGGTCGCCCTGGATCGATGCGTTAATCTTCACATCGGCCATGCCATCCACCAGCGCAGGCAGCGCGGCGGCATTGTCCGAAAGCAGCGCGACCACCGTGCGGTCGGACGCATAGGGCGACCGGAAACTGACGATGCCGGAGAAGCCCCGCGCGTTGTAGACCAGCGGCGCCGCCTGCATCGGATCGTCGCGCTGGGTGCCGCCGAAGAACGCAGTGATGTACTGCATCGGCGAGCGTTCGGCGACTTCAAGGTGCCCGTTGACGTAACGGACCGGGGCACGGTCGAAAAGCGAACCTGCGCCGGCCAGTTCGATGCCGCCCACGACCAGCACGTCCTGATCCGCGAGCTGGCCAGGATCGACTTGCGAGGCTACGGTCACGGACGTCACCGGAACGCCGGTAGAGTCCCCGAAACGGCCCATCAGGTCCAGAAACGCCTCCACCGATGCGGCTGAGGGGTTCTGCGCCATGATCACCGTCGTTTCGGCAAGATCGGGCGCGACGGTGAAGGGGAAGCCCGCGCCGGCAAACGTGGCAAGGTCGGGCATCAGCAGGGCATGGTAGGCCGAGGTAAAGTCGATCGCGCTATCCGGCCCGATCGAGGTGCGCACGTTCTCTGGCAGGGTGCCCGTGCACTTCTTCTTGTCGGCAATGACCATGTTGTAGTCGAAGGTCAGTTCGTTCTGGCCGAACAGGTTGTAGCGCGGCAGCACGATCGTGGCGGTCGAATCCTGGCTCTTCGCGCCGCTCTGGCCGAACAGTTCCTCCCACCACTTGGAGCCCATCGGCAGGGACTTCAGGTATTGCCCGTTCAGCGAAACGTCGAGGCGCGACGCGCGCTTGTCCAACCACTGTGCGACCGGATAGCGATAGCCCAGGCTCAGCTTGCCGCCTTCGCGGGGCCAGAAGAACAGGTCCGGCGCGACGCGGAAGCTGGCGCTGAGCGGGCCGGGGCGGAAGCCCATCCCTTCCAATGCATAGGCCGGCATGATCTGGCCCAGCTTCACCGGGTGATCGGTGCTGATCCAGCGCAGCGCGCCATAGCGCGGCCAGGAGGGGATGCGCACGTCGTCGAAGCCCATGCGCTGACCGCCGAACACGCCCCGACCCAGCGCAACGGCACCGGCGGCAAGCCGCAGTTCGCCATCACTTCGGCCCATCAACACCAGCAGCGTTCCGTTCGGGTCTGCCGGGTTGCGCATCACCGATGCCGAAGGCCCGCCGATATCGCCAATGGCAAGCCCGGGGATGGACTGCCCCGCCTTCACGAAGACCACGGCGTTGCCCTTGGGCAGCACGCCATAGACCGGCTTGAACGAAAATCCGCGATAGCTGGCCATGGCGCCCAGCCACGAAGCGGTGGCGGCCGCCGCCTCCAGCTCGCCCTTGTGGGGCTGGCCGGCAAAGACGAAGGGCACCTGCAGCTGCGCGTTCTGCCCCTTGTCGAAGAAGGGCATCGGCAGGCGTGCAAGGTCTGGCGCGAACGGCAACGGCTGATACTGGAAGTCGATCCAGGAGCGGACGTTGCTGATATTGGCCCACAGCACTGAGTTGAACGGGTCTTCGCAATCGCGGGCGTAATGGCCGACGAGGCGCAGGTTCAGCTGGTTGTCGCCCGGCAGGAACAGCGCGGGATTGATGGCAATGCGCAGGACCTGACCGGCGGCATCGCCACGCGTCAAGGGCACGGTCTGCACCACTTCGCCGTTCATCATGACCACTAGGTGGCTCATGTCGTCCAGCATCATGGGGGACCACGATGTCTGCAGCGTCAGGATGGCCGAAGTCACCACGCGATCCTGCCGCATGCCAAAGGGAATGCCGATCTCACCCGACGTGCCCTGCAGGCGGATCGGGCGCGTGATGCGCATGTCCTTGAGAGTCAGGCGCTCACCAATGCCGCCGGGCAGAGGGGCCGTGCCGAGGGCCGTTGCAGCGGGCGTTGGCGTTGGCGTCGCAGCCTTGGC
Source organism: Novosphingobium mississippiense (assembly GCF_044029535.1). NCBI lineage: Bacteria > Pseudomonadati > Pseudomonadota > Alphaproteobacteria > Sphingomonadales > Sphingomonadaceae > Novosphingobium > Novosphingobium mississippiense. The sequence continues at coordinate 879,591 of NZ_CP147003.1, read as the reverse complement.
GACGGGGGTAGCGTGAACTTCGCGGGTGCCGATCACCATCGTTGCAAGGCCCAGCGCCAGCGCGCCGACGATGGCAGCTGCCTTCGCAGCGCGGCCGAACGACAGGCCGCGCGGCTTCGCTTCCGCCTTCGGCGCGGGCAGGAAAGGATCGGGATCGTCGATCGGGCCAATGAGGGCGGCCTGTTCGCGCATCGCGCGTCGCTCGGCAAAGTTGAGGCGCAACATTCGCTTTATGGTCACCATGTCGACAAGGATGATATCGGCGAGAGAGCGGATCCCGTGGACCTGCTCGTTCGGGCCGGCGGGCTGCCAGGCATCGGCGCGGCCCATCACGGCGCGAACCAGATGGCGCCCGGCAAGGACGTCCAGCTGCTCGAAACGGACGTAGACGTTGGTTCCGCTGGTGCGCAGCGTTTCCACCGGGATCGACAGCACTTCATCGCCCATGGCCATGGTGATGTGGCTGACGGCCAGATCGCGCAACGGTTGCCCCGCGGGCAGCGAAAGCGCCGCGCCGCCCATCGAAATGTCGACGGTGCGGGCCGACACGACGTGGCCGGATTCGAGGTAGGCGGTGATCGGCAGCTCGACCGGGATGCGGATATCCTTGCGCGCCTGCCGCGTCTCGCGCGCCACGGAAACGGCGGCTACGAGGATGATGAGGCTGAACGATGCCCATGCCGCGTTCAGCACCAGCGTATCGGTCTGGACGTTGAACATGTAAGGGAAGAACAGCCATTTCACGACGGCCAGCGCGATCCCCGCCACCAGCAGGCCGATGCAGATCAGGTGCGGACGCACGATCGCCCAATCGAAATAGGTGCGATCGAGCAGACTGCCCTTGTCGGTGACGTTGAACTTGCCCTTGCGGGGCTGGAACAGCGTCATGATGGTCGGCTTGACCAGATGGAACGCCAGGATGGTCTCGTAGACTTCGCCCCAGAACGGCCGACGATCGCCGCCCTGCGTGCGCAAGTTGGCGGCAGCGGCGCAGAACAGGTGCGGCATGGCATAGGCGAAGATCAGCGAGGCAGAGGCCTGAATGATGTTCAGGCCGAAGATCAGGTAAGCCAGCGGACTGGTCAGGAACGCAATGCGCGGCAGCGGATACTGGAAGTGCAGCATCGCGTTCAGGTAGCAAAGTCGCTGCTGCCAGCTGAGGCCCGGCCCGAACAGTGGATTGTCGATGCGCAGAATCTGCGTCATGCCGCGTGCCCAGCGGATGCGCTGGCCGACGTGAAGCACCAGACGCTCGGTCGCAAGGCCGGCCGAAAGGCGCGCGCTGACATAGGCGGTGTTCCAGCCGGTGCGCTGCAGTTTCAGTGCGGTATGCGCGTCCTCGGTCACCGTCTCGCCGGCGAAGCCGTTGGTTTCCATCAGCGCCGTGCGGCGGATGATCGCGCAGGATCCGCAGAAGAAGGCGGCGTTCCACAAGTCGTTGCCGCCCTGCACCGGGCCGTAGAACAAGTCGCCCTCACCGGGCATGCCTTCGATCACGCCGGCCAGATTGCGCTGGACCGGGTCCGGCGAATACATGTGGTGCGGCGTCTGCAGCAGGGCCAGACGCGGATCCTTCTGGAACCAGCCGACGGTCAGCTGCAGGAACGCGCGGGTGGGTACGTGGTCGCAGTCGAAGATGGCGATCAGTTCGCCGTCGGTCTTGCCCATCGCCGCGTTGAGATTGCCTGCCTTGGCGTGCAGGTTGTTGTCGCGGGTTATGTAACCGCAGCCCGCTTCGCGCGCAAAAGCGCGGAATTCCGCACGCTTGCCGTCATCGAGGATGAAGACGCGGTAACGGTCCGCAGGATAGTCCAGGTCCATCGCGGCGAACACCGTGTTGCGCACGATGTCCAGGCTTTCGTTGTAGGTCGGGATATAGATGTCGACCGTCGGCCAGCCTTCCGCCGGGCCCAGCGGCTCGATCACCGGGCGATCGAGCGGCCAACTGGTCTGGATGAAGCCCAGCACCAAAATGACCCAGGCATAGAGTTCGGCTAGGTACAGCCCGCCGCCCAGCAGGAATTCGGGCAGCGTGCCGAAGGCCAGCGTCTGGGTCGTGCGCCAGAACATGTACCGCGTGGAGATCAGCACTGCCAGCAGGCCCAGCGCTAGCGAACCCTTGCGGCCCGGCCATCGCTGCAGCACCACCGTTCCGGCAATGGCTACCGCGGCGAAAATCCACTGCGAACGCGTGTCCAGCGGCACACCCACAACCATTCCCGCCACCAGCACGATCGGCACGATGGCGAGATATTGCAATGCCTTTTGCGGCAAGACTTTACCCGTCATGCAGCGCGGCTCGTGGCTGGGGCGATCCACGATGCGGCAGTGGATTCCAGCGCGGGCACAAGCGCTGTCGAAATCGCCCGCACGTCGTGCAGCGCCGCGCTTGCCGGGGCATAGCGGGACAGCGGCTGCAGCATGGCGATCGCTTCAGGAACCGCTTCGTCCTGCCGGATGCGGCCAATCAGGCGCGGGCCTGCCAATTCGCGCACGAAGGCGGCGCCATGACGCGAAAGGCGGCGTGTTTCGTCCAGTGCGTTGATCACGAAGGCGGTGCGCAGCAGTCCCTCACTCCCAGTCTCGCCGAACATCTGCGGCAGAAGGGCCAAGGTGTCCGGCTGCGCCGTCAGCGTGCAGATATGCGCACAGGCCTGTTCACCAAGCCGCAGCGCGGCGCGAAATTCACCCGCAGGCATGTCGATCACCATTACGCGATCGCGACCGGGGGTAAGGTAGCCGAGATCGCCCAGCATCGGCAGCAGATCGGGATCGTCGGCGGAGCGGTGCCAGTGGCGCAAGTTGATGCCGCCCACCAGCACGGCTTCGTCCGCAGGCGCGGTCAGTGCGGGAAGGGCGATGGCCTGGGACAGGCCGAAATGCAGCGCGAGAGTGTCGCGCGGGGCCATCGTCAGCACGGTAACATCCGCGCCTTCCGCAGCAAGGCCCATCGCCAGATGCGCGGCGACGAAGGTGTTTCCGGTACCGCCCTTGGGCGCATGGCACAGAACCATGGGCATCAGTTTTCTCCCCGCCCGTTCTCGTCGCGATGTTCCCCGGACAGGCGGCGAAGCAGGCCGCGAACGTCCTTCGGCGGCGATACGGCTTCGGACTGCGTTGGCGCGGCCGATGCATCCTGTTCGTAGCGACTGAAGAGGGATTTCAACGGTTCGGCGGCAGGCTCCGTCGTGGGAGTGGCCGCAGCGTCCAGCCGGTCGGAGGGAAGGGCGGAAGCCGGGGGCGCCTTTTGCGGAACGGCCGGATCCAGTGCCTGCAGCCGCGGGTCGCGCAGGAGGGCCTCCAGGATGGGCCAGAGTTCCAGATCGGTGAACCGATCCTCAAATTCCTTGTAAGCAAAATCACTTCTGCCGAGACGGTCCAGCAGGTTGCGGGCATCGATTCTCATGGTTCGTTGTCCTACCTTACTCCGGGCGACCTAATTAAAATTGGTAAATATCTGGTTTGCGCGCAACGGAAAGTCGAAATGCCTGCAGGCCGCGAATTTTCTGGTGCACTGCAGCAGAAACAGCGCATCCATAGAATTATGTATCGGCATGGCGATGACCGCCGCGCGCCAGTGCCGGCACTGGCGCAAATCCCGTGGCTGATTGTCAGCTTGCCGTTTCACCTCCGTTCCTTCGCGGAATTGCGTTTTTTCCTATAATGTGAACCAACTGGGAATGCAGGATTTCCGGCTTCGGTTTCCTGCGTCGTCAAACGACCACCACGACCAAAGCGCAACCAGCGGTGGGGATCGGGACTTTGACAGGAAGACGGCGCCGTAAGAGCTCGCCGCGATAGAGGACTGGCAGGTGCAAAGGGACGGACAGCTCGAACTACCCGTGGCGCAATACCTGCGGCTGAGGCGTCACATCCCGCCGCTCTACGGCGTGCTTGCGGTTAACGCGGGCGCATTGGCGTTTACCCATCGCCATACCGCACCGCTCTATCTGACGCTGGTGATCCCATGCCTGCTGGTGATCGCCTGCCTCCAGCGTATCCACGTCTGGGCCCGCCCGATCGATGCCGAAGCCATCGCGACCGAGGAAGCGCGGCGCATGATGCGGCGCACGACCTGGCTGGGCGTTGCGATGGCGCTGGGTTTCCTTGCTTGGGCGCTGGTGCTCGATCAGTACGGAACGGCGGAACAGAAGGGCCATGTGGTCGTCTTCATCGCCGCAACCGTGCTCGCCTGCATTTTCTGCCTGACCCACCTGCCGCGTGCGGCAGCGGCGATCGGCGTGATCGTTATCGGTGCCTTCACGATCTACAGCGTCGTGGTGGGGCCGGAAGAGCGCATCGCCATGGCTCTGTCGATCGGGCTGGTGACGGCGCTGATCCTCTTCGTGATCCGCGATTCCTTCGCATCCTTCGTGCATCTGGAGGAATCGCGCAGCGCCTTGATCGAGGGCCAGCGCCGCGCCGAGCGGCTCGAAGCCGAAAGTGCGCGACTGGCGCGGACGGACGCATTGACCCAGTTACCCAATCGCCGGCGTTTCTTCGAAGACGTGGAGCAGCGTCTTGCGCAGGCGAGGTCGGAGACGGGAAGAGCAGGCACGGGAACGGGCGCCGCGTTTTCCATCGGCCTGATGGATCTCGATGGGTTCAAGCCGGTAAACGACACGCATGGCCATGCCCAGGGCGACCGATTGCTGCAGATCATCGGCCAACGCCTTGCCCTTGCATGTGCGGGGAAGGGCACAGTGGCCAGACTGGGTGGCGACGAGTTCGGCGTTATCGTTCCCAGCGGGCTGGCAAAGGCACAGGCGCTGGTGCAGGATCTTTGCGTCGCTACGCAGGAAGCCGTGAAACTGGGCGATACGCTGGTATCCGTCGGCGCGTCGGGCGGCGTGGCGGCTTATCCCGTGTCAGGCCAGAACGCCAATGATCTGTTCGATCGCGCGGATTTCGCACTTTACCACGCCAAGCGTCACGCCCGGGGGAATTGCCTGAAGTTTTCGGAGGAGTTCGAAAAGCTGATCCGAGCGGATCACATGATCGAAGCAGCCCTGCAATCGGCCGATCTGTCGACCGAAGTATCGCTGGTTTTTCAGCCGATTTTCTCGCTCGATACGATGGCGCCGGTGGCGGTCGAGGCGCTGGCGCGCTGGACTTCACCGATCGCCGGCCCCGTCGCGCCGGAAACGCTGATGTCCTGCGCGGAAAAACTGGGGATCCTGCGCCCGTTGACCCTGCACCTTTTCGATCTGGCGACGGCAGCGGCGCAGGCATTGCCCAGTCATCTGCGCATGTCCTTCAACCTTTCGGCCGGCGATCTGGCCAACGCGCAGACGGTGGACGGCATCCTTGAACGGATCGCCATTGCGGGCCTGGATGCGCATCGGTTGGTCTTTGAAGTCACCGAAACCTCGTTGATCGCCAATTTCGCGGCGGCGGTGCGCGAACTGCAGCGATTGCGCGCCTGTGGCGCCCGGATCGCGCTCGACGATTTCGGCACCGGCTTCTCCACGTTCAATTCCTTGCAGCGACTTCCGCTCGACATTCTCAAGCTCGACAGAAGCTTTGCCGATCGCATGCAGGACGATTCGTGTCGCCGCGTGCTCGCCGGCATTTGCTCGCTTGCAGCATCGATGTCGCTCGATTGTGTGATCGAAGGGATCGAGAACGAAACCCAGATGGACGTGACGCGCTTGCTGGGTTTCCGCTTCGTGCAGGGCTTTTACCTCGGCGTGCCGCTTCCTTTGCCTGAAATGCTGCAAGTGGTCGCGACCACAAGCGCCCTCAGCCAGTCCGATCAAATTTAACATAAGATATATTATCAATCTAACGTATGCCGGAGGGGGACATGCTGGACGCCCAAGCCATTATCGCGAACGCGGAAGCCACAGTCGGTATTGCGGACAGTGACATCGCCCCTCGCCACAATCTGGACGCGCTACTGGCGTCACTGCGCGAGTCTTTCCCCATGTCGCCGGCCGGCGAAGCGTCCGCTACCGCGGTGTTGCAGATGGACACGGTTAACCGCCTGCAAACGTTGAAGTGGCTGCGCGATCATCCAGAGATCGCGGAGGAACCGGTGAAAGCGCCGGTCTTCCTCATGGGGCTGCCGCGCTCGGGCACGACTTTCCTGCAATATCTGTTCGATCGTGATCACCGGTTTCGGCTGATCCGCACGTGGGAATCGATGATGCCCTCTCCCCCCGCCGGCTTTGCGCCGGAAACGGTCGCGTCAAGGCGGGAAACCTGGATCGAACTCCAGAAGAAGCGGCCCCATTTCGATGGCTTCGACGCCTTGCACCTCTATGACGAGGATGGCTCAGACGAATGCCACGCCTTCCTGGAACAGAGCATCGGGGCTGCCGGGCTTCACAACCTCTACCGAGTTCCCGCCTTCTTCGATTACCTGCTGGATGAGGCCGATCTTGCCGAAACCTATCGCATCCATCGTCGGCAACTGCAGTGCCTGCAATGGCGGCGCGGCCCCAAGCCCTGGGCACTCAAGTATCCGAACCACATAATCGCGATGGACGCGATTCTCGAAGTCTATCCCGATGCGCGCTTCGTGATGACGCATCGCGATCCTGTCCAGGCCTTGGCCTCGATCGCGAAGATGACGGCGAACTTGCGCGGCATGAAAAGCGCGGCTCCGGTGGACCGCACGCAAGTCGGCAGTGACATGCTGCATTTCATCAGCCGTCATATCGATCGGATCATGGATTTCGACGCGGGCCGGCACCGCGATCGGGTGGTTGACGTGGACTATTACGCCCTCGCCGAGGATCCTGTGGGCGTGATGCAGGAAATCCACCGCAGGCTGGGTATCGACACCCCGGAGGAGATCAGCCGAGCGGTCGCCGTCTGGTTTGCGAACAATCCCAAGAACGCCCGCGGCGGCAATTCCTACACGCTGGAGCAGTATGGCCTTGTCGAGCACGACGTTCTCGCACGGTTTGCCGCCTATCGCCGCCGTTTCGACATCCCGCGCGAGGCGGATGGCCTGACAGCCCCTCGCCCAGGGCCCATTTGCAAAGATGTGTTTCAGGGGCCTGCGCAAGCATAGGCAATCGCGAAATCTTTACCTATGAGGTGCGGCATGGATGACAATCTGCGCCGCGCCGCCCTCGATTACCACCGGTACCCCCAGCCGGGCAAACTCCGGATCGAACCGACCAAGCGAATGGTCAACCAGCGTGACCTTGCGCTGGCCTACTCTCCCGGCGTCGCCGCCCCTTGCGAGGAAATCGCCGCCGATCCCGACAAGGCGCTGGATTACACCGCCCGCGGCAATCTGGTCGCCGTGATCTCCAACGGCACCGCGGTGCTGGGGCTTGGCGCCATCGGTGCGCTGGCCTCCAAGCCGGTGATGGAAGGCAAGGCCGTCCTCTTCAAGAAGTTCGCCGACATCGACGTGTTCGATATCGAGGTGGACACCACCGATCCCGACAAGTTCGTGGAAGCTGTGGCGCTGCTGGAGCCCACCTTCGGCGGCATCAATCTGGAGGATATCAAGGCCCCGGAATGCTTCGCGATCGAAGCGCGCCTGAAGGAACGCATGAACATCCCGGTGTTCCATGACGATCAGCACGGCACGGCGATCGTGGTGGCGGCGGCCGTGCGCAATGCGCTGGTGCTGCAGGGCAAGACCTTGGCCGAAGCCCGACTGGTAACCTCCGGCGCAGGCGCGGCGGCCCTCGCCTGCGTGGACCTGCTCGTCTCCATGGGTCTGCCCGTGGAGAACGTGACGCTGACCGACAAGGACGGCGTCATCCATTCGGGCCGCGAAGGCATGTTGCCCAACATGGCGCGCTATGCCCGCCAGACCGACGCACGTTCGCTGCCCGAAGTGCTGCCCGGCGCCAACTTGTTCCTAGGCCTTTCGGCGCCCGGCGTGCTGAAGCCGGAATGGCTGCCGCTGATGGCCCCCAATCCGCTGATCTTTGCCCTGGCCAATCCGGAGCCGGAAATCCGCCCCGAACTGGCGCGCGAGGTGCGGCCCGACGCGATCATCGCCACCGGCCGGTCCGATTATCCCAATCAGGTCAACAACGTCCTGTGCTTCCCCTACATATTCCGCGGCGCGCTGGATGTGGGCGCAACGGCGATCAACGAAGAGATGAAGGCCGCTGCGGCAGAAGCCATCGCCGCCCTCGCCCGCCTGCCCGCACATGACAGCGTGGCCGAGGCCTATGGCGGCCGCAAGCTGGTGTTCGGGCCGGAATACATCATTCCCACCCCGTTCGATCCCCGCCTGATCGGAGAAATCGCGACCGCCGTCGCCCGCGCCGCGATGGCCAGCGGCGTGGCCCGCAGGACGATCGATCTGGACGAATACAAGCGCGCTCTCACCCGCCAGAACGCCCGTTCCGGCCAACTGATGCTGCCCGTGTTCGAAGCCGCGCGCGGCTCCGGCCGCCGCATCGTCTATGGCGAGGGCGAGGACGCCCGTGTGCTGCGCGCCATTCAGGACGCGCTGGACGAAGAGATCGTCCGTCCGACCATCATCGCCCGCCGGCGTATCCTGCGCGAGAAATTGCCGGACCTTGGCCTCAGTTTCGAACTCGACCGCGATGTCGAAGTGATCGATCCCGAAACAGATCATGAGGTGATGGGCGACCTCGTAGAAGCCTATCGCACCATCGCCTCGCGCAAGGGCGTGCCTGCGGACGAGATCTATCGCCACGTCTACCGCCGGCCGACGCTGACTGCGGCGTTGATGCTGCGCACGGGCCGGGTCGAAGCCGCGCTTGTCGGCGGTCGTTCGGAATACTGGGGGCAGATCGAGCACGTCTTGCGCGTGATCGACCGCAAGCCGGGCAGCAGCCGAGTCTATGCCCTCTCCGGCCTGATCCTGGATGCCGGTGCGCTATTCATTACCGACACGCACATGGTGCCCGATCCCACGCCCGAACAGATCGCGGAAATGGCCCAGTTAGGTGCCACCCAGCTGAAGCATTTCGGATTGCGGCCGCGGGTGGCGCTGCTGTCGCATTCCAACTTCGGCGCGTCGCATAGCCCCAGCGCCCGCAAGATGCGCGCTGCGCTGGAGATCGTCAAAGCGGCGGCCCCGGATTTGCTGGTCGATGGCGAAATGCACGCCGATGCCGCGCTGAGCCAGGCGCTGCGCGATCGACTGGTTCCCGATTCCCGGTTCGAGGGGCCGGCGAACCTGCTGGTCATGCCCACGCTGGATGCAGCGAACATCACGCTGACGGCGCTTTCGGCCTCCTCCAGCTCGCCGACAGTCGGCCCGATCCTGATGGGCCTTGCCCAGCCCATCCATGTGTTGACGCCGGGCGTCACCGCGCGTGGCATCCTGAACCTAACTGCGATCGCTGCCGCCGAACTGGACCAGCGCGCGAAGTAAGCTACTTTCGGGAGAGCGAGCGCCCTTTGGTGGCGCCGCGCTCTCCCGCGGGAATTGCGCCCACTCACGAACCATCTGCCTGTTCACGATACGCGAAGCGGAAAAGAAGACGATTTCCGTGGGGTTGACGATCGTCATCGTCGCGTAACGTATTCGCGATTGCCGGCCAGTCGGGCGCTGGCATCCCCTCTCCCACCGGCGACCAAGAGCCGGGCTCTTTGGGACGGGGAGAGACCATGATGAAAGCGCGTTGGCGCAATTGCTCGCTGGCTTTGGCTGTATTCGCGGTAGCCAGCCCTCTGCTTGCCGCGCCGGCAGATGTCGTGCGGACGCGGGTTTCCGGGTTCCGTGAACTGGGCGCAGCCTTCAAGGCGGTGAACGATGGCCTGCGGGGTGATGTGCAGACCGTCCTTATCGCGCAGTCGGCCCGGCAGATCCGCAATGCCGCCCACGCGCAGTATGACTGGTTTCCGGCCGGTTCCGGCCCGCAATCCGGTGCCAAGACCCGCGCGAAGCCGGAAATCTGGCTGCAGGCGGCGAAATTCAAGGCCGCGCAAGATGCCTTTGCCAAGGCGGCGGACGATTTCCAGCGCGTGTCCGGCGGCAAGGACGTCGCCGCCATTCGTGCGGGGGCACAGAAGCTGGGCGGGACGTGCAAGAGTTGCCACGACGCCTTCCGTGGCCCGGAAAATTGACGTGAGCCGGTCTTTTGCAACCGCTTTTGCGCTTCTCGCCGTCATGGCCGTGTCACCGGGCCTTGCCCAACCGGCCGACTTTCCGATTGTCGCAGCCGACGGCAGCGCGTTCCCGGCCGGCGTTCGTGTCAAGAAGGCTGGCGAGCTAAGCGTCTATACGGATGCGCATGGCGATGTCCTTTACGGGATGGACATGCGCACCGTCCTGCGCTGGGCGCCCGACCCCGCGAAATTCTGCGGCGATGCCTGCAAACACGATTGGAAGCCGCTGCTGGCGCCGGCTTCTGCACCGGTAAACATTCGCTACCCCGCCGGTTTCGACAAGGCTGCCGCCGACGACACTTTCGTGGACCCGCGCAAGGCACCGGACTGGACGGTCATCCAGGGCGTCGACGGGCCGCAGTGGGTCTACAAGGGCTGGCACCTCGTGTTCACGCGTCGGGATGGCAATCGCGCTTCCACCGCGTTGGACGGTAGCGATGATCGGACGTGGAATACGCTGAAGTACATTCCGGCGGTTCCGAAAATCGCGGCCCCCGCGGCGGTTTCCACTGCTTTCGTTGCAGGCGCCTATGCCTTCACCGACCGGGATGGCCGCGTCCTGTTCACCGGCAAGTGTGGCGATGGCTGCCAATGGCAACCGCTGGCGGCACCCATGGCAAGCAGCGGCCTTGGCGACTGGAGGGTCGGCCTGAATGGGGATGAACCCGAATGGACGCTCAAGGGCCGGCGGGTGTTCGTCGCCGATGGCGCCGAACCACAAGCCGTGCCCCCCGAAGGCAAAATTCTAAGGCCCTGAAAACAAGAGACAACAGGGAGAGAGATATGAACCACAGCGCGAACGAAAAAAGCGCGCGAAGGCATGGCCTGCTGATCGGTGCGGCGGGGTTCTGCCTTTGTGTGGCGGGCTTTGGCGTCGCCATGGCCGTGCAGCAGCCCGCCCATGCCGACGCGGCGACAGCCGACTTGCCCGATCCGCCGGCGAACGGGGTGATGGGCTTCGTGGTGCAGGACTTCGTCCCGCCGGTGATCCAGGGCAAGGATGCCTGTCCCACCGGAACCAGCCCGAAGATGCGCGATGTCTATCTGGCGTCCCTGCCCGAGGATGAGCGCACCCGCCTGCAGCGCAAGGAGAACGAGCCGGAACTGACCAAGCGTTGGCAGGCCACCGTGTTCGCGCCGGATGGTTCCAATATCTGCTCCCAACCGGACAAGTTCGACCGGCCGTTACTTCACACCGTGCAGAGCCAGACGGCGGGCGGCCTCGATCTGGATGGCGATGCGCCTGGCGAAAGCTGCGCGCATGACCAATTCACCGCGCCCGATGGCCGGACCGGGATCGACAATCAGGAATACCGCGTCATGGGCTGCACGCTGGAATGGCGCGGCAAGGATGGGATCGGCGGCGATCTGCTGACCGGGATGCGGCAGTTCCATGCATCGGGGGAGTGGACGCAAGTTATCCTTTTGCGCGGGGTGGATAGTCTGAAGAACGACAGCGATGTCGAGGTTATCTACGGCAACACTCCCGATCGGCCGCAATTGGACAGCCACGGGAATTTCCTGCCCGGCTACAGCTTCACGATTTCCGACAAGCCACCGCGTCATCGCAACGTGTTGCACGGACGGATCGTCAACGGCGTACTGATCACCGATCCGCAGGACATCAAGCTGACGCAGACCTGGGGCCAGGGTGGCGCGCGGGACATTCGCGGTGCACGTACTGCCTACGATTTCCGCCGTGCGAAACTGCGCCTGGCCTTCCAGTCGGATGGCACTTTACGCGGACTTGCAGGCGGTTACCGCCCGGTCTTCGACGTGATTCAAAGCCCATCCATCGGTGGTGCCGGCGCGGCGCTGGCGGCCGGGATCGATTGCGCAGGCACCCTGGCGACACTGCGCAAGTATGCCGACGGCATTCGCGATCCGAAGACAGGCAAGTGCAGCGGCGTTTCCAGCGCCATGAATCTCTACGCGGTGCCGGCCTTCGTCAATGACGTGCCCGCCCCATCCGCCCACAGGAACCAGGCGCCATGAACCTTTTGCGCACCGTGCCGATCGGCATTGCTGCGACCGCGCTGGCCACGACCTTGTGGCTGGCAGGCGCTGCCTCCACCTCCTCACCCGTCCACGCGGAAGCCAACGATGCCCAGGCGTTGCTGGCCGGCCCACAAATCGTCGGCATGAGGCGGCTGACCGAGGCGCAATACCGCAACGCCATTGCCGACATCTTCGGCCGCGACATCCGCGTTGCCGGCCGCTTCGAACCGATCGTGCGCCCTGCTCATCAATTGATCGCGTCGGGCGCGCGTAGTGCGGCGATCTCTCCTTCAGGGCTGGAACAACTGGACGCGATGGCACGGGACATTGCTCGACAAGTGTTCGATGCCCGCCATCGCGGTCAGTTCGTTCCCTGCACACCCGTCGAACCGGCAGTGGCGGATGCTGAATGCGCCCGCCGCACACTGGCCCCGCTGGGTCGTCTGCTATTCAGGCGGCCGCTTACCGAGCGGGAACTGGCGCTCTACATCGGGATCGCGGGCGACGGAGCCGGTCCCACGCGGTCATTCGACAAGGGGCTGGAACTGGCGCTCGCCTCCATGCTGGTGTCGCCCTGGTTCCTTTATGTGGTGGAAACGGCAGAGCCCGATCCCGCCCATTCGGGTGCAATGAGACTGGATGGTAATTCCCGTGCCGCGCGCCTTAGCTTCATGCTGTGGAATTCGACGCCGAACGCTGCGCTGCTGGATGCCGCCGCCGCCGGGAAGCTGACCGATCAGGCGCAATTGACGGCTACGGTGCAGCACATGGTCGGCTCCCCCCGTTTCGAACAGGGCTTGCGGGCGTTCTTCTCCGACATGCTGCTGTTCGAGAAGTTCGACGAATTGGCCAAGGATCCGGTCATCTACCCCTATTTCAACCAGGAGGTGCTGCAGGCGCTGCCCGAACAGATGCTGCGCACCATCACCACCCAGTTGCTTGATGGTGACGGTGACTATCGGGAACTGTTCACCACCCGCAAGACGTGGATGAACCGGCCGCTGGGCGCGCTCTACAAAGTGCCGGTCAGCGCATCGCAAGGGTGGGTACCCTACGAATTCTCGGCCGGTTCCGACCGTTCGGGCCTGCTGGGCCTTGCCGGCTTCCTGGCCATGTATTCGCATTCGGGCCGCAGTTCGCCCACGCTGCGCGGACGCGCGATCCGCGAACTCCTGCTCTGCCAGCCAGTGCCGAACCCGCCGGGCAACGTGAACTTCACCGCGGTGCAGGACACGGCGAACAAGGCGATGCCCACCGCGCGCATTCGCCTGGATGCCCATACCACCGATCCGGTCTGCGCGGGATGCCACAAGATCACCGATCCCATCGGCCTTCCTCTGGAGCGTTTCGACGGGATCGGCGCCTTCCGCGCGACCGAGAACGATGCCCCGATCGACGTATCTGGCGCGATGGACGATGCCGCCTTTTCCGGTGCCGACGGACTGGGCAAGGCGATAGCTTCCAGCCAGGACGCAACGATGTGCGTCACGTCACGCGCGCTGGAATATGCGACCGGGCGGCCCAGCGAGAACGGCGAACTGGTTGAGCAACTGGAACGCCGTTTCGCCGCGGATGGCTATCGCTTGCGCAAGCTGATCGAGATGGTCGCCACCCTACCGCAAACTTACGAAATCGCCCCTGAAGACCTGAAAACCGCCCCCGCCCAAGTGGCGATGCGGCGCTGAACGCGAGGAGCAACACAATGGCATTCGACATGTCCCGCCGCTTTGCCCTCAAGGGCCTGCTGAACGGTGCCGCGATCACTGTGGGCGTTCCGCTGCTCGACATCTTTCTGGATGGCAACGGCGAAGCGCTGGCCGCCACCGGCGCGCCGGTGCCGATCCGTTTCGGCACTTGGTTCTGGGGCCTTGGCGTCAATCCCAGCCGCTGGTTTCCGGACAAGGCTGGGCCCGGATACGACCTGAAGCCCGAACTGGAAGTGATCAGGCCACACGCGCAGAAGATCAACATTCTTGGCAACTTCAATGTCATGCTGGACGGTGCTCCGAACCTCCCTCACGTTTCGGGCGGGCCCGCCATTCGCACCGGCCGCGCAATGACGGCGGAAGGCGGGCTTCCCGGGGAAAGTTTCGATGTGACGATCGGGGACCGGATCGGGACGCACACCCGGTTTCGCAGCCTGGAGACATCGGCCTCCGGCGATCCGCGCAATTCGCTGAGCGGTCGGGGCGGCGGCAATCTCAACCCCTCGGAAGGTTCTGCAGCAGGGCTTTACCGGCGTATCTTCGGAACCGGCTTCAAGGATCCGAACGGCGCGACGTTCACGCCCGACCCCGAAGTGATGGCCCGGCGCAGCGTGCTCTCGGCCGTCACCGAGCAGCGGCAGGCACTGGAACGGTCCGTCGGCGTGGCGGACCGGCAGAAGCTGGAGCAGTACTTCACATCGGTACGCCAGTTGGAAAACCAGTTGGACGTGGAACTTACCAAGCCTGAGCCGTTGCAGGCCTGCCTCGTGCCCAAGCCGGTCGCCGACCGGCCGGTGAATGCCGAGATCGAGAACGTGGTCACCAACCATGCGCTGATGACGGACCTGATGGTCATGGCGCTGGCCTGCGATCAGACGCGGGTGTTCAACATGATGTTCAACAACGGCGCATCGTCGCTGACGCGGATCGGCAGCACGATCACACATCATCAGCTTACCCATGAAGAGGCGCTGGACAACCGGCTGGGCTACCAGCCCGAGGCGACTTATTTCCTCAACCGCATCTTCGAGGCATGGACCTACTTCGTCGGTGCGCTCGACAAGGTGCAGGAAGGATCCCGCACCCTGCTCGACAACACGCTGGTCTTTGCCCATTCGGAAACCGAATTCGCCAAGTTCCATACCATCGACAATATCCCGATGATGACCGCAGGCAGCGCCGGCGGGCGCTTCAAGACCGGGATTTACGTCGACGGGCTGGGATCCCCGATCAGCCGCGTGGGGCTGACGCTGCAGCAGGCGATGGGCGTGCCTGTCGACAAGTGGGGTGGCAAGAGCATGGAAACGTCCAAGCCCATCACGGAGATGCTGGCATGAAGGCGGCTTTCGCTCTCGCCATGCTGGCTGTGACGCTTTCGCCATCCGGCACTTATGCGCAGTCGTCGGCACCGACTGCCCGCCTGCTTGGCCCGGTATTGAATGCCGTGGCGATCGACAGGGAACTGCAGTTCTACGAAACCGCATTCGGCCTGAAGCCAGGCATGACGCTCGATCACGGCACGCGCCGCGAATATATGCTGCGGTTTTCGGCCGATCCCGCCGAAGCCGGGCTCATCCTGGTTCACGATTCCGGGCCTGATGCGCCAACCAGTCTTACCCATGGCAACGGTTTTGACCGTATCGTGCTGCGTGTGACGGACATGGATGCGCTCGTCGCCCGCCTGGATGCGGCCGGCATCGGGCACGATCCCGTGCACGAAGCAGCGCGCGGTTACCGCGTCCTCCAGCTTCGCGATCCCGAAGGGTATCCCCTTGAAGTGATACAAAGCGGCTCTTCTGCAGGAGCGGCGAAATGACCGCGACACGCAGGCACTTCCTGCGGCAGGTTTTCGGTTTTGGCGCCGTCGCGATGGCGGGCCTGGTCGCTGCAAGGGCGCAGGCGCAAGGCGCCGCTTGCTACGACCCCGCGACCCTTCCCTACACCCAGAAAAGCCGCAGACGGGCATTGGGTTACCTCGATGCAGCGCCGGCAGGAAACCGTCGGTGCGGCCTCTGCGCCTTTTTTACCGCGTCCGCTCCGGGATGCGGGGCCTGCCAGATGCTTTCGGGTGGGCCGGTCAATGACGGCGCCGTCTGCAATTCGTTCGCCGCGAAGGTGGCGAAATGAGCGCTCCATCCGGCATTCGCGTCGGGGTTCGGGTATGGGATATTCCCACGCGCCTGTTTCATTGGCTGCTGGTCGCGCTTTTTGCATTTTCGTGGTGGAACGCGGAAAACCGGCACATGGACTGGCATTACATCTCGGGCCTGACTTTGCTGGGCCTGCTGGCCTTTCGCTTGATCTGGGGGCTGGTCGGCGCCAGCACCGCGCGCCTTGGCCCTCTGTTCGCCTCACCCGGAACGGTTCTTGATTACCTTAAGGGACGGCAGGCCGCGCGAGCCGGGCACAATCCGTTGGGCGGCTACAGCGTGTTGGTCATGCTCGTGCTACTTTCGCTACAGGTGGGAACCGGCCTGTTCGCGACGGATGTCGATGGGCTGGAATCCGGGCCATTGTCCTTCCTCGTAAGCTTCGAACAAGGCCGGCTTGCCGCCGAAGTCCATGCGATAAGCTTCAACGTCCTGCTGGCTCTGATCGGACTGCACGTGCTGGCGGTGGGCTTCTATCAGCTGTTCCGCCGCCGCAATCTGCTGGGCCCTATGGTGACGGGCCGCGATCGTGAACTGGCCCCCGAAACGCCGGCTGTTCGACCTGCATCGCTGGCGACGTTCGCGATTGCCGCGACAGTCGCCGCCGCTTTTGCGTGGTATGCGGGCAAGGGTTTCGGCCTCTAGCCGCATCCGCTGCAACGCGCGTGCGATACCGTGCCCCGTCCTCTTCTCGTTATCGTAAATAGTATTCACTATTTATTGTGATGGGAAAGTGGCTGGAGGACACGGCGATTATTACCGAACTGCTCGATTTTTCGGGAAAGGCGGCCATCGTCACCGGCGGGGCGACCGGCATCGGATATGCCACAGCGCTGCAACTGGCGCGGCTGGGTGCGCGTGTCGTGATATGCAGCCGCTCCGTCGATGAACTCGACACCGCGGCCCGCCGGATCGCTGCGGAAAGCGGCAGTGAGTGCCTGGCGATCCCGACCGACGTCAAGGACGAGCAGGCCGTGACCCGCATGGTGGGACGCACGGTAGAGGCGTTCGGCAAGATCGACGTGCTGGTCAACAACGCCGGCGGCACTCGCATGGGCCCGCTGGAAGCGATCCCCACCCGTGGCTGGGATGCGGCCTTCGATCTCAACACCAAATCGGCCTACCTCTGCGCGCGCGAGGCCGGCAGGCACATGATAGCTGCCCGGTCGGGCGCGATTGTCAATGTCTCGTCCAACGCCGGGATTACCGGCGTGAAGGGTGGCGCCCACTATTCGGCGGCAAAGGCCGCGCTGCAGATGTTTACGACCGTCACCGCTGCCGAATGGGGCCGGCACGGCATCCGCGTGAACTGCGTGGCCGCCGGCATGATTGCCAGCCCGCGCGCTGCGGCTGCGTGGGATGCCGCAGGCATCTCCGGCGAGGACATGGCCAAACCCATTCCGCTTGGCCGCCCGGGAACGCCCGATGAAATGGCGAACGTGATCGTGTTCCTGGCCAGTGACGCCGCCTCCTACGTCACCGCGCAGACGATCGCGGTCAATGGCGGCCCGGCACTGGGCGGAATGGCATTGGACTGACAAGGGAGGAGCCGGGCATGGCGCCTGCGATCAAACCGCTGATGGAATACCTCGCCCCGCTGGAAGAGGCCGTGGCGCAACTGGCGAACACGTGGCGGCCTGATGATCCGGCCTGTCGCACCGACGTCTACCGCCAGATTATGATGCAGTTTTCCTACGCCTATTTCGCGTTCTTCCATGCCGATGCCGATCATCCGGACTGGGCCCCCTTGTGGAACCCAGTTTTCACGCTGCAGCCCAATCCGGACGATATCTATCTCTACTGCCCGATCAGCAGCGAACGACGCTATCGCATCAGCGGCAATCGCGGCACGGTGAAGATGGTAACTTTCACCACCCAGCTCAGCCTTGCTGGCATGCCTTGGGAAAACGACCTGACCGGCGCACACTACAACGACATCGACGACGGCGACCTGCAGGTCGATGCGAATGGCGACTTCGAACTGCTGCTCAGCGCCGAACGCCCCGAAGGCCATCAGGGCAACTGGCTGCGCATAGCCCCCGGCGCGCAGGTGCTGATGACGCGGTATCGCAGTTACGACTGGGAGAACGAGGTCGATCCCCGCATGTCGATCGAATGCCTCGATCCCGTCGGCCCGAAACAGCGCCTGTCGCCCGACCAGATCGTCGAACGCATCGATCACATGGCCCATATGCCCGAACGCGCGCTTCGACTGTTCTACCCTATGCAGAACGGCATTCGCGAACGCGTGGGTGTGAACGTGTTCGAACCGATCAAGTACGGCGGATCTTTCACGCGGCAGGTCTACCTGCCGGCCGTCTACGAACTGGAAGACGGCGAAGCGCTGATCGTCGAGACGGACCTACCCGCACAGCGACGCTATTGGAATTTCCAGCTGAACGATCCGTACTTCAATGCCGCCGAATACGTCTATCGCCTCTCCAGCACCAACGGCCACTATGCGCGAGTAAGTTCGGACGGGAAGTTCCGCGCCGTGATCGCGCTGGAAGATCCCGGCGTGCCGAACTGGCTCGATCCAGCGGGGTTCAAGCAGGGAACCATTTACGGCCGCTGGTACGATTGCGACAGCGAGCCCACGCCGACGATCAAGCGCGTAAGGCTGGCGGAACTGCGTGACCATCTGCCGTCGGACACGCCCATCGTCACGCCGGACGAACGTGCGGAGGAATTGCGCCGCAGAGTGCGTGCCTGCCAGCGCAGGCGCCGTTGGTAGCCCCGCGTCAGTCGCTTAGCTCAGCAGCGTCGATCGCGGCGAGCGCTTCCTTCATTGCCCACTTCGCCGTGTTCGCGGCCGGAAACCCGGCGTAGGGAACGGCCAGATAGAGAATTTCTTCCAGTTCGGCGCGGCTGATGCCGTTGGCCAGCGCCATGCGAACATGATGCTTCAGTTCCTCCGTCTGACGCAGCGCCATCAGGATGCCGATCACCACGCAACTGCGCGAACGCGGATCCAGCCCTTCGCGCGACCAGATGGTGCCATAGGCAAAGTCCGCCGCCCAGGTCGCGCATTCCTTGCCGAAATCCCCGCCGACGAGATGTTCGCGCAAGGCATCCCCCTCGCCCGTAGCCAGAGCTTTGCCTAGATAATCGATGCCGCGTTCGCGCTTGTCCATCGCCGTGCTCCTCAGACCGTCTTCAACGCGCCACCTTCATGAGAGGATTGGCGAATGGCATCCATGATCTTCATCGAGGCCAGACCATCGGCGAAAGTCGGGATCGCGACCGAAGACTGCCCAATCTGGCCGGTGATCGCATCACGCAACGCTTCGCAAAGCCGCGTGAACGGGCCGAGTTCAAAGCTGGGCGGGCGACCCGAAGCCGATACCTCGCCCATGGGGAGGCGCAAGTCCTCGGGCACGTCCAGTTCGCGCGTGCCGTCCTTGTCGGCCAGCATGACCTTGCCTGCGTCGATCCAGACCGTGCCCTTGCTGCCGGCGCAGCGCACCAAAGTGGCTGGCGCTCCCCATGCGCCTGCGCTCTGCTGCATCGAACCTTCCAGCCCATTGGCGAGCCGGAATCGCAGCGAGTAACTGTCGTCAGCAACGTCAGTCCGATCGGATACCGTGAGAAGGCGCGCGGAAACGCTGTCGAACTCACCAAGCCAGGCGCGGATCTGGTCGAGCAGGTGGGAGCCGCCCGCCCCTAGCCAGCCACCGCCCGAAGCCTCGTCGAACCACCAGCCGGGCAATCGCGCCTCGTGATCGGCGCAAAACGGAATGAACTGGTCCATCGCCAGCAAACGCGGTTCACCGATCAGGCCGTCTGCAATCGCGCGTCCGAACAGCACCCGCTCTGGCAGCCAGCGGAATTCATGCGCGACCATGTGGACGACGCCTGCCTTCTCCGCTGCTGCCAGCAAGGCCGCGCCCTCGGCCGCATCGAGCGCGAAGGGCTTTTCGCACAGCACATGGCAACCACGCGCGATGGCCTTCATCGCCAGCGGCGCGTGCGTCGAAGGCGTCGAGGCGATGGTGACAAGCTGCGCGCCGGTCTTCTCGATCGCTTCGTCCAGATCGGTGAAGAACGCGGGGATGCCGGCATCCGCCGCCTTGCGCTCCAGCTTGTCCGGCCGGGTGCCAACAAGGCCCACCACCTCGAAACCGGCGGCGCGCAAGGCAGGGACATGGACGCGGCAGCCGAATCCGGTGCCGACGACGAGTGCGGGTATCTTCGTCATGATCGGCTCTCCGTCAGGATGCGTTGCAGCGCACGTGGACCTTGGTTTCCTCGTTCGGGCCACGCAGCGTGGCGAACATGTCTGGCAACTCGTTCAGGCCGATCACATTGGTGACGATCGCCTTGGGATCGACGTGGCCCTTGTCCATCTGGTCGGCAATGTAGACGAATTCCTTCATCGAATAGCCCACTGCGAACTGCATGGAGACGCACTTGTAGGAGGCGATGGCCGGGATCACCGGATCGGGGGCGGTGCAGAATCCCAGTGAGACGATGCGGCCGAACTGGTCGGCATGGGTGATCGCCTTGGAAAGCATGCCTTCGGCGCCGACCGCCTCGAACACCACTTGCGGCGGCCCGCCCAGCGCTTCGACCACTTCGCCGATCTCGCCTTCACCGTAGGCGACAAAGGCATCCGCCCCCATCGCCAGCGCCAAATCCTTGCGCCGCGCCGAGCGTGACATGGCGACGATCCGCCCTGCCCCCAGTCGCCGCGCCCAGTAGATCGCATAGAGCGCGACCGTACCGCCGCCCAGCACCAGCACACGGTCACCCGGTGCGATTGAGGCGAACTTGGTGCCGTAGAGGCTGATCGCCAACGGTTCGATCAGGGCGCCATCGGCCAGCGACAGTGTGGACGGCAGCTTGGTCGCCACGGTGGCAGGCACAGAGGCCAGTTCCGCAAAACCCACCATCGCCTTGGACGGACTCGATTGGCAGAGCACATTGTTGCCATGCGCACGGCACTGGCGGCAGTTCCCGCAGGCGACCGAGGGCAGGACGGCGATCTTCTCTCCGATCCGGAACCCTTCGACATTGCTGCCCAGTTCGACGATCTCGCCCGCATATTCGTGGCCGAACTGCACGTTCGCGCCATAGTCCCACATGCCGCCCTTGGTCATCGACAGGTCGGTGCCGCAGATGCCGCAGCGGTCCACCCGGATCAGCAGGTCGTCCGGGCCCGGGCGAGGATTGGGCAGGCTTTCGATGACGATCGGGCGGCCGCCGCCCGGATAGAGCGCTGCCCTCACTTGCCTTTCTCCACCAGATCGAAGCGTTCGATGTAATCTCCGAAAGGCTCCCGCGCCTGTTCGGGCGTCATGCCGTAATCGGCAATAGAGTAGCGATGGACGCCGTGCTGAAGCTCTGGCTTCTCCTCGATCCGCTGCGCGAACTGGGCGCGCGTCGTGTCCGGAATGTCCATGCCGATGAAGGCATAAATACGGTCCAGCACGTCCATCGGATTGCGATGGAAATCGAGATGGACGACGTCCAGCACCTTGCCCGGATGCTGTTCGCGCACGGCATCGGCTTTGCGCACGGCGTTCGCCCATTTGGCCACTTCGCGTTCCAGCATATTGGCGGCGCGCTGGTCGGCACGGCCTTCCTCCATCGTCGGGTGGAGCGTCATCAGCAGCGACACCAGCGAAGGCACTGCCTTGGCCGGATCACGGTGTGTCTGGATCACCTTCGCATCGGGGAACACCGCGAAGAGCAGATCGAGATTCTCGATATGCCCGGGGTTCTTCAGCAGCCACCGCTTGTCGCGATCGTTCGATCCGATCAGCTGGACGCAGCGGTAATAGTAGTCATAGGCGGCCTGCTCGCTCTGGCACTGCCACCATGCGTCGTAAGTCGGTGCGGACCAGCCGCAGCTCCACAAGTTGGAGACAAACGACTGGCGCAGCAGCATGCAGCATTCGTGCACTTCCTCGGCGGCGATGTGGTGCGCCGCCCGCTTTTGCGGGGCGGCGGCATAGCGTGCCTCCAACACCGCGACGGTCTTGCGGTATTCGGGATAGCTTTCCCACTCGCTCAAGCGCGGACGCGGCATCGGCGCATCGAGCAGCCACGTCTGCAAGCCCTGGAAACGCGGGTCTACCGCCATCAACCGATGGAGCGCCGTGGTGCCCGTGCGCGGAACGCCGGTAATGACCACGGGGCCCGTGATCGCTTCCGCATCGAAGCCCAGATTGTCCTTCATCGCCTTGAAGGCCCCGGCCCGGCTGCGGAGCACGCCGATCACTTGCCCCCATGCCGCGCGCCGGCCCTGCTCGGTGAAATGCGGGTCATAGTCCATCGACTGGAGCATGACCTTCAGCCCGTGCAGGTAATCGCCGGGGCCGAAATCGTCGTGCCCCAGTTCGCGCGCGACAATCTCGTGCGCCTGGTCCGACGCGGTCCGGAACCGCTCGGGCGGATCGTACCCGAAATCCATCGACTATCCTCTCTCGTACCTCGTTCTTGTCATCAGCGCCCGATTACCAACGTCGGCGGCGCTGGCAGGCGCGCACCCGCTGGCGCAGTTCGTCATCGCGTTCCTCGGGCGTCACCGTGGGGGTATCGGTGGGGAGGTGATCGCGCAGTTCGGCCAGCTTCACGCGCTTGATCGTCGGCGTCGGCTCGCTGTCGCAATCGTACCAGCGGCCATAGATACCACCCTCGGTATATCCTGCCGGGTCCAGCCAGTTGGGCACGCCGGGATCTTCCAGCGCGATCACCGCACGGTACTTGCCGTCCGAACTCAGCTTCGCGAAATGGCCGTTCGAACTGGAGATGCGATAGACGTATTCCAGCGCGTTGAAGTACGGATCGTTGAGCTGGATGTTCCAGTACGGTGCCTTGGCCGGGATCTCGGTCTCGATGATCAGGGCTTCGTCGGGTTCGAGCTGGAAGCAGGCGGGCCAGTAGACCTGCTTCACCAGTGCGCCGGGCATGCGGATCGGTTCGAAGACGTTGAAGCCCACCCGATCCTTCACACCGTTCTGCATCGGGTAGTAGAGCTTGGTCTTGCGCCCGGGGAACTTCGCCATCTCCTGAATGCGGCGCAGGATTTCCTCCGGCGAAAGGCGCGGCTTGGGCGGCACCGGATCGAGGCATTCGATCGAAAGCTGCGGGTCCACCTCGTTCAACCAGTCGTAGCTGCGATAGCGGAGGTAGAGGTAGCCCGCCTCCGGATCGATCTTCGCCCACTTGCCGGTGTAGCCCGCCGGCCGTTCGGCGCTGAAGATGACGGAGAAATCCTTGCCCAGTTCAAGGCCAAGGTCGGTGTCGTCCACCTCGTTATGCCCATTCGGCCGGGGCATCTCGTCCACCGATCCGGACTGCACCTTCTGCGTGGTGAAGGACAAGATCCGGCAGGTGCCGCGATTGCCGGAAATCCGATAGGTCAAATCACCCCGGATGGGTGACTGGACGTAGATGTCGTCGGGATTTGGTTGGAGCGTGTAGACCGGGTTCCACAGCGGCGCCCAATCGGGATGTTCCGGCGTGGCATGGAAATAGGCGAAGTAGGCATAGGACAGGCTGGTCATCGTCTGGCGATAGACGTCGGCACGATAGGCCGGATCGTCCGGGTGCCAGGTGTCCTTCAGGTTGGCGACCGCGGTTTCAAGGTCGGCCAGATAGGCGAGGATGTTCGGCTCGATTTCCATCGTGTGGGGCCTCTCCAACCCTATTGATAGCATGAACTATCTACGTGTGTTCAACATGGCCGGACAAGCCAATTCGAACCGTTGCCGCGACCACCGCCCCGGCGATTTTGCGCAGTCAGGCCTGCTGCCTCTGGCTGCCCATCATGAACGACGCGTCGATCGCACCGGTCATCACCCCGGTCGCGAAGCCTTGGTCGGTATAGAGGAACGCCCCGGTCACCGCGCCGTTGAGCGGACTGTTCAGCAGAACCAGCGGCCACGCCTGATCCTCCGCCGTGGCAATGCGGCCGAGCGAGGGATAGGGCCATGCGTCGAGGAATTCCTGGCTGATGACGTCGGCGGACTGATCCATGAAAGCCGTCTTCGTCGGGCATGGGCCGATGGCGTTGAAGCGGATGCGCCGCTCATTCCCCAGCGCGACCGCCGCCTTCGCCACCCAGACGACCAGCATTTCCTTGGAGGTCGTGTAACCGTCGCGCAGGCGCCTTTCCGGATCTGCCTCCACCCAGGCGAGCGCTTCGTCTGGATCGCTGATGGACAGCATTTCAAGGCTTTGGGCGATGTTCTTCTGCCATCCCATAGCTGCGTCGGATGAGATCAGGGCGATGCCAGCCCCATCTGCCAGCGAGGGGAGCAGGCTTTCCACCAGCAGCCGGGTGCCTATGTAGTTCACCCTCATGCAATAGAGCGCGCCCTTGATATGTGGTGGCAGGCCCGCGCAGGGGAAAAGGAAGTGGATCGGGGCGATCGCCTTCAACGTCGCTGCCGTGGCGCGCACCTGGTCGAAATCCGACAGGTCGCAACGGTAATAGCCTGCGTGATCCACTTTCGGTTGCTGGATGTCGACGATGTGCACTTGGGCGCCAAGCTCGCCCAATATCCGTGCCACGGCCTCACCCATGCCGGACGCTCCACCCGTGACCACTACGTTCTTGTCGCGATAACCCAGGCCATCCAGATCGCCAGCCATGTCCTTCTCCTGCTCATGCGTCCGCGTCGGTGTCGCGGGGCCCTTTGATTCGGGAATCGTAAGGCCAAGGCAGGCACTTGCACAAGATAGATAGCATGTACTATCATGATCGTCCTGGGTGAGGAGATCATGATGCCGCTTTCGCTTGACCGTTCCGTGGATCGCTTCGAACCGGGGTCAGGCCTGCTGCTCAGCGAGCATTTCCAGATGGCCTATGCCACCAATGACATCGAAGCGGCGCGGGCGCTGTTTTCCGAAAGGCTGGGCATTCGCGAGTTCTGCCGGCTGGAAGGACCACTTGCGCAGGGCGGCTATATCAAGGCGGATTTCGCCTGGGTGGGCACGGTGATGTACGAAGTGATCGAGGCCGCCGGTCCCGGCTCCGCAATCTACAGCGATCGGCTGCCACAGTGCGATGGCTTTCATCTGCGGCACCATCATCTGGGCTTCCTGATCCATGACGAAGAACAATGGCAGGGCGTGTTCCGGCAAGCGGAGCGCAACGGCTGGGCCGTCCCCTATCGCAGCCGTAACCCACTGCTGCAGGCTTGTTTCGTCGACGTGCCGGAACTGGGCCACTATCTCGAATACCTGTTTGCCGAACAGGCGGGGCTGGACTTCTTCGCATCGGTGCCGCGCAGTTGAACGGGGCATCCCTTCTGCTAAGCCTGCGCGCGGCAACACGATGGAGCGGTGGTGAGCGAAGAGGGCAAAACGACGCGCAGGAAGCGGCGGACTTCGGAGGAAGTGGCCGGTCGCCTGCTGGAAGCGGCGGAAGCGGAATTCAAGCGCTGCGGCTATTCCGGCGCGACCACGGCCGCCATCGCGCGCCGGGCGGAGAGCACCGAAGCGCAATTGTTCCGGATGTTCTCGTCCAAGGCGGCGCTGTTTCAGGAGGCGGTGTTCCGCCCACTGGATACGCATCTTGAACAGTTCAACGAAAGCCACGCCATCGACGATCCGGCAACGGGCAACCGCCGGGAAAATGCGCGCCTTTATATCGCGGAGTTGCAGCGGTTTCTTCAGGAGCATTCTCAGCTCCTGCTCACGGTGTTGACGGCGAGCGTCCACGGATCGGACAGCGATGCCAGCGCACGCGCCATCAGCAGCCTGAGCGAATACTTTGAGCGTGGCGCGGCCGTCCAGACGAAGCGGCTTGGCGCCACACCCCGCATCGATCCCAAGCTGATGGTGCGGGTCTCCTTCGCCGCGGTGTTGGCCAACGTCATGTTCAAGGATGTGCTGTTTCCGCCGGGGCTGGCTTCGGACGAGGCGATCGACGAGGCGGTGCTGGAATTCGTGCTGGACGGGATCAACGCCAACAAGGATTGATGTTCGCCGCGGAAAGGAGGCGGGGCGTTACTGCCCCGCCCCCTCACCTTACCCCTACAGCGCGTCGCCGCCGAAGCGGACCCGCAGACGAACCCCATACATGCGCGGCTGCCCCAGGATCAGCGAATCATAACCCGTTGAATTCCACGCGTTGCCCACGAAGACCGGGTATTTCTCGTTCGTCAGGTTGCTGACGAAGCCGGAAAGATCGACCGGACTGCCGGCGATCGAGTTCCAGTTTGCATTCAGGTTCCACAGATTGGTCGATGGCAGCCAACCGATCGGGCTATCGTTCGCCGCAAGCTGCTTGGCGGTGTAGGTATAGGTGGCCGAGAGCGAGACTTTGCCGATACTGTCATCCAGCGGCAGCGTATAGGTACCTGTCAGCGTCACGCGGTGCTTCGGCGAAAGCGGCAGGACGCCGCCTACCGCCGCGCCGGTCGATGGCGGCAGATAGCCGGGGATCGATGGCGGCGAATAGGACTTCAGCTTGGTGTCGAGCCAGGTGTAGCCTCCCGTGAGGTTGAAGCCCATCCAGTTGAGCGCGCCTTCCGCCTCGATGCCCTGAATGCGCGACTTTCCGGCGTTGACGATCACCTGCGACGGCGATGCGCCGGCCACGGTCCCATCGGGAATGAGATTGGCCGAAAGCTGCTGGTCGCTGAAATCGTTGTAGAATCCGGCAAGGTTCAGATAACCAGACACAGTGCCATGAAAGCTGGCCTTCGCACCGATCTCGTACGTGTCGACCTTTTCCGGCCCCCAGCCCACGGGCACCGTGTTCGATACGTTGACGTTACCTTGGCGGTACCCACGCGCGTATTTGGCATAGACCATGGCGTCGGGCGTGATCTTGTAGTCCAGGCTGACCAGCCAGGTCGGTTTTTCGGACTTCTGGGACAGAGAGGTCACGCAGTCCTCTCCCGTCGGAGCGGGTCGCGTGGGATAGGCAGCGCAGAAGAACGATGGCGTATCGTTGGTGACGCGGACCGTGCGGGTGCCGCCCTCCCCTCGAACTTTGTCCATCGTGTAGCGGAAGCCGCCCGTCAGCGAGAGCGCCTCGACGATCTTGTATGTCGCCTGCGCGTAAAGCCCGATGTTGCGATACCAGTAGCGGGTCAGCGAGTTCTGCAGGATCGACGGAATTGCCTTGGCGCCAAGGCTGTTCAGGTTGGTGCAGACGTAGTTCGCGATGTCCGAGCAGGATGACGTGGTGAACACCGGGATCGGCAGCCCGGTCTGGGCTGGCGAAAGCACCGTGGTGATCTGCGAAACCGTTCCCTGCCAATTGCTGAGCGGACCGGACCGTTCGTAGTAGACGCCGCCCTGATAGGTCAGCTTGTTGTCGGGCGTGCGGCCCTGAAGCTGGAATTCCTCGGTAAAGGTCCACTGGTCGATGTTGTTCAGGCTCTTGGCCGGGGTGACGCCCACCCAGGTGACCGGCAGGCCTTGGTAGGTCAGATTGTCCGCCCCGACATTGAACGCCTGCGCCTGCGTGAATTCCTGATAGCTGGCGATGTTCTTCAGCGTGATCGTGTCGCTGGCCTGCCAGGTGGTGGTGTTGATGAACGACAGGCTGTCGATCTCCAGGAACGGATTGGGGTGGCCGCTTTCGACGTCCCAATAGCCATAATCCTGATCCTTCGCGCGGGCCAAAGTGCCGGAGCAGACCATGGGCGCCAGATAGGATGCGGTCGATCCCGCCGTCGGCAGCGGGAACCGGTCCGCCACGCCGTCTCGGCATCCGGGCGTGTTGGCGACGACGATCTTTCCGGTCGTGCCGTTGGTGCGCGAGCGGGTGTAACTGGCGATCGTGTAGTTCTCGAGGTCCGGCGTGATTTCGGCCAGCACGGATCCGCGGAACGCCCAGTAATCGACGTCGCCGAAATCGTTCGGGCCGATGCCGGACCGGTTGTGCAGATAGCCGTCGCGCACCTGCCGGTCCAGGCCGAGGCGGACCTTGAAGGTTTCCGCCAGCGGCACGTTGACCACCGCCTGGAACCGCCGCATGTCGAAATTGCCGATCGATCCTTCGGCATAGCCGCCAAAGTCATCCTTGGGCCGCTGGGGAACCAGCAGCACCGCGCCGCCGGTGGTGTTGCGGCCGAACAGCGTGCCTTGCGGGCCCTTCAGCACCTGCACGTTCTGAAGGTCGAAGAACATGCCGACGCCCGCGCCATTGCCGCCCGGCGTCCCGCCCTGCGCACGCGGACCGACGACATCGGCGAAGTAGACGCCCACCGACGGCGAGGTATAGCTTTCCTGCGTGAAGCCACGGATCGCAAACGTCGCGGTTTCACCGCCATAGCGGGCGTTGGAAGATAGCGACGGCGTATAGGTCGCCAGATCCGCGCCGGACACCACATTGCGATTGCTGAGTTGGTCCTGGTTGTAGACCGTGATGGAGATGGGAACATCCTGCAGACGCTCCTCGACACGACGCGCCGTAACGACGATTTCGTCGACATTGTCCTGCGCCAGCGCAGGCGTGGAAAAGCCAAGAACAGTTCCCGCCAAAAGCATGGCGCGATAAACGGCTTTCGTCATTGTCCCTCTCCCGTTCAATATCGTTTTTTGTTGGTTTTCTGCTTTTTCTTCCGGTCTTGAAGGTTCTGGCTCGACCTTAAATCAGGCGCACTTTTGCAGCATGGTTCGGCAAGCCGGATCCGCCGCCATGTGCGCTTGGGCACGGCGAGCAGGCGCGGTTTGCGCACAAAGGTTCGCTGGAAAGGCCACGGCTTGATCCAGTCTGATGTCGCAACCGGAACAGTAGTGTTCACGATTTAAAGAGTCGATCGATAGTCCCTGCACACGATCGCGGGCACGCGAATATAACGCCCGGGCGAACTTGGCCAAAAATGACGGCAACGGAATCGCGAAAATGCGCGCAAAACTAGCACACCAACATCCGATCAATCGGCAATGCTGGAGGGCTGGCGCTTATAGTTATTGCGCAGCATGTCGATCGACGGTGAATTGTCCAAATGTATGGATAAACTTTGACATATTCGGGCAATCAACCGTCAATATTCAGCCGGCCGACTTGAACACCGGCACCCCAGCTTTGGCGGCCGGGCGACCGACAGGCCCGGTGCTTTCGCGCTCGATCAGGGAATAGCTCAATTCGACGCAGTCGCTCGCCTCGGTCCGCTCTCGCGCGGAGCCTCCTACCAGCAGATCGACGGCGACTGCCGCCATCTCGGCATTAGGCTGGTTGACGGTGGAGAGCGCCGGCCATGCCATGCGCGAAATTTCATCGTCGTCGAAACCGGTGATGGACAGTTCACCGGGAACGGCAACACCATGCCGCATGGCCACGACCAGCGCGGCGAAAGCCATCTTGTCGTTACTGGCGAAAATCGCGGTCGGCCGCTTTGCGTCGGCGAAAATGGCCTCCGCCGCAGCAAGGCCGGACTTGAAGCTGAAGTCGCCCTGCAGCGCGCGCCGGGTGGGGATGTCGATACCGGCCACCGCGCAGGCATCGGCGAAGCCCTGCCAGCGCAAGGCCGAAGCGCTGTGCCCCGGGTGGCCGCGGATGAAGGCTATGTCGCGATGACCCAACTCGATCAACCGCTCTGCCATTTCCCGCGCAGCCGCCCGGTCGTCGATCCGCACCTGCATCGCGCGGCCCGGTTCGGTGGCGGGTGCCAGACGGACGACTGGAATGCCGTGACTGTCGAACAGGTCCAGCAATTCGCTCCAGTCGCAGACCGGAGCGGCCAGGATGGCGCCGGAAAGCGACAGTTCGCGCAGCGTCGCATCAATCTGCGCCAGCCAGTCCGGGCGATCGCGTTCCACCGCCTCTACCACAAGGTGATGGCTGCATGTTCGGCATTGCTCCAACGCGCCGCGCTGGAGATCGGCGGCATAGCCGGAGACCGGATCGTCCACGAAGAGCCCGACAAGGAAAGATCGCGAACTGGAAAGACCGCGCGCGAAGGCATTCGGCTTGTACGCCATTTCGTCAACGACGCGCATCACCCGCTCGCGAATCTCGTCACGCACGTGCTGCTCACCGTTGATCACGCGCGATACCGTCTTGGGCGAAACACCCGCCCGCGCCGCGACGTCCTTGATCGTAACTGCCTTCAAGCCATTCTCCATGCCAGCGCAGCAGGATAACCCGCTCGAACCACGGCGAACGCCGCGATGACGAGGTAGCAGATGCCGGGAACCGCAAGCGACGGCAAGAGGCCGATGCCATCCGCCAACGCCGCCGTGGCCATTGGCACCACGGCGCCGCCCACTACCGCCATGCACAGGGCCATGGATGCGTAGGGCACCGCCGCCTGCTCGTCCGGCAGGGCGAGGGCGAAAAGCGTGGGGTACATGATCGAATTGCAGACGCCGACCGCGATCAGAGCCACTGCGCCGATCATGCCGTTGCCGAACGTCGCCATCAGCACCAGCGCTGCCGCCGCACAGGCCGTCGCCGTCAGAACGCGGGTCGCCGGCCATCGGCCCAGCGCCATGGACCCAGCAAAGCGCCCCACCATCGCCCCGCCCCAGTAGAGGCTGACCAGACGCCCGGCGGCAACCGGATCGGCGCCGATGATTTCGGGAAGGACGAGGTAGTTCGTCAGCAAGGTTCCAATGGTCACCTCCGCGCCGACGTAACCAAACATGGCGATGCAGCCGGCCGTCAGGCGCGGGGTGGACAGCACGCGCAGCAGGCCGGACAGCGGCACCCGCTGCGGCGGCGTGGTATCGCGAAGCAGGTCGCGGTTGCGCAGATAGCTCCAGGCCATCGCCAGCAGCACCACAAAGCTGGCGATGAATGGAATCGCCACCATCATCCAGGCACTGGCATCGTCCCCCGCGCTGCGATCGCTGAGCAGGAACGAAGCGCCCAGCAGCGGGGCCAACACCGTGCCGCAGGAATTGAACCCCTGCAGCAGCGTCATCCGGGGAATCGCCTTGTCGGTATCTTCGACCAGCGTGATCACGACATTGCCGGCGATCTGCAGGAACGTGATTCCCCCCGCCAGCGCCAGAAGCGCGATCAGTACCATTGGATAGTTGTGCAGCGCCGCCGCTCCCACGAACCCCAGGCTGCCCGCCGCCATCACCGCGCAGCCAGCGGCGATCACCCGCATGTACCCGATTCGCACCAGCCACGCCGTGACCGGCAGGGCAAACAGCAGATAACTAGAATGAAACGCCGCCTGCACCAGTGCAGCACGCGTATAGTCCAGTCCCATCAGGATTTTCAGCCGCGGAACCAGCAGACTTACCAGCGAAACCACGAATCCGCCCATGAAATACGTGCCGATCGACAGATTGAACATGCGCGCAGCGCGCGTCCGCTCCGTCATGACTGGCGCTTGCACAATATCGTCCGCAGCGCCCGATCTTGAGACCATGGTGGCACCCCCCTGATTTTATTTTGTGCGCCGATCATAGGCAATTTCCGCCAAGATCGCGCGCCTTGTCTTCGCTCTATCGACAAGAAACAGCAACAAAGTCGAAATAGAGCTGCCCGAGTCCGATTGACAACGATGTCAGACTTTGCGATCAGACCCTCAAGCCGACCAAAAGGCGGCAGGGAGGATCATGAAGGCTCAACCGAAAATTCGGCAACGGCGCGCCCGTCTGCATGTCATGCGTCAGTCCACGGCATTGGCCGCGCTGGCCCTTGCGCTTCCGGCGGCCGTCATTTCGGCGCCCGTGACGGCGCAGACCGCAACGCCTTCCGCCGAAAAGCCGGCAACGGGCGTATGGCAGGACAAGTCCCGCTCCGCCCAGGAACGCGCCGATGCGCTGGTCAAGGCGATGACGCTCGAACGAGAAACTGGCCATGGTCCACGGCCTGTTCCCGCCGCAGACCAAGAATCCGCCGGCCGACATGATTCCCTCCGCCGGGTATGTTGCCGCCATCCCGCGCCTGGGCATTCCCGCCATGCGTGAAAGCGATGCCTCGCTGGGCGTTGCCAACCAGGTGGAGCAGCGCAAGGGCGACGTGGCGACAGCCCTGCCCTCCGCCCTCGCCACGGCGGCCGGGTTCGATACCGATATCGCCTATGCCGGCGGCGCGATGATCGGTGCGGAGGCCCGCGCCAAGACGTTCAACGTCCTGCTCGCCGGTGGCGTCAACCTGACGCGCGATGCGTGGAATGGCCGTAATTTCGAATACTTCGGTGAAGACCCACTGCTGTCCGGCCTGATGGCGGCGGCCGCCGTCCGTGGCGTGCAGTCGAACAACATCGTTTCCACGGTGAAGCACTTCGTGCTGAACAGCCAGGAAACCGGCCGCACTGTCCTGGATGCGCGCATCGATACGGTGGCCCTGCGCGAAAGCGATCTGCTGGCCTTCGAAATCGCGATCGCCGAGGGCAAGCCCGGCTCGGTGATGTGCGCCTACAACAGGATCAATGGCGATTACGCCTGCGAAAACCGCTTCCTGCTGACCGATGTGCTGCGCAAGGAATGGAACTACCCCGGTTTCGTGATGTCGGACTGGGGTGCGGTTCACTCCACGGAAAAGGCCGCCAACGCCGGCCTTGACCAGGAGTCCGGGCAGGAACTGGACTCCAGCATCTTTTTCGGCACTCCGCTGGCCAAAGCCGTCGCCGAAGGTCGCGTATCAACGCAGCGGCTGGACGAAATGGTCCACCGCATCCTCACCGGCCTGATCGCCACGGGCGCGTACGACCATCCGCTGCCGACCAGCGCGCAGCCGATCGATTACGAAGCCCATGCCAAGGTGGCGCAGCGTGCGGCCGAGGCCGGCATCGTCCTGCTGAAGAACAACGGCAACATCCTGCCGCTGGCGCGCGAAGCGAAGACCATCGCGGTCATCGGCGGCCACGCCGACGTGGGTGTGCTGTCGGGCGGTGGCTCGTCGCAAGTGCGGTCTGTCGGCGGCGTGCCGATCGAAATTCCGCTGACCAGCGGCGCTGCGGCCTCCTTCGCCCGCGTAACCTATCACGCATCGTCGCCTCTCGACGCGATCCGCGCGATGGCGCCGGGGGCAACGATCCGCTTCGTGGACGGCAGCGATCCTGCCGCCGCAGCGGCAGCGGCCAAGCAGGCGGACATCGCCATCGTGTTCGCCACCCAGTGGCAGACCGAAGCGCAGGATGCGCCGTCGCTCTCGCTTCCCGATGGGCAGGATGCGCTGATCGGCGCGGTTGCGGGGGCCAATCAGCGCACCGTGGTCGTGCTCGAAACCGGCGGTGCCGTGCTGATGCCTTGGCTGGACAAGGTTCCCGCCGTGGTCGAGGCTTGGTATCCGGGCCAGCGCGGCGGGCAAGCCATCGCCCGCGTGCTGTTCGGCGAAGTGGACGCATCGGGCCGTTTGCCGCTCAGCTTCCCGCAATCGCCCAGCCAGCTTCCGCGTCCGGAACCCGTGCAGATGCCCGCTGGCATATCGGACAACGGAGCCGCCGCCAACGCGGCGATGGGCGATGCCGCGAAGCTGCCGCCCTATCCCGTGAACTATCAGGAAGGCGCCGAGGTCGGCTATCGCTGGTATGCTGCCAGCAAGCAGAAGCCACTGTTCCCGTTCGGCTTCGGTCTCAGCTATGGGCACGCCGCGTTTTCCAACGCCAGCTTCTCCGGCGGAACCACGCCGGGATCGAGCGTGACCGTGCACAACGACAGCAAGCGCGTGACGACGGTCGTTCCCCAGCTTTACGCCACGCTCCCCGGCGTCGCCACGCCGCGACTGGTGGGTTGGGCCCGCCGCGTGCTTCAACCGGGCGAGACCGCGACGCTAACGATCAAGGCCGATCCACGGTTGCTGGCGCGCTGGACCGCGCAGGGATGGCAGATTTCAACAGGAAATTACCAGCTTTCGCTGGCAACCGATGCCGAGCACGTAGTCGCTGAAAAGATTGTTAATTTGGATGGTGCTCGAATGAGCATTACTGCCGCGGATACTGGCGGCAATAAAGGCGCAAAAAACAAGACACATTGACAGCGATGTCGGCAATGTTAGCAATGCAGATCAAGACGGTGTCAATGCCGCGATGACTGCAAAATACTCGCAGTAACAGGGAGAGGGTATCATGAAGGGTTCACGCCTTGCGTCGTCGTTCGCGCGATCGACGTCAGCAATAGCCATGCTGGCGGGTCTGGTCGCACCAGGCGTCGCCATCGCGCAGGACGCGGCCGCCGCGCCTGGTGGCGCCGCGGTCGACGCGAACGAAATCGTCGTCACCGGCGTTCGTGCGTCGCTGGAACGTTCCGCTGAAATCAAGCGCAATTCGAACGGTGTCGTCGACGCCATTTCGGCCGAAGACATCGGCAAGTTCCCCAACACCAACCTCGCGGAATCGCTGCAGCGCATTCCCGGCGTCTCGATCGACCGTGTGAACGGCGAAGGTTCGACCGTGACCGTGCGCGGCTTCGGTGCGCAGTACAACCTTGTCACTCTGAACGGCCGCCAGTTGGCCACCTCCGACATCACCGCCGTCGGCGGCGACCAGGGTGGTGACGGCGCTTCGGGCACCGGCCGTTCGTTCGACTTCTCGAACCTGGCTTCGGAAGGCATCCAGACCCTTCTCGTCTACAAGACGTCGCGCGCAGCCGTTCCTTCGGGCGGCATCGGCGCCACGATCGACATCCGCAGCCGTCGCCCGCTGGACAACAGCGAAAGCGGTTTCCAGGGTTCGGTCGGCGCCAAGGCCAGCTATGACACCAGCGCCGACGATTGCGTCAGCTGCGGCAATCACGTGACGCCAGAATTTTCGGGCATCGCCAGCTGGACCGACGCAGACCAGCGTTTCGGCGTCGCCCTGTTCGGCAGCTACCAGAAGCGCAACTTCAGCGTTCCCAGCCAGGCGAATGACGACTGGAATATCCGTACTCTTTCGGACTTCCTCAATCCCGCCAACGGCTTCGTGAACGCGAACACCAAGTACACCAACCTGCCAACCGATCAGAACGTGCTGGTGGCCGTCCCCAACGACAGCCGCTACCACTTCTCGGAAGACAGCCGCGAACGCATCAACGGCCAGGCCGTTCTGCAGTACAAGCCCACCGACACGCTGACCCTGACCGTAGACGGTCTGTACGCGCAGCTGCGGGAATCGGAACGTCGTTCGACGCAGTCGAACTGGTTCAACCGTCCGTTCGACGAAGTTGGCTTCGACGACGCTTCGGACGGCATCGCCACCACGCAATTCCTGCATGAGACCATCAACGGCGTGAAGGACAGCGCGTTCGAACAGGCCTATCGCGCCCAGAAGAACCGCCTCTACGACGTCGGCGCCAACGTGGCGTGGCAGGCTACCGACAAGCTGTCGTTCACGCTGGACGGTCACTTCGGCAAGGCTGAAAGCTTTGGCGACAATCCGAATGGTCAGACCTCGACCACGGTGGCGTTCAATATGCCGGTCGTGTCGTCGCAGTCGCTGACCTGGACCAAGGGCGGTTTCCCGCAGCAGGCCATCACGTTCAACGATTGCCAGGCCAGCACCACCCCCAAGGGCGTGGCGTTCACCAAGGGCAATTGCGACGGCAAGCTGGACGAGGGTGATCTGGCCGGCGCGGTTCAGCGTCAGTTCGACTCCACGCAGACCCAGCGCGTCAAGGAACTGCGCCTTGACGGCAAGTACGATCTGGGTGGCGACAGCCACTTCGATTTCGGCGGCAACTATCGCAGCACCAACACGCGCCAGACGCAGTACAACACGCGTCAGGTTCTGGGTGACTGGGGCAACTCGCTTCCGCCGGAAATCGCCGCTGTGGCACCGGGCCAGGTCTTCCAGTTCTGCACGACCTGCCAGTTCCACCACAACAACCCGAATTCCGACGCGAATTCGATGGTCGCCTGGCGTACCGAGGATGCGACGAAGCTCTACAACACGCTGTACAACTACTACAGCGGCATCACCACCGACGGCGTGAACCACGCCAACAACATCGATGCGAACAACGACAACCGCGTCAAGGAAGACATCTGGGCGGTTTACGGCCAGTTCACCTGGAACGGCCAGATCGGCAACATGGATGCCCAGCTGGTTGCGGGTGCCCGCTTCGAAAGCACGAAGGTCAAGGCGGTTTCGCTGCAGC
Source organism: Novosphingobium mississippiense (assembly GCF_044029535.1). Lineage (NCBI taxonomy): Bacteria > Pseudomonadati > Pseudomonadota > Alphaproteobacteria > Sphingomonadales > Sphingomonadaceae > Novosphingobium > Novosphingobium mississippiense. The sequence goes on along the minus strand of NZ_CP147003.1, from coordinate 843,725 downwards.
CGATCCCGCTCGCAATCGTATGGCAGGCGGACAACGACTTCAGCATCCAGTACACGGCTGATCGACAGGAAGTGCGCAACAAGGGTAGCTACAACAATCTGCTGCCGGCGTTCGACTTCTCGATCGACTTCACGCCCACACTGAAGGGCCGCTTCTCCTACGGCAAGTCGATCGCACGTGCGCCTTACGGCAATCTGTTCGCATCGACCACCGTCGGCCAGCCGCCGCGTCCGACCGCAATCGGCGGCATCGCCACCGGCAATGCCAACAACACCGACCTCGATCCGCTGAACTCGGACAACTTCGACGTGTCGCTGGAATGGTATCCGCACAAGGACGTCTACCTGTCGGTCGGCTTCTTCGACAAGCGGGTGCACAACTTCATCGGCAACACCCTGGTCAATCGTTCGCTGTTCGGACTGGCAGACCCCACATCGGGTCAACCGGGCACGCGTTCGGGTACGGCAAAGACGCAGCTGCAGTCCACTTTCGGTGCTGATATCACTGACGTGAACCTGTTCACCTACACCGCTCTGCTCCAGCAGAACAATGGTGACGTGGCCGCAGCCAATGCCCAGTTCGCCCAGCACTACAACACGCAGACCCGCGCGCTGGATCAGGGCTTCGTGGACAGCACGTTGGCCGCCGTCGACATCGTCGCCGACGCTAACGACCCGCTGTTCGACTTCTCGGTCAACACGCCGATCAACAACAAGGATGCCGAGATCTACGGCGTGGAACTGGCTGGCCAGTACTTCCTTGGAAACACCGGCCTCGGCATCGCAGCCAGCTATACGTTGGTGCGCGGCGACGTCGGCATCGACGTGGCAGCCCCTCCCAGTGTCGACCAGTTCGCGCTTGTTGGCCTGTCCGACACCGCCAACGTGACGCTGATCTACGAAAAGTATGGCATTTCGGCTCGCCTCGCCTGGAACTGGCGTGACAAGTACCTGAGCCAGCTGAACCGTGACAGCTATCACAACCCGGTCTTCACTGCGCCCTACAGCCAGGTTGACTTCAGCATCAGCTACGACATCACGCCGAAGATCGCTGTCAGCTTCGAAGGCATCAACCTCTTCGAGGAAGGTGTGCGCACCTACGGTCGTGACAAGATGAACACCTGGTACGAAACCGAGGGCTCTGCCCGCTATCTGCTGGGTGCCAGCTACAAGTTCTGAGAATAAGTGCCGCCCACGCGAAGAAGGTCACCTTGATCAGGCCTTCTTCGTGTGGGATGGCATTCCCTATACGATGCTGGCGATAGAACATGTCCGATCCCGTACTTCTCAATAACGTTGACCATCACGATCTGCGGATACGCGCAGACTACGGGGCGGAACTGGGCGATGCCGTCAATCAAATGACGGTATTTGCCCCTGAATTTGAGGCATTGTCCCGCGAATACCCTATCGTATTCCGTCGCGATGCTGCTGGAGCCTTTCGGGCGGTCGCACTGCTCGGTTTCGCGCACGATGAAAATCTCTATCTGAATGGGCACGAATGGGATGCGCGCGCCATCCCCGCCCTAGTGGCACGCGGGCCGTTTTCGATCGGTGTTCCAAAAGCCGGTGAGGCTGGCGAACCGATGATCCACATTGCGCTGGATCACCCCCGCATCTCTGTCGATCAAGGCCATCGCGTCTTCCTCGATCATGGGGGCAATGCGCCCTATCTCGATCATGTCGCGGCGATGCTCCGCATGATCTATGCCGGAACCCAGATCGGCCCGGCCATGATCACCGCGTTCGACGATGCCGGCCTGCTGGAAGCGACGACGCTTCAGCTGGAATCGCCCGATGGCCGCCGCTTCGTCATTCCCGATTGCTGGACGATCTCGCAATCGCGCTTCGCCGCTCTGGATGGCGCGCAGCTTGCCCAGCTTCATCAGGGGGACTTCCTTCGCTGCGCGGTCTGGCTGATGTCCTCGCTCGGCAATCTTTCCTCGCTTCTCGATCGCAAGCTGGCCCGCGATGGCGGAAGCTGACCGGCCGACGGGTACCGCCGCCATGCGGCACACCCGCGTTGTCGAAGGCGCCGCGCTCGAAGACCTGAAGCTGACTGCGCTGGTCGAGGCTGGCGAGCCCGTCATCCTCCGCCAGGCCGCTGCCGACTGGCCGCTGGTCCGTGCGGGCAAAATCTCGGCGGAAGCCGCCGTGCAAGTGCTCCGTCAGCATGATGCCGGGCTGCCGGTCGTTGCGTATCTCGGCGAGCCGGGCATCGCTGGACGTTTTCATTACAATCCCGATCTTACCGGGTTGAACTTCACCACCGAGCGGGGCGCGCTGTCCGCATTCCTGGATCGTCTGCTGGCATTGCGCGGCATGGCCGATGCCCCGGCGATCTACCTGGGATCGACCGATCTCGACACCTTCCTTCCCGGGTTGCGCGCGTCGCACCAACTCAACCCGACAGACGGTACCTTCGCGCATCACCCGCCGCTGGCGAGCGCCTGGATCGGCAATCGCACCATTGCCGAAACGCATTGGGACATGTCCAACAACATGGCCATCTGCGCCGTCGGGCGGCGGCGTTTCACGCTGTTTCCGCCCGATCAGGTGAGCAATCTCTACCCCGGCCCCATCGAACCCACACCTGCCGGGCAGATCGTCAGCATGGTCGATGCCGCAAAGCCCGATTTTGATCGCTATCCAGGCTTTGCGGAGGCCCTGGAAGCCGGGCAGGTCGCGGAGCTGGAGCCGGGAGACGTACTCATCTATCCCGCCTTGTGGTGGCATCGGGTCGAGGCGCTCGAAGATTTCAACGTGCTGATCAATTACTGGTGGAATGCCACACCGGCGTTTCTGGCTGATCCGATGACCACGCTGCTTCACGCGTTGCTCAGCTTGCGCGATCGTCCCGCCCACGAAAAGGCCGCCTGGCGCAGCATGTTCGATCACTACATCTTCGGGGCGGCCGAACACGCCGCCGCGCATTTGCCTGCAGCGGCGAGAGGCCCCCTCGCCCCACTGGATTCCTCACTTGCACGCAGGTTGCGTGCATTGGTCGGCAACAGGATCAACCGATGAATGGCAACGTGCGCAAACGGGTAGTAGTGGCCGGCGGCGGCACTGCCGGATGGCTGGCGGCCACCGCGCTGGTCCGCCAGTTGAACGGACTGGTCGATGTGACGCTGGTGGAATCCGATGACATCGGCACCGTCGGCGTAGGGGAATCGACGATCCCCACGATCCGCACGTTTCACGAATTCATCGGCGTGGACGAAGCCGAATTCGTGCGTGCCACGAATGCCACGTTCAAGCTGGGCATCTCGTTCGAAAACTGGGATCGGGTGGGTGATCACTATTTCCACCCCTTCGGGTCGGTGGGCCGATCCACATTTGTGGCGGATTTCCAGCATTTCTGGCTGGAAGCGCGCAGGCGCGGTTTTGGCGGCGACTATGGCGACTATTCGCTGGAACAGCAGGCAGCGATGGCGGGCCGGTTCACCGCGGCCGGCGATCATTCGCTGGGTTATGCCTATCACCTGGATGCGACCGCCTATGCCCGGTTTCTGCGGGGGGCGGCGGAAGAATCCGGTGCGCGCAGGGTAGAAGGGCGCATCGTCAGTGTGGAACAACACGGGGAGAGCGGTGATATTACGGCCCTCGTGCTGGAATCGGGCGCCCGCGTCGAGGGCGATCTGTTCATCGACTGCACCGGTTTCCGCGCCCTGCTGATCGAAAAGACGCTGAAGACCGGCTTTGACGACTGGAGCCAGTGGCTGCCTGCCAACAGTGCCTTCGCAGTTCAGAGTGAATCATCCGGCGATCCCGTGCCTTACACGCGCGCCATCGCGCATGGCGAAGGCTGGCGCTGGCGCATTCCTCTTCAGCACCGCGTCGGCAACGGCATCGTCTATGCCAGCGATTTCCTATCGGATGATGCCGCAAGGGATCGCCTGATTCAGGCGCTGGATGGACCGCCGCTGTTCGAACCCCGGCTGCTGCGCTTCGAAACCGGGATGCGCAAGCAGGTATGGAACCGCAATTGCATATCGTTGGGCCTAGCCAGCGGTTTCGTCGAACCGCTGGAATCGACCAGCATTCATCTGGTCATGATCGCGGTGACCTGGTTGATCCAGAGCTTCCCGTTCGGGCCGGACAACACCGCTGTCGCAGCATGGTTCAACGCCCGTTCGCGCCACGAATGGGAACATGTGCGCGACTTCATCGTCCTCCATTACGCAGCGACGCATCGTAACGACACCGAGTTCTGGCGCTCGCGCGGCACAGCCTCCATCCCGGACAGTCTTGCCGAGCGGATCGCGCTGTTCCGCGAGGCGGCGATTGCCTATCAGGGCCGGGATGACTTGTTCCGCATCGATTCCTGGGTCGCCGTACTGACCGGACAGGGCGTGTGGCCGCAGCGCCATCACATGATGCCCTCTATGCTTCCGGCCGCGCAACTGCAGCTCGCGCTGAGCGACCTTCAGCGCAACATCGACGCTGCCGTTTCGCGAATGCCTTCCCATGCGGAGCGTCTGGCCGAAATCGCGCGAGGCGCACGAACACCCCAGACGGCGTGACCTGACGGCCTGGGGTCATCATTCTCCGCCGATGTCACGCAGGAATGCGCCGATGGCATCGAGCGAGAGCACCATTGCTGTTGGACAAAGGTCGAGCGCCGCCAGCGGCATGGCGCTGGCATAGGCGGCAGACGGGTCTTCCACGATCGCAATTCCGCCGGCATCGGCAATCGCCCGCAGGCCCCGTGCCCCATCGGGGCTGGCTCCGGTCAGGATCACGCCGATCACCTGTTCGTCAAAGGCGTCAGCCGCGCTTTCGAGCAGTACGTCGATGGAGGGACGCGAATGGAGCACCGGCTCGTCGCTGGAGAGCGCGAGTGTGCCCTCCGCTTCCACCAGCATGTGATAGCCGGGTGGCGCGAAAAAGATGGTTCCCGGCGTGGCGGGCTCCTTGTCTTCCGCCTCTCGCACCGAAAGCCGGCACTTCTTCTGGAACAGGGGAGCAAGGACATTGCCGCCATCCGCCGGCATATGGATCACCACCAGCACAGGCATCGGATAGCCTTCCGGCAGCAATGGAAGTATGTGCGAAAGCGCCTGAATACCGCCCGCCGATGCACCGATCACGACAGCGCGAAGGCCACCGGCAGGCGCGTCCGCCATCGTCATCCCTCACGCTTCCGATAGATCTTTTCCTGTCGCACGAAATCGCCGAAGGCGTCGGCATAGGCGGAAAAGCGGATGTTCTCCTTTGCGCCTAGCCCCAGGAATCCACCACGGATCAGCGAATCCCGGAACAGGCCGATGGCCCGATCCTGCAGTTCACGGTCGAAGTAGATCAGCACGTTGCGGCAGGAAATCAGGTGCATTTCCGAGAATACCGCATCGGTGACCAGGCTGTGATCGGAAAACACGACACGGTCGCGCAAGCTTTTGTCGAACACCGCGTTGCCGTAGGCGGTGCTGTAATAGTCCGAAAGCGAGGACTTGCCGCCGGAGGCTCGGTGATTTTCCGTGAAAGTCCTGATCCGGTCGAGCGAATAGATCCCGCGCGAGGCGAGGTCGAGCGCGTCCTGGCTGATGTCGGTGGCGTAGAACAGCGTGCGGTCCTCCAGCCCCTCCTCGCGAAACAGGATCACGAAGGAATAGAGTTCCTCTCCCGCGCTGCAACCTGCGATCCATACCTTGAGCGAAGGATAAGTCCGCAAATGCGGCACGACCTTTTCGCGGATCGCGCGGAAGAACGAAGGGTCGCGGAACATCTCGCTGACCTGCACGGTGAGGTAGCCAAGCAGGCGCGGCAGCATCGCCGGATCGTGCAGCAGCCGTTCCTGCATCGTGGAGAAATTGGCGAACCCCAGCTGCTCGCGTGCCTGCCGCAGGCGTCGTCGCACCGACGCCTGCGAATACTTGCGAAAATCATAATGATACCGTTGGTACAGCGCCTCCAGCAGCAGGCGGATCTCGATATCCTCGACCGGATCGGACATGTCAGCGCGGCATCCAGACGCGCACCAGCGACAACAGCTTGTCCACGTCCAGCGGCTTGGCCATGTAATCGTTCGCGCCAGCTTCGATGCAGCGTTCCTGATCGTCCGGCATCGCCTTTGCCGTCAATGTGATGATCGGCAGCTTCTTCCAACGCGGATCCTCGCGGATTTCGCGCGTGGCGGCCAGGCCGTCCATCACCGGCATCATCACATCCATCAGCACGAGGTCTATCGGGCTTCCTTCGGCGGACTTTTTCAGCGCATCGATTGCTTCGCGGCCATTACGCGCCACTTCGATCACCGCCCCCCGCGGTTCGAGAATATTGGTCAGCGAATAGACGTTGCGAACGTCATCTTCCACCACCAGGATACGGCGGCCCTCCAGCACGGCGTCGCGGCTGCGGGCCTGCTGGATCATGCGCTGCTGTTCGGCAGGCATTTCGGTGACGACCTGATGGAGGAACAGCGATACTTCATCCAGCAGACGCTCGGGCGAGCGCGCCCCCTTGATGATGATCGAATCCGAATAGCGCCGCAACCGCTGCTCATCATCGGCCGAAAGTTCGTGCCCGGTATAGACGATCACCGGCGGGAAGCTGTGATCCCCCTCCTCACGCAGCGTTTCCAGCAGGGTGAAACCGGACGCGTCGGGCAGCTTCAGGTCCAGCACCATGCAATCGAAGGTTTCGTGCCGCAGCCGCTCGACGCATTCCGCCGCGCTGCCCACGCCCACGGTTTCGACATCGGCCGATCCGAGCAGGGTTGAGACCGCGTCACGCTGCCGCTCGTCATCCTCCACGATCAGCACCCGGCGCACGCCCTGCGCCAGCTTGTCCGCCAGCGCCTGAAGCACGCCGACAAGTTCGTCGCGCCGCACCGGCTTCACGAGATAGCCGATGGCGCCCAGCGACAGCGCGGTCTGGGCATGATCGCTGGCGGAAACGACATGGACCGGGATGTGCCGGGTGGCCACATCGCCCTTGAGCCGGTCCAGCAGGGCAAGGCCTGACTGGTCCGGTAGCCCCAGATCGAGCACCACGGCATTCGGTCGATACTGGCGCGCCAAAGCCAAGGCTTCCTCTGCAGTTCCGGCGACAAGGCACTGGAACCCTAGTTCTCGTGACAGATCGCGTACGATGGCGGCGAAGCTTTCGTCATCCTCGATCACCAGCAGGATGCGATCGGTGCTTCCCAGGCGTTCGCGATCATCATCGACCTTGCGGGCGAAGCTCGCGGGCCTTGCTGCATTCTCGGACGGGGTGCGCAGGGCCGCATCGGGTACGGTCTTGGTCGTCTCGCCTTCCGAAACAGCTGCCGCCGGATCGTAGGCCTGCGGAATGAAGAGCGTAAAGCGGCTGCCCTCTCCCGGTTTGCTGTGCAGCCCGATCGATCCACCGAGCAGGCGGGCCAGTTCGCGCGAGATCGACAGGCCCAGCCCGGTGCCGCCGTACTTGCGGCTGATCGTGCCGTCCGCCTGCCGGAACGCCTCGAATATCTCCCGTTGCTGGCTTTCGGCGATGCCGATCCCGGTATCGGTTACCGAAATGGCGATCCCGTCCGGACCATCGGCATCGATGGTAAGGGTGACATTGCCCGCCTCGGTGAACTTGAAGGCGTTGGACAGCAGGTTCTTGACGATCTGGTCCAGTCGCTGCCGGTCGGTATCGATCGTGCCGGGGCAATCGGCGGCGACGTTGATCGCGAAATCCAGTCCGCGTTGGCGGGCAACCGGCTCGAACACCTGCCGCATGTCGGCAACAAAACGGTCCAGCGCGATCCTTTCGGAACGGACCTGCACGTGGCCCGCCTCGATCTTCGACAGGTCGAGGATATCGTTGATCAGTGCCAGAAGATCGTTGCCGGATGACTGGATGGTCTGGGCGTAGCGTATCTGCTCTTCGGAGAGATTGCCCGCCGCATTGTCCCCCAGCAGCTTGGACAGGATCAGCAGCGAATTGAGCGGCGTGCGCAATTCGTGGCTCATGTTGGCCAGGAAGTCGCTCTTGTAACGGCTTGCCTGTTCCAGTTCCTGCGCCTTCTGTTCCACGGCGGTGTTGGATCGGGTCAGATCGTCGCGCTGTGTCTCAAGCTGCAGGGCCTGCTCCTCAAGCTGGGCATTGGTCTGCTCCAGCTCGACATGCTGCTGTTCCAGGCGGACCTGCGATTCCTTCAGCGCGCGGCCCTGCTCCTCCAGTTCCTCGTTCGAAACGCGCAGTTCCTCGCTCTGCACCTGCAGCGTTTCGGATTGCCGTTGGGTCTCTTCCAGCAAGTTGCGCAGTTCGGTGCGGAAACGGGCGGAGCGCAGGGCGACGCCGATCGCGCCCGACGCCTGTTCCAGAAAAGTCAGCGCCAGTTCGTCCACCGGTTTCAGGAACCCGAGTTCGACCACGCCGTGAACCGCCTCGTCCGCGCTGGCGGGAGAGATCACCAGATGCCGCGGCTTGTCCTGCCCCAGCCCCGATCCGATCGCCAGATAGCCATCCGGAATGTCGCTCAGGACCGATTGCTCGCGTTCCGCCGCAGCGCGGCCCAGCAGGCCGTCCTTCAGCGTGAAGCTTTCCAGCACGCCGGCCTCCGCCGGGACGCCCAACATCGCAACGCGCTGGAATTGCGTGCCGTCACCCGCATAGATGGCCCCGGCCTGCGCGCCCAGGAAGCGCGTGAGAAATGCCAGAATGCTCTCGCCAAGCTGCCCGGTTGCCGGATCGCCCAGCATGGCCGATGCCAGGCTCGCCTGGCCGGACTGCAGCCACTGCTGACGATCCCGCGCCCGGGTGGAGCGGCGAACGAGCATTCCCACCACCAGTGTCAACGCGATGCCCAGCACGGCGGACATCAGGCCGGTGGTCCACGCGGTGCGGTAGGCGCTGTCCATCTCGTCGAGCCGGACCTGCCGCAAACGCGCCTCTTCCTGCTGCATCTGGTCCAGTTGGGCGCGAATGGCGTCCATCTCCACCTTGCCGCGATCGGTGCCGACCACGGCCAGCGCCGCCTGCATGTCCTGCCGACGGCGAAGGTCGATAGTCTGGCCAAGTTCGGCCATCTTCGCCTCGACATGGCGACGCAGCGTCGTCAGCCTGGCCTGCTGGGAGGCATTGTCCGCCGTCAGCGCGGCGATGTCCTTCAAGCGTGCCGGAAGAAGCGTGGTCGCCCCTTCATAGGGGGCAAGATATTGCTCCTTGCCGGTCAGCAGGTATCCACGCTGCCCGGTTTCCGCGTCCTGAATCGTAGACAGAACATCGTCCAACCCGGCGATCACTGCGTGCGAATGGGTGATCTTGCCCGCGTCATCGCGCAGCGTCTCGATGTTGCGGAACGCAATTGCACCGCTGAGGATGAAAAAAACTATCACGAGGCCAAGGCCCAGCCACAGCCGCCCCTCCAACCCGGATTTCGGCCCCGATTGGGCCATGCCCCCTTGCAGCGCCAACGATGGCGACATCCTTACCCCCCCATGCAGGAAACCGGCCTGCTGGCTAGCGGCCATTCCGGCGTCAAGTCAAAAACATATGCTCCGCCGGAAGGTCCATGGGACGCTCCTCGCACGTGGCCGTGCCGCAGCAACGATCGCGCCCGGGCATGGTTCCCGCAGCCTTGTCGATTTCACGCCAGATTCCCAGGCGCGCCATCATGCAACAGTCCTGATGGAAAGCGACGCAGCCCTTGCGCGTGGCCTTTGGCTTTCCGGTTCATCCGTGCTTAAGCCGCGTTCCGGCTTTTCGCCCTACCCGCACGATTCCCTCTTCTCCGATTTCGCCTTCCTGGATTTATCGCAATGACATTGATGCAGCCGTCCTGGCCCACGCCACCATCTTCCGGCGCGAGTGCCGGAAATCGGGCGACGGACGCGCTGAACACGGCCGCTCTCGCAACGGTCAGACAGCGCGGGCCGCTTGTTCGCAGACATGTGCTGGTGGCACTTCTGCTGGGCCTGTTTGCGCTTGCCGTACTGATGCATCTGGCGCGGCTGCATGTGGATCCGCTCTTGCCCAGCAACTTGCCGTTCTATGCAGCCGGGATATTGGCCGTCGCCCTGCGCTTCGCCCTGCCCCGCACCAACTGGCGGCACGCCGCGCCGGTTGCGCATTTCAGCGAATATGCAGTGCTGTTCATGGTGATCTCGCTGATGGGGGCAACCGCCAGCTATCCCGTTGCCGCTCTTACCCATGGTTATGCCGATACCATGCTGCAGCACGTGGACGAGGCGTTGGGTTTCGATTGGTTGGGCTGGTATCGCCTTGTCGCCGCCTATCCGGTCCTGCAGGCGCTGGGTACGGTAGTCTATCGCAGCATCTACGTGACGCCGGCGCTGCTGCTTTGGTCGGCCGCCCGCGCGGGCGATCACGTGCGGGCCTATCGCTTCCTTGCGGGATTCTGCGTGGCTGCGGTGATCACGCTGGCCGTGTTCAGCCTTATGCCGGCCGTGGGGCCGTTCTCGTACCTCTGGCACGGGCCTATACCCTACATGCCCGAAAGCGAGCTTTGGCAGCAGGGGCTGATCCCCGCCCTGCGCGCGCATGAGGTTCACATCGTCGACCTTGGCCATTTGCGCGGCATCGTGTCGGCGCCCAGCTTCCACACGGCTGCCGCCGTGCTCTATGTCGTCGCGGCCTGGCGCATTCCCACGCTGCGCTGGCCAATCGTCGCGCTCAATGCCGCAATGCTGCTATCCACGCCCGTGGAAGGCACGCATTACCTGATCGACATGATCCTTGGCGCCATTGTCGCGATCCTCTCGTTGGGCGTGATCCGCCTCTACTTCCGGGCGCTGGAGCCGCGCGGAGATGGAGAGGCGGTGTATCCCGCCAGATTGGCTGAAATTGCCGCCTGATCCGCCTTGCGGATGCGTGCAGACAAGGTAGGCTGCGCGCATCTCAACAGGGGGATACAGGGGATGGCGCAATCCATGAACCGGCGCGAATGGCTTGGCGCCAGCGCGCTTGCCGTCACGATGACTCTCGTGCCTGCACGCATTCTGGCCGCCACGAAGACGGTCGGACTGCCCCGCCCACCCGCGGCGCGCGTTGCCCCGGTGCAGGACACCTATTTCGGAGAGACGCTCACCGATCCCTACCGCTGGATGGAGAACGACAAGGATCCGGATTGGCTACCGTTCCTGAAGGCCCAGAACGACTATGCCCGCGGTATTCTGGACGCCTTGCCGCAACGCGCCGGGCTGCTTGCGCGGATCCAGCAGCTTTCCGGCGACCTGACCGGCACCTCGGAAGTCCAGCACGCTGGCGGGCGCCTGTTCTATCAACAGCGCCCTGCCGGGGCCGACAACTTCAAGCTCTTCCTGCAAGAGGCGGGCAAGGTTCGCGTGCTGGTGGATCCCACGCAGATGACCGGCGCGGGAGCGGAGCACTTCTCCCTGGACTGGTGGCGCGCCTCGCCCGACGGCAAGCGGGTGGTCTATGGCGTCTCGCCCAATGGCAGCGAGGCTTCCGCTGCCCACATTCTGGACGTGGCGACGGGCAAGAACCTGCCAGAGACGATTCCCAACACCGAATACGCCCTGCCGCAATGGCTGGATGACGGCAGCGGCTTTTTCTACAACCAGTTGACCGGGAAGGTCGACACGCCCGATCGCTACCTGGACAGCCAGGCCCGTTTCCATCGTATCGGCAGCGATCCATCGACGGACCCGATCCTGATGAAGCGCGGGCTGGATCCGGCCGTTGCCTTCGAGAAAATCCAGATACCGTTCGTCGCCACGGCACAAGGATCGTCTTACGCGCTGCTGGGCCTGGCCGATGTCCGCACGGAAATGCGCCTCTATGTCGCCCCACTGGCCGATGTCGTGGCCGGCAAGGCCCGCTGGCAGGAAGTCACGCGTTTCGAGGATGAGGTGACCGCCTTCGATCTTCACGGCGACGACCTGATCCTGCTGGCCAACAAGGATCACCCGCGCGGCCGCCTGGTCAAGACCTCTGCCAAGGCGCCTTCGCTCGCCGGCGCAGCGGAGGTGGTGCCGCAAGGCCCGCAAGTGATCGACAGTATCGAGCGCGCGGCTGACGGGCTCTATCTCAAGATGATGGATGGCGGCGTAAATCGCCTCAGGAAGCTGGGGAACGACGGGAAAGTCACTGAAATCCCGCTTCCGTTCGATGGCACCATCGGCGGCCTGTTCACCGATCCGCGTCAGCCGGGACTGTTGATGACCTATGGCGGCTGGTTGACGCCGCCGGACGTGTGGTCGGTCGATCCTTCGGGCAAGCTGGCGAAGACGGGCATGAACCCGCCCCCGAAGATAGACGTCAGCGGGTATGCAACGACGCGCGCCTTCGCCACCGCGCGCGACGGTACGCAAGTGCCTTATGCGCTGATCTACAAGAAGAACCTTCCACGCGACGGGTCGGCGCCGGCCTTCATCCAGGCCTACGGATCTTACGGCGCGGCGGCCTACACGCCCTCGTTCCTCGGCAAAATGCTGGCGCTGGTCGATGCCGGTGCGGTCGTTGGCTTCGCCTATGTTCGCGGCGGCGGCGAATATGGCCGCGATTGGCACAGGGCCGGCCAATTGGCCAACAAGCCCAATACCTGGCGCGACCTGATCGACGTGTGCGAAACGCTCTGCCGTGACAAGTGGACCGCGCCCAAGCATCTGGCGATCGGCGGGCGTTCGGCCGGCGGCATCACCGTGGGCCGTGCGTTGACGGAACGCCCGGACCTGTTCGCCGCAGTGATCGACGGCGTGGGCTGGTCCAACCCTCTACGCTACGTGGTGGAGCAGAACGGCTATGGCGAGGAGCCGGAATGGGGCGCGATCAGCGATCCCAAGGGTTATCAGTACATCAAGGCCATCGACAGCTATCAACACGTGGTGGACGGCACGCCCTATCCCGCCGTCCTGCTGACCACCGGGATTACCGACCCGCGGGTGGCGCCATTCCATGTCGGCAAGATGGCGGCGCGCCTGCAGGCGGCCTCCAGTTCGGGCAAACCGATCCTGCTGCGCGTCGATTATGACGCCGGCCACGGCATCGGTTCCACGCGCAGCCAGCAGGATCGAGAGGCAGCTGACACATATGCCTTCATCCTCTGGCAGACCACGTAAAGCGGATAGGACTGTAGACCCCGCGCCACCTATCGATTAATCTGCGCCGACAAGACTCGATTGCGACAAGTTTCTACCCCGCAAGGGAGGGAGAAATGAGTGTCAGGCTCGACGCAATAAAGTTCAACCACAATCCCAATACCGTTCACGACAATGCGATCAACATTCGCAGGAACGCGACGACTTTCGTCGACGTGCCCGAATGGCGTGCAGGCGTCAGCGTAAACGCGGAAGATTCGTTGGCAGCCTATGCCAAGAAGGAAACCGCCGGGCAGACGCTGACGATCCAGACCCGGTTCCGCTGGAATTCGATCGAGCCTGCAAAGGTGGACATCCGCGCATTGGATGCCACCGTGGAAAAGGAAGGGCCTTCCGGATGCCTGGGCCTGCTGATCCGGATCATCCGCGCGCTCTTCGGCAACGTGCTGGGCGCAGTGAAGACCCGCAGCGTAAGCTTCGGCGGCGCCGGCCTTGGTAACTGGGAAACCTTCCAGTTGGTGGGGGTCAAGCTTTCGCAGGTTGGCGTAGGCATCCACCTGACATCCTGGCGTTGGCAATATCGGCGGCGCGGAGGCAGCTGGCAGGATTTCGACACGTCCAACCATCGCATCTACGTGGTGCTGGAAACGCCCACCGCCCCGTGGCAGCAGCTGCCCTACGCAGCGTCGAACACGCAACTTCCCTGGACCGATGTGCTGGACAAGGCCTGCGGCTGGGCGATCGGCGCGGTGGACCGCGATACGGCGGTGGCCAGGATCACGCAGCAGGTCTACGACCTTGGCAATTCGGTGATACAATACGATTGCCCCGGCGGAGGCAGTACGCATTACGCCAGCCCGGGGTTCGACTGCACTGCTTTCCTTGAACGGATCGCCGGCGGGCCGGGGCTTGGCCAATATGTGAATTGCACCGATTGCGCGACGTTCGTCTCCACTTTCGCCAACGCGCTGGGCTGCGATTTCTGGCAATCGCGGATGGGCTGGGGCTTTTCGTTGAACCCGCTGCTGGCGATCGGATCGTCCACGTGGCAGACGGCCTGCGGTTGGGGCGGCTTCAGCTATCACGAAGTGGCGTGGACAGGCGCCTGCGACGCGGTGGATACCGTGTGTGACGCCTGCCTGCAGGTGGATGGAGACGCGGACCCCACCAGCGCGCCGCATACGCCCTTGCTGCCCGTCAACATGGTGTTCGGCACGCCGGGAAGCGGCGATTATCGTGACAAGCTTTCGCCTGCGGGCAGTTGCGATCCGCAGCCCGGCTCGCGCACGCGGCGCGCGGTGTTCTGAGCGGAGACGAGGATGGACCAGATCGAATTCCTGCGGGAACGCTTCCGGTTTGACGAGTGGAAGGACGCGAACCGGCTAGACCACGAACTGGAACTGCACGACATCGCGGTTCCGGAGGGCGTATTGCCGGGGCTGGAGGCCGGGCGGGTTCGCCGCATCGATCCCGGCGACGGCACCCGATTGCTGCGGGCATCATGGTTCATGGCAGACGATCGGGATGCAATGATCGTGATGGACATTCGCGAATGTCCATCACGAACGGCCGCGCATGAAGTGCTGCTGGAACTGCTGGCCAATATTCAATCCCCCCATGTCGAACGACTGACGGAAGATGCGCCGGGCGATGTGGCGTTCTCATCGGGAAGTTCCGCCGGTCTGATCTTCGCACGCGGCAATGTGGTGGTGCGCGTCGCCAATGGCGGTGCGCGGCTGGTTCCGGTCACCCCGATCGCGCGGGAAATCGATACCTGGCTGGTCGAAGGCACTGGCTCTGCCACGCCACTGGGGCCGGCCGCCGCTTGAAACGGCAGGCGCCCGGCTTTACATTTGGAATATATATTCTAATAAACTCACGGTCCGCGCCGGATGAGCGCGAAACCGTGGGAGAGCCGATAGATGACCGATCGCCGTTCCGTGCTGGCCGCTGCCGGCATGGCCGCCACCGCACTGGCCAGCGCATCCGCGCCGATCCCCGCCTTTGCCGCAGCCCGCAAGCCGGCCGATCCCAAATTCCCGCAAGGGTTCCTGTGGGGCTCGGCGACGGCAGCGCACCAGGTGGAGGGCAACAACGTCAACAGCGACGTCTGGGCCATGGAGCACGCCAATCCCACCGTCTATGCCGAACCGTCCGGCGATGCCGCCAACAGCTTCGTACTCTGGCCGACGGATCTGGATCTGGTGAAGGGCCTGGGGCTCAACACCTATCGCTTCAGTCTGGAATGGGCGCGGATAGAACCGGCCAAGGGCCAGTTCTCGATCGCGATGCTCGATCACTACAAGGCGATGATCGACGGCTGCCACGCGCGCGGGCTGGTGCCGATGGTGACTTTCAACCACTTCACCACGCCTGCGTGGTTTGCCGCGCAAGGGGGCTGGTCGAACGCGGAAGCGCCCTCGCTCTTCGCCCGTTACTGCGACCGTGCGGCGCGCCATCTGGCCGGAGGCATCGGTTATGCCACTACCTTGAACGAGCCGAACCTCAGCGGGCTGCTCGATATCGTGCTGCCGGGTGACATCGGCAAGCGCCTGCTGGATGCAGACAAGGCCATGCAAGAGGCCGCCGCCCGCGAACATGGCGTGGCCCGTTTCCTTCCGGGCAATCCGCTTTACGTCGCCGATCCGGAAACCGTGCAGGCGAACCTGTTGGCCGGGCACAAGGCGGGGCGCGACGCCATCAAGGCGGTGCGCGGAGACCTGCCGGTGGGCGTCAGCCTGGCCATCATCGACGATCAGGCTGCGGGCCGGAACAGCCTGCGCGATGCCATGCGCGCCAAGCTCTACCGCCCATGGCTGGAAGCCGCGCGCGGCAACGATTTCGTGGGCGTGCAGAACTACGAACGCAGCGTGTGGAACGACAAGGGCCGCCTGCCCGCTCCTGCCGGGGCCGAGACCAACGACGTGGGGTCGGAAATCTACCCCGCCTCCCTCGCCGGCGCGGCACGCTATGCGCACGAGGTCAGCGGCGTGCCGATCATTGTTACCGAGCATGGCGTCAATTCGGCCGACGACACCAAGCGCGCGCGGTTGATCCCGGCGGCACTGGCCGAATTGCGGCTGGCGATGGACGATGGGATCCCCGTTCTGGGCTACTGCCATTGGTCGCTGGTGGACAACTTCGAATGGGTATTCGGGTACAAGCCGCAGTTCGGCCTGCACACACTGGATCGCACGACTTTCGCGCGCACGGCCAAGCCCAGCGCTGCCGTGCTGGGGGCGATTGCGCGGCGCAATTCGCTGTAGTTTGACGCGCGCGGCGCTGGAAACACCGTTGACAACGGGCGGCGCACAATCATAAATACGAATTGTAATTCTAATAATGGTCATCCGCACGGACGACCGGGGAGAAGGTTCCATGTCCAAGATCCAGCGGGGCGTAAGCCTCTACAGCTTTCAGGAGGAAATGTTCCTGGGGCAGATGTCCGTGGAGGACTGCGTGGCCTTCGCCAGTTCCATCGGCGCCAAGGGTATAGAGATCCTGCCCGAACAGAACATGCCCAGCTTCCCGCATATCGACGATGCCGAAGTGGCTCGCTGGCAGGAGATGCTGGCCCGCCACGGCGCGCACTTCACCTGCTACGACATGTTCCTCGACACCAAACTGCGCAAGGGCGAGACGATGTCGGACGAAGAGCAGGTGGACAGCATCCGCCGCGATCTGGTGCTATGCAACCGCCTGGGCATCCGCAACATGCGCGTGCTGGTCTTCGTGCGACCCGATATCCTTGAAAAATGCGTGCCTTACGCGGAAGAACTCGACGTTCACATGGGCGTGGAAGTCCACGCGCCGTGGCATCTGGAACATGCCTGGATCCTGCGCACGATCGATGTGGCGGACCGGCTGGGCACGAACCACCTCGGCATCCTGCCCGACATGGGCATCTTCATGAAGCACTACCCACCCGAATTCCGCGCCCGCTTCGAACGCCAGGGCGCGCGGCCGGAAGTGGCGCAGTTCATCGTCGACCAGCACGAGCAGAAGATCATGTCCGAATACACGATCTACGAAGTGGCGGTGAAGATGGGCGGCAACAAGGCAGAGGTCGCCATGGCCGAAACGCTGCGCCACGCACCTTACGCGAACCCCAAGCGGATTGGCGACTACGCCCCCTACTTCCGTCACATCCAGGCCAAGTTCTACGGCATGGCGGAGGACTGCACCGATCCCACCATCGCCTATGACGAAGTGATCCCGGAACTGGTGAAATGCGGCTGGGAAGGCACGCTTTCGAGCGAATACGAAGGCAATCGCTGGATTCAGGACGTCTCGCCAGTAGACAGTCGCGAGCAGGTTCGCCGCCAGCACGTGATGTTCGAAAACCTGATCGCCAAAGCCGAAGCGGAACGGGAGGAGGCCTAATGCGCCGGTTCGCTGCCTTGCTGGCAGCTACGGCGCTGCTGGGCAGCGGCCCTGCCGTATCCGCCCAGCCTGCCGTCAGCCGCGAGACGATCCCCGCACCGCGCCAGCCCGGCGCCATAGACCTGCCGATCGCCAAGGGCACGGCCCAGCGCGAAGTCTGGCATCTGGACGGCACGCAAATCGCTGTGCGCAATGTGACCCAACCCACGCTGACGCCGGTACTGCCGGCGGGCAAGGGCACCGGGGCTGCAATGATCGTAGCACCGGGAGGCGCGTTCCTTGGCCTGGCGATCGAGAAGGAAGGCTGGGACGTTGCCCGTTGGCTCGCCAATCACGGGATCGCCGCTTTCGTGCTCAAGTACCGGGTGCTGCCGACGCCAGCGGATCAGGGCGTGTTCGCCGGTGAGATGGCCAAGGTCGTCACGGGCGGAACGGCCAGCTTCGCACCGCCCGCCGATACGCCGCAACCGGCGCTGGACGATGCCCGTTCCGCCATCGCGCTGGTGCATGACCGTGCCGGTGAATTCGGGGTGGATCCGAACCGCATCGGCATGATGGGCTTTTCGGCAGGGGCGATGCTCACGCGCAGCCTTGCCACGCACCCGGGCCAGTACATGCCGGCCTTCATCGCGCCGATCTATCCGATGATGAACGCGGTGGAGGTGCCTGCCAATGCGCCGCCGATGTTCGTGGCCCTTGCCGCTGACGATACGCTGTTCGGCAAGAGCCCGTTCGGCCTGGTCGATAGCTGGCGCGCGGCCGGAAAGCCGGTGGAATTCCATTATTACGCCACGGGCGGCCACGGCTTCGGCCTGGGCAAACCCGGAACCCCCACAGAGGGCTGGATGGATCAATTGTACAGGTGGCTGGCGTCGAGCGGCTTCCTGGCGGGAGAGAAATGATGTTCGACAAGTATCTGATTGACGTGGCAACGCTGCGCAACACCGGCCCCGCCGATGCCCCAACCGGCTTCGCGTTCGAGGCGAAGCTTGGCTATTATCGCGGCCTTGGCCTCTCGATGATCGAGAAGTTGGACGTTTCCATCGATGGCGAACAGCTGCCGCGCGAAGCCGTGCGGTTCGACGAAGGTAACGGCCCGCTCTCGCTGGACGAGATGGAAACCGCCTACGACAGGCGCTGGCCTTTCGGCACGCCGGCCACGATCCTGATCGAGCGGCCGGGCGGCTTCCCGCCGGGCGAGCATGAACTTTCGCTGCTTCAGCAGCTTCGCGTTTCATACCTGCCCTTCCCCTCAACCAACAGCGACGCCAAGTCGGTGTCCTTCCCGGGATAACCCACAGGCAGCACGCCTCGTCGGCATCGGCCGACGGGGCACCCCTTTTGCGCCGGCCGGCCACTCCCAATGGCTGGCTCGTCCGCCGTCAATCTCGCGGTTAACCTGTCTTCCGCCGCAATGCAGCATAAGGCTGTATAAGGGCAAGAAAAGGTGGCCGCGTCGCGATGGGCTCGCAAGCTCAACTCCGTGCCTTGTTCGTAATCAACTCGCTTGCCGGGGGCGGGGCGGAGCGGGTGTTCACCACGCTGGTGCGCGAACTGAACGGTGCAGACCGGGGCTTTGCGATCACCGTCGCGCTGCTGGATGAAGAGGCTGAGGAAGCCTATCATCTGCCCCCCGGCATTCCGGTGGAGCGGCTGGATACGCGCGGCGGCCTGCTGCGCAGCGTCACCCAGTTACGCCGGCTGGTCTGGCGGTTGCGGCCGGACGTTACCGTGTCGTTCCTCTCGCGCGCCAACGTGGCGGCGGTAGTCGCCATGCGCCGCACCGGCGGCCCGGCGGTAATCAGCGAGCGGGTGAACACCACCGCGCATCTGAAATCCGGCCGTTTCGGCTTTCTCAGCCGGCTGCTGATCCGCCGCACCTATCCGTCTGCGCGCAAGATCATAGCCGTGTCCGAAGGCGTCGCGCAGACGCTGGAGGCCGACTTTTCGGTGGAGCGGGAACGGATCTGCGTGATCTACAACCCCGTCGACCTCGAACGCATCAGAGCCATGGCTGCCAAACCCCCGGAGATCGAGGTTTTTGCCGATGATTTCGTCACGGTGGGGCGCCTGGTCGCCAACAAGAACACGGCCATGGCAATCCGGGCCTTGGCGGCATCGCAGTCGCAAGGCCGGCTGATCGTGCTGGGCGAAGGGCCGCTGCGCGACGATCTGGCCGCACTGGCTGCCGCGCTGGGCGTTGCGGACCGCGTGCTGCTGGCGGGCTTCGTCGCCAATCCTTATGCCGTGCTGGCCCGCGCGGGCTGCTACCTGCTGACATCCAACGCAGAAGGATTTCCCAATGCCATGCTGGAGGCCATGGCCAGCGGCCTGCCCGTGGTGGCGGCGGACTGCCCTTCGGGGCCCGCCGAAATCCTTCAGGTCAGCCTTGACGGTGAGAACCCGGCGTTCGGCACCGGCGGCGCGCTGGTCGCCATGAACGACCACGTGGCGATGGCGCGCTGCATGGACCGTCTGGTCGAACCCATCGTGCGCGATGTCTGCGTGCAGCAGGGGCAGGCACGTGTCGACGCCTTTTCCGTCACCCGCGCGGTAGAGGCGTTTCGCGATACCATCCTTTCGGCAACGGCCGGTAACGGAGTGCTGCCCGGATGAAGATCTGCGTGACAGGGCTGCGCGGCATTCCTGGCGTGATCGGCGGCGTGGAGACCCATTGCGAGGAACTGCTGCCGCGCATCGCCCAGATCAACCCGGACATCGAGATAGAAGTCTGCTGCCGCGCCCGTTATGTCGATCCGGAAATGGAGAGCTTCCGGCGCGTCAGGTTGGCTCCGCTCTATGCGCCATCCGGGAATGTAAGCGAGGCGCTGGTCTCCACGACCGTGGCGATCGTCCATGCCTGGCGAAACGGCGTCGATGCCGTGCATATCCACGCGATCGGCCCGGCATTGCTGGCCCCACTTGCCCGGCTGTTGGGTCTGAGCGTGCTGCTCACGCACCATGGGGCGGACTACAACAGGGCCAAGTGGGGCCACGTTGCCCGATCCATGCTGAAGCTGGGCGAACGATTGGGAATGCGGTGCGCAAACCGGGTGATCTGCGTTTCTCCGTCGTTGGCAGAGGATATGCGCGCAAGTTACCCCGCTGCTGCCGGCAAGGTGGTTTTCATCCCAAATGGGGTTGATCCGCCTGAACCGCCGGAAGAACCCGCTGCCGACGTGTTGGCCAGGCTGCGTTGCGAAAGCGGCAATTTCGTGCTCTGTGCAGCCCGTCTGGTGCCCGAAAAAGGCATCGATTACCTGATCGAAGCCCACCGTCGCAGTGGCGACAGTCGCACGCTGGTGATCGCCGGCGCCGGCCGCAAGGTTGATCGCTATGCCGAAGAGCTGATGGCGCAGGCCGGCGACGCTGTGCGGATGCTGGGAATGCAGCCCCGCAGCGTGCTGGGCGTGCTCTATCGCCATGCCTCGCTGTTCGTGCTGCCCTCGTTCCACGAAGGCCTGCCGATCGCCGCGCTGGAGGCGCTGTCATGCCATTGCCCGGTGCTGTTGAGCGACATCCAGCCCAATCTGGACCTTGGGCTGCCGCCACAATGCTATTTTCCAGTGGGTGATGTCGATGCCCTGGCGCAACGACTTGCGGAGGGCCGGACGAATATAAACGGGGCGGGCGCCTCCACCAGTCCCGCCCTGATGAGCTGGGACGAAGTGGCGATCCGCACGTCTCCCTATTACCGGGAAATGGCCAACCGCACCCGTCTTACGCCGGCCTTGCGCAATGCCGGCTGAGCGCCCCTTGTCCTCGCCCCCTTCCCTCGGCTCCGGCCCCGGTTCCTGCCGTCCGCACCGTGAGGATGCGCAACGATGCTATCGCTGACCGCCGGCAGCCCGCCGCTTCCCGCATTCATCGTCTTTCCGGTGATGATGGCCTATCTGGCGCTGATGCTGGTGATCGCGATGCGGTCCCGCGCCTCCACCGGATTTCTGGTCATCACCTTTGCCATGCGTCTGGCAATGTCTGCACAACCCCGGTTTTCCTTTTCCTCCTCCCCCGCCGGGCTCAGCTGGAACGCTCTGGCATCGGTGCTGGTGGTTCTGGTGGGCTGCCTGCTGTTGCGCCGGTCACGCGCCGTTCCGCTCGTGCTGGTGCCGCTTGCGCCGCTCGGCCTGGTGATCGTTGCCAGCCTGCTGCTAAACAAGGACGTGCCCGGCGGGATCGAGAGCTTCGTCAAATACGCCTATCTCGCCACGATCATCCTGACCGCCTACGATGCTTTCGTGACGGATGGGCCGGGAAAGGTGCTGTCGCGCCTGCTGTTCACCTTCACGCTTCCGCTTACGCTGCAGGCAGCCAGCATCGTCCTGCACATAGCCAAGGCCACCGAAAGCGACGGATCGGCATCGTATATCGGCGGCTACAACCACGAAGCCAGCTTCTCGATCATTCTGCTGACCGGCCTGCTTGCCGGCCTGCTGCACCCTACGCTGCGTTCGCGCTACAAGCTGGCCGTTGCCGCGGTCTGCGTCGGTGGCGTTCTGGCGGCCAATTACCGAACCGCGATCATCGCAGCAGGCCCACTGCTGCTGGGCCTTTTGCTGTCCACGGCAATGGCGGCGGTGCCGCCAAGGCAGCGCGGCGTGGCCGGCATCCTGGGCTTTCTGCTGATCCTGTCGGCAGTGCCGATCATCCCGCATCTGGCCGGCGACCGGTTCGACACGATCACCACGCTCGCCTCCGAACCCGAAGTGCTGACCAAGACGCCGGACGAATTCCGCAAGCTGGACCGGGCGATCATGTCCGGCCGCCTCTATTTGTGGAGCCAGTATATCGATGCCTGGCGTCATGGCAGCAAACGCCAGCACGTGCTGGGTTACGGCGCCAATTCGTGGGAGGGGCGCTATCGCTACTATGCCCACAACACCCTGATTTCCACGCTTTACGAATTGGGCACGCTGGGCGTGGCGGCCATGCTGTTGCTGTGGCTGTGGATGTTCACGATCGCCCTTTCCACCTCCGGCCCGACACGGATCACCTTGGTGCTGGCGCATCTGGGCTTCATCGTCCTGAACATGGCGACGATGCCCTTGTGGATGATCGAGGGCTTGTTGTTCTATGGGTTGCTATGCGGCTTCACCGTCTACTCGCGGCTCAATCGTCCAGTTCGCGAACGCCCCGTCGCAAATGTGCTTCGCCCCCACCCGGTTTGACCGTTTCGGTCATGGCCTTTCCGCCGAAACGGCAGACATGCGAAACATATTCGCTACCGTTCTGAATGAGCCCGCCGCGCTTCGGTGACATTGCGAGGAACGTCATGATCAAGACCCTCAGTCTGGCGATCCCGCCTTTGCTGGTAGGCGCGGCGGTGATTTCCCACGGCCCGTCGATAGCACCGACAACGCCGGCATCACCAACCGCTCCGCTGACCATGACGATGGTCGACCTTGCGTCCATCGCCGCTGGTGCGACCACATTCCGGATGCCGTCCATCGCCAAGCCGGCGGTGGCGTCATCCTCATGCCCGGCCCGCTCGACAATCCGCCTCACCGCCAGCACGCCGCCATTGAAGTCGATCTGCGCATCGGGCGGAAAGATCCTCGTCAACGGCAGCAACGCGCAGGGCTTCGCGATGAGCGACATCGTCACCCGCGGCTATGGCCCGGTGATGCGCGGCGTGAACGTTCCCGACCTTCGCGTGGAGCGGGTTTCGGCAACCGGTGCTCGCGCCGATCCCACGCTGGGGCTGGGCCTCGTCAACATCAGCAGCGGCATTGGCCATGCCGTGTTCCGCGATGTGGTCTGGATCGGGGACACCAAGGCCCCGGCCATCAACGGTGACGATGCCTGGGGTGCGATCACACTGAAGGGCAAGAACGCGAAGGACTTCGGCACGTTCGAAATTACGGGCTTCGATTTCCAGAACCTGTTCATGGCGCCCGGCAGCCACTATCGCAACGTAGACGGGATCTCGACCGAAAAGGGCTTTTCGGGAACGATATCCAACGGCCGCGTGATGAACGCCAGCGACGCGTGCCTGGACATCAAGGGCGACGTAAAGGTCACCAACGTCTACCTTTCCGGCTGCCGCGAAGGGCTGAAGATCTGGCAGAGCCAGCATCACGGTCTGGTCGAACTGGGCAGCAACAGTTTCGCGGGGATCATCGGCAAGGGCAGCCCGTCGGAAACGCGGACGATCGAGATCGAAGTGCTGATCGCCTCCGGTAATCCGGACATCCCGCTGTTCGTGGCGGAGGAAGGCAAAGTGATCCTCCACATCGGCCGCCTGGTCGCCAAATCGAACCAGGTCCTGAAAGGCAGCGGAAGCTATTCCGGATCGCAGGTGATCGTCGACCAGCGCATCACGAACTAGGTCTTGGCGGTCAGTTCTTCGTAGATGGCCATTACCCGCTCGGTATGCCGTCGCCCGCTCAACGTTTCGCGGGCATATTGGCCCGCTTGCGAAAGACGGGCAGGATCGTAATCGCGCAGCCCCTGCAGCACGGCTTCTGCGAAACGGACCGGATCGGCATCGCGTGGAACCAGCAGGCCGCCTCCGAAGCGACGGCCCGTCTCGCCAAGTCCGGCATCGTCGGTGGCGACATAGGGCACGCCCAACATCAACGCCTCAAGCGGCGTGCGGCCCAGCGGCTCCTCGATCGCGGTGATCGCCAGCATGTCGAGCATCGCGATATTGTCTTCCACCGGCATCCGGAACCCGGCGAAGACCACGTGCCTGGCGATGCCCAGCGCCGCCGCGTGGCGCTCCAGCGCCTCCTGCGTCTCGTCCACCTCCCGCCCGAAGACGACGAAGGTGGCGTCAGGACGGCGTTCCAGCACCGCCTTTCCCATCTCCAGGAAATAGCGCGGCCGCTTTCGATGCGCAAAGTTGCCCACGAAGCCGATCAACGGCCCTTCACCCGCCGCCACCGGATAGTCCTTCGCAAAGGCATCGCGGAGCGCTGTCACATCTTGCCCGTTCCGCAATTCGAAGGGGTTGTCGACCAGCGAAGACCGCCGCGCGAGCCAGCCCGGCAGGCGCCGTTCCACGGCCTGCGAAATGCAGATGATGCGATGCGCCAGCCCCATGATCGCCAGGTTGGGCGGCACGGTACGGTTGAAGGCGCGGTTGTGATAGACCACCGGCAGGCCCCGCATCCGCGCCGCCGGCCCCCAGCTCTGCAGCGCGGAAAGGTCGTTGTTGTGCACCAGGGTCCCAGCCGGTTGGCCCGCCAGCAGGCGCAGACGGCCGGGCAACAGCCGTGCCTCCGTCATTACGCCGTGCCGGAAGGCGGGTTTCTCGGCCAGCGGCCAGACGGTGAAGCCCCGTTCCCGCGCAACATCGCAGATAAGGGTGCCTGCAGGCGCAGCCACGACCACTTCCACCCCGTGATCGCGCTGGAGCGTCTCCCCCAGCGTGAACGAGGATACGTGGCTGCCCCCGATCTTGGCGTTGGTGAAGGGAAAGATCACCCTGCTCACCGGCATTGCGCAGGCTCCTTACGCTTCCTGGCCCCTACACTTAGTGGTCATTGTGCAGTGCAACCAGAACGCCTATCCAGTGCAATTAGGTATAAGCGCCTGATGGCACAGCGACGAGGCAGATGCCGATGGCCGTGATCTGGTCGTTCCCCGGTGAAGAAAATCGGCGGAGCAATCCCTATACCTCGACGCTGATCGATGAATTACGCAAGCTTGGTCATACCGCCTTCTCGCCCAGTTGGCCGCAGCGCGTGCTGGGCCGTTGCGACATCGTGCACCTGCACTGGCCGCAGAAGGTGGTGCAGGACAGTCTGCTGCTCAGCCTGCGCTCGATCACTCTGTGGCTGACCTTCCTGGCACTGCAAAAGGCGCGCGGCGCGCGAATCGTCTGGACGGTGCACAATGTGGCATCGCACGAAGCGCTGCGCCCCCGGCTGGAACGCTGGTGGATGCTGCGATTGCTGGGCCTTGTGGACGGCGTTCACGCCCTTTCGGCCGACAGTCTGCGCGAGGCGCGCACCATTTATCCCGCAATTGCGAAAAAGGAGTATCTGATCGCCCCGCACTGGACTTACGCCGGCGCCTACCCCGCCGCCACGCGCAAAACGCTGCCACCGGGAACGGTGGCGTTCCTGGGCGACCTCAAGGCTTACAAAGGTTTGGACGTGCTACTTGAGGCTCTGGAAGCGGCAGAGCCGGACCGGCGGCGCTATCTGGTTCACGGCCTGCCCTCCGACGGGATCGACCCCGCCGCGCTGGAGGCCAGATTGTGTGCACTGCAACATCGCGGATGGCAGCTGGAATTCGTCCTGCAGCGGCTGAGCGAGCAGGAAATGGCCGATCGGCTGGCTGAAACCGGCCTTCTCGTCCTGCCCTATCACAGCGGAGAGAACAGCGGCCTGGCCGTCCTGGCCGCCGAACGCGGCACGCCGCTGCTGGTATCGGCCCTCCCCGCTTTCGAGCCGCTGCTGGAGGAACTGCCCCCCCCCCGTGTGACGGAAATCGTCGCTCCGCTCACGCATGTCCAGATCGCCGATGCGTTCGACCGCGCAAGCGGGGTGATGGGCATGATCGACCAGGAATTCGTCGCCCGTCGCGCACCCGGCCGGATCGTGCGGGAGATTTCGAATTACTACCTGTTTCTCATGGATCAAGCGCGCGGTTCTACCTCAAGATAGTCGCGGCGTTCCCCGGCCCAGGAGCTTGCGGACTTGCACTTCGGTTCCCAGCAACTCGATACTCGATCCGCACGAGAGGCCGGGCACGAATCCCGCGCTTCCCAGGGCGCTGCTCCAGCGGCCGAGGGTAAAGGCGGGGGCGGCGGCCCCGCGCCGGCCGGGCAGAGTGACAAGGTCATAGACCTAGCCTGGATGGCCACACTGGCCTGGCGCTACAAATGGGTCATGCTCGGCGTGATCGCGGCAGTGCTGGCGATGACGATGCTGGCCTATATGCTGGCGCAAAAGGTCTACGACGCCAACGTGATCCTGGCGCTGGACCGTAACGATCAGCAGATCGTGCGTACCGCGCAGAGCGACCGGGACGATGTGATCGATTCCCCGGCGGTCGATACCGAGGTTCAGGTTCTCAGTTCGCCGGAAATCGCCCAAGCTGCGGTGGAACGCGCGAAGCTGAACACCAATCCCGCCTTTCTTCACGCCAAGGCACGGGACGCGACCGGGCCGATCTCGGTAGAAGCAGCCACCAATCTCGTCCGATCCAGCCTGACGGTGGAACGCAAGGGACTGTCCTACGCGATCAACCTGGCCTTCAGTTCCAACAACCCGCAAGTTTCCGCGCTCGTGGCCAATGCCGTCGCCGATGCCTATGTCGGCGGACAAGTGCAGGCAGCGCAGGCAGCCCGCACCGTGGACATCCAGATGCTCCGCACGCGGCTGGACCAGTTGCGCGGCGATGTGCAGCGGGCCGAAGCGGATGTGGCCGGCTACAAGGCCAGCGCCAATCTGGTCGGCTCCAGTAACGACAACACGATCGGCCAGCAGGAACTCTCCACGCTGAATACCGAACTTGCTGCCGCCAAGGGCGATCTCGCCGCCGCAGAGGGCCGGGCCAGCGCCAATGCCGGCGCAAGTGGTTCTGTCGTCAATTCCAGCCCGGTGATCGCCGATTTGCGCAGCAAGGTCGCCACGCTGGAGCAGAAGCTGGCGCAGCAGTCCGCCACGCTGGGGCCCAACCATCCGGATCGTATGCGAACGGAGGCCGAACTCGCCTCCACGCGCGCCTCGCTCAATCGCGAGATTGCGCGCGCCAGCGCCGGCGTCGCACAGGACATCCGCGTCGCCAGCCAGCGCGTAGGCGCGATCCAGAACGTGATGGGCGGAACCCAGGGCCGCCTGATGGCCGGCAACAACGCCTCGGTCCGTCTGGCCGAACTGGAACGCGTCGCCGAAAGCTCTCGCCAGCTCTACCAGACCTTCCTCGACCGTTATCGCGTCGAACTGGCGACCCGCGGCACCGAAAAGAGCAAGGCCGACATCATCTCGCGCGCGCAACCGCCAACGCTACCCACCTCGCCAGACATCCTCGTCTACCTGTTGGGTGGCCTGATCGCCGGCGTGATCGCGGCGGTGGTGCTGGCGCTCCTGCTGGAATGGCGCGAACGCGGCATCCGCACCCGGACAGAGGCGGAGGAATTCACGGGCTTCAAGGTAATCAGCAGCCTGCCGGATATCGGCACGATGGACGAGCCGGACTTCCACAAGGGCGAACTGCTCTCCGTACCGGATTTTCTGGTCAAGAACCGGGAGTCCCCATTTTCGGAATCGGTCCGCGCGATCTGGACGGCGTTGCGCATCGGCCAGAAGGGCCAATTGGCGCAAACCGTCGGTATCACATCCTCGATCCCGGACGAAGGCAAGACCAGCACCGCCATCGCACTGGCACGCTCGGCCGCCATGGCCGGACGCCGGACGCTGCTGGTGGATTGCGACTTCCGCCGGCTGGGCACCACGCTGGCACTGGGGCTGTCCGGCCGATCCGGGCTGGTGGAGGTCCTGTCCGGCCACGCCCGACTGGACGATGTGATCCTTACCGATCCGGCCTCCGGCGCGCATGTCCTGCCGCTGAACTCCTCAGGCGCCGGCAATTTCGATATCGTCCAGTCCGACGCGACGGTAGCGCTGCTGGAAAGCTGCAAGCATCGTTACGACCTGATCGTATTGGACATCGCCCCTGCCATCCCCGTGGCAGAGGCCCGCGCCGTCGCGGCCATGGCCGATGCGGTCCTGATGGTCGTGCGCTGGCGCACGACGCCGCGCAGCGTCATCAAGACGGCGCTGCGCGAACTGGAACGCGCCGAAGCCCATATCTTCGGCGTCGTGCTGACCCAGGTCGATACTCGCTCCGCCGCAGTACTGGGCGAGGAAATGGCCTATTATCAGTACTACTACAGCCGCACCGCGACGACCTGAGAGGCGCCGAATTCGTAACGAACTCCGAGAAAACTCAGGACGGGGCGCCTGCGTCACCACTCCGTGAGCCATCGGCCGCTACGGCCCGCAGATGGGGTTCCCCGATTTCCCCTCCGTCTTCCGCCGCCAGTTCCGTCGCGAGGTCATAGCCGAAGAATTGCAGTACTTCGGAAGCCCCGGAAAGCTCATCCACCACCATTTCACGCTCATGCTCGGTAAGCTGGCGTGCGGTGTCGGGGCCGGTTCGCGCCCCGCTGGAGGAGATGGCCCCAGGGGGCATGTCGTCGCCACCGACCAGCGGCAGCGGCTCAAGCCCGAACGCTTCGGCGATGGCAGCCGGACGCCTGCAGAACGCCTCATAGGACAGGCAGGGATAGCCATGATCGCGCACCGCCTGCATCAGCAGCCGGCTGCGCCACAGCCAGATCCGCGCCAGATGACGCACGACGAGCGGCCGATGCGCGCCGTGATACTCCTTGAACAGATAGCGACGAACCTGGGCCGCCACATTGGCGACCGGGCCGCGATTGTTCACGACCACGCGATGGTTCGGGAAATATTCCAGAAGCTGCCTGTGACGAACCATGTTCGCGGGGCTCTTTTCCAACCACCAGGCATAACGCCCTTCGGGATCGGCTTCGGCGATCCGCCTGCTCCAAGCGCCCAGAACGGCTTCATAGTCCACGAATTTCTCAGGCCACCAGCGGTCGCTGTCCATCAGCCCCTTGACCAGACGCTGCCCCTCGAAACTGTGGTGCAACCCTCCGATGTCGCTGCGCCGGCTCATGTACCAGGCGATGTCGGCTGAGCCCGACCCGGCGGGGGTGAGCAGGAACAGGAAGGGTCTGTCGATCCGCTTCGCCCGTGCACGAGGCCAATAGGGACGCTCGTCCAATTGGTCGAGCTCGTAGCCCAGCGGCTTCAGCAGCTTGTTGATGCGTGACTTCATCGATCCCGTCGGCGGTTTGATCCCTGCCGGTCAGGATAACCGCCGCGCGGCGCATCGTGGCTGCTATTGAGAGAAAGGCACCATCTCTTTCGCGGTAATGACGCCCCGGCCCAAACCGCCTCAGACCGTGCCGACAGCCTCGATCCGAAACAGGGTATCGGTGATCGCGCGGGTCTGGAACTGAAGCGCCGCCCCTTCGCCAAGGGCCTCGGCAAGAGTGGCGACACGGCTTTGCGGCAAAACCAGGTCGATCTCTATCCGGTCCTCGTAGACGCGCGCCTGCCCGGCAATCTCCGGGTCGGTGAAGGCCGTATGCGGCGGGTTCAGGAATACCGCGACGTCCATGCCCACCAGCATCGGCCCGTCGTCGGCGGCACCGCCGGCAACCCGGCCATCGATCCGCAACGGCCCCGCGCGCAGGACGGTAACCTCCAGATCGGCACGGTGCATCTGCCCGGCATTCTTCATGTTCTGGCTCTCGGCGGCACGTTCGAACTCGTGGACTACCAAGCCCGGCGGAATCGAGAAAGTCCCTTGTTCACAATAATTCACCGACATGCGGGCCGCCGGCTTCCCGCATGTCGGTGGCCGGCTGTCAGGCCGCTGCCTGCGCTTCGGCGCGGCGCAGCTGCATCAACCGTCGCCGCGCGCGGATCGCCCCGGCATCGGTTTCCAGGATTGCCGGACGCGCCGCCCAGAAGTCCCCGTCTCCCAGCGCCTCCTGCGCCGCCTCGATCATCGGCTCGTCCTCCTCCACGAAGACCTGACGCGCCAGCGCCTTTGCTTCGGGGCTTGCCTCGTGGTCGTAAAAGTAGTGGCAACTGGTGCGCGTCTCGGGCGTGATGATGTGCGGATTGGTCATCACCGGCACCACCATGTCCGCTCTGCCTGTGCCGGCTTTCGCAAGGCCGACCGTCAGCGCCATCGACGCGGGCGCGTGCCAGCGCATGTGTAGCCACTGGTCCACGAGTTCGGCATCCCCCAGCATCGGTTCGGCCCACATCGGCGGGGTGACGGCCTCCATGTCCCAGTTGTTCCAGATCGCACCGCTCTCCTCGGTGAGGACCGATTGTCGTCCGGAAAAGATCGAACCGTTCACCCCGAAGCTCGCGATGTGGAGGAATTCCGCGTGGGTCAGGTCCATCAGGTTGTCCGTCATCAACTCGTAGTTCCCCTGGATCACCAGGCGACTGCGCTGCATTCCCCCGCGATCGACGAAGGCGAAATCGGGGATCAGGGCAGGGTCCGCCTGTTCGGGATCGCCGGGCCAGAACCAGAGGCCCCTATGGCGATGGACCACCGGCATCGTTCGCGCGCGGGCATGGGCGGGCGGGGGCGCCGGGAAAGGGTTATGGACGCACGCCCCCGTGCGATCGAAGCCGAGGCCGTGATAGGGGCAGTGGATCACATCGTCTTGCAATTGCCCCTTGCTCAGCGGCACGAAGCGATGCGGGCAACGATCCGCCAGCATCGCATATGTTCCGTCTGAAAGGCTGGCGATCAGCCACGTTTCGTCCAGCAGACGGCGAGACATCATGCCCCCTGGCGAGACTTCATGATCCCAGGCCGCGAGATACCAGAGGTTGCGAACGTAATCGGACATCGGCTTCTCCCAATGGTTTTCGGAAGAGGCGGAACGATGTCTCTACATGCTGCGCCGCCGCCCCCGAAAGGGTCGTCCCGAAGGACAAAGCGGCCCGCAGCATGAAGGCGCGGCCAGATATGGCGGCGCCGACTTCCCAAGCGGAGAAACTCCGCTACCAGGCTCGACTCCAGTTCTAAATAGAATCAAAATTCCAGTCAACCATCATGCTCGGGAAACAACGGCGCGGGCAACTGGAGCGCGAGCGCGAGGCAGAGCAGCATCAACCCCTCGATCGCGGCGATGGCCGGAAGGATCGCGCCCACTTCGCCAGCCGGCGCACTCGCGAAAAAAGCCGTGCCCACCACAGCGATGCCCAGCGCCATGCCCAGTTCCTGCACCGTCTTGATCAGACCGCTCGCAACGCCGGCATGGCTGCGGTCCACCCGCGCCAGGATCACCGGCGTCAACGGGCCGCTGGTCATGCCCATGCCCGTCCCCGCCAGTGCAAGGCATGGCAATGCCCACCAGAACGCAATACCACTCTCGATCCAAAGCAGCGTGCCGCCCGCGAACAAGGCCATCAGCGCAATGCCGCCAACAAGCACCCACTTGCCATGGCTGGTCACCAGCTTGCGGCCGAGAAAGGCAATGCCCAGCATGACGCCGGCGCTGAACGGGATATGCAGCAGGCCGGTTTCCAGCGGCGAAAAGCCCAGCAGCTTCTG
The DNA here is from genome assembly GCF_044029535.1 of Novosphingobium mississippiense. Taxonomy (NCBI): domain Bacteria; kingdom Pseudomonadati; phylum Pseudomonadota; class Alphaproteobacteria; order Sphingomonadales; family Sphingomonadaceae; genus Novosphingobium; species Novosphingobium mississippiense. Next base: position 812,224 of record NZ_CP147003.1, on the reverse strand, counting down.
CGCTCCGAACGCGAAGACGAACAGGAAACCGCCCGTCGCCGCACCAAACGCGAGCGCGATCGCAAGGCCGAACGAGAATTGCCGCTGGCCGAACAGTTCCGGTGCGAACAGCGTTGCCTCGCCGCTCCGCTGCCGCCGAAGGGTGCGTCGCCATACAATCGCCAGCAGGATCGGCGCGGCAACCAGCAGGGCCATGTGCCACGGCCGCCAACCCAGATCGTGCCCGCGCACCAACGGATAGAGCAGCGCCGCCATCGATGCGGCGAATAGCGTGGTGCCGCCCCCGTCGATCCCGCGCGCGACAGGTGAACGCGCCGCCGGCAGCAGCCTCGACGCCACGATCACCGCCGCGATGCCGACCGGCACATTGATCAGGAACACGCTGCGCCAGCCAAGATCGAACAGGTTGGCATGGATCAGCACGCCACCGATGATCGGCCCGCAAATGGCCGACAGCCCGCCGATTACGCCCACCCACGCTAGTTTCGCCACGCGCTCAAGCGGTTCGAACAGCACCTGGATCAGCGCCATCACTTGCGGCGCCATCATCGCCCCGGCGGCTCCCTGCAGTACGCGCGCGGCGATCAACTGGTCCGGGCTGCCCGACATTCCGCAAAGCAGCGAGGCGAACGTGAAGCCTGCGACGCCGCCGATAAACAGGCGGTTGTAGCCGAAAGCATCGCCCAATCGTCCGCCCAGCATCAGCAGCAGGGCGAAGGCCAGCGAATAGGCTGCCGCCACCCATTGCGCCTGCGCTGCCGCCGCGCCGAAATCGCGCTCGATCACCGGCAGGGCCGTGTTGACGATGGTGACGTCCACGATCTCCAGGACCAGGGCCACCATCAATGTCAGATAGGCGAGCGACTTCTGCCGCTCGGTCAGGTCCACGGGAAGCGCCCGCGACGCAAGTGCGGTCAAATCACGCCTTCCTTCAGCATCGAAACCGCCGTCGCGCAGGCCCGCGCAGTCAGCGCCATGTACGTGAGTGAAGGATTCTGGCAGGCCGAAGAACTCATCTGCGCGCCATCGGTGACGAACAGGTTCGGAATATCGTGCGCCTGGCTCAGGCGGCTGAGCACGGAGGTCTTGGGATCCCAGCCCATCCGCGCGCCGCCCATCTCGTGGATCGACGTGCCGCCGTGGCCGGGCCGGTCAAAGCCCATGATGACATGGCCGCCCGCATCGGTAAGCATCCTGGTCGCCTCACGATGCGCGTCCGCAAGCGCGGCCATTTCCTCCTTGCCGTGCTCGAAGGCGATCTCCAGCTGGCGCACACCGCGTGGGTCGGTACGATTGCTCAGCGTCAGGCGATTGCTGGCGCGCGGCATCGAATCCGCGAAGACCACCAGCACCATCGTCCAGGGGCCGATCTGGTGCAGCTGCTCCTTGTAGTCCTTGCCGATGCCGCCCATCCGCTTGCCGCGCGTCCAGGTGCCTTGCAGCGCGCCGCCTTGGAACGAATAGCCGCGCGTGAAGCCATCGCCGTCCAGCGTGTCCAGATTGCGGAAGCGCGGGATGACGATGCCGGTGGGGCGGTTGCCGAAAGTGGTTCGTCCCTCGAAACCGGGCACCACCGCCATCGCCGCCATCGTGTTTGCATGGTCCATGATATGCGTGCCCAGCACGCCGCTGGAGTTGGCAAGGCCATGCGGCATCGCCTCGCTGGCGGAATTCAGCATCAGATGGACCGAGTTGAACGCGCCCGCGTTCAGAAATACGACGCGGGCATGGGCCACCTTGTGCTCGCCCGTCTTGGTATCGATCCAGCGCACGCCGGTAACGCGGCCGGTCTTCGCGTCATAGTCCACCTTGTGAACCTGCGCATCGGTAACAACGGTGAGCCGGCCGGTCTTCTTCGCTGCCGGCAGCGTGGCCGATTGCGTGGAGAAATAGGCGCCATAGGAACATCCGCGTGCGCAGATGCTGCGGTACTGACAGTGCGCGCGGCCCTGTTCCGGCCGCGCTTCCGTCAGGTTGGCGGTGCGACCGATGGTCATCACCCGGTCGGGGTATTTGGCCCGAATCCGCTCCCGCATGGCGGATTCGACGCAGTTCAGTTCCATCGGCGGCAGGAAGCGGCCGTCGGGAAGCTGCGGCAACCCTTCCGCAGCGCCGGAAACGCCGACGAATTCCTCCACCTTGTCGTACCACGGGGCAATGTCGGCGTAGCGGATCGGCCAGTCGGTGCCGAAACCATCGCGCTTGTTGGCGCCGAAATCGTAGTCCGACCAGCGATAGCACTGCCGCCCCCAGGTCAGCGAGCGGCCGCCCAACTGGTAGGAACGGAACCAGTCGAAATCCTTGCCCGGCGCTTTCTGGTAAGGCTGATCGGCGTCGTTGACGAAGTGGCCTTCGGTGAACTCATTGAAGTGCCGGTTGAGCATCTGCACCGGGTATTCCCGCGCATAAAGCTCGGCATCGCCCTGCCCGCGAAACTCCATTTCCCACGGGGCCTTGAGTTCGGTGTCGTAGCCCGTCTGATGCTCGATATTGCGGCCGCGCTCCACCATCAGGACGGTCAGGCCGGCCTCGGTCAGTTCCTTGGCCGCCCATCCGCCGGTGATGCCGGAGCCGACGACGATAGCGTCAAATTGCGTATTGTTGGTCATTGTCAGCCGAAATCCACTGCGGTCCAGTCGCTGGAAAATGCGCGATCGCCAGGGTGGATGGGAATGTCCCACTCCCACTTGCCGGGGACCAGTTCGTAGCGAAGCTCCTGCGATCCGCCCGCTTCGCTGGTGTAGTAGCCGGTGAGGATCAGGCCCTTCAGCGTCGTCCACGGCGATGGCGGCGCGCCTTGCGCGAAAGCCTCTGCGTCGAGTGCGGCCAGCAGGCGCGTGCGTTCGGCACGATCGTGCCGCAGGAAGTCGCCGCCCGCCGCTCGGTCGAGCGTATGTTCCAACCACGGCAGATAGCGCAGCGACCCATCGCGGCGGCGGAAGGGGGCAATGGCGGCCGTCACCATATCCGAAGCCATGGTCGCGCGCGTACCGGAAAGCCCGTGGGCAAGCGCGAGAACGACGAAATCGCCCACATCCACATCCATCGCGCCCGGCGTTTCGGTGCGCGGGATCACAAGATCGGAAACCTCCGCGATCAGCCTGCCCTGCCGGTCGCTCGGCAGGTCCGCCGCGTCGAGATCGGTCAGCTTCACCCCGGCTACCGGAATGCCCAAGGCCAGCGCCAGCAGCGCTGCGCCGGCCGTGAACTCCCGACGATTCCAGCCCGTTTGCGCGCGGTTCATGCGCCGATTTCCATCAGCCGGGCGCCGAACGCCCCATCAATGCCCATCTTCGGGCGCACTTTCGCCATGCTTCCTCTCGCACAATTTATAATGATGGTTCTAATTTTAGATGAGCCGTTCGGTCAAGGCCTTCGATTGCATTGACCGCGATCAAAATCGTCGATAGGAAACAGGAATAGTAATTCTAATATAGCGCCGGTCAGCGGCGCGGGCGGAGAGGCATGAACCCGGTTTCCCGATTCTTCAGCAAGCTCACCATGAAGCCGCAGGGCATGACGATCGTCATCGCGGCCTTCCTACCGATCTTCGCGATCGTATCGATGTTCCCGATCGTCGCATCGATGATCGCGCATTTCCAGACGGATCCGAATGCCGCCGCCAAGGTGCCACTGATGGTCACCGCGCCGGGCCTTACCATCGCGATCCTCGCCCCGTTCGCGGGCTGGTTCGTGGACAAGTTCGGCCGCCGCCGGCTGCTGCTGATCTGCACGTTCTTCTACGGAATGTTCGGCACCCTGCCCTTCTTCCTGGACGACCTGAATCAGATCTTCGCCAGCCGACTGGCGCTGGGCATTTGCGAGGCGGGCATCCTGACCATCGTCAACACCCTGATCGGCGACTACTGGGACAACGAAAGCCGCCGCAACTGGCTGTTCCTGCAAGGCGTCGTGGGCCCGTTTCTTGCCTCTGGCGTGATCCTGCTGTCAGGCCTTGTCGCCTCGATGAAGTGGAACGGCGGGTTCCTGGTCTACCTTGTCGCTTTCCCGATCTATTTCGCGATGCTGGCGTTCCTCTACGAACCGAAGGGCCGCGCCGCGCATGATGATGTGCCAACGGCGACCGTAACGGAAAAGCCGCGCTTCCCACTGGGCGCCGCACTGGGCGTTGCCGCGCTGACGCTGTTCTCGGCCGCGCAGTACTACGTCTTCATCGTCAACGGCAGCATCGCCTTTGGCGAAGTAGGCGTGACCGATCCCGCCGCCGTCGCCAAGATGAGCTTCCTGCCCAGCCTGTTCGTCATCCTGGGCGCGCTGCTGTTCCGCATCCTTTCGGGCCGCTCCAACGGCGTGCAACTGGGTGCGTTCCTCGCGATCCTGGGCACCGGCCTTGCGGTGATCGGGCTGGCACGCAATCCGGGCGAGATGATCGTCGGCCTTGCCATTCAGCAGACCGGCGCGGGCATGGCGGTGCCGTCGCTGATCGCCTGGGCGCAGACCAAGTTCCCGTTCGAGCATCGCGGCCGGGGCATGGGCATCTGGACGGGATCGTTCTTCTTCGGCCAGTTCATCTCGCCCGTCCTCGTCCATCAGGCCAGCGGCGCGACCGGGTCCATGCAGGGCGCCTTCGTCACGGCGGGCGTGGTTTCGCTGGCGGTCGCCATCGGCGCGCTGAGCATGGGCATCACGCGGAGCAAGGCACCGCTGGCGGTTTAACCATCGCTCGCACGGGACATTTCCGGCGCATCAGCGATCGAAGGTGAAGCGGGTGTGGCAATGTCTGCCGCACCCGCTATAGGCATGGCCATGGCCCGCAAGCATCGCAAACATGGACCCTATGACGACTTCGGCAGCGAGGAGGACGAAGCTCCGCCGCCGCCCGTGCCGTGCTGGCTCTGCAGCCGCCCCACGGGTGAGACGATCGTCTGGCACCACCCCGTTCCCAAGAGCCGGGGCGGGCGCGATGTGGTGCCGATGCACCCGATCTGCCAGCAGACGTTGATCGCCAATTTCACCAATTCGGAACTGCAGCGCCACGGCATGGATGTTGAGGGCCTGTTGGCGGATCCCGCGGTGCGCAAGTTCGTCGACTGGGTGGCCAACAAGGATCCGGATTTCACCGCGACCATCCCCAAGAAGCGCCGCTGACCGGCGACCGGTATCCGTTAGAGGATGCGGTCTTCATGGCATTGGTCGCACCAGGACGGATTGCCGCAATCCCGACGGCCATAGGGACAGTCGGGGCCCTGCAGGACGTATTTCACTAGCTCGACAAAAGGCGATGCCGCCCCTTTTGCTGGCACGGGGCCGGACGTCGGAGATTTGTCGCGATCCCGCGCCCTGTCTGAAGCCGCCATCGTCGATAATCCGCCGAAATCGCCTCTCGCCAAGGCGATGAGGCCGCACCGTTTCGCATCATGGACGCTGCCCGACTGTCCGAACCGCATAGGGCAATAAAAAATCCCGCCAGGATCGCGCCCGGCGGGATATTCGTTGCCTTTCCTTGCGCCGCCTAGACGAGCGCGGCGATCTCCATCTCGACGGTCAGGCCGGCGTCCTCGCAATGCCGGGCAAGTCGCAGGGTCAGGCGATCGGCTAGCGGCTCCCAGCCATGCTCGCCCCAGCGCTGCAATGCACGTGGTTCCAGCGGAACAGTGACCCGGCGGCTCTCCCCGGCGTCCAGCTGAATACGGGTAAAACCTACCAGCGCACATTCGGGGCGATCGCGGTAGACCTGCACGACATCGCTGCCCGCGCGGTTCGACAGATTGCGCACGGTCACTCGCAGCGCGTCCTCCTCGACCGCTGCATCGGTCCATTCGAAACGCGCATAACCCATACCCGATCCGAACGGATGGCGCGCGGCCGTGCCCTTGGCGGCAAGCCCGCGATAGCCCAACAGCGTGCCTTCGGAATAGGCCAGCGAACCATCGGCGGCGGGCTGGAGCGCAAAGGCAGGATAGTCCGCCTCGCTTGTGGCGATCGTCACCGGCATGCGCCCACCCGGCTCGCGCGTGCCCGAAAGCACATCGGCCAAAGCGCGGGCGAAACCCTCTCCCGGATACCAGACCGAGAGCAGCGCCGCTGCCTTATCCTCCCACGCGCTGTCGAACGCATGGCCGACATTGACGATCACGGCCGTGCGCGGATTGGCCGCCGTCACCGCATCGATCAGGCGCAGCTGTTCGGCGGGCAACAGGGTATCGGGCCGGTCCTTGCTCTCCACGCTGGAATCCGAAGTCTCGCCCACGATCAGGAACACCGCGTCCGCCGCACGGGCAACATTGACCGCGGCCTGCAGCATCTCTTCGGCGCTGCCGGGGCCGCGAAGGCCATACCACAGGCCTTGCACGCGCCCGCCGGTCCACGAGAATTCGACCGTGATCAAAACCTCCTGCCCTTCGGCGAGATCGAAGCTAACCACATCGGAATCGCCGCGCTTCAGCACGCCCATCACATCGCCTGCCGGGATCTCTCCGCCCGCGCGCAACACTTCCGCCCCATCGACAAGGATGCGCGCCGCGCCGGTCGAGCCGAGGTGCAGCCTGTGTTCGCCGCCGCGCGTCGCCGTGTAGTGACCGCTGGCGCGTACCGAGCCCGGCTCCGTAAAGCGCGCCTGATCATGGACCCCCACGAACCAGACCAACGAATTGGTGTCGCGCGTCTCGCGGGTGAGCACTTCGCCCGCACAGTTAGGTGCGCCATAATATTCCAGCGTCATGCCGCGCGTGCAGCCGTCGCCGATATCCATCGCGGGCGACACGGCCATGTTCGGCAGGCGCGGCTGCGGATCGACGCCGGGCTCGAACAGGATCTCGCACGAGGCGCCATAAGTCTCGCGCAGCGCTTCGACCGGCGTCGGCGCATCGGGCGAGATCGATATCTTGGCGAAGGTGCCACCCTGGAAGCATGGCGCCCAGGCATTGGGGCCGATCACCGCCAAAGTCTTCACTGATCCCGGCACGAGCGGCAGCATATCACCGTCGTTGCGCAGCAGCGTGAAACCGGCGGCCGCCGCCTCGATCAAGAGCGCCTCCGCCTCGGCTGCCGGCATCGGCGGGGTCTTGCCGGCAGTGATCCGGCGCGCGACGGAAGCCACGCGCGAAGCCGCGTCCTCAATGCGCGCCGGATCGACCGCCCCCACAGCCACTGCCGCCTCCAGCTTGTTCCCCATGAACCGCGCCGGCCCCGGCATTTCCAGATCGAGGCCGGCGTTGATCGTGCCCTCGCTGGAATGGGTGCCGAACCAGTCGCTCATGATCAGGCCCGCAAAGCCCCAGTCCTGCTTGACCACGCTGGTCAGGACATGCGCCTGTTCGGAGCACCACGATCCGTTCACCTTGTTGTAGGCCGCCATCAGCCCCACGCAGCCGGCCTTCGCAGCATATTCGAACGGCAGCAGGTAAACCTCACGCAAGGTCCGCTCGTCCACCTGCACGTCGACCTCGTCGCGCGCAGTCTCACTGTCGTTGCAGACCATGTGCTTGGCGACGGAACCGGTACCGGTCGATTGCAGGCCCTTGACCCATTCGGCGCCGAGCACGCCGGTCAGCACCGGGTCCTCGGAGAAATATTCGAAGGCACGGCCCGCCAGCGGACTGCGCGCGAGGTTCAGGTTGGGCGCCAGCACCGCATCCACCCCGCGCGAGACGGCCTCGCTGCCGACCAGCGCACCAACGCGCCGGGTGAGATCGCGATCCCAGGTCGCACCCAGCAGCGTCGAACACGGGCTGAGCAAGGCGATATCCCGCTCGTCCACTTTGCCGCTGGCGATGCCGAGCGGGCCGTCGGACATGGTGAAGGACGGTATGCCGGCTTCGGGCACGGCGAGCGTAGACCACATCGCGCCACCGGCCGTGAGCGCACAGGATTGCGCCAAGGTGAGATCGCTCATGCCGATGCCTCCATGCGGAAACCCATGATCTGCTCGGCCTGCGCGCGTACGGCGCGGGCAATGCCCTGGTCGGTGAGGCTACCGTCCGCGGCGAAAGGCTTCTGCTCGACGGAGTTGACCGCCACACCCACCGGCGTCGGCCAGCCACGCATGGCGTGGACCACGTCGCGCATGGCCGAAAGCGTGGTGCCGCAGGCCTGCCAGCCTGCTGCGGTGACGACGAGGCCGACCGGGCGCCCGTCGAAATAGACGCGCGCATCGCCGCGCAAGTCTTCCAGCAAGTCGATGGCGTTCTTGACCAGGCCGGAATAACCGCCGTGATAGCCGGGGCTGCCGATCACGATGCCATCCGCACCGCGCACGGCCTCCACCAGCGTCTGCTCTTCGGGCGTACGGGCCGGGTTCTCCGGATTGAAGTGCGGCAGCGCGGCCAGCTCAGGGCCATCGAACATCACGGTATCGGCGCCGAGAGCCGCGCATTCGGCCAGCACGGCGCGCACGATCCGCTCGCTGGAAGAAGACTGGCGGAACGTACCACCAAGCCCCACGATCCGCCGCGGGGTGGACGAAATCACGGTCATCGCATTCTCCTCACTGGCGCGGCCTTCTTGTGGGCCACACCGTCATGTCGATCTACCGAGAATGCCCGAACGGGCATTCTCGGGGCGGTACCGGCTCGCTCCTCCAACCAACCATCCAACAGGATATTCTCGTGGGTGGTTGGGTGGGGGAGCGGGCCGGTGCCGCAAAATCCGCCTTCAGCGGATTTTCAAACCAACCCTCAGGCCGGAACGGCTGCCTTGAACGCCGGCATCACCTTTTCCGCCATCAGGCGCAGCGTCTGGTCGCCATAGGCAAGGCGCTGCTCGGTCAGCGGGCCGGTGGTGGTGCCGCAAAGGACGTTGCCGATACCCAGTTCGGCATAAGGCGTCAGATGCTCCACCACCGTTTCGGGCGAGCCGTAGAGACACCAGGTGCCGATCCAGTCGTCGGTCAGCGCGTCGGGCGTCTTGTCCGTCTTCTTGTTGGCATCGTCGCTTTCGGCGCGGGCGTTGAACTCCGCCTCGCGCTCGATCGCTTCCTGATAGCTGCGCAGGATCACTTCCAGTTCCTCGCGCGCCTGATCATCGCTCTCGGCCACATGGACGACCTGATAGGTGTGCGTCGTCCAGTCGAGCGCGGACTTGACCACCGCATCGTCATGGCCGGCTTCCAGCAGGAAGCCCTTGTAGATGTCGAACCACTTCTTCACGTGGACGAAGGGCTCGGTTCCGCCGATCTTGGGCGGGGTGAAGGCAGGGATGAACGCCGGCCAGCCATTCTCCGCCGCGCGGCGCGAGCTGGCCTCCTTCATCGCCACCGGCATCAGGCGCGCATGGCCCGGCGTAAAGGGCGACGGGGTGATGCGCTGAAGCACGCGGCCCTTGTACGGCCCGTTGTCGATCACCACCGCCGGATCTTCCATGCCCTTGGCCCAGAGCTGTTCGGCAATCGCCAGGTTGTTTTCGGCCAGGCGGCCGGCATCGCGATAGTCCACCGCGAAGCCGATCATCTCTTCCGGCGTGGTGCCCGAACCGACGCCGACCAGCAGCTTGCCGTCGGTCAACTGGTCCAGGATGTTGATCCGTTCGGCAAAGCGTACCGGGTGATGCAACGGCACGGAAACGACCGAGAAGCCGAAATGCATCTTCGGCATCTGCGCGGCGAGGTAGGCGGCGAAGATGAAGCTGTCGCTGGCAACCGGCATGTAGCCGTTGAAGTGGTGGTCCGGCAGGAAGATCGCATCGTAATCGAGATCGGCCGCCAGTTTCGCGTGCCCTTCAAGATCCTTCATCAGCTTGCGGTCCTGTTCGGGACCAAGCGAACGGGCGTTCAGAAATACGGAAAAGCGCATCTTCCCCTCCCTTGGGGCATTGCCGCCGCCGCGATGGCGTGCCGGTCGATGTGAATAAGACTGAATTAGAATTGACGTTCGTATTTCGATAGGCTGTTTGTTGCTTCCATGTCAACACGCTCAAAACCCAAGGCCGCCAAAAAAGAGCTGGCCGTCGATACCGTCAGCCGCACCCCGCAGCAGGGGCGCAGCAAGGCCTCGCTCGAACGCATGGTCACGGCGGCCGAAAAGCTGATGCTGGAACGGGGGAGCGAGGAGTTCACGCTTCAGGAGGTGAGCCAGACCGGCAACGTCTCGATCGGCTCCATCTACCTGCGGTTCGAAAGCAAGGAGAACCTTGTCCGCGCCGTGATCGGCAATCACCTCAAGCGCATGGAAGAGCGCGAGAATGAGATGATGGTCCGCGTACGCAGCGAATCCGATTCACTGGCCACCGTGGTTCCCGCCTTCGTCGAAAACTACGCCGAACTGCTGCGTGAAGAGGCGCCGCTGCTGCGCCAGAGCATGGCCCGCGCCGCCTTCGACCCACTGGTGGCGGAACCCGGCCGCGAAAGCGCCAACCGCGCCGCCGCCCTGGGCATCGGGGCGATGCTGGAATATCGCAACCAGTTTGGCGGATCGGATCAGGATCGCAAGGCGAACGCCGCCTACCAGATCATCTTCGCCACGCTGGCCCGCCAGTTGAGCCTCGGTTCGACCGGCGAATCGGTACACCCGCAGGACTGGAAGGAACTGAAGATAGAACTGGGCCGGATGTGCCTGGCCTATCTGACCACCGACTTGTGATCGTTTTGCGGCCTCAGGCCTCGGGCCCCAGATCGGGCGCCCAGGGCACGCCGTTGATGTGTCCGCCGCCGTCGACGAACAGGGTGTTGCCCGTCAGGTAACGGGCATCCTCACTGGCCAGAAATGCAACGACACCGCCAATATCCGTCTCCGGATCGCCAAGGCGGCCCATCGGATTGGCGGCTGCGGCCGCAGCGGCGGCGTGGGGCTGAAGCTGCTCGAACTGGCGTAGCGCGGCAGAGCGTGCCGCTGGGCAGACCACGTTGACGCAGATGCCATAAGGCGCCCATTCGCGCGCGGCCGTCCGCGAATAGGCGCGCAGCGCTTCCTTGCCCACGTTGTAGTCCGCGGTGCCTATGTGGGCGTTGACCCCATTGAGGGAGGCCATGTTCACCACCCTTCCCCAATGCCTTGCGCGCATATGCGGTAGAGCCGCCTCCATCGCCCATTTCGCCGCATAGAGGCACATGTCCATGGTGCCGGCGAAGACATCGTCCGTCTTGGCCTCGATCCGGGCATGGCCGCGACCGCGATAGGCATTGTTCACGAGGATATCGATCGACCCGAAGCGATCGACGCACTCGCCCACGGCGGCCAGGACCTGATCGCGGCTGGTTACGTCGCAGGCCACGAACGCGGCCTCGCTGCCGAGTTTGCGCAGTTCCTCGGCCACGCCCGGTCCGCGCTCTCCATCGAAATCGACCACCAGCACGGCCGCGCCTTCCGCCGCAAGCCTTCGCGCCGCCCCTCGGCCGATCCCGTCCGCCGCCCCGGTGACCAACGCCGCGCGTCCTTTCAACGTCCCCATCGAATCCCCCCACCGTTCCGTTCGATTTTCCGAGTGAATATTACGCATATCATAATACGAAAACTAATAATGTCACATTTTGCGTTGACGTTACCGCATATCAATGCTGACTTCGAGGATATAAATCAGGAGCGGCCATGCGAGCCGGATACCTGCGAACGATAAAAGCCGGGTCGTCCCGGCAGCGAGGAGAGGACAGAATGGCAATCGATTTTGCCGGCAGGAACGTGCTGATCACCGGCGGCGGCTCGGGCATAGGGCTTGCCTGCGCGGAAAGCTTCGCCGCCGCCGGCGCCCAGATCGCCATTGCGGAAGCGGACGAGGAGCGATGCGCCGGCTTCGCCGCCCGCTTCCCCGAAGCGCTGGTCGTCCCATGCGACGTGACCGACCGCGCCGATATCCGCAAACTGGCGGAACGGATCGGCGAATGGACCGGCGCGCTGGACGTGCTTGTCAACAATGTGGGCCACTTCCTCCACGCAAAGCCCTTCGACGCTTTGGACGACGAGGAAATCGATGCCATCGTGGAGATCAATTTCGGCCAGGTGATGCGGGTCACCCGCGCCATGCTGCCGCTGCTGCGGGCGGCAGCGCCCGGATCCAGCATCGTCAACATCACCTCGATCGAGGCGTTTCGCGGCATTCCCAACTGCGCCGTCTATGGCGCGGCCAAGGCGGCCGTCACCGGGCTGACGCAAAGCCTGGCACTGGAACTGGCCCCGGCAGGCATCCGCATCAACGCGGTCGCGCCCGAAACCACCGATACGCCGCAAGTGCCGCTGGATTACATGATCCCGCCGGAAAACCGGGCACACATGGATAAATGGATACCGCTCGGCCGGTTCGGCCACGCGGCGGACAGCGCCGGGGCCGCGCTCTATCTGGCCAGTCCGCTGGCCGCCTGGGTCACCGGCACCACCGTCCATGTAGACGGTGGCGCCCTGGCGGCGGCAGGCTGGATGCGCACGCCGGATGGCCAGTGGACCGTAACCCCGATGATCAGCGGCAATGGCGTCTCCCTCGGTGGCTGACGGGCACGCCACGGAAGGCCCGCTCCGGGACATGCTGGATCGGCTGGCGCTGCGGCAGACCGCAGAAACTTACGCCATCGGCGCGGACCGGCGGGACAAGGCGATGTGGCGGAACGTGCTGGCACAGGACTGCGTGATCGAAGGCCCGGGCTTTACCACCACGGGTCGGGAAGAATGCCTGTCCTCACTCGACGGGCTGGACCAGATGTTCCGGGCAACGCGGCATTGCGTCCACCAGCAACGGGTCAGCATCGAGGGTAACCACGCCTTTGGCGAGACTTACTGCACCGCCGAACACCTGCTGCCCGATCGGGACGCAGTGCTGGTCTGGGCGATCCGCTACCAGGACGAATGGCAAAGAGAACAGGCCGGGGCGGCGCGCGAATGGCGCTTCACCCGGCGAAAACTGGTCCTCGACTGGACCGAAACACGGCCCGCAACCCCCGTGGGCCAGATGGAGGAGATGCAACGATGAAACTGCTGGTAATCGGCGGCACGGGCGCGCTGGGCGGCCATGCCGCGATCCACATGGCTGCGCAGGGACACGACGTAACCGTCGCCGGCCGCAGCGCCCCCCATGCCGCAACGCCGATGGCCGCCATGCCATTCCTGCAGGGCGATTACGTTGCCGGCGATTTCACCCCCGACCGGCTTGAAGGCTTCGACTGGGTGATATTCGCCGCTGGCAACGATCCGCGCCACGTGCCGCAGGGCGAGGATTTCGAGAAGTTCCTGATCCGCGCCAATCACGAAGCCATTCCCGCAGTCTTCGCCGCCTGCGCCAAGGCCGGTGTGGGCCGCGCGGTGCAACTCGGCAGCTTCTATCCGCAGGCTGCCCCGCACTTGCTGGAAGGCAACGCCTATATCCGTTCGCGCCTTGCCGCCTGCGAAGGGGCACGGGCCGAGGGGCGGCCCGGGTTCGACGTGACCAGTGTTAACGCACCCTTCATGGTGGGTACCGTTCCCGGCTTGCCCAGCGCCATCTTCGAACCTTACGTGCAGTGGGCGGAGGGGCTGATCCCGATCGAAGCCTACGCCCCGCCCGGCGGCACCAATTTCATGTCCTACCGCTCGCTGTCCGAAGCGCTGGAAGGCGCACTGCTGCGTGGCGAGCCGGGCAAGGCCTATCTGGTGGGCGACGAAAACCTGTCCTTCCGGGACTATTTCCAGCTCTTCTTCGACGCCGCCGGCAAGGCGACGCGGGTCGAGGAGCGCGATGCGGAACTGCCGCTGCTTCCCGACGTGGCCATTCCGCAAGGCCGGGGCAACTGGATCCGCTATGAACCCGATGCCGCTGAAACCGCCCTGCTCGGCTATCGCCGCAAGGACATTGCCGCGGCAGTCAGGGAAATAGCCGGCCAGTTCGGCAGCGTGAAGGCGTAAAGTCCAGTGCGGGGGTGGGGTTGAGGCCCCTCAGCCCCCGCACGATTCGCGGATGACAAGCTCGGTCGGCAAGCGGTCCACCGCCATGCGCGGGCGCGAATCGAACACGCTGGATACCAGCCGCCGCCCTGCAAGCTGGGTGTCCTGCCGAATGGTCGTCAGCTTGGGCGTACTGAGCCGGCTGAGCAGCATGTCGTCATAGCCGACCACCGCCACATCACGCGGCGTTTCCAGTCCCGCGCGCTTCAGTGCCTGGATCGCGCCCAGCGCCAGCAGGTCGCTGGAGGCGACGATGCCATCGAACACGATGCCATCCTCGATCATGTGACTTACTGCAGCATCGGCGTGGTCCAGTTCGAACTCCACCGTCACCATCAGGCGGGGATCGACATCCACCCCCGCTTCCTCCAGCGCCTGGACATAGCCGCGCCGGCGCTGCTCCGCCTCGGGATCGGTGCCGCCCACGAAAGCGATCCGCTGCCGCCCCAGGCGTAGCAGATGGCTGGTCGCGCGGCGGCCGCCGAACAGGTTGTCCGATCCGATCGAGCGATAGCGCTGGCCCGGAAGCTCCGCCCCCCACACCACGAAGGGATGGTTGCTGTCCGCCAGGCGGTTGAACGCCTCATGCAATTCGCCCTGCCCCAGAAAGATCGCCCCGGTCGCCCGGCTGGTCGTGCTGGCGATCACCAGATCCTCGTAACTGCCCGGCGAAACGTGGCTAACGGTGAAATCGCATCCACGCGCTCTCGCCGCCTCGCCGATGCTGGCCAGCAGTTCGAGGAAGAAAGGATGGGAAAGCGGCAGCGGACGGCCGTGGGCATGGGGCGTGACGACGACGATGCTGCCTTCCGATCCGATCGGCGCCGCCGGCATCGACATGCGGAACGGATAGTCGTGCTCGTGCGCCAGCGCCCAGATGCGCTGCTTGGTACGCGAACTGATCAGGGGTTGGTCATTGAGCGCGCGCGACACGGTCGACACCGACACGCCGGCCAATCGCGCAAGATCCTCCAGTGTCGTTTTCCGGGCATTCCCAAGTGTCATTCCGCCTCGCCCATACCAAATCGTGTCGACATCCTGTAGCGCATGAGATGGGGAGGATTGCAAGATGACCGATCCTGATCGTGCGCCTGTACCGGCAAAACCGGACGCCGACAGAGGGGAAAAGGCCAAAATTCTGGACATGAGCGTCGGCCTTTTCGGCGTTCAGGTGGTCTGGGGTCTGCAAAATGTTAACACCAGCCGCATTTTCCAGAGCCTGGGCGCAGACCTTTCGGACCTGCCGCTGCTGTGGATCGCAGCGCCGATCACCGGCCTGCTGGTGCAACCGCTGGTGGGTCATTTCAGCGATCGACTGGGCGGCAGCGATTGGGGGAACCGCTGGGGGCGGCGCAAGCCCTTCATGGTGGCGGGATGCCTGCTGACGGTCATCTCCATGTGGGTCATGGGCCATGCCGCCAGCCTTGCCATCGCCATTGCCGGGCTCTGGATGCTGACCGCCTCGGTCAACCTGCTGATGCACCCCTTGCGCGCGCTGGCGGCGGACCAGTTGACGGCAGAGGAACGCGCGCTGGGCTTTTCGATGCAAGTGCTCTTCATCGGCGCCGGTGCCGTTTTCGCGTCCACGCTGCCCTGGGTTCTGGTGAACCTGTTCGGGATTTCCGGAACCGTGGAGGATCGCGGCCTGCCCCGCTCCGTGGAACTGGCCTTCGAGGTAAGCGCGCTAGCGGTTACCCTCACCGTGGGCTGGGCGCTGCTGCGAACGCGCGAGAGGGCGATGCCGCCGTCCGCGCCGTCGACATCGGATACGCCGTCCCCCGTCGCCGGCGCAAGCGCCGGACTGGCCGCGATCGGCATTGCGCTGGCCATCGCGGTGACGGCCGCACTGGCGCCGCTGCGGCGGGAGGCTTACCTGTTGGCCGGGGTGATCGGCGCCTTTGGCGTCCTGCGGTTCCTGCGCTCGCGTTTCACCACGCGCGACAAGGATGGCCGGGGCGTCCTGACCATTCTGGACGACATCGCGGCCATGCCGCAGGCGATGCGGCGGCTGGCGGTGACGCAATTCCTCACCTGGTTCGCGCTGTTCATCGTCTGGGTCTATTCGGTGCCGGCGATCGCCCTGCGCCACTTCGGCACCAGCGACCCGCGTTCGGCCGCCTATGCCGCCAGTGCGGACTGGGCAGGCGTGCTGGCAGCGCTTTACGATGGCACCGCGGCGCTGGTGGCACTGGGATTTCCCTTGCTGGCGCGCGCATTGGGCCTTCGGTTGGTGCATGCGGCGTGCCTTGCCACCGGTGCCGTCGGCATTGCCGGGCTGCTGCTGGTCGACGGGCCGGGCATGTTGTGGATGCCGGCCTTCGCCATCGGCATCGCCTGGGCCTCGATCCTGGCGGTGCCCTACATGATCGTCGCCGAATCCTCCCCCGCCGCCAAAGTCGGCGTCTACATGGGCATCCACAACGTGTTCCTGGTGCTGCCGCAACTGGTGGGTGCCGCCTGCCTGGGGCTGGTGGTGGATAGCCTGCTGGACGGCCGGGCCGACCTGATGCTGGTGGTGGCCACCGTCGCCATGGGCCTGGCGGCGGCCAGCAGTCTCCTGCTTCCCCGTACCGATGCCCGGGTCACGCCGCTGGCCGCATGAACGCTGCCGTCCCGTTATGCAAAACTTTGCAAGTCAGTTTATGCAAAGTTTTGCATTAACTTCATCGCAGTTCTCCCGAAAATATACAAATACCTCAGATTACAAGGCCATTTTCCCTCTTGCGTGTTGCGCAAATTTACGCAAATGTTGCGCACAGACCGGATCAAGTCCGGCTACACAATGGGGAGGACACAATGCTCAGTCTGCAGCAGACGAAGCGTGCGCTCGCGTGCAGCGCATCGGCCACGGCACTGCTTTTCAGCGCAACCATCGCACAGGCCCAGGATCAAGGGACGCCGGGCCAGCCCGCCAACGACAGCGTCAGTGACGGGTCCAATGACAGCGGCAACGCCATCATCGTTACCGGCGTGCGCAGTGCCCTGGAAACCTCGGCGTCGATCAAGAAGAACGCCGATACCTTCGTCGATTCGATCACTGCCACGGACATCGGCGCATTCCCGGACAAGTCCGCGGCCGAAGCGCTTCAGCGCATCCCCGGCATCACCGTGAACCGCCTGCAGTCGGCCGACGACAGCACCCACCCCTCCGGCGAGCCGACCAGCGTGCTGATCCGCGGCTTGCCGATGGTCCGCACCGAATTCAACGGGCGCGACAGCTTCTCCGCAGACTCCGCACGCGGGCTTCAGTTCAACGACGTTTCGCCCGAACTGCTTGCCGGCATCGACGCCTACAAGAACCAGACGGCGGACATGATCGAAGGCGGCATTGCCGGCACCGTGAACTTGCGCACCCGCCTGCCGTTCGACCAGAAGGGCCTGCTGGTCACCGGCGTTGCCAAGCTGAATTACGGCACCCTGTCCGACAAGGTTACGCCGGAATTCTCCGGCCTGATCAGCAATACCTGGGACACCGGCGCCGGCCGTTTCGGCCTGCTGGCGGACTATGCCTGGAGCCACGTGATCACGCGCACCGAAAGCGTGATCATGGACAAGATCGATACCTACTGCACCTCCGGCTTCGGCACCAAGGATGCAGGGATCGTCAATTCGGACGGCAGCGTGGCCTGCACCGGCAACCCGTTCGGTGGCTCCGGCTGGGCCTATGCGCCGGACGGCGTGCGCTATTCACAGGTCGATTACGACCGCAAGCGCCACGGCCTTGCCTTGGCCGCGCAATATGAAAGCCCGGGCGGCGACGTGCACGCCACCGTGCAGTACCTGGATTCCAAGTACAAGAACGCCTGGTACGAACGCGCCAGCCACGTCATTCTGGACGGCAACTACTTCGGCACCGCGGCATTCAACCCCCGCACCGGCACGATCCTCGGCCCGGCGGACGGCACTTCGCCGTTGGTGTTCGGTTCGGACGGCATGCTGCAATCCGGCATCCTGACGCAGCCGCACGGCAGCTTTTCCGGATCGTACGACAGCCTGCAGGCCGCACTCAACGCCGGTTCGGCGATCCCCGGCGTTCCCTTCGTCAACTACTGCGGCGCAGGGGCCAATTGCTCCACTCTGCGCGACGGCATGTATTTCCAGAACGAGGCGCGCAAATTCAACCACTCGGAAGGCACCAAGGACCTTTCCGCGCACATCGACTGGCAGGCCAACGATCGCCTGCGCTTCAGCGCCGACGCGCAGTACATCGACGCCTCCACCTACAACAACGACATCCTGGTCGCGACCGGGTCGATGGCCAACTTCGACTATAGCGTGAACAAGGACGGCACCCCGCAGGTCACCCTGTTGCCGGGCGACAACGTCAACTACGCGGCGGGCGGGCTGGCCAACGCGCACAACTACTGGATCCCGTTCATCCAGGGCCATGTCGAGGATAACGACGCCAAGGAATTCTCCACGCGGGGCGACGCCGAATTCAAGTTCGCCGACGGCAGTTGGCTGGACTCGCTCTCGGTTGGCGTGCGCTATTCGAACCGCAACCAGACGGTGCGCTATTCGACCTTCAACTGGACCTCGATCGCGGCGCCGTGGAACTGCAACGGCCCCGGCTTCAATGCCGACAATACCACCGGCGGCGCCTATCCCACCGATACCGGCAACTGCGTGGGCAATGCCGGCCATCCGGACTTCACCGGCTATGGCAGCGGGATCTGGGAATCCTACAACATGGGCAAGTTCTACTCCGGTGGAACATACCCCAACGGCCAGCTGGTCTACCTGAATCGCAGCACGCTCAACGATTACGACCATCTGATCGACTCGCTGGGCGGCGCGCAGACGCATTCGCCGCTGGGCACCGGCTACACCGGCATCTGCGACCGTCCGGAAGCGACCGTGGACGGCTGCTTCACGCCGGGCGAAGTGATGAAGGTGCGCGAAAAGACCTGGGCCGGCTATGCCATGCTGCGCTTCGGCGGGGACGACAAGTACATCGGCGGCATCAGCGTAACCGGCAACGTGGGCCTGCGCGTGGTCAACACCAAGACCCGCAGCGAGGGCAGCGTCGCCTTCCCCCAGGCCAACATCTTCGACAACCTTCAACCCTGCGGCACGCCGCTTTCGGGCACCGACATCGTCAATCCCAGCTGCTATCTGACGGACGACGTGCGCAACTTCGCGAACGGCGCGGTTCAGCCGGATACCTACACGGGATCGCACACCGACTGGCTGCCCAGTTTCAACGTGCGCCTGGGGCTGGATACCCGAAACTTCGTGCGTT
Source organism: Novosphingobium mississippiense (assembly GCF_044029535.1). Lineage (NCBI taxonomy): Bacteria > Pseudomonadati > Pseudomonadota > Alphaproteobacteria > Sphingomonadales > Sphingomonadaceae > Novosphingobium > Novosphingobium mississippiense. Next base: position 793,186 of record NZ_CP147003.1, on the reverse strand, counting down.
TCGCCTATTCCAAGGCGATCTCGCGTCCGGATTTCGGCCTGCTTCGTGACACGGTTGCGATCAACGCCCCGATCCTGAACACCGGGCCGGATTCGCCCTACGTGGTGCTCAACGCGCCCAATGCAGCGCCGATCGCGTCCAACGTCGTGGGCTACAACTTCGTGTTCCGCGCCAATTCGGGCAATGCCGCACTGAAGCCGGTCTCGGCCGACCAGTTCGACATCTCGTTCGAACACTATGCGGGATCGACCACCTCGTTCACGTTCACGGCGTTCTACAAGAAGCTGAACAACTACATCACTTACGGGCAGTTCGACCGTGAGATCACCAACGGCAGCTCCACGCAGGCAGTGCAGATCATCGGCCCGCAGAACTCCAAGGGCGGTGGCAAGCTGAAGGGCTTCGAGGCTGCGTTCCAGACCTTCTTCACGTTCCTGCCGGGTGCGCTCAAGGGGCTGGGTACGCAGGTCAACTATACCTTCGTGGACCAGTCGGGCATCAGCAACTCCAACCTGATCACCGCATCTTCGAGCGGCGACGTCGGCGCCTTCGGCGCGGGGCAACAGGCACTGGGCGGCACCGGTTCGGTGATCGACTCGCACCGTCTGGCCGGCATCTCGAAGAGCACGTTCAACGTGGTCGGGCTCTACGAATACGGTCCGTTCGGCTTCCGCCTCGCCTACAACTGGCGCTCTCGCTACCTGACGCAGAACCTGGACTGCTGCATCGGCTTGCCGGTGTTCCAGAAGGCATCCGGCTTCCTTGACGGCTCGATCCGCTGGTCGGTTACCGACTTTGCTGAAATCTCGCTGGAAGGATCCAACCTGCTGGGCACCAAGTCGATCTACCAGCAGCAGATCTTCGGGGACTCGCCGCAGACGCCCGGGGCCAAGGCGGTCTACCGCGATGCCAACTGGAGCCGCGTTGACCGTCGCTTCCAGCTGGGCCTGCGCCTGAAATACTGAAGGGCTCTCCCTGCCGCGCCGCCGACCGAACCCTCCGGCGGCGCGGCCCCTTTCCTGAAGGGATAGGACGGCGTGAATACGAAAACACAGGATCGGCAGCCGGCGGGGCCTCTTCGGGTCGTCATCCTCGGCGGCGGCACGGCCGGATGGATGGCTGCGGCGGGCCTCGCAAGCCAGCTTCCCACGAACGACTACACGATCACGCTGATCGAATCGGACGAGATCGGGACAGTCGGCGTGGGCGAAGCGACGCTGCCGCATATCAAGCAATTCAATGACATGCTGGGGCTGGACGAGGCCGAAGTGCTGCGCGCCACGCAGGCGACGTTCAAACTGGGCATCGAGTTTCGCGATTGGGACCGCGCCGGTTCCAGCTATATCCACCCCTTCGGCACCTTCGGCGAACCGTGGGGCGGCATCGGCTTCCAGCACCATTGGCTGAGAGCGAAAGCGCTGGGCCGCGATCCGGGACCGCTGGAGGCCTATTCCTTCGCCGTCATGGCCGCGCGCGCAAACCGCTGCGCCATGCCCGACGGCGATCCGCGCGCGATCGCATCGACCTTCAGCTATGCCTATCACTTCGACGTGACGCTCTATGCCGGATACTTGCGCGATTGGGCCATCGGACAAGGCGTGACGCGCATCGAAGGCCGCATGTGCGCTGCCGAGCGTGACGACGACAGCGGCGATCTGCTTGCCCTGACGCTTGCCTCTGGCGAGCGGGTCGAAGGCGATTTCTTCCTCGATTGCTCGGGCTTTCGCTCGCTGCTGCTGGGCGGCGAGTTCGGCGTGGAGTGGGAGGACTGGTCGCACTGGCTACCCTGCGACCGTGCCTTCGCGGTGCCCAGCGCGCATGGCGAGGCATTCCTGCCCTATACCCGCGCCACCGCGCGGCTTGCGGGCTGGACCTGGCGCATTCCACTGCAGCACCGCGTCGGCAATGGCTATGTCTTCTCCAGCCGCTACATCGAAGAGGACGCCGCGCGCGAGGCTCTGCTCACCGGACTGGAGGCAGAGTCCTTGGCCGAACCGCGCCTGCTGCGCTTTGCCCCCGGTCGCCGGCGGCGGACATGGGCCGGCAACTGCGTGGCGATCGGGCTGGCTGGCGGCTTTCTGGAACCGCTGGAATCGACCAGCATCTTCCTGATCCAAGCCGCCGTCACCGACCTCGCGCGCCTGATGCCGCGAACGCACGACCGGCCAGACCCAGCGCTTGCCGCCGAGTTCAACCGGCTTTCCGATCTTCAATACGCGCGGATCAGGGACTTCCTGATCCTGCACCACACCGCCAACCGCCGCCTTGGCGAACCGCTGTGGGACCACGTGCGCACGATGGAACTGCCCGAGACGCTGATGCACAAGCTGGCGCTGTTCCGCCGGCGCGCCACCCTGCCCGATTATCGCCACGGTCTGTTCTCACGCGATAGCTGGCTGTCGGTGCTGGTGGGTCAGGGCATCGAGCCGGAAGCGTTCGATCCGCTGGCGCAGACCATCCCGCCCGACGCGCTCACCTCTCGCCTGGACGATCTGCGCGGGCGGATCGCTGCCGGGGTTGCCGGGATGCCGGACCACGCCCGTTTCGTCCGCGATTATTGCGGTGCGGAGCCGGTTTGCGAAGGGCTCCCCGCGTGAGGCGGCTGGTTCTCGTCGGGCACGATGCACCCTTGTGGCTGGCCGCCGCCGTGCTGCACCGCGCGCTCCCGCCCGGGTTCATGGACCTGACCCTTGTGGCGCTTCCCGAAGAGGATGGCCCGGCGAAAGTCCACGCCACGCAGCCGCCGCTGGAATCGCTGCACAGCCGGATCGGGCTGGACGAAACTGCCCTGCTCGCCGCGACCGGAGGCACGTTTTCCGCCGGCCAGAACGTGACCGGACCGGGTTCACGCCCGTTCTTCCACGCCTGGTCCGCCTATGGCGCGCCGATCGAGGGGCAGCCCTTCTTCCTACAATGGCTGCGCGCGCGAGCGGACGGGATGAATGCCGATCTGCAGCAGTTCTGCCCCGGCGCGATCGCCGCGATCAATGGGCGGATGATGCTGCCCGGCAGCGAAAGCGCCCGGTTCGGCCGCTGCGACTATGGCTATCACTTGCAGGCCCATGCCTATGCCGGCCTGCTGCGCCGTCATGTCGAACACGCGGGCTGCACGATCCACACCAGCGAACAGGCGCATCCGCTGCCAACCGCAGACGGCCAGGGCATCGCCGCGATCCGGCTGGACGATGGGCAGATCATCGCAGGGAACTTGTTCATCGACCTGACGCAGGATGCCCTGCTGCTGCACGACCTGCCCGGCGCCCGCCGGGTCGGCGGCGATGGCGGATCGGCAACGCGCTGCCTTACCGCGCTGGCGCCGCCTTTCACGCGTATCCCGGCTTTCACCGAGTTGCGCGCCGGCCCCAACGGCTGGTTGCGCCTGAAGCCGACCCGCGCGGCGACCGGCGTCGAATATCATTTCGATGCGGGGGAGGATGACGGCATCGCGCTGGATGCGGCCAATCGCCTTGCCGGCTGCGCCCGGTTGGACGGCGTCTCCTTCGAAACGCGGGAAACCGGGCGTTTCGAAGCTCCTTGGATCGCGAACTGCATCGCCATGGGCAGTGCGGCCGAACGCTTCCACCAGTTCCACGACGTCGACCTGCATGCCGTTCAGCTTGGCCTCGTCCATTTCCTGGCGCTTTTGCCGCCGGGAGAGGACTTCTCCGCCGAGCGCGACGAATATAACCGCATCCTTGCCTCATCCTTCGCGCGCATCCGCGATTTCCAGCAGGCATTTCGCTCGCTGGCACCGTGGCCGGGCGCCTTCTGGGAGCGAGGGCGCGCCATTGCCGTCTCCCCCGAACTCGCGCACCGCATCGCCCTGTTTCGCGTGCGCGGAGAGATCGCGCCGCATGAGGACGAGAGCTTTTCGGAGGACAGCTGGCGCGTGATGCTCACCGGGCTTGGCGTGAGGCCCGAAAGCTGGCCACCAGCTGCCGACAGGCTCGATCCCGCCCAATTGCGCGGCGGCATGCGCACCATGCTTCAGTTCATCCGCGACGCCGTTCTGGCGCAACCCGACCATGCCCGCTGCCTGCCGGCGCTGAACTCCGGCGCCTGATCCCCTCTCAACAATGGAAAATGGAACCCCGATGATCCTGCGCACCGCGTTACTCCTCAGCGCGCTCGCCGTGCCCCTTTCGGCCCCTCTTGCCGCGGAGGCGCAGCAGCGCACCTGTGCGCAGTCGCCGGGCAAGGTGCTGGAAGTCTGTGTGGAAGTGCGCGACGGCCGCGCGACCTACGAAGTCTCGCGCCGGGGCCAGCAAGTGCTCGCCCCCGCCACGCTGGGCCTGGGCTTCGCGGGCGAGGCACCGGTGCGCTATACCGGCCTTTCCGATGTCCGAACCGGCACCGTGGACACCAGCTGGGAACAACCCTGGGGCGAGCAGCGGCTGATCCAAGACAACCACGCGGAGTTGGGGCTTACACTTGCCGGCGACACCCCGCTCAACCGCCACGTGGGCGTGACTTTCCGGATCTTCGACGAAGGCATCGGCCTGCGCTACGACTACAAGGACGTGCCCGCCGGGCAGAAGGTCGCCGTGATCAGCGACGGCACGCAGTTTCGCCCGCAAGGGCACTACACCGCCTGGTGGTATCCGGCGCTGGGGCAGGAGCGGGACGAGTACCTCTACACTTCGACCGACGCGCGCCGCATCACCACCGCTGAAACCCCGTTGACGCTGGAGCGGGACGATGGCCTCTACCTCTCGTTCCATGAGGCCGCGCTGGTAGACTGGCCCAGCATGTTGCTGGCCGGCGACGGTGCGGGCACGCTGTCCGCGCGCCTGATGCCGTGGCCCGATGGTACGTTGGCGTGGAAGACCGGGCCGTTCTCCACCCCTTGGAGAACGATCCTGATCACCGATTCCATCGGCACGCTGGCCGACAGCCGGATCGAACTGAACCTCAACGAACCCAACGCGCTGGGTGACGTATCGTGGTTCAAGCCGGGCAAGTACATCGGCGTCTGGTGGGAAATGCACCTGAAGCGCACGACCTGGGCCAGCGGGCCGCAGCATGGCGCCAACACCGCCAACGTCGAACGCTACATGGATTTCGCGGCGAAATACGGGTTCGACGGGGTGCTGGTCGAAGGCTGGAACAAGGGCTGGGACGGCGACTGGACCGTGGAGGGTGACAAGTTCAGCTTCACCGAAGCCTATCCCGATTTCGATATGGACGCGATCGCCGCCTATGGTCGCAAACGAGGCGTGCGTCTGATCGGCCATCATGAGACCGGCGGCGCGGTGGAGAACTATGCGCGCCAGATGAATGCCGCCTTCGATCTCTACAAGGCGCATGACGTGGGCGTGGTGAAGACGGGTTATGTCCGCCACAGCGGCAACATCGTCGATGCCGATGGCGGGCTGCAATGGTTCGCCGGGCAATATATGGTCCGCCACGATCTTGCCGTGGTGGAGGCCGCCGCCAAGCGGCACATCGCCATCGACACGCATGAACCCGTGAAGGACACCGGCCTGCGCCGCACGTATCCCAACTGGATCAGCCGCGAAGGCGCGCGCGGGCAGGAATACAATGCCTGGGGCGACCCCACCAATCCGCCCGAGCACATGACCATCCTGCCCTTCACCCGCCTCTTGGGCGGCCCGATGGACTTCACCCCCGGCATCTTCGACATTACCCGCGGCGGCATCGAGCTGACCCGCCGCGTGCAGTCCACTCTGGCGGTGCAACTGGCCGAATATGTCGTGGTCTACAGCCCGGTGCAGATGGCGGCGGACTTGCCCGAAAACTACGAGAAGAACCCCGCAGCCTTCCAGTTTATCCGCGACGTGCCGACCGACTGGGAAACGACGCGCACCCTGCAGGGCAAGATCGGCGACTATGTGGTGGTCGCCCGCCAGCAGCGCGGCGGCAAGGACTGGTATCTGGGCGCGATCACCGACGAGAACGCGCGCAAGCTGCAGCAAAAGCTGGACTTCCTTGCTCCCGGCCACCGTTACGAGGCGCAGATCTACGCGGACGGACCCGGCGCCGACTATCGCACGAAGCCCGATGCGCTGACCATCACCCGCAAGGTGGTGACGGCGCAGGACACGCTGGATCTGAACCTTGCGCCGGGCGGCGGCGCGGCGATCCGGTTCCGCGCGCTGGACTGATCCCGGCATTCCGAAAACGACAGAAAAAAGGGAGCATGGCCTTTGCGGTCATGCTCCCTTTCAAGGTGTCCCGAACGATGATCCCCTGCGCGGTCAAGGGGGACTAGAGGAGGAGAATGCGCCCTCTTCCGCGCAGGATCGTTCGGAAAATCGACTGGATCAGAAGCTCACGCTGGCGCGCACGCCATACGTGCGCGGCGGCTGGAACTGGTAGTTGTCGGTGAACGACACGAAGTTCTGCTGCGCGTAGGACAGCACGTTCTTGTCGAAGATGTTGCGCACGAAGGCCTGGATCTTCCAGCCGCCCACCGCCGGCTCATAGCTGAGCGAGGCATTGGCCAGGAAGAAGTCGTCCGTCTTGATATCCGGCACATTGAAGACCGAGAAGTAGTAGCTGGACGAATACTTGCCATCGACGTGTGCGGTCACCTTGCCGCTGCCCACCGCGAAGTCCTGGTCGATGAACGCCGTGGCGGAGAAGCTGGGTGCGTTGGGCAGGCGGTTGCCGCTGATGTCCACCGGATCGCCGTTGCCATCGTTGACGATGATGCCATTGCCGAACTTCGTGTGCATATAGGCAGCGTTGACGCCCACGCGGGTGTGATCGCCCAGCAGGGCCTTCACTTCACCCTCGGCGCCGAAGATCTTCGCGCTGCCGACGTTGAAGGTGCCGCTGCCGCCGTCGATCACGGCGGAGGTCTGCGAAGCCTGATAGCCGCGATAGCTGGAATAGAACACGTCCGCATTGATCTGCAGCGTATTGCCCATCAGCGAATTCTTGGTGCCCAGTTCGAACGCGTCCAGCTTTTCGGGGCCGTAAGGCACCGATGCCGCGCTGCCGTTCGAGTTGAAGCCGCCCGACTTGTAGCCGCGATCGTACTTGGCATAGATCAGCGTGTTGGCCGTGGGATGGTAGTTCAGGCCCGCGTGCCAGGTCGGCTGGCTTTCGCTCAGCTTACCCTCGCCCGGTGTCACCAGCGTCAGTGGCGGTGCGAAGGGGCTAGCCAGCGCGGGCAGGAACAGCACGGCCTGTCCGGTACGGTCCTTCTTGTCCCAGGTATAACGGCCACCAAGGCTGAGCTGTAGCTGATCGGTCAGCTTGTATTCGGCCTGACCGAACACCGCCTGCGAACGCGTCTTGATCTTGTAGTCGAACTTGATGCCGTATTCGTCAGGCTGGCCCAGATCCCCGAACTGACCGCCGGGTGCGAAATCGCCGGTCATCGCCAAGTTGTAGAGCCCGGAATCGACCGTGTTCTTCTCCTGGAAGTAGAAGTAGCCGGCCTGCACGAACAGGCGCGAGTTGGAATCGTTGCTGACGCGGAATTCGTGGTTCCAGGTCTTCGGCGTCTCGCTCTGGCGGAACTGGCGGTCGGCCGGATACGAAGGTCCGGAGGCATCCAGCACGTTCTTCCAGTGCTGTTCGTCATAGCCGCCCGAATAGACGAAGTTCAGCAGGCCCGGCGTCTGGTACGCCAGTTCCCAGCGAACGCGGTCGCCTTCCAGGCGGGTGGAGATCGGAACCTCGTTGGGGAACGCGCCCAGATCCTTGAACGAAGGCTGCGGACCACCCAGCGTGCCCTTCAACTGCGCGTCGCCGTGTACCTTGCGGGAATCGTGCTGGTAGGAAACCCAGGCCGAAAAACCATTGTTCTTGTAGAGCGCCTGCAGGCGGCCCGATGCGAAATCTTCATCGTCGCCATCCTTGCCCGGCCCGTCCAGCTTGCGATAGCCATCGTGCGTGATCAACGTGCCCGAAGCGCGCACCGCGAAGTGGTCGCTCACCGCCAGATTGGCGCCCATCTCGCCGGTGAAGGCGTTGAAGTTGCCCACTTCGACGGTGCTATAGCCGCCGTTTTCGAACGTCGGCCGGTTGGTGATGATGCTGACCAGGCCGCCGGTGGAATTGCGGCCGTTCAGCGTGCCCTGCGGGCCCTTCAGCACTTCGATACGGGCAAGGTCGTACATCGACGCGTTAATCGAGAAAGGACGGTTGGTGTAGAACCCGTCACGCGCGATGGGGACCGAGGGATCGCCGATCTCGGTCACGTCGGTGGAGGCGATGCCGCGGATCGCGACATAGGCCGCGCCGGCCGACGGCGAGATGTTCACGCTGGGATCGATCGCGGCCAGATCGCGCACCGAAGAAATGCCGGCATCGCGCAGGGCATCGCCCGAATAGACGTTGAGCGCGATCGGGGTGTCCTGCGCCGACGATGCCGTGCGGTTCGCGGTGACGATGATCTCGCCGAAGCCGCCCTGTTCCTGCTGCGGCGCCGTGTCGGCGGCCTGCGCGCCCGAAGCGGCTCCAGTAGCGGCCTGCGCATTGGCAGCCACCGGAGCGGCCAGCGCGGACGTCGCAAGAAGCACGAATGCCAGTCTCATTTCTCTCTCCCTCCAGGGCGGCGTCCTGTTTCGGACCCGCCTTTATAAAACCGGAATACGCATTCTAATTACGGAGCGAATCGGATCGCGTCAAGCGGAGGATTTGCGGACGTCCGGCCTGACCCTGTTTGCAAGTGCACAATGCCATTGGCGCGAAAGAAAATTTCCCACGTAACGGGCGCTGGCCAAGCGCCGTATTCTTTGGAAAAACCTTCTCAATAACAGCATGATAGAGGGCATATCGGGCGTTCTTCGCCTTGCCACCTGATGCGGAATCGCCGCTCTGCATGCTGGAATTTGCTGCACCTGCGAACCATTGGGATCGTGAGCGGCCTATAACGATTGCATCAGCATCACCGCCCGAATTCTCGCGGCCTCGTCCTGCCCGCCCCCTCAGGATCTGCATCCCAATGACCCGCATTCACGCCTTCATCGCCCGCCAGTATCTGTCGACCAAAGTCACCCTGATGGCGGTTACCGCCCTTGTCCTGCTGGCGGCCATCCTGTTCGTCGGCACCCGCATCATGCTTGTCGACAGCGCCCGCAAGCAGGGTTCGGAACAGCTCGATTCCAACATGCGCGTCGCCTGGAACGTGCTGGAAAGCCAGGGCAAGGGCTACAGCCTGCGCGACGGTGCCCTTTACGCCGGCGACACCCGGCTGGACGGCAACGATGCTGCGGTGGACCGGATCAAGGCGCTTGTCGGCGGCACCGCGACGATCTTTGCCGGCGACACCCGCGTCGCCACCAACGTGAAGAAGGACGACGGCAGCCGCGCGGTCGGCACCCGGCTCGACCCCGGTCCTGCGCGCGACGCGGTGCTGGGACACGGCGAGACCTATCGCGGCGAAACCCACATTCTCGACAAGCCCTACTTCGCGGCATACGACCCGATCCGCGATGCGCAGGGCCAGGTGATCGGCATCCTCTATGTCGGCGTTCCCAAGGACAGCTTCTATGCGCAAGTGGACCGGCTGGGCTGGAATATCCTGCTGATTGCGCTGGTGCTCACCGCGCTTTGTGCCGCCGTCTGCATGCGCGTGGCCAAGCGTCTGTTCCAACCATTGGAAACCGCCACCGAAACGATGGCCAGCCTCTCGCGCGGGCAGAACGACATCGCCATCGCCGATACCGAAAGGCCGGACGAGATCGGCAATATCGCCCGCGCCCTGCTGGTATTCCGCGACGCCGCCATGACCAAGGAACAGGCCGACCGGCAGCAGCGCGAGGTGGTCGAAACGCTCGCCGCCCGGCTGGAGCGTCTGTCTTCCGGCGACCTTACCGCCGAAATCGCGCAGGCATTCCCCGGATCCTACGAAGGACTGCGGGTGAACTACAATTCAGCGCTCACCGGCCTGCGCGGCCTGATCGGGGCCGCCACGGCCAGCACCCATGCCATCCGGGGCGGCTCCTGCGAAATTGCACAGGCGTCCGAAGACCTTGCGCGCCGTACCGAGGCAAGCGCCGCCAGCCTCGAACAGAGTTCGGCCGCCCTTGTGGAGATAGACCAGCGCCTGCGCGCCGGCTCCTCCTCGGCAGCGGCAACGGTGGAACGCGCCGATCAGGCCATGGCCACGATCGGTCAGGGCCGCGAGGTTGCCGCCCGTGCCGTAGATGCCATGCGCAGTGTGGCCGATAGCGCGCAGGACATCGACAACGTGATCGAGGGGCTGGACAAGATCGCCTTCCAGACCCGCGTTCTGGCCATGAACGCTGCAGTCGAAGCCGGTCAGGCGGGCGAGGCCGGGCGTGGTTTCGCGGTGGTGGCCGATCTGGTATCCGCACTCGCGATCCGGTCCGAGGAGGAAGCCCGCACCGCGCGGGAGCAACTCACCCTGACCCGCACCGGAATCCTGACCGCGGTCGGCGCGGTCGAGCGGGTGGACGCCGCCTTCACCGGCATTGCCGAGGATGTCGGCCAGGTCCACGTCCTGCTGGGCGGCGTGGCGGGCGACAATGCCGCCGCATCGGATTCGGTCAGCGAGATCACCTCTGCCATCGGCGCTATGAACCTTGCCACCCAGCAGAACGCGGCCATGGTGGAACAGGCCTCGGCCGCCGCGCGCAACCTGACGGCCGAGGTCGACCACCTCGCCGCGCAGGCCGCCAGCTTCAAGGTCGGCTGAGGGCCCGGACGGCTTCGGAACTTTGTCTTGGCAGTCAGTGGACGGCTTGACGGGGGGCGGGCGGGCAATATGCATGGCCGCTCACCGTCATGACCCTATCCGTCTTTTGCATCGTCCTCTTCGCCGCCGCGCTCCATGCCGGCTGGAACGCCCTTGTCAAAGGGGGCGGGGACACGCTGATGACCACGATCCTGGTCACCGGATCGGCAGCCGCGATCGCCATGATGGCGCTGCCGTTCCTGCCGGCACCCGCCGCGGCAAGCTGGCCGTTCATCGCTGCATCGGCCGTGCTTCAGGTCATCTACTACAGCCTCGTCGCGCGGACTTATGCCCTTGCCGACATGAGCGCGACCTATCCGCTGATGCGCGGCACTGCCCCGCTGCTGGTGGCACTGGCGACGGCGAGCTTTCTGGCCGAGCCGCTGGCACCGATGGCATGGCTGGGCGTCGCGGCGATCTGCACCGGCATCCTCTCCACCGCAATCCGGGAGCATTCTGGCCATGGTAAAGGCGTCGCGCTGGCCCTGCTCAACGCGCTGGTGATCGCCAGCTATACCCTGGTGGACGGCTTCGGCGTGCGCCGGTCTGGCGCGCCGGCTGCCTATACGCTCTGGATTTTCCTGCTGACCGGCATCCCCTTGGTCGGCTGGGCGCTGTGGAGGCGGCGCAAGGCGTTCCTGCGCCGGATCGCGGACGGCTGGCTGCCGGGCCTGGGCGGTGGCCTGGCCACGGTCGCCTCCTATGGCCTTGCGCTCTGGGCGATGACCTTAGCCCCCGTCGCGGTGATCGCCGCGCTGCGCGAAACGTCCATCCTCTTTGCCACCGCGATTGCCGGATTCGTGCTGAAGGAACGGGTCGGGCGGGCACGGGTGGTCGGCGCGGTCATGATCGCGCTGGGCGCGGCGCTTCTCCGACTGGCCTAGACCAGCGCCACTGCGCCCTTTGCCCGGAGATCCCCGGCCACCGCCTCGATCCCCTGCGCGATCCCGCGGGTAAGCGCCGCGGGCAATTCCACCGCGAAGCCACGCGCGATCAGCCCGTCTGCGGCCCAGCGCACGCAATAATCGGCGGCGACACCGACCACCGTCACCATGGTGACGCCCGAGGCGGCCAGCCTTTCGAAGAAGTGATCCCGGTCGACCTCCGCGCCGCCTGCCAGCGGCCGGATCCGCAGCCCCGGCTCCTCCCACATGTCGAACACGCCCTTTTCCAGCGCGTAGACCGGTATGGCCGGATCGATCACCCCGGGATCGAGCACGGTTTCCCAACCTTCAGTGCCGCGCTCGCAATGGATGGGGAACTGCGCCGCCTCTGCGGAGCCGTCGTAGATCGAGGCGACATGGGTGTCGAACGTCATCAGCACGCCTGCGGTTTCCGCCGGATCGAGCGCCGCCAGCCATTCCGCCATCGGCGCAACGATCGCCTCCGCATCGGGGACCGGCAAGGCTCCGGACGCCATCACGAAGTCGTGCTGCATATCCACCACGATAACGAAACCGGCCATGAAACCTTCTCCATTCTGCCTGCACATTGACTTATATTCTGCATGAACATAAGTAAAGCGCAGTCTGCACATAAGGGTGCCGAATGACCGAGAGCGAAGCCGCGTTTCTGACCGGGTATGATCCCGCCGCCTACGATCGCCCCTCGATCGCGGTCGACCTCGTGCTCATGTCGGTGATCGACGGCGCGCCCGCCGCATTGCTGGTTCGGCGTGACGAGCATCCCTTTGCTGGCACATGGGCGCTGCCCGGCGGGTTCGTGCGAATGGACGAAGCGCTGGACGATGCAGCGCGCCGGGTGCTGGAAGAAAAGGCGCACATGGCCCAGGCGGCGGGCGCCTATATGGAGCAGCTCTACACCTTCGGTGCGGTTTCCCGCGATCCGCGCACGCGGGTGATCGCCATCGCCTATTTCGCCCTGCTGCCGGCCGGTCGTTTCGCCGCCGCATTGAAAGCCGATCCGGGGCTGTCGCTGGCGCGCCTCCGCCTCGATGCGCAAGGGAGCGCCGTGGCGGATTGCGAGGACGGAGCCCTTCCCCTGGCCTTCGATCACTCCGAAATCCTGGGCCTGGCAATCCGGCGCTTGCGGGGAAAGATCGACTGGTCGCCGATCGCCTTCGCGTTGCTGCCCGAACGCTTCACCCTGCGCGCCTTGCAGGACGTGCATGAGGCGATCCTGGGCACGCCGCTGAACAAGCCCGCCTTCCGCCGCCGAATGCTGGATCGCGGCTGGCTGGAGGCCACTGGCGAGCGCGAGACCGGCTCATCGTTCCGGCCCGCCGAACTCTTCCGCTTCCGCCCCTTCCCCACCGTTACCGGCTGAACAGGTTACCCATGGTCTATACCGACATCGCCACGCGCACCTATAACCACAACTGGCGGCTCGATCCGATCGTGCGCAGCCTGCTGGATACCGATTTCTACAAGCTGCTGATGCTGCAGATGGTCCGCCATCTCTATCCGGACGTCCACGCCACGTTCGAACTGATCAACCGCACCAAGACCGTCCGCCTGGCCGAAGTGCTCGACGAGGATGAGCTGCGCGCCCAGCTGGACCATGCGCGGTCGCTGCGGTTCGGGAAGAAGGAACTGATCTGGCTGGCGGGCAACAGCTTCTATGGCAAGCGGCAGATGTTCAGCCCGGACTTCATCGCCTGGCTGGGTACGTTCCAGCTTCCCGAATACGAATTGCGCAAGGTGGACGGGCAGTACGAACTGCGGTTCCACGGGCCGTGGACCCACACGATGATGTGGGAAATCCCGGCGCTGGCGATCGTCAACGAATTGCGTTCGCGCGCGGCAATGCGCGGCCGCGGGCGGTTTGCGCTGGACGTGCTCTACGCCCGCGCGAAAGCCAAGCTGTGGGAGAAGGTGGAGCGGTTGGCACGCCTGCCCGATCTGGTGATCTCGGACTTCGGCACCCGCCGCCGCCACGGCTTCCTGTGGCAGCGCTGGTGCGTGGAGGCGCTGAAGGAGGGGCTGGGCAGCCGCTTCATCGGATCGTCCAACGTGCTGCTGGCGATGGACGCGGATCTTGAGGCGATCGGCACCAACGCGCACGAACTGCCGATGGTCCTGGCGGCGCTGGCCCCGGATGACGCGGCGCTGGCCGCCACTCCGTACCGCGTACTGCAGGACTGGCAGGACCATTATGCCGGCAATCTGCTGGTCGTCCTGCCCGATGCCTTCGGCACCGCCGCCTTCCTGCGCAACGCGCCCGACTGGGTGGCGGACTGGACCGGATTCCGCCCGGACAGCGCGCCGCCGATCGAAGGCGGCGAGCAGATCATCCGCTGGTGGCAGGAAAAGGGCCGCGACCCGCGCGAGAAGCTGCTGATCTTCTCCGACGGGATGGACATCGACAGTATCGAGGCGACCTATCGCCACTTCCACGGCCGCGTGCGGATGAGCTTCGGCTGGGGCACCAACCTTACCAACGATTTCCGGGGTTGCGCACCGTTCGCAACCGACGGGCTCGATCCGATCTCGCTGGTCTGCAAGGTGGTGGAGGCTGATGGCCGGCCGGCGGTGAAACTGTCGGACAATCCGGCCAAGGCAACCGGCGATCCCGCCGAGATCGAACGCTATCTGCGCGTTTTCGGCCAGGCCGGCCGACAGGCATCGGCCGTCACGGTCTGACAAGGGAGGCCGGCCGCCAAACCGGCCTCCACTGTATCAGGAAATCACGGGCACTTGGCGAACTGACCCTTCTTCGGGCCGGAGGTATAGCGGCACTTGCCGTCCTTGCCCTTGGCGATCGCGCCGGAAGGGGCGGCCTTGGCCGTCGTCTTCGCGGTTGTGGGGCACTTGACGAACTTGCCGCTGGCATCCTTGCACTGGCTGGCTGCCATGCTTGGCGTGGCTGCGAGCATTCCGGCAGCGGCGGCAATCGCGAACATCGTGCGAATCATGCTTGCTCTCCTTCGGTGCACACCCGTCGCCCGATTGTTGCTCCTGACGAGCTTTCGTGCCGATGAACTGCCAACTCCGTAGCGGAACGAGCCATTCGGGCCGTTTCAGAACCGCCGGGAAACGCCGAAGTACACTTCAAGATCGTCGGCATCCCGGTCCAGCCCGGCATTGGCGCCCACATCGAATTGCAGATCATCGCGCGGCTGCCAGGCAAGCGACAGGCCGGACAGGTGCTGCACACTATGCCCTTCCGGATCGTGATCCGCCAGCACCTGATACTCCGCGCTGGCCGAAAGCTTGTCATTGAACGCGAACGATGCACCCACCGTCTCTGCCACCGCGAAATGGCGGCCGTGGCCATCTCCGTCGACGGCGGCATCGACTTCGGTGGTGCTGGCAAGGCTCCAGCCGTCCGACAGTTCGTAGGACATCGGCAGCAGCGCGCCGGCGCCCCAGTCGCCCGCGCCCAGCGGGTTGGTGCCGACCGGCAGCGACACGTAGGGCATCACCGCGATCGAGAAGCCCGATCCGTCCGGATTGGCCAGATTGCGCCGCAGCGCCAGCGTGACGTCGCCCGTGCCGGTCTGGTGCTGGATTGCCCCGGTCAGCTTGTCCCGCGTGCGCGCGAAACCCACCATGGACCAGCCCACCTGCACTTCGGCATGGTCGGCAATGCCATAGCGTAGCAGCGCATCGCCCACCGTGAACGTGTCCGTCCGCTGGGTATCGTCCTTGTTCAGCGTCCAGTCGCCCACGCCCATTTCCAGCGAGAACTGGCCGGGTGCCATCGTGCAGGCCGGGGTGCCGATGCCGGGCCGGTCCGGGCAATAGTCGCGATCTTCCGCCCATGCCGCCGTGGGCAGGAGAGTGATGCTGAAAAGGACGATTGCAGGAACACGCATGATATTGACCTCATGACGGACTGCACGGAAATCCGTGAGGCCGGGCTGAGTTCCTTTATAGGATCACTTGCCCCCGCCCTGGCCCGTCGGTGTTTGCAGGACCGGAATTTCCCAGGATTGCCCCGCGTCGAGCGTGCGGAAACGGTCCGGCGCGATGCCCTGCCGCGCGGTTGCCGCGGCAAGCCGCTTCGGTGCGTCGTCCACCGCTTCCTCGCCCAGTTCGAAAGTGCCCCAGTGCACACCCAGCGCCCAGCCGGGACGCAGGATGCCGAACGCCGTCACCGCGCCATCGGGGTCGATATGGTTGCCGGTCTGCTTCTCGGTCAGCTTGTAGGGCGCGATGGGCAGGATGGCGAGGCGGATCGGCCGGGCATCCTGCTCCGCCGCATGGGCCCAGACCATCTTCCCGTCGCCGGTGTCGCCCGCGTAATAGAGGTCTCCGCCCGACGGTAAAGTGACACGGAACCCGCACCACAGGGCACGGTCCCGATCGTCGTACCAGCGCGCACTCCAGTGGTGGGCGCGGGTGATCTCCACATCGATGCCGGGTCGGAACGCGAAGGACTGCCCCCAGTCGCCCGCAATGGACTTGATGCCGTGGTCCGCCAGCACGGTGTTGTTGCCCAGCCCGGTGACGATCATCGGATGGTCGCGCCGGTAGATCTCCTTCAGCGCGGCCACGTCCAGATGATCGTAATGGTTGTGGCTGATCAGCACGAGATCGATCTTCGGCAGGTCCCGCAGCTTCACGCCGGGCTTGCGCACCCGCACCGGCCCGGCGAACTGCACCGGGGAATCGCGATGCGCCCAGACCGGATCGATCAGGATGTTGATCCCCTGCGTCTGCACCAGCGCGGTGGCATGGCCGATCCAGGTCACCACCATCCGCTCCCCCAGGATCTGGCGCGCCGGCACCGTCTGCACCACGGGGACGGAGGCAGGCCATGTGTGGTGTCCGGCCTTGCCCTCCGCAATGCGCAGGAACGTGCCCGGCCCGTCATGCTGGGCGCCACCGGTGCCATCCTCTCCTTCCGGATTGAAGAAGTGGGCGCCGTCGAAATGGTCGCTCTTCGGCCCGTGGTAATAGATGCGTGAGGGCGGCGTGCGGTTGCGATCAAGGCAGCCGGTCAGGATCAGCGCGGTCAGCAGGGGAAGCGTCAGCAGGGCTCGCTTCATCGGAAGGTGTACTCCATGCCGATGGCCCCGCTCCACTGGTTGGCGCTGCCCACGTCGGCAACGATGGGCGATTGCGCATAGACCCCCAGCAGGCGCTGATAGCCGCCGGTCACGAACAGGCCCACGCCGTGCAGCAGGTTGCCCGAAATAGAATGCACCGCCATCATGCTGAGATTCCAATCCTTCCAGCCGGCCCTGTCCGCCTTGTCATAGACCGGAAGGCCGCTGGCAAGACTGCCGGCCTGATCGACCGAATAGTAATAGTTGCCGAAGCCCGCCCCCACGTAATCGGCCGAGGCGGAGAGTGAGACGAAAGCATGTTCGGAAAGCGGCGTGTCGTAATCGATCTCCGGACTGGCGACATAGCTGGAATGCGCACCCGCCACGTCATGCTGGTAGGACAGGCTGAACGACAGGGTGTCGTAAGGGCTGGTGATCACCCCCGTCCTTTGCAGACCGACCGAACCGCCCAGTTCCACCGCCTTGTCCAGCCGGCCGAGCGCGCGCACGGCAACGTCGCCCACCTTGTTCGAGCGGTCCAGCCGCAGCGCCGCCAGCGGGCCGGCTTCCAGCTTCCACCCCGGTTTGCCGCTGGAGGGGATGGCATCGACGTAGATCGCGGTGCCCTGCGTGTTGAAACTGACGCCGGACACCTGCCCCTGGATCGCCGCCGTCGGCGTGATGGTGGAGGTGTCCGAACCGATGTAGGTCGGCGTGGCGGCCACGCCGACGCCGATGGAAATGCGGTCCCCGCCGATCTTCAGATCGTCCGGCTTGCCCGATACGTCCTGCGCCTGCGCGGGCATGGCGAACAGCGTGCCGGAGAAAGCAGCTCCGGCCAGAGCCGCCAGAATCCATCGCCTTCCGGCGCGCACCGGCCGGGCTGGTTTCGTCGATTTCAAGGCTGTTCCTTCCTTTGCCCCGCCAGGCATAGGCTGCGTGATAGGCGATAGTTGAAGCCGATCTGCGTCGTGAATGGATCGATCGGCCGACGGTCGGAGTGGCCTCTCAGGCAGACTGGCGTGCCAGCATCGCCTCTATCCGCGCGAGTTGCTCGGTGGTCGCCTGCTGCTGGCGCAGCAGCAGTTCGATACGCTCCGAAACTTCGGAATCGAGCTTTTCCTGAATGCGCATGATTTCCAGTTCGGCCCGCAGGTTCACTTCGTAGTCCACGCTGGCCGCCAGCCGATCGACCGCCGCCTGCCGGTTCTGGCTCATCATGATGATCGGCGCCTGCACCGCGGCCAGCATCGACAGCATCAGGTTCAGGAAGATGTAGGGATAGGGGTCGAAGGCGATGTGCCAGTGGCCGAGAATGTCGGTGTTGAGCACCATCCACGCCAGCAGCACCACCATGAAGGAGATGATGAAGCCCCACGAACCACCCACGGCGGCCACGCGATCGGCCAACCGATCTCCGTAGGATGCCCGCGCGTCTGCAATGTCCGCCGCGTCCTGGCTGGTCAGGTTGCGGGTGCGGATATCCTCAAGGACGTTCTGCTGTTCCTCGTCCAGCGCATCGGGCTGCTTGCCCAGCAGGGACTGGGCCAGTTCGCGGATGTCTGCATGTCCGGCGCCGGATTTCGCGGCGGGTTTCGTGGCCCGCTTCACGGCTCTGGTCATGGCCTTGATCATGGCTTGCGCCTCCCCGTAACCCTGGAACTACCAGCCGCCGCCGTCGGTGGAGTTGTCGTCCCACGAACCATCGTCGGTGATGCCGAAGTCGTTTCCGCCCATATCTTCGTTGCCGCCACCCAAGTCGGATCCGAAACCGGTATCGGCCGGGCGCGCTTCCCGGCGTTCGCCGCCGCCGAACATGCGGTCGATCACTTCCTCACCCGCAGCGAAGCCGGCACCCATGGCCGCGCCGCTGGCAAGATTGCCCAGCAATCCGGAGCCTATGCCACCCGCACCCACACCACCCACACCCATGCCACCTTGCGGGGCATAGCCGGATGGCGCCCAGGGGCTTTGCGCCATCGGCTGAACGGCGGGCGTCGACCGCCGGCGAAACAGCATGAACGCCACGCCGGCCAGCCCCGCCAGCACGGCAATCGGCCCCCACGGCACATGCGGCGCCGATGCCGGCGCCACCGCCCCCGACTGGCCCTGTACCGAGGACGGCCCCAGCGAGAGCTGCCGGTTCAGTTCCGCCACCGAATAGACATCGGCAAAGGGCAGCCCCGGCGAAATCTGCTCGGCCTTGGCCAGTTCGCTGCGGCCCAGCGCCATCTTGCTGTCGCGGGCGTAGAGTTCCGCTTCGACGTAATGGGCCTTGGCGCTGTTCGGGTGATCCTTCAGCACCCGGTTCATCAGGGTCAGCGCCTGATCGA
This sequence comes from Novosphingobium mississippiense, assembly GCF_044029535.1. Taxonomy (NCBI): domain Bacteria; kingdom Pseudomonadati; phylum Pseudomonadota; class Alphaproteobacteria; order Sphingomonadales; family Sphingomonadaceae; genus Novosphingobium; species Novosphingobium mississippiense. The sequence continues at coordinate 774,225 of NZ_CP147003.1, read as the reverse complement.
CATGGCCGCCGGCGGCAAGGGCGTGGATTCGGGCGATGCCGGGATCGGCGCTGTCCGTATCGGCGGCGCGGGCCGCATCGGCCGCATGGGCCGCGACGGGGGCAAGAGCCAGCAGGGACAGGGCGGCAATCAGGGAACGAACTTCGCGCATGGCAGTCTCGACACGGTCAGCTGCGTGGGCAGGGGCGGCCGGGATTCGGCCGCTGCGGCAGCAACGGTCGGGGATCGGCCGCTGCACAAGCTGCTGCGCCCCACAACATTGCCCGAAGATCGCCGCATTCTGAAGAATCCGTAACTTGGCACTGTAAGGCGTTTGTCAGCGAGACAACTGCAGACCTGACGGCGGCCGGTTCGGGATGCCATTTCCGGGACTCGCCGCAGACGTAACCCAACGCCGTAGCAATGCGAGGTCACGAGCCCCCCGGACTTCCTGCCCGAACTCGCGCACCTCCTTCGATGAAGGAGATTCCGTCATGACTGCCACCTACTTCACCCGCAACCGAAGCCATGCGCTGGCCATGGGCGGCATCGTTGCCGTAACCGGCGCGCTGCTGCTCTCCACCCTGCCCGCGCCGGCATCGGCGGACGACTATCCCCCCTGCACCGCGACGCGGACCGACCAGTGCACCCAGTCGCAGCACCATGCGGCCAAGTCTTCGGCCCATCACAGCCACCATCATGCGGCGAAGAGCACCAAGAAGGCCCCCGCCCAATGACCTTGCGGCGCGCGTATCTGCGATACTTTGGCGGCGCGTCGATCCCGGCCGCTGCCACAACTGCCGCCGCAACCACCGCCATCACCTTCGCCGTGGCCGGATGCACCCCCTTGGGCACCGGCTGCGGCGGGTTGCGCGCGGGCCGGGCGTGATCGCAGTGCGTCGCCTTGCGCAGTCACCACATCCTCAACGCCGCGTCGAACCTCCTCGGCGTGACGTTCGTCATCATCACCGGCCTGCACCTGACCACCGACACCCGCCACACTTTCGCGGACGAGATCGCGCTGGCCGCCGCCATCGCGCTGACGGCCAGCTGCTTCTTCTCCTATCAGTCGATCCGCGGCGGCCCGAACTGGTGCGAGGCGGTGGCAGACCGATTGTTCCTGACCGCGCAGCTGATGCTGCTGGCGGCCGTCACCACGCTGTGGCAGAAATGATCCGAACCCGCAGGAGAGGCGGATGCGCCTGCTGATCGTCGAGGATAATGCCGAGCTTTCGCAGGCCATCGTCCAGGCCTTCGCATCGCGCGACATTCGCTGCGATGTGGCCGGGAATGCGGGCGATGCGGAGGCGCTGATCGGCACGACGGACTATGCGGCGGTGATCCTGGACCTGGGCCTGCCGGATGAGGACGGGCTGGACCTGCTGGATCGCCTGCGCCGCCAGCGCACCACCGTGCCGGTGATCGTCGTCACCGCACGGGGCGAAAGCGAAACGCGGATCCGTGGGCTGGACATCGGCGCGGACGATTACGTGGTAAAGCCATTCCTGTTCGCCGAACTCCACGCCCGGCTGAACGCCGTGCTGCGCCGCCAGAGCGGCTATGTCGACCCGCAATTCCGGATGGGCAACCTGACGCTGGACCTGCGCACGCGCGAGGTTGCGGTGGACGGCAAGCCCATCGAACTCTCCCTGCGGGAAATCGAATTGCTGGAACTGCTGATGCGCCGCCCCGGCCATGTCGTGCCCAAGCGCGTGCTGGAAGACCACCTGTTCGGCGCGGGCGATACGCTGGGATCCAACGCGGTTGAAGTCTATGTGCACCGGTTGCGCCGAAAGCTGGAGGATACGGCGGACGTGAAAGTGCAGACCGTGCGCGGCATCGGATACATGATGTTCGCCGCCTGATGCGATTGTGGCCGAACTCCCTCTTCGGAAAGCTGCTGACGGCGCAGATCGTCAATATCGTGATCCTGGCGGTGGCGCTGCCGGTCATCCTTTCGCACACGCTGGCGGCCACGGCGAACAGCTTCGTAGCCGGGCGCCTGTCTCACACCGCCGCACTCGTGGCGAGCCATGCCGATGCCTCCCAGGATGAGCTGGACCGGCTGACCCGCGCCTTTCCCGCCCAGCACACCGGCCGCAGCTTCGCCCTGTTCGATGCAGACGGGAACATGATCGCGCGCAGTGCGCCGCCACTGCCGCCCGGAGTGACGGCCCCCGCCCGCACGGCCATGCAGGCCTTCGCACGGCAGGGCCGGTTCGACGTTCTCACCCGCCCGATCTTCCGCGACGGGCGGCTGGTCGGGCACGTGGTCGTCGCGCAGGATCGCACCGTTCCCGACGAGATCGTCGACGATGTGGTGGACGATTTCCTGCGCCGCTTCCTCTGGGTGCTGCCGGTCATGCTGCTGGCCTCGCTGGCGCTTTCGCTGTTCGTGCTGCGACGGGTGACCGGCAATTTCCGCCGCGCGGCATCCCAGGCCGATGCCATCGGGCTGGCCCGGCTGGATGCCCGGATCGACGAGACGCGCCTGCCCACCGAAGCGACGCCGCTAGTGCGCGCCACCAACCGCGCGATAGACCGGCTGGAGGCAGGCTACCACGCGCAGGGCGAATTCGTCGGCAATGTGGCCCATGAACTGCGCACGCCGCTGGCCCTCCTCTCACTCCATACCGAGCAGTTGACCGCCTCCCCCCAACGTGACCAGCTGCAATCGGATATCGAGAAGGCGAACCACGTCATCCGCCAGCTGATGGAACTGGCGGCGATAGACCGGCTCCATCCCGAATGCGCACCGCTGCAATCGGCATCGGTCGCGCGTGAGGTGGTGGAGACGATGGTGCCGATCGTCTACCGGTCCGGCCATTCCATCGCGCTGGAAACGCCCGATGTCGCCCCGCCCCCGGTTCAGGCGGTGCGCGAACTGCTGGTGATCGCGCTGACCAACATCATCGACAATGCCGTGCGCCATACGCCGAAAGGTTGCGCGATCACCGTGATCGTGGAGCCGGGCGGCAGTCTGGTGGTGGAGGATGACGGACCCGGGATCGAGATCGAGACCGGAACCACCGGCGGCCGACGCTTCCGCCGCGGGGACGCGGCGCGCACCGACAGTGCAGGGCTTGGCCTTTCCATCGTCGAACGGATCATGCGCGTCTGCGGCGGCGGGCTGGAAGTGGGCCGTGCGGCGGGCGGCGGTGCGCGCATTATTCTGAGGTTGAGCGCCTAAACTACGGAAAAAACAGGATCGTCCAGATCCCGATGCGCCCCGTAAGGCCTGTGTAAGCGCCAGGGTTCAGGCAGGGTTGTCTGAACATGCCCGGGATAGCCATGACGGATCCGGAAGCCCTCCCCGAACACCCCGCCACTCCGCCTTCAGGTGCACGGCGTAAAACCGCAGTCATCGTGCTGGCAGTGCTTGCCGCCTTCGCGCTGATCGCCTTGGGCGCGCGGCACTTTGCCGGATCGGCGCAGAAAGGCGGCGGCCGGCCAAGTGCCGCCGTGAATGTCGCCAAGGCGGAACAGGGCGACATGCCCGTCACCATCTCGGCACTGGGTACCGTGCAGCCGGTGGTGACGGCGACTGTCCGCACCCAGTTGGCAGGCACGCTGTTCAAGCTGTTCTTTCAGGACGGCCAGATGGTGCGGCAGGGGCAGGTTCTCGCCCAGATCGACCCGCGTCCCTATCAACTCGCGCTGGCGCAGGCGAAGGCCAACCTTGCCCGCGACGCCGCGCAGCTTTCCGCCGCGCAGGTCGATCTGGGCCGCTATCAGACGCTGCTGAAGCAGGATTCCATCGCCAGCCAGCAGGTCGATACCCAGCACGCCACCGTGCGCCAGTTGACCGGCACCGTCGCGGCGGACCGCGCCGCCATCGGCAGCGCGCAGCTCAATCTGGAATATACCTCGGTGAAGGCCCCGGTGACCGGGCGCACCGGCATCCGGCAGGTCGATATCGGCAATTATCTGACCCCGTCGGACACCAACGGCATCGTCGTGGTGACCCAGCTCGATCCCATCGACGTTACATTCTCGCTCCCGCAAAACCAGCTCACCGCCATCGGCCACGCGGCCGGCAGCGGCGCGGGCTTGCCGGTGGAAGCACACGATCAGGACGCCGCCACGCTGATCGCCACCGGCAAGTTCCTCACTTTCGACAATCAGGTGGACACCGCCACCGGCACCGTGAAGGCCAAGGCCCGGTTCGACAATGCCGGAAACGCCCTGTTTCCCAGCCAGTTCGTCAATGTCTCCATGCTGGTGCAGACGCTGCACGGCGTGGTGACGGTGCCGGTCGGCGCGGTGCGCCACGGCGCGCCGGGGGACTTCGTTTTCGTCCTCCAGCCCGATCGCACGGTGAAGCTGGCGGTCGTGAAGACCGGGCCATCAACCAAGGATCGCATCGCCATCCTGTCCGGCCTCTCCCTCGGACAGACGGTGGTGACCGAAGGTGCGGACGGGCTTGAAGACGGCTCCAGCGTGCGTCTTCCCGGCGATCATGGCGGCAGCGGCGGGAAGCCCGGTGGCGGCAAGCCCGGTGGCTGGAAGCACGGCAAGCATGGCCACCACGGCGCGGGTTCCGGCACTGCCGGGGGCGAATGACCGACACGGCCGCCCCGCCACCGGAACCCGCCCTTCCCGGTGGCCCTTCCCGCGCATTCATCCTACGCCCGGTGGCGACCACGCTGCTGATGGTGGCGCTGCTGCTGGCGGGGCTGGTCGCCTATCGCACGCTGCCGCTTTCGGCCCTGCCTGAGGTCGATTACCCGACGATCCAGGTCTCCACGCTCTATCCCGGCGCCAGCCCGGATGTGATGGCGCTGACCGTCACCTCCCCGCTGGAACGGCAGTTCGGGCAGATGCCTGGGCTGACGCGGATGACGTCCGCCTCGTCCTCCGGCGCCTCGGTCATCACCCTGCAGTTCCGCCTGGACCTGTCGCTCGACGTGGCCGAGCAGGAAGTGCAGGCGGCAATCAATGCGGCCAACACCCTGCTGCCCACCGACCTGCCCGCGCCGCCGATCTATGCCAAGGTCAACCCCGCAGACGCACCGATCCTGACGCTGGGGATCACTTCCCCCACCCGGCCACTGGGCGAAGTGCAAGGCATCGTGGAGCGCCAGTTCTCCAACAAGATCGCGCAAGTACCGGGCGTGGGGCTGGTATCGATGTCCGGCGGGCAGCGCCCGGCGGTGCGCATCCAGGCCAATGTCCCCGCGCTCGCCGCGCGCGGCCTTTCGCTGGAAACGATCCGAACCGCCATCGGCAATGCCAACGCCAATGCCGCCAAGGGCAGCTTCGACGGGGCGACGCGAAGCTGGACGATCGACGCCAACGACCAGTTGGCCGATCCCGCCAGCTATCGCAATCTGGTGATCGCCTTCGCCGATGGCGCGCCGGTGCGGCTGGGGGATGTCGCCAATGTGGTGCAGGGTACGGAGAACGTGCGACTGGGCGCCTGGATGAACGGAAGCCCTGCAGTCGTGATCGATGTGCGCCGTCAGCCGGGCGCCAATGTCATCGGTACGGTCGATGCGATCAAGGCCGCCCTGCCCGATCTTGAGGTGCAGCTTCCCGCCGACGTTCACGTCACCCTGCTGACGGACCGCACCACCGGCATCCGCGCCTCCGTTTCCGACGTGCGCTTCGAACTGGTGATCGCGGTGCTGCTGGTGACGCTGGTGATCTTCCTGTTCCTGGGATCGCTGCGCGCGACGATCATCGCCAGCATCGCCGTGCCGCTCTCTCTAGTGGGAGCATTCGGGGCAATGTATTTCCTGGGTTTCTCGATCAACAACCTGACCTTGATGGCGCTGACCATCGCATCGGGCTTCGTGGTCGATGATGCCATCGTCGTGCTGGAGAACATCTCGCGCCACGTGGAGGACGGTGTGAAACCGTTCGAAGCGGCATTGAAAGGCGCAAGCGAGATCGGCTTCACGATCATCTCGCTGACCGTCAGCCTGATCGCGGTGCTGATCCCGCTGCTGTTCATGGGCGACGTGGTCGGCCGCCTGTTCCGCGAATTCGCGGTAACGCTGGCCGTGACGATCCTGCTTTCCGCCGTCGTCGCGCTGACCTTGGTACCGATGCTTTCCGCCCGCTGGCTGCGCCCCGCGCATGAGGAGCAGCCGCACCGCGTCTCCCGCATGACGCAGGACGCGTTCGGCCGGCTTTCCGCCCGCTATGCCACATGGCTGGACCGGGTCATGGCACGCCGGACGCTGACCTTGCTGGTCTTCGCGGCAACGCTGGCGATCACCGGACTGCTGTTCTGGGTGATCCCCAAGAACCTGTTTCCCGAACAGGACACCGGCCAGATCGCCGTGACCACCCGCGCGCCGCAGGATGTGGGCTATGCCCGAATGGCGGCGCTGCAACAGCAGGTGGCGGCGCAGATCCTTGCCGATCCGGCGGTGGAAAGCCTCAGTTCCGCCATCGGCGTCGACGGGCAGAATGCCACGCTGTCCGAAGGGCGGATGCTGGTCAACCTGAAGCCGCTGGGGGATCGCGCCGGGCTCTCCTCGGTCGTGCGCGGGCTGGAAGGCGCGGTGGGCAATGTGCCCGGCGTGCAGGTCTATTTCCGCCCCGTTCAGGATCTTACGATCGATACCTCACCCGGCGTCAATGCTTATCGCTTCTCGGTTCAGGGCGCCGATCAGGATCTGGTGGCGAAGTGGGGCGCCAAGCTGGCCACGGCGCTGCAGGGAGACCGGCACTTGCGCAACGTCACCTCCGACGTGCTGGCCCATGGCCGCGCCGTGGTGGTGGACATCAATCGCGATACCGCCGGGCGGCTGGGCCTGAGCGCGCTGGCCATCGACAATGCGCTGTACGACGCCTTCGGCCAGCGCATCGTTTCCACCATCTACACCCAGTCCAGCCAGAACCGCGTCATTCTGGAAGCGACGCCGGGCAGCATCACCGATCCGCAGGCGCTGGGCGATTTGCGCATTCCGGTGACGGCCGCCGTTGCCGAAAACAGCACGACGAATACCGCCGCAAGCACCAGCGTGCCGCTCTCCGCCGTGGCGACCATCCGCACCGCCGATGAACCGCTGGTCGTCACGCGTGACGGGCAGTTCCCGGTGGCCGGCATCGGTTTCGACCTTGGCCCCGGCACCTCGCTGGGCAGCGCAGTAAAGGCCATCACCCGAACAGAACGGCGCATCGCCATGCCCGCCGCGCTGACCACCAGCTTCACCGGCGCGGCCAGCACGTTCCAGTCCTCCCTGGGCAACGAACTCTGGCTGATCCTTGCCGCCATCGTGGTGGTCTACATCGTGCTGGGCGTGCTCTACGAAAGCTTCGTCCATCCGGTGACGATCCTTTCCACGCTGCCCTCCGCCGGGATCGGCGCGCTGCTGTGCCTCTGGCTGACCGGCGCGGGGCTGGGGGTGATCGGGATCATCGGCGTCGTGCTGTTGATCGGCATCGTCAAGAAGAACGCGATCATGATGATCGACTTCGCGCTGGACGCGATGCGAACGCGGCAGATGGACCCGGACCGCGCCATTCGGCAGGCCGCGCTGCTGCGCTTCCGCCCGATCATGATGACCACTTTCGCCGCGCTATTCGCCGCGCTGCCGCTGATCTTCGGCGGCGGCATGGGGCATGAGCTGCGCCAGCCGCTGGGCATCGCCATTGCCGGCGGTCTGGTGTTCAGCCAGGTGCTCACCCTCTTCACCACGCCGGTGATCTTCCTGGCACTGGAAGAGCGGCGCGCACGCGGATGGCTGCGTCCACGAACCGCAAGAGCAGCCACGTGAACATCTCCGCGCCTTTCATCCGCCGCCCGATCGGCACGATCTTGCTGACGATCGGACTGATGCTGGCGGGCGGGGGCGCGTTCTTCCTGCTGCCGGTGGCGCCGTTGCCGCAGGTCGATTTCCCGACGATCATGGTGCAGGCCAGTCTGCCCGGCGCCAGCCCGTCGACAATGGCCTCCAGCGTGGCGGCGCCGCTTGAACGGCATCTGGGCACCATTGCCGGGGTCTCGGAAATGACCTCCCGCTCGGGCGTCGGCTCCGCGCAGATCATCATGCAGTTCGACCTGTCGCGCGATATCGACGGGGCCGCGCGCGACGTGCAGGCCGCGATCAACGCCGCCCGCGCGGACTTGCCGACGACGCTGAAATCCAACCCCAGCTATCGCAAGGCCAACCCGGCGGAGGCGCCGATCCTGATCCTTGCCCTCACCTCCCCCACGCGCAGCCCATCGGAAATCTACGACGCGGTATCGACGGTGGTGCAGCAGAAACTGTTGCAGGTGCAGGGCGTGGGGGACGTGGAACTGGGCGGCGCAGCGCTGCCTTCGGTGCGGGTGGAGGTCAATCCGCTGGCCTTGTCCCGCTACGGCATCGCGCTGGAGGATGTGCGCACCGCGCTGCAATCGGAAAGCGCCAATCGCCCGCGCGGCGTGTTCGATGCGCGGGGGCTTGCCTGGCAGATCTATTCCAACCAGGCGGGCCTTCACGCGTCCGACTATTCGGGCACCGTGATCGCCTGGCGAAACGGCGCGGCCGTGCGCCTGTCCGACATTGCGCAAGTGACGGACGGGCCGGAAGACGTGCGCACGATGGGCCTGTTCAACGGGCAGAAGGCAGTGCCGATCCTGATCAGCCGCCAGCCCGGCGCGAACATCGTGCAAGTGGTGGATGCGCTGAAGGCCCAGTTGCCCGCGCTGCGCGCGGAGCTGCCTGCCGATATCCACCTGGCCGTCGTGTCCGACCGCACGCTGACCATCCGCGCATCCCTGCACGAAGTGGAGGTGACGCTGCTGATCGCCACCCTGCTGGTGGTGCTGGTGGTCAGCCTGTTCCTGCGTAGCTGGCGGGCGACGCTGATCCCCGCCGCCGCCGTGATCGCATCGCTGCTCGGCACGTTCGGGGTGATGTATCTGGCCGGCTTCTCGCTCGACAACCTCTCGCTCATGGCGCTGACCGTCGCGACCGGCTTCGTGGTGGACGATGCCATCGTCGTGGTCGAAAATATCAGCCGCCATGTCGAAGCGGGGATGAAGCCGCTGGACGCCGCCCTGCTCGGCGCGCGGGAGGTGGGCTTCACCGTCCTGTCGATCTCCGTCAGCCTGGTTGCCGTCTTCGTGCCGCTGATCTTCATGGGCGGGCTGGTCGGCCGCCTGTTCCGCGAATTCGCGCTGACCATGTCGGTCGCCGTGATGATCAGCCTTGTGGTTTCGCTGACGGTCACACCCATGCTGGCCGCGCGGCTGCTGACCGGGGAGGAACGCGAAGGGCCGGTGATGCGGGCTGCGCGGCGCACCTTCGACTGGGCCCATGGCCGTTATGCCGGCGCGCTGGACTGGGCGCTGGCCAACCGCGGCGCGGTGCTGCTGATGCTGGCGGCCACGATCGCGCTGAACATCTACCTGATCGGCGTCGCGCCGAAGGGCTTCTTCCCGCAGCAGGACACCGGCGGCATGGTCGGCGGCCTCCGGGCGGACCAGAGCATCTCGTTCTCCGAAATGCAGGACAAGCTGACCCGCATCGCCCGCATCGTCAAAAGCGACCCGGCGGTGGACACGGTGATCGCCTTCACCGGCGGATCGCGCGCGGGCGGCGGCTTTCTGTTCACCACGCTCAAGCCCCGTTCCCAGCGCCCGCCCGCGCCGGCAGTGATCGCGCGGCTGCGGCCGAAACTGGCGCGGGTCAGCGGCGTCAGCCTGTTCCTCAACCCCGTGCAGGACCTGCAGGTGGGCGGGCGGCAGACCAACAGCACGTATCAATACGTGCTGAAGGCGGACGATCCCGCCGTGCTGAAGGCGGCCGGGCAAAAACTGGTCGATGCCCTGAAGCAGCATGGCGACACCCTGACCGATGTCGATATCGACCAGCAGGACGCCGGCGCGGATGCCTTCGTCGATGTGAACCGCAATGCGGCGGCGCGGCTGGGCGTGCCGATGCAGGCGGTGGACGCCGCGCTCTACGATGCCTTCGGGCAGCGGCAGGTGGCCAACATCTATTCGGGCCTCAACCAGTATCACGTAGTGATGGAGGCCGCGCCGCAGTTCAACGGCTCCCCCGCCGCGCTGGAGAACATCTACCTGCCGACCGACGGCGCCACGGCGGCGGCGGGAAGCGGCGGAACCGGCGCTGGAACGGGAAGCGGCGGATCGGCCCTGGCCAGCGGCAACGCGGTCAGCACCAGTGCCCGCGCGATGACGCCGCTTTCGGCCGTGGCGCAATGGACCACAGGATCCACCAATGCCGCCGTCAACCATTCGGATGGGGAGCCTTCCGCCACGGTTTCCTTCAACCTGCCCACCGGCGGATCGCTGGGCGCGGCGGCCAGGACGATTGCCGATGTTCAGGCCGGGCTCGGCCTTCCCGCCACCGTCCATGGCGAGTTCGGCGGCACCGCCCGGGTCTTCGCGCAATCGACAGCCTCCATGCCGCTGCTGATCGTCGCCGCGCTGGTGGCGATCTACATCGTGCTGGGCATTCTCTACGAAAGCGCGATCCACCCGCTGACCGCATTGTCCACGCTGCCGTCGGCCGGTGTCGGCGCGATGATCGCGCTGATCGCCACGGGGGGAGAGTTCGACATCATCGCCCTGATCGGCGTGATCCTCCTGATCGGGATCGTGAAGAAGAACGCGATCATGATCATCGATTTCGCGCTGGAGGCCGAACGCGGACGCGGCCTATCGCCCGTGGACGCAGTGCGGGAGGCGTGCCTGCTGCGCTTCCGCCCGATCCTGATGACCACGCTGGCGGCCGCGCTTGGCGCGCTGCCTCTGGCGATCGGCTTTGGAGACGGCGCCGAACTGCGCCGTCCGCTGGGCATCGCGATCGTCGGCGGGCTGATCGCCAGTCAGGTGCTGACCTTGCTGACCACCCCGGTCGTCTACCTTGCGCTAGACCGTTTCCGCCGCCGCGACAGCGCGGGTGAACGCCTGCTTGCCCGCCACTCCGACCTTTCACCCACCCCCGGAGGCTCCGCATGACCCGCGCGTTGCCCGCAAGTTGCACCACCCTGGCCGCGCTGCTGCTGGCCGGCTGCAACCTTGCCCCCAGCTACCGCCCGCCCACCACCGTCGCCATCCCCACCACGTTCAAGGAAGCGCCCGACTGGGCCCCCGCCCGCCCCAGCGACGATGCCGTGCGCGGCGCGTGGTGGGCGCTGTTCAACGATCCCGTGCTCGACAGCCTTGAACGCAAGGTGGAGGTGACCAACCAGAACGTCGCGGCGGCCAAGGCGACGTATGAGGCCGCCCGCGCGCTGGTCGCCGTGCAGCGATCCAACCTGTTCCCCACCGTGACAGGCTCGGCCAGCGCCGGCCGCACCGAACCCTTCGCCTCCGGCACCGCCACCGAAAGCGGCACGACGACCGGATCCCGCTTCGCGCTGGGGATCGGCGCCAGTTGGGAGCCGGACTTGTGGGGGCGGCTGGGCAATACCGTCTCCCAGGCCAAAGCCAATGCGCAGGCCAGTGCGGGGGACCTCGCCAACGCCACGCTATCCGTACAGGGTGAATTGGCCACCGACTACGTGCAACTGCGCGGCATCGATGCCCAGCGCGTCCTGCTGGACGGCACGATCAAGGACTATACCCGCGCGCTGACCATCACGACCAACAAGTACCAGGCCGGCACCGTCGCCCATTCGGACGTCTATCAGGCGCAGACCTCACTCGCCAATGCCACCGCCACGCGCCAGGATCTGGACCGTCAGCGCGGGCTGCTGGAACACGCCATCGCCGTGCTCGTGGGTGAAAATCCGTCCACGTTCTCGATCGCGCAAGCCGAATGGAAGCCCGTGGTGCCGGACGTGCCCGGCATCGTCCCGGCAACCCTGCTGGAACGCCGGCCGGACATCGCCGCCGCCGAACGCCGGGTGGCGGCGGCCAATGCCAATATCGGCATCCAACGCGCCGCCTATTTCCCGCAAGTCACCCTGTCGGGCAGCGCGGACACTACCGGCAGCGTGGTGAAACAGCTGTTCTCCGCCGCGACCAGCTTGTGGTCGCTAGGGCTGAGCGGATTGATGACCTTGCTCGATTTCGGGGCCCGCCACGCGCAAGTCCAGCAGGCCCGCGCGCAGTTCGACGAAGCCGCCGCCACCTATCGCCAGACGACGCTCACCGCGTTCCAGCAAGTGGAAGACAACCTGATCGCCGCGCGCGTGCTGGCCGATGTCTCCAAAAGCCGGGTGACCGCCGCCGATGCCGCCAACCATGCCGAAGCCATCGCCAACAACCAGTACATCGCCGGCATCGTCGACTATTCGCAAGTGATCGTCGCCCAGACCACGGCCTTCACCGCGCGCCAGACCCAGATCCAGGCGGTGATCGACCAGCAGACCGCCGCCGTCGCACTGGTGCAGGCCATCGGCGGCCAGTGGGGAGACGCAGGGGTTTAGGGGATCAGCAGCAGCTTTCCGGTCGTTCGCCGGCTTGCCATGTCCTCCTGCGCGCGGGCGGCTTGCGCCAGCGGATAGACGCCGCCGATCCGGATCTCCAGCTTGCCTGCGGCGATCCAGTCGAACAGTTGCCCCGCCTTCTCGCGCAGCCGCTCCGGGGTGGGGATATGGTCGGAGAAGACGGCATAGCCCAACTTGATGCTGCGCGGCAGGCTCATCACGTCGATCGGGCCGGGGCCGCCCAGCACCGGCCCGTACCAGCAGAACGTCCCCGAACGGCGCAACACCGCCAGCGACCCGGCGAAAGTCGTCGGGCCGGAACCGTCGAACACCACATGCACGCCCTCGCCCCCCGTCAGGGCCAGAACCTGCGCCGCGAAGTCCCCCGTCGCGTCGACGACGACATGGTCCGCGCCCGCTGCGCGCGCGGCCGCCACTTTGTCGGCACTGGAAACACGGCCGATCACCGTGCCCCCGCGCAGCTTGACGATCTGCGTCAACAACAGCCCCAGCCCACCCGCGGCGGCGTGGACAAGCGCGACATCACCGGGCTGCACCGGATAGAAATCCGTGGCGAAGTGGCTGGCCGTAAGGCCCTGCATCATCACCGCAGCGGCAGTGCGATCGTCGATCCCGTCCGGCACCGGCACCAGGGCATCGGCAGGCGCGACGATCCGCTGCGCATAGCTTCCCGGCACATAGACCCAGGCCACCCGGTCCCCCGGCGCGAAGCGGTCGACACCCGCGCCGATGGCCAGCACCCGGCCCGCGCCCTCAACGCCCAACACCTTGGGATCGGGCACATCGGTCCAGGCCATGCCCTGCCGCACGCCGATGTCCATGAAATTCACCCCGGCGGCCGCGACTTCGACCAATACTTCGCCCGGGCCGGGCACCGGATCAGGGCGTTCCACCAGTTCCAGGCGGTCTGCCCCGCCGATGCCATTCATTGCCACTGCCTTCATCTTTCATTCCTTTATTGAACGATCGTTCCATTAAAGAGCAAAAAAAGGGGCGCCCTTATCGCAAGGCGCGCATGACCATCGCCCCCAGACCTTCCAGATGGGCCGAATCCGCCCCGCCGCGCGCCGCCAGCCGGATGCCGGCGAAACTGGCGATCAGATAGGTCGCCGCCGCATCGGGATCGACCGAGCCAGCCAGATCGCCTTCCTCCTGCGCCTGTTGAACCTGCGCGACGATGCCCGCGCGCAGGGCGCGCTCGGCCGCAGCATTGATGGTGTTGAGTTCCCGGTTGGAGCACCCGAATTCCGCGATGGAGCCAACGCCAAGGCAGGCCACGTCCGCCTCCCGCACCACCCGCGCCACCATCGCCGCGATCCCGTCCACCGCCCGCGGGCCGGTCTTCAGGGCCGCGCGATGCGCCTGCCCTTCCGCCAGCACGTAGCGGCGCAGCACCTGCTGATAGAGCTGCCACTTGTCCCCAAAGGTATCGTACAGGCTCTGCCGCCCGATCCCCATGGCGGAAACCAGCATCTGCGCCGACGTGCCTTCGTAGCCATGCTCCCGAAAAACGGCGATGGCCGCATCCAGCGCGGCGTCTACATCGAAGGTTCTGGGTCTTGCCATGAGCGCCACATAGGTTTAACGGAACGGTCATTCAATAACTCAAAGCGAGCGATTCGAAACAATGTGATCCGCCCCTGACCGCAACGCCGCAGCCCCGCGCTGCCCTTTGCCTTGCCTTCAGGGAAACTTTGTCTCGTGTCATCCATATCCCCGCCCTCGCGCGCCCTTTCTCTGGCCGATGTCTCGTGGTCCACGCCCGATGGCCACACCGTCCTTTCCCATCTTTCCGTCGATTTCACGCGTGAGCGCGCCGGGATCGTCGGCCGTAACGGCGTGGGCAAGTCCACGCTGCTGCGCCTGCTGGCCGGCGCGCTGGAGCCGGAACGCGGGCGCATCGTCCGCTCCGGCACCGTGGGCACCATGCGCCAGATCGTGCAAGTCTCCGCCGAAGAGACCATTGCCGACCTGATGGACGTCACCCCCGCCCTCTCCGTGCTGCAACGGGCAGAGGCCGGCACCGCCACCATGGACGAGCTTTCCGAGGCCGACTGGACGCTGGAGGCCCGCGTGGCCGAGGCGTTGTCGCAAGTGGGGCTGGACATGGCGCCGGACACCCGCCTCGTCACGCTGTCCGGCGGCCAGCGCACGCGGGTCGCACTGGCGGGTGCGGTCTTCGCGCAGCCCGATTTCCTGCTGCTGGACGAACCCACCAATGACCTGGATCGCGAAGGGCGCCGCGCCGTGCGGGACCTGCTGGAAGGCTGGCGCGCGGGCGCGGTGGTGGTCAGCCACGACCGCGAGTTGCTGGAAACGATGGATGCCATCGTCGAAATGACCACGCTGGGCACTGCCCGCTATGGCGGCAACTGGAGCGCCTATCGCGAGCGCAAGGCAGTGGAACTCGCTGCTGCCGAGGCTGATCTTGCGGTGGCGGAGCGCCGCATCGGCGAAGTCCGCCGCAAGGCGCAAGTGGCGGTGGAGCGCCAGCAGCGCCGCGACGCGGCCGGCAGCCGCAAGGCCGCGAAGGGCGACATGCCCCGCATCGTCGCCGGCCTGCGCCGCGATCGTGCGGAAAAGTCCGGCGGAGACAACGCGCGTCTGGCCGACCGGATGCAAGCCACCGCCGCGCAGGCGCTGGATGAGGCCAAGGGCAAGGTAGAGCGGCTGGAAACGCTGTCGGTCTCGCTGGCCTCAACCGGACTGGCCGCCGAACGGCAAGTGGCGAAAGTGCGCGACCTCGATTTCGGCCATGCCCCCGAAGCGCCGCTGCTGCGGGGACTGACCTTCACCCTCACCGGGCCGGAACGCGTGGCGATCACTGGCCCGAACGGCACCGGCAAGTCTACCCTGCTGGCGCTGATCGCCGGGCGCCTGACCCCATGGTCGGGGTCGGCCGAGGCGCTGGTGCCTTTCACCTTCCTGGACCAGCGCCTGTCGCTGCTCGATCCCGCGGAAACCATCGAGCAGAACTTTGCCCGCCTGAACCCCCATGCCAGTTCGGGCATGGACGAAAACGCCCGTCGGGCTGCCCTGGCCCGCTTCCAGTTCCGCGCGGCGGCGGCGGATCGCCCGGTCGGCACGCTATCGGGCGGCCAGACGCTGCGCGCCGCGCTCGCCTGCGTACTGGGCGGCACCCGGCCCCCACCACTGCTGATGCTGGACGAACCGACCAATCACCTCGACCTCGATTCCATTGCCGCGGTCGAGGCGGGCCTGCGCGCTTACGACGGATGCCTGCTCGTCGTAAGCCATGACGAGGCATTTCTGGACGCGATCGGCATCACCCGGCGCCTGCCGTTGTAACGCGATAGCGGTCTCGCCGGTCGGGGAGGCACGATGTCCGCCCTCCCCGACCGGCCGGCAGGCCCGTCAGAGGCCTGACACCGTATGGCTTCCCAGACTTGCCGCCGGATCGACGCGCAGATTGTTCTGCACATGGCGCACACCGGAAACATGGTCTGCAATGTCTTCCGCGCGGCGCTTGTCCTCACGGCTGAGGACCAGTCCGTCCAGCGTCACTTCCGCCTCGCTCACCGAAACGCGGATGTGACTGGCGTCCAGCTGACGGTCCCGCGTCAGGTCGTCGTTCACATCCTCGCGGATGCGCTCGTCCGAACGAGTATAATCGCTCGGCCCCCTGCCGCGATGGTCCTGGCGGTGGTCCTCCTCGCGCCGGTGGGCGGCTTCGTGATCGCCGAACCAGCTGGCGATCTCGTCCCCGGCGCGGCGCAGGAATCCCCGCCTTTCGCCATATTCGCGCCAGTCGCCGTAATCGTCCCGACGGAAGCTGAAGGTCGGGCGGTAGCTGTTACTGGGGTGCATCCCCCCGCCATACATGCCGCGCTGGGTGGAGAAATCGCGCCCGCCGTAATCCTCGCTGGTGAAATCGGCAAAGCTGTTGCCGCCCGAAGCGTCGAAATTGTGGGTGGGATAGAGCGGTTCGCGCCCGCTCCGCCGGCGTTCCTCGTCCTCCGCCTCCAACCGCCGGGCGGCGGCGCGGGCCGCATCGTCCTGATCCCGGAAGCCACCGGCCTGGCGGTTCGTGTCATCCTGCCACTGGCCCGGCTGGCGCGGAATGTCCCAGCGCCCTTCGGCGCCCCCTCCACCACCGGGGCCCCTGCCGGAACCACCTCCCGGTTGCCGGTTGCGAGGGTCTGAATCGCGTCCGTTCATCGCTGCTCTCCTCGATTGCGTGTCCGTCACGCGGCGCAGCGGCTGGGGTGCTAAAGGGGCGCTCAAAGCAGCCCCGAAAGTCGCTGCGTCATGCTCCGATAGGAAAACGAAACAGCGCGCGATTCTTTCCAGAAATCGGCGGCTGAAAGCGAAAATTCCGCGCATCGTTTCCCGCCACGCCCATCGCGCCCAACGCACCCGAAAATGCGCTGCGGGCAATGGCTTCGCGGCATCGCGGTGGTATAGTGGCGCAGGCGGCCTCCCCCGAGGCCGGTTCTCCTGAGGGACGCTTGCAATGGCAGAGGCTACGGACGACGCGATTTCGGTTGGAGAGACCGTCGAAGGCGTGGGCGACTATACCGGGCCGGCCGGCGGTTGGGGGGCGCTGGGCGCGGTGGCCCGCGCGATCCGCGAGCAGATGAAGACCAGCACGCACACCCGCGCGCTGCTGGAAATGAACCAGCCCGACGGGTTCGATTGCCCCGGCTGCGCCTGGCCCGATCCCAAGCACACCTCTTCGTTCGAATTCTGCGAGAACGGCGCCAAGGCAGTGACCTGGGAAGCCACGGTCAAACGCGTCGATCCGGACTTCTTCGCCCGCCACACGGTATCCGAACTGTGGCAATGGAGCGATCACCAGCTGGAAGACGCCGGCCGCCTCACCCATCCGCTGCGCTACGATGCCAAGACCGACCACTTCGTCCCGGTGACCTGGGACGAGGCCTTTTTGCGGGCGGGCGCGGCGATGCGCGCGCTCGACCATCCGGACGAGGCGGAATTCTATTGCTCCGGCCGCGCCTCCAACGAATCCGCCTTCCTCTACCAGCTTTTCGCGCGTGAGTTCGGGACCAACAATTTCCCCGACTGCTCGAACATGTGCCACGAGGCAACCAGCGTCGGCCTGCCCAAGTCGATCGGCGTCGGCAAGGGCACGGTGACGCTGGAGGATTTCGACCATGCCGATGCGATCTTCTGCATCGGCCACAATCCCGGCACCAACCACCCGCGCATGCTCTCCACGCTGGCCGCAGCCTCCAAGCGGGGCGTGCCGATCGTCGTCGCCAACCCGATGCGGGAACGCGGGCTGGAACGGTTCAAGTCCCCCCAGCATCCCACCGAAATGCTGCGCCCGGGCCACGCGACGCCGCTCGCCTCCGCCTATCACCAGGTGAAGATCGGCGGCGATCTGGCCATGCTGAAGGGCATGATGAAGCGGGTGATCGAGGTCGACGCGCTGGACCACGCCTTCATCGCCGAACATACCGAGGGGCTGGAAACGCTCCGCGCCGATCTGGATGCCACGTCGTGGGACTGGATCGAGACCTCGTCCGGCCTCAGCCGCGATGCCATTGTCGAAATGGCTGAGGTCTACATGCGGGCCGAACGGGTGATCGTTTGCTATGGCATGGGCATCACCCAGCACCGCCACGGCACTCAGAATGTCCAGGCCATTGCCAATCTGCTGTTGCTGCGCGGCCATTTCGGGCGTCAGGGCGCGGGCATATGTCCGCTGCGCGGCCACAGCAACGTGCAGGGTGACCGCACAGTGGGGATTACCGAAATCCCTGCCGAATCCATGCTCCAGCGGCTGGATGCGGCTTTCGGGATCGAAAGCCCCCGCAAACAGGGCCATAACGCGGTGGAAGCCCTGCAGGCGATGCGCGCCGGGCAATCGAAAGCGCTGATCGCGCTGGGCGGCAACCTGGCCGTCGCCATGCCCGATCCGGAAACCTGCTTCGCCGCCGTGCGCGGGCTGGACCTTTCGGTCAACATCCTCACCAAGTTCAACCGCACCTGCCTGCTTACCGCGAAGGAGACGCTGGTGCTGCCCTGCCTCGGCCGGACCGAGCTGGACCTTCAGGATGGCCGCCCGCAATGGGTGACGGTGGAGGACAGCATGTCGATGGTCCACGCCTCACGCGGGAAGCTTTCGTCCCCGGGGCCGGAAGTGCGCTCCGAACCGGCCATCGTTGCCGGGCTGGCGAAAGCGACGATGCCGGCCAGCAAGGTCGATTGGGATGCCCTCGTCACCGATTACGACCGCATTCGCGACAAGATCGAGGCGGTCTACCCCGATTTCCAGGATTTCAACCGGCGCGTGCGCGACCCCGGCGGCTTTCGCCTGACTATCGCTCCGGACAAGCGCCTGTGGAACACCCCCAGCGGCAAGGCGCAGTTCCTGGCCCACCCCCATGTCGACGAGCGCGGCACCGCACGGCTGCTGCTGACCACCATCCGCAGCCATGACCAATACAACACCACGATCTATACGCTGGACGATCGCTATCGCGGCGTGACCGGCCGGCGCGACGTGATCTTCGCCAACGCGGTGGACCTGTCGCAAATGGGTCTTGCCCATGGTGATGTGGTGGACGTGGAAGCGGCCGGCGGTGCAGTGCTGCGCGGCTTCACGGTGATCGCCCACGCCATCGCGCGCGGATCGCTGGCGGCCTATTATCCGGAGGCGAACTGCCTCGTCCCGCTGTCCGATCATGATCCCGCCAGCGGGACGCCGGCCTACAAATCGATCCCGGTAACGCTTCGCGCGGCGGCCTGAAGACTGCCGCGCGTTGCGGCTTCCCATGTCACGCCAGGTGCCGTTAAGGTACGCTTGAGTGCGCCGCGCAAAATCAGGCCGAAGCCGGCTCCGTGCGGACCAGCGGAGCGTGCCGATCGACCAGTATGGCGCTCGCTTCGTTCAGGCCGAAGAGTTCGACGGCGATGCCGTGGCGGCGCAACTTGGCAACCACGTCTTCCAGCGCACCGACGGCGGTGATGTCCCACAGGTGGGCCTTCGTCAGGTCGATCTGCACGCGGCGCGCGCTGTCGGACAGGTCGAAGCGATCGGCAAAGATATCCGCGCTGGCGAAGAAGATCTGGCCGGAAACGGTGTAGATCCGGGTGTCGGACGGGGCATCGTAAGTGATCGCCACATCCATCATCCGCGTCACCTTGAAGGCGAAGAACACCCCGCTCAGCAGCACGCCGACGGCCACCCCGGCGGCAAGGTCGTGGGTGGCGACGGTCACCACCACGGTCGCCAGCATCACCGCGCCGGAAACCTTGGGATGGCGACCCAGATCGCGCAGCGATCCCCACGAGAACGTGCTGACCGACACCATGACCATGATCGCCACCAGCGCCGCCACCGGCACTTGCGCCACCCACGGCCGCAGCGGCACCAGCACCACCAGCAGGAACACGCCCGCCGCCATCGTCGACAGCCGGCCGCGCCCGCCATAGCGGACATTGCCCACGGTCTGGCCGATCATGCCGCACCCGGCGATGCCGCCGAACAGGCCCGCCGCAATGTTGGCAAGGCCAAGCCCGGTGCATTCGCGCGCCTTGGAACTGGTCGTCTCGGTCAGATCGTCCACCACGCTGGCGGTCATCATCGATTCCAGCAGGCCCACCGCCGCGATCGCCAGCGAATAGGGCGCAACAATCTGCACGGTCGCCCAGTCGAACGGCACGGCGGGAAATGCGAAGGATGGGAGCGAGGACGGCAGGGCACCCAGATCGGACACCGTATGCAGCGGCATCGGGAAAGCCATGGCGATGCCGGTCAGGGCCAGGATGCAGATCAGCGGCGACGGGATCGCCCTGGTCACCCGCGGGGCAAGATAGATGATGGCAAGGCCCAGCGCGATCATCGCGTAAGTATGCCAGGTGACGCCCAGCATCTGCGGCACTTGCGCCGAAAAGATCATGATCGCCAGCGCATTGACGAACCCGGTGCGCACCGAACGCGAGACGAAGCGCAGCAGCACATCCAGCTTCAACAGGCCGAACACCACTTGCAAGACCCCGCCCAGCACCGTTGCGGCCAGCAGGTATTGCAGCCCGTGGGCATGGACCAGCGCGCCCACCACCAGCGCAACCGACCCGGCCGCGCCGGAGATCATCGCCGGCCGCCCGCCCGCGATGGCAATGACGATGCCGATCACGAAGGAGGCGAACAGGCCCACCTGCGGATCGACACCAGCCACGAAGGAAAAAGCGATCACTTCGGGAATGAGCGCGAAAGTGGCCACCAGGCCGGCCAGAAGATCGCGGCGGGCAGCGCCAAAGCCGCCGAACCATTCGGCGCGATAGCGGGCGAAAGACTGTGAATTCATGGGTTCGAGAGGTCCGCGAAAATCGCAAGCCGCCAGCGCGTGCGGGCAGATTCGATAGCTTGCGAAGTGCGTTGTCCGGCGGATCGGCGGCCGGAATAGCCACCCGGAATTTCACCGGGTCCTTGCGAATAGCGCCTCTCTAACCGCTGGATCGGCCGGATTGCAAGCCCCGCCCCGATCCTGCCCCCGATCCTGCCAGGGCCCCGCTCCTGTCAGGCGGCCCAATCGAACTCGGTGCTGGAAACGATCCGGGCATAGCGGCCCAGGCAGGCCAGCGCATGCATGTGCTCATCGGCAGAAACGCCTGCGCAGCAGTCCTCCAGGATCACCGCGTCGTAATCCCGATCATGCGCCTCGCGCGCGCCGGAATGCACGACACCGTTGGTCGAAACGCCGGACATGACGATCCGCTCGATCCGATGGGCGCGCAGGATCGCTTCCAGCGACGTGGCGTAGAACGGGCTGACGCGATGCTTCACGATATCGAAATCGCCCGGCTGCGGGGCCAACGCGGGATGAATCTCGGTCCCGCGCGTGCCCAGCTGGAATATCCCGTTCTTGCGCGCGCCGGAAAAGATCGGCGAATTGGCCGGCGCCTCGCGGTAATCGGCCGAAAAGCCCACACGCACATAGCCCACCAGCGCGCCGGCCGCCCGGGCGGCGGCGATCGCTGCGCGGGTCTTTTCCAGCACGCCGCGTTCCTTCACCTGCACCGCGTAAGTCTGCGCGCTGAAGCCATCCTCGGCAACGAGGTCGTTCATCATGTCCATGACAAGGAACAGCGTCTTGATCGGGCTTGGCATCCGTTCCCCCAATGAGCCGGCAAAGTAAGATGGGTCGCCCCCCGATGAGCCGGGCGCCGGCCCCCGTCAATGGGCCGTGCGGTGGTCCGGCGCGATATCGCGGTGCCGCCGGATCTCGCGTGGGGAAGCACCGAAGGCGACGCGGGCAAAGCGCGACATCACGGACTGTTCGGCAAAGCCCAGCTTTTCCGAAATGCGGGAAAAGCGCATGTCCGTCTGACGCAGGTAATAGAGCATGAAATCCCGCCGGACTTCATCCTTGATCGCTTGGAACGCGCAGTTTTCCTCATGCAACCGGCGGTGCAGGGTGCGGGGATGAAGGCCCAGCTCGCGCGCCACATCCTCATTCGCGCAGTTACCCGTCCATAGCAGTTGCATGATCACGCCGCGCACCTGGGCATGGAACGGCGGGCGTTTGCGATCGAAGTGCCGGTTCACATGGCCAACCACGTCGCCCAGCGCGTCGGCATCGGCGGCGACGATGGGCTGCGCCAGATCGTCCAGAGAGAAGACCACGCCGTCCTCGTTCTGGCAGAAATGGACATCGCAGCCGAAATGCCGGCGATAGGTCGCGCGCGGCGACAGCGCCTCATGCCGGAAGTGGACGCGGCGGACGCGCGCCCTGCCTCCCGTCAGCCCGACCGCGCCCAGATGCCCGGCCAGCAGCGCCTGCTCGATCGCCTGACTGCGATTGGGCAGTTCCTCGCCCAGCAGGTCATGGCCCATGAAGACATGCGCGCCCGACGCCGATCGCCCCATCCAGACGCGCACGGCCAGACTGTGCGCGGCATTATGGGTCGCCACGTACTTCAGCGCGTCACCCAAAGTCCGCGAATTGCGCATCACCGCGCCCAGCGGCCCGAACACATCGGAATCGCCCTGCTCGCAGGCCAAAAGCAGACCGAAGTCCGGTTTTCCCAGCACCACCGCCGCGCGCTCCAGCAGCGCGACCCACTGGTGGCAAGTGGCCGCGCCTGCCCGATCGCAAGCGGCGGCATCCAGCCCCACGGCCGCCAGCAGCGATGCCGGATCCCCGCCAAGGCTGCGAACCAACCGGGGGAAATGCCGCAAGAGCCGCGCCTGCAACTTCTCCGACGCCGGTTCCGGCATCGCGCGCGGAAGCGGATCGCTATCCGCCATACCCCTCGGCCCGTTTCCAGGTGGTGTCGCCGGCGGACCACAGCGGGCTTCCCCGCGTTTCCCGCAAGGAAGGGATCGTGCGGCCGTCCTTGTCTGTCACGCCATATTCGGCGGCGAGTTCGGCGTTGATGAAGGTGCCGCCGGACCGCGCCTTTACCGCCGAATCCATGGCAAGCGCGGCAATGACCCGCCCGGGAAACTCGGGCGAGGAACCGACCGCGCTGTTGAGCTGGCTGGCCATGCCGGGCACCGTCTTCAGGTTTTCGACCGCGCGCTCCGTATAGGTGAAGCCCTGCCAGAGCGAGACGGCGCTGACGCCGGTGTCGCGCAGCTCGTGGCCCATGTCGCGCATCATCCGGTCGGTCGCGGTCTTGGTGGTGCCGAACACAACGTCGTAAGTGTAGGTCGCACCCACATAGCCGGACAGCGCCGCGATCAGTCCCGAACCCTGCGGCACCATGATCCGCGCGGCGTGCCAGGCGGCGATATAGGCCGCACGCATCCCGGTATCCCAGATCTCCCACTCGCCCAGCGGCTTTTCCCAGAACCCGTCGCGCCGGGTCATCGCATCGGGAATGGCCATGGCGTTGTTGGCGAGGATATCGAGCCGCCCTTCGTCGCGGCGCACCTGATCGAACAGCGCCGCGATCTGGTCATCATCCTTGAGGTCCAGCACGACGGAGACGCCCTTGCCGCCGCGTGCGTTCACTTCCTCCACGGTTTCAACCAGCGTGCCCGGTAGCGGGCTCTGCCCCGCCCCGGTGGTCCGCCCGGTGACGTAGACGGTCGCGCCATGTTCGGCCAAGGCGAAGGCGATGCCTTTACCGATGCCGCGCGTGGCGCCGGTAACAACCGCGACCTTGCCCACCAGTCCGTCCGATATCCGCGCCATCTTGCTCACCCCTTCGCCGGATTGCTGGGCGCGCGCCGGTTGACGAGCGGGCGTTGGTAGGACGGATCGTCGTTGCTGCGGCTGGAAACGCCGTTCAGTGCGATATCCGGCACGTCCGCGAAGGGGATCGGCATCGGCGGAGGCAGGCAGCCCCATTCGATGATGTTGGTCCGCAGGGCGATCTTCCAGACTCCGTCCCGCCGCTCCAGACGGTCGATATAGCGGCCGCCGGCGATCCACAGGCTCTCATCGCGATTGCGTCCGACGAACTGGTAGTAGGTTTCGGTGTGTGCGCTGTCGCCGTCGAGGTCGATGGTGGTCTGGAGCAGCGCGTGATGGGTCAGAATCTGGCCGGCCTCGTGCATCGGCACCGCCCAGTCCCAGCAATCCACCGCAGAGCCCACGAAAGGCCCAGCCGCCATCGTCGCATCGTCCCAGAAAGCCGAGAGGTAAGTTTCGCGGTCGAACCGGTCCATTCCGCGCGAAAAGCGGGCCAGGCATTCAAGGATATCCTGCTTGTCCAGCAGTTCGTCCAGCCGCGCCGCGCGGTCCCGGAGGGCTTTAGGGGGTGCTTCACTTGCCACGGTAGTTCACCTCCGCAATGGGCTTCCAGATCGGCGATCCGCGCGAGGCGCGGGCGGACTGGATCACTTGCCCGTCCACATCGGTCAGCCCGTATTCCTGCGCGAGTTCGGCAGTGACGAACTCGCCACCAGAGCGCTTCATCACATCGGGATCGGCGGCCAGCGCTGCAATCACGCGGCCGGGATGCTCCACGCTGCTGCCATGCATCTGGGTGATCGAGGCGGTCATCTTGTCACCCATCTTGGCAAGGTTGTCCCTGGCCTTCTCGGTCAAGGTCAGCCCCTGCCACAGAGTCAGAGAGGCGACGCCGTGCGGCTCCAATTCGATCGCCATGTCGCGCGCCATACGGTCCACCGCCGACTTGGAGGTGCCGAAGATCACGCTGTAGGTGTATGTGACGGCCGCGAAGCCGGAAATCGCGACGATCAGCCCCGACTTCTGCGGCGCCATGATCCCCGCCGCGTGCCAGGCGGCGACGTAGTTGGAGCGCACGCCCACGTCCCACATCTCCAGGTTGGAGAGCGGCTTTTCCCAGAAACCCTTGGGTTCAAGCAGATCGTCGGAGAGGGTGAAGGCATTGTTGACCAGGATGTCGAGCCGCCCCTGCTCGGCGGCAATCCGTTCGAACAGCGCGGCCACGGCGGCATCGTCGCCATGATCGCAGGCGACGGCAATACCGCGCCCGCCGCTCTCCTTGCCGCGGGCGTCGCACTCGGCCGCCGTCCCGCCGACGGTGCCGGGCAGGTAGTAATCCCCCTCCCGAACGGTGCGCCCGGTGACGTAGACGGTCGCCCCCTGTTCGGCGAGGACCAGCGCGATGCCCTTGCCGATACCCCGGCTGGCGCCGGTAACCAGCGCGACTTTTCCGGCCAGCGGCGCGGTCATACCGTTTCTCCGGAAAACCAGCGTTCGCTAAAGTCGCCTTTGGCGCGGCCCGGGAAATGCTCCGCCGTGAAGGGATAGCCCATCACGCCCTTCGACCAGTCAGCGGCGGCACCCCAGTCCTGCTCCCAATCGTAGAGCATCACCCGGTCGGCGATCCGCCATTCGCCTTCGCGCTTTTCGAAAGTGTCGAGGTAGCGGCCGCCGATGCAGGTATCGCGGTCTCCCTCACCCATATCCACGCGGTGGTAGGAGAAGACGTGGCTTTCGACGCGTGCGCTGTCGCCGTCCAGCTCGATCACCGACTGGCCGATCAGGTGCTGCGTGTCCTTGATGGCATCGGCGCCGGGGACCACCCAGGCAAGATAGGCGTCGAAATCGCCGGCGTAGACGCCGTAATCGAACCGCGCCTCCGGCCACCAGCAGGAGCGGATCAGGTCCGCGCTGCGACGATCCTCTCCGCGAGCGAGGCGGGCAATGCAATCCCGGATCGCCTCGCGATCGAGAAGGGTCTGGATTTCTGGCGTCATTGGTCCTCTCTCGTTTTCGGTATCGCGTCCGAATTCACATCTCGATGCAGATCTTGCCGATCTGCTGACCCGACTGCATGTGGGCGATGGCATCCTCCAGCCGGACCAGCGGAAACACGCGGTCTATGGCCGGATGCAGGTCATGCGCCTCGATCGCGCGGACCATCTCGATCTGGTCGCGCCGGCTGCCCACGGTCACCGCTTGCAGGCACAGCCGCTTGGCCTGCACCACGGCGAAGGGCATGGTATCCCGGTCGAACCCCGCCACCGCGCCGATGATCGCGACATGCGCGCCGGTCCGCGCCGCGCGGAAGCTCTGCGCCAGTGTGTTCGGGCCGCCGACTTCGATCACATGCTCGACGCCCAATCCGCGTGTCAGGTCCAGCACAGCATCGCCCCATTCGGGCGTGGCGAGCCGGTCGATCACGTGATCGGCGCCCAGTTCCAGCAGACGCTGGCGCTTTTCCGGGGTCGATCCGATAGCGACGACCACCGCGCCCGCCGCCTTGGCGAACTGCAGCGCGAACAGCGAGACCCCGCCGGTGCCCTGCACCAGCACGTGCTCTCCGGGGCTGACGTGCCCATCTGTCACCACCGCACGCCACGCAGTCACCGCCGCGCAAGGCAGGCTGGCAGCCTCCACCAGCGAGAGATTTTCCGGCGCGCGGGTGAAATGCCACGCCGGCCGCACCACTTCCTCGCACGCGAAGCCATCGGCGGGGCCACCCGGCGAATTGTTCAGTTCCGCGCGATCGACATGACCGTCGCGCCAGTTGGGGTGGAAGGTGCTGATCACCCGGTCGCCAACGGCAAGTCCGCCCGCACCGGCTCCCTCTCCCACCTCCACCACCTCGCCGGCGCCATCCGACAGAGGAATCAGTCCGGACGGCGACGGAAAGATACCGCCGATCACCAGACCGTCGCGAAAGTTCACCGACGCGCCATGCACGCGAACCCGAACCTCGCCGGGCCGAAGCAATGCCGGCGGCAGGTCGACCAGTTGCAACCGCCCTTCGGAAAGGCGCATCGCCTTCATCGAAAATGCTCCGCGCCTGGCCGCTCAGCCAGGTTCAGGCCCTGGTTAGCTGGCGCGAACGGCGAATGCCTGCATGTCGATTGCCGGCAAACCATCAAGACCTCTCCCGTGCGCCGGACTCGTGCGGCTGCAGAGCGTTGCATCGGCGACCCGGCGCGGCCAAAACTTGACCGATCCGGACAAAATGCGCGACTCCCGAGCATTCGCCCCGGCGATGCCGGCGCGCGCCGGTCAGAACGGCAGTTGCACCTCGTTGACGGAAGTGACCACGATCTTGCCATCCTGATTGGTCATCCGCACTTCCACGCGCACGACCGGGAAACCCCATTCAGACTTCTCTATTTTTTCAATGACTTCCCCCTCGATATAGGTGACATCACCCTCGAAGGCCGGGCCCCGGAATTCGCTCTTGGCGTGGCGCACCATGCCGTCATGCCCGGCCCAGAACGCCAGATAATCGGTATTCCAGGCCGCCATCGTCGCGCCGTAGCCATAGGCGCGATGCATGCCGATCTCGCTGGCGCGGCCATCGTCGATATGCCCGCGTGAGGGGCCGAGGTAGAGCCCATCACGCAGGCGCGGGTCGATCAGTGCGCCCACCTCGTCGAACGAGAAACCCTCGATCCAGCCCATGTCCTGATTGACCCAGCAATCGGGCACGCCTTCCACGCCTTGCCAGTAGAAACTGCC
Source organism: Novosphingobium mississippiense (assembly GCF_044029535.1). Classification (NCBI taxonomy): domain Bacteria; kingdom Pseudomonadati; phylum Pseudomonadota; class Alphaproteobacteria; order Sphingomonadales; family Sphingomonadaceae; genus Novosphingobium; species Novosphingobium mississippiense. The sequence goes on along the minus strand of NZ_CP147003.1, from coordinate 747,028 downwards.
CCAGATGTTGAAGATGAAGGCGCGGTATTCAGTAGTGAAGCTGGCGATCGAGTGCGGACCGATCACCCGGCGCGGCAGCCTCTGGCCTACCGACACTTCCTCGAAATGCGGGGACTTGCCCTCTCGGTTGGAAAGGAACCAGTCGCGGCGGATTTGGTCGATCTCCGCCAGTTCGGCCGGCGTCCACTTGCGCGGTGCACCGGCGGTGGAGGCATACATGCCGCGCTTTTCCGCTTCCTTCGCCAGATAGCGGATCACCGTGGGGCACGATTTGGCAACCAGATCGCCCCGCTGGTTGCGGTGGATGGTGTCGCCCCGCTGGAACAGCGTGGGACCGGCGAACTTGGTATCGGTCAGCTTGTAGCCAGTGAAGATGCGTTCATGGCTGAGGTGGTCGCCGGGGCGGACATGGGTGCCGTACCACCACCACTCCTCGCCGCCGAAGATCATGTGCTGGCCCTCGATCCGCCCGACGCAGGCCTGATTGTTGCCGTGCCCGTAATCGAGCGCCACGCAGATCGACTGCGGCGCGATGATGTCTCCGAACCGGGTTTCCTGCGCGAAGCGCTGGTCCCAATGCAGCGGGTTTACATAGTCCATCGCCATGACCCAGCGGCGGATGTCGGTCTTGTTGCACGGCTCCCAAAGCTCGCCGCCGCCGACGCGGTGGCCAAGACGCCATTCGACGTCGCTGATATCCATGGTGGCAGTGCCTTCGCTGGCCGACATGTCCTTGTTCCTTCAGGCGATTGCGTGTGCGGCCATGGTGGCGCATGGGTCATCGGCAGGACTTGACGGATCGCGACAAAAGCGGGCCGGGCCAAATCCCGCACATCACGCTGATCCGGCCGAACTTTTCCGTTTGCAATCAAGCCTTCGCCCGATGTTCGCGGGATTGATGCGATAAATTGCGCGTCGGTTAACCAAATCTACCGGATTTTCCCTAAGATCATCGACAAAAGGTCGCAGATTCCCGAAGAAAGTCCGATGCCCCCCATCCTGCACTGCATCCGTGATCAGCATGATTTTCCGCTAGTGCTTCTGGCGGCCCTCGTTTGTGTGCTTTCCACGCTGGGAACCGTGCGCTTATGCCGCCAGGTCCGCTGGTCGCATGGGCGCGCGCAGACCGGCTGGCTGACGACGGCCGGCGTGGTCGCCGGCCTTGGCATCTGGGCCACTCACTTCATCGCCATGCTGGGCTATGACCCCGGCTTCGTGGTCGGGTACGATCTGGGCGGCACCGCCACGTCGCTGTGCATCGTGCTGGTCACGTCGGTTGCGGCGCTGGTCGTCGCCGCGCATTACCCATCGCGCCTCGGCTATGTTGCCGGCGCGCTGCTGATGGGGGGCGGCGTCGCAACAATGCACTACGTGGGCATGACCGCGCTGGAAATGCCGGCGCGGATCCGTTGGGATGCGGCCTACGTCGCGGTTTCGATCGTGCTGGCCATCGCTCCGCTCCTGATCGCGCTGCCGCTGGCCCTGACCGGCCGTTCGATGCGGACCGGCGCGGCGGCTGCCGCGCTGATGACGGTGGCGGTCGTGCTGCTGCATTTCACCGGCATGACCGCTATCTCGCTGGTCCCCTCGCGCCTCGGCTTCTCTCCCGCATCCTCGATGTCCCCGCGTGCGATGTCGCTCTGGGTCTTCGTGACGGCGGCCTGCACGCTTGCCATCGCAGCGACGGCGGCCATGATCAGCCGCCGTGCGGAGATCGCCCGGCGCACCTCCGAACAGCGGAACAACGAACGGCTGGAACTTATCGGCCGCCGGCTCGACATGGCGCTGGAGAACATGCACCAGGGCCTGTGCCTGTTCGGCGCCGACGGCCGCCTGATCCTGTGGAACCAGCGCTTCGTCGAGATGTATCGCATGGCGCCGGACGAGATGCGGGCTGGCATGACCATGCGCGAGATGGCCCGCGTCGCCATCGGAAAGCGGGCGCCGGCAGGCGAACTGGACCATCGCGTCACGAAGGTTCTGCACAATCTGGAAGCCGCGCTGGAAGGGCACACGCAAGCGCCGGACGTTTCGGAATACGAAGACTTCATCGTTTCGGTCCGTTCTCGCCCGCTGCCCGACGGCGGCTGGGTTTCGACGTTCGACGACATCACCGAACAGCGAATGATCGAAGCCCGCATCCAGCATCTTGCCCTGCATGACGGGCTGACCGGCCTGGCAAACCGCAGCAAGTTCAACGACCTGGTGGACCGCGCCCTGGCGATCGCCGCCCATTCCGGTGAGCGGTTGGGCCTGGTGGTGCTCGATCTGGACGGCTTCAAGGATATCAACGATTCGCGCGGCCACGCGGCCGGCGACGATGCCCTACGCGCCGTGGCCAAGGCCCTGCGCGGAGCCCTGCAGGAAGGGGAGGGCGTAGCCCGTCTGGGCGGAGACGAATTCGCCGCCACCGTCCTGTTCCGCGAAACGCACGAGTTGGCCGATTTCGTCGATCGCATTGCCGCGTGCTTCAATGGCACGACCGGGTCCGAGGCGGGCGATTTCGTGATCAAGGCCAGCCTCGGCGTCGCTGCCTATCCGGATGACGGGCAGGACCGCGAACAGCTCTGCAACAATGCAGACCTCGCCATGTACCGCGCCAAGGACAATCTGGGCGAGCGCATCTGCTATTACGAAAAGGGCATGGACGAGAGCGCGCGCCACCGCCGCCAGATCGCCGCCGATCTTCGCGGTGCCGCCGAGCGGGATGAACTGGTGATCCTGTATCAGGTCCAGCGATCGCTGAAGGACGAACGCATCAACGGGTATGAGGCGCTGCTGCGCTGGCAACACCCGGTTCGCGGCCTGGTCAACCCATGCGAATTCATCCCGATTGCAGAGGAAACGGGCGAAATCTTCGCGATCGGCGAATGGGTGCTGCGCGAAGCCTGCCGCGAAGCCGCCCGCTGGCCCGAATATCAGATGGTGGCGGTGAACCTTTCCGCGGTCCAGCTGGGCCAGGCAAACCTGCCCGAAATCGTGGCCGGGATCCTGGTCGAAACCGGACTTTCGCCCCGCCGGCTTGAGCTGGAAATCACCGAAACCGCAATCATCGGCGACAAGGTGCGCGCCCTGCACATCCTGCGCAAGCTGAAGAGCATGGGCATCAGCATCGCCATCGACGATTTCGGCACCGGCTATTCCTCGCTCGATACGCTGAACTCCTTCCCGTTCGACAAGATCAAGATCGACAAGTCGTTCGTCACCGATTCCGATGAGCGGCCCCAGGCCCGGGCGATCATTCGTGCGGTGCTGGCGCTGGGCCGCAGCCTGGACGTGCCCGTGCTGGCAGAGGGCGTCGAAACGCCCTCTCACGTCGATCTCCTCCAGGCCGAAGGCTGCGATCAGGTACAGGGCTTCCTGTTCGGACGACCGCAATCCGCCCCCAGCCTCGGCCAGGCGGTGGTCAGCCTTAACGGCGTGGACCTGACCGATCTAGAGGTCGACGTCGGCAGCCTGTCATAGAAACGGCCCGGCCGGCAGCCTGCGTCCACATCGGCGACGGGCTCCGGGCTTGACACCATCGCCGCACGCTTGCTGAGAGCCTGACAGACCATGCTTCGGGCAACCCCTGCCCGCCAAGACGAGGAAGCGCCCTTGCCCACTGCCGTCAGCCTTGCCCAGGGCGTCACTTTCGCCAACGACCGCCCGATGGTGCTGATCGGCGGCATGAACGTCATCGAAGGCCGTGACATCGTTCTGGAAGTCGCCGGGGAATTCGCGCGCCTGACCCGGGAACTCGGCATTCCCTATGTCTTCAAGGCCAGTTTCGACAAGGCGAACCGCTCGTCCATCAGCTCGTTCCGCGGGCCGGGGCTGGAAGCCGGCCTGGAAGTGCTGGCCGAAGTGCGCGATCGTTTCGGCGTGCCCGTCCTCACCGACGTTCACGAACCTTATCAGGCGCAAGCCGTTGCGGAAGTGGCGGATATCCTCCAGCTTCCCGCCTTCCTCGCCCGCCAGACCGACCTCGTCGTCGCGCTGGCGCGCACCGGCAAGGTGATCAACGTCAAGAAGCCGCAATTCCTGGCCCCGCACGAAATGCGACACATCATCCGCAAGTGTGAGGAAGCCGGCAACGACCAGATCCTGTTGTGCGAACGCGGCAGCGCCTTCGGCTACAACAACCTGGTGGTCGACATGCTGGGTATGGACGAGATGAAGGCAATGGCGCCCGTCGTCTTCGACGCCACCCACGCGCTGCAACGGCCGGGCGGCCGCGAATCGAGCGCCGACGGGCGGCGGACGCAGGCGGCCGTGTTGGCCCGATCCGGCATCGCCGTGGGGATCGCCGGCCTGTTCCTGGAAGCCCATCCGGACCCCGACAAGGCCCTGTGCGACGGGCCCTGTGCGCTTCCGCTCGACAACCTGAGGCCTTATCTCGAACAGATGCAGGCAATTGACCGGCTGGTGAAGCAGTTCCCGGCGCTGGAAATCGACTGAAGCCGCATTTTCCAAATAGCCTTTGGCGCCGCCCTCGGCGTCAAAGGCCTATGCGCAGGAAATCGTGCAAGTGGATGATGCCGACGGGTTGCTGGTTTCCGGTGGCGAAACCTTCCTCCACCACACTGACGCGGCACTCTTCGTCATCGGCAATGACGAAGGCGCAGGAAATCTTGGTGTCGTTGAGGAAACGCAGCGCATCTTCGGCCATCATGCCGGTCCGCACCACTTTCGGGCGCCGCGTCATAACGTCACGCGCACGCAACTGGTCCAGCGCACGGAAATGGCGGCGCAGATCGCCATCGCTGATGATGCCCACCAATCGGCCCGCCACGTCGACCACGCCGGCGATGCCGAACCCCATGGACGTCATCTGCGAAATGACCTCTTCCATCGGCAGGTCCAGATCGACCAGCGGCAGCTTGTCCTGCCCGTGCATCAATTCGCCCACCGAAGCGAGGCGCAACCCGATCGTGCCGCCGGGATGCAGTTCCTTGAAACCGTCGCGCGAAAAACCGCTGGCATCCATCAGCACCATGGCCAGCGCATCACCCAGCGCCAGCTGCTGTGCGGTCGAACTGGTGGGCGCGATGTTCGACGTGCAGGCCTCCTTGGCCAGCGGCATCAGGATGCAGATGGTAGAGCGCCGCTCCACCATCGAACCGGCGCCCGAAGTCACGCCCACGACGGGTATGCCCCGCCGTTCGGCATGATCGAACAGCACCTGGAACTCCGCGGTATTGCCCGAATTGGACAGCGCCAGAATGACATCGCCCTCGACGACCATGCCAAGATCGCCGTGTGCGGCTTCACCGGGATGGAGATAGATCGCTGGTGATCCAGTGGCCGCCAGTGTCGCCGCGATCTTGCGGCCGACATGGCCGGACTTGCCGATGCCGGCGACCACGATGCGGCCGGTGGCCAGTCCCAGAAGTTCGCAGGCCAGCACGAAGTTCCGGTCAAGCGAAGATGCCAGCTGATCGAGCGTCCGGGCCTCTATTCGGATGACCTCACGCGCTCTTGCCAGAACGCCTTCGCTACCAACCGCCTTCAGGACAACCGACGATGCCAAAATAAACTCCCCTTTAGGCTCCAAGGGAAAATAAGAATTTCGGCCCCCGCCAGAGGCGATTACAATAAGGAGATTGGTATACCACGTTAGCCAACTCAATCGCTTCGCGGCATCGCCAACATGTTACTGCGTAACTCTCGCAATACAGTATGTAAATCCCCTCAAACCCTTAGCCCGCCCGCTTCGTCGCAATTCCGGGCATGTCCCTCGCAAAAGGGACGTGATGCCCTGAAATGTCCGGGGCTATGACAAAGTTCCCGAAACCCTCACGATTCCCCCGCATTGTCCGCCGGCCCACGCACACCCACGGCTTTCCACGGCTGGCCGATGTAGCCTGCCAGACGATCCCTTGCCGCCCACACCCAGCCCACGCGCCGCTCCGCGATGCCGGGCAGGCTCAGCAGATCGCCCCCCAGCCAGGGAACGAACGGATTGCGCCGGGCATAGGACCAGATTTCGACACGTTCCACAGGGCGAACCGAAGCGCCGCGGGCGTGGAAACCGATCGTGTCCGCCACCACCAGAGTATTGCCCGGAACGGCCAGCGGCTCGCCTTCGCCAAGCCGCATCGCGGCCAGATCCTCACTGCTCACGCGGGGCGATCCCCGGCCCGTCAGGCGGGGCATCTCGCGCGGGTCGACAAGGCTGCGGCGATATTCCCATTCCATGCGCTCCGGCGTCAGCCGATGCGATCCGCGCACGTACGTGAACGGCGCTTCGTCGGGCGCCACGGGATTGAGAAACAGCCAGGCCTTCAGCGAAGAGTGGAAGGCATCGGCGTGCAGCGCCTCCTGCGGATCGACGTGCGTTTCTTCATGATGCGTAACGATCGTCTGGATGTAATGCAGGGGCGCGATGCGAAAACCGGCAACGTAGTGGAACAGCGCCTGCAGGTCGGCCCGATCCAGTTGCTGGCGCAATTCGGGGATGGCCGCCAGCATTCCGGGATCGATCGCCAGCCGGCGCGTCACCGCGTCGCCCTGATGCATTTCCCGTGCCTGCCCGCGATAATCGAGGATCGCACGCCGCAACGCAGCGAAAGTTTCGGGCGGAACGAAATCCGAAATCGCGACGAAACCGTCACGATCGAACGCCTCGCGCCAATCGGCGCGGACATGCCGCGCCAGACGCCGCCGGCGCCACGCGCAAAGCGCACCGGCCAGCTTCACGCGTACTCGATGAAGGCCAAGGCGATTCAGTCGCCGGGAACCGATAAGAGGATTATCCAGGAAACTTTTCGCACCCGTTCCCAGCTGGATTACCCAGATCGGGGACATAAAGAATAACTTGACCGACTTGAAAACAATCATGAAAACAGGACCAATCCTTCGGATCGCTCAATGACCCCAACAAGGGGTATTTGGCAACTTCTTTCGCGAGGCTCGTCGCACGGAATGCAAGATCCGTCGCGCCGGCCCACGCGACGGCATTGTTCAGGGCGACGAATATAGATGAAAATTGGCTCTAGCGCAGGGACCGTTCTGGCGCTTATCGGCGCAATCGCCGCCACGCCGGCCTTCGCCGAAGTCTCGACCGCTCCGGAAGGCGCGCCCGGCCCGATTTCCAAATCGCAAGGCCCCACGGCAATCCCGCTGCCCAGTGCGCCGGATCCGATTCCTCTGATTTCCCCCAAGCCGCTTGTCGGCATCGAGCCCTACAGCTGGAACCTCGCGCAGGTTTCCTCCGGCAACGATACGCCGGGCGTTTCGGCCGAAGTCGCCGCCCTCGCCGCGGCCATGCCGGCCGGTGAACCCGACCACTTCGGTACCGGAACCGTTGCCGCCGATCCGCCGGCCGAAGCGGGCCCTCCAAACCTTGCCGCCACCCCCGATGCCCCGCGAATGCGCTGGTCGGACCACCTTCCCCGCAGCGAAGCGCCCTATAACGGATTCTTCGCGCAGGCCAGCACGGTCAAGACCGAAGCCCTGCTGTTCACCGGCTACTTCATGGCGATCAGCGCCCACAAGTTCTTCGAGGATACGGCCCCGTTCCATTTCAAGGATGAAGGCTATTTCGGCAAGAACACGGACAATATCGGCGTCGACAAGCTGACCCACGCATTCGACACCTATCTGATCGCCGAATTCCTGCACAATCGCATTCACAATCGCACCGGTGCATCGCAGGGCGACGCCATTACCGCAGCCATCATCGCCTCTGGCCTGATGGCGTTCAACGAGATTTCGGACGCGATCGAGCCGGACAGCGGTTACTCGCTTCAGGACGTGTCGATGAACATCGCCGGCGCCGCATTGTCCGTTCTGCGCAACACGGTACCGGGAATGAAGGAAAAATTCTCCTTCAAGGTGGAGATCATTCCCAACGACAAGGTCTGGAGCATCCAGGGCAAGCCGCACTACGCCCAGCAGCGCTACATGTTCTCGCTGAAAGGCGCCGGCTTCGAAAAGCTGCACAACACGCCGCTGCGCTTCGTCGACCTGCAGGTGGGCTATTTCGCGTCGGACTTCCTCAACGAGGACCGGGCTGCCGGCAAGGAACCGAAGCGCCATCTCTTCGTCGGCGTGGGCCTGAATCTTGGCGAATTGCTCTTCGCGAAATCGCAGTCGAAGATTGGCCGGATGGCCTACTCGGTGCTTGACTACGTCCAGATCCCTTATACTTCGGTGCGATACGACACCACGGGACAGTTCGACTTCTAATCGGTCGAGCCTATCTTCCCGTCGGCAATCGACGGGAAGAAACGATGACGGACCCGCTTTCGCACGCGGTCGAACAGGCCATGCGCGATGCGGCGCGGCTGGCAATCATGCCGCGTTTTCGGACGACGGACGCGCGTGTTCTCGTCAACAAGGCGGACACAGTCGGGGGCGGTACGGATTCAGCCGCGGAGGAACCCGTCACCGCAGCCGACCGTGAAAGCGAAGAGCTTCTCTCCAACCGCCTTGCCGCGCTGATTCCGGGCGCCGGCATCGTCGGTGAGGAGGCGGCCCATGCCGATCCCGCTCTGCTGCAGCGCCTGCGCCGCGGCACGTGTTGGCTGATCGACCCGCTGGACGGCACCGCCAACTTTGCGGCGGGCAAGGGCCCGTTCGGCGTGCTGGTCGCACTCGTCGAGGATGGGCTGCCCGTGGGCGGCTGGATTTTCGACCCGCTCTCAGGCCGCTTCTGCGCAGCACGGGCGGGTCATGGCGCGAGCATAAATGGGGAACGGTTCACCGTCACGGACCCCCGGCGCGATTGCCCGCTCGTGGCCGTAACCCGCCTGTTCCGCGATCAGACCATGCGGGCCAACCTGATGGAAGCGCTGGCGCCGGACCATGGGGTGGTGGACAGCCCACGCTGCGCCGCAGACCAGTATCCGCGCATCGCCACCGGCGGCAACGACGTTACGCTGTTCACGCGCACGCTGCCATGGGACCACGCGGCCGGCATCACCTTCCTGAACGCCGCCGGGGGTCGCGCCGCGCGGCCGAACGGAACCGCCTATCGTTGCGACGAGAATTCAGAGGGGCTGATCGCCGCCACGTCGCAGCAACAGTGGGATGCAATGGCGCGCAGGCTTGACGAATTGGGTTACGATCTCACCAAGGCAAATGTAACGTTGTGACCCCTGCGGCCGATATCTCCATGACCACCGTCCCGTTCCTGCGCATCCCCCCCTTCCCTGGCCACCGCGCCGGGCCTCTCGCCGTGCCTCGACCGAACGGCGTGACTGCACCCTCAGACCTTTCCGTCGCGGACACGCTGGTATCAGCGCTACGGCAATCGAAGGTGGGCGGAACGTTTTGGGCGGCTTGGCTCGCGTCCGCAGCCGACCGCGACGTGATCCTTGCAGCCTCGTCGACCGAAGACCTTTCCGCCTGCATCGCCTGCGCCCGCGCGGCTGGACTGCTCGGCCGCGCCGTTTCGGTCGGCCCAGTCAGTTCCGAGGCGCTCCCCTCCCTGCCTTCCAGCCTGGACCCATGGCATATCTGCGCCGGTGTTAGCCGCGTGATTGCCTCAGCCAATGACGAGATCACGCTGATCGCTGCCATTCTTGGCCTGCCCCTCACCGTCGTTGGCACGGGCCGCTTTGCCGCGCTCGCCCAGCCCGAAGCACTGGGAGCTGTGGTCGCGGAGGAGCTTTGCCAGCGATGGACCTACCGTGATCCGTTTGCGGACCGCGAGATAGATGCCATCGAAGCCGTGGCTATTCTCGGGCGCTGGCGCGCCCTCATCGACGCCAACCGCGCGGTTGCATCGGTCCTTGGCATTGCCCGTTGGAAGCGGATCACGGCGGACAACCTGCTGTGGTCCGGCTCCAGTCCGGTGCCGCATGACCGCAAGAACGTGCCGGCAAGCGGCGCACAGGCGCTGGCCTGGATCACCCGTAGCGATCCCGCGGCGATTGCCGCGCTGGAAGCCAAGGGCGTGCCGGTCGGTGAGATCGAGGACGGCATGATCCGCTCGACCGGGCTCGGCGCCAATTGCGTGCCACCGCTGTCGATCGTCGTCGATACACAAGGGCCGCATTTCGATCCCGCCCAGGCCAGCGCGCTGGAAAGCCTGCTGGAAACCGCCGAGATCGATGCGCGGTTGCTCGCCCGGGCGGCCGATCTTCGTCGCCGACTGGTGCAGGCGGGCATTAGCAAATATGAGAATGACGGCAACCGGATCGTCGAACGCGAGGACGCGCGATCGGATGGCCGCCGTCTCGTTCTGGTCACCGGGCAGGTGGAGGACGATCGCGCCGTGCTCACCGGCGGCGGTGGCCTTGGCAATCTTGAACTGCTGCGCCGGGCACGGGCGCAGGAACCCGAATCCCGCATCATCTTCAAGCCACATCCGGATGTGGAAGCCGGCCACCGCAAGGGCCACGTACCCGACGCGCAGGCGCTGGAATTCGCCGATGAGATCGACCGCACATCCTCGATCGCCGCGCTGCTGGACCGCGTGGACGCTCTGCACGTCATCAGCTCATTGGCCGGGTTCGAGGGATTGATGCGCGGACGCGAAGTCGTCACCCACGGCGTGCCTTTCTATGCCGGCTGGGGCCTCACGCGCGACCTTGGTCCGGTCCCCGGTCGCCGCACGCGCCGCCGCACGCTGGACGAACTGGTGGCGGCCACGCTCATTCTCTATCCGCGCTACCTCGACCCGGTTACCCGCCTGCCTTGCGAGGCGGAAGTGCTGGTGGAACGCATTGCGGCAGGTCAGGCGATCGTTCGATCCCCCCAGATCTGGCTGCGCGAATGGCAAGGCAGGTTGAACCGTTTGCTCGGACGGCGATGACGTCCGCTGCATCGCTTGCCAATCGATGCAGCCACTTGCTAAGCGCGACAGCCCCAGAGGCAGGCGCCTCCCGACCGGACCAGATCTTGCCAGAAGCCCGTCTCCACCGACATCAAAACCTTGCCTCGCGGCCCATCGTTCTCGACGTCAGCCGCCTGATCTGGCGCCTTTGGCGTGGCCGGTTGCCCACCGGGATCGACCGCGTGTGCCTGGCCTATCTGGACCATTTCGCCAGCCAGTCCTGCGCGTTCCTGCAATGGCGCGATCGCCGGATCGTGCTGGGTCCACGCGACAGCGATCGCCTGTTCGCGCTGCTGATGGATGGCGTCGGCAAGCTGGACAAGCGCCGTCTCGTCCTGCTGCTGGCCCGCGCGATACCCCGAGCGGCGTTGGCTGCCCCCGTTCTGGCCGGACGGATCTATCTGAACGTCGGCCACACCGGCCTGCACGTCGATAGCCTTCCGGAATGGCTGCAACAGCGCGGATTGCGCCCGGTCTACCTGATCCATGACCTGATCCCCATCACCCACCCGAAATTCTGCCGCCCGGGGGAGAAGGACAAGCATGCCGTGCGAATGCGCAATGCCTTGCGCAGCGCCAGCGGTATCATCGTCAATTCCGCCGATACCGGCCGTGCCCTGACGGTATTTGCCGAACAGGAAGCCATCGCCGCCCCTCCCCAACTGGTCGCCCATCTTGGTATCGAGCCGGCGGCACCAAGCCGCAGCGCCGATCCCCATGCACGCCCCTACTTCCTGTCGATCGGCACGATAGAGGGGCGCAAGAACCATATGCTGCTGCTCGATGCGTGGGACAGGCTGCGCGACGAGCTTGGCCCCGACACTCCCGATCTGGTGCTGGTGGGCCAGCGCGGGTGGATGGCAGAGGCGACTTTCGCGCGCCTGGACGAGCCGGCATCGGAGCATGGCCGCGTGATCGAACTGGGGTCTTGCGACGATCACGCGCTGGATGCATGGATCGCCCATGCCCGCGCGGTACTGATGCCCAGCAAGGTCGAAGGCTATGGCCTGCCCGTGCTGGAAGCCATGCTGCGCGGTACCCCGGTCATCGCTGCCGACCTTGCCATCTATCATGAGATTGCGGCCGGCGTTCCGCTGCTTCTGAATCCCGACGACGCAGCGGCATGGGCCGCCGCCGCGCGGTCCTACCTGCAGGACGGCGCCGACCGTGATCGCCAAAAGGCTGCGCTGGAAAAGTTCCCGACGCCTGACTGGGCCAATCACATGGCGCTTGTGGACCCTTGGCTGGCAGGACTGCGAAATCTATAATAAAGCGCCGATTTCTGCGGGCTTCCCACCTAGATTAGTCCCCACTTATGGTGTGGCCTATCCGTCACAGATTGAGGCTAATACCCATTCTGCGACCAATTTTAATGAAACCAATTCTTGGCCTCTCCTGTTGGGCAGCTAGCGACAACCAAAGGAAGTTGGCTATGATTACCAAATCCCTCACGCTCGCGGCGGTGCTGGTTGCAGGCATCGCATCCCAATCGGCTGCAGCCCAGGATACCGACACCACAACTACCTCCACCTCCACCACCAGCAGTAACGGCACCTCCTTCCGGGGCATACGCGTCGAAGGCAACTTCGGCGGCGACCGCTTCCAGTCCGAAGGCAAGCACGACGACAACTTCGGCTATGGCGGAACGGTGGGATTCGACGGCATGTATGGCGACCGCATCGTGATCGGCGCCGAAGGCAGCTATTGGCGTGCAAGCAGCTGGCCCCAGAACTGCCAGGTGCTGCCCGACGACAACAGCATCTGCCACAAGGGCTTCGAGGAATGGGGCGCCGCCGTTCGTGCGGGCTATCTCGTCACTCCACAGCTGCTGGTCTTCGCCAAGGGAGGCTATGTGAACGCTGAACAGCGCCGCCGCATCGACGCGCCTGATGGCAACCAGCTGGTCTATGACCACTACCGCGCCGATGGCTACCAGGTCGGCGGCGGCGTGGAATATACGCTGACGCAGGGCCGGATGCCGGTCTACCTCAACGCCCAGTACGTCTATTCCGACTATCACGGCCACACTGCCCGCCAGCGCGTGATGGGCGGCGTAGGCGTCCGCTTCAAATAGAAGTCACGTCGAAACGGGGCCCCTGCCCCGTTTCCTGCGCGCGCTCCCTGCCGGTCGGCAATCGTCGCTATCCCCTCGGCAGGGGGCACCGCGCCAGATTACATGGCTCCATCACATAATCACATGGCCTCGCCGATGGCTTCCAGCGAACGCCGCTTGGTTTCGGGGAAGAACATCGCCACCACCACGAACTGCACCGCCATCATCGCCGCGAAGAACCAGAACGGCAGCGCCCGTGCGTGGGCGGCGGCGAGCGGGAACCCGAAGGCGATCACCGCATCCATGAACCAATGAACCGATGAGCCCAGGCTCTGCCCACGCGCACGCACGTCCGTCGGGAAGATCTCGCTGATATAGACCCAGATCACCGCCCCTTGCGAAAACGCGAAGAAGGCAATGAATCCGATCAGCAGCCAGAGCAACCAGTCCTGATGCGTGCCGCTGGCGAAGATCGTGGCGACGCCCGCCAGTGCGGCCGTCAATCCCACCGATCCGATCAGCAGCAGCGTCTTGCGGCCGATGCGATCGATCACCGTCAACGCCAGCGCCGTGAATATCAGGTTGCAGGCGCCGATGGCGATGGCCTGGCGATCTGCCGAAACGCCGGTGAAACCGGCGGCAGCGAAGATATCGTTCAGGTAGTAGAGGATCGCATTGATCCCGGAGAGCTGGTTGAAACCGGCAATGGCAATGGCCAGCAGCATCGGCCGGTGATGCCGCTTCCAACTGAGGCGCGGCGCATGGGTTGCTGCCTCCGCGCGGCGCCAGCGCGCCATCTCGCCCGCAACGTCCGCATTGCCCAGCCTGCCCAGCACGGCAGCTGCCTCGTTCTCGCGCCCCTTGGCGAACAACCAGCGCGGACTGTCCGGGATCGTGCGCATCATCACCAGCAGCAGCACTGCGGGAATGGCGGTTACGCCGAATTTCACATGCCAGTCCAGCGCGCCCAGTTGCAAGCTGGATACGAAGTAATTGCTGAGATAGGCCACAAGAATGCCCAGCACGACGTTGAGCTGGAATGCGCCCACCATCATCCCGCGCCGCTCGGCCGGGGCGATTTCGGCGATGTAGACCGGCGCCAGCACGGACGAGGCACCCACCGCGAAACCGGCGAGCACGCGCATGGCCAGCAGCACCGGCCAGTTCGGCGCGAAGAGGCAACCGATGCCGGAAACGAGGTAGAGCAGCGCAATCACCGCCAGCGAAGCCCGCGCGCCGAAGCGGTCGCCCGGTATACCGGCAAGCAAGGCACCGGCCAGAGTGCCCCAAAGCGCACTGGAAACGGTAATGCCCACCCCGGTCGCGTCCAGCCCGAAGGCGGTGCGGATGCCCTCCGTCGTGCCGGCGATCACGGCCGTGTCGAAGCCGAACAGCAGCCCGGCCAATGCCCCCACCAGTACGCCGCGGAAAAGCGTAGCGTTCATCCAGATAGCCTTTCCCAAGCCATTTTTCGATTTTCCAACCGATATTTCCCTGCCGGCAACGAGGGCAGGCACGCCGGCATATCGCGCGAAAATTGCGATTACCAGCGCGCAACCCGATAGCAGTGGGGATACCTTGCCACGCGCCATCAAGGATGGATGTCATTCGTGCGGCGCGCCGGTTATCCGCCGGCATCGACCCTGGAGCATAAACGACGACAAACTTGGTCCTCGTTATTACCTTGACCTAATAACGCAGACTCAGTATATCCGAGTTCATGGCACACCTGACCACCTCCGTCGAATATGCACTCCACGGCCTGCTCTGGCTGGTAGACAGCGATGGACCGCTGAGCACGCGGGAGATTGCCGAGATCCAGGGCATATCGCCCAGCTTCCTCGCGAAGATCTTTCCCCGGCTGGAAAAGGCGGGAATCGTCTCGGCCAGTGAAGGCGTGCGTGGCGGCTATCGGCTTGCCCGCGCTGCGGACCAAATCTCGTTCCTCGATGTCGTCGATGCCGTCGAAGGCGATAAGCCGCTGTTCGATTGCCAGGAGGTGCGCGGGCGTTGCGCCCTGTTCGGCGGCAATCCACCGCCTTGGGCAACCAGCGGCACCTGCGCTATCCACGCCGTGATGATCCAGGCAGAAAAGGCCATGCGCGACGTCCTGGCGACGCAGACGCTGGGCGCCGTTGCCGAACGCTTCGACCGCAAGGCGCCGGAAACCTACATGGCCGATCTGCGCGACTGGTTCGGCGATCGGCATGACCGGCGCACCGCGCGGACCGGACGCCCCCGACGCGAAGGCCCCAGTTGACCCTCTGAACCACGGCGCGGCGCCAATGTATCGTCGCGCGTCCTGACAAGATCTCCGTTTCTTTCCCGTCGCCCACCGGGCGCGGCCGGGAAAGCCGCCTTGCGCATGGCGCGCATAACAGCCGCGCATGGCGGCGCGATGACCTGTGCCCGGCAAACACCAAGGACATGACCAATGACCAAGCAGACCATCCTTGTCGCCGGCTCCGGTTTCGCCGGTGTCTGGGCCGTGCTCGCAGCTGCGCGCGCCATCGCTCTGGCGGGCCGCGAAGACCATGTCGACGTCATCATGGTGGCGCCCCAGCCCAAGCTGGCGATCCGCCCGCGGTTTTACGAAGCCGTGCTTGAGAACATGGACCCCGACGTTTCCGAACTGCTCGAAGCCGTAGGCGCGCGCTTCATCGACGGCATCGTCGAGAGCATCGGCGCGGAGACGCATGAAGCGACGGTCTTGCGCAACGACGGCACGCGCGAGGCCATGGGCTGGGACCGCTTCGTCCTCGCCACCGGCAGCCGCGTGGCCATGCCGCCGATTCCCGGGCTGGCCGAACACGCCTTTACCGTCGACCAACTCGATCAGGCCCATCATCTGGACGCGCATATCAAGGCGTTGCCCGATCTGCCCGAGACGCCGGCACGCCATACCGTCGTGGTCGCCGGTGGCGGCTTTACCGGACTGGAAGCGGCAACCGAACTGCACGAGCGCCTGCGCACGATGTTCGCTTCGCAGGAGCCGCGCGTCGTGATTGTCGATCCG
The DNA here is from genome assembly GCF_044029535.1 of Novosphingobium mississippiense. Taxonomy (NCBI): domain Bacteria; kingdom Pseudomonadati; phylum Pseudomonadota; class Alphaproteobacteria; order Sphingomonadales; family Sphingomonadaceae; genus Novosphingobium; species Novosphingobium mississippiense. The sequence continues at coordinate 731,194 of NZ_CP147003.1, read as the reverse complement.
GCAGCGGAGATCGGTGCCGAGTTCGGTGCCGAAGCCGGCCGCACGGTACGTGAGGCGCTGGCCGAGATCGGCATCGAACAACGGCCTGGCGTTCTGCTGGACGCGGTCGATGCGGGCGGCGCGCAACTATCCGACGGCAGCCGGATCGAGGCGGCTACCGTGGTCTGGGCCGCCGGCGTGCGCGCCCATCCGCTCACCGCCGAAGTTCCGGGTGAACACGACGCCGCCGGTCGCGTGGTTGGCGACCTGTTCCTGCGGGCGCCTGCCGCGCCGGAGATTTTCGTCACTGGCGATACCGTCAAGGCGGCCACCGATGATGCCGGCAATTTCAACCTGATGACCTGCCAGCACGCGCTCAGCCTGGGCCGCGTCGCGGGCTACAACGCTGCGGCCGATCTGGTGGGACTGCCCTTGCATCCCTACAGTCAGCCCAAGTACGTAACCTGCCTCGACCTTGGCGCATGGGGTGCCATGTACACGGAAGGGTGGGATCGCCAGGTCAAGCTGACACGGGCGGAGGGCAAGAAGCTGAAGCAGGAGATCAACGGCCTGTGGATCTACCCCCCTGCCGCCGATCGCGACACGGCCTTCGCGGTGGCCAACCCGGACTTCGTGATCGTGCCCTGAGTGATCGTACCCTGACCCACACGACGCCGACCTGCTGATACGGTCAGCCGCGCAGGGTTCTGACCAACCCGCGCTGTCATTTCCGATGGTGCACCGGCCTGTGGGTGATCGCCCACAGGCCGGTGGCCGCGCCTGATCAGGAAACGCCATTGCAGCGAATTGCCGCTTTCACCCGGCGGCAAGCTCCGTCCACTTCCTGTCCGAAGCATTGTTGGCAATGACGCTTTCGACGAAGGCCATCGTCCGCAACCCGGCATCGACCGATGGGAAGCTGCAATCCTTCCCGACTTCGCCCGCGATCCGATTGGCGAAGGCCCGATAGAGATTGGCGAAGGCTTCGATATAGCCTTCGGGGTGCCCCGCAGGGGTGCGCAGCCGCTGCAGGGTGGAATCGGCCAAGCCCGGCCCACCAGCGCGGATGATCTCGGCCGGGCGATCCAGCCAGCGTAAGTTCAGCGTGTTCGGCTCCATCTGGGCCCACTCCAACCCGCCATGTTCGCCATAGATGCGCAGCTTCAGTCCGTTCTCGTCACCTGCCGCCACCTGCGTTGCCTTCAGCACCCCACGCGCGCCGTCAGTCAGGCGAAGCAGGACGCTGACGTCGTCGTCCAGCCGGCGATCGGGAACATGGGTCGCAAGATCCGCGCAGAGTTCCTGCACCTGCAGCCCCGAGACATGTTCCGCCAGATGAAAGGCGTGCGTACCGATGTCACCAAGGCATCCGCCTAAACCGGCACGGGCGGGATCGGTACGCCATTCCGCCTGCTTGTTGCCTTCGCGGTCAATCGCCTGGCTCAGCCAGCCTTGCGAGTATTCGACCTGCACCAGACGAATCTTGCCGAAGTCGCCACGAGCCACGCGAACGCGGGCTTCTTCCACCAGCGGATAGCCGCTATAGGTGAAGGCAAGGCCGAACTGGCGCCCGGAGCGGGCCGCCGCCTGCGCAATCTGGCGCGACTCTTCCATGTTGAGTGCCATGGGCTTTTCGCAGAAGACGTGAAAACCTGCATCCAGCGCGGCAATCGCCATCGGCGCATGGAGGTGGTTGGGCGTCACGATCGACACTGCATCGATCCGCTTTTCGGGCGGCAGGGCCGCTTCCGCCACCAACAATGCGTCGAGCGAGGGATATGTCCGCTCCGGCTCGATCCCCAGCATTTCGCCTGAGCGCCGATTGCGCTCGGGATCGCTGCTGAACGCGCCGGCCACAAGCCGCCAGTCGCCGTCAAGGGCAGCCGCCGCCCGGTGGATGGATCCTATGAAGGCGCCTTCGCCGCCTCCCACCATGGCGAGGCGCAGGGTCCGTTTCATCACCGCTCTCCTTGTTTTTTCGGCTTGCGATAAAGCCATAATTTCAGGTCTTGATCCGATATGATTTACCGGTAAACGTAAGGCAACAAGAAATAAGACGGAGAGTCGAGGATGCGCATGACAGCAAGCCTCAGCCTGACACGCATCGCAGCTGCGGCGGCGGTGCTTCTTGCCCTGCCGCTCACCGGGCAGACGGCCGGCGCACAAACCGCGCCCGCGCCGTTCAACGCCTGTCGCGCCTGCCACAGCGTGGACAAGGGCGGGAAAAGCGGCATCGGCCCCAATCTGAACGGCGTTGCCGGTAGACAGGCGGCATCGGCGCCCGGCTTCAACTATTCCCCCGCGCTCAAGGGCTCCAAGCTGACCTGGGACGACCAGACGCTGGACGCCTTTCTGGCGGCCCCGGCGAAAAAGGTGCCCGGCACCCGGATGCCGATTGCCACGCCCGATCCGGCCAAGCGCGCCGCGATCATTGCCTATCTCAAAAGCCTGAAGTGACGGGACAATCGGCTATGCGCGGTCCGGCAATCTTTCTGGCGCAGTTCATGAGCGACGAAGCACCGTTCAACACGTTGGACAGTGCCGCGCGGTGGATGGCCCAGGCGGGGTACAAGGGCATTCAGGTGCCCAGCAACGATCCACGCTGCATGGACCTTTCGCTCGCCGCGGAAAGCCAGGATTACTGCGACGAACTGGCCGGGCGCTGTCGCGAGGCCGGCGTCGAGATTACCGAGCTTTCCACCCATCTGCAGGGACAGCTGGTTGCCGTACACCCCGCCTATGACGCCGCGTTCGACAATTTCGCACCGGCCGAACTGCGCGGAAAACCTGCCGAACGGCAGACCTGGGCGGTCGATCAGCTGAAGCTTGCCGCCAAGGCGAGCCGGCGGCTGGGTTTGAATGCCTGCGCAACCTTTTCAGGGGCCTTCGCGTGGCCGTTCTTCTATCCTTGGCCGCAGCGTCCGGCGGGGCTGGTGGAAGAGGCATTCGCGGAACTGGGCCGTCGCTGGCAGCCGATCCTCGATGCCTACGACGAAGAGGGTATCGACCTCTGCTACGAACTGCATCCGGGCGAAGACCTGCACGACGGTCTGACCTTCGAGCGGTTTCTGGACGCGGTAGGCGGCCATGCGCGCGCCAATATTCTGTACGATCCCAGCCACTTCGTGCTGCAGGCGATGGACTACCTCCAGTTCATCGACATCTATCATGACCGCATCAAGATGTTCCATGTGAAGGATGCGGAACTCAATCCCACCGGGCGTGCGGGCGTCTATGGCGGCTATGCCGACTGGGTCGATCGCCCCGGCCGCTTCCGTTCGCTAGGGGACGGCCATGTCGACTTCACGGGCATTTTCTCGCGCCTGACGCAGTACGGGTACGAAGGCTGGGCAGTGCTGGAATGGGAATGCTGCCTGAAGCATCCCGAGGATGGCGCGCGTGAAGGGGCCCCTTTCATCGAGGCGCACATGATCCGCCGGCCGGAACGGGCATTCGACGATTTTGCGGGGGGCGGCGATCCCGCCAACAATCGGCGCTGGTTGGGTCTGACCTGACGGAGACGCCAAAACAAACCCGATAACGAATAACCCCGATAACAAACATCACACGGGGCGAAGGGGTAGAGGAGCGGGCATGACGGGCATTAACCGGAAAAGGCTATTCTGGCTGAGCGTTCTGGCGCTCTTCACGGCGTCCATGAGCGCGTCGTTGCGCGCGGCGATAGCCAGCAGCCTGAAAGCGCAGTGGATCGATCCCATCGCGCCGATTTCGGCAGGCGAAATGATCGGGGCCGCGCTCGGCTCCGCATTCCTTGGCTTTTCGATCACGGTCTTCGTCGTCAGTGCCGTTCTCGATCGGGTGGGTATCCGCCGGGTCCTGATCGGCTGCGGCGTCGCCTTCCTGATCGGAACCACGCTGATCGTGGGTGCCGGCGTCTTCGCCACCGGCATGGCGGTCTACCACCTGGTCTGGCTGGGCATGTTGCTGAGCGGGCTTGGCTGGGGCTTTGCCGAAGCATCGATCAATCCGCTGACCGCCCGGCTCTATCCCGAAGACACCACGCATCGCCTGAACGTCCTTCACGCCTGGTATCCGGGCGGGCTGATCGTCGGCGGGCTTGCCGGTGTCTTCCTGGCGCCGCTGATGCCTTGGCAGGCGATCATGGCGCTGGTGTTTCTTCCGGCCATCGGCGTGATCGTGATTGCGGCGACCACCCGTTTTCCCGAACCTCCCGCAGCGGCCGGCGGCCGGGCGATGAAAGAGATGATGCTGGAGGTCGTTCGTCGCCCCAGCTTCTTCGTGTGGTTCGGCGCCATGTTCCTGACCGCGTCCTCCGAACTGGCCCCGGGCCAGTGGATCGACGTTGCCCTCACCAACCGGGTGGGAATGCGCGGCATTCTGCTGCTGGTCTACGTCAGCGCGCTGATGTTCGTATTCCGCCACTTCGCCGGGCGCATCGCCGGGCGCCTGTCCAATCCCGGGCTGCTCTGGGTATCCAGCCTGCTCGCCGCGATCGGCCTGTTCCTGCTGTCTCAGGCCCAGTCGCCGATTTCCGCGATCCTGGCATCGACCGTCTGGGGTCTGGGCGTCTGCGCGATGTGGCCGACGATGCTGGCCTCCGTTGCCGAACGCTATCCCCGCGGGGACTCCTGGGCGCTGGGTCTGGTCGGATCGGCCGGCGCGCTCGCCAGCTTCTTCGTTCTGCCGCGTCTGGGTGAAATGTTCGATCAGGCGAAAGTGGAGATTGCCGGCGGGCCGGAAGCCTTCACCCAGCTGAGCGGCGCCGCGCTCCGCTCTGTGGAAGACGCCGCTGCGTCCCAATCCTTTGCGCGGCTGACCTTTGTGCCGCTGACGCTGCTGATCGTGTTCGGCCTCATCTGGCTGGCCGAACGCCGCGCCGGGCGCAAGACCAACCGCGTCGCGGAGGGCGTCGCATGAGCCTGACGCGACGCTCGGTGATCGCCACCGGGCTGGCCGTCGCGGCAGCTCCGGCGCTATCGGCCGCCACCGGAAAGAGTGGCTCGAATGCCGCCCATTTCTCGCTTGGCTACGCTCCGCACGAAGGCAGCTTCGCCAGTCGCGGCGATCTGCTGGAGCAGATAGCCTTCGCCGCCGATCAGGGCTTTCGCGCCTGGGAAGACAATGAGGCGCGCAAACGGCCGGTCGAACAGCAGGAGGCGATGGCCCGCGCCCTGTCACAGCGCGGCATGACCATGGGCGTCTTCGTCGCCAGTATGCCGAAGTGGTCGGATTTCCGTCCAGTGCTGGGCAGCAACGACGATGCGGATCGCGATGCCTTCCTGGCGGATATCCGCACCTCGATCGAAGTCGCGAAGCGGCTGAATGCCAAGCACATGACGGTCGTCACCGGCTTCATGGACCGCAAGGTGCCTGAGGCAATCCAGACCGGGCGGATCATCGACTGCATGCGCCGCGCCGGAGACATCGTCGCACCGCATGGGCTGACACTGGTGATGGAACCGCTCAACACGCGGACCAATCATCCCGGCGTCTTCATGCAGTCGATCGCGCAGGGCTATGCCGTGGCGCGCGGCACAAACAGCCCGGGCGTCAAGATCCTGGCCGATCTCTACCATGAGCAGATCCAGTCCGGGAACCTGATCCCGACGCTTGACGCCTGCTGGGCGGAGATTGGCTACATCCAGTTCGGCGACAATCCCGGCCGCAAGGAACCGGGAACCGGCGAAATCAACTTCGCCAATATCGCCAGTTGGCTGCGCGCGCGCAACTATGCCGGCGTGATCGGTATGGAACATGGCAATTCGATAGCCGGGCGAGAAGGCGAGGAACGGCTGATCGCCGCTTATCGGACCATCGACAGAACATAAAAAGGGGAGCGAGAGGATGAAGTGCATCCCGATCGGCGTGCTTATGGTGGGGACTGCCCTCGCCGGCACGCTCGTCCACGCAGAGGACAAGCCGGGTTTCAAGGACACGCCGATCCTGCCGGGAGGCAAATGGCATGTCCATGATCCCGATCGCCCGGCACCGACCGTGGTCACGCCCGCATCTGCTCCCGGCGGGGCGCCGTCTGACGCGATCATGCTGTTCTCCGGCAAATCGCTCGACGCATGGCATGGCGAACGTGCTCCCTGGACGGTCGAGAACGGCGTGATGACCGTTCCATCGCGCGAACGGAGCGGCGGCGAGAACAATCTGATCTCAAATCAGGAATTCGGCGACGTGCAATTACACCTCGAATTCCGGTCTCCCAACCCGCCGGAAAAAACCTCGCAGGATCGCGGGAACAGCGGCATCTGGTTCATGCAGCGTTATGAGGTCCAAATCCTCGACGGCTATCAGAACCCGACATATGCGGACGGAACCGTGGGCGCCGTCTATGCGTGGAAACCGCCGCTGGTGAACCCATCGCGCCCGCCGGGCGAATGGCAAAGCTACGACATCGTCTTCGAACGCCCGCGCTTCGATGCGAAGGGCGGGTTGGTCCGCCCGGCCTACGTCACCGTGCTGCTGAACGGTGTGCTGGTGCAGAACCATCAGGCCATGCTGGGCACCACGGTCTGGCGCAAGGTGGCCCAGTATCAGGCCCATGGCGACAAGGCGCCGATCCAGCTGCAGGATCACAATTCGCCGGTTTCCTTCCGCAACATCTGGGTCCGCCCCCTGCCGGAAGAAGCCATCGCGCAGGATCTGAAAGGGGGAGCACGATAATGGACCGCAGAAACGCGCTTGCCGGCATGGTCGCCATGTTCGGCGCCCAGATTTTCGCCCCCCTCGCCCGCGCCGCAGGACTTGCGCCTGCAGCGGCCATTCCCGTGATCGACCAGGGCGCGCCCAGCGTCCGGGTCTTCACGCCGGAGCAGCGCGCGCTGATGACCGCGCTGTGCGAACGCGTCATCCCGACGACCGACACCCCCGGCGCCATCGCGGCCGGCGTGCCGGACTACATCGAAAAGCTGCTGGCCGACTGGGCCGTTGCGGAAGATCGTGAACCGATCCTGTCCGGCCTTGCGGAAATCGATGCCCGCAGCCGGCAGGACTACAAGCTGCCCGCCGTGCAGGCCAAACCCGAACAGCAGGACGCGCTGCTGACCTTGGCGATGAACGACCAACTTCCCGATGGGGAAGAGTTCTTCAAGGCATTCCGGCAGATGGTGATCGTCGGCTACTACACGTCTGAAATCGGCGTGACGCAGGAACGCGAATATTTGCCCGTTCCCGGCGAATACAATGGTGCCTTCCCTTATTCTCAGGTCAACAAGGTCTATTCCGCATGATGATGAATCGTCGATCCATGATGCTGGCCGGCGGCGTTGCCGCGCTTGCGACGCAGCCCTTCCTTGCCGGCCTTGCCCGCGCCGCGCAGATCCGCAACGTGGGCCTGCAACTCTATACCGTGCGCGAACTGTTCGCCGCCGATCCCGTCGCAACGCTCGAAAAGGTGGCCAAGATCGGCTATCGCGAGGTAGAATATGGCGGCGGCGGTTATGACACCATGGATCACGCGCTGCTGCGCAAGACCATGGACCGGCTTGGCCTGAAAAGCCCCTCGATCCACGTCGCTTACGATGCCTTGCTGGACAATTTCGACGCCAGCCTGACCATGGCCAGGACGCTGGGCGCCGAAACCGTGGTCCTGCCCTATATGGTCGACAAGCATCGCAACGGTCCCGCCTGGGATGCCGCGATCGCCAACATCAACCGCATCGGCGAAAAGCTGAAAGCGGCGGGCATGGGCTTCGCCTATCACAATCACGATTTCGAATTCACGGTGAAGCCCGATGGCGTCAGCCTCTACGAACGGCTGGTGAAGGGCACCGATCCCGCCCTGCTCAAGCTGGAACTGGATCTCTACTGGGCCATCTACGCCGGGCAGGATCCCCAGGCGCTGATCCGCAGCCTGCCGGGCCGCATCTATGCCTATCACGTGAAGGACATGCGTCCTGATCGCAGCATGACCTCGGTAGGGTCCGGCACGATCGATTTCGCCAGCATCTTCAAGCTGAACGCGATTTCCGGCGCGCGGCACTTCTACGTGGAGAACGACCAGGCCCCCGCACCGTACCTGCCGGACATCACCAAGAGCTTCCAGACGCTCAGCGCCCTGCGCTTCTGACCATCGACCGGGAGAGGATTACCATGGCTTCTACGGACAGGTTCGATGCAATCGTTATCGGCTCAGGCATCAGCGGAGGCTGGGCCGCCAAGGAACTGACCGAAAAGGGTATGCGTGTGCTGATGCTCGACCGTGGCCACATGGTCGAGCATGGCGAAGACTACACCTATGACGGCAAGCCTGCCTATGAGGTGCCCGCCCGCAACATCATGCCAGACGGCCTGCGGGAGAGCGACTATTTCATCGCCCAGCACGGCTATGTCGCCCCCAGCAACCAGTCGTTCTACAACAACGACCGGCTGAACCCCTACGATTTCGGGGAAGGCAGCAAGTTCTACTGGATCCGCCCCGGCGCGTTCGGCGGCAAGTCGCTGATCTGGGGCCGATGGTGTTTCCGCTGGAGCCCGGCCGATTTCGAGGCGAACAAGCGTGACGGCGTCGGCGGTGAATGGCCGATCAGTTATGATGACGTTGCGCCGTGGTACAGCTATGTCGAAAAGTATATCGGCGTATCGGGATCGCGCGAAAACCTCGACTACCTGCCGGATAGCGAATTTCAACCGCCAATGCCGATGAACGTGGCCGAAAAGTGGATGAAGCCACGGCTGGAATCCGCGTTTCCCGGCCGCAAGATGATCAATGCCCGCCTGTCCAACATGACCGAGGACAAGCCCGAGCAGAACCGCACCAAGTGCCAGTTCCGCAACCAGTGCAGCAACGGCTGTTCGTTCGGCGCCTACTTCTCCACCCAGGCGGTCACCCTGCCCGCCGCGCGTGCGACCGGGCGTTTGACGGTCCGCTCCGATGCGGTGGTCACCAACCTCGAATACGATCCCGCCAGCAAGAAAGTCACCGGCGTGCGCTTTATCGACGCCAAGACCGGGCAGGCGGAAGTCGTCAGCGCAAGGGTGGTTTTCCTGAACGCTTCGACCATGGGCTCGTTGCAGATCCTGATGAACTCGCGCCCGCAGGGCGGCAATCGCAGCCATTTCGACAGCAGCGGAACGCTGGGTCGCTATGTCATGGACCATATCTTCCGCGTCGGCGTGAAGGGCGACATTCCCGGCATGGAGGAATTCATCGAATTCGGCCGTCGCCCCGGCGCCGTTTATGTTCCCCGCTTCCGCAATGTCGGCAAGGACGAAAACCTCGGCTTCCGGCGTGGCTATGGCTATCAGGGGGGCGCCTATCGCGAACCGGCAAAGCCGGTGGGCTTCGGCGCGTCGATGAAGGAAGGGATGCGTCGGTACAGCGGCTGGAAGTTCCAGATGGGCGCTTTCGGCGAATGCCTGCCTTACGAAGACAACCATGTCGCCTTGAATGCGAACAAGGTGGACCGCTTCGGCGTGCCGCTGATGCAGTTCAACGTCACCTTCCGTGACAACGAATTGCGGATGATGGCGGATGCCCGCGAGCAGGGTGAAAAGATGCTGCGCGCCGCCGGCCTGACGAATATCGAAAGCAAGGTAAAGGAACACGTTCCGGGTGACGCCATTCACGAGATGGGCGGTGCGCGCATGGGCAATGATCCGCGTGCATCGGTGCTCAACAAATGGAACCAGGCGCACGATGCCACCAACCTGTTCGTCACGGATGGGGCACAAATGGCCTCCATTTCCTGCGTCAATCCGTCACTGACCTTCATGGCCCTCACCGCGCGCGCGGTGGATCACGCCGTGCAAGCGATGAAGTCGGGCGCGATCTGACGCACACGCCAAACCGCCGTTTCCAGCGCTATGATGGCGCTGGAAACGCGCTATCAGGGGATATGGGGACCGGAACCTGATGGCGAGACGAAACGAGAATGGCGTAACGATCCGTGCGGTCGCGCAGCGCGCGGGCGTGTCTGCAATGACCGTGTCCAACGTCATCAACGGCGCCGGCCGGGCCAGTGCGGCCACGGTGGCGACCGTTCAGGCGGCGATCGCGGAACTGGGATATGTGCCCAATCTGGCCGCACGAAGGCTCGCCAAGTCGCGGGCGACGACGGTGGGCCTGCTATACAGCAACCGCCGCACGCCCTTTCTGGATGCCGTGTTGGTGGGGGCCTTGCGCGCGACCAATGCCCATGGCCTGCAACTGATACTGCGCGACGGCGACGGTGTCAGCCGCGACGAGGCCGAACGCCTCGCGCAAGACCTCGTACGATCCGGTGCCGATGCGCTGCTGCTCATCCCGCCCTTTGCCGAACGATTGAGCGGATCAGACAGCCTGGCGGCGCTGGGCGTCCCCCTTGCGGCGATCGCCACCGGCACCGCAATGCCCGATGTAACGACCGTCAGGATCGACAACCGTGCCGCCATGACGTCCATCACCCGCAAGGTCATTGCCGGCGGCCACCGGCGCATCGCTTATGTCGCGGGCCCCGATCAATACAGCGTGGTCGCGGCTCGGCTCGAAGGGTTCCAGGCGACCATGCGCGATGCGGGGCTCGTCGAAGAGGCAGACCTGATCGTGCGGCATGGCGAATTCGACTATGAATCGGGCAAGGCAGCGGCGCGCACGCTGCTACAGCGAAAGGACAGGCCGACGGCAGTGATCTGCAGCAGCGACGATCTTGCCGCCGGCGTAGTCGCACAGGCCAATCACCTGGGCCTGCAACTGCCCAGAGACCTGACGGTGACGGGCTTCGACGACACCATCCTGGCATCGCGTCTCTGGCCGCCGCTAACAGTGGTTCAGCAACCCGTCGAAGAAATGGCCTTTCGCGCCGCCCAATGCCTGATCGCCGCGCTAGGCAAGGCCGAACCCGGCGTGACCGATGAAATTTTCGATCATGTAATCGTAGAACGGGAATCCGTCGCGCCCATAGACGCCCCGTGACCGCTGCCATGCCGCGCCCCTCACTGCGCGGCGTCCCATTCACACGGAGAATCGCACCATGGAAACAAGCAGACGCGAATTGGCGGCGATGATCGCGTTGGGAACCGCCGGCATCGCGGTTTCCTCTACGCAAGCGAGTACAGGAAAAGGAGCAGAGGCCGTGCAGCCAAAGCTGGTTCACCACGTTTTCTTCTGGCTGAAGCAGCCCGGATCGCAAGCCGACCGCGAAAGGCTGATCGCTGGTCTTCGCACCTTGCGGGCCATTCCAGTTATCCGCCGGCTGGAAATCGGCATTCCTGCCAGCACCGAAAGCCGCGACGTCGTCGATGCCAGTTACGACGTGTCCGAACTGATGTTCTTCGACAGAGTGGAAGATCAGAAGGCCTATCAGGACCACCCGATCCATCAAGCCTTCGTCCAGTCTTGCGAGCATCTCTGGGCGAAGGTCGTGGTATACGACATGGCGGTCGTTCCCGAATAGCGGGGACAGATGCGCGGCCGATCGACCAGTCAAAACCGGCCGCATCTTCCCGTTTCAGGCAAACGAGGTCCGTGTGGACCGCTCGATCCCCGAGAGGAGGAGCGCGGTGGATAATGCGAGGTAACCCTCTTGGCCGCAACGAATTATCGCGCTCGTCGGGTGTAGATAGAGCTCCGGCATTTTGATGGCAGCTTGCTTGGCGGGAAAAAGTGGATCGGCCCGCCACCGCTTATGCCAACGAAATGGCCTGCAGGGAGGAGTATCTGGACGGCAATGGCAATGAACCGCTATCAGCAAGACATTCCAGGTACGGCTGCGGAACTCGCACCGCAGACCGCCGTTTTCGAGCGTAAACATGCCGCGTTGGTGCTTCCGGGACTGACGGCCGGCGGGGCTGAACGTGTCGTCAACATCATCGCCGATGTGCTTGACCGACGCGGCTGGAAGATCAGCGTGATCTGTTTCGCGGAATCCGACAGCCCCTCCTACTACGGATATTCTGCCGGCGTCGACGTGATACGGCTGGACCTTCCGCCCAGCCGCCAATCAGTCCTGACCAGAAAGATATCGGCGATCCGGCGCGCCATGCGGCTGCGCCGGGCGCTGGACGAAGCCGCGCCCGATGTCGTGGTCAGTTTCCTGACGCGCACCAACATCCTTGCGCTTCTGGCGGGACTGGGGCGGCAGACGCCCATCATCGTATCGGAACGCAACAACCCCAAGGAGCAGTCGGTCGGCCCGCTCTGGTCGTGGCTGCGCGCCCGCCTCTATCCACGGGCCTTCGGGCTGGTGACCATGACGAAAGGCGCGATGGAGTGCTTTCCGCCCGCCATGCGCCCGCGCCAGTGGGTCATCCCCAATCCCGTGCTGTGCTTCGAGCGCCGCGACACGGCGCCGACCGCAGACAAGCAGATCACTGCCGTCGGCAGGCTGGTGCCTCAGAAGGGATTCGATCTGCTGTTGAAGGCCTTTGCCAAGGTGGTCGGCGAATTTCCGGAGTGGAACCTGGTCATCTGGGGCAAGGGCCCGGAGCGCTCCAACCTGGAAGACATGGCACTTCGCCTTGGCCTGCAGGACCGTGTGCGCTTCGCCGGCGTCAGCGAACGTCCGGGAGGATGGGTGGACCACGCGGATATTTTCGTGATGAGTTCGCGGTACGAGGGGTGGGGCAATGCCTTGGCGGAAGCCTTGGCTGCTGGAATTCCGGCGATATCGTTCGATTGCAACTGGGGGCCCGGGGAATTCATCGACCAGAACGTCAATGGCCTTCTCGTTCCGCCCGAAGACATTGAAACGCTGGCCGAAAACATGCGCGAATTGATGCGTGACCCCGAACTGCGCAACCGTCTGGGCAATAACGCCAGAGCCATTGCCGAAGCACTCTCCGCCAACAGCGTGGTCGATGCCTGGGAAAAAGTCATGCAGGAAGCGCGGGACAGCCGCACCAGTCCTGCATCCCGACACACTGCACCCTCAGGCCGGATCGAAACCATAATTCCGGGTTGTTAGGCCAATGAATCCGTTGGCATCGAAACCGCTGTTCCAAGGGACCAATCCGGATCTTCCCGCGCACTATCCGCTGCTGCGGGCTGGCACGTTATCGCAAGCCTGCTGACGAACGCGCCGCTTGGCGCTATGGCGCGCGCCATGCATACGCCCCGCCCCACCTCGGATGAACCCTGGCAGGTTGCCGCCCTCTATCGTTTCGCCCGGTTCGACGATTTTGCCGCCTTGCGCGAACCCGTAGAGCGGCTTTGCCGCGAACAGGGCATTCGCGGCACGCTGCTGCTGGCCCACGAAGGCATCAACGGCACCATCGCGGGAACGGCGGAGGGGATCGACACGGTCATCGAATACCTGCGCAGCCTGCCGGATTGCGCCGACCTCGACGTCAAGCTGTCGACCGCCGCCGAAATGCCGTTCCACCGCATGAAAGTGCGCCTGAAGCGCGAGATCGTGACCATGGGCGAGCCCGACATCGACCCACGCGCCAGCGTCGGCACGTACGTCGACGCGCAGGACTGGAACGCGCTGATCAGCGATCCGAACACGATCGTGATCGATACGCGCAACGATTACGAAGTGGCGGTGGGCACGTTCGAAGGCGCGATCGACCCGAAAACCGCCAGCTTCCGCGATTTCCCCGAATGGTTCCGGCGGGAACGCGAGCGGCTGCTGAACAACGGCAAGCCGACCAAAGTCGCCATGTTCTGCACCGGCGGGATCCGCTGCGAAAAATCCACCGCCTTCCTCAAGCAGGAAGGCGTGGAGGATGTCTACCACCTCAAGGGCGGCATCCTGAAGTATCTGGAAACGGTGCCAGAAACGCAGAGCCTGTGGCGCGGCGAATGCTTCGTGTTCGATCAGCGGGTAACGATCGGCCACGGCCTTGTCGAAGGATCCTACGCACTGTGCCATGCTTGCCGTCGGCCGTTGGACCAGGAAGCCCGCCTTTCGCCGCTCTACGAAGAAGGCGTCAGTTGCCCCGCCTGCCATTCAGAGCGCACCGATGAACAGCGGGCCTCGTACCGCGAGCGCCACCGCCAGGAAACGCTGGCGGCCGCCCGGGGCCTTGCCCATGTCGGCGCCGTCCGCGTCCAGCCCGTGAGCGACGACGCCGACTGATCGCAGACTTCCAATGGCTATCGTGCCTGTTGCACGGGACTGGTGATACCGGCGCCCGACGATGGCGCATGCCCCGAAGAATCAGGAACCGTCCGAGCCCCATTCGAACGGCCTAAACCAGACCTTCACACCCAATTATTTATCATCAAATCACAACAAATCTGTCAAAATAACGATACAATCGTATATCGTCTGCAAATTAATAACACCGTCATCGTTCTGTAATTGCCCGCGAGCAGGAGCCCGCTCGCCAAACAATGTTCAGGGATGACAATTTCATGTTGCTGCGTGCTTCGTTGCTTCATCGTGCCTCGCTTTTCGGTTTCGTCGCCGCCGCCATGACCACCATCGCCGCCCCGGCCTGGGCCGAAGAACCCGCCGCAGAAGCCCCGGCTGACACGTCTGCCGACTCTGGCAACGCAATCATCGTCACGGGCGATCTGGCCGCTCAGCGCAAGGCAATCGAAGAAAAGCGCGCAGCCCTGAACACGGTGGAAACGCTGCAGGCCAACGATGTCGGCAAACTGCCCGATCAGAACGTGGCCGAAGCGGTGAAGCGCCTGCCCGGCCTGTCGGTCGCCAACGACCAGGGTGAAGGCCGCTACGTCATCATCCGCGGCATCGACCCCAATCTCGTCAACGTCACGCTGAACGGCCAGACCTTGCCCGCGCCGGAGCCCGATGGCCGCGTGGTGAAGCTGGACGACCTTCCCTCGGCCATGATCCAGTCGATCTCGGTCTCCAAGTCGGTGCTGCCCAACCAGGACGCCAACGCCATCGGCGGCTCGGTGGACATCAAGACCAAGACCGCGTTCGACAGCGCGGCGCCGTTCTTCTTCGACGCGCGCGGTTCGCTGGGCTACTACGGCATGAACCACAAGGCGCCCTATGAACTGGACGCCACTGCCGGCGGCCGCTTCGGTGCCGAACAGCAGTTCGGCGCGGTAGTTTCGGTCAACTACTCGCGCCGCCCGATCGAATCCGAAAACTACCAGGCGAGCGAGGACTACACCACTTACGCGGGCATTCCGGCCGGCAACGGCCTGCGTGACTACAACCTCGTCCGCCAGCGTCTGGGCGTGGTCGGCAACTTCGATTGGCACCCGTCGGATACGGTGAAGCTCTATCTGCGCACCAGCTATTCGAAGTTCCAGGACAACGAGACGCGCGACCAGAACCGCCTTGCCGTCACCTCGGTCAGCAGCGCCGGCGTCATCGCCGGCACCGCGACGATCCTGGTCCGCCATCGTGAGGAGGACGACAATACCAAGTCCGCCACGCTGGGCGGCGAGTTCGACAATCTGGCCGGCGGCACGCTGGAAATGTCGGGCGGCTTCACCCGCGCGACCAAGGTAGACCCCGTCCGCAGCGAATTCACGTTCACCGCGCCCAAGGGCAAGACCGCGATCACCTATGACGGATCGACCGATCCCTACACCATGGTGCCCAGCGACTCCACGCTGTTCACCACGCCTTCGTCCTTCGCCTTCAGCAAGTACAACTTCGAATATCGCAAGGCGCAGGAAGACCTGTGGCAGGGCCGGGTAGATTACACCCACCCCATCGCATTGGGCGACGATTCCTCGTTCGCGATCGGCGGCAAGTATATCGACCGCACCAAGACCGACGATCACGACAAGGTGGACTACAAGTCGACCAAGACGGCCTGGAGCCTTGCCCAGGGTGGCGGCTACATGGGGAGTGATAGCTTCTATGACGGCATGTTCAACTTCGGCACGCGCATCGACTACGACGCGGCACGCACCTATCTGGCCGCGAACCCCGCGGTAGCGGCGGAGGACACCGCCGGCACCCTGTCGGATAGCCTGGCCAGCGACTATCGCGTGCACGAGAAGATCACGGCCGGCTACATCATGGCCACCTTGAACTTCGGCGGCCTGACGCTGGTGCCCGGCGTGCGTATCGAACATACCGAGGACGATACCAAGGCGAAGGCAGTGGATGCCAATTCCACGCTGGACGAAGGCTACAACGTCTTCGGCCACCAGAGCTACACGGACGTGTTCCCGGGCATCAACGCGAAGTACGATTTCGGCAACAACCTCGTCGCCCGCGCCGCCGTCACCACCTCGATCGGCCGCCCGAACTATCCCGACCTTGCCCCCTACGTAGTGGTGGAGGACGACACCGTGCCGAACATCAGCATGGGCAATCCCGACCTGAAGGCGCTGAAGGCGGTCAATTACGACGCCTCGCTGGAATACTATCCGGCGCCGGGCGCCGTGTTCTCGGCCGGTGCCTTCCACAAGTCGATCGACAACCCGATCTATGGCTACAGCGTCCGCCAGACCGGCGTAACTATCGCCAATGTCCTGTACGATACGGCCGATATCTCCTCGCCGATCAATGCCGACAAGGAACAGCTCACGGGCGTGGAATTCAACGCCCAGATGCAGTTCGTGTCGCTGCCCGGCTTCCTCAGCGGGTTCGGCGTATCGGCCAACTACACCCATGTCTGGGGCCATGCCGACGCATCGTTCGTGCGGGACGGCGACATTCCACTGATCTACCAGTCGAAGAACGTGGCCAACGCGCAGATCTTCTACGAAAAGTACGGCTTCGGCGCGCGACTGGCGCTCAACTACCGCTCGTCGTACCTCGACACCCTGGGTGCGGACGCCTCAACGGACGAATATACCGACGGCAACGCGCAGCTTGACCTGCATGTCAGCTATCAGATCACGCCGCAGTTCACTGTGTTCGGCGATGCCATCAACCTGACCGACGCGCCGTGGCGCCGCTATGTCGGCACCAAGGATCAGCTGGTGGAACGCGAACACTACGGTGCCCAGTACCGCATGGGCGTGCAGCTGCACTTCTGATCGCCAAACCCGGACAAGCATAACAGGCAGGAGCAATGCCGATGAGACGTCAAGCATTCACCGGCATCGTTCTTGCCGCCCTCTGCAACGCGGCCACTCCCGTCGCGGCGAAGGCCCCCACGCCTGACCTGACAGTCGATCGGGTTGTGCTGGTCATGCGCCATGGCGTGCGCCCGCCGACCAAGGAACCGGCAATGCCGCCGGGAACTGCGGCCGATGACTGGCCGCGCTGGCCGGTCGCGCCGGGCTGGCTGACGCCACACGGCGCGGATGCCGTGGCGGCGCTTGGCCGTTCCGATGCCCGCGCCTTTCGCGATGCCGGCTTGCTGCCGACCAGCGGATGTCCCGACGCCAACACCATTCGCGTGGTTGCCGACAGCGATCAGCGCACCATCGCCACGGCTCAGGCCTGGCTGGGCGCGCTGGCGCCACAGTGCGCGCTGTCCGCCGAACACCGTCAGCAGGATGAGCAGGACCCGCTGTTCGCACCCATCGAAACAGGCACGGTCGCGTGGGATCCGGCCAAGGCCAACACGGCGGTCGCAACGTCCTCCGGCCCTGGCGGTTTGGTCGCACAGGATGCGCAGGAAAGCACGCTCCTGACGAAACTGAACGCCATACTCTGCGGCACCGCCGGTTCCGGCTGCGGAATTGCCGCAAAGCCCAGCACTTTTCGGCCGGCGACCGCGACATCCCGCCCTAAACTCTCCGGGATGCTGGACCAGGCCTCCACCGCCGCGCAAATCCTGCTGCTGGAATATGCCGAAGGCAAACCGATGGCGCAGGTCGGCTGGGGGCGTGCCAGCGCGGCACATATCGCCGCGCTTTCGCGGTTTCACGCACTGGAATTCCAGCTTCTCGCACGCCCAAGGCCCATTGCCGCGGCCAATTTCTCCGCGCTCGCCCGCATCGTCGAGCAAGGGCTTGCGGGGCCGGCTCGGGTCACCATGATTTCGGGCCATGACACCAATGTCGCCAACCTTGGCGGCCTGCTGGATGTCCACTGGCGCATTCCGGGATTTGCACAGGACGATCCAGCACCCGGCGGTGCCATCCTGATAGAACGCCTTCACGACCGCGCCGGACGGGCCTTCGTGCGCGTATCCTACCGCGCCCAGACCTTGGACGGCATTCGCGCGGCATCGACAGAAGCGGTCCGCCGCGTGCCGATGAGCCCGCCCGGATGCTCGGTCCCCGGCCGCCCGGGCCTGTGCACGCCGGAACAGTTCGCCCACCTGATTGCGGGATAACCTGTTGCGGTGGCGTGGACGATCCGCCCCGCTCGGTGCTCACCTTATCGGCATCATGCCCGGTTCTCCAGATAGGCCCGGGGGGAGACGCCCATGGTGCGCCGGAACATGGCCGTGAAAGCGCTGGGGCTGTCGTAACCATGCTCCAGCGCGACGGCGAGTACGGAAACGCCCGCCGCCAGTCTGGGCAGACTCAGCAGCAGACGCATGCGCCGCACCCAATCGCCGAAGCTCATGCCGAGTTCGCGATGGAACATCCGTGCCAGAGTCCGACTGCTCACGTGGATTTCCTGGGCCAGCGCCTCCAATGTCACCGGCCGGGCGGGATCTGCGATAAGCCTCTGGCATAACCGGACAAGGCGCTGATCACGCGGCATCGGGACATGCAAGTGCAGACGCGGCGCAGCGGCGATCTCGTCGAGGATCAGTTCCATGACCCGCTCGTCCCGGCCACCGATGGCGTAGTCCAGCGGAATGCGCGTGGCGGCGACGATCGCCTCGCGCAAGAATGGCGAAACTTCGATCACCTCACAGGCCTGCGGCAGATCGGGCCGCGCATCCTCCCGGACGAAGACGGTGCGCATCGGCACATCGCCCGCGATGCGAATGGCGTGATCCTGCGCGGGCGGCATCCAGACGGCGCGGCCCGGGGGAACGATCCAGCTTCCATCGGGCGAGGTCACAGTCATGACTCCGCCCAACGTGTGGATGAGCTGCGCGCGACCATGACGATGCGGCGCAATATGCTCCCCATCCGGATGGTCGCTCGCAAACGCCGCCACCGGCCTTGGTGAGGCCTCACAATCTTCGAGCCTGCGCAGCTTGTCCATTTCGCGACGATGATTGTCATTACAAAGCGAGAATGACAACCGCGAATTGTCTAGCAGGCTGGGCTCGTCACCGATTGGCCTCGCTTATCTACTGGACCGCCATGCCTGTTTTCCTGCGCCGCCCGCGCGCCTGCATCCTCGCCTGCTTGCTGCTTGGCGGCTGCGCGCATGCGCCTTCGACACCACCGCAAACTACCATCGCACTGCCGCCGTCCGATGGAACCATCGACGGAACACTGCCCGCACAGTGGTGGCGGCTGTACCGCGAACCAGATCTGGATACGCTGGTGTCCGACGCTCTGGCGAACAACCGCGATCTGCGGGTGGCAGTGGCCAATCTGCTGAATGCACGCGCGGAACTGGGCGAAACAAGGGCGAAGCGCGGCCCCTCGACCGGGCTTTCCGCCGGTGCCGGATATGGCAGCACCTTGCAGGACCAGATTGCCGCCGCATCCGATGGCAGCGATCTCATCCGCACCGGATCACGCTTCGATGCCGGCACCGAGCTGTCCTGGGAACTCGATCTGTTCGGTCGCCTGAAGTCAGGTGTCGCCGCCGCCACGGCAGATTTCGCCGCCACCGCCGCCGATGCCGACGGCATTCGCGTATTGATCGCTGCCCGCGTGACCGGCGCGTGGCTACGCGCCTGCGGCATCGCGCATCAGACCGCCCTGGCGCAAGAAACGCTGGCACTGGCCGAACGCAACCGCGACATTGCGCGGACTCTGCAGGCGGCGGGGACAAATTCACCGACAGACCGGTTGCAGGCCGAGGCACGGGTTGCCGAAACAGCGGCCGAAATTCCGGCACTCGCAGCCGATCGTCATGCGGCCCTGACGGAGTTGGCGATCCTGACCGGCCAGCCACCGTCGCAGATACCGGCATCGGCTGCGGCCTGCACGCGCATACCTGTCCTGGACGGCCCGCTCTCAGCCGGAGACGCCGCATCCCTGTTGCGCCGCCGCCCGGACGTGAGGGCCGCAGAGCAGCGCCTTGCCGCCGCGACGGCGCGGATCGGGATTGCCGTGGGCGATCTCTATCCGCACGTGTCGCTGGGTGGCGGGCTCGGCCTGTCGTCGCCTTCCGCCAGCGGGCTGACATCCCGCGACAACGCCGTCTGGCGTGTCGGTCCTTTGCTGAGCTGGAGCTTTCCGAACCTTAGCGCCGCGCGTGCCCGGATCGCCGGTGCCCGGGCCGAAGAGGCCGCCGCGCTCGCTCGCTTCGATGCCGCGATTCTGGCGGCCCTCGGCGAAGTCGACCGGGCCGCGCAAGACTATCGCACCGCGCTGGAACGTCAGGCGCAATTGCAGGTCGCGCAGAAGCGTAGCGGAAGGATTGTCGCCATGACCCGAGCCCGCCGCACCGTCGGCGCCGCAACCGCGCTGGACATGCTGGACAGCGAACGCGCCGACCTCTCGGCAAGGGCTGCGCTGGCGCAAGCCGACGCCGATCTTGCCGCCGCGCAAGTGCACTTCTTCGCCGCGCTGGGCGGCGGCTGGGAAGAAGCCCCGGCGGTTCCCCTACCCGCCGCCGAAAAATCGCCCCCCACCAGCAGAAACGCCGCCACGGACGCGATCAACAACGCCACCAACAACGCTACCAGCAACAGGGCCTTCGCAAAGTGACCAAGATGACCCCACGCCCTTCCCGCCGCCATCTGATGCTTTGCGGCGGGGCCCTGATCCTGCTTGCGGGCGGAGCCTGCGCATTGCACTGGTGGACGATCGGACGATTTCACGTCGCCACCGACAATGCCTATGTCCGGGCCGATGTCGTGACGATCGCGCCGCGTATCGGCGGCGACGTCGTGGCCGTAGCGGTCACGGACGATCAGTGGGTCCGCGCAGGCGCCGTCCTGGCGCGCATCGACGACCGCGATTACCGCGCCAAAGTCGAACAGGCCTTAGGTCTTCTGGAGACGGCCAGCGCCGAAGTCGCCGCGCAGCAGGCCCGCATTGCCAACCTCGACGCGCGTACAGCCCGGCAACGAGGGACGATAGCGCAGGCTGCAGCCGGCCTCTCCGCCCGCCAGGCCGACGCCCTGCTGGCCCAGCGCGAATACCGGCGACAAGTGCTGCTTGCGAACCAGGAGGTGACGAGCGACCAGATCCGCCAATCGGCCGAAACCGCTGCGCGCCGCACCGGAGCGGAACGGGACGGAAGCCGCGAGGGGCTGGCCGTCGCGCGCGCCGAATTGCCGGTACTCGCCACCGAAAGGACAGCGGCCGTCGCGGATCTCGACAAGGCGCGCGGATCCTTGCGTCAGGCCCAGGCGACATTGGCCGCCGCCCGTCTCGACCTGTCGCGCACGGTCATCCGCGCACCCGCGTCCGGACGCATCGGCCAGCGCAGTGTGCGCACTGGCCACTATGTCGAAGCCGGAACGCCGCTGATGGCGATTGTCCCTGCCGAAACCTACGTCATCGCCAACTACAAGGAAACGCAGACCCGCCGCATACGCACCGGGCAAAGCGTCAGGATTAGCGTCGATGCATTCGGCGGCAGCGAACTACACGGCCATGTCGAAAGCCTCGCCCCGGCTTCAGGCGCGCAGTTCGCCTTGCTTCCCCCCGACAACGCCACCGGCAACTTCACCAAGATCGTGCAGCGGATGCCGCTGCGCATCCGGATCGATCCCGGCCAGCGCGAAGCTGCCGACCTGCGCCCCGGCATGTCCGTGGAAACCAGCATCGACACGGCGGACTTCGACCGATGAGCACGGCTGCAACGGACTCAGTCCCCGAACATGTTTCGCTGCGCGCCTGGGTGGCCGTGCTGGGCGGGGTGGTCGGCTGCTTCATGGCCGGCATGAACGTCCATGTCACCAATGCCTCGTTACCGCAGGTGCGCGGCTCGCTCGGGGCTTCCTTCGAGGAAGGATCATGGATCACCACCGCCTACCTGGTCGCGGAAATCATCGTCATACCGATGGCGGGCTGGCTGGTTTCGGTCTTCTCGATGCGCCGGGTGCTGATGGTGGGAACGGGCGGCTTCATCCTGTTCTCCATCGCCTGCTCGCTGGCACAGGACATCGACACGATGATCGCAGCACGGGCCTTGCAGGGGGCGTTCGGTGGCGTGCTTATTCCGCTCTCCTTCCAGATCATCGCGACGGAGCTGCCGCCCGCCCGCCTGCCTTTCGGGATGGCGCTGTTCGCGGTGGCCAACAATGTCGCGCAGGCGGCCGGGCCGTCGCTGGGCGGCTGGCTGACCGAAGCCTACGACTGGCGCTGGATCTTCTACCTTCAAGTGCCGCCCGGCCTGCTGCTGCTAGTCGTGATCGGCTGGGCGACGCCGCGATCCCCGGCAGCGCTCGACCGGCTGCGCAAAGGCGACTGGGCCGGCATCGCGGCGATGGCAATCGGGCTGGCTGCGCTCCAGATCATGCTCGAGGAAGGCGGACGGAAGGACTGGTTCGCCTCCACCTTCATCATCGGGGCCGCCGCAGTCGCCGCGCTGGGCCTGATCGCCTTCGTTGTTATCGAGTTGTCCAGCCGCGATCCCTTCATCAACCTGCGCCTGCTCGCCCGCCACAATTTCGGCATAGCCAGCCTGATGCAGTTCACTTTCGGCGCCGTGGTTTTCGGCGTGGTGTTCCTGGTGCCCAACTACTTCGCGCAGACGCAGGGCTATAATGCACAGGACATCGGCCTGACTATGATCCCCTATGGCCTCGTCCAACTCGTCATGTCCTTCGCCACACCGCCGCTGATGCGGCTGACGAGCGCGCGGACGATCATCATTCTGGGCTTCGCGATCATGGCGGCGGGATGCCTGATGAACATCCACCTGGACGGCGATGCCGCCGGCAATGTCATCGTTCCTTCGCTGGTGGTACGCGGGATTGGCCAGTCCTTCATCGTCGTCGCGCTGGGGGTCATGGCGGTGAAGGGGCTGGAAAAATCGGAAATGGGCTCGGCTTCGAGCCTCTTCTCCACCGTGCGTAACGTCGGCGGAGCCATCGGCATCGCGCTGGCCGGCCAGTTCGTGGTTGAGCGCGAGAAACTGCACGCCGCGCGCATCGGTGACGCAGTGACGCCTTTCACCCCCGCGTTCAGGGAGCGGACGGTCGAATGGGTGCAGGCGCTGGCCCACCACCATCTGGATCGGCACGCGGCGCTTCACGCCAAGGCGGCGGAGCCACTGCGCCGGCAAGCGCTGGCAATGATGGAACAGGCTCTGCACCACCAGGCGCTACTGCTCGCCTATAGCGATGCCTTCCTCGTAGCGGGCACATGCATGTTGCTGTGTGCGGGCGGAAGTTTCGTTCTCCGGATGAACGAATAGCGTCCTGCTTGGACATTCGCGTCGTTGCTTTGGTTCAGAAACCGGACCGTCTGCAACCACGCTATCCGTGCCGTTGGGATATCCGCCACAACCAGCCATCGATGATACATCGGAGGTAGCGTTCCTCATCTCGGCTGCCTGGAAGCCGCTCTCCTGTCGATGTAGTCACCCGCATGACGAATAATGCGGACTACCCCTTTTGGTCAGGTCGAATAATCGTGCCTTCCGACGCGTATACATGGCGTATATCTTGGTGCGGAGGCGACGGGGCAGATGAATCGGTTTTGGTTTGATGGTCTTATAGGCGATCCCCGCAAGGTGTGGAATCGCGCGATGAGGCCGCTGCGTCTTCACGCGGCGGCAAGGGCTGCCGATGCCTTTCTGGTTTCCTATCCGAAATCGGGGCGAACCTG
Organism: Novosphingobium mississippiense; assembly: GCF_044029535.1. Lineage (NCBI taxonomy): Bacteria > Pseudomonadati > Pseudomonadota > Alphaproteobacteria > Sphingomonadales > Sphingomonadaceae > Novosphingobium > Novosphingobium mississippiense. Next base: position 707,604 of record NZ_CP147003.1, on the reverse strand, counting down.
GCTCCGCTATATTCTCTCCCACTATTTCAATCTGACGCGCGATCTGGCGGTAAAGGTGGACCTCCACAGCACTTTTGCAATTCTGCCCAATCTGGCGCTGGACAGCGCGCGCGGAGTGCCCGGCTTCCATCATACCGGTACGGTGCCGCTGGTCCCCGTCACCCATCTCGCTTACGAAGACCGCCTTTTCGGGAAGGCGCCGATCATTTTCCTGCTGCGCGATCCGCGTGACGTGCTGGTTTCGTCCTATTTTCACGCCACCAAGCACAAGCATCGCTTTTCCGGATCGATCGAGGATTTCCTCGATTGCCACCAGGGGCTGCCGGATCTGTCCACCTACCTCAACTCGTGGTCGCGCGGGCTTGCGAAGCATCCCCATATCTCGATCAGTTACGAAGCGCTGATGCGCGACACCGTTGCCGTCGTTGCCGAAGTGTTGCGCTTCCTAGGCGAGGCCGTCGATTTCGATGCGCTGGGGGTGGCTGTGCGGCGCTCCGATTTCGAAGCAATGCGCCGGGGGGAAATGGAAACCGGCATTCCCGGCCACGAATACGACCGCCTCGACGACGAAGCCTTGCGGATGCGCCGCGGGAAGGTCGGCGGCTATCGCGATTACCTGTCGGACCAAGCGGTGCAGCATATCAACACCCGCCTGTCGCTGGCACTGGAGCCGGAGACCAAATCGCTGTTGCGGCAGACCGGGCTCTTCCTGACGGACCGGCCGGAGGCGCCGGCGGACAAGGCTTCGCCTGTCGGGCCGAAGCGTCGCCCGGATGCATCGGCGCTATGCTAGAACGGCTGTTCAGCCTGGGCGTGGCGGCGGAGCTTCCGTTTTTGCTGCGCTACGCCATGGCCTTGTCGCGGGACGAAACGGCGGCCGAAGATCTGGTGCAGGATACCGTGTTGCGCGCCTGCGAAGCGCGCGGTGCATTCCAGCATGGTCGCCAGTTGCGCCCCTGGCTGTTCTCGATCCTGCACAATCGCTTCATTAGCGATCGGCGGCGCCAGAATACCGAACGCGAAAAACTGCGACAGCTTGCCGATGAAACGGTGGAGGAAGCATCCGATGCCGCCGTTGATCTGGCCGATCTGGCCGCGGCCATCGAACGATTGCCCGACGATCAGCATGCCGTGCTGCACCTGATCGTGCTGGACGGATTTACTTACCGGGAGGCGGCGGAAGTGCTCTCGGTCCCGGTCGGCACAGTCATGTCGAGGCTGAGCAGGGCGCGCGCGTTCTTGAGGAAGGATGAGGGAGCAGAGAGACGGCTGCATGTAGTTGGAGGAAGTTATGTCCAACGATCCTGAACCGATTACCGAGGCAGACCTGCTTGCCTATGTCGATGGCTGCCTATCGGCCGATCGCAGCCTTGAGGTGGAGGATTATCTGGCCAGGCGGCCGGATGTTGCCTCCCGGATCATGGCGGACCTGCGAAATCAGGCGGCGCTGAAATTGCTTCAACCGGTGACGCCGGTTCCCCGTCGATTGCAGGCGGTGACGCAGAAGCTGGAGCGTGCCCTGATCCGGCGGCGCGTGAGGGCCACCGTACCTTTCGCCGCGCTGATGCTGTTGTGCGTGGGCATAGGCTGGGGGGGAAGTGATACCTGGCACTATATTCGCGCAAGGGAAGCGCCGCACCTGCCGTTCTACGTGCAGGAGGCGGTGATGTCGCACAATGTCGCGCAAGTGCGCGCGCGACTTGTGTCGCAGCGCGAAACCTCATTCTACGATGCCGCGGAAATCGGCTCTGCAACCCAGATCGTCTTGCCACGACTTCCCAACGGATGGGTGGTGCGGGACGTGCAGATTTTCCCATCGGACAACGGCCCCAGCCTCCAGGTCACGGTCGACAGCGGACAGGGCGAGCCGCTGTCGCTGTTCGCCATCCGTGCGCGGACGCGCGCGCCGCAGGAACCGGCGATCGTGAAGGAGAAGGGAGCAAACGTCGCCTACTGGCAGGAAGGCGATTTGGCCTATGCGCTGACCGGACAAGTGCCCGGCGCAGAATTGGATCGGCTGGCCACCGTACTCGCGGATGAAATCACCGGTTAAGGCAGGGGAATTTGGCGACGGCAGCACGAGTACCTGTCGAGGCCTAACGAAAGCGGCCGTGACGACAGGGACATACGGGCAGGTCGGTGAAGATCACCGCTCTGCCCGACAAATTTCACATCCAGGAGCGTCCATCCGCCCCACCACAGCCGTATGGGGGCAATTGTCCTTCAAACCGCGCCTTCAGCTTGTGACAGCCCCAGGCCCGCAACGGGGTCGGCATGTATCCATTGAGGGCGATGCCCACTTCATCATACGGGGTCTCAGCCTGGGCAATGTACATGTACCAGCGACCGCCAAACATCACCGTGATCGCGACAAGTACGACGATCACCATTTGAACTACTTTCCGAATCTCAATTCTCCTCAGGGGGTAATCTGGTCAGGTCGACCGCGAGAAGGGAACCAGCAAGAGGCCGCACGCGAAGCACCTCTTCGGAGAGTTCCCGCCTGACCGGCGTGACATAGAGACCGCCTCCATCCGGGGCACAGCAACAACTTGTCGGGCGTGACACGGGGAGCTTGATCCTCTGGCCGAAAAAACCATCCGGCGCAATCTGTTGGGTTGGCGCCGCCATCGAACCGCGTGCTCCAGATCGCTCCATCGGGAAAATCGCCTGACGAACGAACCGACAGAGGCCATGGCCTTTACCTCTAGGGGCCCCGGAATTGCCGGACCAACGCCATCCCGGTGAAGCATGAGCACCCGGCGTCGCGTCCACTTGGCAAGGCAAGCAAGGACCTTTCAGCAATTGAACCCGGCATGTTGGAAAACATCCCCACAGAGCTGCCGAACAGAAAATTCATGCGCGAATGTGATATTGCGTTTGCAACTCATTCGCATTAGTGGCCGCCCGCATAACGACGCCGGTTCCTCCGGCACGCCAATCAGGGGGCTAAAAAATGACCGTCAGCATCAAGCACCGCAGGGCCTATCGCGTCTCGTCCACACTGGCCGCCGGCTTGCTGAGCTTCGGTAGCGCCCACGCCGAGACGACGCCTGCGGAGACGGACGAGAACCCAATTGTCGTGACGGGTGAGACCGAAACCACGGGCCTCAGCCTTTCTTCGCGGGAGACCCCGCAATCGGTAACTGTCCTGGATAGCGTGCGAATGCAGGAACAGGGGCTTTACGACATCTCCGACGTGATGGCGCAGATCGTTGGCATACAGTCCAATCAATCCAGTGCACTTGGCACTGACGGCACAAACTACACGGCGCGCGGCTTCGCGATCGAAAACTACCTCGTGGACGGCATCGCCCGGCCGACCAACATCTACGGGTTCACCGAAGACACTGCGGACATGATCGCCTACGATCGGATCGAAGTCATCCGGGGATCGGCCGGAATGATGACGGGCACCGGACAGCCCTCTGCGGCAATCAACATGATCCGCAAGCGTCCTGGCACGGACCTCACGGCCACGGCGGCCGCAACCGTCGGTTCCTGGGATATGTATCGGCTGGAAGGTGATCTGGGCGGAGCCGTAACGGCCGATGGCCACGTCCGCGCTCGCGTCGCGGGCGCTTGGCAGGACAACGACACCTTCATCGATCGTGAGCACGTCAAGCGCCAGGCGCTCTACGGCATCGTCGAGGCCGATCTGGCGCCGTCCACTTTGCTGACGGTCGGCGTCGAATACCAGAACTTCGCCAACAAGGGGGCCTCGCGCGGGGGCGTACCGCTGTTCTTCACGGACGGAACCAAGACCGATTTTGCACGATCGACCAACGGCGGCGCAAACTGGTCCGATTTCAAGCGCGAAAGCGTCAATATCTTCGCCTCACTGGCGCACGATTTCGACAAGAACTGGCATTTGCAGATCGACGCCGAGCACAAGTCCGGCTCCTACGACGAGACTATCGGTTATTTCTTCGGCTCCGCAATAGACAAGGACACCGGGGATGGCGGTACCCTTTATTCGACGCGCTGGGCCTCGGACCTCACGCTTAATGCGGTTTATGCCAACTTGCGCGGGACCTTCGAAGTTCTGGGCCAGGATCAGCACATCGCGCTGACGCTTAGCCACGCCCGGTCCGACGATGACCAGACCCTTTATCCCGGCTGGTGGTCGGGGAGCGATTACGCGAGGCCGATCAACGCTTACGCATTCTTCCCCAATGGTGATACGCCAAAACCCGATTTGACGGCAACGGGCGATCTCGGCGGCAATCGCGTCGAAACGAGCGGGATCGCCGGCGTCGCGCGTCTCAAGCCCATCAGCCCCTTGTCGGTGATCGCAGGAGGGCGCCTGACCTGGTGGAAGCAGGACAGCTATTCGCAGCCCGCCGGCGGCGTGCGCACATGGTCATCGGTAACCGACGAAAAAGCCGTGTTCACGCCGTACGCCGGCATTGTCCTTGATTTCAGCAAGGCCATCTCGGCCTATGTCAGTTACGCCAGCGTTTTCGACCCGCAGACCGAACGCACCGTGGACGGCGATACGATTGCTCCGCTGGAAGGTAACACTTACGAGGCCGGCCTGAAGGCGGATTTCCTTGGCGGCAAGTTGAGCGCCAGCGCGGCGGTCTTCCGGATGAAACAGGACAACTATGCCCTGGCCGACGGCCCCGGCATCTTCGCGCCGGACGGCAGTTCGGCCTATCACGCGGTATCGGGCATGAAATCATCGGGCTTCGAGCTTGAAGTCAACGGCGAGATCTTGCCCGGCTGGCGCGTGGCGGGCGGCTTCGCCAATGCCCGGGCCGAGGATCGAGATGGCGCTCGCCAGCTTCCGCAGATCCCCAAGAACACCTTCAAGATGTTCACCACATACCGGCTGCCCGGCGCGCTGGACGCCTTGATGGTGGGCGGAAACCTCAAGTGGCAGAGCAAGACCACCGCCGACGGCACTGGCCCCAATGGCGAAATCTATACGCAGGGCAGCCTTGCAACGCTGGACCTTTTGGCCAACTATCGTTTCTCGGAACACTTCTCGCTAACCGCGCACCTCGATAACGTCTTCGACAAGAAGTACTACTCGGGCCTCTATATCGGCAGCGCACGCTTTGCGAAGCCCCGCGCCTTCACGTTGACGCTTCGCGGCACGCTGTGAGAACCGAGCCTTAAACAAGCGCCCCCTTCCCCCTCCTCCGCGCGTGAACCCGCCGCCTTTCCTCTACCGCTTGCGCCGTTCCAAACAAAAGGGTGGAAACGGCGCATCGGTGCGCGCGGCCGCCTTTGCCATTACAGCCGGGGTTCACGTGGCGGCAGCCGCTGTTGCCGCGATCACGCTCGGCTGGCTGCAGGCAGGGGCCCCGGATCACGCGGCACCTGCCACGCTGGTGACGTTCGACGTACATTCGCCTGCGCCCATACGCGAAAAGCCGAACTCCCAAGCGGCGCGTTCACGACGTATCCCGGCATCGACCCGGCCTCATGTCGCCACGCCCCTGCCCATGCGCACCGCAGTTGTGCGGGGAACAAACACCCCCGAACCGCCCGCCACCGCTGCCGCCGGCGGCCTGTCGGACAATCTGCCCGACGTCGCCCTGTCCTATCGACGGGCGCTGATCGCGCGGCTTGAAAGCCAGCGCCGCTATCCGCCAGGATCGCTTCAACATCACGCGCAAGGGAAAGGCTCCTTGCTCTTCCGCATTGATCGCGAAGGGGATTTGCTGGATGCGGTGATCGTTTCCGGCACGGGACATGCAGCCCTTGACCAAGCTGCACTGGCTATCGTCTCAAGGGCGGCACCCTTCCCCCCGATCCCGACCGGGCTTCCGGACGAACTTGCCGTTACTCTGCCCATCGTCTTCCTGATCGATGACGGGGCTGCGTTGGCGGACACACCGTGAACGGAGGTGATGCCGCCATCGTCGGGTCCCATCAGGCCGCGCTGTTCGCTTATGTCCGCTCGCTGGTGGATTCGCCGCCGATTGCCGCCGACATCGTGCAGGAGACCTGGGCCCGGGCCATTCCGTCGCTCCGTTCGGGTCGGGTAGAGAACCCCCGCGCCTTTCTCTACCGCGTGGCCCGAAATCTGGTGAACGACAGGGCGCGGGACAACGGCAAGTGGCGACCCTGGTTGGCAGACGAGGATGCGGGCATTGCCATCGCCGATGACAGCCCGGACGCCGAGCGTCACGTCCTTGCCGCGGACCGCCTGCGCATGGTGCGCGAACTGGTGGAAGACCTGCCCCCGCGATGCCGGGAAATCTTCATTTTGCGCAAGTTCGACAGTCTCGATCAGGCCGACATTGCCGACCGCCTCGGCATCACCCGCGGCGCGGTCGAAAAGCAATTGCGGATCGCCCTGCTGACGCTGGCCACCCGCCTTGGCGAAATCGAGGGGGAAGTATGATGGCCGGCTCACTCCACAACGATTGCCTACTCATACTTGGCCGCGTCGTGTTTGGCTGCCCAATTCCGTCATGGTTGATGAGAAGGCCGACCGAAGGGACGGGAATGTGACCGAAAACGCACCTCGCGCCCCTATTCCGGCTACCATTGCGGAAACCGCCGCAGACTGGATCGTCCGCCGGGACGGCGGAGAATTGTCGGCGGATGATGAACTCGCGTTCCAGAACTGGTTGTCAGAGCCGGCCCACCGCCACGCCTTCGCGCGATTGGAAGACCTTTGGGGCCTGATAGAGAGCGATCCGGCACCCATTGCCATGCAACCCACCCGGTTGCCACCAATCGCACCCAAACGCCGGAGCATATTCCGCCGCAAACGCCGTTCCTCCACCGCTCCGGCCCGCAAGCCGCAGCGGTGGGCCGGAACGGCCGTCGCCGCATCGATAGCACTGGTGGCATTCGCCTCGTTCGGCGACTGGCCGACCCGTTTGCGCGCGGATTATGCCACGGGAGTAGGCGAACGCCGTGTGCTGGCGCTGGAAGACGGCTCACGTGTGACGCTGGGCAGCAGTTCGGCCATCGTTCACGAATTTTCTGGTGCCCGCCGCAAGGTCCGTCTGCTCGAAGGCAGCGCGTTCTTCGAAGTAGCGCCGGACCGCAGCCGCCCCTTCACCGTCGAAGCCGCGGGAGGCAGCGCCACCGCTCTGGGCACGGCTTTCGCAGTGCACGAACGGGGCGGGATCGCCGAACTCGTGGTGACCGAACATCGGGTCCGGGTTATCGGGGGCGGTCGCTCCGGGATCGTCGACGAAGGCCAACGCGTCGATTTCGATGCCGAGACACTGGGCGTTATCGAAACGGCCGGCAATGGCGCCACCGCGTGGACGCGAGGCCGCCTCGTCGTGGTGAACCGCCCCTTGCGTGAAGTCGTGGCCGAAATCGCGCGCTATCGACATGGCTATCTTTCCGTCGCGGGAACAGCGGCGGACGTGAAGGTCAGCGGCGTCTACGATCTCGACCACCCGCTCGCGGCCGTCGACAGCATCGAGCGCAGCCTGAATCTCCAGTCTTTCCGGATTTCGGATCGCCTGATCGTGCTCCATCGCTGAGCCGCGAAAAAACTTTGCAACCGTTAGTCGTCTTTCCCGGCCCTACCCCGTCTCCATTATTGAGAATGCGTCGCAACATCGCAATTGCGCCGTCTCGCAAACATGTGGGGATCAATTCGATGTACGAGAAAATGGGTCATGGCGGCGCGCGCCTGCTGATAGCCGCACTGCTTGCCGGCACCACCCTGGCCGGGGGCATGACCGTGTTCACTTCCAGTGCGATGGCGCAAGAGACAGGCAGCGTGAATGCCTATGCCATTCCCGCCGGCACATTGAGCGACGCGCTGAACAGCTTTGCCCAGCAGAGTGGATTGCAGCTTAACTACGATGCTTCACTCACGCATGGGCGTCAGTCGCAGGGCCTCAACGCGAAGCTGCCGTGGCGCGACGCACTGGCACGGCTGCTGTCCGGCACTGGTCTGGTGGCGCGCGCCAACGGCCCTGCGGCGGTAACAATTTCCCGTGCCACCACCGGGGCGATGACGCTCGATACGCTGCTCATCCCGGCAAGTGCCGAGGCTGCTGCGGCAGGCATACCAAGCGATGAGGACCGTTTTGACCCAGCGGACGACGCGCGACGCGGCGATTCCATCGTGGTCACAGGTCGCAACGACAAGATCGACGCCCGCTCGGCCTCCGGCCCCTGGGGCGACAAGCTCGTCATCGATACACCCTACGCGATCAGCGTGCTCTCGCAGGATCTGATCGAAAGCGTCGTCGCCGGGGACATGGACCAGATGTTCAAGATGAACCCGGTGGTCCAGAACTCCGCACCCTCGACCGTCTATGGCACGCCCTATGTCACCATCCGCGGCTTCGATTCCCAGAAAGGCGTGGTGGACGGCGTCCGGCTCTCCTCGACGTTGACCGGCATTTCGATGGAGGAACTTGCCAATGTCGAGATCATGAACGGCCTGTCCGGCTTCATGTATGGCGTCGGTAATCCGGGCGGCGTGACCAACTATGTACTCAAGCGGCCCACCTACACACCCACGCGCGACATCACCGTGGGCGACTATGGCAACAAGCAGTTCTTCGTCCATGCCGATCTGGGCGGCAAGATCGACCGGGACGGCGTGCTCGCCTACCGACTGAACCTGTCCTATCAGGACGGCGAAACTGCGAAGAAGAACCAGAACATCGCCCGCAGCCTGTTCAGCGGCGCAGTGGACTGGAACGTGACGCCGGACCTGCTGCTGCAAGTGGAGGCGGCGCATACCTATTACCGCATCGACGGCATCGATTCCCGCTTCTACGCCTATGCCGACACCAGTTATGCGGCGATCGACCACTGGATCGAACCGCTTGATGCCAGCAAGACCTGGACTCCCGACTGGACTTATCTGCAGATCAAGACGGACCGCATCGGCACGAATGCAAAGTGGAAACTGAACGACACTTTCAGCCTGCGCGCCGCCTATCTCTACAAGCGTGACGCGCAGGAATCGATCAACGTCTATCCCGCCTATTTCGAGGATGTGGGCTGGAAAGTCGGCTGGGCCTCGCGCAGCGCGCCGTCCTACAACATCGCGCAGGGCGCCTATGCCTATCTCGACAGCGAGTTCGAAACGCTGGGCATCAAGCATCGCCTGACGCTGGGCGCCTCGGGCGACATCCTGCGGGTGAAGCGGCATGTCACCAACTCGGTCAGTGCCGGCTTCTCGCCTGCCTTCACCGATCCGAACGACATGAACACCTGGGCCATGCCCGATACGCTGAACACCTATTCCTGGGGCGCACTCTACAAGTCCAGCCAGTCGCAGAACACCAACGTCATCCTGGGCGACGATATCCAGTTCACCGAACAGCTCAGCGCCATGGTGGGCGTGAACCGCAGCACCGTGAAGGCCCGCAACTTCGGGGCGACCGGCGCGCGCACGTCCAGCTATAACGAAAGCGCCTATACGCCCACGATCTCGCTGGTGTTCAAGCCGGCCGCGCGCGTGACCACTTACGCTACCTACATGGAAGGTCTGGAACAGGGCTCGACGGTTCCGGACGATGCCACGCTCTACAACAATCCGGGCGAGATCATGAAGCCCTACGTCTCCAGGCAATACGAGGTCGGCGCCAAGTACGCCCCGATCGACGCACTGCTGATCACCGCCGCGCTCTACCGGATCGAGAAGGCCAATTCCTTCGACGAGACGGTGAACGGCAAGATCACCCGCACGCAGGACGGCGTGGAGGTCCATCAGGGCGTAGAACTGACGGTCACCGGGCATGTCACTCCCCGTCTCAACGTGATGCTGGGCGGCACCGTGATGGACCTTAAAGTCACCAAGACCAGCACGGCCTCGCTCTTGGGCAAGAAGCCGACCGGCGTCAGCGACATGCTGGCCAAGGTCTACGCCGATTACGAGATTCCGGGATTGGACGGCTTCTCCATCAGCGGCGGCGTCTATCACGCCGGCAAGATGTACAAGGACAGCGCCAATCTCCAGAAGATCGATGGCTATACGATCGTTGACCTTGGCATGCACTACAAGACCGAGATCGACGGCCATCCGATCCGCTTCGACCTCAACGTCGCCAATCTGGGCGGCCTCGATTATTGGGCCACCTCGACCCAGCTCGGCGGCCCCCGCAATGTGGCCTTCGCGGTCAAGTACGGGTTCTGAGCGATGACGGACCGGAATAGACGCGCAAGGACCGCGTCATGAAACAAAGCCTGCGCCAGTCGATGGCATGGCTGCACACCTGGGCCGGGCTGGTGCCGGGCTGGGTGCTCTACGTCATCTTCGTGTTCGGAACGGCCGCGTTCTTCCAGCACGAGATCGACGCCTGGATGCGGCCCGAACTGCCTTCCGAAACACGCGCATCCCCGCGCGCCTTCGCTTCTGCCGACGCGGTGCTGCGTGCTCGCGCGGCGGGAGCGGAGAGCTGGTCGATCTCGCTGCCCGCCGTGCGCGGCGGCAGCGGGTTGGACGTATCATGGCAGATGCCCGGCCAAGGCCGGCGCGAGGGGACGCGGATCACGCTCGATCCCGTCACCGGCACCGAAATCCCGGTGCGCGAAACGAAGGGCGGCTTCTTCCTCTACCGTTTCCATTTCGACCTGCATTTCATCTCGGTCATGTGGGCGCGCTATCTGGTCTGCGTGGCAGCGCTGGCGATGCTCGTCGCAATCCTGTCCGGTGTGGTGACGCACAAGAAGATCTTCACCGACTTCTTCATGATGCGCTTCCGCAAGGGCCAGCGCAGCTGGCTGGACGCGCACAACGCCACGGCCGTGCTCGCCCTGCCCTTTCACCTGATGATCACCTACACCGGCCTCGCGACCCTGCTGTTCACGCTGATGCCCTGGGCGATCTCCGCGAACTTCCCGGATCGGCAGGCCTTCTATGCCACCAGTTACCCGCAGGGCCCCGAGCGGGAGGCCAGCGGAGAGCCTGCCCCGGTCGCCCCGATCGGCCAGATGATCGCCACGGCCCAGCGCCAATGGGGCGGCGCGATGCCGACATATCTTTCGATCGACAAACCCGGCGACAAGGCCGCCGTGGCGACCCTTTATACCGCCAAGTCCGAATGGGGGAACGGCCGACCCGATACCGTCTACCTCGACGCGGCGACCGGCGCGATCCTGCCTTCCACACCCGCCAGTCCCGGCGGCGCCACCGCGACGCACCGGGTGATGGTGGACCTGCACACGGCATGGTTCGCCGGTTACGGCCTGCGCTGGCTCTACTTCCTTTCCGGCCTTGGCGGCGTCGCCATGGCGGCAACCGGATTGTCTCTATGGTGCGTGAAGCGTCGCCTGAAGTTGCCCGATCCGAACCGCCCGCATTTCGGCTTCCGTCTGGTCGAGCGCCTCAACATCGGTTTCATCAGCGGCGCGCCGATCGGGATCGCGGCCTATTTCCTTGCCAACCGCCTGCTGCCTGCTGCCATGGCAGACCATGCGGACTGGGAGATCAACGCGCTGTTCATCGCCTGGGGCGGCACGCTGGTCTGGGCGTTCCTGCGCCCGGCCCGGCGGGCATGGCTGGAGACGCTGACGGTGGCAGCGACACTCTACGCGGCGATCCCATTGGTGAATGCCCTGACCACCGTGCGCGGCCTTGCCCCCAGCATGATGGCGGGCGACTGGACATTCGCCGGTTTCGACCTGGTGATGCTGGCGCTGGCTGCAGGTTTTGCCTTTACGGGCTGGACCCTGGCGCGGCACAAACCCCGGCAGATGCCCGCGCGCAAACAACGCAAGGGCGAGGAGGTGACTGCATGATCCATACTCCCGTCGCTCTCCTGACGCTTGCCGGCTTTGCGCTGCTGCTCATGGCTATGGCCCGCCACCAGCAGGACTGGCTGCGCCGCAAGCTGGCCCCTCGTACCGGCCGCCTGCTGCGCATCGGTGGCTTCGGCCTGCTCGGCGCCGCGTTCATAGCCGCAGGCACCGGCTTTGGCTGGGCCTACGGTACGGTCGCCTGGTTCGGCTGGCTGTCGTTCAGCGCCGTCCTCACGCTCACCGCCCATACCAATCGCGAGCGCATCCTCGCCCGTCTCCGTCGATGAAACCTTCCGGAAATCCGCGCATGATCAAGCCTTTCACCGCCCTTTTCCCAGCCAGCCATCGCTGGTCGGTCGCATCACGCACATTGGCCGGTACACTCGGCGCTTATGGGGTGACAGCGCTCGGCACCGTGGCGCTTTCGCTTGTCCTCGCCGCGCTGGGGATGCCTCGGGCCGAGGCGGTCACCGCCGCTACGCTGGCCAGTTACGCCGTCTTCGCCGTCGTGGCGATGGCCGTATTCCACGCCGCCAGTCCCGCCCGGGCCTGGGGCTGGCTGGTCAGCGCGGCCGTGCCGCTTGCCCTGCTGACCTGGCTGCTGACGGCGACGCGATGAACCCGTTTTCCCTGCTCGTCGCTGGCGCCGCAGCCATGGCCTCCGGCGCCCCCGGCGAAGAGCCGCAGGCCGGCGATCCCGCGCCGACCAGCACGGCGCATGCCGCCACCCCCAGCGGCCCTGATCCGGTCTATCCTGCCGAGTTCTACAAGCCCTTCCAGCCGCAGACCGCGCTGGACATGCTGGAACGCACCCCGGGCTTCATCCTCAGCGAAGGCTCATCGGTACGCGGTTTCGGCGGGGCGGCGGGCAATGTCCTGATCGACGGCCAGCGCCCCACCGTGAAAGGCGGCGGCATCACCGAAGTGCTGCGCCGGATCGGCGCTTCCCGCGTGGAGCGCGTGGTCCTGCTGCGCGGCAGCGATGCCGCCGAGGCGCAGGGCCAGACGCTTGTCGCCAACCTGATCCTGCGCGCGGACGCGGGTGGCTCCGGCAATGCCTCTCTGGCGCTGGCGCATACTTCCGATGGCCATATCTCACCGGACGCGCGCGTCAGCTACGCAAGGCGGGTCGCCGGCTGGCAGACGAATATCGAGCTGTCCGCCCAGACCGTCCGCTATCCTACTCACGCCGTCTATCTGGAGCGCGATGCAAATGGGGCGCTCACCCGCACGCGCAATGAACGGATATCGGCGAACGCGCCGCAATATGGCCTTGCGCTTTCCACGTCAGGCGGCCTGGCCGGCGGCACGCTGACGGTGAACCTGCGGCTCGGCAAGGATGGCTATTCCTCACACACCGGTTACGACATCTTCAACGGCGCGGATGATGGCCAGCCCGATTCCACCCGTACCATCGCCTACCGAGAGGACAGCCGCAGCGGCGAACTGGGCGCGGACTGGACCCGCCGCCTCGGCAACGACTGGAGCACCAAGCTGGTCGCGCTGGGCACCATCGAACGCTACGTCACTTCGGACGATCTTGTCGAACCGGGCTATCGCAGCGTCTCCGAACAGCGCGAGAAACCGACCGAACTGGTTGGCCGCATCACCGTCACGCGCGAAGGCGAGCATCGGGTCCGCCCCGAATTCGGCGCGGAAGTGGCGTACAATCGCCTCACCAGCACACTTTACTATGCCGAAGATAGCGGCGCGGGCCTTGTTCCCATCCCGCTCAGCAACGCAGACACCCGCGTATCGGAACAGCGGGCGGAGGCTTTCGCGAACGCCACCGTGCGGCTGGCCCGGCGCTTCTCGCTGGAAGCCGGCATGGCAATCGAACTGTCGAAGATCACCGTTAGCGGCGAAGCTGCCAGCGAGCAGAGCCTGTCCTATCTCAAACCGTCGGCCGCCCTTGTCTGGTCGCCGTCAGCCGAAACGCAAGTGCGCCTCGGCGTACGGCGAACGGTCGACCAGCTTGACTTCAGCGACTTCGCAGCGTCGGTCAACCAGACCGATGGCAGACCGCTCGGCGGCAATTCCGGGCTGCGCCCGGCCCGCGTGACCCGCGCGCTTGCCCGGCTTGACCATCGCTGGGGCAAAGGTGGTGCGCTGGCGCTCGAAGCCTGGCATCAATGGCACACCGGCCTGCTCGGCTACGTCCTGCTACCCAGCGGGGACGAGGCTCTGGGCACTATCGGCAATGCCCGCCAATGGGGGATGACCGCGCAAGGTACGCTGCCGCTGGAAGCCATACTGCGCGGCGCGCGCCTGACCGTGGACGCGACCTTACGCGGTTCCCATATGCGCGATCAGGTCACCGGCGACGAGCGCCACATGGACGATGTGCTGCCCCGCAGCCTCACTGCCGAATTCCGCCACGATGTCCCCGCGCTCAAATCCTCCTGGGGGGTGACTTATACGGCCGCCGAATATGCGGATGTGTTCTACACGGCGGAAAAGCTGCGCTGGCGCGATGGCCAAAGCTGGGGCGGCTACGTGGAGACGACCGCCCTACCCGGTTTCAAGACCACGCTGGCCGTCTCGGCGCTGGGGGGACAGGACTTCTATCGGCTGCGGCGCTTCTATGCGCCCAGCCGCGCCGGCCTCTACACCGGCAGCGAGGAAAGGCGGCGCCGACAAGGCGCAACGGCGACGTTGACACTGGCCAAGGCGCTTTGAGAATCTGCCTGAAAACGGGGGTTTTATCATGCCAGCCCAGACGTTTTGACCCCGTAGAATGGCGTGGACTGAAGGCTGCCTTCACCCGAAGAGAGCGGCATATTATTGCCCCAACACCAGCCCCTTGAGCATGATTATTATTCCGCTGGATAACTGGCTTCGCGACGTGGACGCTGAGACGTGATCGGCGCTAGCGGCGCGTGCATGAGTATTATTGCCCAAATCATGAACTCGACGACTGGCGAAATCATCCAGAAGTTGAAATTCGAACGTATGCCCAAGCCGTGGGTCACCTTTCATCTTTCGACCGGCGAGCAGGTCACTGCTGATCGGGTGCATGTCGGGAAGCCCGCTCCCGGCAAGTTCATCACGCCGGTCGAAGTTTGGGTAACGCCCAAGGGCTGAGGAAGCCCGTCTATTCTCATATCAGGTCAGGCGAATCCGGGCTAACGGCTTGGGTTCGCCTTTTTCATGCTGTCAAAGCCGGCGATCACGCCGTGCGGACATGCCCCACCAACCGCAAAAAGGCCCGATGGTCGCCGCTGGGAAGCGGAATACCGCGCTCGTCGAAAAAGATGGGAACCGATGCGCGCCTTCCGCGTTCGCGGGGGCGGCTGAGCAAAGGGTGACCGGCGAACGGCCGGCGCCATGGATCGTTCCGGAAGGGCCAGAAGCACCGTCCAAATAGCTAACAGCCCTTAACCATGCCGTTTAACCGCAGTTTAGCCGGGTTGCGCCATTGAGTACTTCGACAGGAGGATTGTTATGTCCAGGTCTGGAATGAAGTTCGGCACGGCGGCGGCGGTAGTGCTGCTTGGCTGCGCAACGTCTGCCAATGCCTATGATGGTGCGTCGATCTCGATCACGGGACGGGTTCCCACCGTCTGCCAGGTCAGCCTTGCAACGGCACCGGTACAGACGGTCCAGTCGGGCACCAACGACCTCGGCGTCATGCGCGAACTGTGCAACGACCTTTCCGGCTACACCGTCACGCTTTATCATCCAGCCGGTCTGATCGATGCCTGGGTGGACGTTGGCGGCGTGCGCGTGCCCATTTCGCCGGGCGAAACGCACACCGTGATCGTCGACAAGCGCACACCCGCCTTCCGGGAAACGCCCCTGCGCCTGGTTCTGAACCAGACCCCCGACACGACGATGAACCTCAGCCTGGAAGCAGAGCCCAAGGGCGCGGTTTATTGATTTCCGCCAACCGCGCCGGTTGCTAAGGGCATCACTGGCGGGTCGGCGAACACCCATCCCCGCCCGACAGGCCAAGGCGTGGTGAGAAGGTCAGCGTCACCACATCGGCATACTGGCCGGCCGGCAGGCGTTGCAGGTCGCGCGCCGAGAGTTCCACTTGCACTCCGTGGCTGCGGCCGCCCGGGGCCGGCGTCTGGCTGCAGGCGATCGTGGATTGGCGCGTCACGGGAAAGCCCGAAACCTTGAGCGCGTAGGGCAATACGGCATCGTCATTGTCGAAGCGCTTCATGGCGCCGCGTTCCTCGTCCACACGAATCTCGTAAGGCACCGTGGATTGCGCCGTAACCGTCAGCCCGCGCGTCACGTTGCCGCTGGAACCGTCGATATCGCCGAAATCGATCCGCCCGCGCTGATTTCCGGCCGATCCCACGAAGGTGGAAATCCGTTCCGGCACCGTCACGTCCACGGCAACCTGGCTGCCAAGCTGCATGCCCCGATCGATCTCGTCACGCCCCGCCATGCAGGCGAAACGCACTTCCAGCGGCTGGTAGTACCGGCCCGCGACAATGCCCTGCCCGGCCGGGATCTGGATGCGGAAGCTTTCGTTGACGTTGTCGCCCGTAGCACCGGCCCCGAACTCGATCAGCGCGCCATTGGTGGCGTTCGGCTGTTCCGCGCCGGAAACCAGGATCGTGCGCCCACTATCGCGAACCCAGCGGATATCATAGCGAACCGATTCGTTGCGGCCCAGTGCCGCCCCGCGATTGATGGCGCCGGGATTGGCGAGGACGACGCGCACGGCGGTGATCCGGGGATCCAGCCTGCGGACGTGGATGGTGAAAGAGCGCTCCACTTCCGATCGGTTGAACGGATCGTAGTCCAGGCTCAATTCGCTGCTGGAAGCACGGAAGTCCGCGCAAGCTGCCTTGGCGGCCTGCGGCATGGCCCATGCAAGAATGCCGCATGTCAGAAGAGTGGCGGCGATCCTCATGGTGTTCCCTCCGGCTTCAGCGCACCGCCGCGTTGCAGGGCGGCGCTGGTTGTCGTCACGTCGATCATATAGACGAGCGTACCCTCGTCGCTTGGCATTTCGATGCGCCACTTGCCTGCGCGCAGCCCCTGAACGGCGAAGTGGCCGGTCCGGTTGGTGAACATCTCCACTGGCTTGCGATCGGCCGACTGGTGATTCGGGGGCGAAACTTCGATCGCGCGGCCACCCACCAGTGCCAACGGCGTGCCATCCGGCTTCAGCAGTTGCCCGGTGTAGGTCACGAAATAGTCCGAACCGATCTCGATCAGCGATCCCGAACGATAAGGCGGCTTCAGCTGGATAATGCCGGGGCCGATATCGTAACCTGCCGGTGCGCTTGGCACGTCGTACGTCATCAGACGCGGCGAATAGGCGGTAAGCTGCGGCATCACCGCGCCGCCGAACAGGCCGGACTTGGCGATATATTCGTCGTCGCGCGGATCGAGATAGACCGCCTTGCCCTCCAGCGAGCTGTGCGGCTTGACGATGGCGAAGCTGTCGTAGATCGGCCGTGACAGCGCGACGCTGCCCCCGGCATAGGCCAGCGAGAACGCCGTTCGCACCGATGTGCGCTGATCGATGATCGACCCGCTGTTGGAGAACGAAGTGTAGTGCGCCGCGCCTAGTTCGGCCCGGTTGGTCAGCACGTTCACCGCCGCATTGACGCCGATCGAATCGTCCACCCGATCGAGATTGGCCGATGCGTTGTACGATCCCACGCCGGTTCCACTGGAGCGCTGATAGCTCAAACGCGCGCGGTCGTTATCGGTGTCGAAATCGGCGTTCGCGCTGGAATTCCGGTCGAAGCGATAGATCAGCGAGATGCGGGCGCCGGGGCCGGTGCCCCTGTCATTGCGCTCGTAATACCCTTCCGCCGTCAGCAGCAACCGCTGGTTGGGCCGCCAGCCATAAGTGACGCGCCCGGTGGATTGGTCCTTCTTCGCACCGCGGCCGACCGAGTAGTAACCGTCCAGACTGAAATAGTGGTCTGCGCCCAGCGACTGCGAATAGGTCGCGCCGATTTCCACCGAGTAGGGATTGCTGGCGGTGATATTGTCCGGCAGCGAGAAGTCCTTGCTCGTCGCCTGCAGCGATGCCGTGAGCGAACGGGCATTGCCACCCTTCCCCACGCGCGAGAATTCATAGCCGATGTTGATCGCATAGCCGTTTCCGGCGGTGTTGTTGTGCGATCCCGCCGCGTTCAGCGACCAGGTACCGATCGGCGATGCCCAGACGACTTCGGCACCGCCGACGCCGCCCCGGCTCTGGATCTGGAAGTTGCCCCCCAGCGTCAGTTCGTCGGTCAGACCGTGCCGGTAGAAGCCGGAGGCGATCGGATCGTTGGTATAGTGGCGTCCGCTGGTGCGGAAGGGTGTCTTCACACCGGCATAGACGCCGAATTCGCTGAGCCCGGCCGCCAGCAATGTCCGATCGAAATTGATCGAGAACGAGATGACGTTTTCACGGCCGCTGTCGTCCCGCACCAGCAACTGCACGTTGTTCGACCCTTGCGCGAAGGGGAAATCGCCGATGTCGTAAGTGCCGGGGTTGAGGCGCGTGACCTGCACCGACTGGCCGTTGACGATGGTCTCCACCGTGGAGGCGCGCGTCAGCGTGAACGAGCGTTGTCCGCGCGGCTGGATGTTGCGCTGCGGATCAAGGTCCGCATAGACGCGCGACATCGACAGGCCGGCCATCGGGCTGGTGCCGGAAAAACCGCGCGCCACCGGCTCCAGATCGCCGGCGGTATAGCGTGCCGTATGGCGCTCGTCGTCGTAGACCAGGCGCGTGCCTTCGCGGCGGAAGCTGTCCTGAATGCTGCCTTCGTTCTCGAGCACAAAGCCCTTCACCCGCACCGCGCTGTCGTACACGATATTGGGCGTCATGAAGCCGGTTTCGGCGCCGGTGTAGACGTAGTCGCTATTGATGTAGGCGGTGACGTACGCGGAAACGTCTTCGGCCGGCTGGATCGGGCCGGACACCTGCGCGGCCCCACCCATGACCTGGATCGACTGGCGCTGGCGCAATGTGGGATCCACCGACAGCAGCAGGCCAAGCGTGGACGGATCGTAGACCAGATTGATACCGAAACGCGGCAGGTCGGCAGTGGACACGACCTTCTTATCGGCCAGCGCATCCGAAACGCGGGCCAGATTGGCATCGGAAAGGACGCTGTGAAGCAATTCCAGCAGGTCCGGAACTTCGACCAGAATGCGGTCGTCCGCCGTCAGCGTGTAAGAGACCTCCCCCAGCACGAAGCCGCCGTCCGTAACTGGCCCACCCATCGGGATGTCGCGCCCGGTGGTGTTGATGCGCTGTGCACCGAACGTGGGCGTGGGTGCGGTCTTGCGCGCTGCGTTGGCGTCGGGATCGGTATCGGGCGCGGCTGCGCCGGTACCCGTGCCCATCGGCGTGACCGCGACAGTGCCGCTACCCAGCGCCGTGCCTGCCATCAGCCCGGCGGGCGATGCCGCATAGGCAGGCGGGCAAGGCGCTATCGAGCCAAGCGGGGCCAGCCCCGCCAGACCTAGCAGGAAGAGAGAAACCCGTTGCGGCACGGCGTCATTTTCCGGCCGGCGTGAGTTCGATGGACAGCGTGCCCGTCGCGTCCGGAAGCTCCACATTCATCGGCAGCACCCGGCTCGCTTTCGCAGGCACCAGGCCAAGGCCCATGGTTTCGCGGATTTCCTCGGGCTCGAACGTCTTGCGGAACGCTTCCGAACCATCGCCGCGCCGCTCGATCAGGGTCATGCGGTTGTTGGCGACATAGCCGTATGTCGTGCCATCGTTGGCGATAGTGACGACCGGCTGGGGCTTCCCGTTCGCATCCGTGCCGACCTTCGCCTCTACCAGCTTCAGCGAGGCGGCATCACCCGCCGAGCCCACGCTGACCAGCACCTTGAAACGATGGAGCACCTGAATGGTGTTCTGATTGCCTGCCATGGTGACCGGCAACTGGGCGATGGTCACGTAGAAGTGCTCACTTTCGCCCGGCTTGGGTTCACCGATCCACTGGACGCGGAAGGCCTGCGATTGATTTCCAGCCAGCGTGGCCTGGCTGGGGAAGACTAGAATATCGTCGGTATCCTGATCCTCAGCCTCGCGCAGTTCACCGTCGACGACGCGAACGGGATGCACGGTGACTTCGACCGGAACCGGATCGGGAAAAGTGTTCTGCAAGGTGACGATAGCCGATGCGCGGCGACCGGCGGTCTGCAGGTCCACCACAACCGGCTGCACGTTCAGTGCAAAGGAAGGTGCGGTGCTCGCCAGCAGTCCCCCGAACAGCGTCAGGGCAGTCAGCAGCGGGCGCGCGCCATGGCGCGTGAAGCGTGAAGTCATCTTGCTCATCTGAAAATGCCTGAACCGGAAAGGATGGAGGCGGGCCGAAGCCCGCCTCCGGATAAAATCAGGCAGCCGGGGTCAGTTCGATCGAAACATAACCGCTGTAGTTGCCAGCAGCCATCCGACGATCGGTGAGCGAGCTCCAGTTGGTTGCCGTGCGGTCCGAACCGTTGCTCGAAGCAACAGCGGCACCGTCGCTGGTGGCGCGGGCGAACTGCACGTGGGTCGAGGCTTCGCTCAGGCTGTCGTGGCCGCCGAAGCGCTGGGCGACAGTCGAACCGTTCGGGGTCGAGGTCGAGTCAAGGGCCAGGCCGTTGATCGAGGTGTCGAGGTTGTAACGGATGAACTGGGCGAAATCGCCCTGGGCCAGGCTGTTGCCGGTCGCGCCGTCGAGGGCGAGAACAGCGCGCTGAACCTTAACGGTGCTGCCGCCGTTGTTGCAGAACGCGACGACGTTGGCAGCGTTCAGCTTCTGGGCGATCTCTTCGGTCACGGTCGAACGGACCTTGGCGTTGGCGTCGGTCAGGTCTTCGAGCGAGATCGACGAGGCCTGCGACGAGATGCCGCACTTGCTGTTGACCTTGGCGTTGATGTTAATCTGGGCCGAAGTGGCAGCCTGGGCCGAACCGGCAACGGCGAAAAGAGCAACCGCGCTGGCGGCGAGGATCGAACGCTTCATATTCAACTCCCTAGACAAAGTTTGGCGCAGAATGACGCCGGAGAATTCAAGACCGCTTGCGCGGACCATGCGTTACATCGGTTGCCGGGCGGCGCCGATGGCTGAACGGTGCGCCGACCCGCGCCCCGCCCTTCAGATGGTGGGTTGCGTCTATGCGCGTGGCCCAACCACCAGAATTAGAGTGTCCTTGTAGTGCCCCGCGGCCAGCCGCGGTTCGGCGGCGGCCTGCGACGGCCAGTCGATGGTGATCACTGCGTTGCGGCCGACGCTGATCCCTGCGCCGGACTTCAATCCGCGCCCCGGAACCATGCTGGCAAAATCGCAGCGACCGCCTTCTTCCATTTCATCCGAGGTGCAGCGGGTGCTGCGCACCACGCCCTTGTCCGTTTCGAGCGCCACGGAGACGCGATAACGCTTGCTGAAAGCGTATCCCGAACCGTCATCGGCGTTGTCGACGTTGAGCAGTGCCCCGCTCTGCGAGGTGACGCCCAGGGCATAAGGGGTGTTGCAATCGAGGCCGACCGCCAGAGAGAAGTTCGCGGCGGTTTCCAGATCGCGCGGCGCGGCGACCGCATCGGGACCGGCGGCAGCGAAGCCGCAGCGTTCCTTGATGCGGGCGGTGACATCGATCGCGACCGAGTCGGTGTGCGCCTGGGCCGAAACGACCGTCAGCATCGCACCTGCAAGGACACTCCCGCCGCCAACAATAGCGCGCGAAATCCGCCGAAATGGAACGGAAATCATTAAGCCCCCACTTAATGGCGTGCCAGCCTGCCAGCCCCCTGCTGACCGAATCTGAGGCATTTCTGCCGTGACCCGGGGCTTAGAAAGCGTTCACGGATCAGGCAAATGCAAATTGTTAGTTAACAACTGAATTGTCCATTTTGGGACATATTGATTCCAATTGCTTACCAATCTTCGTCTTGTCACTTCTCGATGATCACCGATTCGATCGTCATCGAAATCTCTGTTTTCCGCGCCCAAACCCACCTTTTCGCCACCTTCGACCATAGGTCCCGGCCTTGCGCGGCACCCCGTCCCGCGTTCGCATCGGCGATGCCGTGATTTAGGTCACACCCTTGCCAGCGCGGATTACGTCTTGCGGGATTCCGGATCGCGGATCGGAATCCCGGAATCGTCCCGTCCAAACAGGTGTCCGACGATGTCTGTAATCCCGGCCACCAATCAGCACCGGCTCTCAGGGGAATCGACTGTCCGTGAACTGACATAGTCATGCCCTAGGGCGGCGCCGGCCGACGCATGCCCTGTCGGCGCAGCGGGCAAGATGATGTCGACTTCGGGCCAAACGGCCGAGCCACGCTACCGATCGCCCGGATGGTTCGGCGTGGAAAGCCGCCTGATCACCTATGCGTCCGGAAATTTCGGCAAGAATCTGGTCTTCGCCGGCGCGGACCTGACGTTCCTTTATCTGCTGACCGACCTGTTCGGCTTTTCCGGCACCACTGCCGGTATCCTGATGCTGGTGGCACTGGCCGGCGATCTCGTTTTCGATCTGCTCGCCGCGATGCTGGTCATCCGCCTGCGCCGGTCCGGCCGTGGCTATCGCTGGCTGATCGTTGCAGGGGCAGTGCCGGGTGGCCTTGCCTTTGCGCTACTGTTCGCGATGCCGGCGATGGGCATCGACCGCGCATGGATCCTCGCTTTCGCGCTGCTGGTGTTTCGGGGCGCCTATGCCCTGATCGACGTGCCGCACAATGCGCTGATGACGCGGATCACCGCCGACAGTCGGGCGCGCGGGCGGGTTTCCGGCTATCGCTTCTTCTTCAGTTCGGCCAGTGCGCTGACGGTTGCCGGCGTGCTGACCCCAGCCGTGCAGTCCGCCGTTCACGCGCAAGACTTGCCCAGCCTGGCCCTGACCGGCGGCGTGGCCGGTTGCCTGTTCGCGCTGACGATGATCGCCTGTGGCCTGGCGAGCGACCGGCGCTGCAGCGTGCCCGAACACGGCGATGGGGACGGCGATGGCATCGACGTACCGCTGCGCGATCCGCTGGTGCTGGCCATGGCCGCCATCGCGGCAATCACCGGTTTTGCCATGCCGGCATTCGAGCGGATGCTGCTCTATCTCTGCACTTATGTAATGGAACGGCCCGAACTGGTCACTTCGTTGCTGTTGGCGAAGACGCTGGGCCAGTTTCTGGGGGTCGCGGTCTGGACGCCACTGGCGGGGCGGATCGACAAGGGCCGCGTGCTGGCGGCGGGCCATGCAATCTCTATCGTCGGTTTCCTGTTGTTCGGCCTGGCGATGGACCGGCCAAGCCTGCTGCCCGCCTGCGCGCTGCTGATGGGTTTCGGGCTGAGCTGCGTGTTCATGCTCCCCTGGGGCCTTCTGGCCAATGCCGTGGATTTCGTGGCCCTGCGCCATGGGCGCCGGTTCGAAACCGGCCTTTTCGCGTTCTATCTGGTGGTCGTGAAAGCCAGCGGTGCGGCGGCGTCCGTCGTCATCGGCCTGGTGCTTGGCCGGCTGGGCTATGTTCCCGGCATGGAGCAATCCGCCATGGTCAAAGCCGGCATGATCGCGCTGGGCCTGGGCGTGCCGGTGCTGGGAAGCCTTGCCGCTGTCACGCTGTTGTCTCGCATGGGGATGGGCCACGAACGACACGAACGTGTGCTCGCGGCGCTCGCAGCCCATCGTGCGACCCGATGGTTCAGCCCGGCGCGGAGCCGGTCTCGGGATTGAACTTCGGATTGGTGAAATCGAGCGGGGCGGGCACCACCTTGACCGGCGGTGCCGCGCTTTGGGCCCAGGCACGACAGATCATGTCGCGCAGCATGGCGGCACCGCTGCTCGTCTGGACATAGACCATTTCGCGCGTGTCGTGATCGGCGAAGTTGGTGAAGTGATTGCGCTTCTCCAGCTTGTAGACCTGCTCCATCTTGTCGCCGGCGGTGTCGAGGTAGGCGAGGATCGCCTCGAACATGTCGCCCTCCCGGTGCCCCGGCGCGCCGATGCGCGGCGCGAGATCGGCAACGGTCAGCTTCATGCCGTCCACGAAGCCGCTTTCGAACCGGCCGTGGATCGTGCGATCGCGCGTGTAGTCGTGCGGGTTGTCGCCCCGCCAGCCGTCGCTGTTGACCGAATCGTGCAGCGGCTGTGCGCCATCGCCGATGTAGTGACCAAGGCGGATCACCTGGAATGCGCAGTGCTGCTCCGGCACCGACGCATCGCCGCCCTCCGCATTCGCCTTGCGGACATAGCGCATGCAGGTGATCAGCCGCTGGTAGGCCTCCATCGCCGCATAAGGCAGCGTGCCGGTCCAGCGCACATTGGTGCGCGCGGCGGTGGCGGGATCACTGTCCTTGATCGTCTCGTAATGCTTGTAGAGCGCCAGTACGAATTCGTAGCGCGACCGCGGGATCGGCTTCAGGAACGTGAACTGTTCCCGAAACCAGCCGTGGTTGGGATCCTCTTCGATCTTGGAGAAGTTCTCATCATCCCCGCGCCAACTGTCGGGCAGCGATGCGGAGGCGCCGATGTAGTCCTCATACTTGCGCAGGAAGACCGGGCCATCGGCGGGGATCGCCTCGATCGCCGCGCGGTCGATCACGGCGTGGGCGGTGCCACCCCAGGCATGGGCGGCAACGGAATGGAGGGCGAGCGCGCCGAGCGCGGCGATCACGGGAAAACGCATCTTCGAACGGCCTTTCCTATCAGGGATCCAGCGGATCGCGCGGATCAAGCCGCGCCGACTTGGCGGAAGGACGAAATTCAAGCTCGGTGGGGGACAGCCGACGACCGATTTGGCCCGGTTGATAGCCGAGTTCGTCCAGATTGCGCTGCGCGAAAAGCGGGGTTTCGATGTAGGCGCTCTGCCCCGGGTTGCAGACGATCAAGGTATCGCGATCGAGCGGCGCACCCATCGCCATCAGGCGGCGCGTGGCATTGCGCAAGTTGGTCGTGGTGTGGCGGGCATAGGGCTCGATCACGATGGCATCGGCGGGAATGCCGTATCGCTCGATCAGCGCACGACGCAGTTCCTCCGCCTCGGCGAAGCGCGTTGCGCGGGGATGCGCGCGGCCGCCGGTGACGATGATGAAGGGAATGTCCCCCGCCGCGAAGCGGTTCGCCGCCAGCCGAACGTGCAGCTTGCTGAGCGGGCTGAGCGCCATTTCCGGCACTTCGGGGCCAACGCCGGTGACGATCATCGCCGAATAGCGATAGCGCTTCCAGTCGATCGTCTTCGCCCGCGCCATGGCCGGGGCGTTCAGGCCGCCGGTAATCGGCTCATAGCCGATGGCGTCCGTGCGGTCGTTGGCATCCAGCAGCGCCAGCGCGAATTCCACGCTGGTATCCAGCCCCTGCGCCGATCCCGCACGCGGGGTGCGGGCAAGCGTCAGCGCCGCCATCGTGCGGTTCTTCGCTTCATCGCTATCCGGCGCGATACCAGAACCGTCGATCTGCGGATAGCGTGGAGCAAGGCCCAGCGCATAGGTGCGGATCACGGTGTTGATGCCGTCGATCTCCCGGTCCAGCCCGGCAAGATTGCCGTCGTCGCTTTTACGCGTGGCGACGAGCCCGGCCGCCGCCGTGCCCAGCGTCGCCTTTTCGGCATCGCTCCAGACCAGCGCCTTTGCCGCGCAAAGCGCATCCTCTCCGCAGGCCGCCTCGCGCGCGCGGCGCGCTTCCAGCAATGTTGCCACATCATAGCGGGCCTTCAGCGCCGCCACCGCGCGGGCATCGCTGCCCACTTCGCCCAGCATCGGGAACAGGTGATCCGACAACAGTTCGACCTTCCGGTCGCGAACCGCCCCGGCCGAAGCCGGGACGGTCGAAACCGGAAGCATGGCCGCCATGAGGAGGCTGGCGGCAAGGCCCCGCGAACGCAGTGCCATCACCACGCCTTGCTCACGACGAGACGGAAGTTCCGACCGAAGATCGGACGGCCATAGATCGCCTCCGCACTGCCCTGCCCGCTCAGCGAGTCGGTGCGGGTATTGCCTTCGGTCAGGCCGTGGGCGTTGAACAGGTTGTCACCCACCACCTGCATCTGCCAGGTGCCGCGCGTCAGCGTGAAGCCGGCGCCAACGGTGCCGTAGGCGGGCAACGCCGTGTCGTTGTAGAGATCGACGTAGCGCTTGCCCATGTAGGTGTAGCGCCCATAGATCGATACGTCCGTGCCGCTGGTGGTGAAGTTGAAGCTGGGGCGGATATTGCCGTAGACCTTGGGTTCGCGAACGATCTGGTTGCCTTCCACCTGCTCCGGATCGGCGCCCGTGGTGCTCTGGAAGCTCTTGTACTTCGGATCGCTGATCGTCAGCGCGCCGTTCAGCGTGAACCACGGGGTGACCGACCAGGCACCGTCGAACTCCACGCCCTTCACTTGCGCTTCACCCACGAACGGCACGTTCACGTCGTTGCGGCCCGTTGTCGGGTCATAGGCAAGGAACGAGGCGTTGAGCGGATCGAAGTTGGTGTAGAACCCGGTGACATAGAGGTACGAACGGCCCGAGGCGAGCTTCAAGCCCACTTCGTACTGGTCCGCGATCGTGGTCAGGATCGTGGGATTGATGCTCATCACGGTCTGCACGTTGGGCGGCGTTTCAAGGTGCGAAGCGCGGCCGTAGATGCCGATGTGGTTGCTGAAGTCGTAATTGGCGCCCACCGTCCAGTTGGTGACGTTGGGCTTCAGCTTCTGGTTGATGATCGCCCCGGTGAAGCCGCGCGTGGCATCGTCGGCCAGCGTGGTGGCATCACCCAGGTTCACCTGCTCGGTCAGCGCTGCCCAACCCTTGTAGCTGTAGCGTTCGTGACGGATGCCCGCATCGATGCGCAGGCCGGGCACGATTTCCCAGGTGTCGTTCGCATAGATTGCGAACATCTTGGCGTCGCTATCGCCCTGGTTCAGCGTGGCGGCATAGTTCAGCACGCCATTGTCGGTGACGGAGCCGATCGCGGTGCCGGCTGCGTTGTAGGCCACGAGGTCGAGCGTGCGGGGCTTGCCCGCCACTTCGATCAGGTAGTTCTGATAGAGCGTCTTGCTGTCTTCGCCATAGGCACTGGCATAGAGGCCCAGCTTGATGTCGTGGCTGCCGATCGCGGTATCGAACTTCCTCGCGACGGACAGGTTGCCCTGCGCCGAATAGAACTTGGAGTGGATGTCGCGGTACTGCCCCTGCATGACAAGGCCGGAGGCAGCATTGGGATCGTAGAGGGTGTTGGTGCCGGCGAGCACGTAGCCCATATGATCGACCGCGCCGAACGCCGTCGTCGCACGGGCGAGGTAGCTGCTGGCGAAGGTGTCGGCATCGGCCGGGTTGGTGGTGGAATAGAACGCCGTGAAGTCCAGCTTGCCCTGCGTGTAGCCGGCCTTGGCGGACACCAGCCAGCCGTCGAAATCGGCATCGTATTGCGCGCCGAAGTTCACCATCTGCATGTGGCGGCCATCGGAAAGGTCGCTGTTCCGGCTCTGGATCACGCCGGCGCCATCGCGATACTTCAGGTTCACGTTGCGGAATGCGGGCGAGTTCATCGTGCCGGTGAAGTAGTCGATGTACTTGTCCAGGCTGACGCTGGGATCGCGCGGGTCGGCCGTGGGGATCGGCAGGTAGAAGACGTTGTGATCGTTGACGTAGTTGAGGCTCAGCTTGATCGAGCCGTTCTCAAGGTCATGCTTGATGTTCGCGCGGATCTGGCCGCCCTTGTCGTTGGGGAAGCCGTTGTCGCGATAGCCGTCGTGGTAACGCATGAAGCCGCCCACGGCGTAGTAGGTGTTCTTGCCCAGCGGACCGGCTTGATAGGCATCGAAGCGGTAGAGGCCGGTATCACCCAAAGTCACTTGCGCCTTGCCGCGCGCCACGTCGCTGCCGGTGACGGTGATCGCGTTGATGATCGCACCCGAATAGCTGGCATAGACCGGCGCCGGGCCGCCGCGCACCACTTCCAGGCGGTCGGTCATCAGGTCCGGCTTGATCAGCGCGTCACCGCGGAAGAACACGCCGTCGTTCTCATGGAACAGCGGCAGGCCGTCCTGCTGGAAGCTGACGAAGCCGCCGTCGCTGGGCAGGCCGCGAATGCGGTAGATGTTCTGCACTTCGCCGCCGGTAATTTCGGTCTGGAATCCGGGAAGCTGGCCGATCAGGTCCGCGAAGTTGACCGGGGCGATCTTCGCCATGTCATCCTGAGAAATCGTGTTGATTGCATAGGAGACGTCGAAGCGGCGCTGCGCACGGGTCGACCCGGTAACGATGATGTCGCCGGACGTCGCTTCGCCTGCAGGCGCATCCGCACCATTGCCGGCGGCTGCGGCTTCGTCCGCAGCGTAAGCGGGCGTCGCAAGGACGGTGCAGATGGCGGTAAGCGCCGTGCCGGCGGCGAGAACGGTCTTGAACATGAAGCCCCTCGATTCGAAAATTCGAAAGCCGCCCGATGCGGCGACGTGGGGGCACTTGACGGCTCAAGGTGACATTTTTAAATATTTCATAGAAAATAATTAATATCTGCGACCAGCCGATTTTCACCTCAACGGAACCCGTCGAAAATGCAGCTTCCCCAAATCGACAAGGACCAGCGCAGGATCATCCGCGAACTGCGCAAGGCCGGGCCCCTGTCCCGCTCCGCGCTGGGATTGCGCCTGGAAGTGAGCGGCGCGGCGCTGACCAAGCTGTCCCGCTCGCTGATGACCTTGGGCATCCTTGAGGAGATGA
The DNA here is from genome assembly GCF_044029535.1 of Novosphingobium mississippiense. Classification (NCBI taxonomy): domain Bacteria; kingdom Pseudomonadati; phylum Pseudomonadota; class Alphaproteobacteria; order Sphingomonadales; family Sphingomonadaceae; genus Novosphingobium; species Novosphingobium mississippiense. The sequence continues at coordinate 679,321 of NZ_CP147003.1, read as the reverse complement.
CCGGTGCGGAAGCGCAGGCGCGCGGCCGGCCGGCGGTGCCGCTGCGCATTGCGCCGGGCGGCGGCTACGCAGTCGGCGCCACCGCACACAAGGGCCTGCTGGACATAGCGCTGCTCGATCTGGCGGGCGGCGTGATCGCCGCCCATCGCGAAACCATACCGCCGATCACACCCGGCGAATTCGCCGGCAGACTGCGCGGGATCACGCATGGATTGGTGGATCGGCACAACCTGCTGGGCCAACGGATGCTGGGCCTTGGCGTGGCGGTACCCGGCCCTGCCATGTCGATCGATGGCGAGCGTTGGAGCGTGGTGGATGCCCTGCCCGAATGGCGCGATGCCCCCTTGCGTGAGATCATGGCGCGCGAACTGGGCTGGCCGCTCTGGCTGGAAAACGACGCCAATGCCGCTGCCCTTGCCGAATTCTATGTGGACGGCCTGCTGCGGGACTTTTCGACCGTGGTCGTCGTCCTGCTCGGCTACGGCATCGGCGCGGGGGTCATCGTCGACGGGCGGCTGGTGCGCGGACAGTTCGGAGTGGCGGGCGAAGTGGGCTGTCTGTTCCCGATGGATCAGCCGCGCCCCAGCCCGCTCGACCTGCTCACCAACTTGCGCGCAGCCGGTTGCGCGGTGACCTCCGTGGCAGAGATTGATCCTGAAGCGGCGGACCAGCGCGATACGATCGAGGCATGGATGGACCGGGCCGCGCGTCAGCTCGAACTCGTCTGCAACACGGCCTTCGCGTGGCTGGATCCCGGTGCGATCGTGCTGGCCGGGCCACTGCCACCGGCGATCCTGCACGGCCTGGGTGAAAGGCTGGACGGCGCCCACCTTGTCACCACATTCGGCGTGCGGCGGCCACCCGTGCGGGTTTCGGGCTTGCGCGGATCGCCGATCACGCTGGGCGCCGCGCTGCTGCCCATCCACGCCCTTTCAGCCGAGGACTGAAAAGGGCGTGGGCCCGCGCTCAAACGCGCTTCAGACCGCCATGCGGAACAGCCAGTAAAGCAGCGCCGCCAGCGCGATCGATGCCGGCAGCGTCAGCACCCATGCCACGGCAAGATTGCGGATCGTGGACATCTGCAGGCCCGATCGGTTCGCCGCCATCGTGCCGGCCACGCCGGATGACAGCACGTGGGTCGTCGAAACCGGCAGGCCCAACGTGTCCGCCCCCATGATCGTGCCCATGGCCACCAGTTCGGCCGCGGCACCCTGCGCGTAAGTGAGATGGGATTTGCCGATCTTCTCACCCACGGTGATGACGATGCGCCGCCAGCCGATCATCGTGCCCAGGCCCAGCGCCAGCGCAACCGCAACCTTGACCCAGGTGGGAATGAAGCGCGTGCCCTTGTCCAGCGAATCCTTGATGCGCGAAAGGGCGGCGTTGTCGGCCTCCGACAGCCCTGCTGCCTGGTCCTTTTCCAGTCGCTTGATCGCTTCGGACGCCAGATACATGTCGTTGCGCACGTTCTTGACCGCTTCGGCCGGCACCCGCGCCAGCGATCCGTACTGGCGCACCTGATCGTCGATATCGGTCACCAGTTCGGCTACGGCGTGACGGGTATCGGGGCCGTACTGCTTGTCGGCAATGTAATGCGTCACCACGGCGCGCGCGGCCGCCGGTGCCATCCGCTCGGCCGGAGGCTGAAGCACCGAAACGGCCGCGACGGCGTTGACGTGGAACTGTTCCGTATATTGTGCGGGCACGGCGCGGTTCAGCGCATAGGCGGTGGGAACCGTACCGATCAGGATCAGCATGATCAGGCCCATGCCCTTCTGCCCGTCGTTCGATCCATGCGCGAAGCTGACGCCGGTGCACGTGAAGATCAGCAGCACGCGGATCCACAGCGGCGGCGGCACGCCCGGTTCCGGCTCACGATAGAGCGCAGGATGACGCACCAGCGCTTTCATTGCCAGGAACAGAAGCGCAGCCAGCGCGAAGCCGATCAGGGGCGAAAACAGCAGGGCCTGCCCGATCTCCACCGCCTTCGACCAGTCCACGCCGGCCGTACCGGACTTGCCCTCCAGATAGGCATTAGCAATGCCGACGCCGATGATGGAGCCGATAAGCGTGTGCGAACTGGAAGAGGGGATGCCCAGCCACCAGGTTGCCAGATTCCAGATGATCGCCGCGATCAGCAGCGCGAAGACCATCGCGAAGCCAGAGTGAGAGCCCACTTTCAGGATCAGCTCCACCGGCAGCAGCGAAACGATGCCGAAAGCCACCGCGCCGCTGGACATCAATACGCCCAGGAAATTGAAGAAGCCGGACCATACCACTGCCGTCGTCGCCGGCATGGCGTTGGTATAGATCACCGTCGCCACGGCATTGGCGGTATCGTGGAAGCCGTTCACGAATTCGAACCCCAGCGCGATCAGCAGGGCGATGAACAGCAGAACGAAAGGCAGGAACGCCGTCGGGTGAACATGCGCCGCCTGCGCATCCCGGAAAACGCTGGACGCGACGTAGAGGATCGAGGCCAGGATCGCCGCCGAAAACCCGAACACACCGGCCTTGCCAAGCCCTTTGTCCAGATCCGGCCGCGCACTTGACGTGCCCCGCAAATCGGACTGGGCGATGCCGATCGTATTATGCATTCGTGCCTCCGGCCAGGGCCCGGACGCCCGCCTTCTGCAAACGACGATTTTCGCGCGGAAAGGGCGAGCGCAGGCTGCTCGAGATATGACGGCGGACAGTCTGGAGCCGATTCACTGCCGTCTTGTGACAGGTGCGTCACATTTCAGGATTGCCCCTTAGGAATATTCCCCAGGGCATCGCCACGCCCCCCGCCTTGCGACAATGTGCGCGTTGCTCATAATGGGGCCATGAACGATTCAGCGAAGCTGACCGATCGCATCATCGGCCGTGACGACCTCCACGCCGCCTGGTCGGCAGGCACCCGGATCCTGACGGATTGCGATCTGGATGAGGGCGATTTCTCGGGTCTCGATCTGGAAGACCTCGTGCTCGAACGATGCTCGCTACGCGGCGCCCGTTTCGACGGGGCAACGCTGGCAAGCGCGCGATTCCTTGGCTGCCGGGCTGCCGAATCCGCGTTCGTCGGCGCCGACCTTGGCAACGCGCTGATCAGCGGCGGCGATTTCAACAACGCCTCTTTCCGCCGCGCGCGCCTGGTGTCTGCCCGGTTCGAACGGTGCAAGTTGACCGGCGCGGACCTGACCGATGCGTCCACGATCGGCATCGCTCTGGAGGAAACGCTGCTGTCCTACGCTCGCCTGCCCGGCATTTCGCTGCGAAAGGCCGTTCTCAAGCGCGTGGACTTGTCCGAAGCCGATCTGCAGAAGGCCGACTTTCGCTTGGCGGTGTTCGAAGACAGTTCCCTGCGCAACGCAACGCTTGCCGGTTCGCGGTTCGAACAGGCAGACTTGCGCGGCGCGGACCTGGGCGGCATCGAACTGATGGACGCCCGCCTGTTTCGGGGGGCGACCATCTCGCGCATCCAGGCAGCCGAACTGCTTTCTCAACTGGGGCTGATCGTCCTGTAGACGCCGACGGCGAAGCCGGCGCCTGAACGAACGCCTCAGCCGATCACTTGCCAAGCGCCTTGGGCGTCTGCGCGCGCACTTCGGTCAAGAGCACGCCAAGGTACTGCTCGGCTTCGGCGGCGTTGCTCTGCGGATAGGCTGCCGTCATTCGGCCGCTCCAATGGCCGTAGTCCACCGTCGTCAGACTGAAACGCCAGGGCTGGTTGTCACGCGTTCCGCTGAACGTGCCGCGATACGCATCCAGTTTCGGATCGGTGGGGATCTTCACCGGACCTTCGGAAACGATCGTCGGCGCGGAAAAGTGCGACATGGCCGCCTGCCGCATGATCAGATAGTGGTCATGGGCCGACATCTCGTCGATCTGGACCACGGCAAAACGCACCACGACGCTTTCCTTGCTGCCGCGCAGCGGATGCGCATAGCTGATGGCCACGTACTGGCCGCTGGGATCGTTGGCCTGTTCCTTCAGGCGCTTGAACCCCTTGAAATTCGCAGGGAAGCGCAGCCCGCTGGCGACGTGGATCAGCGTCGTCCCATCCGGTGCGAACGCGAAGCCTTCCGGAACCGCATTCGAAACGGCTGCCGATGCGGAAGATGGGGCAACAGGCGCCTGGCCTGATGGCGCAGCCACCGCCGGGGCAGCGAGAAGAAAGCCGAGCAACGCGATCGAGACATGGCTTGATGGGGACATCACGCATTCCTGTGACTGAGAGACATGAGGACGGCTTATTGACGCAATCGGTATGCGGCCCGCGAATGATCGTGCGTTCTGTTCTCTTGTCCTGACAATACGATAGAATGCGTGTGCGTCTATCCGTTTTCGCAACACGAATAGTCGCTTCGTCTCATCCCCGACTGCGCGCCTTCAATGAAGCTTTTCTTCAGGGCAGTTCGGGAAGGAAGCCGACCCGCTCCAGCCGGGGCACCGAATCCCGCGCAACCGGCGCCACGGCACCGTTGGCAAGCCTTATCGTGCGATTGCGCCCATCCGCAGTCACTTCCGCTATACCGTCGCGCGCCACCCACCAACTGCGATGCACCTGCTCGCCCGGCATCCCGTCCATTTCGGCGACCGCATCGCGCAGGCGGATCAACACCATTTCGCTGCCGCCCCTGCCGTGAACGCGAACGTAGTGATCCTCGCTCTGCAAGGCGATGACGGGCGCGTTGAATCCAGGGGCCAAGCGGCGCAGCAACCGTGGCCCGTCTGCATCGTCGGCCGCCGCATCCCCGCTGCGATCCGAAACGACTGTTTCAGGCTGCTGCGTCGGCGCCGGATAGGTCCCTTCGTCTGCATCCCGCACGCCGCCGCTGCTGCTGCTGCTACCAAGGGCATCGCGCAACTGTTCGTCGGCCTGCTTTGCCCAATAGGTTACGGCCAGCACGGCGATCGCGCTCAGTACCGAAAAGGGCAGAATTCCGGCGAACCCGTCCAACGAATGGAAATAGGCGCTGGCGCTCCAGGTCCACAGCAGCGCCAATGGAAAGCTGGACAACAGCACACCCCAGAACGCCATGAGCCGTCGGGGCAGAGAAGTCGCATCGGCGATGGCAGTCCAGAGCAGGATCGAGGGGCGGACGAGTACATAGGCCCCCATCAACTGCATCCACCAGCGCCATGTCCGCGCGGCAAAATCGCCGTTGAAGTAGGTTCCGAACGGACCAAGGAATCCGATGATGGCCGCAAAGACCACCATGGCCCAAAGCTCGATCAGGATACGGCGCAGCCAGGTCACACGAACTTCTCCCGGTTCACGACGCGCCAGCTGGAATTTGGCAGATCTTCCCATGTCTTGACGACGCTACCATCGTCCTAGCGCGATTCCGGTTTCCGGCCAATCGTCCCCCGCCATGGCATGCGCAACACCGCCGGTGCGGCAGGGGCCGCCCTTTCGGCGTCACTCCATGGCGCGACGATAGCGGGCGCGCTTTTCGGCAGCATCCTGCCGCGCCGCCGCGATCGCGCGCTCCTCCGTTGCGAATAGCAGTCCTTCGAGAACCGAGCCGAGATGGCGGCGCATCGCGTTTCTGGCCTCCGCCGGATCGCGCGCCTTCAAGGCGTCCAGGATTGCGGTGTGCTCCTCCACCACCGGCTTCACGTTCGCAGTCCGCGCTTTGGCGTGAAGCAGGGCAGCCTCGGGCGATTTGTAGCGCAACTGCCATAGCCGCTCGACGGCTTCGAATATGGCCTTGTTGCGGGTGGCCCGCGCGATGGTGAGGTGAAAGGCCTCGTCCGCCTGCACCGTACCGGCGGGATCGTTGTTTTCCCGCGCGATGGCATCGATCAGCGCTTCGATCTCCCCGATTTCCTCGTCGCTGATCTGGGTTGCCGCCAGCGCCGCCGCCTCTCCTTCGAACAGCAGGCGGGCCTCCGTCAATTCGATGGCGGAGATGTCGAAACCGGAAAGATGCGTCTTGCCCGGCAGGCTCACCACATAAGTGCCCGCCCCGATCCGCACTTCCACCAGGCCCTGCACTTCCAGCGCGATGATCGCTTCCCGCACCGTGGGCCGGCTGACCGAGTAGGTTTGCGCCAAGTCCCGCTCGGCCGGCAAGCGCGTGCCGACCGGCCAGACGCCGTCGGCGATTTCGGCCAGCAGCTTTTGCGCAAGGTCCTGATAGAGCCGGTCGTTCACCCTCGTTCCTCGTCCAATGTTCTTCATGCGGGCGATACCTGCCCGACGGGCTTGCTCAATATTGGCCTGACCAATATGGTGATGCGGTTCGGCCCTTCACAGGGCATCGTGCAACCAATTCGGGAATGCAAGGCAAATGAAAATCACATCGGCCAAAGTGATCGTGACCTGCCCGGGCCGCAATTTCGTCACCCTGAAGATCGAGACGGACCAGGGCGTCCACGGCATCGGCGACGCGACGCTGAACGGGCGCGAGAAATCGGTGGTCGCCTATCTTGAGGATCATGTGGTGCCCTGCCTGATCGGCATGGACCCGCACCGGATCGAGGATATCTGGCAATATCTCTACCGTGGTGCCTATTGGCGGCGCGGCCCCGTGACGATGCGCGCAATCGCAGCGGTGGACGTGGCGTTGTGGGACATCAAGGCCAAGATGGCGGGTATGCCGCTTTATCAGCTTCTGGGCGGGCGCAGCCGCGACGGCGTGATGGTCTATGGCCATGCCAACGGCAGCGACATCGCCGAAACGGTGGAAGCGGTCGGCCAGTATATCGACATGGGCTACAAGGCGATCCGCGCGCAGACCGGCGTGCCTGGAATCCGCGATGCCTATGGCGTGGGCCGGGGCAAGCTCTACTATGAGCCCGCCGACGCGGCGCTGCCCTCGGTAACCGGGTGGGATACGCACAAGGCGCTGAATTATGTGCCGAAGCTGTTCGAAAAGCTTCGCGAGACATACGGGTTCGATCATCACCTGCTGCACGACGGGCACCATCGCTACACGCCGATGGAAGCCGCGCGGCTAGGCAAGGCGCTGGAGCCCTATCAACTGTTCTGGCTGGAGGATTGCACCCCCGCCGAAAACCAGGAAGCGTTCAGGCTGGTGCGCCAGCACACCACCACGCCGCTGGCCGTAGGTGAGGTCTTCAACACGATCTGGGATGCCAAGGATCTGATCCAGAACCAGCTGATCGACTATATCCGCGCCACCATCGTCGGCGCCGGGGGATTGACCCATCTGCGGCGGATCGCGGACCTTGCGGGCCTCTACCAGATCCGCACCGGCTGCCATGGCGCCACCGATCTCTCGCCCGTCACCATGGGGACGGCACTGCATTTCGATACTTGGGTACCGAATTTCGGCATCCAGGAATACATGCGCCATTCCGAAGAGACCGATGCGGTTTTCCCGCATGACTACCGCTTCGAAAAGGGTGAGCTGTTCTGCGGCGAGACGCCCGGCCACGGCGTCGACATCGACGAGGCGCTGGCCGCGAAATATCCCTACAAGCCCGCCTATCTGCCGGTGGCTCGCCTGGATGACGGGACGATGTGGAACTGGTGAGCCAAGTCTCCGCCCCGCCCGGCGCAGGGTCGGGCGGAGCGGAGACTTGGGTTTGGGCGCTTGCCTCAGGCGATTTCCACGACGGATATTAGCGAGAGCCCATCGCCTACAAAAGCGCGGCGATCCAGCATGGCCGTTCTGCTCAGCGCGCGATTTCGATCGCGGCAAGCGCCGCATTGCCCTCTGCGCTCACGAAATCGAGCTTGAGATGGCCGCCGGTGACCGTCACCGGGAACGTGCGCACCAACCCTTTGAGCGGGCCTCCCGCAGCATTCGCGACATTCAGGCCCGTAATCACCGGCGTACCGTTGGCAGTCACCGTCAGGGCCTGCTGCGATGAAGCATCCTTGCGCGGCTCGAATAAGTGAAGCGTGACTTGCCAGGTCCCGTCCTTCAGCGGAATGTCATAGGAAAAGGCATTCCCTTCGCGCCAATAATCGAACAGTTGCGCGTCGGCCGCCTCGACCGTGCGCATCGGCGTCAGGGACCGCCCGCCGAAGCCCGACATGTTGAGAACAGCCGGCTTGCCGCCGCTGACGAACGTGTCCGAACCGAACCGGCGCGCTCCAATCTGCAGGCCCGCAAGGCTGCCCACATCGATGCGAAGCCCTTCCCGCTCGGGATCGGGGCCGTTCCAGACCGCCGTATCGCGCAGCGTTCGCCCGTTCGCGCGCGCCGTCACCACCGCCTCGTTCGCGCCGGGCCGCAGTGCCACGTTCTTCCATTCGCAGACGAAACCGGTGCAGGGCACTTCACCCACCGGCTTGCCATTGAGCGTCAGCGTTGCGGACGGCGCCGTGGCATAGGCCTTGATGCTCGTTACCGGATAGGCGCGATCGACATAGTGCTTGCCGGCAAGATGCAGTTCCGGACCCTGACTCCACGCCGTCCTGTAGAACCAGAAAGCATCCTTTCTGGTCTTGCGATCGGCGGTGACCAGCCCCTTGTCATTGAGGTCCACCGCCGCGCCCTCGCTGCGCAAGTCGCTGGAGAAATCGAACATCGCCCAGACCCAGCTGGCAAAGACGAAATCGCGCTTGGCAATTTCCGGCCATGATTGTTCATGGACCCAGGCCTCGTACTCCTCCGGATGCGGGCGACCGATGAAGTTGACGAAACCGCTCGTCACATCGTCGCTGTGCTGGGTGACCGCCCCGCCCGCGCCATATTCGCTGAGCGACAGGGGAAGCTGCGGATGCGCGCCGTGCAGCTTGTCCAGCGTGGCGCCAAGATCGGCACCGGCCTTCAACGGATTGGGATAATACCAGCCGTAATAGCGGTTATACCCGATCAGATCGGTCGTTCCCGCCAGTTGCTCACCGGCGGTCTGCATCATGCCCACGCCCTCGCAGCAGTCGGCGAAGGTCGTCGGGCGATCGGGATCCTCCTCCTTGGCGACGGCGTTGAGCCGCTTCAGCAGGGCAAGCGGCCGGGGCGCCTCACCCTGAATGCCGAAGCCCTTGGCGGAATCGACTTCGTTGCCCACCGACCACATCAGGATCGCGGGGTGGTTGTAGTTCTGCCGGATCTGTTCGCGCAGCTGCTGTTCGGCATTGGCCCAGAGCGCGCTCGATCCCTCTCCACCGGACAGGCTGGGCGTGGTCACGTAAGGCACTTCGGCCCAGACGACCATGCCCGCCTGATCGGCAAGATCGGACCACTGATCGGCATGTTGGTAATGCGCCTGACGCACCGTGTTGGCGCCCAGTTCCACGATCTGGTGCATATCCTCCGCATGTTGCGCGGGGGTCAGTGCCCATCCGGAGCCCAGCACATCCTGATGGCGGGAAACGCCGTGCAGCTTCAGATGATGGCCATTCAGGAAAAAGCCGGCATCGGCGTCGAACCGGAACGTGCGCAGGCCAAGCGGCTGGCGCACGCTATCCAGCGCCAGCTTCCCGTCCAGCAGCGTGGCGGTGACGTGATAGAGATAGGGATCGGCCCGCCCGTCCCAGCGGTGCGGACGGTCGATGGCCAGGTTGGCCTTCACCTCGGCCGTGCCCGAAGGCAGCGCCACCGCACGGCTGTCCCGCGCGATCAGCTTGCCGGCGGCGTCGCGGATCTCGGTCAACAAAGTCAGGTCGCGCGATGCGGCACCGGAATTGCGCAGACGCGTGCGGACCTCAACGGCGGCGTGCGCATCGGAAATCTCCGTAGCCCGCGCATAGACGCCCGGCCCGCCGTAATCGAGCGGGTCGATCGCGGCAGCAGGCAGTTGCAGCAGCGACACTTCGCGATAAATCCCGCCGTGCACGAAGAAATCACCCGAGAGCGGCAGCACCTCCGCGGTGGAACTGCCCGGTTCGGGCTTGGTGTTGTCCGCGCTCACCACCACCAGATTGCGCGCGCCGGACTTCCACGCGTCGGTCACATCGATGCGGAACCGCGCGAATGCCCCCTTGTGCGTGCCGACATGCCTGCCGTTCACCCAGACTTCGGCAACCCTGCCCACCGCCGCGAAGTCCAGATACTGACGATCCCCCGCCTTCACCGGCGGCGCATCGACCCACAGGCGATACCAGCCCAACCCGTGCCGATTGTCCGTCTCGGCTCCGCGCGTCAGCGCGTAGGCGCCCAGATGATTCCAGGTGTGCGGCACCGAGACCCGATCCCACCCGCTGTCATCGAACGCCGGATCGACCACGGCTTCGGGAACCTTGCCAAAATGGAAACGCCAGCCCTGTGAAAGATCGCGCACCTGCCGGCCATCGGGCGCGGATGCCGCCGGCCCGGCGACGGCGATCGTGGGTGCGATCACGGTCGAACCGGCAACCGCGCCAAGCGCGAGACATGCACCAACCAGTCTGCTGACGGCCATTCCAGAACTCTCCCTGCCGGCTGGCCATTGCGGAGCCAGCTGTGCCAAGCCCGCGTCGGAGCCTTCAAGGACGATAGTGTCAAGCCATTCTAGATAATTGGTCAAGCCAATTTTGTGGAATATCGCCAGCCCGCTACGGTTCGATTGCCATCAAAGGCGGCAACGCGCTTCGGGCAATCCCCGCACGCCGAGGCCGGTGATGCGATAGAGGTAGCCTGCGCCGCCCTCCGCCGGCATCCCGAAATAGGCTGTATCGGCCGTCGTCACGTAGAGTTCATCCAGATCGGCGCCGCCGAACATGACCGAGCCCGGCAGCGAGACCGGCAGGTCTATCGTGCGTTCCAACGTGCCGTCCGGCGCGAATGCGGCGATTTTGCCGCCACGCATGATCGCCACCCAGAGGCGGCCCGCATCATCCACCGTCGCCCCATCCGGCAACCCGCCCAGTTCCTCTGTCGACGCGAAAACGCGCCGCCGACCCGCTGCACCGGTCTCGACATCATAGTCATAGGCATAGATGGTCGAGCGCGCGCAGTCCGAGAAATAGAGCGTGTGGCCATCGGGCGAGAAGCAGGTGCCGTTGGATTGGGCGATGTCTCCAGCAACCCGCGCAAGCCCTGTGGGTGGATCGAAACGGAAGATGCCGCCCACCGGCTGTGGATTGGCAAAATCGGTGGCGCAGGAGCCGATCAGGAAACGGCCCTGCCGGTCCGTTTTTCCATCGTTGAAGGTGGCCTCACGCGGTTGATCCAGCGCCGTTGCCAGTACCGTGCATTCCCCGGTTGCCAGGTTTAGCGACTGCACCGTGTTGCCGATCGCCAGCAGCGCGGTGTCCTCCTCACTCAATGCAAGAGCCGTCGCGGGGCCGGGCGTCACCCATTGTGCCAGTAAACCGTCCGATGGAGCATAGCGCAGCAGGAGGCTCCGGCCGATATCGAGCAGGAATAGCGCCTGCTCCGCCGGGTCCCACACGGGCGCCTCCCCCAAGGCACACCGCACCGCGTCGATCCGCTCGATCTTCATGATCCTCCCCCCAGAGCTTTGCCGCTTACTCTGTGCTCATGGAAAGATTTCGGCAAGCACGTCCCGAGCAACGCCTCACGCGGATGGACGTTTACGCCGTCGCGATCCATGATCGTCGTGTGTCGCCGCAAAGACGGGATCCAGCGCATGAAAGATTTCGGCACATCGATGGCCGCCTTCGAAACGGACTTGAAAAGCCGCCTCGGCGCCGAGTTCTATCCGCCGGACATCGACAAGAAGCATCGGAAGATGGCGCGAAACCCGTTCCTGTTCCTGCGTGCGACATGCTGGCGGTGGGCCGAAGCGGCGGCAGCGATCTGCCCGGAACTGATGAATGCGCCGCCTGTACCCTCCGTAGGCGATGCCCATGCCGGCAACTTCGGGTTATGGCGTGACGCCGAAGCGCGACTGGTATGGGGGATCAACGACTTCGACGAAGCCGCCCGGCTGCCCTATGTGCTGGATCTGGTCCGCCTTTGCGCCAGCGTGTTGCTTGCCGACGATGATGCCGATGCCGGCCAGACGGCTCGCTCGATTCTGGAAGGCTATCGCGCAGGGCTGGACGATCCCACCGCCTTCGTCCTCGAACGCCATCACCTATGGCTCCGCAACGCCTTTGCGGCGACGGACGACCAGCGGGAGGCATTCTGGGCGGAACTGGAAGCGGACAGTCGCGATGGGCCAACCGCCGCCATGAAGAGGGCAATGGTGGCCGCCCTGCCGACACCCGCACCACCGGTTGTCTACGCGCGCCGCTCCGCCGGGGCGGGCAGCCTGGGCCGTGCCCGCTTCGTCGCCTTCGGATCCTATCGCGGAGGACCTATAGCGGTAGAGGCCAAGGCACTGATACCCTCCTGCTGGACGACTGCTGGCGAGGACGGGCTGGCGGAAAAGCTGGCCGGCAACCGCTGGCGCTCGCCCGATCCTTTCCTGAGCTATCAAGAGCACTACGTCGTCCGGCGATTGGCGCCCAACAGCCGGAAGATCGATTTGAGCGAAGCCAATACCGGCCTGCGCGCCAAGTTGCTCGATGCCATGGGGCGCGAACTGGCAAGCATTCACTTGGGCCTTGAACCCTTACGCCAGCCCATCGTCCATGATCTGGAACAGCGCACCGATGACTGGCTGGCCACCGCCGCCAAACGCGTGGCCAAGTGGACGGAAGACGAATTCGAAGCCTTTCGCGCAGGCTCCCTTAAGGCATGACGTCTGTCGGTTCCTTCGTCTTGGCTTTGACGAAGGACGGTTTACGCCCGGCATTGTTCCGCTCGAAAAAGGCAATGAATTCGGCGGGGGAAAGGGCCTTGGCATAAAGCCAGCCCTGCACGAACTCGACACCCGCTTCACGCAGATAGGCTTCCTGTTCGCGCGTTTCCACGCCTTCGGCAACGATGCGCAAGTCCAGCCCGTGCGCCATCTCGATCACGTGCGGGACCACCACGCTGGTCGCAGCCCCCTTGCCGATGGCCTCCACGAAGGACTTGTCGATCTTCAGCGTATCGAGCGGCAGCCGCTCCAGCAGCGAAAGGCTGGAATAGCCGGTACCGAAATCGTCGATGGCGACCAGATGGCCCCGTGCCCGCGCCTTGTCGACCGTCCTCCGCGCGGCAGAGGCGTTCATGAAGCCCCGTTCGGTAGCCTCCAGCCAGATTTGCCGGGGGGCGACGCCGGACGCGGCCATCGCGCGATCCAGCACCGGCAGGAAGCGGCCGCTCTGCATGTCACTGGAGGAGATGTTGATGGCGATGTGCACGCTACGCTCCCGCCGAAGCATCGGCGCAAGGTCGCTCAGCACGGTATCGATCATCAGATCGGTCAGCTTGTCGATCGCCCCGTGGTATTCGGCGAAAGGGATGAAGAAATCGGGATGCACCGAACTGCCATCCGGCCGCTGCCAGCGCAGCAGCGCCTCTGCCCCGACGCACAGGCCGGTCGATAGTTCCATGATGGGCTGGTAGAAAACGCGGAATTCCCGCCGGCGAATGCTGATCGCCAGTTCGCGCTCCAGCGACAGGCGCTGATGCGATATCCAGAAGATCAGCCCCAGCAACATCGCCGAAACCAGCAGGCCGACCGGGATGAGAACCCATACCTCGCGGTCTACCCGGGCCTCCACCAGCGAACGGTCGGTAATCGCAAAGGCACGCAACAGCCCGTTGCTTTTGAAGGAGCCGGCGTAGGCATCCGAACGATCCAGCGCGCCGCCTTCGGCCATCCGATTGGCCACGGCCGGATCGACTTTCCCGTTCACGGCAACCAGCCGCCCGTCCAGTGTCGCCAGGCCCAGCGTCATGTCGGTATCGGTGAGCACGTCGACCAGGCGATCCGGACTGATCAGCGTGGTATAGTCGCCGCGCGAAATCTCCAGCATGTGCGTCGCGCCGGTGACGGTGCGCTGCACGTTCAGGCGTAGGCCGAACCCGTCCGGCAGCATGACCTCCGGCTTGTGCTTGCGAATATCCACGCTTCCCGGAACGACACCCCAACCGGTGCACGCCAGTTTGCCATCGATGAAATAGCCGATCTCGTCGACCGCGCCGGACTGAATGGTCAGCAGGCGCATACGGGCGATATGGGCGGGCGAACAATCGTGCCAGTTTTCCGCCTGCAGCTTCGCCATGATCGTGCGCGCCCGGCCGAAACTGTGATCGGCGCGCTTCAGCGTCCAGTCGCTGTATTCCTGCAAGTGCGCCTGTTCCGCCTGCTGCGCACGGATCCGGCCATAACCTGCAATCGCGACGAGCGGGATCAACGCAGCCAGAACGGCCAGGAGACCTGCAATGATCACGATCCTAAGCCGTTGCATGGCCGCCACTATGTCAGAATTGCCAAGGCATACTACATGGAGTTTTGTTAGCTATTTTCGACTGCCCGACGCGCCGAAGCAATGGAACCTGTCATGACCGGCCGGTCGGCGGCGATCACCATGCGATCCCTTCCCTCCTCCTTTGCCCGCAGCAGAGCGGCGTCGGCGCTGGCGATCAGGTTCCGGACCCCACCCTGCACCGGATAGAGCGCCACGCCCATGGAAACGGTTACCGGACCAAGCGGCTGCCCGTGGTATGCCAGTTTCAGACGCCCCAGCCTTTCCCGGATCGCCACTGCCCGTTCTACCGCCTGCGCCTCATCGAAACCGGGCATCAGCATCAGGAACTCTTCGCCGCCATATCGAAAGACAAAATCCTGATCCTGCTGCACGCTGGCGAACACGCTGGCAACGGTGCGGATCACCAGATCACCCGCATCGTGCCCGAAGGTATCGTTCAGGGCCTTGAAGTGATCGATGTCCAGCATCATGCAGCCCAGCATCGTTCCCGAAGTGTCGGCGTCGGCAGCCAGCCGCGCCAATGTCTCGTCGAGATCGTGGCGGTTGCGCAGGCCGGTCAACGGATCGAACAACGCCTTCGCGCGCAAGGCCTGACGCAAGTTGAGATTGGCAAGCGCAAGGCCGATCGTTTCAGACATCAGTTCAATATAGGCGATCATCGCTTCGTCCGGTTCATGCGCCGGCACCAGATTCTGCAGGACCAGCAGACCGATCGTTTCGCTTTGCGCTGCCAGCGGCACGCAGATCGTCGCGCTCACCGCTTCGGCAGCGACGTGCCTGCAAGGCACGTCGGTAAGCTTGCTGCCGGGGATGTGCACCTGCCCGCGCCGCAAGGCCCAGCAATCGTCCGGTCCGAAGCTGGTTTCTCCGCCCAGCGGCCCCTGCCATTCCGCCGCACAGACCATCATGGAGCGCGACGCATCCAGCACGAACAGCCGCCCGGCAAGCTCAGGTGCAATCTTGGGGGCAAACAGGCGGACGATATCCAGCAGATCGTCCACGGATTCGCAGCCCTGCAAGCGCTGCGCCATGCGGGCCAGCAGTTCGCGAACCGCCCAGTCCGCATCGCGCTGCCGTTCCAGTTTCTGACGTTCCAGCCCGTTCTCCCGGAATATGCGGATCGCCTGCGCCATGTCGCCGATTTCATCCACGTGCGAAAACTGCGGCGGCTCCACCTCGTAATCCTGCTCGGCCAGCCGGTTCACCACGTCACTCAGTCGCACGACGGGCTTCAGGATGCGGCGCTTGAGGATGAAGGCCAGCACGAACAGGAACAGCATGGCGGTAATTCCCACCATGACCTCCGAAACCGATCGCAACCGCTGTGAGGCGACAGTCGCCTGTTCCACCGCAAGATCCGAACGCTGATCAAGGAGATAGCGGAAGCGCTCCATCTGGAAATGCGCGCGTTCAAGCTCCCTCTCATATTCCGGGCCGAAGACGATCCGGCGCGCGCCGTCTGCATCGCTCTTGCGCATGGCGGCGATGGCCGCCTGCTGCTCATCCTCCAGGCTGGCGGCCTGCGTCAGTGCATCCTTCAGCGAATGAAGTTCCTGCTCACCGGCACCCAGATCGCGCAGCCGATTGACGCGCTGCTCGATCGAGCCGATGCCCTGCAGCGTGCGGGAATAGACGATTTCATGGCTGGGATCGCCGGAAACCGCGAAGAGCCGCGCCTGATCGGTAAGCTCGGAAAGGTCGTTCTCGATCTGGGCCGTCAGTTCGTCGAACCTGTCGCGCTGCTGCACGGCATCCCGTTCTACCCGGTCAGCACCGGACGCCAAGATCATCGTGATGCCAGCGGCTATCGTCAGCGCAACCGTCGCCCCATAGGCCCAATTGGTGATCGTCGCGATGCGCATGTTTCCCCTCTTCTAAATGCCCATCGTTACGATTCAATACCCGCTCCACTAGGTAGACGCGAGAAGGGATGCATCCGACGTGGCGGCACGACAGTATTCATGAGGGCCACTCATGATTGCAATGTAGAGGCAGCGATTGAACCGCGCAGCGATTTATGCGTTATCTTCGTTACTCTAAGCGCGCAGGCGATACCTGCGATAAAACGGCCAAACAGCACCAGACCAACATGAAGGGCGACGCGATGGAAATCGGCGGAGATTTGAACCTGTCTCGCCGCGGCGTGCTGGCGGCGGGCGCCACGTCGGCTGCGATAGCCACCGCACCTGCGGCAGTCGGCGCATCGCTTTCACCCCCCTGTGCTTCGGCCACGCCGACCATGCCCGTCCGTTTCACCGTCAATGGCAAGCCCGTCCGCCTCACCTTGGATACCCGCACCACGCTGCTCGACGCCCTGCGTGAGCATCTGCGGCTGACCGGCACCAAGAAGGGCTGCGACCACGGCCAGTGCGGCGCCTGCACGGTGATCGTCAACGGCATGCGCATCAATTCCTGCCTCAGCCTGGCGATTCAGCATGAGGGGGACGAAGTCACGACGATCGAAGGGCTCGGCACGCCGGAGCATCTCCACCCGATGCAGGCGGCCTTCATCCGCCATGATGGTTATCAGTGCGGATATTGCACCCCGGGCCAGATTTGTTCGGCGGTATCGGTGCTCAACGAAATCGCGCAGGGCGTGCCCAGCCATGTGCAGGACGACATCGTCGCACATGCCAGCCCATCCAACATCGAAATGCGAGAGCGGATGAGCGGCAACATCTGCCGATGCGGCGCCTATTCCAACATTGCCGAGGCCATGGCCGAAGTCGCCGGTATCGCTGGCGGGGAGACGCAAGCATGAGGGCGTTTACTTATGAACGAGCCAGCAGCCCGGCGCAGGCTGCGGCGGCCGTAACCGCCCACCCCGGGGCGCGTTTCCTGGCGGGGGGTACCAACCTGCTGGACCTGATGAAGCTGGAGATCGAAACGCCCACGCATCTTGTCGACGTGCAGGATCTGGACCTCAACCGCATTGAGGAAACCCACGAGGGCGGGCTGCGGATCGGCGCGCTGGTCACCAATACGGCGCTGGCGTCTGACCCGCGCGTGCGGCGCGACTATGGTGTATTGACGCGCGCCATCGTCGCCGGGGCAAGCGGGCAGCTTCGCAACAAGGCCACCACGGCGGGCAACCTGATGCAGCGCACCCGCTGCCCCTATTTCTACGATACCAACATGCCCTGCAACAAGCGTCGCCCCGGTTCGGGGTGCGGCGCGATCGAGGGCTTTTCCCGCCCGCTTGCCGTGATCGGCAGTTCCGACCAGTGCATCGCCACCTATCCCGGCGACATGGCCGTGGCGCTGCGCGTGCTGGATGCCACGGTGGAGACGATCCGCGCGGACGGCGCCGCCCGCTCCATCCCCATCGCCGAATTCCATCGCCTTCCCGCGAACGAGCCCCAGCGGGACAATGCGCTGGCGCCGGGCGAACTGATCACCTCCGTCACCCTGCCCAAGCCAATCGGCGGCACGCATCTCTATCACAAGGTGCGCGACCGGGCGTCCTACGCCTTCGCTCTGGTATCGGTGGCGGCGGTGATTTGCCGCGACGGCACCGGCCGCGTCGCCTTCGGCGGCGTGGCAGCCCGGCCCTGGCGGGTGGAGGCGGCGGAAACGAAGATGCCGCAAGGCGCGCGCGCAGTGACGGCCGAAGTCTTCGCCGATGCCCGCCCCACCGAACAGAACCGGTTCAAGATCACTCTGGCCCAGCGCACCTTGGCCCGCGTGATCGACGAAGCGAAAGGCTGACCCGTCATGAAGTTCGAGGCTGCCGCAGGCGAAAACCTGTTCGACCGATCCAGGCTGGTCGGCCAGTCCACGCCGCGCATCGACGGTCCGCTGAAGACCACCGGCACCGCACCTTACGCCTATGAACGGCATGACGTGGTGGCGAACCAGGCCTATGGCTATATCGTCGGCGCCGCCATCGCCAAGGGCCGCATCGTTGCCATGGATACATCCCATGCCCGCGCGGCGCCCGGCGTTCTTGCGGTTATCGCCGCGCCCGAGACCAAGCCCGTGGGCAAGGGTATGTCGAACAATGCCCCCCTGTTCGGGGGCAGCGAGGTTTCGCACTACCATCAGGCCGTGGCCTGCGTGGTTGCCGAAACCTTCGAGCAGGCGCGTGCCGCCGCCGCGCTGATCCGCACGCAGTACCAGCATAGCCAGGGCAATTTCGACCTTGGCAGTGCCGCACCCACCGCGCCACTGGCGAAAGGCGATGACGGCAAGCCCGATCGGCAGACGCTGGGTGACTTCGAAACCGCCTTTGCGGCCGCGCCGGTCACGGTGGATGCCCGCTATACCACGCCTGACGAAAGCCATGCGATGATGGAGCCGCACGCCACCATCGCCGCCTGGCAGGGCGAGCAACTGACCTTGTGGACATCGAACCAGATGATCGCCTGGGCCAAGCGCAGCATGGCGAAAATCCTTCAGATGGATGAGGCCAACGTGCGCATCGTTTCGCCCTATATCGGTGGCGGTTTTGGTGGAAAGCTGTTCGTTCGCGCCGATGCCGTGTTGGCTGCGCTGGGTGCGCGCGCCGCGGGACGGCCGGTCAAAGTGGCGCTGCAACGTCCGCTGATGGCGAACAATACCACGCATCGGCACGCCACGATCCAGCGACTGCGCATCGGTGCCGGTCGGGACGGGCTGATCACCGCCATCGCGCACGAAAACTGGTCCGGCAACCTGAATGGCGACGATGGCGAAAACGGCACGCTTCAGACGCCTAAACTCTATGCCGGTGCCAACCGGCTCGTCGCCAACTACATCGCCACGCTGGATTTACCCGAAGGCAATGCGATGCGCGCGCCCGGTGAAGCGCCCGGACATCTCGCGCTGGAAGTGGCGATGGATGAACTGGCCGAAAAGCTGGGAATCGATCCGATCGAACTGCGCATCCGCAACGAACCGCAGACGGTTCCCGGCGGATCCGGCAAGCGCTTTTCGGACCGCAATCTGCTGCGGTGCCTGAAAGAAGGGGCGGAACGCTTCGGCTGGTCTCGCCGCAATCCGCGCCCAGGGCAGGTTCGCGAGGGGCGATGGCTGATCGGCATGGGAGTCGCCGCCGGCTATCGCGGCGCCCCCACCATGCAATCGGGCGCGCGGGTCAGTCTGGGGTCCGCCGGCCGACTGACCGTGGAAACCGACATGACCGATATCGGCACCGGATCCTATACGATCATCGCACAGACGGCGGCCGAGGTGATGGGGCTGCCGCTCGACAAGGTGACGGTCGTATTGGGCGATTCCGCCTCCCCCGCTTCGTCAGGTTCCGGCGGGCAATGGGGCGCGGCCAGTTCGACCGCCGGCGTCTATGCCGCCTGCGTCAACCTGCGGCGGGCGATCGGGCAAAAGCTGGGTTTCGACGGCGATGCCGCGCTATTTGCCGGGGAACGCATCGTGGCGGGAAATCGCTCGTTCGAACTGTCGGATGCAGGGGAAATCTCGGCAGAGGACACGATCAGTTTCGGCGCCTTCAAGCGCGACTATGACGTGGGCACGTATGCGGGCCATTTCTGCGAAGTGGCCGTAGACGCCTATACCGGTGAATGCCGCATCCGCAGAATGCTCGCCGTGTGCGACGCGGGGCGCATCCTCAATCCGCTATCCGCGCGCAGCCAGGTCATCGGCGCGATGGTCATGGCAGCCGGGGCCGCGCTGATGGAGGAACTGGCGGTGGACAAGCGGTTCGGCTTCTTCGTCAACCACGACCTTGCCGGCTACGAGGTGCCCGTTCACGCCGATATTCCGCATCAGGAAGTGATCTTTCTGGACACGCTGGATCCGATCGTTTCACCGATGAAAGCCAAGGGCGTGGGCGAACTGGGCATTTGCGGCCCGGGTGCCGCCGTTGCCAACGCCCTTTACAACGCCACCGGCACAAGGGTGCGCGATTATCCGATCACGCTGGACAAGTATCTGGACCACTTGGCCTGACAGCACCCAGCATGGCCGCCACCCGTTCGGCGATCGCCATGGAGGATGTGAGACCGGGCGATTCAATGCCGAACAGGTTGATCAGCCCGGGCAACCCGTGGGTTTCCTCTCCCTGCAGCACGAAATCCGCGGTTGCCATGCCCGGCCCGGCAAGCTTGGGGCGGATCCCGGCATAAGCGGGTTGTAGCCGCTCCTCCTCCACGCCGGGCCAGATCCGCCGTGCAGCCGCCAGAAATTCGGGCTTGAGCGCCGGATCCACCGTGTAATCGATCGCGTCGACCCAATGGATATCGGGGCCGAACCGCGCCTGCCCACCAAGATCCAGCGTAAAATGCGTACCAAGGCTGGCTGGGCCAGGCACCGGATAGATCAGCCGGGCAAA
Source organism: Novosphingobium mississippiense (assembly GCF_044029535.1). Taxonomy (NCBI): domain Bacteria; kingdom Pseudomonadati; phylum Pseudomonadota; class Alphaproteobacteria; order Sphingomonadales; family Sphingomonadaceae; genus Novosphingobium; species Novosphingobium mississippiense. Next base: position 658,880 of record NZ_CP147003.1, on the reverse strand, counting down.
CGGGACCTTGCCGCCATAGGAGAAATAGCAACCCTTGGCGAGGAACAGCGGCGGCACCAGCGCGGGATCAAGCGCATCGATGCACCGAGCGACGGCCTGCGCGCCAAGCCCGGCGGCATTGACGAGGATCGGCGCCGTCACCCGCGTACCGGCCACCGTAGCTTCCCAGCCGGACCCGGTTCGGGCCACGCGCTCCACAGGCGCGTCGCACACCAGCATCGCGCCGTTCGCCTCCGCCTCACCCAGCAGCGCCAGCATCAGTTCGTGCTGGTCGACGATTCCACTGGAGGGCGAATGAACGGCGCCAAGGCACGCCAGTTCCGGCTCGATCGCGCGAACCTGTGCCGGATCGAGCCGAACCAGATCCTCCACCCCGGCCGCGGCACCCCGCGCCAGCACGGCATCGATAGCGGGAAGCTCCGCCTCGCTCGTGGCGATGATCAGCTTGCCGCAGCGCCGATGGGCAACGCCGCGCCTTTCGCAGAAATCATAAAGAAGGCGGCGCCCTTCAACGCAAAGCCGTGCCTTCAGCGATCCGTCTGGATAGTAGAGCCCGGCGTGGATGACCCCGCTGTTGCGCGACGACGTGATCATGCCGAACTGCCGCTCGCGCTCAAGGACCAGCACTTCATGCCCGGCGAGCGCCAGCACTCGCGCAACGGCGAGCCCCACGACCCCTGCCCCCACCACGATTGCGCCCGTTTCTTCCATGCTTTCACAGTACTCCGCGATGCGATCCGGTCGAGCCCTATTCTCGCGCCATCATGACCCCGCGCCATCAACGGCACAGTATGCAGCAAGTCATGGATAAATCACCGGATTGCGCAACGCCGGAAAAGATGTCACCCCTCGCTTGCGCATAGGCCTGCAGCCAGATTCATTGACTATATTACACCGGCAAAACAGGCGGACGCGCTCTGCAATAATGGGATCGAGATCGAATATACCGGGGCACCGACAGGGCACCAGATAGGGGAAACAGGATGAAACGCGCGACCATTGCCACGCTTGCCGTTCTTCTCTCGCTATGGGCCGCGCTGCCGGCTGTCGCCCAGGACTTCGTGTTCCCCGCCGGCTTTCGAACCGAAGAAATCGCTACCAACGGCACAACCCTGCACGTGCGCGTGGGTGGATCGGGCCCTGCCGTGCTGCTGATCCACGGCTATGGCGATACCGGCGACATGTGGCAGCCCCTTGCCGCCGAGCTGATGCGCGATCACACCGTCATCGTACCGGACCTGCGTGGCCTGGGCTTGTCCGCCACTGCCACCACCGGCTTCACCAAGAAGAACCAGGCCGAGGACATGGCCGGCGTGCTTGATCGCCTCCACGTGAAGCAGGCGGACGTCGTCGGCCACGATATCGGCAACATGGTGGCCTTCGCCTTCGCCGAAGCACATCCGGACCGTACCACTCATCTGGTCATGATGGATGCACCAGTGCCGGGCGTTGGCCCCTGGGACGAAATCCTGAAGAATCCCCTGCTCTGGCACTTCCGCTTCGGCGGGCCCGACATGGAACGACTGGTGGCCGGGCGTGAGCGCATCTATCTCGATCGCTTCTGGAACGACTTCGCCGCCAGCCGCACGGCATTTCCCGAAAGTGCGCGCGTTCACTACGCAAAGCTCTATGCGGCGCCCGGGCGCATGCACGCGGGCTTTTCCCAGTTCGCGGCCTTCGATCAGGACGTGATCGATAACCGCGCCTTCGTTGCCCGCGGTCCATTGCAAATGCCCGTGCTCGCAATCGGCGGAGGCCATTCGCTGGGGTCGGCAATGGCAGGCATCATGCGCACCGCCGCAGGCAATGTGACCGAACTGGTGATCCCGGATTCCGGCCACTGGCTGATGGAGGAACAGCCCAAGCAGACGGTCGGTGCCATCGCCGCTTTCCTGCGCAAGAGCCCTGCCCAATCGAATTGAACACGACCCGCCGATTAATCGAATTTCATCGCAAAGCCACGAATTATTAAGAAGAGCAACATAGCCCTCGACCAATAGGTGCCACACAAGAGGGCGATATGTTGAAGCAGACGGCGGCCGCGGCGGCGGTTGTTCTTGGCGGTGCTTATATGTTCGGGGCCCTTGGTCCTCAAAGCTATTCCCGGGACGTCGGCAGGCCCGAAGGCGAAGTGATGGCCGCGCTGGCGGATTTGGACATCACGGCGCAGCCCGGTGCACCGGGAGGCACAGCGGAACGGGCGGGTGGCATACGGCCGATCTTCAGGTTGGAGAAGGCGGCCGACCACATGACCTGGTACGTCATGAGCGGCGACCAGGTCGCCACCGCGATGACCGCACATTTCGAACCATTCGACAATGGCCGGCAAACCCACGTTACCACCAGCGTCGAACGCGGCGATGCCCCTGACGATTTCGTGTCACCCGCGTTTCGATCACGCGGGCTTACGATGGGCCTTTTCGGCATGGCGCTGGAGGACGAGCTGAACAAGCTAACCAAGCCCCGCTCCTACAACGTGGCGACCTGCGAGCAGATCATGGCCGATTTCCAGCGCGCAAACGAAGCGGCCGGGGTGAGCCGCCCCGACAATCTATCTCAGGCCGTCGGCGGAACCGCGAAGACGATTATGCGGATGCAAGCCGTCGAAGCCGAGTTACGACGCAACGGTTGCCCCATGGGTGACAGCGATCAAGGCTTCAAGCCCGTGCAGTCAACCATGGCCGGCAGTTCCCGTTCGATGACCGAAGATGGCCCGAATTCGGAGGCCGGCGGCTGGGGGCCGACAACCACGACCGCCAACTGAGCATTACCATCTATCGCAGCGGCGCGGGCAGCCTCACCCGGTAGACGAGTATCCGATTGTCGTTATCGATCGCGGAATCGCAGGACTGGCCTGACATTCGGCAGTGCCGGGCGATGAAGTCGTTGTCATTGCCGACGAGCAGGAAATAATCAGCCGGATGCTCCCGATCCATTGCCGGGGCCAGGTCCATCGCTTCCCACTTCTCGGAAAGTGCCGCGATATCCAGTCCGAAGCGTGCCAGTTGCGGTGGATTGAGCAAGTTTACGAACTCCGCCCGCTCGGCCGGCACGATCTCAGGCCGCAAGGCCGGGGTATCCGGGTTCTGCAGGATCGAGGCCCCACCGGTTTCGTATCGGGTACCCGCGATGTTGGTCGCTCCTGCCAGGTCCACCAGCAGGATCGACTTGTAGACGATCGGTCGATCCCCCTCAGCCCCGCGCCCGGCGGCATCGCGTGCGAGCATCAGGAACCGGTGATCGTCCAGCGCGCGGATCTCGCTCTGCGCGGCGGTACGATTGGCCACGCTGCCATCGCCGGCATCATTGTACGCGGGCAACTGCATGACGTAATGCCCGATCGGCCGTGCCGGCGTGGGCGAAGCTTGCACGTCATAGGCCAGCACGCGGATGGCGGTGCGGCCTGCGGCATTGCCACTGGCGCTGTCCTGCATCAATGCGCTCTGCAGTGCGACCAGCAGGGTGCGGCCATCAGGTGAAAGCGACATGCCCTCTGGGCCCTGGTTGTTGCGCCGCCCCGTTTCCGGCGGCTCCAACGAACCGAAATAGGCCGCCCCGCCACGCTTCGGCACAACGGCCGGTGGTGGCTGGATCACGCCGCGCAGTCTGCCGCCCCGGTCGAAGTAATAGACATTCGCGGTATATTCGTCGCCGATGTAGAAACTGCCATCGCGCGTGAACTGAAGGGATTCCGCGTCGAGCGACACTTTGCCATGCCCGGTCCCATCAGCCGGAGCCGGCAGCAGGACACTCCGTTCGGTCAAGGTCCCGTCACCCGGATCGGCGCCGGTGAACGGCCGTCCGCGGAAGTCGCGCAATTCAAGGCCGCCGTCCGGCACGATATCGACTTGTCCGTCGCCCGGCGCAAACCGGATGCGGAAGCGCTCCAGCCGTGCCGGATAGTCGAAGAAGAGCCGCGCGGCAGGATCGTTTCGCCCCCGGTCTGGCAGTGTCCAGAGGACGCCTTCGTAGTGATCGCCAACCCGCTTCCAACTGCCCGGCGCGATCTGCAGCGAGGAGAAGGAGCCGAGCGTATCACCCAGAAAATCCGCCGTGCCCGCCGGAACGGTGCCGGTGCCGACCAGCCCGAGATTGGCGTAGGTCCGCCCGCGCAGCGTCACTTCTTGCGTGCCGGCGTTCTGATCGAGATGCGGCCGCGTAATGGGCTCCTCCCCACCGGCGAAGGCGGGGAGGGCCGTGCACAGGCTGACCAATGCCAGCCCGGCGGTCAGTGTCTTAGAAATCAACGCTGAGCGTTCCGAAGAACTGGCGCGGCGCCGAGGAGTGGAACACCACGATGCTGCCCGCCGCGTCATCCGGCGCGAACACGCTGTTGTCGAAGTTCGACGCATAGCGCTTGTTGGTGAGGTTGGTGACGTTCAGCGCCAACTTGGCCCCCTTCACCGCGCCAACCGAACCAAAATCGTAGGTAAGGCCCAGATCGAAGGTGGTGTAACCACCGAAGCTCTGGTCGTTGGTGTAAGTGTAATAGCGTCGGCCGGTGTACTTGCCCTGCACCATCGCCGAGACCGCGCCCTGCGTCAGCGTCAGCACGCTGGCCAACATCTCCTTGGGCGTATCCACCTGCTGCTTGCCCGCCGTCGCCTTTACGACGCACGTGGTGGTGCACCAGTTCAGATCGTCATCATAGGTGGACTTGTTGTAGGAGGCAGAGTTGTACCAGCTCATCCACGGTGCCGGCTTCCACAGCACGCCCAGTTCCACGCCCCGGCTGGTGACGCTGCCGGCGTTGTGGAACGAGTTGCCGCAACCCGGGTTCTGCTGCTGGTTCGTCGGGCACGGATTGTACTGCAGCAGGCGATTGTCGAACTTCACCCAATAGCCACTCAGCGCAACCTGCAGCGGTCCGCTGACATAGCGATAGCCGCCTTCGACGCTCTTGGAGGTTTCCGGCTTCAGCGTCTTGCCCTGCGCGTCCCACACGGTCTGCGTGACAGACTGCGGGCCCAGCTTGAAGCCGCCCTGGTACATGGCCATGTTCTCGGCATAGCTGGCATAGAGTTCGTGGCGCGGGGCCACCTGCCAGTGCACGCCCACTTCCGGCAGGAAGTAGTCCTTGGCGGTGAGCGAACCTGTGGCGAACTGCGTGCTAGCCGGCGGGGCAGCCTTGGCGATGCCGTCCTGCGCTTCGGCGTTCGAGCGCGAATAAGTGCCCTTGAAACCGAAATCGACCGTCAGCGCGTCATCCAGCAGGCTCACCGTGTCCTGCACGTAGAACTGGCGCGTCTTCCACTTGGTTTCCTGCACCCACTGCGCGGTATCCGGCTGACCCTTAAGGAACTGGCCGATGTCAAACGGCCCGGTGACGTTGGCCCAGATATAGCGCGCGGCGCTGCTCTTGTTCTCTTCAAGCCAGAAGCCGGCCTGGAAGTGGTTGAAGGCAAGGTCCCAGCTCAGGCTGCCAAGGGCGCCGGTGCGGTTGATGGTGTAGCGCGTGTCGCGGATCTGCACCGGCACGTCATCGGCCGTCGTCGCCGTGCCCTGCTTGGACCAGCCGACGATCCAGTTGTTGCCCGCGCCCTTGTCGGTGTGGTGGTAGACCTGCGCGTGCGCCTTCAGCGTGCTGGTCACGTCGAAATCGCCGGCAAGGTAGAACAGGTTGTCGTTGCGCAGGATCTGGCCGTTGGTGAAAGTAACGTCCGAATTCTTCTGCGGCTTTGGCGCGGCGACGCACTTCGTCGGTGCGGTCGGCCCGGTCACCGAGCAATAGGCGACGCCCAAGTAGGAATTCCAGTCCGGCGCATAGCCGCCCCAGTCCCAGCCCAGACGGCTCAGCATATCCTTCGACAGATAGGCATCGTCCGCCTGATTGGTGCGCGACAGGTCGGCAAATGCGGTGATCGTGCCGCCGGTGAATTCATACTTCGCCTTGGCGTTCAACTGCTTGCCGGTGGAGCGGTTGTAATCCCGCTGGTGCACGAATAGATCCTGTTCGCTGTATTGGCCGGCGACATAGGCTGAGAAACCGCCATGCTGGCCGGTATCCAGCCGCACGAAGGTGCGCAGGCTGTCCGCGCTGCCGCCGGTTTGGCTGAAGGCAACGCCCATATCCTTGTGCGGATCGCTGCTGGTGTAAGTGAGCGCGCCGCCAAGGTTGCTGGTGGAGGCGATACCAAGACCGGCGATCCCGGTTGCCAGATCGGCGCGACCCAGATTTTCGGAAATCAGGGCGCGGCTGATCGAAAGGCCGTTGTAGTTGTTGTAGGCACCGTCGCCCAGCGGCATCCCGTCCAGCGTATAGCCCAGGTGGGTGGTGCTGAAGCCGCGCACCTGAAGCGACATCGATTGTTCGTTGACGCCCAGCGCGTCGATTGACTGCGCGCTGACGCCGGGCAGGAAGTTCAGCGCCTTCTGCACACTGGTGCCTGGGGGCAGCACGTCGAGGTTCGACGGCAGCAGCGTGGAGACCGAGCGGGTCTGCCCGCTGCCGATGACGACGATATCGTGGACTTCAGTGCCGTCCGCTGCGCCGGCGTCAGCATCCTGTGCCTGCGCCTGAACGGATGCCGTAAAACTGGCGGCAACCGCCAAGGCTACCACGGACTTCTGCAACATTCATGCCCCCATGTATCTGAACAACGCCGGCGCTTTACGGATCGCGGCAGCTTTTTCCCGGGGCGGGCCTATTCCACGCGTTGATGACGCTTTCGCTACAATCCGGAAATATAAGAGAAAAGTTCGCATCGGCTGGCGCGTTACGGCGAACGACTTCGACAGGGCCGCGCTTGCCGGGGCCGGCGGCGGTAACGCCCCGGTGAAGTTTGCGGCACGCGGCCTGCCGCTATGGACGATGCCGGGATGGCAACATACCCTTTCGCGCGACCCGCATACGAACGGGCTCGACCGGCAAACCGGCAGAGAAACACGACACCCGGGGAGGGGATTGCGATGGACGTCGAAGCCCGTCTGGCCGCGCTGGAAGCGCGCTGCCGCAAGGCAGAGGATCACTTGGAAATCCTCAACCTGCTGAACACTTACGGCCCATTGGTAGACAGCGCCATGGCCGCGCCCGCTGCCGATCTGTGGAGCGCGGGCGGCGGCTATACCTTCACCCTGCCCGACGGCGGCACCAAACGCCTTTCCGCGCCCGACGAGATTGCCGGCATGTATGGTTGGGCCGGACACCTGGATCTGGTGAACACCGGCTGTGCGCATCTTACCGCCACGCCGAAGATCACTATCGACGGCGATGGGGCGCAGGCGGTGGGTTACTCCGTGGTGATCCTGCGCGAGGATGATCGCTGGTTCCTCTGGCGCGCGGCGGTGAACCACTGGACGCTGGGCCGTACTGCAAACGGTTGGCGCATTGTCGAACGCCTCAACCACGCGCTCGACGGATCGCCCGAAAGCCATGAGATCATGCGCAAGGTGGCGCGGATATGAGCCGGTTCGAAGGAAAAGTCGCGATCATCACCGGCGCGAGCACCGGCCTCGGCCCGGTAATGGCCGCCATGATGGCCCAGGAAGGCGCCCGGCTGGTACTGGCGGCAAGGCGACTGGAACTGGTGGAGCAGGTCGCCGCATCGATAGGCACCGCCGCGATCGCCGTGCGCTGCGATGTAACGGACGAGGCAGATGTCGCCGCGATGGTGGAGGCGGCGATGACCCACTGGGGCCAGGTCGACGTGATGATGAACAATGCGGCCGTGCCGGGCACCGACAAATGGATTTGGGAGCAGACGGTCGACAACTTCCTGGAGACATACCGCACCGACTGCATGGCCGCGATGCTCTGCACGCGTGAGGTGCTGAACCGTTCGATGCTGGAACGGCGGACCGGGTCGATCGTCAACTTCTCGTCCAGCGCGGGGTGGGACGGGATGGCGCGGAAGAGCCACTATTCCGCCGCCAAGGGCGCGCTGCGCATCCTTACCAAGTCCATCGCCCGCGAAGTGGGGGAGTTCGGCATTCGCTGCAACTGCGTGGTTCCCGGTGCGATCGGCACCGACCTGATGGTCAACTACATGAAGCGCATCGCGGGTGAGCAGGGGAAGACGTACGAGGAGATCGAGGCGGGGCTGGTGGCCGGGCTTCCGCTGAAGACTTTCTCCAGCCCCGAGGATGTGGCGCGGATGGCGCTGTTTCTGGCGTCCGACGAGGCGCGCACGATCACCGGGCAATCGATCAACGTCGATGGCGGTCTGGTGATGTCGTAACCGGCCGCGAACTTCGGAAAAACGGGAGAAGCACATGGCGAATGAAATGCCCGGGTCGAATGAATTTTCCGGCCTTACCCGCAAGGTGATCGAATATAGCGAGGCGTTCTCTCGCCTCGTCGAAAAATCCAAGACGCGGCCGCTGGAGGACGCCGATTGGGCCGACATCGAGCGCCTTGTCGATGTGGACAGCTACGTTCGCATGGGCGTGTTCCTCAGTCCGCAGGCCGAAGTGATCGATTGGGCGAAGTACAAGTATTACATCACCCAGTATGCGGCCGGAACGTCGTGGGAGGGAACGTTGCGGCACGTCACCGAGCAGCCGGGCCGCGTGATCCTGGAACTGGAGGAACGCAACGCGCGCGGTGGGGTAACCGACGTGTCGAACACCGTGACGATCTACGAATTCGACGATGCGGAACGCATCCGCCATCTCGACGTCTATGTCATGCCCCTTGAAAAGCGGTGACCGGCGGGGGCGCGATTTCCGCGCTCATGGATCGCCCGCCGCATGAGCGGCGGGCGATCGCTCTGAACTGACGCATCAAACAGCCCCATCAGGGGGTTACGATGTTGAACCAGAACTCGAACGTGTCGAGGTTCGAGACGAGATCGCCGACCTTTGCCTGATCACCGACGATCTGCATTTCGCCGGACGAAACGGCATCCTGGAATTTGGTCTGCTGCAGGATGATCCGGTTCAGCGTGTCGCGCGAGAGCGTTACGGTGGCGTCGGCATTGGGCACGTTACCGGATGAGTGGTTGAGCACCCCGTTTTCCAGTTCGAGCAAATAGGTGCCGTCCTTGCCCAGATCCAGGTTGATCCTGGCCTTGGCATTCGCGGCCTTCTCCGCGTTCAGGCGCACGGCCAGATAGTCCAGGAACATGTCTACCGACATGGCCTTCACCGTATCGGGGCTGGCGGTATTCGGCGTCGGCAGCTTTGCAACGCCCTTGCGCAGCTCCTGCGCGCCCGTCAGGTAGAAGTTGCGCCAGGGCCCGGATTCCGCCTGGTAGCCAAGCTGTTCAAGCGCATCGGCTTCCAGATTCTTGGCCGCCTGATTGCTGGGATCGGCGAAGACAACGTGGTGGACGACCTGAGCCACCCAGCGGTATTCGCCATTGTCATAGGCCCCCTTGGCGCGCTTGAGCACCGCATCGGCGCCGCCCATGAATTCCACGTACTTCTTGCTCTCCTCGACCGGGGGCAATTCGTGAAGCGTTGCTGGATTGCCATCGAACCAGCCAAGGTAAAGCACATAGGTCGCCGCGACATCGTGGTAGACCGAGCCGTAATAACCACGATTGGCCCAGACGTTGGCGAGGCTGTCGGGCATCTTGAACGCCTCGGCAATCTCGCGCATCGTCATGCCCTGATTGGCCATCCGCAGCGTTTCGTCATTGATGAAACGATAGAGATCGCGCTGGCTCTTCAGCAGCGAAACGGCCTTGTCGTTGCCCCAGGTCGGCCAGTGATGCTGGGCAAAGATCACGTCGACTTTGTCGCCCCACATCGCCAGCGCCTGATTGAGGTACTTGGACCAGGGCAGAGGCTCACGGATCTTGGCGCCGCGCAGGGAATAGGTGTTGTGGAGCGTGTGGGTGGCATCCTCGGCCGATTCCATCGCTCTCTTTTCCTCGATGAACCACATCATTTCCGCCGGAGCCTCGGAACCGGGGGCCATCAGGAATTCATAGGTCAGCCCGTCGATCACCTGCTTCTCGCCGGTTTTCTGGACATAGTCGGTCGGTGCGATGAGGGTCACGGTGCCGGCCGACGTCGTCGTGCCCAAGCCTGCGCCGACCTGCCCCTTGGGGTCCGGCTTCAGCAGGTTCCCGTACATGTAGCTCGCGCGGCGGCTCATCGCGTTGCCGGCCATCACGTTTTCGGCAACCGCGGCCTCAAGAAAGCCCTCCGGCGCGTAGATCTTCACTTTGCCGGCCGCAACGTCCGCCTCGCTGACGACGCCCTTCACGCCGCCATAGTGGTCGACATGGCTGTGCGTGTAGATGACCGCCTTCACCGGCTTCTGCCCGCGGTGCTTGAAATAGAGATCCATGCCCACTTTGGCCGTTTCGGCCGAGATCAGCGGATCTATCACCGTCACGCCTTCCTTGCCTTCGACGATCGTCATGTTCGAAAGGTCTGCATTGCGGACCTGGTAGATCCCGGGAACCACCTCGAACAGGCCGCTGATGGTGATCAATTGGGCCTGTCGCCAAAGACTGGGATTGACCGTGGCCGGCGCCGCAGAGTCCTGCTTGATGAAGCTGTATTGGCGCGGATTCCAGATCACGTTGCCGGAACTGCCCTTTATCGTCTCTTCGGGCAGCGGCGCGATCAGGCCCCGTCGGGCATCGGCGAAATCCGATTTGTCGGAAAACGGCAGGGTGCGCAGCAGGCTGTCATTGGCCTGTTTCGTCGCCTCCGTCGCATCGTTGCGGGCATCCTGGCTTTGCGAAGCAACGGGCGTGGTGAGAATTGTGCCCAGCAAGAATGCCGGAAACACACGCGCCAATCTGATCTTGGATGTCATCGATGTTCCCCTGTCGATCGTCCGAAGCAGCCGAATTTCCTGACCCCACCCACGCGCGAAAGCGGATTATAACCGCCTCGATCGCGTCAAATCGCACCTGAAATCTTGAAACCGCGAGCACGGATCTTCCATTTTCGGCACTTTTTCTGCGCATATCACGCGCTTTGAAGGTGCCACATCGGTGATCTCCCCGATGTGGCGGGGGATTTTCTCTGGGAGCACTCTGCGGGGAAGAGGCCCGAACAGCGCATCGCGCTTTCCCGGCCGAACTGCTAGAGGATCGCCATGAAGCTTCCTGACTCGAACGCCCCCTTCGCTCCGGACCAGACCGCACCTGCCGAACAACCGGACTTCGTCGTGGTCGACGTGGAGACCGCCTGTGCGCGGGTCAGCAGCATCTGCCAGATCGGCATCGTCGGCTTCCGGGCCGGTCAGGAGGTGTTTGCCTACGAAACGCTGATCGACCCACAGGACGAATTTTCCCCATTCAACATCGGCATCCATGGCATTTCGCCGGACCATGTGGCGGGCAAGCCGGCATTCGGCGCTATCCATGGCATCATCGCAGAGCACCTGACGGGGCGCGTCACGGTCGCGCATTCGGGATTCGACAAGGGCGCGCTGTCCGCTGCCTGCCGGATCGGCGGACTGCCCTTCATCGAAACGACCTGGCTCGACAGCGTGCGTGTGGCCAAGCGGGCATGGCCGCAATTGCCCAATCACCGCCTCAACACGCTATCCAGCCACTTGAAAATCCGCCACCGCCATCACGATGCGCTCAGCGATGCGCGTGCAGCGGGCATGGTGATCCTGCGGGCCATCGAAGACACCGGCATCGACCTGCAAGGCTGGCTGGCCAAGCCCGCAAAGCCAGGCAAGGCTCCACGCGCCGCCGAAACCGGCCCACTGAAAGGCCAGCGTATTGCCATCCTGGGTGAACGGCGCGACGAGGCGCTGGCCCAGTTCCTTGCAGCACACGGGGCGCGCGTCGTCTCCAGCGTCGGCACGACCACGACGATGCTGGTCATCAGCACCCACCAGACTTTCGGTCGCTGGGCGGCAGCCCATGCGGAACATCACAAGGCGGAAAAACTGCGCGATTCCGGGGCAGCCATGGAGATCGTCACCGAAGTGGAACTGCGCGCCCGGCTTTTGGGAAATCTTTCGGCTTAAGATCTACCAAGGTCGCGGCTGCTTGCCCGCTCACTCGCTTTCGTAATCGTCGTCGTCAAAATCTTCCGGCAGATCATCGTCCGTATATTCGCCGCTCAGGAATTGCACGGGATCGAGATCGAGGTGGATCACGACTTCCCGCCGCGTCGCCAGAACCGATATCTCCTCGCCATCCTCCAATTCGATGACGGTCACCTGATCGTCGCGCCCCTCGACAAGATCGACGACATCCGTCGAATTGACCAGCACCTCATCGCCATCCGGCGTTTCGAACATGAATTTCGGCATCGTTCGCTCCTGCATTGCCAATAGAGCAGTTTCCGATCCGATTGCATCGGATCAACTGCTCTAAGTTTTTGGTTTATCGTGTTTTCCGAGTCATCAGGTGATTCCACCTGATTAGAAAACGCTCTAACCAAACAATGATCCGCAACTGCGTTTCCCGGTCGGCCTGCTCGCTGCGATTACACCGGCCATGCGATCAGGCGCCGGGACCGCGCAGGCTGTGCCAGGCCTCGCGAACCTTGGCGATGCCGAAGCGCAGGACTTTGGCCGGATCGATGTGCGGCATGGTCGGCAACTCGTCGGGATCGACGATGGCGTGCAGGATCGCCGGCCCGGGCGCGGCAAGAAACTGCGCAATCGTCGCATCCAGCTGGGCGGGATCGCGCACCGTGAAGCCTTGCGCTCCGCAAGCCTTGGCGAAGGCGGCAAAGTCGATGTTCGGGAACGTCGAGCCCTTGGCTGCCGGCAGCCCGGCCACTTCCATCTCGAGATGGACCAGGCCCCACTCGGCGTTGTCGTAGACGACGATCTTCACCGGCAATTGATGCTCCACGCTGGTCATGAATTCGCCCAGCAGCATCGTCATGCCCCCATCGCCGACATGGGCGATCACCTGCCTCGAGCGGTCCAGAAGCTGCGCACCGTTAGCCAGGCCCAGCCCCGTGCCAACCGCTGCGTTGTTGAACGAACCGGTGTGCTGCTGCCTGCCGCTCTGCCGCCACCAGTTCGCCGCCCAGAGCGTCACTTCGCCAGTATCGGTAACCACGATCGCATCGTCGGCCGCATGATTGCTGATCGCCCGCGCCAGTGCGGGCGGATGAAGTTTGCCGGGCGTGCGTGCAACGTCTGCCCGCTTGTCCAGCATCGCGTTCCATTCGTCCCGCGCGGCCTGCGCCTTTTCAAGGAACGTGCGGTCCGATCGGGCGGAAAGACGTTCCAGCAGCATCGTCAACGCCGGGCGCACCGAACCCACGATCCCCAGAGCCACCGGAGCGCGTCTCCCCAAGGCAAGTGCGCGTTCGTCGATCTGGATAATCCGGCCATGTTGGGGCAGGAATTCGGAATAAGGATAGTCGGTGCCCAGCATCAGCAGCAGGTCCGCCCCATTGATGGCGTCCACCCCGGCCTTGGAACCAATCAGGCCCACCCCGCCGATCCAGCAGCGATGATCGAATGGAAGAATGCTCTTGCCGCGGAACGTGTGCATGAGGGGCGCCTGCAACCTGTCGGCCAATTGCTCCAGCTCGGAACCCGCACCATGGCAGCCCTGCCCGCAGAACACCGCAACGGTCTTCGCCTCGCCGATCATCCGGGCGGCTTCGGCCACATCGGCCGGCGACGGCGCAATTTCGGGTCGCGGCCGCAGCGTCGCCATGCTGGCGACGTCGCTTTCGACCTTTGCCGCAAAGACCTCCGGCGGCACGTTGATATGGGCAACGCCGCGTTCGGCATAAGCGGCGGCGATCGCTTCGCGGATCACGGCGGGGGCCTGTTCCGCCGCACTGATCACCTGGCTGTAGACCGCAACGTCGCGAAACAGCAGGGCTGGATCGTCCTCCTGGAGATAATCCGTCCCTCGCTTCTCAGCCGGCACGCCCCCGGTAATGGCCAGCACCGGAGCATGATCCTTGCGCGCCTCATACAGGCCCGCGACAAGGTGATTGCCGCCCGGCCCGGTCGTCCCGCAGCACACACCAAGGCGGCCTGTCAGTTTGGCTTGCCCGGCGGCCGCCAAAGCGCCGCCTTCTTCATGGCGGACGCCGATCCAGTCGATGGCATCCTCCGCGTCGAGAGCATGGGTGAATGGGTTGAGAGCATCGCCCACCACACCAAACACATGACGAACGCCCAACTGCGCGAGGGTGTCGACCAGCAATTCGGCTACCGTTCGGGACATAAGGGCCTCTTCGTTCCGCTGTCAGCGTGACAACGCATCACGCCCCGGTCCGCTCCCTGTCTCTACCCTTGTTTAAGATGATCGACGCTTCGTGGCTTCCTGTTGTTGGTGGCGATCTGCGCCGCAAGGTCATGGCAAGGGGCCTCGACGGCCGGGGTTAGGCCCGCCGTCGAGGTCAGATATCTGTTGCGCGTTACCGCTGCGTCAGGCGACCCGGGAACCGCCTTTCAAGGAATGCGCGGGGGCCGCGAGAGGATCGGGGATCACGCCCGCAGTTCGGTCTTCAGCACCTTCCCCGCAGCGTTGCGCGGCAGGTCCGGCACCAGCACGAAGCTACGCGGCACCTTGTAGTTCGCCATGTTCGCCTTCGCCCATGCGGCAAGATCGTCTGCGCTCAGCGCCGCACCGCTGCGGGCGATCACATAGGCGCGGCCCACTTCGCCCATGCGCTCATCCGCCACGCCAATCACAGCCGCTTGCGCCACCGATGGATGGGCGTTCAGCAGCTTCTCCACCTCGGCCGGATAGACGTTGAACCCGCCCGAGATGAACATGTCCTTCTTGCGGTCGGTAATCGCCAGATAGCCGCGCGCGTCGACGGTGCCGATGTCACCGGTATGCAGCCACCCCTCCGCATCCACCGCTTCCGCCGTGGCAACGGGATCGTCGAGATAGCCGCGCATCACGGCATGGCCGCGCACCAGGATTTCACCCGCTTCGCCCGGCGGCAGGTCACGCCCCGCATCGTCGACGCAGCGCACCTCGATCCCCGGCAGCGGATAACCGCAGGTGTGAGCAATCGTCTCGGCATCGTCGCCCTGCCGCGTCATCGCGATGGCACCGCATTCGGTCATGCCATAGCCGTTGACGACGTTGGACATGCCCAGTTCACTGCGCATTCGCTCCACCAGCACCGGCGGCACTGGCGCCGCACCGGTCACCGCCACGCGCAGCGAAGAGAAATCGCGCGGCCTACCGCCCGCCAGTTGCTCGCCCGCCAGTTGATCGCCGGCCAATTCCTGCAAGAGCGACTGGTAGATCGTCGGCGGGCCGGGGATGAAGCTGATCTTCGCGCTTTCGATCAAGCGGACCATCTCGCCCACGTCGAATGTGACCATCGGCACGATCGTCGCGCCGCGCAACAGGCAGGGCACCCAGCCCGCCTTGTAGCCGAAGGTATGGAAGAACGGATTGACGATCAGGTAGCGGTCGCCCTCCCGCAGGTCCACGCGCACGGACCAGTCACCGAAGATCTGGATCGCCTGCCGATGCGCCGTCAGCGCGCCCTTGGGGCGGCCGGTGGTGCCGGAGGTGAAGATCACGTCGCTGATGTCATCACCGGTCAGGCGCGCCATTGCGGCATCGATCGCCGGGTCTTGCGGCCCTTTGCCACGCGCGACGAAGGCGTCCCAGCCGCTGTCGATGCGGACCGTTTCGGCAAGATCGGGCAAGTCCTCCCCCGCGATCAGGTCCGCAAAGTCCTGCCCCAGGAAATTGCCCGGCGCGAACAGCAGGCGCACTTTCGCACGACGCAGGATCTCGCCCGCCTCCGCGCCTTTGAAGCGGGTGTTGAGCGGCACCACGGTCGCCCCGGCGATGTGCGTCGCCAAGGCCGCCAGGATCCATTCGCGCGTGTTGGGTCCCCAGATGGCAACCCGATCGCCGTGGCCCACGCCGCTGGCCATGATGGCCGATGCCGCCGCCCGCGCATCGGCCCATAGCTGAGCAAAAGTCCATTGCCGATCGCCCACGATCAGCCCCGTGCGATCCGGCCAGCGCTCCGCCGCCGCCGCCGCCGCACCGGGGATCGTCGCCGGCCAGATTCCCATCGCTTCCGTCATGCGGCTCATGCCCTTCAGGCGACTTCGAACAGACCGGCGGCGCCCATGCCGCCCGCCACGCACATCGAGACGACGACGTATTTCACCCCGCGCCGCTTGCCCTCGATCAGCGCATGGCCGACCAGCCGTGAGCCGGTCATCGCGAAGGGATGGCCGATGGCGATGCCACCGCCGTTGACGTTCAGTTTGTCCGGATCGATGCCCAGTTCGCGCTGACAATAGATCGCCTGGCTGGCGAACGCCTCGTTGATTTCCCAGAGGCCGATATCGTCGATCTTCAAGCCGTTGCGTTCCAGCAGCTTGGGGATCGCGAAGACCGGGCCGATGCCCATCTCGTCGGCGCCGCAACCCGCAACCTGAAAGCCGCGATAGAGCCCCAGCACCGGCAGCCCTTCCTTCTGCGCGGTGGCAAGGTCCATGACGATCTGCGCCGATGCGCCATCCGAAAGCTGGCTGGCATTGCCCGCCGTTACGTGGCGGCCTTCCTTCACGACCTGCCCGTTCTTGAACACCGGCTTCAGCTCGCTCAGCTTCTCGAACGTCGTGCCAGCGCGGATGCCTTCGTCCTTCGTCAGCAGGACTTCTTCCTTGCCGGTTTCGTTGCCCTCCTTGTCGAACAGCGCCTTGGTCAGCGCGATCGGTTCGATCTCGGCATCGAAGCGTCCGGCTTCCTGCGCGGCGGCGGCGCGCTGCTGGCTGAGCGCGGCAAAACGGTCCTGATCCTCACGGCTGACGCCATAGCGTTCGGCCACGATCTCCGCCGTCTCGATCATCGCCATGTAGGCGTAGGGATCGTGTTCCTTCACCCATTCCGAACGGTTGCGGAAATTGGGGTAGTGCTTGTCGATCGTCAGCGAGACGTTTTCGGTGCCGCCCGAAAGCGCCACGTCGATCTCGCCCGCGATGATGCCGCGCGCCGCGAAGGCCAGCGCGTTAAGGCCGCTGGAACACTTGCGGTCCATCGCGAAGCCGGCAGTGGTGTCGGGCAGGACGGAGCCGTGCACGGCAAGGCGGCCGATGTTGTAGCTTTGCGTGTTCCACTGGTTCGCGCAGCCCATGTAGACATCGTCGACGCGGGCGGGATCGATCCCGGCACGGGCGATGGCGGCGTTCACGACATGGGCGGCCATGCGAGGCGCCTCCGTATCGTTGAACGCCCCGCGATAGGCCTTGCCGACGCCGGTGCGGGCCGTGGAAATGATGGCGGCTTCGCGCATTGTCTCGATATCCTCTCAGGTAAATCCGTGCATGTTGTCAGGGCCCCAGAAGGCCCGCATCTCGGCGACCTTTCCGGCCTCGTCGAAACGGAAGCTGTCGATCACGTCGATCCGCTTGGCGCCGCCCTCCCATTCGAGGTGGACGGCAAAGGCGAAGACCGCATAGTCGGTCACCACCCGCACCGGCCCTTCCAGCGTCAGTTTCGCGCCGGTCGCCATCGATGCCGAGTAGAAGGCATGGATCGCGGCCAGCCCTTCGTGGATGGGCGATCCAACCGGATCTTCGACAGTGGCATTCTCGGCAAAAAGCGCGGCAACGCGGTCTGCGCTGCCGGCAGAAAAGGCCGCCACGTATTCGTGCACTGCGGATTCCATATGCTTGGGATCGGGCATCCTTCTCTCCTTACGGGTAGTATCGGCTGATGGTGTCGATAACGAGCGCGGGCTTCTCACCCCCCTCGATCTCGACGGTAACGCGCACGGTCGACTGGACCGCACCCTTGATCTCCTCGACCGCGACAATCTCCCCCCGCGCGCGCAGCCGCGATCCGGTCAGGACCGGGGCCAGAAACCGCGTGCGGTCCATCCCGACGTTCACGCCGGCGGAAAACCCGCGCACCTCGATCATCTGCGGCAGGAACATGTTGACGAGACTGAGCGTCAGGTAACCGTGGACGATCGTACCGCCGAACGGCCCCGCCTTGGCGCGCTCCACATCGACATGGATCCACTGGTCGTCGCCGGTCACTTCGGCGAAGGCGTTCACCCGGTCCTGATCGACGGCGAACCAGTCCGTCGGCCCCAGTTGCGTTCCTTCCGCGCCAAGCAGCGCAGAGGGCGTTTCGAAGACGAACGGCCCGCTCATGCGTGCTGGCTCGATACCGGAACGATCTCTCCGGTCATGTAGGACGACAAGTCGCTGGCCAGGAACAGCATGACGTTGGCCACTTCCCACACTTCCGCCGGACGACCGTAGGCCTCTCGCTTGACCAGTTCAGCCAAGGTTTCCTCGGTCGTCACTTTGGCAAGGAAGGGATGCATGGCCAGACTGGGCGCCACCGCGTTGATGCGCACGCCGTGGTCCGCCGCCTCCATCGCCGTGCAGCGGGTGAAAGCCATGACCCCGGCCTTGGCGGCGGCATAGTGCGCCTGCCCCTTCTGCGCGCGCCAGCCGAGTACAGAGGCGTTGTTGACCATCACGCCCCGGTTCGCCGCATACATCACCGGCAGGAACGCCCGGGTCATGCGGAACAGCGAGGTGAGCGTGACGTCCAACACGCGGCTCCACTGGTCATCGGTCATGTCGACCACGTCGACCTCGCCGCCCAGCCCGGCATTGTTGATCAGCACATCGACCCCGCCCAGCCGCGACACTGCCGCGTCGCGCAGCGCCTGCACCTGCTCCTCGACGGTCACGTCGCAGACGAACGTCTCCGGCCGCGTGCAGCCCACTTCGGCGGCGATGCGATCGGCCGCTTCGCCAAGGCGGCGCTCATGGAAATCGCTGATGAGCAGGCGCGCGCCCTCCTCGGCGGCACGCTTGGCGACGGCAAAACCAATGCCGGTGCCGGCCGCGGCGGTGACCACCACCGTGCGCTCCTTCAGCATGCCGAGGGGAGTGGGATAGGCAGGAACGGGAACGGTCACAGGTCACCTCTGGGTTCTTTGGGCAAGCCGAGGCCACGCTCGGCGATCAGGTTGCGCTGGATCTGATTGGTGCCGCCGTAGATCGTATCCGAGCGGCTGAAGAGAAACAGGTTGGGCAGCATCGGCCATTCGTAATCATGGCCCGGCGCGATCTCGCCCGCCTGGCCAAGCACATCCATGGCCAGTTCGCCCAGGTTGCGCCGCCATGTCGCCCACTGGATCTTGTAGGTGAGCGCGGCGCCGTCGATGGCGGAATGATCGGTGTTGGAGAGCATCCGCAGCGCGCCGTAACGCATCAGGCGAAGGCCGATCTCCGCCTCCGCCACGCGCTGGCGGATCACCGGATCGCGGTCCTTCCCATTGGCCTTGGCAGCGGCAATGATGCCGTCCAGCTCGTTGCGGAAACCCATCTGTTGGGCCAGCGTCGACACCCCGCGTTCGAAGGCGAGCAGGCCCATCGCCACGCGCCAGCCATCGCCGGGCGTGCCGATCAGGCTGCCCGCCGGGCAACGCGCATCGGTCAGGAACGTCTCGTTGAACTCCGCCTCTCCGTTCATCTGGCGGATCGGGCGCACTTCGATACCGGGTTGGTCCATCTCCATCATCAGGAACGTCAGACCCTTGGGGCCTTTCGAGCCTTCCTCGCTGCGCGCGATGACAAAGATCCAGTCGGAGAAGTGGGCAAGGCTGGTCCAGACTTTCTGACCGTTGACCACCCATTCATCGCCGTCCAGCCGCGCCTTGGTGCGCACGTTGGCAAGATCCGACCCGGCATTGGGCTCGGAATACCCCTGGCACCAGATCGCGGTTCCCGCCGCGATACCGGGAAGGAACCGCGCCTTCTGCTCCTCGGTCCCAAAGGCAAGGATCGTCGGCCCGGCGAGTTCGACGCCGATGTGGTTGATGCGGCCCGGCGCACCGGCGCGGGCATATTCCTCGGCAAAGATCACCTGCTGCGCCAGCGTCGCGCCGCGTCCGCCCCATTGTTCGGGCCAGCCGATGCACGACCATTTGTGCGCGGCCAGTTGCTGTTCCCACTCGCGCCGGCGCTCCACCTTGGAGACGAGATTGGGAATGCCGCGAATATCGGCGAAAGGCCCTGTCATCTGCGCCTGCAGCCATGCGGCGCATTCGCTGCGAAAGGCCTCGTCCGCCGTCGAAAAGCCCAGTTTCATGTGGGTTCTCCCATGACGAAGCGCGCCACTTCCGCGCGGTGCCACTGGCTGTCGCCATAAAGCGTCGCGATCGAGCGGGCGCGTTTGAAGAAGAGGTGCGCGTCATGCTCCCAGGTGAAGCCGATCCCGCCGTGAAGCTGGATCATGTTGCCCGCACACATGCGGTAGGTATCGGCGCAGAAGGCCTTGGCGGAATGGAGCGCCAGCTTCGCTTCCTCGGCCTGCTCGTCGACCGCGCAAGCCGCCCAGTAGACGGCCGAGCGGGCCTGTTCGATTTCCACCATCATGTCGGCAAGGCGGTGCTTGTACGCCTGGAACGAGCCAATGGGTCGGCCGAATTGCACGCGTTCCTTCGCGTATTCCACCGTCCGGTCGAGGCTGGCCTGTGCGCCGCCCAGCGCCTCGGCGGCAAGGCAGATCCAGCCTGCGGCCTGAAGCCCTTCGATCGCGGCCGCGCCCTGTTGCAGCGCTTCGGCCCGGACGCCATCAAGCGTCACCGTCGCGAGCGGGCGCGTCTGGTCCATGGTGACATGCGCGGTGCGGGTAACCCCCTCGCCGTTCAGATCGACCAGCCAAGCCTGTCCACCAGCCTGAAGCAACAGGACATCGGCCGTCGCACCATACGGAAGATAGGGGATCGTGCCACTGACGGCCCCATCCACCACCTCGAAAGCAGTATCCCACGCCACCGTCGCGATGAGTTCTCCGGCGGCAAGACGCGGCAGCCATTCGGTCTTCTGCGCGTCCGATCCGCCGCGCACCAGGGCTTCGGTCAGCATGGCATGGCCCAGCAACGGCAGCGCGGCGACTTGCGCGCCTGCCGCCTCCGCCACCACGGCCAGTTCCACCATGCCAAGGCCGGCGCCGCCGAAGTCCTCGGGAATGCCGAGCCCGGCAAGCCCCAGTTCCCCGGCAAAGGCGGACCACAAGTCGCGGTCGATACCGTCAGCTCCCATCGCCGCGCGGGTGCGCTCGCTAGTGGCGTTTTCGGCGAAGAAAGCGCGGACGGTGTCCGCGATCATCGCCTGTTCGTCGGTCAGGGCGAATTCCATCGCGCCGTCTCCCCTCAGGCCGTGCCCCAGACCTTGCGCGGCGGAACGCGCTCAGCCAGCAGGCGATCCACTTCCGCACCCACCTGCGCAGGCTGCCAGCGCGCCGCCTGATCGACGAACGGGCCTTCTCGCCAGCCTTGCTCGATCATGATCTTGCCGCCTTCCAGTTCGAACACGCAGCCGGTGACATGGGCGCTTTCGGTCGATCCCAGCCACACCACGGTGGCGGCGACATTGGCCGGATCCATCACGTCGAACGTGGCTTCCTGCGTCGCCATCTTGTCGGCAAAGGCCTGCTCGGTCATGCGGGTGCGGGCGGAGGGAGCCAGCGCATTGGCGGTGATGCCATAGCGGCCCAGTTCGGCGGCCTGCACCAGCGTCAGCGCGGCAATCCCGCCCTTGGCGGTCGAGTAAGCGGCCTGCGCGATCGAGCCCTGGAGGCCCGCGCCGGACGAAGTGTTGATGATCCGCGCATCGACCGGCTTGCCGGCCTTCTGCTGCCCGCGCCAGTAATCCACGGCGTGGCGGGAGAGGCAGAAATGGCCGCGCAAGTGGACGTGCATGGTCGCGTCCCACTCTTCCAGCGTCGCCGAAACGAACATCCGATCGCGCACGATTCCGGCGTTGTTGACCACGACATGAAGATCACCGAACGCGTCCAGAGCGGCACCTACGATGCGCTGGGCGGCATCCCAGTCGGTGATGTCCTCGTAATTGGCCACGGCCTTGCCGCCGGCGGCGCGAATTTCCTCCACCACCCCGTCGGCGGCGCTGGTGTCGCGTCCGTCACCACCCAGCGAGGTGCCGATGTCGTTGACGACGACGTTGGCCCCCTCCGCCGCGAAGGCGAGCGCGTATGCGCGGCCCAAACCGCGCGCGGCGCCGGTGATGATGACGGTACGATTGTCGCAGATACCCACGAAAGTCACTCCTGTTCGATGGTTTGCGCCGCGCGGGCTTCGCGCAGGGCGGCGGTGCGGCCGGAAAGGCGCACGGCAATGGCTTCCGACGCCAATCGGCGTCGGTCGGGTTCGGGGGCGGACAGCGGCGTGACTTCGACGATCCCGTCCAGCGCCTCGCGCGCAAGGCGCTGGTATTCGCCCTGCCCGTCGTTGCGCCATGTCACCTGATGTGGTTCGAATGTTCGCACGACCTTGGCGGGGTTGCCGGCGAGCAAGCTGCGCGGCGGCGTTTCCGTTTCCGACTTCACCAGCGCCAACGCGCCGATGAGGTTTTCCGGGCCGATCACCGCTTCGTCCAGCACCACGGCGTTCATGCCGACCAGGCTGTTCTCGCCGATCTCGCAGCCGTGGATGATGGCGCCGTGCGCGATCGTCGCGCCCCGGCGGATCACGGTGTCGCGGTTGGAATTGGCGTGGATCGTTACGCTGTCCTGGATCGAGCTGTCACCCTCCACGACGATGCGGCCGAAATCGCCGCGCAGCGAGGCGCCCGGCGCGATGAAGCAGCCGGGGCCGACGATCACGTCCCCTATCAGCGAGGCCAATGGATGGACATAGCTGGTCGGATCGACGACCGGAACGATCCCCTGATAGGCGTAGCAAGGCATCGTCACAGCCGCTCGATAATGGTGACGTTGGCCTGCCCGCCGCCTTCGCACATGGTCTGGAGGCCGTAGCGAGCACCGGTGCGTTCCAAGGCGCCCAGCAGCGTCGTCATCAATCGTACGCCGGTGGCGCCGATCGGATGGCCCAGCGCGATGGCGCCGCCCTGCACGTTCACCTTCTCATGCGGGATGTTCAGTTCCTTCATCCAGGCGAGCGGGATCGAGGCGAACGCCTCGTTGCATTCGAACAGGTCGATGTCCTCCACCCGCATTCCTGCCTTGGCGAGCGCGTGCTGGGTTGCCGGGATCGGGCCGGTGAGCATCCACACCGGGTTCGCCGCCCGCACGGACAAGTGATGGATGCGCGCCCGTGGTTTCAGGCCATGTTCCTTCACCGCCCGCTCGCTGGCGATCAGCATGGCGGCGGCAGCATCGCAGTTCTGGCTGGCGACACCGGCGGTGATCGCGCCGCCCTCCCGCACCGGGTTCAGCGCGGAGAGCCCTTCCAGCGTAGTGCCCGGGCGGATCGTCTCGTCCTTCGCCAGCCCCTCGAACGGCGCAACCTCACGGTCGAACCAGCCGGCATCCCACGCCGCCTGCGCGCGTTGATGGCTAGCAAGGCTAAACTGCTCCATTTCCGCGCGCGAGATGCCCCACTTCTCGGCAATCATCTCGGCCGAGCGGATCTGGTTGACCTCTTCGTCTCCATAGCGCGCGTCCCAACCCTTCGAGCCTTGGAACGGGCTGTCGAAACCATAAGCGGCCCCGGCGAACATCGCCGCCGAGATCGGGATCGCGTTCATCGCCTGACTGCCGCCGGCGACGACCAGATCCTGCGTGCCCGACATCACCCCCTGCGCGGCGAAATGAACCGCCTGCTGGGAGGATCCGCACTGCCGGTCGATGGTCACGCCGGGAACATGTTCGGGCATGCCCGCCACCAGCCACGCCGTGCGGCCGATATCGCCGGCCTGCGGGCCGATGGTGTCGCAGCAGCCCCAGACGACATCGTCCACCAGACCGGCATCGATTCCGGTGCGCTCCACCAGCGCCTTGATCGGATGCGCGCCCAGATCGGCGGGGTGCACTTGGGCCAAGCTGCCCTTCTTGCGGCCGACGGGCGTGCGAACGGCGTCGACGATATAGGCTTCAGGCATGGATCATCTCTCTGGTGGCCGCGCCGGCATGGGCTTCGCGGGCGAAGGTCCGGTCGGGACCGACAGGCTGGGTGAACAGGCGCGTGGCGACGCGCGCGCGGTGGAATGCGGGCGTGCCCCAGCTTTGGGTCAGCGCGAGCGTGCGCTTGAGGAACAGGTGCGCGTCGACTTCCCAAGAATAGCCCATGGCGCCGTGCACCTGGATCGAGGCGCGCGTTGCCTTGTCCGCCGCTTCCAGCGCGACGATCTTGGCGTGGCTGACCCGCGCGCGCGCCTGTACGTCGCGATGCCCGATTTCGGCAGCCGCAGCGCGCACTACCGGCCGCGCGAACTCGATGGCGACCTGTGCGGAGGCGAGGTGGTGCTTCACCGCCTGATAGGAACCGATCGGCTTGCCGAACTGCTGGCGTTCCTTGGCGTAGTCCACCGCCATGTCGACCGCGCGCTGGGCAAGGCCGAGGCCCTGTGCGGCGGCGAACAGCGCGGCGCGATCCAGTGCGAGATCCCAATCGGCCACGCCAAGATCCTCAGCGTCGGCTGCATCCCACTCCACGCGGAACAGACGGCGCAGCGGGTCGATGGTTTCGGACGGCATCAGCCGTACGCAATCCGGGCTGGCCAGGAAGGCATGCCCGTCGCGTTCCAGCAAGATCGCGGCGGTGCGGCCCGCATCGGCCACTACCGGGTTCAGCGAATGGGCAATCGCAATCGTCGCGCCCGGATCGGCCAGCAGCGGATGATCGGGCGCGAGCGCCGCCAGCATCGGCGCGGCCACGCCAGCGCTTTCGACCAGCGGTTCCGGCAGCGCGACATAACCTGCCTCCTCCGCGATCAACGCGAAGTCCAGTTCGCCAAGGCCCATGCCGCCCGCCTCTTCAGGCAGCATGACCAGCGTGAAGCCGTTCTCGACGATCGCGTCCCAGCGGGCAGGATCGCTATTGTCACCGCGCTCCATCATCTTGCGCCAGTGATCGGGCGTACAGGTGTCGCCCAATAGGGTGCGCGCGGTTTCGGCGAACATGAGCTGTTCGTCGCTCAGGGTGAAATCCATGACCCGGTCCTCCTCAGCGCGGCAGGCCGAGCATGCGCTCGGCGATGATGTTGCGCTGGATCTCGTTCGATCCGGCGTAGATCGGCCCGGCGAGGGCGAAGATGTAATCGTCCAGCCAATCGTGCTGCCCCGGCTCCACCACCAGCTCAGCATCCGGGCCGAGGATCGAGAGCGCGGTCTGGTGCAGGTGGATGTCGAGTTCCGACCAGAAGATCTTGTTGGTGGAAGCCTCCGGCCCGATCTTCGCGCCTGCCATCAGCCGCGACGCGGTCTGGTAGATCGACAGCGCATAGGCATCCGCGTTCATGTAGGCGCGCACCACATCGGCTTCGAGCAGCGGATCGGCATCCGCCTTGCGTTCCTGCCAAAGCCCGGCCAGCGCCGCAGCGGCGACCTGATAGCGCGCCGGACTGCGCAGCATCAGGCCGCGCTCGAACCCTGCCGTCGCCATGCAGATGTGCCAACCCTGCCCTTCGTCCCCCAGCCGGTTGAAGGCGGGCACGCGCACGTCCTCCAGGAAGATTTCCGCAAAGCCGACATGGCCGTTGATCTTGCGGATGGCGTTGACCGTCACCCCCGGCGCATCGAGCGGGAAGAAGATCAGGCTCATCCCCTTGTGCCGCTCCGTGCCCGGTTCGCGGAACAGGCCGAAGGCCCAGTCGGCAAAGACCGCGCGGCTGGACCAGATTTTGTGGCCGTTCAGCACATAGTCGTCGCCGTCTCTGGTGGCCGTCGCGCGCACGCCGGCAAGGTCGGACCCGGCCTGCGGTTCGGACCAGGCCTGCGCCCAGATTTCCTCACCCGATGCCATCGGCGGCAGGAAGCGCTGCTTCTGTTCGGGCGTGCCGAACTCGATCAAGGTGGGGCCCAGCAGGAAGATGCCGTTCTGGTTGACCCGGCCGGGCGCGCCGGCGCGGTAGTATTCCTCCTCGAAGATCAGCCATTCGATCAGGTCCAGCCCGCGACCGCCATATTCCTTCGGCCAGGTGACCATGCCCCAGTCGCCGGACTTCAGCGTGCGTTCCCAGTCGCGATGCGCCTCGAACCCTTCGCGCGTGGCGTCGAAGTGTTCGAGCGGCTGCGCGGGCACGTTCGCCTCAAGCCAGTCGCGCACTTCGGCGCGGAACGCCTGCTGGGCGGGGGTGTAGGAAAGGTCCATCAGAACGAGGCCGCCTTGCCGGTTTCCACGAAGGCATCGCGCGACTTCTGGCTATCCTCATGCATGTACATTTCGAGGGTGAAGCCCTGCTCCCAGCGGTAGCCGCGATCGACGTCGCGCGATTCCAGCCCGTTCAGCGCTTCCTTGGCGATCACCAGCGCCTTGCGCGACTTGCCGGCGATGCGCGCGGCGAAGGCGCGAGCTTCGGTTTCGAGCTGATCGCGCGGGACGACCATCTCCACCGCGCCCAGCCGATAGGCTTCCTGCGCGGGAATATTGCCGCCGGTGAAGAAGGCCGCGCGCACCTTGTGGAGCGGCAACATGCGCGACATGTGGCTGGCCCCGCCCATCGCGCCGCGATCGATCTCCGGCAGCGAGAAATAGGCATCGTCCGCCGCGATGATCGTGTCCGACGCGCCGCAGATGCCGATGCCGCCGCCGATCACGAACTTGTGCACGGCAACCACCACCGGCACTTCGGCCTCGTGAATCGCCTTGAACGTCAGGTAATTGCCGCGATTGAGCAGCGGGATGCGTTCCGGATGGGCCTGCATCTCCTTGATGTCCACGCCGCCGCAGAAGCCGCGCCCATCGGCACGGATCAGGATGCAGTGGACGTCCGGATTGCGCGCCGCCTCGTTGATGATCGCGGGCAGGCTGAGCCAGGTTTCGCTGTCGAACGCATTGACCGGCGCCACGTCGAAGACGATTTCGGCAATCCGGTCCTGAATGGTGCAAGTAATCGGCATGGGTTCTCTCCTCCCCCGGTTTCAGGCCGCGACGGTGGCGGCGGCGGGTACGCCGAGCGCGCTGAGCCTTTCGCGCGCTTCGGCCATGATGCTGTCGACAAGCTGCTGGCAGCTTGGAATTTCGCGGATGCGGCCGCCGACGACGCCGGTGGCCATCACGCCGTTCTCGATATCGCCGTCGATCATCGCCTTCTGGATCAGCATCGGCGTGGTCGCGGCCATCATCGCCTGCTTCAGCGGCATCGCGCCGTGCGCGGTCATGCCGCGCGCGCTGCGCATGAAATCACCCCACGAAGCACCGGTCTGGCGCTTCATCGCTCGACCCGCCTCGAACGCGCGCAGCCACATGGCGAGCGGGCCGGACTTCTCGATCCGGTCCATCAGCCGCGTGCGCACCATGCGCTGGGGAATGCCGTCCAGCTTGGTGGTGACGACGATGCCGTCAGTGGAAGCTGCGAGGTAGGCGCCCTTGGCGCTGTCCGGCACCGGACTTTCCTGCGTCAGCAGAAAACGCGTGCCCATGGCGATGCCGACGGCGCCGTAAGCCAATGCGGCCACCAGCCCGCGCCCGTCGGCGAAACCGCCGCTGGCGATCACCGGCACCTGTACAGCGTCCAGCACTTGCGGCAGCAGCACCGTGGTCGGCACCGATCCGGTATGGCCGCCGCCCTCGCCGCCCTGCACGTTGATCATGTCGACGCCCAGTTCGACCATCTTCTTCGCGTGCTTCAGCGCGCCGACGGTAGGGATGCAGAGGATGCCGGCGTCCTTGAATGCACCGATCATCTTGGCATTGGGCCCGCGCCCGAACGAGACCGCGCGCACCTGATCGCGGTTTTCCAGGATCAACTCGACGATCTTGTCCGCGCCCGGCTGAAAGCTGTGGAAGTTGACGCCGAAGGGGCGATCGGTGCCACGGCGCACTTCCAACAGCTTCGCCCGCGCCTCGTCCGGCGTCATCACCGCCGCGCCCAGGAAGCCGAAGGCGCCCGCGTTCGAACTGGCGATGACCAGCGAGGGTTCGGCCACCCAGCCCATCGCGGTCTGGATCACCGGCACTTTGCAGCCGAGGCGTTCGACCAGGATAGTGTGTAGCGGATCGGTCATCTCAGCCTTCTCCCGCCTGCTTCTTGTTGGCCGCCGCCATTGCCTTGCCATCCAGCCCGGCGATGGAATTGCCCTGCACCAGATCGTTCTGGGCATGGGCGAAGTGGTGCATGTGGAACACGGCATCCATCGCCGAACGCTTGCCGCGCAGTTCTTCCACGTGGTTGACCGCCTGCTTGGTCAGCCAGTTGCCAAGGCGCGGCTGCGCAGCGAGTTTCGCGGCCATCGATGCCGCTTCCTCGCGCAGTTTCTCACGCGGGACGATCCGGTTGACCATGCCGAACTGTTCGGCGCGCTGGGCGCTCATGCGTTCGCCCAGCAGCAGGAATTCCTTGGCCACGCGCGGCGGCAGTTCGAAGGCGTGGGCGAAGTATTCGACGCCGGGGATTCCCATCCGGTTGACCGGGTCCTGAAAGAACGCGTCTTCCGAAGCGACGATCAGGTCGCAGACCCAGGCCAGCATCAGCCCGCCCGCGATGCAGGCGCCCTGCACCATGGCGACGGTGGGCTTGGGAATGTCGCGCCAGCGGCGGCACATGCCCAGATACTGCTCCTGCTCCCGCGTGTAGAGCAGTTCGGCCGCCGGCTTGTTGACGTGGCCCGGCACCATCAGCCGGTTGTCGAACGCCTTGTGCAGATCGCGTCCCGGCGTGCCGATGTCGTGCCCGGCAGAGAAGTGCTTGCCGTTGCCCGCCAGCACGATGACCTTCACCGCATCGTCCTGCACGGCGCGGTTGAAGGCATCGTCCAGCGCATAGGTCATCTGGCCGTTCTGCGCGTTGTTGAAGTCCGGCCGGTTGAGCGTTACCCAGGCGACCGGACCGTCCACCTCGTAAAGCACGGGGCTGTCGGTCTCGTAGACGATGTCGACCTTTTTCGGTTCGACCAGATCATCGCTCATGATGCCTCTCCCGATCCCGCTCAGGCCCTGACGGCCGGCGGGTTGTCCTTGATGACGGTGGCGCGGATGTCGTGCGGGTCGAGCGCGGCGATCACTGCCAGCGCGTCTGCATCCGGAAGCGGTGTGGTGCCCATCTCCGGCGCCCGTTCCAGCGCGAAGCCGGTTGCTTCCTGCACTTCCTCGAACGTGACGCCGGGGTGCAGCGAGACGACGCGGATTGCCCGATTGCCTTCAGCGTCGGTGCCGCCGAAGTCCATCACGCAGAGGTTGGTGACGATGCGCTTCAAGTCGACGCCGGAATAGTTGCCGCCCGCCACGCGCTTGGCCGGATTGTAACCGACGCCGGAGATCATATCGACTTCGCCCGGCACGAAGACGCGGGGGCCATGCGCCGGGAAGAAGAACGAATTGGCGTGGTAGATCGTATTGCCCGGAAAGCCGCGCACGCCCAGCATCTGCGTCTTGGGCTGGCGATAAGTGCCCCCCATGTACGAGAGGTTGATCTGGCCGAAACGGTCCAGCTGCGTGGGCGTGACCATCGCGTGGCGGCGCCCGGTCCAGACCGCGCTGTCGAAGAAGCGCGAGAACGGCAGGTATCCGGCCCGCTTGCGATCGTCATAGGCGCGCGGGCCGATCGGCACCGGCTGTTCGACCAGATAGGCCTCACCATCGGTCATCATCAGTTCGGGGCTGTGCGTCAGCTTGGCGAGCCCGGCGGCAAGCCGGGGCACCGGGCCGACGCCCGTGGCGATCACCTCACCATTATTGCGGAATGCCTCGGAGGCGGCGAAAATGCAGAGTTCTGCAAGGGTGATCGTCGTGATCGGGGTAACCTGATTCATCAGAATATCGGGAGCGGGAGAGCCGCCACCGCCTCCTTTCCGCCAATGCTGTCGAGATAGTCGGCCTCGTTCGCGCCGACGAAGCGGTCCTGCACCGCGCCCCAGTCACCCGGTTCCTTGGCGGAGGCCGCGTAAGCCTTGAACGCCTTCATGTCCCAGCCGTAGTGCGGGGGCATCGAACTGGGATGCGCGCCGCCGGGCATTTCGATCACGCCGCTGATAAAGCAACGCTCGATCAAGTTGTCGCGCGCCTGATCGGGGTAGTGGTCCTCCATCCGGTCGACCAGTTCCTCACACGATACGAAGGTCTTCGCGGCAGCCTTGGCGAACCACTCGTCGTAATAGGCGTCCGGCCCGAACACCTGCACATTGCCGCGCCAGTCGCTGCGGTTGACGTGCAACAGCGCGACATCGAGCTTGAGCGCAGGCATCGCGATCAGCGTCTCGCCATCGGCATAGGGGCTCTGCACCGTCTTCAGCCCGCCAAGTTCGGCCAGATCGGTGCCCAGCCCCACGCGCGTCGGCAGGAAGGGCAGCCCGAAAGCGGCGGCCTTGAGGCCCCACTGGAACATGCCTTCATCCAGTTCCAGCACGTCCAGCGCGCCGCTTTCCCGGCTCTTGCGGAACCACGGTTCCAGCGGAATCGCATCGAGCGAGACGAAGGCGAAGACCAGCTTCTTCACCTTCCCCGCCGCGCACAGCATGCCGACGTCGGCACCGCCATAGGCCACCACGGTCAGGTCCTTGACGTCGGAACGCAGCAGTTCGCGCACCAGCGCCATCGGCTTGCGACGCGGCCCCCAGCCGCCGATCCCGACGGTCATCCCGTCCTCTATCTGCGCGACGATTTCTGCCGCGCTCATGCGCTTGTCGAGCATCATGCTCCCTCTTCCTGTTTTTTCTGTTCCTGTTCCTCAAGCGCCTTCTGCCAGGCCCAGACATGGCCCCATTCGCTGGGCACGAGATGCGCGGTCGGCTCCCAGCTGGCCGGATCGATCACCAGCGGATCGGCACCGATCTCGAAGTCGAAACCGCCGGGCGACTGCATGTAGAAGCCGAAGGTCTGGTCGTTCACATGGCGCCCGATGCTGGCGCTTTCGGGCACTTTGGCCTGGCGCATGCGGTCATGGCATTTGCCGACGTCTGCCTGCGCCTTCATCTCCAGCATCAGGTGGACGCAGCCCGAAGGCGGCATCGGCATCTCACCCAGCGCGACGGAGTGATGGCGGCCGTTGTCTGCGTGCATGAAGGCGAAGCCCATGCCCGGATCGTCGGCCGCATCGCTGAAGTGGAAGCGTGGAATGTCGGTGTCGTGGAAGCCGAGGGTGCGATAGAATTCGTGGCACTCGGCAAAGTTCGGTGCCGCGAAGACCGCGTGACCCATGCCCATGTCGCCGGTAACGAAGCCGCTGACCCCGGCGGGCGAGACGAAAGCCACATCGTCACGGGTGTCGCCGTGGAAGAATTCCAGCCCATTGCCCGCCGGATCGCTGGTGCGGAAGAAGGCGGCCACGCCGCGCTCCTGCGCCTCCTCTGCCGTGCCATCCTCGATCGGGCGGCCGGCGGCGGCGACTTTCGCGCGCGCTTCCGCCAGTTCGCCGGCATCGCCCACTTCATAGGCGGCCGCGCGGAAGTGCTCCTTGGCCCCCGTCTCTATGCGGAATCGGAATGGGCGATCGTCGATCCGGTAGAGGGCGACGCCCTCCTTCCCGCTCTCCACGCGCATCGTGCCGACCACGTCGGCAAGGAATGCGTCCCACTCGGCAGGTTTCGCGGTTTCGATCACCACGTAACCGAGCGCCTTAATACCCATGGCCTTCAGTTTCCTTTCACGAGGTCGAGGAAGTACGGCCGCTCGCCGCCCCCATCGACGTTGATGCGCGCGCCGCTGACCCAGCTCGCCAGATCGGAGCAGAGCCAGAGAACCGCGCCTGCGATATCTTCGCCGCGCCCCATCCGGCGCAGCGGCAGCGAATGGCCGACGGCCGCCTGCGCTTCGGCAT
Source organism: Novosphingobium mississippiense (assembly GCF_044029535.1). NCBI lineage: Bacteria > Pseudomonadati > Pseudomonadota > Alphaproteobacteria > Sphingomonadales > Sphingomonadaceae > Novosphingobium > Novosphingobium mississippiense. Next base: position 627,343 of record NZ_CP147003.1, on the reverse strand, counting down.
CGCCGTAAGTCGCGCCCGCCGTTTCGGTCTGCATCAGGCCCACGATCACCGCGTTCACGCGGATGCCGTCCGGCCCCCATTCCTGCGCCAGGCTCTGCGTCAGGTTCAGCAGCCCCGCCTTCGCCGCGCCGTAGGCGGCGGTCTGCGGCGACGGGCGAATGCCCGAAACGCTGGCGATGTTGACCACGCTGCCGCCGCCCTGCGCCTTCATGGGCGCGTGCGCGGCCTGCGCCATGTACATCGCCGCATGAAGGTTCAGCCGCACGATGGCGTCGAAGAAGCGCGGGCTGGCCGTGGCGGCATCGGCCTGCGGCGAACCGCCGGCATTGTTGACCAGGATGTCGATCCGGCCGTGTTCGGCCACCACCGCATCGACAAGCCCGCGCGCCTGATCCGCCTCGCGAATGTCCGCCGCGTGGAAGGTCAGCCCGGCGGGCAGCGATTCCGGCGCATTGCGCCCGCACACCACGACACGCGCGCCGCTGGCGGCAAGCGCCTGCGCCATTGCCAGACCCAGGCCGCGCGTGCCGCCGGTGACGATCGCGACGCGCCCTGAAAGATCGATCTGCTGCCTGCCCTGCACGGCGGCCCTCTCCCTCTGATCCCGTTCACTATTCCGATTGCAGGATTCGTTCCTGCACCAGATTCGAATTTGGCAATATCGAAAGCGGAATGGGTTTTCAATTGACGATTTGCGTATCCAATGTCATTTCAAATTACGAAGTCATCGCCAAAGGGCGCAAATTGATTCGAATGAAGGGAGAGATCGCAAAGATGGCCAGCGCAGCCTCCGCGCCGTCAGACGCCGCCGTGCCCAGTCCCGAGGAACTGGTTGCCCGTGCGCGCGCCATGGTGCCCACGCTTAAGGAACGCGCCCGCCGCTGCGTCGCAGAGCGCGACGTTCCGGCCGAAACCATGGCCGAGCTTCACGAAGCCGGCTTCTTCCGTATCCTGCAGCCGCGCCGCTGGGGCGGGTACGAGATGCATCCCAATGTCTTCTTCGATGTGCAGAAGACGCTGGCCGAAGGCTGCATGTCGACTGGCTGGATGTACGGCGTGGTCGGCTGCCACCCTTACGAGATCGCGCTGTTCCACGAAGAGGCGCAGGTGGAGATCTGGGGCGGGGATACGTCCGCGCTCGCCTCTTCCAGCTATCAGCCGGTGGGCAAGGTCACGCCGGTGGACGGCGGCTTCCGCCTTTCGGGCCGCTGGGGCTTCTCGACCGGGTCGATGCATTGCCAGTGGGTGATTCTGGGTGCCCTGGTGCCGCCCAGCGAGCCGGGCGGCGCGCCGGACATGCGCGCATTCCTGCTGCCGCGCAGCGACTACACGATCGATACCGACGCCTGGCATGTCTTCGGCCTGCAGGGCACCGGCAGCCATGACGTGATCGTCGATGATGTGTTCGTGCCCGAATACCGCACGCACCGCGCGATGGACGGGTTCCTTTGCGACAACCCGGGTCAGGAAACCAATCCGGGGCCGCTCTATACCCTGCCCTGGGCGCAGGTCTTCACCCGATCCGTCTCCACGGCCGCTTTCGGTGGCGCCCGCGCGGCCATCAACGCGGCGATGGACATCGCGCAGAGCCGCGTTTCGACGAACACCGGCAAGGCATCGAAGCACGATCCCTTCCTGATGGCGGCGATCTCGCGCGCCGAAGCGGAAGTGACCGAGATGGAGCAGACGCTGCGCCTGACGTTCGATGACCTGATGGCCCATGCCGAACGCGGCGAGGCGATCCCGATGGAGAAGCGCACCCGCTACGCCTACAATTCCTCCTCGGTCGTGCGGCGCATGGCCGAACTGGTGGATGACATGGTGAAGCTGCTGGGCGGCCGCGCGGTCTACATGTCCAGCGAGATCATCCAGCCCTGGCTCGATCTCCACGCCGGCCGCGCCCACGTCGCCAACGATCCGAACAACCGCACGACCGATTTTGTCGGCGGCATGCTGGGTCAGGCACCCACTTTCACGTTCCTTTGAGGGAAGGCGGCACGATGGCTACGTTGAAATCGGCCCGTTACCGGGTCAGCGGCGGTCACGAGATCGAAATCCGCGAGGCGGGCACAGGCCCCGCAGTCGTGTTCATTCACGGCAGCGGGCCCGGCGCATCGGGCGCGTCCAACTTTCGCGGCAATATCGACGCCTTCGTGGCGGCGGGCTTCCGCGTGGTGCTGCCCGATCTGATCGGCTACGGCACGTCCTCCAAGCCGGAGGGGATCGACTACACGCTCCAGCTCTTCACCGACACGCTGCATGAGGCGCTGGTGGCGCACGGCATCGATCGGGCGGTTCTGGTGGGCAACTCGCTGGGCGGCGGGATCGCCCTGCAGATGACGCTGGATCATCCCACCTTCGCCGAAAAGCTGGTGCTGATGGCGCCCGGCTGCGTGGCCGAGCGTGAGGCCTATTTCGTGATGCCCGGCATCGCCAAGATGGTCTCCAACTTCGGCGGCGCGGATTTCAATCTGGACGAGCAGCGCCGCCTGATCGGCAACCTGCTCCATGCCGAGGCGCATCACCTGATCACCGACGAACTGGTGGCCGAACGCTTCGAAGTGGCCCGCACCCAGCCCAAGGACGTGATCGTGCGGATGCGCACGCCCGATCTCAGCCCCCGCCTTGGCGAAGTGAAGCAACCGATCTTCGTGCTCTGGGGCCTGGACGACGAGTTCTGCCCGGAAAGCCACGCCCGCCTCTTCCTCGAACGCTGCCCGAACGTGCGCGCAATCACTTTCGCGCATACCGGGCACTGGGTGCAGGTGGAGCGCGCGGCCGAGTTCAACCGCTATGTCGTGGAGTTCCTGCGATGACGGTCGCGACACGCCACGGGCAGGAACTCTATGAGGCCCTGCGGGAACGCCGCACCCTCTCCCCGCTGATCGCGCGCGATCCGGCGCTGACGGTGGACGATGCCTATGCCATCAGCCTCGATTTTCTGAAGCGACGGCTGGCCGATGGCGAAAAGGTCGTCGGCAAGAAGATCGGCGTCACCAGCAAGGCCGTGCAGGACATGCTGGGCGTGCATCAGCCAGACTTCGGCTTCCTGACCGACTGGATGCATGTCGACGGCGATATCGACGTGGACGCCAAGGCGCTGATCGCCCCGCGCGCGGAGGCGGAGATCGCCTTCATCCTGAAGGAAGGACTGTCCGGCCCTGGCGTCACGGCCGAGCAGGTTCTGGCCGCCACCGAAAGCATCGCGCCCTGCTTCGAGATCGTCGACAGCCGCATCACCGACTGGAAGATCGGCATCGTCGATACCGTGTCGGACAATGCTTCCTGCGGCGTCTACGTGCTGGGCAAGGAGCGCCTGGACCCGCGCGCGTTCGATCTTCCCGGCCTGCATGTGGCAGTGACCAAGAACGGAGAGCCGCTGTCCGAAGGCTACGGCCACGCCGTGCAGGGCGATCCTGCGCAGGCAGTGGCGTGGCTGGCGAATACGCTGGGCGCCTATGGCGTCACGCTCGATGCCGGCGACGTGATCCTTTCCGGATCGCTGGTGCCGCTGGCCGCCGCCGTGAAGGGCGACAGCTTCGAAATGATCCTTTCCGACAGGAACCCCGCGGAAGGCGGCAAGGCGATCGGCCGCTGCCTCGCCCGCTTTGTGTAAGGACGCAGTACCCATGGCACGCGTGAAAGCCGCGATCATCGGCTCGGGCAATATCGGCACCGACCTGATGATGAAGATGATCAAGTATCCCCAGAACATGGAACTCGTTGCCGTGGTCGGTATCGATGCCGCTTCGGAAGGCCTCGCCATGGCGCGTGAGCACGGCGTGGCAACCACGCACGAGGGGATCGAGGGGCTGAAGAAGCTGCCCTGCTATCCCGAGATCGGCATCGCCTTCGACGCCACCAGCGCCTATGCGCACAAGGTGCATGACGAGGCGCTGCGCGCCGACGGCATCCAGGTGGTGGACCTTACCCCCGCCGCGATCGGCCCGTTCATCGTGCCGCCGGTCAACATGCGTGCCAATCTGGACGCGCCCAACGTCAACATGGTGACTTGCGGCGGGCAGGCGACGATCCCGATGGTCGCCGCCGTCAGCCGCGTGGGCAAGGTGCACTATGCAGAGATCGTCGCCTCGGTCTCCTCCCGCTCCGCCGGGCCCGGCACGCGCGCCAATATCGACGAGTTCACGCGCACCACTTCGCGCGCGATCGAGGCGGTGGGCGGCGCCACCAAGGGCAAGGCGATCATCATCCTGAACCCCGCCGAACCGCCGATGATCATGCGTGACACGGTCTTCACGCTATCCGAAGGCGCGGATGAGGATGCCATTCGCCAGTCGGTGAAGGACATGGTGGCCGAAGTGCAGAAGTACGTGCCCGGCTACCGCCTGAAGCAGGAAGTGCAGTTCGAACGCTTCGGCGACAACAATCCGCTGAAGATCCCCGGCATGGGCGAATTCACGGGGGTGAAGACGATGATCCTGCTCGAAGTGGAAGGCGCGGGCGACTACCTGCCCAGCTATTCCGGCAATCTCGACATCATGACCGCCGCCGCTAAGGCCACCGGCGAACTTCTCGCCGAGCGCCGCATGGCCGCCGCGACCGCAGCCTGATCCGCAGGAGTTAGCATAATGGGCAAGTTCAACGTCGATGCGGGCGAAAAGATCTACATCCAGGACGTGACGCTGCGCGACGGCATGCACGCCATCCGCCACATGTACGGCATCGACCACGTGCGCGCGATCGCATCCGCGCTGGACAAGGCGGGCGTGGACGCGATCGAGGTGGCGCATGGCGACGGCCTCAGCGGCACCAGCTTCAACTACGGCTTCGGCGCGCATACCGATTGGGAATGGCTGGAAGCGGTGGCGGACGTGCTGGAAAACAGCGTGCTCACCACGCTGATCCTGCCGGGGCTCGGCACCGTGGAGGAACTGCGCCGCGCCTACGACATCGGCGTACGCTCGGTACGCGTCGCCACTCACTGCACCGAGGCGGACGTTTCGAAACAGCACATCGGCATCGCCCGCGATCTGGGCATGGACGTTTCCGGCTTCCTGATGATGAGCCACATGATCGAGCCGGAAGCGCTGGCCGCGCAGGCCGTATTGATGGAAAGCTACGGCGCGCAGTGCGTCTACGTCACCGACAGCGGCGGCGCGCTGGACATGGACGGTGTGGCCGCGCGCCTTGCTGCCTATGACCGGGTGCTGAAGCCGGAAACCCAGCGCGGCATGCACGCGCACCACAACCTGTCGCTGGGCGTCGCCAACTCGATCGTCGCCGCCCAGGAAGGCGCAGTGCGTATCGACGCCTCGCTGGCGGGCATGGGCGCAGGCGCGGGCAATGCGCCGCTGGAGGTTTTCGTGGCCGCTGCCGACCGCAAGGGCTGGAATCACGGCTGCGACGTCATGGCACTGATGGATGCGGCCGAAGACCTCGTCCGTCCCTTGCAGGACCGCCCGGTCCGCGTCGACCGCGAGACGCTCGCGCTCGGTTATGCCGGCGTCTATTCCTCGTTCCTGCGCCATGCGGAGAAGGCGGCCGAGACGTACGGCCTCGATACCCGCGCGATCCTGGTCGAACTCGGCCAGCGCAAGATGGTGGGCGGGCAGGAGGACATGATCGTCGACGTCGCGCTCGACATGCTCAAGGCCGCAAAGGTCTGATGCGAAAGGATGCTGCCGGTCACCGACCGGCGGCATCCGCCCCGGCACAGCTTTCCGCGCAAAGACGGAAGCGTGCCACCCGAGAGGAAGCCCGAGGGAGAACCATGCCCGACATTTCGTTGCACAAGCCCTTCCCGGCGGCGCAAGTCCCGAGCTGGGATCATGAGACCGACGTGGCCGTGGTCGGCTTCGGTGCCGCCGGTGCCTGCGCCGCCATAGAAGCACGCGGCGGCGGCGCCCGCGTCATGCTGTTCGAGCGCAATTCGGGCAGCGGCGGCGCCTCCGCATTGTCCGGCGGCGAAATCTACATCGGCGGCAGCGGGGGCACCGACGCCCAGCGCAACGCCGGCTTCGAGGACAGCACCGAGGATTTCGCCCGCTATCTGAAGATGGCCGGCGGCCCTTGCGCGGACGAGGCGAAGTGCGACCTCTACGCCCGCGAAGCGCTGACTCACTACGAATGGCTGAAGGCGCAGGGCGTGCCCTATCGCGGCAACTTCCTGCCCGGAAAGCATATCGAGCCGACCGACGATTCCACCCTGATCTGGTCCGGCAGCGAAGCCGCCGCACCGTTCCGCGATCACGCCAAACCGGCCCCGCGCGGCCACGTGATCCAGCACGTGGGCTGGGGTGGCGGGCGCCCTTTGGTGGACATTCTGGAAGCCCGCGCGCGGGAGGCCGGGGTTGAGGTAATGACCGACGCCCGCGTGATCGCGCTGGTGGAAGAGGACGGGCGCATCGTCGGCCTCGTCGCCCGGATCGACAATGCGAACCGCTTCGTGCGCGCCACGCGCGGGGTCGTGCTGGCGACCGGCGGCTTCGCGATGAACCCGGACATGCTGCGCCGCTACGCCCCGCTCACCAGCAGGATCCACGATCCGATTGGCGAGAAGGACGATGGCACCGGCATCCTGCTGGGCATGGGCGCGGGCGGCGATGCCATCCACATGGACCAGTTCTTCACCACCTGCCCCTGGACGATGCCCGAAAGCCATGCCTATGGCGTGTTCGTCAACGAGCAGGGCCAGCGCTTCATCAACGAGGATTGCTACCACGGCCGGGTCAGCCGCACGATGCTCGACCAGTCGGGCAGCAAGGTCTACCTCCTGCTCGACATGGCGCATTTCGTGCAGCCGCTCGACATCGCGCGCATCACCATCGCCGCGACGGGGGAAAGCTGGGAAGAGGTCGAAGCCGAACTGGAGATGCCGCAGGGCACCCTTTCTGCCACGATGGCGTTCTACAACCGCCATGCCCGCGAAGGCCGCGATCCGCTGTTCGACAAGCAGTCGCCGATCCTTACACCGCTGGAAGACGCGCCCTTCGTGGCGCTGGAGCTGAATTTCGACAGCACCTACTTCTCATTCTTCACATTGGGCGGCCTGCACACCGATATCGATGGCCGCGTGATCGGCCGGGACGGGCAGCCGGTGCCCGGCCTCTACGCCGCCGGGCGCTGCGCGTCGGGCCTGCCGGCCTGGGGGCATGGCTACAGCTCCGGCCTCAGTCTGGCCGACTGCACATTCTTCGGGCGACAGGCCGGACGCGCGGCGGTGGCGGATACGACAATAACGATAAGCGCGGGAGAACTGGCATGATTCTGAAGGACAAAGTCGTCGTGATAACCGGCGCGGGCCCCGGCATGGGGCAGGCGCTCTGCCGCGCGGCGGCGCGCGAAGGTGCGCGCGTGGTCGTCTCCGCGCGCTCGCGCGATGCCATAGAGGCGCTGGCCGCCGATATTCGTGGCGAAGGCGGAGAGGCGATCGCCGTGCCTTGCGACGTGGCCGACATGGCACAATGTCGCGCGCTGGCCGATGCCGCGCTGGCGAAGTGGGGCCGCATCGATGGCCTTGCCAATTCGGCCTATTACCACCCGGACTGGCAGCCGCTGGAAAGCCACGACCTCGACCAGCTGCGCACCGCGCTGGATGTGATCGCGATCGGCGGCCTGCGGATGGCCCAGGCGGTGATCCCGACGATGAAGGCGCAAGGGGGCGGCTCCATCGTCAACGTCTCCACCCTCGCCACGCGCAAGCCGATGCCGGGCGAAGGCGGCTATGCGATGGCCAAGGCCGCGCTGGGCCAGATGACCCGCCAGCTTGCCGTCGAACTTTCGGGAACGGGCATCCGCGTGAATACCGCGCTGATGGGCTGGATGATGGGCGCCCCGCTGGACGCCTGGCTGGAAACGCAGGGCGACGGCGCCGATGCTTTCCTGAAGGAGCGCATCGCACAGATCCCGGTCGGCCACATCCCGCGCGATGCGGATTGCGCCAAGTCCGTGCTGTTCCTGTTGTCGAACTACGCCAGCGAGATCACCGGCGCCGCGCTGGACGTCAACGGCGGCGACTGGGTCGCACCCTGAGGAGATGCATATGTTGCCGGAATGGATCGACCTCGACTGGATGAAGACCGCGCGTTTGCTGGCCGAAGACCCGGTGGAGGGGCTGGACCCCGAAGCGGTGACCGTCAGCGATACCGTGGAAATCGCCGCCCCTGCCCGCGTGGTGTGGCAGGTGCTGACCGATCTCGACGCCTATGCCGACTGGAACCCGTTCTGCGTGCGCGCCCGCTCCACTCTGGAAATGGGCGCGCCGGTGGAAATGGCGCTTGTGAACTACGCTGCGCCCGGCACGCTGGTACCCAATTGCGAATTCATCTGCGGGTTCGAGCCGGAACGCCTGCTCTCCTGGTCGCTGCCGTGGTCGCGCGAATGGCCCTACCCCGCCCGGCGCGATCAGGTGATTGCCGCAACGGGCGCGGAGTCATGCCGCTATGCCTCCACCGACGCTTTTTCTGGGCGTGAACGGCATCCATGTCCAACGCTTCGCCGGCCCCTGGGTCAAGCGCGCGTTCGATGACAGTGGCCGCGCCCTCAAGACCCGTGCCGAAGCGCTCTGGGCCGCCTCCAAAGGAAACTGACATCATGGCCATGACCCTTCAGCAACTGACCGATCTCGAAGAGATCCGCATGCTCAAGCACCGCTACTTCCGCGGCATCGACACCGCCGACATGGCGCTGCTGGAAGGCCTGTTCACCGATGATATCGCCGTGGACTATCGCGGCGGTGCCTATCGCGTGACGTTTTCGGGCAAGGCGGAGATGATGACCTTCCTCGCCAATTCGTTCCATTCGGGCGCGCTGGCGATGCACCACGGCCACAGCCCGGAAATCACGCTGACCGGCGACAATTCGGCCGAAGGCGTGTGGTATCTGGAAGACATCTTCATCGATCTGGAACGCGGCGACCACACTTTCGGCAGCGCCATCTACCGCGACCGCTATCGGCGTGAGGGCGGGCAATGGAAGGTCGCCAGCACCGAGTACGACCGCGTGATCGAAGTGGTGCAGCCGATCGGGCCAGATACCCGCATCACCGAACACATGCTGGCAAGAACCGGCCTGAAACCGGCGGAGCGGACCGATATCACCCACCTCATCCAATGGGACGAGGTCGCCTGACTTTCGCGGGAGATTGCCCGATGCTTTCACGCGTTATCCTTGGCGGCACCGATCTTTCGGTCAGCCCGCTATGCTACGGCACCAACATGCTGGGCTGGATGATCGACCAGCCCCGTTCGAACGCCATCTTCGATACGTTCGCCGCCCACGGGGGCAACTTCATCGACACCGCCCGATCCTATGGCGACTGGATGCCGGATGCTCCGGCGGGAGCCAGCGAGCGCGCGGTCGGCGCCTGGCTAAAGACCCGCAAGCGCGAGGATTTCGTGATCGCCACCAAGGGCGGCTTCTTCGACTTGCGCAAAGGCGACTATCGCAACCGCTGCACGCCCGAGGATGTGGCGCAGGACCTGCAACAGAGCCTCGACCACCTCGGCATCGAGACTATCGACCTCTATTTCCTGCACATGGATAACGAGGATGCGCCGGTCGAGGTGATCGTCGATGCCCTCGTCCAGCATCAGGAGGCGGGACGCATCCGCCACTTCGCCGCTTCCAACTGGTCGGCCGAACGCATCAAGGCGGCCAACACGTATGCCGCATCGATCGACAAGCCGGGCTTCGTCGCGTCCGAGACGTTCTGGGGCCTTGCCGTGCCCGACACTGCCGCAGCCGCGCAGCAGGGCTATGTCCACTACTACGAGGGCGAGTACGAGGGCGTCCACGCCGCCGGCTTGCCGGTCCTGGCCTACGCCGCGCAGAGCGGCGGCTATTTCACCAAACGGGCCAAGGGCGCCGACCTCGGCGATCAATTGACCGCGCGCTATGCCAATCCGGTGAACGACGCCCGCCTCGCGGCAGCCAGCGCGCTGGCGGATCGGCATGGAGTGTCGATCAACGAGGTCGTGCTCGCCTATCTCACCAATCAGCCCGACCAGACGGTGCCGATCTTCGGCGGATCCAGCCCCGAGCAGGTGACCGAGAGCGTCAAGGCGGCGGCGCTGACCCTTTCCGCAGCGGAGCTGGCCCAGCTCCACGCGGCCTGACCCACGCGGACCGCGGGTCAGGTAACGGCGGGGAGCGGGGAGGCTCCCCGCCGTTTTTATTACCGGGAAAGCGCACTGCGCACGCTTTCGACCGCACGCATGGCCCGGGCCTCGCGCGGTTCGGCAAGGGCGTGATTGCGGGGAATTTCGACGCTGAGCGGCGTGCCCACAGGCAGGGCGCGCACGAAGCCGGCAAGGTCGAAATCGCCCTCTCCCCCAAGCCGCCGGGCCGACGATGCTTCCGCATCGAGATCGTCCGGCGCCGTGGCCGGGCCGTCGCAAAGCTGCCCGTAGAGGATGTACTCGCCCGGTGTCGCCGCCAGTTCCTCCAGCGTTCCGCCGGAGCGCATGAGGTGAAGCAGGTCGACATTGATCCCCACCTGCCCCGGCCGCCCGACCGCCCGAACAAGATCGAGCGCCTCCGCCAGCGAACGGACCTGCGAGGGCGGATAGAATTCGACCGCAACACGCAGCCCGTGCGCCGACGCGCGTTCGCAGAAGCGGCCGAATACATCCGTCCGCCTTGCCGGTTCGCGATCATAAGCCAGCACGTTGATGAAGCCCGCCTCCAACTCCGCCGCACATTCCAGCGCCTGTTCGAAACCCAGCGGATCGGTTCGCCCTGCCAGCGTGAAGGGATAGGCCAGGTCCAGTACCACCCCGCAATCGCTCAAGACGCGCTTGAAGTCGGCCCGGGCGCGGGTGTCGCCGATGATGTCGAACTGCGGCATCACCGGCAGCACCGCCATCGGCTCCATGAACAGACAGATCCCGCCGCACCCCGCCGCGGATGCCGCCCTGGCAAGCTGGGCGGGCGTGGCGTCCACCGTCGTGATGTGGTCGAGAGCGAGTCGGTTCGTCATACCTTTCGATAACGAACTTGCGTTGATTTAAATACGCAATCAATCATCCCGATTTCATTTTACATGCTATTCCGTGGATTTTTCCATATAATGATACGCAAACATTGATTCCATGGCGCATGACGTTCAATGTCCCGGCAATCTGTCGAGACGCGAGAGGACGCATTGCCATGGCCACGGTGCCCGCGAACGATATGACGAATGCCCTGCCCAGCCCCGAGGGTCGCACCATGGGTCATCTGGCGCTCCATTATGGCCCGGCCGGGGATGGACCAGCCGCCGCGCGGCTGCTTTCGCTGCTGGGACTTGTCGAAACCCAGATGCTGCCGCTGCCCCATGGCAACTTCTATCGCTTCGTGGTCAATCCCACCCACTTCGCGCGGGGTGACGGGATCGTCTATCTTTCCGCCCTGCCCGAACCGCAAGTCCGGCTGATCGAAGCCATGCACGCAACACTGGGCCTGGGCACAGCGCAGGAGCACCCGGCGGTGGGGGCGTACCGCGCGATGCTGGCTTCCGATCCGGAGGCCAGCTTCCACTTCGGCTTCCTGGTGCCGTCATTGGAGGATCTGGAAGACCTGGCGCTGGCCTTGCGCGATCTGGCCGAAAACGATCCCGAATTTCGCGGCCGCATCAAGGTCACCGCCAACCGCGCGCGGCGGGGCGATGCCGCCGTCGATGCGCGGCTCGATGCCTCACCGGTGTTCGGGGATTGCACCCGCTTCGCCTATGGCCGCAATGGCGTGCAGGTCTTCATCGAGACCGATCTGGTCAAGGCCGGCCAGCTTGGCGAGTGCATGTTTTTCGAACTGGACTACGTGTTCCCGGGGGATGGCGATCACATTCTCTCCGTGGTCGAAGTGTGAGCCGGATGCTCACACTTCCGCCAGTTTGACCACGCGGCAGCGCGGCACCGGATAGTCCTTCGCCCCGATCCAGCGCCACAGCCCCGTCCCCGAACGATGCCCGGCCAGATCGATCCAGTTGCCGAAGCCGGGATCGGCATCGGCGCAAACCACTACCACGCTGCCATCCGCCTCGTACCGCGCCTGAGAGCCATTGACCCAGACCTTCTGATGCACGTGATCCAGCGATTCCATCCACCAGTTGTCGATCTGGAAATTCCACATGCGGCATTCGGGCACTTGTGCCTCGATCACCAGCGCCTCCCCCGGCGCAAGGTCGAAATGGAGGTGGCCGTACCAGATGTTCGGGTCGCCGCCGGCCTTCCAGAACACCTGCTGATCGCCGTCATAGATCGCGTTGGATTGGCCCTTGAACCATTCGGACCAGTCCGCAAACGTATTGGCCGTGCCGCGTACCCATTGCGCCGCGCCCATCAGTTGCCCCTCGATCGCAGCGGGCGTGAGCACGGCGGGCGTCGCGGGGCCGGCACCGATCCGCTCGACATGAACGTCCGCCGCCACTTGCGTGCGCTTGTCGTCGAACGTCTGGCGCACGATCAGCAGCGACGTGTCCTGCGCCATAGGCAGCCAGTTGCCCGGATGCGGCGCGGCGCTGACGATCACTTCGAAGCTGCCGTCCGGGCCGAATTCCATGTCCGCGAATTCAAGCTCTCCGGTGGAGACCATTGTGCCGTCGGTGGCGTAGCGGTTCGCCTTGCTGCCGATGGAGAAGTAGGGAACCGTGTTGCGCTTACCGGTGATGCGATAGGTCCGGTCCGGGCTGACGACGCATTGCTGGTAGATATTGTCCGGGTTGTCCGCGCCGATCTTGATCCTGTCGTCACAGAGCATGAACAGGCGCGGGAAATCGGGATCGGCGGAATCCACCAGCATGTTCAGCGCCGTGCGCGTCAGGCGGCTGAGATAGCGCAGCCCTTCCGCCTGATCGATCGGCGTGGTGGGCGTGGCCGGCCGCGCCAGCACTTCGCCCGCCTCCGCCAGCGCGGCGCAGAACTGGCGCCAGACGCTATCAAGATGGCCGCTATCGAGATGACCGCTTTCGAAATTCCGGTGATCAGCCATGGCTGCAAACCCCTTTCCGATGGGAGGAATAATGTCCGAACTGCTTGAATCGCTGGCCGCGCGGCTGCGCGTGCTGGAAGACCGCGAAGCGATCCGCGATATGATCGCCAGCTATGGCCCGCTGGCCGATGCCGGGCAGGCGGCGGCACTGGCCGCGCTCTGGGCCGAGGATGGCATCTATGAAGTGGTCGGCTTCGCGCAGGCCCAAGGCCATGCCGCGATCGCCGCCTTGATAGAAGGCGAAACCCACCGTGCGCTGATGGCCGATGGGTGTGCGCATCTGCTGGGCCCAGTGGCGGTGGAAGTCGACGGAAACGCCGCTACCGCTCGGGGCCATAGCGTGGTGTTCCGCCATGGCCCCGCAGGGTTCGCGCCCTATCGCGTCGCCGCCAACCGCTGGACGCTTGCGCGCCGCACAGAAGGGTGGCGAGTGGTTCACCGCCGCAATGCCCTGCTGGACGGCAATGAGGCCGCACGCATCTTGCTGATCCCCGGTCAGCCTGCGAGCTGACCGCCATCCACGGTGAACAGCGCCCCGGTCACCTTGCTGGCCTGATCGCTGGCAAGGAAGGCGAACATGTTCGCCACGTCATCCGGCGTGCACGATCCGTCGCGCAACTTGGGCGCGTTGCGCATCACCAGCGACCAGTCGATATCGCCTTCCGGCACCGGCGTATCGCGGGTCATCGGCGTTTCGACATGGCCGGGGCAGATCGCGTTCACGCGCACGCCCTTGGCACCGTATTCGATGGCCAGCCCCTTGGTGATCGCCGCCACGCCATGCTTCGATGCCGAATAGGCGATCGTATAGGCAATGCCCTGAAGCGCGGCGGTGCTGGCGGTGTTGACGATGTTGCCGCCGCTCTTCACCAGATGCGGCAGGGCGGCCTGGCACAGCGCGAAGACGCTGGTGGTGTTGATCTTCAGCAGCAGTTCGAAATCGTCGAGCGAGAACGTCTCCGACGATCCCCACTTCAGCATTCCGGCGATGTTGCACAGCACGTCCAGCCCATCGCGGGCCGCCACGTCCACCAGTGCGCGGCAGGATGCCAGGTCCGTGGCATCGTAGGTCTGGATCACCGGCGCGATCGCCATCAGCGCGGCAGTCTCTTCCAGACCCGCCGCATTGCGATCGCCGATGGTGACCGCCGCGCCTTCCGCCGCGAAGCGGATGGCGGTGGCGCGGCCGATGCCCGATGCCGCGCCGGTAATCAGTACCTTCTTGCCTGCAAAGAGCATGGCCGTCTCCCGTTCTCGTTCTTGTTTCCGGCGCTGTGTCAGAACTTCACGCCGGCCGTCACCCCGAAAGTGCGCGGTTCGGGGAAATAGCCCACGACCATGCCGCCGAAGCTGGGGCCGAAGTCGATGAAGTTGCCCGGATTGGCTTCCTTGGTCAGGTTACGCACGAAGAACGAAAGTTCCGCATCGGTGCCCAGCAGCGGCAGCTTGGTCAGGCTGGCGCGCAAGTTGACGATGGTGCGCCCCTTGGACTGCGTGGTGTGCGCGTTCTGGTCCGATGGATTGTCGGTCACCAGTGCATAGGGGAAGGTGTAGTACTTCGCGACGTAGCTGACATCGGCGTAGAAGTTCAGCTGGCCCCAGTCACCTTCGGCAACACGCAGGTCCGCGCCGCCCGATGCCGTTACCTTCGGCGCATGCGGGAAGGCGCGATTGTCGGCCACGTTGGTCTCCACCCCGTTCACCAGATCCATGAAGCGCTTGTACTTGGGATCGAGCAGCGCCAGCGATCCGTTCAGCGTCAGCGCGTCGAAGGGATGGAACACCGTTTCGAACTCAAGCCCCTGGATGCGCGCCGCACCGGCATTGCGCACGATGGAGGCGGCGCCAAGGCCGGCAGTGAAGACTGCCAGCTGCATGTCCTTGTGCTCGTCCCGGAAGGCCGACACGTTGAAGATCAGGCGATTGCCGAAGGTCTTGGTCTTGATGCCCAGTTCGTAGCTGTCGACCGTTTCGGGCTTGTATGGATTGCACAGTTCCAGCGCGCCCGAGGGGCAGTCCGGCGTCGGCGCGACGAAGACGTTGGTTTCGCCATTGAAGCCGCCCGACTTGAAGCCCTTCGCATAGCGGGCATAGACGTTGACCTGGTCGGTCACTTCATAGCCCAGCGTAACCGCGGGGGTGAAGCTGTTGTACTTGGCATCGGGCACGCCGCCATAGGGGATGTCGGCCACGACGACCGGAGATGTGATGCCGTTAGCAGCATCGTAATTGACGCGGAAGAAGCGGCGGATGTCCTTCTTCTCATGCGTGTAGCGTCCGCCCACGGTCAGCTTCAGGCCGCGCAGCAGTTCGTAATCGAGTTGAGTGTAGAACGCGAAGGCCTTGGTGTGCGATCCGTAGTCGGAATCAAGGTTGGTGCCGCCGCCGAAATAGCTTTGCGGATTGTCGGTTGCCGCCTTCTCGGTGAAGTAGAAGGCCCCCGCCGCGTAGGACAGCTTGTCGGACAGCGCCTTGCCGGTGACCTGCAATTCCTGGCTGAAGGCATGATAGTCGGTCAGGCGCTGGGTATAGGCCACCGGCAGCGGCGATCCATCGAGATCCAGTCCGTCGTCATACTTCAGGTTGCGATAGGCAGTGGTGGACTTCACCGTCGCCGCGCCGAATTCGCCGGTCAGCGTCAGCGCGTGGCCGTAGCTGCGGGTCTTTTCATAGACGTCGGCATCGATCGACGCAGTCGTGACGCGCTTGGGATCAGTGTAGAGATTGAGCGGGAAATTCGCGCCGACGAAGGGATAGCTGGGCGAATTGGGATCGAAGATGTCCCGCGGATCGCCGTTCTGGTTCACTTGCAGAAGCTGCGACAGCTGCGGCGTCTGCTTGCTGCGGCTGTAGTCGTAGGTGTAATCCGCCGTGACGTTGTCCGCCAGTTCGGCGCGGACCTGCACCATGAAGCTGCCGCTGTTGATCGAGTCCGTCTTGTTCACGCGCAGCGGCTGCGCGGCCGGCACGTTCGGGATCGGATTGGGCACGATGTCGATCAACCCGCCCCGGCTACGATACTGGCCGGAGAGCTTGACCGAGAAGATGCCCATCTTCGGCAGATCCAGCACGCCGCGCAGCTTCATCTCGTCAAAGCTGGCGTAAGTCATTTCCATCGTGCCGCCCAGTTCGCCGCTGGGCTTGCGCGTGATCAGGTTCACCGCGCCGGCCAGCGCGTTGCGGCCATAGAGCGTGCCTTGCGGGCCGCGCAGCACTTCCACCCGCTCCAGATCGGCGATGTCGAAGATGGAGCCCTGCGCCTTGGCGATGTAGACGCCGTCGAGGTAGAGGCCCACTGCCGGTTCCCAGGTGATCGCGGGGTTGATCGTCACCGAGCCACGGATCGAGATCTGCGAAACGGTCTTGGAACCGGGCGCACGCTCGATCTTCATGTTGGGGGCGATGGTGCCCAGCTTGTCGATGGAATCGACGCCACGGCTATCGAGGTAGGCGCTGCTGACCGCCGAGATGGCAATGGGCACGTTCTGGACGTTTTCCGAACGCTTCTGCGCGGTAACGACGATGTCACCGATGCCGATCTCCACTTCCTGCTTCGCCCCCTGCGGCGCCGGCGCAGCAGCCTGGGTTCCATCCTGAACGGCATCCTGGGCAAGTGCCGGAACGGCGACGATGGACATGCTGGTGGCGAGGGCCGAGGCGGCCAGGAACCTATTCACGATCTTTCTCTCCCGAAACCCTTGTGCGCGTCTGCGCATCTGAATCCTTGTGCGCCCTTGCGCATCTGAATCACGGCACGCTTTCGCGCATCCGATTCACCCTCATTGAATATGATTTGCCTAATCATATGGCAATATGTTTCTTGTTCGCGCGTATTTTTGATGCCATATTTACGCAAATGACGGTTCGCTGCGCGCGTCCGCGAGAATGCGTTGGGAGAGAGCATGGACCATGGAATCGCCCCAACCGGCGATGTGCAGCGCTTTGACTTCGTCATTGCCGGGGCGGGCGTTGCCGGCTGCATCCTGGCCAATCGCCTGTCCGCCGATCCCGGTTGCCGCGTCCTGCTGCTGGAAGCGGGCGGAAACGACCGCAGCCCGCTGATCGCCGCACCGGGCGGTCTGCTACCGATCATGATGCGCGGCAGCCATGCCTGGCGCTACATGTCCGCGCCGCAGCGAAACCTTGATGACCGGCCGCTCTACCTGCCGCGCGGCAAGGTTCTGGGCGGGGGATCTTCCATCAACGGCATGACGTACGACCGGGGTTTTCATTCGGATTATGACCGGTGGGCGGCGACGGGCTGCACCGGCTGGTCCTTTGCCGAAGTGCTGCCCTACTTTCGCCGGCTGGAAAGCTATGCCCCGTCTCAGGATCGCTGGCATGGCGCCGATGGGCCGATCGCCGTTACCCGCGCCGGGCAGGATCACCCCTTTGCCCGGGCGTTCGTCTCAGCGGGGCAGCAGGCAGGCCATCCGTTCTGCGCCGACCTGAACGGCGCGACGCGCGACGGCGTGGGGCCGGTGGACCTCACGATCGGGCGCGGGCGGCGATCAAGCGCATCCTCGGCCTATCTCCGACCGGTGCGCCATCGACCCAATCTGACCGTGCTGACCGACGCGCAGGCCTTGCGCGTGCTGTTCGAGGGCAAGCGCGCTTGCGGCGTGGTCTATCGGCAGCAGGGCAAGCAACACACCGCCCTCGCCCGGCGTGAAGTGATCGTCAGCAGCGGCGCGATCAATACGCCGCAACTGCTGATGCTGTCCGGGCTTGGCGATGCGGAGCAGTTGCGCGGCCACGGGATCGAAGTGGTCGCGCATATACCGGAAATGGGCCGCAACCTGCAGGACCACCTTGCCACGCACGTGAAGTATCGGTCGACCAAACCCTGGTCGATGCTCCGCTATCTGAGCCCGCTGCGCGGCGCGATGGCGATGGGACAGTATCTTGCCACGCGCAGCGGGCCGTTGGCCGATCCCGGCATGTCGGTCGCCGCCTTCGTGCGCTCCGACCCGGCGCTGACGGAACCCGACATCAAGATGCTGCTGGTCATGGCCCTGTTCGCCAACAACGGCCGCACGATGGAGCCCAGCCACGGCTTCTACGCCCACATCAACGTCGCGCGCCCCGAAGCGCGCGGCTCCGTCACACTGGCGAGCGCCGATCCCGCCACGCCGCCGGTGATCGACCAGAACTACAACGGCACCGAGCACGATCGCCGCGTCATGCGTGAGGGAATCCGCGCCGCCCGCCGCATTTTCGCCCAATCCGCCTTCGACGCGTGCCGGGGCGAGGAACTGGCGCCCGGCGCTTCCGTAGAGAGCGACGAAGCGCTGGACGCCCACATCCGCGCCCATGCGGAGGCCGATTACCACTCGGTAGGCACCGCACGCATGGGCGCCGACGCAGGGGCCGTGCTGGACCCGCAATTGCGCCTGCGCGGCGTGGACGGGCTGCGCGTGGTCGATGCCTCCGTCATGCCGCATCTGGTGGGCGGGAACACGGCGATCCCCGTCGCCATGATTGCGGAGAAGGCGGCCGACATGATCCTGGGCCGCACGCCCCCGCCTGCCGCCCAGCTTCCGGGAGAGAAAGCATGAAAGTTCAAGCGATGGTCTGCCACGCGCCGGGCGCGCCGCTGGTGCGCGAGGAACTGGACCTTGCCCCGCCGGGCGAAGGCGAAGTCCTGATCGAGATCATGGCAAGCGGACTGTGCCACACCGATCTCAGCCAGTTGGACGGCAAGGCCGCGCCCTACCCCTTCCCCGTCGTCGTCGGCCATGAAGGCGCCGGAATCGTGCGCGCAGTGGGTGTGAACGTCGCATCGGTGGCGGTGGGAGACCATGTCATCGCGCTGGCCATCGGCGAATGCGGCGCCTGCGCAAACTGCCTTTCCGGCAAGACCAACCTCTGCGAAGTGTTCCTGGGTGAAATCGCCACGCAGCCGACACGCTTTTCGCTGAACGGCAGGCCGGTTTCCGCCTACTCGGGCGTGGGGTCGCTGGCCCAGTTCGTGGTCATGCACGAACGCAATGTCGCCCCGATCCGTGCCGACGTGCCGTTGCATCTGGCCTGCACCGCCGGCTGCTGCGTGGCGACGGGCGTGGGTGCGGCGCTGCACACCGCGCATGTCCACGCGGGCGCGAACGTCGCGGTATTCGGCCTTGGCGGCATCGGCCTCAACGTCGTGCAGGGCGCGCGATTGGCCGGGGCCCGGACGATCATCGGCATTGACCTGAACCCGGACCGCGAAGCGCAGGGAAAGCGCTTCGGCCTCACCCATTTCATCGATCCCACCAGCACCGATCCGGTCGCCGCCATTCGCGCCATCACCGGCGGCGGCGCGGATTTCGCCTTCGAATGCGTGGGCAAGGCAACACTGATGCGGCAGGCATTCGAAAGCACCCGGATCGGCTGGGGCTGCTGCGTCGTGCTGGGCGTGCCGGCGGATGGCGAGACGATGCAGATCGTGCCGTTCGACCTGCAATTGGGCCGCACGGTCAAAGGATCGTTCATGGGCAATGTGCGTGGGCGCAGCCAGCTTCCGGCGCTGCTCGATCACTATGCGGAAGGGGCGCTCAATCTCGACGATCTGGTGACGCATCGCCTGCCCATGGCGCGGGTGAACGAAGGCTTCGCGCTGATGAAATCGGGCGATGCGCTGCGCGTCGTGGTGAGCTTTTCGGAAGAATGACGCATCGCCCCCGGCGCAATGCCGGGGGCGAGGTTTTCCTCACTGGCGGGGCGAATGGATATTCCCGCCGTCCACCACGATTTCGGACGAGGTGATGTAGCTGGCCTCATCCGATAGCAGGAAGCGGATCACCCGTCCGACTTCCTCCGGCGCGCCGAAACGGCCCAGGAAGATGCGCCGCTCGAACACACCGGGCAGCGCGGCCTTGGCAGCAGCGATGATCGGCGTATCGATCTGGCCGGGGCTGACCGAATTGATGCGGATGCCATCGGCGGAAAGCTCGTCCGCCATCGAACGCACCAGCGAGATCACCGCGCCCTTTGCCGCGCTATAGATCGGGATCAACCCACTGCCCAAAGTCGCGTTGATCGAGGACAGCGCCACCACGCTGCTACCGGGCAGGCTGCGCATGTCGGCGCGGAACGCCTGCACCAGACTGACGATTGCCCGCACATGCAGCGCAATTCCCTTGTCCCACAATTCGGGCGTGACCCCGTCGATGCCAGTCACTTCGGCGGTGCCGGCCGAATGGACGATTCCGCCCACCAGACCCAACGCCTCACGCGTTTTCGCGGCGGCCTCTGCAATCGCCTGCGGATCGCGCAGGTCCACCGCCAGCCCGATGGCGGCGACACCCCAGGCGTCGGCGATTTCCGCCGCCGCAGCCGTCGCGCCAGCCTCGTTGATGTCCCACAGCGCCACCGGGCGGCCAACCGCCGCCAAAGCGCGGGCGCTGGCAAGGCCAATGCCGGAGGCTCCGCCCGTCACCACCACCGGGCTGGACGGCGCGCCCAGCGCGGGTTCGAAGTTCTGCTTTTCCATCTCTCTTCCCTTTCGCCCGATCAGTCCATTCGCCCCGTCAATCCATTCCTGGGGCGCCGGGCATTCCCTGATAATAGGCGCCGACGATCATGCCCCCATCCACGACGATTTCCGCGCCCGCCAGATAGGATGCCTCGTCACTGGCAAGGAACACGGTGGCCGCTGCCACTTCCTCCGGCGCGCCCACGCGCTGAAGCGGGATATTGCCGAAGCGTTTGTCCACCTTGTCGCGCGGCGAACCGTCGTGGTTGGTCATCACCGTATCGACGCCGCCGGGATGGACGGAGTTCACGCGCACGCCCTTGTGGCCCAGTTCCATGGCGGCCACGCGGGTCAGCCCGCGCACGCCCCACTTGCTGGAGGCATAGGCCGAAAGGCCGTTCGCGCCCTTCATCCCGTCCACCGAGGATACGTTGACGATGGCGCCTTTGCCGCGCGCCACCATGCCCGGTGCCACCGCCTTGATGCCCAGAAATTCGCCGACCAGATTGACGTCCAGCACGCGGCGATAGTCGGCCAGACTGGTATCCAGCAACCCCGCGAAATGCAGGATTCCGGCATTGTTGACCAGCACGTTCACCGGGCCGAAGCGTTCCTCCACCCCCTGCACGACGGCGGCCCAATCAGCCTCGCTCGTCACGTCCAGATGCCAGAACCCGGCAGCATCTCCCAATTCGGCGGCGAGCGCCCGTCCGGCTTCGTCCAGCACATCGGCAATGGCCACCTTGGCCCCTTCGGCCACGAAGCGGCGGCAGGTTGCCGCCCCCATGCCGCGTGCGCCGCCGGTGACGATCGCCACCTTGCCTTCAAGCCTTCCCATTATGCATGTCCTTCATTGTCGAAATCAGAGTGATTGGTCGTCATGTCCGTCTCATGGCGGTGCATCCTCAGCAGCCGGGCCGCGATGCCGTCCGGCGGCGGTCCCGGATCGTCGTGCCCTGCCAGCCAGAGCACCGCGTCGGCAGGAAAACCGCTGGTCCGGTCGATCAGGATGTCCAGAACCACACCGGAGCGACGCCGGGCCAGATCCCGCCCCCAAGCCATGGCAGGGTCGCCCCACGCGAGAGCATCGGCAGTGGCTTTCAACAGCACCGCCAGGCGCCGCCCGTCGGCATCGGCAGGATCGCCGGAAGAGAGGACATGTTCCTCCACCCGCGCCGGGGTAAGGCGCGTGCGGTCTAGAAAGCGATCCTCGTCCGCGCGCAGCATGGCGGCGTGCGGCCCCTCGATGACGCGCTGCGGCGCCAGCGGGTCGTTCACCCAGAACTCCGAAATCGTGTCCCAGCCGAATCCGTCCGCCATGTCCACATGATTGCGGGCATAGCCCCGGAACGGGAACAGCCGCGCCGCCAGCGGGGCATGATGCTGTTCATAATAGCGCTGGAAAAAGGCCCGATCCCGATCCGGCCGATGCACCAGCGCGCAGATGCTTTTCATGGCCTGCCTCCTGCCCTTGACGGAGCGATACAGCACTGAGGCTGCGTCGCTCCGCTCCGGCATCATTCACCGCCGAAGTGGTACTTCAGCCGCAAACCGTACATCCGCGGCTCGCCATAGAGCGTCGCGCGATAGAGCAGCCCGGTGTCTTGATAGACGTCCGAATTGCTGATCCGGTAGAGGTTGTCGGTCAGGTTGGTGCCGAACAGGCCAAGGTCGAAATTGGTGCCGGCCACGCCCTTCCAGTCCAGCGACGCGCTGAGCAGGCCGAACGCCTCCAGATAGGCCCCCGGCTGGTTTTCCGGCAGCTGCACCGCCTCGGTGTACTGGCGGGAGGTGTGCGAGTAGTTCACGAAAAGCGTCAGCGTACACATATCGCCACCAAGATCGTGATCGGCGGAAACGTGGACACTCCAGATGTACGGTGCGGTATACTGGAAATCGAGGCACGAACTGTCGGCTATGCCGGTACCACCATAGGCCTTGGGCAGAACATAACCGTTACAGGCCATGATCGGCGTGTTCGTCTCAAACTGATACTTGGTGTACTTCGCATCGGTATAGCTGAAGTTGCCGCCGATCTCCAGGCCGGGGAACGGGCGCATCGATGCTTCCGCTTCCACGCCGTTGATCCGCGCATCGGCATTGTTGGTGCGCGCGCCGCCGGCGTTGGTGGCCGGGTTGTAGTCCCCCGTGGCGCGCTGGATGTCCTTGTAATCCACATGATAGATGGACGTATTCAGGCGAAACGGCACCTCACCCACGAAGAAATCGGACTTTACGCCCGCTTCGTAGCTGGTCACCTTCTCCGGCTTGAAAGTGCGCGTGTTCTCGAACACGGCATACTGGTTGAAACCGCCTGCCTTGTAGCTGTGGCTGACTTTGCCGAAGACCAGGATGCTGGGCGTGATCTTGTAGTCCAGCCCCACCGTCCACGACGGCGCCTTGGTCCGCAGAGAGGCTTCCAGACGGCAGGTATCCGCCGCCGTCGCGAAATCGACCAGCGAACTGTCCGACCCGCAAACCGCCTTGGTCGGATCGGTGGTGGAACGCTGGTACTGGGATGCGAACCCGTCGATATGGTCCCAGGTATAGCGGAAGCCGCCGGTGAAGCGCAGCTTGTCCAGCGCCGGCGTCAGCGCCCCAAGGTCCAGCGTCGCCTGCGCATAGAGCGCCTTGGACTTCGTGCTGGTGCCATAGGTGTTGTAGCCTGCCTCGCAGAAGCCGGTGTAGAGCGCCGGGCAATAGACGACGGCGCGCGAACCCTGCGGGCCGTCAGGCTTCTGGTCATAGTAGAACCCGCCCACGGTCCAGTCCAGGTGGCCGCCCAGCGTCTTGCCCTGAAGCTGCAGTTCTTCGGTGATCTGGCGCATGTTGTCGCGCGGCAGTTCGCTGTCCAGCGTGGCGTTGGTGTAGGTCACCGGATAGCCCAGCACCGGCATCGTCACAACGCCCGGCGCGGGCACCACGCCGGGATCGGCATCGTGCTGCTGCAGGATCGAGGCGTCGCCGTCATAGCGATAGCCCAGCTTCAACTTCTGGTAGCTGGCGATATTGCGCAGCGTGACCGTGTCCGACAGGTCGATCGCGGTGGTGTTGGTCACGCCCCAGGTCACCGTGCGCTGGAACACATCGGTCGAGAATGCGGTCTTGCGCGGGCCCAGCGCCTCCGCATCGGCCGTCACCGCACGGTAGACGTCGCAGGGCACGCCGATGGGGCCGGGCGTGTCCGGCGCGTCGGCGCAGAAGCCCCGACTCTTCAACGCATCGATGTTGAAGCCGCGATTGACCAGCCCGGCGCCATTGTTGCTGGACTTGGAGTAGTAGGCCATCGTGTAGTTCTCGATGCCGTCCACCGGGCGCAGCGTCAGGCCGACGCGGCCCGAATACCAATGCTCGTCATCGCGATCCTTGTTGAAGGTGACGTCGCGGGTGAAGCCGTCGCGGTCGTGATAGGCGCCGGCCACGCGCAGCAGCACTTTCTCCTCGACGATCGGCAGGTTCACCGCGCCTTCCAGATACGTGCGGTCGTAATTGCCGAATTCGCCCTTGATCCAGCCGCCCAGCAGTTCGCCCGGCTTCTTGGGCACCAGCAGTACCGCGCCGCCGGTGGTGTTGCGGCCGAACAGCGTGCCCTGCGGACCGGCCAGCACCTGCATGCTCTCAAGATCCAGGAAATTGCCCGGCCCGCCCTGCTGGCTGAGCGTCAGCGCGCCCGGCAGCGGCACTTCGTTCATGTAGACCACGACGCCGGGGGACGCCTGGAAGGTCGCGCCCTGTCCGCGCAAGGTGAACGACATGGAATCGCGCGAACCCTGCCCATTGGGCCCCACCACCAGCGAGGGCACGCTGGCCTGAAGGTCCTGCTCCTTGGCGATGCTCTGCTTTTCCAGCCGGTCGGGCGAGATTGCGGTGATCGCGATCGGCACGTCCTGCCCGCGTTCCGCGCGGCGGTTGGCGGTGACGATGATCTCGGTAATGCCCGCCGGGGCGGCATGGGCCTGCGGTGCGGCATCAGGGGCGGTTTGCCCGCCATCCTGCGCCTGAACCGCCATCGGCAACAGTGCCGCCAGTGCCGCGCCCGACAGCCAGCAATGCTTCGCCCGCATCCGCGTGGCGGACGCCAGTTCCTTCTTCTTGGTCACGATTGTCTCCCTCTCCACTCGACATCGTTCTTGTATTCTTGTGCGGCGGGGGCCGCAGGTCCGGGGAAAGACACAAGGACGATCGCCTGCCGAAACGACAACGCCGCGGCGGGTATGGTCCTGTCATGATATGGCCGAGATGATCCGCTGCCGGGAATCGGCAGGCGGGCCGTGCGGCGCCTTTCCCTTTTCTTGTGATCTTGCTCTTTCTGAAGACCTATCACTTACGCAAAACGTCATCAAGATCATATTTTATGTGATGATTGCGCATGATTATCGGAATTCAATCCGCAAATGGTCAAAAGTAAAATCGCAGCGAAAGCGGCGGAAATCCGCGCCATCCGGGTCATCGCAGCAGCACATGGGAAAAGGGCCGGAGGCATGCCATTCCGCACACCCCCGACCCCGACAATCGAAACATGATGCTTCAGGAAGAGGTCAGACTCCGAATCCCCCGGAGACCGAGATCGACTGCCCGGTGGTGTACCCGCCCTCGTTGCTGGCGAAGTAGACGCAGGCGTGGCCGATTTCCTCCGCCGTGCCCCAACGCGGCAGGCAGAGCAGCTTGTGCGTTTCTTCCACCCAGGCCTGATCGAACTGGCCCTGCTGCGTCAGTTCGTGAAGCTGCCCGGCGTCGATCACGCCCACCAGCACCGAATTGGCGCGGATGCCGAAGCGCCCCTCTTCCTTGGCAATCCCTTTGATCAGCTGCTCGTTCGCGGCCTTCACCGCCACGGACATGCCATCACGCGCCGGCCACCAGTCATGCCCGGCGGAACCCAGCGTGACGAAACTGCCGCCGCCCTGCTCGCGCATATGCGGGATCACCGCCTGCGCCGCGGCAAAGAAGCCGTGCACTTCGACATCGAAGGCATGCCGCCATTCGGCCATCGGCGTTTCCGCCAGATAGCGCTGGTTGACCAGTGGTCCGGCTCCCCAGATGACGGTGTGAATGCGGCCATGTTCGGCTATGGCGGCAGCCACGGCATCCTGCACTTGCGCCGCATCGGTCACGTCCGCCGCATGGACGCTGGCCTTGCGGCCCTTTCCTTGGACATAGGCGGCAACGGTCTTCGCAACATCGGGCTTGCTGCGATAGACCACGGCCACATCGCTGCCCCCATCGGCGAAGCACCGCGCCACGCCCTGCCCAATTCCGCCGCTGCCGCCGAACAGCAGCGTACACCCCGCTGGAAATGTCGCCACGGGTCCTCTCCCTTCGATGTTTTGGAATGCATGAGCGGCCTGCCGGAACAGGCCGCTCCGATCAGGCCGCCCCGTTCACGCTGCGACGCTGCCGGGTCGCTTGTCCAGCGTGACCACCAGGCCGTTCACGCGGCCCTGGATTTCCGGGGCCTTCGCGCGGGGATTGAAGAACTGGCGATACCAACTGCGCACTTTGCCATAGGGCCCGTCCGCAGGCACCGCCATGGGATTGAGGCAGGCCCGCTTGTTCGCCCAGATCTCCACGTCCTGCGCGAAGGCAAGGCGGCTGCCTTCCTGATACATGGCGGCATTGGCGCGATCCTCGTCGGTAATCTCGCGCGAGCCGTCGTGCACTTTCACCATCAGCCCGTGCCATGCGCGTGATCGGCCATCCTCGATCGGCGTGTTGGCGATCATGATGAAGCTATCGAACGCGCCGGCCATTTCCGACTGGAGGAAACCGGGCCCTTCGTACCAGGTGTCCAGCACCAGCTGATCCTCGGCAGAGGCGGTCAGCGTGCGGTGCCCCGCGCTGTAGTACTGGTGGACCACGTGGTTCTGGAACTCATTGGCGAAGTACTGGAAGTCCTTGGCGCCGTGGATCGGCACGAAGTGGCCGTAATCCGCCATGTTGTCGACGATCTCGACACCGTGGACGTTCAGATCGCCCATGAAGTCGATCTTCCATTCCACCCAGCCCGGCTCGCCGTAATGCCCGCCGAACTGGGGCAGTTCGTAATCCGGCTCCAGCCCTTCCTCGTCATGCCACATCCACAGGATGCCGGCGCGTTCGACCACCTTGTAGGTGCCCAGCTTCGCCGCCTTGGGCACGAAGTCCGAATAGGGGATGTGGTTGCACGCGCCGTCCGGCCCGTAACGCCAGCCGTGGAACGGGCAGCGGATCGATTCGCCTTCGACATGTTCGGCGTCACGCACAATGTAGGACGTGCTGTTCTTCGCCAGATGCGCGCCCATGTGCGGGCAATAGGCATCGACGACATAGGGCGTGCCCGATTCCCCGCGATAAAGCACCAAATCCTTGCCGAAATACCGTATCGCGGCGGGCGTGCGCGTCGCCTCCTCCGCTGCTCCGATCATGAACCAGCCACGCGGAAATGCGTGAGGCCCAAGGCCATAGTCGCTGGTAGTGGCCATTTGCATCGACTCCTTATGCTGCGCCTGCTCACGGCGGCGCATTCCTTGTCCATTTAGCCTTCCGATTGCCGATTTGCGAAGGTAATTGACCTGCACATAGGTTGTGCAAATATGCACGCGTTATGGAATGGAGCGATCTTCAGGTCTTTCTGGCTGCCGTGCGCGCCGGTTCGTACACCGCCGCGGGGCGTCAGTTGGGCATCAACCGCACGACAGTGGGCCGCCGGGTCGACGCGCTGGAAGCGGCGCTAGGTGTCGCGCTGTTCGAGGAAGGGCCACTGGGGCCCGCACCCAACCGGGCCGGCAAGCGATTGCTGGCCGCTGCCGAGGTCATGGAGCGCGAAGTCGCCCAGATGCGCAGGGATCTGGCGCTGCCCCATCTGGCGCAAGGCCCGGTGCGCGTGGCGGGCAGCGGGGGCATCGTTAGCGAGTTCCTGCCCGAATTCGCAGAATTCCGCCGCCTTCACCCCGAAGTCTCCATCGAACTGCTGGGCGAACTGGATCCCATCGACGCCGTGACCTACCGCCGCGCCGATCTGGCCATCGCGCTTGTGCGCAAGCCGCCGCTGCGGCTCTGGGGCGTGGAACTGGCCACGCTGGTGCAGGCTCCTTACGCCCGGCGGGACAGGACGGCACAACCTATGCAATTGGGCTGGGGTTTCGAACTCGACGCCGCACTGCCCGGCAGCCAGTGGACGGCCAGCAATCCGGCCGGCGAGGCGGCGGAAAAGGCCGGCCTGACCACGTTCAACGCCTGGCCGCAGATGAAGCAGGCCGTGCTGGCGGGACTAGGCAGCGCAACGCTCTGGTGCTTCGCCGCAGATGCCGAGGTGGATCTGGAACGCCTGGCCCCGCCCGACCCGCGCCATGACTGCCCGCTGTGGCTTCTGCATCGCGCCAAGGCCCCGCCCAGCCCGGGATTGAGCGCCCTGATCGCGTTCCTGACCGACGCCCTCAGCGCGCGCGTGAAAGGCCCGCCAGCATGCTGAATTCCCACGACGGATCGCCACCATCGGCGCGGCCGTGGCTGGCTTCCGCGCCCAGTCTGGCCATTGCTGCTTCGTCGACCGCGCGAACCTCTCCGTGATCGAAGACCAGTTGGCGGTGGAGGAATTTCCAGACGCCCTCGCGCCGCTCGTACCGATCAAGGTAGCGGCCGTGGACGATATATTCGTTCCTCTCCGGTGGATGCGTGCGGTGCCATGCCCGGACGAGATGCTCACCCTCCGCCCGGTCGCCGTCGATCGCGACCACGCTGTTGGCGATCGCATGGATCGTCAGTTCCCACGGCGCCATCGCCTGCGGCAGCCATGTGACGAAGGCATCGGGGCCGCCGCGAAACATCGTGCCGTGATCATCCACCGCATCGTCATGATAAAGCGTTCGGACCAGCGCGAAATCGCGCCGGTCGCACCCCCGGCAGTAGCGTGCGACCAGATCGATGATCGCCATGCGATCGCCATGCTCCCGCCAATCAGGCACCATCCCATGATCCTTTCGCTCGAAGAGCCGATTATTTTCGATTTTCAGATAATATCGCCTCATGTATTACGCAAATCCATGATTGAATCAAATTTTACAGATGGATTGCCGAATCATCCGGCCATGAGGGCCGCGCTCGATGCCTATGTCGAACGCATCAATGCGGGCGACGTGGAAGGCATTCTCGCACTCTTTGCGCCAGACGCGGTCATCGAGGATCCAGTGGGTAGCGAAGCGAAGACGGGTGCGGCGATCCGCGGATGGTTTGCCGATACGGTCGCGTTCGAATCGCGCATCCATCCCCTCGGCCCAGCACGCGGATCCCACGGTCGCGAAGCGGCATTGGCCTTCGATGTGGAATTCACCC
The DNA here is from genome assembly GCF_044029535.1 of Novosphingobium mississippiense. Classification (NCBI taxonomy): domain Bacteria; kingdom Pseudomonadati; phylum Pseudomonadota; class Alphaproteobacteria; order Sphingomonadales; family Sphingomonadaceae; genus Novosphingobium; species Novosphingobium mississippiense. Next base: position 598,650 of record NZ_CP147003.1, on the reverse strand, counting down.
CACCAGGAAGCACGCGCCTGCGCATTCGCTCGATCGATGTCTGCAGCTTCGACTCGCAGAACCGGATCACGCATCTGCGCGGATACTGGGGGCCGGACGACATCGGCCCCGCATAAGAAACAACGCCAAGGCCGAAGACGGCACGGCACAATGGAGAGGATTGTACTCATGGCCACCATCGCCCCCACTGACGAGGCAGCGTCGTTCACCTGCGACGCCCTGCTGGACGCTGCCCGGCAGCGCGCCGGGCTCGACGATTTCGGAGACACCTGGTTCCTGGAACCGATGGAACGCTATGTTGAGGCGGTCCACCGCGAAGCGCGGCTGACGCCCGCCGGCTATGCCGCGCAGCGAGAAGTGGTGGTGAAGGGACTGACCAGCCGCCTGCGAATGATGGCGGACATTCGCCGCGCGCCCGAAATCCTGGAGGAACAGGTCGAAGTGGCGGGCGTGATCCTGGGCCTGCCGCGCACCGGCAGCACGATCTTCCACCGCCTGCTGGCCGCCGCGCCGGGAATGACCGCGATCCGCTGGTACGAAGCGCAAAACTTCGCGCCGTTCCCGAACGAGACGCCGGGCGATCCACGCGAACGGCGCGCCTATGCGCAGGCCATGATCGACGGCTGGCTGCAGCTATCGCCCGAACTCGTCTCGATCCACCCCCTCGATCCCGAGGCCCCGGACGAGGAAATCCTGATCCTTGGCCAGATGTTCGTTTCGACGATGATCGAGGGCATGAGCTTCGTCCCCTCCTTCGCGCGGTGGCTGGATGGCTATGACCAGTCGCGCGGGCATGAGGACCTGAAGACCATCCTCAAGTACCTGCAATGGCAGGATCCGGCCCGGCGCGGGGCGAAGTGGATCCTGAAAAGCCCGTCAAACCTGCCTTACGCCGAACTGGCCGCGCGCGCCTTTCCAGAGGCTTTGTTGATCATGACCCACCGCGATCCGGCCGAAGTCGTGCCCTCCTACGTCAGCATGGAAGCTGCGCTCTACAAGCTGGCGGCGACGGTGGACGACCGGGAGGTTGGCCAGTTCTGGTCCGCCCGGTTGGCCGAGTGGATGGCCCTGTTCGAACAGGCCCGCGCCCGCATCGGCGAGCACCGCTTCGTCGATATCGATTACCGTGCCGTGGCGCGCGATCCGGTCGGGCAGGCGGAGCGGGTCCTGGCGCGGATGGGCGTTGCCCCGAACGAAGCCGCGCTGGCCGAATTCATGGCCGGGAACAGCCGCGAACAGCGCCCGACGCACGATTACGCGCCGGAGCGCTTCGGGGTCGACATGGCAACGGTGCGCGAAGCCTTCGCCGGATACCGCGCCCGCTACCTTTCTTAAGGAGGCCATTTGAAAAATGCCCGGCAGGGTATTTTTTAGCGGCACCGGCCCACTCCCGCGCCCGATCACCCACTAGAGTACAATCGTTGGGTGGTCGGGTGGGGAATGGGCCGGTGGCGGATTTTCAAGCAGACTCTAAGGAAGCAGGTCTCCGGGACCGGCGCGATCAGTTGTTCGCGCCGGTCAGGTCCCGCGCGGCGATGTAGCCGAAGGTCATGGCCGGGCCGATGGTGACGCCGGCGCCCGGATAGCTCTCCCCCATGGCGGAGGCGGCATTGTTGCCCACCGCGTAGAGGCCGGGGATGGCCGCGCCGTGATCGTCCACCACTTGCGCGCGCGCATTGGTGCGCAGGCCGCCGTTGGTGCCGATGTCCCCCGGATAGATCGGCAGGGCATAGAACGGCCCCTCGGTCAGCGGACGCAGGCAGGGGTTCGGGCCATGGCGATAGTCGCCGTACATCTTGTCATAGGCCGCCTCGCCACGATGGAAGGCGGGATCGCGGCCTTCCGCCGCATGGACATTGAATTCCGCAACAGTGCCGGCCAGCGCGGCGGGATCGACGCCGATCTTGGCCGCCAGTTCCTCCACGCTCTGCCCCTTGCACAGGATCTGGCGCACTCCGCGCGATTGCAGCCAGTCCGGCACCAGCGGCAGCAGCGGGCCCATCGGGAACTGCTGGCGATAGCGATTGTCGAAGATCATCCAGCTGGGGCTGGCATCGCCATGGTCGCGCTGGCGGCGCGCCATTTCCTGCCCGGTGACGTGGTAGGACGCCGCTTCGTTCAGATAGCGCTCGCCCTTCTGGTTGACCATGATGCAACCGGGCAGCGCCCGCTCGATCGTGCAGAGCCGGCCGCGATCCTCACCGGGAACGTAGAACACCGGTGCGGCCCAGGCCGATTGCAGGTTCATCGTGCCCGCCCCGATCGCCGCACCCGCGCGAATGGAATCGCCGGTATTGCTGGTGACGCCGCCGGACAGTTTCGCCTGCGGATAGAGCGGCGCATTGGCATCGCGCATCTGCTGGTTCTTGTCGAACCCGCCCGCCGCCAGCACCACGCCCTTGCGAACGCCGATCCGCAGCGGCTTGCCGCCGCGCTCCACCACGATGCCGGTGACGCGCCCGTCCTCGCGCACTATCTCCCACATAGGGCAGCCCAGCCAGACCGACACACCCGCCTCGTCCAGCGCCAGCCGCAGCGCACCGGTCAGCGCCCCGCCCAACGTCAGACGGCGATCCTTGCGCGAGGTGAAGCGAAACGGCAGGTCCAGCCAGTACTTGCCCATGTTGGCGACAAGGTGCGTGAACCAGCCCTTGGTACGGTAGAGCAGTTGGTACGTCTCGGCGAACGTCCACTGGAGATAGCCGAACAGGCTGGCCGCCGGGGACGGAAAGCGCTGCGTGCGGATCGCCGCGCCGAGCAGCTTGCCGTCGAACTCCAGCGGCAGGTGGGTGCGAAATCCGGTGGGCGAGCCGCCCGGATTTTCCGCATGATAGTCGGGATAGGGCTGCGCCTGATAGCGCACGCGCGTGTTTGCGGTGACCCAGCGCAGCATCGGCGCGGCATTGTCCACAAAGGCGCGGATGTTCTCATCGGGCACATTCGCGGCCGAAAGCCCGCGCACATAGCGGAAGGCATCGTCCAGATCGTCCACGAACCCGGCTTCGCGCGCTTGATCGCTGCCTGGAATCCAGATGCCGCCGCCCGATGTGGCGGATGTGCCCCCCCACAGCGCATCCTTTTCAACGATCAGCACATCGGCCCGGTTATGCGCCGCCACCAGTGCGGACAGCATTCCGCCCGCACCCGATCCGACGACGACAACGTCGACGACCCTGTCCCACTGTGCGTCCCACTGCGCGTTCGAATTCCCGGTCATGCCTCTCACCCGGCCGGCAGCCCGGCCTCTTTATAGGATCTTGTGACGCATGTTGCGATTGATATTGCACTCGTGTCAACTCCATGCGTAAATTGAAGCTTCATTTTTTACGAGTCATTCGGGTAAAAGAGCATAATGGTGGAGATGAAAGGCAAAGTGGCGCTGATTACCGGCGCGGGACAGGGGATCGGCCTGGGCGTGGCGCGGGCGATGGCCCAGGCTGGCGCGAAAGTGATGCTGTCAGGCCGCACGTATGACAAGGTGGCGCAGGCGGCGCAGGCTCTAGTCGCGGAAGGGTGCGAGGCGCAGGCGCTGGCCTGCGACGTCTGCAGCGCCGAACAGATCGACGCGGCGGTAGAGGCCACTTGCGCCGCGTTCGGCGGAATCGACGTGCTGGTCAACAACGCACAGCAAGTGCCGCTGGGCAAGCTGGACGACGTTACGGATGAGGCTTTCATAGCCGGCTTCCAATCCGGCCCGCTGGCCACCTTCCGCCTGATGAAGCGTGTGCAGCCGGTGATGGCAGCGCGCGGCGGCGGCACGATCTTCAATTTCGCCTCCTCTGCCGGGATCCGCTGGGACATGACCGGATACGGCGCCTATGCCGCCGTCAAGCAGGCCACGCGCGCACTCACCCGCGCCGCCGCCGCCGAGTGGGGGCGTGCAGGCGTGCGCGTTCTGACCATCGCGCCCCACGCGGAATCGCCGGGTCTGAAAGGTTGGGTGGAACACAATCCGGCCGAGGCCGAAGCGTTCTTCCGCACCATCCCGCTCGGCCGGATCGGCCGCCTGGAGGAAGACATCGGCCGCGCGCTGGTGGCCCTGTGCGGCACCGACCTTGGCTATCTGACCGGCGCCACCATCCCGCTCGACGGCGGGCAGGCCAATTTCGACTGAAGGACGGCAGTTCGTGGAAAAGATCGTCGTCGCCCTCTGGGCCCCTCAAGACGAAACGCGCGCCGCCTATGCCGAGCGATTGCTGGCCGGGTTGCCCGCCGCGCTGCAGGCAGCCGGCGCGCAGCGCGTGCGGCTGAACTTGCGCGATGCAGCGGTAACTCCGGCCGATCAGATAGTGCAGCGCTGGCAGGTTCCGCAGCAGGACGCAGTGGTGCAGTTCTGGATGGAATCGGCCAACAGCCGGTTTCGCGGCGCGGTGGACGCGATTCTGGCGCAATACTGCGACCGTTTTGCGGCATGGCTGGTCTGCGAATCGACCATCATCGCCAATGAGGCGCATCCGCCCCGGCCCGATGCGCGGACCTGGGGCTGGAGCCAGTCGACATTCCTGGCCTTCCGCCGCGACATCAGCCGCGACGCCGCGCTCGCGCACTGGGTGGGCGAGCACACCCGCGTCGCCATCGAAACGCAATCGAACTTCGAATACGTGCAGAACATCGTGGTGCGCCCGCTTACCGCAGATGCGCCGGCCTACGATGCCTTCGTGGAAGAGTGCTTCCCGACCGAGGCCATGTCCGCGCCGGAAGTGTTCTTCGACGCGGCGGGCGATCCCGCCAAGTTCGAAGAGAACGCCCGCATCATGATGGACAGCTGCACGCGCTTCATCGACTTTTCGCGGATCGACGTGATCCCGACCAGCCAATTCCAGTTCGCTGACTGAAGAGCGGACTGACACACGAATAGAACCAACGGGAGAGAGAAGATGGCGCAAGGAAACGGAAAGGTCGCGCTCGTCACCGGCGCAAGCCGGGGCGCCGGCGCGGGCATTGCGCGCGGCTTCGGCGAAATGGGCTATACCGTCTACGTCACCGGCCGCACAACCGTGCCCGGCGATGCCAAGGGGTGGGACGGATCGGTGCTGCCGGGCACGGTGGCGGAAACCGCCGCCCGCGTGAACGAGTTGGGCGGCACCGGCATCCCGGTGGTCTGCGACCATGCCGACGACGCGCAAGTCGCCGCGCTGTTCGATCGCATCCGGCAGGAATCCGGGCGGCTGGACGTGCTCGTCAACAATGCCGCCTACATGCATCACCAGCTGATCGCCAAGATGCCGTTCTGGGAGAAGGAGCTGGACGCGCAGAAGATTCTCGATGTCGGCCTCCGCTCCGCCTATGTCGCCAGCTGGCACGCGGCGCGGATGATGGTGCCGCAGGGATCGGGCTGCATCGCCATGACCTCTTCCTTCGGCGCCTCCTGCTATATGCACGGCCCCGCCTATGGCGCGCAGAAGGCCGGTCTCGACAAGCTGGCGCACGACATGGAGCACGATCTGCGCGGCACCGGCGTGATCGCCATCTCGCTCTGGCTTGGCCCGCAAGTCACCGAACGGGCCGAGATTGCCCGCCGCACCAATCCCGAACAGTATGAAGCTTTCGCGGAAATGGCGGAAAACCCGGAATTTTCCGCGCATGTGCTGGAAGCGATCCAGCACGCCCCGGATCGGGAAGACCTGTCCGGCCAGACGCTGATCGTGGCCGAAGTGGCGCGCACCCTGGGCGTTACCGATCGCGGGCGTGAGCGCCCCTCGCACCGCGAGATGCTCGGCAGCCCGCGGCCGAAGAACCCGGCGGCAGTCTATTGACGCAGACGGCCCGCAGACCAGACTGACGATCACAACCGGCGAGGCGAACGCGCCCGCCGGTCAAGGAGAGGAACGCACCGAGGATGCTCGATCCCCATATCAAGGCGCTGCTGGACATGTTCTCCGCTGCCCCGCAAGTCGATTACGCCACGATCACGCCCGAAGCGCTGCGCGCGATCAACGATCAGCCGATGGCCTTCGCGCCGCCGCCCGAAGTGGCACGGGTGCAGGATCTGGTGCTGCCCCTGCCCGGCCGCGACATTCCCGCCCGGCTCTACGTGCCGGAAAATGCGCATGAAACGCCGCCGCTGGTGGTGTTCTACCATGGCGGCGGCTGGGTGATCGGTACGCTGGATACGCATGACGCCACTTGCCGCCAACTGGCGCGCGAAAGTGGCGCGGCGGTGCTGTCGGTGGGCTATCGCCTCGCTCCGGAGCACCCCTTTCCCACACCGCTCGACGATTGCTACGACGCGCTGGTCTGGGCTGCGGCCCATGGCGAAACGCTGGGTGTCGATGCCACGCGACTGGCCGTGGCGGGCGACAGCGCCGGGGGCAATCTTGCCGCTGCCGTGGCGATCCGCGCGCGTGACGAGGGCGGCCCCGCACTGCGCCATCAGACGCTGGCCTATCCGGTCACCTGCAACAGCTTGGGCCACGGCTCCTACGAAGAGAATGGCGATGGCAGCTATTTTCTCTCCACCGATGCCATGCGCTGGTTCTGGCAGCACTACCTGGGCAGCGGCACGACCGGGCATGTCCCGCTCGCCAGCGTGCTGGGCACGGCCGATCTTGCCGGGCTGCCCTCTGCCACAGTGATCACGGCCGAGCACGATCCGCTGCGCGACGAAGGCATGGCCTATGCCGCGCGGCTGGGCGAAGCGGGCGTGACGGTCGATAGCGCGGTGGCGCCGGGGATGATCCACGGCTTCCTGTCGATGTTTCAGGCGGTGCCCGGCGCGCTGCCATGGATGGAGCGCGCCGGGAGGGGATTGCGCGAAGCGCTCGCCTGATCGCTCAGGCGAGCATGGTATCGATCAGATGGCGGTCGCACCGCCATCGATCACCATCGGATGGCCGGTGACGAATGCCGACGCGTCGGAGCAGAGCCAGACGACGGCCTCGGCAATCTCTTCCGCCTTGCCCATGCGGCCCATCGGGGTCATCCCCTCGATCACCTGCTTCATTTGCGGATCGGCGACCAGCGGCGCAGTCATCGGCGTTTCGATCACACCGGGGCACACGGCGTTGACGCGGATGCCGGCCTTGGCCCAGCGCAACGCGCCGTGGCGGGTCAGGCCGATGACGCCGTGCTTGGTGGCGGTGTAGCCAGGCTGGCTGGGATTGCCGACCATACCGTTGATCGACGCCGTGTTGACGATCGCGCCACCACCCTGCGCCAGCATCACTTCCGCTTCCTCACGCATGCACAGCATCACGCCCGTCAGGTTGATGCCCACGCTGCGCGCCCAGACCTCGTCCTCATATTCGTTGGCGGTGATGGAGTTGATCCCGGCGTTGTTGAACGCATAGTCGAGGCGGCCGAATGCGGAGACTGCGGCGGCCACCATCGCCTTCACCTCGTCTCCCTTGCTCACGTCGCAGCGCTGCCACGCCGCCTTGCCGCCGGCCTTCTCGATCAGCGAGACGGTTTCGCGCCCGCCTTCCTCGTTGACGTCGCTGACCAGCACACTCGCGCCAGAGCGGGCGAAGGCCAGCGCGGCGGCCCGGCCGATGCCGCCGCTTGCACCGGTGACCAGCGCGACCTTGCCGGCCAATCCGTAATCGATCATTCCCGTATCCTCTCTCAAATCTCTATCAGGCGGCGCCTCAGGCAGCCACTGGCACTTCGCCGCAGGCGATGACGCGCAGCGCGCCGTCCTTGCCGATTTCCTCGGTAATCATCGACGTCACCCGGCTCACCGTTTCGGCGATGAACCAGCGGCCCTGATGGCGGCGGTAAACGTCCTCATATTCCACGGCGAGGCGGGTAACGCGCTGCGCGCTCATCAGGATCGTGCGGAAATTGAGCGACCAGAGCCCGCGCGCCTCGTCCGGGCCGACAAGGTCGATCTCCCAGTTGGTGGCGTGGTGGATATCATGCACGCCGGGCTGGCACGCCATCTGGCTGAACACCTCTACGAAGGCATCGCGATCGGCAAATTCGGGGAACCCTTCATAGGCGATGCGCGCGCCGGTGGGCAGAAAACAGTCCCGCACCACCTCCGGCTCCTTGAGATCGCAGGCGCGCAAATAACGGGCCTTGAGCGCACGGATCGCCTCCTTGTCCTCCAGCGCGGCAAGGCGCGCGGCGATCTCTTCCAGGCTGATGGGCATTCGCGTCTCTCCGAATTTATCTGGTTGCTTCATTAGGCTTGCGACGGGATCAGTCCGCGGCGATCTCGTGCGCGATGTCCGGCATGAACGGCGGTGTCTCGTTCTGGAAGAAGGCCATTCGTCCTTCCAGTACCTGCCGGCTCATCTCGGGCTGACTGTGGACCCAGAACTTGTTCTCCGCGATCTGTTCCAGGAACAGGCGGCAGCCTTCGTCCAGATCCATGCCGTAGGCGTTCATCATCTCCGCCATCTTGCGGCGATGGCTGGCGGCCGCCTCGGGCTCGCCCGCGCCGGCTTCGGCATTGAAGATATTGGTCTTGAGCATGCCCGGAATGATCGAGGAGACGTGGATCGGCGCCTGCTTCAGCTGCATTTCCAGATAGAGGCACTCGCTGAAGGCCTGCACCGCATGTTTGGTGACGATATAGGCCGTTTGCGCCGGCATGACCGAAAAGCCGCCGATCGAGGACAAGTTGGCGATCCAAGCTTCCTTGCCGCTTTCCAGCATACGCGGCACGAAGGCGCGCACGCCGTGGATCACGCCGTGGAGGTTGATGTCCAGCGTGGCTTCCCAGCGGGCGACGGGGATTTCCCAGGTGAAGCCCACTGTCTCGATCCCGGCGTTGTTGACCAGCAGCCGCACGTCGCCGTGGGTGGCGAAGACGTGGTCGGCCAGCCGGTCCAGTTCCTCGGGCTTGGAAACGTCCACCCGCACCGCCTCGGCCTTGCCGCCGGCGGATACGATGGCATCGACCGTCGCCTGTGCGGCGGCCTGGTTGATGTCGGCTACCACCACGGTCATGCCCAGCGTGCCGGCACGCCGGGCAAGGCCCGCGCCGATGCCCGATCCGGCCCCGGTGATGACGGCCACGCCGCCAGCGAAAACTTCGGCGTCACGCGCCATGCACACTCTCCCTCAAACCCTGTTGTCATGTGGGAAGAAAGGATGCGCCTGGCAGGGTTGCCGTCATCCCTTCTTCCCGCCTGGATCACGCGGAGGCTTCTTCCTCCAACTGCGCGGAGCTGGCGGCATTGGCCTGTGCCGACGACGGGCCGGAAAGCCCGTAATCCGCGAATACCGGCGCGCGCATGGCATCGGCAAAGGCGTCGTAGCTCCACGGCCAGCTGGCCGGAACGCCCTCCGCATCGAGATACCAGCTGGTGCAGCCCGAACCGAAGATCGTCTTCTTCGCTGCATCGATCCGGCGTTCTTCGTAGTCCGCGTGCGCCTCGGCCGTCGGTGCGATCTGCCGCACTTCGCCGGCGCGCAAGCGGTCCAGCAATTGCTCCACATAGTCCCACTGCCGTTCGGCAATGTCGATCAGCGAGAAGTTGCCCACCGGCCCTGTCGGCCCGTTGAGCAGGAACAGGTTGGGAAAGTGCGGCACGCTGAGCGCATAATAGGCGGTGGGCCGCGTGGCCCAGGCCTCGTCCAGCGAACGGCCGCCCTCGCCCGTCACCGTTGCCGGGCGAATGAAGCGATCGGCATGGAACCCGGTGGCCAGGATCAGCGTGTCCAGCGGGTGGAACATGCCGTCCACCATGCGCACGCCTTCCGGCTCCACCCGCGCGATACGCCCGGTTTCGACGTAGACGGAGGGGTTCTGCACTTCCTCATAGAAGCACCACGAATAGATCAGCCGCTTGCAGGCCGCGCGGTAATCGGGGCGCAGCTTCTCGCGCAGTTCCGGATCACGGATCGAGTTCTCCAGATTGACGCGGCAGATCTCCTCAATCTCCGCCATCTCCGGACCATCGATGTCGGTAATGCCATCGGTGAAGCGCCGGATCGCGCCGATATAGTCCTCGTGATAGCGGATCGCGTCCATCAGTGCGGGATCGGCGCGGAAGGCAGCGCGGTCCTCGTCGGTATAGGGGAACTGCGGCACCGGCATGATCCACTGCGGAGAGCGCTGGAAATGCACCAGCTTCTCCACGCGCTTGTTGATCGCGGTCAGTATCTGCACGCCGGTCGATCCGCAGCCGATCAGGCCCACGCGGGCACCGTCGATCGGGGCATCGTCATCCCAGCGCGCCGTGTGGAAGGCATGGCCGGCGAAGGTATCCAGTCCCTCGATCGGCGGCGTCTTGGGATGGTGCAGCACGCCGGAGGCAGCGATCACCACGTCGAAGCGGTGGCTCTCGCCATTGGCCAGCGTCACCGTCCATTCGCTGGCGGCTTCATCCCAGACCAGCCCCGCCACTTCGCAACCGAAGCGTATGGAGCGGCGCACGTCGTACTTGTCCGCCACCATTTCGAAATAGGCCTGAATTTCGGGACCGGCGGCGTAATAGGCCTTCCACTCCGGATAGGGTTCGAACGAATAGGTATAGGCATGGGCCGGCACGTCGCAGGTGAGGCCCGGATATCGGTTTTCGCGCCAGGTGCCGCCCAGCTTGTCGGCCTTTTCGAAGAGCGTGAACTCCTCTCCGTTCTGCCGCAGCTTCACCCCGGCGAGCAGCCCCGCCATGCCTGCGCCGACGATCGCGTACCGCAACTTGCGCGTCGTCTGCTTGTCCTGTGCCATAGTCTTCCTCTCTCCATTCGGTGGCCGGTCCCGCCAGTGGTCAGCATGCAGGCCCGGCCAATTCTCTGTTCTACGATTTCAATTCAGCAGAGCGCCGCCATTGACGTGGACGACTTGCCCGTTGATCCAGCGCCCGTCTTCGGACAGCAGCATGGCCGCCACCCCGGCAATATCCTCCGCCTTGCCCAGTCGCGTCGATCGGGTCTGCGCCAGGCAAAGATCGGCCCATTCGGGGGGCACCTGCCCGCCCGCGATCATCTCCGGCGTCATCACGAAGCCGGGGGCGATGCAGTTGGCCGTCACCCCCTCCTTCCCCCAGCGCGACGCGACGTGCCGCATCAGCGCATTGAGGCCGCTTTTCGACGCGGCGTAGCTGGGCCGTTCCGGCTCTCCGCTGTCACCCGCGCCGGAGCTGGTATAGACGATCGCTCCGCCGCCCGCCGCAAGCAGGTGCGGCAGCATCGCCCGCGTGCACAGCAGATGGCCGCGCAAGTTCACCGCGATCGTCCGGTCGAACACGGCCAGATCCAGCGCCAGCGCATCGCTGTCCGCAAAGATAGCGCGTAAGTCGGCGGCGTTGACATGGGCACCGTCCAACCCGCCCAGCCGCTCCGCCGCTGCGGCTATCGCGCCATTGACCGATGCCTCGTCCACAATGTCCACCGCCAGCGCGAAAGCCTCATGCCCATTAGCGGCCATGCGCGTGGCGACTGCCTGCGCCGCAGGCAGGTTGATGTCCAGAACGGCGACACGCGCACCCTCGGCGCAGAGACGCTCAACGGTCGCAGCACCGATTCCGGTGCCCGCGCCGATCACCACAAGCCTCTTGCCTGCGAGCCGATCCGCCATCATCTCTCCGCCTGGTTCATCGCCCCCGGTTCCATCGCTACGACGCATATCGCCAAGCCATGAACCAAGTTTGCCTTGATTATCGTAAAATCATCGCCAATAATTTGCGCAATGACAAGCCAAAAGGCGATGGGAGAGGCAAAATGCGATATTGCACGGGGTTATGGCCCTGCCAATCGCCGGTCTGCCGCTTTTCCGCCGCCCAACCGCGCCCCGGGGAATAAGAGAGCCAGCCGCATGACATCCAATACCTATCCGCATCTGCTTTCCCCGCTTCGGATCGGTGCGATGGAGATTCGCAACCGCATCGCCGTCACCGCCATGGGGGTGAGTCTGTCCGAAGACGACGGCACCGTGGGCGAACGGCTGATCGCCTATCATGAGGAACAGGCGCGCGGCGGCGCCGGGCTGATCATCTCGGGCGTGGCGGGCGTCGCCTGGCCGGTGGGCGCGGTGTCGATGGGCCAAACGGCGATTTCGGAAGACCGCTTCATTCCCGGCCTGCGCCAGTTGACCGACCGCGTCCACGCACACGGCGCGAAGATCGCCGCGCAGCTTCACCACGGCGGCCTCGTCGCCAATTACAGCCACGCGCGCTGGGGCCATCCGCTCTGGGCGCCGGCCTATCCCAAGCCGCCGAAGGGCAATTTCACCGAATACTTCCTGATGGAGGAACTGGCCCCGCTGGCCGGGATGAAGCCGCCCGCGATCAAGCCGTTGGAACAGGCGGACATCGACCTTGCCGTCAGCCAGTTCGCCGCGGGCGCCCGCCGCGCGAAAGAGGCCGGCTTCGACGGTGTGGAGATCCACGCCGGGCACGGCTATCTGCTCTCCTCCTTCATCTCGCCCTTTACCAACACGCGCACGGACGCTTACGGCGGCCCGCTGGAAAACCGCGCGCGGCTGGCGCTGGACGTGCTGAAGGCGGTGCGCGCCGAAGTCGGGCCCGATTTCCCGGTGTGGATCAAGATCGATTCGCGCGATGTCGGCAAGCCGGGCGGCATCACCATCGACCTTGCACGCGATCTGGCCAAGCTGGTGGAGGCCGCCGGGGCGGATGCGATCACCGTCACCGCCTATCACGACACCGATCAGGGCAAGCTCCATTCGGAATCGCACACGCCGCAGACGCCCGGCTGGAACCTGGAATCCGTGGCCGCCATTCGTGAGGTGGTATCGGTTCCGGTACTCGGTTCGGGCCGGGTAGGGCCCGACGTGGCGGACCGGGCGATCGGGCGCGGCGAACTGGACGTCGTCGCCATGGGGCGCAAGCTGCTGGCCGACCCGCACCTGCCGCGCAAGCTGACCGAAGGCGCGGAAGAAACCGTGCGCCCCTGCATCTATTGCTACACCTGCATCAGCGCGATCTACATGGGCGAAGCCGTGCGCTGCGCGGTCAATCCCGCGCTGGGCCGCGAGTATCAGGGTGAACCGGAAGCCGGGTCGCCGCGCCCCATCGCGGTGGTCGGCGGTGGCCCCGGCGGCATGGAATCGGCGCGGCGGCTGGCGGCGCTGGGCCACAAGGTGACGCTGATCGAGAAATCGGACCGGCTGGGCGGCACCCTGCGCTTCGCCAGTCTGGCCTACGAACCCAACGAGCGCATTCTGGACTGGCTGCGCCGCGAAGTGCGAGAGGCCGGCGTGGATGTAAGGCTGTCGACGGTGGCCACGCCCGAATTGTTGCGCGAACTGGGGGTGAAGGACGTGATCGTCGCCACCGGCGCGGTGCGCGCAATGCCGCCGATCCCCGGGGGCGATCTGCCGCATGTCTTCTCCGGCGACGACATGCGCCGGATGATGCTGGGCGAAAGCTCGGACGAATTGAAGCGCAAGACGGGCCTGTTCACCCGCCTTGCCACCAAGGTCGGCGCCGCGACAGGGGCCACCGCCAACCTCGCACTAGTGCGCAAGGCCACGCATACGTGGATGCCGCTGGGCGACCGCATCGTCATCGTCGGCGGTGAACTGGTCGGGCTGGAACTGGCCGAATTCCTCAGCGAACGCGGCCGTACCGTCCATGTGATCGAGGAAGGCCCACGGCTGGGCCGCGGATTGATGCTGGTACGGCGGATGCGCATTCTGGCCGAACTGGCCGAGCATCACGTCGGCCTGCACGGCGGCGCGACAGATATCGCCATCGGCCCCGACACAGTGACTTTCACCGACCGCGAAGGCCAGGTGCAGGGCATTGCAGCGGACAACGTGATCGTCGCGCGCGGAGCGGAAGGCGATCTGTCGCTGGCGCATGCTATCGAGGCGGCGGGCTTCACCGTCCATGTCGTGGGCGATGCCAACGGCGTCGGCTACATCGAGGGGGCGATGCGTGGCGCGGCCGAAGCGGTGCGGGAAATCGCAGCGGCCCACCATCCGCAACCGGCCTGAGGCCGGGCACAGGCGATCAACGGAAAGGGGGCGAACGATGGAAACGGCCGATTTACGCCGCGTAGATACGCGATTTGAATTCTACGCATACGCGCCATCACTGCCACAAGTAAGCGGCTTTGGCGCTTCGATTTTCGGCCCTGCCGCACATTTCCAGCGGTCACTATGAGGTTGACGAGCAAGCGCTCCATGCGCAAACCGGCCGCTCGTTCCACGCTCCGTTCGGGAAGCAGGTTGCCGGAAGACATGACGCAGACGTTCCAGTTCGATGCGACCGACGCCAAGATCGTCGAGTTGCTGCGCCTCAACGGCCGCGCCAACAACCAGCAGATTGCCGAGACGCTGGGGCTGACCGCCACCACCGTTTCCACCCGCATCAAGCGGCTGGAAGACGCCAACCAGTTGCGCGTAGTCGCCGTTTCGGACTTCTCCGCGCATGGCTACAACGTCCTGCTGAAGATCGCGGTGGAAGTGGACGGCCGCCCGGTGAACGACGTGGCGCACGATCTGGCCGCGCTGCCGGAAGTCTTCGCCGTGCATCTGGTCACCGGCCGGTACGACATCGACATGCTGGTGGCGCTGCAGGGGTTCGAGGATCTGTCCGGCTTCCTGCTCGACGATCTTTCCACCGTACGCGGCATCCGCTCACTGACGCCCGCCGTGGTCGTCGATATCATCAAGTACCAGTTCGACGTCGCGCCGATCGAAGCAAGGGATCGCTGAACAATGTCCTCCCCCGTGCTCGACGCACTCGACCATCAGCTGATCGACCTGCTTGCGCGTGACGCGCGCGTTTCCAACCGCAAGATCGCGGCGGAACTGGGCGTTACCGAAGGCACCGTGCGCGGCCGTATCAAGCGGCTGCAGCAGGACGGCCTGATCGCCTTCACCGCGATCACCGGCTTCGAAATGGGCAAGAAATCGCGCCTGGCCTTCATCAACGTGCAAGCCGACGTGCACCGCGTGCGCGAAGTGGCGGAAGCCATCGGCGCGCTGCCCGAAGTCAACGCCGTGCTGGTGACGATGGGCCAGTTCAACATCGCCGCGCTCTGCCTGTTCGACGAATTGGAGACGCTGCAGCACATCGCCTCCGAACTCGTGCTGATGATCGACGGCGTGCACCATGTCGAAACCTCGATCGCGGTCAGCACCGTGAAGTACGAGGCGCGCATGGCCAAGATCACCCCGCCGGAGCATGTTGCCGACGAGGATTGACGCCGGATTTCGCGTTTTCGCCAAATCCAGCCCAATCTTGTTTGCATTTGCGTAATTCAATGGATATACGATGACGCAAATCTAAAGCGTCATCGTTGAGTCGCACTCGCTTGCGCAGCTCCCGATGGCCTACGGGAGCAGGCATATGAGCGAGACCCAAGCGGCACCTGACCGTACCTTGGAAGCACCTGCGCTGGATGCGCGCCTGAAGCGTGTGCTGCGGCACCTGCCGGCGCCGGTGGGCGTGGTCACCAGCTTCGATCCCGAGACGGGCGAGCCGGTCGGCCTGGCGATGTCGGCGATCATGCCAGTCTCGCTGGAGCCCTGTTCGATGGCCATCGCGGTCAACCGTTCGGGGTCCAGCCATGACGCGCTGGTGCGTAGCGGCGAGTTCTGCATCAACCTGCTGGACAGCGAACGCCACGGCCACATGGAGCCTTTTGCCCGGCCGGAAGCGCGCGCGCTGCGCTTCACCCAGCCCGAATGGCAACGCCGGGGCCGCGTCTGGTTCATCGAGGGCGCGCCCGCCAACATCTTCTGCCGCATCCGCGAGCGGGTGGCCTACGGCACGCATGACCTGCTGATCGGCGATGTCCACGAACTCGTCTCCACCGGGGGCGAGGATATCCTGGGCTGGGCCAATGGCTGCCTGGGCCGGCTGGCCCCGCTGGCTGCCTGAACTCACCCCTTTGCAAGAGAACCCAATGCCTGAAAACGATGCCCTGCTTGCGCGGATAGACCGTCTGGAATCGCTCGACGCCATCCGCCAGCTTCCCGCCAAGTACGCCCTCGCCCTGGACATGCGCGACAGCGATGCCTGGGTAAACCTGTTTCCGGCGGACGTGAAGGTCGGCGGCGGCCAGTCCGGCCGCAAGGCGCTGCGCGACTGGTTCGATGAAACGCATTCGCGCCAGTTCACCGGCACCTCGCACCACATCGGCGGCCATGTGATCGACTTCGACGATGCCGACAATGCGCAAGGCGTGGTCTATTCCAAGAACGAGCATGAGGCCGGCGGCGACTGGGTGGTCATGCAGATGATGTATTTCGACCGGTACGAGCGGATCGACGGCCGCTGGTATTTCCGCCGCCGCCTGCCGCTCTACTGGTACGCCAGCGACCTGAACCGTCCGCCGATCGGCGAACGCAAGATGCGCTGGCCCGGCGAGCCGCCCTACGAAGGCAGCTTCCACGACCTGTTCCCCAGCTGGAAGACCTATTGGGATCGCCACGGCATGGCGCACGATGGCCCGGTAGACGCCCCCGCGCCGCTGGAAAAATTCATCGAAACGATGCGACGCGGCGCCCCGCTGCCCCGTCCACGCGTGCGGAGTTAAACCTGCCGATGGATCCGCTTTTCACCCCCGTCCGCCTTGGCGCAATCGAACTGCGCAACCGCGTGGTCATGGCACCGATGACGCGGGATCGCGCCGGCCCCGAGGACGAGCCGACCGACCTGATGGTCGAATACTACCGCCAGCGTGCCTCCGCCGGGCTGATCGTCACCGAAGGCACCCAGCCATCGCCCGCCGGGAAGGGATACTGGCGTACACCGGGCATCCATTCGCCCGCGCAAATCGAAGGCTGGCGCAAGGTGGCCGATGCGGTCCATGGCGAAGGCGGCCGCATCGTCGTGCAACTGATGCACGTGGGCCGCGCTTCCGTGCGGGCCAACAAGGCCGCCGATGCCGAAACCGTCGCGCCATCGGCGCTGCCCTGCGCCGATCCGATCCCCGGCCCCGATGGCGTGCCAATGCCCACCGAAATGCCGCGCGCGCTCGAAACTAACGAGATCGCCGGGGTCATCGCCGAATACGTAGCCGCCGCGCACAATGCCCGCGCGGCCGGGATCGATGGCGTGGAACTCCACTGCGCCAGCGGCTACCTGCCGATGCAGTTCCTCTCTTCCAACAGCAATCAGCGGACCGACCGCTACGGCGGTTCGGTGCAGAACCGAGTGCGCTTCGTGGTGGAGGCGCTGGAATCGCTGGCCAAGGCGATCGGTGCGGACCGCGTGGGCCTGCGCATTTGCCCCGGCGTCACCTTCAACGGCATGGCCGATGCCGATCCGTCGGAAACCTATGCCACCCTGCTGGACGCCATCGACCCGCTGGGCCTGGCCTACTGCCATCTGATCCACATCCCCAATGCCGGTTTCGACGCGCTGGACCTGGTCCGCGCGCACTGGTCCGGGCCGGTGATCGAGAACTGCGCGCTCACACCCGAAAAGGCGCGGGCCGTGCTGGCCGATGGCAAGGCCGATGCCGTCTCGTTCGGCTTCGCCTACATCGCCAACCCCGATCTTGCCCATCGCCTACGCACCGGTGCCCCGCTCGCCAAGGCGGACCGCGCCACGTTCTACACTGGCATGGGCGACGACCGGCGCGGCTACACCGATTATCCGGCACTGGTGGACTGATAGCGATACACTGACACCAAAACGGGGATGCAGCGATGAGCGACATGCAGGTTCTTCTCGACGAGCGGCAGATCACCAGAGGGCTGGGCCAGTTCGCACGCATCCTTGACCGGAAAAGCTGGGCCGATCTTCCGGATGTCTTCGCACGGGAACTCACGTTCAACTACGGTCTGGGCGAGGAAGCCGGCATCGATGCGCTGGAACGGAACATGCGCCGCTATCTGGACCGGTGCGGCCCCACCCAACACCTGATCGGCAGCGTGATCGTCGATGTGGACGGGGATGATGCCACCAGCCGCGCCTATGTGCAGGCCCGCCACCAACGGTGCGACGATCCCGTGGGCGGCATATTCGATTCCACCGGCGAATATGTCGACCGCTGGCAGAGGGGCGATCACGGCTGGCGCATCGTCCGGCGCGATGCCCTGTGGTTCCTGCATGCCGGCGATCCGGCGGTGATTGCCATGGAAAATGCGCAGCTTGGCTAGCCTTCCCGAAGCGGCAAGGCGCTCATGCCGGTGAAATGGGGCGGAAGCGATGAAGGATGACCACATGGCCGCAAATGTCCGCCAGCTTTCGAGCCGTGTCGCGCTTATCACCGGCGGCGGACAGGGCGTGGGGCAAGGGATTGCCCGTGCACTCGCCGCTGCCGGCGCCGATATCGCGATCGCGCAGCGCCGGCTGGACGAGGCCGAGCGTGAGGCCGAATGGCTGCGCCAGACCCACGGCGTGCGCGCCATTGCCCTTCAGATCGACGTGACCCGGCCCGAGCAGGTCGATCGGATGGTCACCGAAACGGCGGAGCGGATGGGCCGGTTGGACGTGCTGGTGAACAACGCCGGCTCCAGCTTTTCGCGCCGGCTGGAGAACCACACCGATGCCGAAATGGCCGCGGCTTTCGATCTCAACTACTGGTCCGCGTTCCGCGCCATGCGCGCGGCGTTTCCGGTGATGAAGGCGCAAGGGTTCGGCCGCGTCATCAATCTCGGCTCGCTCAACGGCGTCAACGCCCACATGTTCACCGCCGGCTACAACGCCAGCAAGGAAGCGCTGCGCGCGCTGACCCGCACCGCCGCCGTGGAATGGGGGCCGCACGGGATCACCTGCAACGTGATCTGCCCTTCCGCCACCAGCCCCCATGCGCGCGCCTATTTGGAAAGCAATCCCGACATGGCAGCAACGATCCTGACGCAAGTGCCGGTGGGCCGCTTCGGCCATGCCGAGGGTGACATCGGCCCCGTTGCCGTGTTCCTGGCAAGCGAGGGCGGTGGCTATACCACCGGCAACACCCTGTTCGTGGATGGCGGCGGGCACATCAACGGCGTGGCCTGGCGACCGGAGGTCGAAGCATGAACGCGGCCGGAGGTCGAAGCATGAAAACGAACGGGCGCGCTTCGACGGCAAGGCCCGCAATCGGCGTCCTGGGCCGCGCAGCGCTGATCGCCTTCGCGACGATGAGCGGCGTTGCCAACAGCACCCTCTCCCCCATCCTGCCCCAGATCGAACGTGAATTCGGCGCCGCGCAGGGGCACGTCACCGTGACCATGGTGCTGACCGTGCTGGGCCTGGGCGTGCTGATCGGCTCGCCCCTTGGCGGCTGGCTGGCAGACCGGTTGGGCCATCGCCGGGTAATGGTCGCATCCGCCCTCCTCTATGGCTTGGCCGGTTGCGCCGTGATGTTCGCGGGAACGCTGGAGCAGGCGGTGCTGGGCCGCCTTGTCGTCGGCATCGCGCTGGGATCGATGGGGGCGGCGGCATTCTCCGTGATCGGGGACTATTGGGATGAGGCCGGACGTAACTTCTGGTCGGGCATGATCCCCTCCGTCGGGGCGCTGGCGGGAATGGCGCTGTCGATCGTGGCCGGTGAGATGGCGGACGCGGCATGGCGGTCCTCCTTCCTGATCTACGGCGTGGGCTTCATCGCCGCATTGCTGGCGCTGGTCGGGATACCCGGGCGGGCGGCCACCACGCGCGAACGCTCCGCCACGGCGACGGGCATTCCCCTGCACGTGTTGCCCTCCATCCTCGGCTTCGGGCTGATCGTCGGCAGCATAGCCACCGGAACGTCCGCCTATCTGCCGCACCGGCTGGTCGACGTGGGCATCGTCAGCAGTTCGGGCCGCGCGATCGCCGCGCTGTCCGGCGCGGCAACGGTCGTGCTGACCGGCTTCGCCTATGGCCGGATCCGGCGGCTCATTTCGCTGGATCTGGCCTTCGTCTTCGGCGCCGCCTGCAGCGGGTTCGGACTGCTGATCATGGCTTACGCCCCCACCGCACCGATGGTTTCCTTCGGCATGGCGATCGAAGGCGTGGGGATCGGCGTGCTGATGCCCAGCCTGATGGTCTATGCCATCGGCCTGTCGGACGAGAGCAATCGCGGGCGCGTGATCGGCCTGATGAAAGGGGCGATTTTCGGCGGACCGTTCCTGGTCCAGTTCGCGCTCGATCCGATCCGCCTCCACGCCGGGGCATCGGCGGCGCTGGCGATCCTTTCCGCATCGGGCGGCGTACTGGCGCTCTGGTTCGCGGTGCGCTGGCTGGGTCGCCGGCCCAAACTCGCCTGAAACAGACCCTCAGCCCAGCCCGGCTGCCGCGTCGGCAATGCCGCTGGTGTCGAACGGGCGCAGCGCGCAGAGCATCGTGATCCATCGGCCCGGCCGCAGGCTGGTTTCCCGATCGTGGTCGCCCAGCGCCTGCACGTCGCGGCGCAACCGCTCCAGCAGTTCGGCCAATTGCCCCGCGCCCGCTTCGGACAGCTTGAGCAGTTCGGAGGTGTAGACCGCGTCGGGCGCGCCGAAATCCATCGCCATGAACTGCTGTTTCAGGTGCGTTTCGAACAGCTTGCGCAGCGGCAGCTTGCGAAAGATCAGCGCCCGGTCCACGCGCGGGCGCACTTTGTCCCCACGCAGCCGGTCAATCAGGGCCAGTCGCTCCAGCTTCAGCAATGCCGCGTCCAGCGTGGCGCGCGGCAGAGCGAAATCCTCCCCGATCTCATGCGGGCTGGCCCCCGCCAGAATCGCCATGAACAGGGTGGAGAGGAACACGTCGGCAGACAGCGCCCGTTCCTGCGCCAAGGTCAGTTCGCGGGCAAGGCCGGTGCGGGCCTGCTCCGCCTCTCGCGCCAGTTCGGCGATGCTGGTTCCACACAGTTCGGCCATGCGTTCCAGCCGGTCCAGCGTGAGCCCCTTGCCCACGATCCAGCGCTTCGCGGTGGCTTCGGAGACGCCCAGCGTTTCGGCCAGACGCGGCGCCGTCCAGCCCTCTTGCCGCAAGTGGCGGCGCAGCACGCCCAGCATGGCGTCGCTTGTGGAATCGTATCGCATTTCGATACGAAGGAGCGCAGATCATGACACGATTTTCAAGCCGTTTCTTCGGCCAAAAGGCACCTCATTCTATCATCCTTCCTGCGACAACGATCGCCCGGCGGCCTTCAGGGCCGGGACAAGAAACATCGTGGGAGATGCCCGAAAAATGGAAGACATCCTGATCCGGAACGGCACCGTCGTGGACGGCACCGGCGCCCCCGCCTTCGCAGCCGACGTGCGCGTGACCGGCGGCACGATTGCCGAAGTCGGCACCAGCCTTGAACCGCGCGGAGAGCGCGTGGTCGATGCCACCGGCTGCTACGTCACCCCCGGTTTCATCGAAAGCCACACCCACTATGACGGCACCATGTGGTGGCAGCCCGATCTCGATCCCCTGCCCGGCTATGGCGCGACGACGATGATCCTGGGCAACTGCGGCTTTTCCACCGCGCCGCTCCATCGCTATATGCCGGCGCAGAAGGAGATGATCGGCATCTTCTCCTTCTTCGAGGATATTCCCGAAGGCCCGTTCCTCCAGCACTTGCCGTGGGACTGGAACACATGGTCCGAATACCGCGCATCGGTGGAGCGCAACGTCACGGTGCCGCTGAACTATGCCGCCTATGTCGGCCATATCGCCATCCGCCTTGCCGCGATGGGCGTGGAGGCGTGGGACCGCGAGGCGACGCCCGAGGAAATCGAACGGATGTGCGAACTGCTGGACGATGCGCTGGCAGCCGGCGCGCTGGGCATGTCGGACAACCTGCACGATCATGACGGGCAGGACCGCCCGGTGCCTACGCTGAAGGCCAGCGATGCGGAATTCGCCGCGCTGTTCGACGTGATGGAGCGCTATCCCAACTGCTGCTACCAGGTGATCGTCGATACCTTCATGCGGATGACCGGCCCGGCCGACCTGGAACGACTGGCCAAGCTGCTGGGCGGTCGGAAGATCCGCGTGCAGATCGCGGGCGCGGTGCCGACGCTGGAATTCCAGAAGGCGATCCTGCCCGCCATGCAGGAAAGCCTGCGCACGATGCGGGAGGCGGATGTCGACATCTGGCCCGGGTTCGCCCACGTTTCGCCCACCAATGTGCTTTCCATCGTCAAGTCGCTGATCTTCGCGCAGTCCAACGACTATGTCTGGCACGAAATCGTCATGGCGGAAGATCATGGCGAGAAGGCCCGCCTGCTGGCCGATCCGGATTGGCGCGCCCGGGCGCGCAAGAGCTGGGACGAGAACGCCTGGGACCATTCGCCGCTGAAGAACCCGCAGGCACTGCACCTGATCGATAGCGAGAACGGAACCGGCCCGGTCAACGTCACGCTCAAGGCCTATGCCGACGAGCGCGGGCTGCACCGATCCGACGCGATGGCGGAGTGGATTCTGGCCAACGGCACCCGCTCCACCGTGCACATGGCGCCCTTCCCCAAGGACGAGGCGCTGACCATCGAACTGATGCGTGACCCGAAGACGGTGGGAAACATCTCCGACGCCGGGGCCCACTTGCAGATGCTCTGCGGCGGGGGCGAGAATGCGCTGCTGCTGACCCAATACGTGCGTGAGGAAGGCTCGCTTTCCATCGAGGAGGCGGTCCATGTGATGACCGGCAAGCTGGCCGGCCACTTCAACCTCGCCGACCGGGGCGTGATCGCCGAGGGCAAGCGCGCGGACATCGCCGTGTTCGATCTTGCCGAAGTGGAACGGCGCGAGATGGAAAAGGCGCATGACGTGCCGGATGGGCGCGGCGGCCATTCCTGGCGCTTCACCCGCAAGGCCATGCCCACGCGCCTGACGCTGGTGAACGGCGTGCCGACGTTCGAAAACGGCGCCTACACCGGCGCCAAGCCGGGGCATTTCCTGTCCCCCGCGATCCAGCCGCTGGGCAACATGGCGGAAGCTGCCGAATGACCTGATGACACCAACCGGGGCAGCGCTTCCGAAACAGAGAAGCGCGCCCCATCCAGGAAAGGATGTCCCGATGAACGAAGCCACGATCGGCGATGCCGACCGCGCCTATTTCAACGGCGCGATCAAGGCGATCGCCACGCAAAGCTCTGTGCTGGTCAGCTCCTCCCGCTATCTCAACCACGCGCCGCTGCGCGCGCTGATCGCGCAGGAAATGCTGCGCCGGAACGGCCCGGATCTTCCCAACACCGCCTATATCCCCGAAGTCGCGCAGATCTTCCACGATCTGGAAGACATGCCCCGCGTGATCCAGCTGTTCGAGATGGAGAAGGCCCGCCTGCCCGAATTCCGCCGCTGGCTGGAGGAAAAGCGGCTGGCGGATTTCACCATCGCCGAACTGGAACACTGCGCCCCCGGCACGCTGGGCGCGGCGATCCGCGATTTCATGGTGAATTCCGGCTATCAGTTGGACCTGTTCTTCCAGGAAGTGCAGGTGGTGAACGATTTCACCTACTACCTGCGGCAGACCGCGCTGACGCACGATATCGAGCATATGGTGACCGGCTTCGGCCCCAACCACGGCGGTGAAATCGCGCTGCTGACCGCCAACATGCATGCCAAGGCGCGTTACTTCCATCCGGAACTCTCCGCCTTCTTCTCGCGCATCGCCTTCTACCTGAAGGCCAAGACGATCCTGAAGGACGGGCTGCACTATCCCGAAGCGATGGTGGTCAATCTGGAAGCCGAATTCCGCGGCGCCGAGCAGGGGCGGAACTGGAAAATGCCGCTTATGCTGGTGAACTGGCGGGCACGTGTGGACCAGCAGATCGTCGATATCCGCCGCGAACTGGGCGTGACGCCTGCCGAGGAAGGCCTCTGGCTCGATACCAATCGCCTCTGCAACGAGGACGATCCAGACTACAGACCAGCTCTCCAGGCCGCCGAATAAGGCGGCCTCCTCCCAGGCCGGTCCCGTCTCCCGCGGGGCCGGCCGCCTTTGCGGACCTTCATCACCGAAGAACCGTGCGCTGCCTCTGCCTACCTCATGAAGGGGCCGGTGGGCGGAGGCGCGGGCCGCAGGGCAGCACGATTTCCCGAAATGTAATCCCACCAGGCAACGATCGGAACGATCGTCGGGCCGCGACCCGACAGGACCACGACACCAGAACAAAAAGCATCAAAAGCAAACTAGGGGAGGCACTTGCATGAAGAACCTGAACTTCGCCCGTTTCGCGGGCGGTTCGACGGGCTGTTCGACTTTGGCCCTGGCCGTGGCGCTGACGATCGCGACGCTGACGATCGCCGGACCCGCAACCGCCCAGACCACGCCCGCCTCCCCCGATGCTTCCGGCCCGCAACCGGTAACCACCATTCAGGAGATCATCGTCACCGCGCAGAAGCGGTCCGAAAACCTGCAAAGCGTGCCGGTCGCGGTCACCGCGATCACGTCCGACCAGATCGCCAATGCCCGGATCGAGAACATTGCCGATCTGCGCTCGGTCGCGCCGAACCTCTACGTCGTCACCCAACCGGGCGGCAACAACATCCCCTCCACCATGATGCGCGGGCAGGTTTCCGGCGCGGCGTCCAACCCCACGGTGGACAACGGCATCTCCTACTACATCGACGGGGTCTATCTCGGCTCGCTCAGCGGCATCATCTTCGACGTTGCCGATATCGAGCGGATCGAGGTCATTCGCGGCCCGGCCGGCACGCTGTTCGGCACCAACTCCACCGGCGGCGCGATCAACTACATCACCTCCGGCCCGCGCGGCGTGCTCTCCGCGAAGCAGGATTTCAGCTACGCGCGTTTCGGATCGTTCCGCAGCAAGACTCGCATCGACCTGCCCGAATGGCACGGCATCAGCGCCGCCGTCAGCTACCTGCACAATGAAAAGCGTAACAACGTCAAGAATTATGACCAGATCACGCTGGACTACACCAATGAAACCTCCGGCGAAGTCGGCCCGCTCACTTCGGTCAAACGGTTGGGCGAAAGCACCACCGATGCCGTCCATGCCACGGTGCGCTGGAAGCCGCTGGATGACTTGACGCTGGACTACAAGTTCGACTGGTCGCGGCAGGAATTCGCGCCACCGCCGGTCTACCTGCTGGGCTTCCCCGATACGCCGGGCGGGCTTGCGGCCTATCAGTTGGTCGCCTCGCAAGTCTATTTCGGCGGACCGACGCTGGACGACTATATCCAGACCGAGCGCGGGCGCGTAGCCTATAACGACACGACGACGAAAAGCGTGACCAAGACGATCTCTCACCTGATCGTCGGCACCTACCGCGCGAACGATCACCTGACGATCAAGAACACCACCAGCTGGCGATCGCTGGACCGCAACGCCTTCACCTCCAACCTGGACGGCACCGGCACGTTGACCATACCGATCGCCTATGGACCGGACGGCACGCCCGCCGCCTTCGCGCCGCTGTCACCGCTTTCCGTGCGTTGCTGCAACCAGTTGCGCCAGTTCAGCAACGAATTGCAGTTCAACGTCGATACCCGGCCGATCACGGCAACGGCCGGCCTGTTCTATTACGACCGGCACACGCCACCGGGCGAAAATCCATTCGGGCTGCCCGTGGTCGATACCTTCCAGGTCTTCCCCGGCAATGCCCATCCCGGCACGCCGATCACCGATTTCGATCGCAGCTTCTACTACAAGGTGCGGCAGGTGGCGGGCTATGGGCAGGCGACCTGGCACGCGACCGACCAGATCGATGTGACCGGCGGCATTCGCTACACGCAGGACGACAAGACGTTCTTCGACACGTCCGCCGGCGAACCGGGCACGACCTACACGTATTCCAAGGGCAATTTCAGCTATCTGGCGAACCTGACCTGGAAGCCCTCCAGCCAGATCCTGCTCTACGCCAAGTATGTCACCAGTGTCATTGCGCCGAACCGTTCAACCGATGCGGCAAGGCGATTTTTCGGTACTTTTCCGCCATTTTTTCCGAACGTGCGACGCGCACAATCTCGGCCGCAGTTTGGCTAGGAGCCAAATAAGAGCCATGCGAAAGAAAACCCAGGCGTGGTCTTGCGCAAAGGACCAAGGCACCTGCATTTGGCGCTCATCGCTGGCTCAGGCCGTCCCGCAATCGCCGGCTCTGGAGAGATGACCAAACTCTTTCCACCCCTCGTCCATGAATTCCATGCCCTGCATCGCGCTGGCACGAGTTTTGGGCTCGCCTAGGCATTTGCTCGCCTGGACACACCAAAATCCCGATCTTGTCGAGCTGACTGCATCGGAAAGGCGGCTTGGTGCACTCGAACGTATATTTCCCAAGTGCCTGTCCGGTGACAGCTTATCGGTTGATCCTGTTACGCGGAAGAAGGCTCTTGAACTATGACGAAACCAGCCAACGTGCATCTGACAAATTCCGAGGCCGCCGAGTATCTACGCCTTTCACCGCGCACGCTTGAAAAGCTGCGGGTTGTCGGTGGCGGCCCACCCTATCGGAAATTCGGACGGCGTGTCGTCTATACCTTCTCCGAACTTGAAGCATGGGCGAACGACCGATCATTTGACAATACGAGCCAAGTGCATCGACTCTTGAGCTCGCCCGGAGTGACGTGACCCCCGGATTTTCCTCCAAGCTTGATTAGAGTCTGGCCCGATGGAAGGACGGACGAATGAAGCGAGCAAGGTTCACAGAAGAGCAGATCATCGGCGTGCTGAAGGAGCAGGAGGCTGGCGCGAAGACTGCCGACCTAGCGCGTCGCCATGGGGTATCGGAAGCGACGATCTACAACTGGAAGGCCAAGTATGGCGGTCTGGAGGTCTCGGAGACCAAGCGGTTACGGTCGCTCGAGGACGAGAACGCCAAGCTGAAGCGACTGCTGGCGGAGGCGATGTTGGATAACGCCGGCCTGAAGGATCTTCTCGCAAAAAATTGGTAACGCCCGCTGCCAAGCGAGAGGCGATCGCTCGCCTCCAGGCAGTTCTGGGGATGAGCGAGCGGCGGGCGTGCCGTGTTATCGGCGCAGACCGGAAGAGCATGCGCTACCGGTCACAGCAGGAAGATGATGCCGACCTTCGGGCGAAGCTGCGCGAGCTTGCGCAACAGCGCCGCCGGTTTGGCTATCGTCGGCTGCACATTCTGCTGCGACGTGAGGGCGTGGTTATCAACCGCAAGAAGACGCAGCGGCTCTATAGCGAGGAGAAGCTGGCGGTCCGACGCAGGCGAAACCGGCGACGTGCCATCGGTGCACGGGCACCGGCTCCCGTGCTGGCGCTGCCCAACCAGCGATGGAGCCTGGACTTCGTCCATGATCAGCTGGCTACGGGACGCCGGTTCCGGGTGCTCAACATCGTAGACGATGTAACCCGCGAGTGTCTGCGCGCGGTGCCGGACACTTCGATCTCGGGGCGTCGGGTGGTGCGCGAGCTCACCGATCTAATCGCGGAGCGCGGCAAGCCCAGGATGATTGTCAGCGACAACGGCACCGAGCTAACCTCGAACGCCATCCTCGCCTGGTGCGGGGAGATCGGCGTGGAGTGGCACTATATCGCCCCGGGCAAACCGATGCAAAATGGCTACGTCGAGAGCTTCAACGGTCGCATGCGCGACGAACTGCTCAACGAGACCCTGTTCCTGAGCTTGGACCATGCCCGGGTGGTGATCTCCGCCTGGGCAGAGGATTACAATCCTGTTTCATAACACCCATCTGTCTATGTTGTTGTAGGGAATAAGGAATTCTGATCGGGATGCGATCCCGCGGGGTGTCTGGGGTTCTGCCGCGCCCGACAGAGAAGGTTTTGGACTTCAGGTTCTGCAAGATCTGACCGGCTGAATATCCAGGGACCGTCAGGCAATGGGTGCTGGCCCTTGATTTCCCCAGCCTCAGCAGCGAGGCGCAATGTCTTCGGGGCAACACCGATGAACCGTGCGGCTTTGTTCAGGTTGAGCCATGGCTCGTTTCCATCCGCTGCGGGCCGGAAGACCGGGATCTTGTGATGTGACCTGTGCGCTGTAACGCGCTCCCTGGTCCAGCGATTGCCATGACCGGTCAATAATCCATTGCGGTTGAGTACCCCGGCAATCAGATCGTCGCTGGCAATCAACACGAGTTGCCGGATGGCCGCGACAATGTCGCCAGAAGTGCTGTTGCGTTGGCCTCGCCGTCGCTTCGGCAGGCGCATTTCGGTATGGATGCCACCAATCCAATGAACCATCAGGACGATCTCGGAAGTCGAGTCGTCGATATCCGCGACGACTTCCTGAATGACGGTGCGCACGATGCGCTTCTTGAGCCGGGCATCTGTCGTGGGAGCCGCCCAAACCGTACGTAGATCCTGGGCGAGTGAAGCGATGCCGGTTTGCATCAGCAGTGACGGTTTCGGTGCCGTCCTATCGTGCGCGCTGATTTTGGCTTCAATTTCACCCACCAGTTCAAGAGCACGATTCCAACGCCCCTCAAGTTCCGCTGCAACAAGCCGGTTCTCAGGGTCTGCAGCATCAAATTGCTTGAAGGCTCGATTGGCAGCGTAACGAGCAGCTTCCAGATCACGGCCAAGCGCGTCACGCACCTGATCACGACGACTTGAGGCCTGGGCTTCAGCTTCGGCCGCTGCCGCGATCGCCCCCGGTTCGACGACGCGCAGTATTGCTCCCTCGATTGCATCATCTACGCGCAGCCCGCCAAAGGCGATGCATCGCGGCTCGCCATTGTCCAAATGGCCTCTCCAGCAAGAGTAGCGCGGAATGTTGTGCTTTGCCCCTGAGTAGCGAACCGTGAGCTTGCGCCCGCAGCGCCGACAACGGAAAAGCCCGGAGAGAAGGGCATCGCCATGCTTGGGGGCGCCGTGAAGGCGGCTCGTGACTGCGTTGTCGCTTACCATCTTGCGAATAGCCTCGGCCCGCTCCCAAGTGACATAGCCTTCATGCACGCCGGGAATGAGTGCCAACCATTCCTCCCTCGCATTGCGCCGGATCGTGGCGGATTGGCCAAATCCAGGCGTCGCGCTCGTCTTACCATAAGCATAGGCGCCGCCGTAAACCGGGTTCTCGATCATTCGGTGGATCGTCGCATAGGTTGGCCTGCGCCAGACCGTATCGCCGCCGTTGCGCTTGGCAGGCAAATCCAATTCGTGCTCCAGAAACCACATGAGGGCCTGACGAGCGCTGCCAAGTTCAACGACCTTATCGAATACCAGCGTGATGGCTTCCTGCACACGGCGGTCAGGATCCTTCTCGAGCCGATCTCCAGCCTTCACAAAACCGACAGGGGCGGCAACTACCAGTTCACCGCGCCGAGCTTTCTCGTAACGGGCCGAGAGTGAGCGCTGGCGCAGCAGGTCCAGTTCATATTCGTTGAGGCTACCCTTCAGGCCGAGCAGGAGGCGGTCGTTACCTTGTCGAGGAGCGTAGACGGTCTCCTGATCGATCAAAACGGTATCGATGACGCGGCACATCTCGATGAGCTGCTGCCAGTCCCGGCTGTTGCGGGCAAATCGAGACACCTCCCGTGCGGCTACAGCGCCAATCTTGCCAAGGCAAACCTCGGCAACCATCCGTTCGAAGCCGGCGCGTGTTACCGTGCCGGCTGCCGAGCGACCGAGATCGTCATCGATGATCTCGACGCAGGACCAACCCAGTGAGGTCAGGCGATCGCGCATGGCATATTGCAGAGCGCTGCTCTCCCGGTTGTGTAGAACCTGGTGGGCGGATGACTGCCTGACATACAGGATTGCCTTGCGCTCGAGATGATGCGGCCTGATCTTTTCATGCATCATGATCCGCGCCCTCCTGTGATTTTGTCGGTTCTCCCGCGACGTGATCGAGGATCAAGCGCGCCATCAGTTGCTTCAGCTTCCGGCGTGTCTCGTCCGGCAAGGCCTGCCACGGCGGCACGGGCGCCGTCTGTCCTTCGTTTGAAATTTGGAACAGGTCGAACTGGTAGGCTGTGGGCTGGCGAGGCATCGGCATCTCCCCGAATCGTGTCCTGAGAGTCCGATGCTGCGCCGATTTTCTCTGATTGCGATGTCGCTCCGCCGTCGATCAACAACGCTGAGAGGGCATCGATGGCAGCCAAAGAAACCTGGGGTGCGGAGGCGAGAAGCCAGCCTCCACTTGCCGCCCGGTCGAACATCCAACCGGGTACCTCCAGCAAACGGTCGCAATCACCGCCCGACTGGCTGCAGCGAAAGACCGCCACGCCATTCTTCTCAATCACTTCATGAACGTAAATCCGGCATCCGGTCCAAGGATGCCAAGGGTAAAGGAGCTCGCGCTCACAGGTCCCGTGGGTGTTTTGTCGTCGAGTTGTACAACACCGTCAGGCCGCACAGCTCGCTGGGCTACCGGCCGCCGGCCCCGGAAGTAGCGACGCCGCCATGGCCGCCCTCCGGTTCCGCTTCGCTCCACCTGCGGCCGGCCATGGCGCCGGAGGCAATCTTACACTAACAAATAACCCGGACCACTCGGCGGGGGCCGATCACTAATTTCCGCTTGCCAAGCTTGAGATGCAACTCAACCGCCCGGATCCTGTCTGCGTAGGAATTCATGAACTACCTCCATAGTAGTCCAAGATTTCATCCGCCCTCCCCCCGGGTCACCTCTCAGCGGCAATAAACATCTTCGCCTTGACGTGAGCCGGCGGCCTTTCCATCTGACTGGCGGAAATCTGAACCATGCGAGCGAAAGATACGATGACGACCGATTCCGCTATCGCCTCTGAATCCCGCGCCTTCGAGGCGGATGTCTCCAAACTGCTTCATATGATGGTCCACTCAGTCTATTCGGACCGGGACGTATTCCTGCGCGAGCTAATCTCGAATGCTGCCGACGCGTGCGAGAAACTGCGCTATGAAGCGATCGCCGACCCGTCGCTGCTGGTCGACGACCCGCAGCCAAAGATCACCATCACACTGGACAAGGACGCCGGCACGCTAACCGTGGCGGACAACGGCATCGGCATGACCGCTGTCGACATGGGCGAGACGCTCGGCACCATAGCCCGCTCCGGGACCAAGGCCTTCATGGACAGGCTCTCCGCGGACAAGAAAGGAGAAGGCCAGCAGCTAATTGGTCAGTTCGGCGTTGGTTTCTATTCTGCATTCATGGTGGCGCGCAAAGTGGACGTCGTGTCGCGACGAGCGGGCGAAATCGGCGCAGCCAGCTGGTCGTCCGATGGACTTGGCACTTATACTATTGCGCCCGTCGATCCGGCGCAGGCACCTGCACGTGGGACCAAAGTCACTCTCCATCTTCTTGATGATGCCAAATCCTATGCGGAGCGCTTCAACGTCGAGCGCATCGTCAAGGCCCAGTCGGGCCATGTCCCGGTCCCCATTTTCACCGAGGAATCTGGAGGCGACGAGGAAGCTCGGCAGCTCTCGGACGGCGCAGCGCTGTGGGCCAAACCAAAGTCCGAAATCAGCGAGGAAGACTACACCGACTTCTACCGCAGCGTGGCGGGACAATTCGATAAGCCCGCGCTGACGCTTCATTACCGAGCAGAGGGACGGCATGAGTATTCCGTGCTGACCTTCATTCCGGAGAGCAAGCCGTTCGACCTGTTCGATCCCGATCGTAGCGGGCGCATCAAGCTTTACGTCCGGCGCGTGTTTATCACCGATGAGGCGGAGATCCTGCCGCGCTACCTGCGCTTCGTGCGCGGCCTGGTCGATTCCGCCGACCTGCCGCTCAACATGTCGCGCGAGATGATCCAGGATAGCCCCGTCCTGTCCGCAATTCAGAAAGGCGTCAGCAACCGCGTACTTTCCGAGCTGGAAAGGCTCGCCGAGGCCGAGCCTGAACGCTATGCGGCGATCTGGGAAAACTTCGGGGCCGTGTTGAAGGAAGGGCTCTACGAAGAATATGCGCGGCGCGAGACCCTGCTCGGCCTTGCTCGCTTCAAGACCACCACGTCGAACGGTGAGTGGCGCTCGCTCAAGGATTACGTCTCTGCATTGAAGGAAAACCAGACGGCGATCTACTATGCGACCGGAACCGACCTCGAACGAATCGCAGGTTCGCCGCAGCTTGAGGGTTTCAAGGCACGCGGCATCGAAGTGCTGCTGCTGCCCGACCAGATCGACAACTTCTGGACCTCGATGGGCGCGGACTACGAAGGTAAGCCTTTCAAATCTGTCACGCAGGGTGCGGCAGATCTCAGTCTCATTCCCCTGGCCGAGGGTCGCGAGCCAACCAAGGCCGCCGAGGATGTGACGGGGTTCATCGATTTTGCAAGGAATGCCCTTGCAGACCATGTCTGCGACGTTCGGGTTTCGGACCGCCTGACCACGAGCGCCGTTTGCATTGTCGCCCCCGACAACGCGATGGACCTTCAGCTCGAGAAGATGCTGGCGTCTGCGGGCCGCGCACCGGAGCGCGCAAAGCCCATCTTGGAAGTCAACGCCGGGCACATGCTGATCGGGAAGCTGGCGCAATGCAGTGCCACGGACGATGAACGGCGCGACCTTTCGTTTCTTCTCCTCGACGAGGCCCGGATTTCCGAGGGCGAAGCGCCGGCCGACCCACGGGCATTCGTAGAGCGCCTTGAGCGGTTGATGGCAAAAAGTCTTTGAGGCCAGCGAGGGGAGCCATTTGGCTCCCCTCTTATCGCGCTCATTTACCGAGAAGCCAGGTGGCTGGCGGTACTGCGAGCGCGAAGTCACTCCCGCGTCTTCGTCAACCGCATAAAACTGCGTCATACTCATGGGGCGAGGATCGACTGGACATTGACGCCCCGGCATCAGGTAACGCCTCTCGCATGCATACCGTCAATGACGGTTCTGCGCGTCCCGAAAATCCAATGGCCGACGGATTGCGCCCCTCTAGGCCTGACGTCAGGCCTAGAGGGGCGGCCAAGCACCCCAAAAATCGGGTGATCGAGGTGCGCGGCCCCCTGAGCGACCATTCGTGCCCCTTTGCGCTACCCGTGCCGAGCAATCTGAGCGCTAGGAAATGTACTTTCTCGTTCGATCCGCTTCGCGGTGGGAACGAAATCGGACGCTAATTTCGGTGTCGGATCGACGGATCACGGAACATGGCGGTTCGAGCAGCCCCAGGGCAACGCCGCGTGAGAACCGCGTGAGTTCGTTGCTCGTCAGCGCATAGAGCGTCAGGTCCGAGGGATCAATCTGTCTCATCCTCTTTGTCTCCACCCTGCCCCCAAAAACGTCCGAAAAGCATGCGGAGCCGGCTCGGTCGGCTCTTACCCCAAGAATTGCCAATCCATTTGCACCATCGGCGGGACTGCTTCTCCTTAAGCACATCTGCGACAAAACCAGGCGTTTTCGGACACCGAGGCCCCAGAGCCTCCCTGGCGTTCGTGCGTTCAGCGACGGTAGCGATCACGTATGGCTTGCCGGCGCCGCGCGAAGGGTATTGGCAGAGATGCGGCACCGACAAGCCAGCAGACAGGCTCAGGCAGCTTTACTTACCTGATCCTTCGCCTCGCCAAGCGGGGCAGCGAGGGGGGCACCACGTCCGATCTCGATGCGCCGCGGCTTCATCGCCTCGGGCACGACGCGCTTCAGATCAACGGAAAGCAGGCCATTTTCGAACGTGGCATTTCCGGCTTCGACGAAATCAGCAAGCTGGAACCGCCGCTCGAAGGCGCGCGCCGCGATGCCGCGATGCAGATACTCGCATTCGCCGTCGTCTTCGGCGCGCTTGCCGGTGACAGTGAGCAAGTTCTGCTGCGCGACCAGTTCGATATCTTCGGCCCTGAACCCCGCTACCGCGAGCGTGATGCGGTAGCTGTCCTCGGCGAGCTTCAGAATATCGAAGGGCGGATATCCGTCCTCTTCACGTGCACCCGCCTCAAGCAAGTTGAACAATCGATCGAAACCGACGGTCGAGCGCCGGTAAGGCGCAAAGTCAAAGTTGGTTCTCATTTTTCCAAATCCTCTGTTGAGCGATCTGGGCATGAGCTACGCCGGTGACAAAAAGAGCCGGCGTCGTCCATGTCCCGCCGGGCCCGAACGCGGCGCCCGGCAATCGCTAGCTAATGTAGTCGAACTCCGCTTCAAGATGGGGCTCGAAGATTTTTTGCAGAACGGGATGCATCGGCGGCGGCGACGCTTCATCCCCGGCGCGACGGAATATCATTCCAACTGCAGGACATGGTTCACCGGCCGCCATTCGGTAGGTCGGATCAGACGGTCATGGCCGATCCGGACTGAATGGAGAGCGCCCTCGATCTCGCGCCGCCAATGGTCGAGAAAGTCGAACAGCACCGGAAAATCAGGCGCAAGATCGTATTCCTGCCAGATGAACAGTTGCAGGATCGAAGGCGCATCCGGAAGGTAGAAATGGATTTCCGCAGTCGTCAGCCCGTAACCTTCCAACTGCGCCAGAAAGCCGCGGTCCATCATTGTCGCGAGCGCATCGTGTCCTCGCCTCGATCAAGATCGCGCTTTGCGGCAAGGATGTCATCGATCGATACGACGCGTTTCGCACCTGGGGGTTTACGCAAGGCGGGTTCGTTTCGGACCGCGGACTGATCGGAAGCCCATGATGCGAGGATGGCACGCTTCACTTCCGGCTCCAGGCTCGGCCGATGTGCAACATCGAAGGGGTGAAGAAAACGCGAGAATGGCTGCGACATGGCCGTCTCTCCTTTCCTTGAGTCGCGATTTATCAAGTGCGCGGTGACGGCGCACACGAGATATTTTGTTGGTTCGTTGAGTCGCGTCAAGATGCAATGCAGCGGCTGCATGCCGCTCGAATCCGCGCCTTTGGCACTCGACGGGCGGGACTGCCAAAATTTTTTCGACACCCTCTTGAAGCCCAAAAGCGGTTTTCATAATTTGCCCGCACCTGTCGCGCAGAAGAGCGACAGGCCCATCACATCTTGTTTTGCATCTGGAGGTTTTGCCATGCATTTCCGCCCCTTGCACGACCGTGTGGTCGTCCGCCGCATTGAAGCCGCGGAGAAGACTTCAGGCGGCATCATCATCCCGGATACCGCCAAGGAAAAGCCGCAAGAAGGCGAAGTCCTCGCCGTTGGCCCAGGCACGCGCGACGATAGCGGGCAGCTCGCTGAGCTGGCCGTCAAGGTCGGAGACCGAATCCTGTTCGGCAAATGGTCGGGGACCGAGGTCAAGATCGATGACGAGGATCTGCTCATCATGAAAGAGAGTGATATCCTCGGCGTTGTTGAGACCCAGGCTCAGCTGAAGCAGGCGGCCTGAGCGCGCCTGCCGTCCCTCTAACCGTTCAGGAAGGAAAACCGGAAAGGAGTTTGGCAATGGCTGCCAAAGAAGTAAAGTTTGCGTCCGATGCGCGTGATCGCATGCTGCGCGGCGTGGATACGCTGGCCAACGCAGTGAAGGTGACGCTGGGGCCCAAGGGCCGCAACGTCGTGATCGAGAAGTCGTTCGGCGCGCCGCGCATCACCAAGGACGGCGTTACCGTCGCCAAGGAAATCGAACTCAAGGACAAGTTCGAGAACATGGGGGCGCAGATGCTGCGCGAGGTCGCCAACAAGCAGAACGACAAGGCCGGTGACGGCACCACCACCGCCACCGTTCTGGCGCAGGCGATTGTGCGCGAGGGCTCCAAGGCGGTCGCCGCCGGTATGAACCCGATGGACGTCAAGCGCGGCATCGATCTCGCCGTAAACGCCGTCGTCAAGGATCTCGAAAGCCACGCCAGGAAGGTAAGCGCCAACAGTGAAATCGCGCAGGTCGCAACCATCTCAGCTAATGGCGACGAGGAAGTCGGCCGCATCCTCGCTGAGGCGATGGAGAAGGTCGGCAACGAAGGCGTCATCACCGTCGAGGAGGCCAAGAGCCTTGCGACCGAACTCGAAACGGTCGAGGGCATGCAGTTCGACCGCGGCTATCTCTCGCCCTACTTCGTCACCGATGCCGAGAAGCTCAAGGTTGAGTTCGACGATCCCTATATCCTCATTCACGAGAAGAAGCTCTCAAACCTGCAAGCGCTTATCCCGCTGCTCGAGAAGGTAGTGCAGTCGGGGAAGCCGCTGCTCATCATCGCCGAGGACGTCGAAGGCGAGGCCTTGGCGACGCTCGTGGTCAACAGGCTGCGCGGCGGCCTCAAGGTCGCGGCAGTCAAGGCACCGGGCTTCGGCGATCGCCGCAAGGCGATGCTCGAGGACATCGCCGTCCTCACTGGCGGCAATCTGGTCAGTGAGGATCTCGGGATCAAGCTCGAGACTGTCACCGTCTCGATGCTGGGCCGTGCGAAGAAGATCATCATCGATAAGGATAACACGACCGTCGTCGATGGCGCTGGTTCGAGTTCCGACATCGATGCACGCGTCGCCCAAATCCGCGCGCAGATCGAGACCACCACCAGCGATTACGACCGCGAGAAACTGCAGGAGCGTGTGGCCAAGCTCGCGGGTGGTGTTGCAGTGATCCGCGTTGGCGGCGCTACAGAGGTCGAAGTCAAGGAGCGCAAGGACCGGGTCGACGACGCCCTTCATGCGACCAGAGCTGCCGTTGTTGATTGCCACTGAGATGTGACCCGGGGTTTCCATTAAGAATTGACCCGGGTGGGTGTGGGTTATGTGCTGCCGTTGAGGGGCAGGTTCAAGATGCTGGCTTCTCCTTTCTGGCTTTGGGGGCAGCGGTGCTGGCGCGGAAGCGGAAGCTGTCGTTCCCAGTTTCCAGGATGTGGCAGTGGTGGGTAAGCCGATCGAGCAGCGCGGTGGTCATCTTGGCATCGCCGAACACGCCAGCCCATTCGCTGAAGCTGAGGTTCGTGGTGATGATGACGCTGGTGCGCTCGTACAGCTTGCTGAGCAGGTGGAAGAGCATGGCTCCGCCCGATGGGCTGAAGGGCAGATAACCCAGCTCGTCGAGGATTAGCAGGTCGAGACGTAGCAGGCGTTCTGCCAGCTGGCCGGATCGGTTCATGGTCTTTTCCTGCTCAAGCGCATTGACCAGATCGACCGTGGAGAAGAAGCGGACCTTCTTGCGGTGATGCTCGACGGCCTGGACGCCCAGTGCAGTTGCGATATGGCTCTTGCCGGTTCCGGGCCCGCCAATCAGCACGACATTGTCGGCGTTTTCCATGAAGTCGCCTTGGTGAAGCTGGCGCACGAGGGCTTCGTTGATCTCGCTGGCGGCAAAGTCGAAGCCAGCCAGATCCTTGTAGGCCGGGAAGCGGGCCGCCTTGATCTGATAGGCGATGGACCTGACCTCGCGTTCGGCCATCTCTGCCTTCAGGAGTCCAGCGAGCATCGGCACGGCAGCATCGAAGGCAGGCGCGCCCTGCTCGATCAGTTCGTCGGCGGCCTGAGCCATGCCGAACATCTTGAGGCTGCGCAGCATGACGACGACCGCGGCACTGGCGGGGTCATGACGCATGGCGGATATCCCTCAGCCTGTCATAGCGAACGACATTGGCCTCGGGCTCCTGCGTTAGGCGCAGGGCCTGAGGCGCATCGATTGGCGACGCTGGAGGCGCCTTGCCGTCGATGAGACGATGCAACACGTTTAGAACGTGGGTCTTGGTGGCGACACCGGCCTCCAGAGCCAACTCGACCGCGCTCAACACAGCCTGTTCGTCGTGATGCAGAACGAGAGAAAGTATCTCGACCATCTCCCTGTCGCCACCAGAGCGCTTGAGCAGATGGCCTTGTAACTGCCGGAAGGCTTCGGGCATCTCGAGGAAGGGGGCGCCATTACGCAAGGCGCCGGGCTTGCGCTGGATCACCGCTAGATAATGCCGCCAGTCATAGATTGTGCGTCCCGGCTTGTGATGAGAGCGCTCGATGAGCCGGGCATGTTCGCACACGATCTGGCCTTCGGCCGCTATGACCAGACGATCTGGGTAGATCCGCAGGCTGACCGGGCGGTTCGCGAAGGAAGCGGGTACCGAATAGCGGTTGCGGTCAAAGGCGATGAGGCAGGTCGGCGACACGCGCTTGATCTGCTCGACAAAGCCATCGAAGGGCCGGCCCAGCGGCATCAGGCAGGAAACTTCCTCGGCATGCACATCGGCCACGGTGCCGGGCATGACACTATGCTGGATATCGCTCCATTGGGTGATGCATTGCTCTTCCAGCCAGGCGTTCAACTCAGCCAAGCCCGGAAAACTTGGCATCGGTTGCCACAACCGGCGCCGAGCGTCCTGGACGTTCTTCTCGACTTGCCCCTTCTCCCAGCCTGAAGCCGGATTGCAGAAATCCGTCTCGAACAGATAGTGGCTGGCCATGGCGGCAAATCTTGCGTTGATCTGCCGCGCCTTCCCGGTCCCGATCTTGTCGACAGCGGTCCTCATATTATCGAAGATCCCACGCTGGGGCACGCCGCCCAGCACTCGGAACGCCTGCGTCAGCGCGTCGAACAGCATCTCATGGGTCTGGAGCAGATAGGCGCGGACGATGAAGGCGCGGCTATGCGCCAGTTTGGTATGAGCGACCTGCAGCTTCGTGGGCTTGCCATCCAGCACGGCATAGTCCTCGCTCCAGTCGAACTGGAACGCCTCGCCAGGCTGGAAAACCAGGGGCACGAATGTTCCACGCCCGCTGGTCTGCTGCTCATATTGCAGCTCGGTCCGCCATCGTCGGGCAAAAGCGGCAACCCGGTTATAAGAGCCATCGTATCCCAGCTCGACCAGATCAGCATGCAACTGCTTGGCAGTCCGCCTTTGTTTACGGGACTTCTTGGATTCCACTCGCAACCAGGCCGTCAGCTTCTCGGCGTAAGGGTCGAGCTTGCTCGGCCGGATCGGAGCCTTGAAGCTCGGCTCAATCGCGTCAGAACGCAGATATTTGCGGATGGTATTGCGGGACAGGCCGGTCCGCCTCTTGATCTCCCGAATGGAGATCTTCTGCCGGAAATGCCACCGGCGGATCACACTGAGTAAGTCCATGTCGATCACTCCACGACCCTCCGACTGGCAGCCGGAGGCGAGGGAAACATGGGTCAATTCTCAATGGTAATTTATACGCCCACCGGGTCACATCTCAGTGGCAATCAACAGCTCGGGCCTCCCGCGCGTTCCCGCAACTTGACGAGCCTGCAAACGCGGCACCCATGGGTTAGGCCGTTGCGGGTGCCAAAGGCGAACCGCGCAGGTCGGACCATCGCAATCGGCGCCGTCTTTATCGGCCTCAGAGGTTGGGATTGATGCCCGCCCACGGCTGCGATGAGTACAAACCCGGGCAATCACGACTACTCACCGAGCGGGACGAGCGTTCCTCGCAGACCATCTGGATCGATGCGCCGGTTCGACCGACCAGCTGACTGCGTCCCCACTCAGACAGTCTGGATTTGCCATGACTTTGTACACGCTCAGATTTTCCGAACAGGGCCCCGTGCCTGCAAAAGTGGTGCCGTTCGAGGCAAGCACCCCCTCTGCGGCGCTGCCCATAGCCGCTCAGGAAAGACCTGACCGCCGTGCGGAAATTTGGGAGGGGAGGGGAGCGCAAGCTCTGCTCAATATGGAAGACTTTTGGCGATGTGGGGTAGGTCGACACGCATTAGTCTGCGCCGCCCCTCGTTCACGGGAAGCTCCGGCGGCACCAGGCTCAGTCTGCGGCGTTGACGGGCTGCCGCCAAATTGAATGCGGGAACCATTGAACGCAGACGCGCATTCACAGGCGGCAAATCACACAACCTAGGCCTGGAGGAGAATGATGAAGATCTATTCGCTGAGGTTTTCGGATGATGGGCACGGAGTGGCCAAGCGCCTGGAATTCAAAGCTGAAGATCTCACCGCCGCGCTGATCATCGCGCACCGGGAAGCCGCAAGAAGAAGCGCCGAGCTTTGGGAAGGAGCTAAAAAACTCTGTACCATCCGTAAGCCAAGGGAGCCTGCTCCAAGCCTCACGGCATTCGCCTTCTGAGGTCAGCGGAACTTTGCATGCCGCGCGGTGCAATACCAATTAGGCCCTATGGGGCCAGTCAGACAGATGCGGGCACAGTGCGCGGTTCCGTTACCGATCCCATGGACGCGGCTTTCGCGAGGTTCATTGAACCGGTGAAGGCTGCAGTCCCGTTGATGGGGCAACCACTTCGAAGTTACTGATGATGCAGGATGGGGATCGAACCTGTTCCAATCCGCTTGTCTTGTAATCCAGGCAGCTTATGGCTTCCTCGCCTACAACCGGCCTTGCCTCGTCCGTCACCATCTGGAGGGCCGCCCGGTTTGAAACCCCGACCGGCGGCCCTCCAATTTCTATTCAGCCATGGATCATGGAACGTTTAGCCTCCCTCCTGTGATAGCTTGGCATTGCATCTGTCGGCTGCGCAGCAAAATATCACTCGGCATCTGGCTCGTCTCGATCGAAGTCTTCGGACATCTCGTCTTCGAAATATTCGCCTGAAAGAAATTGAAGGGGGTCCAGATCGAGATAGGTGACCACTTCCTGACGGGTCGCCAGCACGGCTATTTCATCGCCGTCCTCCATTTCCAGGATCGTCACCTGATCGTCCCTGCCCTCGCTCAAGTCGACGACATCTACGGAGTTCACTGCAATCTCTTCGCCCTCTGGCGTCTCAAACGTGTACTTGGGCATGCGCTTGCTCCTTAGAGGATTCCCGCGCGCAACCCTCGATAGGCAGGTTCGGTTCCGTTCTCCGACAGACGTTAGCGATATAAGAGCGGCGCCGGAATGATGTCACCGCCGCACGACGGCAGTCTTTTGCAAAGCCGAGAACTACGGGCGCTGCGCTCACTAGAGCGTTTCTAATCAGGTGGAGTTACCTGATGGCGATGAAAACACGACAAACCAAGAGCTTAGAGCAGTTGATCCGATGCAATCGATTCTGAAACTGCTCCAGCCCCGGCGCGTGGCTCTGTAGATGAGGTTGCGATGGTGAACGGGAAGTCAATGTCGATAGAAAAGGACAATGTTCTTTTCTATAAGTAGGCTGCAGCAAACAAATCGCGAATTAATGTTTAAAGATGCACACATAACCAAAGTTATAAAATCATCAAGAATCGCCAACCCGAAAATAATTCCCGGAAACCACCGGGCCGCTTCTCTGTTTTCCCTTACAACGCGCAGCAATCCGTCGGACCGACGAGGACAACCGCAAGCGACAGGAGGCAAGCCTTGGCTAAGAAACCCGCTACCGAAAATTCTCGTAAACCCAACGACATCGCGCCGGACAAGCCGCTGCCCGGAGAATCCCCCGCCAAGGCATCTCCGATCCCGGCCGATGCGCAGATTTCCAACAGTTATGCGCAGCCCCAAGGCACCGGAGGCGAAACGCAGCAAGTCGCTGCGGAGGGCGAGACGGTCCTGACTTCCCAGCAGGGCGTGCCGATCGCCGATGACCAGAACAGCCTCAAACAGGGTCAGCGTGGACCCACGTTGCTCGAAGACTTTCATTTCCGCGAAAAGATCTTCCATTTCGATCATGAACGAATTCCCGAGCGGGTCGTCCACGCTCGCGGCTACGGCGCGCACGGCTTTTTCGAACTGACCGACAGCCTCGCCGACATCACCCGGGCCGACATCTTTCAGCGTGTCGGTGAGCGCACCCCTGCCTTC
Source organism: Novosphingobium mississippiense (assembly GCF_044029535.1). Lineage (NCBI taxonomy): Bacteria > Pseudomonadati > Pseudomonadota > Alphaproteobacteria > Sphingomonadales > Sphingomonadaceae > Novosphingobium > Novosphingobium mississippiense. The sequence continues at coordinate 557,508 of NZ_CP147003.1, read as the reverse complement.
GTTCGTTTCTCGACCGTCGCCGGTTCGAAAGGCTCCTTCGACCTCGCGCGCGATGTCCGCGGCTTCGCGGTCAAACTCTACACGCGGGAAGGCAATTGGGATCTGGTGGGCAACAACATCCCGGTGTTCTTCATCCAGGACGCGATCAAGTTTCCTGATCTCATCCACGCCGCGAAGCCCGCGCCAGACCGGGCATTCCCGCAAGCGCAGACGGCGCACGACAATTTCTGGGACTTCATCAGCCTCACCCCGGAATCGATGCACATGGTCATGTGGATCATGTCCGATCGCGCAATTCCCCGATCCTTCCGCACGATGGAAGGCTTTGGCGTCCACACGTTCCGGTTGGTGAACGAAGCAGGCGTCTCGACGTTCGTCAAATTCCACTGGAAGCCGAAGCAAGGCTTGCAGTCCGTGGTCTGGAACGAGGCGGTTAAGATCAATGGCGCCGATCCCGACTTTCACCGACGCGATCTATGGGATGCTATCAATGGCGGCGACTTCCCGGAATGGGAACTGGGTGTCCAGATTTTCGATCAGGTTTTTGCGGACAGCTTCGACTTCGATGTCCTGGATGCGACCAAGATCATCCCGGAGGAAATCCTTCCCGTGCGGACGGTTGGTCGCCTTGTGCTGGACCGCGTCGTCGATAACTTCTTCGCTGAAACCGAACAAGTGGCGTTCTGCACGCAAAACATCGTCCCCGGAATCGACTTCACGAACGATCCGCTGCTGCAGGGACGCAATTTCTCCTATCTCGACACTCAACTGAAACGGCTGGGAGGCCCTAATTTCACGCATATTCCGATCAACGCGCCGAAGTGCCCGGTCGCTCATTTCCAGCAGGACGGTCACATGGCGATGGTCAATCCCGTCGGCCGCGTGAACTACGAGCCGAACTCATGGGGGCCCACGATCGGCGGCCCTCGCACCGATCCCTTGCGTGGTTTTGGCAGCTTTGCAGCTGAACCCGAAGGTGAGAAGCTGAGAATCCGGCCGGAAAGCTTTGCCGACCATTACAGTCAGGCCCGGCAATTCTACATCAGCCAACTGCCGATCGAGCAGAAACACGTCGCCGACGCCCTGGTTTTCGAGCTCTCCAAGGTAGAACGCCCGGACATCCGAGCTCGGATGGTCTCGCATCTTCGCAACATAGACGAGGAACTGGCGGCGAAGGTAGCTGAAGGCCTGGGATTGCCCGAGCTGCCCGAACCCGCGCAGGCCGCCAAACCGACCAGGACCGACCTCCCGCCTTCCGATGCGCTATCGATCGTCAAGAACGGACCCGCTACGTTCAAGGGGCGCAAGCTTGGCATCCTCCTGAGCGACGGCGCCGACGCAGCCGTTTACAATGCATTGGTGAAGGCGGTCGAGAAGGCAGGCGCGGTTTACGAGGTGATCGCGGCAAGGGTTGGCGGAGTCACCCTTGGCGATGGCACGCGGGTCGCGGCCAAGCAGAAAATCGACGGTGGCCCCTCTGTGCTGTACGATGCGGTTGCAATTCTCGTGTCGGAAGACGGCGGCCTGCTTTTGAGCACCGACGCTACCGCCCAGGACTTCGTTCGAGATGCCTTCAGGCATGGCAAGTTCATTGCCCTGTCGCCCGGAGCAGAACCTATCTTCATGAAGGGCGGCATCGCCGAGGACCTCGACGAAGCCTGCTTGAAACTGGGCTCCGCCAAGGACGCGGCCGCGTTCGTGGATGCCATCGCAGCGCTGCGTCACTGGCCCAGGGAATTGAAGGTGGATCTGGATGCGAAATGACCCGCAAAACCCGGCAACCGATGGAAGCCGGCTGCCGCCTCTCCCACTGCCCGAGCGCCTCCAGGAGTTGTTGTTCGAGGCGGCTCGCATCGGGCGAGCCGACATGATCGCGCCTCTGGTCGGCGCCGGAGCAAAGATCGACAGCTGCGATCCGAAGGGGTATACTCCTTTCATTCTGGCGTCGTACCATGGACACCGAGAAGCGAGTGGCGCGATCCTCCAATGTGGCGCCGGCGTCGACCTGCCCGACGGCTCGCGCGGCAATACAGCGCTGATGGGCGTGACCTTTAAAGGCCATTTGGCGATTGCCGGGATGCTGCTCGAGGAAGGAGCGAATCCCAACGCAACGAACTTCGCCGGGCAGACCGCGCTCATGATGGCGGCATTGTTTGGCCGCGAGGATTTCGTGGACCTCCTGCTCGCTCGAGGCGCCCTCGTCGATATGCTCGATCTGGCGGCAAACTCGGCGGCGAGCCTCGCGCTCCAACAAGGGAACGAGGGAATGGCGCGTCGATTGTCCCGTTCATGCCGCTGTAGTGCCCCGGCTCCGCTTCGACCCATGGTGAATCGAGGATCGCACGCAGAGAGTGCCGGCCTGCCATGAGAAAGAACTCGGACAAGCCTGATTCCCGCCGCCTTGGCCGTGCCGGCATCATGGTCGCGGTCATTATTCTCGTGGTCATGGTCGTGGTGTTTGCCGGCAGGAACCTTTGGCATGCCGAAAAGCTTGAGAAGGAAGAGCAGACAGGCGCCAAGGAACGCAGCGGTCTGAACTGAATCAATCGATCACGATAACCGGTACAAAGCGGAGAAGGAGGGCATGCGTGTTTTCCGAAGCTGAAGCTGCGCTCTGGAAAAAGCGCTTCATTGAATTCGTTTCGTCACCAGCGTTCCCCTGCGTCGGCGCCAAATCCGCGCTGGGGCGAGGAACGCTGGCGATAGAAATATGCCATTCGATCGGCAGCAGTTGGGACGATCTCATGATCTACGACCGTCTATACGACTGGTCGGCGGATTACCGGGAAGATCCATCGCTTTTTCGCAGCCTCGCCTTCGTGTTCGCGAATGATGAGCCGCTGAGCGAAAAGGATTACGAGCGGGCGCTCTGGGAGCGCGTGCAATCTCTTACGGAAAAGGACGCGTGGCTAGGCCTACCTTACGACGAGCGCGTCAGCAGCGATCCCTCTGATCCGCACTTCTCGCTGAGCTTTGGCGGTGAGGCCTTTTTCGTGGTCGGCATGCACCCACGCGCCAGCCGCCCTGCCCGCCGCTTCGCTAGGCCAGTGATGGTTTTCAATCTGCACGATCAATTTGAAAAATTGCGCGAACAGGGCCGATACGAGAAGATCCGAGAGACCATACTGGAACGAGACGTGAAGATCGCCGGCTCGATCAACCCCATGCTCGCGCGCCATGGCGACGCGAGCGAGGCCTCGCAATACAGCGGCAGGCACGTCGGGACCGATTGGCGCTGTCCATTCCATGACCCCAGAAATCCGGAGCATTCGACATCTTGAACGAACCACATCGCATCGGCCCGCGCTCGGGCGTTGCATTCCGTTTGGCGAAAGGTCAGCTCCTTTCCGTCATCGACGCAATGGGAACGCAGGTTTCGGATCTACTGGCGTTTTCCGCTCAAGACGTGCGCGAGGTGATCAGCAACGGCCGTACATTCGACTACGAGGAGACGTTGCGCCTGACACGGGGCAACCGCCTCTGGTCCAACAGGTCTAATGTGTTGCTGACAATCGAGGAGGACAGCGTGGGCTGCCACGATTTCCTCCTAACGCCCTGCAGTGTCGAGACGTTCCGGCATTTCTATCCAGACAAGCCGGAGCATCGCGGGTGCTTTGGCAACTTGCTCGAGGCGCTAACACCGTTCGGTGTCGCCGCGGACAATATTCCTGTTGCCTTCAATTGCTTCATGAATGTACCTGTCGGTGCCGATGGTTCGATTTCTGTGCTGCCACCCCCAAGCCGCGCCGGCGACCACATTGCCTTCCGCGCAGAGCAGGACCTGATCATTGGCCTGACGGCATGCTCGGCTTACGCGAGCAACGGCGGCAGCTTCAAACCGATTGACTATCGCATTGACGACTGAAACTTCACCCGCGAGCCATTGCGCTCCCGGATCCAATTTGCGGTATGGAACGGGTGCGGTGGCTTGCCAGCAGCTGGCAGATTTATTGTCTAATTCAATTTTGCATTGCTCATCCTTTTTCCCGTTCGCCAATGGTTGTCTTCGAGGTCATCGGACAGCTGAGGCACGCGGTGCTAGAGCGCGGAGTTACGGTGTGATTACTTCCTCCGCTTACGAATACCAATTTCCTCAAGTGTCCGGAACGTTACCGACCAGCGAGGGCTGTCCAGCTCAGCAATACTATGTTGCCAGTGATGGCGAGCCTCCCCGCTGAGAAGATAGCGACCGCGTTGCCGCGCTTCATGGGTGAAGCGCTCGAATCCCGTCTCGGTCCTGCGGCGAAACCGCAGCAGCGCGGATCGGCCCAGCGACAGCCCCGCGACAAGCTCGAACATCGGCCGGTCCTTGTGCCAGCCGATTACGGCACCCGGACCATAGCGGATCACAAGCGCCTGCTCGAAGCGCTCCGGGGAAAGACCGAGAAGGCCCGCGACGAGCGAACGCATCGGGATCAGCCAGTCCGGAATGGGCGGCCCCTGCTCCGCGCGTCCAGTATCGTGATCGTAGGTCCATCCGAACGAGCGGGTAAGCCTTTTGCCAAGCCATCCCTGGAAGCGAAACGGTTCGAGCTGCGATGCGTCGATCTGTGCTATGAGGCGTCTTTCCTCGGAAGGAGGAATGACCTCGTCCCAACTATCAAGGCCTTTGGGCATCAGGGCAGGTTCGACAGCCAATGCGCCGAACAGGTCAGCTTGCGCTGGCAGCCCGACCTCCTTGGCGGATCTTGCCATTGTTCCTCGACCTGTCACCTCAGCTGGCTGTCCTTGCTGCCCCGGCGATTGATGCTCGAGAAGACCGGACGCTGTTCGCGCCCCGACTTGCAACTCACGCAGGTGCGCACGCCCGGAATTGCCCGCCGCCTGCCGTCAGGAATTCGGTCGCCACAAACCTCGCATTCCGTCAGACCCTCGCCGCGAGGCATAGAGGCCCGGGCCGCTGCCACCGCATCCTTGAGACTGTCCTCGATCTGATCCTGTACCGCGCCGTCTGGCGCCCAGCCATTGGCCATGCCGTTTCTCCTCGTTCCTGAAAGTAGGAAGCGAAGATATCGATTTCACCCCCTGTATGTTCTTTTCGACGAGCTTGGGGGTGCTCGATTTTCCGCGTTCGCCGCATCCCCACCCAGAGACAGAGTGGGATAGCCAAGGAATCGGGAACGCGAAGGCAGATCTGTGATTTTAGAAGCAGAAACCGAGAAGGAGGACCCCATGGCAGAATCCTTTACCGATGCCATTGCACTACTGAAGGCAGACCATCGCAAGGTCGAAGACCTATTCGAGAAATTCGAGGGGGCGAGATCTTCCGATCAGAAGCAAAAGCTCGCGAAGGAAATCTGCACCGAGCTGAAAATCCATACGTTGATCGAAGAAGAGATCTTCTATCCCGCCTATCGAGGCAAGATAGAGGACGATACGCTCGACGAGGCTTACGTCGAGCACGACGGTGCCAAGATCCTGATCAACGACATCGAGGCAGCGTCGCCGGATGACGATTTCTTCGATGCCAAGGTCAAGGTGCTGTCCGAGGAAATCAAGCACCACGTGCACGAGGAGGAGATGCCGTCCGAAGGGATGTTCGCGCAATGCCGCAAGGCTGATGTCGATCTCGTCGAGCTGCGCGACCGCATGCTCGCCCGCAAGAGCGAACTACTTTCGCAGGCCAAGGCGTCCGGCCTCCCGCCGGCCCAGCCCAAGACAATCAATCTGTTGGCTGCTTGAGGATACGACCATGGATCAAGAGACGCAAAATACCGAGACCAAGCGCGGCCGGCTGGGTGATGCAAGGCCTGACGCTTTCGATGAGCACCAGCAGAACGAGGGCCCGCAAAAGCCTGAAGATATCGAGAACCGTCCAGGCGTCGGCGAGGTGATGCCCGAAGACTATCCAGATGACCAACGGGCAAAAACACCGGACTGATCGACCACGCGAGGCTCCGGGCAGATGAGCGCGGAGCCTCGGTGCAGACGGCGGGCCCACCGCCGCGACCTCATCGTGATCGGGGTGCCATCCCGCCGCCGAACAGGCGGGAACTGCGCCAAGAGCTTGCCGACTTGTTTCTCCACCTTTTCGAGATTGAGCCTAGTACACACATCGTGAACCGCCTGGCGCGAGACGCGGGTCTAAGTGTCCGTCGTCAGAACATTTGGCGCAACTCGCGGCGTAAATTATCGGAGTGCGGGCCTCGTCTGGGGGTTGATGTTAGGCGGCGAGCTTGCGGTGAAGCAAGCGCCGATGTTCGATGGTCTGCCGTTTGATCCTTTCGCGCTGTTGGATGATGGCGCTGGCCCTGCCGAAGTAGGCGTCGGCGGGCGTCACGTTGTTCAGGCTCTCGTGGTAACGCTGGTGGTTGTAGTGCTCGACGAAGGCCTCGATCTGGGCCTCGAGGTCACCGGGCAAGAAGTAGTTTTCCAGCAGGATGCGGTTTTTCAGCGTCTGGTGCCAACGCTCGATTTTGCCCTGGGTCTGCGGGTGCATCGGGGCGCCGCGCACGCGGCTCATCTTGTTGGCCTCGATGTATTCCGCCAGTTCGCCCGCGATGTAGCTGGGGCCGTTGTCGCTGAGCAGCCTTGGCTTGTGCAGCACCGTGGCGCTGTCGCAGCCAGACGCCGCAAGCGCGAGGTCCAGCGTGTCAGTCACGTCCTCGGCGCGCATGTTGGTGCACAACTTCCAGGCGATGATGTAGCGCGAGAAGTCGTCGAGCACGGTCGACAGATACATCCAGCCCCACCCGATGATCTTGAAGTAGGTAAAATCGGTCTGCCACATCTCGTTTGGCCGGGTAGTCCTGGTGTGGAACTGATCGGCGGCCTTGATCACAACATAGGCCGGGCTGGTGATCAGATCGTGGGCCTTGAGCAGGCGGTAAACCGTGGCTTCCGACACGAAGTAGCGCTTCTCGTCGGTGAACCGCACAGCCAGCTCGCGCGGTGATAACTCGCTGTAATCCAGCGCCATCTCGACGATCTGGTCCTGCACCTCGGGCGCGATGCGGTTCCACACCCCGGCTCGGCGCCGCCCCAGAGCTTGCCGAACAGTAGGAACAGGCCGAGCAGGACGAGACCGCCGCCAATCACCATCGCCATGTGCATCGATCAATCCCCCCTCAGGAAAACACGCTCAGGTTCTTCGCGATGTCCTTGCCCTCATAGGGCGGGAAGACATCCAGCTCGACATCGGGATTGCCGATCAGCATGGCCTTGGTGTTGCTCAGCGCGTCGAAGCCAGCCTTGCCATAGTATTTGCCGATGCCGCTGTTGCCGACGCCGCCGAAGGGCAGATTGTCGATCCAGCAATCCAGGTTGGTCTGATTGATACAGCCGCCGCCGAAGGAGAGGCTTGCCAGAACCAGGTCGATCGTCCTCTGATCCTTGCTGAAGATATAAGCCGCCAGCGGCTTGGCCTTGCGCTTGATGATGTCGATCGTCGCCCTGAGGTCGGAATAGACCAGCACCGACAGGACGGGGCCGAAAACCTCCTGTTGCAGAGCCGGGTCAGCCCAATCGGAGGGATAGAGGATGGTGGGCTCGACATAGCGCGCCTCAACATCGAAGCGGCCGCCATGCACCACCTTTTCGGGCAGGATGTAGGAGGCGACCCGCTCCGCATCATGCGCGCTGATCATCCGCGCGAAATCCGGGCTTCGGCTTGGATCATCGCCATACATCTTCACGATCGCAGTCTTGAGCTTGGCGATGAAGGCATCGGCGACGCTTTCATGCACGCAGACATAGCCCGGCGCGATGCACCATTGGCCGGAGATCGCGTTGTGCCCCCAAGCGATGCGGTCGGCGGCGATGTCGAGATTGGCGGTGGCATCGACGATGGTCGGGTTCTGTCCGCCGAGTTCGAGCAGGACCGGCGTCAGATGCTCGGCGGCGGCGCGCATCACCACCTTGCCGACCGCCGAGGAGCCAGTGAAGAAGATGAAGTCGAACGGCAGCTCCAGCAGCGCCGAAATCTGTTCGCGCCCGCCCGTGACGATGCTGACGTTCTCCAGAGTGAAATAGCGCGGCACGAGATCGGCCAGCAGCGCGGCCGTGCGCGGCGTGGTGTTGGCGGGCTTGAGGATCACGGTGTTGCCGGCGGCGAGCGCGGCGATGGCCGGGTCGAGCAGCAGCAGGATCGGCGCGTTGAACGGCCCGATCACCAGCGTGACGCCGTAAGGCTCCTTGTAGATGATGCCGCGATTGCCGGTTGCTTCGAGGCCGTCCGGAATCTTCACCGGCTCCGGCGCCATCAGCGCCTTCAGGTTCTCGCGATAATAGCGGATCACGCCCATCGGGACAGTGATCTCGAACAGTTGCTCGAAGGGAGGCTTGCCGAAATCCTCGTGCAGCGCCGCGCAGAGCGCATCCTTGTTGTCGGTGAGCATCCTCTCCATGCGATCGAGCTGGTCGATGCGCCATTCATAGCTCTTGGTCGCATTGCTCAGGAAATGTTCGCGCTGGGCGTCGAGCATGGACTGGAACGGATTGGTCATCGTGACCTCCCTTCAATTCCGACGTGAAGAGAAGCGCCCCAGCAATGGCAGGTCTGCCGGGGTGCTGCAGCTTCATTTCGTGGTGTAACCGCCGTTGACGAGGATGGTCTGACCGGTCATCCACCAGCCTTCGGAAACCATGAAGCGGATGTAGGGGACGATGTCCTCGATGTCGGTCAGCCCGGTCTTGGAGAACTTCGACAAGGCTGCCGCCGTCTTGTGATAGGCGACAGCATCTGCGCCTTCGGCCGGATAGAAGAAAGGTGTGTCCATCGGCCCGGGACCGATCGCCGTCACCGAGATGCCGCGCTCGCCGAACTCCTTGGACGCCGCCCGCGTGAAATGCTCGACCGGCGCCTTGGTGCCGGCATAAGCGGCGTAGAAAGGCGTGAAAGCGCCGAGCAGCGAGGTGACCACGGTCAAGACCTTGCCATTGTCGTTGACGTGCTTGCCGGCCTCCTTGAGGAAGAAAAAAGCCGCCTTGGAATTGACCGCACTCATCTCGTCATATTCGGCTTCCGAGATCTCGACCATCGGCTTCTTCAGCACCTTGCCGACGGTGTTGATGGCGATATCCGGTCGGCCGATCGCCGCGACGGCATCGGCGAACAGCTTCTCGGTCGCGCCGGCCGTCGTCAGGTTCGCTTGAAAAGCCACGGCCTCGGCTCCGGCTGCCTTCACCGCGGCGACAGTCGCGTCGGCATCGGCTTTGCTGGCTGCGCTGTTGTAGTGGATCGCGATCGCCTTTGCGCCGTGCGCGGCGAGGTCGCGGGCGATCAGTCCGCCAAGATTCTTCGCCCCGCCGGCGATGATGACGGTTTTGCCTTTGATGCTGTGATCGGTCATGGGCGGCCTCCTTTTGCCGGCTGCGCGACCTCATCGATGTCGGGGCCGCTTCCTGAAGACGACAATACCGTCTAGGATTACACGATAAAGACGATCATTCTGACATCACTTGTCAGAAAATCCGTGCAATTGGGGTGACGACCACTTGGATCGCATAGACCTGTTCCGCATCTTCTCCCGCGTCGTCGAATGCGCGAGCTTTACCCGTGCTGCCGACACGCTCGGCATTCCTCGATCATCGGTCTCGGCGGCGGTTCAGGAACTGGAAGGCCGTGTCGGTGCACGGCTGCTTCATCGCACGACGCGCAAAGTGTCTCCAACCCAGGACGGAGCAGCCTTCTATGCGCGATGTCAGCAGGTTATCGCTGATGTCGAGGACACGGAGAACCTGTTCCGCCAGACGGCGGCACAGCCATCGGGCCGGCTCAGGATCGATGTCCCCGGCCGGATCGGGCGGCTCATCATTGCCCCGGCGTTGCCTGAGTTCCTGGATCACTATCCGCAGATCGACATCGATCTCGGCGTGACCGATCGGGCCGTCAACCTGGTCGAGGACAGCGTCGACTGCGTGCTGCGCGTCGGCCCCTTAAGCGATTCCGGTCTGATCGCGCGGCCCATCGGCAAACTGGCATTGATCAATGTTGCAAGCCCTGCCTATCTGAAGCGGAACGGAACGCCACAATCGCCGGATGATCTGGGCGACCATTGCGCCGTCAACTATGCGTCACCCTCCAGCGGCCGGGTCGAGGATTGGGAGTGGATCGAAGACGGCGCTCTGCGCACTCTGCCGCTAAGAGGCCGCGTCACGGTCAACAGCGCCGAAGCCTACATCGCCTGCTGCCTCGCCGGCTTTGGCCTGATCCAAATCCCGGCTTACGACGTGCGACGACATCTCGATGCGGGGGAATTGGTCGAGATCATGCCGAAACATCGCGCCGAATCCATGCCAATGACGGTGCTCTACCCGCACAGGCAGCACCTCTCGCGCCGATTGCAGGTCTTCGCTGACTGGCTTGAGGAACTGCTCAAGCGGCAGCTTCTGGAACTGTAACGCTATAACCCAAGGGACATCCCCCACCGGTTCAGTGCGCGGCTTCATGGGGCCAAGGTTGCTACGCCCATTTGCGAGAGCAGCGTCAGATTGTCCTCGATGTGCCAGTTGTCAGTGATGCGCCCATCCGTCACCTTGAGCAGGTCAGTCGCGATGAAGTCTATAGCCTGTCCTTGGCCCTTCGTGGTGCCGAAGGTGCCGGTGAAATGACCTTTGAACTCCATGTGCACCGTTACATAATCGCCTGCGACGATCATCTTTTTCACCTCGACGCCGAGATCGGGAACCGCGGTGCGGAAATTCTTTGAGGCGAAGGACGGGCCCTCTGGTCCTTGGGGGCGGCCTGGCGGCAGCGTGTGATCGGTGAAGGTCGGCGCGATCGCGGCCTTAAGCACGGTTTCATCGCCGGTGTTCCAGAACTTATAGAAGGCTTTTGTAGCCTTCATCGTCGCTTCGTTCTGCGCGGTCGAGACGGTCTTTCCGATGACGGGATCTTCGCCCCTCACCTCTGCGGCATCCACTGGTGTCGAAAACAGCGCGCCGATGATGGTGGCTGTAGCAAGCAGGTGACGCACGATATTCAATCCTTTCAGGGTTGGTCGCTCCGTTGTCGTCGCGAGGACGTCTGGCCGGCAGCCGGGTTTCAGGTCGAGCGGGGTGCGTCTCAAGCGATGGTGCCTCCGCCGTCGACTACAATGGTGCTGCCGGTAGCGAAGGGGTTGGTCGCTGCGAAGAGGATCGCCTGCGCGACATCCTCAGGTTGACCGACCCGGCGTGCCGGCAGCCGTTCCCTCGTGCGGGCGAACATGGCCTCGCGCTCGGCTTTGCCCATGCCACCCCAGAGTGGCGTGTCGATCAGGCCGGGCGACACAGTGTTGACCCGGATGGGAGCCCGTTCCAGCGCCAGGCCGCGCCCGAGGGCTTCCAGGGCCGCATTAATCGCGCCCTGCAGCACCGAACTCGCGCTCGGCCGGCGGGAGAGAAAGCCCGAGACGAACGTGATCGAACCGCGATCCGCGATTCTGCAGGCTCGCGCGATGCGATAAGCGCCCCAGAACTTGCTTTCCATGGAGGCCTTGGCATCCTCAAGCGACAAGGCGTCGACGGTGCCGCCCTTGGTCGCGGCCGCTGTGATCACCACGTGATCGAAGGGCGATGCCTTATCGAAGAAGGCTTCGATTGCAGGGTTGTCAAGAATGTCGAGGGCGACGGGCTCGGCCGCGATCCGGGTTCCGAGCGCTTCCAGCTTGGGACCGGGCCGGCCAGCGGCAAGGACTGAGGCCCCCGCCGAGGCGAAGGCCTCAGCCGTCGCGGCGCCGATGCCACCGGCTGCGCCGACAATAAGGACGCGTTTGCCTTTCAGGGAAGGAGTCATGATTGAAGTTCTTCCTGCTGGGGTAAATAGACGGCTTTGTCAGGGATCAGGTGGCTGAGCCGGGCAACCCACTGACCGTCGGCGCGCCGCGGTCGAAAATGGGGGTTATCGTGCGCTGCTCGGTCGCCCATTTCGCGATCTCGTCTTTGCGAGCGAACCACACTCCGGGCTTTGATCTGGCATAAGCTAGAAAGCGATCGAGCGCGCGCACCCGGTTGGCGTGGCCGGAGATGCGATCGTGTAGCGACACAACCATCATCCGACGCCGGTGCGCACCTTCTTCGTAGAGTTGATCGAATTCGTCCTTTAGCGCCTGCTCATAGGCTGCAGGGTTGTAGTTTTCGAAGGGGAACGAAACAATGTCGTTCATGTGGAAGGTATATGGCACGGTGACGAAGTCACCGCCCTTGAGCCTGACGATGAACGGTTCGTCCATGCTTGGCTCATCAATATGGTACTGGAAGCCGAGTGACTGTAGGATATCGAGCGTGCGCGGCGAGTTGCGCATCCAGTAAGCGTTCCAGCCAATCGGTTGCTGGCCAGTGATCTTCTGAATACTTTCCACACTGTCGGCGATGAAACGCCGTTCGGCATCAGGGGCGAGGAAGTAGCTGTTTTCCCAGGTCCTTCCGTGGGCGGCAACCTCATGGCCGCGCCGAACGATTTCTCGCGCCAGGTCCGGCGCTTTTTCGACCGCCTGGCCGATCATGAAGGACGACAGCTTGATCCGATGCTTGTCCATCAAATCAAGAATGCGCGGTACGCCCTCATAGACGCCGTACTGGAAAAAGGCGTTGGTCGGCAAATCCGGCAGCCCCTTCTCAATGCGATCAGGGATGACGCCGCCCGCTCCGGAGATCGGTTGGCCGCCGGCCTCGAACATGAGCGAGAAGCTGACAGCAAGGCGCGCCTTGTCGGGCCAGAATGACTCAACGGCACTCATGGCGATCTCCTTTGCGTTCATGGGGGTGCCCATCGCGGATCCAGCCATTGCGGCAAGGCTGCTGCCGAGAAGCGTTCGACGGGTGATGGTGATGGCTTCATTCGTCATGAGCCCAATATCGACCATCGCGCATAAACTGATAATATATCCAGAAAGCGATGATTTATTGCACGAGGGTTGATAATTGATGCTGGACGACCTCAATGAATTGAAGACGTTTCGCGCCATCCTTGCGGAGGGGAGCCTGTCGGCCGCAGCGCGGCGGCTCGGTGTCACGCTGGCAGTGGTCAGCAAGCGGCTTGCGACTCTCGAAAGCCGCGTCGGCATTCGGCTGATACATCGCACCACGCGGGCACTCAGCCCAACGGACGAAGGCGTGCGTCTGTTGGCCGATGTTATGCAAGCTCTCGAAGCCCTGGAAGGGGCGGAAGGGCGACTGGCCGGGGCGCGCACCGAGCCGGCAGGAACCTTGCGGGTTAGTGCCCCGATCGCCTTCGGTCGGCGCTTCGTCGCGCCTGTCCTTGGACAACTTGCCGGGCGCTATCCGCGCCTTGCTGTCACGCTGGAACTCGATGACCGGGTAGTCGATCTCGTCGGCGAAGGGCTGGATGTCGCGATCCGCATCGGAGCGCTCGCCGACAGTTCGGCTATGATGCGAAAGCTTGCCAACAACCGGCGTATCCTGGTTGCGGCGCCCGCCTATCTTGATCATTTCGGTCGTCCGGCCACGCCGGAAGCGGTGAAGGCGCACACTTTCTTACGCTACGGCACATTGATGGAACCCTGGCGCCTGCATGGGCATAACGGAGCGACCGCAAATCTAACCGCCTTCGCCAGGCTACAGGTCGATGACGGCGATGTCGCGCATGGCTGGGCACGGGACGGCCTTGGCATCATGCTGAAATCGGAAGTTGATGTCGCTGAGGATATCGCGGCAGGCCGGCTCGAGCGAGTGCTACCGGATTGGGATGGCGGCGAAGCGCCTATTGTCGCCCTTTATCCAAGCGCTCAACATTTGTCGCTCAAAGTACGGATCCTGCTGGATGAGCTTGCAGATCATATCGACGCCGCGCTTAATGCGAATCCGTAATTGGCGACGAGGGAGGGCGATGGCGTGGAAAGGGCGATCATCGGCGGTAAGTCGTTCATAAATATTGAAAATTGATCAATGTGGCGGACCGCAGCCGATAGTGATGAGCACTACGTTTTCGCCATAGCCCTACGATGAACAATACTGCGCCATTTTCTTCCGGAAAGCCGGAAAGCACTTCCGGCAGAAATTGATCTGCCCCCTTCTGAGTGGTCCAAAATCTCTGTTATTTTGGATCATGAAGGAGTTTGGAAATGGGCAAGAGGCACAAGCCGGAATAGATTATCGGCAAGCTGCGTGAGGCGGAGATCGTTTTGGCGCAGGGCGGGACGACAGCGGATGCGTGTCGGCGGATCGCGGTTACCGAACAAACCTATTATCGCTGGCGCAAGGAATATGGCGGTCTGAAGACCGACCAGGCGCGGCGGATGAAGGATCTGGAGAAGGAGAATCTCCGGCTCAGGCGGGCGATCTCTGACCTGACGCTCGACAAGTTGATCTTGCAGGAGGCGGCCCGGGGAAACTTCTGAGCCCTGCGCGCCGGCGGCGCTGTATCGATCATGTGCGTGGCGAACTGCCGGTATCCGAGCGCAGGATATGCCGGGTGCTTGGCCAGCACCGATCAACGCAGCGCAAGGTCCCGCGCGGGGCAGATGACGAGGAAGCGCTCACCGACGACATCGTCGCACTGGCACGACAATATGGTCGCTACGGCTATCGCCGGGTTACGGCTTTGCTGCGTGATGCGGGCTGGGCGGTGAACCGCAAGCGGGTCGAGCGTATCTGGCGGCGTGAGGGCCTGAAGGTGCCGCAGAAGCAACCCAAGCGGGGCCGGTTATGGCTCAACGATGGTTCGTGTATCCGGCTGCGGCCTGAGTATCCGGGGCACGTCTGGGCATACGACTTCGTCGACCGGAAGCTATTAGCTGATAGGAGTGGCGCAGTTGTCTGCCCAAATTACCTTCTGCGGTCTGCCGGACCATGCGGTCATATTTCGAGTCCAAACTGGTGTGGTCCCAGTGGACGGCGCAATATTTCACGGCCTTGATTATATACAGGAAAGGAATTTTTCGACGCTCGCATTCGTAGAACCATGCATCTCTACCGGCGACGTCCCGCTTTTTGAACAATCTCCAGGCAGGCTCCGGCCACTCGATTGCCTTGTATAGGAACCGCAGGTACTCGGCCGATGTTCGATCGTAGCCAAGATGTATGGCGCGCTTCTCGAACGCATCGAAATTGGCCTCATAGACCGTCACTTCCGGCAAAGACTTGGATATCTTCAAGAACGATGTGTTTGACGCAAATCCAATGAGCGCGGCAATTGCTTCGGTCGCGTGCGCCGAGCGCATTTCAAAATCATCCATCAGGATCGATTTGAGCAAACGAACGTTCTGAGGTGTGGGCAACAAGATAGCCATTCCGAACTCCAGGGGGTCGTGTCGGTCGCCATTTAATCGATCTGACCGCTGGGTTCGCGGAAAAGCCGAGTTAACTCAACCTGTTTAGCTTGGCGACAGGCTTGGAGGTAAGGCCGTCAATGGAATGGCGGAATGTCACCCGGCTGTCAACGGCCGGTGCTGCGCGTCAGAATTGGGCCTCTCGGGAAGCCGGCCGCGACAACTCCACTGTGATCCTGTGACTTGGTGGGAAGCGGGCGCTCCGCTCAATGAAAGCCCTGTTCCTGAAACGTCGTTGACACGAGCGATGCGATGTCCACTTCCCTATGGCAGGCTTTGCGGCAATTGCCCGGCATCGCGACCCGTCATGATCGCGCATTGTGACCTGGATTTCGGCGCTGCCCACCGACTGCCCGTATCCGCGCCTTGCGGAACAGCATAGACAATGAGCCGAACGGGTCCGCCTCGAGCTTGAGGTCTCGAGTAACCGCAGGGGCTAGCGAACCGGGGGTGGGGGCCATTCAAATCCGGTTGGACAAGGCAGATACACCCCTTACCTGCCCGCAAGGTTATTTTAGATACACAATGTGTATCTAAAAAGCTATGAGATTGCTCGTAGGAGTAACCATGCCATCAATCAGCCCCTCACCCGACAGGGAAACCAAAGCCGTCAATTTGCGAGTCCGCAGTGACACGCGGGCGATCATCGATCGGGGCGCGGCCCTCCTGGGTCGCACGCGTTCGGATTTCATGATCGAAGCTGCTAGAGTCGCTGCTGAAAATGTCATTCTCGATCAGACCCTGATTTCAGTCGATCGTGAAACCTACGATCGTTTTCTGATGCTGCTCGATGCCCCGCCACAGTCGAACGGCAAGCTTCGCGAACTGATGCAGACAAAGGCTCCGTGGGAAACACGGTAATGCTCACGGCGCCGCAACCTCTGGGGCCTCATCACGATCTATCAGGCTTCAATTCGGGAACTCCGTCGCTGGACGATTGGCTGATACGACGAGCCCGAAGCAATCAGACTGCAAGAGCCAGCCGTACGTTCGTCGTTTGCGACGGCGAACGGGTCGTGGCGTACTATGCGCTCGCATCGGGAGCGATCACCTGCAACGACGCTGCGTCCCGCACGAGGCGGAACATGCCGGATCCCATTCCCGTGGTTGTACTTGGGCGGCTTGCGGTAACACAGGATTATCAGGGTCGGCAGCTAGGTCGCGGACTCGTTCGCGATGCGGCTAAGCGCGTCATTGCAGCAAGCGACGAAATCGGCATTCGCGCGATCGTTGTTCATGCCATCAGCGCCGAAGCGCGTTCGTTTTATCTCGCATTGGGCTTCCTGCCATCTCCGACCAATGACATGACCTTGATGATCTCGCTCGACGATTTGAAAGCGAGCCTTTGATCGCGCTCTGGCCAGACTTGCAATTCCCGGATTTGCCAGAGGGAAAAGGGGCAGCTCATCGTATCCCAGCTACCGCTACACTCCCACCTCTTGATCGCGCCTGATGGCGCATTCATGCAAGATACTCACCAAGCGGCGCTGATTACCCCTATCTCCTCGCCCCACCCCCAGCACCGGGAAGCAGAAAAGTCCTGAACGGGCCTCAAATTCCAGAGTATCTCGCCGCCGACCTGAACTCGGTAGGCTTGCCCGTCCTGACCATAGCCAGCGTTCGACGGCGAAGGCTGTCGCCATGACGAAGGCTTTCCCAGATCGAATTTGCGATCATCCATATGGGCATCTCGGCGGTCGCAACATTCGTCCTGCAGAGCCTCCGGCTCACCCGGGATCAGGGGTTGCCAAGTTGCGCGTTGCCGCCCGCAGCTCGTTCAGGCAAACGCGGGCGAAATTCGGCAATGCAAGCAATCGTTGCTCCTGCTCACGATCAAGCGGCAGAATGTCTTCCACTCTTTCCAGACCGGCGAATCTCAGAGCCTTCACTGCCCTGGAACTAATCGGCAGTTCTTCGATCGGCGTCAGCGGCGTGATCGTGCCCGCAATCGTTCGTTGTTGCTCGCGCAGCAGGACCCGTGCCCGGTTGTAGAGTTGGTTGGCTCGGAAGACGCTAACACCCAATGCGCCGGAGATTTCCCGAAATGTTAACCCCTGCGAGCGAAGATGCATTACGTGATTGCGTCGGTCTTCTGCAGCTGCAACCTGCGAATCATTGTGTTGGCCCATCAAGTTCTTCCACTATATTTTCACCAAACAGAATGCCTGAATGCCAGCTGTTGGCAATTCTTTCGCCTTGCCGGCTGTAATCTGTGCGTCTTGCCCGACGAAACGGAATCCGAACATTGCGCGCCACTAGAAGAATGCGACGGAAGTTCGAAACCCTCATGGCAGGCGGATTCTCAGAAATCCAAACGGCATTGGGTGAGTTCCTGGTCAAGAGCAAGCGGTTCGGCATCGGCTGGATCAAGCCGAGGCCGGATCCGAGCGCGCAACCTGACGTCAGCAAGGTCGCCTCGAAAGGCTCAAACAACGCCGTCAGGCGGGTTGTTCTGACGCCGTTTGCGCAAGAGGCATCACGTACCACGGGCCAGCGATGGTTCGGAACAGCAGCATGGGAGCGCCGCCGTCGATGCGCTGAAATCGATAGCGATCGTGATCGCCCTTGGTCTTCACCCATTCACGCGCCCATTCGGTTGCCTTGAACTCGCTAGTGAACTCCCCGCTTTGAGCGACCGGCTGACTGTGGTCGTCGTCTCGAAACAGCGTATAGCGCATGATATCAGGCTCCTTGTCCAAAGTGTTCAAAGGTGTGGAAGCAAGCGGATCGTCAATCAGGATGCGGGGAGCGTTGTTGCTCGCGCCAGATCCCGCGAATGCACCGCCTGGTCGAGCGCGCGCAGTACCCGGTCGAGCATCGCTGTGCTCCTTGCAGACCTGGGCAGCTCACGTGCCGCGAAACGCCGCAGGTGGTCGAGATCCCTGCGCGGTAGCGCAATCTCTATAGGCATCTCAGCAAGGTGGTCGGGATCAACACCCTGAACTGCACGGCCCGCTGCCAGGAAATGATCGAGTAAACGCTTACGGTCGGTCCGGGTCCACCCGAGCGCTGCGATCTGTTCCGGGCCCATCGAAGGCAGTGCAATCGCGAATTCCAGGATGACCTCCAAAGGCAATGTGACGCATACGCCTATCGCGTCACCGTCCGGGTTCACTGGTCCTTTGGTCATCGCATCGAGAAAATCCCGTCGACCGCGATCCATTCCGCCGGTCGGACCATCTGCTCATGGGCGATCCCGACGGAATGAAGCGCAGCGGTAATCTCGCGCCTCCAATAGTCCAGAAAGTTGAACAACACCGGAAAATCGGGCGCGAGATCATATTCCTGCCAAACGAACAGTTGCAGGAGCGAAGGCGCATCCGGGCGGCAATAGTGGATTTCCGCCGTGGCACGCCATGACCCTGCAACTGGGCCAGAAAGCCCCGGTCACTCGTTGCAGGCGCGCTTGGCCGGTCTTCCCTCGTCGACTGCGCGCATAGCGGCAAGCACCTCGTCGATCGGCACCGCGCGCCTGGCACCGGGGGGCTTACGCAATGCCAGCTTGTTCCGGACCGCCGTTCGGTCGGAGGCCCACGAGGCAAGGATGGCGCGCTTTACCTCCGGCTCGAGGTCGGGATGCTCCGCGACGTCGAAGGGGTGAAGAAAACGGGAAAATGGTCGCGACATCGTGAATCTCCTTTCTTCCTGTCGCTCCTGACTCTGCTTGCGGACTTTCGGCTCCGCCATCCCAGATTTTTGTAAAATCGCGAGTCGCGTCAAGAGGGAATTGGCGCTGCAAATCATGATGATCGGGCAGGGTTGGCACTCTTAAGCAGGGAGCGCTAAAAAATTTGTCCCCCTCTTGAAGGCGAAAATAGCGCTTCCTAGCTCCGCGAAACCTGTCGTTCGAAGGAACGGCGGGAGATCATCAATCTTGTTTTGCAACCGGAGGCTTTGCCCATGCATTTCCGCCCTTTGCACGACCGTGTGCTTGTTCGCCGCATTGAAGCCGAGGAGAAGACCTCGGGCGGCATCATCATCCCCGACACCGCCAAGGAAAAACCCCAGGAGGGCGAAGTCCTTGCGGTAGGACCGGGCTCCTACGATGAAAACGGCAAACGCACCGAACCCACAGTCAAGACCGGCAACCGCGTGCTGTTCGGCAAATGGTCGGGCAGCGAGGTTCGCATCGACGGCGAGGATCTGCTCATCATGAAAGAGAGCGATATCCTCGGCATCATCGAGCCTTTCGCCGAACTCGAGCAGGCGGCCTGACCGGCCGCCCTCATCCTCGAACATCAGGAAGGACCAAGGAAAGGAGTCAGGCAGATGGCTGCCAAGGAAGTGAAGTTCGCCTCGGACGCGCGCGATCGCATGTTGCGCGGCGTCGACACGCTGGCCAACGCCGTCAAGGTGACGCTGGGACCCAAGGGGCGCAATGTCCTCATCGAGAAGAGCTTCGGCGCTCCTCGCATCACCAAGGACGGCGTTACCGTCGCCAAGGAAATCGAACTGAAGGACAAGTTCGAGAATATGGGCGCGCAGATGTTGCGCGAAGTCGCCAATAAACAGAACGACAAGGCCGGGGACGGGACGACTACCGCCACCGTACTCGCTCAGTCTATCGTGCGCGAGGGCTCGAAGGCAGTGGCCGCGGGCATGAACCCGATGGACCTCAAGCGCGGCATCGATCTGGCCGTCGCCGCAGTGGTCGCGGACCTGAAATCGCACGCCAAGAAGGTCTCGGCCAATAGCGAGATCGCGCAGGTCGCGACCATCTCTGCCAATGGCGACGGCGAAGTCGGCACCATCCTCGCAGAAGCGATGGAAAAGGTCGGTAACGAAGGCGTCATCACCGTCGAGGAGGCGAAGAGCCTCGCCACCGAACTCGAGACGGTCGAGGGCATGCAATTCGACCGAGGCTATCTTTCACCCTATTTCGTGACCAATCCCGAAAAACTGAAGGTCGAGCTCGATGATCCCTATATTCTCATCCACGAGAAGAAGCTCTCCAACCTTCAGGCACTGGTCCCGCTGCTCGAGCAGGTAGTCCAGTCGGGCCGGCCGCTGCTCATCATCGCCGAGGACGTGGAAGGCGAGGCGCTCGCCGCGCTCGTAGTCAACAAACTGCGCGGGGGTCTCAAGGTCGCTGCGGTCAAGGCGCCGGGTTTCGGCGATCGCCGCAAGGCCATGCTCGAGGACATCGCCGTGCTGACCGCAGGCAACGTCGTCAGCGAGGAACTCGGCACCAAGCTCGAGAACGTCACGCCGGGCATGCTCGGCCGCGCGAAGAAGGTCATCATCGACAAGGACAACACGACTATCGTCGATGGGGCCGGTGTGCGCTCCGACATCGATGCGCACGTCGCCCAGATCCGCGCTCAGATCGAGATCACGACAAGCGACTATGACCGCGAAAAGCTCCATGAGCGCGTGGCCAAGCTCGCCGGCGGTGTCGCGATCATCCGTGTCGGCGGCGCGACCGAGGTCGAGGTCAAGGAGAAAAAGGACCGCGTCGACGACGCGCTCCACGCGACCCGCGCGGCGGTCGAGGAAGGCATCCTTCCCGGCGGCGGTATCGCGCTGCTTCGGGCGCTCAAGGCGCTCGACGGGTTGAAGGCAGACAATGACGACCAGCAGTCCGGCATCGACATCGTGCGCGGCGCGCTCCGCTCGCCGGCGCGCCAGATCGCCGACAATGCCGGCGAGGACGGAGCGTTCATCGTAGGCAAGCTGCTCGAGAGCAGCGACTACAACTGGGGCTTCAACGCGGCGAGCGGTAAATATGAAGACCTGGTGAAGTCCGGCGTGATCGATCCGGCGAAAGTGGTTCGCACTGCCCTGCAGGACGCAGCCTCCGTCGCTTCGCTGCTGATCACGACGGAAGCACTCGTCGCTGAACTGCCGAAAGATGAGAAGCCCGCGCCTATGCCGGCAATGGACTTTTGACGAGCGGGCGGGGCCGGCGAACACCGGCTCCGCCTCTTTCTTCATACCCGGCGACGCGTGAGAGTATTTGCGAGCGGATCGGCCAATCTCGCGCGCGGAGAGGTGCTTGCACCGAACAGTCTCAATGGCCTGTTCAAGAGCAGCGCGCCGTGCATTTCCGCGATCGACATTGCAGACCTCATTGTCGTGATAACAAACTACACCGTCATAATCGTGCGACACATGCGCTTGCGGGAGGTGCGGTGCCTCGCCGAAGGGCCGATGAAATTGTTGTACCTGCACGGCTACGACAGCGAAAAACCTTGACGATCGTTTAGGGTGGCCACCCGCCCCTGCCATAACTACCCCCAACCCAACTTGGACAGTGACTTTAGAAAATGCATATTTATTCAATGGCATGCGCGCACAGGCGCAAGTGTTACCACTACATTTTTGGGGTCGGTTGAGCTTGCAAAGGCTCAGGTTTGCGGTGGCAACTCGCTGATATTGGCCGGCAGCGCGATGCCGGTTGCCTTGAAGACATTCCCCACCTGGCCCGAGACGTGGGTACGGGTGGTAATGACCTTGCCGTCCTTTTCGATGGTGGCTTCCTGAAGACGATCGAGATCGTTGAGGAGCGGCTGCCATTCGGGCTGGAAGCCCTTTTCCTGACAAAGACGGGTGAGTTCCTTGGCCAGCGTCAGAGCGAGGAACGAGACAAACACATGGCCGCGGATAGCGGCATCGGACTGATGGAAGATGGGACGGGTATCGAAGCTCGCCTTGGCGACGCGGAACAGGGCTTCGACCTGAAGCAGGTCACGGTAGCGGATGACCGCCTGCAGCGGGGTGATCCGGGCATTGGTGCGCAGCACGCTGATACCATCGTAGCGGGCCTCGTCGGCAAGCTTGCCCATGTCGATCTCAAAGGTCTTGCCGCTGGCCTTGAGATAGCGGCGATAAGCTGAGTTACCAACCAGGGCCTTGTCACCCTTCTTCAGCTGGGTCTGGAGGCCATCGATGGTCGCTTGCCGATCGGCTTTGTCCTTCCTTGCCTCAGCTTCGTTGAGCGTGACGACGTAGCGTTGGGCATCTGCGCCTTTGCCAACGCGCACTTCCTTGACCCACAGCTGAGTGTCTCCTGCCTGCCGCTCGAGAACCAGGGGCACCATCGGGGCCGTGTCGTTCAGCACGACATCGCGGATGACGCTGCTGGTGCGCTCTCGCGCACCCAGGATGTATTCCATGCCCAGCTCTTCAAGGGAGGCGATTGTATCGGCGCTGATCATACCGCGATCGGCCACGACGCACGAGCGGGTGATGCCAAAGCGGGTGCGCAGGCGCGTGACGATCGGCATGAGCACCTTCACGTCGGCCGTGTTGCCGGGGACCATCTCTGTGCAGATCGGACGGCCCTGGGCGTCGATCACCACGGCCAGGATCATCTGGGCAAGCTCGGGCCGGTGGTCCTTGGAATGACCGCGCCGTCCCAGCGTGTCGCCGCCGGCGCCGTAGAACGAGAGCGACGTCGTATCCATGAATACAAGACTGAGGTCGGTGAACAGGTCCCGGCGGCGATCGAACAGCTTTTCCTCGATCACGTCCTTCACGCAGCGAGGTGCCAATGCGCCTTCGGCCTTCTCCTCGATCTCCTCGCCGAGCCAGGCCATGGCGCGATAGAAGTGATGGAGGGCAAGATCCTCGCTCCCGTCGATGGCGTAGCTCCCCATCCAGTCCAGGCAGGCCCGGTCCGAGCCGGAGACGAACAGGCGGTGCAGTGTGGCGACGAATACGGCGCGCTCCACGGCAAAGCCGAACTGGCGGCCCTCCAGCACCTCTTCCAGTACCGCATCGACACCAAGCCGCTGCCACAGGCGCCCGAACAGCAACGGGCCGCCAATCCTGCGAGCTGCGATCCGGCCTGCATCGATATCGGACAGAATGACGCTGCGTTCGGCGTGGCGGGCAATCGAGGCGGCCAGCCTGTCGAGTTCACCACTCGCGGCCAGCGCATCCTTGCGGCCCAGAGCCTTGATCGTGCGCTGACGGACGGTTTTGCCCTCGCGCACGCTCTCGACCAGGTAAAGATAGCGGTGCCCGCGAGCGACTCGTTCGACGACATACATGGTCAGGTTGTTACTACCTGAACCTGTGAAGATAAACCAAACCGCCAGCCACAGGCGAAATGTTGTTAGCACGACCCATTTTGCCGCCAAATCCACTGCCAGCAAAATCAGCTACTTAACGCCTGACGTTCCCCGCATGTTCTGCCAGCACTGTTCAACTTGGGCCCAACTGCGCCGAGCGGTCAGGACCAGAGCCCACTTCCCCAGTGACGATGCCATCGCCACGCGGCGCTATCTGATCTTGAACTGTTCGGAGAAAGAGAAAAATAGCGGGTATGTTCATCCGCCCGCCCACATACGGAATTCCTGACAATCCCAGCGAGATATCTCAGAAATAATCAGCGAGGGTCAGATGAAGAGACCGTCCGTCCGCCATCGTAAGGTCTATTTCCGTACCGGCGGTCCCGCCGCCCAAACGCAGCCCAAGGCGCGGATAAGTTGGATCTATCGAGCGTTTGTCAATGCAGGTAATCCTATCTCCGACTTTCAACCCTACATTTTCCGCCGGACTTCCGCAGGCGACATGGCGAATCAAAAGATGATCTGCATAGCGCTGTGCCCCGATGCCGGATCGATCGCGTGCCAGGGAGGACGTAAGCGCATCGTCACGGACACGTAGTCGAAGTTCGCGGTCATGGATGAAAGCAAGATCAAAGGCGGTGAAAGCCGGCCAGCCCAGATTGATTGGCACGGAGGATTGCCAGTCTGCAATAACGCAGGTTGGCACATTCCGTAGCTCATGACCGCCAATGAAGATGGAATGAAGCGTAATCATCTGAGCCACGACATCGCCTTCCAGTCCTGCCGAAAGCGTTGAGGATGTTCGACGATCGAGAAGCCCTTCCTGCTCGGCATATGAAGCCGAAATCGAACACGCTGCATCACTCCCGAGATCCAGTAACGCGCGCTGCCTCGCGCCCCCTTCGACTGACACAGCGATTTCCGGCAAACCATAGTCAGATCGTAACAGATCGATCGCACCGAGTTCGCTTAATGCATATTCACTGCAGCTGGGCCCTACCCGCATTCGCCTGTCGGGGAAGCTGCATTCCAATACCGCGCGGCTTAGGATATCCCGCCCGATTACCATTGCAGGTTCTCCAGGATACGCACGCTCGAGCGCTTCAAGCGGGTGGCAGCCGAGATCCAGCGGGCCGAATTCCATACTGCCTATTCGGATACTTCGCGGGCGGCACAACGATATCGAATATTGTTCGGTAAAAAAGGTCGCCAGTGTTTTGCCACTTCTTGCCAGACCCAGGCGATCGCGTGTCGCAGGCGTTACGATACTTCGCGTCGCACCCGTATCAATGATGCCCGTGAGGGTAGTTCCGTCAAGATGCAGTGGTATGCACAGGTACCTCAAGGTTTCTGGGTCAAACGAAACCCAATCATCCTCTTTTTCGGGTGGTACTCCGGCCGCGAAGCTGTAGGAAACCATCGTACTTTGCTTGACGTATCCCAAAAACACCTGCGAGCTAGCCTTTTCTTGCGATTTAGACCTAATGAATGCGCCCATAGATCGCGAAGGTATCTTGGTAATACAAATGAATAATCTTGTTTGATGATATAAAATTCTTTAATTTAATGAACGACTTTGCTTTCTTCGTGCACAACCAAACTCAGGCTCGGACCAATCCGTGAAATTCTCAAGCGATCACGCCGCCTCGCCCCTGCAATTACCGATTCTGAGTCTGGGACACTACCTGCTTAACTTTCCTTCTATGTATTCCGCCAGGACGACGGCATTGTTATGCGCTGCGTCCTTGGCCCCATAGAGCAGAGTGACGCTCCCCTCCTTTATAAATGCTTCCAACTTCGCAATGCCGTCGCCATTTCGGTCCAATTCGTCGTGATACCGCACCTTGAATTCGTCGAAGCGCGCGGGGTCGTGGGCGAACCATTTGCGAAGTGCCGTTGTCGGTGCCAGGTCCTTCATCCAGGTCGTCAGTTGTGCCTCATCCCGCCTGAGGCCGCGCGGCCAGATGCGATCGACCAGAATCCGCGCGCCATCGTCTTGCGAAGGCGGATCATAGACGCGCTTGATGTGCAACAGCCCGGGCATCACTGGTCCGAAAGCCCGTGCCCGATCCAACCGGGTGGATCGCTCGCCGGAAAGGACTCCATCGATGCCTCGTCGACGGGATCGACTGGCTCTGCTTGTGCAAGGATTTGTCTCGCACGCGCGACGATCATCGGCAGGAGCGCATCCAGATCCGTCGCATGTCCCGCAAGCTCGCGCACGAGTTCGTCGAGACTACGATTTTCGGTCGCGTAATGGTCGGCGACAGTGTGCGCCAATGCTTCGGCACGTCCCTGCACGGACGGATTCGAGCTTTCAGACATCATTTTAGTGATCTCCCGTTGGGTGGGACGGAACGGCATGTCCGCTCCCACGTGCATATCGTCATCGATGACGAAGCTATGCTTTCGCATTCTTCCGCTGGCGCCAGTCACGACTATGGCAACCCGGACCATATCGACGGTGCGAGCAAAACGCTGTGCCTGCGGTAAACCCGAATGGACGCAGTCCGGGTTCAGCATTTCAAACACATGGAGCGCAACGACCGGTTCGCGAAAATCCGCAAGGCCGAGCGGGCGATCAGGTTTGAGCCATTGCCTAGTCCATAAGGCCGGGCCGGGACCAGAAACAGCAAGCTTCGCCGAGGTGTCCACGGCCGGCGTTACTGAAGATTGAAGAGCGTCACCATGCCGGCGATGACGATGCCAAAGACCATGATCATTACGCCCGCGATGCGCAGCCCATAGGTGAGCGGATCCTCGTTGTCCGGGGCCTGGCGGGTATCCGGGCGTATCGGCCGGCCGAGGATCCTGCGGGCGACATGCTGGCGAAAGGCCATGGTGAAGCCGATCACGGCAAGTAGCAACCCGAAGACGTCAACGAGAATGACGGAGCCGGTCATCGAAGCACACTCCCCTGGGCTAGACTGCAGATGATCACGAGCGGCACGCCGAAAGTCCCTTCTCCAGCCCCGCGATGAGATCCTGTTCCGCTTCAAGGCCGACCGAGACACGCAAGAGACTGTCGCTGATGCCGGCGAAGCCGCGTGCTTCCTCGCCCATGTCGGCGTGGGTCATCGTCGCCGGGTGGGAGACGAGGCTTTCGACCCCGCCAAGCGATTCCGCGAGCGTGAAAAACTCGACGCTTTCGATGAAGCGGCGGACGGCTGGCACGCCGCCGACGATCTCGAAGCTCAGCATCGCACCGAAACCTCTCTGTTGGCGCGTCGCGATGGCGTGCCCTGAATGCGAGGCCAGGCCCGGATAGAAGACGGCACTGACCGCCGGATGGCGTTCAAGATAATTCGCGACCGCCATGGCGTTGGCCTGCTGTTGCTCCATCCGGGGAAACAGGCTGCGCAGTCCCCGCAGCGTGAGCCATGAATCGAACGGCGCCCCGGCTGAACCGACGACGTTCGCCCAGTGCCGCAACTCCTCGATCGGGCCCCGATCGGCGGCGACGACGGCCCCGCCGATGACGTCGGAATGGCCGTTGAGATATTTGGTGGTCGAGTGGATGACATAGTCGGCGCCGAGCGAGATCGGCTGCTGGATTGCCGGCGACAGGAAGGTGTTGTCGACAGCGACCTCGGCACCAGCTCTGTGCGCCTGCGCAACGAGTGCCTCGATATCGACGACGCGCATGAGCGGGTTGCTGGGCGTCTCGATCAGCACGAGAGCCGGCCGGTCGGCAAGCGCCGCCTCGAATGCCTCTTCATCGCCCTGATCGACGAAGCGCACCGAGCAATGCCCGCGTTCCGCCCGAGCCTTCAGCAGGCGCATGGTGCCACCATAACAATCGTGCGGCGCGAGGATCAGATCGTCGGGTCGGCAACGACCGGCCAGCAGATCGAGCGCCGCCATTCCGCTCGCTGTGATAACGGCGCCTGCCCCGCCTTCGAGCCTGGCGAGGGCTTCGGCCAAAAGATCACGCGTCGGATTTCCGCTGCGGCCATAATCGTAGCGCCGCGGCTGGTCATAGCCCGCGAACTCGTAAGTGCTCGAAAGATAAATGGGAGGTGCAACCGCCCCAAACCCCGCGTCGATCGCGACACCGTAAGCCGCCGAGATGGTCTGGGGATATGGCCCATTTTTGGGTCCGTTTTTGCCCCGGTCATTAGGATCAGTCATTGAAGAAGCGCCCTTCCGTTACCGGCCGGACAATGCCGACACGAATGGTGAAGTCCCCGAAATGCTCACCAGCCTGACGCTCACGGGCAAAGCGCCCGAGAGCATCGGTCAGCACTTCGAGGATTACCGTCTCGCCAACATTCTCGCGCACCATGCGATTGAGGCGCTCGCCATGGAATCCGGCTCCAAGATACAGATTATACTTGCCCGGTGCGCGGCCGGTAAGTCCGATCTCGCCGATGTAAGGCCGCGAGCAGCCATTGGGGCAGCCGCTCATGCGAATGGTGATCGGCTCTTCTGCAAGACCATGGTCGGCCAGGATCCTCTCGATCTTGCCGAGCAGCGTGGGTATGTAGCGTTCGCTTTCGGCCATGGCGAGGCCGCAGGTCGGAAACGCGACGCAGGCGATGGCATTGCGACGCAGCACCGACACGCTGTCGATGTCCGGCCAATGTTCGGCAAGGATCGCGTCGATCGCAGGGCGCTGGTTGCTCGTGACCCCGGCGACGACCACATTCTGGTTGGGGGTCAACCGGAACGTGCCTTGGTGGATCCGAGCGATATCTCGCAGCATGTCGAGCAGCTTGAGGTCGAGCGGGCCATTCTCGATGTGGATCGTACGGTGCTGCCGGCCATCGGGCGTCGTGTTCCAACCATAACTGTCGCCGTTCGAGATAAACGTCACCGGCCGCGCCGGCTCGAAAACGAATCCCATGTTCCGCTCGATTTCAGCCGCGATCCAGTCGAGCCCCTTATCGTCGATCGTATATTTGAACCGTGCATGCTGGCGATCCTTGCGGTCGCCATAGTCTCGCTGGAGCGCCATGACCGCATCTGCGCAGGCGATGACCTTTTCGACCGGCACAAAGCCGATGATGCTCGCGAGCCGGGGATAGGTCGCGGGCGCTTGGTCCGTGCGTCCCATGCCGCCGCCGATGGCGACGTTGAACCCGGCAAGCCCCTCCTCACCGCCAATGGCGATGAAACCCAGATCCTGGGCGTAGACGTCAATATCGTTGGATGGCGGAAGCGCGAAGCCGATCTTGAACTTCCGGGGCATGTAAGTGCGCCCGTAGAAAGGCTCTTCGGATCCGGACCCCGCCACGCGCTCGCTGCCGTACCAGATCTCGTGATAGGCCCGGGTCTTCGGGATCACATGGTCGCTCACCTGTTTCGCCATGGCGGCAACCTCGGCGTGAAAGCGCGAGCTTTGGGGGTCGACGGTGCACATAACGCCGCGGCTGTCGTCGCCGCAGGCTGCCACTGTATCGAGCAGCGTCTCGTGAAGTCCCTGGATGACGGGACGCAGGCTGTCCTTGAGCACCCAGTGAAACTGGAATGTCTGGCGCGTGGTGATCCGCAAGGTTTCGCCGCCGTGGGCCCGGGCGAGTTCGTCGAGCTTCAGCCACTGCTGGGGCGTGCAGATGCCGCCGGGCAGGCGCACGCGGATCATGAACTGGAAGGCAGGTTCGAGCTTCTGTCTGCGGCGCTCGTCGCGCAGGTCGCGGTCATCCTGTTGGTAGATGCCATGGAATTTCATGAGTTTCACGTCATCGGCGGAAGGCACGGCGCCGGTGATCCGGTCAAGCAGGCCGATGGCGATCGTCCCGCGCAGATAGTCGCTCTCGTCCTTCATCCGCTCGTCCGCGCTCAGCTTGTCGAGTGGTTGGGAAAGGTCGCGGCTCCTGTCGGTCACGGTGTGTTCGGTCATCGTCGAGCCCTCAATAGACGTCGCGCTGGTAACGATGGTCCGCCTGCAGCGAGCGGACATAGTCTTCGGCCGCGTCGCGGCTGGTGTGCGCCTCGCTCGCGACGATATCGATCAGCGCCTGGTGGACGTCGGGCGCGAGGTTTGCAGCGCCCCCACATACGTAGACGTGCGCGCCTTCCTCCAGCCAGGCGAAGACATCACGCGCCTGATCCTTCATGCGATGCTGCACATAGGTCTTGTCGGCACGATCCCGCGAAAAGGCGACGTCCATGCGGTTCAGTGTCCGGTCCTTGAGCCAGGCCTGCCATTCCGTCTGGTAAAGGAAGTCGGTGCGGAAATTGCGCTCGCCAAAGAAGAGCCAGCTCCGGCCGCCGACACCGCGTACCTCGCGATCCTGCAGGAAGGCGCGGTAGGGTGCGATCCCCGTTCCGGCACCGATCATAATGATGGGTGCGTCGTCGTCCGGCAGCCGGAAGTGCGGATTGCTCTGGATGTAGACCGGGAGGGTCGTGTCGAGTTCGACCCGGTCCGCGACGTGGCCCGAGGCGACGCCGCTCCGCTGCGACCCGTGCAGATCATAACGGAGCGGTGCGAGGGTCAGATGTGCCTCCTCCGGCACGGCCGCCAGGCTCGAGGCCAGAGAATAAAGCCGGGGCTGGAGCGGCCGGAGCGCGGTCACGAACTCCTGCGGCGTAACCCCCTTAACCGGGAAACGACTGACAATGTCCTGGATATGATGTGTCCGCAGGAACACAGAACGCTCACCCGTACGGTCGTCCTGTTGGAGCTGTTTTAGGACGTCCGCTTCGCTGAGCATTGCCCAATAATCGAGGAAACGCGGTGTCGCGGCGGTGATCTCATAACGATCGGTCAGCGCTTCGTGGATCGACAGGCTTTGGCCTTTCAATTCGAGCTGAGCGTCTGGGAAGACATCAAGGGTTTCGAGCAAGGTCGCGACCAGAGCAGGATCGTTGGGCGCTACGATGCCGAGCGCATCGCCGGGCTCATAGAGGAGACCCGACCCCCTGAGCGAAAATTCGACATGGCGGGTTTCTCTGGAGGAGCCGCGGCCGACGATCACGACATTCTCGATGATCGTTGCCGGAAAGGGATTGCGCTTGTCGTAGGTGATCGCTGGCTGGTGCCCACCGACGCTCGGCGTAACGCAGGGCGTAGCCGAAGTCGCCTGTGCATGGTCCGCGAGCGTTCCGGTGATCGCCTCGATCCAGGTTTGAGCGAGATCGTGATAGTCCACGTCGCAATCAACGCGGGGAACGAGGCGCTCGGCGCCAAGTTCCTCGAACCGCCGATCGAGACGCTTTCCAGCTTCGCAGTAGAATTCATAAGTGGAGTCGCCCAGGGCGAGGATAGCAAAGCGTATCTGATCCAGTCTGGGCGCCTTGCGGCCTTCGACGAACTCGAAGAATCCCGTTGCCGGTTGGGGAGGATCGCCTTCGCCATAGGTGCTGACGATGACGAGGAGGTCCTGCTCATGCGTCAGTTGTCGAGGCTTGTAGTCCGCCATGTCGGCAAGTGTGCAGCCCAGTCCTGCATTGACGATCGCCGACTGCAGTTCTCGCGCGAGTTCGGCCGCATTTCCCGTCTCCGTTCCATAGAGAATGGTGAGCGACCGGGCCGCTGTCGGTGGTAACGACGCCGGCAGCGGTTGGGGATACCGCAAGCCGGCGTCGAGTCCGGCGAAATAACCGCTGAGCCAGCGAACTTGCATCGGACCAAGAGATTGGGTCAGGGCTTCGACGTGTCGCCATTGCTCCAGCGACAGGGGATTCCCCGGCAGATCCGGTGCGGTCATGCGCTTGGCGTCCTCGGGTTCCGCTCCTTCCCGTGCTCCGGCCTGCATATGCAGGATCCTCTCCGGGCACTTTTTGACGAGCATCTCTTCAACTCGGGTCCCAATTTGCCGTTCAGCCACCCATAACACAAACGACTATTATTGAAGGTTTATAACAATATTTATGCACAAAGAGGCTGGCGCTCGCGACGGGAAGCCGCCTTCGATCCCAATCACGATACTCACGACACCGGTATTGTTCTCGCGGGCTGAAGCGTGCCGATTCCCGCGATGCGCAACTATGATCGCGAACGCGACCGGTCTGGGCACCATCATCGCCCAAAATACTTTGCAAACTGTCGCAGAAGGGCTCGCAAACAAAATAGAGGCATTGCCAATGCCCTGCACGCGTGCTGCCTCGGTGTAGGCTGTCAGAGGCGAGACGCCGCTGAGGCAGCAGGCGATGCTCAGTTCCTGGGCTTGAGAATGCCGGAAACCACGCGCCGAACCTCCCCGGAGTCGTGTAACCGCCCATCGGAACAAGCAAGGTCACACTTGATCCGACGAGCGAGATGGCGCAGCTCCGCAAAATCCGGAGGCCGATCGTGCCCGATAACGGCGATCAGCGCAGGATAAGACCAGAGGCTTCTTGGCATCACGGCTTTTCCTTGTTGACGGTGGGAAGGCGCGCCCCTCTCTCCTTGGAAGGAGCACCTTCATCCGGCGCGGCAAAAAACAACATGACAGCGCATAGCGCAGCGAAAAGGCAGACCATCTTCACGAAGTCACTTTTCCCTACGCCGCTCACCAGAGCCGCCGCCGCAGCTCCAACGAGGAATACCGTGGCAAGGCGTGGGTGGTGAAAATACTCGGCGACCCGATACGCAGCCATCGCCAATGCTATGGCGAGCAGAAGGCTTCCTAGGCTGAGTCCAAGCGCTTCAACGGCAATCGAGAGCATCACCATGGCATTCGTCCATTGTAAGCCTGTGGGGCGCACTGTTGTCCCCGCCAGTAATATATATCGCATTGCGATATATATTACATCCACTTTTTCCCGTGTCGCCTTAGATCACGAGCGCATCGGGAAACCGAAGGCAGCCCCGTCCTATTCTCGGTTGCCCCAAGCACCGTTTTTCACTCATCAGAGGCGACATCAGCGGCTGCCGCGGACTCGTAACGAGCAAGATGCGATCAGCCGGTTCGAACTGGGGGCGATCTCGGCCATATGTCGAGACTCTTAACATGCGTCCAAAATACAGGTATATGATGCCGTTTCCTCCTGGGAGAGGCTCGTGCGGCTTACCCGATATACCGATTATTCCTTAAGGGTGCTCATTCACCTTGCGCTGCACGATGATCGCATCTGCTCTATCGCTGAAATCGCAAGAACCTACGACGTATCGCAGAACCACCTCATGAAAGTCGTCAATGCTCTGGCGCATGAGGGATTTATCGAGACACTCCGTGGCCGCCGCGGCGGCATGCGCCTCGCCCGAGCTGCGGCAGACATCACGGTGGGAGAGGTCGTTCGCCGGACCGAGGAAGGTTTCCAGCTGGCCGACTGTTCAGGATGTGCCCTGTCGCCCGCCTGTGGACTGACGGGGGTTCTGCAGCAGGGTGTCCAAGCTATGCTGGCGGTATTCGATACCTATACCATCGCCGATCTCGTGACCGACAAGGCGACCATGTTGCGTATGGCTAGCGGACAATCTCCCATCGGGATCGGAATCTAGCTCAATTGTGATCAGGCGTCGCGAACGGAAGAGTCGAGTTCGGCCTCCGCCTGCGCGATATTGGCCCGGTGGCTATCCAACATCTCTCGCAGATCGCGATGCAGCCCCTCCTCCCGAATACGCGGCAATAGCGCCTCGAGCTTGCGCACGACCCAGCCCTGCCCGCGATTGAGGAACGCGAGACGTTTGGCCGGGTCAGTTATTGCGAGAGCTTTCTCACGAAAGGCGCCTGTCTTGCGCGATGGCACGCCGCCGAGCCGCCTGATCTGCGCTGAAAGCATCGCGCACCATTTCGCTTCATCGCTGTGCACCCGCCGCATCAGGGACAGATAGGTCGCGGCTGCGTCCAATCTGGTGCTGGCAAGCGCGACCTTGGCGCCGGCGCGCTCTGCTTCGAGGAGTTCGCCCAGCGACGTCAGGATCTCGTCAAGGCCTGCATAGCCCATATAGACGTCGTCGGCATCAGCACCGTAGCACACCGGCGAGGAAGGCTCGGTCGTCATGTTGCTATCCTCGCTGATTCGCGCAGCCCTGCACGGATTCGATCCATCACGCCAGGATCGGCTTTCCCCGAATGCACGACATAGGCGGAATAGGAAAATTCAGGACTGCTCGGCACGAGCATGAGACGGCCCTCTTCCAGATAGGAGCGAATAAAGCCCTTGCGAAAATAGCCGCTGCCTCCGGCCGCGAGGATATATTCCAGCGCGAGCGGGCCATAGCTGATCGAAACGACCGCGTTGGGCTGATCCGGAAATGCGGCTTGATAGCTCGCTGCAAATTCGTCGCCCCAATCTATCTGGACATGGTCCTCCGGCTCGAGTGGCTCCGCCGCGGGTGTCGTCCGGACGAGGACCAGCTTCTCCTCGAAGAGGAGTTCGGCGATGACACCCGGACGGCTGGGGGCCGCATAGAGGATGGCGACGTCGAGCGTGCCGTCCTGGACCTGCTCCATCAGGCGCTCTGATGTATCAATGGTCGTGCTGACGGCTATCTCCGGACACTCGCGGCGCATCCAGAGCAGCCAGTGCCGCAAGAGCGGGCTCCACAAAGACAGTTCGGCGCCGACCGTCACCACGGTCTCGCGGCCGGGCGGCAAGGCCACCGCCCGTTTCGCCCGTGCCCAGACCTGCACCATGGTCGTGGCGAAACGCAGGAACTGCTCGCCGGCGGGGGTGAGCCTGGCACCCGCCTTGTTGCGGATGAACACCGGACGATCGAGCTGATCTTCGAGGACGCGGATGCGCGCACTGACCGCGGTCTGCGTCAAGTTGAGGTTGGATGCGGCACCCACGAAACTGCCGGTCTTCACGACTTCGAGGAACGTCCGAGCGACGCTGATATCCATCCAACAATTTCCCTGCGCTTAACTGCATATAATATTCACTTGATTGATGGATACTAACGAGAGGATGATCGCTGCACAAGGAAAGACCGCAAGGCGTCTTCCCACCAAACCATAGAGCGACCAGCCCGCCTGGCCGAACAGGCATGAAACACCCGCTCCTTTCAGGCGAGAGCACCACGGCCACGACCACCGATCTATTCCCTCTTGTGCTGACAGTCGCAGCTTTGGATCCTTCTGGGCTTTACAGCCTGATGCCTGCGCGACGTCGGCATCATTTAGACGCTGCTTATTGCCCCGATATCTATCTCGTCTAGCCGTCAACGAACCGGCGCGCGTCCGACGATGATACGCCGCCTGCTGCGACCCACGAGCATGAACTACCCGAGAGGAAACGCCCATGAAAACCAAGATCAATGGTCGAGGCCATGAGAAACTGCCCTCAGGACCGGAACCCTCCGGTACGCTCTACTGGATCCTGGCCGTCGGAGTTGCGCTGCTTTCGATCCGGCTGTTCCTGTGGCTTCTCGCCAATGCCGGAGTCATCGCCGAGAAAGATATCAATGTGATGCTGGTGATCGCCGCCCCGATCGCGCTGCTCATCATCGGCAGGATGGCGCCGGATAGGATCAGGCGAGATTAAGATCAATAATATTGCCGCCAAAGAGAAATATCATTCGTTTGTTCGATGCCCGCTCCTTGTTCAAAGTGCCAGCCAGCCAGCGAGGATCTCCGTTCATGACCATTCAAATTGGGCAGATCGCCCCCGACTTCGAGCAGGATACCACGCAGGGCCGGATACGCTTTCATGAATGGCTGGGCCCCAGCTGGGGTATCCTCTTCAGCCATCCGAAAAACTTCACGCCCGTCTGCACGACGGAACTCGGCGAGGTTGCGAGGCTGCGGTCTGAATGGGACAAGCGCAATGTCAAGCCCATCGGTCTGTCCGTCGATCCGGTCGAGGCGCATTACAAGTGGGAGCTCGACATCGAGGAGACACAAGGTGCGAAGCTCGACTTTCCGATGATCGCGGATCCCGACGGGCGGGTTTCGAAACTCTACGACATGATCCATCCCGAGAGCGACCCGACGGTGACGGTGCGGTCGGTGTTTGTAATCGATCCGTCGCGCAAGGTACGCCTCATTCTGACCTATCCGCCGTCCACCGGGCGCAACTTCGCCGAAGTGCTGCGCGCGATCGACAGTCTTCAGTTGACCGACGCCCGGAGCATCGCGACGCCGGTGAACTGGTCGCCGGGTGAGCCCGTCGTGATCTCGCCCAAATTGTCCGACGAGGAGGCCGCGCGCCAGTTCCCGCAAGGGTACAAGACGCTGAAGCCTTATCTGCGGATCGTTGACCTGCAGACGACAGGCCAATGAGCGGGGCGCGGGCGAGCGGGGAGGAAGCGGCCGTCACCATCCCGCACGGTGGTGACGATCTTGCCTCCTTGTTCGCCCGTAACCGCGCCTGGGCGAGCGCAAAGATCGATGCCGACCCCGGGTTCTTCAGCCGGCTGGTCGGACAGCAGCGGCCGCGCTATTTCTGGATCGGCTGTTCGGACAGCCGGGTGCCGGCGACCGAGATCGTCGACCTCGATCCGGGCGAGATGTTCGTCCATCGTAATGTCGCCAATCTGGCAGTCGCTTCAGACCCCAATTTCTCGGCTGCACTTCAATTCGCCATCGAGGCGCTCGAAGTCCAGCATATCATCGTCGTCGGCCATTATGACTGCGGGGGTATCCAGGCGGCGATGGCGCCCAGAACCGAGGACGCGATCGGCGCATGGCTCGATCCGGTGCGTGCGCTCTATCGTGGGCAAGCAGGGGGCGCCGCCAGCGACGATCCACGTCATCTCTGTGAGTGCAACGTCGTCGCGCAGGTTGAAGCGCTCGCGCGCAACCCGATCGTGCGGAACGCATGGGAGCGCGGGGCCGCGCTCGCGCTTCATGGCTGGGTCTATGCGATCGGAGACGGATTGCTGCGTTCGGTTTGCGATCCGGTCACGAACGGCGAAGGAAGCGAAGGCCCGGTCCAGGCGGCTTCTTCATGACGGCGAGCCTGTAGTGCGTGGATGCTTATGCCCAGCACGACATTCTCGAGGCTGCCATCCGTGCCTGCAAGCACGCGCGGCAACCGGCAAGAGACCTCGATGCGGAGATCGCACTCGCGCTGTTTCCGTCGCTGCGGGAGCTCTCGCCGGTCGAACCGGGCATCTGGCGGTAGGAGGACGGCGGCCATGTCCAGGCCCTACGCTATTCCCATTCGTGGAACGCGGCCGCAACGATCGTTCCGCCCGGTTGCTGGATCGAGAGCGGGCCGGTTGGACCGCGGATCGCTGGTCCGAGCGACGAGTGGGAAGGTATTCATGAAATGCGGGCGATCGCGCTCTGCATCGCGGCGCTCCGGGCCCGCATCGGAGAGGACACCCATGACAATGACTTCACACGACAAGGCCGGGATGCCGACCTTCACCGTGCCGCTCTTCCCTGCGGCTTGAGCGACCCATCACCGGTACTTTCGACCGAAGCTCTCCAGATCCATCACCGCCGAGACCATGCCCGCTATGTCCGGGCTCTCAACCGCCTCCTTTCCGAACAGAATTCTCGACCCGCACGCTTGAGCAGCCCATTCGCATCGCTGCGGCAAGCGGTGCGCAGGGATTATTCAACAACGCGGCCCAAGCCTGGAATCACACCTTTTTCTGGGAAAGGCTGACCACGACGCTCGCGCTTCCGACCGATGCGCTCGTATCGGCGTTCGACGGTGTCGACAACTTGGAACGCCGCATCCTCGCCGAGGGCACCGGGCATTTCGGGTCAGGTATGGCTGATCGCCAGAGGCGGCAGGCTGGAGGTCACACCGGCACAGGACGCGGCGAGCCCTGGCGCTACCCGTCCCTCAGACATGAAAGAAAACGACCCCATGTTGGTTGAGGGACTGACCGGAGAGGACCAAGCGTCGGCGGTGTCCGCCGGGAATTTCTACTTCGCGCGTAGCCCGAAGGTGGTGAGGAGATCGAAATCGAAGGGAAGCGCATCAAAGTCAGGCGTGCCTGGTATCGCCCTTTCGAATATTTTGCCGGTCCCAATTTCGCAATGCTGGTCGGCGCCTGGGAGGGCGCGGAGACGACGGCCTATGACGGTGCAGACTCAGTGATCTAGTTCGCCGAGCCCTGCGCGAGCGGAGTCCATCCGCCGCCGAGCGCGAGAAACAGCGCGATCTGATCGTCGCTCATCGCCACACGTCCATCCGCGGCCGCCTGCTCGGCCGTCACCAGATCGCGCTCTGCCTCGATCGCCGGGAGCTCGGCGATCTTGCCGCCGCGCCGCAGCCGGGCTGTTTGCCTCGCGACCTGCGCGGCCTCGTCACGGGCACGGTTAAGACTCTCCTGCTGTTCGATTCCGGCCGCGTAGGAGTTGAGCGCACTTTCGACTTCTCGCAGAGCTTTCAACACGACGCCATCGAACGAGGCGAGTTCAATGCGGCTTTGCGCCTCCGCCGCATTGATGCGTGCTCGCACCGCATGGCGATTGAGCGCCCAGCCGATCGAGGGGCCGATGCCGAAGCGGTTGGTAAGCGGCGACAGGAAGTCAGCGGCCGCCCCCGTTGAGCCGAGCGAGGCGCCGAAGCGGATGTCGGGATAGAGCTGGGCGGTTTCGACGCCTATGCGGGCTGTCGCGGCGGCAAGGCGCCGTTCGGCCATGCGAACGTCTGGCCTGCGTTTCAGAAGCGCCTGACCATCACCGACCGGGACGAGCTCCGCAAGTTCGAGCGGGTGATGGCAGGCGAGAAGACCTCTATCCGCCTCGGCCGGCGTCTTTCCAAGCAGAGCGGTCAACCGCAGCAGCGCGTTCTCCTGTCGCGCCACGATACGCGGCAGGCGGGCCCGGCTGGCATCCAGAACTCCCTGCCGGCGATCGAGCTCATAAGCGACCGCCCGGCCGTAGCGGATCAGGGTTCGCGTGAGCGCGATCCCGCGCTCCTGCAAGGCGATCGAACGTCCCAGCACGTCCTGCTGGAAGCCGGCATTGCAGATATCCAAGTAAGCGCGTGTCGTCTCGGCCGCCACGTTGACCCGTACTAGGTCGCGCGCGGCAATCGCCGCCTCGGTATCGGCACCGGCGGCTTCAATGCCCCGGCGCAACCCTCCGAACAGGTCGAGGTCGTAGCTGACCGTAATCCCCGCGTTATAGATTTCGCGGGTGGGCGGCTTCACATGGTTGAGTTCGGCCTCCGCAGAGCGCTGGGCGTAGCTGGTGTCGGCCGCGAGACTGCCTTGCAGCTCGCGGCTGGCCCCGCGCGCGTCCAGGAAGGCATAGCTGCGCTCCAGACTGGCCTCTGCCACCCGAAGGTCCGTGTTGGCGTCGAGCGCGCGACCGACGAGACCGTCCAGCACCGGATCATTGAAGAGCTTCCACCAATGGTCTGGCAGAGGCTGCGCGGAAGTCACCGCGTTTCCAGCGACGAACGCGCCCTGCGCCGTCGGCGAGCGAACGAGCGCTGCGTCGGGAACGTGGTAGTCCGGCCCGACGGTGGTGCAACCGGCCAGCAAGATCGCGAGCAGACCTGCGATGCGCAGCTTCACCACGGCAGGCTCCTGTGGATGGCGCGTCCGTCATTCTTCGGATGGATGATGACGGTTGCGGTCTGGCCCGGGATCATTCGGACATTGGCCGGAATCCGATCGATCGCGATGCGAACCGGGATGCGCTGGGCAAGGCGAACCCAGGTGAAGGAGGGATTGACGTTCGCAAGCTGGCCGTCGGCCCCGCCACGCTCGCGGTCCTCGACCCCGCCGGCGATGCTCTGGACATGACCCTGAATTTCGTCGGCGACGCCCATGAGGTAGATGCTCGCCTTGTCTCCGACCCTGATGGCGGGCAATTTGGTCTCCTCGAAATAACCCTCCACTCGCATCGAATGGTTGTAGACGAGCGCGAGTGCCGGCTTGCCGGCGGTGAGGTATACCCCGGGCTGGAGCGAGACGTTGGACACCGTGCCGTCGAAAGGCGCGCGCACGACCGTGCGCTCGAGATTGAATCGGGCGAGGTCACGCGCGGCCAGGACCTGTCCCATACTCGCCCGAAGGCCTTCGGCTTTCGCGCGCCCCTGTTCGATCAGTTCGGCGGCGATCACGTCAGGCATGGCGCGGTTGCGCCGGTCCTCGCGGTCCGCCTGAGCGAGCGCCGTCTCCTGGGCCGCGACGTTGGCACTCGCTTGCTCCAGCGCGAGCCGGTAGCGGGGCTGGTCGATGACGAAGAGGATGTCGCCCTTTCTGACCGGCTGGTTGTCGGTCACCCGGACGTCGGAAACGAGACCGCTGACGTCGGGCGCTATCGGTACCAGGTCGGCGCGGATCTTGCCGTCCCGGGTCACCGGCTCGACCTGATAGCGCATCCATAGCGCGTAGATCCCGCCAAGGATGACAAGAACGGCGATCAAGGTCGCCAGCGAGCGAGCGAGATTGTGTCGATGCAGCATGATCAGGGGGCCAACCAGGGCAAGAGGAACGCATCGGCGAAGAGACTAAGTCCCCACCACAGCAGGATGAACAGCGCGAGCTCGACGAGACTCGGATGCCAGAGAATTCGTTCGGTCGGCAGCCGCTGGAGGAGTGGCCGCAGCAAATAGACCAACACGACCGCGAGCACGCCCCAGGCAAGGGCAGCAGGCACATAGACGCCGAGGATATGAAGTTCTTCGATCACATCGCCCCTCCCTTCTCGAACGGCTTCGCCGCCGGGAACAGGTTGCAACGCATGCCGACCAGCGCGCGCAGCGCCCGCCGTCTTGCTTCGTCCATGGGCAGGGCGAGGAGTGCGCTGAGCGCATGATCAATCGGCTCCAGAAGGGTGATCGGCGGGGGATCCGCATGAGCGCGACGCCAACGCGCATCGTAGAACGCTGCGAGGCCTGACAATACTGCACCCACCGCGCGTCGTTCGTCGTGCGGTACGTGAGACAAGGATCGGCGGATGGGGATGATGTTGCGGCCGATGCGCAGGTCCGCAAGTCCATCGGCGGCATGCAGGGCATCGCCGGGGGTCGCCACCGCCATTCTTGCGGCAACCTGCCCAAGCCGATCGACTGCAGTCGCAGTCCATCGCTCAGGTGCAAAAGGACGTCTGATGTCGGCCAACTGAGCAAGTTCAGCCCAATTTGCACGAAGAATCCGGCGCGCCGTCCAGAGCACATTGGCCGAGCG
Organism: Novosphingobium mississippiense; assembly: GCF_044029535.1. Lineage (NCBI taxonomy): Bacteria > Pseudomonadati > Pseudomonadota > Alphaproteobacteria > Sphingomonadales > Sphingomonadaceae > Novosphingobium > Novosphingobium mississippiense. The sequence continues at coordinate 517,363 of NZ_CP147003.1, read as the reverse complement.
AAACATCCGCGTGACAGCAAGCGTGACGACGATCCCGCCTAGCTGGGCGAGCCCGGTATTGATGAACAGGGCGAAGTCGGCCTGGAAGCGCGCGAGAAATCCCATGGCGACGATGAAACAGGAGAACATCGGCAGCGCCTGCGGCGATCGCTTTGGATCGGCCTGGATGTAACCCATCCAGAGCAGAACTGGCGCAAGCGTGATAATCAGCATCTCGTAACCATCGACGCGCGGCAGGATGACGAATAGGTACAGCGCAGCGACCGGAAAGGTCTTGAGTGTCGCCATCAGATAACGGCCAATGACCGGCGCGGGATCGTCCTGTGCGGCAAAGGAGCAGGTTATGAGCGCGGCAAAGGCAGCGGTGGCCGAACCATTGGGCCAAGCGAGCAGGATCCAGATCGCGCAATACAGGCAGATCGCCGTGGCGGTCGCAATGCCGGCCAGCATTGCCAGGCCATGATCGCGTGCAAGAGCGAAAGCCTCCGTCGGCATCGCCTTGAGGTTTGGACGACCAGGTGAACCCAACCGACCAAGCAGCCTGCGGCTCCCAGCGATGGCGGAAAGAAACTCGGCCATCCGTATGCAAGCACTCGCCGTCAGCAGACCTTCCCAGTCACCCCGCGCCTCGGCCACTTCTGCCATTGCTTCACAGCGGTGCTTCAGCGGACGTGCCTGATCGAGACGACTCTCATCGTCTTGAAGCCAGTCCGAGACATCACCCAACAACTCTTCCAGATCGGCTGAGAGTGCGCCGTTCTCACGGAGCAGATCGAGGCGGTTCGCAGCTGCCGATGCGAGAGGAAGTGTGCTCGCCAGCAATTGCTGCATTGCCTGGACACGGCGTTTGGTGGCAGGCGCCCAGCGCTGATCGAAAGGGAGGTGGATCGCAATCATGCCAAGCTCGGTCACATCGGCCGCGAGCCGGCGGCGATGCTCGTCTTCGAGCCGCGTATGCTGTGTTCCCAGCGCTTCAGCAGCCCATTGCCGGGCGTGAGAAAGAAATGACTTCGCACGATCCCGAATGACGGGTGTCGCGCTCCATGGCTGCAGCACGGCGTGAACGGCGGTGACGCACAGGATCGCGACGGTCATTTCCTGAACGCGCGCGATGGTGGTATCGAAGATGTTCGCGGGATCGTCGAGATAGGGGAAGCTGATCACCGCTGCGCTGAAGGCGGCCATCTGGAACAGGAACGCACGCGGTGTCCGGTCGAGAACCGCGAGATAGATGCAGAATCCTGTCCATGTGGCAAGGCACACAACGAGCAGTTCAGGCGAGTTCTGGAGGTTTGGAACGAGCAGGAGCGTGACGATCGCACCGGTGGCGATCCCCCCTAGACGATAGAGGACTTTGGGCCGAAAGGCGCCCGCCATCGGCTGCGCAGTGACGTAGACCGTGAGAAGTGCCCACCAGGGCCGCGGAAGGCTTGCCGAGAAGGCGATGCCAAGCGTCATGGCAGCAGCAATCAGACTGCTAAGAGAAAAGAGCAGCTTTTGCGGGTCGATGTGAAACGAGAAGTATGGCAGGCGCGCTGGGCCTGTCGGTGAAAGGATCATCGCTGGCAACCGTGACAATTAGCGGGATATGTCACGACCGACAGTAAATGCGGTCACTTCCCCCTATGGCTATGCGCGGCTGCATAGACGAAGTGACCAAGTTAGCTATAGATCAAAATATTGATAGGAAATCGCAATAATTTTGTTGGAAGCAAGACGCGATGTCTATGCACTACCGTGACGATCTTTCATCCGTGTCGGAAGATTCCACTTCTTGTGTCCGGACCTGACCCGCTCCCGAGAGCAGGAATGCCGCAGTTGGAACGAGAACCAGAATCAGCAATGCGAGCTGCTCCTCGCTCAGGATGCGGTATTTCTGCAGCAGGATGCATCCATACGTCGCGAGCGCGATCAACACGGTCCATGCCGCAGCAGGCCAGGTAAACCCTGACCCTCGCGGGCGACGTTCGGGTGTTCGGCCCGGCATGCGGTATCCTCTCCTATCCGGCTGGCCATTCCGGTTTGTTGTGTCAAGACCAGTCGTGGAAGCGTGAAAGAACCCGCTTCGCCCGGCAAATGAATGTTTTTGCTGGCAAAGAGCAAAAAATATGCGGATCAGTCGAACTGCGCGAATATCTCGCCGAAAAGCGGTCGGATACGCTGGATCTCTTCACGATGGACGAGCGACAGCGCATCGAGCATCGCGAAGGCCTTGGGCGTGAGGCGGAGCAGCGCCCGCCGTCTGTCGGCGGCGGCGACCTCGCGGACGATGAGCGCGAGTGCTTCCAGACGGTTGACGAGGCCGGTCGCGCTGTGCGGCTTGAGAATCAAGCGTTCCGCGACATGCCCGACCGTCGCTTCCTCCGGACTGCAGCCTCGGATCGCGAGAAGCGCCTGGTGCTGCTGCGGGGTCAGGCCAACCTCGATCGCGCGCTGCTCGCTGAAAGCCTGAAACTGCCGGATAGCATGCCGGAATTCGGCCAGCGCCGCATAGTCAGCGTCCTGCAATGGCTTGGTCTTCGATCTCAATGTTGCCTCACTGTATTGAACTATATCGCATCACGACATAAGGGGGCTGCCACCACAACAGGGTTGCCTTCCACTCATGTCTCTTACGCCGCCACGTGCCATCGAAAATCATCAACTCGCCGATCATAGCGTCGATCGCCGTATGATCATGTTGGCCCTCATGGCCACAGTGGTCGGAACGGGCGGTGCGCTGGGAGCCTGGGCGCTCGTAAAGCTCATTGCAATCGCAACCAACCTCTTCTGGTTCGGCCGCCTGTCCATCGACCCGTCAGTCATCACGGATGCTTCGGTCGGTTGGCTGGTAGTGATCATCCCCATCATCGGCAGCCTCATCGTTGGTCTGATGGCGCGGTTCGGATCGGATAAGATCAGGGGGCACGGCATTCCGGAGGCGATCGAGACGATCCTGTTCGGGGAGAGCCGGCTCTCTCTGAAAGTGGCTCTGCTGAAACCCTTGTCCTCGGCAATCTCGATCGGCAGCGGTGGGCCCTTCGGCGCTGAAGGGCCGATCATCATGACAGGCGGTGCCATCGGCTCGTTGTTCGCGCAGTGCTTCCATCTGAGCGCCGCCGAGCGAAAGACCCTGCTCGTGGCGGGCGCGGCAGCCGGCATGACCGCGATCTTCGGGACGCCGCTCGCGGCGATCCTCCTCGCGGTCGAGGTGCTTTTGTTCGAGTGGAAGCCGCGTAGCTTCGTGCCGGTTCTCGTTGCCGCGCTGGTAGCTCTGGCATGGCGCCCCTGGCTCATCGGATCTGGCCCGATGTTTCCCATGACGGCATCTATGCCCGACACAGGCTGGGCCCTTTTCGCCTCAGCCGGGATCGGGGTGATCGTCGGGCTCGAGGCTTCGTTGCTCTCGACCGCGCTCTACCGGATCGAGGATCTCTTCCACCGGCTACCCTGCCACTGGATGTGGTGGCCTGCGATCGGTGCGATCGTCGTGGGCCTGGGCGGTTTGATCGACGCTCACGTACTCGGCGCGGGATATGCCAGCATCGAGGCGATCCTGAACGGCTCGCTGACGCTCAGGGTGATCGCGGCCCTTCTCGTGGTGAAGGCGATTGTCTGGCTGGTTGCGCTGGGATCGGGGACGTCAGGCGGCGTACTTGCCCCGTTGCTCATTCTCGGTGGGGCCGCCGGCTTCCTGCTCGGCCAGTTTCTCCCGGGCGATCCGGGATTCTGGGCGATGATCGGCATGGCGGGAATCATGAGCGGCGCCATGCGCGCGCCGATGACAGGAGCGATCTTCGCCGTAGAACTCACCGGCCATTTCAATGCCGTGCCTTGCACGATTGCTGCGGCGGGCGGCGCCTATGCGATCAGTGTGCTACTGATGCGCCGGTCGATCCTCACCGAAAAGATCGCACGTCGTGGCCGTCATATTCTCCAGGAATATACCGTCGATCCCCTCGATCTGCTTCAGGCGGGACAGATCATGACCCGGGACCCGGAGACATTGCCGGGAGAGATGACGGTGGATGCAACAGTCTCCTTCTTTGCGACAGAGGCCGTTCATCGCAGCTATCCCGTCGTTGATGCCGAGAGGCGTCTACTGGGCCTGGTGTCCCGTACCGATGCCCTGCGGTGGCAGAGTGATCGACAGGCGGATCAGACGTCTCTCGCCGATGCAATATCCGACGCAATGCAGCCGGTCGCCTATCCCGACACGCCGAGCGGGGTTGTCGCCGATCTGATCATTGAATCCGGCGTAGGTCGAATACCCATCATCGAGCCGGGGTCAAGGCGTGTGCTGGGTATCTTGTCGCGCCAGGACCTGTTGAAGACACGAAGCGCAAATCGCCATGCCGAGACCGGACGGGCGCGTTATGTCGGCCCCGGAGCGGGGACCAGTCCACAAGCGCAGTCCACCTGATTTGCGTGCAGATCCCTTTAAGGATGATGGCATTCACCTTTCATCCACGACGCGATCCACCGAGGGAAACTGTCGCTGAAGGATGGACCTGAGCCTTGAGGCGTTTTTCACATGAGGCGAAGCAGCGACGGCCATGTTCGGCTGAGAGTGCCCCTAGACACTGGCAATGACAGCGTCTGTTCATGCTCACGGTGCCGCCCGCCTTCAATTTCGCCCCCATGGAGGACAACTCCTCGCGGGCAATTAACCCCGGGTCCCGGCACGCGACGCCCCGGACTCGGGGCAGGTCTTTTCGAGAACGCGCACGTCATCGCCCGATCGCGCTTTGCTCATCGCCAGCGGCAAGCCGGAAACTCATGACGAACCAGGCAGCGGCCGGCGGGCCGCCCATTCAAACGATCGATACCGAAGCCGATGCGCTTGCGGATCTCACCATGCATGTCGTTAATCGTTGGGCAGAGGTGAGTGCCTGCTTTGGAAGAGAGTTAACGCACGACCGTTCACGGGCGAAGCGCGATTCTTGCCGTTGTCATGACGTTGGTATCCATCGTCTAGTTCATTGACGAGCCGAGCGGCGGCGACCGGACAGTCGAACTCGTCTATCCCGGTCAGGCCGGCATTGCCGCCGGACACATCTCGACCCTAACACCAGTGGGAGCCGACCTCATTGGTCCGCAGATGGGCCAATACATCTGATGGCCTGATCGGTCCGGACATGAGCGGCGGCTGATCATCGTGAAGGTCGCTCGGGCTCATCACAGCAAACGCAGCGCGATGCCTGCCTTGCCGAACTGACCAGAGGTTATGCGAACTGAAGGTGCGCCTGTTGCGGGGAGATTCCCAATGCGGCGAAAGTCAATCGTTATCGGCGCAAGCTGAACGGGTCCAGGGAGGCTTTGCGGAATTTTGCGCCGGCCCTCCCCATCCTGGCGTCTTAGGAAGCCAGACGCTGCGCTAACGGCCTGCAACACGAGGCTCTTCGCTTGGTGAGGTAACTTGCCTCCCGCTTGCCTGCGGCAATTTAACATGCATTCCGCTTGCATATTTCACGACGGCGCGATAGATGCATATTTATTGCATCATTGGAGTCTGAGTCGTGGACTATGGGCACGGGATCGACGAAGCTGGTCTGGAAAGGCTTGTTGAACGCTTCTACGCGCAGGTGCGCGCGGACGCCGAGCTTGGTCCTGTCTTCAACGACGCGATAGCCGATTGGCCCGAGCATCTTCATAAGCTGACCGCCTTCTGGTCCTCGGTGATGTTGACCAGCGGACGGTATAAAGGCCAGCCTGTGCCGGCTCACATGAAGCATCTCGACCGAATCACGCCTGAGCTTTTCGAACGATGGCTTGGCCTCTGGAACGAGACTACTGCGGAGTTGATGCAGCCGGAAGCCGCCATGGCACTTCAAGCCAAAGCTGCCCGTATAGCCGAAAGCCTGCAACTGGCCCTTTTCTTCACGCTCGACCACGCGAAGCCGCAGACGGCCGGCTGAGGAGGCGTGCAGGATGACCGAACCCTATCGTTCCACTCCGATATTCGACGAAGCTACAATCCCAGCAGCGCTTCGCGCCGAACACCGGACCAAGTCAGGGGTCTGGGGGCTGATCAAGGTGATCGAGGGCGAGCTTAATCTTACCGATGTCGATCCGCATGTCCAAAAAGTCCTGAGCCCCCGAAATCCCGGCTTGGTCGAGCCAGAACAGACGCATTTCGTGACCCCGCTCGGCAAGGTCCGGATGCAGGTGGACTTCTATACAGAGCCGCCCGAACCGTAAGCCGGTCGGCACGCCACCCTTTCATCACAGCCTGGAGATTATGATGTCGCAGCCCTTAAGCGACGAGACCATTGCGCTCGTCAAAGCCACAGTCCCCGCCCTCGAAGCCCATGGTCTCGACATCGTCCACGAGATGTACTCGCGGATGTTTCAGAACCCGGAAATCCGCGATCTGTTCAATCAGTCCCATCATGGCGACAGCGGCTCCCAGCCACGAGCCCTGACCTCGGCCATCCTCGCCTACGCCAGCAATATCGACAATCTCGGCGCGCTCGCGCCGGCGGTCGAGCGGATCGCGCAAAAGCACGTCGGTCTGCAGATTCTACCCGAGCACTATCCGCACGTGGCGGAAGCCCTGCTGGGTGCGATCAAGGCCGTGCTGGGAGATGCTGCGACCGACGAGATCCTCACCGCATGGGGTGAAGCCTACTGGTTCCTCGCTCACATTCTCATCGCGCGCGAGGAACATATCTACCGCGATCTCGCGGATGCCGATGGCGGCTGGACAGGCTGGCGCGAATTCAAGGTGGAAGAGGTTCACCGGGAAAGCAGCATCATCAGTTCGTTTATCCTGCGTCCAGTCGACGGTGGTCCGGTCATCCTGCACAAGCCTGGGCAGTATCTTACCTTCTGGTTCGAAATTCCCGGCCATCCCCCGGTCAAGCGTAACTATTCGATCTCGGATGCGCCGAATGGCAGCACCTACCGCATTTCGGTGAAACGCGAGCCGCAGGGCCTCGCCTCCAGTTGGCTGCACGATCAAGTCATTCCGGGGACAGTTCTTAAGGTCGCTCCGCCGGCGGGCGAGTTCTTCCTCGCGGCCAATCCCGAGCGGCCGGTCGTTCTCCTTTCGGGTGGCGTCGGCCTGACCCCAATGGTGTCCATGCTCGAGACGATCACGAGAGCCCATCCTGAGATCCCGGTTCACTTCGCACACGGAACGCTTGACGGCTCGACCCACGCTATGGGCGCGCACGTCCGCGAACTCACGCAGGAGCACCACAACGGACAGACCACGATCTTTTACCAGACGCCGCGTTCCGATGATGTTGCAGGGCGCGACTATGATGTCGCGGGCCTGATCGATGCCGACTGGCTTACAGCGAACACACCGGTGGATGAGGCCGATTATTTCCTGTGCGGGCCGCGTCCATTCTTGCGCGCGCTCGTCGCCGCACTTTCGCTGAGCGGCGTCGCTAGCGATCGTATCCACTATGAGTTCTTCGGACCAGCGGATGAACTGCTAGCAGCCTGAAGGATGCACACGAGGTAGCGAGACGGAGGACATGACATTGGCGCCGGTCCTCCACTCATATCCATCGTTCCCTGGATCGATGGCATCGCCTTTGTGATGACTGTTCTCATGCCAGAGATCCGGCGGCGTAACCCGCCGGATCAACGTTTAGCGGCCTTTCGCCGCTTCGAAAGTGGATTCTGACCTCCGCTTGTCGGATCGCCGTGCTCGCCTCGACATCCACGATCACGGCGTTTTCGACATCGATCAGGTAGTTGGTGGAATAGCAGAAATCAGCGCGTCCGCCGTATACCAAGGTATAGCGTGCCGCCGGATCGACAGGCGAGACGCGCTTGGGTTCAACCGGAGTTGCGCCACCAAAGACCGCATTGTCGAGAACGACAAGATACTCCTCGACGGCACGCCTTGGCAGATTGGTCGGAAGACCCGGCGGTCCTTCAACGTAGGTTTGTCGATTGGCCTCGGCGCGGATTAGGCTGGCATCGACCGCAAAGCCGTCGGGGTCGACCGATCTCGCTGTAGAACCCTCGCAGATGTTCACGCATGGCCGACAAATCCACGAACCGGTCGATCGCCCGAAGCAGATGATCGGCAGGCACGTGCCGATCCAGACTGAACTCGTAAAACAAGGCGTCCTGCGCCACTCGGCGCTCGCCCATCGTCGCTTCAAACCCATCAACATCGAAATATTGAATCAGAGGCTCACCGCGACTTCAAGGCCGACTGTCTCAGCGGGACAGCCTCGACGGTGTTTCCCGACATCCCCGGATACAACTATCGGCTCGACGACCTGGAAGGCGAGGAAACCGGTCATCCAAGAGGATCGTCTACGCGTCAGAGACTTTCGCGCCCGACCTGTGGGACTACAAGGCGCTCACGAACAAGGAGCCGTTGTTTCTGGGCGAGTTTCTCTGGACCGCGGTGGATTACGCATCCCAATCGTGCTGACAGAGTCACCTCAAAGTTTGAATGCCAGGGCGCCAAGCGCCTGGGGATATTGCGGTTTTTCCGCTGGCGTTCCCGCTCATCGCGGGTCCGGGCAGCCTATCAGCGGTCGTGCTGCCGACGGAGAGCACCAGGAGCTGGATCGACGGCACCGGCGTGATGACGATGATCGCGATCTGTCTCGGTCTCACCTACGCGGCCATGCGCGTCTCCGACCATCTGGTGCTGGTGTGTTGATTGCCACTGAGATGTGACCCGGGGGACGTATAAATTACCATTGAGAATTGACCCATGTTTCCCTCGCCTCCGGCTGCCAGTCGGAGGGTCGTGGAGTGATCGACATGGACTTACTCAGTGTGATCCGAGGTGGCATTTCCGGCAGAAGATCTCCATTCGGGAGATCAAGAGGCGGACCGGCCTGTCCCGCAATACCATCCGCAAGTATCTGCGTTCTGACGCGTGTAGCGCGACAAACAGGATGAGGATTCGTGTTGCCTCACGAAGGAACCTTCCCGAACGACGCGACCGTTGCCTCACGTAATTGTTCCTTACAGGTCCTCGCGCATCAATGCCATTGCATGTGACGGATTGCCGTGCAGCTGAGCCGTAGGCGAGGCGGAACGGTAATCCGTCACATGGCCGTAAGGATGGTTTCCGTGTCGCCTGGCGCGGCACTGGCCAGCCCGGAAGAGTGGCTGAATACCAGCGCTCGCGCGTGTTCGGTGCGCCAGCCTTTCAGACGGCGCTGGATAGTCCGCAGGAGGCCGTCCGGGTAGATGTTCGGCTGCTCGGCTAGCAATTTCTCCAGTAACTCCCGCCCGGTACGCCAAGGCTCGTCTTCGAACCAAGCCTTTAATTGGTCGGTAACCTGAAGCAGTGGATCCGGTCGACGCCGTTCTCGCTTGCGCGGCGCTTTATCAACCGCCGTGGGCCGCGCCTCACCATTGTGCTATAAAACTTTCAGGCTCGAGAGGAACGCCCCCAGCGGTGGGGGGGACGTTTCGGTGGAATCTGCCACGACGACGGCGTCGGCCAGGACCACCAGTTTCTGCTGCGCGGTGCGGATGTCTCGCAGCAGTCGAACGGGATCCAGCCTGGCGGCGAGGTCCCGTAGCCGTTCGCGTGTTTGCTCGCTGGTCCGCGGGTCATCCATCAAACGCTGGAACGGCGTCGCGGGAGCGTGATAGCGCTTGTGGACTTTGGCGCCGTCGCGGCGCTTTTCCGCCAACTTGAATGAGGGCTGGAAGAAGTTCACGAACAGGCGCGCCGCCGCATACAATTCGGCGAGCAGCCCAGCTGCTTCCAGTCCCTCGAACCGGCGATAGCCCACCAGACGGCGCACAACCGAACCGTTCTTCTGCTCGACCCAGGCCTGATCGTTCTTGCGATAGGGGCGGCAGCGGGTAAAGGCGATTTCCGTCGCCGCGCAGTAATCGCGCACGGTTTCATTGATGAACACGCTGTCATTGTCGGAATCGAATTCCAGCAACGGGAACGGCATCAGCTTGCGCAGCTCCTTGAGTACCTCCACCAACAACGTTTGCTCGCGCACTCCAGCCCGTCGCAATGTCGGTCAGCGTAAGCGTCCACGCCCAACTCCCCTTCGCCACCGGGCCGCTGTGCGACACCAAGTCTGCTTCCATATGCCCCGGCGCCGGATCGCCCCAGTCATTGAACGTCCGGATCGGGACGCTACGCCGCAGTTCCGATCCGCCCACACCGCGCCGCCGGACCTTCTGACTGTTCCCTTTCGCAGTCTGCAGAGCACGGTCGATCGTTGCCGGGCTCATCTGCAACAACCTCGCCTTGATCGCCGGATCGAGATCAAGGTGGCCATGACCCTCCATCGCCTCGACCAGAACCGGAATAAGCGGCCGCAGTCGCTTGCCGCACAGGCGGTCGCTAGCTTCCCACAACACGAGCAACGCTTCGCGCACCGCCTCGTTGTAAAGCCTGCGCTCCGGTCGCGTCGTTTCCCTGACCAACGGCTCCGAGCCCAATAGTCGCATTGCATGCTTCCGGTGGAAACCTGTGATCGCGACGAATTCGTCGAGAACCTTGCTCTTGCTCGCGCGATCGGCCGAGCGATACCGCTCGCCGACTGCTTCAATCAATTCCCTTCGCGTCGTCATGCTCACCTTCCGCATCGTTCCCTCCCGGCATTGGCCGGGAGCAGTTTAGTTGAGGCAACGGCAGGTTTGCCGGGAGCAATTCAGGCGAGGCAATGCGCAAGATGATCCGGGTGTCGCCCAGGTCAAATTCGTAGCTCTGAGTGGCTTGGGTGAAATCCGGGCGGCCGTCACCGACGATGCCCCCGTCGGCAACTTCCAGCAGCTGGGCCATAAGGCGTTTGCGGTTATGCAAATCCTCCGTTGCTTTCCCGGCCTCGGCGTTCGCGGCGCTCAATTCACCCATCAAGGCGACGATTTCCGACTGATGCCGTTCGCCTTCGGCCAAAATATTAGCCGCCACGAGCTGAACCGCGGCATCTTCGGCAGGAAGCTTGATTTTGGCCCAAAGCTTCTTCCACCAGGGGCGAGCGTTTCGGGCCAGAAGCGCTGCGTGTTCCGCAGTTGCCTGTTCCGCCTCCAGCGAGGCCAGCGTTATGGCAAACGCCGCTTCCCGTTCGTCACGTTTTGCGGACGCCGCGGCACCCCTGCGCCAAGCTACGCCGATTGCGGCCTGCAATTCGTCCAGATCCAAGTCCCTCAAACCGAATTCGGAGGTGAGCGCTTGAAACTTTCGGCGCTGTTCCTGCTTGGCTGTTTCGCCCAGCAGGATGCGCAGAGTTTCGATGATGGTGGATTTGCCCGCGTTGGTTTCCCCATAGAGGGCAATGGTATAGTCGTTCCACTCAGCCGTTGCCTGCAATTCACGCTGCTTTTCCGCCACATGATCCTGAACGGTGACGAGGCTTGCGACGATCTGGCTGCTAACCTCGGCGTCTTCCGCCTCTTCGGTGTGTTCATCCATCGCCGCGATGACTTGTCGCACGCCTTCGGTGACTCGCGTATAGATAGCCTCTGGTGACGTCCTGCTAACTATTAATGCGTCGCCAATGTCGTAGAGCGCGGCCACTACAACGCTTTCCTGCGGCTCGAAAGTTCCGAGTATTCAGGCCAAATCATGATTAATTACACCCCTCATTTTGTACGCTGGGACGCTTCGCGGAGATAACTTCAGGGGAATTGGTAAATAACTGCGTCAAAAACGAGCAAAACCGCGCATTAATTCGGGAAATATCGCGGTGGGTACGCCGCACTTGCCGCTTCTGGGACACCGCGTAATTGATGTAGTCACCCTCCTGGATGGTACGAAGTCGGACGACCGCTTCAATGCAGGAGGGTGACCGATGCCGATCTATGCTGGACTGGATGTGAGTGACAAGGCCACGCATGTTTGCGTGGTGGACGCCGAAGGCGCTGTGCTTAGGCGCGAGGTGATGGCCAGCGATCCTGCCATTCTCGCCAAATGGCTTGACCGATATTGCCCGGATCTGGTCCGGGTCGTGATGGAGACGGGACCGCTGTCGACGTTCCTCTATCATGGCATGGTGGCCCGCGATGTTCCGATCGAATGCATCTGCGCCCGTCACGCCAAGGGCGTGCTTTCCGCGCGGGTCAACAAAAGCGATGTTCATGACGCCGAGGGGCTCGCCCAGATGGCTCGGACAGGCTGGTTCAAGCGCATCCACATGAAGGCGTCGGCCACGCATTTCGACCGTGCCGCAATCCGCATTCGGGCGCAGCTGATCACGGCACGGACTGCCATGATCAACCAGCTTCGTGGCTTGCTGAAGCTGTTCGGCCTCCAGCTTGGTTCGGCCAGAGCACCCGGCAAACGCACCGAGCGCCTTGTCGTGCTGTATTCTCAGCGTCCTGATCTCGAGGCGTTGTTCGCGCCGCTTCTGGCATCCATCGAAGCGATCGAAGAGCAGTTGCGGAACTTGAACCGCAATTTGGAGAAGCGCGCTGCGTCTGACCCGGTTTGCGCACGACTGATGACATTTCCAGGCGTAGGTCCGATTACGGCGCTCACCTACACCATGAGCATCGAAGACCCTCGTCGTTTCGCCAGAGGCGACGATGTAGGCGCCTATGCTGGCCTGGTTCCGCGACGAAGCCAGTCAGGTGAGCGGGATACGCAGGGGCACATTTCAAAGGCTGGCGATCCGATGTTGCGACACTCGTTATATGAAGCGGCCAATATCCTCCTTACCCGGCTCAAGAGGCCTTGTGCTCTTCAAACCTGGGGTAGAAAAATGGCAGAAACCAAAGGCCCCAAGCGCGCCAGAGTCGCAGTCGCACGGAAGCTGGCCATATTGCTCCATTCCCTTTGGTTGAACGAGACCGAGTTCCGCTGGGTTTGACCCGGCTTCCCGATCCCGATCAGCCATGCCCGGATGATCTCGTCACAAAAGTGGAGGGCTAACCTCGTTTGGGACCCAGAGACGTCCACCTACTACCGCTAGGCCGCGATCATGAGGCACAGACGATCAGCTCTTCCAGCTGTCTGGTGACCTCGAAGACAACCATTGGCAATCGGGCGGGGAATGAGCTGCCATGCGAATATCAATTAGACAACTTTGTGCTCGGTCCGCTTCGGAGGATCGGAGTGGGGAAACAGGACATTCGAAGATGCTGGCCTTGATGGCGGTACATGCCCTCGAAGCCGACATCCAAGCGCTAATGCGGTTCAGCTAAGTTGGCTTTGTATGAAGGTACGCGTGAAGGCTCAAATCCCCAGCTTATGGAAGAAGACCTTGTTGCGCATCTCTGCATCGGCGAGCACCTTGGTCCAGCTCAATACCTCCATGTACAAACGGATGTTTGGGAACCACTGAAAATAGCCTAGCCCGTCCGGCATGACAGTGAACTGCTTCTCCCGGTGGAGCCAATCCGACACCTTCCGGGGTAGATCACAAACCACGTAGCCGTAAAAGGTCGTGTTGTCGGAGACGAGGATGTCACGGCCTTTCGGCGTTCTGAACTTCCCATCCCGGAACTGATTGACGTAGCGAATGATCTGCTGAACCGGATCATCGTCTGACGAGGGGTTGGCGAAGTCGTGACGCTGCGGTTTCTTGAACTCGAAGATCGTGATGGGGTTGCTCGGCACGTTGTCGCCGCGGAAAGCGATCCGACGGTTGAAGATGGAGATGTCGCTGCGGTCGGTCCGCGCGCCGTCGATCGGGATGTCGGAAGCCACATAATCGGCGAAATTGAGGCGCTCGTCGAGAATCCACAGGTTGTGCTGCTCATAGTCGAGCGCATCAGAATCCCTCCGCCTAGGCATGATGATGTCGTGGACATCGCCTTCGGACTGGTACTTGCCGTCGTCGTCCGTCTCTAGCGCCTTTCCGAACAGGTCGAGCACGCATTTCCGCATCGAAACGTAATGGATTAGGTCGTTTTTGCTCGTCTGGGAGATGCTCGCCACAACATCGGCCACCTGCTGGTGCAGGGTGTTCGGGTCGTCGCAGGACAGTATCTGCTGGACTTGGGCCCGCGTCTCCATTTCGCGCGCGAACTTGGCCGTCTGAAGATGCAGCTCGATGTCCTGCGGCGTGGGTTTCATTGGCAATGATGCAAAGTCGGTTTCGCGGCTCAGCGCGCGATGCCAAGGTGCTTGGGTGGCGATATAGTCTTCGATCCTGGCGGCTTTGCGCTCTTTACGGATCAGAATCTCTGGTCCCATCGCTTCGCGTGCCACTTCAGCCGCGCGCGCCTCGATCTGAGTCTGCGAGATCCCGTAGAATATGTCTGTTTCTCGCTGGAAGTTAAAAGCGCCACGCTCGAGGGACACGTTTCGGTCAAGATAGTCGCCGAACACGTACGCTTTGATCACGTAGTTGCGGTCGCGCCGGGCCCCGTTGCTTTCACTGCTGTCGTAGAACTCATCCGCGAATTCCGGGATGTGCGTTTGGATCGCGACATCGGTCACCTCCCGCCGGTGCGCGACCAGTGCTATCTTGCTCTTGTTCATGCGGGGGGCATAGAATTTGAAGACCCGCACGCTAAAGGTCTCGGTCTCGTCGTTAGCGGCGATGACGATCTCCGGCTCGCCGACCTCAAGCTCAACGATCTGCCGGTTCTCCTGCGTCAGATAGTCGTTGAGCACGATCGGAACGCCGTCATTCTCCTCAACGATTACGATCCGCGGGCATTCCGCCTTGGGGTCGATAAAATAGGGCAGCAGACGCTCGACCAGCACGCGCGCAATGACATCGAGGGACTTGTCGGAGAATTTCACCGACTTCAAACCGCTGATGGTGATCTTCGAACCGGTCGATGTCGACTCGGTGTCGCAGACCCGCTCGTTGATGATAATGTCGGTCCGCATCCCCATCTCGAAGGATCGCGCACGCAGCCTATCGCGGTCGCGAAATACACTTTCCACATCAAACCGTTCGAAATACTTCAGGCAGGTGAAGCGACCGAAGCCTTTGCCTCCCTGTCCGGCTTTCATTCCACTGTAGAGCGTGTCGAACGAATCCCTGTGGTCTTGGTCAAAGCCAACGCCGTCGTCCTCCACAGAGAAGCCATTTACGGAGGCAGTCCGTTCGATGAGGTCGACCTGGCCGTCACGAAGGATAGTGACTGTAACCTGACCGCCCACGGGTTTCGTGACACGAATCGCCTGAATGGCGTTAACGATGAGCTCGATCACGGGCGTGTAAACTGTGGTGCCAGAGCGGATGTTTTCCACGGCCCGCTTGATGTTGATGCTGCTCAAATGCCCTCCCCCTATCCCGGTCTGTCCTAACAAACCGGCACTAATCTGCAAGTCAGGTCTGGCTCGAAGCCGGGACACCGCGGTTTGGGCAGCGTGGGAAAAATTGAACTATTATGCGCAATTCTTAGGAAGCTATTGGCCAGTTAGTGGGATGGGTCGCGGTGCACGGGACTTATGCATGACCGCGCCTTTCACGCAACCGGACGGTCTGGTCGTTAGGATCCATAATTTGGCGCTGAACGGCCGGGAAGGGTCGATCTCCGAAGGCGTGGCCGGAGAGATCGAATGTCGGCTATCCGCTTTTCGTGCCTCCGAAGCTGCCGTTCCGGATCGTCCAACGAAGCGGCCGAGATCGATGCGGCTGCCCGCTCTTCAGGAGCGCGCCCCGATATGACGAGTTCGTCTTGACCCAACAAATTCTCGCAAGCTGGACGCAATGATGACGGTAGATCGGCCGATCTTTGCGACCTCCAGATCACCATGCGAGATGAGCTGATAGATTTTCGTGCGGCTGAGCCCGGTCAACCGCACTGCATCTGAGATCCGAACGCTAATCTGTTCCATCCCCGCGGACGGGCCTCTCGCGTCATACTCTTGCTCGATCATGACTTACCCTTCCGTTGCTGCTGAAACCCACGATCTCCATCGAGAAAGGCGGCCAGGATAGCTGGCACCAGTTCCGGGATTGGCACATCCGCGCCGTAGGTAGCGGCGTACATTTGCGCATAGTCTTGCAGGCTCTGATGCAGATCAGGGGTCACCACAACGGCTAGTTTCACCGGGGTCTTGTCGGGCAGCTTGGCCAGCTTAATCGTAGTCATCGGGGGTTGCCTCCTTTCCAGGGTTCAAGAACGAGGTCCTGGCGCACTAACAGCCTGACCGGCGCCCCGGGCCTAACGGTGATCGTTGGCTGGATGTCGAGATTGCGCTGGGTGATCTGGTCGCCTGCCCGTGAAGCGCTGGTCTGCGCAGATTCACGAATTGCCTGCACCAGATCGCTCTCGCCGTTGATCGATAGCTCCGTACCGACGCCAAGCAGTGTCGCGATCGCCACACCTTTCAGCAGCCGGCCGGTGTGGTAGTCGACCTTGTCGACGAGACCCGCATATCCCGACGAGTCCGTCGCCGGCATATTGTCGAGGCGCAGCGACGAACCGTCGGGCATTACCAGTCGCTGCCACACAACCAGCGCCCGGCTCTGTCCGTAGGCAACGACGCTGTCGTAATTGCCGATCAGGCGCGCACCCTGCGGTATGAGCAGGACCTGTCCGGTCGCGCTGTCGAAGACGCTCTGCGTCACTTGAGCAACCACCATGCCAGGAACGTCGGAATTGAGCCCGGTGATCAGGCTTGCAGCAATGATACTTCCAGCCATCAGCACATTCGGCGAGGGCGACCGGCTCACGCTATGGGGATTGATGTCCCCCTTCCCGTCGAGCTTTTCGGCGAACTGGACCTTCCGATCCGTGGCCTGCGGGTCCGGTGTGGGTGAGCTGCCGCTACCGGTTGCCCCTAGCGCCGTTTGCGAAACTTCACTCGTGGCCGATGTTGCCGGGGCAGATCGAACACCTTGAGCAAGCAGCGCCGACTGGCGCGCATTTTTGACGGCGTCGGCACGCCTCTGCCGTTCCTGATCGATTGCAGCCGGATGCTGACTTTCGACCGCCAGATTTGTGCCCAGATCCCGCTCCTGTGCCCGCAGGATCGGGCGCCCGAGATCGCCGGGCAGTGGAGGCCCCAGCTTGGGCACATCGCCGTATCCCTTCGGCAAAGCGTTCAGCGCATCGTTGGCGGCCTGTTTGCCGGGCTGGGCTAGATCGCTTGGGCGCACCGTATGCCCCGTCAGCCGCGGGGACAGCGCAAACCACGCGATGCCAAGAAGGGCGAAGGTAGCTACGGCCGTGCCGCCGATAATTACCTCTTTTCTAAAACGTGTCGCGCGTGGAGGCCTGGCACGAATGGCGAGCGTTTCCGGGTCGACTTTCCGGGCCGAGCGTGCGGGAGCTTGCGCTGCAGGCTCGTTCGCCGGTTGGCCATTGGGGTTCCGCTGGGGCGAGGGCTCGGTTCGCGCGCCGTCATTCATCTCCTCGCTCATGACCGCACCCTCCCCTTTCCGCTTCCACGTGTGATCCGCACGACCTGCTGCTTCCTGGTTCCGAGCCGCAGTTCGGCCACATCGAAGATGCGATCGACGACGTAGAACCGCCCGCGCATGCGGTAATTGACCAGTTCCGCCGCACCGTCGGTTCCGATCAGGAACAACGGCGGCGCCTCGTCGACGCCGATCGTCGCCGGAAACTCGATGAAGGTCTGGCGACCGTCGTCGAACGCCCGCAAAGGCCTCCAGGTCGGTTGATCGCCCGTGATCTGGTAGCCGAAGTACATCTGCTCGATGCCGAGACCGGCAGTGACGGGCTTTGCCGCCTCGGCCGCGGCCTCGGCGCGCTTGACCGCGACCAGCTCATCGAGCGGATAGTTCCACGCCAGCGCCGCCATGCCACCCGTCGGGCCGCTGGACAGCTGGAGATGATACGTCCGCTTGTCGGTGGTGATGACGAGATTGGTCGACAGCCCTGTGCTGAACGGCTTCACAAGCACGTGCGTGCGCTTGTCCTCGCCACTTCCGCTCGTGGTATCGCCAATCACCCACCGGGCGGTGTCGCCCGCGGCGACCGCGATCAGCCCTTCGCTCGGTTGCAGGGCGATGTCGGTGATCATCCCGGGCTCGGTATAGATGTGGTAGATCGCCCCGTCCGACCAGAGGAACACCTGCCGGGCGTTGACCCACGAAGACGGCGAAGGTTCGATCGAGCCACGCTGGGCGGGCGAAGCATTCGGGCTCGACCTCACAGCATGGGCCGGCGGTAGTATCGGATGGGCGCCGACGGCAAAAGCCGCGGCAGTCAGGAGCAACGGGTTCATGGCAGGACCTCCTTGGATGTGAGGGGATCGGAAAACGGGACGGTTACGGCGTCGCTCGCGGCGGGCGCGCTTGCCGATGCTGGTGGGGTGTTGCCCTGCCCCGATTGCGCAGCGGCAGGCGGACTGGCGGATGACTGGACCTGAGGCTCGAGCTCCCGGCTCCAGTCGATGGCATCGACGTAGATGCCGAGCGGGTTCTTTCGCAGCGTGTCGGCGTCGCGCGGCGCCTTCTCAACGAGGGTTATGATCGCAGTCCATTGGGTGGTCCCCGCCGCGCTGCCGCGTTCGAACGCGCTCTCGATCCATTTGACCTGGAAGCTGGTGTCCGAAGCGCGGACGACACTTGTCACCTGCACGGAAACGGTACGCTCGCCGATCTCGCTGAGAGCACCCGAGGCGCGTGCATATTCGCTAAGGAAGCGCGATCCGCGCTGTGTCGCGAAGTCATACGCCTCGAGCCAGCCTTCCCGCATCGCCACCGGATCGAGCGAGACGCCGCGGACATGGCCGATGAACTTGGCGAGAGCCCAAGCAATCTGGGGATCGGTCGGCTGATAGCCCATTTCCGCTTTGGATAGCGCGCGCGGCTCCCCAAGCTTGTCGACCGCTACGACGTAGGGCACGACACGGCTCTGGAGCGATTGCCACAAGAGCCCGCTCGCCATCGCGCCAGCAAGCCCAAGGCAGCCAAAGGCCATGATCCGCCAGTTGCGGGCCTGGACGCGGGCGGAGCCGATCCGATCGTCCCAGAGTTGCCCTGCCCGCTGGAAGGGCGTCTCCGGTTCGGGTGTGCGTCCGTAAGCCTGGACGCTGCGTTTAAATCGCATGGGTCAGTCGTTCCTTTCGCTTATGTCGGGGGAAGCGCCGCCGCCACCGCCGTCGCCTTGCTGGATAGTATGGATCGCAAGTTGCTGGCGATGGCGTGCGGTCTGCTCGGCGCGCAGAGCTTTCGCCCAGGCCGGTGGTCCGTCGCTGTCGGCAATTTCGCCGCCGTGAGCCGATTGTGTTTCAGAGGTGGCCTCGTGGGTAGGCCGCGCATGGCTTATCCCCCCACTGGATGGGTGCGTGGCATTATCGGTATGGGGAGCCGCACCGGCGCCGCCCGAACCGCCCTGCCCGCCGCCGCTGCCACCGCTTCCGGGCGATGGATGGCCGCCATGACCGCCAAGACCTTCGGCAGCCGAAGCTCCGCCACCCAACGAGCTTCCGGCGCGAACACTGCCAAGCGCAGTTCCGGCAAGACGCGCACCGCCGATCGCAGCTCCACCGACCAGCATCGCCGCGCCGCCGGCTCCAACTGCAGTGCCGAGCGCGGCTCCCGCACCGAGCTGCGGCGCGCCCGACCCAAGGCCGCTGGCGACCGAAGGCGCAAAGATGCCGAGCCCGAGTAGCGCAAGACTGGCCAGCACCAGGCTCATGGCCTGGCCGACATCCGGCTCCTGGCCCTGCAGCGCGGCGATGAACTGGTCGAAGAAGTTCGATCCGATGCCGACAATGACCGCGAGCACCATGACCTTGATGCCTGAACTCACGACATGGCCCAACACACGCTCGGCAAGGAAACTGGTTCGGTTCCACAGCGCAAAGGGCACGAGGATGAAGCCGGCAAGGCTGACGAGCTTGAACTCGATGATGCAGACGAACATCTGCACGGCGAGGATGAAGAATGCGAGGATCACCAGCAGCCAGGCGATCAGCAGCACCGTGATCTGCAGGGCATTCTGGAAGAAGCTGGTGACCGTAAGCAGCTTGCCCGCCTGATCGAGCAACGGCCACGCCGCCGAGAAACCGGTGCCGGCCAGGCGCCCGGGCTTGAGTAAATCGTCAGCCGTGAGGACACCGCCTCCGGCGGTCAGGCCCGCCTGGGCAAACGATCGATAGATGATGTCAGCGAGCGTCTGGAAGCTGTTGATGATGAACGCGAAGGCACCGACGTACAGGATCTTGCGGATGAAGCGGCCGAGAATGTTATCCTCGCCGGCAAGGGTCCAGAACAACGCCGCCAACGTCACATCGATCGCGATGAGCGTCGCCGTCAGGAAACGCACATCGCCGCCCAGAAGGCCGAAGCCACTGTCGATGTAGCGGATGAAGGCGGTCATGAACTGATCGATGATGTTGAGGTCGCTCATGTACGGGTTCCTCGAAAACAGACGCGCGTCAGGGTGCCGCGGGGCACGGCCGGGGATGGAGCACGTGCCCCGCGGCGCGGCGGCCGGGTGACCAGTCCGCCGCCGCAAGCCGCCTCGAAGAGACAAAACCCGAGGCGGAAGCGATTGAGTGAAGCTAGTTCGGCGTGTAAGCCGTTCCGGTGCCGAGGAATTTGGCGGTTGCCGCCTGCGCTTCGGCAGCGGCCTGCGCACGATTGGCCTCGGTAATCGCCTGCGCGCGGTACTGCGCGGCCATCAGCTGCTGGATCTGGAACTGCTGCTTGGCCGTCAGCGCCAGGAGCTGGTTGGTAGCCTGCTGGGCCTGGAGTGATCCCTCGGCCCCCTGGCTGCGCTCGACGAGCGCGCTGAGCGTCGTCATGTCCGTCTCGACGTTCTCGGCGATCTGCGCCTGCATCGTCACTGTATGATGGTAGGAAGAAACTTCGGTATCGAGCCGCGTGCGCGCAGCGGTGACTTGGCTGTCGAGTTTGAGCGATTGGCTGAAGGCGTCGGGATAAAGCGATGCGTACTGCTGGCTTGCGCTTGAGACCTTGAACTGGATCCCTTGCGCCTGCCCCATCAGCACATCGATCTTCTGCAGCGTCTGCGTCAGCGCCTGCAGCTCGGGGAAGCTCACTTTCGTGAGGTTCTTCGCCTGATTGGCCAAGCTGGTCGCCTGGTTCTGCAGCGACTGGATCTGGTTGTTGATCTGCTGGAGCGCCCTTGCTGCTGTCAGCACGTTCTGCGCGTAGTTCGAGGGATCATAGACGATGAGGGCCTGCGCCGGCTGGCTGCCGAGCGTCAGGTCTGCTGCGATCCCGCCGGCAGCCAGGACGGCAAATGCCGCCAAGCCGGGCATGGATTTACGAAACTTCTCCTTCATGGTGCTTCTCCTCGAGTTGAGAGGGTTCATCAAACGGTGAACTGCGGCGCGACGCCCGGGAATGAGCCGATGAAATCACTCGCCCATTCGGCCGGCGTGCCGGCGAGGAAGCGGGTGAGAAAATCGTCCGGCCCAGGCTCGGCCAGGATCGCGTCGATCCGCTTCTGGGCCGCAGGATCGGACGATCCACACAGCGCCAAGGCAAGCGGGCCCAGGCCAAGCTCGAACAGCCGGTTCCCGCGCGCGGATTGCAGGTAGTAATCGCGCTTGGGCGTCGCCCGGCTGATCAGCTCGACCTGACGGGCATTGAGACCGAAACGCTCGTAGATCTCTCGGCTCTGCGGCTCGATCGCGCGATCGTTGGGGAGCAGGATTCTCTGGGGGCAGCTTTCGAGGATGGCCGGCGCGATGGGAGAATTGGCAATGTCGGACAGGCTCTGGGTGGCAAACAGCACCGATACATTGCGCTTGCGCAGGACCTTGAGCCATTCGCGGATGCGTGCAGCGAACAGCGGATGGTCGAGGAAGATCCAGGCCTCGTCGAGCACCAGCAGAGTCGGCCGGCCATCGAAACGCTCTTCGAGCCGATGGAACAGGTAGGTCAGCACCGGGGCGATAACACCGGCATGGCCCATCAGCGCCTCGGTCTCGAAGCACTGGACATCGGCGAAATGGAGCGGGCTTTCCGAGGCATCGAGCAGGCGGCCGTACGGTCCCTCGATCGTGTAGGGCGAAAGCGCCGTGCGCAGCGCATTGGATTGCAGCAGCAGGACGAGGCCGGTGATCGTCCGCTCGCCGGCCGGCGCGGTCGAGAGGCTGGTGAGCGCAGACCAGACCTGATCCTTGATGTCGGGGGTGACGATGACATTTTCCTGCCCGAGCAGCGCCACGATCCATTCCGCCGCCCAGGCGCGCTTGGACACGTCATCGATTTCGCGCAGCGGCTGGAAAGCGAGACCCTGCCCGGCATCGGCACCAAGCCCCAGCGCATGGTGCGCGCCGCCGCAGGCCAGCACCGCGGCACGGGCCGATAGCCCTTTGTCGAAGATGTAGACTTGCGATCCGGCATAGCGGCGGAACTGGAGGATCATCAGCGCCAGCAGCACGGATTTTCCGGCGCCGGTGGGCCCGGCAACGAACATGTGGCCGACATCGCCGACATGGGTGGAGAGCCGGAACGGGGTCGAGCCCGATGTCCGCGCATGGAGCAGCGGGCTGCCGCGCAGATGCGCATTCTCCGCGGGTCCTGCCCAGACCGAGGAGAGCGGCATCAGATGGGCGAGGTTGAGCGTATGGACGAGCGGCTGACGCACATTGGCGTAGACCTGGCCCGGCAGCGAAGAGAGCCAGGCCTCGACCGCATTTACCCGCTCGCGGATCGTGGTGAAGCCGAGGCCGCCGAGGATCCGCTCGATCTGCCGCATGCGACCCTCGACCACATCGCGCCGCACGTCACTGACCGTGATCGTTGTGGTGAGATAACCGAAGGCGACATGATCGCCGCCGAGCGCCTGGAGCGCGAGATCGGCATCGACGACCTTGTTGTCGGCATCACTGTCGAGGAGCTGGGCCGGGCTGTTGTAGAGCACCTCGCGGAGCATCGCCGTCAGCGACTTGCGCTTGTTGAACCATTGCCGGCGCAGCGAGGTCAGGACCTTGGTCGCCTCGGCCTTGTCCATCGCGATGAAACGGCTGACCCAGCGGTAGGGAAAGCTCTGTTGATTGAGGGCATCGAGCAATCCCGGGCGACTGAGCGGGGGAAAGCCCAGCACCGAGATCGTGCGCAAGTGGCGATCGCCGAGCAGCGGCTCGAGCCCGCCGGTGAGCGGCGTGTCGACGATCAGGCCATCGAGATACATCGGCGTGTCGGGTACCCGGACCGGATGCGGGCGATCCGAGATCGTGGCGTGGAGGAAGGTCAGCAACTCACCGGAGTCCAGAGCGCGGACCTCAGGCATGAAGCCGGCAAAGAGGTCGAGCGCGCGATCGGTCTCGGCGATGAAACCGCCGAGCGCCTCGCGCCAGTCGCGCCCTTTGGCCTCGTCAGCGCGGTCGACGAGCCGCCGACCGGTGGCGTCCTGACTATCCGCGGGCGGCATCCAGGTAAGTGTCAGGTAAAAGGCGCTCTCGAAATGCTGGCCCTCGGCAAGCAAGGCCGCGCGGCGCTCGCGATCGACCAGCCAGGAGGCGGGGTCCGGGAAAGTATCGTCGGGGTAGGCCATCGCCTCGCGGCGCTCGGCCTCGAAGAACAGCGCCCAGCCCGATCCGAAGCGGCGCAGCACATTGTTGGCCCGTGCCGCGATTCCAACGAGCCCGGCTTCGGTCGAGGATTCGAGATCGGGTCCGCGAAAGGCCAGCACCCGCAGGAAGCTGCCGTCCTTGTTGAGCATCACGCCGGGCGCGACGAGCGCGGCCCAGGGCAGATGGTCGGCCAGGCGCCCTGCCCGGTTGCGGTATTCGGAAAGGTTCAGCATGAAAGGTATCCCCGCTGGCGCAGATGGCGCAGGAGTACGGGCGCGAAATCGGGATCGCGCCGGGCTGCAAGGACGGCGAGGCTGTGCCCCGCCGCCCAGATGACCAGGCCGGCCAGCCATTGCTGGAGCCCGAGACCGACCGCCATCGCGAGCGTGCCGTTGACGATGGCGATCCCGCGCGGCGCACCGCCAAGCAGGATTGGCGCGCCAAGGCTGGCATGGATCGGAACCTCGAAGCCCTCGATGTGCTGGCCGGCCCCGTTCATGCGATCAGGGCTCCGCCGCCGAAGCTGAAGAACGAGAGGAAAAAGCTCGAGGCGGCAAAGGCAATCGAGAGACCGAAGACGATCTGGATAAGCCGCCGGAACCCGCCGGCGGTTTCACCAAAGGCCAGAGTGAGGCCGGTGACGATAATGATGATGACCGCGACGATCTTGGCGACGGGGCCCTGCACCGATTCCAGCACCTGCTCAAGCGGCTGCTCCCAGGGCATGCCCGACCCCGAGGCCCAGGCCGATGTGGTGACCGAAAGCGAGGCCGCGACCAACACCGCGGCGACGAGCGGGGTATCCTTCGGAAATCGGCTAATCTGAAACGACTTCATGGCGGCATTCTCCTTCTGGCAGTGAGGGGGCAAGAAGCTGGGTGAGCCGGTATTCGCCGCTGGCGGCATCGAAGCCTTCGACGCGGGCGATCTCGGCAATGCGGCGGGCAAGGCCGCGCCCGGAAATGAAGACGAGGAGATCGATGGCCTCGGCAATCAGCCGGTGCGGGACGGTGACGACCGCCTCCTGGATGAGGCTCTCGAGGCGGTGCAGCCCGGCCGCCGCGCCATTGGCGTGGATTGTCGCTATCCCGCCGGGATGGCCGGTATTCCAGGCCTTGAGCATGTCGAGCGCTTCGGGCCCGCGCACTTCGCCGACGATGATCCGATCAGGTCGGAGGCGCAGGGTCGAGCGCACGAGATCGCCGATCGTCACGTGCCCGGCGCGCGTGCGTAGCGCCACGGTATCGGACACAGGGCTCTGGAGTTCGCGCGTGTCCTCGATCAGCACCACGCGTTCGTCGAGCTCGGCCATCTCCGCGAGGAGCGCATTTGCGAGGGTGGTCTTGCCGGACGAAGTTCCGCCGACGATCAGGATATTGAGCCGGCCCAGGACCGCCCCGCGCAGCAACCTCGCGCCGCCCTCATCCATGATGCCGTCGGCGACATAGTCGGCGAGCGTATGGATGCGGGCAGCAGGCTTGCGGATAGCAAAGCATGGGGCATGCGACACCGGCGGGAGCACGCCCTCAAAGCGCTCGCCGCCGCCCCCTTCGTGCGTCGGCAGCTCCGCCGAGACGATCGGCCGGTCGCCATGGACTTCGGCGCGCGTGTGGCTGGCCACCAAACGGACGATCCGCTCGATCTGATCAGCGGGCAGATGGATCTCGGTGTCCACCCTGCCCTCCCCCAGGACATCGACACGGAGCTTGCCGTCGGGATTGACCATGATCTCGATGACACGCGGATCGCCGAGCGCTGCCTCGATCGCGGGGCCAAGCGCGGTGCGCAACATCGCACGCTTGCGGGCGGCAGCCTCTGCGCCAAGCGCATGCCCGCTCACAGCACGCTGTCCTTGTCGAGCGTACGCTTACCAAGCGCCAACTGACGGGCGACCTGCGAGAGGAAAGCCTCGAAGCGCGCAGCGGCGGCAGCCCGGCCTGTAGCATCATTGTCGGCAAGGGGCGGATTGATCGCCAGTTCGTAGCGAATGAAAAGCGCGAGCGTCTCGAGCTCGATATGGCTGTCGCGCAGGAGCCGATCGAGCAGCTCGGCGATCCGATCCAGGCGCCGCGCGAAACGGTCCTCGAGTACGCCTCTTCCGCGTTTGTCGAGCCAGGCCGTCAGTGCCTGCACGAGGATATCGGATTTGGTGACGCCGGGCCGGCTTGCCTCTTCCAGGAGGCGCGCGCTGAGCGGTTGCGGCAGGAACAGCTGATAGCGAACTTTGGCCGTCATGATCAGAGCTCCAGATCGAACTGGTCGGCGCGCTGGACTGAACCCAGGGCATAAGTGACGCGCACGAGGCGTTGCTGTGCGGCCTGGTCGATCACGCGCTTGTCCGCAGCAGGATCGTCGACATCGGCAACCAGACCCAGCGGATCGGTGGCGACCTGAGGCTCCTGCGCGGGGACGTCGCCCTGGACGTCGGCTTCGACGGCGGGGGCCTGATCCATTCCGCCCGTAGCAACCGGCTTGCCCGCCGTCTCATCGTCCTCGGCCTCAAGATCGGCCGCCGGCGACGCCAGCCTGTCGTCGACTCCGCGAACCTGACCGGACCAGTCGTTCTTGCGGGGAGGCGGCGCATCGGCGTAGCCCTTGGTGCTGAGCTTCGGCGGCGCGATCGCCCGTTCTGCGAAGACCGGCTCTTCGAAATAGCGCAGCTTCGTTGCCCTGATCGGCGGCGCGCCGGATGCGAGCACCAGTTCTTCGGCGGGATTGAGCTGCATGACTTCACCTGGTGTCAGCAAGGCGCGGGCCGTTTCCTGGCGGCTGACCATGACGTGCGACAGCCACGGCGCGAGGCGGTGCCCTGCATAGTTGCGCATCGCGCGCTGCTCGGTCGCCGTACCGAGAGCATCGGAGAGCCGCTTGGCCGTCCGTTCGTCGTTGGTGGCGAACGCCACACGCACGTGGCAATTGTCGAGGATCGAATTGTGCTCGCCGTACGCCTTCTCGATCTGGTTGAGGCTCTGGGCGATGAGGAAGGCACGCACCCCGTAGCCGGCGAGGAATGCGAGGCTGGTCTCGAAGAAATCCAGACGACCGAGCGCGGGAAACTCGTCGAGCATCATCAGCAACCGATGGCGACCTGCGCCCGCTTGGTCGGCGCCGTGCTCGAAGCGCAATTCCTCGGTGAGCCGCCGGCCGATCTGATTGAGGATCAGGCGGATCAGCGGCTTGGTGCGGCTGATGTCCGATGGCGGCACAACCAGATAAAGCGAAGCCGGGTACTTCCCGTCTACCAGATCGGCAATGCGCCAGTCGGATGCAGACGTTACGGCGGACACCGTTGGATCGCGGTAAAGGCCGAGGAACGACATCGCCGTCGAGAGCACGCCCGATCGTTCGTTGACCGACTTGTTCAGAACCTCGCGGGCGGCCGAGGCCACGACCGGATGAACCTGCGGCGCTTCCACCGTGCCGAGGTGGTTCGTCGACATCATGACATGGAGCGTGTTGGCAAAGCTGCGCGCCGGATCGGACAGGAAGGTCGCGACCCGAGCGAGCGTCTTTTCTTCCTCGGCATAGAGAATGTGCAGGATCGCTCCGACCAGCAGCGAATGGCTGGTCTTCTCCCAATGGCTGCGCCGCTCCAGCGCGCCTTCGGGATCGACGAGGATGTCGGCGATATTCTGGACGTCGCGCACTTCATGAACGCCGCGGCGCACTTCGAGGAGCGGATTGTAGCGCGCCGACCGGGCATCGGTAGGGTTGAAGAGCAGGCAATGCGAAAAGCGCGCGCGCCAGCCGGCGGTCAGTTGCCAGTTCTCACCCTTGATGTCGTGGATGACTGCGGAGCCGGACCAGCCGAGAAGCGTCGGGATGACGAGGCCGACGCCCTTGCCCGATCGTGTCGGCGCAAATGCCATGATGTGCTCGGGACCATCGTGGCGCAGGTAAGCTTCGCCGACCCGGCCGAGGAAAACTCCTTGCTCCGCCATCAGGCCCGCTTGGCGAATGTCCTTGCGCGCTGCCCAACGGGCAGAGCCGTACGTCGTGACATTGCTGCGCTGGCGGGCTCGCCAGACCGAACCCGCGATGGCAGCGCCGCATCCAACCAGGCCACTGGTCGCGGCGATGCCGCCGGCCTCATCGAAAATGATCGGCGCATAGGCGTCGAATTCGAACCACCAGACGAAGATCGCCCAAGGCGCGTAAATGCGAAGCCCTCCAACTTCAGCCCACGGATTTCCCAGTTCAGGCTGATACGCGAGTTCGGCCGCAGCCCACTGCGTTGCCAGCCAGACACCGGCGAGGACGATCGCAAACACGATCGCCATCTGCCCGATGAGAAGTTTCGTGGGTGTCATGAAGGTCTCCGCCCGCCCCAGGACGCATCCTCGGGCGCTCAGCGAAGACTCCCTGAAAAGGACGCCGGTTCACAGACCCTGTCTGGTGCACCGAGGTGTCTATCGGGTGCATTTCGAATTGGCGGACAGGCCTTTTTCTTCCCTATTGCTCGCTAGACGGCCCGTTAATGGCGGCCAAACTCCAACAACATCGGACGGTTCGTTGGATGGGCGATTGATTACTCCATTTTAATCATGACAATGCCGGCCTCCGAAGGCATGCGGCACATCATGACGAGCGACACTCAGAAGGTTACGAAGTACTGGCGCAACTCGCTGGCGGATGGAGAACTGGGCCGAGGCACCTTCCGCCTGGACGATCTGAACAAGTTCCCAACCGTCAATCACGATTGCCTCAATACGGGCCATCTGCCCCATGGGCTCGCCTCGGCATTGTTTCCGCGCGATGCCGGCCCCGACGACACCCGCACCATTATCCTGCGTCCTTTCGCCTTTGCCTCGCGTACGGAACGGGGCCAGAAGCGCGGCAGCCTTCCCGAAATCGTAACGCCGATCGCAACACGCATGACCGTCACCCGCGATGGTCGCCTCATCCGGCCCGTCAGCAGCGTGGTCCCGCGCGACATTCTCGAACCGCTCCATCGCATGGCCTTCACGGTGGGGACAGTCGATGCGCTCGACACGTTCATCACGACGAACCCGCTCGCCGACGATTGCCAATGGCAGGACTATGTCGCGCACTGCGAAGCCCTCATGGAAACCGTGGCGTCCGCTCTGGAGGAAGATCCGCGCTTCGAGCTGTTGCCGCATGGTTATGTCCAGGAGACGAATGGGCACGCGGGCATGTCGGCCAATGTCCTGGCGCTCTATGACCAGATCGAGCTCGACGGTGCGCACGGACCACTTCTTGCCACTTTTGCCGGGCAGAAGGACCAGCGAACCGAGCCGTGCCTTCCAGAGAACATGCGCTTTGCCGAGCGGCTAGGACATTCCAGCGATACGTATGCATTGGCGGCCGCGCAGCGTGAAGCGCTCGCGCATCTGACGGTAGCTCGGGACGGCGAAGTTCTCGCGGTCAACGGTCCGCCCGGAACGGGCAAGACCACAATGCTGCTCTCGGTCATCGCCACGCTCTGGGCAAAGGCCGCGCTCGAACAGGGTGACGCGCCGCTGATCGTCGCGACCTCGACCAACAACCAGGCGGTGACCAACATCCTCGACGCCTTTGGCACCGACTATGCCAAGGGCGTCGGACCATTCGCCGGCCGTTGGCTGCCGGCCCTTCGCAGCTTCGGAAGCTACTTTCCTTCGCAATTTCGCGAGGCGGAAGCCGCCAGGACTTATCAGACCGCAGCATTCTTCGACCGCCTCGAGGAAGGCGATCAGGTCGAGCAGTGCCGCCTTGCCTATCTCGACGCGGCAGCGAAGGCCTTCCCGCATCTGCAGAACGTGGCGGTCAAGACTGTGGTCGCGGCACTGCACCAGCGCTTGGTCGAACAGGCAAGCAAGCTGACCCAAATCGAGCAGGCATGGCAAGATCTCGTCGAGAAGCGAGCGGCGCTGCATGCCGAACTGGGAACCGATCCCCGCCAAACCCGCGCCGATCGCGCCAGCGCGCTCGAAGTCGCGGAAGGTGATCTGCACAGCGCGGAAGCCCTTTCGCGCCTCTGGGACCAACATCAGGCAACCGAATCCGTGCTCCATGCCCTGTTGGGCTGGCTACCGGCGATCGCAAAGCGCAGGCTCGCCGCAGCCAGAGCCGCTCTGGCTCCGGCTTGGCCCGGCCCGCTGCCGGAATGGGCTAGCCTCGCCGGAATCTCCGCATCGGTGAAGGAGCAGGTCGGCGAGGCGCAGTCCGCCGTGAGCGACAGGCTTGCATTGCTCAACCATGCCGATGGCTTGATCTCGCAGGAGACTTCCGCGCTCGGCAGCTGGGCCGAGGCACTATCCGTTCTCTCCGTCACCGCGGAAACAGCGACGAGCATGACGCTTGCCGATGCGGACGAGGCTGCGGACCGATTGCTCCGTTTCCCGATCTTCCTGACAACGACGCACTACTGGGAAGGCCGCTGGCTGCTCGACATGGCCGCCGATCCGGATATTCCGGCAAAGCAGAAGAAGACCGGCAGGATCCCGATGACGGCGCGGTGGGCGCGCCGCATGAAGCTGACACCCTGCGCCGTCTCCACTTTCTACATGCTGCCAAGGATTCTGCGCGCAAGCCGCTTCCAGGACGGCGATTTTCTGCCGGACTACCTCTACGGCCAAATCGATCTGCTGATCGTGGACGAGGCCGGCCAGGTCACTCCCGAAATTGCCGGGGCATCGTTTGCCCTTGCCAAGCGCGCCCTCATCATTGGCGATACGGCGCAGATCGAACCGATCTGGAGCGTGCCGAGCCGGATAGACGTCGGCAACTTGCGCCAGGTCGGGCTCATCGGCGCCGATGACAACGGAGCGGATGTCACAGCGTTTTTCGAGACCGGCCGTGCCGCCTCGTCGGGCAGCGTGATGCGGATCGCCCAGCACACGTCCCGCTACCACCAGGATGACGACCTCGAGCGCGGGTTGATGCTTTATGAGCATCGACGGTGTTTCGATGAGATCGTCGGCTACTGCAACGACCTGTGTTACCGCGGCAAACTGCAGCCCAAGCGCGGGCTGAAATCGGACGCACGCTCAAACGACGGCCTGCCCGCCATGGGATACCTCCATATCGACGGGCGCTGCGATGCCATTCCCGGTGGCAGCCGGCGCAATGCTCTCGAGGCCGAAACGATCGCCCGCTGGCTGGCCGAGCGTCATGCGGAACTGTTGGCGTCATACCCAGGCAAGCGTCTCGGCGAGATCGTCGGCATCGTAACGCCCTTTGCGGGACAGGCCCGGGCGATCACATCCGCGCTGGGACGTCAGGAAAGCCTGGCCGGAGCCAATCTGACGATCGGCACGATCAATACCTTTCAGGGTGGTCAGCGACCGGTGATCCTGTTTTCGCCAACATACTCGAAGCATGCCGATGGCAATTTCATCGATGGCAAGGCCAGCATGCTCAACGTCGCGGTATCGCGGGCCATGAACAGTTTCCTCGTGTTCGGCGACATGGATTGCTTCTCCTCCGCGGCGCCTGGAAGCCCGCGCGGCCGGCTGCGGCACCGACTTCTCGCCCACGACGGCAATCGCCTGTTCTTTGACGCGCCCGCGCGGCCCGATCTTTCGCGTGAGGCCGGGCTCGTCCACCTCACCGATCTCGATGCGCACGATGGCTTCCTCCGCGATGTTCTCGAAGAATGCCGCAAGGACATTCACATCGTTACGCCCTGGCTGACCGACCGCGGCCTGCAGGGCGCGCGGATCGCGCCCCTCATCGAAGCGGCGGCAAACTCGGGGATTGCCGTCACGGTCTACACCGACCGCGCTTTGAACGAATGGCGCGGCAAACAGGACAAGGGCGCTCTGGCCAGCTTTGCCAATGCCAAGCAGTACCTCGAAGGAGCCGGTGCTACAGTCATCGAGGTGAAGGACGTGCACAGCAAGATCGTGATGGCCGACAACAACGTCTATTGTGTCGGCTCCTTCAACTGGCTGAGCGCCGCTCGTGAAGGAAGTTTTGTCCGGCACGAAACCTCGCTCGCCTATCGCGGTTCCAGCGTCTCATCTGAAATCGAGACCATGAAGGACAGCTTGAGGAAACGCGCGATCACGTAATCACTCAGCAAGCGTATCCGACTTCATATTAGCGCAGCGAAAATGGTCCCAACAGGCCCCGATAATCCGCTTTACTTGGCTCAAATTTGGGAAGACAAGGTCTTCCCCTCCTAAAAGTCCAAAAGGGACCTCCCATGCCCGAGAACGAGCAGTCAGAGCTCGCCCGCCTCACAGTCGAACTGCTGAGCGCCTTTGTCTCCAAAAATGCTGTTGCCAGCGAAGATCTGCCAGGCCTGATCGAGACCACGCGTGCCGCGCTGGCGGGAAAGAGCACCGCAGCGGTTGAGACGCCAGAATACAAGCCGGCGGTATCGATCGAGGAAAGCCTCGCCTCACGCGATCATATCCTCAGCTTGATCGACGGCAAACCCTACCGGGCACTGAAGCGACACCTGACCAACAACGGCCTTACTCCGGAAGAGTACCGTGCACGGTACAACCTTC
Source organism: Novosphingobium mississippiense (assembly GCF_044029535.1). NCBI lineage: Bacteria > Pseudomonadati > Pseudomonadota > Alphaproteobacteria > Sphingomonadales > Sphingomonadaceae > Novosphingobium > Novosphingobium mississippiense. The sequence goes on along the minus strand of NZ_CP147003.1, from coordinate 485,593 downwards.
CGGCGAGCTACCCAATGGTTTCGCCAAGCTATTCAGAAAAGCGCCGGGCCTTTGCAAAGGCAGCGGGGCTTGGTGGCAGCGGTGCCGCGGCCAGCAAGGCTCCAGCCGCATCCAAGGCCCCGGAACCCGCTGCTCCGGCAGCTGCGAAAGCTGGAAAGCCCGCCGCCAAGAAGGCCGCTAAGAGTGCAAGCAAGGCAGCGCCCGCAGCAAGTCCTGCGGTAGCGGCTTCTGCTGCCAAGGCTCCTGCCAAAGCACCGACCTCGACGCCGAAGAAGGCCGCGAAGGCAGCAGCGAAGCCCGCTGCCAAGCCGGCGTCCAAGGCTGCCGTCAACCTTGCCGTTGCCGAGGACGTAAAGGCCGGCGCTGAGAAGGCCACCGAGACGAAGGGCAAGCCGTCCACCTCGGTAAAGGCTGAAGGCAAGCCTGCTCGCCGTATGGCGCGCATGCCTGCCAGCGCTGCCCCGAAAGCCGCCGCCAAGGACGCCAGCCCAGCGAAGGCTGCAGCCTCTGCCAAGGCGCCCGCCAAGCCACGCGCCGCAAAGACCGAAAAGAAGGCGGCGAGCACGCTCGCTGAAGCCGCGGAAACGATCACGGCTATCGAACCCACCGTGAGCGCTCCGGCGGCAAGCAAGCCTGCGGCAGCCAAGACGGCAAAGCCAGCCTCGGCCAAGCCCAAGGCAGCAACTGCGGCCAAGGCAAAGTCGGCGGCACCGAAGAAGGGCCGCGCGAAGCTGGGAATCAAGGTTCCGGAGGCCGATAAGCCCGCGGATGCGCCGGCAGCGACCGCCCCTGTTGTATCGGCAGAGCCGAGCACTGCAGACACGCAGGCCTGAAGTCCAATCCAGACTGACACTCGGTTGTCGGTCTGCAACATAGTCGGGGCGGCCATCCATTGGGTGGTCGCCCCGGTCATTTCCGCTATCGGAATTCCACCTACCCGCAGATCATGAAATTTCCGGCCCCGATCGCCCTCTACCGAACTGCCAGTTGATGCCGGCCTCGCGCATGATCCCGCCCGCCTGCTGCCCGAGGTGCTTTTCGAGGACGGGTCGCCAGGGAACCAGGGTGAATTCATGACTGCGTTCGATAAGAGCGAAGCGACCCGAAACGCCTTCGATCCGCCGGCTTATCTTTCCTTCGATGCGGTCTCCTGACTTCGCTTCCAAGAACTCCTTGCCAAGTTCATCGGTGAGGCGCGCGGCAATACGGAGCAGTTCGCGTCTTTGCAGCAAGGCGAGCGTATTCTGCCGTAACCGGACACTGCCTGGTGAAACCTCGGCCAGATCCTGCTCGACCAGCCATTGCCTGCGCTGGTCCAGCCCCGCGCGCACCTCGCGTCCAAACCCCGCATCGCGCAGCGCCAGACCGGATGGTGCCGCGAGTTCCCGATCGAGCCAGGTCGCACCCTCTGTTCCCGCCATTCTCCCGATATCGCCAGCGCCCAGCACTTCGATAGCGACGGGCCGCCCACGCACATCGCGCTCTTCGAAGCGCTCGGCAATCGCCAGATGGTCGGGCGAGATGCGCCATGATCCATCGAGCTCGCGGCTGACGTCGAGCCCTGCCCGCCGCATGGCTTCAAGCCTGCGTACATGGGTTTCTGCGAATGCAGGGCTTGCGCTGCGATCCTGGCGCTGGTGCAAGGCAGGCGAGTATCGCCCATCATTTGCCCGTGAAACCTCGAGCACGGTCCGATCGATATCGCGCACTTCGGCAAATCGCGGCATCACGCGAACGATCGCCTGCCGGGGCAACTGCTCGACCGCATTCGCCATGCCAATGTCAACATAGTGCGAGCGCCCGTCGACACCGTCGACAAGCAGGTAGTGGCGATCGCGGTGTTCATCCGCCAGCCCTCGGCAGATCACTCTCCCCACAATGAGCCCGGCTTCGGGCGAATAGATGCGCTGCTCGCTGCGCTCGAGCTTCGCGCGCGTGACCTCACGCTGCATCAGGCGGATGATATCGCCGCGTTCACCCATCGCGCGCAGAGTTTCCTCCATCCCGCCGGCCAGTCGCCAGCGGCCATCGCCGAGGTCCTCGGCCAGATCCATCCGCTTCAGCGTCTGAAGACGCCCGGTTTCCAGCGCCTGGAACAGCGGATCGCGATCATGGGCCGAAACGCATCGATCGAGATCCATCCGGCCAACAAGGCGCCGATCAAGACCGGTAAAGCGCTCCTGCTCCATTTCCTGGCGGAGGCGAGCCTCGATTTCATGCGTGGTACGAGGGCCCAGATCGAGCGACATCAATTCGACCGCGCGCTCGCGAAACCCATGCGAAATGTAGTCGCGCCCAATGACCAGGTCCTTGCCCTTATCGTCGATCCCGCGCAGCACGATATGGGTATGCGGATGACCCGTGTTGTGGTGATCAACGGCGACCCACTCGAGCTTTGTTCCGAGGTCTTTTTCCACCTGGTTCATCAGCCGGCGAACGAACGGTTTGAGATCGCCGTACTGATCGCCGTCCTCAGCGGAAACGATGAAGCGGAACTGGTGGCGATCGTCTTTCGAGCGTTCCAGAAATTCACTGCCGTCGGCGCGATCTGTTTCAGGGCCGTAGAGTTCGCCGCGTGCTCCATCCTTCGTGACCCCGTCGCGCTGGATATAGCGCAGGTGTGCCTTCAGCGCCCGCGCGCTGCCGCCGCGCACTTTGACCAGCCTTGTCTTTACGACCACGCGCCGGGCTCGATATCCAGCAAGCCGGTCCCGGCTCGACAGGGCCCTGCCGACGGCAGATCCTCGCCCGATCCTGCTGCCAACGAACTTGCGGCCTCCCTTCGCGCCGCCGATCAGTCCGGCGGCGATCGCCACGCGGCTCGCATAACGCACTGCCTGCTTGCCCGCCTTCTTGCCGCGAGCGTTGCCCTGCCGGCCCAGGCGCGGCTCGAAATCATCGTCGAAGTCCATGAAAGGCCTCCTCCAGCGACCGTCTCGCAGCAGTCTCGCCGCCAAGACGACTGTCTCGTGATAAAATGATGTGCAGACAGATAGTTAAGCGTGGCGCGAGACACGCCTTCTATCTTGTTGTCCGCCCCCACCCTCCTAATCCGCTCTCCTCCACCCACCTCAGCCCAGGAAAAACAAGGGCAGCGCCGCAGCGACGCCGCCCTCGAAAAGCCGGGCCTCAATGCACCCCGGCACTCGCGCGTTCGGCAAGGCAGCGTCTGGCAAAATTGCGCCGCGCGATGACCCCGACCGGGTCACCGTCACCATCGACAATGAGCGTCGCTGCAAACCAGCGCTGCCCCAGCCGCCCGATGATGGCGACCCGATCCAGTTCGATGTCATTCTCCGCCTCGAGGCTATCGTACCGCCCGAGCCAGCGTTCCGAGACGCGCGCATCCCAGAGAAAATCGCATTCCTCCGCTTCGATGAAACGGTCTGCCAGTGCGTGACCTGCACCTTCTCCGAACTCGACCTCGAGCCCATGAACGAGTGCTGCGTAGACGCTGCGATGGCAGCCCGAATTGGTGCGATCGATCTGCATGTGAAGCTCCTCACGTGACCGTTCTCCTTCGATGAGAACGATCCTCGCGAAGATGGGCAGCGGGCGGTCTGTCAGGGCCGCAGGGCTTTAGCCCTGCGCCGCGAAGCGGACGTGGGGGGAACCGATTTGCGAAGCAAATTGGGGGGTACCCGCGGGCCTTGATAGACCGTTCGCCGCCCGTCACACTTGGAATTCTCAGACGAGCATACACCCTCTCGTCTGGGCACTTCATCTCAACGGGGGTCTTTCCGGACCGCGAAGAGAGGGTCGCGCATGGCTTCTCGCGGCGCAGTTTTGCCGCCTTCGTTCACCGCCTCCCCACCGGTTTGTACCAGCTTGTTCGCAGGGTTCTCCACAGGGGTTTGAACAGCCTGTGGCTGCGTAACGAACAAAGGAGACGGTGCCTCGCGCGCGGGGCTGTCGCTGCCGCTCATCGCGGCAAGATAGGCCACGGTTTCCGATGGCAGGGCCGTGCCCGACAGGTACTTTTCGTAGCGCGCGGGCCCTGCATTGTAGGCAGCGAAGAGGCCGGGATAGCCGAAACGATCGTAGAGCGTTCGGAGGTAAAATGTGCCCGCAAGAATATTGTCGCGCGGGTCGTCAGGGTCGCTACCGAGCGAGAGCCGGGCACGCATCTCGCCCCAAGTGCCCGGCATGAGTTGCATGAGCCCTATCGCGCCCTTTGCGCTGCGAATGGGCCTTCCGTCGATCTCAGTTCGGCCACGACTTTCCGCCCACATGACCTTGCGGATCCAGGCCGATGGAACGCCGAAGCGGGCAGAGGCTTCGTCGATGAAGGACTGCCAGCGTTCGACCTCGCTGGCGTGGGCAGGGCTTGCCGCGAAGATCGCCGCTACTGCGATCGTCGCCCTCAGCGCGCCCATACCAACCTCGCTGGTCCGAGGATATCGGCGCTACCCGTGACGCCAAAGTAGCGCCCGTCGAAGGAGTCCGGATTCCTCTTCATGAGAAGGAAGAACTGGCCATGGCTGAGCCGCCAGCACCCTTCCCACCATGGCAATGGGCGGCCGTGCCCATCGTGCAATTTCCGCTCGACGACGGGGACGCCGTCGATGAAAATCCGGCTGCCGAGAGCACACACCTCCTGCCCTTCGGACGCGGCAATACGCTTCACCAGCGGGACATTGCTGGGCAGGTAGCGACGCGTGGCGGCGAATTCCCGCCAGGCCTGCGGCATGCGAGCGATGACGGTATCACCCAGCTGTGCGTGTCGGTCCGGGAACACCTCATAAAGCCCGAGCGGCGCAGAGGCGCTGGAGTTCCAGACGAAGAGGATAGGCGGCTGGATGACGGCCGATTGGCCGAGCGCGCCGACCCAGAAGCCTCCCACTGCGGCTATTGCCAGCCGTTTCATGAAACGGCGCTTTTCGGCGCGCGCCTGTGTGCCCGATGCTTGCAGCGATACCGCGCTGCTCGGGGTCCGAAGCCCGCTCACGGACGGAACGCCCGGCCTGAGTTTGCTTCGCTCCAGGCATTGAGATCGTCGATATGGTATTGGATGAAGCGGCAGTGCCGACGGAAGATCGGGCCACCGCCGTTACGCCGCAGCGTCAGCAGAAGGCGGATCGAAATGCCGAGATAGGCGGCGGCTTGCGCGGTGTTGAGGAAAGGCGAGCCGCGCTTTGCGCGCTGCGCGCGTTCGATGTCGTCGGAGCTGTCCATGACATGTCCCTTGCGAGCAGCGAACGACACAGTGTCGTCCGCGAGGGACACTCAATTGAGGGAGAATTCACCGGCCGGGCAGAGTCGTTTTTGACTATAGCCAAATTCGACTCTTCGAAGGCGCGGACCGGCCTTTCAATCCGGGGCCAGGTTGACGGCGAAGAGCTTTCCGTTTCGGGCGACTAGCACCGGGAAACAGATCAAAGTTTGGAAAATCGCATTTCCGCGATGGCCTCGACCTCGCTCTGGAGCAGTTCGATCCGCGCGGCGATCCACGCCAGTTCGCCGCCGCCTATGGTGTAGTCGCGTGAATAGCGCCCCTTGATGTAGGCGTGGTGCAGGAGCTCGAAGCAGCGCCGGGCGAACTTGTCCTCGCGCGGCCAGATCGGGATCAGATCGCGTGCCATGCTCTCGGCGCGGCCGCGCAGGAACTTGAGGTTGTGCGAGAGCGGGCAGTGCAGCGTCTTGACCGCCAGAACCGCCTGATAGGATTGCTCGGCGGCCTGGTGCAGCTGGAACGCGGCATTGTTGTTCGCCCCGCAGGAAATCGCGAACTTCGCCATCTTGAGGAAGGTTGCGGCAGTGCCGAACCACTGGTCGAAAAGCTCTCGGGTTTCCTGCCGGAGGTCCTCGCGAGAGAGCCGTCTCGGGGTGGGGAACGGTGACGAACCAAGCTGGTAGAGCGCTATGCCCTTGCGCAGCAGGTCCACGAAAAACGGACGTCCCCGCAGGAGCTGTGCGTTGAAATCCTCGAGCGAATGGACGACCAGATTGGGGAGTGCCGAGATACGCTGCGTGATGGCAAATTCGCGCGCAAGCGCGTCCTTGGCCTTCCTCCAGTGCTCGACTTCGTCGGCCAATCGCTCGTTGTTGACGACGACGAGAATGTCGTAGTCCCAAGCGCATCCGTTTGGATGGGAAGCGTCCCAGTCGGCGCGCGCATAAGCGCCGTAAAGGATCACATTGAGGATCCGACCTTTCTTTTTCCACGCCTGCGTCGCGATCGCGATCACGTCCTCGAATTCGGAAAAGATGATCTGGACTATCCGCTCGAGGTCGCGCCTTTTCTCGTCGGGCAAATGGTCGAGATCGGTCTTCATGTTCGCCTGGCTCCAGAAAAATCCGGGGTGGAGACGTCACTCGCGGATGAACACCCTACGCAGGGAATTTCATCAATTCAGTCACTTGCCGAGCCGCTGCTCGCAGATCGCCTTGACCTCGGCCTCCAGCAGCTCGATGCGCTCGACCAGCCACTCAAGCTCGACGTCGCGGATGACGTAGTGCGGCGAGTACCGGCCTTTGACATAGGCCTGATAGAGCAGTTCCCAGCAGCGGTTGCCGAACTTGGTATCGCGCGGCCAGATCGGGATCAGGTCCCGCGCGATGTCCTCGGCTCGGCCGCGCAGGTATTTGAGGTTATGCGACTTGGGGCTGTAGAGTTTCAGCACCAGCAGCACAGTGTGGTAGAAGTGCTCTGTCGATTGATGCAGAATGAAGGCAGCTTCATTCTGCATGCCGTTAGAGAGGGCAAATTTGCCCATCTTGAGAAAGTTCGCAGCGCTCCCAAACCACTTCTTGAAATGGTTCTCCGCTTCGACATGCGCGAGGCCGGTATCCAGCGGTTTGGGCAATTCGAACTGCTGCGCTTCCAGCTCGTACAGCACGATGCCTTCGCGCACGATGTCCACGAAAAACGGCCGCCCGCGCGAGAGCTGGAAGTTCGCATCCGCCATGGAATGGACGGTCAGGCCGACCGGCGCCGAGATGACATGCATGATGTCATACGCGCGATTGAGGTGATCCTTGGCCTTGCCCCAGTACTCTGCCTCGTCGGCAAGGCGCTCGTCGTTTACCACGACGAGGATGTCGTAGTCGGAATAGTACCGGCCGACCGGATCGGCGACCCAGTCGCCGCGCGCGTGGGAGCCGTAGAGGATCACTTTCATGATCCGCCCCTGCTTCTTCCAGCCTTGCATCGCGAGCGAGAGAACGTCCTCGAACTCGGAGAAGACGATCTCCACCACGCGCTTGAGGTCAGCGCGCTTTTCTTCGGGAAGATGGTCGAGATCGGTCTTCATAATCACCTGATTTTAGACGAGTTCGGGGCGAGAACAACACTCGTTTTGGCTGCGATCGAAGAAATCCCCGCGCCGTTTCCGGCGCGGGGATCGGAGCGGACCGGGGCGTCAGTCGGCCGGATTCCAGATGATGGCGAAGCTATCCTCGTCGTCCTGCCCGGCGGCGCGGCCTAGGTTTGCGTAGATGCGGCGAGGCCCGAATTCCGGTGCCGCGAGGGTCAGCGACACGTAGTCGTTTCCGGAAGCTTCGCTGCGGCGCATCCAGCCGGCGCCGACTTCGACGCCCGAGGAGGTGACCCGAAAGTCGGGGTGCGTATCGGCGGACTTGCGCGGGTTGGGGGAAATCTCGATCTCGGCGCGGATCGAGAGGGTGCGAAGCTGGCCCTTGAAGCTGCGGCCATCGCGGGTGACGTATCCGATTGCAGGCATGATATTTCTCCTTCGATCTTTCGCCGCAAGAACCATTTCCGGGCGATGGGCAGACCGAAGGATCAGTCCGGCAGCGCGCCGCGAACCGCCAGGCCGAAGCGACAGCGAAGGACCGGAGCCGGAGGCTTATTTGCAAGCGAAGCGACCGCGAGGAGCCCGCCTTGGCGGGCGGGGAAATAAGCCGGCAGGCGATGGTTTCGTCGGAGGGCCCGACTGGTCCAGGTCATTGCCTCGCCGCTGGAATGGTATGCACGCTCGATCGAGGAAATCCCTTTCCGACATCGGTAAGTCAGCTCCGCAACGCGCCGCCCTTCAGGGCCGTCATTGCCTAAGAGCCGGATTCGGAAGTTTCTCAATTTTGACAAAGCCTTGCGGTTCTGCGCGTGAGCATGCGGATTGAGGCGATGAGGGCCCAAGCGGTGGACGAGGCGATAGACCGCTCCCAATCTTTTGCGAGCCGACGGCAGCGCCCGAGCCAGGCAAAAGTCCGTTCGACCACCCACCTGCGGGGCAGCACTTGAAAGCCTTTTGCCTTGTCCGATCGCTTGATGATTTCGATCGTCCATTTGCCCATGCCAACCAGGGCGGATCGCAGCTTGTCGCCTGCGTAACCGCCATCGGCAAAGATGTGTCGCAGCCAGGGAAACCGCTTGCGAATGGCTACCAGCACATCGACGACCCCATCTCGGTCCTGAATATCGGCGGCATGTACTAGGATGAAGATGAGGAAGCCGCAGGTGTCCGTCAGGATATGTCGCTTGCGGCCTTTCACCTTTTTGCCCGCGTCATAGCCTGAAATTCCGCCACTTTCGGTGGTCTTGACCGATTGGCTGTCGATCACTCCGGCGCTGGGCGAAGCTTCACGCCCTTCGATTTCCCGCAGGTTCATGACCAGCACCGTGTTGATCGCGTCGAACAGACCGGCATCGCGCCAGGCATAGAAATAGCGCCGCACCGTCGATACCGGAGGAAAGCACTTCGGCAGAAGCCGCCACGCACACCCGCTCGCCGCGATGTACAGCATCGCGTTCAGAACTTCGCGCATGTCTGCCGTTCGAGGTCGGCCTCCACGCCTTGCCGGAGGCACGAATGGCGCTGCCAGCGCCCACTCCGTGTCCGTCATATCCGATGGATATCGCAAACCTTCCCGACTATGCTCCCGCCGGGCAATACCAGTCCATGTCACCATCCACTCCATCTTGTCGCAAAGACGGCGTGAATCACAACATACTGGTATTGCTCAACAACTTTCGGATCGGGCTCTAAGGTCCTAGCCGTAAGACGTTCGTCCCGGGGCCTTGCTATTCGCCTCCAACCCGGTCGCTGCCGGGATGCCGTGGGCATGCCTGCGGAGCGGGCTGCATTTCGTCGCAGTAGGGCGACGACCTATCGCAGCGGGTATGGATCGTGACATCGGTCAAAACGAGATTTCCGGGATCGTTTAGTGAAGCGGGACAAACCCCGCGAATGGAGACCGCTATGACGATCTACACGCTGAAGTTCCTCGAAAGCCGCGATTGGCCCGCCAGGGAAATCCGGTTTGAAGCTGCGGATCCGGGCGGCGCCCTCCTCCTTGTACAACGCGAGCCGCCTGACCGCCCAGCCGAACTCTGGGACGGCGTGCGAAAGCTCTGCACGCTCACCCAGACAATGGGGGGCACCTGGCAGATCGAACGATAATGACCCAGCCCAGCGGGTAGCGAGCGCCGCCCAATCGTGCCGGGAACTCTTTTCCCGTCATTGCTGTTTGTCAGTCCGCGAGGGTTCGGAAGAACCATGGAGGAGAGACATGAAGATTTACACGCTGAGGTTTTCCGACGATGGCGAGGGGGTCGCCAGGCGTCTCGAGTTCAAGGCCGAGGATCTAACTGCCGCGCTAATCATCGCGCACCGCGAAGCCACAAGGCGAACTGCCGAGCTCTGGGAAAGAGCGCGCAAACTGTGCACAGTGCGCCGCGAGGTCGAGGAGAACGACGCTCGAACTCGCTCTCAACGTTTCCAGATGGCCTGAACGGACATCATCGACAGGGCCCGACGCTCTAACGGGGGCAGGATGTCAGTTCGTTCGGCGCAAGTCCTGCCAGATGAGATGTTCAGGCGCGACGTGCAATGACCGAACGGGTTTCTCCGCACAGGCTGCACACGTCCTTGCTCCGCTGAAATCCGTTCGCGCCTGCCAGTTCGTGGGTCGCCTGCTCGGCGTGATCGAACGGCGAAAGACCGAGAGTCTGGGTAATGCATTCATCGCAGACGGGCCCCGGCGCGAGGCGCGATACGAGCTTTTCGATGGTGTGGAATGCGTCGGTCTGAAGTGCAGTCATGGCCTTTTCCCCTGGGACCGATCCCGTGCCACCGGCATTGCCCCAAACAATGAACTTTTGGTGTTAGCCGCGAGGCCGCGCCTATCAAGGCGCGGCCTCGCGGCGCAAATTTTCAAGCCTCAGAACAAGTTGACGGGAGGCGGATGGTTCCGCCTCCCGTCCATTTTTCAAGCCGCCAGCCGATCCGCCCCACCTGCGGCGTCGTCATCGGGCTCGTCATCCCTGCCCTCAGCGATAGACGAATCGAAGTCCTCCACATCTGCACTGGGATCGGCACCTTCACCATCGTCCGGCTGTGGGTCGGCCTGAACGGTGGCGCGGCGGTGCGCCTCGACGGTTCCGACCCCGCCGCGTGTCGTGTAGGCGCCAGGCGGGAAGGCCATCCAGCGCGGCACCCAGCCCTCGCGCTTGGTTCGCCCGCCAGCGCCAGCCAGATGATCGCGAACGATGCGGCGTAGTGTCTTGGCCTTTTCGTTCGCATTGGCCTCGGCCACTATCGGTCCGGCCACTTCCGCTACCATTGCGAGCAGTACCTCGCGGTCGCGCAGCGTTTCGAGGAAGGCCTCGTCCGCCTCCCACCAATCCGCCATCGGAACACCCACAGCGAGCCCGACCGCCTCGACGGCGGGACTGCCCGCCTCGAGCGCCTCCCCCATGACGAGGGTCAGGATGTCCATGACCCTGTCATCGGCAAGTTCGAGCAGCCGTGCGAACAGGCCGCACAGGGCGCGCTGCCCTCCCCGCATTCCATAGCCGGTCCCGCCGATTACAGTGGACTCGTCGTCCGGTAGGCTCAGCAGCGCGAGAACACAGCGCCGACGTTCATCGAAGACGGCCTCGGCCCGGCAAGTCTCGACGCTTTCCTTGACCGCATCGCTCTTGGCCATCTGCGGCTCGACGACGATCCGCCAGAGCGGCGAGCCTGCAATCACGTGCGCGACCATGAGCCTGAGGGCCACGCCGGGACGCCCGAGCAATTCCGTGCGCACGGCGGCATGGCGGTGCAGGTCGACATAGGTCTGGGTTATCGATGTCAGTTCGGGACGGATGGCCTTGCGCAAGACCGCGTCGTCCGTCTCGCCGCCGGACTTGGCAAGGCGCACGGCTTCCCGGTGCGAGAGATAGCCTTCGTGGATGACAACCTCGCCGTTGCCGCGAACGTCCAGATAGACGCGGCCGCCTTTACGCTTGGGTGTCTTCTCATGTTCCCACGAATGGAAATGGGTTTCGGGGGGAAGGACAATGGCATCGGCCCAGCCCGCCTCGAGGAAGCCTGCGCGCTCCGCTTCGATAGCCGCATTCTGCTGGTCCCAGAAAGCGTCGGTCTCGGCAAAATAGGCATCCTCTCCGAACAGGTCCGCGACGGTGGCGAGCCCGCTGGCCTCGACATCGAACAGGGCATGGCCCACCGGAACCGATTGCCCGCCGAACAGCCATGCCTTCGTCTGGAATCCGCGCGGCGCATAGCTGTCGGGATCATCGAGAAGCCCCAGCCACGCCTTCTGCTGCGACTTGGTCGCGAGGGTCAGATGCCGGACCGTCGCAGCATCGATTTCCTCGGCCCGGTACAACTGGCGGATGCGGGGCAGGAGATTGCCGAGCGCGAGCGTGCGCTTCACGGCAAGTTCGGGCAGACCGAAGGTATGCGCGATGTCCTCGATTGTGCGCCCTTCCTTGATGAGACGGACGAAACATTCCCAGCGCGAAACTTCGTCGGGATCTAGCCGGGCAAGGTTTTCGATCAGCGAGGCCTCGACGGCGCTGGCATCGTCGGCCTCGTCGAGCACAGCGCAAGGCACCGCGTAGGCTTCCGCATCCGGCTCACCGGCAGCGGCGCTTGCTGCCTGCCGTTCGGCCGCGACGATCTGCGCGGCATGAAAGCGGCGGCACCCGGCGACGATTTCGTAGTGCCCTTCCTGACAATTGGGACGAACGATGAGCGACTGGATCACGCCGCGCGCACGCACGGTCGGCAGGATGTCGTCAACATCCGGAGACTTGCGCGCATAGCGCATATTGGATTTGCTGACAGAGAGCTTGTCGAGAGCGATATATTCGAGTTTCATGGGTAGCACTCCTGATGTGAGTGCCGGTCCACCGACTTGGTGATGCGATAAGGTGGACCGGCTTAGGTTCGGCGGGAACACGCGCCGCCTCGCGTCATCGGCCCCTCAGCGGGGCAGAAGCCTGATTGCGCCGGGGTCCTCGCGGGTGAGGCGGTCCAGCAGAAGCGCGGCATCGGGGATCGATCCGGCCATGCGCGATGCCTCCGCCCAGACCGAGAGCCGGTGCCAGGTACTGAAACCGAGGTCGCGCTCGATGGCGAGGCCCATCGGCAGCCGGACCGCCTCGATTTCGCGAAGCGAGAAGATGCCGAGTTCCGGGCATCCGAAACCGAGGTCCGCAAGGCCGAACAGGGTGTCGTCGTCGGCATAGAGTTCGGTCACCAGCCAGACCGCGCGGCCCATCGGATTGAACAGACGGACCAGCGGCAACGGATCGAACTTGGGATGAACCATGCAATGCTCGAAATTGGCACTGAGCATGGCGCGGGTTGCGCGAGAGATCAGGCTCATGGTTCGGCCCTCCCCCCGTCCATATGGTCTGCGCGCGCGAGGTCCGGTTCCCCCCTTTCGGGAAGGGATGCCTCATAGCGGGTCAGGAGCCAATCGGCCGCCTTGCTGGCCATGCTGGCCGCGCGAAAGATCGCGCGGTTATCCTCGCGCAGCACTTCCAGCCATGCACCAATGTAGTCGGCATGGCGCACGGTCGGAACGATCCCGAGCGAGGCACAGAGGAAGGCTGAACCCATTTCGGCGATGAGTTCCTCGCGGGCATAGTCCTTGGAACCGAACCCGTTCGTCAGGTTCCGGCCAAGGCGCGAGGCATGACCTGTGGCGTGCGAAAGTTCGTGCAGGCACGTCCTGTAGAAATTGATCTGATCGTGGAAAGCCTGCTGCGGCGGTACCTGAACGAAATCGTGCCCCGGCGAGTAGAAGGCCTTGTCCCCGCCGACGCGAAACGCGATCCCGCTTGCGGCAATGACGGCTTCGGCCAGTGGCACGATCTCGCGTTCGGGCAGCGGGACCGGATCGGGCACGAAGCCTTCGGGCAGGCCCTCGCACTGGGCGACGTTGAAGACAGTGAAGCGCTTGAGGAAGGCAACCGAGCGCGCATCGCCACCGTTCTCGCGCGCCCGCGCCTTTTCCGCTTCGGGCGTGAAGCGGTCGGCATAGACGACACATGTGCCATGCTCGCCCTTGCGGACGTTTCCACCCGCCGCCAATGCCTGCCGGAAGGTCAGCCAGCCCTGCGAGGCCCAGCCGCGCGCGATGACTTCGGCCCACAGGATGAGAACGTTGATGCCTGAATAGGCCCGCCGCGTGAGGGCATTGACCGGAAGCCCCGCCACCGGAAGGCCCGCCCCCAGAGGCCCGCCTGCCGCCGCCTCGCTGCTCCAAGGCTGGACCCACGGCACGCGTCCCTGCTCCAGTTCGGCAATGATCCGGGCCGTCACCTCGTCATAGAGCGAAGCCCGATCAACACCGTTTGCCTTCCGCCGCCCGGTTTCCGGCTCTATTCCCCTCCCTCGGGCCCGCGCGCCTCCCGGTTCGACGTCGGGTCCGGCCCCCGGGTCCACGCCCTGCGCCGTTTCCCGCGCGTCGGCAGCGGCATTGCCATCAAGTCCACCCGATGGATGCGAACCAGCTTTGCCGGCATGTTCCAATTGCGACCCCTCGAACCCGGAGCCCTTGCGATTGCTGCGCATGTCTCACCTCCAGAACCCGCCCCAAAACCACCATGGCCTCCCCCGGCGAAGGCGGGGGGTGGGCGGCCCGGACGACCGCAAGGCCCGCTTCAGGGCGGGGCCTGCACCGTTTGCGGCCGGAACGTCAGTGGAGGAGCCGCGCGCATGCGCGGCTTGCAGGGCTCGCCTGCGGGCCTAGACGGGCGTCGAGCCCACCCGCCGGCTTCGCAAGGGGACAGGCTCACGAAAACGCCGCGCGCATGAGTGCGCGTCACTATCCAGGTCAGCCATGGCTGGCCGATCCCCGCGCCAGCGATCGAAACCGCAGGACGAGACCCCGACGCTATGAAGGGGGCTCGGTGCCTAGAACGCGAAATCGACGGCGATCAGCCCTTTCGCGGATGGGCATAGAGCGCGGTTCCGCCCGAAGGCGGCAAGGCGCCCGCTCCCAATCCGAAAATCCGAGGCCGCCAGGATCACATCGACATCACACTCTGCCGGTATCGTAAACTCCAGCAATCCCCTCGTTACGTCCCAGCAAGGGCAGGACCCGGTCCCACTCGCGCATTACTGCCTTTCGTGCTGGCCAGGCGATCAGCATCGCCATCCGCCTGCCCAGATAGCCTCCCGCCTGCGCCTTCATCATGATCCGGCGCACGTCTTCTTCCCTCTAGACCGTCCATTCGCCGGCAACGGCAAGAAGATTGGGACCGAAGGCAGGCAGAGCCTCTTCGACCAGAATGCGCTCCAGAACGCGGGCATCGTAAGGCGAAGCGTTCAGAACATCCGCAATCCGCACGATGTCATCCAACGAAAGCTCGGTATAGAGGAAGAGTTCGCTGAGGGCCATCCAGACGGGCAGGCGCGCATCGAGAAGGATCTTCGGCATCATTCCATGAATATGCCTGCCGGGAATTGCGCGCGCCAGAGCGAACCCGCAGAAAGATCAGGCATCACTCACCCAAATTGAGGATTGCCGACGAGTTACACTCGTTCATAGTGGCGATCTTCGTCAGAAGGGAAAAGGGGGCCGGAAGGTGCGACCCGATCCCGGCAGCGGCGAGCAGCCAATCCACCCCCGGCTGCCGCCGTCCCTACCTTCTTCGAACGGAGCAAACGAGTGTCCGCCACAGCCTGGATCGTTCGCGTGAAGCACAACAAGGTGTCGGTCGGCATCTTTGCCTGTGCCGCCGGTGAGCTTGTCGCCCTGGTCGAAGAAGTCTGCGATCCGGGTGTCTGCGAGTTCAAACCGCTTCCGTCCGGCGGTTTCGTATTCGGGGGCGCGGTGGTGCTACACGAGGTCGAGAAGGAAACCAGCGACAGGACGAGCGAAGGCGAGCCCACCCATTTCAGCGACGGTTATCTGACCGAAGGCTGGGCGGAAGCAGCCTACGAAGACGAAGGCCAATGGTGGCCGATCCTGATTGCCGAGAACGATTGACGCAGAGCAGCGCGGGCCACGCACAGCAACAACACCCGCCGATCCACCGGTGTTCTCATATCGCGGCGCCCTCATCCAAAAGTCTGATCGACCTTATAGCAGGGCCGCATCCGCTCGCCTGTTTCCTATAAGACGGCAGGGGACACGGGGGGATTCAATGCTGGACAGGCGGGAGGCACTGCGAAGGCAGTGCGAGACTATCAATGCAATTGCCGAGGCGGTCGGCCTGGCTTCGATCGAACCCGGCGTTCGCGCACACCTCACCGACCTTATCGCAAGGGCAAGGATCGTGGCGTCGCCGCATGCGCCGGGCAAGTTGCGCTGGCTGTCGATCGCATCGACCAGGCAACTCTACCGCGACATCCAGTTCCTGCTGGAGCCCCCGGTGCTTTCCTGGTCGCTGCTGACGCAGATCGCCCGGGCCGATCTTGCGCTCTCGGCGCTTTCGGCAAAGCCGAAGCGTTAATCGCTGACCTGAAGACGCCGACCGGAGAACCGAGCGCCCATCGAACGACCACAGCTCCCAACCAGGCGCAAGTCTGATCAAGGGGGCATCAAGGAAACAGCCTGAACTGATCGGGATCCGGAATGGCGGGATAATCGGTGAGCCGCTCCACGATCGACTGGGCGAGTTCGGCGGCCGCCTTCTCCCGCATGCGCTCATCGCGCATCGTGATACCGACCCGCGCCCAGGCCGGCGCGCTCAGGATGGCATCCGATAGCTGCTGAGGGTCGATTCTATCCATGGCTCCAATATGGAACAAACAAAGAACATATGTAAGCGTCCGGTCTCCGCGAATGGAACATGCTTTTGGGTTTCGTTCCGGAAGACAACGGGCGTTCAGTGTGGGGAGTTGCTGAGAGGTCATCCCGGAGCCACGATTTTCGTTGCGCTGTTGATTGGATCGGAGGCAAGCAGTGGAAATGCGGCCTGCGATTTTATTGTTGATGCTTATGGCGATCAGCGGATGCAGCCATCCCGCCGATCGCTACGCGAAAAGATTTGTTGAGTGGGACGCGCGTTCTGATGCCGAGAATGTTGCCGGTGCGCGATGCAATAACGAGTATAAGCTGATTCCTGGCCGATCTGGCTTGCTCGCGGAGGACTATGAGTGCCTGACCACGTCGTTAGGATCGGTGGCGCGCTGGCGTCGTCTGTCTGAAACAGATCAGGGGCCGCGCTTTATCGATCTCTCCTCAACGCAGCGGCATGGCGACGTTGCATCCGTCGACACCGAGTTGAGGATGGAACCCGTTATAAAGCGACGCGAACACTTCGATTGCGCTAGGCGGATGATGCTCGTCGACACCTATATCGTGACGGATTTGCACGACCCCAAACTTGTCCCATCAGGTCAAGATTGGACGCCAGTTACTCAAACTGGAGACGGCGTAACGATGCTGGAAATTGCATGCGGCAACGATCAGACCATGAACCACCATTAGGTCCGTCACCGGATAATTGGCGGCCTCATCTCAAGTGACTCGATCCGTTGCCTTCCACGCCCAAGGCAACAGTTCATCGATCCGGTTGATGGGATGGCCCTTGCCGATGCGGTCAAGCACGTCGGCAAGCCATTCCTGCGGATTGACGCCGTTGAGCTTGGCCGTCTCCAGCAGCGAATACATGGCGGCGGCGCGCTCCCCGCCGCAGTCGGCTCCAGCGAACAACCAATTTTTGCGGCCTATGGCTATGCTCCTCAGGGCATTCTCCGCCGGATTGTTGTCGATCTCCAGCCTTCCGTCCTCGGTATAGGCAAGCAGTTGCGACTTCAGCTTCACGGCATAGCGCAGCGCCTCGGCCAGCGGTGACCGGGCTGAAGCCCTGGACAGCACCTCGTCGGCCCAGACGAAGAAATCCAGTGCCTTGAGCTTCGAGAGCTTGCGAGCCTTGCGGCGGAAATCCGCTGGTTCACGCACGATCTGCCGCTCGACGTTGTAAAGCTCGGCGATCATCTGCAGGCCTTGGAACGCGGCCGAGTTCGGATCCGCCTTGTAGACATCGTTCAGCTTGCGCCGGGCATGCGCCCAGCAGGCGACAGGCGTAATCGCCCTCGGCTTGCGATCGGGTGCGTAGAGCTTCTCGAAACCGGCATAGGCGTCGGCCTGCAGGAATCCTGCGAAGGTCGCGAGGTGCTCGCGCGGGCGCTCGCCCTTGCGATCGGGACTATAGTGAAACAGCGCCGCCGGTTTGTCGAGCGGGCTCCATCGCCGGTTGTCGCGCAGATAGACCCATAATCGTCCGGTCTGCGTTTTGCCGGTGCCCGGCGCCAGGACCGGAACGGGCGTGTCGTCGGCATGGAGCTTGGGGCTGGCCATGACGTGATCGGCGATCCGGTCAACCAGCGGCTGCAACAGCCAGCTTACCTGGCCCAGCCAGTCGGCCATGGTCGAACGGCTGATCTCCAAGCCCTCTCGGGCATATATCTGTGACTGGCGGTAGAGCGGCAGGTGGTCGGCGAACTTGGAGACGACGACATGGGCGAGCAGGCCGGGGCCAGCACGGCCGCGCGGCACGGGAAGTGCGGGAGCTGGCGCCTGACTGATCGCATCGCAGCGATTGCAGGAAAGCTTGGGGCGGACATGGCGCACGACGCGGAAACGGCCGGGGACATACTCCAGCACTTCGGTCACGTCCTCGCCGAGCTTGCCCATCGTGCCGCCGCAGACGGAGCAATCACCGGCATCGGGGGCGGCGTGGACCACCTCATCGCGGGGCAGGTGTTCTGGCAGTGGCGCGCGGCGCGGCTTGCGGGCCGGAGCCTTGCCCGGCGCATCCTCGGGCACATTGCCCTCGATCACGCACTCGGTATGGGCCTGTTCGGCTTCCAGATCCTCCAGCGTCAGTTCGAGCTGATCGGCCTGCGAGGCAAGCCGTTCAGAGGACTGGCCGAACTTCATGCGCCGAAGACGGGCAAGCTGGACCTTGAGCTTCTCGATCTGCAGTGCGGTCAGCTTGATCGAGTTGTGGGCCGTCTCAAGCTGTTCGCGGGTCTCATCATGGGCGGCCCGCTCGGCTTCGAGCGCCTGTTCCGAGGCAGCCAGGCGCGCTTGCATCGCTTCGAAAATCGCGCGCAGTTCAGCCGGATCGGTAGGGAGTTCGAGATCGCCGGGAGACACGCTTCTCCCTAGCAGAATCGCTTCACCGCCCCTAGTAAAAAGCCCAGAATTACTCCGATTGTTGCCTCAAATCTGCACCGGCAGGCGCGGTGGTTCAGGCGCCACCGTGCGCCGCCAATCCATCGCCTCGATCAGCAACGCGAACTGCGCCGGAGTCAGCACGACACCGCCCTCCAGCAACGGCGGCCAGACGAAACGATGCCGCTCCAGGCGCTTGGCGAAAAGGCACAGGCCCGTGCCGTCCCAGTGCAGCGCCTTCAGGTAATTGCCGCTCTTGCTGCGGAACAGGAAGACGTGACCGCCGTAAGGCTCGACCGCAAACAGCGGCCGTACCAGCGCTGCCAGGCCATCGAAGCCGAGCCGCATGCTGACCGGCTTGCTCGCGAGATAAATCTTCGTCCCCGGCGCCAGCGAGATCATGAGACATCCCGCAACGCACGCAGCACGCGTGCCAGCGCCTTCTCGTTGACATAGCTGTCCACTGAAAGGCGCGTGCCCCCGGGCAGGTCGATGTCTATCGAACCGGGCCGGGCACCTGGATAGGGGCGAACAAGTTCTTCCGCAGGTGTCGGCGTCAGGGGCGATGGAGGAGGTGTCGATAACGGCGGAGCCACAGGGCTACCGGTGCCTTCGGGCACAGTGCCATAGGAAATGAACTGGACCGGTTCGCTGGCAATCTTCTCTGCCTCCCGCCGCATCCGCCTCCAACCGTGGATCAGGCTCGGTGAAATCCCCAGCAGCTTCGCAACCCCCACGATTGTCGCGCCGGGCTCATCACACTTCGCCAGGATCGCCGCTCGTTCCTTGTCCGAGTATCGCCGCTGCCGCTCAACACCCGTGATGACCTCGATCCTGTCCAACGCACTCTCCTTACGCAGTGCCGAAGGACACTCCTGATGGAAAGCTCATCGCGACCGGGCACTATCGACGCAACACGGCCCAGACCGAGCGCTTACGAACATATAGCAAGCCCCTTGCGATACCCAGGCGCCCGCGACATGGACGATCCCCTTGGCAATACGGGGGAATAAAATGAGCGACACGTGCGGGAATTGCGGCGCGGAAATCACCGACGGCGGGATCCTCAAGGGTCCAAACCGGCGCTACGGCCCCAAGCAAGTCGAGACCCTCAACTTCGTATCCGGCACCCAGTACACCGATTTCTGCGAGAAGTGCGGAAAGCGCGACTACGAGGCGGCGATCCTGGGCCTTAAGGCCGAGCGGCAGCAATGCCAGGACTACATGACGGCCAATGTCGTCGACTTTCCGATGATGACGATCTCGCAGGTTCCGCCGGGAGCTGACTGCCGGATCAAGTCGATGGTGACCGCCAACGTCACGGTCGGCACGGGCATGTTCAGCGAACTCAGCCAGGGATTTTCCGACATGTTCGGCGCAACCAATGTGAGCTCGGGCATGGCGCTCAAGGTCAATAGCGGCGAGGCGACAGCCCGCTCGATCCTCGTCACCAAGGCCGTCGCAATGGGCGCGAACTGCATCGTCGGCGTCGATGTCGACTACGGCACGACGGCGAACAATGCCGCCACCGTCAACATGCAGGGCACCGCGGTCGTCATCCGCAACCTCGATGCGATCATCGATGCGGACGTGCTCGAACGGTTCGCCCAGTTCGAAGCAAGACTGGGCCGCGCGCAGGAAATCTCGCGCTGGCTGGCGGGCGATTTCACAGCGGATTGAAGCCGCCGTGAACCGTGCCGGGGCTGGCCGA
The DNA here is from genome assembly GCF_044029535.1 of Novosphingobium mississippiense. NCBI lineage: Bacteria > Pseudomonadati > Pseudomonadota > Alphaproteobacteria > Sphingomonadales > Sphingomonadaceae > Novosphingobium > Novosphingobium mississippiense. The sequence continues at coordinate 465,552 of NZ_CP147003.1, read as the reverse complement.
GTTTCACTTCAGCAATGCGGCGCCGATCGGCGCTGCATTTCCTCAATGGAGCGATGCGGCAACGAGCCGATCGGCGAAAAGCCGCATGTCGACAGTCACATCGGTCGACAGACGCGACCGCTCGGACAGGCGTTCGATGACGTCGGCAAGACGGCGCAATTCGCGGGCAGCGGCGATCGCATCGTCGTTCGCAAGGCGATGGGCCTCGGCATGGCCACCGGTGCAGGTCGCGATCAGGCGCATCGACGTGCCAGCCATAACCACTGCCGTGGCAAGCAACATGTCCAGGTTCATGGGGATCCTCGTAGTTCGATCAGGAGACGCGCATCCGCAAGGCGCGGCATAGGCGATTCGCATCGTGAGCAACCGTGAGATCGATCACGCGTGGAACCGATGGATTCCTCCCAGTCCGTATTCGTACCGGTTCGAAGTTGCAAAAACCTGCCCAAATCTTTTGAAATCCAGGCGCAAGCTGGGCATCAAGGCGGGCTGAGTTCACCCCATCGATTTGCCCAGGCTCCGGATTGTCCCCGACGCATAAGCAAACGATATCCGCCCGCCGCCATCGACCGCGCTTCGCGGATCAGGCGGCGGGTCCTGGATTTCAGGGAAGCCGAACCCCGCCTGGTATCGAGATCGAGTAATTCGGCCCCGAACAGCTCTGCCGTGATGGTGGTGATACTGGCGCCGCCGACAAGCGCATCGTGTACTCTAAGCGCATCGATCCAGCGTCTCATCCTCGGATCCGGCGGAAACAGCGAAGCGATAAAGCGCTTGTGACTGCAGAGCGCCAGTAACCGGCGAAGCGGCAGCATTCTCGGCTCCGCGGAATGCGTCCCTGCCAGACGGTAGTGAAGCACGACCGGCCCTTTCCTCAGCGATCCGGCCAGAACATCGAGACGAATGCGCCGGCGCCCATCGGCAAGCACGGCGTGCTCAAGGCCGTCAGGCCCCTCGACAAGTCTCAGCCAAGGGCCAAACCACGCTGGATCGATGGTGTCAGGATCGCCAGATCGCGCAGCGCAGGCATCGACCTCGAGCGCCCCGGGATCGAGCCGGGAACTCCAGATAAGATTTGCCCCGCAGGCACCGACTGCGGGGTCCTCGGCGAAAGTGCAGTCCCCATTTTAGGGCTGCCTCCCCGTCCCATCCCCCTCGCGTCGCTTCGCTCGCCTGCGCATACCACTGCGCATAACCGGGATCGCGGCGCAGCCATTCCCACATCAGGGCGGCGCGGTCGAGGCTTGCCAGCTCCCGATAACCGGCCGAATTCCGCCAGTCGATGAACGTCCTGCCATCGGTCATACGGCAAGATCCGACAACCGGGACAATAATGACAGTTGTGTGACACAGATCACATTGCCGCATAGCGGCCTATGGGTAGTAGGCGAACTACGTAGAAACGCGGATCGACAAGGGAATGAGGGCCCGAAGCGATTTCGCCTGTAAGCGGAAAGGACGGCTCGACGCGTCCTGGCGGCTTGAGACGCCGCGAAGAGCCGTGTCAGCGTATGGGCGTCAAAACTGCATATGAAAAATTCAGGGAACTGGTGCGGGCAACCAAAGATCTCGCCGACCTTGATCTTGCCCTCAACCAGATCACCCAGGCGGTCGGCTGCGACTACTATGCGATAGGTCATCACATCGACTGGGTCACCGGCAAGCCGCAGGCCTTCCGCCTGCTGAACTATCCCGCAGAGTGGATCGACTTCTACGACCGCAACGGCTTCGTCGGCCGGGATTTCGTGCACCGCGCATCCGGAAGAACGCAGAACCCGTTCCTTTGGCGGGAGGCTCACGAACTCGTGGAATACAGTGCCTACGACGAGCGCTTCCTCGATCTGGCTAGACAGCACGGCCTCTACGACGGATTCACAATTCCCTCGAATGTCCCTGGAGAATTTCTCGGATCGTGCACTTTCGCGACGGCGCCGGGCCGGCCGCTCGACGAGGACGGCCTCATTCTCGCCAGGCTCGTCGCGCCGGAAGTTTTCGCGGCAGCGCGCCGGCTGGTCGGCCTCGCCGAAGTCATGGAATGCATCGAGTCCGCCCCACTCACCAAACGCCAGCGCGAGTGCCTGATCTGGATGATGGCCGGCAAGAGCGATCGGGACACCGGGCAAATCCTCGGTATCAGCGAAGCGACAGTTCGGCGCCATGTCAACGACGCCTGCATAAAGCTCGGAGCGCTGAACAGACCATTGCTGGCTTTCCTCGCGTGTCGGAACGGAGTGATCAGTTTTCCAGAAGTTCCGGCCGGCTCCTATACACGGAACCGTGAATAGACCTGGTTCTATTCCCGAAGGCAGATTTGCGAACCTTTTCAAAGGAGGTTCGCCATGATCCACTGCCTGTCCAACACCCCTGCCGCAAACGAGCACCTCGTGCTTCGAAACATGTTCGAGGCACGAAAGCGCGTCTTCATCGACCTGCTTCGCTGGGACCTGCCACCTCTTGCCGAGCGGTTCGAACTCGACCAGTTCGACAACGAGGCGGCCATGTACATCGTGCTGTCCGACCAGCATGGCGCTCACCGCGCCTCGGCCCGCCTGCTGCCGACGACCCAGCCGCATATCCTCGATACGCTGTTTCCCGCGCTGTGCGACGAGGCAATCCCACGCGGCCCGACTACGATGGAAATCACTCGGTTCTGCCTCGAACGTCGTTCTACCGCGGCCGAGAGGCGCGAAGCGAAAAACGAACTTGTGCACGCGCTTGTCGCCTTCGCTCTCGCCAACGGCATCGAGCGGTACACCGGCGTGGCCGACCTCTCCTGGCTGCGCCAGATCCTCACGTTCGGCTGGAGATGTCGTCCACTTGGCGTGCCCAAAGCCGTGGACGGCAAGACCCTCAGCGCCATGCTCATCGAGATCGAGGAGGATACGCCAACCCTGCTCGAACGCGGCGGCGTCTGCGCGCCTGCCCCGGCGCGCGCACCATGTGGTGAGACCAATCATGTTCACTGAGCCTTTTCCCCACAAGGCAGGCCGGAGGCTGCTTTCATGAACGCCGGCACCACCGCGGAACGGGTCTACGACAGGCTGAAGCGGGCCCTCGCCAACGGCACTTTTAAGCCGGGAGCGCGGCTGGAGCCTGCGAGACTGGCCCTGGAATTCGCCAGCAGCGCAACGCCGATCCGCGATGCCCTGCACCGGCTCGCAGGAGAGCGGCTTGTCGAGACGCGCTCCAGCGAGGGCTTTCATGTCCCCGCCGTCAACGAGATCGGCCTGCGCGATCTCTACCGCTGGAACGACGAACTCGTGCGTATGGCGCTTCGCATGAGCCGCGGATCCCCCACGCCCACCGGCAACCATACCGAACCGATGGATGCAGCCGATCTGTTCTCGTACATCGCGGCGCGTTCGCGCAGCGCCGAGATCGTCGTGCAGGTCGCTTCGGCCAATTCCCGACTTGCCTACATCCGCCAGATCGAATCGGCGGTCATCGAGAACGGCATCGACGAGATTCGGGCTATCGCCGCTTCGCTAGAGCAAAGCCCAGGGTCCACCAAATTGCTCATACAAGAGTATCACAAGGAGAGATTGACGATCGTTCCAAAATTAATAATCACGGCGTTTCAAAACATCAACAAGCACAAATAACATTCGTTATATATTTTCAATATAAATTTCATATATTCTTATCGACGCCATAAAATCCTCGCTGCCGCAATGTCGCGGCGATTAACGAGGAAACTGTCATGGAACGAAATGACGACGTGATCGAACTGGGCACTGCCAGCACCGAGACCCAGGGCCTCGGGGGCAAGAACCCCGATGTGGGCATCGGCCAGGATGTCGCCGGCCTCTCCGACGACTGAGCAATGGGGATGCGCGATACATCGCGCATCCCTTTGTCTTTCCTCTACTGTCGGAACATCGCCATGGCCTATACACTGCCCGGCGGCCTGTCCTTCTGCGTTGTCGGGGACAGGCTTGTTTTCCTCGATCTGCCTTCGGATCGGTATTTCTGCCTTTCACCTCGCCGCGAGGCTGATTTTCGGGACCTCATCGAGGGGCGGACACCGAGCGGTTCGACTTCTAACGGGCTGCAATCCGGAAACCTGCTGATCGGCAATGCAAGCGCCAACGAAATTACGCGGTGCGTCGTCCCCACGGTCACCGGCGAACTCTGCGGCGAGGCAAGGAACCTGGCGGCGCTGGACGGGATGGCCGCTATCGGCTGGATTTTGAGAAGCCGAACGGAGCTGAGACTGCGGGGGCTTGCCGCGACGATCCAGCATCTGATCGATAGAAAGGCATCCATCCGAAAGCCGCACGCGATGCCTGCTGCTGACACTGCTCAAGAGCGGAAGCTCATCCGGGTCGCCGGGTCTTTTGCAAGGGCCTCCGGGATTATCGATACGCATGGCAGATGCCTGCCCTGGTCTCTTGCAATCGCGCATCGGCTGCTCTCGGTCGGGATCACCCCGCTGTTGATCCTCGGAGTCCGGCTCACTCCGTTCGCTGCCCACGCCTGGGTGCAGGTGGGCGGAACCCTGATCAACGAACACCGAGAAAGGACGGACGTGTTCACGCCGATCCTCGTCGTATGAAGAACGATCGGTTTCTCGCCGGGATCGGCCTTTCCGAAACCGACCGCGCCGAGCTGCTGGCTGCTGCAAGCCAGAACGAGCTCGCGGTCGCATACGAGACACCGGGGGTGATCGTCGCGTGCAACGATCCGGCCGCAACCCTTCGGCTGGATAACGACGGCCTCGTCATCGGGCCGGTTTATCAGTCCGGCTACGATAACCGCCTGAGCTCGCTGTCTGAAGACGCACGCCGCGCGATCCTGAAATCCGGAGGAACGCGTTTGTTCGAGACATTCTGGGGCGCCTACGTCGGCATTCTACGCACTCCGAACGGCACGTCTCTGGTTCGGGCACCTTTCGGCCGCCTGCCTTGCCTGTTTCAGCGCAAGGGTCCCGGCACCATTGCCGCGTCCGACATCGACCTCGTCCGGTCCGCAAGCGGCATCCCATTCACCCTCGATTTCGAAGAGATCACGCGGCAGCTGGTCCTTGGCGACATGCGCCTTGCGACGACGTCGCTCTTCGGGATCGGGGAACTCCGGGGCGGATCCCGGCTGCTCGTCGAGTCTGCCGGGATCCGCCTTGAGAATGTGTGGTCACCCTGGACCTTCGTCACGGCCAGGAGAACCATCGACAATGCAGAGGATGCGGTTCGCCGGCTGCGCCAACAATGCATTGCCTCGGTCGCGGCCACGACATCGCACCTTTCCCACCCACTGCTGATGCTGTCCGGGGGCCTCGATTCCTCAATCCTTGCCGCAACCCTTGCCGCAAAGGACCGCACTTTCTCGTGCCTCAATCTGGCGACCCGGGACCATGCAGGTGATGAGAGGACGTTTGCACACCGCGTCGCACAGCACGTCAAACGTCCGCTCGAGGAGCGGGCCATGGCGGTCGCGGAATACGACTTTGCGCGCATCGGCGCCGTACGCACGCCCCGGCCCGTAGCCCGAGGATACCAGCAGCTGGTTTTCGAGACGGCATCTGGGGTCGCGGAAGAATTGGGATGTGATGGCGTCGTCGATGGCGGCGGCGGCGACAATGTGTTCTGCTCGCTGCGCTCCGCCGCATTCGCCGCCGATTGCCTCATCGATCCCGACGGCATCCATCGTTTTCGGCAGGTCCGCGACGACATCGCCCATCTCGCCGGCGCGGCGCGCTGGCGGGTGAGCTGGAAGGCACGGCGGCGCGCGTGGCAGGGCGCACGCCCCTATAAGCTGCAAGTTGACACCCGCCTGCTCGCGGCGGACGCGCATCCGCTCGCCTCCAAAGCCGCTACGCATCCGTGGTTGCCGCCTCCCGAATTCGCACTGCCCGGACGCGGCGCGCACATCGCAATCCTCATCGCGGCGCAAGGCTATGTGGAAGATGGCCCGCATGGGACGAAGCCGAACTGTATCGCTCCCCTGGTTACCCAGCCCCTGATCGAGCTGTGCCTCGCCATTCCCAGCTGGCACTGGTTTGCCCGCGGCAACAATCGCGCCGCGGCAAGGACGGCGTTCGAAACCCTCCTGCCCCCGGAAATCGCATGGCGCCGGGGGAAGGGTAATCCCGAAAGCTTCCTGTTTTCACTACTCGAGCGAAACAGAGCCGCCATCACCGATCACCTCCTGGACGGCATTCTGGCGAGCGCGGGCGTCATTGACACGACCGCGCTCGCCAGGGCGCTCAGGGACACAGAGCGCCTTACGGGAACCACCTACGGCAGGATCCTGCATCTGTTGGACGCAGAAACCTGGGCGCGAGGTATCATGGCAAATTAACGGCGAGCGCCTTGTCTCGCAGCGCGCGAAGCCCATCCCACCGGGCATATTGGTCCTGCTTCGCCGGATCGGGATCGCGTGTCCCCTGAAGCCAATACGAAAACCAGTCGATGCCGCGCTGGTACACTGCAAGGCGATGCGCCGGCTGCCATTTGTCGTGGTATTCGTCAGGATAGACGAACATCTCGGTCGGCTTGCCGGCCTCTCGCAGCGCCCCGAACGCAGGAAGAGCAAGGAGGGTTTCGCGGTCGGCGAGCTGCATGAGAATGGGGGTGTCGATCTTGCGCGCGTTCACCGAAAACGAGACCGGACGCCAATAGTCGCGATCGTTATCGACCGAAGGCGGCAGCCCGATCTTGATGTTGTGCTCGCCCCACGCGAAGCCGCCGAGCACCATGGAGCTGAGCATGTCGTCGCAGCAAGTGCTCATGGCTGCCGCCGCAAAGCGCCGTGAATTGACGAGCGCGAACTCGACCGTCGAAGCGCCGTCGCTGAGCCCAGTGATGCCAATGCGCCCAGGATCGACGAAGCCCGTCGCGATAGCCGTGTCGATACCGCGATCCAGCGAGGAGAAAAGGCTCCGCCGCTCGGCCCAGTCCTTGAACTGCACCGCCAGGGCCTCATCCCAGTCGGCCACGCCGGGAGTGATCGATGAAACGGTCGGCGGCCGCTCGAAGCTCAGGACAGCGAAGCCCTTGGCGGCGAGCGGGAAGACCGGATAGTCGTCACCCGTCCCGCCCCGCAAAAAGCCCTGGCTGTGGTACTGCGTGATGACCAGAGGCAGACGCGACTTCCCATCGTATCCCGGCGGGAGCACAAGATCGCCCCAAGCCCCCAGACCACGATCGTTGGTCCAGCGCAATCGCCGGACCTTGCCCAGCCTGAATTGGTTGAATTCCGGATTGGGATCGAAGATCGTCCGGCTACGTCCCGACACAAGGTCGATGACGACAACCCGTCTGGGTGTGATCGAGTTCTCGCGGCCGCATACGAGTTGCTCCCCCGCGCGAATGCAACCGGTGAGGGCATCGAAAGTGCGAACGATGAGGGACAGCTTGTCGCTTCCCGGGGCCCATCGGTAGAGTGCCCATTCCTCCCGGTTCCATCCCTGCCTTCGCAGGAAAACAAGCGAATTGCCGGCCGCATCCCACCACGCCTGAACAATCCGGCCGGTGCACTCCGCGTGAGTGCACGCCTTTTCCCTGTTACCGGCAAGCCTGACCCAGAGACGCTGGTCAGCGTCCGGATTGACATTCAAGCGTTTGGTCAACGCCTCCGCGCCGTCAGAGGAGCGGGTTCCCAGTTCATAGAACGTCCCGGTCGGAGGCGCCGGGACGACGCGCAGGCGTTCATCCTCGGTTGCTGCCCTCGCCGCTCCCGTCGCAAGATCGACGGTGAACGCCTTGAGAGGAATGTCCTCGACCCAGGCCCGCGGATCCAGGGATTCGTTGGGGAGTACGCTCGAGTCATAGAGCCACCCGGAGCGACCAGCCTCCTCCGTCCGGCGTCTAGACTCGAGCTCTCCTGGTCTCGCGAGGTAAGTTACTTGCGACCCGTCGGGCGACCAGGAGAAATCTTCGATTTCCGTCTCGGAACGTGTGGCGGCGCCGCCTCCGCTGCCGTCCACGTTGACCCGATAAACCTGCACGACGCCGCCGACGTTCTTGCGGTAGGCGATGCTCTTGCCGTCGGGCGACCAAGCCGGTGTTATCAGCGCGGAGATACCGGATTTGATGAAAAGGCCACGATAGACGCCTCTCGAGAAGGGAAGCGCACCGCCGATATCCAGGACACGCGCCCTCCCCTTTCCCTCGACAGATTTGCCATCCAGCGGCGCGACCACAAGCGCGCTGCAGATCGTATTGTCGGTAGGCTCCGCGCGTGTGACCACGAAAGCTATGAGGCGCCCGTCCGGCGAAAACGCGAAAGGACTGACCTTACCGGAAACGACGTCCGGGAAACCAATGTCCCGCAGTCGCACCAGATCCGCTGGAGTTATATCGCGGCGCTCCTGCGCGGCTGCCATGCCCTGCTCTGGCAACACGTTGTCACAGGCAGCAATGGCAGGCTGCGCTCCCATGCACGCGACCGCAATCGCGAGCAGGCTGACCATCGTCCTTACCATTTCTTGGTCACCGACAGGCTGACGACGCGGCCGAACGGCGAGTAGTTGGTACTGTCGTAGGCTGTGTCTGTGAACGATGTCGTGGCGATCGTATCCGGCTTGTCATTGAACGCGTTCTGCAGCGAGAAAATCACATCGATGCCGCCAAGCAGGCCGCCTTCCTCACCCGTCCGGTATCTTACCGTGAAGTCGACCGGCATCATGCTGCCGACTTTCACCGGGACTGCCGCGCGCTTGTCCTCAACCGAACCGATGTAGTTCATTGCGGCAGTGAGGGTCACACCGCCCTTGGCCCAGCCGAGCTCTCCCCGGCCCCGGAAATGCGGCGGATTGAACAGGGTCCCCGCCAGCTGCGTGAATGACTGTCCCGATTGCAGCTGTTGTTCGCTGTGGAGATAGCTGCCGTTGAGCCCGGCGCTCAGACGTCCATTGGCAAGGTCGAAGCTGTAACGACCAAGCACGTCGATGCCGTAGATGTTCTGCCGCCCGGCGTTGATGTTGGAGTTGTCGACGATCGCGACCACGCTGCTCGGATCGTAGGCGGTGGTCGTCAGGTTGGTGAACGACACCATCCGATCGATCACCGAATTCTGGGTGGCTTCGTCGGGATCGAGAGTGACGTAGTCCGCGTAAGCCGGATTGGTCAGGGCCTGACGGGGATAGGCCATCGGCGTGACAATGCGGTCCCGGTAGTGGATGTTGAAATAGCTGACCTCGAGTTCGGCGCCTGCCAGCGCTGCCGGATGGAATGCCATGGTCGCCGACCAGTTGGTCGATCGTTCCGGCTTCAATTCCGGATTGCCGCCGACGACATAGATGACCGTACCCGTCGTGCCCCCGAACGTCGTCGCATTGTAGAGATAGCCAGGCATCGGCATGTACTGTTCGTAGAAGGTCGGTGCGCGGAATGACTTGCCCCAGCTTGCCTTGAGCGTGACATCGGAAACCGGCGCGTAGATGAGCCCGAACTTGGGCGTCGTCACCGACCCCACATTCGAATAGTGCTCGTAGCGCGCCGCCATGCTGAGATCGAGGCTCTTGCCGAGCGCAGATTCCTGGTCCGGTGAGATCACCGGCACGCTGAGCTCGCCGAAGGCGTAGAGGCTGTCCCTCGCCTGATCGACAAATTCCGTGAGGCCGCGGTAGGTCTGCCGATTGAACATGTCGCGGCGGAATCCACCGCCGCCGGCGATCTTGGCCGCACCGGCCGGCAGATCGATGAGCTTGCCGTTGCCGCTCAGTTCCACGTTTGCGGTCTCGTTGCGATAAAAGCCGTAACCGGCATTCGTCGCCACCGCGCCGTAAGTGGTGTCAACGCTGTAATAGACCTTATTCCAGCCATAGCTGCCGGCCAGCGAGACCTGCCAGTTGGCGGGTAGATCGAAGGTCAGCGATGGTGCGACCGCCCAGGATTCGGTCCGCTGGAACGAGTCGTATCGGCTTACCGACAGATCGCCCGCGGCGTTGAGCGGTAGGGTCTGTTCGCGGCGGCGCTTGTTGTAGATACCATCGAGATCAAGGGTCAGGCCGGGTGCCAGCTCCTGCCTGACCGTAACAGCGGCGTTATGATGGCGCATGGAGGGGTAGACCTCGACGCCCGGCGTGCGATCCTCGAGATAGGAGCGCTGGCTCGACCAGATACCGGAATTGCTTCCATATTCGGCAGAAACGAGAGCACTGCCGGAGGACCACACCTTACCAAGCGTTGCGCCGTACTGCTGCTGGAAATAGCCTCCGTCGGTCGAGCTGCCGATCCGCGCCGTCGTTTCGAGCCCATCGAATTTCCGGCGAAGAATGATATTGGCGACGCCCGCTACGGCATCCGATCCGAACAGAGCCGAAGAGCCGTCGGGAACGACGTCGATGCGCTCGATCGCACCGAAGGGAATGGCGGAAACATCGACGCTCTGAATCGCCGCGTCGAAGCTGAGGCGGCGACCGTCGAGCAGCGTCAGCGTGGCGTCGCTGCCGAGCCCGCGCAAGTTGATCGATGAGCCGCCTCCCATGTCGACGCTCTTGCCGCCCGTGACATTGGCTCCGACCCCGGGATTCTGGCCGCCCGAAAAGTTCTGCGGGATGGCGCGGATGACGTCGGCCGCGCTGGCCTGACCCGCATTCCGCATCTCTTCGCGGCCGTAGGTCAGCCGGGTCGAGGCGACCGGTGCGCCTCGAATGCGCGAGCCGGTCACGACGATGCCGCCCTCATCGGCATCACCCTGCGTCCGTTTGCTGACGACAACCCCGCCAGCGGAAGGGCTGAATTTCAATCCGGTGCCGGACAGCGCCGCCGCGACCGCCTCCTCGAAAGTCAGATTGCCATCGACCGGAGCCGCCATCCGGTCCCGGACCAACGCGTCATCGGCACCGACATTGCGGCCGAATATCCTCCCGATGTCGCGCAGCGATGCGGAAACCGGCTGCGCCGGGAGGTGCACGGCAATCCTGGCCTCATCCTTGGCTGAAGCCGGCGCACAGATCATCGTCGCGGCGGCAGCCAAGCTGCAGCACGCCAGTAGTTGGTATCGCACTTATGAACCTCCGTCCCCGAGGCCCGCTCTCAGCGGGACCTTTCGGAGACGGATCAACGTCTTTGAAAAAACACCCTACGCTGCGCGCAAATATTTTTCCCGACTGCCTAACAGGGCGCAAATCCGCGCTTTTCACCGTCGCGGCAGCAAGCCCGCCCGCCGCGACATCTGTTATGAGGGCCTGCTACTTGCCGCCCGACTTACCCAGGCGGTTCTCGCAAATCGCTTTTACTTCCGCCTCGAGCAGTTCGATCCGCTCGACGAGCCACTCGAGTTCGATATCCCGGATGACATAATGCGGAGAATATCTGCCTTTGACGTAGGCCTGATAGAGCAGCTCCCAACACCGGTTCCCGAACTTGGTGTCGCGGGGCCAGATCGGGATCAGATCGCGGGCGATGTCTTCTGCCCGACCGCGCAAATACTTCAGGTTATGCGACTTCGGGCTGTAGAGCTTCAGTACCAAAAGCACGGTATGGTAGAAGTTCTCCGTCGCCTGATGGAGCAGGAAAGCGGATTGGTTGTTCCAGCCTTGCTGCACACCCATTTTACCGAATGCAAGGAAGCGGCTGGCGCCCTCAAACCACTGGTTGAAGTGGTTCTCAGCCTCGATATGGGCCAATCCGGTATCCAGCGGCTTGGGTAATTCAAACTGCGGGGCTTCCAGTTCGTAGAGAACGACGCCCTCGCGCACGACGTCGACAAAGAACGGCCTGCCGCGCGATAACTGGAAGTTCGCGTCCGCCATCGAATGCACGGTGAGGCCAACCGGCGCCGAGATAACGTGCGTGATGTCGTAGGCGCGGTTCAGGTGGTCTTTTGCCTTGCCCCAGTACTCCGCCTCGTCTGCCAGGCGCTCGTCGTTGACGACGACGAGGATATCATAGTCCGAAAAATAGCCACCGACCTGATCGGCGACCCAGTCGCCGCGCGCATAAGAGCCGTAGAGGATCACTTTCATGATCCGTCCCTGCTTTTTCCATCCTTGCGTTGCGAGCGCCAGGACATCCGCGAACTCGGCAAAGACGATCTCCACCACGCGCTTGAGGTCCGCACGCTTCTCTTCGGGCAGGTGATCGAGATCGGTCTTCATAATCCGCTGATTCTAGACGAGTTGAGGGGCAGGACAACACTTTCATTACGCCTCGGGCCGATGTCGTGCCGGCCACTCCACCTGGCATGCCGGCCATGCCAAGCTGGGCGAAATTGTCCGCATTCAAATTCACTATTGCGAGCGCGGACCATTTACGAGCGCAAAGCTGCCATCCTCGCGCGCCTCCACTCCAAGCCCGAAAGTCGCGCCCAACTGACGCGCGAAGGCTTCGGGATCCGACCGCCTGAACGCCCCGGTCACTTTCATCACCCTGGTGGACTGCACTTCATAGAGGACAGGCGCCGGAGTGGTTCGATTGAATTCTGCGACGGCTGCACCGATTTCCACACCGTCAAGAACCAGCATGTCGTTTGGCCATTGGCTTTGGGCGACAGCTATCTTTGAGGGCTCGCCGACTGATCCCTGCTCGATTGCCGTTGCCTGCCCCGCAGCCAGTTCAAGCCGTTTGCGCCCTTGGCTCGCGCCGGCTTCGCGCACTTCCACCGCTCCCTGCAACAGAGCGACGCGTACACTGGCCTGGGTCAGTTCGACATCGAACAGGGTGCCATGGGCGATAATCCTCCCCGCTCCGGCCTCGACGATGAATGGACGGATCTCGTGTGCAACCGAAAAGCGGGCCCTGCCGACCAGTAGTCGCAGCCGGCGCTGGCTTCGATCGAACGAAACCTGCATCCGCGATCCTCTGTCCAAGATCACCGTCGATCCGTCTGGCAACGATATCCGTCTGGGCGCCTGCTCCAGCGATGCGACTTCCATTCGGGAAAGCGATTGAGGGCTGCCGGAACCACGTTCCGCAACGATGAGGACGATAGCCCCTGCCAACATCAACCCGATGGTCGCGGCCGCGTATTTCCGAAACGCAGTTTGGAAGACCCACGGCCGAGCGGCGCCCAGATTTCGGTTCCTGACCGTTGCCGTGCTGGCGAGGAACATAACGGTGTCGAACGACCTCACCCGTTCCTCGTAGGCTTCGGCATGAGCGGGAACTGCATACCATGCTTCGAACCGCGGGCGAGCCTCGATAGCACCGGGTCCGCGCATTCGAGTGAACCAGTCATCTGCGTCTTGCTCCAGACTCATTCGGTCCCCATGGCCTTTTTTATCCTCCGTCATTGCTCAAGCGGCGGGTTACGTGCCCGATCGCACGGCTCATGTGCTTTTCAACGGTCTTGACGCTAAGACCGGTACGCGTCGCAATTTCTCCATAGGTAAAGCCATCGAAGCGGTGCGCGAGGAAGATCTCTCGGGTTCGGGGCGCAAGCTCCGCCATGATTTCCTCCAACCTGACCAAAATGTCGCGGGCCTCGGAAGCTGCGACGCCGTCGACGCCCATGATCGGAACGTCATCGGAGCATACGTGCAGGTTAACACAGCGACGTCGGCCATAGCGCGCTTCGGTGCGGATCAGGTTGATCGTCGCTTGCCGCAAATAGGCATCGGGAAATTCGACAGCCAATGGATTGCCGTCTCGCCTGACTGCCAAGCGGGCGAAAAGTTGCTGCACAATATCGGGAGCGTGTTCTCGCTGGATATGCCGAGTGGCAAACCGTACGAGCTTATCGCGGTGCGACCTATAAAGTCGGTCCAGCCAATCCCCTTTGCAGATCGGAACGCGATCTTCCGGAGGCAGCGGATCACCTTCGTCAAGAACTCGAACAGCCGAAGGGTCGTCGTCGATCTTCAGGCACATGCTGGCACCCCACCTACCTGAGGAAGGGCGTGAACTACGCGCATGGCGTGCGCGCTCATCTTGCCCATGACCATGGGCTATTCTCCTGACGGAGACCGCTCGGCGAATGCCGAGCGGGACCAACCACTTGGAATCGATTACCGGCGTCTTTAGCCCGGAGGCCTGGACATTCACGCCGGCGGCCCGGATGCGTACACCGAGCGATTTTTCCTGAAAGGCGGTTGGTTCACCTTCACGCCGAATAGCGGCGTGCCAAGAGAATACGGATCAACGCACTCAAAGCAAGTGGCCGTTTCCACAAAGATGAGACGCAAAGAAGACCGGGCGTGAGGGTTACCGATGGCTTGAGCCATGGGCCGAGGCCTTTAGTCATGATCAACCTGGACATGCGCTTCAGCCACCCGGACAGTTCCAGTTCGCCGGCCACGACAAAAGCGACAACTGTTGTCGCGTCCAGTGGAAGCCGAACCATTGGTTCCGTCGCGTTAAACATCGACTGCCGGCACAATCCCGTTGCTTATGACAAAGCATTGGACCGAAGTCCCATTAAAATATGTTCAGATCGGCTCCTGCCGAAAAGAGCTGCCTTGCATTGAAATCAACGCCGTATTTTAAAAAAGCCCATTCCCCACGACAATAGGCCCGCAACTGCGATCTAACGATCCCCGCATGCCGACTAAGGTTTTGGGCCGGTCTGCACGGCTGCGAAGATTTCGGCTAATACCATCGCGGCTGCTTCTGTCACACAATTCGGCTATCCCAGGGCCCGCTTCATGCAGCTTCAGACGGTGTCGTCAAAGACAGAATCTAGGCGACAACACAATAACCCTCGTGGCGAGGAAAATAGCACGAGGCATCAAATCTCGGAACGAGAAGCATCGCTCCGCCCCCGACGCCTGAGATTTAACATACTTTGTGTTATCACTTCGAACTGCTGTTCCCGGGTGGATTCTAGAGCAAATTGCGGGACGGATGCGCCTGACTGCACGGTGTCCGCAAGCATCGAAGTGTTCACATCCCGCTGGTCAACGGTATCAAGCAACATCCGCTCGAAATCTCGCTGCGCGCCACAATTGGCCACTGGAACGGCCATCTCGTCACCTTCCGCGGCTAACCTCACCACGCTGGTCGAACGAACGAGCCGGTTTACGGGGCTTTGGCGATATTCGAACCGTGGCTCGGTTGCGATCATGGGAAGGAGTTGTGCTCAGCTCGGCTCCTTCCCTCCATACTACGCCGGACCGTCACGTGTGATCGCCGCACGGAGTTTGCAATCGTCAGGAAGCTTCTGACTGAGGTCGGAATGGACAGCTATTCCTGCGATCCGAAAGCCCGCGGGCGGAACGGCGGCGTTGAGCATTCCAACGGCGCCCTCGACATTGTGCGACATTATAACGCATAGAGTTGCAGCCAGTGCAGCTTTAGGATAGGCGAGAATTCGATGAACGACACCTTGAAGCGTAGAGATTTTCTAGGCGCCGGAGCCGCCGTATTGGCCGCATCCGCACTGCCCTCGCGTAGCGCGCAGGGTCGAGCCAGGAAATACAGCAATGACTTCCTTTTCGGGGCCGCCACGGCGGGACACCAGATCGAAGGCAACAATACGAACTCCGACATTTGGTTTCTCGAAAACATCAAACCCACCCGTTTCGGTACTCGATCGGGCGATGCGTGCGACAGCTACCATCGGTATGAAGAAGACATCAGCCTGCTAAAGTCCTTCGGGCTGGACACCTACCGCTTCTCTGTGGAATGGTCCCGCATTGAGCCGTCGCCGGGCCAATTCTCGAATGCCGAACTGGACTACTACAAGCGCGTTATCGAAGCATGCGATAAGAACGGTGTCCGCCCCGTTGTCACGTTCAATCACTTTTCCTGCCCTCAATGGTTTTCCGCTTTGGGTGGCTGGACAAAGCCGCGATCCGTCGACCTTTTCGCGCGTTATTGTGACCGTGTTGCGCGGCAACTGGCCAGCGGCATGCACATGGCAACGACGCTTAATGAACCCCAACTGCGGCGCATTCAGCACTGGATAGCCGGCCTTAACTCGGCGGCCAGTCGCGCCACGCTCGATCGCCAGCGCGAAGCCGCGCGCACCGCAAGCGGTTCGCCCGAATACATGGCCTTCCATCTTGCGGATGACGATGCGGTACAGGCCAATCTCATCAATGCCCACAAGCAAGGTTATGCTGCAATCAAGGCCGTTGCCCCCACCCTCCCGGTTGGCGTCTCTCTCGCCGTGGTCGATTATCAGGGCATCGGCGATGGAAGTCGGGTCAACGAGATTCGCGAATACGTTGATGGCGCATGGCTCCGGGCCGCGGCCGAAACCTGTGATTTCGTGGGCGTTCAGAACTACGGTCGCGACCTCGTCGGTCCAAAAGGCTTAATTCCCGCGCCTGCCTCGGCGGAGCGGAATATGCTAACGCTTGAATATTACCCCGCCGCCCTGGGAAATACGGTTCGTTACGTATTCGAGGCCACACGCAAGCCAGTGCTGGTCTCAGAAAACGGGATCGCGACCAGCGATGATGGTCAGCGAATCCGCTACATCGACGACGCGCTCGCAGGCCTACGGTCTGCAATGGATGAAGGCGTCCCTGTGCTTGGCTACATTCACTGGACACTGCTCGACAACTTTGAATGGTCGCTTGGCTACTGGCCGAAGTTCGGACTGGTTGCCGTCGATTTGAAGACCTTCGCGCGCACACCTAAGCCCAGTGCATATCATCTGGGACGACGCGCAAGAGCGTGGAAATAATCGCAGAAGTGAAACGAGGTAGTAGACCGACCACCGCCATCTGACAGTGGAAGCCCGGAATTGGCCGTCAAAATTGCCTATTATCCATGCACGCCGGTATCGGTTGATCACCAAACCAAGCCCGATAGCACCGCCATTCGGTTGAACGGGCGGAACATCGTCGCCAAATGCGCGCATTGGCGCCCGAAGATGGCGGCAGCGGGCTCGTGGAGCTCGAGGGAATGGCAACACCTGCACTAGGTTCCGAACAATGTCATCGGAACCTATGTAGCCTGCTCAAGCCGTAAGAATGCACTTTTCATGCCTCGATCGCAATGCGTCGCATGACGATGCCGCCCCGCCAATTTCGTCACCAAAATTGACGCTGAGCAGTCGCTCAGTTTCGCTGGACACGATGTGCGTCATTCTATAGCACAAGAGACAGTCTGAGGCACCAAGCACTCAGGCGTTACAGGGGAGGATTCATGATTGCATCTCGTGCTTTCGTGATTGGGGGAACGAGCCTGATCGTCCTGGCCAATTCGGTATCCGCTTACGCACAAGACAAACCCACCGAACCGTCAAGCGAACTCCGCGCAGAAGACGTGATCATCGTCGAAGCGAGACGTCGCGACGAGAACCTTCAAGACGTTCCACTGGTCGTAAATGCCGTGACGTCCGATCAGATCGACAAGCTGAACATTCGTGATTTTCGCGACATTACAGGGGTGGTGCCTGGCCTTTCCCTTACTCCGAACGCGAATGGAATCGGATCGAGCTCGTCGATGCGCGGCGTCAATCATGACGTCAACGTCAGCGGCAACAACGGCACGATTCAGTATTACTACAACGACGCGCCTGTAGCATCGAACCTTGTACTTCAAGCCATGTACGACATCGGCCAGATCGAGGTTCTGCGCGGTCCTCAGGGGACACTGCGAGGAAAAGCAACGCCATCCGGCTCGATCACAGTCGGTCTACGAAAGCCCGACCTCTCCCAGCCCGGAGCCAATGTCAGCGTTTCTGCGGGGTCTGCTTCCGCAAAGAACGTCCAGGCAGCGATAAACGTGCCGATCATTGCCGACAAACTCGGTGTTCGCATAGCCGGCCTTTACGACTACAATCGCGGAAACCGGGTCTACAGCCTTAACAACGACACCGATCCGATGCGTCGGACGCGCTCCATTCGTGCAAGCGCTCGAGCCGAGCCGACCGACTTCCTCAAATTCGACTTCGTGTATCAGGCGCTGCAGGCCAATGCCGTGCAATTTGACCAGATGGAATCGACCGATCTCTTCGATCCCTCGTCGGTCCCGTCGTCCAACGCGCAGGACTATGGTTCTATCACGCTGAAAGACCGCGCTTCAGTCATGGCCTATCCGCGCAATCTCTCCCAGAACTTCAAGTTCTACGGGTGGGATGCGCAAGCGGATCTCTTGGGGCAGAGCCTGATTTACGTTGGATCGCACCAGACAACGACGTTCCACGCGCTGACGCCGCAGGATACGACGAACTTCTTTCCCAGCCTTGCGCCGACACAGCGGACCACCACACGCAGCGATGGGACGACCCACGAAATCCGCCTGCAGAACCAGGAGCGCATCGCGGGCATTTTTGACTATGTCGTAGGATTTTTCCGAAGCGAAGGCTCCTCGAACACCGTCAACTACAGCCCGACTATCCTGCGCTATTTCGGCAGAATTCCGCCATCCACCACTTTCCCGCTACCGATTGCGCCGAGTATCAACAACACGGCGATCTATCTTCCGCCCGCAGGAGAAACGGAGAGTTCGTTCTTCGGAAACGTGACCGTGCACCTCGGTGAAGCCACGGAAGTAGCCGGAGGCCTGCGCCGCATTAAGTACGTCAACGATGCATCGGGCCTCTATATCGGTTGCACTCCCGAGACATTCGCGACCGGAACTTGCGTCCAGACGCCGGGGACCGAAAACGATGCGCGCGTCCATAAGACCATTTACAACGCGACGGTTCGGCATCGGTTCAACGACAGCCTGATGGTCTATGCCGCCACCGGATCATCATGGCGCCCACCAGTTCGTGCAATTGGTGACTTCTCTGTCGCCTATTCTCCAAACGAGATCGAGCATACGGCATTTGGATCGGAAACGTCCAAGTCGTACGAACTCGGATTCAAATCCGACTGGTTCGATCACAGCCTCGTCTTCAACGTGACCGGCTACCACCAGAAATTCAAGAATTACCCCTACCGCGCCGGGACGGGCATCTATTACATCAATGTGGATTCGACGGGCGCCCTCACCCGAGGGCAATTCAATTTCATCAGCGCAGTTCCGGTCAATGTGAACGGTGTCGAAGCCGAACTGTCATACAGGCCGTCCAGCCGCTTCAACCTTTCGACGACGCTCAACTATTCGAAGAGCAAAATCGGCAATGCCATGGTCGCCTGCACCGACGCCCTCAACAATGCGACCGGCGCAGTGGGATCGGACGGCATCCCGGATGTCGTCGTCCCGACCCTTGCGCAAATGCAGGCGGCATATGGCGCCGAACATCTTGCCGTGTGCCCCTCATCGCGAGGATCGGCAACGTTCCTTCCGCCATGGAGCGGTTCCCTCCAGGCAGAGTACACCATGCCGGTTGACCGCCGCGCGGACGGCTACTTGCGTGGTCTGCTCGCCTGGCGCGGAAAATCCCAGAATGATCCCGACAATCCTTTCGACAACGTCGGGGCTTACGGGCTGCTCAACCTCTTCGTCGGTGTGCGCGATCCAGGAGGAGCCTGGGAACTCTCCTTCTACGGAAAGAACATCACCGACATCACCAAACTTCTTTCGCGCGACAGCAGTCCGATCAGCACCGGTACCGTCGACATCCTGCTCGGCGCCCCGACATTCAGAACGCCGGTGGGAACAGCATCATCGACGTTCACCAGCCGATACACGAATGTGACCACCACCCCTGCCCGCGAATTCGGCGTGAATTTTCGCGTAGCTTTCGGCTCGAGGTGATTGGGCCGCGCCCGGGCGTCCCCACTACTGCCGGATTCTCGGGCGCGCCGCTCAATCGTTCCGCAAACCAGCCAATGAGAACCTTATGCAGATCGACAGACGAAGACTGATTTCGGGCCTGGCGCTTTCAGCATGTGCAGCAGGGCTCCCCAAGACGCTCTATGCCAGGACGAACGCCATGTTTTTCGATCGCAGCGGACCGCCGATCGGCATTCAGCTCTACTCGCTTGGCCCTGAAGCCGGCAAAGACCTCGACGCCACATTCGCGCAAATCGCCGAGATCGGATACCGCGAAATCGAACTCCCAGGCCTGTACGGCAAGACACCGGCCGCCATCAGGCAAGCAGCGCAGCGTGCCGGCCTCTCGGTAAGCAGTGTGCACCTGCCTCTCGTACCCTCAGGAGGCTCGGGATTGTCCTTGGGGAGCGATCCACAGCGCATTGCCGAGGATCTCGGTGCCATAGGAGCCCGTTGGGCAATTGCTCCTCTGCTCATGCTTCCTCAAGGGTTCAGGCCGCAACCCGGCGAGACGATGGAAAATGCGATCTCCCGCTCGGTGGTTGAAGGCGGCGCCGATGTCTGGAAAAAAACCGCCGCAGCCCTCAACGAGAAGGCCGCCGCTCTCAAGGCCACCGGAATTCAGGTCGCCTATCACAATCACAACCTCGAATTCGCTCCGATCGGGGATACCAACGGCTGGGAAATTCTCTGGCGTGAAACCCAGCCCGGCCTTGTACACTTCGAAGTCGACGTGGGCTGGGTCGCAGCGGCCGGCCTTGATCCCGTGCGGTTCCTTAATTCGGCAGCCGGTCGGGTGAGACTGATCCATCTCAAGGATGTCGCAGCCGACAATGTACCTGGCTATCGCATAACCATGAAGCCTGCGAACCTGGGCACGGGAAAGCTCGATTTTCCCGGCATTCTCGCAGCTGCACGCAAGGTGGGATGCCAACACTTCCTGTTTGAGCAGGAACCACCCTTCGCAATTCCCCGCATCGAGGCCGCACGAATTGCCTTCGCGTTTCTGAAGGGAGTGCGAGCATGAGGACAGGACGCTCTGGAGAACAGACATCGTTCCTTCTCGCAGCTTCGGAAAACCGGGCTCTCCACCTCCGCATCTTTGCTGCAGTTCTGGTCGGCGTCGCAGCACTCTCTCCGCTATCGGCGGCGCCCGTGGACGCGGTACGAATGCGGGTAGCTGGGTTTCGAGACCTAGGTGCATCCTTCAAGTCGCTCAACGACGCGCTGCGTCGAGGTGATGCCAACCCGGCCGCCATGGCGCAGGCCACACGGCGCATCCGGGAACTATCGCGCGCGCAATACGCATGGTTTCCGAAAGGCTCTGGCCCTGCCTCGGGCACCAAGACAGCGGCAAGGCCGGAGATCTGGACGGATCCTGCGAAATTCAAAAGCGCGCAGGATGCATTCGCTGCCCAGGCGCTGGCTTTGGACACCGCCGCGAGCTCCGCAGACAAGACGAACATTCAATCGCAAGCACGGCGGCTCGGCGCGACCTGCAAGGCCTGCCATGACAGTTTCCGCAATGAGGACTGAAGTCGACATCGCTGACCATTTGAACCCGCAACAACGAACCTGAGGCCCCTACCATGACGATGAGCACCAGAAGAGGCTTCGTCGGTCTGATGTCCGCCTTTGCCTGCACGTCCCTTGCCAGCAGAGGGTTGGCTCAAGCACCGGCCGTATGTTCCGATCCAGCGACACTCCCTTTGTCGCAGCGCAGCCGTCGCCGCGCGCTGGGCTACACCTCTCCGTCCAATGATCCCCAAAAGCACTGTAGTCTATGCGCCTTCTTTACCGCTGGCGCAGGCGCGTGCGGAACCTGTCAAATGCTTTCAGGTGGGGCCGTGGAAGCGACTGCGGTCTGTACATCGTTCACGAAGAAGAGCTGAGGTCCAATGAAGGCGACCGTTCGGGTTTGGGACTTCCCTACTCGCCTTGGACACTGGTCTATGGTCTGCCTGTTCGCGCTTTCCTGGTGGAGCGCGGAAAGGCGGATGATGGATTGGCACTACAGCTTCGGAGTGGGATGGGTCGCTCTTGTCAGCTTCCGACTGATCTGGGGCATCATCGGACCCAGCACCTCCCGTTTCGGCAATTTCGTTCGCGGCCCGAAAACCATCCTTGCCTATCTGCGCGGGCGAAACCATGCGCCGATCGGGCACAATCCGGCCGGAGCATACAGCGTGATCACCATGCTCCTCGCACTCGTCGTACAGATCGGCAGCGGCCTGTTCTCAACTGACACCGATGGACTGGAATCCGGCCCCCTCTCGTTCCTCATTTCATTCGATGCAGCGCGGCTCGCCGCCAGGATCCACGCATGGAGCTTCAATGTCCTGATCGGGCTGATCATGCTGCACATCGCCGCGATCGTCGCCTACCGGGTTCTTGGTGGCCGCAACCTGGTTGCCCCGATGATTTCGGGACGTACACACCCATCTCCTGGTCGCGGCGACGAGATGCTCCCTGCCGGCCTGCCGAAACTGGCACTGGCGACGCTGATCGCCGGGACGCTGGCATGGGAAATCGGACGAGGATTCGGCCTCTAGCGTCCGGGAATATTGGCCGCGAAGCCTTCGGCTGGCCTTCTGTCGGCAGGGAGGTTAACAATCGCCCGCGATGACATCGAACAGAAGAATTGGGACCGAGAGCTCCGACACGCGCCGCCAGTTGCTCATTGCAGCCGGCGAACTCATGCGCGAGGAAGGGTACGCGGAAGTAACCTCGCGCAAATTGGCGCAGCGCGCGGGACTGAAGCCACAGCTCGTCCATTACTATTTTCGTACGATGGGTGAGCTCTTCGAAGCCCTGTTCAAATTCTCGACCGAGCGATATCTCGCCCAGCTCGATCGCATTGCAACGGGTAAGGATCCTCTGGCCCGCCTGTTCGAACTGAACAGCGATCCAACTGGAGCCACAATGCAGCTCGAATTCCTCGCTCTGGCAAACCACCGCAAGGAAATGCATGAGCTGATCGCCGAATTCGGACAGGAACTTAACAACCGGGTTGCCGCCATCGTTCGCGCAGAGATGGCCGATCATGGCTTGCCCTTCCCACAGGTTTCCCCGGAGGAAATTGCAGCAATTCTCGAGGCTGTCGCCCGTGGACTAGCTTTCTCCGGGCGCTTCAACGAGGATCGCTTTGCAAGCACACGCAAAGCCATATCGACATGGCTCGAAACGATTGCGTCGAGCCGACGCACATAAGGTTTTCGCGACCCGCTTGAGATCCTAGGTCCTTCCTCAGGGCTTCTTGGGCGCCCTGTAGAGGTCGTGGCACTGTTTGCACGGCAAGGCATCGATCATCAACGCAGTCACGCCAGCCATGTCTCCGGTTTCTCCGGCTTTGGCCATGGCTTCGCTATTGCGCGCGAAATCCTCCATGCGCTTCATGAAGTCTGCATTGTTCGACCAGACTTCCGGCTTGCTGCGGCCACCTGGAACTTTCTCGCGAAAGCTGCCGAGCGAATCCCTCGCCCCATCGGCGAGCGCGCGGGTCACTTGAGGCAACTGACTTCGCGGCTGGGTTCCAGCGACAATGCTCCCCAGCGTTTCGCTGTCTTTTGCCAGTTTCTGCATGACCTGCTGCCGTTCGAAAATGATCGCCTGGGCGTCGTCGCCGGTGACAGCTGGAGTCTGGGTATCGGCCGGAGCGAAAGGCCCGCCTGCCGCTCCCTGAGCGCCCACAGCTCCCGCCAGAATTGATCCGAGCATAAGCGATGCTGCCGCGAGCAAGGCTCCGCGCGATAACGTTGGCTGCAATTTCATCCTCTTGCCCCTCCTGCAACGGGACGCATTCACCGCGCCCCTCGTGATCGCTTGACGATACCGCAATCGACGCGCTAAGCAACTGCTCAGCATTTGCAGGCACGGCATTGACTGCGCGTGTCGAAATGCTGCGCGAGCCGGCGCAACGACCGGACGTGAAATGGGAGGCCCGGCTTGAAATCAGGTCACGAAAACGGTTCCGTCAAAGGAACTCAGCGCCGACGGAATTCTCGGAAACGCCGAATGATAACCAGTTCGGCCTGGGTGACAGCGATAGCTGCAGGAGCGATCGGCACGGCCGGTCTTATGTCCGCTGAAAGAGTGACGGCACAGGCCGAAGCCGAAACGGAGGCAAGTGGAACTCAGCCCGGCTTCCGCCGCCTGAGCGAGGCTCAGTACATCCGCGCCATTGATCAGGCATTCGGCCCTGGCATCAAGGTGCCGGGCCGTTTCGAGCCGCCGCTGCGCGAAGCGGGCCTGCTCGCCGTTGGCGCCGGGCATGTTGCCGTCTCTCCATCCGGCGTGGAACAATACGAATTGAGGGCCCGGGAGATTGCCGCCCAGGTTCTTGCACCAGACCGGCACGAAACCCGTATTCCTTGCGACACCGCGGCGGCTTCCACTTTCGATCGAAACTGCGCCGCGCGCTTCTTCGCCGATTATGGACGCCAACTCTATCGCCGCCCGCTCGAAGATGGCGAAATGAACTCGTTGCTCGCACTCGCCGCCGAAGCAACCCGGATCGGCGGCAGTTTTCGTAAAGGCCTTGAAATCGGGCTGGCACGAATACTGATCTCGCCCAACTTCGTTTTCCGGGTTGAAAGAGCTCTTCCCGATCCGCGGCGGGCTGGTGCAATGCGCCTCGACGACTATTCGCTCGCTACCAGGGTGAGCTTTCTCCTGTGGGATGCCCCGCCCGACGATGCATTGCTGGATGCGGCCGGTCGCGGCGACCTCTCCAACCCCGAATTGCTCGAAAAGCAGGTCGATCGCCTGCTCGCCTCGCCACGGTTTGAAGAGGGCGTTCGCGCCTTCTTCTCCGACATGCTGGGATACGATCAGTTCCAGGGCCTTGCCAAGGACCAGGCCCTTTATCCCAAGTTCAATTCGGACCTCGCGGGCGATGCACGCGAGCAGACGCTGCGTACGATCGTACAACTCCTGATCTTGGATGACGGTGACTACCGGGATCTTTTCACGACCCGCAAGACCTTCATGAACCGCTCGCTTGGAGCGCTCTACAAGGTTCCGGTCAATGTCCAGGCTGTGGGAGGCTGGGCGCCCTACACCTTCCCCGAAACGAGCCATCGCGGCGGAATATTGAGCCTGGCCGGATTTCTCATGCTCGACCCGACCCATGAAGGCCGCAGTTCGCCCACCATTCGCGGCAAATCGATCCGTGAGCAACTGCTGTGCCAGCCGGTTCCCCAGCCGCCGCCTAATGTGGACTTCGCGATCGTCCAGGATGTGTCGAACCCGCTGTACAAAACGGCTCGCCAGCGCCTGACGGTGCACCAGGAAAATCCGGCCTGCGCAGGCTGCCATGCCCTGACCGATCCGATCGGGCTGTCGATCGAAAACTACGATGCCATCGGAAATTTCCGCAGTCACGAAAACGAGGCCCCGATCGATGCCAGCGGCACATTCGACGGGAAACCCTACGTGGGATTGGCGGGCCTTTCGCAAGCGTTGCATGACAGTCCCGACATTCCAAGCTGTCTTGTTCAGCGCGTCTACGAATACGGGGTCGGGCGCGAAGCAGCGCCGCAGGACGCATCCTGGCTGGAACAGGCAGCCACTCGCTTCAGCGCAGACCGGTACCGCCTTCCCGGCCTGATGCGTCGGATAGCGACAAGTTCGGCCCTTTCCGCAGCGAGGACCGACGCATCAGCCCCCAGCAAGGTAGCTGCACGATAGTCTGATCAAGGAAGAGGACAAACGCGATGACCGACTGGAACAGACGCACGGTCTTGAGGGGCATCCTGCGCGGCTCGGCCGTTGCTATCGGATTGCCGCTTCTGGATATTTTCCTCGACAGCAAGGGCGAGGCCCTCGCCACTGGCGCCCCGATACCGGTGCGTTTCGGGACCTGGTTCTGGGGATGCGGCGTCAACACCGCCCGGTGGTTCCCGGACAAGCTGGGCCATGGCTACGATCTCAAAGCGGAGCTCAAGCCGATTGAACCCTTTCGCGACAAGGTGAGCGTCTTCTCCAAGTTCAACTGCGTATTGGATGGAAAGCCCAACCTAGTTCACTGGTCGGGTGTCATGGGCACGCTTTCCGGCTGTGCACCGCTGAAGGGCGGCGTGTCGGGCGGGACGGCAGAGCTGCCCACTCTGGATTGCCTCGTCGCTGACCATATCGGGAAATCAACCCGGTTCCGCTCACTCGAGCTCGCATGTACCGGTCAGTCGAGTGTCAGCTACAGCATGCGCGCCGGCTCCACGGTAAACCCGAGCGAAGTCGATCCCGTCCAGTTCTATCGGCGGCTGTTCGGCCCGGAGTTCCAAGATCCCAACAAGGCAGAATTCCGGCCCGATCCCGAAATCATGCTGCGACAGAGTGTTCTGAGTTCAGTGAAGGAGGAGCGGGATGACCTCGTCAGGACGCTTGGAAGTTCTGACCGGCAGCGGGTGGACCAGTACTTCACTTCCGTGCGGCAGGTCGAGCAGCAGCTTGGACAACTCCTGCAAAAGCCGCTGCCGGCCGAAGCCTGCGTCGTGGCGGCAGAGCCCGCCAAGGGCGAGTTGGGCCCGACCTGGGATATGGCCACGCGCAGCCACGATCTGCTGGGCCAGCTTCTGGTCATGGCGCTCGCCTGCAACCAGACACGCGTTTTCAGCATGGCCCTGTCAAACGCTGGCTCCAACCTGCGCAAGGCGGGGGAGCCGGTATCCTTCCATGAACTGACCCATGAGGAGCCGGTCGACGAGAAACTCGGCTATCAGCCGCAGGCAACGTTTTTCATCGAGCGCAGCATGGACGTCTTGGCAAGCATGCTGAAAATGATGGACGGGGTGAAGGAGGGTGATGGCACCCTGCTGGACCATAGCCTGGTGCTGGCAACCTCGGAAAGCAACTTCGCGAAAATCCACTCGGTCGACAATCTTCCAATCCTCGTTGCGGGCAAGGCTGGCGGGAAGTGGAAGTCGGGCCAGCACATCAACGGAAACGGCGACCCGAGCTCGCGTGTGGGCCTCACCATTCAGCAGGTCCTGGGGATGCCGGTAACAAGTTGGGGAGACGGCGCCATGCACACCGCGACACCGATCTCGGAGGTAATGGTATGAGCATGAAGCCGATCCTTTCAGCAGCCATCGTCGTGCTGTGCGGTGCGGCGACAAGCCCCATCACCTCAAGTTCCCCAGCAGCGTCCCCCAAACCGCCGATTTCCTCCGATGCCGGGGAAGTTTCTGGAATCATGGTGGGGCCTGCCCTTTATGTCTCCGATCCAGCCGCTTCGGCCCGGTTTTATACCGAGGGCCTGGGCATGAAAGTTCGCCTGCGGTTCGGCCCCCCGGATCGCCCTGACCAACTTGTCGGTTACGGAAATGGACCTGCGCAGCCCTCGATAATGCTGCTGAGCGAGAAGGCCGGGGCAGCCGCGCGGATCGAGCATGGTCATGGCTTCGATCGTATCGCCTTCCAGATTTCGGGCCTGGAACCGCTGGAGAAACGATTGAGGGCAGCGGGCTATCAGCCCGGACCGATCGAAAAGGCCCATGGGACGATGCAAGTGATGATGGTCACCGACCCTGACGGATACCGCCTGGAACTGGTTGATCCTGCCCCGCACCCGGTATCGCCGAACAATGCGAACTCCGCGCGAAAAGAGGAGCGCTGAGCATGGGCGCGATTTCGGAGTTGGGCGGTTTCGTTCGCAGCAGAGCGTGGGCCAACGCTCTGCGCAGGCCACGCATCTATGCTGGCCTCCTCCTGGCCGGAGCTTCGCTTGGCGTTTCGCAGCCTGCCGCCGCCTACTACATCGGCCCCAGCTACCTGAAGATACCGGGTATCAAGGGCTATGCAAAATCCAGCGCCCACAAGGGCTGGATCCGGGCTGAGGCAAACTACTGGAGCGATCGGCCTGCCTTGCGCGAAATCCGGGGGATCAGCGGCAAGGAGAGCGGTCTCAAGTTCTCGGGACCAATGACGCCGGCCACCGGGCCATCGTCACTTTCGCTCGCGATCGACAAAGGCAACCCAGCCCTGCCCGGACTGATGGCGCTTTGTCATTCGAATGCCCCGATCAGGGAACTCGCATTTGCCGAGTCTTCCGAAATGGAGCGCCATCCGCAGGAGCATGGCCCCCGCCCCGGCGACGTACCGGAATTCTACGAATACACTTTGCGCGACGTAAGGCTGACCTGCCCCGTCGTCGACGGCGCACCCGAACAGGCCTTCGGACTTCATTTCCAATCAATCGAGTGGCTCAACTACAAGCCGCAACCGGCTCCACGCCCCTTGACCACGCTTCCTGCAAACCTCCCCGCTGCGCCGCGCGGCGGCCATAGCCGTGCATTCGTCATCTCATGGTTCGCGCCGATTGCGGACGCCAATGACCGTCAGTGCCCGCAGATGAACCGCAAGCCCACCCAGGACGAATACTATGCTTTGATGCCGCCGGCACGCGCAGCGCAGCAACGTGCTGCCCTATCTGGCAAGGGCGGCGCCAACACCACGGTTCTCCCCTTCAGGGGACCCGACGAGATGAATGTGACGATGCTCCCTGGAATAGTGGCCGACCCGGGCTTCATCACGCCAGCAGCCGACATCGTCAGGGGGTTCGATCTCGATGGAAACGACGGATCCGGCTCTCCTCCTTCGCGCACCCGCGCTCACCAGAACTTCACGTCGCCCGACGGCCGGAAGGGCATCGATAATCAGCTTTTCGTCGTTCAGGGCTGTATCGAGGGCTGGCGGCGAAACGGCTTTCTTCCCATGATTGGTAATGAACTGCGCCGCGCCGGCGGGCTCTCGATCCTCGTGGAAGTCAGCGGCATAGACGACGAGCAAAACGACAATGATGTGGCGGTGACCATCCTCTACAGCGCCGATCCCATGCGCCGCGATGGCACTTCGAAAACCGTCCTTCCCGACTACACATTCCGTGCCAACGACGACCCGGAGTTCACGCAGGATTTCGCACGGTTGAAGGCTCGGATTGTAAACGGCGTGGTGATCACGGACCGGCTGGACAAAATCGTCATGCACGAGGGACCCGCAACCACATGGACGCTGGCCGATGCTCGCATGCGCATCGAATTCCAGCCGGACGGAGGCATGAAGGCCACGCTGGGTGGCTACCGTGACTGGCGCGAATACCTCGCGGCCGCTTTCTTCCGCTCCTCCGACTACGAAAACACCATCGGGTTCAATTCCCCCGGCATGTACAACGCAGTCCGGCGCGCCGCGGATGGCCTCAGGGATCCTCAGACCGGCGAGTTCGACGGAATATCGGCTGCTTACGAAATGGAGGGCGTAAACGCCTATCTTCCACCCGAGCAAGAGGCACGGCTGGCCGCAGGTGGACGATTTACGAAAGATGCCGGACACCTTGCCTCGGCCCAATGAGGGCGGTCCTTGATCAGTCACGCCGCGTCGCTGGCTCGAATACCAAGGACTGCAAAACGTCCGCTATTGATGAATGCGAATGGTCCTGTGCCTGGCCAAGCCACCAGGCAAGGACATCGAAGACACCATGTGCGAGGAATGTCGTCGCCATTGCCCGCGGCAGATCGCAGCTGAATGCTCTGGCCTCGATGTCCATTGCAGCAATCGATCGGCAGAATTCACTCCGCAGGGAAGTTGCCGCCCCTCCGGTGAGCAGCAAGTTCCAAATCTCCCTCTTCTCGTCGACAAGTGCACAGAGCTCCAGCAAAGGCCCGGTTCTGTCGTCCTCTGCGATGGCCAGGCGGACATGGTCGAGCACGAGCCCTATCTCAACGTCTGCAATCTCGGAGAGCAAGGCCTCTTTGGACGAGAACTGGCGGTAAAATACAGGGACCGTCACCCGGGCTTTGCGAGCGATACCCAGTATCGAGATATGCTCCATCGGGTTCGATTTCAGGAGCTCGAGAAAGGCATCGCGCAGTGCGTGGTATGACTTCGCGACGCGCAGATCCTCAGAGCGGCTCTTTTGCACATTGCGCTGCGCCCTGGTCGCAGGCTTCCGAGAACCATCGAAGCAGCCGGTTGCCCTGATGTGCCCGTCCGAACTTGCGCGAGCCTTCACGGTACAATTGCTACCCCGTCTCCTCCTTTGCCGACTTCAAATCGCCGCAAGACCTTGCCGTTGTCCAGTTGCACCTCGGCCACGGTGTTACGGC
Organism: Novosphingobium mississippiense; assembly: GCF_044029535.1. Lineage (NCBI taxonomy): Bacteria > Pseudomonadati > Pseudomonadota > Alphaproteobacteria > Sphingomonadales > Sphingomonadaceae > Novosphingobium > Novosphingobium mississippiense. Next base: position 435,950 of record NZ_CP147003.1, on the reverse strand, counting down.
CCGTTTCCGCCACGAGGACACGATCGTCGGAATCAGCGAAAATCGCCGTTACCTGGATGGCATCCGTTGCGCCGCTTACCGGTATTGTCCGCAAGAGTTGCCGCTGGGTAACCGAGTAGAGGCTGATCGTGCCCGCTCCGATGTTGGAACTGATCGCCATCTTGCCATTGCGGCTCATCGCGACGCGGATGGGAACCGGATCTGAAGGCAGAACAGCGACCGTCTTGCCACTTGCAAGATCCACCACGCGCACATGGGGTGCCGAATTGTCGCCAACCCACAGTTCCTTCCCATCACGGGTCAATGCAAGCCCTTCCGGATTGCCGCCCACCTGAATGTCCGAGAGCTTCTTCATCGCTCGAAGGTCAACAACACTTACCGTACCAGCAGCGACATTAGACACATAAGCGGTACGATAATCGGGGGACAGAACCACCATGTGCGAGCCGGCCTGATCGAGCGCCACCGGCTGAACGGTACCTTTGTCGACATTGACGACAACAAGGCTTCGTGACTTCTCAGCCGCTAGCAGGAGAACTTGATCCGACACCCAGGCAATCCCGTGCGGCGCCTTACCCGGCGAGATATCGATTGTCTTGATGCGTTTTGCGGTTCGCGTATCGAACAGGTCGACTGTCGATCCCCCATAGGCCGCTATTGCTGCAAGTTTGCCGTTGGGAGATACACTTACCTCGTGCGGGGAAGGGCCAGTCGCCTGCCGGGACCATTCCTTTCCCGTCTCCATTTCGATGAAGCTCGCTGTATTCTCCCCCTTGTTGGCGACAATCATCGTACGGGCGAAACCCGTCACGCTACCGGCTGCGAACGGCAAGACAAATGCAACGGCCAACAGGCGCGGTAAACATCCCAAGTTTCATCTCCGAAAGGAGGCCCCGCTCCCCTCGAGGATCGGGGCCATTGAGCATCACTTTTGGGCGGGAACCTTTGCAAGCTCTGCATCAATCTTCGCGAGGACTTCGTCCGTAACCGAATCGGAAGAGTACGACTGGATCTGTTTGAGGGTCATTCCCCGCGCCATCTCGATCTGCGGATTGCTGACGAGATCGGGGAGGTATTTTGTGAGAATGGCCTTGGTAGCAGCATTATCGAGCAAGCTGCCGATCGAGCTCGTCGAAGTGGAGTACGCTGCAGCCGGTGCCGAGGCGGTTGCCGGCTCAGCGGCGCTGACCGAAAACGGCGCGGCAACGCCGGCTGCGAAAGTTCCGACGATCAAAATCTGACGAAGCATAAATGCAATCCTCTCTTCGATGATATCGGCCTGACCTCTTGCGATCAGCCCGTTGGCCGTTCCCTTGGCCTTGAGGTTTGACCGGTACCCGCTTGCGCTGACCGGCGCTTTTGCGTCACACACGATAGGATGTCCGAGAACACTAAGCCGAATCGCACGATGGGCGATACAGTATCGCATAAAGCCGAAACTTTGGCATCATCTAGATCGACCGATGCTCGCGCTTTGCGCTCGGGCCGAGCACTGCAGGACGCCTTGCTGGAGCTGCTGCAACGCAAGCCCTTCGATCAGATCACCGTGCGCGACATCTGCTCACAAGCCAAGATTCACTACGCCACCTTCTTCCGCCATCACGAAACCAAAGAATCGCTGCTCAACGCCGTCGCGAAGGGCGAAATCGCACACCTCAACAAGTTGACGCTGTCGATCCGCGATGCGGAAAGCTACGAAGCGGGCTTCGAGGCGCTGTGCGCCTATGTCGCCGAACATCGTGTACTCTGGTCCATCCTCCTCAATGGCGGAGCGGGCGGCGCCATGCGCGAGGAATGGCTTCGGGTCTCCATGGTCGTTGCCAGAGAAGAGCGGCCGATCAATGCATGGCTTCCTACTGAGCTAGGAACGATCTGCGCGGCCTCCCTCATTGCAGAAACTCTTGCCTGGTGGGTCGGCCAACCGGAGGAAGCCTACAGCGTACCTGAAATCGCCAGCATCCTTTATCGCCTCCTGTCCACCTCCATCATGGCGCCGGACTGATCTTTTCGCCCGACAAAACCCGCAGCAATGCCGACATAGAGTTTTGATCAGGCCTGCGAGTAACGAGACGTGCGACAAACTACCGTTTGCCACCGTTCCGATCGCGTCTCGTCCAGGTCAGCTGGATCGGTCTGGACGAGGGTCAGCAACCGCTCAATCGGCCTGAGAACCCGCGTCACGGCATCACCTTGATCCGTGCAGACAGCCTGATCGATGAACGGGATCATGTATTGTGCTGCGAAAATCATGCTGAGGATGGTGAAAGCGGCAAATTTGGGAGCTCCCAGGTCGCCATTTCCATAACGCTCGGCGTCTTCAATCATGGGTAAAATGGAATCGAAAAACGGGCTCCAGACCTTTCCCAGAATATAGTCCTGTCGTTCACCGGGTTGAGACATTTCGCCTACAAAGAGCGGCGACAGTTCCGGTATCTCGATACTGAGCAAGACGAAATGGCGCAGCGCGGCGCTCGCTCTGGCTGGAAACGGCTCCTGCGATGCGTACGACGCTTTGATTGCGCAGCAAGCCTGATCGACTCTCTCTCCCAGGGTGTCGACGATCGACTTCCACAGCCCCAGTTTTGAACCATAGCGATAGAGTATCAACGTCGGCGCGATTTCAACCGATGCCGCAAGTTCGCGCAGTCCAACGCTCTCAAACCCACGACGAGAAAAGGCTGTCAATGCACACCGTTCCAACTGCTTCAGATCCGGTCCCTGCCCCTTCCATGGGCCTGAACGCCCGCGTCGGGCGACGCCCGAGAGATTCTGTCCAGTTTCCATCGCGGCTACATCCGCCACAAGCTTGTATGCCCGGCCTTCATCGACCGGCAACAATACATAGCAATCCCGAGCCGGAAGGACTGCGGTTGGGAGAAACCACAGCCCTTCCGTTCGGATTTCCTCACCGCGAGCCGAACGCTGCGCGGAAAGTCACGCCGAATTCACGCGGAGCGGTGACCGACACACCCGCATAGCGGCTGCTGTAGACTGTCGATCCGATGCCCGAGACGCTGTAGGTCGGCGGCCTGAGGTAGACATCGGTGACCGACGTGAACTGGGCCAGGTCATCCTGGCTGATCAGCTTCGTCGTATCGAAGATGTTCTTGGCGTAGACCGACACTTCCCAAGCCCCGTCCTGTGATCGCAGCCCGCCGAACAGGTTGAGTATGCCGTAAGCCTTGACGTCGTCGTAGGGATTGTTCGGATCGGTCTTGGACTTGCCCTTCCAACTGAACAGTCCGCGTACGTACCCATCCATCTTGTTGCCGACCGGCAAGGTGTACTCGGCCCTGAGCACACCTGACCACTCGGGCTGGAAGGTCGCCGATTGCCCGCCTCCCGGACACTGCGCTACGCGTTCACCGCCGTAGGCCTGCTGCATCTGTGCAAGCGTGGGTGTGATGGTATCGGGAATGCCATCCGAACCCACGGCTCCGGTCTGATTGTTGAGCGCATCCGTACAGGCCAGCAGGGCATTACCGATGCGGCTACGAGCGAAATTGACCGTTGCACCCAAGTTCCACCGCGACGTTGGCGTAAAGGCGAGTTCAGCCTCGACGCCGTTGACCTTGATCGGCACCGCGCTCACGAAATTGAAATTACCGATGGTCGGCGCACCTGCCGAGTTGATATTGATATAGGCAATGCCGGCACCGCCAGCCCGATACGGATAATTTTTGTAGTCCTGGTGATAGGCGGTGAGGTTGAACTGCAGCCGGCGGTCCAGCCAATCCGACTTCAGACCGATCTCATAGGACTTCGAGCTCTCCGAGGGCAGCGAGATATGCGCGACTTCGTTCGGCGTATAGTCAGCATGCGTAAAGTCGCCGATGGCAACGACTGGAGGACGCCACGAGCTGCCGGTCGACGCATAGACCATCAGCCCTGGCGTAAAGCGATGCTTGATGCTCGCACTGTAGATCGTCGTGTTTTCGTTGACATCCGACTGCGTGCCGTTCTGCCGCGTGCACTGACCAGCCGCATACATATCAGGCGTACAACTGATGAATAGCCCATCACGATTGTCCGTGAAGTGGATACGACGCAATCCACCTGAAAGCTCGGTGGACTCCGCAAGATGGAACGTCAGGTTGCCGAAGAACGAATCTTCCGTAGGAGTGCCTTTGGCGATGTAGATCGGCGTATCGGTGACGCTCGGTGCGGCGATAGGAATGCCGAGGCCTGCAAGGCGAAGCTGCGTAATGCTGAGGTCATGGAGATTGGTCTGCGAAGGAACCGAATAGCGGAAATATCCAACCACGTAGTCGAACATCCCGGCAACCCGATCGAGGTTTTGCAAGCGCACTTCATGGCTGCTTGTCGTCCCCTTCGTATCTGCGATCTGTGCGATTTCGAGATCCGGGAAGAAATTCGCCAGATCGCGTACACCGTCGCTGTGGTACTTTTGCGACGTCGCCGAACCTACGTAAATGAGGCGCTGCCCCAGGAAGTCGACTTCGGCATTCCAGTTGTAGAACTGGAATTTCTGCTGGGTCGTGCTTGGACGCGACTGAACCGACAACCGGTCGCTCAGACCGATATTCCCATAATCAGGCGCATTCGCGCTCGGAACATAGTCGGGGTCGTATTCGCTGACGGAGCGGACCCGGTCAAAGCGCGTCCCGTCATTCTGCATGCCTTCGTAAAGGAAGCCGAGACGAAGCCACTGTGTCGGCTCGAAGCGGACCGCTGCTCGGATGGCATTGGTCTCGTTGCGCGGTTTCTCGTCACTGTTGACGCTGGTAACACGGTTGCCGCGGTCAAAGCTGTGAATGCCCGCCACGCGAATGCCCAGCACATCCGAGATGATCGGAATGTTCAGCGCGCCGTTGAAATTGGTCGCAGCCGCCGAACCCAAAGTGCCGGCAAGATAGCCTCCCGCTTCGACAAGGTCCGGCTCCCGCGTCGTCACCGTGATCGAGCCCGAAGGTGTCGAACGACCGCGCAATGTGCCCTGAGGACCGCGCAGCACTTCGATCTGACCCACGTCGTACATCGTCTGCATGACGAAGTTTGAAGGAACCGGTGCATCGTTGCGGTAGTACTGGATCGTACCGTTTTCAGCGCTCACGTTGACGTCGTGATTGACGCCGCGGATCGAGGACGAAGTGCCGATGCCGTTCGCATTCGGCGTCATTTGAAGACCCGGCACGACCGAACTGATTTCGGTGAAATTGCGGATATTCAGTTTTGAGATCGTGTCAGAGGTAACCGCGTTCACGACCAGTGGAACGTCCTGGAGACTTTCATCACGGCGCCGGGCCTGAACGATGATTTCGTTCGTGACCGCTGCGTCCGCAGAATCTGCTGGTGTCGCCGGTTCCGCCTGTTGTGCGAGAGCAGGCGTGGTCATCGCCAGCGTGCTCGCTCCCAAAAGTATGAACGCGTTCTTTCTACGCATCGAATCCTCTTCCCTCATGCTTATTCTGTGAGAGGATTTGTGCGCCACACTATCGCAATGGTCAATCCATTTACTCTAACTGGACTGTCCATTCGCCCGGGCGATTACGGGCTCTGGCTTTTAGGATGGGCTGGCACACACGCGTCGATAGTGTGCCAGCCTGACCCTCAAATTGCCGGCCTCAAACGACCGGATTCAGTCTGCCGGCAATACGGCCAGATCCCGATCGACAGCATCGAGGGCTTCGTTCGTAAACTGGCCAGGCGCGAACTTCTGGATAGCGCGCAGGGTCATCGACTTGGCCATGCCAATACGCTTGTCGCTCGTGATGCCGGGGAAGTGCTGATCGAGCACGGCTTTGGCGCCCGGGTTCCCCAGGAGCACCGCAAGCTTGGTCCCCGCGGTCGAATATCCGGAAGCCGAGGCCGAAACCGGCGCTGCGGGAACTTCCGGCGATGGCGAAACCGCCGCCGACTTCTGGATCACCGAAGAGCCACTTGGCGACAGATCGATACCCGCGGCCGGCGTCAACTTGAGGTGAAGTTCCGCCAGACCGCGAATGATGAAGCTCGGCTCGAAATTGAGCTTGCGTGCGCCGCGCGGTCCATGAATTTCGGCATCAAGATCGATATCGGATGTGTACTTGAGCAGCTTTTCAAGAATGACCCGAACTTCCACGCGGGCAAGCGGTGCGCCCGCACAGGTGTGCGCGCTGCGTCCAAAGGCCACGTGTTCGCGGATTTTGGGACGATCCAGCTTGAATGCCTGCGGGTCTTCCCAGCGCGCCGGATCGCGGTTGGCCGCGGCAATCGACAGCATGATCTTCGTGCCCGCCGGCACCGGAATATCGCCGATTTTGGTGTCCCGCCGCGCCAGGCGAGCCGTCTGCTTGGTCGAGCCTTCGAGCCGCAGAACCTCTTCGATCAGCGCGGGAATAAGCTTGGGATCGGCGCGAAGCTTGTCCTGCAAACCCGGCTGATCGACAATGTAGCGCATGGCGTTGCCGAGAAGCTTCGCGCTGGTGTCCTGGCCTGCGCCAAACATGAACATGCCAAGCTTGACGATCGCCATTTCGTCCGGAAGCGTTCCGTCGGGATAGAGAGCATTCGCCAGTTCAGAAAGGATGTCCTCCCGCGGATTGGCACGGCGATCGGCTACATATTGGGCGAAGTAGCCGCCCATGATCATGAATGGGTGATCTTCGGCATTGAGATCCAGTTCGCCATCCAGATTGCCGGGGGGCGGTGCGTCCTGGATGATGTCCATGAACTTCTGGCGATCTTCGGCAGGAATGCCAAGGAGGTCTGCAATGACGAGCGTGACGAAAGGTGTCGCGATCGTCCTGACCAGTTCGACACTGCCATTCGCCACCGCTTCGCGCACCAACTCATCCGAAAAGGCCTGGATGAATTCCTCATTCGCCTTGAGGCGCGACGGCGTGAACAGCCGGTTGACAAGTGACCGCAATTGGAGATGCGGATTATCGTCCAGGTTGACCAGCAAGTCTCCGCCGTGGAATTCGTCACGGTGAGCTTCGATCTGCTGGGTGATGTCGGAACCGTGCGGGGTAAACGGAAGCGGAGCCGATGCGCCCTGAAGCCCGATAATCGCCGAGAAGTCTTCCGAGTTCCGCATGATTTCCAGGGTTTCCTCAAACCCCATGACCATCAGATAGTCCTTGCCCTTGGGCTGATAGACCGTGCCCTTGCCCCTCACCGCCTCGAAATAGGCGTAAGGATCGACGAGGATTTCATGGTCGGTGAAGTAATCCCGATCAGCCAGTTCAGTCATTGTTCCCACTCCTGCTCCCTGCCCCCGCCCTTGGCGGACGAAGGGATATTCGTTTCTCAGTCTTCCGGTGCGATCCTCACCCGCAGCCCGTCGAGGGCATCGGTAATCTGCAGCTGACACGATAGGCGCGACTGGCTGCCGCGATGGCTAGACGAGTCCAGAAGGTCGTTCTCGTCCTCGCTCATGCCCGCGAGCGCATGGGCAGGGCCGCCCTCGACGTGCACATGACAAGTCGCGCAAGAACAGCACCCTCCGCACAGCGCCAGCAACTCATCAAAGCCAGCGTCGCGAATGACTTCCATAACGGTTTGCCCGATGCGCGCGTCCAAAACTCTTTCCTGCCCGGACGTGCCTACCACGGTAATCGATGCCATTTTTCAGCCCTCTTTCAGCTTTCGGCCTATGTGCGTTTTTGTCCGCGAACTGCGCCAAGCATGCTTACCGCCGGTTCGGTAAGCGACAGGCCACAAGGCCGCATCGTTTTATGCGATATAATGTCGCATACGTTCATCTGCCTGCAGGCGTCAACCCAGAAGAGAGCTCGTAGGAATCTGGCCGGTATGACGTGCCAATTTGCAACCGACGCGAAACGCTTCGGCACAACCGTATTCGAATGCGATTATTTGCTTGGAACTGCGTTGGGAAACAGCCGCAGACGCCGCTGGTCCTGGCACGGTACCGCGGTGCGGCGCTCCGGCCTCATGAAGTTCGGGTGTCGCTTTTGATCGCTACAGCGTTTTTGGTAATCGGTAATGGGCCTGACCAAGACATTCGAACTATACCAAAATCCCTATCGCAGGACCGGCCTTCATACAGTTTCGCCAAATTGGTCAGACCGACTTGACACTACCGATCCGCGATTATAGGCGACATAATGTCGCACAAAGAGGCGATACACGGAGAGATGTCTGAGGCCCTTCGCGACAAGTGCCTCGACTGATGCGAACGTCGGGCGAAAGCATGTCTATGCCAAAACGAACACCCTTTCGAGCCAGCGCCGCAGTAATGAAGCTCGCTCTCTTGCTTACCGTCACAGGCCATCCAGTCCTGGCCCGGGCGGATGATAAGCAAACATTGCCCCGACAAACCTCCAGCGATCTCCAGGCCGAATTCGCCGATCCGCCAATGGATGCCCGTCCGCGCGTGTGGTGGCATTGGATCAACGGCAACATCACCGAAGACGGACTTCTCAAGGACCTTGCCTGGATGAAGCGCATGGGCATTGGCGGGGCGCAATCGTTCGACGTCAATCTCCAGAGTCCGCAAATCGTGGATCAGCGCCTGATCTACATGACCCCTGCGTGGAAATCGGCGTTCAAGGCTGCAGCGGGCGAAGCGGATCGCCTTGGGCTCGAACTGGCGATCGCGTCGTCGCCAGGCTGGTCTGAAACCGGAGGCCCATGGGTCCCGCCTGCCGATGGCATGAAAAAACTCGTCTGGAGCGAGATCACCGTTGTCGGAGGAACGCGCATTACCCGCGCCCTTCCCTCGCCACCCTCGGCTACCGGACCGTACCAGTCGATAGCTGCCACATCCGGGACCAATTCGACGATCAACGAGAAGGCGCCCGATGTCCCGGCACCGTTCTACCGTGATACCGTGGTCGTTGCAGTCCCCGCTCAGGCACACGTGCTTTCGGCCCTTGCCACATTCGCCGACGCCACAGGAAAAGCCATCGATGCCAAGGTATTGATGGATGGCAACCTTGAAACGGGCATTGACCTTTCCAAGGCGTCCAAAGGACCCACGCTTCTCGACGTGCGCTTCTCCGGCGCCCGAACGATCCGGGCACTGACCCTGTTCGTCCCGGGGGGCGCGGGCAAATTCATCGGTGCAAACCTGAAGGCAAGCCTGGAAGCCGAAGTTCCTGACGGGACGTGGAGCACCGTAACCGACATTCCGCTAGGCCGCGTGCCGACGACGCTCGGCTTCGCGCCCGTGACGGCACGGAACTTTCGCATCTCGTTCAAGGAAGTGAACAGCCTTCCCAATATCGCGCCGCCCCCTGCCGGCGTCGACCTGTCGGCGCTTGCCGCCGGCTTTTCCGGCGGCAAGCCAAGTCCATCCATTCGCATCGCCGAGTTCGATCTCACCAGCGAAGATCGGGTCAATCGTGTCGAGGCCAAGGCGGGCTTCGATGTCGTTCCCGATTACTACGCACTTGACGCTGGCCTCACCAATTCCGCCGGTGTGGCTCCGGACAAAGTCATCGACCTGACCAATCGTCTGAAGCCAGATGGGACACTGGACTGGACGCCCCCCGCCGGTCGCTGGCGCATCATTCGCTTCGGCTACTCGCTCGTCGGCACGATGAACCACCCCGCCCCGCTCGAGGCGACCGGCCTTGAAGTGGACAAGTACGATGCCGATGCGGTCCGGCGCTACATGGACCACTACCTCACGACCTACCGCCAAACGGTCGGCCCGGACCTCATGGGTGCCAAGGGTATCCGGGCCATCCTTACCGATAGCATCGAGGTCGGCGCGGCGAACTGGACGCCGCAGATGATTGCCCAGTTCAAGCGATTGCGCGGATATGATCCTGTTCCCTGGATGCCCGCGCTAACGGGGATGATTGTCGGATCGCGCCAGGATAGCGAGCGCTTCCTTTATGATTTCCGGCGGACTTTGGCCGACCTTCTGGCAAGCGAGCATTACGGTACGATAGCCAAGGCTGCGCATGACAATGGTCTGGCCGTTTATGGCGAAGCGCTCGAGGATCATCGCCCGCAGCTCGGCGATGACATGGCGATGCGGAAATGGGCGGACGTGCCGATGTCGGCCACGTGGTCGTTTCAACGCGACCGCGGCCCCAAGCCGACCTATCTGGCGGACATGAAGGGTGCAGCGTCGGTCGCGCACATTTACGGGCGCAAATATGTTGCCGCTGAATCCCTGACCTCGATGCTCTCTCCCTGGGCTTTTGCTCCCAGCGACCTCAAGCGCATGATCGATCTTGAATTCGCGAGCGGCATCAACCGCCCCATCATTCATACTTCGGTCCATGTCCCGGTCGATGACAAGAAACCGGGCCTGCGCCTTTCCATTTTCGGGCAAGACTTCAATCGCAACGAAGCCTGGGGCGAACTTGCCCGGCCGTGGGTGGACTACATTGCGCGTAATTCCCTCATGCTGCAGCAGGGAACCAACGTTGCCGACATCGCCTATTTCTACGGTGAGGAAGCGCCGTTGACGTCTCTGTTCGGAGACAAACCGGTCGCAGACGTTCCTGCCGGCAACGCATTCGATTTCGTGAATGCCGACGCCCTGTTCGACGCGCTTTCCAACGATGGACCCGATCTGGTGAGTTCCGGCGGAGCGCGTTACCGCGTGCTCTATCTCGGTGGCTCCGCCAGCCGCATGAGCCTGCGCGTACTAACCAGGATTGCCGAGCTGGCGGAGGGCGGTGCCACCATCATCGGATCCCGGCCGATCGGCGATCCAGGCCTTTCGGCAGATGCGCCCCGCTATCAGGCGCTGGTGGCAAAGCTCTGGCCCGGATCACCGCTAACCCCGATCGGGCGCGGCCACGTCATCGCGACAAGCGATCTGGCAGCGGCCCTGACCCAAGCCAAAATCGAACCAGATTTCGCCTTCGAGGGCGCGCAACAGGGTGCCGCGCTGCTCTTTGTGCATCGCAAGCTTCCGGTTGACGACGCTTACTTCGTCGCCAACCAAAAAGACCGGACCGAAACCATTCAGGCACGCTTCCGTGTATCCGGCAAGGTGCCCGAACTCTGGCACGCGGAGACGGGTCGATCGGAACCGATCAGCTTCACAATCCGGGATGGCGTGACCACCGTTCCCCTGACCCTCGGCCCCGACGAATCCGTGCATATCGTCTTCCGCAAGGATACGGCAGCGGGCGCCGGCCAAATCGCGCCTGTCGCCCTATCGGAAGTGGCGCGTCTTGCCGGACCGTGGGATGTGGCATTCGAAGCCGGCCGGGGCGCACCGCCACAAACCCGCCTCGCCGAACTGGCCCCGCTCAACGAAAACTCGGATGCCGCCGTCCGATATTTCTCAGGGATCGCAACCTACACCAAGGATTTCGCGGCTCCGCGCGGATGGAAGAAGGGCACGCCGCTGATCCTTGATCTGGGAGAGGCGCGAGAGATCGCAGAGATCCGCGTGAATGGGCAGCTGGCAGGCTATGCCTGGCACACCCCTTACCTCGTCGACATCGGGAAGCAGATGCGTGCCGGCAAAAACCGGGTCTCGATCCGGGTAGCGAACTTGTGGGTCAATCGCCTCATCGGAGACGCCCAACCTGGAGCGACAAAGGTGACTTGGACGGCCACGCCGACTTACCGAAAGGACGCCCCTTTGCGTCCGTCAGGATTGCTCGGCCCCGTGCGCCTCCTCGAACAACGATAGACCTCAAACACCATAATCGGCCCGGCACATAGCCGCGGCCAGAAGCAAGCGGGAGAGTGACGGGTGGGCGATATGAAACGGCTTCTGACGACAATGATGCTGGGCTCTGCTATCGCGGTCGCCTCATTGGCATCGCCGTCTTTCGCGGCGCCCGATCGGAACGCCACGGAGGCGATGGCCGCTCGGTCTGCCACCGACCTTTCACGCGGCTGGCGATTTCGTTTCGGGCAGGAACCCGCCGCCGTCACCGAGACCGCTTTCGACGATCGGGACTGGGAACAGGTCTCGGTCCCGCACAGCTGGAACCACATCGGCGCTTACGCGCTGACGCGTGGCAGCGAGACCGACAACAGGCAAGGGGTCGGATGGTATCGCCTCTGGGTCGACGCGCCCAAGGCGAGGCCCGGCTATCGCCAATATCTGGACTTTGCCGGAGTCGGGAAACTGGCCGAAGTCTGGGTGAATGGGCATCTTGTCGGCACGCACAAAGGGGCATTTGCCCGCTTCCGCATCGATGTGACCGACGCATGGAAGCCGGGGCAGCGCAACCTCGTGGTTGTCAGTGCCGACAACAGCAAGGTGGAACCCGGCAGCTCGACCTCCGAAGTACTGCCCCTGTCGGGCGACTTCTTCGTGCACGGCGGCATTTACCGTGAAGTTTCGCTGCTCCAGCTTCCCGACGCCTCGATCGATCCGCTCGATTACGGCGGTCCGGGAGTCTACGCCCGCGCCACGAAAATTACGCCGGAACGTGCGGCGATCGAAGTCCGCACCAAACTCCGCAATGCAAGCGCAGCGCCCCGCAACCTGACGCTAGCGACCGAGATCCGCGACGCACACGGCAAAATCGTGGCCCGTACCATCCAGCCCCTCACCCTTGCACCCGGTGCCAGCGAACAACGCGTTGAATTGAGCGTGGAGCGTCCGCACCGCTGGAACGGCCGGTCCGATCCCTATCTCTATTCGGTCACCTCCATTCTTTCAGACGCAAAAGCCACGCTTGATCGCGTGTCCCAGCCGCTAGGCCTGCGCACCTTCCGCTTCGATGCCGATGCCGGATTTTTCCTCAATGACCGCCATGTGAAGCTGCACGGTGTTTCGCGACATCAGGACGCACTTGGTTCCGGCTGGGCGCTCACGCCGCAACAGCACGCCCAGGACATGGCGCTGATCGAGGAACTGGGCGCGAACACCGTTCGCCAAGCGCACTACCAGCATGCGGATCAATGGTCCGATCTGGCCGACAACGCCGGAATGGTTGTCTGGGCCGAACTGCCTTACGTCACTACTCCGAGCGTATCCGGCGGCGAGGGGTCGCAGAGCCTGTGGCAGAACGCCGAGCAGCAACTGCGTGAGCAGATTAGGCAGAGCTACAATCATCCCTCGATCCTGATGTGGTCGGTCGGTAACGAAGTCGATTCCGCCAAGGGTTTTGGCCAGAAAGGAGCGCCGCCACGCCCCCTTGCACTACTCCAGCACCTGAACGCCATCGCCAAGCAGGAAGACCCCGATCGCCCAACCACATTCGCCGACTGCTGCGAAGGGCTGACCCTGGTTCAGACTGCCGGCGAGAAGCTGGCCGGGACGACGGACCTCATCGGTTATAACCGCTATTACGGCTGGTATTATCCCAACCCCCTCCAGGCCCGGAAAGATCTTGGAGATGCGGTCGACAAGTTCCATCGCGATCACCCCGACCTACCGTTGTCGCTGACCGAATACGGAGCGGGCGGCGCGATCAGCCAGCACAGTGACGATGTGCTGAGCGGCTTCGTCAATTTCGTCGGCCGCCCTCACCCGGAGGAGTATCAGGCCTGGGTCCACGAACAGACGTGGCCTGCCATCAACCAACGCGATTTCGTCTTCGCCAGTTGGGTCTGGGCCATGTTCGACTTCTCCAGCGACTTGCGCGACGAAGGCGACACGGTCGACCTTAACGACAAGGGGCTGATGACCGCGGACCGCAAGGAACGCAAGGACGCCTTCTGGTTCTACAAGGTCGCGTGGAGCGAGAGCCCAGCCCTGCATTTTGCCGGCAAGCGCTATGCGGATCGCGCCTATCCGGTCATGGACGTGAAGGCCTATTCCAATGCCCCATCGGCCAGCTTGACGATCAACGGGAAGCCGGTCGGTTCGACGTCTTGTGCCGATTTTGTGTGCGAATGGAAGAATGTCGCGCTGCGGCCCGGACCCAATGCGGCGGTGGTCACGGCGAACGCCGGAGGGAAGACGCTACGCGACACGGCGACCTGGAATGGGCCGGACGTCGAGCGGAACGGCCTGCGCATCAATTCGGGCAGTCTTGCCGGTCTTGATCTCGCCGGGCCTGACCTTCGCGCACGTCATTTTGGCTCGGACACTTTCGTCAAAGGCGGAAAGCCCGTCGTGCTCAACCTTGTCGGTTTCGGCGGGCGTTCGATGGCACCGATCCGACAGGTCGAGGCGGCCGATCCGGCTCTGTTCGACTATTGGCGCGATGGCGAGGCCTATACTTACGACATTCCCCTGCCGAGCGGCCGGTGGACCGTAACCCTGCATCTGTTCGAACCGCGCAAGACCTCGTCGCCCGATCAGGCACTCACTGTGAAAGCGAACGGCCAGTCCGTCATTGGCGGTCTCAACATTTTGAAGGAAGCCGGAGCACCGCTCAAGGAACTGGTCCGCAGCTTTCCCGTCACCGTCACCGATGGCCACCTGACACTCGAATTTTCGAGCGTCTCGGGCAACTCTGCGCTGGCGGGAATTGAGATTACCCGGTGAAGCGCAAAATTGCGAACCTGCGTTGGTGGATGATCGGGCTCGTTACGCTGGGCACGATCCTCAATTACCTCGCACGCTCGACCCTGTCCGTTGCCGCTCCGACGGTGAAAGCCGAATTCGGCATGACGACCGAGCAATACAGCTGGATCGTCATGGGGTTCCAGGCGGCTTACACCGTCATGCAAACCGTCGCCGGCGCAGTTCTCGATGCGCTGGGAACCCGGCTGGGCTTCTTCCTCTTCGCTCTCGCCTGGGCGCTATCCAACATGGCGCATGGCCTTGCCACCGGATGGCAGAGCCTGGCGATCTTTCGCGGATTCCTTGGCGCGTCGGAGGCGGCGGCAATCCCCGCAGGCACGAAGACGGTTTCGGAATGGTTCCCCGATCGGGAGCGGCCATTGGCAACCAGCGCGTTTCAAATGGGAACGAGCGTGGGCAACATGATCGCTCCGCCGCTTGTGGTGTTTTGCATCCTCAGTTGGGGATGGCGTTCCGCGTTCATGGTGACCGGCGTGCTAAGCCTGCTCTGGGCAGGGCTATGGTGGTTTGCCTATCGCGCGCCGGAGCAGCACCCCTGCCTTGGCGGAGGCGAGAAACGCCTGATCACAGACGGGCAGATCGGAGGCCGGCAGGCCGGCGATCGCCCCGTCGGACGACCAGCGAACCGCCGCGAAGTCCTGCGCTCACGTGAATTCTGGTCGATCGCACTGCCTCGCTTCCTCGCCGAACCCGCGTGGCAGACGTTCAACTTCTTCATTCCGATCTACCTCGTCGCGACATGGCAGCTCGATCTCAAGTCCATCGCTCTATGGGCATGGCTACCGTTTCTGGCTGCCGACTTTGGATCGCTCGCCGCTGGCCTGTTACCGCCGCTGCTCATGCGCCTCGGTGCAGGAATGGTCCCGTCCCGGAAAATTACCATGACGCTTGGCGCGCTCCTGATGGCAGGGCCCGCCTGCATAGGGCTGGCCACAACTCCAACCGCGGCGATCGCGTTGTTCTGCATCGGCGGATTTGCCCACCAGATGCTCAATGGTGCCTTGATCACGCTTTGCTCCGACCTGTTCGATAAACGCACCGTTGCCACTGCAAGCGGCATGGCGGGCTCCATCGCCTGGATCGGCGGCCTGCTCTTTACTTTCGCAATCGGTCAAAGCGCCGACATCTTCGGCTACTCCCCTCTCTTCGTCGCGCTGGCTTTGCTGGATTTCCTCGGGGCGGGTTTACTCTGGATGCTCCTTCGTCCTCGCCTTGCCGTTCATAAATCTCCTGGAGAATACCATGATTGATCGCCGCACATTTCTGGCATCGAGCGCGGCAGCAGCAGCGCTTTCGACCAAGGGCGTAAGGGCCGCCGACATCGCGAACGAAACAGTGCGGGTCGATACGCGTGCGATTACCGGCGCGTTGCCGCACGTCTGGGAAGAATGTGTCGGGTCTGACCGCGCGGCGATCACCATGCGCGAGGAATGGCGGCAGGATATGCGGATCGGCCACAACGAAGCCGGTTTCAAGCGCGCCCGCTTCCACGGTATCCTCAACGATGAACTCGGTGTCTTCGGCAAGAGCATTCTGGAAATGCGGCGTAACGGCGGGCCAAACTGGCTAAACGTCCACCGTGTCTATGACGGCCTGCTCGACATCGGAATCTCACCCTATGTCGAACTGAGCTTCATGCCGGGGAAGCTCGCTTCCGGCAAAACCCAGTTCGGATTTTACGGCGCGAATATCACGCCGCCGACATCGGACGCAGAGTTTGCCGGCTTCATCAAATCGTTCACGGCTTCCATGATCGATCGCTATGGGCTGGAAACCGTGCGCAGTTGGCCGTTCGAAGTCTGGAACGAACCCAACCTGTCGTTCTTCTGGTCTGCCGACAAGCAGCGTTATTTCGAGATGTACAAGGCCGTTGCCACAGCCATCAAATCGGTGGACCCGCGCATTCAGGTTGGTGGCCCGGCGACCTCGAAAACCGCATGGATCGGCGATTTCGGGCAGTGGTGTGCGGCTAACAACGCTCCGGTCGATTTCTTCGCCACCCATGTCTACGCTGGCGATGATCAGGATGATGTCTTCGGCAAGGGCAGTCCGCGGCGCAGCATCAACGACGTGATCCCCGATGCCTTGGCCAATGCCCGCCGCACGATCGATTCCGGCCCCTTCGCCGGCAAGCCCATGTGGCTCTCTGAGTGGTCGTCCGACAGCCCGGCAATGATTGCCCATGTTATCGCCAATGGCATGCCCCATTGCGCGGGCATGTCACAATGGACGCTCAGCGGAATGTATGAAGAACTGGGCGTCGACGATTACATGCTCAAGGAAGGCTCGATGGGCTGGAGTATGATGATCGACGGCATCGCCAAACCCTCGTTCAACACTTATCGCCTGCTCCATCGCCTGGGAACACAGCGCCTTGCCGCGCAAGGGCCGGCTCTCGCCTCACGGGACATCAACGGGCGCATTTCCGTGCTGATGTGGAATCTTGCGGAAGTCGAGCAACCGGGCGGAATTCCGGGCATGACCTCCGAACGCAAGATCCTGGGCAGCACCAAGCGGCTGACCTTGCAACTGGACGGCATCAAAGGCGGCAAGAACGCCGAAGTCCGCTTCGTCGATTGGCAGCGAGGATCCCCCATGCCCGCCTGGCGGAAGATGGGCTCCCCTCAATACCCCTCGCGTGCCCAAATCGCCCAGCTCCGCCAGGCATCTCAACCTGTGGTGGAAACACGCCGCCTGGGCGCGGACGGTACATTGACGCTAGAGCTTCCCGCCGAAGGGCTTGCGCTGGTCGAAATCGCTTGATCCGATGCAGCCCGTCGCCTGCCAATCCGGCCTTTGGCCGCGCGAGCATGGCGCCGGGCTGCCGCATCAGGCTTCACCAGTTCCACATGGTCCCGTCATCCAGGCGAGCCACCGGCAGATAAGCGGGCTTGTAGGGATATTTCGCGGCCAATGTCTCGTCGATATCGACGCCATGGCCGGGAGTTTCGCCGCAGAACAGCTCGCCTTGCGCGAAGTGATAATCATGCGGGAAAACCGCATCGGTCTCTTCGGAATGGCGCATGTATTCCTGGATGCCGAAATTCGGTACCCAAGTATCGAAATGCAGTGCCGTCCCCATGGTGACGGGCGAGAGATCGGTGGCGCCATGGCAGCCGGTGCGGATCTGGTAGAGGCCCGCAAGGTCCGCGATCCGCCGCAGATGGGTCAATCCCCCGGCGCCGACGATGGTGGCGCGGATATAGTCGATCAGCTGGTTCTGGATCAGATCCTTGGCATCCCAGATCGTGTTGAAGACCTCACCTACGGCCAGCGGCGTGGTGGTGTGCTGGCGCACCAGCCTGAACGCTTCCTGGTTTTCGGCGGGGGTGCAATCCTCCAGCCAGAACAGTTGATAGGGCTCCAGCGCCTTGCCCAGCCGCGCGGCTTCCATCGGCGTGTAGCGATGGTGCCCGTCGTGCAGCAGGTGATGATCGAACCCGTATGTCTCGCGAAGCTTTTCGAACAGCTTCGGCACATAATTCAGCGCCTTGTGCGTATCCCACCCGGTTACCGAGGGCAGCGCCGCGTCGGCGGGCTCATAGTAGAGCTTGCCCCGGCCCACGCCATAGGCATCGCGGATCCCAGGCACGCCGGTCTGCGCGCGGATCGCCTTGTAGCCCATGTCGATATACTGGCCGACCGCTTCCACCGTTTCGGCGATGTCGCTGCCGTTGGCATGGCCATAGACCATCACGCCATCGCGGCTGCGCCCGCCCAGAAGCTGGTAGAGCGGCATACCCGCCATCTTGGCCTTGATGTCCCACAAGGCCACGTCCACCGCCGCGATTGCGCGCATCGTCACGGGGCCGCGCCGCCAATAGGCACCCCGGTAGAGATATTGCCAGATATCCTCGATCCGGCGCGGGTCCATGCCGATCAGGCACGGGACGACATGGTCCTCCAGATAGGACACGACCGCTTTTTCGCGCCCGTTCAGCGTCGCGTCGCCGATGCCGTAGACACCCTGATCCGTCTCGATCTTGAGCGTGACGAAGTTCCGCCCCGGACAGGTAACGATCACTTTTGCAGATTGGATTCTCATGTTTCAGCCTCAATGGAAGGATCTTGTACGTGAAATTTGAATTACCAATTACCAATTATTGGCCTTACCAAAAAGACGAGACTTGAGGCTATGAAAAGGATCACGGGAGCGAAGGGAGCATCCGAGCTCGTTCCGCTGGCTGAAGAAGACGGCCGCCTCTACCGGCGAGTGGCGAAGGCTATGATCGCCGAAATGCATTCCGGCTCATATGCCATTGGGGACCGCATGCCGGCGGAACGCGACATAGCCGTCAAGATGGGCGTGAGCCGTCCCGTTGTGCGTGAGGCCATGCTGGCGATGGAAGTGCTCGGCCTTGTCGAGGCGCGGTTGGGCTCAGGTACGTTCGTGATCCGGCTTCCGGGCGAGACGGACGAACCGGAATTCGCAGTCAGCCCCTTCGAACTCGTGGAAGCCCGAATGTTGATCGAGGGAGAGGCTGCCGCTTTGGCGGCTCGTCATATCACCGATGACGAAATTCAGCGGCTCGCACACCTTGTCACGGCGATCCGACGAGAGAATGCTGAAGAAGGCGGGGGCGACAATGCCGACAGGGCATTTCACATGACGATCGCCAATGCCGGTCGGAATACGGCTATCTCCAAGGCCGTCGAGCAACTCTGGACCCTGCGGTCAACCTCGCCCGAATGCCGACTGCTGCTTGAAAAGGCTCGTACTGCCAACGTCAAGCCGATGGTGGAGGAGCATCGCGCAATTCTAGCTGCGCTCGAGCGGCGCGATCCTGCCGCCGCACGCGATGCCATGCATGCCCATCTCAATGCCGTGCTTCAGCATCTTCTCTTTGCGGTTGAGGAAGAAGCCGTAGCAGCCGCGCGCCAATCGGTGGCGGCTGCCCGAGAACGCTTTACACCTCTCACCGAGAAGGACTGATACGGGCAACGGTCCCTGGTTTGATATCTCCAGGGACCGCCCGTTATCAGGCTGCGATGCCTCCATCGAGCAGCAACGTGCTGCCCGTCATGAACATCGCCATGTCCGATGCACAGAAGAGAATGGCGCGGGCGATATCATCAGCAACGCCGACCCTGCCGAGACGGCTGGCGCCAATGCCAGGGATCGGGCAGCTTTTGACAGTCTCCTCATCCCAATCGGCGATGAACATGGTCTTCTCGGTGAGCGAGAAACCAGGTGCGACGCCGAGCACGCGGATGCCCTGCGAACCCAGTTCGATCGCCAGCTGCTTGGTCAAGCCGACCACACCGTGCTTCGAGCTGCAGTAGGCCGCCTGCCCTTCGGAAATTCCCATGACTCCGGCAAGCGAAGCCACGTTCACGATCGTGCCGCCCTGTCCCTTCGCAATCATCCTGCGGGCGGCTTCTCGCGCGCCTACGAAGGCACCGCGCAGATTGATCGCCAGGACGTTATCGAACTCCTCAACGTCCAGATCCAGCAAGGGCGAGAACGAGGGAATGCCTGCATTGTTGACCCAGATGTCGATCTTCCCGAACCAATTTTCAGCTAGATCGGCAATGGCCGTGATCGACGCGACATCGGCGGCATCCAGGTGCGCCGCGCTCACGTCGACAGAATACCTATCTGCCAGTTCCTTTGCCGTAGCCGTAGCCGCTTCTTCGTCGATATCGGCGATGAGAACGGCCGCGCCCGCCTCTGCAAGCCGCCTTGCCGTGGCTTTGCCAAGCCCCCAAGCCGCGCCGGTAACAACCGCGCTCCTGCCCTTGAGTGAAATTAGCTCCTCGATCGAGCGCCCCGAAACGTCCGGTACCGGCATCCCCAATTCTCCTGTTCTGTCGACCTGAACTCACTGCGTCGCCGCTCTTGTTCAAAGCGGTGGGTGCTCTGCGAATTCCGGTCGTGGATGGCATCGCGAATTCGAGTCGCAACGCCAGCTTGCCTATCTGGAGGCTGGACAGGTTGCAAGTTGCGCGCCACATTATCGCACAAACAAGTATGTGTGGTCGCCGACATGAAGGCGAAGGCAGCGGCCCACCAAACGTCACAATGGGAGAGAAGGAATGGTTGCCAATCGCGTCGTCGTCGTCACAGGCGGAGCATCGGGTATTGGGCTTGGCGTCTCAAAGATGTTCGCAGCCAAGGGGCATCCGGTTGCGGTTCTCGATGTTCAGGAAGAGGCACTCGAACGGGAAGGCGACACGCTCCGCGCACAGGGCGCTCGCATCCTGACTCGCAAGGTCGACGTTTCCGACCGCAACAGTATCGAGGCCACCTATGCCGCCGTGCGCGAGGAACTTGGCCCGATCGCCATCGTGGTCGCCAATGCCGGAATTTCGGAGGGCATCCGCTTCCAGGATGTGACCGTCGAAACCTGGCAGCGCATGGTCGACATCAATCTGACCGGTGTATTTCATACCGTCCAAGCGGCCTTGCCTGACATGATTGACGCCAACTGGGGGCGGATCATCACGATCTCGTCGCAGGCAGCGCAATCCGGCGCCGCCGATCGGGCCCACTATTCGGCTGCCAAGGCCGGCGTGATCGGGCTGACACGCGCGCTTGCTCGCGAATTCGCGGGCCAAGGCATCACCGTCAACACCATCCCCCCTTCCGTCGTCGCCACGCCGATGGCCGAAGCGGGCATCGCCGCCGGCACCTTCCCGCCGCTGGAAGTAATTGCCCAGCACATCCCGATCCCGCGTCCGGGCACGCCCGACGATATCGCAGCGGCCTGCGAATACCTTGCATCGGACGGTGCCAGCTACGTCACCGGCCAGGTTCTGGCGGTAAACGGCGGCATGTTCATCGGCTGATCGACGCCCGCCGGTTCGGGCCAGCTTTCCGCGTTTCAGGAGCAAATGCAATGACCACGCCATCAAAGGCCGGCAGGCTGCGCATCGTGCAATGGGCAACCGGCACAGTCGGCTCAGCCGCCATGCGGGCCGTCCTCACCCACCCCGACATGGAACTTGTCGGGGTGAAGGTCTACTCGCCCGGCAAGGAGGGCATGGACGCCGGGGAACTGTGCGGGATGGAGCCGACAGGCATAACTGCGGTTCGGGATCGCGAGTCCATTCTGGCGCTGAAGCCGGATTGCGTACTCTACATGCCCGAACACACAGACTACAACGATGTCTGCGCGCTTCTCGAAAACGGCATAAATATCTCATCCACAAGGGCGGAATTCTTCCATCCGGGCAGCATGGACCCGGCCATCCGGGCAAGGATCGAAGCAGCCTGCACCAAAGGCGGGGCCACGCTTCACAGCTCGGGCAGCAGTCCGGGCTTCATCACCGAAGCGCTGCCGCTGGTCCTGCTGTCGCTCGCGCGCCGCCTCGATCTGCTCACCATCGACGAATTCGCCAACTGCATCGATGGCTGCTCTGAAGAGATGCTCATAAACATCATGGGCTTCGGAGAAACACCCCAAGCCTTTGCACAGCGGCCGTTCTACGAGCGGGACGAAGTCTTCAACCACTCCTTGCGGGCTTTGGCGCAGGCACTCGGCATCGTGATCGACCGGTTCGAAGTCACCAGCGAAGTTGCGCTCGCGAGGCGACCGGTCAAGCTCCACAAAAGCACCATTCCTGCCGGCTCCGTCGCCGGGCAGCGCATGACGACCACTGGCTATTGTGACGACAGACCGGTCATGCGTTTTCGTTGCAACTGGTTCGTGACCGAAGACCTCGAGCCTGGCTGGGACCTTCGCTCCGATGGTTGGCGGGTAATGGTCGAGGGAGACACGCCGCTGGATATCAGCATAGGGTTCCCCATCCCGCAGGCCGAACGTCAGGCAACCCTTCCCAACCTAACCGCTCATCGTCCGGTTAACGCAATACCCGCCATCTGTGCAGCGCGGCCGGGAATACTTACGACGGCGGAGTTGCCGACAATATTGCCACGCCTGGACTGACGGGCTGCGCGAATACCGAACAACGCACCTCTAACGTTAGCAATGACAAAAATCCTGGAGAGAACTGAAATGCTCACCCCCGCCCTCGCGGGCCTACCTCGATGGGCCATCCACACAGCGGGCATCGCAATCGCGCTTGTCTCGCTGGGTGGAGGGATTGGATCAAACGCCACTTTTGCGGGAGCCAGACAGGACACCAGCCCGCCTGCTCCCCAACCGGAAACCGTTTCCGTATCCAGCTTGCCGCTTCCGCCAGTGGCGCCATCCGAAACACCAGGCGCGTGCACGACAACGATCAACCCCAAGGGCACCGGCTGCATGACGGCTGCAGATGATGGCATCGTCGAAGGTCCTGCCTACATGGGCGATGCCAAGCACGTCCTCTTGACTGTCCAGTTCGCCGGCGCTCCCCACGCCCCCGATCCGGCAGCCATCTATGACGGCCCGCAGGTTGTTGTCATCAAGACCGACGGCACCACTTTCCCCAACGGGGACGCCTGGAAATGCATCACTTGCGGCGTTCCCGTCGCCGCGCGCCGCGATGCCAACCCTGCATCGACGAATGAACATGGTCGCCGCGTGCCCGATGGAGCCGCGTGGCTCAGTCTTGACCACCCCCAAGCCTTCCCCGGTGATACCAGACTGATTGCCGGTACCAATGTCGTCGACTGCGGCAGCTACAAGCTGGTCGACGAACATTGCACGCCGGATCGCATTCGCATTTATCCCATCCGCTGGAATGCGACGGCCGACGGGTCAGGGCCTGGAGGCTCAATGCGCGAACTGCGCCTTAATCCCGACGGCCAGCATCTGATGTGGAGCCACATGAATGCAACCGGTGCCGATATCGATCAGCACGGTCTGGTCGGCAAACTCAGATTCAATCCAGCCCCGCGTGAGGGCCTGCCACTGGCCCCTCGCTACGAACTCGACGACGTGTGGATCCTGACCAACACCGCCTTACCGGACTTCGCGCCCTTTCGTGCGGACGCGAAAATACCGGACCGGATGATCCACAACCCGCCAAAGGGGGCTATCGGAGAGGCCCGAGGCTGGACGCGCGATGGCAGAAACGCGGTTGGCATGGGGATGCCCGAATCCGGCAATGTGGACATGTTCATCACAAGCCTGCAATCGGGCCAGTCGAGGCGGCTTACGTCGGCACCTGGCTACGCGGATCCGATCCTCATGTCCCCCGACGACCGATGGTTCGTCGTCTTCGACAATCGCACCGTCGATCGGCACATGTATTACGGCGCCATGCAGGGCATTCCGCCGTTGACCGATGAGCTTACCCGTATGGTCATGCTCAGCGCACGGTATGGCTATCGCAACGGAATGCGGCGCTTCTTCCAGCCTATCCTGATCGACAGTCGGGGTGATCGAGGCACCTATCGTGGCCAGCAGCTCAACATTGGAGATGGCGCGGCCGGAAGTCCCAGCGATCCGAACTGGAACGCCCGCGCTGATCCTGCCTGGTCGCCGGACGGAACGAATGTCGTCTATTGGCAGGCACTGGTCACCGCGCCGGATTGCGGTGGCATCACCCCCCTGCCCTGTCCCGTCTCGAACGAGCAAGGCGGCAGGCATACCCGCCTGATGATCGCGCGCCTGCCAAGCCGCGCGCCGCTGGCAATCGGACGCAAGGTTACGCCCAGCCCCATTACCGTTCCATGGGGCACGCGCTATCTTCCCGGCGCTCCGATGCCCAAACGCTACCCCTCCGCCCCTGCCGGCAAGTTCACGATGATGGGGTGGAAAGGCGGGAAGGCGGCTGTCGATATCCGCAAGGCTCCAAACGGTCGAATAACCTATGTGTCGGCGAGCTATGCCGATTTCACGGACGACGGAGCCCATGTCATAAACGGGACCGAAAGCGCCGAACTGCTGGGTGCTGGAAAGGACACACGGATCGTGTGGCATTCCGATTTGCGTTCAAGCGGTGCACAGATCGGAACAAAGAAGACCTCGGAACCGGGCGGCTTTGTCATCACCCCCCTGGGTCAGCCCCTTGAAGGGAATCTCGTCACCGTGATCGACGGCAAGGAGTACCGGCCACCACTACCGGGGAGCTGAACACGATATCCGATCTGCTTGCCCTTTCAACAGTTGGCCCGTGCTCCTGCGCGGGTCAACCATAAGTCAAGCTGACTATCTTCGTGAAGGAACACCGCCATTGCAGGTTCCGGCCAGCACTCCGGATCAAAGTTCCAGCAAGATGCCAGCGAGGTAAACTCGGCAATTCACGCTTGCACTGCCGCTTGCATCCTGCCCCAAGCAGCTCCATCCAGGACTTCAGGCCAAATCGACCACGCGCGGCCGCGCCGTCGTATCAACTACCAGAATGTCGATCAACTTGGCCACGTTGCCGGTTGGATAGTCGTCTGGCTGCTTCATCCACCAGGCGAGAATTTCAAAAATTCCGCTCGCGACAAAAGGCACCGCCAAGTCCACTGGAAGCCAGGGATTCACACGGGGATGACTGGCAGCAAACTCGCGCGAGAGACGCATGAATTCATGCCGCATGGCATCGGCGCCGCCGCCGGTTAGGAGAGTGCGCCACAATACGCGATGGGCCTCGACATATTCGCACATCCCACTGCCGGAGAAACCTCCGCCGGGTCGTTCGATGGCCGAAAAGCCAAGTGACAAAAGCCGCCGCACTTCCTCGGTGGCAATTCGGGCAAGCAGTTCCTCCTTGCCCGAGAACCGGCGATAGAACGTTGGGTAGCTGAGCCCGGCCTCATCGCATATCTCCTTGATGGAGATATCATCCAGCAAGCGCGTGTCGAGTAAAGTGAGGAACGCTGTGCGCATAGCATCAAGCGAGCGTTTTGCGCGGGCGTCTGCGGGTATACGAGGAGTAGTCGTGCGAGGTCTGGCCAAGGGTCTTCCGATCTTCGCATCTGCACTTAACGTCTAGTGCAGATGCGATCAATCGATACAGAGCTCAATCTTCGTCTTCGCACCCATCCTCGTTAGCCATCCAATGCACAAATCGGTGCAGCGGATACATGGCATCGTGCGGGTTGCCTATCGCACTGGGTCCAGCCTCCCCCAGCCGTACGACACGCTGCGCGCCGCTGCTGGCCAGACTGTTTCGCAAATCCTTCATCCGATGGAAGGGCCAGACGCCCACCGTCTGTGTGGCGACATTGACGAACTTCACCGCGTCTTCCAGCGAAGCCACGCACACGACGTTTGATGTCTTGCGCAGCGGATGGAAATCAACCGGCTCCTCCGATCGGATCGCCACGCCGCGCCCGTCGCTAGCGCCAAAAACCGCGTAATCCTCATCCATCATGCGCAGCACGTCGATCTGTTCGCGCAAATCCGCCTCCAGCGGGCGCGGTGTGCCTTCGCCCATATGATCTACGCGGATTTCGCGCGCCAGCGCTTCGCAGTAGCGATCGGCCTCTTCCGGGTTTGCCTCGATAAACGTGAAGCGGCTGCACACGCATGCTTCCTGATTGGCCATCGCCACATCGGCTGCATTGCGCCGCGCGGCCTCGTTCAACGTGTCATCGGACGCGAATGCCTCGCGCCCGACCATCGAGATCGAAGTCTTGGGGTCGAACGAGACGAGTTGGAAGCCCGGTCCGATATACTTCATGACGTTGTTGATCGCATCGCCCCCGCCCCAGGCGACCAGTTTGTCGAAGTATTGCGGGCGAAACAGCACCCGCTCGACCGTTTCATCACCGCCGCGCCAATAGACAGCAGACATCGAACGCACCACCGGGTGATCTGGATCGATATCCGCCATCGTTCGCAGGAAAGCGACCGTCGAGAAAGGATCCGCCGATGCCATCTTGAACACATTGACCGCCTTCACCAGCGCACCCTGCGCGATTGAGCGGATACCCTGCGCCGGCGCATTGCCCGGCAGAACATGGATCAGGCGCGGAGCATAAGCGCGGATGAAACTGCGGCGCCCCTGGTGGTCAGTATGGGCAATCCATTCGTCCAGAGCACGCGGATCAGGGAAGTTCTGCTCGACCACTTCGCGCAGCGACCGGCGATCGAGATACTCGGCAGCGTTGCGCATGATGTAATCGATCGCCGCGCGCGGCTGGAGACTTACCTTGGCCATGCGCTCGATACAGGCGCCGACGTAAGGGTTGTTGGGATCGACCAGCCGCTGGCCCGTTTCCGCCAGGAAATCGATGATCTCTGAGAACGGCGGAGCAATATTCGGCCACGCTAGCGGCGGGATAGTCCCGCTGCGGGCGGCGTAAAAGTCGTCCACCTTGAAGCCTTTCTGCCAAGTCAGGGAGGTGTGGGGATCTACAGCGTGGAACTTTATCTTCAGGTCCGTTTGGCTTGCGCGGATGGCATGAGCCAACGGGCGGCGGCGAAGCGTTTCAACGTGTCGCGCGATACGGTGCGCAAGATGCTGTCGTTTTCATCGCCGCCGGGTTATCGGCGTCAGTCTGTACCGCCGCGCCCGAAGCTGGACGGGTTTGTGGCGATCATCGATGGATGGCTTGAGGGGGATCGCGGCGTCCCGCGCAAACAGCGGCATACGGCGAAGCGGGTATTCGACCGCTTGCGCACCGAGCATGGTTTCACTGGCGGCTATACGATCATCAAGGATTACATCCGGGAGCGCGAGCAGCGCAGCCGGGAGATGTTCGTGCCGCTGGCGCACCCGGCGGGAGATGCGCAGGCCGATTTCGGGGAAGCGCTGGTGGAGATCGGCGGGGTGGAGCAGAAGGCCTACTTTTTCGCGCTCGATCTGCCGCACAGTGATGCCTGCTATGTGCGGGCCTATCCGGCGGCAGTGGCGGAAGCCTGGGTGGACGGACACGTTCATGCCTTTGCGTTCTTCGGCGCGGTGCCGCGCTCGATCGTCTACGACAACGATCGCTGTCTTGTGGCGAAGATCCTGCCAGACGGCACGCGTAAGCGTGCCACGCTGTTCAGCGCTTTTCTGTCGCATTACGTGATCCGCGACCGCTATGCCCGCCCGGGCAAGGGGAACGAGAAAGGCAATGTGGAAGGGCTGGTTGGTTACTGCCGCCGCAATTTCATGGTGCCGATCCCGAAGTTCCCGACCTGGGAGGCCTTCAACCTGTGGCTGGAGGAGCAATGCCGCAAGCGCCAGCAGGACAAGGTGCGCGGGGAGAGCGAGACGATCGGTGAGCGCTTGCAGCGCGATCTCGCGGCCATGCAGCCTTTGCCCGCTACACCCTTCGAGGCCTGCGATCAGACCGGTGGGCGGGTCTCCTCGCAATCCCTGGTGCGCTACAAGACCAATGATTATTCGGTTCCGGTGGCCTGGGGCCATCAGGAGGTCTGGATCAGGGCCTATGTCGATGAGGTGGTGATCGGCTGCCGCAGCGAAGTCATCGCCCGTCATCCTCGTTGTTATGCCCGCGAGGAGGTTATCTTCGACCCGCTCCATTATCTCCCGCTGATCGAGCAGAAGATCAACGCATTCGACCAGGCTGCCCCTTTGCAGGGCTGGGATTTGCCCGAAGCGTTCACGACACTGCAGCGGTTGATGGAAGGCCGTATGCACAAGCATGGCAGGCGTGAATATGTACAGGTGCTGCGCCTGTTGGAAACGTTCACCGTCGCCGATCTCCAGGCGGCGGTGGAACAGGCCATTGATCTTGGCGCCATCGGCTTCGATGCCGTCAAGCACCTCGTCCTGTGCCGGGTCGAACGCGTACCGCCCAGGCTGGACCTGGACGTATATCCCTTCCTGCCACGCACAACGGTCGAGAAGACCTTTGCCAGAGCCTATCTGAGCCTGCTCTCCGACCAGCAGGAGGCCGCATGAGCGATCAGACCCCGGAGCTTCTTCTCGCTCACAATCTCAAGGCACTCAAGCTGCCTACGTGCCTGCGAGAGCACCACAAGCTCGCCAGGCAATGTGCCGCTGAAGGCGTCGATCATATCCGCTTCCTCGCCCGCCTTGTCGAGATGGAGATGATCGACAGGGAGCGTCGTATGGTCGAGCGGCGCATCAAGGCCGCGCGCTTCCCCGCCGTCAAAAGCCTCGACAGCTTCGACTTCACCGTCATCCCCAGGCTCAACAAAATGCAGGTGCTCGAGATGGCGCGCTGCGAGTGGATCGAGCGGCGTGAGAACGCCATCGCTCTGGGGCCATCGGGCACCGGAAAGACGCACGTAGCGTTGGGGCTCGGACTGGCAGCATGCCAGAAAGGGCTGTCGGTGGGCTTCACCACTGCGGCGGCGCTGGTCAGCGAAATGATGGAGGCGCGCGACGAGCGGCGTCTCCTGCGCTTCCAGAAGCAGATGGTCGGATACAAACTGCTCATCATCGACGAACTGGGCTTCGTACCGCTCTCCAAGACCGGCGCCGAACTGCTGTTCGAGCTGATCTCCCAGCGCTACGAACGCGGCTCCACCTTGATCACCAGCAACCTGCCCTTCGACGAATGGACCGAAACCTTCGGATCCGAGCGTCTCACAGGCGCGCTCCTCGATCGCCTGACCCATCACGTCAGCATCCTCGAGATGAACGGCGAAAGCTATCGCCTCGCTCACAGCCGGGCCCGCAAGGCTAAAATCAGACCCTGAAAAGCAAGCCAATGCCGGGGGGAGTGGCCCTCGGGCTACGCCCTCACGCCACTCCCCCCGGCGTGTAACTCGATGGCCTGGTTTTACGCCGCCCCATGGCCGACTTTTGCTCCGCCGTTGACACCCTCTCGGTCAGCTTGGCAACCTGCCCCCTCGCCCACTGCTGGCGATCGCGTTTCACCTCGCAATCATTCAGCAGCCCAAATGCCTGCGCAACGGCATCCAGGAGCTTTTGGCGATCGCAAGGCTTGACGAGAAAATCGACTGCCCCCGCCTTCATCGCGCAGACCGCCAGATCGATTTCGCCGTGGCCGGTCATGACTACGACCGGAAAATCGAAGCCTTCCGCAGCCATTGTGCGCTGGACTTCGAGGCCATCGATACCCGGCATACGCACATCCATAAGCACGCACGCCGGAACATTCTTATCGGCGTTCCTTAGAAAATCCTGCCCGTCCGACCAATGCTCGACCCGATATCCTGCCGCACGCAGCAAGAAGTCCATGGAGCGTCGAATGCTCGCTTCGTCATCAACTATATGGACGACACTCCCGGACGATTGGATGTCACTCACACTGACCTCCAGAAATGATGTCAGCACCCGCGATAGCCTGCCAGAGGGTTCTCCCTCGGCTGCCACGCTTTTGCAATGATTTCCTAAGAGCCACGCCGTTTCAATGCCCTGGGTCATATACGTAGAGAAATTTTGCGCTCGAAGTCGCATTCTCCCAGAATCGATTCTGCCTTGCACGAAGGCGAGCCTGGTTGGCGTCGCAAAAAAATTCAACGCAAGGGCTTGAAATAATTGAACAATGAGAGGATCTGTCATGATTTTCGAGGATCGGGAGCGCGGAGAGGAAGAGCGGTTCCGCCTTGCTGCTCAGACCCGGTTCCGCGTTGTCGTCCATCGCGATCGCTTGATGGGCTTATGGGCGGCCGAACGAATGGGGCTTTCTCCAGCACAAGCCGAGGATTACGCCGATAAGGTCGTCATTGCCGATCTTGAAAAGCCGGGCGATGAAGATCTGCTTCATAAGGTCTCCTGCGATCTGGCCGCAGCCGGCGTCGATTGCGCGGATACAGAACTCCTAAGGGTACTGACGGCAAAGGAAGCTGAAGCCAGACTGGCTTTCACCGACGCATCCCCGGGAGCGACGCGCAGCGGCGCATAAAAATCGCCAAGATGAGAAATCCCGGAGTCTTTGTTGGAAATCCTGGGATCCTTTCACTTCACTTCCCGGCCCCATGACGATGCCCCAACACTCCGCGCATCAGGACCATACCGGGAACAAGCGGCAGCCAGAGCGTCAGGACGCGAAACATCATCGTGCCTGCAAATGCGGCCTCGAACGGAACTCCAAGCAAGTGGAGAGTCGCGGTCGAAGTGGCCTCGAAAGTCCCCAGCCCCAACGGAATAGGCCCAAGCGTCACAACGATCGACGCCATGATCACGGCAATGAAGCAGGTGGAAAACCCAGGGGAAGTCCCCAGTGCCCTGAGACAAGCGAAAAGCGTACCCGCATCCGCGAGAAAGATCATCGCGTTGCAGAAGGTAACCCGGACTAGCAGCGCATGATTGCGCAACAGATAGTCAGGCGCTTGCGCAACGGTTTCCAGCAGTTTTCGGGCGAAACCGATCTTTTCGACGATTTCGGGCGGCCTCTTGCTTCCCTTGTCCCGAAGCCAAAGCGCAAGGCCGGGAATGGCCACCGCGACGCAAAGAAACACCGTCACCAGGCCGGCCACAATCGGTGTCGCGTGGTCGTGCCGCCACAAGAGAGCGAGCATCACGACCGCGAAGAAAGCGTAGGCTGCGTAAAATCCTATCATCGAGATGAGCAGGGCCGCGACAGCCGCTCCCCGAGCCACCCCGATCCCGCGCAGCTGGTCTACCAGCAGGACGTTGCCGCCCATTCCAGCGCTGGGAAGCACTTGATCTGCGAAAAGTTTCGTAATCGCTATGCGCATCAACTCCGCCAACTTTCGCGGTGTTCCCGCTGCCGCCAGGACTTGCGACCAGCCGAGGGCAAGGCTCGCGTAAGTTGAAATCTGGAAGGCAATCGCAAGCCCGAGCCAACCGGGCCTTGCCTGATGAATCAAGGTTCCGAAGGCCGTGACCTCACCCCAGTGCGCAACCGTACCCACGAGCGCTGCGATGACAACAATCCCGAAGAACCAGCTTCGCCAGGCGCCGGCCGGACGCCCATGTTGATCCGACAAGCGCAGTCTCCCCATTTTTCGAGGCCGAACCGCCGACGATACCACGCCAGCTCAACCACTTCCTTGCCAAGCGCGAGTCGCCACGCTCGCGCACTTTGGCGATCGGAGCATCACCCATAGCGCAAATTCCCGCAGCTTGTGCCGGAGTGTCCGTGAGTTTGCACATCGCGTGTCATGGGCCACGTCACCGTTCCGAGTCGCGACTGACCTGTCAGTTGGGATTTATGACGGGGATGGATGTACCGGCACTGGGAAAGCTACGTACCATAACGGATGCGATGGCTGGCGCCCCGGGCTCAAGAAGGCAATTCAGATTCGGAGTCCAACGCGTGGCTATTCGTTATCTAGACGGCCAGACCAGTTCGCCATTGGAGTGCAGGATCGCTTCCCGCGCCAGGTTCATGAACTCCGTTTTCCTCCAGATGGCGTTCAGCGTAGGCCTTTCAGCTGTCGCAGCCTATTCATTGGTGCGCCTCCCCTCACTCGAGGATGCATTGGTCGGCCCTTCCGGTCTCACGATGGCAGGCTGGATCATTTTCCTGAGCCCGCTTGCGCTGGTTCTCCTGATAGGTGCCGGCGTGAGCCGAATGTCTGGCGGCACCGCACGCGCCTTGCTTGCACTCTACGCAGTCCTCGTGGGGTTTTCGTTGGCAACTGCCCTCTCGGGCATATCCGTCGCTGGCCTGTTTCTTGCCTTCGTTGCCTCTGCCGGTGCCTTCATCGCCTTGGCAATGCTGGGCGGCATGCTTCGGCATGATTTTTCCGGCCTTGGCAACTTTCTCATGATCGCACTGGTGGGGCTCATCGTGGCAATGACTGCCAATCTGATCATCGGCTCAAACGGATTCGACATGATGATCTCGGGCGCGGGAGTTGTGCTGTTCGCGGCGTTAACAGCCTACGATACCCAAAGACTCAAGCGAATGTTCGATAGCCAGATTCATGATCCCGACGATAGTAGCGCCAGCGTCGGTGCCCTTACGCTCTACCTCGATTTCCTAAATCTGTTCCTCTCGCTTCTTCGCTTCACAGGGCGCCGGCGGTGAAGGAGGCTACGGCCGATTTCTGGAAAAGCTCGCTCGAGGAGGTGAAGACCTCACTCGGTGCCGATAATCAAGGCCTGACGAGTGTTGAGGCTTCACGCCGTCTTGCACTGTTCGGCCCGAACAGGATCGCCCAGGCCAGACGAAAAAGCATGGTGCGCGATCTTGCTCGCCGACTGTCCAATCCCCTGGTCGCGATCCTGCTGGTAGCCTCGGCAATCGCCGGCTTCACCGGCGATATGGCCAGTTTCATCATTATCGTCACAGTCGTGTTCTTGTCGACCGGTCTGGATCTCGTCCAGGAACGCCGTGCAGAAGCGACTGCGGAGGCGCTGAAACGCTCGATTGCGCTCAGGGCCAGCGTTTTCAGAGACGGCAAAAGGACCGAACTGCCGGTCGAGGATCTGGTCCCGGGCGACGTCGTTTCGCTTACCGCAGGCGATCTTGTACCGGCCGATGGCATTGTCATCACTGCCAACTCCCTTCAAGTCAATCAGGCCGCGCTAACCGGTGAACCATATCCGGTATCCAAGGAAGCGACGGCCAGCCAAGCGGACGACATCGGCTCGGCGACCAATGCCGTGTTGCACGGCAGTTCAGTGATCGCAGGCTCTGCAACGATGCTCGTTGCGACCACAGGATCCAAAACGCAGTTCGGCCAGATCGCCGGATCACTTGCCGACAACCAACCGCCCACTGCATTCGAGCGCGGCCTCCATAGGCTGGGAATCGTAATCGTTCGGCTGACGGTATTTCTGGTCCTGTTCGTCCTGCTCACACACCTCGCTCTCGGCCGGCCACCGCTGGAATCGTTTTTGTTCGCAATGGCGCTTGCAGTCGGTCTGACACCAGAGCTTCTGCCGATGATCGTCACCGTGGCGCTCGCCCGAGGCGCCTTGCGCATGGCGAAAGCCAAAGTGGTGGTAAAGCGCCTTTCGGCGATTCACGATCTTGGCGAAATGGATGTCCTGTGCACCGACAAGACCGGAACCTTGACCCGAGCCCAGATCGCCATGGTGGCCCACCCAGGGATAGACGGACAGGACAGCGAACGCGTAGCCGAATTGGCCGCCGTCAATGCCCGTTTTGAAACCGGCCTCAAGAGCCCTCTCGACGATGCGTTACTGACCCACCTTGCAACGTATCCCTTCGATGGCTGGAGTAAGCTCGACGAGCGCCCCTTCGATTTCGAGCGCCGCAGGGTCTCGGTCCTTGCAGAGAGAGAGGGCTGCCGGATCGAGATCGTGAAAGGCGCACCGGAAACCATCCTCGCTCTGTGCACGCAGGCCGAAAATCCCGATGGAACGCTCGTTCCGATGGACGCAAAACTTGTGGAGGCCATCAAAGGTTTTCACGACAACAATGCCGCGCAAGGGTTGCGCATGCTGGGAGTGGCATGGAAGCCCGCAGCAAACCGTGAGCATATTGAGAGCGATGATGATGCAGGCCTCATTTTCGCAGGCCTTTGTGTCTTCATCGATCCCCCAAAGGAAAGCGCAACAAGCGCGATCACCAGACTTGTCTCGGCGGGGATACGTATAAAGATAATATCGGGGGACGCGGGTGTTGTGATCGACCATCTGGTGGCTCAATTGCGCTTGCCGGTATCCGGCATGCTCACCGGTGCCGAAATTGCAGGCCTCTCCGACGATGCGCTGGCCGCTCGCGTAGATGCTGTCGATCTCTACGCCAGGGTCGCTCCTGACCAGAAGCTGAGGATCGTGCGGGCATTGCAGTCGCGAGGGCATACTGTCGGGTTTGTTGGAGACGGCATCAACGATGCACCCGCCATTCGGGCTGGTGATATTGGTCTTTCCGTGGACGACGCCACCGATGTGGCGCGCGAAGCTGCCGATATGATCCTGCTTGATCAGGACCTCAATGTGCTGGCGGACGGGGTCGCCGAAGGGAGACGCACGTACGCAAACATCATGAAATACATTCGGATGGGCACCAGTTCCAACTTCGGAAACATGCTGACAATGGCGCTTGCCTCGGTATTCCTGCCCTTTCTGCCGCTGACAGCGGTGCAGGTTCTGCTCAACAACATGCTCTACGACTTGTCCCAGGTCGGCATCCCGTTTGACCGCGCCGACCCTGCGGACCTCGCCGAGCCGCATGGTTGGGATATGCGGGCGCTTGTGCGCTTCACTTTCATCATGGGGCCTCTGTCGTCTGTGTTCGATATCGCAACGATGGCTGCGCTCGTCCGATTGTTCCATGTCGATGTGCCGGATTTCCGTGCGGCTTGGTTCGTCGAGTCGATGGCAACGCAGATCCTGGTGGTATTCATCATCCGCACCAGGCAGCGGTTCTGGCAGAGCCGGCCCGATCCGGCTCTCATCATTTCAGCCAGTGCGTGCCTCTGTCTGGCGCTCACCCTACCATATCTGTCCTTTTCCGCACTGGTCGGATTCGAAGCACCGAGAGAAGCGGTGATGGCCCTCATTGCCGGGCTCGTTGGGATTTATCTCGTCTCTGCCGAGATATTGAAAAAGGACGCGATGAGATAGGAAACAATGTTCAGAACACCCAGTTTTGTTGAAACCAGATGACAGCCGAGCAGGCTCCGCTTGTACGCGTTCTGCCAATACGATTTCTGGCGCATTCCCGATCAACTCAGCTCTCAGGCAATGGGAAGAGGAGGTCTCGATGACCCGCAAACTTACACTCACGTTTAACGGGGCCGCACGGACCGTCACCGGCTCGTGCCATCTCTTTGATCTGGGAGGTCGGCGCCTCCTCGTCGATTGCGGATTATTCCAGGGTTCTCGAACGCTCGAGGGCCTCAACGCGGCGCCGCTTCCTTTCAAGCCCAAGGAGATCGATGCTGTCATCCTCACGCACGCGCACATAGACCACTCCGGTCTCCTGCCGAGGCTGGTTGCCGAAGGATTTACCGGGCCCATCTGGTGCACGGGCCCGACCGCCGACTTGCTCGAATTTATGCTCGCAGATGCCGGTCGCATTCAGGAAGCGGATACTGCGAGGCGCAACCACCGCCGCGACAGGGCAGGCGAAACGCCATTTCAGCCGCTCTACACGGAGGCCGACGGTCTTGCCGCGTGGAGCCAATGCCGAGCCGTTGAGTTGGAGACGCCATTTAGCCCTGCTCCAGGATTCAAGGCCCGCCTGTGGAACGCCGGCCATATTCTTGGATCAGCCTCGGTGGAGCTCGAGGCGGACGGCGTGCGCGTGCTGTGCTCGGGCGACATTGGGCCAGAGAACAAGGCTTTCCACGCCGATCCCGAAGGCCCATCCGGCTTCGA
Source organism: Novosphingobium mississippiense (assembly GCF_044029535.1). Classification (NCBI taxonomy): domain Bacteria; kingdom Pseudomonadati; phylum Pseudomonadota; class Alphaproteobacteria; order Sphingomonadales; family Sphingomonadaceae; genus Novosphingobium; species Novosphingobium mississippiense. The sequence goes on along the minus strand of NZ_CP147003.1, from coordinate 400,606 downwards.
TCATGTGCTTTGCGAAAGCACTTACGGGGACCGCCGACGGGAACCTGTAACCATTCAAGCACGGCGACATTTGCTCGCCGCCGAAATCCGTGCTGCACTCGATCGCGGCGGCAATCTGGTGATCCCGACTTTTGCGCTGGAGCGGACGCAGGAACTGCTGGCCGACATAGTCGCGCTGCTGCGCGAAGGTGCTATTCCGCGTGCCCCCGTGTTCATCGACAGTCCGTTGGCCAGCCAGGCCACGGATGTGTTCCGCCGCCACGCCGCCGAACTGGAAGACATTGCCGGCCCATCCACATTCGACGATCCGCAATTGCACTATGTGGAAAGCGTAGCGGAATCGATCCGTCTCAATTCGGTCAAGGGCGCGATCATCATGGCCGCTTCCGGCATGTGCGAAGCCGGACGCATTCGCCACCACCTGATGCACAACCTCTACCGGCGGGAAGCAACGATCATGTTTGTCGGCTTTCAGGCAGCAGGCACGCTTGGCCGGGTGATTCTCGACGGCGCGAGCCGCGTGCGCATCTCTGGCCAAGATGTAATGGTGCGGGCTGCCGTGCGCCGTATCGATTCCTATTCCGCTCATGCAGACCAGGGCGAACTGCTGGACTGGATCACCGCCCGTGCGCCAGTCCACGGCACCCTGTTCCTTGTTCACGGTGAGGACAGCGCACTGACAACGATGCGCGAATTGGCCGCTACCAGGGTGCCAGACGCGCGAATATGCATCCCCGAAATCGGCGAGCGCTGGGAATTGTCCGCCGGCGTGCCCGCCTGTCGCTTGGAGACAGGCCGCGAGGATGTCGTTCATGCGCTGGGACAGGACTGGCAGAACCATTATGCCCACCTCGTTACGGGATTGAGAAAAGACCTTGCCCGGATCGAAAGCGAAGCCGCACGCGAGGAAGCGATCGCGGCGATGCGCAAAGTGCTCGACGAATATGCAGCGCATCATGAGGCGAAACTTGGAAAGCAGCCAGCGACGTCATAGCAACCGGGACTGGTATCCTCTCGAAGCACGCCTCTGGTCTCCCGCTATCGCTCATCGGAGCTCTACAATGCGGACGAAATTGCAAACATGATCCACTAGCTGCGGCATCTCTGCTCGGCCCGGCGAAAACTGTAGCGTTCATGAAGCGCCGTATATCCCCGTCGCACCCGTAACATTGCTGATTTGCCTCATGCACCATGACGATAGTGTCACCCCCGGTGCGACCGGAGACGATAGTCATGAAGAACATTCTACTCCCCGTTCACGAAGACTCAGGTCAGGAAGCGCGACTGCTGGCGGCGCTCGCCGTAACCCGCGCGGTGGCCGGCCACCTCATGTGCCTTGATGTCATTGTCCCGCCGACGCCTCTCGGTTTTGGCCTTTTTGGCGATTACCAAGGCGCAGCCTCCATGATTGCCCTCGATAGCCAGCAACGAAGTGCAGCCAGAAATCGTGCGCGGCTCGAACCCCGCCTCGGGTACGAAGACATCGAATGGAGTTGGCAGGAAACCATGGACTTCCCTGCGCACGCGATCAGGCGTGCCGAGATGCTCGCCGACCTCGTCGTCCTTTCGGCACGACTTGACAAGGCCGGTTCCTTTGAATTGAAGCACTTGTGTCAACGATTGGCCGGTAGCACAGGCCGTGCGATCCTTGCCGTTCCGCCGCCGGCAAGAGAACTGAATCTTGCCGGAACCGTTGTGATTGCCTGGAATGGTTCTTCCGAGGTTCAGCGGGCGTTGCGGGAGGCGGTCCCGTTACTCAAGCTCGCCAGCGAGGTTGTTTTGCTCAGCATCGTTGACCCAATGGGGCCATTCGCAGCGAATGACGCTGCGACCTACTTGTCGCGCCATGGCATTCGACCCCAAATATACGCGGCAGACCGTTTGGCGGGAGAACACGTCTGTGAAGTCCTTCTCACGCATGCACAAAACCTCGGAGCATCGTACATCGTATTGGGCGCGTTTCACCATCCGCCAACACTTGAGGCACTTTGGGGCGGCGTAACTCATTCGATGCTAGCCAGTTCAGATATGCCACTGCTCTTGTCGCATTGAGTTGGTTGTCACGGTCGGGCGTGAAAGCCAGCGTCAGCGAGCCAAGACTAGTCTGAAATAGCGGTGCGGGAAGGTACTTGACCTATTCCCCATGGCATTTCTTCAATCTTCGAGATTTGCCGAGCAGGCGGGAAACCGAATATTGCGAGTATCATATCGACAACGAAGACGGCGACGGAAACCGTATGGGGTTGCAAATGAAGCCAACGCTGGCCTTGGGCACAGACCGTCCACCACCCAACCGAGCTGCAAAAGAGCGTGGGGGAGAATCGGCGACCTCGATGTCTTTTCTCTTTCTTGAGCACGGCGGGCTCAAGCGAAAATGAGATCATCCCCAAGCACGAACCAGAAGACCGTCTATCCCGCTACGAAACCTCATTTGCTTGATCTCGACCCGGTCGTTCGCAAACCCGGCCGCGAGGAAAGCGACACCTAACTGCTCGGCATCATAAAGACGATGGAGGCCCCGCTGCGCAAAGGGCCAGCCCTCCATCGTTCGCCGTTCGGTGACGTACGCCACCAGCCGCCCACCTTCACGCAGCAATCTGCGTAAAGAGCGTAACATGGCCTGTTCTGCATCGTCGAAATAGAGCACATTGAGCGCGAGCACCGCGTCCAAAGATGCCGGCGCCAACGGCACTTGCACCAGCGGTGCCACCAGGCACTCGGCTCGGTGTTGGAGGCGGCGACGGGCCACGGCGATCATTGTCGGCGAGAGGTCCACTCCAATCAGCCGGCAATCGGCGCGCCGGGATATTCTCATCATGGCCGCCCCTGTGCCGCATCCGGCATCAAGGATCACTTCGCCATCCGAGGGCGCAAGCCATTCCACGGCAAGGCTCGTAGGGCGCTTGTTTGCGAGGTCCATAACCCGGCCCAGCCAGCGCCCCGAAAGGCCGCTGGGCCGGGCCAGTTGACGGGCGAGCTTATCCGAAAGGCTCACTATTTGGCCCGGCTCTGAGCGAAATGCTTCATGCAGCCTTGGCGAGCAGGGCCTGCACTTCACGGCGCCGCCCTGCATCCCACACCGGGCGCGAGCCATCGTGCGGCGCACGCAGGGCCTTTTGCAGGTAGGCACGGGCTCCGGCCTTGTCTCCCTGCTTGAGCAGGTAATCGCCGTAAAAGTAGTTGGAATCGAGACCATTCGGATCCACGGACAAGGCTTGTTTCAGCAAGCGGCCCGCCTTCGCATCATCACCCCAAGCGAGCGGCGAGCCAGGGACCTTGTAGTAAAGCACGCCGAGACTGAGCGCCGCGCCGCCCTGCGCTGCGCGAGGGTCGATGGAGTAGGCCCGGGCGATCAGGTCTCGCGCCTGGGTGGCGAGACCAAGCTTATGGAAGAAGTTCGCGCGGTTGGCCTGTTCGCTGGTGATGATCCCCTGCCACAGCAGCGGCTCCGCCCGGCCCGGATAGCGCGCGGCGACAGTCGCCGCCTGATGTGCCAGTTGGTCGAGCGCCTTGGTTTGGGTGCTAGAGCCCCGCACTTCGTACGTGATATGGGCCCAACCATCGTTCACCGCCTTCACATCAGATGCCATGTCGGCATGGGCGGCGAAGGGCATTGCTGCGACCACGATTGGGGCGAGCAGGAAGCTCATCACGATATGCTTGCGCATCGGAACGTGTCCTTTCTTTTTTCGGATTTCAGTCAGCCGAATTCGACCCGGGCTTTGCGGATCTGGGCCGCAAGGCCGGTATCGATAAGCCTGGGAGAAATGGCATTGAGTGCGGCGTAAATGGGTTCCAGTGCGCCGATAGTTACGGTCTCCCGTTGCCTGACGATTGCCGCGACAATCCGCCGGGCCACCCATTCCGGCGCGTCCGCTTTCATCCCGGTAAGCGTGAGAAAGCGGTTCACTTCGCCATTGTTGAACGCTGTGCGCGCAGCGCGGGGATTGATGTGGGTTACCGTGACGCCACTGCCCATCAGTTCCCGCCGCAACCCCTGGCTCAGGGCAGCCAGCCCGGCCTTGCTGCTCGAATAGGCGGCAAACCATGGATAAGGTATGGCTCCCAGCACGGAGCCGATATTGACGATCTGACCCGATCCCCTCGTCCGCATGGGCATAGCGACAGCACGAGCCAGCACCGCAGGAACCAGCAGATTGACCCTGTAGCACAGCGACAACGCCTCGATCGGCTGATTCTCATGCAAGCCAAAACGCATGATGCCGGCGATATTGACCAGAATGTCGGGACAATCCGCTGCCACTTGCTCGGCCAGAACCGCTAGCGCGCCTTCGTCGGACAAGTCCGTCACGATCGAGGCATCGCAGTTCGGGCATGGCGCGCGATCAATTCCGGTGACGGTGGCTCCGAGCTCGCGCAGCAGACGCGTCACCGGCATACCGATGCCGCCCGCCGCGCCGGTAATGAGAACATGCTTTCCCTCAAGCCCTGACATGATCGTCCTCCAGTGCAATCGAGGCGAACACGGCGCCAAACAAACCGAACATGTCGCGTGCCATCGTCACGATTGCTGCGCGATCCACCTCGTCATCCAGGCCGTTCACCAGACCGGCGAAGAACGTCATATGGTCTTGATCGAGCGCGCCGTGCGAAGTGAGATAGGTGAAGGCTTCGGGCGGCAGTCCGAGATTGGCAGCAACCGCGCTGGCACCGCGCTGCGCTAGCGCCACGCTCACGCTTTCCAGCACATAGACCATCCCGAAGAAGCTTACCGGATTACCTGCGGAAATGGCGGCATAGGCATGGTCCACCATCGCCGCCGTGGCGGTATTGGCCCTGCCGGCACGCACTGCATCCGCATTCCCGCCCGCAGCTGCGATGTCGGCAAGTATCCACTCCTCGTGGCCGGTCTCCTCGTCGATGTAGCCGTCCAGCGCGCGGACAAGGCGCGGCCGCTTCAACAAGCCGGCCCGAGCTTCGCGCATCAGTGGCACAGTGTGCCGCACATGATGGTAGGCCTGTGTCAGGTAATCGATGTAGGCGCGGCGGGTAATCGTCCCTGCAAGCCCTGCCTTCACTTGCGGAATGGCCAGGAACCGCAGACGATCCCGCCAGGTAAATGCTTCGAGCTCGTCGAAAAACGCAGGCATGCGTGCGAGCCAGACTTGTGCGATCGCCTTGCGCCGAATTCTACCATGGCCGGTCAGGAGACCATTGGTCGGGGTGAATGGCGACACCTCACGCCACGACGCGATGCGCGCATAGGCAGGGAGCGTGGCATTCGCGGCGAAAACGGCCCCCGCCAGATCAGCATCGGGATGTGCGGCAACCAGCAGCGCTTCGGGCTGCGGCTTGCCCTCGCCGTGGACCATCGCCTGAGCCACGCCGCGCTGCGCCAGAAGGACATTCTCCAACCATTCGGGCGAGACATTGCGACCGAAGCTGGTGACGATGAGCGCGGACTTGCGTCCCTCTATCCAAAGCCGCCCTTTATCGTCGATCCGTCCGATATCGCCGGTCGCCAATGGTCCGGAAACGCGCGGCTCGCCGATGGTACCGAGGAAAGCATCCCCCTCCAGGATGATCTCGCCATCTGCCGCTATCGAAGCACGCACGTGGCCGAGCGGTCTTCCCGCCGACCCGGTGACTTCCTCGCTCTCCTCCTCCAGCGAAACTACTGAAGCACATTCCGTCAGGCCGTACCCCTGTCTGACGGGCAATCCCAATGCACTGGCACGACCCAACAGATCGACCGATACCCGCGCCCCTCCCACAGCTACCAGTGTCAGGTCTGGCAACGCTCGGCCGCTCGCTTCCAGTGCTGCCACCAGACCGGCGAGATACTCGGGAACCAGGATCAGCGACGTAATTCGCAACTTCGCTATCTGATCGACCATAAGCCCGAAATCCGGACGGAACGGATCTCCAAGGCCGATGTCGGCCTGCGGCGGACAGACATAAGTGCCACCCGCGATCATCGTCGCGAAATAGCCGGCGACGGTTTCAAGCAGGATGCCCGGTGGCAGTACGGCGCAATGGCGCCCCGCATGGGCATGTCCCACAGTCCCGACAACGGCCCCGGCCACTGCGAGCATATGCGGCGCCGAAAGACAGACTCCTTTGGGCCTCCCGGTTGATCCGGAGGTGAAAGTGACCCGCGCCGTCCCATGGGGCAATGGCGACGGCGCGGGCTGCGGCAAGTGGGCATTTTCGCCCTCCAAACCGCATGCGGATAGCGCATGGTCAATCTGGTCCTGCGTAAAGAACGTCGGCAGCGAAAGAACTGGAACGCCTGCTTCGAGCAGGGCCAGTTCGAGCACGGCCATGTCAACGCCGTGATCCCCTGCCATCACGTAGAGAGAGGTGGCTTGGGGACCTTCGAGAGTTGCAACCTTCGCCGCGACGAGATTGACCAGATCCGCCCAACTGAGCGGCGATGCCACGCAAGGGTCAATCGCGATCGCTTCCGGGGCGCGGACGGCGTGACCGCGCAGGATTTCGAGCAGACCACTCACAGCGCCGCCCTCCGCCGCCGGGCAAAGAAAGCGGAAATCGCCCGTTGCCCTTCCTCGATTATCCCTGCGCAAACCCAGGGATCACAATCGTAATAGCGCCCCCAGATTGCGGGATCGTCGACCCGACAGATCTTGGCTGGTGCCAGAAAGTGCAGGGGAACGCCGATTCTGACGAACATGCTGCGCAACCCCGCGGTCAGCGTCGCCACCGCCACCTCGCACTGCCCGCCTAGATCGTTAGCCACGGCTCCCCACAGCGAGATCAACGACATGGCGTCGTCCGCGGCAAGATTGCCAATCTCCAGAACCGAATCCCTGCGCACATCCTGAGCAAGGACGTCGGAAAGAACCTGCTCGATCGGAGCCTCCAGATAGCGCTCCAAAAACAGTGGCATTTCTCCGGCGCGGCGATAGCCGAGCGCGGCCTTGACCACGCCAGCGCGCGATTTTGCCATCATGTGCTCGTACGTCGGCTTTACGTGTGCCCCATGGGCCGCCAGATACTGGCGACGAACCAGTTCGGCAGGCGCTGTGTCGTTCATCGACCGCTCCTTGGTGTTCGAAATCTAGACGCCAACAGCAATCGCTATCCGCACCTGGAGGTGATTTTTTCCTACGGCTCCGGCGCGGTGCAATTTGATCGACCGCACTGCGGGCTCGACCCAACTGGTTCCAACTGCCGCCATGACCGACAAGCTTACGCTCACCCGCAACGGTACCGCGTACCGTTATCGGTTCCTGCCGTCGCTTCTCGCTGGGCACCCCGCTTCCGGTCGCTTGCGGGATGTTTCCAGGCTCCACTCGCAGGAGGGGCTGGATAACGAGCGATTTCCTTTCGATCGGCAAGCGATGGCTTCCGCCATCCTTACCCATGACCACATCAATCATTTTGGCCTGCATCCCTTGCTTAGTCGCAGAAGTCGCGGAAGGCTCAGCGGCCCGATCTGGCGTACCCGGCCAGCGGCCGACCTACTGAAGTTCATGCTCGCAGATGGGGGGCGCATTCAGGATCCTGGTGCATGGCGTGGATGGATCGCTCAGCGCCATGCGCGACCTTGCTGCCAGCCGGTCCCCGACACGCAGATCGGCCTTCCCGAGACCGGCGAGCGCTGGGAACTGCCCGCCGGCGCTCCCGTACGCAGGCTAGACACCGGGAGGACTTTGTCCGCGCAATGGGTCAGAACTGGCAAGACCAGTATGCCCGCTTCTTTACCGAGCTGAAGGAAGATCTTGCGCGTATCGAGAACCAAGCGTCACTTGACCAGGCGATCGCGGCCATGAACAAGGTGCTGGACGATTACGCCGCGCGCCGGGAAGAGCGACGAACCGGTTCAAAATGACGAACCCTGGCCTGACACGCCCAATTGCGCTTTCGAGGGGGCGCAGCCGCATCCGTGTCTGCCCCCCTCTCCCATTCCGATTGCCGTGACGCGAAACAAGTAGTTAACCTTATGCGCGGACAACGAGATGGCGAACGTGTAATTGCACTCTAAAACTGGCGAGGATCGCGATGAGCAATACAATGCAGAAAACTGCTCAACAGGGGGATGCAGTACTCTTCTTCGCTAATGACTTAACGCTGATCGGTTGCACGGAAGTTCCTCTGGGTGAGGAGCTAGCCAGGGGAGCAATTGATGCGCTCGTTCAACGCGTGCTCGACTCTGATCCCGCTGACATGTGGCGCTATACCATCGTCACTGACGGCAAAATTCTAACCGCATATCAGATTCGGCTTATTGCCGATGCTTTCGGCATCAAATGAACTCGAACCATAAGCACATTCTGCCTCGTCTCATTGCATCGCCCACTGACGGGCGTGAGCCCTCCCTTGTCTTGAACCGGTCAGCAGTTCCCGATCCGAATGTATCGATTCGGCTGCTCGGAGTTTTAGGTTTGTCGCGTTTTCAGAACCATCGGGTGATTGCACCTCATTCAGGAGGGGGCCCAGTTCTATGTGTCGGTACCGGCCCAGTTTTGCATGGCGCCTGACAAGGGTATCAGACTTGGCGATGTCTGCTAGGGCAGCTGCGCGCAATCGCGCCTATCAGTGGGTCGGCAGCCGAAACCGGTGAGGGAAAAAGCGGCCAGGGTTGCACGCCCCCTGTCCGACTACCAAGGATCAGCCGACAGCTGCTTCGATCGAAGCCCCCGTTCCTTCCCGCGCTCGCGAATGGCGAAAAAGTCGGCAGACCACGAGACCCACAAGCGGCGGCGGATGCGGCGGCGGAAGCGGCGGCGGAAGCGGCAGCGGAAGCGGCAGCGGAAGCGGCAGCAAGCAGGTCAGAACATGACATTCTAAAATCAACTTGGGTAGGGTAAGTCGGGCCGGAACCAGAAAAATGTGACGAAGCAACAGCCAACCCGAGAGGCGCTCATTTACATCGGTAATATCCGATGGAATGTTGACCAAAAGAAATGCATCGGATAATCACGATGCATGGACACTGGCGACGCCCTTTCGATTCTCTCGGCACTCGGCCATCCGACCCGGCTCGATGCCTTTCGCCTATTGATCCGCCACGAGCCTGACGGTCTACCGACCGGCTCGCTGGTTGAGGCTTCAGGGCTGACCCAGAGCACGTTTTCGACGCATCTGGCCGTGCTGGCGAAGGCTGGGCTCGTGCTGTCCGAGAAGCGCGGTCGCCATCAGATCCAGCGCGCCAACCTCGACGCGCTGCGCGGGCTGATGATCTACCTTGCTAAGGATTGTTGTGAGGGGCGCGCCGAGCTTTGCGAACCGCTCCTGGCCGAACTCACCTGCTGCTGAAGAGAGAGCAATGACCGATATCGTCATCTATCATAACCCGCAGTGCGGGACCTCTCGTAATGCCCTGGCCATGATCCGGGGCGCCGGCATCGAGCCGCATGTCATCGAGTACCTGAAGACGCCGCCGAGCCGGGCGCAGCTGACCCAGCTCATCGAGCGGGCAAGGATGACGCCGCGCGAACTGCTGCGTGAGAAGGGCACGCCTTATGCGGAACTGGGGCTTGCCGACGAGAACCTGACCGACGAGGCATTGATCGATGCGATGATGGAGCATCCCATCCTCATCAATCGCCCGCTGGTCGTGTCACCGCTGGGGGTGAAGCTCTGCCGCCCCTCCGAAGAGGTACTCGATCTCCTGCCGGCACCGCAGTCCGCCACTTTCGTGAAGGAAGATGGCGAGGTCGTGGAAGCGACACGCCGATGACGCTCACGGTCCGCCCCGCGACGCTCAAAGATGTAGGCGCGATCGCCGATATCTATGCACACCATGTCCTCCATGGCACCGCCACTTACGAGGTCGTGCCGCCGAGCCTCGCCGACACCGAGGCCAAGATCGAGGCTGTCACCGGCCGAGGCTGGCCGTTCCTTGTCGCTTGCGACGGGCTTGAAGTGGTGGGCTACGCTTACGCCACGCAGTTCCGCGATCGTCCCGCCTATGCATACGCCTGCGAGAACAGCATCTACATTGCCCATGACCGGCGCGGCGCCGGTATCGGCAAGCTGCTGCTCGTGGCCTTGCTTCAAGCAGCCGAGGCTCACGGATTCCGCCGGATGGTTGCGGTCATCGGCGGCGGAGAACCGGCATCGGTTGCCCTCCACGGCTCCTGCGGCTTCGAGCACGCCGGACGGCTGACCGGCATGGGCTGGAAAGCGGGCCAGTGGCTCGACACTGTCTACATGCAGATCGCGCTCGGAGATGGCACCGCCACTGCTCCCGACGCTCTCGGTACAGACTGAGCGCATGTCGCTGTTCGAACGCTATCTTTCGCTATGGGTTGCGCTTTGCATCGTCATCGGCATTGGGCTGGGCCACATGATGCCCGGCGCATTCGAGGCGACTGCCGCGCTTGAGGTCGCCAACGTCAACCTGGTGGTGGCCGTGCTGATCTGGCTGATGATCATCCCGATGCTGTTGCGGGTAGATTTCGGGGCACTGCACAGCCTGCGCCAGCACTGGCGGGGCATCGGCGTCACGTTGGTGGTGAACTGGGCTATCAAGCCCTTCTCGATGGCGCTGCTGGGCACGCTTTTCCTCGGCTATCTGTTCGCCCCGCTGCTGCCCTCAGGAGCGTCGTCTTCGTACATCGCAGGCCTGATCCTGCTGGCGGCTGCGCCTTGCACGGCGATGGTCTTCGTCTGGTCCAACCTTGTCGAGGGCGAGCCGAACTACACCTTGAGCCAAGTGGCGCTGAACGACCTGATCATGGTCTTTGCCTTCGCGCCGCTCGTCGGGCTGTTGCTAGGTGTGGCCTCGATCACGGTGCCGTGGAACACGCTGGCGCTATCGGTAGGCCTCTACATCGTCGTGCCGGTGGTGATCTCGCAACTGCTCCGCCGCGTACTGCTTCGTGACGGTGAGAACCGGCTTCAGCATTTCCTGTCCACCATCGGTCCGATCAGCCTATCGAGCCTGCTGCTGACGCTGGTGCTGCTGTTCGGCTTCCAGGGGGAGCAGATCATTCGGCAACCACTCATCATCGCGCTAATTGCCGTGCCGATCCTGTTTCAGGTCTACCTCAATGCGGGCATCGCCTACTGGCTCAGCCGCCGCTTCGGCGTCGCCTGGTGCGTGGCCGGTCCGTCAGCGCTAATCGGCGCTTCCAACTTCTTCGAACTGGCTGTGGCCGCCGCCATCAGCCTCTTTGGCCTCAGTTCCGGCGCCGCGCTGGCAACGGTCGTGGGCGTGCTGGTCGAAGTCCCGGTGATGCTGTCGATTGTCGCCTTGGTGAAGCGGACCCGGCCCTGGTACGAGAAAGGCATTCCAGCATGAGACTGCGCGAACTTACCGCTCCCGATCACCTCCCGGCTCTCGACAAGGCCTTTGCATTTGAGCACCCGGCAATCGGCCTTGGTGCCGATCAACCACCGCCCCGCATCCTCCTGCTCTACGGTTCGCTAAGGGAGCGATCGTTCTCGCGCCTCGCCGTTGAGGAAGCCGCGCGCATCCTGCGCTATTTCGGTGCCGAGACCCGCATCTTCGACCCAAGCGATCTGCCGCTGCCCGATCAGATCGCTGGCGACGATCACCCGGCCGTCCACGAACTGCGCGAGCATGCGCTGTGGTCGGAAGGCATGGTGTGGTGCAGCCCCGAGCGGCACGGCCAGATCAGCGGGATCATGAAAACGCAGATCGACCATCTTCCGCTCCAGATGCGCGGTCTTCGCCCCACCCAAGGGCGCACGCTTGCCGTCATGCAGGTGTCCGGCGGGTCGCAATCGTTCAACGCCGTCAATTCGCTGCGCCTGCTCGGCCGCTGGATGCGGATGTTCACGATCCCCAACCAGTCCTCGGTGGCTATGGCCTACAAGGAGTTCGATGAGGACGGGCGTATGCGGCCATCAAGCTATTACGACCGGATCGTTGACGTGATGGAGGAACTGGTCCGGTTCACGGTGCTGATGCGCCCGCATGCGGTGCAACTTGTGGATCGATATTCGGAGCGTAAGGAAGCTGGAATTCCTGTCGATGCGGCTACGGACCATTGCGCAATAGCCCTAACTTCTTCCAGCTAATCGTCGCCCGGCCCAGCGGCATTGATATCTGTTAGCCCAGACGTGCAAACGCAGCGGCTCCGGTCAAATTGTCGCGTGATGGCCGCGTTCGCCCGCCTCGCCCTTGCTCATACGGCTCGGGCATCAGCAGGAACTTGAGGCTAGCGCAAAGCGCATCCAGTGCCCCCTGATCGACGGCATAGAACACCAGGCGAGCCTCTCGCCGCGTTGCGACCAGGCCGGCCTGTCGCAGCACCGAAAGCTGCTGAGACAGCGCCGGCTGGGTGATGCCGGTCCTGGTCTCGATCTCGCCGACATTGCATTCGCTTTCGCCCAGGCAACCGAGGATTGCATAGCGCAGTGGATGGGCGATGGCCTTGAGCAGCTCGATCGGAGCCTGTTCCTGCGCACCCGGAGTCATTGCGGCATCTCATCCAGGAACCAGCTGGTTGGTTCGTCGGCCGAAAAGACGCTGTCGAGCGTGGGGGTGGGGCGTTGGAGGAGAGGCTGCCCGGGGTGCCAGCCTTCGGGCGGGAAGCCGCTTGCCGCGTCAGCGGCCTGCAGGGCGGCAACAAGGCGCAGGATCTCCTCGATCGAACGTCCGATTTCCACGGGGTAGGTGACGATCGCGCGCACGACCTGTTTTGGATCGATCACGAAGACGCTGCGCACGGCACCGGCATCATGTGCGTCAGGCGCGACCATGCCGTAAGCCTGGCCGACGACAAGGGTGGGGTCCTCGACAATCGGAAAGCGGACTTCGACGTCGAACCGGTCGCGAATCGCGCGCACCCACGCAAAGTGCGAATAAAGGCTATCTACCGAGAGCGCGAGCAAGTCGCAGTCCAGCATCGCAAAGCTTTCGGACGCCTTGGCGAAGGCAACGAATTCCGACGTGCAGACCGGCGTGAAGTCGGCCGGGTGCGAGAAGAACACCAGCCAGCGACCCGCATAAGCAGCCATTTCGACCGGCCCCGTGGTGGAGCGGGCGTGAAAGTTCGGAGCCCTGTCGCCAATGCGAAGAGATGCGCCGCTGCTGCGCGACGCGGCTGTGGGGGCGGTATCGAGATCGTCCATGCTTTCAACGTATCTGGCCGCGCGGCTTGACGCAAGAAACATTCATATTTACATAAATCGGCAATTAAGGAGGTGAGTCGTGACCGAGTCCGTCCCTGCCGATGCCGCGCTGGCGGATGCCCGTATGCTTGTCGAGGCCGCGAGGCGCGGCGATGGCATTTCTGCCGAGATCGCTGCATTCTTCGACGAATCAACGAATACCGTGACGTATGTGGTCCATGATGCCGCAACCCGCGAGGCGGCGGTGATAGATTCCGTACTGGATTTCGATGCGTCATCGGGTCGTACCCGGCATGCGTCGGCCGCGCGCGTGATCGACTATGTTACTTCTAATAATCTGAAAGTATCGTGGCTGCTGGAAACGCATGCCCATGCCGACCATATCTCGGCCGCTCCCTATCTGCAGGAACGGCTCGGCGGTCGGATCGCAATCGGTGCGCAGATCGTGCGCGTGCAGCAGGTTTTCGGCACGTTGTTCAACGCCGGCACCGACTTCGCGCGCGACGGTTCACAGTTCGACCATCTCTTCGTCGATGGCGAGCCGTTTCGGATCGGCGGACTGGAAGCGATCGCGCTCCACGTTCCGGGCCATACCCCCGCGGACATGGCCTATGTGATCGGCGATGCCGTGTTCGTCGGCGATACGCTGTTCATGCCGGACTATGGCACCGCCCGAGCCGATTTTCCCGGTGGCGACGCCGTCCAACTCTACCGCTCGATCCGGCGCCTGCTGTCGCTTCCCTCCAAGACGCGGTTGTTCCTGTGTCACGACTACAAGGCCCCGGGGCGTGACGTCTATGCCTGGGAAACCACCGTTGAAGCCCAGCGGGATAGCAATGTCCACGTTCACGACGGGGTTCCGCAGGAGGCTTTCGTCTCAATGCGCAATGCACGCGACGCCACGCTTTCAATGCCGACGCTGATCCTCCCCTCGGTGCAGGTCAATATGCGAGGCGGTCACTTTCCGGCGCCGGACGAGAACGGGATCACGTATCTCAAGCTGCCGGTCAACGCGGTCTGACATCGAACGGGGGCTGATTGGGAGAAGTGCCATGTTGTCTTCGTTTTCCGGACTTTTCCCGCATGCGGAGCCGCTTCGCGGCCTTGCGGGGGGCGCTCTGATCGGCCTTGCCGCCGCGATAATGTTACTCGGCAATGGACGGATCGCCGGGGTCAGCGGCCTGCTTGGCCGGACGCTGGGTCTCAGCGGCGGCGCGCCCTGGACGATTGCTGCACTATTCATCGCCGGATTGCCGCTGGGCGCCTTGCTGCTTTCGGTCCTTGCCGGTCCGATCCCCGCGCGTTTTGCGCCCTCTCTGGCGGTTCTGGCGGTGGCAGGGCTGATCACCGGTATCGGAACAAAGTTGGGTAGCGGTTGCACAAGCGGCCACGGGGTTTGCGGCATGTCGCGCCTTTCGCCGCGCTCGCTGGTCGCCACGGCGACGTTCATGGCCAGCGGCATGGCAACGGTTGCGCTGGTCAATGCGGCAGGAGCAGGCTGGTGACGGTACGACCGCTTCTCGCGCTGCTTTCAGGAACGATGTTCGGCGCCGGACTGGCGCTTTCCGGGATGATGGACCCGTCGCGTGTGCGCGGGTTCCTCGATATCTTCGCAGCCTGGGACCCGACGCTCGCATTTGTCATGGGCGGTGCACTAGCCGTGATGGCGCTAGCCTGGGCGCTGCAGCGGCGCATGCTGAAGCCGATGGCGGCCGAACGCTTCGAATTGCCGGGCACGCGCCTGATCGATGTCCGACTGGTCGGCGGAGCCGCGCTGTTCGGGACTGGCTGGGGGCTTGGCGGCCTTTGCCCCGGACCCGCGCTCGCCTCGCTGGCGCTGAACCCACTCCCTGCCGCCGTATTCGTGGCCGCCATGGTGCTCGGCATGATCGCGCTGCGCCTGTTCGACCGGCCCTGAAGCGCCGTTTCTACGTCAAGGAAAAAGTCCCATGCAGATCCGCAAACTGTCGCCCGACATCTCCGTCTGCGAGCAGCCCAGGGCCGAGGACATGGCACGCATCGCTGCGTTGGGTTTCCGTTCGGTCATCGGCAATCGGCCCGATGGCGAGGAAAATGGCCAACAAATGTGGGCCGAGCTTGCAGCCGCCGCCGGGCGGGCCGGTCTCGCTGCACGCCATCTGCCGATCGGTGGACAGGTGAGTGCTGCCGATCAGGCAGAGGCCTTCGCCCGCGCGCTTGCCGAAATGCCGGGGCCTGTGCTGGCCTGGTGCCGTACCGGCAACCGATCGGAGCAGGCCGCGCGGCTGGCGCTGGACGCGCGGCATGAGCGGCATCACCGCATAGTTATCGTCGGTGGCGGATCGGCAGGAATCGCTACTGCCGCCTCGTTGCTCAAGAGGCGGAAGGGGCTCGATATCGCCGTGGTGGAACCGCGCGATGTCCACTACTATCAGCCCGGATGGACGATGGTGGGCGGCGGCGTGTTCAAGCAGCGCGATACCGTCCGGCCGACCGGCAAGATCATTCCGCACGGGGCGCAATGGGTGCAGGCGGGCTGCATCGGTTTCGATCCCGACAGAAAGGCGATCCTGCTCGATGACGGCGCGCGATTGACCTATGACGTGCTGATCGTCGCCATGGGCAATCGACTGGCCTGGGATGCGGTAGAGGGCCTTGAAGCCGCGCTCGGCCAGTTCGGGGTCACGTCCAATTACCGTTACGATCTGGCACCTTATACCTGGAAGCTGGTGCAAGATATGCGCGGCGGGCGCGCCCTGTTCAGCCAGCCGCCGATGCCGATCAAGTGCGCGGGCGCACCGCAGAAGGCGATGTATCTTTCGTGTAGCGAGTGGCGGCGTCGCGGCGTGCTGGATGGTATCGAGGTGGAATTTCACAATGCCGGTACCGCGTTGTTCGGCGTTGCCGATTATGTGCCTGCGTTGATGCAAGCGGTGGAAGGTTACGGCATCGGACTGCGCTTCGGGTCCAACCTCGTCGCGGTCGACGGGCCAGCGCGGGAAGCGACGTTCCGCACCGCGGATGGCGAGGTAACGCGCCGCTTCGACATGCTCCATGCCGTGCCTCCGCAGGCCGCAAATGCGGTGGTGGCAGCCAGTCCGCTGGCGGATGCAAGCGGCTACGCCGAAGTCGATCCGGCGACCCTGCGTCATGCACGCTATCCCGACATCTTCGCGCTCGGTGACGGCTGCAATACCGGCAATGCCAAGACGGCTGCAGCTGCGCGCAAGCAGGCGCCAGTCGTGGCGGTCAATGCTCTCGCCGTACTCGACGGCAAGTCGCCGATTGCCGGATATGATGGCTATGGTTCGTGCCCGCTTACGGTTGATCGCGGGCACATCGTCCTGGCCGAATTCGCCTATGGCGGCAAACTCGCACCAACCCTGCCGACCTGGTTGATCGAGGGCAAGCGCCCCTCGCGCCTGGCCTGGCATCTCAAGGCGGATGCGCTTCCGGCAATCTACTGGCACGGCATGCTCAAGGGCCGCGAATGGCTCGTGCAGCCGGTGCCTCTCCAGTAGCAGGGGGAGCCTGCCATGTGGGACATGCTTCATCTTGCGCTTGGAATGGTGTCGGGCGCGCTGGTCGGATTCACGCTGGGCCTGGTCGGCGGGGGCGGCTCGATCCTTGCCGTCCCGCTGATGGTCTACCTTGTCGGCGTGCCCAGTCCGCACGTGGCGATCGGCACCAGCGCGCTGGCCGTGGCGGCCAATGCCGCCAGCGGTCTGCTGCAACATGCCCGGGCTGGCACCGTCAAGTGGCGTTGCGGCGGGATCTATGCAGTGGCTGGCGTGGCGGGCGCCTTTGCCGGCTCGACATTGGGAAAGGCAATCGACGGCCAGAAGCTGCTGTTTGCCTTTGCGTTGCTGATGGTGGTCGTCGGCGTGCTGATGCTTCGCGGCCGCGGCAATCCCGGCGTTCCGGGGGCCCAGTGCAACCGCGATAACGCACCCAAAGTTCTGGCTTTCGGGCTCGGAACCGGTGCCTTTTCAGGCTTCTTCGGGATCGGCGGCGGCTTTCTGATCGTGCCGGGACTGGTGGCCTCCACCCGTATGCCGATGATCAATGCCGTGGGCACAAGTCTTGTCGCGGTGACGGCGTTCGGGCTGACGACAGCTTTCAACTATGCTTTGTCCGGGCTTGTCGACTGGCCGCTCGCGGCCGTGTTCATCGCCGGCGGCTTGCTTGGCGGCCTCGGCGGCACCGTGCTCGCCCGGAGGCTCTCGGGCAGCGGTGCGCTCACGGTAGTGTTTTCAGCGCTGATCTTGATCGTAGCAGCCTACACGCTCTACAGAAGCAGTGGGTGGGCAGCATGAAGCGGGCACTTTGACTGCCAAAGAGGTGCGCCAAAGCGTGACTCGCACGCCTTGAACCAAGCGATCACATAGCCTATCCTGCTGTTTCGATTGGGAGCATACGGAGTTAAACCAGGAGGAAGAGGCAATGGCCTTGCTCCAAGTTTTTGCCGACGCAATGTGGATGGTCGGCGGCAGTCTGATTGCGGCAATAATCCTTGCGTGGCTTGGCTGGACCGCTTTCAAATGGGCGCATCACCCCGAATTCGGCGTGCCCGTGATGATGACAGTCTGCCTGGTCGCAGCACTGACTATCGCCAGTCACAGCGAATTTCTGAAGATGATACTATTCTATTCGAGCCTTTTGGCCGTCGCGCTGAGGCCTGCAGGGCGTGCCTGGCGCAAGAATCACGACCTTTGAGCGCGGTTGGGATATAGCCCTAGCCGCACGTCGCTGTCCGGCAAACCTGAGATTGTCCGCACAATCGGTCCATTCGCACCGACCAGGCGGCCGGCTTGCCCTTGCTAGACACTCGAAGGCTTCTCTGCTGGCAGAAATCGGCGCGACAGACCGTGATAGAGCTTTTCCTTGCAGATAAACTGCGCGGAAAATTCTCCTACGACTGCCGCGGCCAGAAGGGGCATCATCAGCCCCCTGCTTGCGGTGGTCTCGGAGATGATGATCACGGCGGTCAGCGGAGCGCGCACGACCCCGGTAAAGTAGGCAACCATGCCAAGCAACACCACTGCACCGGGAGGATAACCCGGCAGGATACTGCGGAGCAAATCACCGATCCCAGCGCCGATTGAAAGCGAGGGCGCGAAAATGCCTCCCGGAATACCGGAAATCGCGGTCGCAAGCGTCGATACAAACTTCGCGGCACCGAACCAGGCGGGTACGCTGCCCCCGCTTATGATGCTGTTGGCCGTATCGTATCCTGTGCCCCAGGTAAGGCCACTGAAACTACCGAGCACGGCAACCACAACACCGCAGGCGCCGGCAAACAGTAGTGGCCGGTCCCGAAGCCTTGCGAATGGTTGCCACTGGATCGTACCTGCATCCAGCATCAAACGTGAAAACAACCCACCTGCCAGCCCCCCGACAATGCCGGCTATCGGTGTCGCGATGATGGCCTGCGACAAGCCCAGTGTCTGGCGCATGGCGCCAAAATAGATGTAATCGCCAGCGACGCCGAGACTGACCATGCCGGCAATCAGGACCGCAGCCATGACCAGCAAGGTCATGCGCTGCTCATATGCTGCCGCCAGTTCCTCGATCGCGAAGGCTACTCCTGCCAGGGGTGTATTGAACGCCGCTGCAACGCCTGCCGCGCCCCCAGCGATGTAGACCGATGATCTTAGCGGAATCCGGAAAATCTTGTGTATGCGCCCCATCACGGCAGCGGCGATCTGGACAGTTGGCCCTTCTCTGCCGACCGATGCGCCAATCAACAGGGCGCCGATCGTGAGGACGAACTTTGCGATGGCCGCACGCAGCGAAACGAGCGTCGAAAGCGCCGCTTCGGGATTCTTGGTCGCTGCCATGACCTGGGGAATTCCGGAGCCTTTGGCGACAGGCGCGAACCGGTTCGTCAGCCAGACGATTGCGGCAAATCCCAACGGCGTGATCAGCAGCGGCGCCCACCACCAATGAGCATAGAGTGCCCGAAACTTCGCATTCCCCCAATCGGCCAGTTCAGCGAACAGAAGCGCAATGAGTCCGATGAGGATGGCACCCCCAACGATGGCAATACGGCGCCGCCAGACCAAAGCTTCGGGGCCGTGCCGACGAAAGATGATGCGCAAACGGCGAAGCTGAAGGTATTGAGGAGACATCGCAGGTTGGGAACTCGAGCTTCGACCGTGGGGGAGTGGCGGTTCACGCCTCATGGGGCGTCACTGGCTCCAAGTCCACCCCGTGAAGGTTACAATGCCGCGCCGCCCCGGCAAGCGCGCGAGCGCACAGGTTCGAGGGAAAACGAGTTCAGGCGGGCCCCGGAACTTCCGGCGTCAGCAACGAATCCAGTCGCTCGAGCGCGGCCAGGATCATCGCCTGCTCCCATGAGGCAAGGCCGGTAAACCCTTGGCTGAAACGCATCTGCAGCGGGAATGGCGAGGCCCTCAGCTTTTCACGGCCCAGTTCGGTGACCTGCAGCATGACCTGCCGCTTGTCGGCCAGGCCGCGGGTGCGTGTTACCAATTGTGCTGCGACCAGGCGGTCGACGATGTTGGTGATCGTCGCCTGACTAAATCCCAACGCGCTGGCAATCGTGCTCGGATTGATCGTTTCGTGGGCGCCGATTTGCCGCAAGACCAGTGCCTGCGACGAGGTAAGTCCGGTCGCGGCCGCCATTTTACGGTTCTCCAGTTCGGCAGCGTCAAGAATTTTTCGCAAGGCCAAAAGCGCTGCCGGCGTGAGATCGATTTCCATGGCTGACAGCTAGCTTTCCTGCGGGTTTGCGCCAAGCCTGAAGATACTTCGATAGTCGAATGAATTACAGTTCAATGGCCGTGCCGAACGGCACTTTTTGACTCCGCCCCGTTGCGCATCTCCTCGCAATGCCTATGGTAATGCACGAGAACCACAGATGACATGGCAACAGCCAAGCACGCGAACGTGCTTCGGAGGGTGAAGTAATATTTGATGATGATGTGAAAGAAGTCCGCTCGCGGAACGATTCCGCGAGCCAGATCAGTGCGTGCGTCACCGACGATAACGCCAGCGCAGCCATGCTCAATGCCAGTGCCGCGATCGTGTTACGCGAACCCCATGCGGAAGATGGTCCGGCGGTGTCTGCGCTGATTGCCGCGTCGCCGCCGCTCGATGCCAATTCAGCGTACTGCAATCTCCTCCAGTGCAGCGATTTTGCCGAGACCTGTGTGGTCGCTGAGAGTGATGGCCGCCTTGTCGGCTGGATCTCCGCTTATCGGCCACCTTCGCATCCTGACCGGCTTTTCGTCTGGCAGGTCGCGGTCGCAGCAGAAGCGCGCGGCCAGGGTCTGGGCGGGCGAATGCTCGATGCGCTGATTGAACGCCCCGCATTACGCGCCGTGCGCGAACTCACCACCACCATCACCGATGCCAACAAGGCTTCCTGGGCTCTCTTCGGGGCATTTGCGCGGCGCCGGGGTGCCACACTGACCCGCACCCTGCGCTTCGATCGCGAGAGGCACTTCGCCGGAGCGCACGACACCGAATGGCAGGCTTCCATCGCGCCGCTCGCATTCGCACGTTCCAACTGAACGTTCTTACCAATCAAAGAGGGGGTTTCCTCCAGATGACGACGCTTCCCACGCCGAGCGCCCATGCGCCGGACACCAGCATTTATGACCGCCGAGAATCGCAGGTCCGCAGCTATTCGCGCGCAATGCCCCGCCAGTTCGGCCGCGCCGAAGGCGTCTGGCTGCATGACAGCAAGGGCGGGCGGTACCTCGACTTTCTGTCGGGCTGCGCTTCGCTGAATTACGGCCACAACCACCCGGTACTCAAGAAGGCGCTGATCGATTACATCGCGCGCGACGGGGTGACCCACTCTCTCGATCTGCATACGGAAGCCAAGGCCCGTTTCCTGCGCACTTTCGAGGAGGTTATCCTTGAGCCGCGCGGACTTGATTACCGCGCGATGTTCACTGGTCCGACCGGAACCAACGCTGTCGAAGCGGCGATCAAGCTGGCCCGCAAGGTCACCGGGCGCGAGATGGTCATCGCCTTCACCAATGGCTTCCACGGCATGACGCTGGGGGCGCTCGCCTGCACCGGCAATGCCGGCAAGCGTAGCGGCGCCGGCGTTCCGCTCAGCCATGTCAGCCACGAACCGTTCGATGGTTACCATGGCCCAGAGGTCGATACCGCAGACCTGCTCGAACAGCGCTTGTCCGATCCGTCGAGCGGACTTGATGCGCCGGCAGCCTTCCTGGTCGAGACGGTTCAGGGTGAAGGTGGCCTCAATGCGGCTTCCCCCGAATGGCTGCGCCGCATTGCCGCGATTGCCCGCAAACATGGCGCGCTGCTGATTGTCGATGATATCCAGGCCGGCTGCGGCCGCACCGGCAGCTTCTTCAGCTTCGATGGGATGGGCTTCACGCCCGACATCGTCACGCTTGCCAAGTCGCTTTCGGGAATGGGGCTGCCTTTCGCGCTCACGCTGATGCGTCCTGAACTCGACCAGTGGGCACCGGGCGAGCACAACGGCACTTTTCGTGGCAACAACCACGCGTTCGTCACCGCAACCGCCGCGCTTCGCGAATTTTGGGCAGACCCTGCCTTCGCGGACGATATCGCCCGACGTGGCGGCATTCTGGAACGGCGCCTCGAACGCATGGCCTTGCGTCACGGCCTTTCGACACGCGGTCGGGGCATGATGCGAGGCATTGACGTAGGTAGCGGCGAAATTGCCGGGAAGATCACCTCGGCCTGCTTCGCTCAGGGGCTCATCATCGAGACCAGCGGCGCCCACGATGAAATCGTCAAGGTGCTTGCCCCCCTCGTCATTGACGATGCGGTCCTCAATGCCGGGCTGGATATCCTGGAAAAGTCCGTCGCCGACGCTTGCCCCCAGGTTTTGAAAAACAACGCCGACGATCGGCCCGGCATGCCCCTCGGCGTCGCCGCCTGAGCAGCCCCCAGCAAAAGGAATTCAAGAATGATCGTTCGCAACCTCAGCGATATCCGCCAGTCCGACCGTCACGTCGAAGGCAAGGGCTGGGTCAGCGACCGCCTGCTGCTCAAGGATGACGGGATGGG
This sequence comes from Novosphingobium mississippiense, assembly GCF_044029535.1. Lineage (NCBI taxonomy): Bacteria > Pseudomonadati > Pseudomonadota > Alphaproteobacteria > Sphingomonadales > Sphingomonadaceae > Novosphingobium > Novosphingobium mississippiense. The sequence continues at coordinate 378,556 of NZ_CP147003.1, read as the reverse complement.
TTTCTCCTTCCACGTCACCACAATGTTCGCCGGCGAGGAACTGCACATGCATTACCAGAACCATCTGGAAGCGGTGCTCGTACTTCAGGGAACCGGCACGATCGAGGATCTGGGCACCGGCCTTACCCATGAGCTGAAACCTGGCGTCATGTATGCGCTCAATGCCCATGACCGCCATATCGTGCGGCCGACGGAAGACATCCTGTGCGCCTGCACCTTCAATCCGCCTGTCACCGGCCGCGAGGTCCACGACGAGAGCGGCGCCTATCCGGCGCTTGCGGACTGAAACGGGAGGGACAGGAACACGATGCAGGATCTCTATCCTACCCGCAGCGAAAACGAACCCAGGCTGCAACCGCGCGACGAACCCGTCGCGCGCCGGGCCTGGAACCCGCAGGCGCCGTTGAGCGCGGCGCAGATCGACCAGTTCGACCGCGACGGCTTTCTCGTATTGGAAAATGTTTTCTCGGAAGAGGAAATCGCCTTCTTGCAGGCGGAGACCGGGCGCCTTTTGGCCGATCCGGCCGGCCTCAAGGACGAGACGGTCGTGACCGAACCGGGCAGCCGCGAAATCCGCTCCATCTTCGCCATCCATATGCAGAGCGCGGCAATGGCGCGTCTGGTCGCCGACGAACGGCTGGCGGGCGTGGCCAGCTTCCTGCTCGACGATGACGTCTATCTCCATCAGTCACGGCTCAACTACAAGCCGGGCTTCGCTGGCAAGGAATTCTACTGGCATTCCGATTTCGAGACCTGGCATGCCGAAGACGGGATGCCGGCCATGCGCGCGCTCTCGATGTCGGTACTGCTGGCCGAGAACACGCCGAACAACGGGCCGCTGATGGTGGTGCCCGGTTCGCACCGCACGTTCGTTTCCTGTGTCGGCGAGACCCCGCCCGATCACTACCGTCAATCGCTGCGCCGCCAGGAATACGGCGTGCCCGACGAGATGAGCCTGGCCGAACTGGCACATCGTCATGGCATTGTCGCTCCGGTCGGCAAGCCTGGCACGGTGGTATTGTTCGACTGCAACACGATGCACGGCTCCAACGGCAACATCACGCCGTTCCCGCGCGCCAATGCCTTCCTTGTCTACAATGCCGTAAGCAACCGGCTTACCAGCCCCTTCGCGGCACCCGCCCCGCGCCCCGAGTTCATCGCAACGCGTCGCATTCGCCCGATTACACCGGTTCCCGCCGCGATCGGCTGGCCGTTCAAAGGAGGCCGCGCATGACCGAACGGCCCAGTGTCGAGAAGATCGGGGGGACGTCCATGAGCGCAACGTCCGCCGTATTCGAAAACGTGCTGATCGCGGGACGCGAGGGCGAGGATCTCTACAACCGGATCTTCGTGGTTTCGGCCTACGCCGGGATGACTGACCTGCTTTTGGAGAACAAGAAAAACGGCTCTCCGGGCGTCCATGGACATTTCGTGCGCAACGAAATGCCGGGTGCATGGCGCACTGCGCTAACCGACGTGCTCGGCGCCATGTGGGCACGCAATGCGGAAATGTTCGCCCGTCTGGAAAGTCGCGAGGAAGCCGACCGCTTTGTTGCGGGGCGGATCGCGACGCTGGATGCCTGTCTGGATGATCTTGATCGTCTGCGCAGCCGTGGCCATTTCTGCCTGCGCGAGCAGTTGAGCACGGTTCGCGAAATGCTGGCCGGTTTGGGCGAGGCTCACGCCGCGCATTCGACCGCGCTGCTATTGCGCGACCGCGGAGTGAATGCCGTCTTCGTAGACCTCTCGGTCTGGAACCATGACGATCTCGTCAGTCTGGACGAACGCATCCGCACGGCTTTCAATTCCATCGACCTTTCGCGCGAGATGCCGATCGTCACCGGTTATGCGGGCTGCGCAGGCGGCATGGTGCGCCGCTATGCGCGCGGCTATTCCGAGATGACCTTTTCGCGCATCGCCGTCCTGACCGGTGCGCGAGAAGCGATCATCCATAAGGAATTCCATCTCTCCAGCGCCGATCCCCGCCTTGTGGGCCAGGAACGTGCGCGCAAGATCGGGCGCACCAATTACGATGTCGCCGATCAACTCGCCAATCTCGGGATGGAAGCCATCCATCCGCGCGCAGGTCGGGGGCTGCGCCAGTCGGGTATTCCGCTGCGGGTTCGCAACACGTTCGAGCGGCATGACGAGGGCACCTTGATCGAGGGCGACTACATCTCGAAAGCACCGCGCGTGGAAATCGTTACCGGTCTTGCCTCGGTGCAGGCGCTGCAGTTTTTCGAACAGGACATGGTAGGGGAGAAGGGTTACGACGCGGCCATCCTCGAAACACTTGCCCGCCATGGTGCATGGATCGTCAGCAAGAGCTCCAACGCCAATACGATTACCCATTACCTCAGCGGAACCGCAGCCGGGCAGGCAGCGCAGATCGTCGATGATCTGCGCAAGCAGTGGCCCGGTGCCCAAGTGACGTCGCAGGAAGTCGCGATGGTCTCCGTCATCGGCAGCGCCTTGTCCGAACCGGCGCTGGTGCCGCGTGCGATCGCCGCGCTGGATCGGGCGGGTATCGGCCTTGTCGCGCTCCAGCACCAGATCCGCAATGTCGATGTCCAGTTCATCGTCGATGCGGCGGACTTCGAGGATGCGATCCGGGCGCTGCACGCGAAACTTGTCGAGAGCGGTGCCGCTCCCGATCGCGTCGCGGCCTGACCGGTAAGACTCCGTCGCCGTGACAAGCGACGGGGGTACCATCTCCATGCTCCAGGCCATTCTCCCTGTCCGCAGCCTGCTGGCTGCCATCTTCCTGCTGATGGCGGGTGGCGGGTTCCTCAACACGCTCGTCGCATTGCGGCTGGAGCGGGCGGGAAGCGGTGCACTCGCTATTGGCCTGGTCGGCACCGCCTATTTCGGCGGGCTTGCCCTGGACTCCCTGCGCGTTCAGGCACTGGTCGACCGGATCGGCCACATCCGCGCCTTTGCCACGTTTGTCGCGCTGCTGAGCGCGGATACCCTGGCCTATGGCCTCTATACCCAGGCGCTCTACTGGGGTGCGCTGCGCTTCATCGACGGGCTTTGCCTTGCCGGCATCTATGTCTGCGTCGAAAGCTGGCTGAACGAACGTGCTGACCCGCAGCGCAGGGGTGCGGTTCTGGCAGGCTACATGATCCTGCTCTACGGCGGCCAAGCCCTGGGGCAATTCCTGATCCGCCTGGGCGCGGGCAATCCGGCATTGCCGCTTCTGATCGGGTCGATCCTCATCTCCCTTGCGGCCATCCCGGTGCTGCTGACGCGTATCGCCGCACCCGATAGCGGCGATTTTACGCCATTGTCTTTTGGCCAACTCTACAAGACATCGCCGCTCGGCCTGGTGGGCGCCGGACTGACCGGCATGATGCTCGGCGCATTCTACGCGCTTGGCGCGGTGTTCGCTCGCCGGCTGGGCATGGATCTGGCCGCTACAACGCTTTTCATGAGCATGGTGATCCTGGGCGGGGTGATGCTGCAATGGCCGCTCGGCTGGCTGTCCGATCGCATGGACCGCAGAAAGGTGATTGTGCTCGCTCTTGCGGGGACCCTGGCCGCAGCGCTGACGATCGTCCTTACCGCAAGCGCGGGTTCGCTCCTGCTTGGTCTTGGTGCCCTGTTCGGCGGGCTGAGCTTCGCCCTCTATCCCTTGTGCGCGGCGCATACCAACGATCGCCTCGTTCCGGAGAGGCGCGTGGCGGCAAGCGGCGGCCTGGTGCTTGTCTATTCGCTTGGGGCGGCGATCGGCCCAGCGATGGGATCCGTCGCCGTGGCGCTGGCCGGTGCTTCGGGCCTGTTCCTGTTCATCGCCGCCTGCGCCAGTGCCGCACTTTCGTTCGCGCTGCTCAGACAAGCCAGATCCGCACCTGTGCCCGCCCATCTTCAGGAACACTACGTCGGCCTGCCGCGCACCTCGCCGCTGGCCGCTTCGCTCGATCCCATCGCCGCGGATGCGGCTTCCGGTGCGGAGGAAGAAACGAAAACAGGGAGCACGCCTTGAATCCGACCATAAGCCACCTTGCCGCCAGAAGTCCGGACCTTCCGATGGAACGTGCCGGGCCGCGCGCGCTGCGCCGGGCCATCGCCGCTTCCGCCATCGGCAATGCCACCGAATGGTTTGACTACGGCATCTACGCCTATGGCGTAAGCTACATCTCGGCCGCGCTGTTCCCCGGCGAGGCGGCCGACGCGACGTTGTTCGCGCTCGCCACGTTCGCGATCTCCTTCCTCGTACGCCCACTGGGCGGCCTGTTCTGGGGGCCGCTGGGGGATCGCTATGGTCGCAAGGCAGTGCTCGGACTGACGATCCTGCTCATGGCGGGGGCGACAGTGGGCGTGGGCCTGATCCCCTCCTATGCCGCCATCGGCGCCTGGGCTCCGGCCCTGCTGATCGCGATGCGCATGATCCAGGGTTTCTCGACGGGCGGCGAATATGGCGGCGCCGCCATATTCATGGCGGAGTACGCCCCTGACGAGAAGCGCGGCTTCTATGGCAGTTTCCTCGAGGTCGGCACGCTGGCGGGTTTCTGCGGCGGCGCCCTGCTGATGCTGGGCTTCTCCTTGATGCTTGGCGACGATGCCATGCGAGATTGGGCCTGGCGATTGCCGTTCCTGCTGGCAGGGCCCCTCGGCCTTGTCGGCGTCTACTTGCGTGCACGGATGGCCGAAACGCCGCTGTTTCAAGAGGCGGAGGCGCACAGGGCTGATGATCAGGGGCAGCGTCGCGGTCTCGGCTACCTGCTGTCCCATTACCACCGCCCGCTTCTGGCGATGAGCGGTCTCGTCATCGCGCTCAACGTCGTGAACTACACGCTGCTCAGTTATATGCCGACCTATCTCGAACGCAGGCTGGGCCTTGCCACCGACACCGCGCTGATGGTGCCGATCGCCGGCATGGTCTTCATGATGGTGCTGCTGCCTTGCGCCGGGGCGCTGTCGGATCGGATCGGCCGCAAGCCGCTGTGGCGCTTCTCGCTGCTAGGCCTCATTTTGCTGGTCGTTCCGCTCTACCATCTCATGGGGCTGGGTACGGCGGCAGCTGCGATCGGCTATCTCCTGCTCGGCCTGCTCTATGTGCCGCAACTCGCCACGATCTCTGCGACGTTCCCGGCCTTCTTTCCGACACCGGTACGGTTCGCGGGCTTTGCACTGGCCTATAACCTGGCAACCTCACTGTTCGGAGGCACTGCGCCAGCGTTCAATTCCTGGCTCATCGACGTGACGGGCAATCCCCTCGTCCCCGCTTACGTCATGATCGCTGGCTGTCTCTGCGGCCTACTCGCGCTGCGCTTCACGCCGGAAAGCGCCGGAAAACCCCTTCCTCGAAACTGAAGCGCCCATGCTTCCATCACCTCCATGAGGATTTTCCTTGCCTACCCCGAATTCCGCATCGACGTTTTCATTTCTCGGCATCGACATGCCCTGGGCCGGCGAACCCTGGATGCAGACATGCCTTGCCCTGATCTTCCTGGGGGCAGGTGCCTGCCTTGCGAACTGGGTGGCCAAGCGCATCGTGCTCCGGGGCGTGCTGCGCCTTTTGGGGCGCAGTCCTTTCGAGGCGGAAGTGCGGCATGTGGGCGCGATCGCAGCGCGCCTATCCAACATTCTGCCTGCGCTGATCGTCCAGACCGGGATCGCTGCGGTTCCCGGCCTGCCGGCCGAACTGGTCGGCTTCGTGCACAGCCTGTGCGCTGCGTTCATCATCCTGACCCTGGCGCTTGCCCTGACCGCGACGCTCACGCTCGGCAACGAATTGTACCAGAGGCGGCCGGATGCGGGAAATCGGCCGATCAAGGGCTATGTCCAGGTCGCCAACCTGCTGGTCTATGCCGCTGCCGCGATCCTGGTGCTGGCGGCGCTGATGAACCAGTCGCCGCTGCTGCTGCTCTCTGGGCTAGGCGCGATGGCAGCCGTGCTCCTGCTGGTATTCAAGGACACCATCCTCTCGCTGGTCGCATCGGTCCAGATCGGCTCCAACGACATGGTGCGCGTGGGCGACTGGATCGAGATGCCCAAACTCGATGCGAATGGCGACGTGATCGACATCGCGCTCCATACGGTGAAGGTCCAGAACTTCGATAAGACCATCACGACAATCCCCACGCATCGCCTGATCACCGAGAGTTTCCGGAACTGGCGGGGCATGTCGGAATCGGGTGGGCGGCGCATCATGCGTCCCCTGATGATCGACCAGAACTCGATCGGCTTCCTCGATGAAGCCGGCCTTGCCAAGCTCGCGCGTTTCGGTGTGCTCGACGGCTATCTGCGCGATCGTCAGGAGCAGGTACGCCAATGGAACAAGGTACACGCTCCTACGGAAATTCTGGACGCGCGCCGCCTCACCAACATCGGCACCTATCGGGCCTATGTCCTTGCCTATTTGAAGGCCCGGCCCGACATTGCCGACGACAAGACCTTGCTGGTGCGGCAGCTCGCACCCGGCGAGTATGGTCTGCCGCTTGAAATCTATGCTTTCACCGCAACCACCGCCTGGACTCAATACGAAGATATCCAGGCCGACATCTTCGATCACCTGATCGCGATCATGCCCGAATTCGGGCTCAGGGTGTTCCAGCGACCGACAGGATCGGATTTTGCCTTTGTCGCGAGGGGAACCGCCTGCAGCTCCGAGCGCTGAACATGTGCCCCGTCTTATGCCCACTTATGCCCACCCAGCGGAAATCCAAAACCATGCTTGCCCGTCGTTCAAACCGCCTGATTGCCCTTGCGGCCATCGTCACCTCGTTCGCGCCCGCCGGCACAATGGCGCAGGTCAGATCCCGATCGGCCGATCAGGCAACCTTCGTGGACACGGTCGAACTCTCGAAGAAGTCCGCAATGGTCGTATTGGCCCGGGTGACGCATCTGGAGCCGGTGGCCGCCTCTGCCCGAGGCTCGCTTTCGGCGACGCACCGGCGCTACTACGCGGAAGCCAGCACTCGCACGCTGCTGTACGGCCAGAACGGCATCGGCGGTTCGCTACGCTACCTCGTGGATTTGCCGGCAGGTCCGGCGTCGGGCGCAATGGATATCGAGGGAAAGCAGGTTTTCCTTTTCGCAGCTCCCGTTCCTGGCCATCCCCAGGAGATCAGACTGGTTGAACCCACCGCGCAGCAGTTCTGGTCCCCCGATAGGGAAAACCGACTGCGTTCCGTACTTCGCGCCCTGGTATCACCTCGATCGTCGGCGCCGGTAACGCGGGTAAGGGAACTCAGCTTTGTGCCTGGAAATCTCGCCGGACAAGGACGCACGCAAATATTCCTCGATACCAAGAAAGGACCGGCGACCATCGCCGTGCGCCATGTCCCGGGCGGGCCTGAGAGCTGGGGCGTCTCGTTCTCCGAATTGACGGGCGGCGATCTGCATCCACCAGCTCCGGATACGCTCGACTGGTACAATCTCGCCTGCTTCCTGCCGGCATCGCCGCCCCAAAGTGCCTACACCTCGCGTACATTCGCGGCCAAGGAACAGGCCTACGCGGACTATCGCATGGTCGTGGCTGCGCTCGGCCCATGCGAGCGCAGTTAAGGTGGGCCTTAGTGGAAGCGAATCGAAAGCAGACGATTTTCACGCAGAAACAGCATAATGTCAGGAGAGATCGCAACCAGGCCGAACAGAGTGATACGGAGAGAGAATTTGGAGCAAGCGCGCCAGCCTGAAGCGTCGGAAGAGAGCGCGCCAGCGCGCGTCCAGCACCTGGCGCTCTATCGCTGGTGGCGCCGCTCCGTTGTCGGCCGTGTCGATCACAAAGCGGTTCTCGATCGCATACAGGAGGACAGCGGTTGGTCGCCGCGATACGCCTTCATGGTGATGATGTCGGCGGGCATAGCGGTACTGGGCCTGCTCCTGTCATCGCCGGCGGTGGTCATCGGGGCGATGCTGATCTCACCATTGATGAGCCCCATTCTCGGGCTCGGCTTCAGCCTTGCCCTGTTCGATTTTTCGGAAATGCGCCGCTCGCTTACCGCGCTTGCGATCGGTGCCGTGGCCGCTGTCGTTTTCACCGCGCTGATTGTCGCGCTCTCGCCATTGCAAGCGCCGACGGCCGAAATCATCGCACGCACGCGCCCCAACCTGTTTGACCTCGCCGTGGCGCTGTTCGCGGCGCTGGCGGGGACCTTCGCCATTATCCGCGGCCGTGGAGACACGATCGTCGGCGTGGCCATTGCGACCGCCCTGATGCCGCCGCTTGCGGTTGTGGGCTATGGGCTGGCCACCTGGAACATGCCAGTCCTGGGCGGCGCCTTCGCTCTATTCGTGACCAACTTCGTCACGATCGCGCTGTCAGCGACGGTCATGGCGCGCTTCTATGGATTTGGGCACTATCTAAGCAGCCAGCAAAGCTGGGCGCAGACTTTCGTCCTGCTCTTCGTTTTCGTCGGTATGGCAATCCCCCTCGGGATCTCGCTGCGGCAGATCGCTGGAGAAACCGTTACGCTGAATCAAACGAGGACATTCCTGACCCAACGCTTCGGTGCAGACGCCCGCATTACCCAGCTCGATGTAGATTTCGATAGCAAACCCCTGGTCGTGCGCGCCGTGGTCATTGCCCCCCGCGAAAGCATGCAGAGGAGCGCCGGGTTGCAGAACGATCTGGCGCAAAGACTTGGTCGCCCGCTCAAGCTGCGGCTCGATCAGGTCATCCTCGAACCGGGAGCAGGCGCGATCGAGGCTCAGCGCGAGGAATTGCGCCAGGCCGGGGAAGCGGCCTCGATCGAAACGCAGCGTATTGCAGCGCTCTCTCAGCTACTTGCTCTCTCGGCCGGCATCGGCCCCGACAGCGTGACCATCGATCGCGATCACCATCGCGCCATGGCCACGGCCGTTCCACTGCCGGGAGCGACGCTGGCGACCTATCACATTCTCGAACAGCGTGTGGCCCAGCAGGCGGACGGATGGGATGTGGGACTGACCCCGCCCCAGATGGCCTACCCGCCAATCTCCTTCACCGGAAATGACGATCAGCTCGATGTGGTTTCCCATGCTGCGGTTCTCACCTCAGCATGGGCAGCGCAGCGCTGGAATGTTCGATCGCTTGGCGTCCCAGGGCTCCCGAAGACTTTTCCCGAAGCACCCTCTCTCTCCCAGCGCCGGGCCCTCTCGATTGCCGCACTTCTACGCGACAACGGCATCACCCCTGTACCGGCGCCGGCTGCCGGCAGTCGGTTTACGCTGCGAACAGCTGAGGCGGCTGAGGAACTGCCGTGAATCCGGCTCTCGCAAGCGCGCTAATTCTACTCGGTGCGCTCGTCCTGTTCGTTTCGGAGCGTGTGCGGCACGATCTCGTCGCGTTTTTTGCGCTTATCGCCTGCCTTATCGCCGGTCTCGTGTCGCCGGCAGAAGCTTTTGCCGGCTTTGCCGATCCGGCGGTAATTGCGGTCGCAGCCGTACTCGTCGTTGGGCGGGCCATCGAATTGAGTGGGGCGGCCTCGGTCGTGGCCGGCCGGATTATTCCTCCCGGGGCGCCATTTGCGATACGGCTCGCCAGCCTGCTTCTTGTCGGCGCGCTGCTTTCCGCATTCATGAACAATATCGCCGCGCTTGTCATTACGATGCCGATCGCGACGGAAATAGCCCGTTCTGCCAGGCGATCGCCGGCCGCCACGCTCATGCCGCTGGCATTCTCGACGATCCTGGGCGGAATGACGACGCTGATCGGAACACCTGCCAACCTCATTCTGTCCTCGGTTCGCGAGACGCGGCTCGGCGCGCCTTTCGGCTTCTTCACGATGACGCCAGCCGGCACTGCCGTTGCGCTTGTCGGCCTGGCATATCTCACGCTCCTTGGTTGGCGGCTTTTGCCGAGCCGGGGCGGCGAGGTGTCGGACGGAAAGCCTCCCTGGCGTGTCTATGAGCTCGAAATCCGCGAGGAGGTTTTTGATCTCGCCGAATTGCGCAAGCAGCTTCGTCGTTCAGGCGCGCGAATCCTTGCGACCTTTCGCGTTCTTGAGCGAATGGAGGGCATCGAGCATCTTCTGCCTCAGGACCGTCTGCTGGTGCTGTCTCGGGAGAACCAATGGTCCATCGCTGCCAAATCGGGGCTTGCCTCGGACGTGACGATTGACCGCGACCCCGATGCCGTCACTGCCAGGGTTGTGGTCGCATACGGATCGCCACTGATCGGCATGGGCTATGACGAAGTGCGCACCAAGAGCCTCCAGCAATTGCAGGTTGTGGCGGTCGGACCAAGGGTCGCCAAAGAGTGGATCCAACTTGTCGATATGCGTATCGGTCCCGGCGACCAGCTTTATATCCGGGGCTCGCAACGCGTGCTTGGCGCGTTCTGCGCAGGTGCGCGTCTGCTGGAAATCGACCGGCACGATCCGGTGCCGACCGCACGGGCGCAGGCGTCGAAGATCCTCGCCATTTTCGCCGCCGCAATCGGTGCTATCGTCGGTTTTGGGCTTTCTCCCGCCCTTGCCTTTACGGCAGCGGCAGTTCTCATAGCGGCGCTGCGCCTTTTGCCTGGCGAAGAAATTTACCGGTCAATAGACTGGAGCGTCATCGTCCTGCTTGCCGCGATGATCCCGGTCGGGCAGAGTTTCGAGCATAGCGGCGCCGCTGCCATTGCCGCGCAGTGGCTCGGACAATTGCTTGGCGGAATGCCACTGATCGCAGTGCTTGCGGTGCTGTGCGCGATGACTTTGTTCCTTTCGATTTTCCTCAACAACGTGGCGACCGCGATCATCATGGGGCCGCTTGCGATAGATGCGGCCAACCTGCTGCACGTCAGCCCGGATGCCGCATTGCTGGCGGTGCTGATTGGCGCCTCTTCCGATTTTCTGACGCCGATCGGTCACCAGAATAACCTTCTTGTCATGGGGCCGGGTGGCTACCGGTTCAGCGACTATGCCCGCATGGGCGCTCCGTTGGTCGTGATCGTGGTAGCGTGCGCAGCCTTGACGCTCTCATTGCTTTACGCTTGATCCGGCGTTTCCATCGCGCCCGTCGCAAATGAAGAACGTCTGCCAAGGGTCGAGAGCGCCGCCACGCGGTTATCGCTATGCCTCTCGGTGCGATCGCGAGCATTAACGCGCGGGCCACGGTTTGACGGGCAGGCTCAGTCTGTTACAGCGTTCGCGGGTGCACATCGCAGGAGGCGATGCAGCAGGTTGATGCGCAGGTCGGGCCGCCGCGCGGAGTAGCCATGCCCATGTCACGCGTAAATCCGCCGCGCCCGCTGCCACGTGCTCACCTGCTGACCGAACGAGCCCTCGCAACGCTCGATCGTTTTCTCCACGTCGAGGCCGTGGGCGGCATCGTCCTGCTCGTTGCGGCCGCTGCGGCGCTGACGGTGGCCAACTCACCGTTGGCTGAAAGCTTCGATCATTTCTGGCACGAAACGCTTTCGTTCGGCCTTGGGGATCTTGTTTTCGCCCGCCCCCTGCATTTCTGGGTCAACGACGCGTTCATGACGGTGTTCTTCCTGGTGGTGGGCATGGAAATCCGCCGCGAGGTTCACGAAGGCGCCCTGAGCGATCTGCGGCAGGCCGCATTGCCGGTCATTGCCGCAATTGGAGGGGTAGTCGCCCCGGCCCTGATCTTCGCCGCGATCAATCGCGGCGGTCCACAGGCCAATGGCTGGGCGGTTCCCACCGCCACCGACATTGCATTTGCGGTAGGCGTGCTCGCGCTGCTCGGCAAATCCATTCCTGGCAATATTCGGGTGTTCCTGCTCGCGCTTGCGATCATCGACGACATCATCGCGGTTCTGATCATCGCCATCTTCTATTCCGGCGGGCTCGAGTACGGCGGCTTTGCCGTTGCCGCGATCGGCGTCGTTCTGGTCCTGGCCTTTCAGCGCATGGGGATCGGTTCGGCCTACGCCTATGTCCTTCCCGGAGCCGTGATCTGGAGCGGGCTGTTGATGACCGGTGCGCACCCGACGCTTGCAGGCGTAGTGCTCGGCCTTCTGACGCCCGTTGTCCCGCGACCAATGCGCGAGGATCCGCTCCAGACCGTGTCGCGGATAGCCAACCGACTGGTCAACGATCCAGAGGCCGGCTCGATCGACCATGTTGCGGCTCCTCTCAACCAGATGCGCCGAGCTCAAAGGGACGTGCTTCCCCCGGTGGTGCGCGTCCAGGCGGCGCTGCATCCATGGGTTGCCTTCGGCATAATGCCTTTGTTCGCCTTCGCGAATGCAGGCGTGAGCATGAAGGGCGTCGATCTTGCGGATCCCATCCCGTTCTGGGTGATGGCGGGCATAGCCCTCGCTCTTGTATTCGGCAAAACCATCGGCGTTGTCTCGGCCAGTCTGCTTGCCGTTAAATCAGGCCTGTGCCGTCTGCCTCAGGGCGTGAATTGGGGCGGCGTAGTTCTCGTCGGACTGCTTGCCGGCATCGGTTTTACGATGTCGATATTCATCGCCATGCTGGCCTTCTCTGATGCGAATCTTTTGGCCTCAGCCAAGCTTGGTGTCCTTGTGGGTTCGACAACCGCAGCGTTGCTGGGGCTTGGCTGGGGCTGGCTTTACGCACACCATCGCCGATGAAGCGCCACCGACTGGTCACGCTTGGCTCTCGGCGCCGCTGACAACTTCTCAGACTGGTCCTGCAAAGACCTGTTGCGCATCGCCGCGTCCGTAAATGACGGCTTCATCCTCAGCTCATTGCCTCGACTCCGGGGCGGCTCGCGGCCCGGCACACGCTGTTTGCTGGCAGGCGTGAGAACGGCCCGCTTAGCCCGGACCTTCCCGCCGATTACTCGGTGATATCCCCGATGGAATCCCTCTGGTGCTTCGATAGCGTGACCGCTCACAGCCCTACCTGTTTGGAGCGAGGATTCAACGATGCCCAACGGAAAGCCCAATATCCTTGTCATCTGGGGTGACGACATCGGCATGTGGAATGTCGGCGCCTATACCCACGGCATGATGGGGGACACCCCGAACATCGACCGCATCGCCAAGGAAGGCATGATCTTCACCGATCACTATGGCCAGCCCAGCTGCACCGCCGGGCGCGCCGCCTTCGTCATGGGCCAGCTTCCGGTTCGCACCGGCATGACTACGATCGGCATTCCGGGATCGCCGCGCGGTATCCAGAAGGAAGATCCGACGATCGCCGAAGTGCTGAAGGTGGCGGGCTACAAGACCGGCCAGTTCGGCAAGAACCACCTGGGCGACCGCAACGACTTCCTGCCCACCGTCCATGGCTTCGACGAGTGGTTCGGCAACCTCTACCACCTCAACGCCGAGGAAGAGCCGGAGGAGCTGGACTATCCGGGCCAGAAGGATCCCGAATACAAGAAGAAGTACGGCCCGCGCGGCGTGCTTCACGCCTGGGCCACCGACACGCATGACGATACCGATGACGGCATCTTCGGCGTACGCGGCAAGCAGAAGATCGAGAACACCGGCCCGCTGACCCGCAAACGCATGGAAACCTTCGACGGCGAAGTGCTGGAAAAGACGATCGACTGGCTGGACCGCAACAAGGAAGGCCCGTTCTTCTGCTGGTTCAACACCACCGCCATCCACATCTTCTCGCACCCCCAGCAGAAGTACAAGCAGATGGCCGTGGACGAAGGCCGCGCCGAGGAAGACGTGGTCCGCGCCAAGATGATCGAGCATGACGAGCAGATCGGCGTGCTGCTGAAGTGGCTGGACGACAACAACCTGGCCGACGACACCATCGTCATCTACTCCACCGACAACGGCAACGAGATGATGCTCTGGCCGGACGGTGGCTATGCCCCGTTCCGCGGCGAAAAGGGCACCACCTGGGAAGGCGGCGTGCGCGTGCCGATGCTGGCGCGCTGGCCCGGCCATATCCCGGCCGGCAGCAAGAGCAACGCGCTGCAGAACCATGAGGACGTCTACGTCACCCTGGCCGCTGCGGCCGGCATGCCGGACATCAAGGAAAAGCTGCTGGAAGGCACCAAGCTGACCGGAGAACTGACCTACAAGGTGCACCTGGACGGGTTCAACCAGCTCGACACGTGGACCGGCAAGACCGAAAAATCGGCCCGCATGACCTACTACTACTATGACGAAACCGAACTGACCGCGGTGCGCGTGGGCAACTGGAAGATGCACATCGGCGTCAAGAAGGAAGGCTCGTGGTGGAATGCCAAGAGCTATCCCTCGGTGCCCTACATCTTCAACTTGCGCATGGACCCGATGGAGAAGATGGACCCCGAAAGCCACGAATGGGGCTACATCGGCCGCAAGTTCTTCGCCTCCAAGCTGTGGGCGCCCACCGCGGCGACGCCGTACCTGGCGGCCCACCTCAAGAGCCTGCAAGCCTATCCGCCGCGCCAGGCAGCCGATACGCTGAGCATGCACAAGGCGCTGGAAGCGGCGATGGCCAAGCTCGACAACCCGGCCGCCAGCAGCAACTGACTTCGCTACTCACATTCAGAGGGACGGACGCTTTGCGTCCGTCCCACATACCTAACGGAACACGCGTTGCCCGCCCCTCATAGAGAACGGTCGACGCCTAGACAATGCGTGCTCATTCCTCACCATGATATGCGTTTAACCGCTGCTCAGCCATGACATTTACAGCCCGGCGAACTTGATCATCTTCAACGTGGACGTAGCGCATGAATGTCGTCAGCCGTCGATGACCTGTTAATGCCATGCCAACTTTCAAGGGCACACCGGAGTTGGCAATGTCAGTCGCCGCCCGATGGCGAAGTCCGTGCGTTCCTACGCCCGGAACTTCACATTCGCTTAATATCCGCTTCCAAACGCGATGATAGGTCGCAAAATTCAGGTGTTTATTAACACACCTTCTTCCAGGAAATACGTATTTAGAACCTTCTTTGCGAGGAATACTTAATAGTAGTCCCGCGACATCAGATGAAAATGGCTTCCACATGGACCCAGTTTTACTATCCGGCCAAACCACACATTTTGATTCGAAATTGATCCAGTCCCACTCGAGCGCAATAATCTCCGATGCTCGGGCTGCGAACGCAAGCTGCAGCCTGATCGCCATGACGCAATCCGGGTATAGCAAGTTCTCCAATTCAGACTTGTCGAGATGCTCGATTACCCGTTTCATCTCCTTGGCTGTAAGCAGCCGTGTAGTCTTGCTCTGGCGATTCCGCTTGACCCCTTTGCATGGATTACTACCTTCCTCGCAAAAGCCCCATTGCTCAGCGCACGTAAACATTGATTGCATGTCATTGAGCATTGAGTTTGCGAGCGCTGGCTTGCTGCGCCATGCATCCATAAAAAGGACAATGTCCTGCCGAGAAAACTCATCAATTTTGCAATGGCCGAAGGTAGGCAAGATGGCTCGCTTAAATCGGTAGAGCCTTCCCTTTTGAGTCGATATCTTATTGTTAACCTCCACATGCCGGCTGAAGAACATTTCAGAGAACTGCAGGACAGTAGGGGAACCACGCCTCTTTTGGCGTTCAATAGAAGGATCAAGGCCACCTGCTGCCTCACTGATCCATCGTTGCGCAACAGCCCTGGCCTGATCGACCGTAAGTTGCCCGAATTGGCCTATGGCGGGCTTACGACGACGCCCTGACACGTTGCGATACTGAACCATGAACACCTTCCGGCCGGAAGGTGTTACCTTGCACAGGAAGCCCGGCACTTCGGTATCGCGCAGTTCGTAATCGGACAGCCCCGGCTGAGCAATTTCGACAACCCGTTTCGTCAGCTTCATCTTCGGCATAATTCAAAATTCCAATGCGAAATCCAGGAGCCAAATAGGAGCGGAGCGGACACAATCTGTGGCAAAGTGGGTAATGTCTGATCGCACAATACGATCATCATAACGCAATTTAAACAATGACTTGCCTTACCCCGTCGCAGTCTGGCGAGCGCTAGAGTGCAGCTTTTTTTGACCGTCACCAGCTTCATCGCCGGTGGCACCGCGGCAGGCCCGCTGGCGGTGGACAGCGTGACCGGCAAGGTATTCCAGGGGCCGGCGATCCCCTACAAGGAGGAGCGCGCCTATTCGTGGGAAGGCGGGTTGAAGGCGGACTGGCTGGGGCACCGGCTGCGCACCAACCTTGCTCTGTTCCATGTGCGCTATGCAAACCTGCAGACGCCGATCTTCGCATCGACCGGCTGCGTAACCTCCCCCAGCGGCATCTGCGAGCCGATCGTATCGTCCCAATACACCGCCAACTTCGGCAAGGCGCGCGCCTATGGCGCGGAGTTCGAGGTGACCGCCATCCCGATCGAGAACCTGACGCTGAGCGCCAGCGGCAGCGTCACCGATTTCAAGTATCTCGACATCTCGCCCGAAGTGCTGGCCAACGCCGGCGTCACCCAGGTTTCCGACTATCCGGAAACGATGCGCCCCACCTTCATGTCCAACTTCTCAGCCGAATACGTGCAGCCGCTGGATGATGGCATGCGCCTGGCCCTGCGCGTGGACGGCGCGCTGCGTTCGAAGATCGTGGTCGGCACCACCGTGTTCAGCAGCGCCGGCTTCGCGGCGGCGGGCCTGCCCTATGACAACGACTACATGAACGCGGCGAACACGCAGAAGGCCCTGCTGACGCTGAACGCGCGGCTTTCGCTGATGGACGTGCCCGTGGGACCGACGGCGGCAACCGTCTCGCTCTGGGGCCGCAACCTCACCAACAAGCAACAGATCAACATCATCTCCAGCACCGGCATCACCGCCACCGCGCTCTACGACGATCCGGTGACCTACGGCGTCGACCTTTCGGTCAAGTTCTAGGGGGAGGGAGGAACGGTACCGGCCCACTCCGCCCTATGCCGGATTTCAAACAGACCGCAGGATATGCATCCGGCCAGTGGCGATCGGGCTTTCGCGATCGCTCTGCCAGCAGGTAGCGTCCACGTTCACCACCCGCTTGCCCAGGCGCACGATGCGTGCCTGGGCATAGCTTTCCACCATCAGTCCGCCGCGCAGGAAATCGATGGTCATGTTGATCGGCCGGGGCCGTCCGGCGACCACCCCTTCCTCGCCCGACAGTGCGGCAAGGCAGGCCAGTTCCAGCAGGCTGCCGATCACCCCGCCGTAGAGGAAGCCCTCGCGCCCCTCCAGCCCGGGAGAGGCCGGCATGACGAGGCCGGCGTTGCCCGCCTCGTCGATCCATTCGCGCACGCCCAGCATCTGCGCGTAGGGGGCCCGTTCGATCATGACGCGCTCGTGAAGAAGAAGCTGGCGGCGGCGAAGGCCACCGGGTTGGCGGGATCGCCATCGTGGACATCGCAACGGGTGAAGGCCACGCGCCGCGTCACCCGGTGGCAGGTGGCGCGGGCATAGAGCGTGCACTCGGGGCGCGCGGCGCGCAGATAATCCACCCGAAGGTCCAGCGTCGCCATCGGTTCCCACCGCCGCGTGCGCGCGATGATCGCTGCCCCCGCCGCCGCGTCGATCAGCGAGATCACCGGGCCGGAGGAAACCAGTCCCACCCCGGCGTCCATCAGGAACCCTGCCGAGAAGGGGCAAGCCAGCTCCGCCCAGTCCGCCCCGTTATCGACATGGAAGATGCCCAGAAGCGCGTGATGCCCGCGCGGGGGCATGGTCTTCAACCGCTCGAAAGGGTCCTGCTCGTCCGCCATCGCCGCCCTAGGCCATCCCGCGCGGTTCGCGGGGCAGGCCAAGCCCGCGCTCGGCAATCAGGTTGCGCTGGATCTGGTTCGTGCCGCCGTAGATCGTGTCCGCACGGCTGAACAGGAACAGGTTGGGCAGCGTGTCCCACTCGTAATCCTCGTACGCGCTGACTTCGCCCGCCTGCCCCAGCACATCCATCGCCAGTTCGCCCAGACTGCGGCGCCATGTCGCCCACTGGATCTTGTAGGTCAGCGCGGCACCGTCCATGCGCGAATGATCGGTGTTGGAAAGCATCCGCAGCGCACCATAACGCATCAACCGCAACCCGATCTCCGCTTTCGCGAGCCGCTGGCGGATCAGCGGATCGCGCGCGGCGCCATTGACCTTGGCGGCAGCGATGATCTCGTCCAACTCGTTGCGGAAGCCCATCTGCTGGCCCAGCGTGGACACCCCGCGCTCGAAGGCGAGCAGGCCCATCGCGATCTTCCAGCCTTCGCCCACAGTGCCGATGTAGCTGTCCGCCGGGCAGCGGGCGTCGGTGAAGAAAGTCTCGTTGAATTCGGCATCGCCGTTGATCTGGCGGATGCCGCGAATGTCGATGCCGGGCTGGTCGATCGGCATCATCAGGAAGGTCAGGCCGCGCGGGCCCTGGCTGCCTTCCTCGGTACGCGTGACCACGAAGATCCAGTCGGAGATATGGGCAAGGCTGGTCCAGATCTTCTGGCCGTTGACCACCCAATCCTCACCTTCCAGCCGCCCCTTGGTGCGCACGCCGGCAAGGTCGGAGCCGGCATTGGGCTCCGAAAAGCCCTGGCAGAAGATCGTCTCGCCCGCCGCGATGCCGGGTAGGAAGCGTTGCTTCTGCTCTTCCGTGCCGAAGGTCAGGATCGTGGGCCCGGCCAATTCGATGCCGATGTGGTTGACGCGGCCCGGGACGCCGGCGCGGGCGTATTCCTCGGCAAAGATCACCTGCTGGGCCAGCGTGGCATTGCGCCCGCCCCATTGCTCAGGCCAGCCGATGCACGACCACTTGTGCGCGGCCAATTGCTTTTCCCATTCCTTGCGGCGTTCCGGGCTGCCGGTCAGCTTGGTGATGCCCTTGATGTCGCGGAATTCGCCCGCCATCTGGCCATTGAGCCAATCGGCGCATTCCTGGCGGAAATGCTCGTCCGCCTGCGAAAATCCCAGCTTCATGCCGCTTCTCCCAAAATCATCGCGGCAACCTGTTCGCGGTGCCAATCGCCCTTGCCCAGCAGCGTCTGGATCGAGCGTGCCCGCTTGAAGAACAGATGCGCGTCATGCTCCCAGGTGAAGCCGATGCCGCCGTGAAGCTGGATCATGTCCGCCGCGCAGCGAAAGCCGGTGTCCGCTGCGAAGGACTTGGCGGCATGGAGGGCCAGCGGCGCCTCCGCGCTGCCTTCGTCCACCGCGCAGGCCGCCCAATAGACGGCCGAACGGGCCTGCTCGATCTCCACCATCATGTCCGCCAGGCGGTGCTTGTAGGCCTGGAAAGAGCCGATCGGCCGACCGAACTGCACGCGCTCCTTCGCGTATTCCACCGTGCGGTCAAGGCTGGCCTGCGCGCCGCCCAGCGCTTCCGCGGCAAGGCCGACCAGCGCCGTGCGGTTGGCCGCGGCAAGTCCCTCGGCCGGGTCGGCCAAGGCCTCTGCGACGGCGCCGTCGAAGCGCACTTCGGCCAGCGGCCGGGTCTGGTCCATCGTGGTCTGCGCGGTGACCGAGACGCCCACCGCGTCGCGCCGCACCAGCCATGCGCCGCTGCCATCGGTCACGACGAAAAGGCCCGCCAGCGCGCCGTGGGCGACGTAGCGCGATCCGCCCGTCAGCCGCCCGTTCTGTACGATCAGCGAGGGATCCTCGACAAAGGCGGCGATCGTCGCGCCGGATAGCAAGCCCGGCAACCATTCCTCACGCTGGGTTTCATTGCCGCCAGCGGCGATCGCCGGTGCGCAGAGCATCAGGCTTCCCAGCATGGGCAGCGCCGCCACGTGCGCGCCAGCCGCTTCGGCAATGATTGCCAGTTCGACAAGGCCCAGCCCAGCGCCGCCCGCGGCCTCGGGAATGGAGATGCCGGAAAAGCCCAGTTCCTCGCAGAAATCCCGCCACAGCGCGGTATCGATCCCGTCGCCTTCCATCGCCGCGCGGGTGCGCGCGCTGGTGGCGTTTTCCGCGAAGAAGGCGCGTGCCGTCTCCGCGATCATCTGCTGCTCGTCGGTAAACGCGAATTCCATGTCTGCTCGCTTTCACGATCCCGGTCGCCTGCACGCACGCGGTTCGGCGCAGGCCCGATCATGCCGCGCCTTGCGCAACCGCCGCCAGTGCAGCGCCTGCATCCTTCCCATTGAGCAATTGGCCATGCGGCAAATTGCGTGACACGAATCACGCTATATTACGCATATCGCCTTTTCAAGCTGCAAAATGCGGATTTTATCCGTGCAAATATTCCGCATTGATCAAGGCAACGATTAGCCGTTGGTCACCGCGCTCACGCCCACCACGCCATTGGTGAACTTCACCGTCTTCACCGCGATGGAGGTTTCGACATGCTGGACGCCCTCCACCGCCAGGATCTGGCGGACGGTCACCTCGTGCAGGTCCTCGATCTCGCGATAGAAGCAGGTGGTCATGATGTTGAACGGGCCAAGCATCGTCATGATCGAATGGATCGTCGGGATCTGGCGCAACTCGCGGGCGACCTGCTTGAACCGCGCCATGTCCGCCTGAATGGAGACGAAAGCGGTCTTGGTGCTGCGATCCAGCCGGGGGCTGATGAGCGCGGTGAAGGCGATCAGGCCTTCCTGCTGCAGCCGCTTCAGCCGCAGGCGGATCGTGCCTTCGTTGACGCCCAGATCGCCAGCGATGCTGCGGTTGGAAACGCGCGCATCCTTCGAAAGGATCGCGATGATGCGATGATCGAGATCGTCGAGATCGGGCCAGCTCATTCCGCGTCCTCCACCGAATCCAGGCCGAACTTGATGATATCCAGCCCGATCGATTGCGTGATCGAGCGGATGCCCGCGACTTTCGAGAACTTCTTGGTCACGAACTGTGAAAGATCCTCGATATTGGGCAGGGCCAGCAGCACGCTCACTTCGTAGCGGCCCGTCACCAGATAAGCGGCGAAGACTTCCTCGAACTGGGCCAGTTCCTCTGCCACGTCGCCCGGGGCGCGGCCGCTGACCTCGATCCCGATGTAGATCAGCACGTGATAGCCGTGGACCGCGAAGTCCGACACGGCCACCACGCGCAGCGTGCCGGATTCCTCCATGCGCCGCATACGGGCGGAAACCGTGGTGGGCGCGATGTCGATTGCCTTGGCGATCTGCTGGTGCGTGGCGCGGCCATTGCGCCGCAACTGCTCCACAATCTTCAGGTCCGTCTCGTCGAAGTCCGCCAGATCGTCCATGCCCTCGCCCGTTTCTTTCCCATCGTTGCCGACAAGCGAAGGGTCTTGCCAGTATCGAAACGGCACGTCGAATCCAAAGCGCCTCTCCGCATTGGGAAATCCCCGGGCTTGATCAGCACTCAATCGCGTAGCAACGAGCCGCCGTTGACGTGCCAGAGCTGCCCGTTGACCCATTCGCCATCGTCGGAGGCAAGGAAGGCGACCGCGCCGGCAATGTCGTCCGGCTGGCCCAGCCGGCGATGCGGGATCGCCTCCAGCATTCCGGCCACATAGTCATCGGTCAGATGCTGGGCGACCGCCTCGGTCAGGACCACGCCGGGGCAGATGCCGTTGGCGCGAATGCCCTGCTTGCCGAACTTGCGCGCGACATGGCGCACCAGCGCGTGCAGCGCATTCTTGGTCATCGGATAGGCGACCTGCAGCGGATTGCCGGAGATCGCCGCGCCGGAAGACGTATAGATCATCGCCCCGCCGCCCCGCTCCAGCAGCACCGGCAATGCAGCCTGCGTGGCCAGGAAATGGCTCTTGGCATTGATCGCGAAGGAACGGTCCAGCACGTCCTCCGTGCAGTTGAGCACGTCGATATCGCCCTCTGTCCCGCCGGCAAGGTTGGAATGGTAGAAGTCCAGCCCGCCGAATTCGGCCAGCGCGGCCGCCACGATTTCCGCCTGGGATGCCGCGCTGGTGCCGTCCAGACGCAGGCCGATCGCCTTGCCGCCGCCTTCGCGAATGGCGCGCGCGGTATCGATCGCCCATTCCTCGACGATATCGCCGATCACCACCGCCGCGCCTTCGGCCGCCAGCCGCCGCGCGGTGGCAGCACCAATACCGCGCCCACCGCCGGCAACCACGCCGACCTTGCCGTTCAATCCGCGCATTTTCCTCATCTCCGGTATCGTCATTATCTGCGCCGCAGCGCGATCACATCTGCGAGCGCCGGTCCTTCCAGGGCGCGGCCTGTTCCAGCTGGCCAGCAAGGCGCAGCAGGCCCGCCTCGTCGCCATAACGGCCCACGAACATGACGCCGATCGGCAGCCCCGCCTTCGACATGCCCAGCGGTACCGACATTGCGGGTTGGCCAGTCATGTTCTCCACTTGCGTGAAGGGAGAGAACGCCGCCGCGCGCGCCCCCCATGCCGCGAAGTCGATGCTCGGCGTCAGGTTGATCTTCCCCAGTTCTAGCGGCGGCGCGGCCAGCGTGGGGGACAGGATCACGTCGTAGCGGGCCATGAACTGCGCCATCGTCAGCGCCGTCGCCTGCAGCGCGTTGTTGGCGCGCACATAGTCCATACCCGTGACATGCTGGCCCATTTCCACGAAGGCCAGCGTGATGGGTTCCAGCACATCCGGTCCGAGCGCAATCCCGGTCGCCTTGGCCCGGTCCAGCATATCGGCGGCGACCGAGGAGGCGATCAACGCGAACCCGGCCGCGCCGATGGCGGCGATGTCCAGCTTGGGCGCCGCTTCCTCCACCGTGTGGCCAAGGCTTTCGCACAGGCGCGCGGCGGCCAGCGTAGCCTCCCGGCATTCGGGATCGATCGGCACGCCGGAAGGCGCATCCAGCATCAGCGCGATGCGCAGCTTCCCGGGTGCCTTGGTCACTTGCGCCAGGAACGTCTCGTACGGGGTCGGCGCGGAATAGCGGCTGCCGGGCTCCACCCCATGTGTAACGTCCAAAATCGCGGCGGAATCGCGGACGCTGCGGGTCACGGCGTGGTGGACCGAAAGCCCGCCCCAGCCTTCCGTGCGCGGCGGGCCCATCGGCACCCGGCCGCGACTGGGCTTCAGGCCGAACAGCCCGCAGCAGGATGCCGGAATGCGGATCGATCCGCCGCCGTCGGTGGCATGGGCCGCCGGGATCACGCCCGATGCCACCGCCACCGCCGCACCACCGGAAGAGCCGCCGGCGATATGCGCCGGGTTCCACGGATTGCGGGTGGCGCCGGTCACCTGGTTCTCGGTCGTGCCGGTCAGTCCCAGTTCGGGCGCCGCCGTCTTGCCGAAGACCACGAAGCCCGCCTTCTCCACCCGGCGTACCAGTTCGGACGTCACATCGGGCCGGTAATCCTTGAAGAAGCGGCTGCCATTTCCGGTCGGCAGCCCGGCGATATAGGTGTTCAGGTCCTTGAGCAGCCAGGGCACGCCGCGAAACGGCCCTTGCGGAAGCCCGTTGGCGATGGCCGTGCGGGCATAGTCGTAATGCTTCTGCGCCATGAAGTGCAGGCGCGGGTCCAGCGCCTCTGCCCGGCCGATCGCCGCGTCCAGCAGTTCGCTGGGCGACACCTGCCGCGTGCGGACAAGTTCCGCCAGCCCCAGCGCGTCATGCGTATCCAGCGGGTGATCCGCACCTGCTCTTGCAGCCTTCGCCGCAAGGGCAGGTGCGGCGGCAAGCCCCCCGGCCGCCGCCGCACCTGCGATCATCGAACGGCGGGTCATGGACGTTCCTTCTCCCGACATGTTCCCCACCTTCAATCCTGCTGTGCGTAGAAGCGGGAATAGAACTTGCGGAACTGCGGGATCGGGCCATCGCCGTCGCAGATGATCGGAGAGGGTTCGAATTTCTGGCGGTCCCAGACCACCTTGTCCTGATCGAACTGCTTGCAGATGTCGCGGATCAGGCCCTTGGCCAGCCGCCCCATCGGCCCTTCGGCCTGCGCCTTGGGCTGGGTGAAGCAGAAGCGGGCGTGGACGTGATCCTCGCTCACCGGGGTAAGGCAGGCGATCATCAGGGTTTCGGAAATGCCGGTAAAGCGCGTCCAGCTCTGGCCCGGGCCCATCGTGTCGTAGCTGATCAGGCCGTCCACTTCGCCCATTGGCGTGCCCATCTTCGCCTTCACGTCCGCGCCGCGGCCCCATTCGCCCCAGCGCAGGTCGCCCTGCGGCACATCGGCGGTGCCGTGGATGTACTTGAAGTGGGCGAAGTCCACGCCGTTTTCGGCCATGTTCTGGAGAGAGCCCCAGACATTCCATTCGTGGACCTCATAGTCCGTCCAGTCCGGATCGATGGCTTCGGGCAGCGCGGTCACTTCCCACAGCGGTTCGACATCATGCGGGTGATACCAGGCCCAGATCCAGCGGTTCACCTCCACCACGTGCCAGGTGCGCACGCACTTGCGCTTCACTTGCGGCGGGATCACGCGGGCGTAGGGAATGTCCTTCACCACGCCCTCGTTGCCGTCATAGCGCCAGGCATGGAACGGGCATTCCAGCAGGTTGCCGTTGACCTTGCCGCCATGCCCCATGTGCGCACCCAGGTGGCGGCAATAGGCATCGACGATGCGCACCTGCCCGTCTTCTCCGCGCCACATCGCCAGGTCTTTTGCGAAGTAGTGCAGCGGCTTCACTTCGCCCACCGCCAGATCGGCGGAAAGGTCGATCGGATACCAGCCGAACGGAATGCCGTTGTCGAGGTTGCGCGCCTCTACGGAGGCGCGGCCCTTCACTTCGGCAAGGCGCCAGTCGGTCAGGTCCTGCCCGCGCAGTTTTTCAAGGATTTGCCAGACGGCAACGGGCGGGGTGCGCGCATCGGTCGCATTGCGCGGATCGGCTTCGGACATGGGAACCTCCCGGGTCATGACTTGAGATTGAAAACCCTGATCGCGTTTTCGCGCAGGAACTTGGGCCAGACGTCGTCCTTGAAGGGCACGTTCTCCATGTCGGAGAAAATGCGGTCCAGGCTGAGGCCCATCGGGAAATAGCCGGCGTAGAGAATCTTGTCCGCGCCGCGCGTATTGGCGTAATCGATGATCGCCTTGGGATAGTGCTTGGGCGCGAAGGCACTGGTCGAGTAATAGAGGTTCGGCCACTTCAGCATCAGCTTCACGGCCAGCGCCTCCCACGGCTCGGCCCCGTGGCGCATGACGATCTTCAGGTCCGGGAAGAACCAGCAGACCTCGTCCAGATGTTCAACCTTCTGCGTCTCCATCGGGATGCGCGGGCCGGGGATGCCGACGTTGAGCAGCACCGGCAGGCCCAGTTCTTCCGCACAGGCATAGATCGGGAACATGTACTTGTGGTTGATCGCCACCTGCGGCAGCGTTCCAGCCGGAAAGCAACTGATCGCCGAAAGGCCCACCTCGGCATGGATGCGCCGGATGCGCCGCACTTCCTCCATGCCGCGATTGGGATCGACCGGCAGATCGAAGAAGAAGCGGTCCCCGAACATCTCCTTCGCGCGGTAGGAGGTGGCGTTGTCGTTCCAGCCCACCAGCGCCCTCTCGACATTGTGGCGGTCCATCTGGGCGACGGTCCAGGCCACGAAATCGTCGACATCGCCGGTCTGCGGAATGTCCTTGAACATGTATTGTGCCGGCATCGCGAACTGCTGGATGGTCTGCTGGTCCTTGATCAGCGGACGGAACGGCGCGAACCATTCGGAACGGTCCTCCGCCTCCGGAATGCCGAGCATGCAGTCGATGATGCCGATGTCACGGGGCATGCCCATGCGGTGTTCTCCTCTCGGTTGTCGCTGTCAGCGGTTGGTGGCCAGCTCAGGCCACAGCGCGCGCAGCGCGATCTTGTCGATTTTCTGGGAATGGTTGCGCGGCAGCGGCCCCCGCGCGAAGGCGACGTGGGCGGGCGCCTTGTAACGGGCCAGTCGCCCGGCCACCCATTCCCGAACGGCCTGTTCCTCCAGCCCGTCCGCGTGGATCACGGCGACCAGCAATTCGCCCATGCGTTCATCGGCGATGCCGAAGGTCGCGCATTCCTTGACCTGGGGCAGTTCGCTGAGGACCCTTTCCACCTCGGCGCAGTAGATGTTCTCGCCACCGGAGATGACCATGTCCTTCGAACGGTCGACGATCGTGATATAGCCGCCTTCATCCCGGAACCCGATGTCTCCGGTACGCAGCCAGCCGTCGGCGGTCAGCGCGGCGGCGGTCTCTTCGGGGCGGTTCCAGTAACCGGTCATGACCATCGCGCTGCGCACCATGATCTCGCCGCTTTCGCCCACTGCGCATTCGCTGCCATCGGCGCGCAGAATCCGCAGATCGACCAGCGGCAGCACGCGCCCGGCAGAGGCGCGGGCACGCAGGAAATCCTCCCCCACCGCCTGCGCGATCGCGCCGGAGGTTTCGGTCATGCCATAGCCCGTGCCCAGCAGCGCGTGGGGGCAGAGCCGGTGCACTTCGTCCAGCAGGTTGAGCGGCAAGGCCTGCCCGCCTGAACCGATATTGCGCAAGGAAGCCAGATCGGCTTCGGCCAGCCGCGCCTTGTGCACCATGTCCCACAGCATGGTCGGCACACTGGAAAGCTGGGTGACCTGCTCCTTCGCGATCAGCCGCACCGCCTCCGCCGCGTCCCAGCGGCGCATCGTCACGATCTTGCCGCCCGACAGCATCGGCGCAAGGAAGCCCGATCCCAGCCCGGAAATGTGGAACAGCGGATAGACCAGAAGAATCGCCTGCGGCGGCACCTGCTGCATGATCGTTTCCACCGGCACGTCATGCTGGCGCGCCATGTTGTGCAGCACCATCGATCCGGTCAGTTGCGTGCCCAGCAGGCCGGTGATCAGGCTGCGGTGCGATAGCACCGCGCCCTTGCCGCGCCCGGTGGTGCCGGACGTGAACAGGATCGCGCAGGGATCGTTCGGGCCGGCAATCACGCCGTCGCCCGCCGGCATGGCCACGTCATCCAGCGGCGCGGTCAGGTCCAGCACGCGGCCCCGATAGCCGCCCTCGCGGATCGCCGCCTCACGCTCCCGATCCGCAATCACCAGCGCCGGATCGACATCCTCGATCATGGCAACGATCTCGGCACCGGCGCCGCGGCTGTTGAGCACCGCCGCCACGCCGCCCGCCTTGATGACCGCCAGGAACGCCACCATCCATTCCGCGCGGTTGCGCATGCAGATCGCCACGCGCTGGCCCCGGCGAATGCCCAGATGGCCCAGCAACCGATCGCGCCAGGCGAAGACTTCGGCATAGCTCAGCCGCCGCTCCCCCGTCGGGCCGTCGAAATCGACGATCATCGTCTGATCGCCGAACCGGCGCGCGGATTCCAGCAACTGGGCAAGGTCCGACGGCGCATTGACGAAGGTGCGCACGCCATCCCGTTCACCGATTTCAAACGGTGCACCGGGCGCGGTGACTTCCGCGAATACCGGGTCGACCGTGGCCACACCCGCAGCGTCACACTGATTCAGCACTGCCTTCCCCTCGCCGGGAGCCGCTGGTTCGTGGCGTCCGGCCATCCGCCAGGCCGCCTGTGCAGCCCCGGCTTCGCGCCCGACATCCCGTTCCCCTTTCGACTCGCATCGATCTTGTTATGGGCAGAGAATATTCCCTTACTCGCGTATTTCAAGGCAATTATTTTTACGCGCCATTCAAACATGACCACCGGCCCGACGCTCACCCTATCCGCGCCCCGCACATTAGCAAAATCGAGCATTTTTCACCTCCATCAGCCACGGAAATTCGCCATACGCCTGGATGCCCCACACAACATCCGGACATGTCCCCTTTCATTCTTTTGGCATAGATTCGTATTTTTGATGTTTACATTCTACGCATTTTGAAGAATTCAATTGCGTAACGCATCCGCTCGCGAGTTGCGCACCACGGGACAAAGGAAAGCTGGGAAAGCGATGATTCGGGATTTCGAAGGACGCGTGGCCGTGGTCACCGGCGGCAGCGACGGCATCGGACTGGCAACCGCCGCGCTGCTGGCCCGGCGCGGGGCGCGGGTGACGATCTGCGGTCGCCGGCAAGAAAAGCTGGACCAGGCGGTATCCGCGATCGCGGCCGAAGGCAGCCAGATCGACGCGGTTCGGCTGGATGTGGCAGACTTCCCCGCCCTTGCCGCGATGATCGCGGACGTTGCCGATCGCCACGGCCGGTTGGACATGTTGGTGAACAACGCGATGTCCACCCACTACGCGCCGATCGCACGCCTGACCGTGGAGCACTGGCGCAAGGATTTCACGGTCAACGCCGATGCCGCCTTCGTCGCCACCCAGGCCGCAATGAAGGCCATGACCGACGCCGGCAACGGCGGCGCCATCGTCAATGTCGCCTCCACCTGCGGAATCCGCGCCGTGGCCAACATGGCCAGTTATTCGGCCTCCAAGGCGGCGCTGGTGCACTTTACCGCGGTCGCCGCGATGGAAGGCGCACCGTTGGGAATCCGCGTCAACGCCGTGGTCCCGGGCCAGGTGCAGACCGTAGGGACGGAAGAATTCGCCGCCCGCGCCCCGCAGATCGCCGCGCGCACCACCGAAGCCATTCCGATGGGCCGGGGCGGCCATCCGGACGAATTGGCCCGCGCCATCGCCTTCCTGCTGTCGGACGATGCCAGCTACGTCACCGGCACCGCGCTGCCGGTGGACGGGGGCAAGGCCGCGCAACTCTACATGCCGTCCTGACGGCACCCTTTGCCGGCGCGCCTCCACCCGGAGGGTGCGCCTTACACCGGTTCCGATCCGGGCAGCAACGACGACGGCGGGCCGGGAAGGGCCGGACCTGTCGCGAACGAAAAGACAATCACGGGAGACAATCGATGCCGAAATGCCATCAGAGGTTCAGGGGTACCCGCTTCACCATGCACTTGCTGGCCGGGGCCAGCGGCCTTGCCCTGGCCGTGCCCGCCATGGCGCAGGACAAGCCGGCAGAGCCCGCGCAGACCGGCCTGAACGAGATCGTCGTCACCGCGCAGAAGCGCTCCGAAAACCTGCAGGACGTGCCGATCGCGATCAGCGCCATCGGCGCGGACAAGATCGAGCAGTTGGGCATCCAGGATTCGCGTGACCTCAGCGGGCTGGCGCCCAACGTCACGATCCTTCCCGGCACTGTCAGCAACAGCGCGGCCGTCTTCTCGATGCGCGGCATCTCCAACGGCGGCAGCGAAAGCTTCGGCGTCGATGCGGCCAACGGCCTCTATGTCGATGGCGTCTACATCGCCCGATCGGGCGCGATGGGGCTGGACGTGATGGACATCCAGCGCGTGGAAGTGCTGCGCGGGCCGCAGGGCACGCTGTTCGGCCGCAACACCACCGGCGGCGCCATGGCCTTCATCTCCCGCGAACCGTCGAAGACGTTCCGCCTGAAGGCAGAGGCCGGCTATGGCAATTTCGGCGCGTGGAACGGCAAGATCATCCTCGATCCCGGTGAGATCGCCGGCATCGCCACCAGCCTGTCCTACAGCCATTCGCAGCGCAACGGCGTGGTGGACAATATCCTCCAGCCCAAGGATTCGAAGGATCCCGGCGCGCGCAATTCGGATGCGTTCCGCATCGCCGCCCGCGCCGAACTGGGCGGCACCGGCAGCATCCAGTACATCTTCGACTGGAACCGCATCGACGGCAGTCCGCCGGCCTTCCAGTTGACCAACGTTTCCGACGGCACCTACCGCCCGCCGGTGGTGGTGGACGGCCAGCCGGTGATGGTCACGCAGCAGGCGCCGGTGGCCCAATACCTGGCCACCGCGACTTTCGCCGATCCCGAATGCGCGGCGCTGGCCACACCCCAGCGCAAGTACCGCAGCAAGGTCTGCAACGACATCCTGGGCAAGGCCATGGACAAGAGCTGGGGCCACAACCTGCAGGTGCAGAACGATTTCGGCGCCTTCAAGGTGAAGGCCACCACCGGCTATCGCTTCTGGAACAGCGATTCCGTCGCCGATCTGGACGGCATCGGCGCGTTCAGCGGCCCGGCCTTCACCAACGCCACGCTGTTCAACGGCATGCCCGTCTCGCTGCTGCAGTACATCCCGTCGATCCCAGCCGCCGCGCGCCCGTTCATCGCCGCCGCTTCGGTGCCGACGATTTCGCAGAACCTCTACGACATCGACAACCACCGCAAGCACAAGCAGCTGAGCCAGGAAATCGAGGTTTCCGGCGATACCGACACGCTCAACTGGGTCGTGGGCGGCTTCTATTTCTGGGAAAAGGGATCGGAAGACGGCTATCAGAACAGCGGCTACATCCTCGACACCAATTCCATTTTCCTGGCCAACTTCGGCGCGCTGGGCCCGGCCTTCGCCGCCGCCAATCCCGCGCGATACCGCATGGTGCAGACGCTGGCGCGACTGGCCTATACCGCCTCAAGCGAGAGCAAGGCGCTCTATGGCCAGTTCACTTTCTATCCCGGCGGGCGCGACAGCGGCATCCGGCTGACGGCGGGCGGTCGCTACACCTGGGATGACAAGAGCATGATCCGCCAGCAGAACGGCGCCGCTCCCGCTCCGATCCCGGAAACCGGCAGCGCGAAGTTCAGCAAGTTCACCTGGAACCTGATGGCCGGCTACGACGTGGCGCACGACATCAACCTCTATGCGCGCGCGGCGACCGGCTACCGTTCCGGCGGCTTCAACTCTCAGGATCCGGCGATCACCGGCACCACCACGCTGCCGCACTATGAGCCGGAAAGCGTCACGTCCTACGAAATCGGCGTGAAGAGCGAACTGTTCAACCGCCACCTGCGCCTGAACCTTGCCGCCTATCACAACATCTACAAGGATCTGGCGATCAACGTGCCGCTGACCAACGCGCCGGTGGGCACGTTCGCGACGCGCATCGGCAATGCCGGCAAGGTGACCTACACCGGCTTCGAAGTGGAAGCGCAGGCCGTGCTGAACGAGAACTTCTCGCTGGACGGCAACCTTGGCTACGTCGACATCAAGTACAAGGAATTCCTGGCCGGGCAGTCGACCACGGCAGGTGCGCCGCCGGTCAACATCGCCTCGATCGTGACGCCGGGCTATACTTCCCCGTTGACGGCGAATGCCGCGATCAACGCCCAGTTCCCGCTGAACTGGAGCAACGCGATGATCAAGGCGCGCGTCGGCTATACGCATGAGGACGGCAAATACAGCTTCACCAGCACCACCTCATCCCCCTTCAATGACGTACTGAAGGGTGACGATCGCGACGTGGTCAACGCGCAGTTGGGCGTGGAGAACATGCCGTTGGGCGGTGGCGAGGCTTTCGCCCGCCTCTGGGTGAAGAACCTGACCAATGCCAAGGACTTCGTTCGCGCAATCGACTTCGGGCAGCTGGGCTATGGCGGCGGTTACTACGCCGATCCGCGCACCTACGGGCTGACGGTGGGCGTTTCGTTTTAAATAGGTGCCTGAAAAATGTCCGAAAGGGCATTTTCCAGACGGCACCGACCAACTCTTGGCGCAGGTCCGCCTGCGCTGCGGGCCGGCACAGTCAGCGTGCCGGCCCGCCACTTTTCCGGATTATCCAAGGTTTCCGATCAGCCCTGCGACAGCCAGTTCCGCAGCAGGAAATTGGTCTGTTCGGGATGTTCCAGCGCGGCCATGTGCCCGCACGATCCGATCTCGTGATAGCTGGATCCGGCCACACGCTCGTGAATCTCGCGCGCGTGGTCGGGCGGCGTCACCCGGTCGCCATCGCCCACGACCACCATCGTCGGCACCGCAATGCCGCTCAGCCCGTCCAACGCATCGGGCCGCGTCATGATCGCGTGCTGCTGGCGGATGAACGCGTCGCCACCCACGCGAGCGGCCATGGCGCGCATCTCGTCCGCCACCGGACCGGAAGTGTGATCGGGGTGGACCAACTGGCTCAGCAACTTGTGGGTCACGCCCAGGAACTTGCCGCGGCGGAGCGATTCGATGCCGACCATGCGCTGCTGCCGGCGTTCCGGCGTGTCGCTGCGGGCGCTGGAATTGATCAGCGCCAGTCGCGAAATCCGCTCAGGCGCGCGGCGCATGATCTCCAGCGCGACATATCCGCCCATCGACAGACCGACGAGCGAGAAGCGCGCAGGCGCGGCAGCCAGCGTACGCTCCGCCATGGCGGCGATCGTATCGTCCAGCGTCAGGTCGGCGATCATCGGGGCCGCCACATCGGCAAGGGCATGCACCTGACCGCGCCACAGCGCCTGATCGCAGAGCAGGCCGGGCAGGAAGACCACAGGCTCAAGCGCCGGGGCCGATTGCGGCGCGGCTGCCCGCTGCCCAATCTCGCGCGGCCACAGGCTGCGTGCCTGCATCGTACCGCCCAATTCGCCCGTCGCCTGAATCGCCAAACTTGCCATATCAAATCTCCTGCGGGCGAGATGCGCTTGCACACTTCATCTGTCCAATTCATGATGAAGGCAATCTTGATATCTTTTGGGTATGATATGGAACTGCGGCACATCCGATATTTTCTCGCCGTGGCGGAGGAACGCCACTTCACCCGTGCCGCGCATCGCCTGGGAATCGGCCAGCCCCCGCTGAGCCATCAGATCAAGGATCTGGAGGCAGAGGTCGGCACGCCCCTGTTCCACCGCATCCCGCAGGGCGCGGAACTTACCGAAGCGGGCCGCGCGTTCGAGGAACGGGTGCGCCAGATCCCCGGCATCGTGGCTGAGGCGGTCACGGCCGCACAGCGCGCCGCTGCCGGGGAAACCGGCCGGATTCGGGTGGGTTTCACCGGATCGGCGGCGTTCAATCCGCGCGTACCACAGGCGATCCGCATCTATCGCCGGCGCTTTCCCGATGTGGAACTGAGCCTGGCCGAACACAATTCGAACGGTCTGGTCGAAGGACTTCGGAACGGCAGTCTGGACGCCGCGTTCCTGCGGCCCGAAGCGGTGGACAAGCACGACCTGCGGCTGTTCCATCTGGCAGATGAGCCGCTGATCGCCGCCCTCGCCTCCGCCCGCATGCCGCATGGCGAGCCGATCCGGCTGGAACAGCTGGCCAACGATCCATTCATCCTGACCCCGCGCAATCTGGGGCCGACGCTGTTCGACGCCACGCTGGACGGTTGCCGCCGCGCCGGGTTCGAGCCGGTGCTGGGCCAGTCGGCGCCGCAGGTCGCCTCCGTCCTGGCGCTGGTGGCCGCCGAACTGGGCGTGGCGCTGGTGCCGGAATCGATGCGCGACGCCTCCTTCAAGGGCGTGACCTATCACGACCTCACGGGCGGCGCCCCCACGGTTACCTTGGCGCTGGCCACCCGTGCGGACGAGCGCGCCGCCACCGTGGCCGCCTTCGTGGCGGAAGCGCGCTTCCCGTCCGAAACCGACGCCGGTTGAGCGCGCCCCACGGTCGTTCAATCGAGCGCGTCGAGCGCCCGGCGATCCTCGGCGGATACGAATTCGCAGGCGAGCAGTGTCTTGCCCTTCAGCGCCGGACCTTCGCGGGCGATCGCCGATACCAGCCCGAATTCCGGATCGGCCTGCTCGTCATCCGGCAACGCGCGCGCGAAGCCGAGGGTGGAGGCGCCGAAAAGGTGCGATTTCTCCGGTGTCAGATGGTACCGTTCGGCAGCCTGCGCGGCGACATCGCCTTCCAGCAGCACCCCCACCGACGTCCCGGCGAACACCACGTCCTGCGTGACGAAGCCGTCGCGGTGGATCGGCGCGGGCAGGTGGTAGATGGCAGCACCGAGGCCGGAGGTATCGGGCTTGGCGATTTTTTCGGCGGCTTCGTAAAGGCGGGTGGCCGTCTCCATCGAATAGGCCGGCTGGCACAGGGCGGCGGCGAAAAAGTCCGGATCGGCATCCGCGGCCGATGCCGAAGCGGCGCCGAACGCCAGCAGGATCGAGGCAGCCGCGACAGGCAAAGTCATGATTTGAAAGCGCATATGGGTGCCATGGCCCGCAAGTCCGCAGCGATCAACCGCTCTCTTTGCCTCCATGTTCCGCGGACACGCACGGCGCGGCCGCAGCCACGACAATGCCGATGACAGTAAACGGACAAGCGCGACAGCCAATCGTGCCGCAACCGGCTACATTTCCCCGCATGAGCAAGATCGAAAACACCCTCGCCCTGCCCCTGCGGCGCAATCTCAACCCGCTTCAACTGAGCGTCGGCAGCGCTGTGGCTGTGGCCGGCGTGCTATTGGCCGCCGGCCACCTGATGGTCGCCCAGAGCGTTTTCTGATCAGGTGAATCACCTGATGACTTGGAAAACGCGATAAACCAAAATCTTGGAGCAGTTGATCTGATGCAATCGGTTCGGAAGCTGCTCTAGAACAGACCGTCGTCGAAATCGTCGTCGTCATCCAGGAACAGGCCGCCCAAGCCATCGTCTTCTTCTACGGCCTCTCCGACGGCTCCTTCTCCGGCCGGCAGGAACGCGCGGTGCACCTCACGCTCGCGCGCCATGGTGTAGCGTGCGGCGATGGTGCCCAGTAGCGCGCCCAGCGCTTCAAGCCCCGGTTCCGGCATGTCCGGGCAGGCCTGCCCGAACCGCGCCAGGCAATCGGCGATCCGGGCGAGCGGACCACCTACGTCGGCCTCGCAATCGACCTTTTCCGTTGTGTCCTGCAGGATTTCGGTCACCGCCGCCGCGCCCTGATCCAGCTCGGAAAGGCCCATGCGCATGCGCTGCCCACCGTCGCGAATGCAATCGAGCGATTCGGTCAGCGCCTGCCCGGCATCCGCCGGCTCGTCCTGATCGGACCCGCGCATGACCGCCGCCGCCGCGGTGAGGCCGTCGAACGACTGGGCAATGCCGGACGCGATGCTCGCCAAGGTAACCGCAAAACCGCGAATTTCCGCCGCAACCACCGCCAGACCGCGCCCTTCGGTGCCCATGCGATAGCAGCGCAAGTCCGTATTCCAGGCCATCTGCTGCACATCGCTGGTAATGCGATGGACAGTAGCCAGGCGCTGGGCAAGGTTCTCCGCCGTGGTGGAAGCCACGCTGCTCAGCCGGTTGGAGCGGGCATCAGCCTCGCGCAGCCGCTCGGTCACGCTGGCCACATCGCCCACGCTGCGCTCCAGCATGTGCAGGAACGCACCTTCCCCGTCGCTTTCGCCCGCGTTCTCGCCTTCCCGCAGTTCCAGCAGGCTGGCGGCGCTGGGGCCGATGCCGCGCAGGCTGCTGGCCAGCAGCCGGGCCTCACTTTGGAATATCTCCAACGTGTCGGCCGCCTGCGCCGCCAGCAGGGCGATGGCGTGATCCCCGATCAGCGCGGCGACTGTGCCGTCAAGCTCGCCCGGATCGGCCAGAAAGGCCTCGATATCGCAAAGGCCGTCGGCCACATGCTCCAGCCGCTGGCGGGTGATATCGCCCACCTGCAGGGCGCCCAGCGCCGTGCCGACCTGATTGCGGATATGGCGCGCCACTTCGGCGATCCGCACCGCGCGATCCGCAAGGTCCTGCTGGTGCTGCTGCAATGCCCGCGCATCCGCGGCCAGCTTGCGCGGCACTTGGGGGATGACCTGCGTGCATTCGGCGGCAAGCTGCTGCTCCACCTCGAACATGCCCGGCACCGCTTCGGCCAGCCACGCGATCTCGCGCGCGATGCTCTCCATCTCCTGCTCGCCCAGATCCAGCTTTGCGAACATCATGTCCGCAAAGCCTGAAAAGTCGCCCGATCCCGCTGCCGCAACCTTGATGTTCAGGCCGCAGATGCGCAGAAAACTGAGCGTGCGATTCACCTGATCGATCTGGCCCGCCAGCGCCGCGCTGGCCGCCTCGATCGAACCCAACGCCTCATACCGGGTCGCCTGGATGGCGGGCAGCCGCGTCAACCGGTCCGCCGTGCGCTGCATGTTGTCGACCGCCGCCTCTGCCGCGTCGCGTTCGAAGGCATTGGTCACGCTTTCCAGCGCACCGATCAGCGTTTCCACGATCTCATAGGCGCGCGCCAGCGCCGTGCCCGCCGCCACGAAGCGCGCATCCAGCCCGCTCGCCACCGCGACCAATTGATCGCGAAGGTCCATGCGAGACAGGGCATCGGCCGAAAGATCGCCGATCGTTTCGATGTCGATGTGGATTTCGATGGCGATTTCGGGGGCGTCCGCATCCATCGGGTCGAGAGGGATCGCTTCGATATTCAGGGCATCCTCCAGGCCGGTCTTTGCCGGTTCGTCCAAGACGGGATCGGGAAAACAGAGGGTGGTCATCGCGCAGTGGCCGCCAGCACTTCGCGGGCAATGGAGCCCAGCGGGATCACCCGGTCCGCCGCGCCACGCGCGATGGCTTCCTTGGGCATGCCGAACACGATCGAGGTCGCCTCGTCCTGCGCGAACGTGCGCGCGCCCGCCTGCTGCATTTCCAGCAGCCCGCGTGCGCCATCATCCCCCATGCCGGTCATGATCACGCCCACCGCGTTCGATCCGGCGGAGCGCGCGGCGGAGCGGAACAGCACGTCCACCGAGGGGCGATGGCGCGATACCAGCGGGCCGTCCTTCACCGCCACGCAATAGCGCGCGCCCTGTCGTTCCAGCATCAGGTGCTTGCCGCCCGGCGCGATCAGCACGTGGCCGCGCAACACCGGATCGCCATCGGCGGCTTCCTTCACGTCCACCTCGCACAAACCATTGAGCCGCTTGGCGAAGGCGCGGGTGAAATTCTCCGGCATGTGCTGGACGACGACGACGCCCGGCGCGTTGGCGGGCAGCGCCTCCAGCACTTCGCGCAGCGCCTCGGTCCCGCCGGTGGAGGCGCCAAGGCAGACCACCATCTCCGTCGTGCGGCTCATCGCGCGGCCGCTGGGCGGCGGCAACACGGCATCGGCGGTCAGCTTCTTGGGCGGGCCTTCCGACTTCACTTCGCGCACCGCAGGCCGGCCGCGAACCCGCGCGCGGGATGCGCCCTTCACCACGTCGCGGATTTGCAGATTATGTTCGGCCAGATGGTCGGCCACGCCGATGCGCGGCTTCAGGATCACGTCCACCGCGCCGGCTTCCATCGCCTGCAGCAGCGTTTCGGAGCCTTCCTCGGTCAGCGAAGAGCACATGACCACGGGCACCGGGCACTGCGCCATCAGCTTGCGCAGGAAAGTTATGCCATCCATGCGCGGCATTTCGACGTCCAGCGTGATGACGTCCGGCACTTCCTCCTGAATTCGGCGCGCGGCGCTGAACGGATCGGGGGCGGCGCCGATCACCTCGATCTCCGGATCTTCCTGGAGGATCGCGGTCATCGTCTGGCGGACGCTGGCGGAATCGTCGATGACGAGGACGCGGATCTTCTTGCCCGTCAGCATCGGCTCAGCCCTTCCGGAACACGGTGTTGGCCACCTGCGTCAGCGGCAGATCGTGCCCGGTGATCGATTCCGAATGGCCCAGGAACAGGTAGCCACCCGGCTTCAGGCAATCGACCAGTTGCGAGACGACCTTGCGCTGCGTCGGCTTGTCGAAATAGATCAGCACGTTGCGGCAGAAGATCAGGTGCATCGGCTCACCCACCGGATAGTGATCGTCCATCAGGTTGAGCCGCGCGAAACCGATCGCGGCGCGCAGTTCCGGCACCATGCGCACATCGCGCCGCTTCGGATCGCGCGAGGACATGACGTATTTGCGCTGCAACGGTGCAGGCACGGGCTCCACCAATTCGGCCGGGTAGATACCGCTGCGCGCGGTTTCCAGCACATCGGTGTCGAGATCGGTGGCCAGGATGCCATAGGCCGGGCCGCCTTTGGTTTCGGCGTAATCGTCCAGCACCATGGCCAGGGTGTAAGGCTCTGGCCCGGTCGAACAGGCAGCGCTCCAGGCCCGGATGCTGCGCACGCCGCGCGCCGCCATCTCGGGCAGGATCACGTTGCTCAGGTAATCGAAATGGCCCGGTTCGCGGAAGAAATCGGTCTTGTTGGTGGTGACGGCATTGATCAGCGCCAGCCCTTCGGACGGCAGGTTCGCGTCAGTAAACAGCAGGTCGCAATAGGCATCCAGCGTGACCGCGCCCGTTGCGCGCTGGCGGCGGCGCAGGCGGCCTTCCAGCATCGTCTTCTTGCTTTCGGGCATCTTGATGCCCGATTCCTCGTAGATATAGGCCGCCAGGCGCGCGAAATTGCGCTTGCTCATGTGGTCGCCAAGAGGCTGCACGGCGGACGAACTGCGTGTGGCAAGGGCGGCTGCGGACATCGTGGCGGCTTTCGAGACAGAAGAAGGGTGGGCGCCCGCGAAGGGGCGCCCGGTTTCGCAGGGGAAATCAGGCGGGAATCGCGACGGGCGCCGCCATCGGGGCAGAAAGCCGAGCGACATCCTCGGTGGTGAAGATGCGTGCCATGTCCACCAGCACGGTGAAGCCTTCCTCCCGCTTCACCACGCCACCGATGTAGTCGGACGGCCAGCGCACGCCCACGTCAGGCGCGGCGCCGATCTGGTCGGCGCGGAAGCTGGTGACCTCGATCACGCGGTCGACCACCAGCCCCAGCACCAGCACGCGGTCTTCCAGCGGGATGTCGATCACCAGGATGCGCGTCGCCGGGGTCGGCTCCACCGCCGGCAGGCCAAGCCGCAGGCGAAAGTCGATCGTGGTGACGCCCTCCCCGCGCATGTCCGTCAGGCCGAGCAGGTAATCCGGGCCGTTGGGGATGCGGAAGGTATCCCGGTAGTCCAGGATCTCGCGGACCAGTGTTACCGGCACCGCGAAGATCTCTGCCCCCAGCCCGAAGGTTACGGCCTGGATTTCCTGCCCGCTCGTCATGCGTTCTGCATCCCGAAGGCGTCGTCGTGATCGTCCGCGCCACCCATGGCGAGATCGAGCGCGAAACCGTTCGGGCGGGCGTGGCCATTGGTGGCCGGACGCTTCGCACCGCCGTTGATCGGCGTCTTGATCGGGGCCTTCACCGCCGTCTTGACCGGGGCCGGCTTGCGCACGGCAGGCGCGGTGCGGGCCATACCGGCCGAGCGGCCCGGCTTGCCGGCATCCTCGACCTTGAAATAGGCCATGCTTGCCTGAAGCTCCTCGGCCTGCGCCGCCAGTTCTTCCGAAGTGGCAGAGATTTCCTCGGACGCGCCGGCGTTCTGCTGGGTGACCTGATCAAGCTGCTGGATCGCCTGATTGATCTGGCCCGCGCCGATATCCTGTTCGCGGCAGGCGGCGCTGATTTCGGAGATCAGTTCG
Organism: Novosphingobium mississippiense; assembly: GCF_044029535.1. Classification (NCBI taxonomy): domain Bacteria; kingdom Pseudomonadati; phylum Pseudomonadota; class Alphaproteobacteria; order Sphingomonadales; family Sphingomonadaceae; genus Novosphingobium; species Novosphingobium mississippiense. Next base: position 339,889 of record NZ_CP147003.1, on the reverse strand, counting down.
GCGGTGCGGCGAATGTCGGGCACAAGGCGGGACAGCATCTCGCCCGCTTCGGTAGCGGCATCGACGGTGTTGGAGGAAACCGCGCTGATCTCTGCGGCCGCACCCTGGCTGCGTTCGGCCAACTTACGCACTTCGGAGGCGACGACCGCGAAGCCGCGACCATGCTCGCCCGCGCGCGCTGCCTCGACGGCCGCGTTCAGGGCAAGAAGGTCGGTCTGGCGGGCGATTTCCTGGACGATGCCGATCTTCTCGGCAATCGTGCGCATGGCGCCAACTGCACGGTCGACCGCAACGCCGCTGGCTTCGGCATCCTGTGCCGACTGGCGGGCGATCTTCTCGGTCTGCGCCGCGTTCTCGGCGTTCTGCTTGATGTTGGCCGACATCTCTTCCATCGACGCCGAGGCCTGCTCGGCAGCAGCCGCCTGCTCGGTGGCGCCCTGCGAAACCTGTTCGGAGGTGGAGGAGAGTTCCTGGCTGCCGCTCGCCACATTGTTGGCCGCAACGGTAGCATCGCCCACCACGCCGCGCAGACGCTCGATCATGCGAACGAGGGCATGGCCCAGCTTGTCCTCATCGGACAGCGGCTTGTGCGATACGGTCAGGTCGCCATCGGCGATCTTGTCGGCCAGGGCAGCGCTGACGCGCAAATTGGCGGTCATCTTGTTGACGGTATCGACCAGATCCTTGATCTCGTCGTTCGAGGTGACTTCCACGTCCTGATCGAGGTCGCCGATGGCCACCGCGTTGATCACCGTGCTGACGCGGCCCAGACCGCGCGAGACGATCAGCGAGATCCAGATACCGCCGGCCAGCGCGCCCAGAATGGCGATCGCAGCAACGGTCAGCAGCGTATAGCGGGCAGAGGCGTAGAGCGCGTCGGTATCCGCATCCACCTGCTTCATGTCGTCACGCGCACGGTCGACAAGCACGTCGGCCTGCTTGTTGACACGGTCCAGCACCGCACGTGCCGGGCCAAGCGCCAATCGGGCGGCCTCGTCATTCTGGTTCGCGCGCGCCAGATCGCGGATGCGCGTATCCATCGGCTTGAAGTTGTCGAGCGCGGCGCGCATGTCCCGCCAGGTCTGGCGCGTGCCGGGCGTGGCCGCCGCCTCGCCCTCTTCGACCAGACGGTCGAATTCGGTGAGGGCGCGCGTCACCTTGTCATCGAACTCTTTCATCTGCGACGGGTCGTTCGTCATCGTCATGCTGCGCTCGTTGCGCGACAGCGTGCCGAACACCACCTGCACCTGCTGCGCCCGGTCCAGACGCGCGGCGGGGCCGGCAATCAGGTCGGAGACCGCCGTGTTCAGGGTGCTGAGACGGGTAAGGCTGACGCCGACGACGACTGCCAGCAGCAGCAGGATTATGCCGAACGTGACGCCCAGCTTCATTTTTATGGTTGCACGCATGGGTAAGGTAACCTTGCAAACCCGAATGGGGGGAAACGGAAAATCGGTGCGGATCAGGCCGCGTTCGTGCTGAAGGCGTCGTCCTCGCTATCCGGACCGCCGGTAGAGAGATCGAGCGCGAAGCCACGGGCGCGGGCCTGCTGATCGGCGACGGACAGCGAACGGGCCGAGCGGACCGGCTGCGCCATCTTGCGCGCGGGAGCCGTGGCCGGGCGGGCCGCGATTGCCGGCGTCTTGCGGCGTACCGGCGCGTCGGTCACGCGGAAGTAGGCGATCGAGGCCTGAAGCTCTTCCGCCTGCGCGGCGAGTTCTTCGGAGGTTGTCGAAATCTGCTCGGAGGCGCCGGCGTTCTGCTGGGTCACCTGATCGAGCTGCTGGATCGCCTCGTTGATCTGCGAGGCGCCGATGTCCTGTTCGCGGCAGGCCACGCTGATTTCGGAGACGAGTTCGGCCGTGCGGCGAATATCGGGCACCAGCTTCGACAGCATCTCCCCCGCTTCGGCGGCGGCCTGCACCGTTTCGGTGGAGACGGCGCTGATCTCTGCCGATGCCTGCTGGCTGCGTTCGGCCAGCTTGCGCACTTCGGAAGCGACCACCGCGAAGCCACGGCCATGCTCACCCGCGCGCGCGGCTTCCACCGCCGCGTTCAGGGCCAGCAGGTCGGTCTGGCGGGCGATTTCCTGAACGATACCGATCTTCTCGGCAATCGTGCGCATCGCGCCCACCGCGCGGTCCACGGCCACGCCGCTGCTTTCGGCATCCTTGGAGGACTGGCGCGCGATCTTCTCGGTCTGCGCGGCATTGTCGGCGTTCTGCTTGATGTTGGCGGCCATCTCTTCCATCGACGCCGAAGCCTGTTCGGCAGCGGCGGCCTGCTCGGTCGCGCCTTGCGACACCTGCTCGGAATTGGCCGAAAGTTCCTGGCTGCCGGTGGACACGTTCTCCGCCGCAACGGTGGCGTCGCCCACCACGCCGCGCAGACGCTCTATCATCGTGTTCACATGACCCAGCAGATCGCTGATTTCGTCGTTCGACTTCACCTCGACCGTGCGGGTCAGGTCGCCGTCGGCCACCTGGCTCATCGCATCGCCGGCCGATTTCAGCCCGCGAGAGATCAGCAGCGCCAGATAGGCGGCCGCAGCCACCGTGATCAGGACGGCGACGACACCCATGGCGATCATCAGTGTCCGTGCGGAATCATAGGTCACTTCGGTATCATCGTCGGCCTTGGCCATGGTCTGCTGTTCGACCTGCACCAGTTCCTCGACGATCGCCGTCACCGCATGGGCACGGTCGCGCGATTCACCCATGGTCAACGTCACCGCAGCGGAACGATCCGTCGTGCTGAGCGTCGCGACTTGCGCGTTCACCGGCTTGAACGCATTCCACTGATCACGCAGCTTGGACCACGACGCACGCGTGTCGGCCGAAGCGGCGGCATTGCCCTGCTCCACGGTCTGCTCGATCTTGCCGCGCCAGGTATCGATCTCCGTTTCGAGATCGCGGCGAGTGGCGGGATCGTCCGTCAGCGTCAGGTTCTTTTCCGCACGCACCATCATGCTGACGCCGCCGTCGATGCTGCGGGCGCGGTCCAGCTGCTTGGCAGGGCCGGTGACGAGACTGCCGATGGCGTCATTAAGGATCGTCAGGCGGGAAATGCCCACCACGATCGTTGCGGTCATGATGATCAGCAGGAGCACGAAAGTGCCCCCCAGCTTCAGCTTGATGGTCGCGCGCATGATGCCCCCCGGCTCAGTGGAGTGTGGATGACTGGGCGGCGGCGGATTCCGCGCTGCCGACCAGTGAACGGAAGATCGCGGCCAGATCGGGCAGGACGACCACGCCGTCCTGCCTGCGAACCAGTTCGCGTACGAAATCACGGCGCCAGCGCATGCCGACGGCGGGCGGCTCCTCGCTGGCGGCGCGCTGTAGCGTTGCCACTTCGTGCACCTTGTCGGTGCGGATGCCGATCTGGAACGTCTCGCCTTCCGCTTCCGTCTCGATCACGACGATGCGGCTGTCGACGGTCGCCTCGGCCGCCGGCATGGCGAAAGCCAGTCGCAGGTCGGCAATCGGGATGATCTTGCCGCGAAAATTGACCACGCTGCCCAGCAGCGGCGCCGCACCGGGCACGCGGGTTTCGGGCAGCAGGTCCAGAATCTCGCGGACCAGCATGGCTTCCAGCGCGAAAGTTTCCTCACCCAGATTGAAGGTCAGCACTTCGAGATTGCCTTCGGCATCCCACTGCGTTGCGGTTGCTTGTTCGGACATCGTGCTTATCCGGCGGCGCGAAGCCGCTCCTCCTGGTTCTGGCCGAGCATGACGAGCTGCGCGACGTCGAGGATCAGCGCGACACCGCCATCACCCAGGATCGTGGCGCCGGCAAAGGTCGCGACGTCGCGGTGCAGCGGGGACATCGACTTGATGACGGTCTGGTGGCTGCCGATGATCTGGTCCACCACCAGGCCGACACGCTCCGTGCCGGTGGCGATGACGACGATCTTCTGGTGCGGATCGGGCCGCGTGCCGGTGTCGAATATCTCGCGCAGGCGCAGGAACGGCACCAGCCGATCGCGCAAGGTGATGAAGCTGCGACCGCGCGAACGCAGGTCTTCCTCAAGGCTGAGTTCGAGGCATTCCTCCACCGCGCCCAGCGGGATCACATAGCGCCCCTCACCCACGCGGACGAGCAGACCGTCGATGATCGCCAGCGTCAGCGGGATGCGCAGCACCACGGTGGAGCCTTCGCCGGGCGCCGAAGTGATGTCGATCGCGCCGCGCAGGCTTTCGATCGTGCGCTTCACCACGTCCATGCCGACGCCGCGGCCGGACAGGTTGGTGACTTGCGCCGCCGTAGAGAAGCCGGGATGGAAGATCATCTGCAGCAGGTCGTGGTCGGAAATCGACTGGCCGGGCTGGATCAGCCCCTGCGATTCCGCCTTGGCGCGCACGCGGGCGCGGTCGATGCCGCGGCCGTCGTCGCGGATGGTGATCAGCACTTCGCCACCCGCCTGATGTGCGGACAAGTGGACCTGCCCGGCGGCCGGCTTGCCGGCGGCAAGGCGATCCTCGGGCGTTTCCAGCCCGTGATCGCAGGCATTGCGGATCAGGTGGACCATCGGATCGGCCAGACGTTCGATCATGGTCTTGTCGACTTCCGTGGTCTCACCCTCAGTCGATAGTTCGATGGTCTTGCCGGTTTCGCGCGCAAGATCGTGGACCAGGCGGCGGAAGCGGCTGAACAGGCTGGCGACCGGCACCATGCGCAGCACCATCATGGTGTCGCGCAGTTCGCCCGCAAGCCGTTCGATTTCCTCGGAGATGGAGCGCAGCGCCAGTTCGCTGCCCACGGCCGAGCCATGGCCGCTGGCGAGCTGCGAAAGGCGGCTCTGCACGATCACCAGTTCACCCACGCGGTCCATCAGCTCGTCCAGCCGCTCGGCCGGAACGCGCACGCTTTCGCCGCTGGCAGGCTTGGTGCCAGAGGTAGCAGGAGCCTGATTGCCGGCAGGGGCCGACGCAGCCGGCGCCGCGGCTGGAACTTCCGCGTTCACCGGGACGGCCTCCGCCGCGGGCACCGATGCCGTATCCACGGCATCGGCTTCCAGCGGTTCGATGGTCAGTTCCATGTCGTCCATCACGAAGATGAAGACATCGTCGATATCGTCGCGCGAGATGTCGCCGCGCAATTCGACGTCCCAGCCGATGTGGCATTCGGTGGGCACAAGGTCGGTCAACGAGGGAATGCCATCGGTGCGCGCGACGACCCGGCACTCACCCAGATCGCGCAGCTCATCCAGCAGCATCAGCGGGTTGGTGCCGTTGGCCATCGCATCGGCGGGCAGGCGGAAGAACAGTCGCCAGCCCAGCGTCGATGCGGCCGGAGCGGCGGAGACGGCTGCAGGCGCAGCAACGGCAACGAGTGCGGGCGCAACGCCCCCTGCCCCGTCGATCGCGGCCTGCAGCTGTTCAAGGATAGCCGCGCCGGTGGCTTCCAGCGCCCCGCTTTGCAGATCGGCGCCGTCCCCTTCGATCAACGCGCGCATGTGATCGCGCGCGGACAGGATCACCGCCACCAATTCCTGCGTCGCCGGGGCCAACCCCTTGCGCACGCGATCAAACGCAGTCTCGCAATGGTGAGTGAACTGGGCCAGCGCGTCGAAGCCGAACATCGCACCGGAACCCTTGAGCGTGTGCAGCCCCCGGAACACTTCGTCGATCAGCGCACGGTCGTCCAGCCGGTGGCCAAGGTCGAGCAGCCCGTGCTCGATCTGGTCCAGCAGTTCGCCCGCCTCGACGCGGAACGCCGCGACCGGGTCCTGCGTGCTCACCGGCCCAGCACCTTGCGCGAAACCTTGATGAGCTGTTCGGGCACGAAGGGCTTCACCAGCCAGCCGGTCGCGCCGGCCGCCTTGGCCTGCTGCTTCATCGCGTCGTCGCTTTCGGTGGTCAGGAAGATGATCGGCACGCCGGCCTGTTCCGGCGCCTTGCGCAGTTCGCGGATCATCGTCAGCCCATCCATGTTGGGCATGTTGAGATCGGTGATGATCAGGTCGAACCGCTTCGCGCCTGCTGCGGCCAAGCCCTCAACGCCGTCGCCGGCTTCGGTCACGTCATAGCCGGCGCCGATCAGCGCGATGCGGATCGCCATGCGCAGGCTGGGGGAATCGTCGACGGTGAGGATAGAGGCATTCATTGCGGAAGTTCTCCGTGAAACCAGAATTCGGTGTCCTGGGGGGTAAGGTCCGTCAGGAAGCCCGCGCGTTCGAGCAGGGCGACAACGGAGCCTCCGGCGGGATGCGCCAGGCGCAGTTCACGGCCCGCGCGTGCCCATTGGTCGCGCGCGGCGTAAATGATTTCGACAAATGCAAGATCGACTTCGTCTAATTCAGACAAATCAAGATCAGTGTCTTGCTCCGCTTCGTACCCGGCAAGAATTGCCTGCTTGAATGCATGCGCGGAACGCACGGTTACGGAATTCGGAACAGCTATGACTTGGCGCATCGCTTCCTCTGGATTTGGGGCCGTGGGTGCGACGGGTTCGGCGCGGGGGGAGGCCTATCCAAATTCTAGAGGAATACCGGCCATTACGGATGCCGGAGCGCGATTTTTTCACGGTTTGTCGGATTGTGCACGGTTTAAGGGCGGTCCTGGCGGGACGGCCGGTGCAATCGATATCAACGACGTTAGTTCGTATATTTTATATATTTTTCAAACGATTACAGGGCCCAGCGCAGATCATGCGCGGGCCCCGTGGCAAGGCGGGCAATGGGGTAAGGGCCGGTCAGGCCGCTTCGGCGTAGGGTTCAGCGTAATCCGGCAAATCGAATGTCGCGGCCGACAGCGCCGAAGCCGGCGCGTAGTGGGCCGCGATGGCATCGAACTGATCACGCGAATAGCCGGCCAGGCGAAAGCGATAGAACTGTTCGGCCGGGAAGTGGCCGCCGCGAAGCAATACGGCGGTTACCCGCAGCACTTCCAGCTTATCGTTGGCCAGGCAGTAGTTGTATGGCTTGCCGAACACGAAGGCGCGCCAGCCGCGCGTGCGCTTCTTGTCGAACGCGATCGACCCGGCAGGGTCCCGCGCCGCCAGCGCCAATACGCTGCATTCCTGCGCGCTGAACAGGTTTGCCTGATCGTTCCGGTTGGCGTCATGCTCGGTCGCCATTGCGTGTTCCTGCATTCTCGGTTGTTGCTGCGGCGCTGCGTCTACCGGCGATCGCGTGTTCCCGTAAGCCGCGTCGCCGGCCACAGATTGTCGCCGCATCAGAGACAATGACGCCACGGCCAAACCTTGTCCCCAGTCGTGCAATTGGTCATGAGAGGCTGCCGCGCGGACGACCCGTTACTTTGCGTCACATCCGCAGCCAAACTTTCTCGTTCGGATCGGCGCCCGCATGGCGGTAGATTTGCGGCCGTTTCGCAAAGGATCGCTCCCGATGTCCCAGACTTCCAGCCGCCTTCATCCCGCATGGATCGTGGTTGCCGTCACCTTCTTCGCCCTGCTGGCCTCGGCCGGGCTGCGATCGGCCCCCGGCGTGATGATGATGCCGCTGGAACTGCACTTCGGGTGGGACCGCGCGACGATCTCTGCCGGTGCGGCGCTGGGCATCCTGCTCTACGGCCTTGTCGGCCCCTTCGCGGCGGCGCTGATGATGAGCGTGGGGATCAAGCGCACGATGCTGGCCGGACTGGCCCTGATGGCCGTGGCCACCTTCGCCAGCCGCTGGATGACCGAGCCATGGCATTACGTCTTGAGTTGGGGCGTGGTGTCGGGCGTCGGTTCGGGCGCGGTCGCTTCCGTGCTGGGCGCGGCGGTGGTCAATCGCTGGTTCGCGACGCGGCAGGGGCTGGTGATGGGCCTGCTGAGCGCCAGCACCGCCACCGGATCGTTGATCTTCCTGCCCGTGCTGGCCTGGCTGTCGCAGGGCGGCGCGTGGAAGCCGGTGGCGCTGGCGGTCAGCCTGGCCTGCGTGGCGTTGATCCCGCTGGTGGCCCTTTTCGTACCCGAACGGCCGGAAAGCCGCGGCGTACGTCGCTTCGGCGAAAGCGCCGATACGCCTCCTGCCCCGCCGATGAAGCAGGCGGCAACGCCCTGGCTGGCGATAGAGGCGCTGATGCGCGCGTCGCGCCAGCCGATGTTCTGGCTGCTGGCGGGCAGCTTCTTCGTCTGCGGCCTGACCACCAATGGCCTTGTCGGCACCCACATGATCGCCTTTTGCGGCGACCATGGCATCGCCCCGGTCGCGGCGGCCGGCGTGCTGTCGATGATGGGTTTCTTCGACCTGTTCGGCACCACCGCATCGGGCTGGCTAACCGACCGCTACGACCCGCGCCGGCTGCTGGCGGTCTATTACGGTTTGCGCGGACTTTCGCTGGTGGCGCTGCCGTTCATCGATTTCGGCGCGGTCAGCCTGACGATCTTTGCGGTGTTCTACGGGCTGGACTGGATCGCCACGGTGCCGCCGACGGTGAAGCTGGCCAACAGCACCTTCGGTGAACGCGATGGGCCGATCGTGTTCGGCTGGATTTTCGTGGCGCACCAGATCGGTGCCTCCACAGCGGCCTTTGGCGCCGGCGTGATCCGCGAGACGGCGGGAACCTATACCCCGGCCTTCATGATCGCCGGCCTGTTCGGCGTGCTGGCCGCCTTCGTCTTCATGGCCGGCTTCGGCAGGGCCCGCCCCGAGCCCTGCCCCAGCTTCAGCTAAGCGGCGCTGACTTCCACGCCCCTACTTCCAAGCAAGGCCGAGCGACTTCTGGATCGAAACGTAGTCGCCGGTCAGCGCCGCGCGGGCCTGCACCAGGTTCTGGTCCGCTGTGTTCAGGTCGTTCCGCGCGTTCAGCAGCGCGATCTTGGTCACGGTGCCCGACTGGAAGCGCTGCGCCGTCAGGCTTTCCGCCAGTGCCGCCTTCTCCCGCGTGCGGGCGAGTGCCGCCACGGTGACGCGGCGCTCGCGGAACCGCGCGAGCGAGTCTTCCGCATCGCGCAGCGCCGAAAGCACGGTGCCGCGATAGCGGGCCTCCGCCTCGTCCCGCACGGCTTCGGCCTGATGGACCTTGGCCTTGTTCCGGCCGAAATCCAGGAAGCTCCAGCTCAGCTGCGGCGCGGCCAGCGCAGTGAAATCGTCCAGCTTGCCCAGATCGCTGATCTTGGTGCCGCCGATGCCGATCAGCCCCATGAACGAAAGATGCGGGAAACGCGCCGCCTCCGACTGGCCGATCTTGGCCGTGTCCGCCGCCAAGGTGCGCTCGGCCTGCCGGATATCGGGGCGATGCGCGATCAATTGCGCCGGATCGCCCACCGGCACCGAAGCGGGCGGCAGCGGCAGTTCACCCGCCGGGGCAAGGCTGGCGTCCAGCGCGCCCGGCGCCTGCCCGGTCAGCACCGCCAGCGCGTTGAGGTAGGCGTCACGCTCGGCCGAAAGCGGGGCGATCTGCGCGCGGGTGGAGGCCAACTGCCCCTCGATCTGCGCGACTTCCATCGCCGTGGCCGTGCCGCTCTGGAACCGTTGGCGGGTCAGCGCCAGCACGTCTTCCTGCAAGGCGATCGACTGTTCGCCCAGCACGATCCGCTGCTGGCGATCGCGCAAGTTCAGGTAATTCTGCGCGACGCTGGCGGAAATGCTGACCTGCACGTCGGAAAGGCTGGCCTGCGCGCCTTCCATGGTGGCACGGGCCGCCTCGATCGCACGGCGCTGGCCGCCGAACAGGTCTATTTCCCAGCTGGCATTGACGCCGACGTTGAACAGATTGAGGTCGGTACCGCTGCTGCCGCCGCTGCTGTCCGATCCCGAACCGCTGGAATCGCTGCTGTCGCTCTGGCCGAACGCGACACCGGGCACGTGCGCGTGGGCATAGAGCGCAGAGGCGCTGGCCTTGGGCCCAAGGTTGGCCCGCTCCTCACCTAGAGTGGCCTGCGCCTGACGCAGCTTCGCCTCGCCCGCCTGAACGTCGGTATTGTCGGCCAGGGCCTTAGCGATCAGGTCATCCAGCAGCGGATCGCCCAGCGGCTTCCACCATTCGGCGACCGGCGGCGCGTTGGTGACGCTGCCTGCATCAGCGCGCACGAAGGCGGCATTGCCGTCGGCCGCGGTCTTGGGCGGGCCGGCATAGTTGGGGCCAACCGTGCAGCCTGCAAGCGCGGTGCCGGCAAGCAGGGGAAGAAGAAGGTAGGAACGCATGGTTTTCCTCAATGTCCGGTCGCCAGCGGCGCATTCTTCGGAAGCGGGCGCAGGAACAGCGTGAGCGGGATGACGAAGACGATGCCCACCGACATCATCCAGAACATGTCCGCATAAGTCATCGTCAGCGCCTGCATCTGGATCGTTGCTTCCAGCGATCGCAGCACCCCGGCGCCTTGAGCAGAGACGTAATCCTGCACGGAGACCGAGTTGGCGTTGAGCGTTTCTTCCAGCCGGCGCGCGTGCAGCCACAGGCGCTGGTCCTGGATCACCGCGATGCCGGCCAGCGCGAAAGAACCGCCCAGGTTGCGCGCCGCGTTGTAGAGGCCGGAAGCATCGCCTGCCTCTTCCTTCGGCACCGAACGGATCGCCGCCTGGTTCAGGAACATCATGCAGAACACCGTGCCCATGCCGCGCAGAAGCTGGCTGTCTACGAAGTCCTTGCCGTCCGAAAGCGGGGTGATGTCCGTTTCCAGCCAGGCGCTGAGCGCCAGGATCGAAAGGCCGAAACAGACCGAAAGGCGGATGTCGACATTGCGGATCAGCCACGGGGTAATCGGCATCATCAGCATGACGGGAATGCCCGAAAGCATCACCACCTGCCCCGATTGCAGCGAGTTGTAACCGGCGATCTGCGAAAGGAACTGCGGGATCACGTAGGACGTGCCGTAGATCACCATGCCGACCACGGTCACCATGGCGACGACGCTGCCGAACTGCCGGTCCAGCAACAGCTTCAGCTTGATCACCGGCTTCTTCGATATCACCTGCCCCAGCCCCAGCAGGACCAGACCCAGGATCGAAACCGCCGTCAGCATCAGGATCAGGTGGGAGGAGAACCACTGCTCCCGCTCGCCTTCCTCCAGCACCACGGTCAGCCCGCCAAGCCCAAGGGCAAGGCCAAGGATGCCCAGCCAGTCCGCCTCGCGGATCAGGTTCAGGTGCGCCTTCTGGTGCGGGATCGCCACCAGCAGCAGCGTCGCGAGTGCGATGCCGACCGGCAGGTTGAGGAAGAAGGCATAGTGCCAGCTGACATTCTCGGTCAGCCAGCCGCCCAGCACCGGGCCCACCACCGGCCCCAGCAGCGCGGTCGCGCCGAACAGCGCATTACCGATCGGTTGCTGCGCGCGGGGCAATCGCGTGGCCACGATGGTCATGGCTGTCGGGATCAGCGCGCCGCCGGTGAAGCCCTGCCCGATGCGGCCGATGATCATCATCGTCAGCGTCGTGGAAAGGCCGCACATCATCGAGAACAGCGTGAACAGCGCCGATGCCACCAGCAGCAGCGTGCGCAGGCCCAGCAGGCGCTCAAGCCAGCCGGACAGCGGAATGATGACGATCTCGGCCACCAGATAGGCCGTCGCGATCCAGGTGCCCTCGGTGCCGCTGGCGCCGATTTCGCCCTGGATCGTGGGGAGCGAGCTGTTGACGATGGACACGTCCAGCGTCGCCATCAGCGCGCCCAGCGTGCCGGCCGCCACGGCCAGCCACGCGGCCGCGTCGGCGGGCTTTTCCGCCGCCGCAACGGGAATTCCGGTGCTCACCGCAGGGCTTCCTGACGCGCTCACTTATCGCCCGTCCGGCGGGCCTTCTCCTGCTTGGCAATGGCCTGCTGCGATCCCTTCTCACCGATCGTGTCGACCGTGACGGTGACTGACAGGCCCGGCACCAGCACGCGGCGCGCTTCAGGGCCGGCGTCGATGGCGATGCGCACCGGCACGCGCTGCACGATCTTGGTGAAGTTGCCGGTGGCGTTCTGCGGCGGCAGCAGCGAGAACTGCGAACCGGTACCCGGCGACACGCTTTCGACGTGGCCGCGAATCTTGGTGCCGTTCAGCGCGTCCACCTCGATCATCGCCGGCTGGCCGGGGCGCATCAGACCGATCTGCGTTTCCTTGAAGTTCGCCGTGACGTAAAGCTTGGACAGCGGCACCACCGACATCAGGCGGGTGCCGGCCTGCACGAACTGTCCGGCGCGCACGGTGCGATCACCGATGCGGCCATCGACACTGGCGGTCAGCGTGGTGGACCCGACATTGACGTGGGCGGAAGCCAGTTGCGCGCGGGCGGCTTCGCCCTGCGCCTGCGCCTGCTGCACTTGTGCGTTCAACGCGGCGATGCGGCGCTGGGCGGACGTCAGCGCGGCGCGCTGGGCATCGGCCGTGGCGCGGGCCTTGGCGGCCTGATTGCGCAGTGTGGCCAGATGCTCCTTGGTTTCGGCGCCGCTGGCGGCCAGCGGGGCGTAACGGGCAGCCTCGCGCTCGGCATAGCGGGCGTCTTCCTCGGCCGAGGCAAGCTGCGCCTGCGCCTGCGCGATCGCGGCTTCCTGCTCGCCGATGCCGGCGCGCACGTTCTCGGCATTGGCCTTGGCCACGTCGATCTGCGCCTGATACTGGGCGGCCTGCGCGTTATAGTCGCGCGGGTCGATCTTCACCAGCGGCTGGCCGGCCTTCACGTCCTGGTTGTCGCCCACCAGCACGGCGTCGACATAGCCCGAAATCCGGGGCGAAACGGTAACCGCATCGGCCTGGATGAACGCGTCGTTGGTGTCTTCCAGATACTGCCCGCGCGTCACGTAATGCAGCACCCAGGCGCCCACGCCGATGACCACCACGGCCGCACCCAGAAACAGCACGCGGCGGATGCCGGGCCGCTTGAGCGCGGAAGGACGCTCTGCGCCGTCGTTCACCGGCTGACCGTCCGAATCGATTCCGTCGTTTGCCATCAATCGCTTCTCGTTGCTTGTTGCTGCGGTGCAGCTCAGACCTGTGTGCTGCATCGCAGCAGTGATGGATGCGCCCTTGCACCGCTATGCAGCATATGGCAATGGCATTTCATATGGTCCCACAATATTTCTTGCCATGACTATTCGCCTGCAATCCATGGAGCAGTTGCGCGACCTGCACTTGCGCATGCACCGGCTGTTCAACGACCGGATGCGCGCGCAGGGTGCATCGCTGGCGCAATTAAAACTGCTGCTGGCGATAGAGCGCGGCGGATCGGTGCGCTCCACCGACATTTGCGAGGTGCTGGGACAGGCGCCGCGTACGGTGACGGAAGCGATTGACGCGCTGGAGCGAGAGGGGCTGGCCGTGCGCAGCCCGGATCCGAACGATCGACGAGCCAAGCGGATCAGCCTGACGGAAGAGGGCAAGGCAGTGATCCGGGAGGTGGAACCTCACAAGAATGCCTTCATCGCGCAGTTCTTTGAGGTGCTGGACGACGAGCAACAGTCCACATTCCTGCGGACTCTCGAAATCCTGAACGACCGGCTGGTCGAAATGGGCGCCCCGCGCAGCCTGGGTGGGCCGGACGCGGCGGCGGAGAAATCAGGTCAGCAGTAGTATCGTCATCAGTGCGAATGTGCCGCTGCACGCTACCGCAGCGCACAACGTACGGAATTCGCATACGCAAAACACGGATTCCAAGCCTTCCATACTGGCTCTCCTCTCAATCCACTCTTTGGTGGTTGCTGCGAAGATACCATGTAATCGGGCCGCCCCATAGCGATCAGTCGTGGTTATCCCATCGCCGGGGCGAAGGAAGACTTGCCCGTGCAAGAACAAGTCTTGTCTGCGCAAGAAAACAACCATCCGCTCAAACCATGTGCAGCAGGTGGAGCAGGCCCAGACTGATCGCGCCCAGCCCGGCCAAGGAAAGGACGACGGCGGCCGTCACCCGGCCACCCGCCTGCGCCACCGTGCGCAAGTCCACGCCCAGCCCCAGCGCAGCCATCGACACCACTGTCAGCACCGTCGCCAACTGCGCCATCGGCGCAAGCGCCGCCTGCGGGATCAGGCCCAGCGTGCGACACAGCATCAGGGCAAGGAAGCCCAGAATGAACCACGGCACCAGATGGGCCAGCCCCGGCCGGCGTTGCGGTCCTTCTGCGTCTGCCGATCCCCGCGTCACAAGCGACAGGACAAGGCAGACCGGGCCCAGCATCAGCACGCGCACCAGCTTGACCAACGTGCCCGTCTGCACCGCGGCCGGGCCCATCGGCGCGGCGGCGGCAATGACCTGCGGCACGGCGTAGACCGTCAGCCCGGCAAAGGCGCCGAAGGCATGGCCGCCCAGCCCCAACGCCAGGCCGGCCAGCGGCAGCCCCAGCACCACCGCTACCCCCAGCACGGCCGTGAACGCGATGGAGGCGGCAACGTCGTCGCTATCGGCGCCGATCACCGGGGCGACGGCGGCGATGGCGGAATTGCCGCAGATCGCATTGCCGCAGGCCACCAGCAGCGCCATGCGCGTCGGCAAGCCGAGCAGCCTGCCCATCGCGAACCCCAGCAAGAGCGCCGCCGCGACCACCCCGGCTATGCCCGCAAGCAAGCCCGGGCCCGCCGCCAGCAGCGTCGCTCCACTGACCGAAGCGCCCAGAAGCACTACGGCGATTTCAAGTAAATATTTGGAACTAAAGACTATTCCATGATTGAATCGAGCATGTGGCGCCCACAGGCTGCGCAGCGCGGTGCCGATCAGGATCGCCAGAACCAGGCTTTCCAGCCAGGCCCGGCCCGCCAGAACCCGCTCTTCAGCTTCCAGCGCATAGGCCACGGTCGCCACGGCACAGCACAACAACACGCCCGGCAAAACGGACCGGAAGTTTTCCCGGGGAAACGCGGCGTGGTGAAAGTGGAGGATTTCAGCGGCTTTCATGGGAAAATCCTTTCTCCCCTCCGCATTACCGCCGATATTTCAATCATTCCAACGCATCGATTTTGTCATTCCAATCGTCATTACAGATTGAATGCGCTAGGATCCCGGCATGACCCTTGAACAGTTGCGCATCTTCGTCGCCGTGGCCGAGCGGGAGCATGTGACCGCGGCCGCGCGCGCCATCCATGTCACCCAATCGGCCGCCTCCGCCGCGATCGCCGCGCTGGAGGAGCGCCACGCGGTCAAGCTGTTCGACCGCGTCGGCCGGGGCGTGGTGCTGACCGAGGCGGGCCGCCTGTTCCTGATCGAGGCGCGCGGCGTTCTGGCGCGCGCCGCTGCCGCGGAAACGGTGCTGGACGAAGTGAGCGGATTGCGTCGTGGCCGCCTGCGCCTTGTCGCCAGCCAGACCACCGCCGCCTACTGGCTGCCGCCGATCCTGGCCGAATTCCAGGCCCGCCACCCGGCCCTGCGCGTGGAGCTTTCCATCGGCAACACCGATCAGGCGGCTACCCGCGTCCGCGATGGCGAGGCGGATCTTGGCGTGGTGGAGGGCCGGATCGAGGATCCTGCGCTGGCGCAATGGCCCGTGGGGGAGGATCGGCTGGTGCTGGTTTCCGCCACGCCCTTCGCCGAAACCGGGATCGACGCCCGATGGCTGCGCCGGGCGCGATGGATCATGCGAGAGCCGGGATCGGGCACGCGATCCAGCCTCGACGCGCTGCTGCGCGAACGCAGCGTCGATCCCGCCGCGCTGGACGTGGCGCTGGTGCTGCCATCGAACGAGAGCGTGCGCACGGCGGTGGAGGCCGGTGCCGGCGTCGCGGTACTGTCCTCTCTGGTGGTCGCCCCCGCGCTGGCCGCCGGCACCCTGCACGCCGCGCCGCTGGAATTTGGCCCCCGCACCTTCCACGGCCTGCGCCACCGCGAACGCTATCGCAGCCGCGCCGCCGATGCCTTGTTGCAAGTGATCGCCGCATCGCGCCCGGATCGGCCTGTTGCCGCACCATAAGTCCTTGTCAGAACGGCGGGACGCCGCCACGGTCCCGCCGATGATCGAAACCGAACGCCTGTTGCTGCGCCCGCCCGTCCTGGCCGATTTCGAACCCTCCGCCGCGATGTTCGCGGATGCCGGGGTCACCGCGCACATCGGTGGCGCCCCGCTGGCACGCGACGCCGCATGGACGCGGTTCCTGCGCGACACCGGACATTGGAGCCTCTATCCGTTCGGCCTGTTCTCGATCATCGAGCGGGCATCCGGCGCCTATGTCGGCAAGATCGGCTATGCCCATTTCCAGCGCGATCTTGGCCCGCTGTCGCAGACCGCCATCGAGATGTTCGTGGACTTTGGGCACCGGCTTTCACGGCCGGGGCTATGCGTCCGAAGCCGGGCGAGCGGCGCAGGCGTGGTTCGATGCGACGCAGGCCAAGCTTACCGCCTGCCTGATCGCACCCGCCAATATCCCCTCGCTGCGGCTGGCAGAGCGGCTGGGCTATCGCGAGGTCGACCGCTTCGTGCCACAAGGCCGCGATCCGGCCCGGAAAATCGTCGCGCTGGTCCGCGATTGCGGCGGAGCCTGACCGGAACGGGTAATTGCCGGTTGCCGCGCGGGGTGGATACGCCCACAGCAGCAGCCGACACGGGCGCGCAAAATGCGAAACGGTGCGCATGAGATCGGCACCGACTTTCGACGAGGACTATGATGGCAGGCAGAGACGGTGCGGAAAACGGCATGGAAGCCGGGGCGATCGATCGCATCCAGGTGAACCTGCTGGCGCGGGGCGAACGCCGCCTGCTCAACTGGCTCTGCGCGCGGATGCCGAACTGGGTCATGCCGGACATGCTGACCGCCGTGGGCATGGTGGGTGCGCTGATGGTCTTTGCCGGCTATTGCGCCAGCAATCTGGGCGACAACTGGCTGTGGATCTCCATCGCCGGCTATTTCGTGCAATGGTTCGGGGATTCGATGGACGGCAGCCTGGCGCGCTTCCGCAAGACCGAGCGGCCGCGCTATGGCTATTTCCTCGATCACAGTTGCGATGGGCTGGCGACGACGCTGGTGGTGGTGGGCATCGGGCTCAGCCGCTACGTCCTGCTGGAAGTCGCGCTGATCGCGCTGGTGGGATACCTGCTGCTGTCGATCCACGCCTTCCTTGCGGTGCGCGTGCTGGGCGAGATGAAGCTGTCCTACGCCTATGCCGGCCCTACCGAGCTGCGCTTCATGCTGATCGGCCTGACCTTGGCAATGGTGGCGGCGGGATCGCAGCCAGTGCTGTTCGGGGTGCTGACGTGGTTCGACGTATTCGTCGGCTCCATCGGCCTGCTGCTGATCGTGTTCTTCGTACTCCAGACGCTGCGCACCGCCCGGCGACTGGCGGTGGACGAGCCGGCGATCCGCATGCCGCGATAAAAACCGCTTCATTTTCAGGGTGATCGAAGATTTTTTCGGCGCCCATGTCACATCGCCGCGCCCCGGATCGTCATGACGGCATCGAACCCAGGAAAGGACGATGCGATGACTCCCCGTGCCGATATCTACACCGTTTCCCCCGCGCTGTTCAAAGCCTGGTACGCCTTCTCAATGCAGGTGGGCGAGTGCGGGCTTGAGAAGCCGCTGCTGGAACTCGTGAAGATCCGCGCCTCGCAGATCAACGGCTGCGCCAACTGCCTCAACATGCACACCGCTGAGGCGCGGCAGGCGGGCGAGAGCGAGCAGCGCATCCACCTGCTGGCGGCCTGGCACGAAGCGCCGTGCTATACCGACCGCGAGCGGGCCGCACTGGCCTGGACCGATCATCTGACCGAGGTTGCCACCAGGCGTGCGCCCGATGCAGTCTACGATGCGCTGGACGCGCAGTTCGACAAGGAGGAGCAGTTGAAGCTGACCATGATGATCAACGTCATCAACGGCTGGAACCGGCTGGCAGTGGGCTTCAACCTCTACGCGCCGGAACTGGGCTGGAAGTGACGGACGGCGCCGCCTCCCTTTTCGACGCGCAACGGCCCGGCCTGTTGCGCGTCGCCTACCGGATGCTCGGATCGATGGCCGATGCCGAGGATGTCTTGCAGGAAGCCTATATCCGCTGGGCGGCGGCGGATCGGACGGCGGTGGACGTACCCGCCGCCTATCTGCGCCGAGTGGTCACCCGGCTCTGCCTCGATCACCTGAAATCGGCCCGCGTGCGGCGCGAAACCTACACCGGCCCCTGGCTGCCCGAACCGGTGGTGGAGGAAGAGCCGGTGGAGGACGTGACGCTGCCTTTGCTGCTGGCGCTGGAGCGACTTTCCCCGCTGGAACGCGCGGCATTCCTGCTGCACGACGTGTTTGGCGAGAGTTTCGATGCCATCGCCCAGTCGATCGGCCGAGATCCGGCGGCGTGTCGCCAACTGGCCGCCCGCGCCCGCGCAAATGTGCGGATGGAGCGGCCGCGCTACACCGTCGACCGCGCGCATGGCATGGCGATCGCCGATGCCTTCTTCCAGGCCTCTCGCGGCGAAGGGCTGGCCAATCTGGGCGCACTGTTGGCGGCGGACGTGCGCTTTCACTCGGACGGCGGCGGCAAACGCCCCGCCGTTTCGCGCGTGCTGGAAGGCGCGGTGGAAGTGGTGCGCGCGCATCAGGCGCTGGAACGCCTGCGCCGCGCGCCTTCCACGCTGGTGCGCTATGGATTCGTCAACGGCCTCCCCGGCTTCGTCACGCGCGAGCCCGACGGCATCCTGCAGACCACGGCCCTGCTGATCGAAGCCGGCCTGATCCGCGCCATCTACGTGACCCGCAACCCGGACAAGCTGCGTCATCTGGAGAGCGCGGTGCATTGATGTGTGCGACCGGGTCGAAAATCCCATCGCCCAGATTGCGGACTATCAACACTCTGGCATTATCAATGCGATGAAGCGTCGCAGCCTCGCAATATGCACGGCCATTGGCATTGCCGGAACGGCCTGTTTCACCCTGCCGATCTGGGGCATGGCCCCTGCCGTGTTCCTGGATTCCCAGCGTACCGTTATCGCCCGAAGCATTTCCCCTGATGGGCGCCGGGTGGCGCAGGTCGAGCGTCTGGTCGTTGGCGGCGTGCCCAATATCGTCGTGATGGTTCGATCGTCGCGGGCGCCCGATTGGTATCTTGTCGGTTGTGCCGCCGCTTCGCACCATGGAGAAACCGATGCTGCTCTGCGCTGGACCTCCGGCTACACACTGGAAATCAGCCAAAGGGACCGGAAGTTCTGGCAACAGGGCTACGCGCCTTTTCACGACAAGCCTTGTCCGGCGCTGGAGGTAACCTTCCGGCCGTTCGCCGCCTAGCGTTGGCCATCGATCGGCAACGCCTTGCACACTTGGCCGTGCAAGCTGTGCGATTGGCCGACAAAGGAAAGCTTGTGCTTGACCTCCATTTCTCAACTTAATAGGTTGAGTTTACCCCGCAGGCTATCGGTGACCGACCGATTCCTGCTGTTCAAGGGGTTTTCGGTCCGCGGCTTTTGACAGGGATGCAGCTTGCTCCGCGATACCAACGGCTAAAGCGCGCGATGCTCGGGCGACCACGCCAAGCCTCGTGTTCCCCTCTCGAAACGATGAGGTGATACGATGCCGAAGACCCACACTCCCACAAGCTGACGCCTGAAGGGCTGATCGGACAGCAGGGCATACCCGCGCCGGACAACCGTGCGCGCAGCCCCCACGCCGTCCCCCATGAACGTCCCGCAACGCACTGAATCCGCGTTTTGCGAAGGACCCGTCGCGCCCGTCAGGGCCAGCTCCGGCCGCCTTGCGGCGTGGCGGCTGGAATGGCGCGCGTCCCGCCACCGTCGATGGCTGTCGCCGCCCGGCGGCCACGCCTCGCCAACAGATCCAGCACATCCAACGAAATCGCCGTCCGCAGTTTGTCGTCACGCCTGCGGGACGGATCATCAGGGAAAACTATTCGATGTTCCGCAGTCTTGCTTTCGCCGACAACTCCAACACGGGCCCGCACAAAACGAGCGCCCGATCGAGCACTTTGGCACTTGCCGCCGCGCTGGTCGCCCCAGCGCTGTTCGCCGCACCCGCCCATGCGGAGGATGATGCCACGGCCGCCCCTGCGGAAGCGGCGGTTGAAACGGGCGCGGATGGCGGCACTCCGATCATCGTCACCGCATCGCGCCGCCGTGACGAGAACGTGCAGGATGTGCCGGTGGCCATCTCGGTCGTCACTGCGGAAACGCTGGAACGCCGGGGCGACTACACGCTGGGATCGATCCAGCAGCAGGTGCCCAGCCTTCAGGTCATCACTTTCAACCCGCGCAACACCAACATCAACATTCGCGGCCTGGGATCCAACGTCTCGCTGACCAACGACGGGCTGGAAAACGGTGTCGGCTTCTACATCGACAACGTCTATTACGGCCGCGTCGGCCTGGCGCAGTTCGATCTGGTCGACCTGCAGGGCATCGAAGTGCTGCGCGGGCCGCAGGGCACGCTGTTCGGCAAGAACACCACTTCGGGCGTGATCAACGTCACCTCGCGCAAGCCGACGTTCGATCCCGAGCTTTCGGCCGAGGCCAGCATCGGCAATTACGGCTTCTATCAGGTCCGCGCCTCCGCTTCGGGCGGTCTGGTCAAGGACCTGCTGGCCGTGCGCCTGTCCGGCGCGATCAGCGAGAACGACGGCTTCCTCTGGAACAAGACCACCAACACCCGCGCGCAGAACTATTCGAACAAGAGCATTCGCGGCCAATTGCTGTTCACCCCCGATCCGGATTTCGAAGTCCGCATCATCGGTGATTACGCCCGGCAGAAGCAGGACTACGTCCTCAACGTCTTCGCCGCGCTGCATACGACCTATGCGGACGGCACGACGATCGCCGGCAATTGGGCCCAGCGCGCCGCGCGCTTCCCCGGATATACCCTGCCCAGCTTCAACGCGTTCGACCGCGTGGGCGAGGCGGACAGCCACTACCAGTCGAACATGGCCGGCTACGGCGTTTCCGGTCAGGTCGACTGGAAGCTGGGCGGCGCCTCGCTCACGTCGATCACCGCCTATCGCTGGTGGGACTGGGATCCGGCCAACGATGGAGACAGCACCTCGCTCCCCGTCGTCGTCAAGGCGCAGCAGGCCAACCGCCAGCGTCAGTTCAGTCAAGAGCTGCGCCTCGCCTCCAAGGATAATGGCACGTTCGACTGGGTAGTGGGCGCCTATTACTTCTGGCAGACCATTCGCGGCTATGGCGCCACCGGCTATGGCTCGGCCGCGCCGCTGTGGTTCCTGGGCGCCGCCAACGCCGTGAACAACGCGGCGCTCAGCGGGTACGAGGTCAATTCCTACTCCGAACCGCAAACCAAGACGATCGCCGGGTTCGGCCAGGCGGACTGGCACATCACCCCGTCCCTGACGCTGACCGGCGGCCTGCGTTTCACGCATGAGCAGAAGGACGGCGTCTACCAGCAATGGGTGGCGCAGGCGGCCGACATCTCCGGTTTCTCTGCCGTCCAGCAGGCCCAGATCCTGGCGGTTCGCGCCAGCTTCAACAAAGTGGTGCCGTTCACCGAGACCAAGTTCAGCGACAACAGCCTGTCGGGCCTGATCTCGCTGAACTGGAAGGTGGCGCAAGATGTCATGGTCTATGGCAGCTATTCGCGCGGCAACAAGTCGGGCGGGCTCAACCTCACCCAGCTCCCCTCCAGCGTCACCGACGCGACGGTCAAGCCGGAGAAGGTCGATGCCTTCGAAGTGGGTGTGAAGTCGCAGTTCCTCGACCGTCGCGCCACCTTCAACGCCGCCGGGTTCTGGACCGAGATCAGCGACTACCAGACCGCGATCACCGATCTCGACCCGTCCAATCCGCTGGTCAGCCGCCAGTACATCGCCAACATCCCCAAGGTCCGCTCACGCGGGATCGAGGGCGACCTGACGGTTACGGCCACCGACTACCTCTCGTTCAACGCGTCCGGCACCTACACCGATGCCAAATACGTCAGCTACAAGAACGCCCCGCAGGCGTTCGAGCGGCTGGACCTGGGCGCGATCCAGGACCTTTCCGGCGAACGCCTGCCCGGCGTGCCCAAGTGGGCCTGGACCGTGGGCGCGGACTTCAACCACGCGCTGGCCAACCTCGGCGGCAAGGACATCTCGGTCTACGCCCACGCGGACTACGCCTACCGGTCCAACTACAACACGTCGGCCTCGAACTCGGCCTGGGCGCAAGTGCCCGGCTACGGCCTGGCCAACGGACGCATCGGTTTCCGCACCGACGACGGCATCTGGGACTTCTCGATCTGGGCCAAGAACCTGTTCGACAAGAACTATTACGTCGCGCTGGGCGGGGCGAACACCGGCGTCGTCACCGCGCAGCTGGGTGAACCGCGCACCTTCGGCGCCACCCTGCGCACCAAGCTCTGAGGTCTGAGAGAGGAGCCCCCCGCCATGCATTATCAGTCCTTCGCCCGAAATCGACGACGCCCCCTGTCCTCCGGCAAGCTGGATGCATGGCGGCTGTTCCGCTTCACCGCGCTGTCCATCCCGATCTATGCCGCCGCCCAGCCGGTGATCGCCTTCGTCCCTGCCATCCTGGCGCGGGACTACGGCATCCCGCTGGCCGGGCTGGGGCTGGTCTACCTGATCGGGCAGATCGTCAATTCGCTGCTCGACCCGGTGATCGGTGCGCTCAGCGACCGGACGCGCAGCCGCTTCGGCCGCAGGCGGCCCTGGATCGCGGGCGGCGGCCTGCTGTTCATCGCCGGGGCCTCCATGCTGTTCTTCCCGCCGGCCGGCATCGGCCTGGGCTGGGTCGGCACGGGCGTGCTGCTTTACTACTGCGGCGCATCGGCGGCGCAGACCGCGCTGCTGGCATGGTCCGGCGAGATCAGCGGCAATTACAACGAACGCACGCGCATCGCCTCGCAATTCACACTGCTGTCGTCCAGCGCGCTGGTGCTGGCGCTGCTGCTGCCCGCCCTTGCCGATCAGGTGCGCCCCGATGACGGTCCGCTGCGGCTGACGCTGTTCGGCGTGCTGGTGCTGGTAACGGCCGTGCCCGGCCTGCTGCTGACGCTGACCGCCGTGCCCGAAGCCGAAGCATCCGCAGCGTCCGAACCGTTCGCGCTGGGCAGGACGCTGAAGGCGGTGTTCGGCAATGCCCTGCTGCTGCGCGTGCTGGCCGCCGATGCCGCCGTCACCGCAGGGCAAGGCGTGCGCACCGCGCTGCTGCTGTTCATCGTCACCATCTATTTCGGGCGGCCCGAATGGGCGGCAGGCTTCTTCCTGCTGCAATATTCGTTCGGCGTGCTGGCCGGGCCGATCTGGCGCCGCATCGGCCAGTTGCTGGGCAAGAGCCGCGCCGCCGTACTGGCCGAACTGACGCAGGCCGCGATCAATTTCGGCCTCGTGTTCCTGACGCCGGACCGCTTCGGCCTGATGATGGCCCTGGCCATCGCGCAGGGCCTCTCGCAAGGCTCCGGCAACCTGATGCTGCGTTCGATGGTGGCCGACGTGGCCGACCTTCACCGCGCCGAAACCGGCGAGGATCGCGTCGGCCTCTACTACTCAGTGTTCAGCGTATCGATGAAAGTCGGCAGCGCGCTGGCGCTGGGCATCGCCCTGCCGCTGGTCTCCGCCTTCGGTTTCGATCCCAAGGCCGCGACCAACACGCCCGAAGCGCTGAACGCCCTGCTGCTGGTCTTCGCGCTGGGCCCCACGCTGGCCCACACGCTGGCTGCCGCGCTGGTCGCCCGCTTCCCGCTGGACGCATCGCGCCACGCCGAAATCCGCCGCCAGATCCAGGCGCGCGAGGATGTCTACGCCGCCGTCCTCGTACCCGCTGAATAGCCCGCAAAAAACACCGAAATCCACGACACCCAAATCCACGACGAAGGAGTAAATGCCATGACCACGATTGCCACTTACGCCAATGCGAAGGACCCCAATTCCCCGCTCGACATCGCACCGATCACCGGCACCATCGGCGCCGAAATCCGGGGCGTGACGCTCTCGGGCGATCTCGACAGCGAAACCGTGCAGCACATCAAGGACGCGCTGGTCCGCCACAAGGTGGTGTTCTTCCGTGGCCAGCACGAGTTGACGGACGATCGCCACGAAGGCTTCGCATCGCTGTTCGGCGCGCCGGTCGCCCATCCCACGGTGCCGGTGGCGGAAGGTTCGCGCTACCTGCTCGAACTGGACAGCAAGGAAGGGTACGCCGCCTCCAGCTGGCATACCGACGTGACGTTCACCGATGCCTATCCGGCCGGATCGATCCTGCGCGCGATCACCATTCCCGAAGCGGGCGGCGACACCGTCTGGGCCAATACCGAAACCGCTTACGAAGGTCTGCCGGAAAGCCTGCGCCAGTTGGTGAACACCCTCTGGGCGGTCCACTCCAACGACTACGACTATGCGCAAGTGCTGGCCAATGCGCCCAAGGCTGACGAAGTCGCGCAGGAACGGGTGAAGTACCACAAGAACATCTTCGCCTCGACCGTCTACGAAACCGAGCATCCGCTGGTACGCGTCCACCCGGTGTCGGGCCAGCGCAGCCTGCTGCTGGGCCACTTCGTGAAGCGCATAGTCGGCCTGAACCAGGCCGATTCCGCGCGGCTGTTCGCGATCCTGCAGGATCACATCACCCGTCCCGAAAACGTCGTGCGCTGGCGCTGGCAGGCCGGTGACGTGGCATTCTGGGACAACCAGGCCACCCAGCACCGCGCCGTTGCCGACTTCGGCCTGCAGCGCCGCACCCTGCGCCGTGCGACGATCGCGGGCGAAGTGCCCGTCGCCATCGACGGCCGCAACAGCCGCACCACGCGCAAGGAAAAGGCCACCAGTTACGAACCGGCCTGATCCCTCAACCCTGTAGGGCCGTTCACTTGCCCGCGCCGCGCTACCCAGCCGCGGCGCGGGACTTTTTTGCCAGTTTTCAAGGACTTTCCATGCCCGCCAAACGTCTCTCCCACCTGTTCCTGGGCGCCACCGCTTTCACTGCGGCGCTGCTTGCCACGGCCGCAACCCCCGCCGCCGCCCAAAGCGTGCCGGCCAGTGCACCGGCGTCCGCTTCCGTTCCCACCGCGAAGGGGCCGAACTTCCTCGTCATCGTGGCGGACGACCTTGGCTGGTCGGACCTTGGCGCGTTCGGGGGAGAGATCGCCACCCCCAATCTCGACCGGCTGGCGTTGAACGGGCTGCGCCTCACCGGTTTCCACACCGCGCCCACCTGCTCTCCCACCCGCTCCATGTTGCTGTCGGGCACCGACAACCACCTTGCCGGGCTGGGCAGCATGGCCGAACTGATGGCTGCCAACCAGAAGGACAAGGAGGGTTACGAAGGCTATCTGCGCCCCGAAGTCGCCTCGCTGGCCGAACGCTTCGCCGCCGGTGGCTACCGCACGCTCATCTCGGGCAAGTGGCACCTGGGCCTGAAGCCGGAGCAGGATCCCCACGCGCGCGGCTTCCAGTACAGCTTCGCGCTGCTGCAAGGCGGCGGCAATCACTTCGGGCTGGACCAGTCAGCCGACCCCACCAAGGGCACGACCTACACGCGCGACGGCAAAGTGCTGCCCTCCCTCCCCGCCGGGTTCTATTCGTCGGACGCCTTTGCCGGCAACCTGATCGAAGAGTTGCAGCGCAGCCGCAAGGACACGCCGGGCAAGCCGTTCTTCGCCTACCTCACCTTCACCGCGCCGCACTGGCCGATCCAGGCCCCGGATGAGGACATTGCCCGCCAGCGCGGCCGCTATGACGCCGGGTTCGAGGCGATCCGCGCCGCGCGTCTGGCCCGGCAGGAGCAGCTTGGCCTCGTCGCCAAGGGCACCGTCGCCCACACGCCCCGCGCGCCGCGCGGCGGCTGGGACGGGCTTTCGGTGACCGACAAGCGCGAAGCGGCCCGCAACATGGAAATCTACGCCGCGATGGTCGCCCGCATGGACGCCAATGTCGGCCGCGTGATCGATGAACTGCGCGCCAGTGGCGAGCTGGACAACACGGTGATCGTGTTCCTGGCCGACAACGGCGCCGAAGCGCTGGACGCCAAGACCACCGGCGCCAAGATGCTGGCGCGCTACACGACGACGGCCAACAACGCCTTCGACAATCTGGGCAAGGGCACCAGCTACGCCACCTATGGCCCCGAATGGGCGCAGGCGGGTACGGCACCCTCGTGGCTGACCAAGGCCTATGCCTCCGAAGGCGGCACGCGCACGGTGGCCTTCGTCAACTGGAAGGGACTGGCCCATCCCAGGACCGTCGGCGGCGCCTATGTCAGCGTGGCCGATATCGCGCCCACCCTGCTGGATTACGCCGGTATTCCCAGCGACGGCACCACCTTCGAAGGCCGCATCGTGCTGCCGATCACCGGCAAGAGTGCGAAGCCCTGGCTGGAGGGGAAGGCCGCCGTCGTCCACGCCGCGGACGAGCCGATCGGCACCGAACTGTTCGGCAGCCGCGCGCTGCGCAAGGGCGATTGGAAGATCACCGACATCGGCGACGGCCAGTGGCGCCTCTTCGCGATCGCCAAGGACCCGGGCGAAACGCTGGACCTATCGGACAAGTATCCGGAAAAGCTGCGCGAATTGTCCGCAGACTGGGATGCCTATGCCAAGGCGAACCACGTGATCCTGCCCGATCAGGCGCCTTACCGGCCCTGACCCGGCGCATCCGGGGGCGGGTCACGGCCGCCCCCGGATGCATCCATGGCCAAGTTTTCCGCCACCGTGTCGTAATTTTCGTGCGGCGGTCGCTTGCGCCAAGCCCGTCCGGTGTCTTAGCCACCGCGCATGGTCGCAAGATTCCGTAAAGCCGCGCTCCTCGCCGGATTCGCCACATCCCTGCTCACCGTTGGCGCCCACGCCGTCGAACCGCAACGCGTGCTCTATGTCGACGCCACGGTGATCGACGGCACCGGCGCCGCGCCGCGCGCGCATCAGGACATCCTTGTCGAAGGCGAGCGCATTGTTGCCGTCGGCCCGCACGGCACGCTTGCCGCCGCACAGGCGCGCAGTGTCGACCTTGCCGGGCGCTGGGTGATCCCCGGCCTGATCGACACCCACGTCCACATGGCCACCCCGCCCAACCCTGCCCGCGCGCAGGGCGAGTTGCGCCGCATGGTCTATGGCGGCGTGACGTCCGTGCGTGACATGGCGGACGACTTGCGATCGGTCAGCGAACTGGCGCGCGCATCGCGGGTGGGCGAAATTCCGGGGCCGGACATCTATTCCGCCGCCGTGATGGCCGGGCCGCCGTTCTTCGGCGATCCGCGCGTCAACGCGGTCAGCATGGGCTACAAGGCCGGCACCGCCCCCTGGGCGCAGGCGATCGACGACAAGACCGACATTCCCACCGCCATCACCCTGGCACGCGGCACCGGCGCCACCGCGATCAAGATCTACGCGGACCTGCCCGCCAACCTGATCGCCGCGCTGACGGCAGAGGCGCACCGGCAGGGCATGATGGTCTGGGCCCACAGCGCGGTGTTCCCCACCCGCCCGGCGGACGTGATTGCCGCCGGCGTCGACGTGGTCAGCCACGCGTGCTACCTGGCCTACCAGCTGGAACCGGTGATGCTCGCCTCTTACGAGGATCACACCCCGGTCCACGAGAACCTGCTGGCGAAGAAGGGCGACGATCCCGTGATCGCCGGGCTCTACAAGGCGATGCTGGCCAAAGGCACGATCGTCGATGCCACCGGCGGCCTGTTCGTGCACTATGACAAGCTGCGCCGCGAAAAGCCCGAAACCCGTCCGCTGCGCTGCACCGGCACCACCACCGCACGGCTGGTGCGGCAGGCGTGGAAGGCCGGCGTTCCGGTTTCGGCCGGCACCGATTTCGAGGCGGAGGTATCCAGCCCCTGGCCCGCGCTTTACGATGAACTCGATTTCCTGGCGCATGACGTGGGCATGCCGCCGCTGGAAGTGATCCATTCGGCCACGCTGGTGGGCGCGCAGGCGGCCGGGCAGGCGAAGGATACCGGATCGGTTGAGGCGGGCAAGCTTGCGAACTTCGTGGTGCTCGCCGCCGATCCCACCAAGGACATCGGCAATGTGCGCAGCATCGCGATGACGGTGAAGCGCGGCAAACAATTCGCCCGCGCGGACTACAAGCCGGTGACGGTAGAGGAAATGGGGGCAGGTGATGAAGATTGATCGGCGCGCACTGATGGCAGGCGGCGCGATGATGACGGGGGCGGCGCTGGCGCCGCGCGCGATGGCGGCGGCAGTCGGTGGCGGCGACCCGCTCGCGAACGGCATCGTCATCAATGCTCTGGGCGGTCTGGGCGATCCCAACGGCCCCGAAGGCGCCGATGCCGTGCTGTTCAGCCCCCGCGTGCTGGAAGAGGCGCGCGCTTCGGGGCTTACCGCCGTCAACGTCACGCTGGGGTACGTTTCGGGGCCGCAGGATCCCTTCGAATTCAGCGTGCGCTCGATCGCCGAAACCGATGCCGCCATGCGCGCCCATCCCGATCGCCTTTTGAAGATCCACACCGCCGCCGACATCCGCCGGGCCAAGGCCGAAGGCAAAGTGGGCGTGATCTACGGCTTCCAGAACGCCGCGATGATGGGCAACGATGCCTCGCGCGTCGACATTTTCGCCAACCTGGGCGTCAAGGTGATCCAGCTGACCTACAACCCGGCGAACCAGCTGGGCGACGGATCGATGGCGCCCGAAAATCGCGGGCTGACGCCCTTCGGGCGCGAGGTCGTCGAACGGCTCAACGCCGCGAAGGTCATGGTCGACCTGTCGCACAGCGGCGAGCAGACCTGCCTTGAGGCGGCCCGCGTGTCCAAGGCGCCGATCTCGATCAACCACACCGGCTGCCGCGGCGTGACGGACCTGCCGCGTAACAAGACCGACGCCGAACTGCGGCTGGTGGCCGAAAAGGGCGGCTTCATCGGCATCTATTTCATGCCCTTCCTCAACGCATCCGGCCACGCCAGTGCCGAGGACGTGGTGCGTCACATCGACTATGCCGTGAACTTGTGCGGAGAGGACCACGTGGGCATCGGCACCGATGGCACGGTGACGCAGATCGACGATCTGAAAGCCTATCAGGCGACGCTCGCCAAGGAGATCGCCGCCCGCCGCGCCGCCGGGATCAGCGCCGCAGGCGAACGGCCGGATACCTATCCCTTCGTCGTCGACCTGCGCGGGCCGGACCAGTTCCGCAAGCTGGCGGGGCTGCTGAAGGCGAAGGGTTATTCGCAGGCGCGGATCGACAAGATCATGGGCCAGAACTTCCTGCGCTACGCCGAATCCATCTGGGCCTGAGAACCGAAAGGAAGCATGAGATGCGGCTGATCGACGCCGAGGAAGTCGCCCGCAGGCTGGATCACCGCACCGGGATCGACCTTGTGCGCGCAGCGATGATCGCGCTCTCCACCGGGGCCAGCAAGCAATTGCTGCGCGGGATCATCGATCTGGATCAGGGCAATGCCTTCGGCGTCATGCCCGGCGCGCTGGCGGGGGCGGGCTTCGGCGCCAAGATCGTCAGCGTCTTTCCCGCAATGGCGGCGCACGGGCATTCGCATCAGGGCGTGATCGTCACCTTCGATCCCACAACCGGCGCGCCTGCCGCCGTAATCGAGGCGGGCGAAGTCACCGCCATCCGCACCGGCTGCGCCACCGCCGCCGCTACCGACGCGCTGGCCCGGCCCGACGCCACCCGCCTTGCCATTCTCGGCACTGGCGATCAGGCGTGGCACCACGCGGCAGCGCTGCGCCATGTCCGCCCGTTCGCGGCGATCACCGTCTGGGGGCGCGACGCGACCAAGGCGCACGCGATGGCCGAACGGATCGAGCGCGATTTCGGCATCGCCACCAGCGCGAAAGCGACCGTCGCCGCGGCAGTGGATGGCGCGGACGTGATCTGCACCGTCAGCGCCGCTGCCGAACCGATCCTGCTGTCCGATCAGGTGGCCGATGGCGTCCACGTCAACGCGGTGGGTTCCAGCCGCGCCGGTCCGGTGGAGATCGACCCCGCGCTCGTGCGCCGCAGCCGCTTCATTCCCGACCACCGCGTCGGCGTGCTGGCCCAGGGCGCGGAATACTTGCGCGCGGTGGAAATGGGCATCGCCAGCGAGGCGGATGTCGGCCCGGAAATCGGCCGTATCCTTGCCGGGCTGGACGAAGGGCGGCAATCGCCCGCGCAAGTCACCGTCTACAAGTCGCTCGGCTCGATCGTGCAGGATCTGGCCTGCGCCGCGTTCCTGGCGGGTCCGGCAGCGGAGTAGCCCCGCTACCCGATCCCGCCCTCCAGACTGTCGCGGGCCATGCGGGCCAGCGTCGGAAAACTCTCGGCGCGGGTCGCCGCCTGCGCATTGGCAGCATTGCCGCGCAGGACGCGCCCCTTGATGCCGTGGAAGATCGCGGCAAGGCGGAACAGGTTGAAGGCGACATAGAACGCGTAATCGGGAATGCCGTCGCGCCCGGTCCGCGCGCAATAGGCGGCAACGTAGTCCTGCTCAGACGGAATGTTCAGCGCCGCAAGGTCGGCGCCGATCAGGCCCGGCACGATCTGCGGCGGCATCCGGTACATCAGCGTGTGGTAGGCGAAATCCGCCAGCGGATGGCCCAACGTCGACAGTTCCCAATCCAGCACTGCCAGCACGCGCGGCTCGGTGGGGTGGAAGATCATGTTGTCGCAGCGGCAATCGCCGTGGATCACCGAAGTCTCGTCGCCCGGCGGGATCAGGCCCGGCAGCGCTTCCACCAGCGCGTCCATGTCCGCATTGCGCCCGGCCAGTTCGTCGGCCTGATACTGCTTCGTCCAGCGGCCGATCTGGCGTGCGAAGTAATTGCCCGGCTTGCCATAGTCGCCCAGCCCCGCCTTGTCCGGATCGATCGCGTGCAGGGCCGCCATCGTCGCGTTCATCGCGTCGAAGTAGGCAGGCCGCTCCGCGCGCGAGACTTGCGGGAAGGTCGCATCCCAGAAGATGCGGCCCTCCACCATGTCCATGACGTAGAACCAGGTGCCGATCACGGCATCGTCGGTGCACAACCCGTGGATGCGCGCGACCGGAAAGCCCGCCTCGCCCAGCGCCATCTGCACCCGCGCCTCCCGATCCACCGCGTGCGCGCCGGGCAGCAGATCGCCCGGCGGCTTGCGGCGCAGGACATAGCTGCGCGACGGTGTAACCAGGCGATAGGTCGGGTTAGACTGGCCGCCCTTGAACTGCTCCACCCTGAGCGGCCCGACGAACCCCTCCACATTCTGCGCCATCCAGCGGGCCAGCGCCGCCTCGTCGAAGCGATAGCCTTCGCGGACGGGAACGGTGCCCGAATTGTCGGCAGCGAGATCGACGGACATGGCCTTACGCCGCCTGCTCTGCGCGAAAGGCTTCCTGCGCCTGCTTCCACTCGCGCTTGATCTTCTTGGCCAGCGACCATTTGTGCACCTCGGTCGGCCCGTCATAGATGCGGAAGGCGCGGATTTCGCGGAACACCTGCTCCACGATCGTGCGATCGGTCACGCCGATGCCGCCCATCACCTGCACGCAGTTGTCGGCGATCTTCATCAGTGCCTCGCTGACCGCGACTTTCGCCATGGAGCTTTCGACCGTGCCCAGCGATCCGGTGTCCAGCACATCGGCGCACCAGTCGATCATCAACCGGCTCTGCTGCAGCAGGATGCGGTTTTCGGCCAGCATGAAGCCCACGCCTTCATGATCGATCAGGGTCTTGCCGAAGGCCTCGCGGCGGCAGGCATAGTCCACCGCGATCTCGTGCGCGCGGATGCAGGCGCCCAGCCAGCGCATGCAGTGCGACAACCGCGCCGGTGAAAGGCGGACTTGCGCATATTTGAAGCCCTCCCCCGGCTGGCCCAGCATCTGGCCTGCGGGGACGCGCAATTCGCGGATCGTCACGGTGGAATGGCCGCCGGGCATCGAAGTATCGATGGTGTTCGGCACTTCGTCGATCACGATGGCGGGATCGGGCAGGTCCACCAGGAACATGCAGGCGCCGCCCTTGGTGTCCTCCTCCGCCGAAGCAGCCATGATGATGCCCACCATCGCGCCCTTGGCGCCGGTAATGAAGGTCTTGCGGCCATCAATCACCCAGTGGTCGCCATCGCGGCGGCAGGTGGTCTTCATCATCGATGGATCGGACCCGGCGCCGCCCCAGTCGGCCGGCTCGGTCATGAA
This sequence comes from Novosphingobium mississippiense, assembly GCF_044029535.1. Classification (NCBI taxonomy): domain Bacteria; kingdom Pseudomonadati; phylum Pseudomonadota; class Alphaproteobacteria; order Sphingomonadales; family Sphingomonadaceae; genus Novosphingobium; species Novosphingobium mississippiense. The sequence goes on along the minus strand of NZ_CP147003.1, from coordinate 308,038 downwards.
GAAGGCGGAGCGGCCCCGCCCCTCGACCAGCGGCTGCAGGAAGCGCGCCTTGAGTTCGGGCGAACCGACATGGCCGATCAAGTACATATTGCCCTCGTCCGGCGCCATGGTGTTGCAGGCCAGCGGGCCCAGCGGCGAAAGGCCGGAACGGATCAGCACTTCGGCCGTCTCGCGCTGGGTCAGGTGGCTGCCGTCCGCGCGGATATGCGGGGTGAGCACGCCCGCCGCGCGCGCCTTTTCGCGCAGTTCCATGACCAGTTCGTCAGTCGGTGCGCCGTGATGATCGCGGCGCGAGTCCTGCTCGTACGGCACCACGACTTCGCGCACAAAGGTCTCCACGCGGTCGGCCATGGCCACTGCGTCCGGGGAGAGCGGCGAGGCGCTCATTGCAGCACCCGCACCGGATCGCTGCCGTCCCAATCGCGCGCGGCGGCCTTCATCATCTCGAACAGGCCTTCGGATCCGGCCATCGGCTGGAGATATTCGATCACGAAACCGGGCCCCTTGCCGGGATCGACGTAGATCACTTCGCCGTCGTCTCCCACTTTGCCTTCCACGATCACTTCGGCGCCGGCTTCGGCGCAGGCGCGCCGCGCCTCGGCAATGTCCTCCACGAAGACGCAGACATGGTGCAGCCGATCGCGCACCGCATATTCGCCGGTGTAGAGCGAAGGTGCCGTACTCTCCGTGCGAATCAGCTCGATCTGGATATCGCCCCAATAGCCGATCGCCATGGAGAAAGTCGCGTCGGTGGGCTGGCCCTTGTACTTCATCTCGCCCAGCCGCACGTCGTTCAGCACGAAGAACGGGCCGACGCCCACGGTCTCGATCCAGTAAGTGAGCGCTGCGTCGAAATCGCTGGGGAAGTAGGCCAGCTGGATCACGTCCCCCAACGCTTTGAGCGGTCCCGGTTTGGCCGGACTTGTCATGGCTTTTCCTTGTTCAAGCGAAGAGGCCCTGCGGCTCCTCGATCAATGTCTTCAGCGTCTGGAGGAACTGCGCGCCGGCAGCCCCGTCGATGGCGCGATGGTCTACCGAAAGGGTCAGGGCGATCCGCGTTTCGAACGCCAGGCCGCCAGCCGCCGTCTCCACCGGCTGGCGCTGGGCCGCGCCCACGGCCAGGATCGCGCCCTGCGGCGGGTTGATGATGGCATCGAAGTTCTCGATCCCGAACATGCCCAGGTTGGAAACGGAGAAGGTGCCGCCCTCCATGTCCTCCATGCCCAAGCCGCGACCTTGCGCCTTGTCGATCAGGCGCCGAGTCTCGGCCGCCAGCTGGTCGATCCGCATAAGGTCGGCTTGCCGCACCACCGGGGTGACAAGGCCCTTGGGCCCCGCCACCGCAATCGAGACGTCGGCATGGGGGAAGCGGTAGATATCGGTGCCGTGAACCTGCACGTTGACCTCGGGATGGCGGACCAGCGCTATGGCGCAGGCCTTGACCACCCAGTCATTCACCGAGGCCTTGCAGCCCAGCACCAGATTGGCGCTCTTGCGCAAGTCCAGCAGGGCATCGGCGCGGGCCGACAGGCGCAAGTAGAAGTGCGGGATCTCCTGCTTGGCCTGCGTCAACCGCTGGGCAACGACCTTGCGGACGCGGTCGAACGGAACGATCTCGGGCCGGTTTTCGCCCGCCACGAAAGCGGGGGTAGTGAGCGAGCCGGAGCTTGCCGGAGCAGGCACCAGCGCCAGGACGTCCGCCTTGGAAATACGGCCACGCGGCCCGGTGCCTTTCATGCCCGCCAGCGCAATCCCATGCAGCGCGGCGATCCGGCGGGCCAGCGGGGAGGCGAAGACGCTCCGGTCATCCTCAGGTAGCGCCAATGTCCCTTTCAGTGCCGGTTGGGCCGGGCCGCGCATGGCCTTGACCACGTCCTGATGGGTAATCCGCCCCAGACGGCCGGAACCCTCGATATCCGCGATATCGACGCCTTCCTCCTCAGCCAGACGCAGCGCCTCCGGGCTGATCGGGCGGTTGGTCTCGATCGGCACGCGCACCCGTTCGGGCGCCCCGACGACAGCGCCGACCGGCTCGGGAACCGCCACCTTGGCTTTCGACGCGCCTTGCGCCACGCCGCCCTCGGCCGGCGTGAAAGCGGCGATGAACGCCTCTATCTCGTCATCCGAATGCCGCCCCTCGTCGAAGACGGCCAGCAGCGCGCCCACCGGCTCCGCCTCACTGCCCCCGGAGACAAGGATGCGCCGCAAGGTAGCGTCATATTCGGCCTCCACCTCGTTGGTGATCTTGGCGGTCTCGATCAGGCACAGCGTCTGGCCGCGCGTGAACGCATCGCCTTCCTTGACCATCCATTCGGCAATGGTCCCTTCGGTCATCTCGATGCCCCACTTGGGCATCGTGAAAGCGCGGATTCTGCTCATGACTGCGCCCCCCTCACCGGTATGCCAGCGTCTTGCGGACGGCGGCAGCGACTTTTGCGGGGCTGGGCAGATAGGCCCCTTCCAGCTCGCGGGCGAAAGGCACCGGCGTGTGCGGCGCGGTGACCATCTCGATCGGCGCCTTCAGGCTGGCGAACGCCTTGTTCGCCACCAGCGCGGCGATGTCTGTCGCCAGGCTGCACCGGGGCGGCGCCTCGTCCACGATCACCAGCCGCCCGGTCGCCTCCACGGAATCGAGGATCGCTTCCTCGTCCAGCGGGGAGGTGGTGCGCAAGTCGATCACGTCGCAGCCGACGCCGTCCTGTGCCAGATCGTCGGCCGCCGTCTCGGCGTAGCCCACCATCATGCCGGAGGCGACAATCGTCACATCCTCGCCCGCCCGCGCCAGCCGTGCATGGCCGAAGGGTACGACGAAATCCGGATCGTCCGGCACTTCACCAGTCATCGCATAGAGGAACTTGTGCTCCAGGAAGACCACCGGATCATCGTCCCGGATCGCCTGCCGCAGCAAGCCGCAGGCGTCCGCCGGGGTCGCGGGCATGACGACCTTGAGGCCGGGCATGGAGGTCACGAACTGGCTGATCATCTGGCTGTGCTGCGCGGCGGCGTTGTAGCCCGCGCCGCAGGGCATGCGGATCACCGCCGGGCACACCGACTTGCCGCCGAACATGTAGCGGAACTTGGCGATCTGGTTCCACAGCTGGTCCATGCAGACGCCGATGAAATCCGCGAACATGATCTCCGCCACCGGCCGCTTGCCCGCCAGCGCCAGCCCGCCAGCCGCGCCCATGATCGCGCTTTCACTGATCGGGGTGTCGATCACCCGGTCCGGCCCGAAGGCGTCGTAGAGCCCGGTGGAAGTGGACCAGATCCCGCCGATCGCCTCCGGCCCGCCGGCCGTGCCCATGCCGCCAACCACGTCCTCGCCCAGCACGACGACGCGCGGATCGCGCTGCATTTCCTGGAATATCGTGCCGCGTATGGCGTCGCGATACATCATCTTCGTCATGTGCTTCGCTCCGCCGTCAGTAGCTGATGTAGACGTTTTCAAGGACGTTCTCGGCCGTCGGGCGGGCCGCCGCGCGCGATGCCGTCACGGCATCCTCGATCGCCTGAAGCGCATCCGCGTCCACCGCGTCGATATCCTCGTCGGTCAGCAGCTTCGCGCCGGTCACCTTCTCGCGGAACTTGCGCAGGCAGTCGCGGGTGGCGCGGATACGGTCCAGCTCTCCCTCGCCGCGATAGCGCTGGGGATCGCCCTCGAAATGGCCGAAGAAGCGCTCGGTATCGAACTCCACCGCCGCCGGGCCGTTGCCGGGCGTCCGCACGAATTCCAGCACTTCGCCGAAGGTGTCGAAGACCGAGAAGAAGTCCGTTCCGTCCGCGCGCCAGACTTTCATGCCGAAGGCTTCGGCGCGGCTGGCGATGTCCTGCGCGGTGCCTACGGCATAGGCATCGCCGGTGTGCTCGGAATAGTGGTTGTTCTCGAAGACGAAGATCGCCGGCGCCTTGGTGACGACGGCCAAGTTCATCGCCTCGAATGTGGTGCCCTGGTTGCAGGCGCCGTCGCCGGAGAACGCGATGGAGACGGCCAGCTTGCCGTTCTCGTCCGGCCCGTCGATCTTGTTCGAAAGCGCGGCGCCAACCGCGATCGGCGCGCCCGCGCCGACGATGCCGTTGGCGCCCAACATGCCCTTGTCGATATCGGCGATGTGCATGGATCCGCCCTTGCCGTTGCAGAGCCCTTCCTGGCTGCCCCAGATCTCCTTCATCATGCCGGTCACATCGCAGCCCTTGGCCAGGCAGTGCCCGTGGCCGCGATGGGTAGAGACGATCTTGTCCCGTTCCGAAAGATGCTCGCAAACGCCCACCGCCACGGCCTCCTGACCGCAATAGAGATGCGTGAAGCCTGCGATCTCGCCGGTCTGGATTTCCTCGTGAAGGCGCTCCTCGAATTCGCGGATCAGCTTCATCTGCCGATAGGCGCGGGTCAGCGCCTCGCGGTTCAGTTGCATGCCTGCTTCCTCTCCCGTTGTCGTCCGCATGTCTTCACGGTTCCTCTTCAAAGGCCCAAGACTGACTTGGCGATGATGGTGCTCTGCACCTCGTTTGTCCCGCCGAAAATCGTCCAGGCCCGGCTGTTGAGATAGCGCGCGGCAGCCACTTGCGCGGCGCGTGAGTGCAGCGGCTCAGGCGCATTGTCGCCATAGAGCGGGCGGGACATTTCCAGTTGCAGCCCGGCGATGCCGAACAGGTCCACCGCCAGAAGATCGATCTCCTGCCGCAAGTTGGACGCCAGCAGCTTGGTGAGCGAGGTCTGCGGCCCCGGCTTGCGGCCCTTGGCGATCTCCGAAATGATCTTCAGCTCGATCATCTCCAGCGCCTCTACCCCAAGGCGGGCCTTCGCCATGCGGCGACGCCAATCGATGCCGTCCGCCAGAGCCCCGCCGCGCCCATCGCTTTCCGCTTTGGCAGCAGCCTCGATCTGGGCGAGGTCGTAACCCAGTTTCGGCGCGTGGCACGATCCACCGCGCTCGTTTTCCAGCAGGAACTTGGCGATGGTCCAGCCCTCGCCCTCTGCGCCGACAAGGTTCTCCACCGGCACGCGCACGTCTTCCAGAAAGACCTGATTGACCTCATGGTCGCCCGCCGTCGTCAGGATGGGTCGCACCGAAACGCCGGGGCTGGCCAGGTCGATCAGCAGGAACGAGATGCCCGCCTGTTTCTTCACATCGGGATTGGTGCGCACCAGCGTGAACATGCCGTTGGCGTGGTGGGCATGGGTGGTCCAGATCTTCGATCCGTTGACCACGTAGTGATCGCCGTCCCGCACCGCGCGGGTCTTCAGGCTGGCAAGGTCGGACCCCGCACCGGGCTCCGAAAAGCCCTGACACCAGTAGTCTTCGCCCGAGAGGATACGCGGCAGGTAGCGAGCCTTCTGCTCCGCGCTGCCGAAGGTCCAGAGCACCGGAGCCAGCAGCTTCAGGCCCAGAACGGTCAGGTTCGGCGCGCCTGCGGCGGCGCATTCCTTCTCGAAGAGGTAGCGCTGCAGCGGCGTCCAGCCGGTGCCGCCGTGTTCGACCGGCCATTGGTAGCCCAACCAGCCCTTCTTATCGAGCACCGCGTTCCACGCCTGCCCGATCTCCGGCTCGACAAAGACCGAAGGCGTGGCGGCAGCGCCGGCCTTCACTGCGTCGGGCAAGTGATCGCGCAGGAAGGCTCGTACATCCTCGCGGAAGGCTTCGTCGGCAGGGGAAAGTTCGATATCCATGCGTTCTATCGTTCCAGAATCGTCACTGCCGATACCCCGGGTGCGCCGTAGACGTGGCTGTAGGCCGTCTTCGGGCCGCCCCCTCGCTTGTGGCCGGGCACCTGACGGCCACCACCGTCGCCGCGCAGTTGCACGACGTTTTCGTAGACCTGCCGCAGCCCCGAAGCGCCGATCGGCTCTCCGCAGGCGAGACAACCGCCATCGGTATTGACCGGCAGCGCGCCGCCGATCTCGGTCCGCCCCTCGGCCAGCCAGCGTTCCTGATCGCCATCGGCGCAGAAGCCGTTCTCGGCCATGTGCATGACCTCGGCGCCAGCCTCAGTATCCTGAAGCTGGGCCACGTCGATGTCCCCCGGTCCGATCCCGGCGAGCCGGAAGGCATCGGCGGAGGCGATGCGGGTGGCAGTGCCGCGCGGCACGCTATCATCCGCCACTACGTCTACGCTGGGCGAAAAAACCTCGAAGCTGTGCGGCGGGCGGGTGCGCATGGTCGCGGCCTTCAGGCGGACCAGCGGCTTGCCCAGTTCACGCGCCTTCTTCTCGCTGGCGAGGACAAGCGCCACGCCGCCCTCGGCGGGCGAGCAGAACATGTACTTGGTATAAGGATCGGAGACGAGCGGCGCGGCCAGGATCTCCGCGATCGGCACGGGCTGGCGGCGCCAGGCATGCGGCGCATGGGCGCCGTTGCGAAAGGCCTTTTCGGAAACGCGCGCCAGCGTCTCTTTCGAGATGCCGAACATGTGCATGTAGCGCATGATCTTCGCCGCGAAGAACTGGGTGGTGACCATGTAGCCCGCCTCTCCGTACCAGTCCGGCAGGTTGTATTCGCTGGGCAGCGCGTTGAAGGCGCCGCGCGGGTGCTTGTCGAACCCGACCGCAAGGCCAAGCTCGAACTCGCCCGACTTGATCGCCATTTGCGCCGAAAACAGCGCCGATCCGCCCGCTGCGCAGCCGTTGCGCACATTGATGAACTGCACGCCCGTCAGGCCCAGCCGGTCCACCATGGTATCCGGATTCCCGGCAGCATCCGAACTGCCATAGGCGAACTGGACTTGCGGCCAATCTACGCCCGCGTCGGCCAGCGCCTGCCGAACCGCGAAGACGCCCTGATCCACGCCCGACAGGCCATCGGTGCGCCCGAAGGGATGGATGCCGATGCCGACGATGCAGACATCACTCATGCGGGCGCTCCTTCCATCGGCGCGAAGGCGGGAATAGCGAGCGGCTCGGCCGCGTCGGGATCGAGCACCACAGGCACGAGGCGCACCGGCATCCCGATCCGCACCGCGTCTAAATCCACGTCCACGAGCCGCGCCTCAACGATCACTTCGCCCAGCAGCTCGACATAGGCGACGATCCACGGCGCAAAGGCATCCGGCCCTGCATAGGGCGGCGTCTTCGGCCGATAGCGCTGCACGGTGTAGGACCAGAGCCTGCCCTCGCGCGCCAGCGGCACCGGATCGCAGCTATCGCCGGCGGGACAGGGAAACACCACGCGCCCCGTGGCCCGTTCGCGGCCGCCCAACAACCGGGGCGGCGTCTCGTCGGTAAACAGGCCTTCGGCAATGGCGCGCATCGTTCTCCCCATCTCTCGGCTTTCGAGTCCGTTGATGTGAATGGTTTAAGCGCGCCCGCCCCGCCTTTGTGACTCATCAAAACGCTAGGGTAGCCAATGTGCCAGTTCGTGCGACGCATGACGGCGGGAGAACGAACAGATGGCAAAAGCCTGGGACTATATCATTGTCGGCGCCGGTTCGGCCGGCTGCGTCATGGCGGAACGACTCAGCGCCGACGGCCGATCGCAAGTGCTGCTGCTGGAAGCGGGCGGCAGCAACGACAGCTTCTGGGTCACCTTGCCCAAGGGCGTGGCCAAGCTGGTCAAGAAGCCCGAGCACATGTGGGCCTATCCGGTTTCCCAACCGCGCGAGGAAGGCGCGAACGAGCAGAGCGGCGGCGAAGTCTGGATCCGGGGCAAGGGCCTTGGCGGCTCATCCTCCATCAACGGCATGATCTGGAGCCGCGGCGAACCGGCGGACTATGACGCGTGGGAGAGCGAGGCCGGCGCCACCGGCTGGAACGGTGCCAGCATGACCGAGGCGTTCCTGGAACTGGAAGATCACGCCGCCGGCGCTTCGCCGATGCGCGGCAGCGGCGGCCTCGTCCATGTCGATCCGGCCTGTTTCAAATATCCGCTGGCAGAGCGCATGATCGAATCCGGCCAGGCGCTGGGACTGCAGCGCGTGGACGACCTCAACGCCGCAACCGGTCCGCGCGTTGGCTATTACAGCCACAATATCCGGGGCGGGCAGCGCGAATCCTCTGCGCGCACTTATCTGGCGGCGGCGCGCGGGCGGCCGAACCTGACGGTGGTGACCGGCGCGCTGGCGGAACGCATCGTGTTCGACGGCACCCGCGCCGTGGGGATCGACACCGTGGTCGACGGCCGCCCGCAGCGCTTCGACTGCGCAGGCGAAATAGTGGTGAGCGCCGGCGCGATGGAAAGCCCCCTACTGCTCCAACGATCCGGCATCGGCGATAGCGGACGGCTGAAAGCGGCGGGGATCGCGCCGCTCGTCCATTCCCCCGACGTGGGCGAGCGGATGATCGAGCACCTGTCGATCTCGCTTCCCTACCGGCTGGAGCACGGGCGCGGCACCAACCGCAGCTTCTTCGGTCTGGGCGCGGCCATGGCCATGCTGCGCTATCTGCTGCGCCATGACGGCGTGCTCGCCACTGGGCCGTTCGAGGTTGGCGCCTTCTGCAACGTCGCCCATCCCGATGGGCGCACCGACGCGCAGTTCTACCTTGGCGGCTACACCTTCAAGGTCGGCGACGACAAGGATCCGGTCCCGCTAGACAAGATCGACCCGCGCCCGGGCGTCACCATCTACGGCCAGCTCCTGCGCCTCACCAGCGAGAGCGCGGTGCGGGCGACCGGGCCGAACTCCGGCGACCTTGCGGACATCCGCCACAACTTCCTCTCCACCGAGCACGATCGCCGCTCCGCCGTCGCGCTGGTGCGCAAGATGCGCGCGTTCATGACGGAAGCGCCGCTGGGGCAGATGGTGGGCGCGGAACTGGTGCCCGGCGCGGAAATCGACAGCGACGCGGCCATCCTCACCGCGTTCCGCCGCCTGTCCAGTTGCGGCCTCCACGCCATCCGCTCCTGCCGCATGGGCAGCGATCCCGCCGCCGTGGTCGATCCGCGCCTGCGCGTAAACGGCGTGACCGGCGTGCGGGTAGCGGACTGCTCGGTGATGCCGGGCCACGTAACGGGCAACACCAACGCCCCCGCCATGGCGTTGGGCCTACGCGGGGCCAAGCTGATGTTGGAGGACCGGATTACATTCTAATTCGAGCCGGGCGGCATGATCAAATTCCGGCGCTGAACAAATGTCGGCTTTCCGGTGGCGTATCAATGCAGCGGAGAGCCGGCTTTTTCGGGGGAAACGGTAAATCTGAATTTGATCGACTCAGATGACGACCATTCTTGAAACGGTTCCAGAATCAATAAACTCGGCGCAAATTTCGCTTATATATTGGATGTCGCTTGTAATATTGGTAGACGGATAGCGCTCACCCATGAAGTCCATCAATTCACAATTCGCTCCATCGTTGTCGATTGATCTAACGATCACCCCATCTGGGACAATGGTCTCTAGGTACGGCATATACAGGCAGTTACTGATCTGAATTTTCAACTCCGAAATTTTTATATCTTCCTCCGAGTGTATAAGTCCAATAACACCGCAATCTCGAATGTATTTAATTGCTGCCACAACCGAACTTAAATGAGGATTTTCTCTTAAAGGCAGCTGGATTCGCGATCCATCTTGAGCATAAAACCCACCAAATCTAATCATGCGAGAACCTCGTTGAGCGCCCTTCTAATTGCTTCGTTTCCATTTCAGTGAAATGATGCTTGGGTGTATCATAGGCGCTATCTTGCTGGGCGAGCACGTCCGCTTTGTTGGCGTATCCGAAACGTCCGCTCCCGAGCTAGAATCTCGCAAAGCGGCCGTCCGAACCCGCTCAAACCGCCTTAGAGCAGCCCCTAGTTGTGCAGCGAGATATATCCCAACTGCGCTGCCTTGAAGACCGTTTGGCTGCGGTTCACCGCGTTCAGCTTGGTCGCGGCGTTGTGGATGTGGAATCGCACCGTTGCGCGGCTGCGTGACATGATCATGCTGATTTCCAGATCGGTCTTGCCGATCGCCGCCCAGCGCAGGCACTCCACCTCTCGCTTCGAAAGCCGCGATTCCGGCGGCAGCGCCTGGGTGGAACCCATCACCTGGATGTATGTCGCGATGAAGGTGCGGGCGTAGAGCCCCAGCGCGTCCGACAGGCGCAGGAAGTCTTCCGAAAGGTCGGTCCGGTCCTTGTCCAGCGGGTTGAAGCTCACTGCGCCGATCTGGCCGAAGGGAAGATGAACGGGCACGGCGATGCAGGCGCGGGTCATGGCGCGCTGTTCGAAATTGGCGATGTCGATGGATTGCAGGTAGGCATTCGGCTCGCGCGTCCGAAAACCTTGCGCATTGGCCCAGAACGGCTGGCTTTCGAAGCGACAGGCCGTCGTCAGCGGGGAATCGAGCGCGATGCGCGAATTGCGCCACCACACACGCTCGTCATCGCCCCAGCCGAACACTTCGATGGCCAGCACCTTGCCCTCTCCATCCACCGGCGTGCGCTTGTCGGCAATGTCGTGCGCGGGCGCGGCGCGGTAGCCGAGGTCGATGGCGATCTTGTGCAGAGCCTCTGCCGCGGGCCGGATACCGGCCGGGGAAGCCACGCGCACGGCGTCTATGTTTTCCTGTGACAACAGCGACATGTTTTTCCTCTCTTGGCACAGAGCGTAACGCGTCCCGCCGGGGTGCACAATTGTCCGAAAGCCCAAAAACGGCTTGTGCAGCCTAGCCTTTTGCCCAGCGGAGATGCTCCCACGGCAGGTGCTACACCCGTGTGACAGACGGGAGAGAGATGTGAATTTCGACCTCAGCGAAGACGAGGAAATGCTCAAGGCACTGACAGAGCGCTTCGTCACCAATACTTACGACCACACCACCCGCCGCGCCTTCCTGGCCGAACCGAGCGGATTTTCCAGCAAGAACTGGGCGCTTCTGGGTGAACTGGGCCTGATCGCCGCGCCGTTTCCGGAGGAACTGGGCGGCCTCAACCTCGATGCCACCGGCATCGCCACGATATTCGAGGCGCTGGGCCGCGGCATGGTGGTGGAACCGCTGGCCGAGGCTTCGGTACTGGCCGGCCGCCTGTTCGCGCGGACCGCGCCCGAGGCACTGCGCGACGAATGGCTGGACGGACTGCTCACCGGTGAAAAACGCCTCGCCCTCGCCCATGCCGAAGTGGGCGCGCGCGATGGGCTGACCTGGGTCGAAACCAAGGTAGTGGCCGACAATGGGGGGTATCGACTGGATGGCGCAAAGCCCTACTGCATCGCCGGGGGCGGTGCGGACGGCTACATCGTCTCCGCGCGCCTGACCGGTACGCCCGACGACGCGACAGGCGTGGCGCTGTTTCTGGTGCCGGCCGAGGCACCCGGCCTCTACCGCCGCGAATGGCCGATGGCCGACGGCTCCATCGCAGTCGCCCTCACCTTCGACGGCGTACAGGTTGCCGAAAGCCATCGGCTGGACGGCGGCATTGCCGCGATAGAGGAGGCGCAACAAGTTGCCGCAATCGCCCGCTGCGCCGAAGCGCTGGGCATCATGGAGCGCATGTTCCACGATACGCTGGACTATGTGCGCACCCGCGACCAGTTCGGCGCGGCGCTGGGCTCGTTCCAGGCGATCCAACACCGCATGGTCGCTCAGTACGCTGCCATCGAGCAGAGCCGGGCCCTGCTGAACCTTGCCCTGGTATCGTGGGGCGATGACCGCTTTGCCGAGGCGGTGAGCGGTGCCCGGGCCTGGATCAGCGAAGCCTCGGTCACGCTGGCGCATGAGATGGTGCAGTTCCACGGCGGCATGGGCGTTACCGACGAACTGGCGATCGGCGCCGGACACAAGCGGTTGCTGGTTCTGTCCCGCTGGCCGGAAGGGCCGCAAGCGGCGCTGGATCGGTATCTCGGGATGTTGAATTAACGGCGGGGAAAGAAGAAAGCGGGGCCCCCGCCTGCGCGGGGGCGACGGGGATTGAGTTGGCTAGGGCTAATTTCCATCTGGCGGTAACCGCCCGTCCGAAATGGACCCTACCTGACCCAACAAAGCTTCGTCGCCCCCGCGCAGGCGGGGGCCCCGCTTTCTTCCGCGCGACCTCACCCCTCGCGCTGCTTGATCCAGCTGATCCCCCGGCGCAGTAGCTCGTAGAACACCGGTAGATCCCAGGCGCAGCGGTCGACCGTCGGCCACCAATCCAGCATGGGCTGCAAGTCGTAATGTCCCCGACAGTGGCCGAGCGTGTTGTAAAGCACCGCGCCCTTGCCGTGCCTCTTGATGTACATCACCGGATGCGTGCCGATGGCGTCGGCCGCCTCGACGAAGCCGGTGCCCTCCTCGGTGCATTCGGTTTCGAGCAACACGTGCAGGTCGCCGTGCCGCTCCATGTGATAGAGTTCGTCGGTCGTGTCGAACGGCTCGATCCCCTGCACCAGCGGATGATGGGGATCGGCCACCGTCACCGTGTAAGGCGCGATCGGCGGATGGCTGACGAACTGGCTGCCCAGCAGGTCCATGAACAGCGGCGCCCAGCGTGGCGCGTCCCACAGGCCGGCATGGGGTCCGTCCGCCAGCAGGCGCAGCACGGAATTGGTGCCATGGAGCGCATACCAACGCCCGCCCGCGCTCAACCAGTCGCGCAACACCTCCTGCGCCGCCAGCGAGGGCGTGACATCGCAAGTATAGGTGATCAGCACATGGGCGGAGCGGATGGCGTCGAGGTTCTCGTAATCCTCGAACACGCGGGTCCGCACCGCCGGGTCTTCGGCCAGCAGCTTCAGCAGTTCCAGCCGGGCAAAGTCCATGTCATGCCAGACCCCGCCGCAGATCAGCACGCAGTCGACGCGCGGCGGGCGGCTTTCGGCGGCTTCGCTCATGCCTTGTAGCCACCCAGTTCGCCATTGATGTACTTCATCAGCGTATCCTGGAACTGGCGGATGCGGATTTCCTGATAGTTGCCCAGGTTCACCTTGCCGGTCTTCGAGGCATGGAGCCCCTCCTGCACGAAGGGCAGGTTGTCCATGTCCTGCTCGAACACGTCGCCCAGGATGCCCAGTTCGGGCGCTTCGGTCCACTTCTGGTCCAGCCGCAGCATCTTCAGCGGCGCGCCGCGCGGGATCGGCTGACCCTTGGGAATGCGCGCCAGCACGCGCACTTCCATCACGCAAGTGTCCGGCGTCTTTCCGGGCAGCCAGTTGTAGACGATGTTCGGCATATAGCCGCCCCAGGGCGCGAAATTGGGGAAGACGTTGTAGACCAGCGCATCCAGCAGTTCTGCATCGGTCGCCTCGGCATGGTCGTAGCCGGTGCTCTCGGTATAGGCCGCGCGCATCGCGGCACCCAGCGCGGCGCGGGCAGTGACGCCCTCCGGCACCCGGATCGCCATCGGGTTGGCGGATGCCTCACCCTCGTAATTGTCGCCCGAGCGGCCGTTGTACTTGATGAACTCGTCAACGATCCACTGCTCGCCCTGCCCTTCCTGGATATGCGGGCTCATCACGCCGAAGGGGACGAGGTTGACGTTCACGTTGTCCCCCCAGGTCCAGTAGGCGGCGTTGGAATCGCCGGTGAACGGCAGCAGCTGCGGGTGGGTGACGATGGTGTGCCAGGCCTCCATGAAGGCCTCCATCACCACTTTCCAGTTGGCCGGCACTTCCTTGGCCACGCGCATGACGCTGGCGCATTCCTCGTGCCGCCAGCGCTTGAAATGCTCGGGCAGCGGGGCAAGGAACTCTTCCAGGCTGGGCCCGCCCTTCTCCTCGCGAATGAAGACGTAGCCCGCCCAGCGGCCCACTTCGGCCTCGGGAAGATCAAGGTTCTGTTCGGCAAGGTGGGGGAAATCCCACTGGCAGGGCATGGAATCGAAGCTGCCGTCCTTCTTCCAGGCGAAGCCGTGAAACGGGCAGACGAAATTGTCGGCATGGCCTTCTTCGGTCCGCAGCTTGCGGCCGCGATGGAGGCAGACGTTGTGCATGGCCCGGATCGATCCATCGTCCTGCCGCGAAACGAGGTAGGAGCGACCGGCATTCTCGTAGACGATGAAGTCGCCGGGATCGGGCAGGTCTTCCTCGCGCGCCACGAACTGCCAGACGTAGGGCCACATCCGCTCCCGCTCCAGCTGCGCGAATTCGGCGCTGGTGTAGCGCTGCGCGGGGATCGGGTCGGACCCGCGATAGCTATAGCTCTCTTCGGTCAGGATCGCGGGAGCCGCCCGCGAATCCAGCGCCATCAGTTCGGCCCAGCTGATGCCCTCGCTGCGGTCTTCTCCCAGCGTGGAACCCAATTCGAGGTCGCGTTCGGCCATTGGTCCAAGGTCTCCCAACCTGATTTGTTTTTCCCTGTTTGGGGCATGTCTGGACCGGCGGAAAGGGGAAGTCACCTTGCTCTAATCATAGGTTGCCCCCCGGCGCGGATGGGCCATGTTCGCAACAACGAAGAAGATGGGAGAATGCCGTGAAGCGGCTTGAAGGCAAGGTGGCGCTGGTCACCGGAGGCACCTCGGGCATTGGCGCGGGCGCGGTGAAGCGGCTCTGCGCGGAAGGCGCGCGGGTGGTGTTCACCGGCTCCAACCGTGCCGCCGCCGACGCGGTCTCAACCGAGAGCGGCGCCGAATTCGTCAGCCACAACGTGCGCGACGGCGCCGCGTGGGAGGCGCTCTCCGCCCGGATCGCCAGCGACTACGGCCGGTTGGACTTCGCCTTCGCCAATGCCGGCACCGAACAGGGCGACGGCAGCGTGGAGGATATCTCGCTGGAAGGCTGGGAAAACGTCATCGGCGTCAACCAGACCGGCGCCATGCTGACCGTGCAGCACGCCATGCGCCTGATGGCCCGCAATCCCGAAGGGGCAACGGGATCGATCCTCGTCAATTCCTCGATGAACGCGCATCGGGCGATGGGCAATTTCCTTGCCTATTCGGTGTCGAAGGCGGCGGTCGTCGCGCTGGTGAAGTCGGCGGCGGTCCATGCGGGCAACCGCAAGTACCGCATCCGCGTCAACGCCGTGCTTCCGGGCGTGGTGGAGACGGCGCTGATCCGCAACCTGATCGAGACCTCCGGCGATCCCGTGGCCACCCGCGCCGCCTATGAAGGCATGTCCCCGCTCGGCCGCATGGCACGGGTGGAGGAGATCGCCGCGCTGGTCGCCTGGTTCGCCTCGGACGAATCGCAGTTCGTCTCGGGCAGCGAATACGTGATCGACGGGGCGACCACGGCAGGGATGATGGGCGTATGAACGATCTGGGTTCGCAGCGGCTGAAGGGCCGGATAGCCCTGGTTTCGGGCGGCCTGCGCGGCATCGGCCTGGCCTGCGTGGAGCGCTTCCTGGCCGAGGGCGCGGAAGTGGTGCTGACCGACCTGGAGGCACAGGACAGCGCGCTGGTGGGCGAGACGCTGGGCCGGCTGGGGCAGGCGGCCAGCTATGTGCAGGCCAATGTCACCAGCGAGGATGACTGGGCGGCCACGCGCGATGCCGTCACCCGGCGGCACGGCAAGCTGCACATCCTGATCAACAATGCCGGGATCGACCTGACCGGCCCGGTCGCCGAAACCTCGCTGGAAGGCTGGCGGCGGATCATGAGCATCAATGTCGATGGCGTGTTCCTGGGCGTGCGCACTTTCGTGCCGCTGATGGCGGCGAGCGGCGCGGACGTGACGGGCGGGGCATCGATCGTCAATGTCAGCTCGATCATGGGCCTCGTCGGCATGAGCGAGGTCTCCGGCTACAACGCCAGCAAGGGCGCGGTGCGGCTGTTCACCAAGTCCATCGCGCTGGAATTCGCCGAGAAGAAAATGCCGATCCGCGCCAATTCGCTGCATCCCGGCTTCGTCATGACGCCCTTGCTCAAGGACGGGTTCCAGCGCTGGGTGGACAAGGGTGTCGCCGAAAAGCCGCAGGATCTGGTGGACCTGATGTCGAGCAGGACCCCGATGGGCCGCCTGGCCGATCCTGCCGAACTGGCGAGCGCGGTGTTCTTCCTCGCCTCTGCCGACAGTTCCTACATGACCGGCGCCGAACTGGTCGTGGACGGCGGGTGGACCGCGCAATGAAGCGTTCCTTCGCAAGCCATTCCAATGCCTTGCATGCGGCGGCTTGCGACGGGCCGAGGCCGATTTCGGGCGCGTTCGCCTGGTTTTATGTGTCGTGTACTACCAATTCCGCAGAGGCTGTCCAAGCCCCTGCGGGCAAGGCGCCAGCAAAGACATGAAGGAAAACCCGACTATGACCCCACCATCACCCGGCGCCCTTCCCGATACCGTTGCCGTCGTCACCGGCGCTGCGGGCGGCATCGGCCGCGAGATCGTCAAGGCGCTCAAGGCCGCCGGCGCCACCGTGATCGCCACCGACCTCAAGGACCAGGCGGACGTCGAAGGCGCCGACCGCTACCTGAAGCACGACGTCACCAGCGAGGCCGACTGGCGCGCGGTGGAGGCGCTGGTGCGGGAAAACTACGGGCGGCTGGACGTGCTGGTGAACAATGCCGGCTTCTCGATCGTCACCAGGTTCGAGGAGACGCCGCTTTCCGAATTCCACCGGATCAACGCGATCAACGTCGATTCCGCGATCATCGGCACGCAAGTCCTGCTGGACCTGCTCAAGGCCGGCGGCAAGGCGCGCAAGGGCGGCGCCTCGGTGATCAACTTCTCCAGCGTCGGCGGCCTTCGCGGCGCGGCGTTCAATGCGGCCTATTGCGTCAGCAAGGCGGCGATCCGCATGCTGTCCAAGTGCCTGGGGGCCGAATTCGCCGCGCTGAAGTACAACATCCGCGTCAATTCGGTGCATCCCGGCGGGATCGAAACGCCGATGCTGGCCTCGATCATGGACCGCTACGTCGAACTCGGCGCCTCGCCCTCGCGCGAGGCTTCGCTGGCGGCAATGAACACCACCCATCCCATCGGCCGCCTCGGCAAGCCCGAGGAAATGGCAGGCGGCGTGGTCTTCCTCGCCAGCGAGGCATCGAGCTTCATGACCTGCGACGAACTGGTGATGGACGGAGGGTTCAGCCAGGTGTGACTTTCATGAGGCCCTGAAGAGGCCATCGGGAGAGAGAGAATGACCAACAAGGCATACGATCTCGTCGTGCTCGGTTCGGGCGCGGCGGGGTTGACCGCTGCCCTGACGGCTGCCGAACACGGCGCCAGGGTTCTCGTGGTCGAAAAGGGTGGGAAGCTGGGCGGGACTTCGGCCTGGTCCGGCGGGCAGATCTGGATTCCCTGCAATCCGCACCAGCAGGCATTCGGCAAGGAAGACAGCCGCGACAAGGCGCTGACCTACCTCGCCTCGATGTCGAACGGGCTGATCGAGCCGCAGATGGCCGAAGCCTACATCGACGGCGGCGTCGAGATGGTGGCCTTCCTGGAAGACCGCACCCCGGTGAAGTTCATGGTCGTGCCCGATTTTCCGGACTATCACCCCGAACAGCCCGGCGCGGCATCGCGCGGGGGGCGCACGCTGGAATGCGCGGTCTATCCCTATGGCGACCTTGGCGAATGGCGCGATCGGGTGGAAGTTTCCCCCTATTACTGGCCGCACGTCTATTTCACCGTGGGTGAAACCTCGCTGGCGCAGGCGGTGCCCGATCCGCTCGACCCCGCCGAGGCGAAACGCCGCGCCGACAATGACGAGCGCGGGCTGGGCCATGCCCTCGTCGGCCGCCTGCTGCGCGGCTGCCTGGATCGCGGCGTGGAATTCCTGCTCGGCACCGGCGGCAAGGAACTGCGGATCGAAAACGGCGTGACCCAGGGCGTGGAGCTGGACGACGGCACCGTGATCGACGCGCCCAACGTGGTGCTGGCGACCGGCGGTTTCGAGCACAACGAGGCGTTCAAGGCCGCCTTCCTGCGCGGCCCGCTGACCTCGCCGGTATCGATCCGCACCAATACCGGCGACGGCCTGCGCATGGCGATGAAGGCCGGGGCCATGCTCTCCTCCATGCGCGAGGCGTGGTGGATGCCGGTGGTGGAGGCGCCGCTCAACGAGATGGGCCGCATGCTCTTCACCGGAGAGCGCACCCTGCCCGGCACGATCATGGTCAACAGGACCGGCAAGCGCTTCACCAACGAGGCCGCCAACTACAACGCCTTCGGCGCCGCGTTCCATGTGCAGGACCTCAATTCCTGCTCCTGGGCCAACCTTCCCGCCTGGTGCCTGTTCAACCAGGCCTTCTACGACAAGTGGGGCTTCCTCGACACGCAGTTGATCGGTGTGGGCGACGGCGCACACAAGCGCGAACCCGCCGACTGGATCGCGCGCGGCGATACCCTGGCCGAACTCGCGGAAAAGCTGGGCATTCCGGCAGGGGCGCTGGAGGCCACGGTGGAACGCTGGAACGCCATGGTCGATAGCGGCAAGGACGAGGACTTCGGTCGGGGCGAAAGCTATTACGACCTCTACTGGGGCGATCCCGACAACAAGGGCCGCAAGGAAGCCACGCTGGGCAAGATCGAGGGCGGGCCCTACTATGCCGCCGAGGTCAAGTCCGGCGCGCTGGGCACCAAGGGTGGGCCCAAGACCGATACGCTGGGGCGCGTGCTGGATGTGGACCTGAAGCCGATCGACGGGCTTTACGCAGCGGGCAACGCCATGGCTTCGATGATGGGCATGACCTACGGCGGCGGGGGCGGCACGCTGGGGCCGGGCATGGTCTTCGGCTATCTGGCGGGCAAGCACGCGGCGCAGCGCAATGTCGGCGCGGAAAGCACGGTAGCGGCATGAGCGCCACTCTTCCGGGCGTGATCGGCGTCCATCACATCGGCGTTTCGGTGCCCGATCTTGCCAAGGCGCGGCACTTCTACCTCGATATCCTGGGCGCCGTGGAGGAAGTGGAGCCGCTGCGCTGGGCCGACAATCCCTTCATCGATGAGATCGTCGGCCTGGAAGGCAGCGCGGCGGAGCAGTTCTTCTGCCGCCTTGGCAACGTGCAGATCGAGTGCTTCGAGTACAGCGCCCCGCAGCAGAAGCAGCCGCAGGATCCGCGCCGGGGCGTCAACGAATATGGCTATACCCATATCGCCCTGCAGGTGAAGGATCTTGTCGCCGTTCACGAACGCATCGTGGCGGCGGGCCTTACCGTCCACGCCCCGCCCGAACTGGCAACGATCACAACCGATGCGGACGGCACCAAGCACGGTTATGCCGGTACCTACTGCCGCGATTTCTTCGGCAACGTCTTCGAAATTCTGGAAATCCACGAGACGCCGGCGATCCGGCCGATTGCCTGAAAGGACCCACACATGCGCATCATCGTGGCCGGAACCCTCCGCTTCGCCGGAGACGAAGCCCTATGCTCCGAGATCATCCGCGGTGGCGCCGAGCACATCACCGCCAGCCGCGAGGAGGAGGGCTGCGTGGCCTACAACTGGGCGGTCGATCCGCTCGATCCTGGCGTGATCCACGTCTACGAGGAATGGGAGAGCGAACGCGCCTTGCTGGGCCACTTCGCGCATTCATCCTATGCGGCGATGCGCGACCATCTGGGTGGATTCACGCTGACGGGCTTTGCAGTGCAACTCTATTCGGCCGCGGGGATCGAGCCCGTTTATGATGACGAGGGCTGGCCGCGCAGCGAGATCTTTGGCGTCACGCTCCAGAACTCGATCCACTGAGGCCGCTCGCCCCCCGCACCTCTCACCGCTCAACACGCACCTTCCCCAACCAACCCCGTCATCCCCGCGAAGGCGGGGATCCCGCTTGTTCCTGCGAGCGAGGCGCGAAGGAAGCGGGGCCCCCGCCTTCGCGGGGGCGACGAACTATTGATTGCCAGCCTTGGTGCACCGGCCACGGACCGATCGTTCGAGTGGGATTGAAGTCCTTTACCCCTCAGGCGGGATCAGGAAATCCATCGTGTAGCGCGTGGCCTTCCACCCCGTCGCCGTGCGCACCACATCAAAGTAATAGCGCCCGTGAACGGTAATCCCGCCTCCCGCCTTGTACCGGCCCATGCCGATCACGTAGGCACGGATGGAGGCGCGGTCCCCTGCGTAAGCGGTGATCGCGAAGTTGGTCAGGTAATGCGCATGGGCCGTCATCGCCGCGAACGTGTTTTCAAAAAACTGGCCGATCGCGGCGTGCCCTTCCAGATCCGGAAAGCCGATGCCGGAAAGGTCGAACACGGCATCCTCCACGAAGACGTCGAGAATCCCGTCAATGTCGTGAAGACTATCCACCGCATGGGCATAGGCGATCAGCAGGTCCTGGATCGCCAGGCGATCGTCGATGGGGCATTGCACCATGGGTTTTTGGTCCTTGAGCTGAGGTTATGCAGGAAAGCCGGGGCGTATCGGGTCGGTCTCGCCGTCCCACCCGTCTGCGGCATGGGCCACGCGACGGAAGAAATCGGACTGCGCGGGGTTTTCCTCGATCAGTTCGATCATGCAGCCGATCGCCGTGCTCGTATCGATGTAGCTGAAGCGGAACCCGCCGAAGGTGCCGTCCACCGCCGCGGCGAAGCCTTGATCGCGGTAATGCGCGTAAGCGGCATCGTAATCGTCGGCATAGATGGCAAGGTGATGGAAGCCGCCCTGCCCTTTCGCGATGGTGTCGCGATAGGCCGACGGGTTGTTGCAGTGCTGCTGCACCAGTTCCACTTGCACCCCGCCCCACTGCGCGATCGCCACCGAGAAATCGAGGCCCCCGGCCGGTTTGCCGCGATAGCGATACTCCTCCAGCACGACATGCGGCACGGTCAGGAACGGCCCGATCCCCGTGGTCCGCGTCCAGCGCACGCAGGCGGCGTGCAGATCGTCGACCAGCCACGCCACCTGCATCACGTGGCGCCCCGGCACGCCGGGCACGAAGTCGCTCATTCCTGCGGCTGCACCATGTCGTTCAGCAGTTCGTGGAACCGCTGCACGCGCTTTTCCTGGCCCGGCAGGATGCAGCCCTTGAAGCCCCGCGAGTTGAGGCCCTGCTGCTGGCTGGTGCCGATCGACAGGTCCTGATCGGCCACGAATCCCACCGAAACGCCGTCGCCATAGACCGAATGGCGCGCCACCGCGTCATGGCGCAACGGCACCGTGCCGAGCGGGGTCTCCACCTCTCGCATCCCCGCGATTGGCGGATAGAGGCACCAGTGCTGGAACACGCACTTTTCGGGGTCGGTAGGATGCGGCTCTGTACGCAGGACCTGCAACTGTTCCGGGCTCATCGTCAGCGTCAGGTTGGGGAACAGCGTGCAGTGGAAATAGTCGACCAGTTGCTGGTCGCTCATCTGGTCGTAATTGGTGAAGCCCCGCTCAGGCCCCAGCCGCCGCTTCGCCTCGATCACCGCAGCGCGAAGGTCGCCGGTATGACCGGCATAGTCCGCCGGATCGATGCCCCAGGCCCGGGCAATCTGGTCGAGCGGAGCGGGAACCTCGGTGGTGTGGTAATCGACGCGGGTGGTAGCCTGATGGCCCTTCATCCACATCGAGTTGTGGCCCGATGGGTACATCTCGAACAGCGTGTCCGGCAGCCCGTCGTTGATGAAGGTCGCCAGTTCCGGGTGGATCGTCGGCAGGTGGTAGCTCTCGTTGAAATTGTCGCGGATGATCTTCCAGTTGAATTCGCAATCGGCCGAAAGATTGAGCACGCGCACCCAGTTGTCGATGCCGTAACCGGCCAGGCGCTCGGGGAAAGGGGCCAGCCATTCGTGCAGCGGGGCGACATCATCGTCCATGCACCAGAACACGAACGGCCCCCAGGTCTCGCAGCGCAGTTCGGACAAGTGGACTTTGCCGCAGGGGCTGCCGCCCTCGAAATCGTCCGGATCCTGCACCTTGATAAGCGTGCCGTCCAAGTCGTAGGTCCAGTTGTGATAGCCGCAGGTGATGCGCGGCACGCTGGTCACGTCGGCCAGGATCAGCCGGTTTCCGCGATGCGGGCAGGAGTTGTAGAAGGCGCGGATCGATCCGTCCTCCTGCCGCACCATGATCACCGATTCCTTGGCCAGATTGTGCCGGATCACGTCGCCCGGCTCCTCCAGATCGGCCAGCACGCCGCCAAGGTGCCATACCTTGGGCCAGAGGTTCTTCATCTCGCCCGCCATCCACTCCTTGGAGATATAGCGGTCCGCCGTGATCGTGTCCCCGCGCACCGGCGGATCGAATTCCTGCGAATAGCGGGAAACCTTGCTCTGGAGGTTCATGAACGCGCTCCTATCTGGCTGGGATCGGTGCCGCGACGGCCGCCGCGCACGACGCCGGGATTGGCGGCGAAGAAATCGAGCGAGCCGGGATCGTCCTTGACCCAGTCGGTCACCAGCAGGCGCGCGGTGATGCGCCATTCGCCGTTCCGGCAGGCATATTCGTCAAGATATCGCCCGGCGACGAACAGGTCCCGCACGCCGCCGCCCTCTTCGCGCACGCCATGCCACGCCTGGAAATAGGCCTCTCCGCGCGCGGTCTCTCCGGAAACCTCGATGCGGTGCTGCCCCAGCAGGTGATGCGTCGCCTCCATGGTGCCCAGAAAGTCCTGACAGAAGGCCACGAACTCATCGACGGTGCCCTGCATCAACCCGCAGTCCACCACGGCATCGTCGTGAAAGGCCCGGCGCTGCAGCGCCGCGTCCAACCGGTCCAGCCCGCGCATGTAGCGGTGCGCGGCTTCGGCAATGTCACGCCGCGCGGCAAGATCGCGCACTTCGGCGGCGAGATCGAATTCCTGCGCCAGTTGCGCCTCGGTCATGGTCTGCCTTCCTCTCCGCCCTCCGCATGCCTTTGCGGCATGTCTTGGGGGCCCGGCGGGTCGGCCGAAATGAAACCGACTCACCTGCCGGTTTTATGGTATGACGCGGCGGTCTTCCTCACCTGCGACTAAAGCTAGGTGGCGCGAACGGCCTGAGGCAGGCAGCCTTGCCGTCAAGGAGAGGCCATGAACAGCGAGACCCTTCAGGACCGCATCCTGGGCGCCCTGGCCCCGGAAATCCATGCCGAGCCGCCGACGAAATGGCAGCAGCGCAAAAGCGCGCGGATGCGTGAACGGCTGGTCTCGGCCGCGGTCGACTGCCTTGTCGAACATGGCTATCCCGGCCTCACCACCGCCGCCGTCGCCGGCCGCTGCGATGTGTCGCGCGGGGCGATGCACCACCACTTCCCCTCGCGCATGGCGTTGGTGGCGGCGGTGCTCGACCACGCCGTCTATCACCGCATGCGCAGCTTTCTGGACGACTATCTGGACGCGCTTTCCCGCCGTTCGGGCGAACCCAGGATCGAACTGGCGTGCGAGGCACACTGGCGTTCGGTGCAGACACGCGAATATGCCGCGTGGCTGGAACTCGCCGTTGCCGCGCGGACCGATGGCGAACTGGCCACCATCTTCGTCCCGGTCGCCCGCCGCTATGACGAGATCTGGACCAACGAGATGATCGAGGCATTCCCCCAGTGGCGCGACGACTGGGCGAACCTGAAGCTGGCGCACGATTTCACCAGCGCCATGCACATGGGGATGCTGCTGCACCGCCCGATCTTCGGAGACGGCGAACAGGACGGAGAGCGGATGGACCGCCTGCGCCGTTTCGCCGCGCGCACCATGCAAGAGCTTAACGAGCGGCGATAGGCCAGCCGCTTTCTCGCACAAGTGACAGGTGCCGGGCCGCCCGTCCGACACCAGACTGGCCCGCAAACCGACGACGGGAGAGCATCGACATGAACAGGCCTGCCGAGGTCATGGCGCCGCTCGACGGTCGCGATCCCGCCAATCTGCGCGGCGATCCGATCACCGGGGACCGCTATTTCGCCCGCGATTTCGCGCAAAAGGAGTGGGACCACCTCTGGACCCGCATCTGGCATATCGCCGGGCGCCTGGCCGACATCCCGGAGCCGGGCGACTTCATGGTGCATGACTTCATGAAGGAATCGGTGATCGCGATCCGGCAGGAAGACGGCAGCGTCCGCGCCTTCTACAATTCCTGCGCCCATCGCGGAATGCGGCTGGTGCGCGGCATGTCCTCGGTCGACACGATTTCCTGCCCCTATCATGGCTGGCGCTACGCGCTGGATGGCAAGCTGATCCATGTTCAGGACGAGGGCGACTTTCCGCAGGGCAGCCCTTGCGGCAAGCTTTCGCTGAAAGAGCTGCGGTGCGAAAACTGGGGCGGCTTCGTCTGGTACACGATGGCTGCCGAAGGACCGGGCCTGCTCGAATACCTTTCCCCCCTGCCTGAAGTCTACGCGGGCTATCCGATGGAAACGGCCGTGCGCGTCGCCTGGTATCGCATCGCGCTGGACGCCAACTGGAAGTTCGTGACCGACAACTTTTCCGAAAGCTACCACACCCGCACCGCCCATCCGCAAGTGCCGCCGTGGATCGATCAGGACGTGGACACCGCCCGGCACGAAATGTGGCCGGCCGGGCACGGCCGCACGGTGCAGCCGATGCGCCCCTCGCTCTCCGACCGGCTGCCGGACGATCTGCCGCATCCCTACAAACTGATCCTCCAGCACTGGGGCATCGATCCGGACAGCTATGCCTCCTACGAGGACATGGCGATCCAGGGTTGGCTGGACCTGAAGGCCGCGAAAAAGCGCGACTGGAAGGCACGCGGCTATCTCCACTACGAACACATGGACGAGGAGGAAATCACCGACAGTCCGCATACGGTGATCTTCCCCAATGTGACGATCAGCTTCCTGCCGGACAATCTGCTGCTGTTCCGATCCGAACCCCATCCCGACGATCCGGAGAAATGCTTCTTCGACTTGTGGTGCATGGCGTTCCCGGTGGCCGGGCAGGACATGGTGGAATCGGTGATGGCCGGTCCCCGCCCACTGCGTGAGGCGGCCGCCTGCGAACATCGCATTTTCGATGGCGGGCGCGGTATTCCAGAACTGGCCGGGCAGATCGTCTATCAGGACATGGAACTGGCCGAAGGTATGCAGGCGGGAATGCATTCGCGCGGCTATACCGATGCCTACCTGCCGGCGCAGGAAACCCGCGTGCGCTTCTTCCATGAAGTGCTGAACGACTGGCTCGAAGGAAGGAAGCCCTGATGGCGAACGTGGCAATTACCGGCGCGGGGCGCGGCATCGCGCTCGAACTCGTCAAACTGCATCTGGCGAAGGGAGATCGGGTCTTCGCCCTGCTGCGCGATCCCGAAGCCGCCGCCGCGCTGAAGGAGATTGCCGCCGGGTCGGACGGCCGCGTCACCCTCCATGCGATGGATGTGGCGGACGATACCTCGGTCAAGGCAGGGGCTGCCGATACCGGCAATGCCGCCATCGACGTGCTCTACAACGTCGCGGGCGTTTCCGGCAGCACCACCTCGGAGCTGGAGAATGCCGATTTCGCGGACTGGCTGGACGTGTTCAACATCAACGTCAACGGCCCGATGCGCGTGTTCCAGGCCTTCCTGCCGCGCCTGAAACCGGGCGCGAAAGTCGTCAGCTTCGGTAGCCAGGTGGGCGCATCGACATGGCCCTATGCGGGTTACGAGGTTTATTCCGCATCCAAGGCGGCGCTGCATCGGCTGATGGTTTCGATCGCGCTGGGCACGAAGGATCGCGGGATCATCGCGATCAGCGTCCATCCCGGCTGGGTGCAAACCGACATGGGCGGCCCGCAGGCCGATCTCACCCCGCAGGAAAGCGCAGCCGGCATCGCCGAACTGACCGGGCGGCTGACGCCGGCGATGTCCGGCGGGTTCTACAAGTGGAACGGCGAACCCCACGTATATTGAAGGCAGGAGACCCGCCCATGGCCTTCACCGGACCGCTGGAAGACCGCATCCTGATCCGCGAACTGCTCGATACCTATGCCCACGGCGTGATGACGCGCGACGCCAGGACATGGGCGGGGACATGGGCAGAGGACGCCTTCTGGGCCCTGCCCGAGTTTCCCGACCTGGGCGGCTACACCGGCAAGCCCGCCATCGTCGCCGCCTGGGTGGAATCGATGAAGCGCTATGGCCTTGGCGGCGGCAGCCGACCGATGATCTACGTTGCCCATCCCGGCGAGATCCGGGTGGAGGGAGACCGGGCGACGGCCATCTCCTACACATCAGAATTGTTCGACGATCCCGCCAGCGGCAAGACCATGCGCCTGCGTGGCCGCTATGCGGACGAACTGGCGCGGATCGACGGACAGTGGCTATTCACCCGTCGCGAATACAGGACGATGGACGCGCGCGAGGATTAGGGCAGCTCCGAAGCGGCCTCGCTGACGCTGAAGGTGCGGATCCGTTCGCGGTCGAACAGCCGCTCCTCGTCCTCCGCGATCATCGCCTGCGTTTCGGGATCGGCCAGCGCCGCGAAACAGGCATCTCGGGTAGCTGTGTCGGGAAAGTCGATCTCCATCACCACATCGGCATCGCCAGACTGGTCCGTGCCGTCGAGCGGGACGAGGTAACGCCGCACGTACCGCGTGGCATAGCCGGCCAGCACGCGCTCGCCGATGCGGCGGTGGTGCGTCTCGTAATAGATGCGAAAGTCCTCGCGGCTCATGCCGTGACGGCGCTTGAGCAGGGTCACGACGGTAACGGTCACGCCAGCGTGTCCAGCCAGCCGCGTGTGGCATCGAGCACCGCCTTGGCGCGCAGGACGGGATGGCTGAACGCCTCGCGCAGCGCTGCGGAGCGTAGCTCGATCGAAAGCGGCACCTCCGGCGGCAGCGCTTCCAGCAACGCCGCAAGCGGCAGCGCGCCTTCTCCGCATTGCTCGCGCAAGTCCACGGCATCGGCAATCACGGCCGCGAAATCGCCCGGATCGGGCCGCAAAGCACGGGCGTCACAGAACTGGGCGTAAGGCAGCAGGGCCGGATCGATCGCCGCCACTTCTGCCACGGTGGTGCCGGACCGATCGACATGGATCGGATCGACCAGCACTGCCGCCAGCGGATGATCCACCTGCCGCATTACCGCCAGCGCCTGTTGCAGGTTCCGCACCTCGGTGAAAATGCCGAATTCCAGCGCCACGCGCATCCCCGAACCCTCTGCATGGCGGCAAAGCGCGGAAAGCGTGTCGGCCGTAACGCCGTGATCGGGGTGGGAAGAAACGCACAGCACATTCGCCGCGCCCAGTTCCGCCCCCACGTCAATCACCTTGCGATGATCGTCCAGCGCGGCGTCGGGCTTGATCCAGACCACCTCCACATCCAGCACGGGAATCCCGGTGCGAGCCAGTGCCGCGCGCGTTTCCCGCGTCGATTGCGGCGGCCATTCCACCGGATCGATCCAGAGGCCGACCGCGTCGAACCCCGTCGCCGCGCCAGCTTCCACAACGTCCACCGCGCCGAATTCGGGCAAGACACCCGAAGCGAGCGAAAGCTTGCGCGCCATCTGTCCCGCCCGCCTTACATCTGCGGTTCAGGAAGCGAAGCGTCGTCCTGCAAATACCAGTTCAACCACTCATGGAAGTACTGGTTGCCCCTTTCGTTGCGACCGAAGGTAAGCTCGTCATGCGCCCCGGATTCGAGGCCTTTCTGGATCTCCAGCCCGATGACGTAATCCTCCTGATAGGTCACGTCGCGGAAGAAGTTCATCGCCGCTTCCACACCCTCGCGGTCCGCCTCATCGCGCACAGGATCGCGTCGCAGATAGTTCAGCACGGTGCGGTTGCGATCCGGCGTCGGTCCCGGGAAAAGCTGGGCGACCTGGGTGATTTCCGGCGCGATGAAGATCGATACGTTGGGAAAGAAGATCCGCACGAAATCGTAGCCGTAATTCTCCTTCAGTCCCCATTCCTCACGCGGCACGTCCTTCAATTGCTCGGCGATCGAATGCTGGGGGAAACCGATGCGGATGTTCGGGCCGAAGCCTTCGTAATGCGTGCAGTTGGACGGCGTGCGCGGGAAGATCGTTTCGGGATGGAGCGACTGGAAGTGATAGCCCTCCAGATAGCCGTCGAAGGCAATCTTCCAGTTCGCACCCTCGATCGTGCGGTTGCCCAGATAAGTCCAGTCGGCGAAGTCCAGCGCGTCGAAATCCTCCAGAAAACCGCGGAAGTGATTATCGAGGTCCATCGGTGCATTGGGCGTCAGGCAGACGAAGATCATGCCGCCGCGTTCCTCGCAAGGAAGCTGGCGCAGGCCCATCTCGGTCTTGTCCACCTGCCCGAAGGTGCTCGCCTCTGAAATGCCGAGCAGACGACCGTCCGTCGCATAAGTCCAGGCGTGGTACTTGCAGGTGAAGCGCGCGCAGTTGCCATGCCCTTCGGCCGCGACGGGCGCGCCGCGGTGGGAGCAGACGTTCAGGAAAGCGCGGACCTGCCCCTCCTTGTCGCGCGTGATCAGCACCGGCAGGCCGACCGCCTCCATCGCCTTGTAATCGCCGGGATTGGGCATTTCCGCCGTGAAGGCCAGCATCAGCGGCATGCGCTTGAACACCAGCTCCATCTCGGCGTTGAACTGGTCCTTGTCGGTATAGCTCGCGGTGGGGACCTTGAACGTCCGGTCCGTCTGGAAAGTCTTCTTGTTCTCGACGTAGTCGAGCATGATCTCGGCAACGTCGCCAATCTGCTTCACGCGGTCCACTCGGTCCTCTCCCGCATCGTTATCGCCACCGATCCTGTGCTCCTGCGCGAGTGGCGGCAACCTGCGCAAGGTGATAGGTCGATGGAAATCGCGTGCCGGGTCGCTTGGCACTTTGGCCAGTTGGCCGCGATCATCGGCAGGGGCAGTCATCGGTGATGATGGAGAGGAAAGACAGCCCCTGGGCATGGCTTGAAACGCCCCCGCCGCATCTTGCCGCCTATGCCGGAACCGGTGCGTGGGACGAACGCACCATCGCGCAGCAGGCAGAGGCGATGGCCGGACGCGATCCCGATTTCGTGGCGCTGATCGACGGCCCCGTATCGGTTACCCGCGCGCAGGCTTTGGCCGATGCGGAGGCGCTTTCGGCCGCCCTCCACGCGCGCGGACTGCGACCGGGCGATGTACTGGCCTTTCAGGTGCCGAACTGGCGTGAGGCGATGGTCATCAACCTGGCTGCCGCGATGTCCGGTCTTGTGGTCAATCCGATCGTGACGATCTACCGCGACCGGGAAGTGGCGCAGATGCTGGCCGATTGCCGCGCTGTCGCCCTGTTCGTCCCCGCCACGTTCCGCAAGTTCGATTATGCCGCCATGGCCACGCGCATCGCGCCTGACCTGCCGGACTTACGCCACATCTTCACCGTACGCGGGGAAGGCGCCGACGATTACGCCGCGCTGGTCGCAGAAGGGCGCGGCACTTCCTTCGCCCGGCCCACCGTCGATCCGCTGGGCGTGAAGATGGTGCTCTACACCTCCGGCACTACCGGCAGGCCCAAGGGCGTGCTGCACAGCCACGTCTCGATCGCGCGCATCCTGCGGGCAAGCGCCGCACACTGGGGCCTTGCGCCCGGAGAGCCGACGCTGATGCCCTCCCCCGTCACCCACGTTTCGGGCTATGCTAACGGGCTGGAGGCGCCCTTCGTCTGCGGCACCCGCACCGTGCTGATGGAAAGCTGGAACGCGGACGAAGCGCTGACGCTGATCGACCGGCATGCGCTGGTCGGCACGGTCGCCGCTACGCCGTTTCTCGTCGAACTGGCAGCGGCGGCGCGCGCGGCGGACAAGCCGCTGCCCTCGTTCCGCTTCTTCGCCTGCGGCGGCGCAGCAGTACCGGCGGACCTCATTCCCGCCGCCAATGCCGCCTTCGCCCGGTGCCGCGCGTTCCGCGTGTTCGGGGCGTCCGAAGTGCCGCTGGTCACCTTCGGTTGGCCACAGGACGAGGCGCTTGCCGCCACCACTGACGGTAAGGTGGTCGATTACGAAGTGCGGATCGTCGACGCCGAGGAGCGCGATCTGCCGGACGGACAGGAGGGCGAAATCCTCGCACGCGGCCCCGGCATGTTGCTGGGCTATGCCGACGCTGGCCAAACGCGTGAGGCGATCACGGCAGACGGTTTCTTCCGCACTGGCGATCTGGGCGTGCGCTCACCCGCAGGCGCGATCACCGTGACCGGGCGCAAGAAGGACCTGATCATCCGGGGCGGCGAGAACATCTCCGCCAAGGAGATCGAGGACGTGCTCCACGCTCACCCCCATGTGCGTGAGGCGGCGGTGGTGGCCATGCCCCACGCGCGGCTGGGCGAAGGCGTCTGCGCCTATGTCATCGCGATTGGGGCGGTTTCGGGCGAAGACTTGTCCGCCCACGTCGCCGCGAGCGGGCTGGCGCGGCAGAAGATTCCGGAACGCTTCGAATTCCGCGAGGATTTCCCGCGCACCGCCTCAGGCAAGGTGCGTAAGGATCTGCTGCGGGAGGATGTGCGGGGATTGCTGGTTCCGTGAGAACCGCGCACACGGTGTGAGTTGAAGGCGACCCATCACCGTCCTACCCCGTCGCCCCCGTAAAGGCCGGGATCCCGCTTTTCTTGAGCCGCAGCGCTGTGGGTCGAAGAACAAGCGGGATCCCCGCCTTCGCGGGGATGACGGGTATTAAGATGTTGGCCCGCGCTCGGAGACCCCGCCTATTCCCCCATCGCCGCCATCACTGCCGCGTCGATCTCGCTCTTCATCGGATTGCGCCGCAAGGTCAGGCCGCCGTTCACCTGAAGGTTCTCGCCGGTCATGAAGCATTCGTCGCTGGCCAGCCAGACGGCGGCGGCGGCGATGTCGTCCGATGTGCCAATGCGGCCCAGCGGGTAACCGGCCAGAAAGGCATCGAACAACCCCGGCACCTGCTTGGCATCCGCCGTCATCGGCGTATCGGTCAACCCTGGCGAGATCGAATTGGCGCGCACGCCCTCCCTACCGAATTCGTTGGCGATACAGCGAATTACGTGATCGGTTCCGGCCTTGGTGCCCATGTAGGCGGCGTGGTCGTCCAGCATGATCGTTGCCGTGGCGGAGCTGATCTGGATGATCGATCCGCCCTGCCCGCCCCGGTTGCGTGCCATGCGGCGCAGCATCGACTGGAAGAAGTGGAACGGCCCGACGTACTGGAGCATGGTCATCGCCATCACGTCCGCGTGCGTGGTGTCCAGGAACGGCTTCAGCAGCCCCCAGCCGGTGGCGTTGAGGGCGATGTCGATACCGCCCAGCTTCGCGACGGCCGCTTCGGCCAGTGCCTCGACGCTGCCCTCATCGGTCAGGTCGCAGGTCGCCCATTCGCATCCGTTTTGCGCGGCGAAGTCGGCCAGAACCGCCTCCTTGCGGCCCGAAACCAGCACGCGCGCGCCTTCCGCCAGAAAGCGCCGGGCGATGTGCTGCCCCATATTGTCCACGCTGCTCGCGCCCAGAATCACGGCGCGCTTGCCCTGCAGTCGTCCCATCGTTCTCTCCCGTGCTTATCCGGCTGGCCTACCACGCCGGGCGATGCGCCGTTCCTGACCAAAATAGGAGTGGCCCCCGGCCCGTCGAGCAGCGACAACCCGCACAGAAAACAACGCGCGAAGGCAGAGGAACAGGCAGCCATGGATCTTGGATTGAAGGGCAAGAAGGTCATTCTCACCGGCGGCAGCCGCGGTATCGGCCGCGCCGCGCTGGAAGTCTTCGCCGCGGAGGGCTGCGACATCGCCTTCTTCTCGCGCAATGCCGAGCAAGTGGCCGAAACGGTCGAATCGCTGGCACGCCACGGTGGCATCGTGATCGGTGAGGCGCTCGACATGCTGGACCACGGCGCTTACGTCGCATGGCTGAAATCGGCCGCCGATCGGCTGGGCGGCTGCGACGTTTTCGTCCCCGGCGCCAGCGCCTCCGGCTCGGGCGCGACGGGGGACTGGGAAGCCTGCTTCGCCGCCGATATCAAGGGCACCGTACTCGGCTGCGAAACCCTTCAGCCTTATCTGGAGAAATCGGGCGCGGGCGCGATCGTCATCATGGCCTCCACCGCCGGTACCGAGACTTTCATCGTGCCCCAGGCCTTCAACGCCATGAAGGCGGCGCTGATCGCCTATTCGGGCCAACTCAGCCAGATGGTCGGCCCGATGGGCATCCGCGTGAACTGCGTCTCCCCCGGTCCCATCAAGTTCCCCGGCGGCAACTGGGAAGCGATCGGGCAGGCCATGCCCGAACTCTACCAGGCCACCGAAGCCACCTTTGCGCTGGGCCGCTGGGGCGGGCCGGAGGAAGTGGCGCGCACCATCGTCTTCCTCGCCAGCGCCGCCTCTTCCTACACCACCGGCACCAATGTGGTGGTCGACGGCGGCTACACCAAGCGCGTGCAGTTCTAAGCGTTACCCTCCAGCACGGAGCTGACGGCGGGCCGCATGGTCCGCCGTCCTTTTTTTTGCCACTAACCTTCATCATCCCCACCTGCGCGGGGGCGACGAAGCTCTTTGGTCGATCAGCTATTCATGGCCCCGCGCTCAGGCAATCCGGAGCACCAGTTTCCCAGTATTCGCCCCGGAAAACAGCCGCATGAAGGCCGCATAGGCGTTCTCCAACCCTTCCTGCACATCTTCGTCCGCGCGCAGGCACCCTTCGGCCAGCCACTGCGCCATCTGCGCGCCGCCCTCGGCAAAACGGTGGGCATAATCGGCGATCAGAAAGCCGTGCACCGTCGCCCGCCGCGTCAGCACTTGCCAGAGGTTGCGCAGACCCAGCTTTTCGGGCGCGTTGTATTCGCTGATCAACCCGCAAAGCACGATCCGCGCATGGAGCGCCAGGTTGAACACTTCTGCCTCCAGCACCGGCCCGCCGACGTTTTCGAAGACCACGTTCGCCCCATCCGGCGCCGCCTCCGCAATCGCAGCGACCAGCGCGGCGTGATCCTTGCCCTTGTAGTCGATCGCGGCATCGAAACCGTAATCCTCGATCAGGCGGCAGCACTTCTCCGCCCCGCCGGCAATGCCGACCACGCGGCACCCGGCGATCTTGCCGAGTTGCCCCACTGCCGATCCCACCGCACCCGCTGCGCCGGAGATCAGCAACGTCTCGCCGACTTGCGGCCGGGCCACTTCCATCAGGCCGAAATAGGCCGTCAGCCCTACCGCGCCGAGGGCCGAGAGATAGTTGGAGGGCGAGGCCACAGCATCGACGTCGATCGGCATGGTGAACCCACCCGGCATCGCTATCGAATAGTCCTCCAGCGCGTTCAGGCCCATCACCCATTGTCCCACGCGGAAGTCCGGATTGTCTGAGGCATGCACCACACCCACCGTCGTCGCACGCACGGCATCCCCCAGCAGGATCGGCGGCATGTAGCTGGGCGTATCGTCCATCCACCCGCGCTGCGCGGGATCGAGCGAGGCAAAGTGGTTGCGCACCACGATCCCGCCCGGCGGCGGCGCTGGCACGGCCTCCTCCACCAGAGCGAAGTCATCCGGCACGGGTTCGCCAACGGGTCTGCGGGCAAGCAGGAAGCGGCGGTTTACGGGCATGGTGGGTTCTCCTCTCGACGATCCGCTGCCTCGCCATTCGCGGCCCAGTGTGCACCTGTGCAAATTGTCAGGTCGGGCTCGGACTGAATTCGTAGCATAGTGACAGAGTAAAAACGGCTACACGAATAGTCGGGGAGAGGGAGAAAACCAATGGCATCCGCACATCGTCGCGGAGCGTTGCTTGTCGCACTATCGACAAGCGCGCTCTCCTGCATCGCGTCTCCAGCATATGCCCAAAGCGAGGCCGCCAGTACGGCCCCGCCTGAGGCAGCTGCGGCCGCTCCCCAACACGCGACGGTGGACGCCACCGAGATCATCGTCACCGCGCGCCGGCGTTCCGAAACGCTGCAATCGACGCCGGTGGCGATCACCGCGATCAACGCCGCGATGCTGGAGAACAAGGCGGCGGTGAACATCGGCGACCTGCAGGGCGCCGCGCCAGGCCTGCTGATCACGCAGCAGAATTCGGGTGCGCAGGCCGCCAACATTTCCATTCGCGGCCTGACCTATGCCGACATCGAAAAGTCCCAGACGCCCACCGTGGGCGTGGTGGTGGACGGGGTGACGATCGGCACCAGCACCGGCCAGCTTCAGGACGCGTTCGATATCGCGCAGATCGAAGTGCTACGCGGGCCGCAGGGCACGCTGTTCGGCGCCAACACCATCGGCGGCGTCATCAACATCACCCGCACCAAACCCACGATGGAGCCGGGCGTGCGGGCAGAATTCACCTATGGCCGCTGGAACACCTGGGCCGCCAAGGCCATCGCCAACTATGGTGACGGAGAGACCTGGGGCATCAAGGCCTGGTACTTCCACGACCAGACCGACGGCTTCTACCACAACGTCACCCGCGACACGAGCGACGGCTGGAGCAAGGGCGACAGCTATGGCGCCAGCCTGCTGTTCCAGCCCACCGGCTCGGGCTTCGACGCGCAATTGAGCGTGGAAAACGTGGTCCAATCCTTCAACCCGGTGGTCAGTAACCTGGCCAACAGCACCGAGGTGTTCTGCCAGTACGAGCCGGCGAACCAGTGCAACCGCAACACCACGACCGATCTCTACACCACCTTCGGCGATGCCGCGAAGAGCACCTATAACGCGCCGGACGCCACCTTGCAGATGAATTACGATCTGGGCGGCGTGAAGCTTTCCTCCATCACCGGATGGCGGCACAGCAAGGAACGCCAGACGCAGGACTTCGACGGATCGTCCACCGATCTTTATTATGTAGACCGGCGACAGCACTACACCCAGCGGAGCCAGGAACTGCGCGCCGCCGGAAATCTGTTTACCGGGTTCGACTATGTCGTGGGCGGATACTATTTCCATTCCAGCTACGACCTGATCCAGTGGACCCGCCTGTTCGGCTTCGATTCGTCCATCCCGCCGACCGAGTTCGACAAGAATCCGCAAAGCGTGGACGGCAAGACCACCAGCTATGCGTTCTTCGGCGACTTCAACTGGGCCTTTGCCGACAAATGGCGCCTCTCGTTCGGCGGTCGCTGGTCTCACGACAACAAGAAGCTGACCAACAGCTTCGCCGAGACCGGCTTGATCGGATCCGGTGATGCCAACTTCTCGAAGTTCACACCCAAGATCGGGATCGACTACCGCCCCAATTCAGACGTGATGCTCTACGCCAGCTGGTCGCGCGGCTATCGGTCGGGCGGGTTCAGCCCCCGTGCCGCCACGGCGGATACCGCCAGCACCCCGTTCCAGCCGGAAACCGTGGATGCCTACGAAATCGGCGCGAAACTTTCCGCCTTCCAGCGCAAGGTGCAGATCAACCTGGCCGGATACGTGTCCGACTACAAGAACATGCAGCAGAACCTGACGGTGCCCGGCGGCCCCACCGGCAACCAGACGATCACCGGCAACGTGCCCGGCGGCGCGCTGATCAAGGGCATCGAGATGGACGGCACCTTCCGCGTGACGCCGGACTTCACGATCACCACCTCCGCCGCCTACATGAAATCCCACTTCCGCAACTTCGTTACCGACGGCGCCTACGGCACACTGATCGTGCCGTTCGACTATTCGGCCAACCGGCTGATCTACGCCCCGAAGTTCACCGCATCGATCAACGGCGATTACACGATCCCCACCAGCTTCGGCAAAGTGGTGGCCACGGCCGGTTGGCGGCACATCAGCCCGTATGACGAGCAGATT
This sequence comes from Novosphingobium mississippiense, assembly GCF_044029535.1. Lineage (NCBI taxonomy): Bacteria > Pseudomonadati > Pseudomonadota > Alphaproteobacteria > Sphingomonadales > Sphingomonadaceae > Novosphingobium > Novosphingobium mississippiense. The sequence continues at coordinate 272,778 of NZ_CP147003.1, read as the reverse complement.
TCGCAAGCCTCGCTTACGCCCGTACTCGATGCCAACGGCAACGTGACCAGCGTGATCGTCAACGGCAACGATCCGCGCGTGCGCACCACCACGCAGGATCTGGTCGACACCAGCCTGACCTTCAACTTCGATATCGGCGACAAGGAAGCCTACTTGCGCGTGTTCGGCCGCAACCTTCTCAACGAGAAGACGACCACGCACGCCTTCACCGTCGCCGGGCTGTGGTCGTTCGGCATGGCGCTGGAACCGCGCACTTATGGCGCCACAATCGGATTCAAGTTCTAACGGAGTACTGCAAACATGGGTCGTCTCGAAGGAAAGATTACGCTGGTTACCGGTGCCGGAAACGAACGCGGGCTGGGTGCGGCCACGGCGCGGCGCTTTGCCGAGGAAGGCGCGTTCGTCTACCTGACGGACCTTGATGCCAAGGGCGCGGAAAGCGTCGCCGCCGCCATCCGCGACGCTGGCGGACAGGCTGAAGCCTATGCACAGGACGTCACCAGCGAAGCAGCATGGGAAGATCTGTTCCAGACGATCGAGAAAGGCCATGGCCGGCTGGACGTGCTGGTCAACAATGCCGGGATCGCCGTGTTGAAACCGTTGACCTCGCTGACGGTCGCCGATTGGGAACGGCAGAACAAGGTCAACCTGGACAGCGTGTTCCTGGGCACGCGCCGCGCGGTGGAACTGATGCGCAAGACCGGCGGCGGGGGATCGATCGTCAACCTCTCGTCCATCGGCGGGCTGGTGGGCGTGCCGATGTGCGGGGCCTATGGCGCGGCCAAGGGCGGCGTGCGGATCTTCTCCAAGGTCGTCGCGATGGAATGCGCGGCTGAGGGCATCCGCTGCAATTCGGTGCATCCCGGCATGATCGAGACGGCCATGCAGGACGTGGCCCGGAACGACAATCCAGACGGCTTCAAGGAGATCGTCGCCTCCATCCCGATGAAGCGCATGGGCAGTCCGCTCGACATCGCGAACATGATCCTGTTCCTCGCCAGCGACGAGGCGAACTACGTCACCGGCGGGGAGTTCGTGGTGGATGGCGGCGTGACCGCGATGTGAAGAATGATCGGCCCGGGCTGCGCGCGAAAAGCGCTGCCCGGGCTGGTTCCTTTCACGGGGTCGGCTAACGCGAGAACGCCCGTAATCCCACTTCGTCATCCCCGCGCAGGCGGGGATCCCGCTTTTTGCTGAGCCATCCTGCTACGCCGCAGAAGGTAGCGGGGCCCCCGCCTTCGCGGGGGCGACGGGGTATTAGACGGCGAAGAATGGCGGGAATAAGTAGCTCAAGGCGCCCGCCTAAAGCAGCACGACGACCTTGCCGATGTTCTTGCCCGTCAGCATCCGCTCATAGGCGGTGAGCACGTTCTCGATCCCCCGCGTCTCGTCGAACCGCACCGTCAGCTTGCCCTCATCCAGCCACGCGCGCAGGTGCGGCAGGAATTCTGCCCCGCGTTCGAGGAAATCGGGGATGAAGAACCCCTCCACCCGCAGGCGCCGCATCAGGATCTGGTCGAAGCGCGCCGGGCCAGGCATCGGCGCCTCGCTGTCATAGCCCGCCACCATCCCGCAGATCGCCACGCGGCCATAATGCGCCATGTTGGGCAGCACGGCGTCGAGGATCGGTCCGCCCACATTGTCGAAGAAAGCATGGATCCCGCCGGGCACGCCCGCCAGCCGCGCCTCCACATCTTCCGTGCGGTAGTCGATCGCCATATCCACGCCCAGATCCTCGACCAGCCAGCGGCACTTCTCCGCCCCGCCGGCGATGCCAACCACTTTCGCGCCCAGATTGCGGCCGACCTGACAGGCCAGGCTGCCCGTCGCCCCGGCCGCTGCCGAAACCGCCAGCCATTCGCCGGGCTTGACCGCCGCCACTTCCTTGACGCCGACATAGGCCGTCCAGGCGTTCATCCCCAACGCACCGAAATGCTGGCGCGGATCGGTTAGGCTCTCATCCACCGCCTCCAACCCTGCCAGCGCAGGCGATACCACCGCCTGCTCCGCCCATTGCCCGAAGCCGCGCACCAGCGTTCCCACCGGAAAGGCCGGATCGCGCGTCTCGCTGACGCGGCCGAGCACCAGCCCCACCATCTTCGCGCCCAGCGGCAGCGGCGGCTGGTAGCCATCGGTGCGCGGGCTCATCCACATGCGGGTGCCGGCATCCATCGACAGCCACTGGACGGCGATGCGCACCTCGCCTTCGGCCAGCGGCGCCCGTTCTTCCGTGCAAAGCGATAGGAAGCGGTCGAAATCCGCATTGCCTTCAGGGTGGCGATCCAGACGCCAGAAACGGTTGCCGTTCAATGTAACTCTCCTGCCGGGTTCTTCGGCCCGAACCGTCACCGTCGCCCGCCCACGCGCGGGCGCCACCTGATCAAACAGCTAGGGCTATCCGTTTGCACAGGCCGCCGCACCGGCCCCGCAGTTCTACGAAGGGGCCAAGACACGAAAATGCGTGACAAGAAAATTGGTGGGAGGCCTGACATGCGATTCTCGAAATCCATCCTGCTCACATCGACGGTGCTGACCGTCGCACTGAGCGCCGCTGCGGCCCATGCGCAGGAGGCGCCGCCCGCGACGCCAGCCCCTGCTCCATCCCCCGCAGAAGCTCAGCCCGCCCACGCAACGGGCGGCATCCAGGAAATCATCGTCACCGCGCGCAAGCGGCAGGAAACCGCGCAGGACGTGCCGGTGGCGGTCACCGCGATCTCCGCCGAGCAGATCGTTTCGCGCGACATCACCAGCGTGGAAAAGATCGCCGCCATCGCCCCGCAGTTCAACGTCGGCCGCGCTTCCAACGGATCGGGCGCGCAGCTGACCCTGCGCGGCATCGGATCGTCCTCCACCTCGATCGGCATCGAACAGTCGGTCGCGGTGGTGGTGGACGGCGCCTATTACGGGCAGGGCCGTGTCATTCAGGAGGGCTTTTTCGATCTGGCCCGCGTGGAAGTGCTGAAGGGTCCGCAGGCGCTGTTCTTCGGCAAGAACGCCACTGCCGGCGTGATCTCCATCACCACCGCCGATCCCACGTCCACTCCCCAGTTCCAGATCAAGGGCGGGTACGAGTTCAAGAGCCAGCAATACCGCGTCGAAGGCTTCGCCTCGATGCCGATCACCGATAACTTGGGCATCCGCATCGCCGCGCGCTATTCGAAGATGGACGGCGGCTACTACCGCAACGTCGCCAATGACGTGACGTTCACGGACGTCGATTCTGTCAGCATCCTGGCCGGCGGTAACGGCGATCCCACCTCGCACATCGCCACCCCGGCGGCGCACAAGGCACCGGGAGAGGAAGAGTTCCTGGCGCGCGGCACCCTGAAGTGGGAACCGACCGACCGGCTGACCGTCAGCCTGAAGGGCAGCGTGGATCTGAACAAGGTCAACAACTCCTCCTGGAACTACGTCGCCTATGCCTGTGGCAATGGCGAAACCTCGCAGCTGAACGGCTATGCGTGTGAGAAGGACTTCGTCACCCACCAGAACAACATGCCGGCCGATGTCGCCGCCAACTATCCCTATGCCAAGAAGGACGGATCGCTCTACAACCGCTATCGATCGGCGTCCGGCACGCTAAATATGACCTACGATGCCGATGAACTGCAGCTATCCTCGGTCACCAACTATCAGTGGAACAACAACCGGTGGACTTGCGCCTGCGACTTCCAGTCCAGCGACAGCGGCTCCGGACCGGGCAGCACCTGGGCGACCGAGAATTCCTCATGGAAGGCGTTCAGCCAGGAATTCCGCGCGCTGACGCAGTTCAGCGGGCCGTTCAACATGATGGTGGGCGCCCTCTACCAGAACACCAAGCGCGATTTCGCCCAGTTCGTGATGACCGGCGGCGTTTCCAACTCCGCCGCGCCGGCCGGCTACGAATATGTCGCCAGCGCCAAGAGCAGCTTCACCAAGGGTGAGACGATGGCCGTGTTCGGCCAGCTGACCTACAAGATCGTGCCCACCGTGGAACTGGCCGGCGGCGTGCGCTATTCGGACGAGACCAAGAACAGCTTCTTCACCCAGCCCTACAACAACCCGCTGTTGACCGGCATCTTCCGCGACCAGAACGATCCCGATGGGCTTGGCGAAGTGACCGCGCGCCAGCACTTCACCAACTGGTCGCCCGAAGCCACGCTGACCTGGAAGCCGACGCAGGACCTGATGGTCTATGCCGCCTACAAGACCGCCTACAAGTCCGGCGGGTTCTCCAACGGCGGGATCAATTCGAAGCTTTCCAACGATCCCTCCGCAGACCTTACCTTCGATCCGGAAAAGGCGGAAGGTTACGAACTGGGCTTCAAGTCCACCCTCTTCAACCGCCAGCTGCGCTTCAACGTCACTGCCTTCAACTACAAGTACAAGAACCTGCAGGTGGACTTCTTCAACTCACCCATCTTCGCGTTCCAGACGCTGACCGCCGATGCCCGGACCAAGGGGATCGAAACGGAATTCCAGTTCGCGCCCAACGGCATCCCCGGCTTCGACGTGCACGGTTCGATCAACTACAACAAGGCGCGCTACACCGATTTCCCGCTGGCCCCATGCTATGCCGGCCAGACCCCGACGGAGGGCTGCAACCTTGCCGGCAACACCCGTCAGGACCTGAGCGGCGCGCCGCTTTCGGTCGCCCCGCGCTGGACCGGCAACCTGGGCGTGAATTACGAGATGTCGGTCGGGTCCTCGATGAAGCTGGGCATGAATGTCGATGCCCGATATTCGGACAGCTATCTGGCCTCCGCCTTCGGTAACCCGCTGTCTAAGCAGGACAAGTACGTCACGCTCGACGCAGGCCTGCGCTTCGGCGCGGCGGACGACAACTGGCAGATCGCGTTGATCGGCAAGAACCTGACCAATCAGTTCTACGTCACCGGCGTGGTGGACGGCCCCTCGACCGGCAGCGGCACCGGCACGGCGGCCGGCGTCCATGCCGACCAGCTGGGCTTCGGCACGCTGCCCCGCACCGTCATGGTGGAACTGACGAAGAACTTCTGAGCGCGTCTCCTCGCAAGGGAAAAGCCCGGCTTCCTGGATGGGAGCCGGGCTTTTCTTGTTTGGAAGCGCGGAGTTCGGGTAGAAAACCGCGCTGAACAGGCCTGCATACGCTGGCTTTAGCAGCCCTTCGGCGCGTGCTGGCGATGGATATTGCGGAACGTGCGGCTCTGGAACAGCCACTTGCCGTCGATTTTCGTGCAAGTGTCTTCATAGACGCCCCGATCGCGCATGGTCACGCCGTCCTGGTCGTAGATCTCCGAGGTATAGCTGCGCATGGTCGCGCTCGTCCCGCTGACCTCGATCGAGCCGGGCCACGCTTCGAACATGATGCCGGGATAGGCCTTCATCGCCTCCATCCACATGGCGACGATGGCCGCCCGCCCCTTCTGCGTGCCGAGTTCGGGGTAATCGGGCAGCGACCATTCGGCGTCTTCCGCCCATGTCGCGCCCCAGGCGTCCGCATCGCGGCGCGTCACCGCGTCGGCATAAGTTTCCAACAGTTCGCGGATGGCAAGGCGATCCTCGAAAGGTCCGGTATAGGGCATGGTTCTCTCCCGTTCAGGTATCAGCTTTCCACCGGCCGTTCGTGCGGGCCGGGCGGGGTATCGGGCACGGCCACCTCGATCATCCCGCCTTCCACGCGCAAGTCGAAGCGGCGCAGATCGGCGTAAGTCCCGCCGATGCAGCGGCCGGTCGCAACCTCGAAACGCGCACCGTGGAGCGGGCACATGATCGTCCCCCGCCGCACCTTGCCGCCGGACAGCAATGCCGCCTGATGGGTACAGCGATCGTTGACGGCGCAGAAGCCGTCCTCGGTCCGCGCCACCAGCACGCTCCACCCCGCGATCCGCGCGGCCAGCTTGCCCTCCTCGGGAAAATCGGCCTCGGCCACGATCGGGTGCCAGGTTTCACCCATGATGTCAGATCCGGACAAGAGTTTTACCGATCGTGCGGCCCGACATCAGGTCGATGAAGGCTTCGGGCAGTTTCTCGAACCCGTCGCGCACATTTGCCAGTGGCTTCAGCTTGCCTTCGGCCACCCAGCCATCGAGTTCGGCCTGCGCCTGCGCCAGCACGTCCGGATAGTCGTACGTGATGAAGCCCTGCATACGGATGCGGTTGACCACCAGTTGCCAGAGCGTGGTGACGCCGTGGGGATGGTCCGCATCGTTGTACTGGCCCACCATGCCGCACACGGCAACGCGGCCGTGCAGGCGCATCAGCGGCAGCACCGCTTCCAGCACTTCGCCGCCGACATTGTCGAAATAGACGTCCACGCCTTCCGGTGCGACCCTGGCGATCTCCGCCGCGATGTCAGGCGTGGCGCGGTAATCGATCGCCGCGTCGAAACCAAGTTCGCGGATCACCTGCGCCTTCTCCGGCGATCCAACGATGCCCACGACCTTGCAGCCCCGCGCCTTGGCGATCTGGCCCACGGTCGATCCGGTGGCGCCTGCCGCCGCGCTGACCACCACGGTCTCGCCCGCTTTCGCCTCGCCCACCGCGAACAGGCCGACCCAGGCGGTAAGCCCCACCGGCCCCAGCGCGCCCATGTAGTGGTGCAGTTCGGTATCGGGCTGGCGGTGCACCGTCTCCAATCCCCAGGCATCGCCTGACAGCACGTAGTGGTCGGACCATGTGGCGAAGGCGCGCACCAGCGTGCCCACCGGATAGTCGGAATGGTTGGAGGCGACCACTTCGCCCAGCGACATGCCGTTGATCGGCGCGCCCAGCGCCACCGGATCGATATAGCTGGGCCGATCGTCCAGAAAGCCACGGATCGCGGGATCGACCGATCCCACCCGCATCGCCACCAGGAACTCTCCCGGGCCCGGTTCCGGGCCCTCCGTCTCCACAAGTTGGAAGTCTTCCGGCACCGGCACCCCTTTGGGTCGCCGTGCCAGCACGATCTGTCTGACCTTTCCCATCCCGGCAGCTTAACCGCGCTTCTGGCGCTGGCACGCTAGTCGAAACGCTAGGTTCGGGAAAATCGCCGCTTTGACAGAGTTCGCGGAGGGAAAAAGAGGAGCAGCGCGATGACCATGAGTCCCGACCAGATGATCGATTTCGTCGACCGGCTCTATGCCGCCACCGGCGTGGGCGACTGGGACACGGCAGAGCAGATGCTGACCGACGATTTCGTCGCCTACGAAGCCCCCGGCCTGCCGATGGCGGGTGAATACCGCGGCAAGAACGGCCTGCGCGACCTCTACGCCAAAGTCATGGGCCTGTGCGACGTGGTCGGGCTGGACCGGATCGAGACGACGACGGGCAAGGACCACGCGGTCACCATCCTGTGCCTGCGGTTCGCCGATCCCTCGCTGCCCCCGGCCGAGATCTGCGAGATGTTCCGCTTCCGCGACGGCAAGTGCTGCGCGATCAAGCCCTATTACTACGATCCCGCTCCCTTCATCGTCGCCAGCAAGGCCAAGGCAGCGATCTAGGGCACGCTCACGTCCCTTATCGCGTGAATGACTTGTCTCGGCGCATTCTCCATTATACCTGTTGAACCGGCGAGTATGCGCGGCCCGGCTATCGTCGCCTCCGCGCTGTCAACGACGCACTGCACCTGAACAGGGGGGCGAATAGTGGCCGGTCGAGCAATCACCGTATCGGTCGGCCTGATCGCGACCATCCTTGTCCTGTACGTTGTTCGGCAGGCAGCCAGCGTGTTTGCGCCACTGGCTCTTGCGCTCTTCATCATCGCGCTTGTCTGGCCCTTGCAGCGTTGGTTGCAATCGCTGATGCCCCGACTGCTGGCGCTGGCCGTTACCATGGCGGCCACGGTTTCGGTGGGTCTGTGCTTCGGCGCGGCGATCGTGTGGGGGGTGGGCCATGTCTGGCGATCGCTTCTGGCCGATGCGGGGCAGTATCACGCAACCTACGAGAATGCCGTGGGCTGGCTGGAGATGCGCGGAATTTCAGTCCAAGGCCTTCTGATCGAGCATTTCGACACGGCGCGGATGCTGCGTATCGCGCAGCATGTGGGCGGGCGCCTGGATCGTCACGCTGACTTACGTGATTCTGGGCCTGCTGGAGGTTGAAGACATGCGCCGCCGGATCGGCGCGCTTGCCAATCGGGAGGCTGCCCGCATCCTGATCGACGCCAGCCGGAGCACGGCGACCCAGTTCCGCCGCTACATGCTGGTGCGCACGCTCATGAGCGCGCTGACGGGCCTGCTGGTATGGGCATTCGCCCGGATCGTCGGCCTGCCGTTCGCGGCCGAATGGGGCGTGATCGCTTTCGCGCTGAACTATATCCCTTTCGTCGGGCCTTTCATCGCGACCTTGCTGCCCACACTGCTGGCCATGTTGCAATTCGACAGCTGGCATACCGTGATCATCGTGTTCCTTTGCCTGAACGTGATCCAGTTCGTGGTTGGCAGCTATATCGAGCCGCAAGTTGCCGGCAACGTGCTGTCGATGGCGCCGCCGCTGGTGCTTTTCGCGATCTTCCTGTGGACGTTTCTATGGGGCTTACTGGGCACGTTCATCGGGGTGCCGATCACGATCGCGATCCTGACATTCTGTCGCGAACATCCGCGCAGCCGTTGGGTCAGCGATCTGCTGGGCAAAGGAGAAGGACGCGCGATCGGCGATCGGACTGCCTGAAAAAGCCGCTCACCCTACCTGCCCGCGCGCCAGTGCGGCCAGCACCGCAGCGGAAACCGTGTAGACCGCATGACGCTGGGCACCGCGATTGTGGTGATCGACGCGGTAGCCCTGATAGTGCCGTTTGACGAGGCCGGCACGGACCAGTTCGGATACCGCGCGACTGACCGCCGTCATACCGGAAATCCGCACGCGATCGGCCACCTCCATCTCCACCAGATGCTCCGCCTGCCCGGCATCCGCAGGCAGCAGGCCGCGCTGGGCCAGGTCTGCGCGCACCGCCTCGATGGTCGCCTTGCGGTAGTGGTGGCGCGCGGCGCTGGGCGCGATGGCCGCAGACAGCCATTCGCGGATCGGCACCCGTTGCTCCCCATCGCGCACCAGCGGCCCGGCCGCGCCGTCCCGCCCGGCGACGCGCGCGATCAAGTCCAGCACCATGAACGTATAGCGGGGCCGCGCCGAGTGATCGGCGATCGCACGCATGATCCCCGGCATGTCTAGCCCGCGATCGGCGACGGGCGGGCGGCTGAGCGGGAGTTCCAACATGGAACGAATCAAGCACAGACGCGAATCCAAGGGAATCCACAATCTGCATCGACGCGCGATTTCCCGGCGCTTTTTCCATCTATGTCACTTTACCCAGCGCCTCTGGTAAAGTGACATAAGTGGCACCGCACTATCCGGCCTCGCGCCCGGAACACGGCCGACCGTGGGCTATTTGAGGCGGCGCGGCATAAACCTGCGGGCAAATGCGGATCGCGCCGGAACACATTCAGGCCCGGTCGGTTTGCCTCCTGAAGGTGCGGTCGGAACACGTAGAAGGCTCACTTTCGTGCCATATTCCCCGCGTAAAGTTCCTCGCCGTCAGCGAAGGGGGAGCCGTTCATGGAAAGCCTGCCCAATCGGTTCAAATCTGCAGAATTCCCCGAAGCCCTTTCCTTGAATGCACGGTATCGCGCCACGCGCGCGTTATCGTTGCAACTGGTGGAGACGCTGAACGAGGCCGATGCCGCGGTGCAGTCCATGCCCGATGCCTCCCCCGCCAAGTGGCACCTTGCGCATACCACTTGGTTTTTCGAAACCTTCCTGCTGCGCGATCATGTTGCCGGCTATCGCCGGCATGACGAACGCTGGCCGTTCCTCTTCAACAGCTATTACGAGGCCGAAGGCGCCCGGGTGGCCCGCGCGGATCGCGGGCTGCTGACGCGCCCCACGCTGGCCGAAGTGATCGACTATCGCCGCCGCGTGGACGACGCTCTGCTGGCCGCGCTTCCCGCGCTGGAGCAGACGCACGGCGATCTGGTGGAACTGGGTATCCAGCACGAACAGCAACACCAGGAACTGTTGCTGACGGATATAAAGCACCTGTTCGCCGCCAATCCGCTAGGGCCGGTCTATCGACTGCCCGAGGCCACAACCCGCGCCATCACGCCGCCGCTGCGCTGGATAGCCGGGCGAGAGGGACGGATAGAGGCGGGCCATGAAGGCCCCGGCTTCGCGTTCGACAACGAATTGCCCCGCCATTCCACCTGGCTGGCGCCCCATGCGCTGGCGAGCCGCACGGTCACCAATGGCGAGTGGATCGAATTCATGCGCGACGGCGGCTATGCCACGCCCTCGCTCTGGCTGTCGGACGGGCTGGACTGGGTCCGCCGCGAAACCGTCGCCGCACCGCTCTACTGGCGTGAGGGCGATGGGGGGTGGGAGCAGTTTACGCTGGCCGGATGGCAGCCGGTGCAGCCGGACGATCCGGTCTGCCATGTCTCGTTCTACGAAGCGGACGCCTTTGCCGCCTGGGCGGGGTGCCGCCTGCCGACAGAGCAGGAATGGGAAGCCGCCGCGCAAGACCACGATCCGGATGGCGGCAACCAGTTGGATCGCGCCAACCCCGCCATGCCATACCCCGCCATGCCATACCCTGCCGTGCCCTGCGCAGTCGGCAGTACCGACAGCGACAGTTTCGCAGCCCTGTTCGGCGATGTGTGGGAGTGGACCGGCTCTGCCTATCGTCCCTGGCCGGGCTACCAAACAGCGCCGGGCGCAGTGGGCGAATACAACGGCAAGTTCATGTCCGGCCAGTTCGTTCTGAAAGGCGGCAGCTGCGCCACGCCGCGCGGCCACATGCGCGCATCGTACCGCAATTTCTTCCATCCCCACCAGCGCTGGCAGTTCACCGGCCTGCGCCTTGCGAGGAGCCTCTGACATGCATCTCGGAACCTTCGAAACGGCACTGGCAGACACGATCGCGGGCCCGCGTGCCCCCACCGAAATTCCGGCCGTTTCGTGCGATCCGGCATTCCGGGCGGATGTCCTGACGGGGCTGTCCCAGCCGCGCAAGACCGTTCCCGCGCGCTGGTTCTACGATCTGGAAGGTTCCCGCCTGTTCGAGGAGATCACCCATCTTCCCGAATACTACCCCACGCGCACCGAAACCGCGCTGTTGAAGACCAGCGCCGGGCAAGTGGCAACCTTGCTGGGCACCGCGCCGATGATCGTGGAGTTCGGATCGGGCAGTTCGATCAAGACGCGCATCCTGCTGGATGCCATGCCGGGTGCCACCTACGTTCCCGTGGAGATCTGCGGCGAATTCCTGATCGAAGCATCGCAGGCGCTGGCCCACGATTATCCGGGCATCGCGATCATCCCGGTTGAGGCGAACTTCATGAACCCGATCGATCTGCCGGATCGTCGCGATCCCGGCCCGGTGCTGGGTTTCTTCCCCGGCTCCACGATCGGCAATCTGGTTCCATCGGCCGCGATCGACCTGCTGCGCACGATGCGCCAGAGCCTGGGCTTCGGCAGCCTGCTGCTGATCGGCATCGATGCGGTGAAGCCGGTGGACCGGCTGCTCGCTGCCTATGACGATGCCCGAGGCGTGACGGCGCGGTTCAATCTCAATCTGCTGCACCGGATCAATCGCGAACTGGATGGAACCATCCCGGTCGGCGCATTCCGCCATCGCGCGCATTGGAACCCGGCATCAACGCGGATCGAGATGCATCTGGAGGCCATGCGCGACGTGGCCTTCGATGTCGCGGGTGAACGCTTCCGCATGGCCGAGCGTGAGACCATCCACACGGAGAACTGCCACAAGTACGATCCCGGCCAGATGCGCCTGCTGCTGCAATCGGCCGGCTGGGGGGAATTGCGCCACTGGACCGACGATGCGGGCGACTTCTCGTTGATCCTTGCGGAAGCCACGCCCGATCCGTTCGGGCCGTAAATCTGGCAGTCGGCTGGCGGCACCGTGGGGCGCCGCTGCCGAAATGCCAATCAATCCGGCAGCATGGCGCCGTGCGCGCGCAGCACTTCCAGCACCCGAGCCATGGCCAGCTCGAACGGCTGCATCTCGCCCATCAGTGCAAAGCTGCCGCCCAGCGCGAAGCTGCAATGGCCGTGGACGGTAGCGACCAGCGATCGTGACAGGCGCGGTGCTTCCGCCTCATGCGATGCCGGCAGGATCGCGGCCACTTCGCGTTCCACCACCGCCATCAAGCCACTGCGGCGGCGCGCGAAGTCTTCGGGCATCTCCATACCCTCGGGCAGGCGATGCTCATAGATGGCGGACCAGAGGTTGCGCCGCTGCGAGGCGAAGCCGAAATAGCCGTCGACCAATGCGCGGATGCGGGCGCCGCCTTCGGTCCCTTCCAGCCGGTTTTCCAGCCACTCGGCCCAGAGGATGAAGGTGCGCGTGTTGATCTCCAGCACCAGCCCGTCCACGCTGCCGAACACGTGCATCACCGTGCCCACCGAATAGCCGATGCGTTTGGCCACTTCGCGCGCGGAAAAGCGCGCAAAGCCCACCTCCTCCATCAACTGCTGCCCGGCATCGAGAATCAGCGCTTCCAGTTCGGCGCGGCTATGGTCGGATCGTCTACCCATGGCAGTTCCATACCGCGTCAATTTGACAGCGTCTAATTATAAAGGCCTGTTACGCGGGTCTGGCGTGACGGCGGCGCCTTTGTGGTCTAGATCGCGCAACTGAAAGGTGATTCCGATCCATCCGGACTGAAGCGGGGGGCGGAGCGCCACCTGTTTTCGGGAGATCGGTGTTGCGCGCGGTGGCAGAAATTCAGGGGCCGATCCCGGTCGAGGCATTCCGCGCCCGGATAGAGGCCAGCTACCAACCGGTCGTGATCCGCAACCAGATGCAGGATTGGCCCATCGTCCAACACGCGCGCCGGTCCACTGCGGCGCTGGCGAATCTGCTGGAAGCGATGGACAACGGCCGCGAACTGGCCGTGATGGTCGGCCCGCGTGAGGAAAAGGGCCGGTTCTTCTACAACGAGGGGATCACCGGCCACAATTTCCAGGTACGCAAGGGCCAGCTTACCGGCTTCCTGCGCCATCTGATCCGCGTGAGCGACAATGCCGATGCGGACAGCGCCTATGTCGGCGGCGTGCTTGCCGGGGATTACCTCCGCCAATGGAGCGAAACGCACCGCCCGCCGATCGATGTCGCCCATGCCGAACCGCGCCTGTGGATCGGCAATCGCACCCATGTGACGACGCATATGGACGAGACGTCCAACGTCGCCGCCGTGGTTGCCGGGCGGCGCAAGTTCGTGCTGTTCCCGCCCGAACAGCTGGACAACCTCTACCTTGGCCCGCTCCACTTCACCATCGCCGGGCCGCCGGTGAGCATGGTGGATCTGAACGATCCCGACCTGGAGAAATACCCCCGCTTCGCCACCGCGCTTGAACAGGCGCAAGTGGCCGAACTCGGCCCGGGCGATGTCATCTATATCCCCCCGATCTGGTGGCACAGCATCACCGCGTTGGAGAGCGTCAATGCCATGGTCAACTACTGGTGGGCGGCCGAGGGCGCGCGATCGGGCATGCGCGCGCTGTTCCAGGCGATCGCCGCTCTGCGCGACCTCGATCCGCCGCACCGCGAGGCGTGGCGGCACTGGTTCGAGCGCTTCGTCTTTGACAAGGACGCCGAACGGATGGCGGACCACCTGCCCGAGCACATCCAGGGCTTCGCCGGCCCGCCATCGGCCCAGCGCCAGGAATTCCTGAACGCGTTCTTCGGGAATTCCGGCGACTTCTGAAAAGAGGTGCGAAGCATCGCGATACGCGACTTGTGTGGCGGCGAACCGGCTGCGTCTCACGATCGCGCAGGATCGCCGTCGTCCGCAGTCGGACCGGGTTTTTCGCGGGCGAAGCCGGCAGTGTAGAGTTGGTTGAACTGGCTTGCCGTCGCCGCCAGTTCATCGGTGCGCCCGTTGAACCAACGCTCCAGAGCCACGGCAAACATCATCCCGAAACTCGCCAGGCCGAGGAATTCTGGCGAAAGGCCGTCCTTGGCCAACGGGCTGAGCACCTCACCGCGCGCACGGATCAGAGGTTCCAGTTGCTGCTGGAACACGCGGCGGCCGGATTCCAGATCTGAAAACAACGCCGTGGTCAGCAGAGGCAGAATGCGCTGCATGTCCTCCAGGTGGCGGATCGTGGACTCTCGGGCCAGTTCGCCCATCTCCGCCGGCGTCCGTGCGGTCCTGTAGGTTTCGATGCGCCCGTGCATCCCCTCCATCGCCTCTATCAGCGGCCGCATCACCGCCGCTTCGAACAGGTCCTCCTTGGTCGGGAAATGCTTGAACAGAGTTGCCTGGTTGACGCCTGCGGCATCGGCGATCTCTCGCGTCCGGGCGCCGGCGAAATTGGCGCGAATGAATTCGGCCTGCGCCGCGGCAATGATCTCGACCCGGCGTTCGGCGGCCGGGCGATAGTCGCGCCGCACGGCGTCGGCACTTTTCGAGGGGGAGGATTTTGCAGGCATACTGGTCCTGTTACGAAGGTCAGCTTGTCCTGACGAGAGGTAGCAGGCTCTGCAGCCGAAACAAGTAATCAGTTGCTTGTTTTCTTGATAGCCATGGGTCCGAAGCCAGCAAGGCACCGATCGAGCGACGGAGAGCAAGATGACCACGGCAGCGGCGGAAGCGCCCCGGAAGACCGCGATCTTTACCGGTGGAGCGCAGACGGATTGGGCCAAGGCCCGACTGGATCGCCTGATGGAGAAGGATCGCCAATTCGTCGCCGCGCTTCCTGATCCGGCGGTGGTCGCGGCCAAGCGGCAGCCCGGGCTGCGGCTGGCGCAAGTGGTGCAGACCATCTTCGAAGGCTATGCGACGCGCCCCGCCATCGGCCGCCGGGCCACCGAACTGATCCACGATCCGGTCAGCGGGCGCACCGGCCTGCGTTTGCTGGACCATTTCGAAACCAGTTCCTTCGCCGAACTCTGGGCCGACGTGCAGGCCACAACGGCCGAGTGGCACAATGATGCCGAGAACCCCGTGAAAGCGGGCGATTTCGGCGCGGTGCTGGGATTCGCCAGCGCCGGCTATGCGACCATGCAGCTGGCGAACATTCACCTTGGCGTCGTGAATGTGCCGCTTCAGGCCAATGCGCCGACCGACCAGCATGTCGCCATCCTGGCCGAAACGCAGCCGCGCATCCTGGCATGCAGCATCGAACTGCTGGATGCGGCAGTGGATGCGGTGCTTGCAGGGCCTGCGCACCCACGCCTTGTCGTGTTCGACTACGAGCCGCGCGACGACAATCAACGGGAGCGTTACGAAGCCGCACGGGCGCGACTGGAAGCCGCCACCGCGCCCGTCGCGATCGATACCCTGCAGGAGGTCACCGCGCGCGGCCGGACGTTGCCCGCCCCGCCCCCACACGTGTCGGATGATCCCGACCCGCTGGTCTGGCTGTTCTACACCTCGGGCACCACCGGCACCCCGAAAGGGGCGATGTACACCGAAGAAACGGTGCGCAACACGTTCCTCTATCACGCCGAAAAACCGGGCATCACGCTAAGCTTCATGCCGATGAGCCATGCTGTGGGCTATGGATATCTCTATCTGGCGCTGGCCAACGGCGGGTGCAGCTACTGTTCGCCCAGAAGCGATCTTTCGACGCTGTTCCAGGACTTGTCGCTGGTACGGCCGACGATGTCATCGCTGGTCCCGCGCGTTTGCGAGATGCTGTACCAGCACTATCTGGGCGAGGTGGACCGCCGCATCGCCGCAGGCGTCCGTGAGGAGGATGCGCGCGAAGCCGTCAAACTGGACATGCGGGAAAACCTGCTGGGCGGCCGCCTGCTGTCGGTCGGTTGCGGATCGGCCGTGCTTTCGCCCGAAGTGCATCAGTTCATGCTCTCGATGCTGGGCGTGCACATGGCGATCGGCTATTCTTCTACCGAGATGGCGACCGCAACGGTGACGGTGGACGGGAAAATCCAGCGTCCGCCGGTGATCGACTACCGTCTGGAAGACGTGCCGGAGCTTGGCTATTTCACCACCGACAAGCCCTATCCGCGCGGCGAATTCCTGGTGAAGATCCCGAAGTTCATGGCGGGGTACTATAAGCGCCCGGACCTGACGGCCGAGAAATTCACCGACGATGGTTTCTATCGATCCGGCGACGTGATGGCGCAGATCGGCCCCGATGAACTGGCCTACGTCGATCGCACGAACAACGTCCAGAAACTCTCTCAGGGTGAATTCGTCGCCATCGCACGGCTGGAAGCGCTCTACACGCAAAGCCCGGCCGTCCGGCAGATCTATGTATACGGCACCAGCGAAAGGGCCTTCCTTTTGGCTGTCGTCGTGCCGGCGGACGAGTTGCTGGCTGACGTTGCGCAGGGCGGCGCGGCCGCCGAACGGGCGAAGGCGGTGATCCGTCGCGGCCTGCAACGGGTGGCGGACGAGAACGGGCTGGCCAGCTACGAAATTCCGCGCGATTTCCTGATCGAGGCGGAAGGCTTTAGCCCGGAGAACGGATTGCTCACAGGCATCGGCAAATTCAGCCGCCCCAATTTCCGGGACCGCTTCGGCCCACGGCTGGAAGCCCGCTTTGCAGAAATCGCGCAGGAACAGGTCGACGAACTGCGCGCGCTGCGGCTGGGCGGTGCGGACTGCCCGGTGATCGAAACGGTGTCGCGCGCGGTCAAGGCCACGCTGGGCGTCGCGGAAACGGATATCTCGCCGCAGTCCCGCTTCACCGATCTGGGCGGGGATTCGCTTTCAGCCCTGTCGTTCTCGATGCTGCTGGAGGAAATCTTCGGCGTCGAGGTTCCGGTGGGTGTCATCATCAATCCGGCAGGCGACCTGAGCCTGGTGGCCGAATATGTCCGGGCCGCCCGGTCGGGCGACAAGCGCGCCAGCTTCGCGACGGTGCACGACGCGGACAGTACCACCGTCCATGCCGCAGACCTCAAACTGTCGAAATTCATCGATCCGCAACTCTTGGCGGCCGCCCCGAATCTTCCCCCACCGGCAGGCATGGTGAATACCGTACTGATGACCGGCGCTACCGGCTGGCTGGGCCGCTTTCAGGCGCTGGCCTGGCTGGAACGGCTGGCGGAAACGGGCGGCAAGCTGATCCTGCTGTCCCGCGGAGCCACTCCCGAACAGGCGTATCAGCGGGTGGAGCAGGCATACGCCAGCGATCCCGCGCTGCTGGATCAATTCCGCAAGCTGGCAGTCCATCATCTCGAAGTGCTGCCGGGCGACCTGGGGCTCGAAAACCTGGGCCTGGATGACGATAGCTGGAACCGTCTGGCGGGCGAGGTCGACCTGATCGTCCACCCGGGTGCCCACGTGAACCATCGACTGCCGTACATCCAGTTGTTCCGCGCCAACGTAGCCGGAACGGCCGAACTGATCAGGCTGGCGCTGACCACGCGGCGCAAGCGGTTCGACTATGTCTCGACGATGGGGGTAATGCTGTTCGGCCCGGCGGACGAGGATGGCGACATCCGGGCCATCGCCCCGTCGGCTCCGCTGGATGACAGCTATGCCAATGGCTACAACGTCTCGAAATGGGCCAGCGAGGTGTTGATGCGTGAGGCGCACGATCTTGCCGGCCTTCCCATCGGCGTGTTCCGGCCCGGGATGATCCTGGCGCACAGCCGCCATGCGGGGCAGCTCAATGTGCCAGACATGTTCACGCGCCTGCTGTTCAGCCTTGCGGTGACCGGGATCGCGCCGGCGACCTTCTATGCGCAGGACCTTTCCGATGGACGCCCAAAGGCCCGTTACGAGGGTTTCGCGGTCGATTTCCTTGCCGACGCAATCACCGGCATCAGCGCCGCGTTGCCCGATGGCTACCGCAGCTACAATCTGGCCAACCCGAGCCCGAATTTCGTCGGCTTCGACGAATTCGTCGACTGGATGATCGAGGCCGGCTGCAAGATCGAGCGGATCGCCGACTACGGCGATTGGTTCCTGCGGTTCGAGACTGCGCTGCAGGGCTTGCCGGAAGACCAGCGGGCGCACTCGCTGCTCCAGATCATGGAGCCTTACCGCCACCCGCAGCATCCCGGCATGGGCGAAGGCGTCCCTTGCCAGCGTTTCGCAAGCGATGCGCAAGCGGCGGGCTATCCGATTGCACATCTTGGTGCTGGCCTGATCCACAAGTACGTGGCCGACCTCCGGCATATCGGCCTGCTGGCGTAAGAGGGGGCCGCAGACATGACCGAAACCGTCACCTGCAGCGTAGAAGGGGGTATTTTCCGGCTGACGCTGAACCGCCCCGACAAGCTCAATGCGCTGAACCTTGCCATGTTCGAGGAAATCGCCCGCGTCCTCGACCGACTGGACCTAACGGCAGTGGCCTGCATGGTCCTGGCCGGGGCCGGGCGCAGTTTCTGCGCCGGGCACGATCTCGACGATCTGGCCTCGGATGAGGAAACCTCCGCAGCGGCCGAGAGGTTCGAGAACGGCCTTGTCGAGCGGTTGGCGACCCTGCCCTTTCCCCTAATCGCGAAAGTGCGCGGCCATTGCTACACCGGCGGACTGGAACTGGCGCTGGCTGCCGACATCATCGTCGCGGCGGAGACGAGCAAGTTCGCGGACACCCATTCGAAATTCGACCTCGTGCCGATCTGGGGCCTCTCCCAGCGCCTGCCGCGCCGTATCGGCATGTCCAGGGCCAAGGAAATGATGTTCAGCGGACGGACTTATACGGGTGTCGCGGCGGCGGCGATGGGCCTGGCCAATGCCACCGTTCCGGATGATGAACTAGACGCCTATGTCGATGCGCTGTGCGCGGACATTGCCGGCAACAGCATGCGATCCAATCGCGAGATCAAGAAACTGCTGGCCGATACCGACGGGCTGACCGTGGCGGCCGGCAACGCCTGGGAACTGCATCGCAGCGCCGGGCATGGTCCCGAATTCAAGGCCATGATCGCCGCCCGGCGACCAAGGAAATCCGCCGGATAGACAGAATCCTAAACGACGAGCCCGGTCTGCGGCTTGCCCGGTATTCCTGCGAACAGCGTGCGCGAAGTCAGGTCCGGCGCGATGGCCAAGGCTTCCGCCGCTGCGCCGGCGATGACGGCGTCCAGGCCGATCGTAGGCCGCAGATCCCGCCCTTCGTAAAGTTGGCCGGGTGCCAGTCCGGGCCAATCGGCCAGCACGCGGCCACCCTTCACCGCCCCGCCAACCAGCATCGCGACCGATCCGGTACCGTGATCGGTGCCCCCCGTGCCGTTGGTGGCGGCCGTGCGGCCGAATTCGGTGGCGATCAGCACGGTCGTATTCGCCCAGTCCGTGCCCAATCCGTCCCGCAGGGAGGAGACCAGCGTATCCAGAGCACGCAACTGCGTTGCAAGCCGCGCTTCCTGCCCGGTGTGGGTATCCCATCCGCCGGTTTCCAGCATGGCGATGCGCGGGCCATTCGGTTTGGTCAGGAAGGTTGCCGCCAGCTTTCCCAGCCCGGCCGCGTCCTGCCTTACCGCCAGGGCATCGGCGGCGGCATTGGCATCGAGCGCAGCGGACCACAGCGGATGAAGCTGCGGATCGGTCGAATAGAGTTGTCCCACCCGGCGCATCAGGTCGTCCGAAGGCTGGGAGAGGGACGACGGAGCGTAGGATTCCACCGGCACCGGCCCGCGCAGCGCGGGCGGAACGGTGGCCGCGATAGCGATCGCCCGCTCCGTCGCGCGCGGCATCAGGCCGACCAGGCGGTTAAGCCACCCGTCGCGCACAGCGTAGGGATGCGTGCCGCCGGTTTCGAGCACGTTCTGCCCATCGAAATGCGATCGGTCGCGATAAGGGGAGGCCACCGCGTGGATGAACAGCGCCTGCCCCTGCCCGTACATCTGCCCGACCTGCGCCAACGCCGGGTGAAGCGCGAAGTGGCCGTCCAGCTTCGTGGCCTTGGCCGGATCGATCGCCAGTTCCCGGCGGAGCGCCACGTAAGCGGGATCGGCATAGGGAACCACGATGTTGAGGCCATCGGCCGCCCCACGCTGGATGATGAACACGAACCTCCGCTCGCCCGGCACCGTGGCCAGCACCATTTGCGGCGCAACCAGCAAGGCCCCGGCGCCGGCGGAAAGCGTCAGAAAACGGCGGCGCGCGACGAGGGACAGATGCATCGCTATCTCCTCAGAAAATCGGGCGAGACAAGCAACAGCGCCAATGCCACTTCGGGGCTTTCGGCGCGGCCGATCTGATCGGCGGTATCGCTGGACAGCGCGGCCGGCAGCAGCTTCGGCGCCAGCGCGCGGGCATCGATCGCTCCCGCTTGCGCCGCAAGTCCCTGGGCGACCTCTACCCGGCGCATCAGCGCGTCGGAGGCTGCCCAGCTTGCGGCAATATCGTCCCAACCGGCCGGCGAACCCGGCTTCCAGATCGGCTGGCCCAGTTTCTGCTGGATATTTTCCACCTTCACCCGGCCAAGGTCCGGCTGCCCCAGTCCGCGCAGGGCGGAGACGGTCCATTCCCACGGCGTCTTGAATTTCACCGGCTGCGGCGCCCAGGCTTCCTTGCTGTCGATCAAGGTGGAGTAGAGCGCTTTCAGATCGCCGTCCGACCGCGTGAAAGTCTCCGCCAGCCGGTCAACCAGAGCCGGTGGCGGGGTGTCGCCCGCGAAGTGTCTGGCCAGCTTGGTCGCGATATGCGTCGCGGTCTGCGGTGCGCGCGCAAAGTCAGACAGGGCCGCGTGGGCCTGATCGACGCCGCGCTGCGGGTAAGTCTTGCCCAGAATGGCACGGGCGCCCGGTTCATGCGTCTGCGGACGGAACAAAAAGCCGATACTGTTCCCCGCAGCCTGCGCGCCTTGCTGATAAAGGCCGTCAACCGTCCAACCGGTCAGGGCCCGCGCAAACTCGGTCACGTCGGCCTGGCTATAGCCGGATCGCACGCCAAGCGTGTGCAATTCCATGATCTCGCGCGCCAGATTCTCGTTCAGCCCGCGTTGCTTGCCGCCCTTCTGTGCCGTGCGCTGCGCCGCCGGGCTTTCCGGTCCGATCGACTGCGACTGGTTGAGATAGATAAGCATCGCCGGGTGCTGCTCCACGGCGAACAGCATATCCGCGAACCGGCCCAATACATGCGGCCGAATGGCATCGCGCTCGAACGCGCCGCTGAGTGCGGTGACCTTGGGATCGTCCGCCGAAACGCAGAAATGGTTTGACCAGAAATGCACGAGCCGCTCGACGAAGGGTGCCTCGGTAGAGAGCGCGCTGGCCATGCGCGCCTGTGCCGCCTGCCGATAGAGGCCGCGCACGTCCTGCACGAAGTCCTTGCGCGCAGCCTGCTGATCGGGCGTGCGCCCGGCCTTGGCGGCAAGCCGGGGATTTGCCATCGCGGCCGCTGTCACCGCAGTTGGCGGCATCGGGCCCGGCGACATCGGATCCGGAGCTTGTGTCCGGATCGCCTGCCGCATGGCGCGCTGCTCCGCCTCATAGTTCTTCAGCAAGGCCCCGGCATCGGGCAATTGCATGAAGGCAGTCGGGGCCGGATCGTACCGATCGAACTGCTGTTTCAGGAAATGCCGTGGATCGCCCGAAATGGCGTCATCCGGACGTGCTCCAAGACCGAAGCGATTGAGCGCAATGGCGACGGGACCGATATCGTCGGTGGGCATGTCCGCCGTTATACACCCCCTCACCTTTCCGAATGCTGTCAGTTTCGACTTTTTCGGGCTCGGCAGCGCGGCCTACCCCGTGCAGCGGATCAGCGCCATGCCGGTCTCTTCGTCCACCAGCCGCAACCCCGGCAGGCCGGAAACGATATCCCGGAAGCTCGCCAGCCGGGGCGGCTTCAGCAGATACCCCGCCGCGCCCAGTTCGATGGATCGCTTCTGGTCGGGCTCATAGTCAGAACCGCTGCACATGATGACGCGCATGTCGTGCAGCGCCTCGTCGTCGCGGATTTGCTCCAGCAGCCGGAAGCCGTCCACATCGGGCATGTTGATATCCAGCAGGACCAGATCGACCGCGCTGTCCGGCGCGGAGAGAACGCGAAAGGCTTCGCGCCCATCGCGGACACTCTGCAGGTTGCACCGCAGCTTGGGCCGCGTGAAAAGGGCAAGCTCGGTCAGTTCGAGATCGGCCTCTCGGTCGTCCACGATCAGCACGTTGGCCACGGCCGACGATTCTTCCGCGCCATCGTCGTCCAGCAAGGCCTGCGGATCCGCTTCCGGCATGGTGAAGCGGAAGGTCGCGCCGTTTGCAGGAATACAGCCGATTTCGCCGCCGTATGTCGCGACGATGCGCTGGCATATGGCTAGGCCCAGCCCCGTCGATTCATTGTCGTGGACCAGGCGATGGAATGGCTGGAAAACCTGTTCCAACTCATCCTGCGGGATGCCGATGCCGTCATCCGCCACCGTGAAGACGCCATGCCCGTCGATGATCGCATGGCTGATCGTCACCGTGATCCCCGGTGCATTGTGGGCAATCGCGTTCGCGACAAGGTTCTGGAACAATTGCCGCATGTGGACGGGATGCGCGATCACCTCCGGCAAGGGCCCATGCACCACCGTCGCGCGGCGTTCGGCGATGATGAAGGCCAGGTTCTGTCGCACTTCGTCGATGATCTGCGAGAGATTGCACGGCGATCTCTCGGCGACGTCAGGGGCATCCAGCCGGGTGTAGTGCGAAACGGAATCGATCAGTTTTCCCATGCGGGAAGCGGATTCCCCGATGAAGCGCAGATAGGTTTCGCGCTTCCCGTCAGCCGCGGCGCCGTCGCGCAACATGTCCGAGAAGGCGATCAGGGTTCGTACCGGTTCGCGCAAGTCATGGGCCAGAGCGCGCGTGAACACGCTGAGGCTGGCATGCTGCTTGCCGATACGGACCTGCTGTTCCTGCAAGGCGCGCACCATGCCGTTCAGGCGGGTGTAGAGCGCCGCATTTTCCAGCGCGACCGAGGTCGTACGGCCAGCGCCTGAAGTATCGCCAGTTCCTCCGGCAAGGGCGTGCGACGGCTGGACCAGTAGTTGCCAATGGCGCCGATCGGCGATGTCCGGCGGATCGGCACCATCGCCAGACTTTTGACGAAAGTGGGGCGATAGGCTTCGACCGGGACGCGCGGATCCTCGTAGATATCCTCGATCACGGCGGCCTGGGCATTCAGCATGACCCACCCGCTGACGCACGCACTCATCGGAAAGCGCTTGCCCTTCCACAAGGGCGCGATGGCGTTCTCTTCCGCATAGTAGCACTGGTCACCGTCCCGCAGGACGAAGGTGGCACCGTCAGCCCCGGTCAGATCGCGGGCCGCATTGCGGATGACGGCGGTGACCGCATCCAGATCGCGCGCATGCGAAAGCTCCTGCACGGCGGCGACAAGCCCCTCCATCGCCGATACATACCACGATGTGGCCCGGAAAAAGGTGGCGTCCATCCTAAGCGCCTTCGAAATCGATGCCCGCAATCCGCAAAGGCTATCGCGGCGGAATTTCGCCCGGCTTAACCGGGTTTAGGTGATTTTCCGGGGGTGTGGACCTCGATCGCAGATGTGGCTTTTCGCGCGTTTCAACGCCTGGGTCGGGTCTCCGGCATGAGGACGAAGACCGGCAACACGAAGATCGCCACCACGGCGATCATCACGCCGGGCACGGCCTGCCATCCCGTCGCCTCCACCAACAGCTGCGCGACCAACGGTGCAAGGCCACCGAAAACTGCCGTGGCCGCCGTCGCGCCCAGGGCAAGGCCGGTCAACCGTCCCTCGCCGGGGAACTGCTCTGCCGTCGCCACTGCGCCTACGGCGCTGACCGCGCCGCCCAGCGAGGCCAAGAGCAGCGCGCCGATCAGTGCCGCGCCGTAAGATCCTTCCCCCATCGCCGCAAAAGCGGCGGCGGGCACCAGCACCGAAAGCACACCGACGCAGAGCAGCACGGTTCGCCGCCCCACGCGGTCGGACAAGGCCCCGACGAAGGGCGTGACGAAAATGACCATGAATGCCGCCGCAGTGGAAAGCCACAGCGCCTGACTTTCAGGCATCACGCCGGATTCCGTCACGAAAGCGGGAACATAGGTGATACCGACGTAGTAGGTGATGGAACCCAGCGCCGAAATGGCAAAGCCGCGCGCAATTGCCGGGCGATGTCCGGACAGAACCTGCCGCAGCGGCCGATCGGGAACGCTCTGCTGGATGACCTGTCGCTCGAAATCCGGCGATTCCTCCAGCGTCGCGCGCGCCAGCAGCACCGCGCCGGCCAGCACGGCACCGAACAGGAACGGAATGCGCCAGCCCCATTCGTCCAGCATGGCCGGCGCCAGCGCATTGACCACAAGGGCCGAGATTCCCGCCGCCAACAATCCGCCCAATTCGCTGGCCGCCGCTGCCGCAGAGGTGACGAGGCCGCGCCGCCGGCGGCTCGCGCCTTCCATCAGATAGGCGACAACGCCCGTATATTCGCCGCCTACGGAGAACGCCATCACGCAGCGCAGCGCAAGCAATAACCAGCCCGCCCCCGCACCGATCGCCGCATGGGTGGGCAACGCGGCGGTGGCCAGCATCGCTGCCGTCATCAACGCCATCGACAGCAGCATCATGCGGCGGCGGCCATAGCGGTCCCCGACGTGCCCGAAGGCCGCCGCCCCCAGCGGCCGCATCAGGTAGGCGACGGCAAAGCCGCCAAGCGTGATCGAAAGGGAATTCGCGCCGCCGCCGAAGAACACCCGCGACAACACCGTGGCAAGGTAGAGATACAGCGTGAAATCGTACCATTCGACGATCGTGGAAAAGGCCGCAATCGCCATGGAGCGCCGCGACAAGGGCTTATGCTCGAAAGCCGGTGCGACCGAACCGGTGCCGGGATCGGCTTTCATCGGCTCCCCCATCCCGTACGTCTCCCGAATGACATGACGCGCATGATAGGGGCGACGGCGAACTTCGCAAATGGTGTTGCCCCAGCCCACCCAGCAGGACTTCGGGCGTCCAATTTTCGCGTAGCCTCCCGTCATTATCCTACAATTTGACGATCTTTATAATTCGTGGGATAAATCCGCATGGTCCGCGTGCGCCCCTTCTCCGACGAACAGTCCCGCCTGCTGGTCAACTTGCGCCAGCGCTACGAGACGTGGATCGATGCGGAGCGCGATCTGGCCGCCCTGCCCTATGACTTGCGGCGCAAGACGGTAAGCGGGCGCGAATACCTTTATCGCATCTTCGACCGGGGCGGAAACGGCAAGAGCCTGGGCGCGATGACGCCCGAACGGGAAGCCCGGTTCGACAGCTATCACGCGGAGAAATCCGCGCTGAAGGATCGTATTCGCACGCTGCGCCCCGCGCTGGCGGAAGCGGCGGCGCTCTACCGCGCGCTGCGACTGCCGCTGCTTTCCTCCGACGCCGGGCCGATCCTGCGCGAATGCGACCGGCGCGACCTGCTGGGATCGCATCTGCTGGTGGTGGGCACCAATGCCATCGCCGCCTACATGATCGAGGCGAACGGCCGGATCGACCTGCCCGACGAGACCGAGGACTTCGACCTCGCCTGGGTCGCGCAGGCAGCCGAAGAGAACGAACGCCGCGTGTGGGACATGCTGAAAGCGGTCGATTCCACCTTCACCGTCAATGCGGAGCGGGACTTTCAGGCCCGCAATGCGCGCGCCTACGAAGTGGAGCTGCTGGTCGCCCCCTCACGCGCGGCGACGCTGGGCGGGCGGGATCAGCCGCGCCCGGTACCGTTGCCCGAACAGGAATGGCTGCTGCTGGGTCGCCCGGTCGATCAGGTGATTGGCTGCCGCGACGGCTCCCCCGCCCGCATCGTCGCTCCCGATCCGCGCTGGTTCGCTCTGCACAAACTATGGATGGCGGCGCAGGCCAAGCGCAACCCGCTCAAGCGCCCGAAGGACCGGACACAGGGGCTGGCACTGCTGGACGCCGTAGCGGAAGCGATGCCGCACTATCCGCTGGACGAGGGCTTCGTCGCATCGATCCCGGACGAACTGATGCCCCACTATCGCGAGTGGGAAGACGCCAGCGATGCTCGGCGCCCGGCGGCTTGGTGAAACCCACGGGCGCGCTGCCTCAGGCTTCGACCATATCCCGCGCCACGGTGAGGGCCTGACGGATCAGCGGCATGCGCTTGCGTTCGGTGCGCACCGCCAGATAGCCTTTCACCTCAATCAACGATGATGCGGTATCGAGCGGCAGCACGCGAATGCGACTGTCTGGCGGGCATTCCTTTTCGAACATCAGGCTCATGCCCAAGCCCCTTGCCACCGCCTCGCGGATCATCTCGCGCGTGTGGAGTTCCATCGTCTGGCCCGGCGCGATGCCCGCTTCGCTCAGTATGCGGTTCATCGCTGCCAGCGTGCGCGATGTGCCCTCGCGCACCAGCAGCACTTCGCCGGCCATGCGTTCCAGGGGCAGCACCGTGTGCCCCTCGTCCGGCCAGCAGGCGGGCAGAATCGCGACCAGCCGGTCCCGGTAGAGCGGCGTATAGGTGTAGTCGCTCTCGATCGGCGGCTCGCAGATGATGCCGATATCGATCTGGGCCTTCAGCAGCAGTTCGTTGGTCTGCATGGCATTGGCGATGGTCACGCGGAAGTGCGCGTTGGGCACGGCGGCCTTGAAGGCAGCCATGAATTCGGCCGCGCAGGGCGGTGAATCGGTGCCGAGGCGAAGCAGCGCGCCGGAATCGATATCGTCTTCACCGAGCAGCGCCCCGATCTCGTCCGCGATGCCGAACAGGCGCTCCGCCCTTTCGTAAAGCGCGCGCCCCGCCGTGGTGAGGGTCAGCGGCGGGCGCACCCCTTCGATCAGCTTGACCTTGTAGCGATCCTCCAACGCCTTGAGCTGCTTGGACAATGTCGGCTGCGAAATGTTCAGCCGCCGCGCCGCCTTGCTGACGCTGCGTTCGGAGGCGACCGCGTAGAACGATCGCAAGTGCAGGAAATTGACGCTCACCGGACCCTCTTTTCTTCACCCTGCGCCCCTGTCGAGTTGCCACCGTCTATGGACGCCATTCCCGATATGCATTGGCCGGAACGGCGCGGTGGGCGCACATCGCCTGTGACGCACGATTGTTACAGGACGGTCACAGCAGAGCCATGTCAGGCATTCTTGGAAATTTCGACGTCGCGGTGGTGGGCCGCGGCATAGTGGGTCTTGCCCATGCGCTGGCAGCGGCGCGGGCGGGCAAGCGCGTGGTGGTGATCGATCGCCACGCCCGCGCCACTGGCGCCAGCATCCGCAATTTCGGCTTCGTCACCGTGACCGGGCAGGAAAGGCACGACATGTGGCCACTGGCCCGCCGCGCCCGCGATGTGTGGGCCGAAGTGGCGCCGCGCGCGGGGATCGCGATCCAGCAGACCGGCCTTGTCCTGCCCGTGCGCCGTGCCGCCTCGGCCGCCGTGCTGGAGGCTTTCATGAAGACCGAGATGGGCGAGCAGTGCCGGCTGCTTTCCGACCGGGAACTGCGCGCGCTCGATCCCGAAACGCCGTTCGCCGCCAGCGCGGCCGCGCTGGTCAGCCCGCACGAATTGCGGGTGGAAGCGCGTGAGGCGGTGCCGCTGATCGCGCAGTGGCTTGAGCGTGACATGAACGTGACCTTCGCGGCACCTGCGGCGGCAATCGGCTGCGAACCGGGCCGCGTGGTGACCAGCAGCGGCGAATATCGGGCCGAGAGCATTTTCGTCTGCCCAGGCGACGACCTCAACGCCCTGTTCCCCGATGTCATGGCCGACCGCGAAGTGACGCGCTGCAAGCTGCAGATGATGCGCCTTGCCGCCCCCGGGTACCGCCTGAAGCGCCCGGTGATGAGCGACCTGGGCCTTGCCCGCTACGAAGGCTATTCGGCGCTGCCCGAGGCGCAGGCGCTGATCGAACAGCTTCGCGTGGAGCAAGGTGCGCAGTTGGATGCCGGGGTGCACCTGATCGTCGCCCAATCGGCCGATGGCTCGCTGGTCGTGGGGGACAGCCATGACTACGGCGATGCGCCCGATCCGTTCCATCACGAGGCGGTCGACCGCCTGGTCCTGGACGAATTCGAAGCCGTGCTGGGCAAGGCGCCGCCGGCGGTGGAGCGCTGGGTGGGCATCTATGCCTCATCCCCCCGGCAGAACTGGTTCACGCGAGAGGTCGCCACCGGCGTTCATGTCACGGTGGTGACGTGCGGCGCGGGCATGTCCACCGCTTTCGCCATTGGCGAGCGGGTAGTGGGCGCGGCGATCGATGCACCCCTTAAGGAGTTGGTTTGATGTCCCGTATCGTCGCAGTCTTTTTCGATTGGGCCGGAACCATGGTCGATTTCGGTTCGCGCGCGCCGGTCATGGCGATGGAGCAGGTGTTCGGCCACGCCGGCGTGCCGGTGGGGGAGGCGGTGATCCGCCGCTACATGGGGCAGGCCAAGCGCGAGCATGTGATCGCCATCCTGTCCGAGCCGGAGATCGCCGCGCGCTGGCGCGATGCCAGGGGCGCGAACTGGACCGAGGCCGATGTCGATGCGCTGATGGTGCGACTGGAACCGGCGATGCGCGAATGCGCGGGCGTGTGCCGCGATCTGGTGCCCGGCGCGGCGGGCACTGCCGCCAGCCTGCGGGCGCGCGGCATCAAGGTGGGATCGACCACCGGCTATACCCGCACGATGATGGCGGACATCATCCCCGCCGCTGCCGAGCAGGGCTATGCGCCCGACGTGATCATCTGCGCCGGGGAGACCGCGCAGGGCCGCCCGGCACCGCTGATGCTGTGGAAGGCCATGGTGGAATTGGGCACCTGGCCCGCTTCCGCCTGCGTGGCGGTTGACGATGCCCCGGTGGGGATCGAGGCTGGCCGCCATGCCGGGATGTGGACCGTGGGCCTTGCCGGATCGGGCAATGGGGTGGGCTTGCCCCATGCCCAGTTCACGGCGTTGGACCGGGCCGAGCGCGTATCGCTGATGCAGCCGGTGATCGGCGAATTCGTCGAGGCCGGGGCCGATTTCGTGATCGAGAGTGTGGCCGACCTTGACCTTGCCGTCGCCGCCATCGAGCAGGCGCTGCGCAGCGGCGCGCAGCCCGGCTCGGCGCCGACGCTGTTCCTGGGCGAGTTGGTCGCGTGAACACGCTGGCGGCGAAGAACCTGTCCGCCGTGGAGAGTGCGCGCAGGCATCGCTCTCTGCGCGAATGGCTGGCCGATGGCCATCCCTGGGCGCTGGCGCTTTATGGCGGGCTGGCCAGCTTCGCCGCCTATTTCTCCATGTACGCCTTCCGCAAGCCGTTCACGGCCGCCACTTATGCCGATGTGCCCGGCTGGGCAGGACTGGTGGATTTCAAGATCGCGCTGGTGATCGCGCAAGTGGCCGGATACGCGCTTTCGAAGTTCATCGGCGTCAAGGTCGTGTCGGAAATGGCGGCCTCTCGCCGGGGCGTGGCCATCGTCGGGCTCGTCGCCTCGTCATGGGTGGCGCTGCTGCTGTTCGCGGTCCTGCCGACCCAATGGAAAGTGCTGGCGCTGTTCCTGAACGGACTGCCGCTGGGCATGATCTGGGGGCTGGTGTTCGGCTATCTGGAAGGGCGGCGCACCAGCGAAGTGCTGGCAGCGATGCTCTGCGCCAGCTTCATCGTTTCCTCCGGCGTGGTGAAGTCGGTCGGGCTATGGCTGATGACTTCGCTGCACGTGGGCGAGTTCTGGATGCCCGCCGCCACCGGCCTCGTCTTCTTCCCGCTGCTGCTGGTGGCGGTGATCGGACTGGCGCAATTGCCGCCGCCGAGTGCCGAGGAAGAGGCGGAGCGCATGGCCCGCCCGCCGATGCCCGCCGCCGCCCGCCGTGCCTTCCTGCGCGAATACGGCCCCGGCGTCGCGCTGCTGGTCTTGGCCTATGTCCTCTTCACGGCGCTGCGCGACTTGCGCGACAACTTCGCGGCGGAGATCTGGAGCGAGCTTGGCTATGCGGGCGTTTCGGAAGTCTTCACCGCCAGCGAACTGCCGATCGCGGCGGCGACGCTGCTGATCCTGGCCAGTCTGGTGCTGATCCGCGACAACCGCCGCGCGCTGATGGCGGTGCACGCCATCGTCATGCTGGGCGCGCTGCTGATCGGGCTTTCCACGCTGGCCTTCCAGCTTTCGTGGATCGCACCGCTGCCGTGGATGATCCTGTCCGGCCTTGGCCTCTATCTTGGCTATGCCCCGTTCAACGCCATGCTGTTCGACCGGCTGGTGGCGGCGAGCCGAAGGGCGGGAACGGCGGGTTTCCTGATCTATGTGGCAGATGCCTCCGGCTATGCCGGCAGCGTGGCGCTGACGCTGCTGCGCAACGTGCCGGGAGTGGCGGTGGACTGGCTGCACTTCTTCATCTGGCTGGCCTACGCGTCGGCCGCCTTGTGCCTGACGATGATGGCGGCGTCGGCATGGTATTTCCGGGTACGACTGAAGAATGCAGAGATGAAATAGATCACGTCAAAAGACTATTCCGCTAGGAACCCCGCCGGGCTTTGGTCCGGCGGGGCTCTGTTGTTTTATTCAAAGAAGAACAATTCGCGTCTATTGCTGCGATGCATCCAATGAATTGGTCTCCGCATCACAAGTCATGTCAGGGACCGCTCCGGGAATTGGCCGGTAACGAGAGTGTTCCGGCACAGTAATCGGGGAAGCGCAATGTCCAGACTCGTTTTCATGTCCACGCTCGCCATCGGCGCAAGCCTTGGCGCTATGCTCATCGCCGGCACGGCCGGTGCCGCCGAAACCACGGCCGATATCGCCGCCGCCGATCCGACCGGCGCTGGCGACGGCGCCCCTGCGTCGGACATTGTCGTCACCGGCACCATCGTTGCCGGCGAAATGAAGTCCATCGCCCAGCAGCGCCGCGCCGACAACATCGTCAACGTGCTCAGTTCGGATGGCATCGGCCGCCTGCCGGATCGCAATGCCGCCGAAGCCGTGCAGCGCCTGCCCGGCGTCGCCATCGAGCGCGATCAGGGCGAAGGCCGCTTCGTCGCCGTGCGCGGCTTGCCGTCGCAGTGGAATTCCACCCTGATCAACGGCGATCGCCTGCCGACGGCGGAGGAAGAGACCACCAGCCGCGCCACCGCGTTCGACTTCTTCCCGTCCGAACTGATCGATCAGGTGATCGTCTCCAAGGCGGTGACGCCGGACATGGAGGGCGATGCCATCGGCGGTTCGGTGAACTTCATCACCAAGACCGCGCCGGACAAGCGCACGCTGCAACTGACCGGCGGCGTCAACTATGGAGAGAAATCGGGCAAGGCGGGCTTCCTGGCCAGCGGCGTCTATGGTGACCGCATCGGCCGCTTCGGCTTCGTTCTTTCGGGAACGTATTACAAGCGCCAGTGGGCGACCGACAACTACGAGCCGCGCCGGGGTGGCGACGGCGTGGGCATCACCCGCCTGGAACTGCGCGACTATACCGGTGTGCGGGAAACCACCGGCATCAACGCGGCGATACAGTACGATCTGGACGATGGCGGCAAGATCTATGCGCGCGGCATCTACGGTTCGCTGAACGATGACGAGACGCACTACAAGCACCGCTATCGCTTCGACAAGAACCGGATCGAGCAGCAGAGCATCTTCAATACCCTGATCACCCAGCTTTCGGGTGGCGAACTGGGCGGTGTGCACATGCTGGGCGGACTGCTGGGTGATGGCGCGCAGTTCGACTGGAAAGTGTCGCACTACGAAAACCTGTTCCGCTACGGCAATACGCCGGACCAGCAGGATCACAGCTACTTCGTGGTGCGCTTCGACCAGAACAACGTCGGCTATCAGGGGCTGGAGAACCGCGGATCGGGCAACTATGCCTACAACACCATCGATGGCGGCACCGATCCGGCCGATGCGATCAGCAACCACTTGCCCTCCGACTTTGCGATGGACCCGGCGAAGATGTCGCTGGCGAATGTGGAACTCTACAAGATCCGCGTGAAGGAAACCGATCGCATCGTGCTTCAGGGCAACCTGACGGCGCCGGCCAGCGACACGCTGACCTTCAAACTGGGCGGCAAGTACCGCGACAAGAAGCGCGAAGCCTCGTTCTCCGACCTGTTCTACACCTGGAACCCGGCGGTCGGGCCGGTGCCCACGCTGTCGCAGTTTCCGCTGATGAACCAGCCCACCCGGAACGACTATCTGGACGAACTGGCGATCGGTTCGGCTTACGCTCGCCAGTTCGGGCAAGTGGCCAGCGAGAAGGATCTGGTCGCCTGGTATCTGGCCAATCGCGGCAATCTGGTGCTGGATGAGGGCGAGAGCGCGACGATGGAGAATGGCGGTGCGCTGGGCCGCACTTTCACGCTCTATGAAAAGCAGGCGGCGGGTTACGCCATGGGCACCTGGAACCCCACGCCGGACTTCACGCTGGTGGGCGGCGTGCGGCTGGAATACACCAAGACGACCGTGGACGGTCACGTGCTGATCAACGATGCGCTGGAGCCGACGCGCAGTTCGAACGACTATCTCTCCGTCCTGCCCTCGCTCAACGCCACCTACCGCATGGGCGACACGCAGCTGCGCGCGGCCGTGACGCGCACGTTCGCGCGCCCGGACTTCGGCGATCTAGCCCCCGGCGGCGCCTTCAGTGAGGCGGATCTTGAATATCAGGGCGGCAATCCAGACCTGAAGCCGACTTATTCGTGGAACGGCGACTTGATGGTGGAGCACTACTTTGGCAACGACGGGGTGATCTCCGCCGGCGCGTTCTACAAGCGCATCTCGAACCCGATCTACGACACCCGCCGCGTCGGCACTTATCGCGGGATCGAGGGGGTGACCTTCCTGACACCGGGCAACGGCGCCACGGGTGACCTCTATGGCTTCGAATTCAACGTGCAGCGCCGGCTGAGCTTCCTGCCCGGGCTGCTCTCCAACCTGGGCGTCAATGCCAACTACACGCTGATCCGTTCCAGCTTCACCTTGCCGGACGGGCGCGACGTGCGCGTGCCGCGGCAGGCCAACAACCTGGCCAATGTGGCCGTCTATTACGACGACGGCCGCTTCTCCACCCGCCTGGCGATGAACTACAAGGGCGCCTATATCGAGGAATACGGATCGGACGCGGAGAGCGACAGCTACTACGGCGCCTATACCAGCCTCGACCTGACGATGAACTGGCAGGTGACCGACAGCGTCACCCTGTTCGGAGAGGCCAGCAACCTGACCGACCAGAAGCTGCATTACTATCTGGGCAACAACCAGCGGCCCCTGCAGGTCGAATACTATGGCCCGCGCTTCATGCTGGGCGTGAAGGCGGCGATCTTCTGATCGAAAGGGCAGCCCGGTCAGCCTGATCCACGAACTGCCTGGCATCGTCTTTGACGGTGCCAGGCAGTTCAATGGCGCCTCGGGTCACGAAGCCCGGCGATCATGGAGGTCTGCGGGTTTTCCTTTTGCAGTCATTGCAAAATCGTTGAAGCGCGGCAGGCGCAACCATGCGCCCGGCCGGCCGTTGCCTTGATAGTGTCCCCGCAATGGAACCCAATGGCGATGACCACCGTCCACCATCTGGAAAATTCGCGATCGCAGCGCGTGCTGTGGCTGCTTGAGGAGCTTGGCCTTCCCTACACGGTGAAGCGCTATGAACGGGATCCCAAAACCATGCTGGCGCCGCCGGAACTGCGCGCCGTGCATCCGCTTGGCAAATCGCCGGTTCTGGTCGACCGGGATCCCTCGGGGGCGAACCGCATCATCGTGGAGACCGGCGCGATCGTCGAATATCTGGTCGAGAAGGCGGACGGCCGACTGGGCAAGCCTTATGGCGAGGATGCGGCGATGCGCTATCGCCAGTTTCTGCACTACGCCGAAGGCTCGCTGATGCCGCCGCTGCTGATCAATCTGGTGCTGGGACGGATACCGATGCTGGGCAAAGCCGCGCAGAAGCGCCTGCAACCGATGATCGAGGTGCACCTGGATTTCGTGGAGCGCGAATTGGGCGCCCGCCCCTGGTTTGCCGGAGATACGTTCACGGCAGCCGACATCATGATGAGCTTTCCGCTCGAAGTGGCGCGGGAGCGGGGCTTCCTGGCTATCGGCCGGCCGATCACAAACATCTGGCTCGAAACGATTCAGGAAAGACCCGCCTATCAGTCCGCCTTGAACAAGGGCGGGCCTTATCAATTCGCGTCAGCTTGAAGCAGCGGGGCCGATCGCGTCACCGCAGGACGCCACCAGCTTCGGCAATCCGGCTCTTCACGGCAGCAAGGTCCGTCGCGGAATAGTGGATGCCTCCGCGTACGACCCCCGCGATCGCGTGCAGGTTTTCGACCGGGCCAAGCGGATCGGAATCCAGCAGCACCAGATCGGCTTCATAGCCGATCTCCACCAGCCCCATCTCCGCCTCCTTGTCCAGGTATTGCGCGGCATTGACGGTGGCCATCCGCAGAATGGTGAGCGATGACAGCCCCGCATCCGCCAGTTCGCGGAATTCCTGCTTCAAGGTCAAGCCCGGCCCCAGATAGGAACCGCCGTCGGTGCCGACCATCATCCGCACGCCGGCATCGCTGAACAGCTTGGCGAGTTCAAGCTGGCGGGGATAGGCCTGCCGATAGGCGGTCAGCATGTCCGATGGCAGAGCCTTGTAGCGGGCCGTCACCTCCCGCCAGTTCTGGACTGCCTTTTCCGGCATATAGGCCAGCATTTCATCGGCTTCGTATTCCGGACGGTCCGCATATTCCTGCGTCCGCAGGCGCACCAGCGTCGGCACCTGCCAACTGCCGTCCTCCCGGAACTGCGCGGCTACGGCATGGCCCTTGTCGGGATCATAGCTGTCGATCGCGCGCTTCAGCCGATCGACATCCTTCGGCTGGGCGAAGGCCGCCGGATTGATCAACATCTTGGCCAACCGCTTCATGACGATCGTTTCCAGGAACGGTATCCGGAACGGCGGCGCCTTTATGACATCGCGCCGATAGCTGTCCGCGCGCAATTCGGCTTCCTCGTCCGAACAGCAGACCCAGATGGTGCTGCCCGGCCCCAGATGCTCTACCGATCGGAAACCGGCGGCCGTGGCCTGCAAGGCGTCTGTTCCCTCCTGCAAGTGGCCGAGGATGGGGATGCCCTGCGCATTCGCCTCCTCGATCGCGGCAAAGAACACCTCCGGCGCGACCATGCCGATCTTGATGAAGTCGGCCCCCTGCGCCTTTTGCCGGCGGATTTCCGCAGCAACGGCGTCCACGGTTCCCGCATTGAACGGGGTTATCAGCGAACCGGGCGTTTCATGGAGCGCCGGCGCGATCGCGCCGATCGGCAGGGCGCCCTTGGCCCGCGCCGCCAGCAGCGCGGGAGAGCCCGACATCTGGCGGAATCCGGTAACCCCTTCGGCCAGCATCAGCGCCAGCGAACCCGAAGGATCGTCCAGTTCCAGCACGTGCGAATGCATGTCGTTGTAACCGGGAACCACGAACTTGCCACGCCCGTCGACCACCGCCACGCCGTTGGGAACGGGGCTGGTGCCTGACGGGAAGATGTCCGTGATGCGGCCCGCGTTCATGGCGATCGTCATGTTCGGCATCTTGCCGCCATCGCGCGGGTCGACGATGGTCACGCCTTCTATCCGCAGCGCGGGCGCCGGCTTGCCGGGCACAGCCGTTGCGTGGCGCGGGGCACTCCCCATGCCGGTCAGGAACCGCGTGAACGTCTGCAACGGCGTGAACGGCATCGCCGATGCGGCATGGGCATAGGCGCAGCACGGACAGGGCGCCGGGCCGGTCAGGGCGGAAAGCAACATCGCAGGTTCTCCTGTCAGTTGATGCGGAAAGGCAGGTTCACGAACCCGAACAGTCCCGCGTTCGTGCCCACGACCGGATCGCCCATGGCGAGATCGACATCCCTGTCCAGCAGCGCTTCGAGCAAGGCCTCCATCTCGATCCGGGCCAGGTTCATTCCCGCGCACATGTGCGGACCGGTGCCCCAGGCAAGATGATCGCGCGCATCGCGAAGAATGTCGAACCGATCGGGATCGTCATAGCGGCGCTCGTCCCGATTGGCACAACCATACAGCAGCATGACCCGCTCTCCCGCTGGAATCACGTAATCGCCAACGGCATAGTCCGAAGCCGCCACGCGCGAAAACCAGCGCAGCACCGAACTGTGGCGCACGCCCTCCAGCACGGCGGCGCCGACCAGTTCGCGCCGTTCCTTCAGCAATGCCCACTGGTCCGGGTTGCGGGCAAGGTTGGCCAGCAGGTGTCCCTTGGCAAGGATCGTCGTGTCCAGGCTGGGGATGACATAGGCGCTGATCGCCGCCATCACCTCCTGCATGGAGAGGCGCCCATTGGTGACGGCGCAGAACAGTTCCGCCGCCCAACTGCCTTCCCGCACCTTTTCAGGCGTCAGCGTGGACAGGAAGCCGAAAGCATCGCGCATATTGGCGATGTCTTCCGGTTCCTGCCGGGGACCGATGACGTTGAACGCGGCCCCTGCCCATTCCAGCATCCGCTCCCGCCCCGCATCCGGCAGGCCGACAAGGTGCGAGACGGCCTCCACCGGCAGGAAGGACGCAAGGGCAGGCATGGCGTCGAACCACCCCTGCCCCTTCAACGCGCCGATCCGTTCCGAGACCATCGCCTTCAAATCGGCACGCGCCTGCGACAGGCGCGCCGGGGTTAGCGGCTTGGTCACCGCGGCGCGCAGCCGCTTGTGCAGATCGCCGTCCGACTGAAGGACGTTCATGCCCTTGGGCGCGTTGAACACATCGTTGAAGCCGACGCCTTCGCCGCTGATCAACCGGTCCGCATCCCGCAAGGCCGCCTGCACATCGTGAAAGCGGCCAATCGCGTAGACGCCCGGAGTTTCGAGCCGGACGAGCGGCCCGGCATCGCGCAGCTTCCGGTAGTGAGGAAACGGGTTCTGCAGCGCCTCAACGCCGAACAGGTCGACATCCAATTCCGGGACGGCCTTCGTCATCAGAACTGATACCTCAACTTCACGCCGTAGGTGCGCGGCGCGGCGGGGATGTAACCGTCGTTGCCGCCGCCGTTGGCCCCGCTGACGAAGTAGTATTCACCGCCCAGGTTGCGACCGTAAAGCTGGACGCTGAAGCCGGTGTCCGCCGGCGTCCAGGTGATCGAGGCATTGACCACGTGATAGCTCCGCTGCTTCAGGCGATTGTCCGGCTCCCAGGCGAACGTGGACTTGTAGCCGTCGTTCGCGTTGAAATCGAAGCCGCCGATCGCCGTGTCCAGCTTGTAGGTGATGCCCAGCGAATAGGAGAATTTCGGCGCCTGCGGCAGCCGCGCACCGCTGAGATCGCAAATCGTCGTGATCGTGCCGAAGCCGCCGGGCGAAGGCGATGTGCAGACCGCGTCGGGGAAGTCATGATACTTCGCGTCCAGGAATTCCAGGCCGCCGTTGATCAGCAGGCCCTTGACCGGCGTCAGTTCGAAGTCGGCATCCAGCCCCTTAATGTGCGCTGACGCCGCGTTGTAGAGGATCGTCGAACCGGGAGGCGCCGGCGGGGCCGAAGTGCGCAGCTGGATATCCTGATAATTGTAATAGAACCCGGCCAGGTTCAGGCGCAGCACCCGGTCGAACAGTTCCGATTTCACGCCCAGCTCGTACGCGTCCAGCACTTCGGGGCGCGAGGCTGGATTGATGAAGCTGGTCGGGTTGAAGCCGCCGGACTTGAAGCCGCGGTTCATCGACACATAGGCGTGGACATCCGGCGTCAGGTCCTGCGCCAGCACGGCGCGCCAGGTCAGCTTGTCGAACTTCACGTCGGTA
The DNA here is from genome assembly GCF_044029535.1 of Novosphingobium mississippiense. NCBI lineage: Bacteria > Pseudomonadati > Pseudomonadota > Alphaproteobacteria > Sphingomonadales > Sphingomonadaceae > Novosphingobium > Novosphingobium mississippiense. The sequence continues at coordinate 235,261 of NZ_CP147003.1, read as the reverse complement.
TCGATGACGCCATCGGGCGAAGTGATGACGCTGGGCGGGAACGCCGGGATGGAATTGGGTCGTCCGGCCAGTGGCACCAGTGTTCCATCCAACTGCTTGCGATCGCTGGTATAACGCAGGCCCAGCGTAAGGTGGGTGGAATCCGTGATGTCATAGGTGCCTTCCGCATAGGCGGACAGCGATTCCGTCTTCTGGAAACCGGTAGTCCGCGAAGGCAGCAGGCGGGGATTGGGATCGCAGACATTGGCAACGCATGTGCCGTAGACGTCGGTCTGGATCATCGTCTTGTCATGATAATAGAAGGCACCGACGATCCACTGGAGCGGCGAGGACTTGTTGTTCGACGCCAGCTGCAGTTCCTGGCTGAACGTCTTGGCCGTCTGCAACCCGCCCAGGTTGATCGCGCTCTGCCCAAGCTTGGGCTGGCCAAGCACCGGGCCCTGCGTCTGCAAGGAGGGAGAGCGGTTGTCGATATAGCCGGTGATGCTGGTCAGCGTGGCGAAGCCCAGCCCCTGCTCACCCTTCAGCGATACGCTGTACATGCGCTGGGTGGCATAGGGATCGAAGCGCGTGTTGATCCGGTATTGTCCCGGATAGGTCGAACCATCGGTGCCGACTGACCCCGGGAACATGGCGACGGCGTTGCCCTGGTCGGTCTCCACCTTGTCGTAGAAGCCGCGCAGCGTGATCTTGGTATCCGGGGCGGGCTGCCAGCGGATCTTGCCCTGGAAGCCCACGTCGTGGAATTTGTAGACGTCGTTGCCGGTGAACAGGTTCTTGCCCCAGCCATCGCCCTGATCGATGTAGAGCGCCGCGAAGTTGACGGCCAAGGTATCGGAAATCGGGGTCGAACCGTAGAAATTCAGCTGGACCGTATCGTAGTTCCCATAGCTTGCCGACATGTCGACGGCGGGAACGTCCCCCGGTTCCTTGGTGATCACATGGATCAGGCCGCCGGTGGTGTTGCGGCCATAGAGCGTTCCCTGCGGGCCCTTCAGCACCTCGATCCGCTCGATATTGTTGAAAGAGAACGACGAAGCTGCCGAATTCGGAAGGTAGAGCCCGTCGATGTAAGTCGCGATGGGCGCTTCAGTGCTGTAACCCGCGCTGGTCGTGCCGACGCCGCGCAGGAAGGCATTGGTACCCACCAGCGTGCGCGTGAAGCCAAGGCCGGGCGTCAACTGGGGAAGATCGACAACACTCTTCACCCCCTGCGTCGTCAGCGCCTCCGCGCCGAAGGCGGCGATCGAGATCGGCACTTCCTGCATGTTCTGCGCGCGCTTGTTGGCGGTCACGATGATTTCGGTGACGTTGACGCCGCTGCCGTTCGCTGCCGGCGGCGTAGCTTCTGCGGGTTGCGCATCCTGCGCCTGTGCCGTCCCGCCAAAGGCCAGCAAGGCAATGGCAGCCACGGAAATCCCGAGCGTGGATTTTACTGACATCCTATTCTCCCAAGATCCGCGATCCCCAGTTTTTCTGCCGGTCATCGCCGGTCGAATCGCGTTATCGTTTCTTGTCTAAAAAATATTTTTTTTGTGGTCAAAACATTTTTCCCGTGCAAAAAGCGATTGCACGAATCAAGGAGATCCGGCGCAATCCGGACAGCGAAGGCTTGGGAGAACTGCCGTGAGCAGGATCAATATCGACGGCATTGAATCGGTGCGTTTCAGCGCGCCTGACCTGCCGCAAATGCGGGAATTCCTGATCGAATTCGGGCTTCTGGATGCCGGTGACTGTGCCGACGGTGTGCTGCGGATGCGCGGCACCGGCGATGCACCCTACCTTCATGAAACCGTGGAAGGGGCGCCCGGCTTTCAGGCGCTAAGCGTGCGCGCGGCCAACATCGGGGAACTGGAGCGGCTGGCGAAGGCGGAAGGCGTGCCTTTGCAGGACATCGCCGCGCCGGGCGGCGGCGCCATGGTGCAATTGCGCGATCCGAACGGGTTCCTGATCGAAGTCGTCGCCGGAAAGGCACCGGCATCGCCCATCCCGGACGGCGTCGCCGGGTGGAACACGCTGGCGCAAAAGCAGCGCTCGGACGCGCCGAAGCGCCTGTCCGCCGGCCCCGCCCGCGTTGCCCGGCTGGGACACGTGGTGCTGGGCGTCAACGATACGCAGGAAACCTGGGACTGGTGGCGTTCGCGCTTTGCGCTGGTGATGTCGGACGAAGTGCGGGCGCCCAACGGCGCGCTGGCCGCGGCGTTCATCCGGCTGGACCAGGGCGACGTTCCCACCGATCACCACAGCCTCAATTTCGCGGCGATTCCCGGCAAACCGCCGGTGTTCCATCATGCGGCGTTCGAAGTGCTGGATCTGGACGATCTGATGGTCGGCCATGAGCACCTCCGCCAGGCAGGCCGCAAGCATGACTGGGGGATCGGCCGCCACATCCTGGGCAGCCAGGTCTTCGACTATTGGAAGGATCCCTGGGGCCACCGTCTGGAGCACTGGACCGATGGCGATGTCTTCACGGCCGAAGCGCCGACTTCGGTTCACGACCTTTCCGTTCTGATGGGTCAGCAATGGGGCCCAGATGCCCCAGCCGATTTCGTGTGATCGCCGATTTCGTGTGATCGCCGACTTCGTGTGATCGGCAACCCAGACCAATAATAATTCAGTGATTTAAGCGGAGAGAATGCATGAAACTGGCACGGTACGCCGATGAGGCGGGCGCACATATCGGCGTCGTCGAAGGCGCCCAGATCATCCCGCTGGACGGCCTGCGCGGCGACTATCCGACGATGCTCTCGATCATCGCGGGCGGCCCATCCGCGCTCGACCGGGTGCGCAAGCATGTGGCTGCAAGCACCGATCGCGTCGCGCTGACCGACGTCAGCCTGCTGGCGCCGATCGAGCGGCCGGGCAAGTTCCTGGCCATCGGCATGAACTACCGCAAGCATGCCGAAGAAGCGCGCAAGCTGGGCGTGGCGGTCCCCGAAAAGCAATTCTGGTTCAACAAGCAGACCAGTTGCCTATCGGGTCCGTTCGATCCGATCGAACCGGGCGTTACCGAACAGCTGGACTACGAAGCCGAACTGGGCGCGATCATCGGTACCCCGGCCAAGGGCGTGAGTGAGGCGGACGCCCCCGCGCATGTCTTCGGCTATACCGTGGTCAACGACGTTTCGGCGCGCGACTGGCAAAAGCATTCGCCGACGTTCACGGTGGGCAAGTCGTTCGACACGCATGGCCCGATCGGCCCGTGGATCGTCACCGCCGACGAGATCGGCGATCCCCACGCCCTTGGCATCCGTTGCCTGGTCAATGGCGAAGTGCGGCAGGACAGCGACACCAGCCAGCTCATCCACAACATCTGGCAACAGATCAGCTACCTCTCGACCGCGTTCACGCTGGAGCCGGGCGACATTCTGGCCACCGGAACCCCCGAAGGCGTCGGGATCGCGCGCAACCCGCCGGTGTTCCTGACGTCCGGCGACGTGGTGCGGTGTGAAATCGACGGCATCGGCGCCATCGAGAACAAGGTGGCCTGATCCCATGGCAATCGAAACGGACGTCCTGATCATCGGCGCCGGCCCCACCGGCCTTGCCACGGCAATCGAACTGGGGACGCGCGGCGTGCGCGCGCTCGTGGTCGAACGCAACGAGCGCAGCGGCACCGCACCGCGCGCCAAGACCACGAACGTGCGCACGCGAACCCACCTGCGGCGCTGGGGGATAGCCGATCGGCTGGCGGAAGAATCCCCGTTCGGCATCGACTATCCGAACAACATGGTGTTCGTCACCGCGTTGGGCGGGCATGAACTGACCCGCTTCGCCAATGCCTTCAACGCATCGCCCGAACGCTCGCCGCTCTATCCGGAACATGGCCAATGGGTGCCGCAATACACCCTGGAAAAGGTGTTGCTGGAGAAGGTGCGATCGCTGCCGTCGATCGAAACGCGCTACGACACCACGTTCATCACCGCCGTTCAGGACGACGACGGCGTCACTGCCACGCTTGAGCGCGATGGCGAGCGTTTCGACGTGCGCGCCCGCTATCTGGTCGGTGCCGACGGCGCGCGCAGCAAAGTGCGCGATCTGATCGGCGCGACCATGGAAGGACGCCACGGCCTGACCCATGCCTACAACATCATCTTCCGCGCGCCGGGCCTTGCCGAGCGGCATGCGCATGGCCCTGCCGCGATCTATTGGCAGATCGGCAAGGACGGCTTCAGCGCGGTCGGCCCGATGGACCGGAACGACACCTGGTTCTTCGCGCCCGCCGGCGTTCCCGAAGGCCAGCGGATTTCGGAAGACGATGCCGCTGCCCTGATCCGCCAGCGGACCGGCATCGACACCCCGGTGGAGATCCTGAGCGCGGACACCTGGGTCGCCAGCGAACTGCTGGCCGATCGCTACGCCAGCGGCCGCATCATGCTGGCGGGCGATGCCTGCCACCTGCACCCGCCCGCCGGCGGTTACGGCATGAACATGGGCCTGGGCGACGGGGTCGATCTCGGCTGGAAGATCGCCGCCACGCTCCAGGGCTGGGGCGGATCGCACCTGCTGGCCAGCTATGAGGCGGAGCGGCGCCCCGTCCACCGCGCGGTGATCGACGAGGCTATGGCGAACTTTGCCATCTACACCGCCGCCATTCCGCCGGCGATCGAGGATGACTCGCCGGAAGGCATCGCCCTGCGCGATCGGCTGGGCCAGTCGATCCAGGCATCAAAGGGGCGCGAATTCAACACGCTGGGCACCGTATTGGGCCTCGGCTACGAGGGGTCGCCGCTGGTCGCGCAGGAACCGGGCGAACCGCCCGCGCATGACAGCCAGACTTATGTCCCTTCCGCCCGCCCCGGCTATCTGGCCCCCCACGCCTGGCTGGAAGACGGTCGTTCGCTTTACGACCTGTTCGGCCCCGGCTTCTCGCTGATCGTCTCCGCCGATGCTGACGAGACGGAAGTAAGCAAGGCCGTGTCGCAAGCCGCCGAGATGGGCGCCCCGTTGACGGTCGTTCGTCCCGAAGGCGTGCCGGTGGCAGAGCTTTACCAAGCCGATCTCAGCCTCGTCCGCCCCGACCAGCACGTCGCCTGGCGCGGCCGCGACTGGGACGGCACCGCCCTCGCCCGCGCGAGCGGCCGATAACAGGCCGCAAACATCCGGCAATGACCGATCCCAAAAGGGACGGAGGGAGAGCAAGATGACACACTATCTGCGCAACTGCTGGTACATGGCCGCATGGGCCGACGAAGTGGCCGAAAGCGGCCTCGCGCGGACGCTGCTGGAACAGCCGATTTTCCTGTTCCGCAATGGCGAGGGCATCGTGAAGGCGCTGTTCGACCGCTGCCCCCACCGCTTCGCACCGCTCAGCATGGGGCACGTAACCGACGGTGTGGTTACCTGCCGCTACCACGGGCTCGCCTTCGATGCCTCGGGCACGTGCGTACACAATCCGCACGGTCCGATCTCCCGCGCGCTGGCGACCCGCAGCTTCCCGGTGGTCGAGGCCCACCGCGCGATCTGGATCTGGATGGGCGATCCCGAAAAGGCAGATGCCGCGCAGATCCGCGACCTCGCATTTCTGGGCTCGGCTCCCGATACCGCCTTCAACAAGGGCTATGTCCTCGGCGGAGGCAACTACCAGCTGTTCGTCGACAATATCCTGGACCTCTCGCACACCGACTATCTGCATCCCGATACGCTGGGCGGCGGTTCGATCACGCGCACGCGCGCCCATGTCGAACAGCGCGACGACGGGATCATCGCGATCCAGTGGGATAGCTATGACGATGTGCCGCCGCCGCTGGTCCGCCAGAAGATGCCCGCCGGCGTCGAACGCGCCGACAGTTGGACCCATGTCGAATGGAGTGCGCCCGGGATCATGAAGCTGGTCAACGGCGCCGTGCCCACCGGCAGCCCGCGCGAAGGGGCGGGCAATTCCATCAATGTCCACATCATGACGCCCGAAACGGCGACGACCACGCACTACTTCTTTGCATCCACCCGCGATTACGCGCTGGACGATGCGGAAATGAACGCGGCGATCGGGCGGATCCGCGCGCAGATCTTCTCTACCGAGGATGAGCCGATGATCGCTGCACAACAGGCGCGCATGGGCGATCAGGGCTTCTGGGATCTGAAGCCGGCGCTGCTGCGCATCGACGAAGGCGCCGTTGCGGTGCGCCGGCGGCTCGACGCCATGATCGCGGCCGAACAGGGAGAGATGGAATGATCGCGCGTTCACTGACGTTTCTTGTGGCCGCCGTTTCGTTCGGCACGGCTGCCATGGCACAGGAACCGGTGCGCTGGACCACGCTTGGCACCAATGCCGGACCGATCCCCAATGCGCAGCGTTCGGAACCGGCGAACCTGCTGCGTATCGGCAAACACCTGGTCCTCGTGGACGTGGGTGACGGCGCGGTCGAGCAATTGGGCAAGGCCAAGATACCCTTCGAACAGGTCGATACCCTGTTCATCAGCCACAACCATTTCGATCACGTGGGCGGCCTTTTCGCGCTACTGGGGCGGCGATATCAGGTGGTCGCGCCCAATGTGCTGACGATCTACGGCCCGCCGGGAACGCGCGCGATCGTGGATGGCCTGGTTGCCGCTGTCACGTCCGCCGCCGAAGCGGGATCGGTGGTGCGCGCTCCCGGCCGCCGCGCCCCGGCAGACAGCGTGAAGGTGATCGAGATCGCCGACGGCCAGACCGTCGCGCTGGACGGGGGCCGCGTCACCGCCGTCGCCAACACGCATTACGCCACGCTCTCGGCAGGAACGAGCGGCACGCCGCCGCAATCGCTGTCGCTCCGTTTCGACCTGCCCGGTCGTGCGATCGTCTACACCGGCGACACCGGGCCCAGCGCCAAGGTGGAGCAACTGGCAGTGGGCGCCGACCTGCTGGTCAGCGAGATCATCGACCCCGACGCCGCGCTCGCCCGCATCCACAATGCCCGGCCCGATATCGATGCCGCGACGCTGAAGCTGGTCGATGCCCATTACCGGGCCGAACACCTGACCCCCGAAGCGGTGGGCGAACTGGCCGGCCGTGCCAAGGTCAAGGCGCTGGTCATCACGCACAACCCCATCGATGCCGCTGGCCTGGATGCCGCCCGCGGGAAGATCGCGGCCGCATATCATGGCCCCATCACTTTCGCGTCCGACCTCGACAGTTTTTGAGAACAGGAATCCCCATGAGCAAGGTCATCATTACCTGCGCCATCACCGGCGGCATCCACACCCCTTCCATGTCGCCCTATCTGCCGGTCACCGCGCAGGAGATCGCGGATTCCGCCGTGGAAGCGGCAGAGGCCGGCGCGGCGATCGTGCATCTGCACGCGCGCAATCCTGAAGACGGACGCCCGGATCAGCGTCCCGAAGCCTTCGAACCCTTCCTCCGCGACATCAAGCGCCGCAGCGGTGTAGTGCTGAACATCACCACCGGCGGCGCGCCGGGCATGACGGTGGAGGAACGGGTCAAGCCCGCCCAGGTCTGGAAGCCCGAAGTGGCCAGCATGAACATGGGCTCCATGAACTTCGGGCTGTTCCCGATGCTCAAGCGCTTCAAGGAATTCAAGCACGACTGGGAACCGGCCATGCTGGAGGCCAGCCATGACTACATCTTCCGCAATACCTACAGCGATATCCGATACTGTCTCGAAACCCTGAACGAGAGCGGCGCACGCTACGAATTCGAGTGCTACGACACCTCGCACCTCCACAACCTGCATTACTTCTACCGCGAAGGACTGGTGAAGGCGCCGTTGTTCATCCAGACGGTGTTCGGCCTGCTGGGCGGCATCGGCGCGCATCCGGAAGAAGTGCTGCACATGAAGCGCACGGCGGACCGCCTGTTCGGCGATGCCTACAACTGGTCGGTGCTGGGTGCCGGCGCATCGCAGATGAAGGTGGCGGCCATGGCGGCGGCGATGGGCGCCCATGTGCGCGTGGGGCTGGAGGATTCGCTCTGGCTTGGCCGTGGCCACCTGGCCAAGAGCAATGCCGAACAGGTCCGCCAGGTCCGCAAGATCATCGAAGGGCTGGGCCTGGAGATTGCCAGCCCCGCCGAAGCGCGAGAGATCCTGGCGCTGAAGGGCGGCGATCAGACCGGCTTCTGACATCGCCACGCTCTTTACAAAAAACTACACTCACTTATAAAAAATGTTTTAGTTCGAAAGGCGAGACTGGGGCAACCATGATTGGTGCCGAGGAAAATCTGGCGATCATGCCCGGCTCGCCCAAGAGCCAGACGAGCATGGCTTACGAAAGCATCCGCAATGACATCATTGCCGGTTTGCACGAGCCCGGCAAGAAACTGAAGATTCAGGATCTTGCCGCCGAACTGGGCGTGGCGCCCGGCGCGGTGCGCGAGGCGCTTTCCCGCCTCGTGCCCGAGGAACTGGTGATCTCGCGCGACCAGCGCGGCTTCGTGGTCGCTCCGCTTTCGATCGACGATCTTGTCGACCTGACCGACTTGCGCTGCGAGATAGAGGCCATCGCGCTGCGCCGGTCGGTGGCGAACGGCGATGTCGATTGGGAAGTGCGCCTGATTTCGGCGGCGCACCGGTTGCGCGCCCTGCCCCATCCCGTTCCGGGGAAGGGCATGCGGTCGGACGCGACGACCGAGTGGCTGCAACGCCATGCCGAATTTCACGCCGCCCTGGTCAGTGCCTGCGGCAGCCGCCGGCTGATGGCGCTCCACGCGCAGCTTTACGAACAATCCGAACGCTACCGGGTCATGTCCGCGCTGGTGGAAACGCACCGGAACGTCGGGGACGAGCATCAGCACCTTGTCGATCTGGCGCTTGCGCGCGACGCCGATCGCCTGGTCGAACTGATGTCGAACCATATCCGCCTGACCACCGATCTGATCGTGGAAGCCGCCAAGACCACGGCAGTTGCCTGAGCGGCGCCGCCAGCGGCGCACTCATGGGGCGTAGGCCCGCAGGAAAGCCGCCACGGCGCGCTGCGCCGATGCGAAGGCCTCCTCTATCGTCGGAACCGAAGGCAGGTTCCACAATCGTTGCATCTGCGGAAGCTGGATCATCCCGATAAATTGCTGCGCCGCCGCCTGAGGATCGACCGCCAGCAGCCTTCCCGCCGCCATTTCGGCAGCCAGGAACTGCGCCACCTTTTCAAGGACACGCTTGGGACCGCGCGCATAGAATATCTGCCCAAGCTGCGGGAAACGCGCCGATTCCGAAATGATCATGCGCTGCAACGATATCGCATCGGGCCCATTCAGCGCGGCGATCAACTGGCGGCTCCAGGCCTCCAGGGTGGCGCGCGGGCACAAGTGGCTCTGAAGGACACTGTCCAGATCGGCCTGCAACTGCCACGTCGCCTGTTCGACAACCGCCGCGAACAGCGCCTCCTTCGACGGGAAATACGACCATAGCGTCGCTTTCGATCCGCCCACGCTTTGGGCGATATCGGACATCGTCGACCCGCCATATCCGCGCTCCAGAAACGAATGTCTGGCCACGTCCAATATTCGGACGCGGCGCATTTCCCGATTCCGCTGCCGTCCTGGCGTCACTGTCCCGTCCTTCCCGGCGGAAGCCTTGGCGCGAAATGCCCAAGGTCGCGTCATTTTCTAGACTTTATTTCTTAATATATATTTTTATCTCGAAAAGAGAGTTAAATCCGACTATGCGCCGATGCAAGGGAATAAGGGGTGAGAATCGTCGTCCACAATCCTGTCCGGCCGTCGTGCCGGCCGCTTCGGACGCCCTCATCTCGGCCCGCACCATGAAAAGGGACGAGACATGCCGAGCTATTCCGCGCCGATCGCCGACTATCGTTTTATCCTGAGCGAGCTGCTCGACTTCGATGCCCAGATGGCGGAAATCGGCATGGATATCGACGTAGAGACCGCAATCGCCATTCTTGAAGAGGCGGGACGTATCGCTTCGGACCGGCTCTATCCGCTCAACCGTCACGGGGACGAGGAAGGGAGCCGGCTAATAGCCGGCAAGGTAACGACGCCCGCCGGTTTTGCCGAAGCCTATCGCGACTTCGCGGCGGGCGGATGGACCTCTCTTTCCGCGGATCCCGCGCATGGCGGACAGGGTCTGCCGTTCATGATGCAGCTGTGGCTGGATGAGATGCTCTCCGCCGCGAACTTGTCCTTCGGCCTCTTCCCCGGTCTGAGCCGAGGCGCGTACGAGGCGATCGCCGCCCATGCCAGCGAAGAGCTGAAGGCCATCTGGCTGCCCCCGCTGGTCAGCGGCGAGTGGACCGGCGCCATGGCCTTGACCGAGAGCGGCGCGGGTACCGACCTGGCGCTGCTCAAGACCAGTGCACGGCCGCAATGCGATGGCAGTTACCTCGTCAGCGGCACGAAGATCTTCATATCCTCCGGCGATCACGACTTCGGCGGCAACATCGTCCACCTGGTGCTGGCCCGTCTGCCCGACGCGCCTGCCGGCGTGAAGGGCATCAGCCTGTTCCTGGTGCCCAAATTCCTGCCCGATCAAACGGGTGCCTTCACCCGCCGCAACGCCATGTCGGTCGGCGCGCTGGAAAAGAAGATGGGCATCCATGCCCAGCCCACCTGTGTGATGAACTACGACGGGGCGACCGGCTGGCTGGTGGGAGAGCCGAACAAAGGGCTTGCCGCCATGTTCACGATGATGAACGCCGAACGGCTGATGGTGGGCATCCAGGGCCTGGGCATCGCCGGCATCGCTTATCAGCAGGCCGCCGAATATGCGCGCGAACGTTTGCAGGGCCGCAGCGCCGACGGCACGCGTGGTCCGGTCGCGATCATCGAACACGCCGATGTCCGCCGCATGCTGCTCTCCATCCGTGCCTTCGTGGAGGCGGGACGGGCGCTGGCCGCCTGGACGGCGCTGCAACTCGATCGGTCACATCACCATCCGAATTCCGACGAACGCGAAAGGGCCGGGCACTTCGTTGCGCTGTTGACGCCGGTGGTGAAGGCCGCCTTCACCGATTTCGGCTTCGAGGCCGCCGTGCAGGCGCAGCAGGTGTTCGGCGGACACGGCTATATCCGCGAATGGGGCATGGAGCAGTTCGTGCGCGACGCCCGCATCGCGCAAATCTACGAAGGCACCAACGGCGTGCAGGCAATGGACCTTGTGGGCCGCAAGCTCGCTCTGGAAGGCGGACGGGTCGTTGCGGACTTCCTCGCGATCGTCGAAGCGGACGTGCTTGTCGCCGGCGAAGTTCCCGAAGCGAGCGAGGTGGCCGCCCGCACGCTGGAAGCGCTGGTGCTGCTGCGGCGCGAAACGCACCGGCTGGACGGCGCGAACGCGGCCCATGCCAATGCCGTCGCCACCGATTACTTGCGCATGTTTGCACTGGTGGCGTTCGGCTGGATGTGGTCGCGCATGGCGGCAGCAGCAGCGCGCGGAGGAGCCGAAGCTCATCACCCGAAAATCACGGTTGCCGCATTCTTCGCCAGCCGCATGCTGCCCCAGGTTCACGGACTGGCGGCAAGCGTCGCGCAAGAGGACGGAGCGATGATGCACCTTCGAACTGACGAGTTCTAAGGTCCAAAGACGACAGGGCCCCAGCGGCGTTTGCATACGCGCAGGCCGCAGCACTTAAAAAGCCGCCTCAAGCTGACTTCGCGGCCAGCTTAGGGTGGTTTGTTCCGGTAGGTGATACAGTATCTAGATGCGTTCAACCGATCGAATTCTGGTAACTTCTGACGCTTGATCGACATGTTCTGCGTCCGTTCAGCCCCCCGGTCGCCGCTCCACAAAAAAAGGCGGGACGGCAATGCCGCCCCGCCCATGGGTTCCGGGTGATCTTGGAGGAGGGATAGATCCCCGGAGGTTATCAGTACTTCACGCGGACGCTGGCGCCGTAGAACGTGTCGTCGAGGCGGATGTCGTGCGGGAAAGAAGGACGGTCGAAGTAGCTGTGGTACTTCGAACCGTTCACGTTCACGCCATCCACGCTGACGGTGATGTTCGGGGTCACGTCATAGCCGATCGAGAAGTCGAGGCGGCCGTTGGACTTCACCTTGTTGAACTGGCTGGTGTCGCCCGGTCCCGTAAGCGTGCCGGCGCCAAACAGCGTCTCGTTGTAGCCCGAACGCCAGGTGTAGACGACGCGTGCGGTGATGCCGTACTTCTCGTAAAGCGCACCGGCGGTGTAGCTGTACTTCGAGACGCCCAGCAGTTCCTTGCCTTCCAGCGGATCGCCCGGCGTGGTCACCTCGCTGTCGGCCAGCGTGAAGGTACCCATCGCGCCAAGACCGTCGAAACCTTCGGGCAGGAAGTCGAAGAACACCTGGCCGGCGACTTCGATGCCCTTCAGGTTGGAGGAACCAACGTTGCGCGGCTGGGTGATCTGGTAGGTGTAGCCATCGATGATCTGGATCGAGGTCGACGGCGCGACGCGGTCCTTCAGCTTGCGATAGTAACCCGCCACGGTGACGTAGCTCGACCGGCCGAAGTAATATTCGGCAGTCAGGTCGAAGTTGTTCGACTGCTGAGCCTTCAGGTCGGGGTTGCCGCCCGAACCGGCCAGGATGACGTTAGGGTTGCCGCCCGGCGCCGCCAGCGAAAGACCGGGGTTCAGGTCGCCGAAGGTCGGCTGCGCCACGGTCTTGGCATAAGTGGCGCGGAACTGCAGCGACTGGGTCGCCCGGAAGCGCATGCTGGCGTTCGGCAGGACGTAGACGTCGCTGGTGTCACGCGACACCGGCTCGAACACGTCCGCCCCGCCCGGACCGGCACCGATCAGACGCGAGGTACCGTCAATCGTGCGGTTGGTACGCACGACGCGCAAGCCGACGAGCCCATCGATCGACGAAGCGCCCAGATCGACCTGATACTTGCCCTGCATGTACGCCGCGAAGTTGTTTTCGTTGGCGTCGTAGTTGCGGGTGGGATCCCAGTCCGGATCGCCTGCGGGGGCGCCGTAAAGCGCGCGCAGTTCATCGGTGTTGTTGAGCAGGTAGTCCGGGTTCGGGGTATACCAGTGCGACCCGCCGTTGATGTACGGGATCGAGTCCGGCGAACGCACCAGGAAGTCGGAAGGCAGCCCGACCGAGGATACCAGCGTGCTGCGATCCGCACCCGGGAAGGCCGGGCCGCCGGCAACGGCGCGGAACGTGCCCTTGCGGTCCGAATAGCGGGCGCCGATCTGGACTTCGCGCAGAATGTTGCTGTCGATGTCGAACGTGGAGTCCAGCTTGAACGCATACTGGCGGCTGTTGGACTTGTTGAGGTCCTGATACAGCGTGTTCGCGAAGACGAAGCCGTCCGGCGTGCTGAGCGGATCGCCCTGCATCACGGTGGTACCGTGGCCGTTGTCGTCCACCAGCACGTCCATCGCGGAATTGTGCTTGGCGATGTCGACGATGATCGTGCGGTTTGAGTTCTTCGACTGGATGTAGCTGCCGTCGAGGACGAGGTGGACGGTATCCGAATTCCACTTCACGCCGCCGCCCAGCACGTACTGGTCGGTACGCTGCTTCTTGGCCTGGGTGCTGGTGAGCGCGTCAACGCCGTTGAACGTCGCCGACTTGCCAATGCACAGATTTTCGACATTCGGGCCGGGCAGGAAGCCGGCATCGTTGACGCTGGCGGTGAAGCAATCGTCAGTGCCCACCGCATTGGTGATCGAATTGCCGGCAAAGACGTCGCCGAAGATGAAGTTGGTGGCGAAAGTCGAGCGGTAGCCGGTGTAGAGGCCGTCCAGGTAGACTTCCAGTTCCGGCGTCACCTTCCACTCGAATGCGGCGTTGACTTGCGGCCGGGTATTATAGCCGGTGTCGGTCGTGCCGCCCACGCAGGTCGGCAGGACCAGATCGGGCGCTCCCGGCGGGCCATGGTTGGTCGAGCGGGGATCGCAGTTGAACGAGACCGGCCGACTGAAGTTGTTACGGGTGTAGGAAACGTCGACCAGCAGCCCCATTTCGCCTTCGCCGGCATCCCAGCGATCGGAAACGAGCAGGCCGCCGGTGTAGCTGGTCTTGTCGGACACGGTACCGGTATAGACGCGGCCGTTGGCGGCGACGGTCAGGCCCTTGTCGAAGTTGAAGGGCTTTTGCAACTTCATGTCGATGACGCCGGCAACGCCGCCTTCGATCAGGTTGGCCGTGTTCGACTTGTAGACGTCGATGCCGCTGACGGCTTCGGCAGGCAGATCCTGGAACGAGAAGCCACGGCCCACGCCGGTGAAGATCTCGCGACCGTCAAGGGTCGTCAGGATATCGCCGATGCCGCGGATGATCGGGCTCTGGATTTCGTTGTTGAAGCCGTTCTGCACCTGCACGCCGGCCACGCGCTGCAGCGCGGAGGCGACCGAGGTGTCGGGCAGCTTGCCGATGTCTTCAGCGACGATCGAATCGACGACGTTATCGGAATTCTTCTTGATGTTGCGCGCGGCCTCCAAGCTGGCGCGCTGACCGGATACGACGATCTCGTTGCCGGCATCGTCTGCCGACGGCGAAATGCTGTCCTGCGCATAGGCGGGCGCACAGGCAACGAATGCCAGCGCCGACGACGACAGGACGAGCGAGCGGGTAAAGCGGTTCATGATCCTCCCTCACAGTAACCGGCCCCTTGAGCGAGCCTTGGCGCTGCTCATAACTCCGGAGTCGTTGTCCGACAAGACATATTTGTACGATAAATAGGTTGCCAAGAAAAATGGCCGATGGTAGCGGCATCGAAGCAACGCTCCCGCGCGGAATCGCATTGTTTGCGGCCCGCTGACGGCATCGAGCGAGATTTAAGGGAGGCGACCATTTCCGCTGAAGACGCCAGCGCCGGCATGGGCATGACCAAGGGCACCATGGCCAACGGCACGAAGCTGCGTTCGCGCGCGTGGTTCGATGATCCGACCCACCCGGACATGACCGCGCTCTACCTCGAACGCTATCTCAACTACGGCCTTTCCATCGAGGAGATGCAGTCGGGCCGCCCGATCATCGGCATCGCCCAGTCGGGCAGCGACCTGGTGCCGTGCAACCGCCACCATCTGATCCTGGCGGAGCGCATCAAGGCCGGCATTCGCGACGCCGGCGGCATTCCGATCGAGTTTCCCAGCCATCCGTTGCAGGAAACCGGCAAGCGGCCGACTGCCGGGCTGGACCGCAACCTGGCTTACATCAGCCTTGTCGAACTGCTCTACGGCTATCCGCTGGATGGCGTGGTGCTGACGATCGGGTGCGACAAGACCACCCCGTCGGCACTGATGGCGGCAGCTACGGTGAACATTCCCGCGATCGCGCTGTCCGTCGGACCGATGCTGAACGGCTGGCACGAAGGCAAGCGCACCGGCGCCGGCACCATCGTGTGGAAGGCGCGCGAAATGCTCGCCAAGGGTGAGCTGGACTATCAGGGCTTCCTGAAGCTGGTCGCATCCGGATCGCCTTCCACCGGCTATTGCAACACGATGGGCACGGCCACGACGATGAACTCGCTGGCCGAGGCGCTGGGCATGTCGCTGCCCGGCTCGGCAGCGATCCCCGCCCCCTATCGCGACCGCCAGGAATGCGCGTGGGAGACCGGCCGCGCGATCGTGGAGATGGTGGCGGCAGACCGCAAGCCGTCGGACATCCTGACGCGTTCGGCCTTCCTCAACGCCATCCGCGTGAATTCGGCGATCGGTGGTTCCACCAATGCGCCGATCCACCTCAACGCCATTGCTCGCCACATCGGCGTGGAACTGACGCTGGAAGACTGGGAGCAGAACGGCGCGAACGTGCCGCTGCTGGTCAACCTGCAACCGGCCGGCGAATATCTGGGCGAGGATTATTATCGCGCCGGCGGCGTGCCCGCCGTCATGGCCGAACTGGACAAGGCCGGTCTGATCGACGGCGCCGCCCTCACCGCCAATGGCAGGACCGTGGCTGAAAATCTTGTCGGCGCAAGGATCGTGGACGAAGACGTGATCCGCCCCTTCGCGCGCCCGCTGAAGGAGGCGGCCGGCCTCACCGTGCTGAGCGGCAACTTGTTCGAAGGCGCGGTGATGAAGCTCTCGGTGATCTCGGACGAGTTCCGCAGCCGATACCTCTCCAATCCCGAGGAACCAGACGTGTTCGTGGGCACCGTCGTCGTCTTTGACGGGCCGGAGGATTATCACCAGCGCATCGACAATGCCGACCTGGGCATCGACGAGAATACCATCCTGGTCATTCGCGGCGCCGGTCCGGTGGGCTATCCGGGCGGTGCGGAAGTCGTGAACATGCGCCCGCCCGCCGCGCTGATCCGCGCCGGCGTCCATGCCCTGCCCTGCATCGGCGATGGCCGCCAGTCCGGCACCTCGGGCAGTCCGTCGATCCTCAACGCCTCGCCCGAAGCGGCGGTCGGCGGCGGCCTTGCCCTGCTGCGCACGGGCGACCGGGTGCGGATCGACCTTGCCAACCGCAGTGCCGACATGCTGGTCGACGCGGCCGAGATCGCCCGTCGGCGTGAGGAGCTGGTCGAGATCGAACGCGCCGTCACGCCCGAATCGCAGACGCCGTGGCAGGAAATCCAGCGCGGGCTGGTGGGCCAGTTCGCCACCGGCGCCATCCTCGAAGGCTCCGAAAAGTACCAGCGCATCGCCCAGACGCGCGGTCTGCCGCGCGATAGCCACTGATGGATCCGGTTCGCATCATTGCCCGCGATCGGGCGGATGTCCTGGGCGAAGGGCTGTTCTGGTCGGTCCGCGACGGCGCCTTGCTGTGGACCGACATTCTCGGCCGCCGCATCAACCGGCTTTCGCCCACCACCGGGCAGGTGGAAAGCTGGGAGACGCCGGACGTCGTCGGCTGGATTGTCGGCACGCAGGACGGAGGCTTTCTCGCCGGAATCGGCCGGTCCATCGCGCGAGTCTCGTTCGATCCCTTCGCGTGCGAAACGCTGGCCGAGATTCCCGACCAGCCGGCGGGCAACCGCGTGAACGATGCCGCTGCCGATCCGCAGGGCCGCCTCTGGCTGGGGACTATGCCGTTTTCCTGCGACGTGCCCACCGGCGCGTTCCATCGCCTTGCAAACGGTACCGTCACCCGCGCCGATGCCACGCCCTACACGATCCCGAATGGGCCCGCGATTTCGCCGGACGGCCGGTTCCTGCTGCATACCGACAGCGCGATGGGCGTGATCTTCCGTTATGCGCTGAACGACGGCGTGCTTGGTCCGCGCGAACCCTTCATCACGTTCGTTGACGGTTGGGGTTCGCCCGATGGCATGACGTTCGACGCCGAAGGCCATCTCTGGGTCGCATGTTGGGGCGCCTCCTGCGTTACCCGGTTCGCGCCGGACGGCATACCCGTACGTCGCATTGCACTGCCGGCCAGCCAGATCAGCAATTGCGTGTTCGGCGGCCCGGACCTCGACCGGATGTACGTCACCAGCGCGGCAGACGGGGTCGAAGAGGAACATGCCGGCGCGCTGTTCGAGATCGATCCGGGCTGTCGGGGCCTGGCCCCCTTCCTGTATCAAGACTGAAGTTTCGAGAGGAGAGACGATGCTCAGGACCCTAGCCACCGCCGCCCTGCTGGGCGCGGTGTCGACATCTGCGCTGGCCGCCGAGGCAAAGCGCGAAACCTTCGGCACGATGCCCGATGGGACCGCCGTGGAGGCGGTAACCCTCAGCAATGCCAAGGGCATGTCCGTCCGCGTGATGACGCTGGGCGCGTCGATCCAGTCGGTGATGATGCCCGGCCGCGATGGCAAGACCGTGGACATCGCCGTCGGTTACGACGGCCTGGACGGCTACGTGAAGGACGGCCAGTTCTTCGGCGCCACCGTGGGCCGCGTCGCCAACCGCATCGCCAAGGGCAAGTTCACCTTCGACGGCAAGGCCTATTCGGTTCCCGTCAACAACGGGCCCAATTCGCTGCACGGCGGCACCAAGGGCTTCGACAAGGTGATCTGGGCCGTGCGCGACGTGAAGCAGGGCCAGAAAAGCGGGGGCGCGGCCAGTGTCACCATGCGCTATGTCAGTCCGGACGGCGACATGGGCTATCCTGGCACGCTGACCACCGACGCGACGTATGCGCTGGATGATCAGAACAACCTGACGATCACCTACACCGCCACCACCGACAAGCCGACCGTGGTGAACATCTCGAACCACACCTACTGGAATCTTGCCGGCCCCGGCCAGACGGCGATGAACCACGTGCTGACGATCCCGGCCGACCGCTTCACGCCCACTGACGAAACCTCGATCCCCACCGGTCAGCACCAGAGCGTGGCCGGCACGGTGTTCGATTTCCGCCAGCCCACGCCGGTAGGTGCGCGCGTGCGTGAGGGCAAGGACGCGCAGATCCGTTATGGCCGCGGCTACGATCACAACTGGGTCGTCGGCAATGCCGTTACCCCCGACCAGCACCTGATGGCCCGCGTTTCCGAACCCGGATCGGGCCGTGGCTTCGAACTCTGGTCCAACCAGCCGGGCCTGCAGTTCTATTCGGGCAACTTCATGGACGGCACCATCGTCGGCAAGTCCGGCCAAATCTACCGCGAGGGGGACTCGCTGGTATTTGAGCCGCAGCTTTTCCCGGATAGTCCGAACCAGCCGCAGTATCCGTCGGTCCGCCTCGATCCGGGCAAGACCTACCGGAACGTCATGACCTACAAATTCTTCGTCGCAGAATAAAAGGGAGGAATCCTGTGAAATCTCTATCCACCGGCCTGATGGTTTCGGCCGTCCTTGGCGCAACCGCAATGACCGCCATCCCCGCCCAGGCGCGCCCGCAGTGGACGCCCGCCGAAGCAAAGGCATGGTACGCCAAGCAGCCGTGGCTGGTCGGCTCCAACTATGCCCCCGCCAACTCCATCAACCAGCTGGAGATGTGGCAGGAAGCCACCTGGGATCCCAAGCGGATCGACTACGAACTGGGCCTGGCCGAGAATATCGGCATGAACACCATGCGTGTGTTCCTGCACGATCAGCTGTGGCAGCAAGATCCCGAAGGCTTCAAGAAGCGCATCAACGAATTCCTGGCGATCGCCGCCAAGCACAAGATCAAGCCGCTGTTCGTGCTGTTCGACAGCTGCTGGGATCCGAACCCGGTGCTGGGCCCGCAGCATCCGCCGATCCCCGGTGTCCACAACTCCGGCTGGGTACAGGCCCCCGGCCTGCCGGCGATGCGCGATCCGTCGCAGGAACCGCGCCTGAAGGCCTATGTGCAGGGCGTGATCGGCGCCTTCGCGAAGGATGACCGCATCCTCGGCTGGGACCTGTGGAACGAGCCGGACAACGGTGCCGACCAGTACAAGGGCCAGGAAGGCAAGGAACCGCTGGTCCGCGCGCTGCTGGCCAAGACCTACGACTGGGCCCGCGCGGCCGACCCCAGCCAGCCGCTGACTTCCGGCGTGTGGCAGCATGACGACTGGGCAACGGACGCCAAGCTTTCGCCCATGGAGAAGCTGCAGCTCAGCCAGTCGGACGTGATCTCGTTCCACGACTACAACTGGCCGGAAACGTTCCAGGGCCGCGTCAACCAGCTGAAGGTCTATGGTCGTCCGATCCTGTGCACCGAATTCATGGCGCGCGGCAACGGATCGACGTTCGACGGATCGCTGCCGATCGGCAAGCGCGAGAACGTGGCGATGATCAACTGGGGCTTCGTGGACGGCAAGACGCAGACCCGCATGCCGTGGGATTCGTGGAAGAAGCCCTACACGATGGACGAGCCGACCATCTGGTTCCACGAGGTGTTCCGCAACGACGGCACCCCGTATCGCCAGGCCGAAGTCGACCTGATCCGCTCGCTGGCCAAGGCGCCCAAGGGCGTCGTGCCGGCAGCCAAGAAGTAAGGCTCGACAAACAGCCGTCTAGTCGGACAAGAGAGGCGACATGCGTAACATCCGGTTTCCCGTCGCCTTTTCCGCCGCGCTCTGCGGCCTGATCCTGACCGCCCCCGCCCATGCCGCTTCGGCGTCGGTGGGGGCCTGGGCGGGGGCCTGGGGCTATGCCCCGGCCGACAGCGGCTCCGGCGATGCCGAACAGCCCGCCGGCACCTATCGCTATCGCGTGCGGCTGAGCCAGGCCGGCGATGCGCTGCAACTGACGATCAGCAATGCGGAAGGCGCAACGCCGCTTGCTGTTTCGACAGTGAGCGTGGCCAGCCCCTCGGGCGCCGCCGGCACCGATGTGGCGGCGGATTCGATCCACGCCATGAGTTTTTCCGGCAAGCCGGGCTTTGCCCTTGCCAAGGGCCAGACCTTGCTCAGCGACCCGCTGGCGGCCCCCTTCCGCGTTGGGCAGGACGTGATCGTCAGCGTCACCTTCGCCACGCCGACGCGGCCGGGCCAGACCAACCTCGGGCTTGAAATGGCCTTCGCGCCGGCCGGCACCAGCCCGGTCTTCACGCCGATCAAGGTGCGCCCATACCTTTCGCTCGTGTCGGTGCGCACGTCCCGCGCGCCCTGCACGGTCGTTGCTTTCGGGGATTCGATCACTGACGGTTTCCTTGACGCCTCACCGCAGACCCGCGGCTGGCCGGGCCGTCTGGCCGAGCGTCTGGCAGCCCTGCCCGCAGCGCAACGGTGCGGCGTGGTCAACATGGGCATCAGCGGCAACCGCGTACTGAAGCCGGGCCGCTCCACTTCCGCGCTGGACCGTTTCTGGCGCGATGTCGCCAGCGTGCCCGGCGTCACCCACGTGATCTTCCTGGAAGGGATCAACGACATCGGCAACGGCGCCGAACAGGGCCCCGACGCGCTGACCGCCGACCAGCTGATCCAGGGCTATCGCCAGTTCGTCACCCGCGCACATGCCCTGGGCATCAAGGTGATCGGCGGCACGATGACACCCGCGCTCCACGCCGGCTACATGTCCCCCGCGAAGGAGAAAACGCGGCAGGCCGTCAACACCGCGATCCGGGCCGGCAACATCTTCGACGGTGTCGTCGATTTCGAGGCGGCGGTGCGCAACCCGGCCTCACCCTCAGACTTGCGCCCCGAATTCGATCCGGGCGACCATCTGCACCCCAACGACGCGGGCCTGCGCGCGATGGGCGATGCCGTGAACCTGTCTCTGCTCAGGTAAACCTGCGCCGGATTTCCCCGAAAACAGGGGAAATCCGGCCGCAAGGCTCGGGCGCGAAGATCAGGGTTGCGGCGCTTCCACCGGTTCGCCCGCGCGTGAGGGCACCGGGAACACCGGCATGCCGTCCTTGCCCCAGTCCATCCGCTGCACGCGCGGCGACCGCGCGGCCGTGCACTTGCGGTCCGCACCGTCGTTCGCGTGGTAGACGATCCAGGTCTTCTTGCCGCCGTCGGTAGTGAAGAAGCCGTTGTGGCCGGTAGCGTAGACGTTGTTCTGCGGCGCCTTGGCCAGAACCGGGCGCGGCGACTTGGTCCAGCTTTCGGGCAGAAGCGGATCGCTGCCCGGCTTCGCATGGAGCAGGCCCAGCGCATAGTCGTCCGACCAGCAGGCGCTGGCCGAATAGGACAGGAACAGGTCGCCATTGGGACCCGCCAGGAATTCCGGCCCTTCCAGAATCTGGCGGCCACCCTGCCGCTCGAACGCCAGGTCCGGACGGGCGATCACGGTCTCGCCGGGGCCCAGCGTCCAGGGGTTGGTCATCGGCGCGATGGCCAGCACGCTGTCCGGGCCATCATAGGCGGAATAGACGAAGTAGCGCTTGCCGCCGTGCTCGAAGACAGTGCCATCCAGCCCGGTCATCCGCGTGTTGATGCGGCCCCGGTCGGTCCATTGGCCCTGCAGCGGATCGGCATTGGCGTTCTCCAGCACGAACACGCCGCGATGGGCATCGTCATCATGCCCGGCCTCGGCAGCGGTGTAGTAGACGTACCACTTGCCATCGATGCGGTGCATCTCCGGCGCCCAGATCGAGATCGCATTGAGGCCGGTGGCCGGCGGCGTCCAGATCACATGCTCGGGCGCTTCGGCCAGCTTGCCCAGATCGTTGGTCTGGCGGATCGCGATGCGATCGCCCTTGGTGCCCAGGAAATAGAAGGTGGAGCCGTAGTGGACGATCCACGGATCCGGCCCGCTCGCCAGCAGCGGGTTGGTCAGCGTAGCCTGCGTGCTTGCGGTCGTGGTTCCAGTCGTCGCGCAGCCGGCTAGCGCCAGCGCCAGCGCTGCGGAAGCAAGAACCCGGGTATTCATCTTGGCGATCATCAGCGCACCTCCATCTCTGCCCAGGCCTTCGCGAATGCGCGGGCGTTATCGGCAATCTCCTTCGTCGTCGCGCCGGCACGGTAGAGCGCGGAACCCAGGCCGAAGCCATCCGCTCCCGCCTGGCGCCACGGTCCCATGTTGTCCGGCGCGATGCCGCCAACCGCCAGCAGCGGCACGTCCTTCGGCAACACCGCGCGCTGCGCCTTGACCACGGCCGGCGTCGCCGCTTCCGCTGGGAACAGCTTGAGGCCGCTGGCCCCGGCGGCCAGCGCCGCAAATGCCTCCGTCGGCGTGAAGTAACCGGGCAGCGAAACCATGTTGCGGCGCGCGCTTTCGGCAATCACGGCAATGTCGGTGTTGGGGGAAACGATCATCGCCCCGCCCGCGTCCTGCACTTGCGCCACTTGCGCGGTGGTCAGCACCGTGCCGGCGCCGACGATCGCCGCATCGCCGACGCGACGGGCCAGCTTCTCGATGCTGGTCAGCGGATCGGGCGAATTGAGCGGAACCTCGATCAGGCGGAACCCCGCTTCGACGAGCGCGTCGGCGGCGGCCTCCACTTCTTCGGGGCGAATGCCGCGCAGGATGGCAACGAGCGGGAGTTGCGCGAGGGCAGAGGCAAGATCGATCATGGCTTGGTGTCCCAGATACGAGTGATACCGGCGACGAAGGAGGCATGGCTGTCGACGACGACGGCCTCTCCCCCGGCTAGGGCGATGGCGGTGGAATAGAGGCGGGCGAGCAGGCCGTCGGCCAGCAGGTGGACCGTCTGCCCCGGCGCGAACCGCGCGCGACAGTCGGACCCGATCAGCAGCCCGCTGACATAGGCCGCAGCCGCACCGGCGGGGCGCTTGCCCAGCACCGCGGCGGCGCGCACGCCGAACAGCGTCGCCAGCAGATCGCGGTCGGCGCTGGCCTCCACGCCCGCGCGGAAATCGTCGTCGGCATCGACCTCGCCCGCCATTTCGCTGCCGATCAGGGCATGGTCCTTCAGCAGGGCGAACATCTCGCCGGTCATCGCCGTGGTGAAATCGACCAGCGCTCCACCGCGCATCGTCGCCCACTTCGCGTGGGTGCCGGGCTGGCACAGCAGCGCGTCGGCAGGGGCAAGCCCCGCCGCAACCGCGCCCAGCAACTGCACTTCCTCGCCCCGCATCACGTCCTGCCGGCCTTCACCATCCCGGCATACACCCGGCACGATGGCCACGCCGTCCGCCGGCGAGACCAGCCGGGCGGCCAGATCGGCGATCGAGGCCGGCGCCGGAACATAGCCCGCGTCCTTCCAGCCCCGGTTCGATCCGACCATGCCGGCCAGCAGCATCGGCAATCCATCGTAGCGTGAGCGCAAGGCTGCCGCGAGTTCCGCAAATCGGCCCGACCGTACCGAAAGGATACCCAGATCGTCTCGCTCGGTGGCGACGACCTGGCCATTCTCGATCCGATAGGCGCGGCGGTTGGTGGTTCCCCAATCCACCGCGATGAAGGACGCGCCGCTCACCAGAACACCGCGTAAAGCACGCAAAGCACCAGCACGACGGCGATGGCGCCCGCATTGAACCCGGCCGAAGTGGCATAGCGCACGTCTCCGGTGGAGATCGTGTCCCGGTCACGCCGCGCCGGCGTGGCGAGCGAAACGACGATGGCCAGCGCCAGCGCCGCCAGGAACACCAGCCCCATGCGGTCCATGAAGGGAATGCCCGGCGTCCACACCTTGAACGCCCACGACAGCACCACCGATGCGATTGCGGCAGCGATCGCGCCGGGTTCGTTGGCGCGACGCCAGAACAGTCCGAGCAGGAAGATCACGGTGATGCCCGGCGTGAAGAAGCCGGTGAATTCCTGGATGAACTGGAACGCCTGCGCGCTCGATCCCACCAGCGGGCGGGCGGTCAGGATGGCCAGCACGATCGCCACGGCGGCGGCCACGCGGCCCACCAGCACCAGCTTGCGCTCCTGCGCCTCGCCGCCCTGTTCGGAGCCGCCCCGATCGGATTTGCGGAACTTGCTCCACACGTCGAGCGTGAAGATCGTCGCAATCGAATTGATCTTCGATGCGGTGGAGGCGACGATGGCCGCCACCAACGCCGCGAAGACGAGGCCGAGCAGGCCCGGCGGCAGCATCCGCATCATCGTGGGATAAGCCTCATCCGGCTTGGCAAGGTCGGGCGCGAGCATGACGGCGGCGATGCCCGGAAGGACGATGATGATCGGCATGATCAGCTTCAGGAACGCCGCGAACAGCATTCCGCGCTGCGCTTCGTCGATCGACTTGGCCGCCAGCGCGCGCTGGATGATGTACTGGTTGAACCCCCAGTAAGAGAGGTTGGCGATCCACAGGCCGCCGATCAGCACCGACAGGCCCGGCAGGTCCATGTAGTGCGGATTGCCCTTGTCCAGGATCATCTCGAAATGATCTGGCGCGCGGGCCATCAGGCGGGAGAAGCCGGCGATGATGCCGTGGCCTTCGCCGATCTTGCCCAGCGTCAGCACCGCGATGACAAGGCCACCCATGACCAGCAGCGTGACCTGCACGATGTCGGTCAGCGCCACGGCCTTCAGCCCGCCGCGCAGCTGATAGAGCAGCGCGAACACGCCCAGCCCGACCAGCGCGACGTTCTGGTCCACCCCGGCCACCTTGGTGACCGCAACCGATCCCAGCCAAATGATACTGGTCAGGTTCACGAAGACGTAGAGCACCAGCCAGAATACCGCCATCAACGTACGGATGCCGGGGCCATATCGCCGCTCCAGGAACTGCGGCATCGTGTAGATTTCGTTGCGGAGGAAGATCGGCAGGAAGAACTTGCCGACGATCAGCAGCGTAGCCGCAGCCATCCACTCGTAAGACGCGATGGCAAGCCCGATCGCATAGCCCGATCCGGACATGCCCACGATCTGTTCGGCAGAGATGTTCGCGGCGATCAGCGACGCACCGATCGCCCACCACGGCAGATTCTTCGATGCCAGGAAGTAGTCGGTCGAGTTCTTCGGCCCGGCTCCCGCCTTTTCACGGCTTACCCATTGCGCAAGCCCGAATATGCCGATCGCGTAGATCACGACCACGGTTATGTTGATCGTCGCCAGTCCCATCTCGTCTCCCCGGTCCCGGCGAAAGGTCGCCGGGGGCATCGATCCGAATCGCATGATCCGGTCTCGGCCGTTGGCCTATCCATAAAACACCTATTTATAATATCAATCTTGACAATGATGGCCAGAAGCGATCTGTTTGGGGCAACAAAGCACCAAGGGAGACGGAAATTGGTTCGGAGCAAATCGCGCTTCGCCGCCACGGCAGCGCTTGCAGCGGCATCGGCCGCCATTATGCTTTCGTTGGCTCAGACGCCGGCCGCGGCTCAGGCGCAGGGTGGCACGACCGCACCGCGCGCCGAAGTGGTGCCCGGCGCACCGGAGACGCCCTATGTCGATCCCGACAAGGCGTACCTTTTCGCGCACATGACCAAGGAGCACTACGGCGTGCTCTACTATTCGGTCAGCCGCGACGGGTTGCACTGGCAGCAGATCAACGGCGGCAAGCCGGTGTCGGCAGATTACCACGGCCACGCATCGATCGCGCGCGGTGGTGACGGGCGCTATTACCTGGTCGGCAACAAGAGCGACGACGATCCGTTCATCCGCTTCTGGGTCTCCGACGATCTCGTCAGCTGGAAGCCTTACGGCACCTATCGCCCCGACCTGCAGAACATTCCCGGCCTGCCCCACGCGCTGCAACGGATCGGCGCGCCCAAGCTGTTCTTCGACAAGCGTTCCAACCAGTTCCTGCTGACCTGGCACACCGCCACCGTTCCCGGCGTGCCCGAGGATCCGGAACGCTACTGGGCCAGCCAGCGCACGCTCTATGTCCAGTCGCCCGATCTCAAGCGGTTCGAGAAGGCCCCGCGCCGCCTGTTCGACTGGGACATGGCCACGATCGATACTTTCATCCAGCCCGAAGCCGACGGCAGCGCCTATTGCGCGGTGATCAAGGACGAACGCTACCCCAGCTACAACTGGACGACCGGCAAGACCGTGCGGATTTCCTGCGCCAAGGACCTGCTGGGCCCCTACCCGCCGCCGGGCCCGCCGATCAGCCCCAACTTCCGCGAAGCCCCCACCGTGATCCGCGCGCCGAACGGTGAGGACTGGCTGATGTATTACGAGCAGTATGCCGGCACCAGCTATGGCCTGTCCAAGGCGCCGCGCCTGTCCGGGCCGTGGTTCCAGGTTTCGGGCAACTCGGGCGTTCCGGAATGGAATCGTTACGAGATGCCGGCGGGCCTGCGGCACGGGTCCATGATCGAAATCAGCAAGGCCCAGTACGATGTGCTGGTGAAGGCGTTCCCGGGCGACAAGTAAGCGCCCCCGCCTTCTCTTGCGCTGCTTGCGGAGCCTTCGCGCCGACTTCCTGCCACGGGCGGAAGCGGCGAAGTTGGCTCCGCCGGCAGGCGATAAATTTACTGTAATCCTTCTATAGGAATTATCATATCAATTGACTTGTCGTGCGAAACCCCCTTGTCTGGACAGGCGACACCCAAACGACCCGCCCTGGCGGTCGGGCCGTTACAGTTAAGGACAGCGTTTTGGCAGGCCCCTCCCCTTTCCTCATCGACGAGCCAGTGTCGCAGCTCGGTCGCAATCTGACGTACGGACTGCTTGACAGCATCGGGCGCGCTATTGTCACGGGTCAGTTTGACAACGCTGTCTTTCCCACGGAAGCTGAGCTTGCGAAGCAGCATGGCGTTAGCCGTTCGGTCACGCGAGAGGCGGTGAAGATGCTGACCGCGAAGGGCCTACTCAGCGCGCGTCCGCGCCAGGGGACCACGGTTCAACCGACTTCCTCATGGAACCTGTTCGATACCGACGTGCTGCGCTGGATGCTGGAACGCCAGCTTTCGGTGGACCTGCTGCGCCAGTTCAACGAGCTGCGCGTCGCGGTCGAGCCCGAGGCAGCGGCACTGGCCGCGCAAGTCGCGGGCGAGGATGACATCAAGCGGATCGACGAAGGCCTCCAGCGCATGCAGGCGGCCGAACGCGGGCTGGACGAACCGCTGGATGCCGACATCGCCTTTCACGTGGCGGTCCTGCGCGCGTCGAAGAACCCCTTCTACATCCAGTTGCGCGATGTGGTGAGCACCGCGCTGCGCACTTCGATCCGTTTCACCAACCGCATCAAGGGCCGCACCGCCGACGTGGCGGAACATGCCAAGGTGCGGGACGCGATCGCCTCTCGCGATCCGGCGGCAGCACGGATCGCCATGCGCCGAATCATCGGCGACGTGCTCGACCTGATCGAGGTTCGCCTGCCTTCGGACGAGTGATTGCTTTTTCGGCGGGGCGCAGGCCCTGCCGGTTACCCATATGCAACAAGGAACTACCGTGAAGCCTGTAAGATTGGGCCTGGTGGGCATCGGCAAGATCGCCCGCGACCAGCATCTGCCCGCCATCGCCGACGACGACCGCTTCGTGCTCGCCGCCACCGCCAGCCGCCATGCGCAGCTGGAGGGGATCGACGCCCATCACGACATTGCCGACATGGTGGCCGGCCGCGCGCTGGACGCCGTATCGCTCTGCACGCCGCCGGAAGGACGCTATGAGCAGGCGCTCATCGCGATCGAGGCTGGCCTGCACGTCATGCTGGAAAAGCCGCCGGCCGTCTCGCTCTCGCACATTTCCGAACTGAAGCGCGCCGCCCGCCGCGCCGGGGTGACGCTGTTCGCCACCTGGCATTCGCGCGAAGCCGCCGGCGTCGAGCCGGCGCGGGCCTGGCTGGCCGACAGGGAAATCCGCGAAGTCCGCATCGAGTGGCGCGAGGATATCCGCCGCTGGCATCCGGGACAGGAATGGATCCTGGCGCCCGGCGGGTTCGGCGTGTTCGATCCCGGCATCAATGCCCTGTCGATCGCGACGGCCATCCTGCCCCATGCGCTGCTGCTGCAACGGGCAACGATGGACGTGCCCGAAGGCCGCGCTTCTCCGCTGGCCGTCCGGATGGACATGCATTGCGGCGCGGCGCCGGTCCACGCCCACTTCGACTTCCTGCAAACCGGTCCGCAGACCTGGACCATCGAAGTCGATACCGATGCCGGCACGCTTTCCCTGACCATGGGCGGCAGCATCGTGCAGTTCCCGGGAGAACAACCCCGGACTGAGCCGGATCGCGAATATCCGCGCCTCTATGCGCGGTTCGCCGAACTGATCGCGGCCGGCGAGAGCGACGTCGACGTGCGTCCGCTGCGCCTTGCTGCCGACGCGTTCACGATCGCTGAAAGGCGCATCATCGAACCCTTTTCATTCTAAACATTGGTTTTCCGCGCTGCCCCATCAGGTCATTCCACCTGATGGGGCAGCGCCCTGAGCGGCGCAGACACATTTCCGCCCTCATCTGGCCAGAGGCATTGCCTATGGCGCCAAGATAGAAATCGCGCCTTCTCCCGCGAACCCGCCAGCCTATCCTCCCGTCAACAGTTCGATGAGAGGATGCAGCAATGACCATCAGCCTGCTGCCGGACAATCCGGCTGCCTGGACCTATCGGCGCTTCGAGGAGCTTTATGCGATCCCGCGGGAGGAGCGCGAAAAGCTTCAGCTGGAAGCGGTACGCATCAATTTCGCGCGACTGCGCAACCGCATTCCGGCGCTGAAGAAGCTGGCCGACCGGCAGGGTGTGGATGCCATCGAACGGATCGAGGACGTGCTGCCGGTCTGCTTCGACCACCGCGTGCTCAAGAACTATCCGATCCAGATCATCGAGAACCGCGATTTCGCCAAGCTTACGGGATGGCTGGACAAGCTGACGGCGCACGACCTGACGCGCGTGGACCTGACGGGCGTGACCACGATCGAAAAGTGGCTGGCCCGGCTTGAAGCCTATGGCATGCTGGTCACCTATTCCAGCGGGACCACCGGCAAGCTTTCGTTCGTGCCGCGGTCCTATGACGAACTGGGGCCGTGGAAGTACCACTTCTTCAGCGTCAATCGCGCCTCCAGCGGCGTCGATCCCTGGACCACCAGGCTGCCGACCTTCTTCCCCGGCTATCGCGGTGGCTATCAGACGATGCTCAAGATGATGAGCCTGTTCAATGTCGAGATGGCAGGCGGCGAGGCGCACTACCACACGCTGTACGACACGCACATTCCCGCCGATCTCATGGCCCTGTCCGGCCGGCTTCAGGCCGCCGAGGACAAGGGCGAGGTGATGAGCCTGGGCCTCGATCCGGCGCTGCTCGAACAGCGCGAGCAGAT
Organism: Novosphingobium mississippiense; assembly: GCF_044029535.1. NCBI lineage: Bacteria > Pseudomonadati > Pseudomonadota > Alphaproteobacteria > Sphingomonadales > Sphingomonadaceae > Novosphingobium > Novosphingobium mississippiense. The sequence continues at coordinate 206,013 of NZ_CP147003.1, read as the reverse complement.
GCTGCGGCAGGGCCGCAGCCGCGAGGGCGACATGGAACAATGGTTCGGCAAGCTGATCCGGGACTATCGCGGCCAGCGCGTCAAGATCGGCGGCACGTTCGCGGACCTCTACCGCGTCGCGCGCGCGGGGCTCGACAAGGGGATGACCTGCGAATTCGCACCCGGCTCGATCCTCCAGGGCGGCGGCGGCATGAAGGGGTACAAGGACGCCCCCGCCGATTGGGAGGAACAGGTGAAGGCGTTCTTCGGCGTCGAGCGCCTAGGCAACCAGTACGGCTTTTCCGAATGCATCGGCAATGCGCCGCTCTGCGAGCACGGGTACTTCCATTTCCTGCCCTACACCGTGCCCTTGCTGATGGATGCCGATGGCAAGGCTCTCCCACGTGAGGGCGTGCAGAAGGGTCGCCTGGCGCTCGTCGATCCCATTCCGACCTCGTACTGGGGCGGTTTCGTCTCGGGCGACGAAGTGACCATGCATTGGGAAGAGGACTGCCCCTGCGGCTGGGGCGGCCCCCGCGCCGCGAAATCGATCCGTCGTTTTGCCGAGAATGAAGGTGGCGACGACAAGATCACCTGCGCCGGATCGCAGGCGGCCTACAACGAGTTCATGGAATTCGTGGCGGGAGAGGCCTGATGGACCGAAACGTGCTTGAAATCCCGATCATCGCGCGTGGCCGCATCATCATGCCGGGCGAGGATGCCGTAGAGTACAAGGGGCGTGGCGGCGCCGATTTCCGCCAAGCCGATCCGCATCTCCATATCCATGATCTCGTCCTGAGCGATACTGCCAGGCTGCGCGACCTGCACGACACGCCGATGCGGGAGATCATCGACCTTTTCGCCGAACTTGGCACGCAACTGCGGCTGGACGACAACGAACTGCTCCAGCAGAGCTTCGCGCTAGCATTGCAGGCGGGTGGGCTTGCCGAACCCATCCTGCGCGGCGTGTACGACGCCCTGCCCCACATGTTCGAGCGGGCGATGATGACAGCCCTCGTCGAAAAGACCATCGGCCTCGATTACATCGACGGATGGGTGCCCGGCAGCGGCCCTTACGGCAATGTCAGCATCCGCGCGGTCGGCACTCGCCAGCTTCACATCACTGCGGGGAACGTTCCCGTGGTCGCAGCCATGACCGTCGCCCGCGCGGGCCTCACCAAATCGGACATCCTGATCAAGTCGCCGTCCAACGACCCGTTGACCGCCAATGCCATCGCCCGCACGCTGATCGACCTTGCACCCGATCATCCGGTGACGAAGCACATCGCCGTCGCCTATTGGAAGGGCGGAGATGAATTCATGGACTCCCAGATCGTGCGCACCAGCCGTATCGACAAGATCACTGCCTGGGGCGGGATGAGTTCGGTGCGCCACATCCAGAAGTTCCTGCAGCCCGGCATCGACCTTACCGCGCTCAACCCGAAGTATTCGATGTCGATGATCGGCCGCGAAACCTTCGAGAGCGAGGCCGCGATGGAAGAGGCGGCGATCGGTCTGGCCACGCTGGCCGGCTTCTACAACCAGACCGCCTGCGCGAACACGCGACTGGTCTATGTCGAAAGCGATACGGATGACGCCTCGCTGGAGCGCGTGATCGCGCTGGGCCGGCGCATGGTTGCCGCCTACGACCTGTTGCCGCCGCTGCTTTCCGTTCCCTTTACGGCGCCGAACCGTGAACTGGAGGCGGAAATGGCCGCCGTCGCGCTGGAAGACGATTTCTATCACGTGGAAGGCGACACCCTGAAAGGCGGCTTCATCGTCTCCAAATTCAACGATCGCGTGGAGTTCTTCGACAAACTGAACAACCGCGTCGTCAATTTCGTGCCGGTGGATGACCTGAGTGACGTTCTGAAGTGGTGCGATGACACCACCCAGACCGTGGGCATCTATCCCGAGTCCATCCGGCCGCGCATCCTCGATGCCTTCGCACTGGCCGGTATCCAGCGGCTGGTTTCGCTTGCGGGCGGAAACCCGATGACCGTCTATGCCAATTCGCACCACATGCCGCCGGGCTCTCCGCACGACGGCATAGAGCCGATGCGCCGGTCAGTCCGATGGGTTGTCGACATGCGGCCCGCCGAGCAGGGCGCTGCGCTCGAAATCGCCGCAGAGTAGCCACCGGGCCGATGGAAACCGCGCATCTCAAGGCATTTTTGAAGATTTCCGAACACGGTTCGATCAGCCGGGCTGCGGAATCGCTGGGAATTGCCCAGCCTTCGCTCAGCCAGCAGCTGCTGCGGCTGGAGGACGAGATCGGTTTCAGCCTGTTCGAGCGCTCCGCACGGGGCGTCGTCCTCACCGAGGCCGGGCAGGTCTTCCGGGAACGCGCGCGCCAGATACTCCAGGCGACCGAGGAGGCTATCGCCGATGGCCGCCACTTGCGAAACGATCTGCGGGGACAGGTCGTCCTCGCGGCACCGCCCTCGCTTACCCGGCTGGTGGGCGCAAGGCTGATCGGCGCGCTTACCGCGCAGTCCGCATCGGCCAGCGTCCGGCTGGTCGATGCCTATGGTGGCAGTATCAAGGGATGGTTGGAGGCCGGCAAGATCGACCTTGGCGTTCTCTACGAAGGCCAGGCCATGCGGCATCTTTCGGCACGGCTCCTGTGCCGGGAAGAGCTGTTCCTGGTCGGCCGGCCCGATCTGCTGGAAGGTCTTGGCGATGGAGAACGCGCACCGCTTGCGGTTCTGCGTGAACATCCCCTCGCCTTGCCAGGAATGCAGCACGGATTGCGCCAGTTGCTCGAAAGGGAGGCCGAGCGCGAAGGGTTCGAACTGCGGGTCCGGCATGAGGTCGACTCGCTCGACGTGACGATGTCGCTGGTCGAAGGGGGCGCGGCCTGCAGCGTCCTGCCCTGGTCGGTCGTCCACGCCGGTGTCGGCACCGGGATACTGCGCGCCATTCGTCTGGGCGGCCTCAAGCGAACGATGGTGATCGTTCGCAACCCATCGGCCGTGCTGACCCATGCCTCGGTCCGCGTCGAAACGCTGCTGCGGCAGACGCTGAAGGAGATGGCGGCCGAAGGAACGTGGCGCGGCGAGCCGATCGACGACTGATCAGGGAAAGGGAAGCGGAGATGAGAGGCGGCAATCTGGCCGGAAAGGTCGCGCTGGTTACCGGCGCAGGACGGGGGATCGGCAGGCAGATCGCGCTGCGGCTTGCAGAAGAAGGGGCCAGCATTGCGGTCCACTTCAGCGGCAGCGCAGCCGGCGCGGCAGAAACCGTCGACGCCATCGTCGCGCGCGATGGCCATGCGGTCAGCCTGCAGGCTGACATCAGCAAGCGTGCCGAAGTCGAACGACTTTTCCGCGCGATCGACGAAACTTTCGGCCGCCTCGACATCGTGGTGAACGGCGCCGGCGTCAGCGGCGGCGGGCAGCTTGCCGATCTGGACGAGGCCCAGCTGGAATGGATGCTGGGCGTCAATCTGCGCGGGCCGCTCTACGTGGCATCGGAAGCGGCAAAACGGCTGGGCGAAGGGGGACGCATCATCAATCTCTCGTCCAGCCTTGGCGAGTTTCCGATGGCAGGATCCGGGATCTATTCGGCCACGAAAGTCGCGATCAAGAGCTTCACCGAAAGCTGGGCCAAGGAACTCGGCCGCAAGGGCGTGACCGTGAATACCGTGATCCCCGGCGCCACCGCCCCCGGCATGATGGACCAGGCCCCCGCCGAAACCCGCAGGTTCTTCGAACAGGCATCGCCATTCGGACGGATCGGCACTGCAGAGGAAATCTCGGCCGTCGTCGCCTTCCTCGCCTCACCCCAGGCCAGCTGGGTGTCGGGAGCGCACATTCTGGCGAACGGGGCGGCCAGCACGTGACGACGATCGTCCTGGTTCATGGCGGCGGTCATGGCGGCTGGTGCTGGGCACCCGTTCGCAAGCTTCTCCAGGCCGCCGGGCATGAGGTTTTCGCGCCCACGCTCAGCGGCCTTGGCGACCGGGCGCACTTGCTTTCGCCGGAACTGGGGCTGGAAACCCACATCAACGATATCTGCGGCTTGCTTGCATTCGAGGATCTGACCGAGGTCGTTCTCGTCGGCCACAGTTATGGCGGAATGGTGATCACGGGGGCGGTCGACCGGGCCCATGAACGGATCGGTCACCTCGTCTATCTCGATGCCGCGATCCCCCACGACGGCGAGGCCTTGGTGGATATTTCTCCCGGTCTGCTGCAACTTGCCGGCGCGACGCGGTTCGTCAGCGGTACCAAACTGGGCTTGTGGCCGGACGAAGCGGCAAGCGCGATCTACGGGCTTGATGACTGCCCCTTCAAGGCATGGGCCATGCAGCGGCTCACGCCGCACCCCTGGAAAACGATCACCGACCGCTTGCATCTGAAGCACGCCGATCGCCTCGCACAGATCCCGCGCACGATCATCAATTGCGCCGCGACACTGGCGAAGCGGCCGCAATCTCTGCGTCACCGCTGGCAGCAGGGCCGTGTCCTGGAGATCGAAGCCGGCCATGACCTGATGCTGACGGAGCCCGCCAAGGTTTACGAAATACTCACCGAGATTGCAGACGGTTCCCATCAGCCGAGCGGACACTGCGCGGCCTGAAGCAATCCCGGTGCATTGGCGGCGTCGTCAAGCGGTGGGCAATCAAGACATCGGCAAGGACGGACACCCCAGCGCAGCGAACGCACAGCCAAACTGCGGCAAAAGTATGCGCGAAAAAGACGATTGAACCACGGCGATAGCGGGTTGAGACGCAGCCCCGGTCCTTGCGGCGGCCGAACACTCAATGCGGTTTCGGTACCTGTCGTGCTATCACAGACCGCCGATCAATCGGCCTTGGGCGTAGCGACCCCCGCTTCCGCTACCTCCCTCCACACAGGATAGGCAGCGCTGGAGACACCGCGATACGGCAGTCGTTCCTTCAGCCACGCCAGCCGCGAATCGGGGCTTGCGGCGAATACCGGGTCACTGGCGAGCCTGCGCTCGAAAGCGGCTTGGACGTTCGCATCGGATGCCAGCAGGGCGTCCAATATCGGCGCCATTACGAAGTCTTCCGTTCCGGCCGGTTTCGACAGGACTTCGGGAAACAGGCCCCAAGCCAGGAAGCTGTCCTGGCTCTCCGGTTCCAGCAGCGCTGCCGCCAACAAACCCAGCGGCTGGTCGGACGGCACCCGCACGGTCCCGGCCGGAATTGTCACCACTCCCTGCTCATGGGTGAAACGCGCTTCCAGCGGAATGCGGCCGTCGTGCGCTTTGGCCAGCTTCGCATCATGGAGACGCACCGTGTCGACCGAGAGGGGCCGTTCGGCCTCGATCGTCTCCAAGCGGATCCCATGGAGGCGCAGCTTCGCGATCACCTCGGTCTGGGCCGCCGGGATCAACCAGGCGCGCGGCAGTTGCACGAATTCGGTCGCATCCTGGCCAATGACAGGCATGGGAAACGTGATCCGTTGCCCGGTCCAGCGCTGCTCCATCCGGCCGGTCGCCGCAGACGGATAGGTTTCGAAAGCGATCCCCTTGAACTGGTCCACCCAGCCGATCGGCTTCTTCGCAGGCGTCCAGCGGGTCAGCAACTGCGCGGGTCTTTCCGCGCGGTCCAAAGCCTTGGCCTCGGCAAGCCGCCCGGCATCCCGCGCGGCGAGCTTGAGCGCGGCTTCCAGCAGGACATAAGTGCCGAGCACGCGCTGGCGATAGGGCTTGAGCATATGGTTTTCGACCAGAACGGTCGGAACCCCGATGAAATCGCCATAACCGGTCGAATAGCGCGGACCTTCCGGGCTATAGCGGATTCCTGCTTGCGGATTGCGCGTGTCGATCGGGCTGGGATAGATGATCGGCTCGTGCCCGGCCCTGGTCAGCGCGTCGTGCACGGCCGGGCCGAAGCGCTGCTCCAGCCAGAGCGCCGTCGCCCGGTGGCGCGCATATTTGCCCCAACCGGCGTAAGTGTAGGTCACATCGTACTGCATGTCGAAGCCGCCGCTGACGTGGCAATCGATGTAGAGCGCCGGGTCCAGCTGTCGCAGCAGCGCGACCATGGCCCGCACTTCGGGCGTATCGAGTTTCGCGTAATCGCGGTTGAGGTTGATGTTGCGGGCATTGCCCTCGGTGCCCTTGGCCTCTGGACCGCGCACGTGAAGGAAGTTCCATGGGCTTGCCCGCTCGTGCCCGTCGATGTTGAGGATCGGCACGAAGACAAGATCGACCTTGTGGAGCAAGTGCGCCTTGCCACGCATCGCGATGTCGCGCAGCAGCATCAGCCCGGCGTCCTTCCCGTCGATCTCGCCCGAATGGATGCCCGCCTGCACCAGCACGACGGGTTTGCCGATGCCGCCCTTGCCGATCGCCGAGTTGCTCGCGCGTACCATTAGGAGATCGCGCCCTTCCCCGGTCTTGCCGAAGCTCTCCACGCTGATAAGCGGTGAGGCCTTTTCCAGCTTCTCCAGCCAGCGGCGCACTTCGTCATAGCCCGGCGTCGTTCGGAACCCCGCCGCTTCCGCCGGGGTAATCCAGGGATCGCCGGCCGGAACAATGCGCTTTTCGCTTGCGCCTGACCACGCCAGCGCGGGCGGCAAGACCGTGGCAGGGGAAAACTCCTCCGATGCGCCAGCAGCGGCAGCGTACAAGGCAGCGGCAAGAGCGACGGCGAGAGTGCCGAACTTCAGCATCGAATTGTCCTTGAAAGGGAAATCAGAACTTGGCGCGCAAACCAACGGTGGCGGTGCGCGGCGCGCCGGGCTGCACCCAGAGCGGCGAATAGCTGTTGGCGTACCAATGCGCGTCGAACAGGTTGGTGACCGATCCGAACAGTTCGAGGTGGTCCATCAGGTCCACCTTGCCGAACAGACGGAACAGCGTGTGCGTGGGCAATGTGAAATCGGTGCCCGTCTCCCCCGAACGCTGGCCGACATATTGCATGCCCGCACCCACCTGCGCCTCGCGCTCGCCGATGGCGAACGATCGCGCGACCTGCAGGTTCAGGTTGTGCCTGGGAATGTTCACCAGCGGATCGCCCGGCAATACCTGGAATGCGGTGTTGGGATCCACCATGGTCGAACGCGCTTCGGCATCGACGAAAGCATAGCTCACCAACACGTCCCAGCCGCCCGGCAGGCGGCCGCCCAGATCGAACTCCACCCCGCGGCTGCGCGCCTTCCCGATGGCGAGCGAATAGCCCGGCGCATTGGGATCGGTGGCCAGCACGTTCGACTTGGTCAGTTGGAACGCCGCCAATGTCCCGTTCAGCACGCCTCCCAACAGGGTGATCTTCATGCCGGCCTCGACCGACTCGCTGGTCTCCGGGTCGAATATCGTGCCACTCACGTCCGTGCCCACGTTGGCGCGGAAGCCCTGCGCATAAGCGGCGTAGGCCGTCAGCGGTTTGCTCAGCTTGTAGACCGCACCCACCTGAGGGCTGAAACGGCGGTGCTGCCGGTCACTGTAGACATGGCTCAAGCGGTTGTCGGTCTCCAGCGTCAGATGATCGTAGCGGCCACCGATGCGCACTTGCAGGCGCTCGCCGATCTCGATCTGATCCTGCACATAGGCCCCGATGGAACGCTGGCGATCGACGCGGTCCATCATCGTCGAGCCCACTGGCAAGGGGAAGCGTCCATAGACCGGATCGAGAATGTCGATCACGTTGCCCTGCTGTTCGGTCGGATTGGTGCTCAGCAAGGGCGGGCGAAAGCGCAGGAAGACCTGATCATAATCGAAGCTGTCGTAATCCGCGCCGATCAACACCCGGTGGTGGAGCGAGGCGGTTTCGAATTCGCCGGCAAGCTCCGCGCGGACCACGTAGTGCCGGGCATCGTAGCGTCGCGATCGGCGCTGGCGCGAAAGCGATCGGCCGTCGGAATAGAGCGCCTGCCGCGAGGCGACCGTCTCCGCGTCCGAGGAAAAGCCGGTGAGCAGCGTATCACGCAGGCTACCACCAATCAGCAGGCTCAAGCGATCGCTGAACTCGTGCTGCAGGCGTAGCTGGTGGCCGGTGGCGCGGGCCACGGTGTCACCGTCTCCCGGCTCGCCAAGGAACCGCGAACGCGGCACCGTATCGAAGTTGTCGTTCAACACGACGATGCCGCGATCGAACGGCACCGCCACGCGCGTCTTCTCGAAGTCGTAGGTAAGGCGGATATCGGGGCCGAGTGTCAGCCCGACCGAAGGCAGGAAGCCCCAACGCGACTGGTGGACGTGATCGCGAAAGGTATCGCCATCCTCGGCATAGCCGATCAGCCGCACGGTGAGCCCTTCCGTGAGCGCAAGATTGATGTCCGCCTCGCCGCGAACCCGATCCCAGCTGCCATACTGGATCGATGCGGTGCCGAACGAGCGGCCCAGCTCCGCCTGTTTGGTCACGAGATTGATCGAGCCGCCCGGCTCCCCGCGCCCGATCAGCGCCGCAGCCGGGCCTTTCAGGACTTCGACCCGATCGATTCCGGCGGCGTCGCGCTGCCCTCCGAAACCGCGCCCCCCGTTGAAGCCGTTGACGAGGTACCCGCTCGGCATGTTCTCATCGCCGGCGAAACCACGGATCGCGAAGGAATCCCACAAGCCGCCCAGCGTGTTCTGTCGCACCACCGAGGCGTTGAGATCGAGCGCATCGGTCAGACGCTGGATGCCGTTCTGCTGCAGCGTCTCCGCCGAGATTTCCGCGATCGACTGCGGGATTTCAGAAACCGCGAAGTTCCCGCGATAGGCCTGACGCACGCCGGTGACGGTAATGGCCTCGCTGCGCTCCTCGGCGTATCCCTCCTCATCGAGCAGCGCTTCTTCGGCCAGCGCCTCGCCCGTCAGCGGGTAGGGCGCCAGGGCCAGGGCGAACGGCATGGCGCTGGCCAAAAGCCTGCGGTCCTGCGTGAAACGAAGCATGAAATCCCCACGAAGATATGTGCCAAAGAGCGCGCATCACCCTTGGTCGCGGGGGCTTCTGTCAGGGTGGTGATGATGCGTCAATGATATGTTGCATCATATCATTGTTAAGCACCGCTTTGCGCGGAATAGCAAAATTCCTTCGTTTTCCAGCAACATGACGGAAACCTATGATGCCCTTCCCGCTTCAAACATGATTGAGAATCTGGCTGCGCCTTCAGGAAGCACGCGGCGCCGATGGGCCACTGCGTAAACTCACCGTTCCGCTCGGCGGCGAACCGATGAAACGCCGGGGAAGGAAAATCGGGAATCTTCCTCGTTCGACGAGCGACTTGAATTCTCCTTTTACAGGCCATAATGACGCCTCGTCTCTGAAAAGAGACAAGATCGCGTTGGTGCTTCGAAAGAAGCTTAAAAGGGAACGCGGTGAGAGGGCTGGTCCCTTGAAGCCGAGGCTGTCCCTGCAACTGTAAGCGGTGAGCGCGATGCACATCACGCGGCGGGGCAAGGCCCCCGCACGCAGCCACTGGGCCGGACGCTAACTCCTGCGAGGCCTGGGAAGGCCGTGCATCGAGCGATGACCCGCGAGCCAGGAGACCTGCCAGCGTCCGGTCGCTCTTGCCTTGGTCCAGGGGATGGCCGCGGCACGGTGTACTCCGTCTGAGCGACGAACTTGCGGCCAGGCCGCAACGGCGGGTTTCGCCGGCCGCTCGTTCGCGCCCGGATTCCGCCGCTGCACCCGTGCGGGGGACGCCCCTCTCGCGGGACCTGTCCGTTCGACTGAGCAACGCAACGGGGGTTACATTATGAATACCATCACACTTCTTTCCGGGCTGCTGCGTGCCGGCGCATCGTTCGGCGCACTGGTGGCCGCCGCCACGTCGGCGCAGGCGCAGGACGCCGAAACGGATGCCACCGAGAGCCGCGCCGAAAGCATCGTCGTCACCGCGCGCAAGGCCGGTGTCCTGCAACTCGGCCAGACCGCCGACGCCTCCAGCCGTCTGGGGCTGACGCCCATGCAGACGCCCGCCAGCGTCGACGTCATCACCAAGGAGATGATACGCAGCCTGGGAGATCGAACCGTCGTGGCCGCCGCAGCACGCGCACCGGGCCTCATCAACAACAGTTCGGCCTTCGGCTATTCGCTCAGTTCGCGCGGCTTCACCGGGTACACGTCGGTGATGCAACTCTACGACGGGATGCGCGTCTACACGACGACCACGCAGACCTTCCCTGCCGACCCATGGATGGCCGAACGTATCGAAGTGCTGCGCGGTGCAGCCTCGGTGCTTTATGGCGAGGGCGGCATCGGCGGCGCCATCAACGTCGTGCGCAAGAAACCCAACACCGATCACTTCGAAGGCGAAGTGCGCCTCAGCGGCGGTTCCTTCGATACCTATGCGGCGGCGGGCGGCATCGGTGGACCGATCGGCGACAAGCTCTCCTACCGGGTCGACCTCAGCTACAATCGCTCTGACGGGTGGATGGAGCGCGGCCAGTCGCGCAGCCTAGCGCTTTCGGCCGCCTTGCGCTGGCAAGCGAGCGATGACCTCGTGCTGACGCTGACCCACGATCGTGCCGATCTCGACCCGACGATCTGGTACGGAACTCCGCTCCGTGACGGCAAGCTGGTGCGCGATATCCGCAAGAAGAATTACAACATCGCCGACCGTTCGCTGCGCTTCGACGATGCCTGGACCCAGGCCAAGGCCGAATGGACGCCCGCGGATGGCGTGACGATCACCAATGTCGCCTACTACCTCACAGGCTACAAGCATTGGCGCAATGCGGAAGGGTACGCCTGGTCCGGTGACCAGATCCGCCGATCCAGCTATCTGGAAATCTTCTACAAGACCAAGCAATGGGGCGATCGCTTCAACGCCGTTTTCGACCACACGCTGTTCGGGCTGGATCATCGCCTCAGCCTGGGCGGCGAATACAACACCGGCGACTTGCTGCGCACCGACAGTTCGCCGAACACCCGCTCCGATCTGATCGATCCCTATGACTTCACGCCCGGCACCTTCCTCGATGGCGCCTTCGGCACCCGGTACAAGTACAAGACCGATGTAGAGCAATGGGCGCTCTTCGGCGAAAGTCGCCTGTCGTTCTCCAGCAGGCTCTCGCTGGTATCGGGTCTTCGCTACGATCGTCCGACGACCCAGCGCCATGACGCGCTCGATCCGACGGCCGATTATACCGCGCATTATCCCAGCACCAGCTGGCGTATCGGGCTGGTCTACAACCCGATCGATACGATTTCGCTCTACGCGCAATATTCGACTGCCGCCGATCCGGTAACGGCATTCCTCACCGCCACGCTGGCACAGACGAACTTCGACGTCTCCACCGGCGAACAATGGGAGGCCGGCGCCAAGGCCACTTTCCTGGGCGGCAGGGGCGAGTTCACGCTCTCCGCCTACCGCATCGTCAAAAAGAAGATTCTGACCCGATCGGCCACCGATCCTACGATATCGGTGCAGGTTGGCCAGCAGTCGTCCTATGGCCTCGAAGCCTCGTTCGGACTGGCCGTGACGAAGGATTTCAGCATCCTTGCCAACGGCACGATCCTGTCTGCGCAGTACGACGATTTCGACGAATTGGTCGGCACCGCCCTGGTCAGCCGAAACGGCAACATGCCGATCGGTGTGGCGGACCGGGCGGCCAACTTGTGGCTCTCGTGGCGGCCACTCCAGCCGCTGCACCTGGACGCGGGCCTGCGTTACGTCGGCAAGCGGTACTCCGACGCTGCCAATACCCGGCGCATCCCCGCCTATGCACTCGTCGATGCCTCGGCCCGTTACGATCTAGGCGAGAAAACGAGCGTGACGCTCAATCTGCGCAATGTCTTCGACAAGATCTACGTCCAGAACAGCTACTCCACCTCGCAGTGGATTCTGGGTGAGCCTCGCAGCGTCGCCGCGACGTTCGAGCAGCGGTTCTGACCGTGGCGGCAAGGCAGGACGCTGATCGGCGCAGCATTGCAGCGCGCATATTGGCGGCAACCGTCGGGGCTTATGCCCTGTGTTACGTCTGGATCGCAGCAGCGGTGAGGCTCCTGCCAATGGATGCGGTGGACGCCAACATTCTCGCCACCTGCTTCGCTTTCGTATTGTTCGTGGTGGTGATCTTGCGGGCGTTTGCTCTCCGCAGCGCCCTGCGCGTGTGGCTGGAACTTCTGGCCGGAACGGCGCTGCCACTCTGCCTGATGCTGGGAGGCGTTCGGTGAAGGATACCCTGCGCCAGTCGATGGGCTGGCTTCATACCTGGTGCGGGCTGCTGTTCGGGTGGGTGCTGTTCGGGGTACTGCTGACCGGTTCGCTGGCGGTGTTCTATACCGAGATCAACCTCTGGACGACGCCCGAGCTAGGTTCTCCCGTCGCGATCGATCGCGATATCGCGGTGCGTATGGGGCGCGATTATCTCACCCGCGTCGCGCCCGATGCCCGGCAATGGCGGATCGTGATCCCCACCCCGCGCGAGCCGGTGCTGCGGCTCGTCTGGACCGACCGCGCCGGCAAGGCCACCACGCACAGGCTAAACCCGCAGACCGGCGCGCGCATCCCGCGCGATATGGACGCGGGCTTCTTCTTCATGCGCTATCACTACACGCTGGGGATCGATCGCAAGTCGAGCCAGCTTGGCTTCCTGATCGTCGGCGCCGCAGGACTGGCGATGCTGGTCGCGTCGATAAGCGGCGTCATCATCCACAAGCGCATCTTTCGGGATTTCTTCACCTTCCGGCCAAGAGCTTCGCGACAGCGGGCATGGATGGATGCGCACAACGTACTCTCAGTGCTGCCACTGCCGTTTCACGTGATGATGGCCTACACCGGCCTCGTCCTGATCTATTACGCCTATATCCCTGCCGGCATCGCCATGCTGAACGGCGGTGACGTCAAGGCCTACCAGAGCGCGGCGGCGCAATCGCTTTACGTCGACCTGGATACTCCGCCAGGACAGCCGCAGCCTACCGTGGACTTGATGCCCTTGGTGACACGCGCCGAACAAGCCTGGGGTGGCGGGCCCGCCGTGAATGTCTACGTCAGCAATCCCGACCGGGCCAACGCCGCGGTCGAAGTCTGGCGTCAACGCGACGATCGCATCGGCAACTTTCCGGATCGCGTGGACTTCGCCGGCAGCGACGGGACACTGCTGCGTGTGCTGGTCAAGCGCTCACCCGCGCGGCAGACGCAATCGTTCCTGACCGGACTGCACTTCATCGAGTGGGGCGGCACCACCGCGCGCTGGCTCTATTTCCTGACCGGCCTTGCCAGCGCCGCGATGGTCGCGGCGGGGCTGGTGCTGTTTACCGAGAAACGTGCCCGGCGGGGTTCATCGTCGTTCCATGGGTTTGCAAGCCGGATTACCGTTGCCGCAGTCGCCGGAAACATGGTTGCCAGCGCCGCCTATCTCCTTGGCGAGCAATTGCTTCCCGCCGGCATGGAAGACAGACGTGGAGTGGCAGCCTGCATCTTCTTTACGGCGTGGCTCGCGTGCCTGATCCACGCCGGCATACGGCGATGGGCGCAAGCCTGGCGTGAACAATTGCACGCTGCCGCGCTTCTTTGCCTCCTGCTTCCGGTTGCGAGCGCGGTCGCTGGCCTGCCCCTCTGGCACAAGATAGCGCAAGGCGACTGGATCAGGGCCGGCGCGGACCTTACCGCCATCGCAATCGGCATCTGCCTATGGATTGCCGCGCGCAAAGTGTCCTCCCGAACGCGGGAGCCATCATGATCCCTTTCGCGATCCTCTCGCTTGTCCTCGCAGCGGCGGGTTTCCACGCCATCCGGCGTGGCACTGAAAAGGGAACCGGGACAGTCTCACCTGTCTGGCGAACAGGTGGAGCCATTCTGCTCATACTTGCCGGGGTGGCGATGGTCGCCGGAGCCGAGACCGTTCTTATCGGCGGCATGCTATGGCTTTTTTGCATCCTTCCGCTGGCTGCGCTTCCCGAGATCTTCGGCAGTCCGATGCGCAAGTAGGGATTGCCGGAACGCTGGTGCCGAAAACACGGAAAACACCTTGCGAAGAAGAGAAGTGGGTACCCCACTTGCGCTAGTGCGTAACAACGTCCTCTAAGGTGCCAACAACTCGGTCACCCAGTCCGCAGACGGCATCGTTCTGGACGAGCAAGACATTTGGTGTTTCCGAGGACGCCAGGCTGCGCCTTGGTACCGGCGTGGTCTATACCGGCAAGCGGCGGTTGGTGGGCAGCGCCTGGACGATCAGGACGCCGGACTACACCACGGTCAACTCGCTGGCCGAGGTAACCTGGGACAAGTGGCGCTTTTCAATCAACCCGACCAACCTCCTGAACAAGCGCTACTTCGCTTCCTGCTTGGCACGTAGAGACTGCTTCATAGGCGCACCGCGCAACGTCATGGGAACGCTTGGTTTCCGGTTCTGAACCGAGGAAACAGCGAACCCCTGGCTTGCAAGAACGCAGCCGGAGGTTCGCTGGAGCGCTTTCCAATCAGGTAGAAACCTGATGACGCGGAAAACGCGGCAAACCAAACTCCACCAATCCCCCGGCTCATTCCTCCGTATCGTTCGCCAGCTTGGCCTTGTCCGGCACGGTTCCCGGGCCGTCGAAAGCATTGATGCGGAACGTGAAGCGTGTGGGCTCCAGGCGGGTGCGATATGGGCGCATGGGCTTGCCGAATTCGCTCCACTGCGTGTCGCCGCCAACGCCCCATTGCGCACCGTCGATCAGCAGAGTGCCATGGTCGTGCGGCTGGATGTCGGTGGACTTCCACGTGCCGGGCGCGTGCCTGTCCAGATCCTCGTAAGGGAAGGCCAGCGCATTCGCCATCAACGGCTCGCCCCCCTCGACGCGCAAGCCCCTGCCCGCGCCCGACACCTCGATCCAGCGCACGTCCACCTTGTTGCCCGTCTCCTGCGGCCGGATGTAGTCGTGGTTCTGCCCCGCCAAGGGCCCACGCCAGAGGCCGATCGGCGCCGATGTCTTGCGGTCGACATAGCTTTCGTGTGGCCCGCGTCCGTACCATTCGACCGTGTCCAGATCGGTCGGCAAACTGAATTCCAGCCCCACGCGAAACGGCTGCGGCAGTTGGGAATTGAGCGGTGTGAGTTCGCCCGAAACCGCGACGGAACCGTCACCCTCCATGCGGTAGCTTAGTGCGAAGCGCGCATCGCCCTTGCCGAGATCGTAAGCGATGGCGATCTCACGCGCGCCGCCGTCGAGCGCGTGCGTCGTGACGGCCGTCACCTTGCGTTCGTGGCTCATGGCCTTCCACACGGCCAACTGGCGCTCGGTTCCGATGCCGATGTCGTTGTCCGTCACCGCGCGCCAGAAGTTCGGCGTGCCTCCCGAAGCCAGCGTCTGGCCGTTCCGCGCATAGGATTTTAGCAGCCCGGTCTTGCGATCCACCGTCAGACTGACGCCGCTTGCCGAAAGTTCGACTGCGCCGCCCTTTTCCGAACTCGATACCGGCCCCGCGACGGCTGGCGCCACGGCGCGCTTTGCCGGATCGAGCGCGAACTGCTCCCAGCCGATCACTTGCCCATCTTCTACCGCCGGCACCGTCCCCGCCTTGGCCTGGGCGCGAACCGTCACGAAATACTCCGCCCCGGCGCGACGCGGGAACGTCCCGACCGGCAGCGCCAGCGTGCCCGCCTGATGCGCGGCTACGCTGGGAGCCGGCAGCACGCCTTGCGCCACGGCAATCCCGTTCTCCAGCAGTTCCCAATCGAACGTGAAGCCGGAAAGATCCAGGAAATCGTGCCTGTTGCGCACGGTGACGCGGCCAGTCGCCGGATCGAACCCATCGAACTGGATCGGCGCATAGACCTTGCGCACTTCGAACAGCGCCGGGTTCGGCGTACGGTCCGACTGCAACAGCCCGTCGCCGAATTCGATATCGCCGCCCGGATTGGGGCCGTATTCGCCGCCATCGCCCCAATATCGGCGCCCGTCCTTGGTGTATCGGTACATCGACTGATCCACCCAGTCCCAGACGAAGCCGCCTTGCAGCTTGTCCGGATAGGCGTAGATCGTGTCCCAGTATTCCTTCAGGTTACCGCCTGAATTTCCCATCATATGGGCATATTCGCACTGGATCATCGGTTGCTTGAAGTTCCAGTTCGTCGCATAGTCGACCATCTTCTCCACCGGATCGTACATCGGCGCATAGATATCCGCGTACCAGTTGGGGCGATGGTCGCTGATCCCGTCCCACGTGCCCCAGCCCAGATAGCTGACCAGCCGGTCCGGATCGCGCGCCTTTACCGCCGCTGCCGCAGCGGCGAAGTTCGGCCCGATGCCCGCCTCATTCCCCAGCGACCAGAAGATCACCGAGGGGTGGTTCTTGTCCCGCTCCACCATGTTCACCGCGCGGCTGACATGCGCGTCCTTCCACGCGGGGTCGAACCCCAGCTGGAATTCGGCACGCCTTTCCGGATGCTTGTTGGCGTAGTCCATGTAAGCATGGCTCTCCAGGTTCGCTTCGTCCATGACGTAAAGGCCATAGCGGTCGGCAAGCTCATAGAGACGCGGATCGTTGGGATAGTGCGATGTACGGATCGCATTGATATTGTTGCGCTTCATCAACTGGATGTCGCGCTCCATCGTCTCCAGCGAAACGACGTGGAAGGTTTCCGGATCATGCTCGTGCCGATTGACGCCGCGAATGGTGATCGGCTTGCCGTTCACGGTGACAAGACCGTTCCGGATCGCGACGTTGCGGAAACCAACGCGCGCATACGTCGATTGGATGATGCCGCCCTTGGCATCGTAGAGTTCGACCAGCAGGAAATAGAGATTGGGCGTTTCCGCCGTCCACGGCTTCACCCCCGGCAGGCGGCCGGTGAGCGTGACGGTACGTTCGGCATTCCCGGCCGACACCGGTTGCCTCCCTTCCAGAACCGTGCGGTCGCCGTCCATCAGCACATAGCGCGCACTCGTCGCGCCCCCGGGCGTGACCGCCATGTCGATCGCCAGAGTGCCGGTGGTAAAGCCCTCGCCGAGCCCCGCGTGGACGAAGAAGTCTCGAATGCGCGTCTTTGGCGCCGCCATCAGGAAGACCTCGCGCTCGATGCCCGACACGCGCCAGAAGTCCTGATCTTCGAGGTAGGACCCGTCCGACCAGCGGAACACCTGGATGGCCACCGTGTTGCGGCCAGGATGGACGAAGCGCGTCACATCGAATTCGGACGGCAGCTTGCTGTCTTCCGAATAGCCGACCTTCTGCCCGTTCACCCAGACATAGTAGGCCGATCCCGCCGCGCCGATGTGCAGGATCACGTCCTGCCCGCTCCATCCCGCCGGCACGTCGACGTCGCGGCGGTAGGAACCGACCGGATTGGTCGCATGCGGGATCAGCGGACGGTTGGCGGGAAAGGGATAAGTGATGTTGTTGTAGCGCGGCTGGTCGAACCCTTCGGCCTGCCAGTCGGCGGGAACCTTGATCGATTTCCAGCCCGACACATCATATTCGGGCTTTTCGAAGCCGGCCGGCAGCGCATCGGCACTGGGGGAGAGCGCGAACTTCCAGTCCCCGTTCAACAGCAGGAACCGGGACGAGTGCGTGCGATGCCCGGCAATGGCACGTTCGCGGCTTTCGAACGGAAACCCGGTCGCGCGGGGCGGCAGCTTGCCGATGGCGTTGACGGCGGGATTCTCCCAGTCCGGACGGGACGGATCGACCTGTACCGGCTGCACTTGCGGCGCCTGTGCTTGCGCCATGGTTGCAGCCGCCGATGCGATCCCGGCTGCCGCCGCGTACCATTTCCCCATGCGAGACACCCCATTCTCCCCCGTTATCGCAGCTGGCAGATGTCGAGGACGTCCATGTCCTCATAATCCAGGTTTTCGCCCGCCATGGCCCAGATGAAGCTGTAGTTCCGTGTCCCCGCACCCATGTGCACCGACCATGGGGGAGAGATCACCACATCCTCGTTCTCCATGACGATGTGGCGCAAGTCGTCCGGCTGGCCCATGTAGTGGAACACCCGATCATCCCGCTCCAGATCGAAGTAGAGGTAGATTTCGGAGCGCCGCTCATGAACGTGCGGCGGCATCGTGTTCCAAACGCTTCCCGGCTCCAGCCGGGTCAGCCCCAGGCAGATCGAGGCGCTTTGGCAGGTGTGCGGCAGGATCAGTTGATAGATCGTGCGCGCATTGGAATTCTCCAGACTGCCGCGCTGCATGACATTGGCGTCCGCCGTGCCCACCTTGCGCAAGGGAAATGCGGCATGGGCGGGCACGCTCAACAGATAGAAGCGCGCGCCCTCACCCGCGAAGCTGACCGTTTCGGTGCCCATCGGCACGTAGAGCGCTTCATACTTCGCCAGCGAAAACGCCTGCCCATCGGCGGCGACCGCCCCCTCGCCCGCGCCGATGTTGATCACCGCCAGTTCGCGGCGTTCCAGCAGCGAGTGTCCGGCCGCGCTTTCCGGTTCGGTCTGGCGGGGCAGCGCCAGCGGCTCACGCCCCGGCACGGCGCCGCCGATGATGAAGCGTTCGCCGTGCGAATAAGTCAGCACGATCTCACCCGGCCGAAACAGGCCGGAGACGAGATGCCGCTCCCGCAGGTCCGCATTGCTGGCGCCCTGCATCATGCCGGGATGGGCGCCGTAATAGGTCTTTTCGAACAAGGATCGTCTCCGTCAGCGCGGCTTGCGGTCGAGTTCCGCCACGGCCGTCGCCGCCAGCAGGAAGGCGCCGACGCCGAAGTACTGGGTGTCGCTGGGCAGAACCTGATCGGGGCGATCGCCCACTTGCTGCACCCAGCCAAGGCGGCCGTCCGGCTGAATCGCGCGTTCCAGCGCCGCCCAGCCCTTGCGTACCACCGGTTCGTACTCGGCCCTCGGCAGCAGTCCCTGATTGATGCCCCAGGCGATGCCATAGGTGTAGAACGCCGTGCCGCTGGTTTCCGGCGGGGAGTTTTCCGGTGCGAGCAGTGACGGCGCCCAGTAGCCGTCCGGCTTCTGCAGGTTCTTGATCTTGGCCGCCATGTCCTTGAACAGCGCCTCCATCCGCGTACGGTCTGCGCTGCCGGCGTCGAGTTGCGGGATCACCCGCGCCATGCCCCCGAACACCCAGCCGTTGCCCCGCGCCCAGAATACCTTGCGCCCATTGTCGCGCCGCTCGAAGAAGCGGCTGTCGCGGTAGTAGAGATGGTCTGCCGGGTCATAGAGGAAGTCCGTGGTCGCCCAAAACTCCTTCATCGCAAACGTCAGGTAGCGGTTGTCGCCAGTCTGGCGGGACAATTCCACGAAAGCGGGCGGCGCCATGAACAGCGCATCGCACCAGCACCAGCGCTTCAGGCACTCCGTAGCGCCATAACCCTCCGGCGGGATGGCGAAGGCCAGGGTCGTGATGGCAGGCTTGTTCACCACTGTGTCGAACGCGGCCCTGGTCGGCGCCAGCGCGGCCTCTCCACCGCCGTGCCCGGCAGCCCAGACATAGGCCTGCGCGATGGCCTGATCGTCGGCGAAATAGAGGTTGTCGCCCGGGCGCCATGCGTTGCGGCGGCCCATGGCCAGCACCGCTTCGGTAATGCGCGGCGGCGCGCCGGCATCGGCCAGCGCAGTCATGCCGACCCAGAACACCGCCTGTTCCCACCCACGGGTCTTGCGCGTCTCATCCGTGGCGCGGGGGATGTGCGAGAGATCGTCGAGATGGGCGAGCTGCCAGTCGGCCAACTTCACCGCTGCGGCCAGAGGCGACTTTGCAGGCTGGGCCACGGCAGCCTTTGCCGCAGCCGATTTGGGGACCGGCTCGGCAAAAGCAGGCGTCGCCATGGCCGCACAAACGATGGCGGCGGAGATCAGGTTTCGGATATTCACGAGGCAAGCTCTCCTGTCGGGGTCAGGCGGGGGCTGATGAGGTGAAGCGCCATCAGGGCAACGAGGTAGGCGCATCCGGCAACCATGAAGATCAACGCATAGCTTCCGGTCAACTGCAGAACGGTGCCGACGAACTTGGCGATCAGCATACCGCCTATCGCGCCGGCCGTTCCGCCGATGCCGACGACCGAACCCACCGCCGCGCGCGGGAACAGGTCGGACGGCAGCGTCAGGATATTGGCGGAAAAGGCCTGATGTCCAGCGGTGGCCAGGCCGATCAGCAACACCGCGACCCACAGATTGTCCACCGATTGGACCGTCATCACCGGCAAGACTGCCAATGCACAGCCCAGCAGGGCCAGCTTGCGGGCGGCATTGACGCTCCAACCCCGTGCGATCAGGCGCGAGGATATCCAGCCACCCGCCACGCTGCCCGCGTCCGACATCAGGTAGATGATAACCAGCGGCGGACCGAAGCTCTTGAGGTCCAGCCCGTACCGCTTGCCCAGAAAGTCCGGCAGCCAGAACAGGAACATCCACCAGATGGGATCGATGCAGAACTTCGGCACCGCATAGGCCCAGGTCTGGCGAACCGTGAAGAGCCGCCGCCAGGGCAGCCGCTTGGTCTGCTGGACGGGATCGCTGCGGATATAGGCCAGTTCCTCGGGCGAAACGCGCCTGTGTTCATCCGGCCGGCGATAGATCGCCAACCACGCCGCCACCCAGACCAGGCTGGCCAAGCCCGTGGCGATGAAGGCCGCCCGCCAGCCGTAGGCAAGCGTGATCGCGGGGACTATCAGCGGGGTCGCGATCGCGCCCACATTGGCACCGGCGTTGAACAGACCGATCGCAAAGGCGCGCTCACGCTGCGGGAACCAGTCTGCCACGACTTTCAGGCCCGCAGGAAAATTTCCCGCTTCGCCCACGCCCAGCGCGAACCGCACCACGATGAACTGGATGACGCTGCCGACCAGCCCATGCGCCGCGTGCGCCAGCGTCCAGAACGTGAAGGCAACCGCATAGCCGATGCGTGCGCCCGCCGCGTCGATGAAGCGGCCCATAGCCAGAAAGCCCAGCGCGTAGGCAAACTGGAACCAGAAGACGATGTCGGCATATTCGCCCTCGCTCCAACCCAGATCGGCTTGCAGTACCGGCTTCAGCACACCGATCATCTGGCGATCGACGTAGTTGATCGCCGTCGCTGCGAATAACAGCGCGCAGATCGTCCAGCGATAGCGCCCGGCCCTGTGTGTAGCCTGTTCCACGGCAGCCTGTTCCAAGATTTTCTGCGGCCTTTCCTGCATGATCATCCCCTCGCGAAAGAGAGGACGCCCGGACCGTGAGCCCGGACGCCCAGTTGGGAGTGGCTCAGAATTTGCCGCGAACGCCGAACGAGACGGTGGTGCCGTTGAAGAACGAGTTGTCGCGCCGCGACTTGCCGTTGCCCTTCGGACCGTCCGGGTCGGAATAGAAGATGTAGACGTTCTCGTTGGTGATATTCAGCGCGTCGATCCGCAGTTCGATCATGTCGTTCAGCTTGTAGCTGACCGTTCCGTCCAGGAAACCTTGCGGTGCCGTGTAAGGGATCTGGTCGTTGCCGGTGTTCTGCGAGGTAATACCGGTCTTCGCGCGATAGTTGTAGGACGCGCGCACCGCGAAGGGCCCCTTTTCATAGAAGGCGGTGGCACTGTACGAATACTTCGGCACGAACTGGATCGGCACGCGCGTGCCCTCCGTGGTGACGAAATCGTCGCCCTTCTGGTCGATCAGCGTCAGGCTTCCGGTGAAGCCCAGTCCGTCGAACGGCTTGGGCAGGAATGTGAAGTTCTGCTGATAGGCGAATTCCAGGCCCTTCAGCTTCAGTTCGCCCTGATTGACGTACTGGGTTCGGCGGATCAGGAAATCGTCGGGGATGTCGCCGTTCGGGAAGCCCAGCGACACGGCATTGAACGCGCTGTCCGGCAAGCCGAGCGAGCCGAACGTCACGAAGTCCTGCACCGCCATGGCGCGATCGACGATGTCCTTCTTGAACGCACCGATGCTCAACAGGCCACCGGGCGCGAAGTACCATTCCACGCCGGCATCGACCTGCGTCGCCATCTGCGGCTTCAGGTCGGGATTGCCCACCGTTACGTCGGCATTGAACACGTTCGGCACGATCGTGCCGCCGGCAATCGCCGTGAGCGCCGCGCGGGTGATCGTCTTGCCGGCGGAGGCGCGCACGACCACCTTGTCGGTCAGGTCGTAGGCAAGGCTGGCGGAAGGCAGCCAGTTGTCATAGCCGCCCTCGCGCCGCTGCGGCACGAACGCACCGGCGCCCGCGCTCTGATAGTTGTGAATGATCGTGGAGGTGTTGGAATAACGCATGCCGGCATTGCCGCGCAGTTCGCGCCCGAAGATCGGCAGCGTGAAGTTCGCCTCGAAGAAAGCGGTCTTGACGATTTCGTTGGCCTTGAACGCGCCGTTGAGATTGACCGGCGCCTCCGCATTCGCGGCATTGGCGTTCAGCGTGTCCATCACGAACGATCGCGGGAACGTCGCGAACTGGGATGGATAACCGGAGTTGCCGCCATCGCGGATCCGGCCGAACTGGATGTACGGGTCCATGTACGAGAAGACGTCCAGCCCGGCGAGTTGGGCCGAGGCGATGCTGCTGCCATCCTGCTGCGAGATTTCCTTGCCGGTATCGACATAGCTGCCGCCCAGCTTGAGGGCGAAGGTCCGGTCGCCATCGTCTACCGGCGTCCAGTCCAGCACCGCGCGTGCGGTCTTTTCCCTGTCGATCTCGCGGTTGAGGGAGAAGCCCAGCCCCGGCGCGGTGAAGTTGGCGGGGTCGGTGAAATCGACCGGCGAGCTGATGGTGGGATAAGTGACGTTGACCGTGGGATCGAATGTACTGGTGATCCCGTAGATATTGCTGGTGATGCGGTTGGCGGTGTAGCGGGCGTTACTGTCGCTGAGGTTGCCTTGCGCGGACAGCTTCAGATTGTCGGTAACGTCGTAGACGGCGCGCACGATGCCGTACTTGAACCGGGTGCGGGCGTTGCGGAAAAAGCTTTCCTGGATGAAGCTGGTGTTTCCGAACGTGCCGTAAAGATTGTTGAATTCATCGATATGCACGTCGAGCGGGATGATGCCCGAATTCGTGCCGACGCCGGGGGCATTGGTGGTGCCGGGCACGGTGCGCGAATTGCGCACCGCCGCGCCGAAGGTGAATTCGTCCGCCTGATCCTTCAGTTCGGAGTAAATGCCGTCGACGCTGACGTCCAGACGGTCGGTCTTGTACTGGATCGATCCGACCAGACCGATGCGTTCGCGCGTGTTGTTGGACGTGAATACGCGGTAGAAGCGCGGCAGATAGGCATTGTTGATCTCATCGCGAGTCAGATCGCCATAGTTCGCCAATGGATTGTCGAGGTCCATCTGGAACTGGAACGGGCCACCCACCGTCGTCGGCCCCTGGTAGGCCAGCGAACCGATCGCGGACGAGTTGTAGCCGCCGGTAGACTGGAAGCCCGAACGCTCGTTGACGTTCTTGGCATAGGCGGCGCCCACCAAGACGCCGAAATCGCCCCAGGTGTCGCTGAACAGCAGCGATCCGCGCGGCTGCCATTTCTTCGATTGAGTGTTGTAGTTGGCCTGCGCGGTATAACGGATCACCCGGCCCGCGCTGTCGAACGGGCGTGGCGTTTGCAGGTCGACATTGCCGCCAATGCCGCCCTCCTCAAGATTGGCCAGCGGCGACTTGTAGACGTCGACACGGCCGAACAGTTCGGACGGGAACACGTCATAATTGAAATCGCGCGTCGACGAACCGACGTTCTGCGAGGACGTCGTATGGACCGGCGCACCATTGATGGTGGTGACGGTGAATTCCGAACCCAGCCCACGGATACTGATCCGCTGTCCTTCGTTCGAGGCGCCATCGCGGGACAGGAATACGCCCGGAATGCGCTGGAGCGAGTCCGCCACGTTCGCCTCGGGGAACTTGCCGATATCCTCCGCAACGATCGAATCGCGCACGCCCACGGCTTCGCGCTTCAGTTCGATGCCTTGCTGCAAGCTCTTGCGAAAACCGGTGACGACGATGTCCTCGGTCGTCGGCGCCGATCCCAATGCTGATGCATCCGCCGATGCCCCGGCGGCCGGCTCATCCGAAGCCGTTGCCTCCTGCGCATGGGCCGCGTTGCTCGCCACCAGGATTGCCAAAGCGCTCGCCGTCAATGCTGCGGCAGTAACCACCCTCATGAACATCCTCCCTCATCCGCGATTCGCCGCGTGACGAGAAAGTTGTCATACAACCATATCTATTTGTCAATTGTCGGACTACTTAGGACCTTTCGCCCAGGTCCGCGCCGGTGATCGCATCGCTCAGTTCGGAATGGCGGATAAGGCTTTCCTGCATGTGCAGCCGCGCAGACGTGCGCGCGCCCTCGATGTCCATCCGGATGATCGCCTCCAGCAGCGCCTCGTGCTCGTCACGCACTTTGCCGACATAGGCCTGATGCGCATCCTCGGACTGGTCCCGCAGATAGAGGCTGCGCGGCGGAACCAGCCGCACACCCAGGAACTGTATGAATCTTACGAAATAATCGTTTTGCGTGGCGCGCGCGATCGCCAGATGGAACTCGCTGTCGGCCTGCGCGGACGCCGTGGGATCATCCCCCACGTCGCGCATGCGGCGCAGCGCGGCGCGCATTTCGGTGATATCGGCCTGGGTGCGCCGGGCCGCCGCCAGACCGGCCATTTCCGCCTCGATCGCCTGCCGCATTTCCAGCAGCTTGATCACGTCGGAAAGCTCCGTAAGCTCTTCCCTCGTCACCTGAAAGGCGCGGTATTGGGCATTTTCGGACACATAGACGCCCGAGCCCTGACGGGCCACCGCAAAGCCCTGCGCCTCAAGCCGCGCCACCGCCTCTCGTACCACGGTCCGGCTCACTTCCTCGCGCTCGGCAATATCCTTCTGCGATGGCAGCTTGGATCCCGCAGGGATGACCCCGGAGATGATCTCCTGTTCCAATTTCGCATAGAGGATATCGGCCAGGGAGGCGGCTTTTACCATGGGCAGTCTTTCGTCACCGGCGGGAGAAGAACCTTCCGCACGATCCATTCCTACACGAAGCGCTTGGCAAACGACAGATAGCAATTTATCAGGTTGGCATACAACTTTGGCACATAGTCTTGGAGAGGACATGCGGCAAATTCGAAGATCGGCGCACACCCTGATCGTAGCGGCCATGGCCTGTGTGCCAGGCGGCGTGCTCGCCCAGCAGCAGGGCGACACGCAACTGAAGATGGACAAGCCGCTTCCCGCGCCTGAGAGCAAGACGCCGGCAGCCGTGGCCCAGTTCGCCCCCTATCGCTATGACGACCTGCTCTGGGAAAACGACAAGACCGCGCACCGTATCTATGGCCGTGCGCTGGAAGCGGCGGAGCCGCCGTCCGGATCGGGCATCGACAGTTGGGGCAAGAATGTGTCCTGGCCCTTCGCAGACCGGCAACTGCGCAGCGGCGACCAGCACGGCTATCACGGCGAGGGGCTGGATTTCTATAACGTCGGCACTGCGCGCGGCGCTGGTGGGCTGGGGATCTGGCAGGACAACAAGCTGTGGACCTCTCGCAATTACGTGCGTGCGCGCATCCTGAAGTCCGGCGGGAAAGCGGCGGATTTCAGCGTGGACTACGCGCCATGGCCCGTCGACGTGAATCGCAAGGTCTGGGAAACGCGACGTTTCACGCTGCCGCTCGGCACGCATTTCACGCGGCTGGTATCGACACTGCAATCGGACTCCCCCGCGCCGCTGGTGGTCGGGATCGGTGTCGGCAAGCGCACGACCGGCGCGCGTGACGGTGAAGTAACCGTCGATCGCGCCAAGGGCCTGATTTCCTGGTGGGGCCCGGAAGACGGCGCGCACGGCCGCATGGCGATCGCAGTGCGCGTCGACCCCGCCATGATCGCCGAGATCAGGCAGGATGCGGACAATTATCTCGTCCTGCTCAACGTTCAGCCCGGCAAGCCCTTCGTCTACTATTCGGGCAGCGCGTGGAGCAAAGGGCAGGACACTTTCACGACGCGCCAGGCGTGGGACGCCTACGCCGCCTCCCAGACGCTCGATTTCTCGATCCCGAAGGACTGAACATGACCATAAATCTGGATCGCCGGGCAATGCTGGCCGGCGCCGTGGCCGGGACCGCCGCGCTTTCGACCGGCGCGGCGACGGCCCGCGCCACTGCCCGCGTCGCAGGGCAAAAGCCGCTCGGCCAGGCCGGCCTCCATACCGGCGCGGAAGATCGCGCCTATATGCTGGGCCTGCTGGAACGCATGGCAACGCCGGTCCTGTCACGCATGGCACAGGGGCGGCTTCAACAGGAGTGGGCGCCGGAACTCAGCCCTATCTGGGACGGCCGCAATCCCAAGGTTGCCTATCTGGAGGCGTTTGGCCGGTTGATCGACGGGCTTGCCCCGTGGCTTGCCCTGCCGGACGATGGCAGCGCGGAATCGCGTCTGCGCGCCGGATTGCGTGAACAGGCGCTGGCCAGCTATGTCCACAGTGTCGACCCCAAGAGCCCGGACTACCTCCTGTGGAGCGCCGAAGGCCAGCCGCTGGTTGATTCCGCCTACTTCACCAGCGCCCTGCTGCGCGCGCCGCAGACGCTGTGGGAGCCGCTGGACGCCACCACCAAGGCGCGGATCATTGCCGAAATCCAGGGCTTGCGGCGTGTGACGCCGCCCTATTCGAACTGGCTGCTGTTCGCCGCCATGAACGAGGCGTTTCTGTTGTCGGTCGGCGCGCAGTGGGACCCCATCCGGATCGACCTTGCCATCCGCAAGTTCGGCGAATGGTACGTTGGCGATGGCTGGTACGGCGATGGCGAGCATTTCCATTTCGACATGTACAACAGCTATGTCATCCACCCGATGCTGACGCAGATTCTGGAGGTTCTCGTCCGCACCGGGGTCAAGTTCAACAAGCTGGATCCCGCGGACCGGCTGGCAACGCAAATCAAACGGATGCAGCGCTTCGGCGAGGTGCTGGAACGCATGATCGGTCCGGACGGCGCGTTCCCACCGGTGGGCCGCTCGCTGACCTACCGCACCGCGGTTCATCAGCCGCTAGCCTATCTGGCCTGGAAGAAGCTGCTTCATGCCAAACTGCCCGAGGGTCAGGTGCGGGCAGCCACGCTGGCCACCCAGCGCCGGATATTCGCTGACCCCAGCAACTTCGACGGCAAGGGTTTCCTGACGATCGGCTTTGCGCGGCACCAACCCAGCTTGGGCGACGTCTATTCGAACGCCGGCAGCATGTATATCGCCGCCGAAAGCCTTCTGTCGCTTGGCCTGCCGTCCAGCGACAGCTATTGGCGGACCGAAGGGCAATTCTGGACCATGCGCAAAGCCTATGGCGGCTTGGACTTCCCGAAAGACTATTACGTCGAATTTTAGACCTGCAAGCGGTCGAGTATTTACTGCCTGTCACGCCTGAAACGTGGCAGGCAGGAGTATTCCTGCAGAGATCCTATTTTGACTCAAAGACCTGATCGCACCCCGTTGGTCACCGCAGAGGCCAGCGGACGTTCACGGCGCCGACCGACCCGTTCCAAAGCTTACGATCATTCATCGTCCCCGTGCCCAGCTTCTGGCACCTTTACTCGGGCGCATTGACGGCTCGAATTGCTCACGACCGACCATCAGGTGCTTTTTCGCCCAGTTGTGCGTTCCACCAATGGCGGACATCCTCCGTTCGCCAAGGGAACCGTTCCAATGGTCGACTCGATCACAACCCGTGAGTTGAAGCACCGCCTGGCTGCGGCCGAAAATCGCGCAGCGGCGGCAGAGGCCGTTCTGCGCGAGAATTGAGACCCGACATCGCCTGCTGATCGAAAGCTGGGCTCAGGCGGTGTGGGAGATCGATGCCGCCGGCGTCGTCGTCGCCTACAGCCCGCGATGGCGGCTGCGCTGGACCAACGTCCTCGCTGCCCCGATGCTCGATGCGGCGGGCAGAATTCCCTACGAACTCAGCGGGCGCGGCAAGGTGTGGATCGAGGAAGGCGGAGCGCAGTACCACCTGGAATTCCCGCTGACGGCAGGCGCCAGCATTCTCGAAACCAGCGCGCCGCAGCAGGCCAAGGTGTTCGGAGGGGCAATCGATATGACCGGGCAAGCCGACCTTACCGGGCAGCGCATTCTGGTGGTCGAAGACGACTATTACCTGGCGAGCGACACCGCGCGAGCCCTTCAGGGAGCCGGTGCCGAGGTCCTGGGGCCATACGCTACCGAAGAAGCTGCGCGCTCGGAGATTGCCATCACCCCTCCGACCGGCGCCGTGCTCGACATCAGCTTGCGCGGCGGGCGGTCATTCGAACTGGCAGGCGATTTCAAACGTGACGGCATGCCGTTCGTGTTCATCACCGGCTACGATCAGGACGTGATTCCCCAACAATTCTAGGCTTTTGCCAAACTGCAGAAGCCGGTGGAATTTCGCCATATAATCGATGCCCTGGCTGCAGCGCTTGGACTTCGGAATTAGGCATGTCGGCGGGCAGAGCAGTCGCCGCCTCACGCCATGATCGCCTCCAAGCTGCGCTGCAAATCCCGAAAGGCTGAGGGTTTCCCACAAAGCGGTATCTGCCCGAAGCGCTCGGGTATGGATGTTTTATCGCAGCCCGTGGCGAAGATGAAAGGGACGCCCCGATCATGAAGCACATCGGCGAGGGAAAACGCCATCTCGCCCGCAAGGTTGATATCGACGACCGCGCCGTCGATAGCACCGGAATTGTGAATCAGTTCCATGGCGGAAACTACGGAAGCAGCTGGGCCCACGACATTCACGCCCGCTTCGCAAAGCTCCGCTTCCAGATCGAGGGCGATGAAATATTCGTCCTCGACCACCAGAATGGTTCGGCCTTCAAGCAGGGAGTCTGCCATCCTTGTTCTCCCATATAGATCGGTCGCGTTTCGAGACTCGGCGAACCCGGCTTCCGTCACTCGCGGAAATCTAGCCCCTTCGAAAGGATGATCCAGTTTAATCGGACGATCATCCGTAAATTGAGAGGCATCTTACCGTGGCGACATCCTATCCGGACAAAGATTTCGTCGCAGGCGAAGGGAAGATCGGGTCGTCTTGATGGATAACTGAAGACCATCTAAACATTCTTCAATGCGCTTTTACAAGCTTGCCCTTGCATGTCGCCGTGTTAAGTTTCGGAAAGCCCGGCCCAGCCCTCGCCAGAGGGCCAGTTGAACCGTTGGAATGTGGTGGAAAATTCTCTTCAAGTATCAAGGATACCGTACATCGCCTGCGATCGTTCGGCCTTGACCGCAATCGGTTGATTGCAGCCAAATGAGTATCGGCGCGTCGACCGAGCTTCCCGGGATTCTCGATGCCCGTGACGACGACAGAATTGTGCGAGCGCGGATCGTAACCTCCGGCATCACCGTCGAACTTTGCGATTTCCCACGCGTGCGCCGCGAAAATCTCGTAACTTGCACCAGCGAGACTGTGGTCAGCCTGGGCCTGTCTCCATTGCTTCCGGGCGCCTCGGGACGGTATGGCTCGGGCCCCTACAGCCGATTTGCGCAACTGGGCGCTCTGGTCCTGCGCCCGGCGGGCATACCACTCGAATTCCGTCATGCCGGTGGTGAATTTACCAGCATCCGCTGTCGATTTGCCTCGTCGGAATTGCTGAAAGCACCTGATGCGGTCTGGACGGATGCCGAACTGGAAGCATGCCTGCAGGTCAACGATCCAAGAGCCGAATATACGATGCTGCGCCTTGCCGAGGAATGCGATCGAATGGACGAATATAGTCCGCGCATCGTGGCAGCGCTCGCCGAAACCCTGTTGACGGACCTTGCTCGCTATCTGGACGCGGTGCGTGCCCGAGCCAGCTATCGACGTGGCGGTCTTCCGGCCAGCCAATTGCGCCGCATCGCCGAATATGTCGAAAACAGTGCCTCAGCGCCGAGCGTTTCCGAACTGGCATCGCTGTGCGGACTCAGCCCCACCCATTTGATGCGCGCCTTCCGGCAGAGTACCGGAAAAAGCGTGGCCAAGTATGTGGAAGGCAATCGGATTTCAAAAGCCAAGGCCCTGCTTGCCGAAACCACATTGCCCATAAGCGTTATCGCCACGCGACTGGGATTTTCCTCAGCCACGGCATTTTCGCAGATTTTCCGAAGGGCAACAGGGCAAACGCCGCGCCATTATCGTAACTGGATCGGCTGATCACAGCTCTGCCATCGCAGCCATCGTTCCTGCAAAAATCAATCGAATTATCGGCACATTACAGCACCATCGACAAACATGGTGTCGCCGGAAATGTAGGCGCCTTCGGCAGACGCCAGAAATGCCACTGCGCGGGCAATATCGATCGGTTGCCCCATATGACCCATCGGAATTCCTGCGACCGTTGCAGACTTCGCCTCGGGACTATCGATGAAGCGCCCCAATTGGGGAGTGTCGATGAAGCCCGGACATATGGCGTTCACGCGAATGCCGCGCGCCGCATATTCCTTCGCGGCAGCCTTGGTCAGCCCTAATACCCCATGCTTGGCAGCGGTATAGTGCGGCAGGCCGGGAGCCGCGATGACCCCGGCGCCCGAGCAGTTATTCACGATCGATCCGCCGCCGGATTCCAGCATCGCTGAAATTTCGTACTTCATGCAAAGGAACACGGATGTGAGATTGGTGCGAATGACCTCATCCCAATCATCCAGCGATTGCTCGTGGAAAGGGGCAACGGCGCCGGTCATGCCGGCGTTGTTGAAGGCAATGTCGAGCCTGCCAAACCGGCGAACCGTCCATTCGACCATCGTCGCAATGTCGGAAGGATTTTCAACGTCGGCGTGAATGAATGCGGCATTTCCGCCATTCGCGACAATAGTCTCGACCGTCTCTCGTCCGCGCGCGTCATTGCGCGCCGCCACTGCTACGGCCGCTCCACGCTCCGCCAGATATTCCGCGGTTGCCCGGCCGATGCCGCTACTGGCACCGGTAACCAGGGCGACCCGCCCCGCAAGATCCAGCGGAGTGGCCATTACCTGGCTCCACCAAGCGGGGCGGGATCCTTCCAGCCGTCTGCTCGATACGCGCTGGTGATCATCACCGCCACATTGGGCAGGTCGAGGAAGCGGGCGACATTGGCCATTTCACGCTCGAAATTCGCCTGGCGGATCTCCTCCGATCCGTTGGCCTTCCAGAATACCAGAGGATCCGTCATGGCTTCGATCGGATAGCATTCCTCGACGATGCCGTCCCAGGCGGGTGCGCCCGGCGTGAGCATACGCGTGATGACGTTCTGGCAATAATAGAACGTGTCCTGCGTTTCCACGCCGACGCGGGTCTGGTCCCGCATCCAGATTTCCATGAAGCCTTCGCGCGTAATCTCAGGGAGTTTGAACAGGAATGCGAGCTGCGAGAAGCCGCGCACGCGACCGTTGGGATCGGGATCTTCGGTGTTGGGGAGAACGGTGGATTCAGCGACCGCGTATCCGGCGATGCGCGGGGCCACGGTATTGAGTATCGCCTCTACCGAAGAACGTTCATGCGCCGCGTTCAGCCAGAAGGATATCATTGCCGATGGCATTGGCCGGATCGGCTCTGCCCGCAAAGGGGCTCCAGGCGCCACGATATCGTCGACAACATTCAATTGAAGTTTTTTTACGGGCAGATCCAGCAGTTTGGATCGAATATCGCCCAGCAAAAGGCGATTGAATTCTTCGGAATCCTGGATTTCATTCTTCCACAGAACATATATGATCTTTTCCAAGAACTCTCTCTTCCCCAAAAACCCCGGTGATTCTTGAACAGATCACCTATATGGCCCAATTTTCGACCGGCTTTTAGCAATCGTCCGGGTTCTGGTCATCCGCATCCAGCATCGACAATGTTCCATAAATCGCAAAAATATCGAAAAACGACCAATAATGGCAGGATTCCGCCAGACCGGGCTTGTCGCCAAATCGCCCCGCTGCAACCACCAGTGGCGCCCGATCTCGATCAGGCCGGCAGCCGCTGGTGGCGTGTTCGCCCCCCTGATAGAGACACGATGTCAACAGTGCCTGCCGCAAGGTTCGCCTTGGAAGGCTCGGCGATAATACGAAGAAGAACAACGGGAAGAAGCTGATGGGTCGGATGCAGGACAAGGTTGCCATCATCACGGGTGGAGCGCGCGGGATGGGCGCAGCAACGGCACGCATGTTTGCTCGCGAAGGTGCGACAGTGATAATCGCCGACCTGCTGGATGAAGAGGGACAGGCCCTCGCCGCCGAGCTTGGGTGGCGACGCGCGATTTGTTCACTTCAACGTGGCCAGGGAATCCGATTGGTCGCAACTCGTCGGCGAATTGATGGCAACGCACGGCCGGATCGATGCACTGGTTGCGAATGCCGGCGTGGTGAGCTTCGGCTTGCTGACAGATGCCGAAGAGAGCGAATTTGACAGGGTCTATTCGGTCAACGTCAAGGGCACCTTTCTGGGCCTCAAGCATGTTGGACAAGTCATGCGCGAAGCCGGACGCGGATCGATCGTTAATATCGCCTCGCTTGACGGGCTGCGCGGCGCCAATGCGTTGGGCATCTATTCGTCAAGCAAATGGGCTGTGCGGGGCATCACCAAGACTGCGGCACTGGAACTTGGCCCGCATGGCGTGCGCGTCAATTCGGTGCATCCCGGCGGCGTCAACACGGCAATGGCAAACCCGGACGGGTCGCAGACCTTGGAAGAAATGAATCATGCGCACCGTCGCGTTCCGCTGCAGAGAATCGGCGAACCGGACGAGGTGGCTGCGGCCAGCCTCTTTCTCTGCTCGGATGAAGCGTCCTACATCAGCGGAGCGGAACTGGCGGTCGACGGCGGCTGGACCGCCGGCTACTACCACGAAATTCTTCCCGGAGCGCCAGCATCGCTTGCCTGAACACCTGAGGCTGCTCACGGTCCTACGGCGCGGCAATGCATGCTCGACCTGCATGCCTTGACGTTCTACCTGCAAGGCCATGCTGCATGTCGTCCATCATCCCGGTTACGTGGTCGAAACCGAGCGCACGGGCACTTTCCCGCATGACAAGTATGCGCTGGTCATGCGGGCGCTGGGCCAAAGCGGCGTAGCAATGACGGTCCATGCGCCCGAAGTCATGCCGCGCGAATGGCTCGAAGCTGTTCACGATCCCGCCTATGTCGACGAAGTCATCGGTTGCTCGGTGCCAGCGGCCAAGCAGCGCCGGATCGGTTTTGCGATCGATGAGCGGATTTCCCGACGATCGCAGCTTTCCCCCGGCGGAACATGGCTGGCGGCGAAGCTGGCGCTGCAACACGGGTATGCTGCCAATTCCGCTGGCGGCAGCCATCACGCCATGGCCGATTCCGGCGCGGGCTATTGCGTGTTCAATGATCTGGCACTCGCCGCCAACAGACTGATCGAGGAGGATGACGTCTCACGCATCCTGATCCTCGATCTCGACGTGCACCAGGGTGATGGCACCGCAGCCCTGACCGCCGGGCGCAGCGACATCTTCACGCTTTCCATTCATGCCGAGAAGAATTTCCCCACACGCAAGGCGCGCTCTTCACTGGATGTCGGACTACCCGATGGAACGGGCGACCCGGGCTATCTGGCGGCTCTGGCCGGATCGCTGCCCATGGTCCTCGATCATTTCGTGCCGGAACTGATCCTGCTGCAGGCAGGCGTCGATGCCCATACGGACGACAAGCTTGGCCGCCTGTCCCTGACCGACGAAGGCCTCGCGGACCGCGATCGCTTTGTGGCGACGGAGGCGAAGCGGCGCGGCATTCCCTTGGCGAGCACGCTGGGCGGTGGTTATGGCGCGGACCGCGAGGCCGTGGCCTTGCGGCACGCACGCACGATCCTCGCCCTTTCCGCCACGATCGGCGCGAGGGATGCCGCCTGAGTGCGCGGGCTTACTGGGCCGCCTTCCTCTCGGCATTGAGCCGTTCGACAAGTTTCGCGATCTCGTCGGGATTCAGAATCCAAGTGCGGGTCTTGCGGCCCTCGCGGAACACGGGGCGCGTCAGCAGGATGCGTGCCTGCTCCTTGGCAAAAGGCTTGAAGAGCGCGAAGTGCATCACGCATTCGAGCATCGATCCGATCACCGGCGTCTTGCCATCCAGATCGATCAGCGTTGCGGGCTGGTCCCAGGGAATGTTCATCATGACGCGCGCCTATCGCGGGTTATGGCGAATGCAAAGGCGGAATGTTTTCATCCGAACACGCCGCCATCCGTAGTTTGTTGCTGGCAAGCGGTGCGAACAAACCAGCTCACGATTTCAACTGGCTTCGGCTGAACCATGACTGGCCAAGCCGCCGCTCCGCCCTCCAATTCCTATACCCATCGCTCCCGATGCTTCCTGCGTCGATCCGAGCGAGGAGGAACGCCGGACACGGCAGGTGCGCACTTTCGGGCGCAACCTGCCGTAAGGTTCGGACTTCAAGGCACCCTTCTGCCCCGGCCGAAAAAGAAGCCAAGGACAAGAATTACGACCGCCACCAGCAGGAAGACCTTGGCAAGGCTGGCGGAAAGGCCTGCTACGCCGCCAAAGCCCAAAAGCGCCGCGATCAATGCGACGACGGCAAAAATAATCGCCCAGCGAAACATGAGGGCTCTCCCTTATACAAACGCTGCGTCGACCTTTTCGAGCAGCTCGATTCAAGAACTTTCGGTCTGCCCCAATGTTCCGCGCGATGCTGCGAGCCCTTACCCCAGGCTCACATGGCCTGCTGTTTAGCGAAAGCTAGGCCCGCTTCCACCCCATGTGACAGTCTGGCAAGCACCATGCTCTGGTCGGGGATCATGTATTCAGGCCGCGCTGGCGAGCATCGCTTGGGAACAATTCCCCCTACCACTCGTCAACAGACGATGAACCACGCCGCCGCGATACCCATTATTCGGAAGATTTCTGTCGCTGCATTGGCCGTGCTCATCTGCCTGTTTCTGTTGATTGCCTTATTTCCCGTGTCCTGGCTCAAGAATTCCATCGAGGATCGGCTGGGGGACAGGATCGGGAGCCCGGTCACGATCGCGTCGATGGATCGCGAAACCTATTTTTCGTTGAACCCGGTAATCCGGGTGGCGGATGTTCGCGTCGCTCAGGCCCCATGGGCGGGGCCGGGCAATATGGCAACGATCGGCCTGCTGCGGCTGAAACTGCATGCCATTTCCCTGCTATCCGGGGCGATGGACGCCCAGATACTCTCCGCGCGCGGGATCAGGCTGAATCTGGCGCGTGACGCGGAAGGGCGAAAGAACTGGGCGAGGCCGGGATCGGAGCGTGAGCCAGGAAATGGCGCGGGGATGGCCATAGCGAGCATTGACGATGCGGCAATCTCCTATCGCGATGCCCTTCAGAAGCACAGCTTTTCGATCTCCGTCCAGGTTACGCCCGAAAAGGGGCTCACAGCAAACGGCACCGGGCAAGTGGACGGCGCGCCGGTGCAAGTGGCGATCAAGGGCGGCGTGATGGCAACCGCGCAGCCCTGGCCCTTCGATGCCAGGATCGAGGGGCCGGCACTTGGCGTCCATGCCGCAGGCCGGATGGCCGGGCCGCTCCGCTTCGACGACATGGAATTTCGCATGACCGCGCGCGCGGACGATCTGAAGCGGATCGACCGGATCATCGAGGCCGGGCTGTTCGGAACGCAACCCGTCGATCTTGCCGCGCAAGTCACGCATCGGGACTCCACCTGGTCGGTCCACGCGCTGCACGGAACCATCGGCAACAGCACGCTCGCCGGGTCTGTAACCGCGCGCAAGCAGGGCGAACGGACCAAGCTGGATGGGCAAGTGCGGTTCGCCCGCCTCGATTTCGACGACCTGGCCAGCGATGCGGGCAACGCGCGAGCACTCCAGCTTGAACAGGCGCAGGGGCTGCGGCTGGTTCCGAACACGCGGATCAACATCCGGAAAATCGACAAGACTGACGGCCGCATCGCCGTCACCATCGATCATGTCGTCGGCGGACGGCGCCCCTCCTCGATTACCGATCTTTCGGCGGTGCTGAGGCTGGAAAACAGGGTTTTGACGGTCGATCCGCTGCGGATCGGCCTGAAAGCCGGGGTGATAACGGGGAAGGCCGTCGTCGATCAGAGGAACGGCCAGGCGGCCCCACGCGTGACGATCGCCCTCGACATGAAGCACAGCGACATCCCCGCGCTCGCGGGCGGCGGCAGCGCCGAGGTGACCGGCCGGATAGACGGACGGCTCAGGCTGGCGGGCACCGGCAGCACGATCCGCGAAGTGATAGGCAATGCGGATGGCTCGATCGGGCTGGTGGCGCAACAGGGATCGCTTCCCACCAGGATAGCCGCAC
Organism: Novosphingobium mississippiense; assembly: GCF_044029535.1. Taxonomy (NCBI): domain Bacteria; kingdom Pseudomonadati; phylum Pseudomonadota; class Alphaproteobacteria; order Sphingomonadales; family Sphingomonadaceae; genus Novosphingobium; species Novosphingobium mississippiense. The sequence continues at coordinate 170,050 of NZ_CP147003.1, read as the reverse complement.
TGATCGGGTTCGACATCGGCAAGGGATTGCTGGGAGACGATGCCGGCCGATCGACGCTGCGCTGTGGTATTCTGAAACTGGACATGCGCGGCGGCCGGGGAACCGTCGATCCCTTGCTGATCGATACGAGCGAAAGCCAATCGCGCGGAACCGGCACGGTTACCTTTCCCGATGAGCAACTGGCCCTCACCTTGAATGGGATGCCCAAGGCCGATGCCGCGCTGCGCCTTCCGGGCCCCATCAGTGTAAGCGGCACGATCCGCAATCCCGCGATCGTGGTGCCCAGGCAGTCCAAATCGGTGGGTGCGATCGTCAAGATGATCGGCCGCGCGATCACGGGGAAATCGGGGCCGGTCGCGACGGATGCCGATTGCGCCGGCCTGATCCGCGCTACGCTGGGAACTTAGAGCAGTTCCGATCCCATTGCATCGGATCAACTGCTCTAAGAATTTGGTTTATCGCGTTTTCCGAGTCATCAGGTGATTCCACCTGATTAGAAAACGCTCTAGACGAACAACCGCAGCCCGCCCCACGGCCGCACCTCAGTTCGCCAAGGCGTAGACCCGACAATGCTCAAGATAGCCCGCCTCATGCCGAGCGGCGAGATCGACAACCGAACGCCAGAGCCATGACGGTGCATCAAGGCCCGAGAAGCGGCCCTTTCGCAAGGCATGCAGCCAATCGCGGCGCGTCGCATCGTCCATCTGGCGCGCGTGGGCCTTGCCCACTACATGCGCTAGGAAGCGCGCCGCCTTCTGCGCCTCGCCTTGCGAGAACTGCTCGACCTCGATCTTGAGGTCCTGCGGCATCAACTCCCTGACGAACATCGAATGTCCGAGCACGCGCGCCGTCGCCATCCGCTCGCCAAGATTGGGAGAAAGCGCAAGGGCGGCGGCCAGCACGCGCTCGGCCGGCTCGCTCGGCATCCTTGCGCCCAGCGCGGCAGGAGCGATCGGATCGACCGCTTCCTTGAGGTCGATCAGCGAATAGTCGACGGTATCGCGGCCTTTCAGCCCGACGATCGCAGCAAACCGAAGCAGGCCGAGCGAACTGCACCCCTTCATCCAGTAAGCCGCATCCGCCATGAACGGCTTGCGATCCTCTCCCTTGCGGTCGAGCGAGAGGATCATGCGGCTGACGGGCGGGTGAATCACGATTTCGCGCAATGCGTCCCGCTCGTCGGTGTCCAGCGGCCAGAAACGCTTGCCGATCGGAATGGCCGGCTCGACATCTTCCAACCGCTCTTTCGCAAGGTGTCGCCACTTCCGGCCGAGAGCACGCCGGCGTACCGTGCGGACGACGTCAGGCTCCTCCTCGCGCTCCATTTCCTCATCGTCAAGCGAAACGAAGGCGCGTTCGTAGCCCTCGATCATTTCCTCCATCATCCGTGCCGTGACCACGCCCGGCAGGTCCGACCCGCGTGCGGCAGTTGCCAGCGAGAGGCCCAGACGGATCAGATCGTGCGCGGGATTGCCGATCACCGCCTGATCAAGGTCGCGGATCTGGATGGCGACCTTGCCGGTGCCATCCGCGATCGGGCCGAGATTGCCGAGGTGGCAGTCGCCACAGATCCATACCGCCGGTCCTTCCGGAATGACCCGCGCGGCTGCGGAATCCGCCAGCCATTCGTAGAACCGCAGCGTATTTCCCCGCACGTAAGCGTGTGCGGAGCGCGCCATCTTCAGATCCCTGCGCGTGTGCAGGATGGAAAGGCGTTCGGCTGGATTGAAGAATTTCATACAGCAATGAACGAGCAACAAAATCGCTGGTTCCGCTTGCCCGGTGGGCGGGAAAATCGTTGAAAACGCATGCAACCCGGCTGCGACCTTCCAAGCTCATCCGGTTCAAACAGACTGCGCGCGATCCTGCGGCTCGCGGGCGCGTTCTCCGAGCCCGTCATGCATGCCGCTTGCGCCTCAGGGTGGAAGCTGCGGCGAGAGCCAGGGCCGTCAGCACGCATATCCATGCGAATGCGTCACCAATCCTTGCGTAGAGCGTATCTCCGCCGCGATCGTGGATCGGCAGGTCGCCAACAAGCGTGGTGGGGCCCGCACCGACCGGCTTCTCCGCCACCAACCGGCCAAAACGATCGTTGAGCGTCAACAATCCGTCCCGCGCACTTCGCGCGAGTGGTGTTCCTGTCTCGATCGAGCGCAGGATGGCGGGGCGAGCATGCGACCAACCATCGGCCCCGAAGTCCCAGGCAGGCACCGCGAACATCCGTGGGCGATTGGCCGCAGCGTCACGGCGGATGGTGGCGGGAAAGTCCATGTCCTTGCAGATTTCAGGTTCGACGCCGTTGGCCAGAATGACCGGATCATTGCCGGGCGAGAAAAATCGGGTCTCCAGACCAACGACCAAGTGCCGCTTGGCATAAGTCGCCCTGTCGCCATGCGGTCCAAGTGTCGTGGCCAGATTCCGCCGAGCGCCGGAGAACTCGCCATTGTAGCCGACTACAACGGTCGCACCGATTTCGCGTGCCGCAGCGGCCAGCGGTGCGAGGGCCCTTTCACCCCATGCGGGGGCGAGGCGTCCGCTGTTCTCGGGCAGTACGACAACTGTGACGTGCTGGCCGGCCAGAGCGCGCACACCTGCCGCATAAGTGGCGAGGATCTGCGTCGTGTGCGCTTCCTCGAAATCGCCTGTATTGCCGACCAGATCATTGCCGCCAATCAGCGCGACGCGGCTCGTACTCTCGCCGAGCCTCGACATGCGCAACGCCCCGAAGCCGAAAACGATGGCAATCACGCCCACCGCGGCGAGCAGCCATGTCGAGCTGCGCCGCCGAGCGGCTTCGGCGATGAGCGCGGCGACCAGACCGATCAGGAATGTAACGGCAGCGAACCCTCCAAGCGCGGCGGCTTGCGCCATGACCGGCATGTCTACCTGGGAATTGGCGGGCGACGTCGCGGCACCTCCGGCCGGCATGAAGGACACGAGGAAATCGGCGCCGGCGAACCCGGCAGCAAAGGCAAGCACGCCTGCAACCGAACCAAGCCGAGCATGGACGTAACGGGCCATCACGACCGTCAGCGCAAAGACGAGCGCAGGACCGCACAAAAGCTGCGCCAGCACCGCCATCGGCATGATCGATCCATAGGCGGGAAGAAAGTTGGTCGCACCCAGCGTATAGCTGGCGAAAGCAGCCACAAAGCTGGGCCCAGCCCGCCCTCGCGAAAAGGCGTACCAGAGCACCGGAGCCGGTGCGAACCAGGCCAGGTACCATTGGGTACCAAGGCCCAGCGACAGGAAGAAGCCCAAGCCTGACAACAGGGTCGCTGCAAGCCAGGCGATCACGGCGTCACCTCCTGTGCGAAGCTCTCAACGTAGTGATGCATCGTTTTTCGATAGAGCAATTTGAAGCCCTCCTCGTCGCCGGCCACGCGTCCGGCACGGTAAAGTGACACCAGGCCCTGGCCCAGTGCGACGATTGTCACCATGATGTCGCCAGCGCGCGCGGCCCCCACGAATTCCGCGATCAGCCGCATCTGCAAGGATACTGCGGGCGAGCCGCCTGCCAGAAAATCGTCCGGATATTTGAGGCTGGTTTCGGAATACGTCAGGAAAGCAGCGTCGAAACGCGCTGGCGCCTCGATCGCATAAGTCAGGTAAGCCTCGCCGATAGCCTTGATCCAATCGAGCGCAGACCGTTCGCCAATCTGCCCCACCCTGAGCCGCCATTCGCCGATCGCTTCGGCAACGAGTGCGTCAATAAGCGCCTGTCGGTTCGCGAAGTGCCGGTAGATTGCCATGGGTGTGATCCCCACATCGCCGGCGATTTTGCGAAGCGAAACGCCAGCCTCTCCATCCGCTTCGAAATGGCGCCACGCCGCGTCCAGAATCTGGGATCTCGTATCCATGTATACGGTGTATACTTGAATATCGTCAGAGCGCAACGCGATCTCGAAGAGCCGGAACACGGCAACGGAAAGGACGGCGCGGGACCGAAGAAACCTTCGTAAGATGGGCGATGGGACCACGGGCGTGGACGATCGCGAGCCGCGCCCGATCATGATCCACCTTCACACTGAAGTAGGCGGCGGCGCTTAAAGCGCCATCCCCGCCTCGCGCTCCTTAACCCATCGCCTGTTCGATCGCGCGTTCCAGCATCATCTGATCGAATGGCTTGCCAAGCCTGACGATCCGGCTTTGCGCACCATCTGGAAGTTCGGCATAGCCACTGGCCAGGATGATGGGGAGAGCAGGCCGGGTTTCCGAAGCGATGTCAGCCAGTTGCGTGCCGGTCATCTGCGGCATCGCCTGATCGGTGATAAGCAGATCCACGTCCGCCTCCCGCTCCAGGATCGCCAGCGCGCCCTGTCCGGAATAGGCCTCCAAAACCCGATGCCCCAGATCTTCCAGCATGGCGGAGGTATTCATCAGGATCAGGCCATCATCGTCGACCGCCACGATCTTGAGGCTCCGTCGCACGTCGCCTGGCGTCCCGGATCGACCGGTTGTCGGCTCCATCGCCGGCATGGCCGGCACCACCGAAGATTCTGCCGCCACATCTGCAACCGGCAGCCAAAGGGTTGCGGTGGTTCCCTGCCGTGGCTGGCTTTCCAGCACGAAACCGCCGCCCAGTTGCTTGGCAAGGCCGTGGATCATCGAAAGACCAAGCCCAGTGCCCTTGCCCACCCCCTTGGTCGTGAAGAACGGTTCCGTTGCGCGGGCAAGCGTTTCCGCATCCATGCCCTCACCAGTATCGGCAACCGAAAGGCCGATATAGGGGCCGGCGATGAGGTCGCCCGGCTCGGCATCGTTCACGGTTCTGCAGACGGCCGCAATCGTCACGGCCCCGCCTTCAGGCATCGCGTCCCGCGCATTCACCGCAAGGTTGAGCAAGGCCATTTCAAGCTGGTTCGCATCGCCCATGACCGCCGGCAAGCTGGACGGGATCGACAGGGCAAGCGACCACGAAGGCCCCAGCGTCCGCTCCACGAGTTCACGCATCCCGTAGACAAGGTCGAACAGATGGACGCGTTCGGTCGTCAGGTCCTGGCGGCGCGCGAAAGCCAGCATGCGCTGCGTCAGCGCGGCACCACGGCGTGCGCCCTGCAAGGCGTTGTCAATCAGGCGGGCAGTGCCGGGATCGGGCGCGATGCGCTTCTGCAGCAGATTGAGGCTGCTCATGATAGCCATCAGCAGGTTATTGAAATCATGGGCGATCCCACCGGTCAGCTGACCGATCGCCTCCATCTTCTGCGCCTGTCGCAATGCCTCCTCTGCCCGGCGGCGGGTGGCCACTTCCTGCTCGACACGGCTTTCCAGCGTGTTGTTGAGTTCGCGCAGCTCCGCTTCCTGCTGCTTCGAGGAAGAAACGTCGTAGATCACGCCAACCATGCGGAACCCCGATCCTTCGGGGAAGACCTCTCCGCGGCGCGCGATCCAGCGCTGCCGGCCGTCATCCGGGCGCACGATCCGGAACTCGGCATCAAGCCCGTCCGGATCGATGGATTCACCCAAGCCGGGAATGAGGCGAGCGTCCGCATCCAGCAGGATGCTGTTGATCGTCTGGATCGGCAGGACGGAGGCCGGGTGCAGCCCGAGCAACCGGCAGAATTCGGCAGAGACGGTGGCCGTGGCATAGCCGTCCATGTATTCGAACGTGCCGATGCCGCCTGCGGACTGCGCCACGCGCAGCCGTTCCTCGGTCCGCTTGCGTTCGGTGACGTCCACCAGCAGGCCGGTGAAACGGCCGGGCTGATCGTTCTCGTCAAGGTGGCCCTGCCCGCGCGCGTGCATCCAGAATGTCGCGCCGCCCGGCGCCACGACGCGGAACTCCTTCGAGAACAGCTCGGCCCCTGCCAATATGCCGGCAACCGCGATGCGCACGCGGGCCCGATCCGCCGGGTGGACCGCCTTGAAGAACAGGTCGGTCGGCAAGATTCCTGCGGCGTCTCGCGGATCGATGCCGTAGAGTTCCGCAAAGCGGGCATCCACCCGCAGCGTATCGGCGGCAATGTCCCAGTCCCACGTGCCGCTAGCGCCGGATGCGGCCAGGTTAGGGCCAAGATGGTCGGGCACGATCATTCCGCTCAGAGATCCTCGCCAACGACACGGACAATGAACTCGCCAAGCAATTCCTTCAAAGTCGCCAGCGAAGGCAGATCCATGATCATGGCGATATACCCACGGATGTCGCGGCTGCGGACGGCGAAATCGATATAGAGAAACAGGACCAGGCCATCCCCGGCCCCTTCGCCATCGGCCTCGAAAAGGCTGGCACCGGATCCCCGCAGCACTTCGGGAATGGTCATCGACAGGGACCGTTTCAACATGTTCGCCATCGTCGCCAGACAGGAATTGAGGATGATGTTGCCGGTTTCCGCCAGCGCCTCATGCTCCATTTCCACCACGTCATCCGCCGACAGTTCCCCGCCGGTGACGGCCCGCACCAGTTCGAGGCTGTTGGTTTCCGGAAAGATCAGCAGTGCCCGGCCGGAAAAGGGCCCGGTAAAATCCTGCCGCACCGCGACCAGATCGCTCGCCTCCCGCTCGCTGATCAAACGCGCCGCGCGCCTTTGGCTCACCACCTCGATCGACGGGACGGAAAGGAGAACCTGATCGCCGATCATCTTGCGCAAGCTCGAGGCGGCGCGGCTTACCCCGATATTGACGATCTCGGTCAGCGCATCGCGCTCAAGCTCTTCGAGAACGAGGGTTTCCGGGCCCATCAGCGTCCCGATCGCAAGCGCAGGGCGGCACCGGACACAAACGGTTCCAGCGCGTCCGCGGTTACCGGCTTGGGCACGAAGGCAGCGCCGATCTCCCTCGCCCGCGCGACGATCTCGTCCTGGATATTGGCGGTGATGATGGCGATCGGCATTTCAGGCAACATAACGCGCAACTCACCCGCCAGTTCTAGGCCATCCTTTTCCGTCATGTTGAAATCCACCAGCGCGACGTCCGGCGCCTGCCCTTGCACGATCTCCAGCGCCTGCGCCGCGCTGCCCGCCTCCACCTTTTCCCATTCGGGCTGGAGTTCGGCCAGCGCCTTGGCGGCGACAATGCGCGCAAGCTTGCTGTCATCAACGATAAGTACGGTAACGGGCATAGTGAACTCCGGGCAGCCGTGGATAACCGGCTGGGCTGAAAACGGTGTTAGGAAGTTTCGGTTTCAATGTCGCCCTTCGATATCAGCCGGCGCAGCAGATTTGCCGATGCGGACGGCTCTTCGGGGACGGCGACGATCTTCGGGGCCAATGCGTAGAGAACCTGAATTACGGCCGTGTGCGCTCGCCTGATCGCCGATCCGTCGACCAGGGCATCCGGCTGGGCATGGAGCGCGGACAGCAGATCGTCCGCATCCTCGGCCGGGCATCGCCCCTCCAGCACGATGCGATTTCCCTCCACCCGGACGGTCATGCCACCAGCTCCGGAATGTCCAGGACGATCAGCACGCCGCCATCGGCGGTGACGGCAGAGCCCATCACCCCCCGCATCGATGCCAGCATACCCCGCGGCGGCCGCACCACGGTTTCGATACGTTCGGCGAACCCGTCCACCTCCAGCGCGACCGGTTAGCCCTGCAACGACGTGATGACAAGCCTCGCGTGCGGCCCCTGCCGCGCCTCGATAGCGAGCAACGCCGCCAGGTCGAGCACGGGAATGGTGCGTTCGCGCATCACACAGGCGACGCCGCTGCCGAGAGGCAACAGGGCACTGCGTTTCAGGCGGACGGTTTCGACCACCTGATCCAGCGAAATGCCATAGCGTTCCTCCGCCACGGAAACGACCAGCAGCGCGGTGGTGAGGGCATTGGCAGGAACGTCGATCCGAAAAGAGGTGCCGCTTCCCGGCGCGCTCTGGATCGCGATCGTGCCGCGCATGGCCTCAACGGCGGTGCGGACCGCGTCCATGCCCACGCCTCGCCCGGAAACCTGCGAAACGGCGCGCGCCGTGGTGAAGCCGGGCTGGAAAATCAGCCCCAGCGCCTGATCGTCGTCCAGTGCCTGGGCCGCTTCGGCCGAGAGCATCCCACGCTCCATCGCGGCCTGGCGGATCTGCGCCGCACTCATGCCCGCGCCATCATCGCGCAGGGTCGCCACGATCCGGCCGCCCTGCCTCTGGAAGTACAGATCGATCCGGCCTTCGGCATCCTTGGCCAGCGCCCGGCGCGCATCGGGAGCCTCGATCCCGTGGTCGATGGCGTTGCGCAGCAGGTGCAGCAACGGTTCGAACAGGCCCTCGGCAATCTGCTTGTCCACTTCCAGCGCGGCGCCGCTGACGGTGAGGCGCACCTTCTTGCCCAGGCTATCGGCAATCTCCCGCGCCAATCGGGGAAGGCGGCGCAGCAAGGATTCCAGCGGAATCCGCCGCACCGCAGCCAGATCGCGGTGCATCCGATCCGCCGCCCGCTCGATCGCCCCGTGCGCGCCGCGCAGCCGGGCCGCCAGTGCCGGATCGCGCGCGGCCACTTCGGCAATGACAGGCGCGAGACCGTTGATCGCGACAACAAGGTCGCCCAAGCCATCAGCCAGTCCGTCAAGCCGCTCCGCAGGCACCCGCAACATGCGCGCCGCCGGCCGTGCCGATCCGGTCTCATCCTCATCGTCGTTCGGGGCAAGAACCGCGACCTTCAGCGTTCCCGACGCCAACCGGAACGCCGCGCGAACTTCCGCCTCCGACGCGGTACTCAGTCCTTCGAAGTAGCTGAAGCAGGAAAAGGGTTCGAGCGATTGTGCGTCCGGCCATCGCCCATCGCGCGGCTCCATGGACAGCGCGATCAGATCCGGCACCCCTTCCATCGCTGCCAGCGGGTCTTCCCCGCGAAAGAAGCAGTCCTCATCCGGAAGATAGCGAAACGCGGTGAGTATGCCCCCGACGCGCGCGATTGCCCGGGCCTCCCGGTGCCGCAGCGCCTCCAGCCACCCCTCGGCCGGGGCTGCCGGTGCGGACGCGACGATTGCATGGGTATCCACCTCCACCGTGGCCGGCAGAGTTGCGATCGTCCTCTCGCCCACCTCCAGCGCATCAGGCGGAAGAAAACCGTCGCGCTCCATGGCATCGATCCAGCGGTCGGTCTGGTCGATGCAGGCGATCAGGCCCGCGATTGCCTGTGGATCAAGCACGCAGCCCCCCCTGCGCGCGCGATCCAGAATGTCTTCCGCTGCATGCAGCACACGCTCGGCCGGTAGCAGGGCGAATACCGTGACCGATCCCTTAAGCGTGTGAATAGCGCGAAAGGCGCTGTCGATGGCGGCACGGTCGGTCGGGTCCTGCGAAAGCAGCTCGAAATCGCTGCTGGCCTGCGCCACCAGGTCTCGCCCTTCGAGCAGGAACTGTTCGAGCATGTCGTCCATCACGGGCGACGATAGACGATTGCGTCGGGAAGACGAACAAGCGTGAAGCGATCGGTTATCCGCGCCATGGACTCGCTGTGGCCAAGGCAAAGATAACCGCCAGGGTTCAGCGCATCATAGATGTGGCCCGCCGCCGTCAGCCGGGCCGCATCGTCGAAATAGATCAGCAGGTTACGGCACAGGATCACGTCGAAAAGCCCCATTCGGGCCATGTTCGCCGGGTCGACCACGTTGGCGGCCACGAACTGCACGGATTCGCGGATATCCTGGATGATCCGCCGTCGGTGCCCCTTTTCCGCCTCGAAGTAGGCGTCCTTTACCCGTTCTGGCATTCGCGCAAGCGAGCGGGCCGCGAAATAGCCATTCTCCGCCCGGGCAAGCGCATCGGTATCGATGTCCGACCCGACGATCTCGACATTGTAGGCATCCACCAGCGGCCAGTTTTCCAGAAGCCAGATCGCGATCGAATAGGGCTCCTCTCCCGTCGAGCAGGGCAACGACCAGATCCGCACCAGATCGCCCGGTCGCTTGGTCCGCACGATATCGGGCAGGATATCTTGGGACAGCGCGGCAAGCTGATGCTCCTCCCGATAGAAATAGGTTTCGTTGATCGTAAACGCATTGATCAGCGCCGCGCGCTCTTCCATGTGGCTGCCCAGCATGACGATGTAGGCGCCGGTACTGGCAACCCGGGTCTGCTTTATCCGTTCGGCCACGCGCCTTTCGATGAAGAAGCGCTTGTTCTCTCCAAAGACCATTCCGGTCCAGCGATAGAGAAGCTCTCCGATCTTGCGGATTTCGGCATCGGTCAACACCGGGATGCCCGGCGCGGGGGCGGCCTCTTCGGTCATGACGCGAAACGTCGGGCAAGTTCGGGAGCGATATCGTCCAGCGGCAGAATGATCGAGGCACCGCCCAGGGCGACCAGCGCGCCGGGCATTCCCCAGATGACTGCGGTGCTTTCCGCCTCCGCGATAGTGACGCCTCCTGCCTCACGCAATCGGTTCATCGCCGCCGCCCCATCGGTGCCCATACCGGTCATCAACACGCCGATCAGGCATTCGGGTGCAACCACGCGCATTGCGCTTTCGACCAGCCGATCGACACTGGGATGCCAATGGTGCGTCGGGCTGCTGGGCGCCGGCAGCGCGACGAGTTCACCCCCTCGCCGCGAGATCAGCAGGTCGGCATCCCCCTTGCCGATATAGACGTTGCCCGGCTGCAAGCGGGTGGTGCGGGTCACTTCGTTCACGCCCAGAGGACTGACCCGATCCAGCCGCCCGGCAAGCGGGCCGGTGAAGCTGGCGGGCATGTGCTGCGCCACCACTACTGGCCAGGGCAGATCCGCCGGCAAGGCCCCCAGCACGGCATCGAGCGCAGGCGGCCCGCCGGTGGAACATCCCACCAGGACGATGCCGTCCGCCCCTTTGGACGGCGCCAGCGCTGCCGGAGCCACCCGGTCTCGATGGGTGCGGACATGCGATCCGCTGGCCAATGCCCGCACCCGCTCCCGCAGGCGCGCGGTACGCGGCACATGCGCCTTCGCGGCCGCACGCACCTTGTCGACGAGTTCGGGCGCGATCCGATCGATCTCCAGCGACACAGCGCCACGCGGCTTGGCCACGAAATCCACCGCGCCAAGGCTCATCGCCTCCAGCGTTTCCTCCGCTCCCTCGCTGGTGAGGGAGGATACCATGACCACCGGGCACGGCCGCAGAACCATGATCCGGTCCAGGCAGGTCAGCCCGTCCATGTCATGCATATGGATGTCCAGCGTGATGACGTCGGGCGCGAAGTCGGCAAGCATCGCCAGCGCCTCCGTGCCGCCGCGCGCGCAAGCGATCTCGAAATCGCCCGCCGCGCCGAACACGTCCGCCAGCAATCGCCGCATCAGCGCGGAATCGTCGACAATCAGCAGCTTCGTCATGACTGCGGCTTTGCGGCCGATCCATTCACGCTCGCCAGCAGATCGCGTTCGGCGCGATCGAGCAGTTCCTGCGGGTCGACGACAAGGACAATCTCGTCACCAAGGCTGGCCACGCGGTCGAACACGCGCGTTTCACCGGTACCCAGATCGGGCGCCTTGCCGATGCAATCGTCCGGGATCGGAACCACTTCGGACACGGTATCGACCACGAAGCCGGCCGTGATTTCGCCGATGCGCACGACGATGACGCGTGGCTTGCCCCCCGCGACAGGCGTACCGTTGAACCGGCGCGCCTGATCGATCACGGGAATGACCTCCCCCCGCACGGTCATCACGCCCTGCACGAAATCGGGTGCTTTGGGCAGGGGTGTCAGGCGCTCCGGCAGCAACGCGATCTCCTGGACTTCGGATACGGGCAGCGCGTATCGCTCACCCGAAATCCGAAAAAGCACGAAGCGCTCACCTTGTTGCATGGCGGAATCGTCCGTTGTGTCTTCGCTGCCTTCGGCCCCATCAAGCAGCCGGGCAGTCAGGTCTTCGCGCAGCAGTTGGTCGCACGACAGGACAGACAGCAGTCTTTCGCCGTCGCCGATCCGACAGATCGCCTGAATCCGCGCTTCGCCGCCACGGTTGAGGGCCTCGGGTACCGGATCGATCCGGATTTCCGCCACGCGCTCCACCGAACGGATACCATCGACGACCAGCCCCACCCGGTGGCGGCCGATCCGCACCATGACGATACGGGAACGGCGCGTCGGCAGAAGCCCCGGCAATCCCAGCAGGCCGGCCAGCGACAGCAGCGGCACCACTTGCGAACGGATCGCCACCGTGCCGATCACCACCGCGTCGGCGTGAGGAACGATTGCGATCTCCTCAGGCAGACGACGGATTTCGTCGACATCATCGAGTGCAAAGGCAAATTCCTGCGCGCCAACATCCAGCGAAACGAATGCCCGTTCCGCAATCGCGGCCGCTTCGGCATTCTGTTGGGGCTCGGCCGACATCCGGACGGGCGCGCGCCGTTCCGGCATGGCGCGGGCGATCAATTGCCCAATATCCATGCATGAGATGTCGGATCCGTCGGTTTCCCCGGCCATGCGCGAAACCGCGCTGACCGCCAGTCCCACCGGGCCGTCCAGATCCGCAACGATCACACGGCCGATATCGGCATCCGCCTCACCGATCAGCCGGGCAACGGAAAGGATCGGCACGGCATGGCCGCGCACATTGGCGAGGCCCAGCAACGCCGCGGGCGCATGGGGAACGCGCGACATGCGGGGCACCGGCACGATCTCCCGCACCAGTGCGGCGGGGAGGCCCAGCAGCCGATCCCCCACGCGAAAAGCGAGCACCCTGTCGGCAAGGCCGGTCGCGCCTGACACGCGATCAGTCCTCCGCGACCGCCAGCACGCCTGCGATGGAGGCGATCTCCTCGATCGACGCGGCCAGGCTTTCCGCGCCCTGCGCCTGCTGCCGTGCCGCCGTCCCTGCCTCCCGCGCGGCGCCGGCCGCCATGTCCGCAGCTTCGGCGATCTGGTTCGTACCGCTCTTCACCTCGCGGACGGCGCGCAACATGTCCTGCGATGTGGTCAGGATCGCGCCGTTGACCTGCCGCACGTTCTCCACTTCGGCCACGACGTGGACGAACCGGTCGACCATCGCCCGGTTGCGGCCGATCTCGGCCTCGGAGGCGCCAACGATCCGTTCAAGGTCGCGCTGGACGATCGCGATCTGGTCATGGATCTGGCGAACCGTGCCCTTCGCGTGTTCGGCGCTTTCGCTCGCCTCCCGCGAAAGCTTGCGAATGTCGGCCGACACTGTCGCGAATCCGCGGCCGGCATCGCCGGATCGCGTGGCTTCCACCGCGCCGCTGACAGCCAGCATGCTGGTCTGCACCGCGACAAGGGCAAGATTGTCGGCAATGCTCTCAATCCGGCGCGTGCTCTCGCTCATCGCGGAATAGAGGCCCAGCACCGCGCTCACGTCGGCCAGCGCGGCCCCGACGCCCGACACCAGCTTGTCGGTCAATGCCTTGCTTTCTCTGACGGACTGCGTGATCGCGTCGATCACGCCATCGGCGCTCTCCGCACGCGTCTGGGCCACGTCTGCAGACCGTTCGATCTGGGCCATGGCGACATTGGCCTGCACAGTCGCGGATGCCTGGACATGGGCACCACGGCCGATCTGCTCCAGCGCGACCAGGATTTGCCCGGATGCGCCGGACAACTCCTGGATCGTGGCCGACAATTGCTCCGCCGCCGCCGCCACATCGACCGCCACGGCGCGCGTGTCGGCCTGCTGCAACCGGGCGGTAAGGTCGCCCAGCGATTCCGCCGTCTGCTGGCTCTCGTCCAAGGAAATGCTCTGCTGCTCGACCGCCTGCTGCGCCTCTGCCACGGCGGCCGCCTGTTCCTCGGCCGTCTGGGCGATCTGCTCCGCCCCGCGCTCCGCTTCGCGCGACGCGCGCTCCGCCTCGACCGCGCTTTCCAGGATTTCCAGCGCACCGTGCGCCAGCGACACCAGATCCTCGCTGGCAGATTTCAGCCGGCTGACGACTTCGTGCCCTGCCTTCGCCTCGTTCGACGCGACGCTGGAGGCCGTCCTCACCCTATCCGCAATCTCGACGATACCCTGCCCTATGTCCGCCGCCAGACTGCGAATCTGGCTGGCGCCGGTCTCCGAACTTTCAGCCAGGGAGCGCACTTCATCGGCAACCACGGAAAAGCCGGCGCCATGCTCGCCCGCGCGGGCCGCCTCGATCGTCGCGTTCAGCGCCAAGAGGCTGGTCTGATCCGCAACGTCGATCACGTTGGCACCGATGTCGCGAATGCGGCTGGCCGCTTCTTCCAGCGCGGTCATCGCCGCTGCCGTGGCGAGTTGGCGCTGCGCATTCAGCTCGATCGCCGCCACCGACGCATCGATCTGGGCGCTGATATCGGCAAAGCTGGACAGTACCGCTTCCGCAGCACGACGAGAATCCTCTGCCCGCACGCGCGCTTCGCGAAAATTGCTTCCCAGCACGGCGATCAGGCCCAGCGACTCCTGCGCGGCGCCTGCGGCTTCCTCTGCCCCGCTTGAAATCTGGTCCATTGCCCTTTGCAGCTCTGCTGCGGCGGCAGAGGCCTCACCCAGCGCGCTGGCCAGCTCCTGTGTCGCCTCATCCAACCGTTCGCCCGGCGTAACCGAACGGGCGCGATTTCCCACGCGGCGACGCGGAGCCGGCTGATCGACTATGGCCTGCGCCGCCTTCGTGGCGGCGGGTTTGGCGCGCGATCCAAGTGCCGATTTCTTGACCAGCGCCATTTTTTGTTCTCAATTCGTTGACAAGGAAGGAATGGCTTACGCCAAGGGAGAGAATACGCCTAGGAAACATAGTTCAATGCGTAGTCTCAATCCCCTGCAGCGTTGCGATCTGCCTAAACAGAGATACGCCGGGCAGTTCCCCGGCGAATGGAACGTGCCTGGCCAATGCCGGCAGCTCTATCGGTCATTGATCTGCAAGAAGGCGCAATCAGTTCCGCACTTTTGCGGCCTTGTCGACAGTCGCGTGCAGCGCTGCACGCAATTGCAAAGGTGAACTGGGCTTGGGGCAGAACTGCGCATCGGGGTAGCGTTGCTTCAGCGCGCTCTCGTTTGCGTGACCGGAATGAAAAATCAGCGGAACACCCAGCTCGCGCAAACGATCGGCAGCCGGATACACCTCCCCGTCCGGAAGCCTGACATCGAGAATTGCGCAAAAGGGCTGCTGGCGTTCAATCGCCTTCAACGTGGCCGACACGGTGCCGCAGTGGGCGGCGACGACGAAGCCTTCCTCCGCAATCAAGTCTTCCAGATCCAGTATGACAAACAGTTCGTCTTCGACGATAAGAACCGGCCTTCTCATGAGCTGGCCATGCTGCGTGACGGTTGCAGACGCATGACGACGCAACTGCCCACCGAAATCTTCAACACCATCTATCCTGTCCTCACCGGCATTCCATCCAGCGCCAATCGACCGTACCCACGCTCAAATGTCCGAACCTCTCGACGGGTTCCCCGGCGCGGGCCTATTCATCGCAAAAGCGCCGCCCCGGCCTGAGGCCGGCGGCAGCGCCTCTGGCTGGCCGTTCGCATACCGACGACCAGCATCGAACTTTCAGGCTCAGTGCTTTTCGGAACCCGGGGCACCCTTCTTGGGAGCCTTGCCGTCCTCGATCCGCCCTTCGTTGCGCAGATCGCGGCCTTCCTGAGCCTTCTGCTGGCTCTTGGCAGACTTGCCGTGCTCGTAAGCTTCTTCCTTCACGTAGCCGGCCGCTTCCTTGATTTCGCCCTTGACGCTCATCGAACTCTCCTGTGATTTTGCCACTTCTGGCTTACGGAAAGAAAGCGCACGAAAGCGGGATTGGCTCCCGATCTCGGCCGATTTCAGCGGGCCGGCGGGATGAAGCGTTGCCCGGGCAAGGCATGGTGCGGCAGGCATTCATGAGAGGGGGATCGCCGATTTCGCCACCAGCCGCGCTACGTAATCCAGCTTGCGAACGATCCCGGCGGAAAGGTGAAACGGATAGAAATCCGGCTGCCCCATCGCCCGGTTCATGGCATTCATGCTGAACGACAGTGGCGCCATCATCTCGGCAAGCTGTGCCGGGTCGGCCGTGTAGGGGTCGAAGCCCGGCGGCGGGGATCGGTCTGCCCATTCGACGATCGAGGGCAAGGAAAGCCCAAAACCTCCCGCCGTGGCCAGTACATCCACAATGTGAAGGTAGTGGGCAAAGGTTTCGGCGAAATCCTCCCACGGGTGCGACGTCGCGTAATAGCTGACGAAGTCATCGGTCCAGACTTTCCCGCCGCCTTCGGCATAGTGGGCCTGAAGGCTGGCCTGATAATCGATCGTCTCGTCCCCGAAAATCGCCCGGCAGGCCTCGATTTCGGCCGGGTCGCTGCCGACCAGGCGGGACCAGAAATGGTGCCCCACTTCATGCCGGAAATGCCCCAGCAGCGTGCGATAGGGTTCGCCCATCGCGTGACGGATGCGCTCACGCTCGGCATCGTCTGCCTCCACCAGGTTGAGCGTGATCACACCGCCATCGTGGCCGGTCAGAACCTCCGGCGTTCCCGCCTCTTCGGCGGCGCGATCGAACAGGAAATCGAAGGCCAGCCCCTGCCCATCCTGCGGCACCTCAGCCTTCGTTTCCAGGGGCAATCGCAGTTTCAGCAGGGTATGGAACAACCGCCGCTTCGCCGCCTCTATCCTTGCCCATCGCGGTGGCACCGAAGGCTCGGAGAGATCGGGGATCGTGCGATTATGGCGACATGCCCGGCAGAGGACCGCCGGCTCTTCCCGCTCCACCAGCCAGTTGCAGATCTGGAAGTCATCGTTGTTGCCACAGACCACGACATCGGCTGCAAACCCGCGCCCGTCGCGCCAGCACGTGGCATTGTCGGTGAGGAAACGGAAGGCATCCACCGCTGGATCATATCCCAGCGTGGCCGAACATTCCGGGCAAATCCGCGCCTCGAAATGCAGCAGGCGATTGCAGTTCGGACAAGGAAATGCGCGCATCCCAATAGACCCGGTTGGCAAATTCCAGACAGATTGCGGCGTTCAGCCGTTGACGATTATCCCGCCATTGGGATGGAGCACCTGCCCGCTCATGTAGCTGGCATCATCGCACGCCAGAAACAGGAACGAAGGCGCCACCTCGTTCGGTTGGCCGGGCCGTCCCATCGGGGTGCCTTCGCCGAAATGCGCCAGCTTTTCCTTGCTGGCGCCCCCGCAAGGATTGAGCGGCGTCCATATCGGCCCCGGCGCCACGGCGTTCACGCGGATGCCCTCGCTGACCAGATTCTCAGACAGGGAGCGTGTGAAAGCCGTGATCGCTCCTTTGGTAGAGCTGTAGTCCAGCAATTCCTTGCTGCCCTTGTACATGGTGACGCTGGTGCAATTGATGATCGCGCTGCCGGGTGCCAGGTGGGGCCGAACGGCCTGCACCATGAAGAACATTCCAAAAATGTTGGTCTGGAAGGTTCGCCGAAGCTGCGCTTCGGTAATATCGGTGATGTCCTCATCCGGATGCTGTTCGCCCGCGTTGTTCACCAGCAGGTCGATCCGGCCAAAAGCCTTCAAGGTCTCACGCGCGACCAGTTCGCAGTTTTCCGACGACCCGACATCCGCGCGCACGGTAATGGCGCGCCGGCCTTCCCGCTCCACTATGTTCCGGGTTTCTTCGGCGTCCCCGTCTTCCGAGAGATAGACGATCGCGATGTCGGCACCTTCGCGGGCAAAAAGGGCGGCAACGGCGCGGCCGATGCCGCTGTCGGCACCGGTAACGATCGCCACCTTGCCCGCCAGCCGCCCGGACCCGGCATAGCGCGGCTGCCATTCGGGCTTAGGCTCCAACCTGCTTTCCTGTCCCGGAAGGGCGTCTTCATGGATCATCGGGGCGGGCTTGGTCATGATCGTCTCCTTGATGGGAACAAGCGAATCCATCCGGGTGTGGTTCCCGAAACGCTTGCCCTTTGTGACGCCCGCATCGCGCCGTCTGCCGCCGTTCGCCGCATTTCTGCTTGCTATGCACGCGGCCAAGGAACTGCAGGGATCGGCCCGCCGTTAAGGGGAAAGCAGACAGCCGAAGGAACCGAATTCGTCCATGAATGGAATCACGGAAGTCGACCGCGAAGCGGCAAAAGTTCTACGCGAAAGCCTGGCCGACATATGCGGGTTCTGGCATCGAATTGATGACGAAGGGCCGCTCTGTCAGGCCCTCGCCGCGCATCGCATCGAAGCCGAGCGGCGGCTTGCCCTGAAGCTAGCGCCATTTCTGATAGTACCTAGGTCCGAACCAGGCGTCTTGAATGGCCCTGTACGAAGCCAATGTGCTGTCGATCAGCAGCAACTGACATGAAGGTATCCAGATAAATTCCGCAAAAATACGGCCTTCAACCGGCATTATTCCAGTACATTGCCCTTTATCTCAAAAAAAGCCCCGGCGGCCGCTTGATATCGGCCGCGGGGCAAGGTTGGATCGCATCCTGGCTCCTCCATGAGGGCAGAGGAGCCGCGACATGTGGATATATCCTGAGGGCAACGGAGGTTCCGGACGGAAAATCTCTAACGCGCCGCAAGCCAAATATCGGGCGTATAACCGACGGAAACCGATAATCTCTTCTCCAGTTGCAGAATAACTTACTTTATTTACGGACTTATAAACCGGTCTAAACCGGTGAAGCGCTGCAACTATAAACCTCTAGGCTCGTTACCGCAGCAGAGAGGAGATAATCACATGAAACTCATCCTTGTTGCGGCTTCAGCCGCCATCCTCGCTGCGTCTTCGGTCGGCGCGCAATCGCACAATCCGGCAGTCAAGGACCCGACGGTCGCAACGACGAAGGCCACGGCGAAGGGGCACAACTCCTTTACCGAAAGCCAGGCACGCGGGCGCATCGCCAAGGCCGGCTACACGAATATCGGCAAGCTGACGCAAAATGAAAATGGCGTCTGGCAAGGCCAGGCCATCAAAGCTGGCAAGACGGTCACCGTCGCTCTCGACTACAAGGGCAACATTTCCGTTCATTGAACCGGCCCATGCGGAGAAATTCCATGACGAAAACCATTACCCGCCTCTTTGACAACTATGCCGATGCCGCACAGGCCATTCACGAGCTGGAGAGCATTGGAGTTCCACGCGATGATATCAGCGTCATCGCCAACGATGCCTACGGAAAGCATTCCGCAGCCCATGAAGGCGTGAACAGCGACGGCGAAGTCACTGCCGGAACCTCCGCCGGCGCCGTCCTGGGTGGCGCGGGCGGATTGCTCGCCGGTCTGGGAATGCTGGCGATTCCGGGGCTTGGTCCCATCGTCGCCGCCGGCTGGCTGGCCGCTGCCGCGGTTGGTGTCGGCGTCGGCGCCATCGGCGGCGCGGCGGCAGGCGGTCTGGTAGGCGCCCTCAGGCACGCGGGCCACTCGGAAGAAGATGCCAACGTCTATTCCGAAGGCGTGCGGCGTGGTGGCGTACTGCTGAGCGCCAAGGTAGACGATGCCGAAGTGGCGCGCGCCAACGCCGCCGTGGATACGGCGCAGGCCGTCGATATCACGGCGCGAGGCGCGGAATACCGGAAGGAAGGATGGACCCGGTTCGACGAGACCGCCGCTCCCTACTCCACGCAAGACATCGAACGGGATCGCGCACGATACGGCACGCTCCCCCGCAACTGACGAATAACGGGAAACCGTTCAATTTGGCGACCGGATCCCCGCGCGGAACCGGTCGCCAAAGCTTCGTCCGCCGCCCGGCGTCGGTCGTTCAATGGCTCAATCCGAAGCCGCCATGCGCAAGTCCTTCACGAACCGATCGTGTTCGCTCGTTCTCGCGTCGGCATCGGGAATGCGCAGCAGATAGCTGGGATGCACGGTGGCGACCAGCCGCCGCCCTTCCCACTCGCGCGCTTCGCCCCGCAAGGTGGCCAACGTCGTGCGTTTTCCCGTCACGGCCTGAAGCGCGATCGCACCCAACGTGACGACAGTGGGCGGATCGACCAGCCGGATTTCTTCCGCCAGCCACCAGCGGTAATGCACGATCTCGTCCGTCTTCGGTCGTTGATGCAGCCGCCGTTTGCCACGCTGGACGAACTTGAAGCGCTTCACGGCATTGGTGACGAAAGTATGGGACCGAACGATCCCTGCTTCCCCCAGGCATTCGTCCAGCAGCTGCCCTGCGGGACCGACGAAGGGATGCCCGCTCAGGTCCTCCCGATCGCCGGGCTGCTCGCCTATCAGCATGAGTTGGGCATGGGCAGGGCCTGCGCCGGGAACGATCCGATGGGAAAACTCGGGCGAAGGCGCGACGTCCTCTTTGGCCAACGCGCGATAGAGGGCGCCAAGATCGTCGAAATGCCGATCCGGAAGCGCCCTCGCCGTTCGCGTCACGATCCGTCCTTGACCTCGCGGATATTGCCCGGAGGGGCAGCGCCACGGGAACGATCCGCGCGCTTCCCGTCCTGCTCTCCCTTCGGGTCCGTCGCCGATCTTGGGGGCTTTCCGGGTGAGACGGGTGGGCGGATCATCTCGTCTTCCACCTCCCGGTTCTTCGGGCGCGGCTTGTTCGCGGTCATGGCAGTTCTCCTTCCATGGGCATCGTGCCTTACCCTAGGCTAACCGGCGGAATGCCCGCCGCGTTCCCTCGCACGGGAATTGCGGCACCCAGTCGTCGTGGCGCCATGGCACCTCGCCCGTTCTGAGATCGCGTGATCCCGTAAGCGGTATCGCCCGCTCGGCTTCGCTCACGCCAAGTCACGCACTTTGGGTTCGCGGGCCCAATGCCGCTTCCTGCCGACCTTGGCGAAATCCTCCACGGGCACCACGCCTTCGTCCTTTTCCACCCCGGCCTTGTCCAGGATCACTTGCGTGCCGGGGCAGTGGGCGATGGTCTTGCAATGGCCGAATGCATCCATGAACCACTGGACCGCGGCGCCTTGCATCGCCAGCTTCTCCGCCGCTTCGGGCATCAGGATCGAGGCGACGGCATCGAACAAGATGGAAGGAGAGCCGGCAAGCTGACCGTCCGCCTCCAGCGTGCCGCCCTTCACGGCGATCCCGCCCACTTTCGGCGCGACCAGAAACGGCGTTCCGCCCGCGCCCTCGATCTCCTTGCGCAGCTTGTCGATCGCGGCCTTGTCCGATCCTTCGGCAAACAGGATGCCGATCTTTCGCCCGGTCAGCGTATCGACGGCCTTCTTCTGGATCGACAGGGCATCGGAAGGCGCCATCTGGACCGGCGTGCGGGCGGCCTTGGCCTTTTCGGGCATGTCGATCGCCAGCCCGGCGGCCACGCGCTTCGCCAATCCCTCATCGACATTCCGCAGGCGCGAGACGACCCGCTCGCGCACATGCTTCAGCGCCACTTTCGACAGTTCGAAGACGATGGCAGAGGCGATGTGCGCCTGTTCGCTGTCCGTCTGGGAGTGATAGAACAGCGCCGCCTGGCTGTAGTGATCGGCGAAAAGTTCCGCCCTGATCCGCAGCTTTTCCCCCGGATCGTTGCGTTCGGAATTTTCCGGGAAAGTGGTGAACCCCGTCTCCGGGCAGGCGCGCGGGCCGTTGCTCTCCCCGGCTTCGGCAAGGCTGTTCGGCTCATAGTTGGCGCGCCCGGTGGGCACCAGCGTCTGCATCAGGCCGTCGCGCTGGAAGTTGTGAAACGGGCACTTCGGCGCATTGATCGGGATCTGGTGGAAGTTGGTGGTGCCAAGCCGCGACTTCTGCGTGTCCAGATAGGAGAACAGGCGGCCTTGCAGCAGCGGGTCGTTGGTGAAATCGATGCCGGGGATCACGTTGCTGGGCAGGAAGGCCACCTGCTCGGTTTCCGCGAAGAAGTTGTCGACATTGCGGTTGAGCGTCAGGCGGCCGACGATATCGAGCGGGATCTCTTCCTCGGGGATCAGCTTGGTTGCGTCCAGCACATCGTAGGGTTGCTTTGCCGCCCATGCCTCATCGAAAATCTGTACGCCAAGATCCCAGGCAGGGAAGTCGCCGGCGGCAATCGCCTCGAACAGGTCGCGCCGGTGAAAGTCCGGATCCGCGCCGGCGATCTTCACCGCCTCGTCCCAGATCAGCGATTCCATGCCCAGCACCGGACGCCAGTGGAACTTGACGAACTTGCCCTCGCCCGCCTTGTTGACCAAGCGGAAGGTGTGGACGCCGAAGCCTTCCATCATCCGGAAGGAGCGCGGGATCGCCCGGTCGGACATAGCCCACATGATCATGTGCAGCGTTTCCGGCATCAGCGACACGAAATCCCAGAAGGTATCATGGGCAGAGGCCGCCTGCGGATAGCCGCGATCCGCCTCCATCTTCACGGAGTGAACCAGGTCCGGAAACTTCATCGCATCCTGGATGAAGAAGACCGGGATATTGTTGCCGACGAGATCCCAGTTGCCCGCCTCGGTATAGAACTTCACCGCAAAGCCCCGCACATCGCGCGGGGTATCCACCGATCCGGCGCCGCCCGCCACGGTGGAGAAACGGACGAAGGCGGGGCAGGTCTTGCCCGCTTCCTGGAAGATCGCCGCCTTCGTCAGTTCCGGTATCGCCTTCGTGCATTCGAACACGCCGTGCGCGCCCGAGCCCCGGGCATGGACGATCCGTTCGGGAATGCGTTCATGGTCGAAATGGAAGATCTTCTCGCGCAGAACGAAGTCTTCCAGCAGTGTTGGTCCGCGTTCACCCGCCTTCAAGCTGTTCTGATTATCGGCAATACGATGGCCGAAATTGTCGGTCAGGAAAGCATCCGGCGCGGGCGCCTTGCCCCCCACGTCCTGATGAAGTTCGCCACCGTTGCCGGGGTGGTCCTTGGCGTCCGTCTTGCCGGCGCCGGGGCTGATTTCGCCCAGGGCGTTGTTGGTGGCCGGGCTGCGATCGTCTTGACGGGTTTCCTTGGGGGACGGCATCGGGAAGTCTCCTGGCAATGGATAAGCGGGGCACGGCAGCCTCGCGCTTGCCAATCAAATCCGCAGTGCCGGGTGCCCGTTCCCCGCCGTGCCCTCGCCTCGTCGCGCCATCGGGGGCATTGGGCGCTCGATCTCATGAGGGGGCATCGTCGATATCGACGCCAAGATACCGCATGGATGCGGGCCGGAACGATCTGCCCTCCTGCAAATTGGACTTTCCAGCTTCAGACCGTAAGCGCTGTGTCGGCCTCCGCAGCCTCCTGGATCAATCCCTTCAATCGAACGGCGGTTTCCGCCGTCGCCGGATTGTAGACCATCATGGTAAGATCGGGACGCCCCTCCACCGCGAAAGTGGAGAATTCCAGCTCGATCGGTCCGATCCGGTGATGGGCCAGCCGTTTGACGCCATCGCCATGGCCAACCACCTCGTTATCGCGCCAGAGCGCCGCGAATTCGGGGCTCTGATGGGACAGTTCCTCGACCAGTTGCGCGATCTCCGCCCCTGCCCCGGCGCGTGCGGCATCTGCACGGAACGCGCCCACGACGTAGCGCGCCACCGTTCGCCAGTCTTTCTGCGCCGCCTGAATGCGTTCGTTCGAGAACATCAGGCGCAGGATATTGCGGCCTTCGCGGGGGAGCGTGGAATAGTCCGTGAGCACGGCCGCTGCCGCCGTGTTCCAGGCCAGTACGTCCCAGGTCGCAGTGCGGATGATCGCCGGGCTGAAGGGAAAGGCGTCCAGCACGC
Source organism: Novosphingobium mississippiense (assembly GCF_044029535.1). NCBI lineage: Bacteria > Pseudomonadati > Pseudomonadota > Alphaproteobacteria > Sphingomonadales > Sphingomonadaceae > Novosphingobium > Novosphingobium mississippiense. Next base: position 146,649 of record NZ_CP147003.1, on the reverse strand, counting down.
GCTGCAGCCGCGGCGTAATCCCTTCCGCCTGGCGATAGCGCGCTTCCGGCGGGTGGCCGAAGGCAAGGATGTAGAGGTGTTCGCGCTCCGGCTCGGTCAACATCATGCCGGCGGCAAGCCGGTCCAGTACATCGGCGGAAGGCGCCCCGCCGCGCCCCTGTTCCAGCCAGGTGTACCACGTGGCGCTGATGTTGGAACGCTGGGCCACTTCCTCACGCCGAAGCCCCGGCGTTCGCCGCCGCTCTGCCGGAAAGCCGAAAGTCGCGGGGTCAAGGCGCATCCGTCGATCGCGCAGGAAAGTGCCGAGGGCATTGTCTTCGGACGCGGCGAGGGACTTTTGCGGCACGGATGATCCTGTTGACGGCTATACCATGATAAGGTCACTACTTTAACAGGAAGCCGCATGGGCCGAAAGAGCGACTCCCCAATCGGAGTTTTCATTCATGCGCGTATTCCTGACAGGCGCCACCGGCTTCATCGGTTCCCGCATCGTGCCCGAACTGCTGGCCGCCGGGCACCAGGTCATTGGCCTTACCCGATCGGATCCGGGCACCGACTGGTTGCTGGCCGCCGGTGCCGAGGTGCATCGCGGCTCGCTGGAAGATCCGGCGGGCCTTGCCGCAGGCGCGGCCGATGCCGATGCGGTGATCCACACGGCATTCGATCATGACTTTTCCAACTTCGTGGCCAATTGCGAGAAGGATGCGCGGGTGATCGCCGCGCTCGGCGCCGTGCTGAAGGGATCCGATCGCCCGCTTCTCATCACCTCCGGCACCGCCATGGGCTCACTGCCCGGAGGTGGACTGGCGCGGGAGGATGCGCTTGATCTGAACCATCCCAATCCCCGCATGCTGTCGGAACGGACTGGACAGGACCTGCTCGATGGCGGCGTAAACGTCTCGGTCATGCGGCTGCCGCAGGTGCACGACCCGGTGCGTCAGGGGCTGATCTCTCCTTACATCGACATCGCCCGCGACAAGGGCGTCGTCGCTTATGTTGGCGAAGGCGCGAACCGCTGGCCGGCGGCCCATGTGCTGGACGTGGCGAAGCTTTACGTCTCGGCCGTGGAACGTGGCGCGCCGGGCGCCCGCTACCACGCCGTGGCCGAGGAAGGCGTGTCCGCACGCGCCATTGCCGAAGTGGTCGCAGCAGGGCTGAACCTGCCGCTCGTATCGCTGAAGCCGGACGAAACGGCCGCGCATTTTGGCTGGTTCGCGATGTTCGCCAGCCTCGACATGCCGGCGTCCAGCGCCTGGACCCGCAAGGTGCTGGACTGGCAGCCCGGCGGCCCGGACCTGCTCACCGACCTGCGAGCCATGGACTATTCGCTGGTTGGGTGACCGGTGACCTTCATGGGGGCTGTTGCGCAGCCGCGTCAGACCGGCGATCAACTTGATCGCGGCTTGATTGCGATGAACAGCAGCCACCCTGCCAGACCAGCCAGCACATCCAGCGCTCCGCCAAGGATGTAGGCCTGGGTGGCGCCATGCGGTGCGAACAGCCAGCCGGTCATATAGCCCAAGATGCTGGCGCTGCTCGTTCCCGCGCTATAGCTCGCGGCGACCTTGCCGGCGCGCCGTTCCGTGTTTGACGGCGTGGCGATGACTGCGGCGCACGGGCGACGATCCGTTGCGCCGCGCGCGCAACCCGCGTTAGCTCGGCGTCATGACCGAGACGACCATCCTGAACTGGGTGCAAGGCGATACGTTTGGCATCGCGTCTCCCGCCCACCCCGGCGCTCTGAAAGCCGGTGGTCCCGAATTCCTGACGCGCGCTTTCCGCGCAAGCGGCGTGCTGGAAGAGGATAACAGCGTCACGCAGATCACCGGCCTTGAGGAATGGACGCTGGGTGGTACCGGCACAAAGGCGCTGCTGTCGGTTGCCTATCAGCGCGATGGGGCGGATTTACCTCGTGATCTCTTCGTCAAGTTCTCGCGCAATTTCGAGGACAAGGTACGAGACAGCGGCCGCTATCACATGCCGCCCGAAGTGCGCCTGGCGAACTTGTCCCGCGCTCCGGATTTCCCGGTCGCGGTGCCGAAATGCCTCTACGCCGACATCCACCAGGACACGCTGACCGGGATCATCATTACCGAACGCATCGCCTACGGCCAGGATCCTATCGAGCCGCACTACCCCAAATGCATGGATCATGCCCTGCCAGAGCCGCTTGCGCACTATCGTGCCCTGGTGTCGAACCTGGCGCGACTGTCCGGCGCGCATAGATCGGGGCGACTTGGCGATGCTGTGGAGTGCCAGTTCCCACTCGATATCGACACCTTGATTTTGCGCCGAACCCAGTCCGATCCGGCCCTGCTCGCCAAGCGGATCAACCGCCTCGCGGAATTCCTGCTGCACTATCCCCATCTGGCGCCGGCACACATTGCCGAACCCACATTCCTGGAACGCTTCTGCGCCGAGGCTCTGCTCGCGGCTCAGCAGCAGCAGGACATCTGGCGCTTTCTCTATTCCCGGCCCGAGATGATCGCGCTCTGCCATATGAACGCGAACATCGACAACGCCTGGTTCTGGCGCGCGCGGGACGGCTCTCTCCAATCCGGTCTGATCGATTGGGGCAGTGTCGGGCAGATGTCGGTGGCGGCCTCGATCTGGGGCTGCATCGGCGCTGCGGAACTTGAAACGCACGATCGCCACCTCGACGAACTGCTAGACCTGTTCATCGCCGAATATGCCCACGCCGGGGGGCCCCTTCTCGATCGGCGCGAACTCACGACGCATCTGGAATTGCACGTGATGATGTCGGCCCTGCACATGACCACCGCCCCGCCCGCCATCCTGAGAGAGATACCGGATCCGGCCGCCGTGGCCGACCGTTACGATCCGGTCTTCGCCCGGAATGAAACGGCACGCGTACAGTTGAAGATCACACTGTCGATCCTGAACATGTGGCAGCGGCGGGACTTCGGTCGGCACCTGCAATCGGACGAGCCTTGGCGCCGTTAAGAGATGGGGGGCGGATCATTCGTTTCGGCGTTGCCGTCTCCGGCGTAAAAAGCGCTCTTTCCGCGGGCATCGTCGCGATGCGGATCGGCACGCGAGATCCAGGCCGGGGGCAAACGTCAGTCGATCAACGAAACGCACGCCCAAATGGCGGCGGCAACCATCATCCAGAGCAATGCGGTAAGGCCAACGATTGTCACAAGATCGAGACGCTTTCGCTCGCCCCCTTCCTCAAGCGCGTTGCCCCCGCGCCCCGTTTTCGACGGGAACGGTATGACGTTGCGGGCATCCGCGCCCGCCGCCGTCACCGTGCCGTCTGTCTCTACGCCTTCCCGGCGTTCCTTCGTGCTGTGCGCGCTGTTTCGCATGGCCCTCCTTATAATCAAGGAGGGGGAATTAGCCACGTGAACTAACCGCAACCTTTCAACGCGCGCGCAGTATCTCGTTAGGCACGCTGGACAGGTTGAGGTGCGTCACCGTTGATCGCTTCGGGACACCGAAATCCGATCTCAGGACAGATAAGCAAGACGCCCGCTCCACCACGACAGTGGACGTTCAGCCGCGTTGCCCCAGCGCGACCAGCGCGCTCAAAACGATCCTGCGCTTCTGAACCCGATCGGTGAGGCCGATCGGGTAAACCTCCCGCCGAATCCGCTTGGCGATATGCGCAAGTTCGGTGAGAGTGGGCGCGCGGTCTTCTCCCATGCAGGCGACGATCACCGGATAACGCGTGCCATCCCCTCTCGTATCCTCATCCCGGTGTTCCATCTTATCGCTTCCCGCCAACACCACGAGGATAGTGGTCGTGGAACCATGCACGCCCGGCCGGCCACAACCCAACCTCGCCAAGCACGGCATAAAAGGCCATCATCTGTAGAAAGCTGTCTCTCACGAAGTGTTCGTGGAACAGCAGCAGCACGGCCGCCAGCAAGATGGGAACGCCGAGTTCCGGGTGATGGAACTGCTTGAAAATGGTCCACGCCACCCAGCTGAACAGGATTGCTGCCAGCAGACTTCCACCGACAACCCAGATCGCTTCCAGCAAGACTTGGAGCAACGCCATTACGCCCTCCTCTCCATTCGGCATATCGCTTCACACCACGATTGCCCGTTTCAGAAAATATATGTCGTACTACGATATAAATCAAGAGCGTGGCCGAAGTTCCATCGCGATATTCTTGCGCTGGTTGTGCTGGAATGCAGCCGGCCCCAGCAAGCGTCTGTCCCTGCAAAACTTAGCCGTTGCGCTAACTATTGGTCGACGCTATACTTAGCCACATGGCTAAGCAATCCTTCGATCTGGATGCCGTGTTTCACGCCCTTGGGGATCCTACCCGCAGGGCGGTCATCAGTCGGCTGGCGGCAGCGCCGGCCACCGTCAGCGAACTGGCAGAGCCTTTCGATATGGCGCTGCCATCGTTCATGAAGCACATCGGCGTGCTGGAACGATCGCGTCTGGTCACCACCACGAAGACCGGGCGGGTGCGCGAGTGCGCTCTCGACCGGGAAAGCCTGATCTCTGCCGAAATCTGGTTCCGCGAGCAGCATCTGCTCTGGCGGAAACGCTACGCCAATCTCGACGAACTTTTGACGAAAATGGAGGGAAGAGACGATGAAGCCTGACCTGAAGTTCGAATTCGTCGCCGACAGGGCGAACCATACGCTTACCATATCGCGGGAATTTGCCGCGCCCCGCCAGCTCGTGTGGGATTGCCACACCCGCAGCGAACTGCTGGACCGCTGGTTCGCGCCGAAGCCGTTGAGTACCCGGACCGCGCACATGGACTTTCGCGACGGCGGCTATTGGCACTATGCGATGGTGATGCCGGATGGTGAGGCTTTCTGGAGCCGGCTCGACTACCTGAAGATCGATCCGATCGACGGCTACACCGCGCTGGACGGGTTCTGCGACGAGACCGGCACGGTCAATCCCGATATGCCGCGGTCCAACTGGAAAGTGACCTTCGCCGATGTGTCGGACCGGACGCTGGTGACGACCGTGGTACTCTTTGCTTCGCCGGAGGATCTGCAGAAGACCATCGACATGGGCATGGAAGCCGGCATGGCATCGACGCTGGAGCGGCTGGACGAACTGCTCCCGCTCCTGATGTCCGAAGCCGAGTAAACGGGCAAAGGGGATCGGATAACGCTCACCGGAAGCGCGCCAGCGGCTGCCGTTCCTGCCGCGCTTCCGGTGAAGCGTTATCCACCTATCGTTCCGAAGAAGGCAGCGGATCAGCGCCGCTCAACCCAGCCCTTCATCGGCCAAGGCCTTGCGAATGCCTTCCCGGGCGGAAAGCCGTCCGTAATAGGCGGAAAGGTTGGGCGGCAGATCCACCCCTGCCTTGGTCTGGGCCCACAGCAACATCACGAAGAGATAGCAGTCCGCGACGGTGAAACTGTCGCCCACCGCAAAGCGCTGCTTGGCAAGCCTGTCGTCGAAAAGCGCGAAACGCCTGGAAAGCGCCTCTCGCGCCCGCGCCTTGTCATCTTCGGACGCACCGCTGAAGAACGGCTTGAAGCCCTTGTGCAATTCCGTGGACATATAGGCGAGTGCTTCCAGCACCCTGAATTTGCCCATTTCGCCCGGAAGCCCAAGATCGCGCGCCTGCTCTGCGATATAGCTGAGGATCGCGACGTTCTCGGTCAGCACGGACCCATCGTCCAGCCCAAGAACCGGCACGTAGCCCTTGGGATTGATCGCGTTGAAATCGCCGCCGTCTTCGGTGGTCTTCGCCTTCAGGTCGACATTGATCGCCTCGAAAGGCAACCCGCCTTCGATAAGCGCGATATGGTCGGCAAGGCTGCAGGCACCCGGTGAGTAGTAGAGCTTCATCGGTCTCTCCCTAGCTTATCTGCTGGCTGTCCCGTTGCTGCGATTTTCGTTCGGCCCCGGCCTCCATTGGCCGAAGCTTGCTTACCGGCGTGGCAACAACGGCGATCGGCCCTTCTTGCCCGCGAACTTTCGCCATAGGCAACCGACCGACTGGCGCGCGGTTCCCGATCGCGGCAAGGTCAGGCGAGCGATCCGCCGGCGCCGGGAAGGGCAACCTCTCCCTCGTCCTCGCCATCCCAGTAATGCGCCCGCTCGCCAGCCACCTGGATCAGCACGATCCCGGGCGTATCGATGCCTTGCGGCCACCAGCGCTCCAGCCCTTTGGTCCAGTGCTCGGCAAAGCGGGTCTTGTCGCGCACCAGCATCGCACGGCCCTCCACCGCCAGGAAGAACGGCCGCATACCCAGCAAACCGGACTTGCCCTGATAGCTCAGGGTCACGCGGGGATCGGCATCGATATCCGACACCATCAGCGCGGAATCGTTGGCGAAGAACCAGGCCTCCCCATCATAATCGACCTCCCGATTGTTGCTCATCGGCCTTGCCGCGATGGCACCGCCGGCGGTGTGGGTGGCGAGCATCGCGAAATCGATGTCCTTCATCTTTTCCGAAATCTGCTCGATCGTCATCGTCATGGCATCCTCCTTGATCGTTGCCCTGACGAAACGCCCGAGCCGGCGATTTCGCTCACCCCGTGTCGATCGGTCCACGCGGCGCCGGCGCCCGGTTCATCGCAAAGTCGCACGCTTTCATCCACTCTCAGTTCCAGGCTTTCTGCCTGGCCCGCTCGCGCATGGCGTCGATGAAGGCGCGAACAGAGGGCATCGCCGCGCGGCCGGCATCGTAGAGCAGATTCACCGGCATCGGCGGCGGTGCATGGTCTGCCAGCACCCGGACCAGACGCCCGGCGGCAATGGCCTCGGCCGACTGATAGCTCAGCACATTGGCCAGCCCCAGCCCGCCTTCGGCCGCCTCGATCGCCGCATCGACGGTGTTGACGGTCAGTCGAGGGACGACTTCGACCCCGGCATCGCCCTTCCCGCCGAACGGCCAGACGCTGCCCACCCGCACGCCGCTTCCCACGATGCAGTTGTGGCCCTTCAGATCGCCCGGCGACAGCGGAATGCCGCGGTCCGCCAGATAGGCCGGACTGGCCACGATCGTCTGCTGCACCGATCCGATCGCCACGACGCGCAGCGCGCTGTCCACAAGCGCGCCGATCCGGACGGCCACGTCGATCCCTTCTTCGATGATGCGCACGTTCCGGTCCAACAGCATCATGCGCGCAGTCAGCCCATCATGCTGCGCCAGCAGCGCACCGACCACCGGCATCACATGCATCCGCCCGAACATCACCGGCGCAGTGATGTAAAGCTGACCGCGCGGCGCGGACCGACCGCCCATGGCCACCTGCTCCGCCTCGCGCAGATCGGCGAGTATCCTGCGCGCACGGTCGAGAAACGCCGCGCCTTCGTCGGTCAGCGACACCGCGCGGGTCGATCGGTGGAACAAGGTCACGCCCAGGTGCCGTTCAAGTGCCGCTACGGCACGGGTAACGACGGGTGGAGAAACCCCCAGAGCCCGCGCCGCCGCCGCAAAACCGCGCCGATCGGCAACCGTGACGAAAGCGGTCAAAGTCTCGAACCGGTCCATTATTCTCCAAACGGTAATAGTGAACGCCGATCGGCGCGAATTATCATTCCAATGGCAATATATTAAATCCACGGACATGGCACAGACATTCCTCCACACCATGTTCGGTCCCGGCTCCCGCGCCTTGCAGGAAGCTGTCGGATCGCGCTCTTCCTACGCACGGATGGAAGCCCAGGCGGGCGAGATGGACGTCCTCACCGAACGGGAACTGGATTTCATCGCCGCGCGCGACAGTTTCTACATGGCCAGCATCAGCGAGGACGGTTGGCCATATATCCAGCATCGCGGCGGCCCGGCCGGATTTCTGCGCCGGATTTCCGGAAACCGCCTGGGATTTGCCGACTATCGGGGCAACCGGCAGTACCTTTCGACCGCGAACCTTGCCGCCGACGATCGGGTGTCGCTGTTCCTGATGGACTATCCCGCCCGGCGCCGCCTCAAGATGATAGGCCACGCCCGCACCAGCAACGACCCGGCCGACATCGCCGCGCTGATGGCGTCGGACTACGATGCCGAGCCCGAGCGCGCCTTCCTGTTCGACATCGTCGGGTTCGACTGGAACTGCCCCCAACACATCACTCCGCGCTTTACCGAGGCGCAGATCGCGCTGGCCACCCGCCCCCTGCTGGACGAGCTTGCCCGGCTGCGCGCCCGCGTCTCCGAACTGGAAGGAATGCAATCATGACCGATAAACTGACTTGCGGCGTCCATCACGTGGGCCTGACCGTCCCCGATCTGGAGCAGGCGCGCAGTTTCTTCTGCGATGTGCTGGGCTTCGAGGTTGTCGGCGGCGTGCCGGACTATCCCTCGGTCTTCGTATCGGACGGCAAGGTGCTGCTGACCCTCTGGCGCGCAGCCGATCCGATGACCGCGCGCGCTTTCGATCGCCGTGCCAATATCGGGCTGCATCATCTGTCGCTGGCCGTTGCGAACAATGATGCCCTGGAAGAAGCATGGAAGAGGGTAAGCGCCCATCCGGAGGTCATTGTCGACGTCGCGCCCAGCCCTATCCTCCCGGGATCGTCGACACGTCACTTCCTGGTATTCATCCCCGGTGGCATCCGTCTGGAATTGACCACGCCCTTTGCCTGACGCTGAAAGGACAGACCCGATGTCTCGACCACCGCTGCCGCCATTCACCCAGGAGTCCGCCCTCCAGAAAGTGCGCGCCGCCGAAGACGGCTGGAATACCCGCGATCCATCGCGCGTGGCGCTTGCCTATACGCCGGACAGCGTGTGGCGAAACCGCTCGGAATTCCTGCAAGGACGCGACGCGATTGTCGCCTTCCTCACCGGCAAATGGCAGCGCGAGCATGAGTATCGGCTGGTGAAGGGCCTGTGGGTTCATGACGGCAACCGGATTGCGGTGCGCTTTGCCTACGAATGGCATGATGACGGCGGGAATTGGTTCCGTTCCTATGGAAACGAGAATTGGGAATTTGCCGCCGACGGGCTGATGGCGCGCCGGATCGCAAGCATCAACGATGTGGCGATCGCGGAAAGCGAGCGGCTGCTTCGCTGGCCGCTCGGTCCACGACCGCAAGACCACCCGGAACTGGAGGAATTGGGGCTCTGAGCGCGATCTCTCTTCACACGGGAAGAAATCCGCTGCTCACGCTGTTCTGAAGCCTTCGCGTTCATGTGTTCGGGCATATGTTCGGGACACGCGGTTTGGGTCTGCCCCAATGTTGCCAACCACCCAGGCCGCGCCCGTCCAGCACCCCATTCTCAACTTCGATCGCGCCGCAACGACCGCCAGAATACGCATCTGCAACCGCTATCGGCCTTTCCCCCGCGAATCCCGTCCCACTGCATCGGATCGATGGCTCCAAGATTTTGGTTTGCCGCATTTTCCTCTAGCCTTGGCAGCGAAGGTTTCGCGAAAGGGCACGCACATGGATCGGCTGGATTCAATCAGAACCCTGCTCGCAGCTGTTGACGGCGGCAGCATGTCCGCGGCCGGCCGCGCGTTGAACATGCCGCTTCCCACGGTGAGCAGGAAGATTTCGGATCTCGAAGAACATCTCGGCGCGAAGCTGCTTGTTCGCTCTACCCGCGGCCTCCGCCTCACCGATGCCGGCGCCGGTTTCGTGACCGCGGCGCGCAGCGCTCTCGACCAACTGGCCGAAGCCGAGCGTGCCGCTGCGGGTGAATACGCGGTACCTCGCGGCGAACTTGTCGTCACCGCGCCGGTGATGCTGGGGCGTATGCACGTTCTTCCGGTGATTGCCGAATTCCTTGCCGCTCATCCGCAAGTCGACATTCGCCTTGTGCTGGCAGATCGACATGCCCATCTGATCGACGAGCATGTCGACGTTGCGGTCCGCATCGGCGCTTTGCCGGACAGCACGATGATGGCCACGCGGATTGGAGAGGTCCGTCCGGTGATATGCGCCAGCCCTTCACTGCTTGCGCAACTGGGCGAACCCGAACGGCCCGATGCGCTGCCGGAATACCCCTGCATTGCTTATGAAGGGCCGGGCGCGGATTTGTTCTGGAATTTCCGCGATGGCGGATACAGCCACGCGAAGCGTCAGCCCGCCCGCAGACGCCTGACCGTGACTAGCACCGACGCTGCGATCGACGCTGCGATAACCGGGATCGGCCTGGTCAGCGTGCTTTCCTACCAGGCGATGCCCGCTATCCGGGAAGGCCGGTTGCAGGTGGTTCTCGAGAAATTCGAGACGACACCGATCCCGGTCCACATTGTGCATCCCGGGCAGGGGTTGGTCCCTGCCAAAACGCGCACCTTCATAGATTTCGCATCAGGCCGATTACGCCAGTTGCTTGCCAGGGCTTGAGGATCGTCATCGCGCGGCACTTCGATCTTGCGGGCCCGTAATTCCAGTTGCAGGGGCTGGCAGTAGCTTTCGAGCGGTGTCGACCAGGATCAGCCACGCGCCGGCCATGATCGCCACGTCCTTGAGCACCAGTCTGCCGGCCCCAGACAGGAACGGGAATCCGTGCTGCGCATCGCCCAAAGCCGGAACCCAGGCTTCCGGTGTCGTCACAAGGAATGAAAGCGTCACGAATGTCGTCGCCAGCGCAAGCGCTGCCCCGAGGAATCCGGCCCGGCGCGAGACGAGACCGGCCATGACAAGTCCGCCGATAAGCAATTCGACCATCCCTAGCCTCGTCGAAAAGCCATAGGTGTCGTTCCGAAGCTGCCAGGCCCTTTCCACGGGCTTCAATTCTCCCTCATGGGTCATGTGCAACTTGTAGTCTTCAGGATGCGCATAGAAGAACGACATCGCCGGACTGTTTGCGACGAAGGGCGTGATGCTATCCGCCTCGTAAGGCACGAATTTCAGCGCGCCGATCCAGAGGAAGATGACAGCGATGGCGATCTTCATCGCGGTGATGCCGAGATTCCCCGAGCGGGGCTGGGCAATTGCACCCAGCCCCCGATTGATTGTCTGGTTCATGGCGCTTTTCCTACCGACAGCGTCAGGCGTCGGTGCCGAAAGCGTCCAGCGTGCGGACCGAATAGACGAGCGCGGCACCCGCATTGATGCTGATGGCGACGCCGAGTGCCTCGGCAATTTCCTCGCGGCTGATGCCCAGCTTACGCGCGGCGGCGGTATGCACGGCGATACAGCCATCGCAGCGCAGCGAAACCGCGGCCGCCAAGGCAATCAGTTCGCGGGTGCGCTCGTCAAGGTGGCCGGTCTTTGCGCCAGCACCGCCCAGTGCCATGTAACCGCGTACGGTTTCGGGGCTGAGCTTGCCGAGATCGCCGACACCGGCGATGAGTTCGTTACGATATGTATTCCAGTCGAGCATGGGATGGACCTCCATTGGTTGATGAGCGAGATTTAGAGCCGTTCCCAAACCTTCGGGATGGCCGCACGGCGCAGCGCGATGGCCGCGCGGATCAATCGACGACGGCCGGGGCGGATCGGCTTGATGCAGATGCGTTGAGCGCGCTGGCGCCGCTACTCCGCGTGCGGCCAATGCTGGAGGACTTGTGCCATTTCGGCGGGGACTGGGCCGCCCCCCATGCCGCCGACCCGGCAGGCTGGGCGCAATTCCACCTCGTCTTGCGCGGGACGTGCACGATCGAACGCGACGGCGTTCCCCCGATCGTGATGGCCGCCGGCGACATCCTGCTTCTGCCCCGCGGCGATGCCCATGTCGTGCGCGCCCGGTTGGGCGGGGCACGCGGCGCGAACCGGATCGCGGTGGAATATCGAAGCGCTATCCGCTTCAAGACGAATGTCGATGGGCCCGCCGACACAGAGCTTGTCTGCGGGCGATTGGAATTCGAGGCCGCCAGCGAAGCCTTGGTCACGGGGATCTTGCCGCCCACCATAGTGCTGCGCGCCAACGACTGGCCCAATCGAACTCTGCTGGACACTCTGCTCGCCGCCATCCGCGACGAACTGGATGGCGGAGCGCCGGGGGCAATCGCGATAGCGACCGATCTCGGTAGTGCGCTCTTCGTGATGCTAATCCGTACCCACCTGGCCACGGAAGGAACAAATTCGCAGACGATGCGCCTGTTTGCACGACCGGCAACGCGGCGTGTCGCGCTTGCGATGCTGCGCGGGCCGGCGACGGAATGGACTTTGGATGCCCTGGTGCAAATCGCGGCGATGTCCCGCGCGACGCTGGTTCGCGCATTTCGCGACGCCGCCGGCATGGCGCCACTGGAGTTTCTGACCGATCTGCGCCTTGGCCTTGCACGTCAGCGACTGGCCAGATCAAACGATCCCATCGCCATCATCGCTGCTGACGTGGGATACCGGTCCGAAGCGACCTTCAGCCGCGCATTCCTTCGCAAATACGGCTTACGCCCTGGGGCGTTGCGCGGCCGTTGAACGGTCACGCAACGCCCCAGGGCGCAGTGGCGGGATATTTGGAAAAAGATCTCAGGCGATGATGTCGACAACGACCTTGCCGCGTGTTGAGCCCAAGCGCACGGCCGCATGTGCGGCGTCTACTGTTGCAAGGTCATAATGTTCCGCGACCAGTTCCGGACGAAGCTTGCCAGCCTCCACCAAAGCCGCAACGCGCCCCAGGATGGCCCCGTGCGCCTGGCGACGGCGGCCCGTCAGCAGGGGCGCCAGCGTGAACACGCCGGAATAGGAGCCTCCCTTGAAAGAGAGCGGAGCAAGCGCATGCGTGCCCCAACCGAGGGCGCTGGCCACATGGCCGAACTCGCGCACGGCGACGAACGAAGCGTCGAGAGCGGCACCGCCCGCCGTATCGAACACGAAATCGAACCCTTCGCCGTCGGTGTGTTCAGCGACGGCATCGGCAATCGGCGCGTGCCGATCGATAAACGTCGCGCCAAGCCGTTCAATCAGCGCGCGGCTTTCGGTGCTGCCGGTCGCATAGACCGACGCGCCGAAGCTGCGAGCCAGCTGCACCGCGACATGGCCCACGCCGCCGGCGCCACCCTGTATCAGAACGGTCGATCCGGGCGAGATACGCATACGGTCGACCAGCCCTTCCCAGGCCGTGATGGATATGAGCGGCAGTGCGGCCGCCTCCCGCATCGAGAGATTTGCAGGCTTGTGAGCCAGAAGATCGGCATCGACAGCGGCATATTCAGCCAACGTGCCCTGGATACCGCCGACGCCACCAACCATCCCAAACACTTCATCACCGACCTGAAACCTCGCGACGCCGGGGCCGACAGCCTCCACCGTGCCGGCAAGATCGAGGCCCAGAACGGCAGGAAGCGGATGACGGGCGTGCGCGGCGGCGGCATCATGGATTTTGGTATCGAGCGGATTGACACCACTTGCCGCGATACGAACCAGCACTTCGCCAGGCCCAGGAACCGGAACCGGTTGCGTACGGATTTCAAATGCTGCGCCAGGCGCCACGGCCACTGCTGCTTGCATGATCTGCGTCATAAATCCTCCAGATGTCATCCAGCAGCCAATCGCCGGATTGCGTGAAGAGGTTTACCATTTCCGAATTTTGGGAGTTATAGCCGAAACGGTAATGGTTATTTGCAAATTTCGGAATTTTGATAATCAAGCATCCGGGCCTTGCTGGCTCGCTCTCCCGGAACGCGCGTCTTGAAGTGCCTATGCAACCGGCATGACTTCGCCGCCATCGCGCCGGATTGTCTGCCGCACGACGAAATATTTCACGACTTTTGCCTGTGAAATCAAATCGCAATCAAAGTTAAGTCAAACCGCCACAGTGCTTGGCTACCGACCGTGCCGCACGGTGAACGCACCGCTCGCAAGGTTTGGGGAACGCAATCACATGACGGCAATTCGATCGGCGGCCAAGGCCGCGCGCTGGGCTATGCTCGCTGGCACCGCGCTTACTCTGTGCTCCGCGACGCAAGCGATGGCTGCCGAGGCCGCTGCCGACGAAGCCACTCCTGCGGACAGCAATGCCGTCGATGGCAACGGTTCGATCATCGTCACCGGCGCTAAATCGACACGATCGGCCACGGCGCTCTCCGACGTCGAAATCCAGAAGATCCTGCCCGGCGTTTCGCCCCTGAAGGCGATCCAGACCCTGCCCGGCGTCCTCTACATCACCGCCGATCCCTGGGGAAATAACGAACAGAACGCGCAGATGTTCATTCATGGGTTTGCCAGCAACCAGCTCGGCTACACCATGGACGGCATCCCCCTGGGCGATCAAAGCTATGGCAACTACAACGGCCTTTCGCCGCAGCGCGCCGTCATTTCGGAGAACGTGGCGCGCGTTGTCGTAGCCACCGGCGCCGGTGACCTGGCAACGCCTTCGAACAGCAACCTTGGCGGTACGGTAGAGACTTTCTCCTCCGACCCGCAGAAAGAGTTCGGCGTCCGCGCCGCCCAGACCGTGGGCAGCTACAGCACATCGCGGACGTATGTGCGCATCGATAGCGGTGACATCGGCGGCGGGAATTCGGCGTATATCTCCGGCGTACGCCAAAGAGCCCGCGCCTGGGACTTCAACGGTATCCAGAAGGGCTGGCAGGCCAACGCGAAATTCGTGCACGACAGCGATGCCGGCAAGCTGACGCTCTATTTCGACTATAACGACATGACGCAGCCGAACGAGGACGCCACTGTCTTCTACAAGCCGTCCGCCGGCGGCACCGCCACCCCGGCGCAGCTCTATACGCCTTACACCAAGCCGTTCTTCTATCCCGACTTCGATGGTTACCGCACGGACTACCTGACTCCGCTCGGGAACACGCCGGCAGCCGAAGGCAGCAACTATCGCAATTACTATTCCGACGCGCAGCGTACCGACTATCTCGGCTATGCGCGCTACGATGCCCGTCTGACCGACAAGATCACCTGGTCGACCACGGGTTACTACCACCACAATGATGGCGCCGGCGTCGTCGCCGGACCGCTCGGCCAGTCGATCACCACGGCGCAGGCCTATCTCGATCCCAACTATGCGAACCTGCCTGCCAATTGCCGCTTTGCCGCCAATGGCAACGGGATCCGTCCGTCCGCCTGTACGGCCCTGACCGCGGCTCAGGCCGCTGCCTCGGGTGCCGCACTGGTGGCTGCCACCGGCGGTTCCGGGATGATCACCCGCACCACCGAATATCGCATCGATCGCGTCGGCGTGATCTCGGCAGCAAGCATCGAACTGGCCAACCACAAGATCGAATTCGGCGGCTGGTTCGAACACAACAGCACCACGCAATGGCGCCGCTGGTATGCCGTGCCGGTTTCCGATCCTTCGCTGAGCACCCCCTACGTCCGCCCCCGTGATGTCATGGATCCGCTGTTCACCCAGTATCAGGGCGAGGCGCGGATCAAGCAGTTGCAGCTCCATATCCAGGACACCTGGCAGGTGACCGACCAGTTGCTCGTCCAGGGCGGCGTCAAGACCAGCGCCCAGTGGGCAAACGGGTGGTACCCGGTACAGCCGCGCGTCGGCTCGCTGGGCGGCACGACGGCGCTCCCCGAAGGCAAGATCAACACCAGGAACTGGTTCCTGCCCGCGTTCGGCGCGACCTATGACTTCAACGGGCATGAGCAGGTCTACTTCAACGTCCAGAAGAACCTGCGTCAGTATCAGGCCTATCTTGCCGGCGGAGGCGGCCCGTGGTTCACTGGCAGCCAGGCGGCATTCGACGCCTTCGCCGATGAGGGCAAACCGGAGACGAGCTGGACTTACGAGGCCGGCCTGCGCACGAACCGCACGTTTTCCAATGGCCTGGCGATCCAGGCGCAGATCAACTACTACCACGTCGACTTCAGCAACCGCCTGCTGGCAATCCCCACCAACCCGGGTGGCATTGCGGGAAGCGGCATCACCGGCGGCACCTCGACGCTGGTGAACGTCGGGGACGTGAAAACCAATGGCGTCGACGCCGCCATCACGTTGAGCGTCGGGCGGACCTTCTCGCTCTACAATGCCGTCTCCTACAATCTCTCCAAATACCAGAACGACTATACCTCCACGGCACTGGGCATTGGCGCGGCCACGGACACCTGCATTGGCGGCTACGTTGTCACCGGCGGTATCGTGCCGACTTGCGGCAAACAGTTGCCCGGTACGCCCAAGTGGATGAACAAGACCGTCGCAACGCTGAACGTGGGCCCGATCGAAGTCCAGGCGATCGGCGATTACGTCGGTAGCCGGTTCGCCACATTCACCAACGATGCCAGTGTCTCTTCCTACTTCCTCACCTCGCTGCGCGTCGCCGGACGGGTGCCTGAGGGTGTCTTGCCGCTGCAAAAGGTGGAACTTGCCCTCAACGTGACCAACCTCACCGACAAGAAGGGTGTTTCGACGCTTTCGATCGGATCGGCCACGAACAGCTATTCGGCCTATCCCATTGCCCCTCGTCAGTGGTTTCTGACGTTGTCGGCGGCGTATTGAGCAACGAAGTATAAGCAAAAACAATGAGCGGCGGCGCAATCCCATTCTGCGCCGCCGCACGCCCTGACATGCTGCGCGGGAACACGGTGAAATCGACGCAGCAAGCCCGGTAACGCAAAATCGCCCTGTGACCGGATCGGGGCTTCGAGTTCTACGCCACCCAGTGCGATCAGATCAGACTTGCGCTTTGTCGCTCCGCGGCTGATCCTCGAACCCTTCCTTTGATCCATCAAGCCACGTGCGAAGCTCTGCTTGATTACCCACCGACAACGGCTAAGCGATGGGCATGACGGCATCCGACCTCGAACTTCTGCTTATCGCCCGCCTTATCCGGGAGAGAGGCGGCACGTCGCAGACATGGCGGCGGGCGCTTGGCAAGGTCATCGTGCGCGACACGAAGACGCATGCTCATTGCAATTGGGATGTCAGGCTTGGTGGCACCGATACGCAGCGCGCTGCGATCGAACGACTGCTCGACGACGTGCGACTGGAATATTCGATCGTGGAAGCCGGTTGAGCCCCCAACAGGAAGCGGCCGCCGGGAGAGCCGCCACTTAGACGACAAACCGGGGTCAGCTCAGATTCGTCCGATCACCGCGCGTCGAAGGGCTTGAGGTCACGAGGAAGCGGACTTCGGCCGAACTGTCGTTGCGCGCCTGGTGAACCTTGCCTGGGACTACCTCTATGCCCGACATGGCGGGCAAGACGTGCCTTTGCCCTTCGATCTCCATCACCAGTTCGCCCGCCAAGACATAGAAGAACTGGCGAGCACGCGTGTGGAAATGCCGCGTCTCGGCGGTTCCGGAGGGCATGCGTTCTTCGATGACCATCATCTCCGGCGACGGTGCGAGTATCCATCCATCGCAGTCCGCACCCCACGTGTAGTGCTCCGAATTTGCAGCGTTTCTGATCAATTGCAGGGTTTCCGATATGCAGGACTATTCTTGCGCAGGCTTGGGTGCGCGCGTGAGGGCAAGGTGTTGGAGCAGGACGACAGTCTTCGCATCGCAGATTTCGCCGCGACCAATCATGTGCAGGGCATCGTCGAATGGCACGTGCAGCACCTCGATGTCCTCCCCTTCCTCGATCTTGCCGCCGCCCTGCCCCATCCGGTCCGAAGCGGAATAGGTGCCGACGAAGAAGGCCAGATACTCGGTCACCGATCCGGGGCTCATGTAGAGGTCGTACAGGTGAGTGAGCCTGTCGATCCGATAGCCTGTCTCTTCTATCAATTCCGCTCGCATCCGCTCGGCCGCTTCGGCACCGTCGAGCAATCCGGCCGGCGTTTCGACGAGCGCGGCAGCACCACCGTTCAGGTAGACCGGCAACCGGAATTGCCGCGTCAGCAGAACGGTATCGTTGACGGGATCGTGCAACAGGCACGTGGCGCCGTTGCCGCGATCGTAGACTTCCCGCGCCTGCCGTTGGCGGTTGCCGTCGCGGCGCAGGAGGTCGAAATCATACTTCGTAAGCTTGCCCCAATCGTCGGAAAGTACGCGGCTGTTCAAGATGCTGATCGTGTCTGCGGACACCCGTCCTATCCTTTCGCTGTCCATGCCGTTTCGCGAAAACGCGATAAACCAAAATTTTAGAGCAGCGCGCGATAGCGCTGGCCAGAGACGTTGCCGCCCGTCACGACTGCCACGACGTTGCGGCCCGCAAGTTGCGCCGCGTAGCGGCCGATGCCGGCCACGGCAGCGATGCCGGATGGTTCGACGACCTGCCGATGATGATCGAGCATCCAGCCCATGGCCGCCGCGATCTCTGCATCCGATACCGGCAGAACCCGATCCACCAGATCGCGCACAATCGGCCATGTCATGGTTTCGGGCTCGATCGGTCCGCTGATGCCCTCGGCAATGGAAGTGGACAGGTCGACGGCAACCGGAACGCCGGCCTCGCGCCAGCGAATGAAGGTGGGGCTTGCCTCGCTCTGTATGCCCCATATCTCGATTTCGGGATTGATCGCCTTCGCCACCATCGCGATCCCGGAGGCGAGTCCGCCGCCGCCAAGGCAGACCAGAATGACTTCGGCGTCGATCCACTCGGCCAGGATTTCGAGGCCGACCGTGCCGCCGCCGGCAATCATGAAGGGGTTGTTATAGGCCGAGACGAAGGTTGCGCCGGTTTCTGCCGCCATCGCCGTTGCCGCCTGCCGTGCCTTTTCGACGTCGGGGAAAAATGCAATCGCCGCGCCGCTTGCCTTCATCGCCGCGATCTTCATCGGGTCCGCCGTTTCCGGCAGGCAGATCGTCACCGGCACGCCCGCCGCCTGCCCGGCATGGGCAAGCGCCAGACCGTGATTGCCGGCGGTCGGTGCGATCACACCGCTTTCGCGCTGGCTTTCGCTCAGGTTCGCAATGACATTGCTCGCGCCGCGCAGCTTGAAGCTGCCGGTGACCTGCTGGTTTTCGAGTTTGAGCCGGACCTTCGCACCAGAAGCGGACGACAGCGCGGGGGCGTGCTCCAGCGGGGTGCTGCGGATCAGCGGGCCGATGCATTCCGCGGCCTTGAAAACATCTTTCGCCGAGACGCTGCGATCGGCCCTTTTGTTCTTGTCCATGATGCCCTACCAAGATCACATAGCCACAAGGCTATATAGAGGTTTGGCTATATGGATTCGTCACGCTCGTCAACGGCGGACTTGCTGCGCGCCCTGGGAAACGAACATCGGCTCACAATCCTGGACTGGTTATCGGATCCACGATCGCATTTTCCCGAGCAGCGGGACGGCGATTTGGTGGAGGATGGTGTCTGCGTCGGCTTCATCACAGACAAGATCGGCCTCAGCCAGCCAACGGTGACCAATCACCTGCAATACCTCTCAAAAGTCGGAATCGTGACTTCCAAGCGCATCAAGAACTGGGCCTTCTACAAGCTTGTGCCGGGCCGGATCGAAGATGCAAGATCCGCACTGGCTGGATTCAGCAGGTCGACTTCCTGAGCCTCTGGCTACGGACGGTTTGCCGCGTTTTTCGAATCATCCGGTGTCCACCTGATTGGAAAACGCCCCAGCCTGCGGAATGACGGTCACACCGCACGATAGGCATACATGCTGGTCTCATAGGGAAAGGCGATCTCGCGGTGTCCCATGAGTTCGGGGGTCCGCGCGATCAAATCCCGCACCTCGCGCTCGACATCGGCGCGTTCTTCGGAAGGCAAGCCCGCGATAAAGCTGACGGACATCGTGCGCTTCAGCACAACCTGTTCGGCCGTCCCGACATGCGCGTTTCGGACGTGCCGTTCGTCCACCAGTTCGAAGCCCGGCGCCGGGAAGGCATTTCGCCAGGCGCCTGTGCGATAGCGCGGGGTGTCGCCCTCACGCCGATCGGTAATCTCCGACAGGGTCGCGACCCAGGGCACGTTTTCGTCGCGGCCATTCCAGATAAGGCCCAGCACGCCGGCCGGCTTCAGCACGCGCCGCATCTCCGCCACGGCCTCGGGGGTGGCGAACCAATGGAAGGCCTGGGCGCAGACGACAGCGTCCACCGAAGCGTCGGCCAGCGGAATTGCGTCCGCGCTGCCCGCAAGCGCCATGACGTCCGGAAAGGCGCTCTGCAACTGCTCTCGCATCTCGGCAATCGGCTCGACCGCGATGATATCGCCGCCCGCAGCCTGCAGCGTGGGAACGAATTTCCCGGTGCCAGCGCCGACTTCCAGAATGCGAGCGCCCGGCCGGACACCGATGACGTCGCGAAGCCAATCCACGGCTTCGGGAGGATAGCCCGGGCGGCCGACGACATAATCGCTTGCGCCCCGGTGATAGCCTTTCGACTGCTCATGAACCTGCAAGATCCGAACTCCGGCAACAGTGGAATGCGCAAGACGGCACCCTACCCCTGATGGCGACTGCAAGCCACCGCCAGGACACCCGCACACCCCGATCTGCACCGCTGCGATCCGCGATTGACCTTGGCGGAAGACGGGCCGCCTTTGTCTGACCTGAAGCGGCGCCCATGCCGATCTTGCTTGATAGGTCCGTCAGCCTTCGGCGATCCCACCTGTGCGAGGAAGCTTCTTGCAGGATTCCGGCTTTGGAGGGTGAATTGGACAGGCTTGGGCAGCTTGAAGCAATCGCGGAAATCCGCAATCTCAAAGCCAAGTACTTTCGCTTCATGGACTGCAAGCTGTGGGATGAGCTTCCCTCCGTCTTCACGGAAGATATGCGGGTCGTAACGCCCGAAGGCGCAATTTATTCCGAAGGCGCCCATTACGCCGCAAGCTTGCGGCACAGCCTGGAAGCATCCATTTCGTGCCATCAGGGCCTGACAAGCGAGATCGAAATCCTGGATGCGGATAGCGCCAAAGGGGTCTGGGCCATGCAGGACCTGATCACCTGGCACGACCGACATCCCAGGCAAGGGTGGAAAAGCATCGTCGGCCAAGGGCACTATCACGAGACCTACAAGCGGGAACACGGTGCCTGGCGCATTGATACGCTGACCCTGACCCGGCTGCGATTGGACATAGAGTGGCCGGCTGACGATCCACGATCGCAGCCGTGATTTGAGAGGCCCAGCCCCTTCCCTCAAAGTTTCACGACGCCGTCGGCACTGTGGAGGCTGGCGCGTCTTGTGCCCGCCGGTCGGGTGGGCTCCCCCAATTCGAACCGTCGGAGAAGACCATGGCTGAATTACCGCGCGCGGACTGCTTCGCTGGTGATCGCACAGACAATCCTTACTGGAACGAGAACGTCTGGTTTTCGCTGTCGATTCCCGAGAAGCGCCTGCACGGGATCATTCAATACTGCTTCCGCCACAATATGGGCCTTCAGATCGGCGGACCGATCTTCTGGACGCCTTCAGGACGCTATCAATGGAATTGTCTCCATTACGATTGGAGCCACCTTCAGGCGATCCCCGACGATGCCGCCAAATACGATGTGACCTTGCGCAACTCCCTTTCGATCAAGGTCCTGGAGCCAATGCAGCGCTATCGGATCACATACGACAAGGATGGCACGACCATGGATCTGCTGTGGGAGGCCATAGCTCCTGCCCACCTGATGGAAAGCGATGATCCGACGCAGCAAGCGGCCGCGGCATTCCACTACGAACAGCCGGGGCGCATGCGCGGAACCATACGCTGCAAGGAAGAGACGCTGGCGGTCGATTGCTGGTCGATGCGTGACGGATCCTCTGGGCCGTACGACACCGAAATCTGGCCGACCGGCGGGTACTTCTGGGGGATAGGCGAAGGGGCGAGTTTTCTTGCGCTTTGCATCGGCAGTGCCCGCGAGGCGGCCACCGTGGGCGGCTTCCTGATGTTCGACGACGTCGCATCCTCCATCGCGGCAGGGAGGCGCACAGTGCTTGAATACGGCGAACACGGCCCCTCACATGTGCTGTTCGAGGCGACAGACAAGCTCGGTCGCTCCATCAAGGCAACAGGCCGGATCGATCCCGGCCTGATCTTCACGGGCTATACCGACCACACCGTAATCTGGTCCCTTCTCGAATGGGAGGTCGCGGGCAAACCCTTCTGGGGTGACAATCAGGAGTTCTATTCCGCCAAAACCTTGCGCCAGATTGCGCGCGGCGAAATCCGGCTCGGCGAAGCCTGAGTGATCAGATGATGATGAGCAAGCGACAAGTCGACTGGTCTGGGCCGTGAAGAGGGGCAAGCGGGATGCCGCGCGCCCTCTCACCCCGTGCTGTCGCGATGTGGCGGTTGCCAAGGGCAACCACCGGGCTATGACGGCGCATGCCCCGGCGGAAGGACATCTGGCACTGCGGAATCGTGCGGCGCCCCATCGAACGCGTGCTTGCTGGCGACTACGGCGCGCAAGACGTGGTCTGGTTCCCGCGTGAGCCGGAATTCACCTTCCTGGCAGATCCGTTCGGGCATGACGATGGCACGCATCTGCACGTCTTCGCCGAACAATACGATTACCGCACCCGCCACGGCGTCATCGAACGGCTGACCTTCGATCGCGGCCACAGCCTCGTCGATCGACGACTGGTGCTGAAAGAGCCTTGGCACTTGTCCTACCCGCAGGTCTTTCGCGGCGAGGGAGAGGTCTGGATGCTGCCCGAAGCACATCGTTCCGGCGGCCTTACCCTCTATCGCGGCGATGCCACGCTGGATCGCTGGACGCCCGAATGCCGCATCGAACTGGACAGCGTGCCGGTCGACGCTTCGATACTGCATCATGACGGCCGCTGGTGGCTGTTCTATTCCTCTGGCGAAAACCGCGCGACCAAGCTGGGATCGCTGCGCGTGGCCTGGGCGGAGCGGCTTGCCGGCCCGTGGACTGCGCTTCCCGGCAATCCCGTGCGCCTGGATCGCCAATCCGCGCGGCCCGGCGGAACGCCGGTGGTGATCGACGGCCGGATCATGCTGCCGACGCAGGACTGTTCGTCTACCTACGGCGGCGCGATCCGTCCCTTGTGGATCACGCGGCTGGATACCACCGGGTTCACGGCGGAGGCGGGCGACCCACTGGCCCTTCCGCCAAGCGCACCGCGCGGATGTGAGGGGATGCACACGCTGTCGGCCTGTGGTGATGTGACCTTGTTCGATGTGAAGACGATCGACCGATCGTTCTCCGGCCTCCTGCTCGAACTCAGGCGGATGCTCGGGCGATACGCTCAAGAATAGCGGTTCCGGTCTGTGCGAACCGCTGCTGGGAGAATTTCTCCAGCATGTCGCCCCGCGCCACCCGACCCATTTCGGCAAGGCGATGCGGGTTGCTCAGCGCGTGATGCAGGCACTCGGCAAGCGTAGCGGGACTATCGGGCGAGCAGAGCCATCCGCTTTCGAACGGCCGGATCGAATGCTGCAGTTCACCCACGCGAGAGGCGATAACGGGCAGCGCAGCGGTCAATGCCTCATGCGCGGCGATGCAGAACCCTTCGGAGCGTGAGGGCTGCAGATAGAGATGGCGGGTGCCCAGGAACCGTCGCGGATCCTCGACATATCCGGGAAAGACGACCTGGCTCACCCCGGCTTGCCGCGCCAGCGCTTCCAACCTGTCCCGCTCGTCGCCCTCCCCGGCGATATCGACGCGCCAAGGGACGGCGGGAGCGGTAAAGCCATTGCGCTGCAACCGGGAAAGCGCATCGATCAGAACGTCGTACCCTTTCACCGGGTGCAGACGACCCAGGCTGCCCATGCGCAGGGTCTCACCCGGCTGCCACGGACGCGCGATCGGCATCCGGGGATCCACCGCGTAGATCGGCCAGGTTGCCAGTCGGCGTTGCGGCACCCCCAACCTTGCCGAGGCGAACTGCGCGACCGTACCGGAATCCGCCACCCACAGCGTGGCGCGCCCCTGCATCAGACGCAGCAACCGCTGGTTCCAGGGCTTGAGAAAGGCCGCATGTTGCCACGAGATCACCGGCAGCCCCAGCATCGGCCCTGCGGCCAGCCCCAGCAGGGTTGCCCGGCTCAACGACGTCCAGATATGCGTCGCCTTCCAGGCCCGCACTTCGCGGACCAGCCATCGCAGCGCCGCCGCGTGATCGCGCAGCCCACCATCGCGAACGCTGGGATCGAGCCCCGCCTCCTCCATGGCAGGCAGCGCCCGCCCGTCGCGGCGGGTCAGCGCGAAGACGCGCACTTCGGCGCCGGCCTCTTCCAGAACCCGCGCGATCGAGGGTACCGGCAGCGCGGCGCCGCCACCCTCCACGGAGTTGATCACATAAGCGATGCGCATCGGTTTCATCGCGCGAGACTGCTGCGCCAAACCAGGAAGACGAGCAGGCCGCTGGCAAAGACCGCCTGCCCCAAGGCCTGAATGCCCGCGCCCATCAGCCCGAAACGGACCAGCAGCCAGGGCATGGCGGACAGGCACATGAAGCTGGCCACAAGGTTCGCCATCATCGAGCGTCCCGGATGCCCGAGCGCGGAAATCGCCGAGCTGCACGGCGGGCCGATCAACGCGATCGCACGCGCCAGCACCAGCACGATCATGACGGTGGCCGCCTCGGTATAGGCCTTGCCCGCCAGCAGGTGCAGGATCTGGTGCGGGAACAGCGCCACCACCAGTACCACGGGCGTTGCCGCAACCAGGCTGATGACCACGATCTTGCGCAGGATCTTGCGAAGCGCCTGGCCGCCGCGCCCTTCGGCAACGATATGCGCCAGCTCCGCATAGGCCGTATTGCCCAGGATCTGCGCGGGTTGCGCGATGATCACGGTCGCCCGCTGGGCCACCGAATAGAGCCCGGCCATCGCCGGGCCCAGTACCCAGCCCACCACCAGCGGCGCCGCCCGGCCAGCCAGTTCGCTAAGCGTGATGTCGGCGTTGCTGGCGACAAGGAAGCGCCAGATGCCAGGGTTTTCGCGGGCCACATCCCCCGGATCCGGGCTCCAGAGTGCGGAACCCAAGTTGCGCGCCGCCAGCCAGATGCCCATCGCCCAGAGCACCGCGAACTCGGCCAGAGCGGCGATCAGCCACGCCAGCAAGAAGGATCGGATGCCCCAACCGCAGGCGATGACGATCAGCGCACCGCCAAGGCGAACCAGCGGCTGCACCAGATTATGCAGGCCCAGTAGGTCGAAACGGCCGCACAATTGCAGATATCCGGCCGGAGTGGATCGCACCGAACCCAGCACGGCCAGGGCGTAGAAAGGCGCAAAGGCCATGGCCTTGGGCGGCCAGTCCAGATGCGGGCCCACCAGCGGAACCAGCAGCACCGCCGCCACGATCGCCAGCAGGCCGCCGATCAGTTCCACTTTGGCACCGAAGCGCAGCAGGCGGCCCAGCCGATGCCGCTCATCCTGCCGCTGCGCTTCCGCGCCGTAGCGGACGATGGCCTGCCAGGACGGGAATTCGATGATCCCGCACACGGTCGTGACATAGGCATGGACCAGCACGAGCACGCCGTATTCGGTCGGCCCCAGGAACCGCGTCGCCAGCAGCAGATAGGCCAGGCTGATCAGCCCTGCCCCGGCTTTCCCGCCCATGACCATGCCGAGCGAGGTGAAGATGCGGCCCACGTTCCGGCGCGAGCCTTGCGCGCGTTGCTGTGCGGGTTCCGGCTGGTCCGGCTTTGTCTTGCGGTTCTGATAACGGGCAGCAAACACTGTATTCTGCCTCATGCCGCGGCAAGCGTCCGCGTTGTTACCATGCCGGATCGACGCTCCACGAAGGCGGCGATGGCCTCCGCCGCGCGAACCGAAGATGGCGTCGTAGTCAGATCGAAGCTGCGTGCAAACAGATCTTCCTGCACCTGCCGATAATGCCGCGCATGCAACGCGCCCGCACGTTCGATGGCCGCCGGCAGTTCGTCGGGACTGCCAATCACTTCTCCCGCGTTCCAGTGGAGGAAGTTCGGATCGTTGCGCCACGCATGTCCGTGGCTGTTGAGGAATATGCAGGGTCGTGGCCGCAGCAGGAATTCATAGATCTGGCTGCTGGCGTCGCCCAGATAGATATCGGCCGCCAGCGTATAGCTCATGTCCGTGGAGGCGCGACTGCCGAGGTCGATCTTGATGTTTTCGCCGCGCAGGAAGCGCGGCGGAATGGCGCCCGGCTTGTCGATCCGCAGCCGGTCGATAGTGAAGACAAGGTCGCGCTGGAACAGCATGACGTGCGGCGCGAACAGCAGGCCGACCTTCTGGTCGCCCAGGAAATGTTCGAAGACGTCATGCCCGTGCCGGTACCACGACGACAAGTGCGGCGAGCAATGTGGATTGTAGAGGACGACCTTTTCGGCCGCCGGCAGAAACCGCTTGGGTTCCCTGTCCCGCACGACATCGAACTTGGGATAACCCACCACGCTGATGCGGGCGGGATCCAGCCCCGCCTCCGCCACCAGCCTGTCCCTGATCTTGCCGCCCGAACAAAGCACGTGATCGAAACCGGCGCTGGCCTTGTCGAAGCCGATGGCGCGATCCCCGGCACCGTGGCGGGTGTGAATGAAGGCCAGATTGGTCAGCCCATAGCGCTTGCGCAGGATGAGCGAGGTCTTCTCGGCAACGACCAGCACGTCAAGACTGCGAAAAAAACCGAGATTATCACGATATATGAGAAGCTTGGCAGCTGGAACCACTTTTCCCAGAACGGCATCCATGCTGCGCGACAGCGCCGATGGAGCCAGTTCGACGTGCTGGATCGTCGTGCCGATATGCGCCCCGCCCAGCCTGCGCACTTCCTGCGCCAGCGCCGGTGTCGTCGTCGCGACGATCAGGTCACCGGGATACCCCCGCTCCGCCATTGCCAAGGCGATCGGCAGGCTGTGGGCGACCTGGTGAATCTGGTCGTGGTTGAAGAGAAATCCGATGCGCATGATGCATGGACTCCATGCCCCGACAATACCCACACCTGGGGCCGCCATTTTTATTGGCGCCTTCGTGTCGACACTGTGCCGCCATTGCCGCGACACGCCCCGTCAGGGCCGCGCAACCTCAAGAGAATCGCGGCTTTGCACCTGCCGGGCGTCGGCAATGGTCGCCTGCATGATGCGCAGATAGGATTGCGCCGCGTTCTCCAACGTAAATCGCGCGGCGAAACCACGGGACGCCGCATCCAGCACCGGCAGCCGTTCAGGGCGGGAAATCGCCGCAGCCAGCGCATCGACGTCGTTCACCGGCACCAGCATGCCACGTGCGCCATGACCCAGCAGCATGGGCATGGAAACCGCGCAGTTGGTGGCGACGATCGGCAATCCGGCTGCGATCGCCTCGATCACGACGGCGGGCACACCTTCGAAACGTGACGCAAGCAGGAGGCAGTCGGCATCCCGATAATGGCCATCCGGCGAAGCGACATGCCCGGTGAAGACCACCCGGCCCTGGAGGGAAAGCCGCTCCACCTCCGCCTCCAGCGCCGCGCGGCCGCAGCCGCCGCCCACGATGGTCAGGCGGTCTGCCGGGCGCGAACCGGCGGCGAAGGCGCGCAGCAGCATGGCGAAGTTCTTCTGGGTCGCAAGCCTGCCAACCGCAAGGTAGCGCATCGGGCGATCCAGCGGCGCTTCACGGTCCAGCGCCAGCAGCCGGTCCAGCCGATCCGTATCGAGCGCCGGGTCATGCACGGTGGCAACCCGGTGCGCGGCCACTTCCATCCGTTCCGCGATCTCGCCGGCCATCGGCTCGGCCAGCGCGACGAAGCGGTCCAGGGCAAAACCGTTCACTTTCAGCCACTTCCCATACCACATCCGGCGCAACGGAGACTTGTCCGCGCGGACAAGATCGTTGCTTACCTTGACGACGACCGGCGGGCATCGACGGCCGAACACCAGCTTCATCAGCACGCATACGACCGTGTAGGTATTGCCCGGGCAGAAGATCACGTCCGCCCTTTCGCGCAAGAGGATGCGGAACATGCTCCACATCATCCAGATCGTTTCGAACCGCGCCGTGGGGACGAAGCTGCGAAAGCGGCGGTAATTCAGCGTATCCGGCGCATTTTCGCGGTCCAACCCTTCATCGCGCCCCAGGACGATGAGCACATCGTGCCCGATCTCATGCCATTTCCGGGCGAGCCCAAGGGCCACTCGTTCGACCCCGCCGGGTTCGAAACTGTGTATGGGAATCACGATCCTGAGAGCATCCGTCATGGCGATTAGACACCATGGCCGGCACATAACCGCACATTGACGGTACATTGGCGGCACATTGCCGCACCTGGGCCGTCAGAAGGCCGCGTCGAACCCGATCCGTAGCGAGCGGGGCCGCATCGGCGTCTGCTGAAGGCCATCGGCAACCGTGAACGGGTTGCCGAACGCGAAAGTATTGCCCCGATCGTTCAGTGCATTGTCGACATCCATCGAGAACCCGAAAGTGCCGAAGCCCAGCCGGAAGCCCGCCGTCAAGTCATAGTATCGCCCCTGCCCCAGGGCGAAGGGTGCCAGGATCGCCAGCTTCGAATGGCCCACGTAGCGCAGCGCGCTGTCCGCCGTCAGATCTGCCCAGCCGAGGTCGCGCGTGTACTTCGCGGCAACCCGCCAGCCTTCGTCGGCAATGTTGGGCAGGTCCCGGTCGTCGATGTTGTCGTAGCCCGGTGCCGGATCGGAGAGGCTGCTGGACGCCAGGAATCCCGCCGCTTCCAGCGAGAGCGCGTCCACGGGATGCCAGGCGAGGGAAACCGCGATGTTGCGCACGCGACCCGAACCGATGTTGGCCACATAGGGAAGCCCATCCATGTCGATGAGATCGGCCTGGATGTCACGCCAGCGGGCGGTGGAGGCGGCGATGCTGCCGCTGAGGCGCGCGCCCTTTTCCATTCCGAACCGCAGGCCCAGCTCGAACGTCTCGATCCGGTCGGACACGAAGCGATCGGCGCTGGGCGCGCTGGCCGATCCGGTCACCTGCAGTCCGCCCGGTCGATAGCCCTGCTGGTAGCGGGCATAGAGCAGCGCGCCCGTCATAGGTTTCCAGGCCAGGGCCGCCGAAGGCAGGAAGCGGTGCTGGCTTCGCTCCGGCTCATAGTCGAGGTCTTCCTCGTCCAGGAACTTGCTGGTCTGGCGCACGTAGCTGAACCGGCCGCCCAGCGTCAGCATCAGCCGGTCGAGCAGCGGCACGCCAAGTTCGCCGAAAACGGCGGCATCCGTGGTGGAGGTCGATATGTCGGTCAGCCGCGCCGGATCGTCCGGGTCCCCCAGTTCGCGTTCTGCATGGTCGACGTTGTGGACGAAGCCGATGCCCGCCAGCCACGTGCCCCCGGCACCCCAGCGGCCGGTCAGCCGCGTCTCGTGCGAGATCAGCCTGACCGAAACCTCTTCCTCGTATTCACGCGGGGCGGTGTCGTCGGGCTCGGTCGCATCGAACACCGTGTCGATATTCTGGTGGGCGTAGCCGGTGGCCGAAACCAGCTCCATGCCGGAGGCCCAGCTGCGCGAGACGGTAAGGCCGACAAGGCGATAGTCGTTGTCGAACGGCTGCGCGATCGTTGCGGAGCGCGTCAGATCGGGATCGCCCTTCAGGGTATATTGCCCATCGCGCGACACCAGATCCTGTTGGACCACGGTGGCATCCACCTTCCACGCGGCATCGGGCGCCCAGCGCAGCGTGGCGCGAAAGCCGGTGACCAGATTGCGGTTCACGTCCTTCAGCCCACGGGCGGTATCGTCGATGTAACCGCCCTCCACCGATCGATAGACGACCGCGCGCAGGCCCAGCCGATCGGCGATCAGCGGCACGTTGCCCATCACCGCGCCGTCGCCGCCCGGCGCGCCGTCCTGCGTCAGCCTGCCGCCCAGCGATGCTTCCACGCCGATCTTGTCGAGATCGGGCGGGGTGGGAACCAGGCGGATGATGCCCCCCAGCGTGCCCGCGCCGTACAAGGTGCCCTGCGGCCCCTCCAGCACTTCCACTTGCGCGATGTCGTAGGGGGCCAGATCGGGATCCGGCGCGCTGTAGATCAGGCGCATGTCGCCCAGATACTGGCTGATGGTGGCCTGGCTGGTGCCGTTGAAACTGCTGTCCGCAATCCCGCGGATGAAGATCTTGTTCCGTCCACGGCCCAGGTTGGTGGATGACAGTTCGGGCAGCTTGCCCAGGATATAGCCGGTGCCCCGCGCGCCGGCGCGCGCAAGCTCCTCCCGCTCAGGCTTCACGACCGACAGGCTGGCGGGATAGTCGCCCAGCCCGAGGTGCTGCTTGGTTGCGGTCACCACGATATCGGGGCCGACGCTCTCTTCCACCGGTGCGGGACGGGGCGGCCTGGCCGGCGCCCGGCGCGGCCGCGCCTCCACCGGGCGGCGGACCAGCCGGACCGTCCGCGCATCGACGAGGACGAAGTCGTAGCCGCTGCCCTTCAGCAGCCGGCGCAAGGCTTCGGTCGGCTCCAGCCGACCGGACACGCCCGGCGTGCGGACGGCGCCAACGCCCGGATCGGTGATCGCGATCGAGATGCCGGCCTGCTGCGCCCACGCCAGCAGCGCGTCCGAAAGGCTGCCGCCCGGGACCGAGAAAGATCGGGTCTCCCGTGCATGGGCGGGAGCGATGTTCAGGCAATTGACCATGACCGCGACAAGCGCGGGAACGAACCAATTAGGGCGTGATCGACCAGCCATCCCCGGTTTCGGTTACCTTCGCACCAATCAGGGCCTCGACACGTTTGCGCAGGGCGGCATTGTCGCCGTCCAGCTGTATCACCCCCGTGAATTTCGTCTGCGATAGGTCCGAACCCAGTTCGATGGCAATCCCCCGTGCTCTGGTAATGTCTCCCACCACTTCGACCAGCGGGGCATCGCGATAGACCAGCTTGCCCCGCGTCCAGGCACCGATATCGGCCGGCGATCGCCGGTCCTCCACCAGTCGGTCGCCGCTGGCGCGCAAGGTGTCGCCCGCGTTCAGCCGCAGACGGATGGCGCCATCCTCATACCGCACGGCGCCTTCGGCCACTTCCACCTGCAGGCCCAGCGCGCCGGATCGCACGTTGAACACCGTGCCCACATCGACGACGCGCTGGTTGCCCACCGTCAGCGTGAACGGGCGCCCTGCGTCATGGTGCACGGAAAACTGCGCCTCGCCCGATCGCAGTTCGGCCACGCGCGGGTCCGACTTCCGCAGGACCAGTTCGGTGCCGCCGTTCAGCATGATCCTGCTGCCGTCCGCCAGTGCCACCGACCGCGTCTCTCCCGGCGCGGTAACGATGGAGTACTGTTGCCCCATGCCGGCCACCACCACCCAGGTTCCCACCGCCGCCAGCGCCAGCGATGCGGCCATCGCCGGCCACATCCAGCGCCGACGCGCCGGTGGCTCGATCACGTAAGTACCGCTGCGACGCTCCGCCCCGCCGCCCTGCCCCGCTGCGGAGGCATCGCCCAGCAAGGCCCGCGCAAGGCTGTCCTGCCGCGCAACCGCGATCGCCGGATTCAACGCCAGATCGGCATCGTGCACCGCCTCGTAGGCCGCATTGTGCCGGGGATCGGCAGCCAGCCATAGGGCGAATTCGTCCCAGGCCGCTTCGTCTTCATCGTCCAGCCGCAGATGCCACGCGATGGCCTGGGCCTGGATGTCCTCCTTATCGGGATAGGTCATCGAACCCTCCTTTCGTGTCACCACCATGCTCGTGCGGCTTCGGGTTGCCCGTCATCTGGCCTCCAAGCCTGCCGCGAATGTCCAGGATCGCGCGATAGGCGCGTTGCAGATGCTTCTCCACCGCGCTCAGGCTGATCCCCAGATCCAGTGCAATCGCCTTTTGCGATGCGCCCTCGATCCGGAACTGCCGGAACACGTGCGCGGTGCGTTCGGGCAGGCGATCCAGTTGTTCCTCCACCCGCGCCAACTGGTCGCGGGCCAGTGTCACCACCTCCGGATCCGGAGCATCGTCGATCCGTTCATCACCGTCCTCTGGCCCGATCCAGCTTGCATCGCGGGCCTGACGCCGGCTTTCGGCGCGCCGCAGCGTGTGCGCCATGTTGTTCGCCATCTGGTAGAGATAGGCGCGCGGCGATCGGATCGGCCCGGTTTCCGCGCTTTGCAGGCGGATGAACATGTCCTGCAACACGTCCTCCGCATCCGCCTCACCCACGCCGCGTGCCATCAGGAAGCGGCGCAGTTCCGCCCTCATTTCCAGCGAAAGCTGCCGCAACCCGCCGTCGGCCGGCACTTCCCGCCCTTGCGAGGTCATAGCCCGTCCCTCATGCGCAAAGGTTCCCCCATCGATCGAGCAAAGCAAATGTTCGGGCGTTCGGCCAGCGATTGTCATGGCACCCTCAGAAATTGTCCGTCAGCACCAGGCTGACGTCGCTGCAATGGCGCATGGCCTGGCCGACCCCGGCGGCGCGGCTGCCGGTATGCGCGTCGATGCCTAGCCACGACGATCGGCCATCCGGCCCCGATCCATCCTCCGCCAGCGCGAACCGCCAGACCGCGTGGGCGCCCTTCGCCGCTGCCGGTTCGCCATTGTCGAGATGGACCACATCGGTTGCAAGCGAACGGCCGCCCCATCCGCCCTGATGGTAGTATCCGGCCGACAGGATCCAGTCCCGGCCATGTTCCCAGGCAAGGTCGGCCGCTGCGTAACCCGTGCGGGTCTTGGTCGGCAAAATCAGCGAATGGGCGGCACGCCGACTGACCCGGCCGCCGGTTGCCGTCAGGCGGACGAGATCGTCGGCCCCCAGTTTGTGCCACGCGCCGATACCCATGCTCTTGCCGCGAAACCGCGACCCGTCGGGATCGCCGGCCAGTTCCATCGGCTCCAGCGAGCGGACCGCGCGAAAGTCCATCGTCCATCCCGCATCGCCGGAATCGCCGTCGAACCGGACGACCTTGGCCTGATCGGGGCGGGACAGGTCCGAAAGCGACCAGTCCACGGCATCCGGCAGATAGGCGAACCCCGCAGCGCCCTGCATCTTCTGCGATCGCGCGTCCGCCGGCACCGGAGCAAGCAGGAACAATACACACATCAGGCCAGTGGTCTTAAGCCAGTCATCCTGGAGTCCCATCGGTACAACTCCGCTCCGGATCCCGCCGTAATGCCGGGATATCGATAGGACTCCGGAAAGGGGCGCGACCCGCATCACGAAAAATCCGGTGCGGGTCGGGCAGCGATGCGCCGTCTAGCGGGCATCGCTGCCGGAGTTTCGCGCGTGACCCGAATTCCCCTTGTCGTGACTGCAATACTGGCCACTCTGGCGGCGGCGAACGTCGCCCGCCCGCTGCCTGCGGCGGAGCCGACGGCACGCTTCATGCCGCCGCCCGGCCCGCGATCCAGCCTCTCCCTGATGACCTACAACGTGAAGGGATTGCCGTTCCCGGCAGCCTTCAACCGCGCCGCCGCGCTCGCCAAAATCGGGAAAAATCTGGAAGCGCTGGGCCGCACGGGCCATCGGCCGGACATCGTGGCCCTGCAGGAAGCCTTCATTCCGGAGGCCAAGGCCATCGCGAAGCAGGCCGGCTATCGCTACATCGCCATCGGCCCCCAGGCGGCCGACGCACCGGCCGCGCCCGTCGATGCCGCTGGCTTGCGGTTCACTGGCAAGGCATCGTGGATGAAGGGCGAGACCGAGGGCAAATGGGTGGACAGCGGGCTGGTCATCATGTCCGACTATCCGATCGTCGCCACCCGGAAGATGGCCTTTGCCCGCGATGCATGCGCCGGTTTCGACTGCCTGGCCGCGAAAGGGGCGCTGATCGCCTGGGTCCGGATTCCCGGGCAGCCGCAACCCGTGGCGATCGCCGACACGCATCTCAACGCGCGCAAGGCATCCGGCGTACCCGTGGAAAGGGCGAATGCGGCCTACCGGCTGCAGCTTTCCGCGCTTCGGACATTCATCGGCCGGCAGGTCGATCCGCAGACCAGCCTGATCTTTGCCGGCGATTTCAACGTCGGCCACGATGCCGATCGCGTGGCGGCGGCACGCCTGGTGATGGAAACCGCCTCCGGAGCGACCGAAGCGACGGAAGTGGCCGCCACCATCCCCTTTCCGTCCAACGACCTTTCCGCCGTCCTGGCGCGGGCCAAGGACAAGCAGTATTTCCGTGCAGGCCAGGGCCAGATGCTGCGCTATGCCGGGATCGAAGTGCCGTTCGGCCTGGCCGGCAAGGCCAGCGCGCTATCCGATCATCTGGGCTACGTCGTCCGATATGCGTTCGAATGACGCCGACATGGCCGGTGCGGTTTCACCGGCCATGTCAGGATCGTAGGAATCGGCGTTCGGAAGCGCCTAGAGCAGTTGATCCGATTACATCGGATCAACTGCTCTAGGATTTTGGTTTATCGCGTTTTCCGAGTCATCAGGTGGTTCCACCTGATTAGAAAACTAGAAGCTGGTCGACAGGCTGAGCTTCACGGTTGCCGGCAGACCCTGCGCCAGCAGGCTCGATCCGGTCGACGCCCAGTACCGCTTGCCGGTGACGTTCTCGCCATAGACGCGCACGGTCGTGCGGGCGCCCGCCAGATCGAAGGCGTAGCTGGCGCCAAGGTCGAACGTCTCGTAGCCGGGCACGAATGCCTGGTTCAGCGCATTGACCGCGCGCCGGCCGACATGGAACATGCCGGCGGAAACGCGCAGCCCCTCGATCGCCGCAACCCGGTATTCGGCAAAGATCGATCCGGAGAACTTGGATACGTTCTCGATCAGCTTGCCCACCACGGCGGCATTGCCGGACTGCTGCTTGGCATCCAGCGTCATCGCGCTGGCCGAAAGCGACAGGCGGGGCAGGACTTCGCCGACCACGCTGAACTCGCCGCCCTGATAGACCGCCTCTGCGTCCTGAACGTAGTAGTTCGCGCTGTTCAGATAGGCCGAGGGCCGCTTGATGTGGAAATAGGCCGCCGTGATCAGCACGCCGCGCAGCGGCTCGATCTTGACCCCCGCCTCCGTCTGCTTGCTGACCGCCGCCGGCAGGATTTCGCCGGCGTTGTTGGCGATCTGCTGGGCGATCGGCCCCGGCTCCAACCCTTCGATATAGTTGGCGTAGATGTTCGCCCATACCACCGGCTTCACCATCAGGCCGTAGGACCAGGTACCCGGCTTGATCTTGTAGGAGGATGTGAGGCTGACGTCCTTGTAATCCGTCTTGCGATAGCCGACCGTCGCCTGCAGCCAGTCGCCCAGCGAGGCGCGATCGAAGATGTAGACGCCAAGATCTTCCACCCGCGACGGGTTCGGAATGATGCGCGGCGGCACCGGCTGTTCGGGGATCAGCACCGGGTTGTAGAGGTTCTGCGCGAAGGTGTAGCGCACGGCGGTCGGCACGTTGCTGTCGCGCGTGTAGTACGACACGCCCAGCATCAGGTTGTGCTGGACCGGGCCGGTCGTGAACGAGCCCGAAAGATCGCCGCGATAGATGTTGTTCTTGTAATCGTTGCCGGCCGTCATGGCGACGGTGAGCTTGCCGTCTCCGGTGACAAGGTCATAGCCGCTGAACGAGGAATAGTCCCGGCTGCGCGTCAGGTACGATTGCCCGACCGCGACCGCGAGGCGCCAGTTGGTCGCGAAGTCGTAGTTCACGCGTGCCAGCAGGTTGGTCGAGCGCCCCCGGCCCTGCATCCACGCCGCGCCAAGGTTCTTCGACGAAGGCTGCAACGGCGGCAGCGCGATCACCCCGTTCACCGCCGCAGGCAGGCTGAATTCGGTGGGTTCGGTCACGTTCTTGTAGTTGTATTCGGCGTCCAGCAGCACTTCCAGCCCATCCAGCGGCCGCCAGTCGAACGCCCCCGAAATGAAACGCCGCGCACCATAAGTCCGGTCGATGCCGGTTTCGACGGTGGATGCCCCCGCGTTCACGCGCAGCCCGGCATTGCCGAAACTGCGCCCGACATCGAAGCTGGCGCCCATCGATCCGTTCGTATCGCCCTGGAAATCGACGCGGCTGATCGGGCTTTCGGTGGGGCGTTCGGTCACCAGATTGATGATGCCGGAAGGGGTGGCAAAGCCGTAGTAGAGGCCGGCCGCGCCCTTCAGCACCTCTATGCGGTCCTTGCTCTCGATCGGCTGCTCGATCAGGTTGACGATCGGCAGCACGCCGTTCCAGCGGACATTGGTGAAGTTGTTGAGCGTGATGCCCCGGATTGCGAGGTTGCTGTAGATCGCACTGTTGATCTGGGCCTGCGTCACCCCCGGCGTATTGCGCACGGCATCGATCACGGAACGCGCCTGCTGCGCCTCCAGCAGGTCCTTCGTCATCACCGCGATGGTCAGCGGCGTATCGCGCAGGCGCGCGTCGCGGAAGGTGCCCGCCTGCACATAGTCCGCGCTGAAGGAATCGCGACGGTCGGCGGTCACCACGATGTCTTCGGCAACCGGCGTGGCGGCATTGGTCGCGCTCTGCGCGAAAGCCGGCATCGGCAATGCCGCAATGATTCCCGCCTGAATGGAAACGCCGGCAAGTGCCCTGCCGAAGCGACGACGCGATGCTGATTTCGTCTGCAATTGAACCCCCGTGAAAACACGGCGGGCCAATACGCTATTGCGCATCGTTTGCAATAACAAAGACACAATCGCGCGAAACACGCTGGGACGCCCAGCCGTGGTGATGGGAACGGGACATGTGATCGCGAAGCGCTTCGCGGTCGCATCGGATTGCGATCTGGTCGCATCGACTATGAAAGGCTTCTTCGCCAGCAAGCCCGCCAAGGGCATCATCGTCATTGCCTGAGGGATATTATACGATATACCTATCTCCATTCGACGGAGATGAGCCTTGGACAGTGCTGACGATGATGTACTCAACCGATCGCCTGAAAGCCGCTCCATCCCACGCCGCCAGCTCCGCACCAAGCCGCATGGCCCGCTTGATCGACGGGGGTTGATCCGCGCGGGACTGGCGGGCGTATTCCTACCCGTGCTACAGACGCCGCTGCTGGCTGCATCGTCGCCTCCGCTTGCGGCGAGGAAGGTCAGCTCCATACTCGCAGGCCCGGGAAAGCCCTTCAGGCTGGGCTTCGATGGCGGCCGCGTGACGAGCCTTTCTGCCGACGCGAAGGTCGTACCGGGAGATTTCATCCATGCGGGCGCCGCTGTGGGCAATGCTTCCGGAACCTATCGCATCGCCGATGGCCCGTGGCAGCGCTTCGAAACGCGTACGCAGGCGCCCGAGCATGTCAGGCAGACCGCGAATGGGCTGGAGGCGCGCTATCTCCTGGCTTCGGGCATCTTCGTCACTTGCGGTTTCGCGCTTGAAGCCGACGGGCTACACCTCACCCTGACGCTTTCCAACGAGACGACCTTGCCGATCGAATTCGGCGATCTTGCCCTGCCGCTGCCGATCAACATGATCCACGCGGCGAAAGACGATCCCAACGCCGTTCTCAAGCACAGCTTCATTTCCGGACGCAGTTCGCACATTTTCTGGCAGCGCCGGGACAGCCTGACACCGTGGCTGGCCATGCTCCCGGAGAAAGGGGCCGCGCTTGAATACTGGGACGCGCCCAAGGATTCGCCGGACCTCTACCGGGTCTTTTTCCACGCCGCCGCCGAAGTCACCGCCGTCAGGGCGGCCGGATCGCGCTGGCGCCTGCCTGCCACCAGCCTTACCCTGGCACCAGGGAAAACCGCCGAAAGAGGCGTTCGTTTTCTGCTCGTGGACGGTTACGCCGCAATGCGCCGGACCATCGCGGAGCACGGGC
This sequence comes from Novosphingobium mississippiense, assembly GCF_044029535.1. NCBI lineage: Bacteria > Pseudomonadati > Pseudomonadota > Alphaproteobacteria > Sphingomonadales > Sphingomonadaceae > Novosphingobium > Novosphingobium mississippiense. Next base: position 109,423 of record NZ_CP147003.1, on the reverse strand, counting down.
TGATCGACGTCGAAGTCGTGCCGGGCATGACCGTACCTACCGATCTGGACGTGACGCTTTCGCTGGGTTCGAGCGTATCGGTCGTCCGGCTGGAGCCCGAACACCCCGCGGAAACCCAATTGACACCGCTCGGCGAACGCGCCGGGCGGACGCTCTTTCGCCTGCGCTTCGCCCGCCTCGGCGAAAACCACGTCACGCTGCATCAGGCGGACGGGGGACGGACCACGCTGGAATTCTTCGTGACCGAACCGGTCGAGACGATGATCGCCAAGCGCGGGGCCTTCATCGCCGCGCACCGTCATCGCGATCCGGCGAAGTGGTACGACGGCCTGCTGGCCGAGTGGAACATGGAGAGCGAAACCCTTCTCGGCCCGGACAATTACGACCGGATCAAGGGCTGGCGCATCTACGAAGTGACCTGCGATGACCCGGGCCTCTCCAAGCCCGCCTTCCTTGCCGCCAAGAACGCGGAATATCCGGTACAGGCGGAAATCGACGCGTTGGACGATTATGTCGAACACTTCGTCTGGGGCGGGCTTCAGCGCACGACCGAAGAGCCATGGCCTTACGCGCTCTACGGCATTCCAGACTGGAAGCGGAACCGCGACAGTGCCGATCCGGGTGACAAGGGCCAAAAGCACTTCTGGCGGCCTTACGACTACCCGCACATCACGCTGATGTATTTCGCGCTCTATCGCATCGCGCGCGACCGGCACGGCTTCCACACACGCCTGACCGCGGCCGACTATCTCGAACGCGCCTTCGGCACTGCGCGGGCCATGTTCGTGATCCCCAAGGAGATCGTCGGCTGGGAAGCGGATTCCACCGGATTCTACAACGAACTGGTCATTCCCGACGTGATCGAGGCCCTGCGCCGCGAAGGCCGTATGGCGCAGGCAGACGAACTGGCCGGGCACTGGGAGCACAAGGTCGCCCACTTCGTGAACGAGGTCGAAGATCTCTTCGCCTCGGAATATGCATTCGATTCCACCGGCTTCGAATCGACGCAGGCGATCTCCCGCTATGCACTGGATCGGCCGGACCGCTTCCCACGCGAACGGGCGCGCGCTTTCGCCAAGCGTCAAATGGATGCCAACCTGTTCTGCCGGGGATGGCTGCAACCCGCGTACTACACCCTGGGTAGCGATTACCGGGCGCAGGCAGGCGATGCCTATACGCTAAGCTACATGGCGCAGATGGGCGGTTGGGCCATTCTCGATTATGCACTGAACGATACCTCCGGCGACCGTCCGCTGCTGCGGCTCGGTCACGCTTCGGCGTTGAGCAGCTGGGCGTTACTGAATAGCGGCACGCCGGAAAGCGGCTATGGTTACTGGTATCCCGGAAAGGCCAACGACGGCGGCGCGGGCGGCGGCTTCGAACCTGCGGCATTGGCCGAGACATGGCTCGACCAGCCCAATCGGCATGGATCGTGGTACTATTCCTGCGAGATCGACCTTGGCTTCTGCGGTGCCCTGCGTGCGGCGGCCACCACGCTGGTCGATGACGACCTGTTCGGCCGTATCGCTCTTTCCGGCGTGCTGGAAGAGCGCGGTGGCCACCTTCTGATCCATCCCCGCGACGGTGTGCGCCGGCGCTTTCATGCGCGGCTTGGAGAGCGCGCGCTTGATATCCAGTTGCTGGACGACGCCCGGTTCGCGGCGGATACGCCGATCCGGGTCAATTCTCGGCTCGACCAATTCGCGTTCGAGATCGAGCACTCCGCCGGTCCAGCCCGTACCTTGAGGATCCGCATCTCGGACAGGAACGGGCTGCGCTGGAAGTTGCCAGAATTGAAGCAGTCTCACGTTGCCGGAGAGGTTGCCAGAGAGTACGTCATCGCCGTGAAAGAAGGCTCTCAGCGCACCAGCCTGAAGGCTCGATCCGGGTAAGCCGAGCAGGGCGACCGGTCTTCTGCCGCATCACGATTGCCCGCGTTCGGATTTGGCCGCGCGGCCGACTTCGCGCACTTGACACCTGTGCCGGCGAGGCAGATTGTTCACCACATGGTGAAGTTTCAGGACTCGAGTCTCGACCGCACCTTCGCGGCGCTGGTCGATCCCACCCGCCGGGCGATCCTGACGCGGCTGGAAGGGCATGACGGCCTGTCCGTCAGCCAGCTGGCCGAACCGTTCGCGATCAAGCTGCCGGCGGTGATGAAGCACCTCGACGTCCTGAGCGATGCCGGCCTGATCACACGGACGAAGCAAGGGCGCACGGTATCGGTCCGGCTGGCGCCCGAACCGATGGAGGAAGCGATGAACTGGTTGCGCCGGTACGAACGCTTCTGGTCGGCCAGCCTCGACCGTCTGGCCGCCTATGCCGAAGCCGAAGAGGCCAAGGCGCGTGAAATCGAAACGAAGGGAAAAGGTCGATGACTTCGCTGACCCTCGTCCGCCGCATCGCGGCGCGACCCTCGATCGTGTTCGATGCCATGACCCGGCCCGAAGGCATCGCGGCGTGGTGGGGGCCGGACGATGGCCCCGTGCTGCTGGCGCGAACCGACGTGCGGGTCGGCGGGCGATGCCGGGTGCGCTTCCGCATGCTGGACGGCACCGAGCACGAAAGCGACGGCGAGTACCTGGAAGTGGAACGCCCTGTTCGCCTGGTGATGAGCTTTCGCTGGACCACCGGCGGCGAACCCGAGGAAGACGGCGCGGTTTCGCGGATCGAGATCGATCTGCGGCCGATAGAAACCGGCACCGAACTGACTTTCACCCATGCCCGATTGAAGAACGAGGTGTCGCGCGACAGCCACGCAGAGGGCTGGAGCGGCTCGCTCGACAAACTGGTGCGCCATTTTGCGCAAGTCGTGGAGACGGACGATGAAGCATGAAATCGTATCGCAAGCCGAATGGATCGAAGCCTCGCGCGCGTTGCTGGCCGAAGAAAAGGCCTGGACGCGCGAGCGTGATCGACTGACGGAAAAGCGCCGCGCACTGCCTTGGGTGCGGATCGAGAAGGACTACGTCTTCGAAGGACGGCATGGTCCGGTCACCCTGGCCGAACTGTTCGACGGCCGCAGCCAGCTGATCATCTATCACTTCATGTTCGGGCCAGACTGGAACGAGGGCTGCACCGGCTGTTCCTTCCTCTCGGACCAGGTGGACGGTGCGCGCCGCCATTTCGAGCATAACGATCTCAGCTGGGTCGCCGTATCTCGCGCGCCGATCGAAAAGCTGGAAGCCTATCGCCGGCGCATGGGCTGGGATTTCGATTGGGTTTCGTCCGGCGGGAACACGTTCAATCACGACTTCCACGTCTCTTTCACCGAAGAAGAACGGCGGAACGGCGTATTCTACAATTTCCAGCAGCAGCCCGATCCCGAAATCGGCGAACTGCCCGGTGCCAGCGCATTCCTGCGCGACGAGGACGGGGCGATCTATCACACCTATTCCAGTTACGCGCGCGGCAACGAAACCACCCTGCCCGCCTACGGCTGGCTGGACATGGCGCCCAAGGGCCGCAACGAACCGGAAGGCGGCAATCTGGGCGACTGGGTGAAGCGGCACGACAGCTATCCCGACGACGGCCGCACCCGCGCGGTCGCTACCGCAAGGGCCTGACGATGTTGTGCTGCGGCCTTGTGGCATTCACCGTGGCGGCTGTCGTCGCATGGTGGAGACGGTTGCGGCGCGGATTGCGGCAGGGCTTGGGCGGACATCCCAAGCTCATCCTGATCGGCTGCTGCGCGGTGCTGCTCTCGCTTCCCGTCGCAGTGCTGGCGACGGGCTGGCCGACGACGCAGCAGCGGCTGGACCGCGGCAATATCGTCATCATGGCCATGCGCTCGCTCTGCTGAGAGACTCCGCAAATGCGCCTTCAGCGAATTTCCAAACGCGCTGCAAGGCTCATCGCTGAACGCGCACCAGCATCAATTCCACCGCCTGCCCTGGCGCCGGCAGGGATGTGTGCGTGTCAGTTATCCAGACAAGCTGGCCCGCGCCATCAGTGATCCGGGCCGATACGGCATAGCGTCCACGCGGATCGATCTTCGACGCGTCGTAGTCCAGCGTGAAGGCCAACGGCACTTGCCACCCCTCGGTGGCGAACTCGGTCGAGGCGATCACCGGCGCGGCGGTGTCCATCCGGCTGACGTCGGCGATCGCGACCGACAGACGGGCGTCGGGCGGCAGCGCGATCCGTTCGCGGTAGGTGGCATGTCCGGTCAGCGTGACCATCCCTTTCGTCGCCTCCGTTTCGCCGGAGCCCCCAGGAGTTGAACTTTGCGGGCCTGAACCTTGCGGCGCGGACGGGGTCTGGCAGGCGGCCAATGCGGCGGCCAGGGGCAGAAGAAAATGGGCCCTCTTCATGACGCTCCCTTCATGTCGGCATTCGAAATGTATGGCGGCGACGGCCATCGTTGGCAACGATGGCACCGCGCCGAGCGGCCAGCGATCTTGATGAAGACCTAGTAAACCATTCCGAACCGCAGGCAGACACCGCTACGCACGCAGACACGTTACCTAAATCGACATACAATACACAATAGATCGTTCCAGAAAATTTGAACATCTCGTCGATATTTCATTGAATATCATATCGTTTTATTCACATAGAGAGCGGTGATCGACTCAGGGCGATCCCATGCGGCATTTCCGATGTTAATCGCAGGAGGCAACGTGGCCGAATCGATTTCACATTCGACGGGTCAAGGCCGAACTCTACGTGCGCGGCCATCCGCGCCGGAACCCATTTGCAATTCACGTCAGAGCTTTCGGCGCGCCCTGCTCGGCGCTGCCGCCACGACGGTGCTTCTGCCCTGCGCGGCGCACGAGGCCCGGGCGCAGCAATGCGTGCTGGATGCGTCGGGCGTCGTGACATGCTCAGGCTTCGTCAACGGCGGGTATTCGTCCAGCAACGTCGACGCGATCGAGGAGATCGAGGCCGGCGCCACGCTGAACGGCCCGCTACAGGCGCTGGGCAGCGGCGATGTGCTGATCCACAATGCCGGATCGATCCAGAACTTTCCCGATGCCGTCACGCTGGACGGCACTGCCGGTTTCACCAAGACGCTGAACAACGACGGCGTCATCAACGGCAACCTGATCGGCGCCGGTGCGGGCCGCATCGTATTCTATCAGAACGGTAACATGAACGGGTCGGTGCAGATCAACGGCACCGGCATCAACGACATCTCGATCGGTAGCGGCCGCAGCATCCAGTCGGTCAATATCGTCGGCAGCGACAATTCGCTGGACAATTCCGGCGTCATCAACGGCCAACTGCTGCTGAACGGCACCAGCGCGAACTTCGTCGTCAACCGGTCCGTGCTCAATGCGGTAGAGATCGATGGCGATGGGCAGAACACGCTGTTCAATGTCGCCACGATCAACGGCAACGTGAATTTCAACAGCAACGGCAACGTGTTCGTCCAGAATACCGGACTGATTTCCAACAGCATACGCAGCACCGGCGCGTCGGCGGATTTCATCGACAATGCCGGGAACATCAGCGGCGCCGTGGACACGGGGGACGGCAACGATGTGGTGATCAACCGCGTGGGGAGCGTCAACACTCTGCTGGGCCCGCAACGGGGCATCAGCACCGGCGTCAACACCGGCAACGGCAACGACGTGTTCATGATGCTGGGGGGAGAGATCAACGGCAACGTGATGCTGGGGGCCGGGCAGGATTTCGCCGTGATGTCCGGCGGCACGCTGACCAATCCGCTGCAGACGCAGGATGGCAACGACCTGCTTTACTGGTCGGGCGGGACGATGAATGCGATCGACATGGGCAATGACGATGACACGGCCCTGTTCTTCCAGCTCACGCCATCCAACATGGCCAACAACATGTTCGATCGACGGTGGCCTGGGTGACGATCGACTGATTTTCTACCAGACGGCAGGCGACAGCGTTTCCCGCTTCTACAACTGGGAAGAGATCGACCTGATCAGCGGATCCTCGCTGACCTTTTCCAACTACGCGACATTGCGGCTGGGCGATTCCGGCACCGGTACCGGGCGGCTCACCATCGATGGCACCAGCACCGTCTACGCGGGCGGCGGCACGCACAGCGTGATGGCCAGCCAGTCGCAGAGCCTGGTGACGGTTGCCAACTACGGCCTGATCGACCTGACGAACGCCGGTGACAGCGTGACCGACCGTTTTGCGGTTTACGGCAATTACTATGGCGGCGGAGGCCGGCTGGCGCTGCAGACGCAGCTGGGGGACGACAATTCGCCCTCCGACCGGCTGGTGATCAGCGGCGCGGGCGCGCAAGGCTATGGCACGACGGCCATCAGCATCACCAATGTCAACGGAATGGGCGATCTGACGACGGCGGATGGCATCCGGGTGGTCGACGCCGCCAATGGCGCCCAGACCGCAACCGGCGCCTTCTCACTGGCAGGACCGGTGGCGGCGGGCGTCTACGAATACGAGCTTTACCGTGGCGGCGTGACGGCCGGCACCGAGGACAGCTGGTTCCTCCGCTCCGAGATCATTACCGCCCCGACGCCAACGCCTGTACCGGTGCCGACACCAACGCCCGTGCCAGTCCCAACACCAACGCCCGTGCCGGTTCCGACACCAACGCCCGTGCCGGTGCCGACACCAACGCCCGTGCCGGTGCCGACACCAACGCCCGTGCCGGTGCCGACACCAACGCCCGTGCCAGTCCCGACACCAACTCCGGTGCCGGTTCCGACGCCAACGCCCGTGCCGGTTCCGACACCAACGCCCGTGCCAGTCCCGACACCAACGCCCGTGCCAGTCCCGACACCAACTCCGGTGCCGGTTCCGACGCCAACGCCCGTGCCAGTCCCGACACCAACTCCGGTGCCGGTTCCGACGCCAACGCCCGTGCCAGTCCCGACGCCAACGCCAACGCCAACGCCTACCCCCACGCCCGTACCCGTTCCTACGCCGACACCCACACCAACGCCCACGCCGCCGCCAACCCCCACCCCGACTCCGGTTCCCACGCCCACTCCAACGCCACCTCCCACACCAACGCCAACGCCCGTTCCAACGCCCGTACCCACACCGATTCCAACCATCCGGCCGGAGATCCCCTCCTATTCGCTGGTCCCGGCTATCGCGCAGGAACTGGGCCTGGGCGTGCTGGGAACCTTCCATGAGCGACAGGGCGACCAGCTGATCAAATCGGGCGACGGCATTGCTCCGTCGGTCTGGGGACGCCTCTATGGAGACAGTCGCAAGCAGACCGCCGACCAGACCGTCGTGCGGGCTGATTACCAGCTGGCGCCGACGTTCGACGGCCATGTCTGGGGCATCCAGGCAGGCTTCGACATCTATTCGCGCAACTACGACGATGGCCGGCAAGTGCGCTTCGGCGCGTTCTATGCCCACAGCGAAGCGTCGGGCACCACGCGCGGCAATGTGCTGGGCGTGCAGGACGCGGTGGCCGGCAGCATGAACCTGAAATCGGAGAATGCCGGCGGCTATGCCACTTATATCGGCAGCAACCAGTGGTACGTGGACCTTGTCGGCATGTATTCCTGGCTGTCCGGCCGTGGCGGTTCCTATCGCGATGTGAATGCGCGGTTCAACGGCCACTCCTACCTGTTCTCCGCAGAGGCGGGCTATCCGATCAGGCTGGCGGACGACTGGACGCTGGAAACGCAGGGCCAGTTCATCGTCCAGAACGTATCGCTGGATCCCACTGCGGACCTCTACGCGACCATCAATTTCGACGACGTCACCACCTATACCGGCCGCCTCACCGCGCGGATCGAACATGTGGCGACCACGGAAACGGCATTTTTCCAGCCCTTCCTCCACGTCGACCTCTGGCACAACTTCGCAGGGAGAAACGACATCCTGTTCAACACCAATGTCGTGGAACTGCAGAGCGAGAGCACGACGCTGAAACTGGGAACCGGCTTCACCACCATGCTCCGGCCCGGCATCGGACTTCACGCCGGGGTCGATTGGGCCAAGGGACTGGCACAAGGGAAGTACGACGCCATCGGCGGCAATATCGGGCTGCGCATCGTCTGGTAGGGGGCAAGGGGACAGGGCCCTTCCGTTTGCCGCTTTCCGGATTACCATGGTGCTGCCTGAACGCGCCGCCATCAGGGGGTCATCGCCTGCAATGAAGCTAACCTGCTACGTCTATTCGGGATGGAAGCCGCGCATCCGCGCCGCTTCGCAGACGCGCGGCTGGATGGATGCCACGCCGGAACGCTTCGCCTATCGCTGCCTGCCGCTGGACATCGCCAATTCGCACGGGTGGGAAATCCTGAGCCCGGTCGGCTTCGAAGCCGAATGGAACGGCGGCAGCGCGCCCGAAGACGTTCTCATTCGCCCCGATGCCGGACATGCGCGGGAGTCATTGCCGGTGGCCCTGTTCGGGGCAGGCGTGCTGACCTTCCATGTCGAGGGGCTGTTCCGCACCGAACCGGGCATCAACCTCTGGGCCGGCGGGCCGCCCAATGCCGCCAAGGACGGGATCGCGCCGCTTTCCGGCCTGATCGAGACCGATTGGTCGCCCTACAGCTTCACGATGAACTGGCGCTTCACCCGCCCCAACCACGTGATCCGCTTTGAAGAGAACGAACCGTTCTGCTTCCTCTTCCCGATCGGCCGCACCATGATCGAACACGTGGTGCCGGAGATCCGCCCGATCGAGGAAGCGCCCGAACTCAAGGCGCAGTTCGAGGCGTGGAGCGCCGGCCGCGATGCCTTTCACGCCCGGATGGCGGCCGATCCACCGTCGGCACCGGCGGACAAGTGGCAGAAGTACTACTTTCGCGGCACCTATTCCTCCGGCGCGCGCGGCCCTGCCGATCACCGGACCAAGTTGCGGCTTGCCGAATTCAAGGGGGCGGAGGCCTTCCATTCAGGCCCTGCCCATGCCGACACCGCGCCGCCGCCTTCGGCATGCCCGCACGCCGGCGCCGCGCGCGCCAATGCCGGGCGGCAGGTATCGCAACCACCGTCCGGCAAGCTTGAATGGATCATGCAATCCGTCCAGCGGCTGGGCACGCTGTCCCACAACCGTCAGATCCCTCGCTACGAAGCGATCGACCAGCAGGCGTTCCTCGATCGCCACTATGCAGCCAACTGGCCGGCGCTGATCACCGGCGAATTGGACGATTGGCCGGCCCTGCACCGCTGGACGCCGGAATATCTGAAGGCGAAGATCGGTCCCGCTCCGGTGGAAGTGCAGGCGGGACGCAGCGGCAATCCGGATTTCGAACGCAAGATGGATGCCCACACCACCGCCATGCCCTTCGATGCCTTCATCGATCGCATCTGCGCGCCCGGCGCCGGCAACGATCTCTACCTCACTGCCTACAATGCCGGGGCGAACGCCGAAGCGCTGGCGCCGCTGAACGCGGATCTGGGCTTTCTGGACAAGTTCCTGACGCGCGAAACCGATCGCCCGCACGGCATGACATGGATCGGGCCGCTGGGCACGTTCACCCCGCTACACCACGATCTGACCAACAACCTTCTGCTGCAACTGGCCGGCAGCAAACGGATTCTGCTGGCCAGCCCGCTGGAAACCCCGCGCATTCACAATGACTTTCACGTCTATAGCGAAATCAGGGACCTGGCCGAGCCGGACCTGACCATGCGCTTTCCCTCGTTGAAAGGAATGCGCGTGCATCAGGTCGACCTGATGGCGGGCGAGGCGCTGTTCATCCCGCTGGGCTGGTGGCACCAGGTCACCTCCACCGATTTCAGCGTGACGATCACGCATACCAATTTTCACTGGCCGAACGATTTCCATCGGGATTACCCGCAGGGTTAGTTAACCGCTCCACGATTTTGTTTGGCGCGCCCAGCGTCGTTTTGGAAATTCGCTGAAAGCGAATTTCGCGGCACCGGCCCGCTCCCCCACCCGACCGCCCAACGGTAGTATCCTGTGGGTGGTCGGGTGGGGGAGCGGGCCGGTGCCGCCAAGAAAATGCCCCCCAGGGCATTTTCCAAACAGCTTCTCAGCAGCAGCGTCCGCCGTTCTTGCCGCCATAGCGCGCCTCCTGCCGATCGCGGAAGAACGCAACGCGGTCCATCACCGGCCGCTCGGGATGATGCGCGCGCATGTGGGCGAGGTAATCCTCGTAATCGGGCAGGCCGACCATCAAATGCAGCGACCGGCGTAGCGTGGTGAACAGCCCGCTCATGCCGTCACCGCCGTTCCCACCACTTCGCTGGTGGTCGGCACCGCACTGCGTCGGGAGGCGATGCAGGTACGCAGGCTGAACACCAGCAGCGCCAGCACCACCGCCAGGAATACCGCGACGAGCGCGGCGTCGATGCGGTCGTTGAAGATGACCTGCCGCATTTCGGCAAGCGACTTGGCTGGCGCCAGCACTTGCCCCGCATCGGCAGCCGTCTGGAACTTCGCGGCGTGGGCAAGGAAGCCGACTTTCGGATCGGCCGCGAACAGCTTCAGCCATCCGGCGGTGCCGGTGCACAGCAGCAGCCATGCCGCCGGCAGAGCCGTCACCCAGACGTAGCGGTCCTGCTTCATGCGGAACAGCACCACCGTCCCCAGCATCAGCGCGATCGCCGCGAGCATCTGGTTGGCGATACCGAACACCGGCCACAGCGTGTTCACCCCGCCCAGCGGATCGGACACGCCTTGATGCAGGAAAAAGCCCCAGGCCGCGACGCACAGGCCCGTGGCGACAAGGCCTGGGACCATGCCCTCATTCTTGCCGAAACGCGGCGCGGCGATGGCGATCAGGTCCTGCAGCATGAACCGCCCGGCGCGTGTACCGGCATCGACCGCGGTGAGGATGAACAGCGCCTCGAACAGGATGGCGAAGTGGTACCAGAACGCCTTCATCGCCGGGCCGCCGACCACGTGCGAGAAGATTTCGGCCATGGCGACGGCCAAAGTGGGCGCACCGCCCGCGCGCGAGATGATCGTGTGCTCGCCCAGATCGCGCGCGGTCTGCACCAGCGTGTCGGCCGACAGTGGATAGCCCATGGCGGTGACCGCCTGCGCCACCTGATGCGGCTCCGTGCCGATCACGGCGGCCGGGCTGTTCATGGCGAAATAGATACCGGGATCAAGGATGGAGGCACCGATCAGCGCCATGATCGCCACGAAGGCTTCCATCAGCATCGCGCCATAACCGATCATCGGCGCATCCGCCTCGGTGGCGATCAGCTTCGGCGTGGTGCCGCTGGCGATCAGGGCGTGAAAGCCGGAAACCGCGCCGCAAGCGATGGTGATGAACAGGAACGGAAACAGCGCGCCGGACCACACCGGTCCGCCATGGGCGGCGAACGCGGTCAGCGCGGGCATCCGCAGCGGCGGCGCCATGATGACGATGCCGACAGCCAGCGCGCAGATCGCGCCGATCTTCAGGAACGTCGAAAGATAGTCGCGCGGGGCCAGCAGCAGCCAGACCGGCAGTACCGAAGCAATCGCGCCGTACCCGATGAGAATCCAGCAGAGCTGGATCGGCGTCAGCGTGAACAGCGGGCCCCAGAACGGCGACTGCGCCACCCACTGCCCGCAGATCAGCGCAAATATCAGCCCGATCAGCCCCAGTATCGAGACTTCGCCGATCCGCCCCGGCCGGACCCAGCGCGTATAACCGCCCATCAGCAGCGCCAACGGCACTGTCGCGGCCACGGTGAACAGGCCCCACGGGCTGGCCGCCAGCGCCTTGACGACGATCAGCGCCAGCACCGCAAGGATGATGATCATGATCAGGAACGCGCCGAACAGCGCGATGACGCCCGCCGCCTGGCCCATTTCCATCCGCACGAGTTCGCCCAGCGAGCGCCCGTCGCGCCGCATGGAGACGAACAGCACCATGAAATCCTGCACCGCGCCGGCCAGCACCACGCCCACGATGATCCACAAGGTGCCCGGCAGATAGCCCATCTGCGCGGCCAGCACTGGCCCCACCAGCGGGCCAGCTCCGGCAATGGCGGCAAAGTGGTGCCCGAACAGCACGCGCCGGTCGGTCGCCACATAGTCCAGCCCGTCCGCGCGGTAGATCGCCGGAGTTGGTCGCGCGGGGTCGAGCCGCATGACCCGGCTGGCGATGAAGCGTGCATAGAAGCGGTAGGCGACCAGGAAGGAACAGACGGCCGCGATCAGGATCCACAAGGCATTGATCGGCTCCCCGCGCGATAGCGCGACGACTGCCAGCGAAACCGTGGCCACCAGGGCCATGACCATCCAGCCGATCCTATGCACGGCGCTTTCCTCTTCCCTTGCCTCTTGGACTTTGGGTTTGCGCAGGAATGCGCCGCACCTGCAAGTGCTTGTGACGCGGAACGGCCCGTTCATCCGTCCATGCGCGCGAAGATCGTCTCACCAGTTCCGCACGCCGTCACGCAACAGGATTACAATCCTTTGCAGGTTGCAGACATGATCGCAACGATGGCGAAACCTGCTTGACACAAACTGATTTAAGATATCGTATACCGTGTACTACATGGGGCAACCATGTAGAACAGGGAGCAACATCAATGACATTTCAGAGGTCCTCCGCGGCCCGCCTGCGCACGCTTTTGATGCTGAGCAGTTTCGGCATCAGCACGGCGGCATTCGCCCAGACACTTCCCGCCGACCCCGATGACCAGCCTGCCGCAGCGCGGGCGGACGATATCGTCGTCACCGGTTCGCGCATTCGCCGCGCCGCCGCGGACAGCCCATCGCCGATCGCGGTAGTCGATGCCGGGCAGATCAAGGCCGCCGGCACGCAGAACATTGCCGATGTGGTCAACCAGCTTCCGGCACTGTCCATCACGCAGACCAACCAGACCAGCAACCTTGCCGGCAATGCCGGCGTCAACGCACTCGACTTGCGCGGCATGGGCACGCAGCGCACGCTGGTGCTGGTGGATGGGCGCCGCCAGGTTGCCGCGATTCCCGGTACTTCGGCGGTCGACCTCAGCAATATTCCCTCCAGCCTTGTCCAGCGCGTGGAAGTGATCACCGGCGGCGCATCGGCGCTCTACGGCGCGGATGCTGTGGCCGGCGTTGCCAACTTCATCCTGAAGAAGGACTTCTCCGGGATCGAGGCGAACACCCGCTACAGCGCATCGACGCGCGGCGACATGGACACCTATGGGTTCGACATGCTGGCCGGCGCCAATTTCGCGGACAATCGCGGCAACGTGACGGTCTACGGCTTCTTCGAGAACACGCCCGGCACCGTCAGCGGATCCGACCGGCCGTGGACAGCGGACGGATACCCGATCTACGCCCGCACCAGCAGCAGCACCCCCTATTTCGTGCAGGACCACGTCCGCAACATCAACAGCGCGGACGCGGCGCAGCTGGTGCTGGGCGGCAAGCTCTATTCGGTAGACCGCGCCACCGGCGCGCTGCGCGATCCGATCCTTGGCCCCGGCGGCTTCGTCAATGCCGTTCCCACCAACCTCGACACCGCAACCGATCCGCTGGGCACCCTGCTGACCGACGGCGGCGAGTACAATGGCCGCTATGACGGCTGGTTCCTCTCCGTCCCCTCGCAGCGCATCAACACTCGCGCCTCCGCCAGTTTCGAGGTGAGCGACGCGCTCAAGCTCTATGCCAACGCCACCTATGCGCACAACACGTCGCAGGCGGGCTTCCTGCAGATGACGGCTTTCGGCACCGACGTGGTGCCGGCGGACAGCCCCTACATCACCGACGAGATCCGCGCCGCCAGCGGCGGCTCCGTGCCCGACGGCGGCGTCCAGTTCGCCCGCCGCTTCATGGAACTGCCGGCACCGCGCACCGATTACGACCGCACGCTGTTCCAGGCCGTGGCCGGCGCGGACGGCGATTTCACGCTGTTCAACAAGCCGTGGAACTATTCGACCTACTATTCCTACGGCAAGACCAGTCAGCGCGTGCGCGACGTGAACTCCACCGCCTATGACCGCTGGTACATGGGGCTGGACAGCACGACCGACGCCAACGGCAACGCCATCTGCCGCAGCACGCTGGACGATCCGGGCAACGGCTGCGTGCCGATCAATCCGCTGGTCACGCTGACGCCGCAGATGATCGACTACATCACCTATACCTCCCACTGGTCGAAATCGACGCTGACCCAGCAGGTGCTTTCGGGCTACGTCTCGGGCGGTCTGTTCGATCTGCCGGGCGGCGCGGTGCAGATGGTGCTGGGTGCGGAATACCGCAAGGAACGCAACGATATCGGCGCGATCCCCGAATACAATCCCGACAGCCCGCTCTACGATCCCTCGATCGGCACCACCGCCAGCACGCTGGTCGGCAAGTATTCGGTCAAGGAAGTCTACGGCGAACTCCACGTGCCGATCCTGAAGGCCGTGCCGTTCTTCGAAACGCTGTCGGTCGACGGCGCGCTGCGTCTGTCGGATTACAGCACCGCCGGTTCGACCACGACCTGGAAGTTCGGCGGCGAATGGGCGCCCATTCGCGATATCCGCTTCCGCGCCACCTATGGCCAGGCCGTGCGCGCGCCGAACATCGGTGAGCTTTATACCGCCAACAGCATCTCGGGCCTGTGGGTTACCGATCCCTGCAACACCTACAATCTGGCGAACCGCGCCACCCGTACCCAGTACACCGCCGCCAACTGCGCGGCGATCCATCCGGCCGATACCGCCAGCTACTGGCTCTATCGCGACATCATTTCGAGCGGCAACCTCGACCTGAAGCCGGAAACCGCCAAGACGCTGACCCTGGGCGCGGTGTTCCAGCCGCGCTTCGTGCCGGGCTTCTCGTTCACGGTGGACTACTACAATATCGACCTGCGCAACGCGATCGACGCCTTCGGCGCGCAGACCCTGATCGAGAAGTGCGTGGACCAGCCCACGCTGGACAACATCTTCTGCCCGCTGATCCAGCGCGATGCCAACGGCAATCTGGAATCGGTGAAAACGCAAAAGCTGAATCTGGCGCAGTACCTGACGCGCGGCATCGATTTCGGCCTGGCCTATTCGCTGCCGCTGGAACGCATCGGCCTTGGCGCCAATGCGGGCACGCTGTCGATCGATGCGAACTACACGCGCCTGCTCAATCGCCGCTACACGCTGGACCCGGCCGATCCGAACTCGATCACCGAATATGCCGGCGTGTTCGGCTCGCCCAAGTGGAAGGGCGTGGTGCGCACGAACTATTCGCGTGAAGGGTTCAACTTCACGTGGACGCTGCGCCACTTCTCGCCGATGAAGGCCAGCACCTCGATCACGTCCGACAAGTACAGCCAGGTCTGGACGCCGAACGTCTTCTACAACGACTTCTCGGCCTCTGTCCCGCTGACAAACTTCCTTGAACTGTCGGGTGGCCTCAACAACGCGTTCGACCGCAAGCCCCCACGCATTCCGGGTGCCGAGGCCGGCGGCGCGAACTTCGAGTTGAGCTACCAGTCGGGCGTCTACGACGTGATCGGGCGGACGTTCTTCCTCAGCCTGCGCTTCCACCGCTGACAGCGGCGGGACGCAATGATCGAGCCCCGGATCCGCCTCTGCGGATCCGGGGCTTCCCCTTTTTACCGAAAGTCCCCCGCATGATCGCCAGACCTGCACGGCGCCTTGTACTGACGCTTTCGATCTGGGCCCTGTCCGCCGCTGCCGCCCCGGTGCAAAAGGCCGATGCCGTTCCCGGTGATGCGGTCGGCCCGGTTCCGGCTTCGCTGGGGCTTGATCCCTTCTACCGCAAGTTCCTGGACGCGGATGGCATCCCCGTCGTCTCCTCCGCCAAAGTGCCGGACAAGGCATTGCGAATTGCGCGCGATATCGTGCTGGCCGAAACCAGCGAACGTCCCGATATCCGCCGCGAACTGGTCCGCAGCGGCGCGCGCGTCGGCGTGATGGCGATCGACGAAGGCACCATGGACCTGCCGGAACAGCGGGACTGGAAGAAGCCGGCGATCGACGACGAACGGCTCACCCCCTGCGAGCGCAAGAACTACGCCCAGATCGCCGCCATGACCGATGCGGAATACTGGAATAGCCGCGCACGCGGAATGGGCGGGCTCTATACGACGGGGGCGGCCGAAAACCTCCTCGCGATTCCGGGAACGCGCTATTTCGGCGAGAACATCCTGGTGCACGAATTCTCCCACAACATACTTTCCGCGATCGAGACGGTCGATCCGGCGCTCTATGCGCGGGTTCAGGCAGCCTATCGTCATGCGCTGGATCAGGGACTGTGGAAGGATGACTATGCATCGGTAACGGCGCAGGAATACTGGGCCGAAGGCACGCAATTCTGGTTCAATTCCAACAAAGCCTATCGGACCGGCAACAAAATCGTCGTCTCGGCGGCAGATTTGCAGGATCATGACCCGCAGCTCTATGCGGTATTGGCGGAAGTCTATTCACCCAGCCATCGGATCGCGGCCGATGCATTCTACGATCATCCCGCAAGGCTGACGCTGCCGCCGAAGACGCCGAAAAAGGCGTGTTGAAGCGTCTGCAAGTCCTGGACTGAACACGACAATCCCGCCTCATCGTCGTGCGACGAGGCGGGATTGCCATTTATCAATCAGATATTCGCGCCCACTTCATCGAAGAACAGGCAGAGCGCCGCGATCCTGCCGTCGCGAACCACGATGACGTCGGTTCCCGCATAAGCCGGGGCCGCTCCGACCGGTCCCGCCACCCACTGGATGCGACCCGCCGCTGCCCCCAACACATCCGGTTCGCGCAGCGGCGTGTATTGGAAGTGGGGATGCGTGGCGCGGATTTCGCCGGCGATCCGGTTGATGGCGTCACGTCCGCGCCAGATGCCGGCCGGTTCGTGAAACTCGGCATCTTGCGTGAAGAGTTCCTCCACCGCCGCCTTGCGGCGGATCAGATCGCCTTCGCCGAAAACCTCGTGCAGGTTTCGCAGAAGGAGCTGCCGGACGATATCGGTCATTGCCTGTCTCCTGAAGAATTGGCCGATCAGATCTGCACCTGCCCGCCGTCCACGAAGAGTTCGACGCCGTTGACGAAGCTGGCATCATCGGAGGCGAGGAACAGCACGGCCTTGGCGATTTCCTCGGGCTGACCGATGCGGCCGGCCGGGATCAGGCTGGCAAGGTAGTCCCTGGTGCCCTGTGCCGCCTCGCCGCTGCCGAACAGATGGTCCACACCCGGCGTATCGGTAACCCCCGGGCTGACCGCATTCACGCGGATGCGCCGGTCCTTGAGGTCGAGGATCCAGTTGCGGGCAAAGCTGCGGACGGCCGCCTTGGTCGCGCTGTAGACGCTGAACGCCGGGGTGCCCGAAAGGCTGGTGGTGGAAGAGGTCAGCACCACCGCAGCCCCATCGCGCAGCAGTGGCAGCGCCTTCTGCACGGTGAACAGCACGCCCTTCACATTGGTATCGAAGGTGCTTTCATAGTGCTCCTCGGTGATCGCGCCCAATGCCGCGAATTCACCGCCGCCCGCATTGGCGAAGACCACGTCGATCGCGGCGTGCTGCTGCTGCACGGCATCGTAGAGCCGATCGATATCGGCAAGCTTGCCCATGTCGCCCCGAACGCCGGTGACCTTTCCGCCGATTTCCTTGACCGCCGCGTCCAGCGCCTCCTGACGGCGGCCGGTGATGAATACCGAGGCGCCTTCGGCGATGAAGGCCTTGGCGGCGGCAAGACCGATACCGGTCGTTCCGCCGGTGACGACCACGACCTTGTTTTCGAACCTGTTAGCCATTTTCATTCTCCTGTTGAGGACGGCGATCCGTTCGCCGCTGAAAAGGAGATGCATCCAGAACGATATTGGCTGTAGTCGGCAAATTCGCTACTCATCGTTGCACTGATGGAACGATGAGATTGCCCGATGCCCGACATGAACGACTATGCCTACTATGCCGAAGTGGTGAAGCATGGCGGCTTCGCGCCGGCAGGGCGGGCCTTGCGGGTTCCGAAATCGAAGCTCAGCCGCCGCATCGCTGCCCTGGAGGAGCGCCTGGGCACGCGGCTGATAGAGCGGTCCTCCCGCCGGTTCCGCGTGACCGAGGTGGGCCAGGCCTTCTACACGCGTTGCCGGGCCATGCTGGAAGAGGCGGAGCAGGCCGAAGCCCTGGTGGCGCAGGCCCACAGCGAACCGCAGGGCCGCGTGCGCTTCAGTTGCCCGCGCGGAATGGTCGAAGTTCTGTCACCGGGCCTTCCGGACTTTCTGGCCCGATTTCCCAAGGTGACGCTGCAACTCATCGCCACCGACCGCCCCGTCGACCTCATTGCCGAACACATCGACCTGGCCCTGCGCGTGCGCGTCTCGCTCGATACCGATGCATCGCTGACCATGCGCACGCTCGGCCGGTCGCGCCGCATACTCGTGGCCGGGCCGCAGGTCGCCGCGCCCCTGCTGGCTGGACAACGGACCGAAGCCGGCGTGGACGCCCTCCAGCACATGCAGACGCTGGCCTCCACCGACGACAGCGGAGAGGTGGCCTGGCACTTGTCCGGCCCCAACGGCGCACTGGCCGTCCACCGCCATCAACCACGCATGACGTGCGAGGATTTTGCCGCCCTGCGCACGGCGGTGGCGGGCAATCTGGGAGTGGCGCTCTTGCCCGATCATATTTGCCAACAGGACATCGCGGCCGGAAGGATGGTACAGATCCTGCCCGAATGGGGCGGGCAGATCGGCATCGTCCACCTCGTCTTCACGACGCGGCGCGGGTTGCCGCCGGCGGTGCGCGCCCTGATCGATCATCTGGCGGCGACGTTTCGCACGCTCGATGATCCGAAATGACCGTAAGCGCTGGACCGGCGGAGCTGTTCGCTGCCACGTAAATGCCCGGATTCCACAGACAGGCGCGCAATCGCCACGGTTCGGCCAGCATGGGTCTTCCACGTTTCGCCATCGGCGCGGTATACGCGCGGCGATGGCGGAGCTTTCGGCAAACCCACAGCTCCGGGCCGGGGGGCTGTTGGCGCCGCTTCTGCTCGGATTGCTACCCGGGTCCTCGGCATTGAGCGGGGCGGTGGGCAGAGATTTGGCCGCGACCACCGGCCCGGCCGCCCCCATCGCCCATATGATCGCAGGGATGACCGGGGGCTGGCAGGCCTTCGCCCTCCCCTCCCCCACGATGCCGCCGCCCGTCCTGCCCGTGGCGTTTCCGGCCGGGCTGCCGGACGATGCGGCGCGTGAAGCGGCCCAGCGGATCAATGCCGCCATCCCCTTTGCCAGCGTGCGCGATACGGCGGCCGCGCCGTTCCGCTTTGCCGGTTCGTCCGAAGACCGCCTGCGCGCGATCGACTGCATCGCCAACGCCGCCTATTACGAAGCGGGCGGCGATCTGGACGGGCAGCGGGCCGTCGCGCAAGTCGTCCTGAACCGGATGCGCCATCCGGCCTTCCCGGCAAGCGCCTGCGGCGTGGTGTTCCAGGGTTCCGAGCGCGTGACCGGTTGCCAGTTCACTTTCACTTGCGACGGCGCCATGGCGCGGCGGCCGATGCCCTGGCTGTGGGACAAGGCGCGCGCGATCGCGGCCAAGGCGCTGGACGGCGCCGTCTACGCGCCGGTCGGCCATGCCACCCATTACCACACCGATTGGGTCGCCCCGCCATGGAGCGGCGAGCTGGACAAGATCGCCCGGGTGGGGCCGCACTTGTTCTTCCGCTGGCGCGGCGGCTGGGGCAGTGCCGCCATCTTCCGCCAGCGCACCGATCCCGGAGAACCTTCGATTGTGCCCGCCGGGCGGGTTACCGGCAGTCTGCAACCGGCTCCGCTTGCCGCCGATGCCGCCCCCCAACTGATCCCGGCAGTGGCGACAATCCCGCCGGACCTGCCGGACGCCACGTCTCCGGACATCATGACGGTGGACCTCCACGGCGCCCGCGTGAAACTGCTGAAACCGACCGGCGATGGCTTCGGCCTGCTGCTGCCGCGCACCGCGCCGGGCTCGTTCGGATCGCTCGCCCTCGATCTCTGTCGCGGGCGCAGTTTCTGCGAGGTTGCCGGCTGGATCGACAGCGCCGACATCCCGCGAAGCTATCCGATCCCCGTCGGCGCCCGGCGGTCCATGGCCTTTCTCTATCTGCGGGATCAGTCCAGCCACCGCGAGATGATCGCCTGGGATTGCAAGATCTTCCCCCGGAACGACCCCGCCGAATGCCTGCGCAAGCTGAACGCGCCCAAGACCGGGCCCGCCAGTGCCAGTGCCAGTGCCAGTGCCAGCGCCGCTCCCGTGAAATCCGACACACCGGCCACGCTGCAATAGGCTGTCCACGACAGCGGACAGAAGGCACTTTCGCTCCCAATTGCATTCACTTGCGACGATGGCGTAGGCTCCCCGCCATAAATAATCGTCGGAGCTTTCATGATCGACCGTCGCCATTTCCTTTCGACCGCATCGGCGGGTGCCGCCGTTGTCGCGGCCGGGCCCACGCTTGCACGCGCTTCCGCGTCCACCAGCGGTTCCAACCCTGCGCTTGCCGCCTTCATGGACAAGTACTTCAATGCCCAGGTGGACGCATCGCCCGAAACGGCGACGCAGCTGGGGCTGGACACCGGCGCGCGCGCCGGCCTGAAATCGCACCTGACCATCCCCACGCGGGAGGAAGAGGAAAAGAGCCGCAATCTCGTTCGCACCGCACGCGCGCAGCTTAACGCCGTCAACCGCGCCGGGCTGAACACGCAGGATGCGATCTATTACGATACCATCGCGGCGAACCTCGATGCCGTGATCCGGACATTCGCCATCCCTTATGGCCAGGGTGGCTGGCCGCAGGTCTATCGCGTCAGCCAAGGCGGCGGCGCCTATCTGAACACGGGGGACTTCCTCGACAACCAGCACACCATCAAGACCGCCGCCGATGCCGAGGCTTATGTTTCGCGCGTGAACGACTTCGCGGCCGTGCTGGATGCGGAGACCGACCGCACGCGCGAGGATTATGCCCTTGGCGTGATCCCGCCCGATTTCATCCTGAACAAGACCATCGCCCTGCAGGCGGGAATGCTGGGCACGGCCGCCGGCGAATCCACTCTCGTCAAGTCGATCGTCCGCCGCACGCAGGAGAAATCCATCCCCGGCGATTGGGCCGCGCGGGTCGAAAAGCTGGTGGCGGAACGGGTCTATCCCGCGTTGCAGCGCCAGAACGACGTGCTGAAGGCGGCACTGCCGAAGGCCGGGCACGATGCCTCCGTCTCGCGCCTGCCGCAGGGGGCGCAATACTACGCCAACAGCCTGAACTACATCACCACCACCAAGATGACCGCCGAAGAAATCCACCGCATCGGGCTGGAGCAGGTTGCCGACCTGACCGCCCGATCGGACGCCTTGCTGAAGGCGCAAGGGTACACGCAGGGCACCGTGGGTGAGCGCATGGCCGCGCTGATCGCCAATCCCGCCAACGTCTATCCCAACACCGATGCCGCCAAGGTCGAACTGGTCGCGCATCTGAACAAGCAGATGGCGGCGATGCAGGCGCTGCTGCCCAAGGCTTTCGGCCGCCTTCCCAAGGCGGGCGTGGAAATCAAGCGCGTGCCGCCCGAAATCCAGGAAGGCGCATCGCAGGGCTACTACAACTCGCCCAGCCTTGATGGCACCCGGCCGGGCATCTACTGGATCAACCTGACCGACACCGCCAACTGGCCCAAGTTCGGCCTGCCGACGCTGACCTATCATGAGGCGATTCCGGGCCACCACCTGCAAATCGCGCTGCAGCAGGAAAGCGCCGCCGCGCCTAAGCTGATGAACCTGCTGTTCTTCTCGGCCTATTCCGAAGGCTGGGGCCTCTATGCCGAACAACTGGCCGACGAACTGGGCGCTTACGACAACGACCCGCTGGGCCGCGTGGGCTTCTACCAGAGCCTGCTGTTCCGCGCGGTGCGTCTTGTCGTCGATACCGGCATCCACGCCAAGGGCTGGAGCCGCGAACAGGCGATCCGCTACTTCCTGGACAACACCGGCCGCGCCGAAGGCGGCGCGACTTCAGAAGTCGATCGCTATTGCAGCTGGCCGGGTCAGGCCTGCGCCTACAAGGTCGGCCACAACGAATGGGTTCGCCTGCGTGAGAAGGCACGGGCGGCGCTGGGCGACCGCTTCGACATTCGCGGCTTCCACGATACCGCGCTGGCCGGTGGCGGCATGCCGTTGACGGTGCTGGAACGCGTAGTCAACGACTGGGTGGCCAGCCGCAAGTCAGCCGCCTGATGGTAAACTTGGCGATGGGGATCGTTTCGCGTCCCCATCGCCATGTTTTGTACGACGAGAGCGTTTTCTAATCAGGTGGAATCACCTGATGACTCGGAAAACGCGATAAACCAAAATCTTAGAGCAGTTGATCCGATGCAGTCGGATCAACTGCTCTAGAGTTCACCGGGCGCGAAGCGCAGCACGTCCAGCAGCGCGGCACGCGCGGAGCGGCAGCGATGCCACAGGTCCGGCTCGCCCAGATCGTCGGGCGCGATGCGTTCGGGCCATTCGCGTTCGATCACCGCCTCGATCCGGTCGCAGACCTTCTCGTCCAGCAGGAAGCGCGGATCGATCGCGGCGTGGGCTTCCGCGCTGACGGCAACGCGCAGGCGCAGGCAGGCGGGGCCGCCGCCGTTGCGCATCGATTCCCGCACGTCCACCACTTCCAGTCTGGTGATCGGGTTGTCCCCCTCGCGCACTTCCTCCAGCCAGGCCCAGACTTCCGGCGCCTCGCGCGCTTCGTGCGGCAAGATCAGAGCCATGCCGCCTTCCGGCAGCGTGACCAGTTGCGAATTGAACAGGTAGGATCGGATGGCCAGATCCAGCCCGATCCGCGCGGCCGGCGCCTCGACGATGACCGCGCCGGGCACGCGCTCCATCACCATGCGATGCACGGCCTCACGGTCGGCAAAGGCTTGTTCGTGCGTGAAAAGAACCTGCTCGTTGGCGACGGCGACCACATCGTTGTGGAACGCTCCGGCGGCAATCGCCGCGTCGTTCTGGCGCACAAGCGCCGGATCCGCCAGCCCGTGCAGCCGCGCTACGGCAGCACTGGCGGCGCGATGCTGCCGCGCGGGAAAGGCTGCTCCCGCCACCCGCTCGCCATGGACGAACAGTTCCAGCCCGCGCACGCCATGGCTGGGGCCGAGCCGCATGAAATTCGCCGCACCTTCGTCGCCCAAGCCTGCCGGAAGCGCGGCATGCACGGCGAAGTAACGCTCATCCGCGAAGGCAAGGCGCAGCTGGCGCAAGGTCTGCTCATGCTCGATGCTGCGGTGGAGCATCGTCGACAAGTTGGCGACGGTGAAGTGGCAGCGGGCGTCCGCCGTATCGGGCGCGGGCGAGACGGTGGCGGCATTGGCCGTCCACATCGCCGAGGCGGAGAACGCATTGCGCAAAAGCGCCGGTTCCTGCCGCCATGCCGCACGCAGCACGGCATCGTCGTCCCCGGCGAAGCCCAGCCCGCGCAGCCAGCCTGCATCCGGGCGGTGGTGCGGCAGCAGCAGGCCCTGCGGCAGACCCAGCGCCATCATCCGCCGCATCTTGCCAAGCCCCTGCAGCGCCGCACGGCGCGGGGCGGAAACCGCGCCGGCATTGTTGGCCGAGGCGATATTGCCCAGCGAGAGGCCCGAATAGTTGTGGCTGGGCCCGATCAGCCCGTCGAAATTGATTTCGTGATATTGCCCCTGCCGGCTCACGATACCTGCTCCTCGGCCAAGTCGACGATGCCTTTCATGTCGCCGGTCAGATCCGCCAGCACGCCCGCCTCGAAACCGGCGACCGGATAGGCGCAATAGTCGGCGGCGTAGTAAGCGCTGGGGCGGTGATTGCCAGAGGCACCCAGTCCGCCGAACGGCATTCCCCCGCTGGCGCCGGTGGTGGGGCGATTGCGGTTGACGATCCCGGCGCGCACCAGTGCCAGGAAGCGGCGCCACAAGTCCTCGCTTTCGGAAACGAGGCCGGCAGAAAGGCCGAAGGCCGTGGCGTTCGCCGCATCGATGGCGGCATCGAAGTCCGCCACGCGCAGCACTTGCAGCACCGGTGCGAAAATCTCGCGGTCGGCGGCGGCGATGCCGGTCATGTCCAGCATCGTCGGCGCAACGAAAGCCGACGACAAGCCGGAAAGGTCGCGCACCGGCAGCAGAGGCCGCGCACCCAGCGCCAGAAGTCGCGCAATTTCGGCACGTGCCTTGTCCGCTGCGGCGACCGAGACGAGCGGGCCGATGGCGGGCTCGGGCACGGCATTCCATGCGCCGATCCGCATCCGCCCGGCCAGCGCCGCCACGGCTGCGACGATGCGATCGCCGACCGGGCCTTCGGGAACGATCAGCCGCCGCGCGCAGGAGCAGCGCTGCCCAGCGGTCGCAAAGGCCGATTGCACGACGATCGAGGCGACGGCATCGGGATCGCCATCCCAGGCAACGACGGGATTGTTGCCGCCCAGTTCCAGCGCCAGGATCACGTTGGGCCGGTCCACCATCGCCCGGCGCAGGATCATGCCAGTCTCGGCCGAGCCGGTGAACAGCAACCCGTCGATATCGCCCGCGATCAGCGCAGCCCCCGTCTCGCGCCCGCCCTGCACCAGCACGAGCACGCCATCAGGCAGACCAGCCTCTCGCAACAGCATGGCCATCAGTTCGCCGGTCGCCGGCGTCTCTTCGGAGGGCTTGAACACCACGCTGTTGCCCGCCAGCAGCGCCGGCACGATGTGGCCGTTCGGCAAGTGGCCGGGGAAGTTGTATGGCCCCAGCACCGCCATGACGCCGTGGGGATGATGGCGCAGCACCGCCTGACCGAAGCCCTGCCCTTCCGCGCGATAGCCCGCGCGTTCGGCCTGGGCGCGGATCGAGATATCGACCTTGCCGATCATCGAGGCGACTTCCTGCTGCGCTTCCCATAGCGGCTTTCCCGTCTCCCGCGCGATCGTTGCCGCCATGTCGACCGCCGACGCCGAAAGCAGTTCGGCATAGCGGCGCAGCACCGCCTTGCGCGCATCCAGATCGGTGGCCGCCCAGCGCGCGAACGCGGCGCGCGCCTGACCGAGCGCGCGGGTAACGTCAGCCGCCTCGTCCGCGCGCCCTTCCCAGATCAGCTCTCCCGTCGCCGGGCAGTTCGATCGCAACATGGTCGCCATGCCCTCAGGCCGGAACCGTAGCGGCCGAGGCTTCGGCGCGCAGTACGGTTTCGCAAGCGGCGGCGAAGCGAGCGATCGCCTCGTCCACTTCCTCTGCCGAGATGATCAGCGCGGGCAGCATCCGCACGCAGTTGTCGCCGCCGCCCGCCAGCAGCAGGCGGTGTTCGCGCGCCGTCGCGATGAACGCCTTGTTGGGCGTTGCCATGCGCACGCCGACCAGCAGGCCCTTGCCGCGCACTTCCTCCACCACTTGCGGATAGCGGGCGCAGAGGGCGTTCAGTCCATCCCGCAGACGCTGCGACATGGCGCGCACGTGTTCCAGCAGTTCGGGCCTGGCGATCTCGTCGAACGCGGCCAGCGCCACGGCCATGGCCAGCGGGTTGCCGCCGAAAGTGCTGCCATGCGTGCCGAAGGTCATCCCCGCCGCCGCTTCACGCGTGGCAAGGCAGGCGCCCACCGGAAAGCCGCCGCCCAGC
This sequence comes from Novosphingobium mississippiense, assembly GCF_044029535.1. Lineage (NCBI taxonomy): Bacteria > Pseudomonadati > Pseudomonadota > Alphaproteobacteria > Sphingomonadales > Sphingomonadaceae > Novosphingobium > Novosphingobium mississippiense. The sequence goes on along the minus strand of NZ_CP147003.1, from coordinate 84,036 downwards.
GCCTTGGCCAGCGCCATGATGTCCGGCGCCGCGCCATCGACCCATTGATGCGCGAACAGGCGGCCGGTGCGGCCCATGCCGCTCTGCACTTCGTCATGGATCAGCAGGATGCCATTCCGCCGCGTCACGTCGCGCAGGCGCAGCAGGTCGGCTTCCGAAAGCGCGCGCGCGCCTCCTTCGCCCTGCACCGGTTCGATGATCACGGCGGCTGCCGTGGGGCTGGCCGCCGCCCGCTCCAGCGCCGCGTGATCGTCCAGCGAGAGGTGGACATAGCCCGGCAGGCGCGGCCCGAACCCGTCGAGATGCGCCGGATTGCCACCTGCGTTCAGGCCCGCATAGGTCCGCCCGTGGAAGCTGCCGGCAAAGCCGATCACGTCGATGCGCGCGGAATCGCCGCGATGGGCGTGATAGTGACGCGCCATCTTGATCGCGCATTCCACCGTTTCCGCGCCGCTGTTGGTGAAGAAGGCCAGATCGCCGAAACACGCCGACGCCAGCCGCTCGGCCAGCATGGCCTGCCCGGGAATGGAAAGTGCGTTGGACACGTGCCAGAGCTTGTCCGCCTGATCGCGCAACGCGGCCACCAGCCGGGGATGGCAATGGCCCAGCGCATTGGTGGCGATGCCGCCGATGCAGTCCAGCCAGTCCTGCCCTTCCTCATCGTAAAGCCAGACGCCGCGTCCGCGAGCGAGGTTGACCGGCGCGGGGGCGTAAACGGGCAGAACGTGGTCGGACACTGGGCAACTCCTCATGCTGATTGCGCATGATTTCCGATATGGATCGGCCTATAAAGCCATCTATTGCGCATGAGCTTATGAGTTTTTGGAATGAACCATGACGATCGTCGTCGCCTGCCGCCCATGTCCATGCTGCATTGTTTCGAGGCGGCGGCCCGCCTTGGATCGTTCTCCCGCGCGGCGGAGGCGCTGCGGCTGACGCAGAGCGCGGTGAGCCGCCATATCTCCAATCTGGAACAATGGCTGGGGGCGGCGCTGTTTGACCGGAACGGCCGCCGGGTGGCCCTGAACGATACCGGACGGCAGTTCATGGAGGAGATTGCCCCGGCGCTGGCGGCAATCCGGCGCGCGACCGGCCGATTGATGGATCCGGAGCCCGAACATGTGCTGGAACTGGCGGTGCTGCCGGGCTTCGGGATGCGCTGGCTGGCGCCGCGCCTGCCGCGCCTGACGCAGTTGCACCCCGATCTCGTGGTCAACATCGCCGCGCGCGTGGACGTTTTCGATTTCGCGCGGGAGCCGTTCCACGCCGCCATCCACGTTGGCGGCGCGCCCGATTGGCCGGGGGCGCAGCATGACATGCTGTTCCACGAACATGTCGTGCCGGTGATCTCCCCCGAATTGCAGGCGGAGCACGGCATCACGACGGCGGCGGACCTGCTGCGCGTGCCCCTGCTGGTGCAGTCCTCCCGCCGCGATGCATGGACGCGCTGGTTCGCGCTGTTCGGCATGAGTGGCCCCGATGCGCAGTCCCTGCCGGGCGTCAGCCACTTCCTGATGCTGGCGCAGGCAGTGAAGGCAGGCGGCGGCGCGGCGCTGATCCCCTCATTCCTGATCGCGCCGGAACTGGAGGCGGGCGAGCTGGTGATTCCGGTGGATCGGGCGCTTGGCGAGGATCGCAGCTACTGGCTGGCCTATCCGCCGGCCCGAAAGCGGACGAAGGCGCTGGCCCTGTTCCGCGAATGGCTGGCCGGCGAATGCGCGCCCGTTTGAACGGTCAGGCGGACGAACCGGCCCCCGCCAGCGCGCGCCATGCTGCCATCGGCGCTGTCGGGTCCAGACCCTGCCCGGTGATCGCCTGTATGCAAACGTGATCCGCCCCGGCGGCCCAGTGCTCATCCAGCCGCGCGGTGATGGCGGCGGCATCGCCCCAGGCGAACAGGCTGTCCACCAGACGATCGCTCATCGCGTCGATCTCCTCCACATCGAACCCAAGCCGGATCCAGCTGTTCCGGTAATTGGGATACTGGAGATAGTGCGACAACGCACCGCGCGCCTTTTCGCGCGCGGTTGCGGGATCGCTATCTAGCACCACGCCCTGTTCCGGTGCCAGCAGCTTGCCCGGCCCTAGAACCGCGCGCGCGGATTGCGTGTGCTCGGGCGAGATGAGGTAGGGATGGATGCCGCAGGACCGTTCGCGCGCCAAGGCCTGCATCTTCGGCCCCAATGCCGCCAGACAGCGGGCTTCCGCCGGCAGCCCTTCGGCATCAAGGCGATCGAGATAGGCCTCCATGGCGGCAAGTGGCTTTGCGTAAGCCTCCCCCACGATATGCGCGTGGCTTACGCCGAGACCCAGCAGCACGCGCCGCTGCCGCGCATCGGGCAGCGCCTTCCACCACGATGCGATCTCCGCCGGATCGTGCATCCAGATGTTGAGGATGCCGGTGGCAATCGTGGCGTGGGTGGTGGCATCCAGCAGCCGGTCGATATCGCCCGTGATATCGCCGCCCATTCCGCCCGGAATCCACAGCGCGCGATAGCCCAGCTCGTCCAGTTCGGCCGCCGAACGGGCCGCCGCCTGCGGGTCTCCGAACCGCAATTCCATCGACCATATGCCGATCCGTCCCAGCGCAGGCATCCGCGTTCTCCCCAAGCACGTCTTTGCGGCGATCATAGGGTCGGTCGCGTCCTGCGCGAAAGCCGCTCGCCCAACGCCCCGGCGATACCCCGACGCGCCGGCCGAGCGATCAGAACACCCGTTCCACCGCGATCCGGAACGGAAACCGCCGCACCACGCGCGCCTTTGCGGGATCGAGCCCCGCCCGCGCCAGTTCGGCAGGCCACTCACCGGGGCGGAGCGATCGCGCGATGGACAGTTGCCCATCCTCGCGCACGATCCGGTGCACGCCCATGAACCGCGCCAGCAACGGGAAGCCGTGATAGGAAAACACGTGGCGGTTCAGGTCGCAGATCAGCCAGCCGCGCCGCGCGTCATGCTCCATGAACCGCAGGAACCGCGTCAATTGCGCATCGTCCATGTGGTGCGCGACCTGGCTGCTGATGATGAAATCGAAGCGTTCGGGCTGGTCGGCATAGTCGCCCGTCCGGTACTCGATCGGCAGGTCGGCAGGCGTTGCCCCCTCGGCCAGCGCGCGGCTCGCCGGATTGAGGTCCACGCCCACCAACCGCGCCTCGATCCCGCGCCGCGCCGCCCATGCCGCGACCGCCCGCAACATGTCGCCATAACCGAAGCCAACATCCATCAGCGTGAAGCGCGGGGCATCGCCCACCGCGCGCGCGAGATAGGCCAGCGCCGCATGATGGGTGAAGGTCCAGCGGTTGACCCGCCCCAGATCGCGCAGCACCTGTTCATAGATGCGCGGGTCCAGATCCGGCGCATCCATCTGCTCTTCCTGCCGCATCCTGACCGGCAGCAGCATCATCGGCAGCCTCCCAACCCAGCGTCCATCCGGCCCTTCGCCATCGTCCGCGATTCGCCCTTCGCGAGCCCGATCGCAAATGGAGCCGTGCCGCGGACTATGGCACGGACGGCCCGCCGATTTAAAGCATTCTCATCCCTCCGGCTCCCTTGCGGCCGGGCCTGAAATGGCGCACTATTCGGCAATAAAATCAAGCCGGGATGCCGCGATGAAGGGCATGTGCACAAGAACGGCTCCAGCGCTTTCGGCATGGGCCGTGGCCGTGCCTGCATTTGCTCCCCGCATTTGCCCAAGGTCCAGAGGCCTGTCGCAACAGCACCCGTCCGGATGGCGCGTTGGACGCAACGGGATGCGCGCCGATGCTGTACCGCACCCGACACCGAACCCGCAGTACCCAGGAGAAGAGCCGATGACCTACGAGGAAGTGATCGCGCTGATCGCGAAGGAAACCGGCCTTCCCCCGGAGCGTCTGGAACCCGATGCCACGCTGGCGACGCTGGACATCTCATCCATCGACATCGTCAGCATGCTGTTCGAACTGGAGGACAGGTTCGGCGTCGAAGTGCAGCCCGAAGAACTCTCGCGCGAGACGACGATGCGCCAGTTGCTGGAACGCATCGGCGTGCCGGCACCGCAATGAGAAAGCGCGTCGTCATCACCGGCATGGGCTGCGTCAGCGGCCTTGGCCGTGGGGTCGAGGTAAGCTGGGCCCGCACGCGGGACGGCAACGGCGCAATCCGCCCGCTTCCCGAAGACAGACTGGCGGAAAGCGGAAAGGGCGGGATCGCCGCATGGGTGGATCCACCCGCCGGGGAGAATGGCGCGCTCGCCCATGTCGACCAAGAGCGCCTGCGCCGGCTTGGCAAGCTGGACCCGCTCTCCTCCTTCGCGATCGAGGCCGCGCTGGAGGCGGTGACAAGTGCCGGCCTACTGGGCCATCCCTCGCTGGACCACCGCACCGCGATCATGCTCGGCTGCGGCAGCGGCGGCAACCAGACCCGCGAAGTGGCCTATGAACGGCTGTTCGCCAAGGGCCAGCCCAGGGCCCATCCGCAGACCATTCCCAGTTCGATGATCACCGCCCCCGCCGCGCAGATCGCGATCCTGCTGGGCGCGCATGGCCCGGTCTTCACGCTGTCCAGCGCCTGCGCCTCCTCCGCCCACGCTTTGGGAGAGGCGATGCACATGATCCGTTCCGGCCGCGTCGACGTTGCGCTGGCGGGCGGGGCGGAGGCGTGCCTGACGCGGGGATCGCTGGCCGGCTGGAATTCGCTGGGCGTGCTGGCGCCCGACGCCTGCCGCCCGTTCTCCCGCGATCGGCGCGGCATGGTGCTGGGCGAAGGCGCGGCGGTGCTCGTGCTGGAAAGCGAGGCCCATGCCCTGGCCCGGCGTGCACCGATCCTGGCCGAACTGGCCGGCTACGGCCAATCGAGCGATGCTGCGCAGATGACCGCGCCCGATCTTGGCGGCATAACCATGGCGATGCGCGCCGCGCTCGATGACGCCGGGATTGCCGGGCATGAGCCGATGCTGGTTTCCACGCACGGCACCGGTACCGCGCTCAACGATCCGACCGAGGCTGCCGCCCTCCGCGCCGTCTGTGGCGACGGGCTGGACCGCCATCGCGTGATCGCCACCAAGTCCGCGCACGGCCACATGATCGGCGCGGCAGGCGCCATGGAATTCCTGATCGGCCTTGCCGCCCTGATCGAAGGGACCGCACCGCCGATCCTGAACTTCCTTGGCCCCGATCCCGCCTGCGACCTGCCACTGGTTCTGGAGCGGGAGGCCTTCGCCCCGCACGTGCTGCTGTCGAACAGTTTCGCGTTCGGCGGTCTCAACGCCGTACTGGTGGGCCGGCTTCCGTGAGTGCGACGATCGCCCACATCAACCGGATCGGCACGGCCAACCCGCCGTTTCAGGTGCACGACGCCTTCGTCCGCTACGTCGCCGGCGAGCTGGAGGATCCGCGCACCCGCCGCCTGTTCGAACGGATGGTCGCGCGATCCGGCATCGCCCGGCGCTATTCCTATCTGGAGCCCACCGTCCTGCCCGATGGCACGATCCGGGATACCGACGGGTTCTACGGCGGGGCCGCATGGCCCACCACCGGCGCGCGCATGGTCCGCTACGAACGCGATGCGCCACACCTGGCGCTCTCCGCCATCGATGCGCTGGGCATCGATGCGGGTGAGAGGGTGGGGCTGACCCATCTGATCGTCGCCTCCTGCACGGGATTCATGGCGCCGGGGCTGGATCAGGTGATCATGGCGTCCGCCGGGCTTTCGCCCGATGTGGAGCGCACTGTGGTGGGGTTCATGGGCTGCTACGCGGCGGTCAATTCGCTGCGACTGGCGCATCACATCGTCCGCTCCGATCCCGCCGCGCGCGTGCTGGTCGTCACGCTGGAGCTGTGCACGATCCACTTCCAGCGCAATCTCGATGTCGCCAGCCTGCTGGCGATGCTGCTGTTCGGAGACGGCGCCGCCGCCGCGCTGGTGACGGCCGATCCGCACGGCATTGCCATCAAGGATTTTCGCGCAGCAACAATCCCCGGAACCGGCGATGCGATCACCTGGAACATCCGCGATCAGGGCTTCGACATGCACCTAGGCGGCGAAGTGCCCGCGCGCATTGCCGAGGCGCTGGCGGTCGAGGCCCAGCGCACCGACGGCGGCGGGTTGCTGCGCGATGCGGCGGTGGGGGACTTTGGGCTCTGGGCCGTCCACGCCGGCGGGCGCACCATTCTGGACGCGGTGGAGCATGGCTTCGCGCTGGACGACACGGCGCTGGCGGCTTCGCGCGCGGTGCTGCACGATCATGGCAACATGTCCTCCGCCACACTGATGTTCATCCTGGCGCGGGTGTTGGCCGGCAAGCAGCAGGGCCTGGCCAGTGAGCGGGGCAGTGAGCAAGGATTGGGTATGGCGCTGGCCTTCGGCCCCGGCATGGCGGCCGAAAGCTTTCGCTTCGCGCTGGACGCGTGACATGGCCCCGCACCCGCCAAGCGCGCTGGTCATCGGCGGTGGGCTGGCCGGCAGTGCGGCGGCCTGCCTGCTCTCCCGCGCCGGGCACAGCGTCCATCTGATCGAGAAGGAATCGGGGCCGCATCACAAGGTCTGCGGGGAGTTCCTGTCGATCGAGGCGGCAGCACACTTGCAAGAGCTCGGCGTCGATCCGCTGGCGCTGGGCGGCGTGCCGATCGAGCGGATCCGGCTGGTTCGCGCCGGATCCGCCCGGGTTGCGGAGGCGGCACTGCCGTTCGGGGCGCTCGGCCTGAGCCGCCATGTTCTGGACGAGGCGCTGATTGCCCGTGCGCAGGCGGCCGGTGCGCGTGTGGAACGCGGCCTGCGCGTGTCCCGCCTGGAGGGGACGCGCGCCGTGACCAGTCTGGGCGAAGCGACGGGCGAGATGGTCCTGCTGGCCACTGGAAAGCTGCCGATCCGGGAGGGCACCACGCCGCCCCCGCGCCCGCCCGACGCGTTCGTCGGGTTCAAGATGCACTATCGCCTCGCCCCCACCGCGATGCGGCGACTGCGCGGCGTGATCCTGCTGGCCCTTCTGAGCGGCGGCTATGCGGGATTGCAGATGGTGGAGGATGGGCGGGCCAACCTCTGCCTGGTGATCCGCCAGTCCCGCCTTGCCGATCTTGGCGGCAACTGGGAGGGCCTGCGCGAATGGCTTTGCGAAGCGCCCGAGATGGCGGCCTTGCTGCACGACGCGGAACCGCTGTTCGCGCGGCCGGTGTCGATCGGCAATCTTGCCTATGGAACGCTGGCCGGGCAGCCGATGGACGAGCGCGTGCTGCGGCTGGGCGACCGCTGGGCCATGACCGCCTCTCTGACGGGCGACGGCATGGCCATTGCCCTGCGCAGCGCCTTCGTGGCCGCGCGCTGCGTGGATGCCGGGCGCGGCGCCAGCGCCTACCACGCCGAACTCACCCGCCACGCCGGCGGCCAGATCCGCCGCGCCATGGCCATGCAGAACCTGCTGGCGGCGCCGGGAATAGGCGCCCTCGCCTGCCGGATTGCGGCCGCCTTTCCTGCCGGCCTGCGCCTGGCCGCACGGGCGACGCGTCTGCCTGAGTGGCAGGCGGAATATCTGGCGGAATATCAGGTCGGGCGTCACCCCGAATTAGCCGAACCAGGCTACGATACGCAAAGGCGTTGACGCCGCCCTCGCCGCGCGCAACTTTGCCGCCAACAGGCAAGAGGGGCAATCATGCGTAAAGGCAAGTTTCTGAAAGATGCGGCAAAGTTCGCGTGCGGCGCGCTGGTCGCTGCGGCGATGCCATTCACCGCGGCTGCAGCGAAAGACGTCGTGATCCACGCCGGCAGCTTTATCGACGGCACCGGCGCGGCGCCCCGGCACAACGTGTCGATCCTCATCACCGACCAGCGCATCACCGCGATCCAGGCGGGATTCGTGACCCCACAAGGCGCCGAGGTGGTCGATCTGGCGGACAAGACCGTGCTGCCCGGCCTGATCGACGCGCACGATCACATCACCGCAGGCTGGCACGCCGGTGATCCCATCCGCAACAGCGTGACCCGCAGCGATTTCGAGGACGCGATCGAGGCGACCGGATTCACTCGCAACACCCTGCTGGCGGGCTTCACCTCGGTCCGCGATTGCGGCGCCAATACGCAAGTCGTCGTCGCCCTGAAGAAGTCGATCGACGGCGGCGTAGTGCCCGGCCCGCGCATGTGGGTGGCCGGCACGCCGCTGGGGCCCACCGGCGGCCACGGCGATTCGACCAACGGGCTGCGCGTGGAATTCGCGGACATCCCGCATATCAGCGACAATGTGATCGACAGCCCGGAAGCCGCGCGGATCGCCGTGCGGCGGCTGAAGCGCGAAGGCGTGGACTTCATCAAGATCATGCCGTCGGGCGGCGTGATGTCGATCGGCGACGATCCCAAGCATCAGTTGATGGCCGATGACGAGATCAAGGCCGTGATCGACACCGCCCACGCATTGGGCATGAAAGTGGCCGCGCACGCCCACGGCAAGGAAGCGATCGATCACACCATCGCACTGGGCGTCGATTCCATCGAGCATGGCTCTTACGCCGACGCCGCCAGCTACAAGCTGTTCAAGCAGTACGGCGCCTATCTGGTGCCGACGATGCTGGTGGGTGAGCGGGTCTACCAGCGCGCCCAGGAACATCCCGAGCAGCTGAACCCGTCAACCGCCGAAAAGGCGCTGGCGATCGCCCCGCTGCTGCGCCGCAACCTGCACGATGCCTATGCCGCCGGCGTGAAGATCGCCTTCGGCACGGACACTTTCGGCCTTTCCCGCCATGGCGAGAATGCGCAGGAATTCGCGCTGATGGTGGGCGCGGGCATGACTCCGATGGACGCCATCAAGGCCGCCACCGGCAATGCGGCGGACCTGCTGGGCAGCCCCGATATCGGCACGCTGCAACCGGGCCGCTATGCCGATGTCATCGCCGTGGAGGGCGATCCGCTCAAGGATGTCAAAGTGCTGGAAAACGTCAGCTTCGTGATGAAGGGCGGCACCGTGGTCAAGGCCGGCGGAAAGCCGCTGATCTGACAGGCGGAACCGCGGCCCCTCGCCCTCAGGAAGCGGGGGCGGGGCCGCTGCTTTCCCGGCAGATCAGTTCGAAACGGAATACCGGCGCCTCGTCCGGCTCCGCCACCAGCGCGTCCACCACCGCGCGACCCATTTCCTCCAGCGGCTGACGCACGGTGGTAAGCGGTGGCCACGCGGTGGCGCTGGCCGGGGTATCGTCGAACCCGACGACCGAAAGATCGTCCGGCACGCTCAGCCCCTGGCGATGCGCGAATGTCAGCACGCCCAGCGCCATCGCGTCGTTCGTCGCAAAAATGGCGGTGGGCGGCGCATCGCGCTTCAGCAGCGCTTCGCCCACTTCCAGGCCCGACGCGAAATCGAAACCGCCGCGGACGAACATATCGTTCCCCACCGGAAGCCCGGCAGCCGCCAGCCCGTCCTTGAAGCCTTCGACACGGGCCAGCGCGGCGCGGTGGTCCGCCGGCGGGGTGATGACGCCAATGCGGCGATGGCCCAGACCGATCAGGTGATCGGCAATCATGCGCCCCGCTGCCCGTTCCGGCGTCGGGATATTGAAGCTTTCCGCCACGATCGAGCCGGCCAGCCGCGCACAGGGCAGCTTGAATTCCGCCAGCTTCTGCAACAGCGCCTTGTCGTCGGACAGCGGAGGCGCGACGAACACGCCATCGGGGCGCAGGGCCGCCACCAGCCGGTCGAGAATCTCGAAGCGCGCCTCGCCCGAAAGCGGCATCGGTTCCACCACGAGATGATAACCAAGATCGCGGCAGCGATTGGCGGCACCGATCTGCAGCGCCGCCGTATAGCCCGGCGTGGGGTTGTTGTAGAGAAACGCCAGCATGAACGACCGGCCGCCCGCCAGCCGCCGTGCGGATTGGTTGGGCCGATAGCCTAGCTTGCTGATCGCGGCGGACACGCGCTCACGCACGGTTTCGCTGACATTCGGCGCCTTGTTGACAACGCGAGACACCGTTTTGATGGATACGCCGGCCACAGCGGCGACGTCACGAATGCTGGTCATCTGAAGCCTTTGCCACACAAGACGCGCGTTGAGAACGGTCTTGCAAATGTCTTTCGGATGGTGCCCGCCGCCACGCCCTTTTTCGCGGCCGGTTGATGGGGATTGCAAGATCGACTTGATCCGACTGCCAATGCACGCTAAACGGCCGGTACAACGTTGTCATCTCCTCCTAAAGCGACAGCGCTGCGCATCCCGGGTGTGGGCGGATTGATCTCAGCTCTTTCCCTTGCACCCGGGATGTCACCAAAAAACAAAAAACATCGTGGGAGATTTCCGGTGCCCTTCAACGCCAGCGTCATCCGTCGGGATTGACCACTTGCGGATTGCTTCCGTCATCCGCGCGTAAGGGCTTACGAAACCTTCATTTCATTCCGGATCGACGCATTCCATTGCGTCATGCAGCGCAGGTCAAGCACATCATGGCCATTACGTCCGCAATACCGAATCCCGGCATCAGCGCCGAAACGAGTGAAGAAGTCCCCGGCGGCTATGTCGATGCGCCCGAACTGCGCTACTTCGTCATGGCGCTGTTCTTCATCTTCGGCGGCATCACCAGCCTGAACGACGTCATCATCCCGAAGCTGAAGGAGCTGTTCACGCTCAGCTACACGCAGGCGATGCTGGTGCAGTTCTGCTTCTTCACCGCCTATGCCATCATCGGCATTCCCGGCGCGATGCTGGTGCGCAAGGTGGGCTACATGCGCGGCGCCGCCGCCGGGTTGGTGATCATGATCGTCGGCTGCCTGGCCTTCATTCCGGCCTCGCAAACCGCGACGTACTGGCTGTTCCTGGCCGCCTACTTCGTGCTGGCGGCGGGCGTGGTGATCGTGCAGGTGGTTGCCAACCCGCTGATCAGCCTGCTGGGCAAGCCGGCAACGACCAGTTCGCGCCTCACCTTCGCGCAGGCGTTCAACTCGCTGGGCACCACGATCTTCCCGATCGCCGGCTCCGTGCTGATCCTGGGCAGCCTGGCCAAAGTCTCCGCACACGAGCTGACCGGACCGGCGCTGGACGCCTATCGCAGCAACGAAAGCCAGGCCATCGTCCACGGCTACCTCGGCATTGCCGTCGCCCTGGCGCTTGTGGCCGCGGCAGTCTGGAAGTTCCGCAATCGCCTGCCCCCCGAACAGCATGGCGAAGACAGCGGTTTCGCCGGGTTCGACCTGCTGAAGCGCGCCCGCTTCGGTTATGGCGCGCTTTGCATCTTCCTCTACGTCGGCGCCGAAGTCTCGATCGGTTCCCTGATCGTCAGCTATCTGATGCAGGATCACGTCCTGGCCCTGCCCGAGCAGTCCGCCGGCAAGCTGATCGGCCTTTACTGGGGGGGCGCGATGGTGGGCCGCTTCATCGGATCGGCCGTGCTGCGCGTGCTGAATCCCGGCCTCGTCCTGGCCTTCAACGCCTGCGCCGCCATCGCCCTGCTGGGCATCTCGATGTCGAGCGTGGGCACTCTCGCCGGCTATTCGCTGCTGGCAGTCGGCCTGATGAACTCGGTCATGTTCCCCACGATTTTCAGCCTTGCCTGCGAGAAGCTGGGCGCGCGGGCGGCGGACGGTTCGGGTATCATCAACGTGGCCATCTGCGGCGGCGCACTGGTGCCGCTGGCCACCGGCGCGCTGGCCGATCTGACGGGCGGCAATCTTGAGATCGCCCTTGTCCTGCCGGCCATCTGCTATGCCGTGATTGCCGGCTTCGGCCTTTACGCCCGCCGGCCGGCCCAAGCCTTGCACGGCTGACAAAGCGAACCCCCTACCCAAGCACGGCCGCCCATCGGCGCGCTGGGGTAGGGGTTTCCTTTCAAGGCGATCAGGGCCCGCAAAGCGCAAGCCCGCCGATCACTTCACGACGATACGCACCCGCGCCAGGTTCTGGATCCGCGCGAACGGCGTTTTCCTGTCGCCCTCTCGCTGCGATGCCGTGCGAAGCACGGCAAAGTAGGTTCCCGGCCGATCATAGGCGTGATCCGCCGTCAGCGTGGCCGTCGCCTTGTTGCCGGCCGGGATCGCGACAGGCGTTTCGAATGTGCCGTCGCCATCGAAGTCCCACTCGGCCGCGACCACCGATCCGGTACCCGGCGGCACATCGATCTTCGCCTTGAAGGCGACCCGGCTGCCAGCCGCGACTTTCGCGACAGCGCCACCATTGGCCGTCAGCGCCACGACCGGTTGCACGCCCTTGCGCGCGGCCGCATCGGCGGGAACCACTACCTGACCGTCATCGATACGATAGGCGGTGGAGGCAGGCGGCACCTTGCCCTGTTCCACCCAGGCCGAAAGATCGCGCAGGGCCTGCTGCAGCACGCCAATGTAGGAGACCACGCGGGCCGGATCGTCCTGCTGGCTCTGATCGCCATGCAGGGCGCGATCGGTGTACCAGATGCGGAAGCGATCGTCCGCCGCCGCCCCCGCATTCGCCTTCACGCGCGAACGGTACCAGTCGCCCTGCCATGGCAGCGCCTCGCGATCCCACAGGTTCTCGACCAGGATGACCTTGCCGTCGAACTTGCCGGTCGGCACCGAACCGGCGGCGTTCTTGGTGAACAGCGGGCCCAGCAACATGCGGCGCTGCGCGTGGAGCGGCTTGCCCTGCGCGTCGGCAAACTGCTTCCACACCGGGTATTCGGCAAGGTCCGGCACCTGATGGCGGTGGTAGTACTGCACCGCCAGGATATCGCTGTTGTCCAGCCGCACGGCATCGCCCACCTTGATCGTGGCAAGCAGCCGCGGATCGTTGATCCCCAGCATCGCCAGATCGCCATGCACGTCCGAAAGCACCACCTTCTTGCCCGAAGGCAGCACCAGATCGGACAGCAGCAGGGCGTGGGAGGTCGAGCTATCCGCCAGCCGCACCGCAACCGGCATTTCGCCCGCCGAATGCAGGCCCATCGCCTGCCAGGCAAGGTCCGCCGTACCCTTGGCCGTGCCCGGCGTATGGCCAAGATCGATGCCGAGCGACTTGGCCTTGTCCGCGCTGATCACCTCTGCCACGCGGGTATCCAACTGGACGCGATCGGCCTTCAGAAGATCGGGGCTATCATGCCCTTCATATCCCGGCTGGGTCCAGAAATCGGTGAAATAGGACGAATCCGCCATGCGGATGCCGCCGAAAAGCAGCGCGAAGGCATGCGGCCCCATCGTGCGCCAGGCGTACCAGGATTGCGGTTGGAAGCCCATCGCGGTCACTTCGCGCAGCGCCGCCATCTGCTGGTCCGACAGTCCGGCGTAAGGATCGCCGCTGCCGCCGGCATCCAGCGCATCGACCACACCGTCCAGCTTGTCCCCCAGCACGCGCATCGCCATCAGCCGCACCGTGAACATGCTGGGAATCGCCATGGGTGAACCCAGCACGTAAGGCACCGCGCCGTCCCAGACGCCCTTGGTATTCTCCAGCGATCCCAGCGTGCGATAGGCGCCGCCGCTGCCGCCATAGGCATAGCCATAGACATGCGGCCGCGCCGGATAGACTTGCCCCGCCACGAAGCGCGAAAACCGGGCGACCGCCGCATTGGCGCGGAAGGCGCCGACCGTCAGGTCTCCGCCGCCCATCGGATCGGCCGCCTTGGGCCCGCCACCGTTGGTTTCGATGAAGTAGGCGCCGGCGGCCATGGCGGCACCGATGCGATCCTCTTCGCCGGTCAACCCTTGCGACAGCGTCTCACTGTCCGGCACGGGGGTGATGTACTGGAAGAAGCGCCCCTGCCACGCCTTGGCGACCGGGAAGTAGAACGAAAAGCGCGTGTCCGTGCCCTCGAACCCGCCGTGGACGTAGCGATAGGCAGTGCCGTTGTTCGTGCGCGGCTCATCCCGATCGATGAAGGGGCGAGCGAAAAGCGCGTCGTCGTCCGTGTATCCTTGGGTGGCGAGTGTGGCCGATGCGGTCTGGGCGGTGGGACTATCGGCCATCGCGGCCCCCGAAGCCAAGAGCGTCGCCGCCAGAATTGCCGTACCTGCCGCCCATTTTCCTGTTGCCTTTCGCAAGGTCACCGTCCTTCATCCCTTCGATCGATCCGCCGCTGATCCGGGCGCTGAAGGGAACTGTGTGGCACGGCACCGGCCGATATGCAGGCCCCAGCCCATCGCCGGACCGATCTTCCAACTTGCCTGCCGTCGGCACCTGCGGCAAACGCAGGGCGTCATGCCAAGCCGCAGAGTAAAAGTGTTTTTCGACGGCGGCTGCCGCCCCAATCCCGGCCCCATCGAAGTGGCCGTGGCCCTTCGCGGGGAGGTCCAGGTGTTCGAAGGGCTCGGCCCCGGCACCAACAGCGACGCCGAATGGCTGGCCCTGATCCACGCGCTGGAACTGGCGCAATCGCTGGGGCTGGCCGATGTCGAACTGATCGGAGACGCGCGGGAGATCGTGACGCAGGCGAACATGGCGTTGAAAAGCGGACAGGCTGCACCGGGCCATCCCGCGGCGTTCCTGGCCCTGGCCGCAAAAGCCCCGCCCGCCCGCATCCGCTGGATCAAGCGCGAACAGAACCTGGCCGGCATCGCGCTGGCAGCCAGGCACCCCCGATAGAGCGCCGCCGCCGGTTCGGCCTATCTGCAAGCCTCCACAGCGGCGGTAGGCTCGGCGGCGGACTCGGCGGCAACGGGCTCGATGGAAATGGGCCCGATGGAAATGGGCCCGATGGAAATGGGCCCGATGGAAATGGGAATGCCGGAATAGCGCACCATCCCGGTCAGCGCATCGACGGATTCCACGCTGGTGAGCAGGTTGACGTTGGCGATTTCATGGCCATGCGGGATCGAGGCGACACCCGGGCGGATCGCCTCATCCACGCAGGCCGTCAGCACGATGGCGCCGCGCGGCGTGCTGACCCGAACCGGCGCGCCATGGTCCACGCCGTTGCGGGCCGCGTCTTGCGGATTGAGGATGATGTCGGCCGGGCTGCCCAGAAACGAAAGGGACGCATTCAGTTTGCGGCGTTGCCGGCGCGGAATGAACGAGAGCGGCGGCATCACTGCATCACGATCTCGCGCGCGCATCTCGCGCCACGATTGCAGCAAGGCATCGGGCGCCAGAAACCAGCCGCCGATCCGTTCGATATGATCGTCCACCCACTTGCCGGGAAATTCCAGCGGCCTGGAGACGGTGCCAGCGTCCCGCAGTTCCTCGAAAGTGCAGCGCGCCGCCGCCATCTGCCGCGCGAGCATGGCATCGTCCGCACCGGGATCGAGATCGCTTGGCGGCAGGCCGTCCGGCACCGGCAGGTCCATGCGCTGCATGAGCCGGGAAATGATCCACCACGCCGAACGCCGCTGCCCCATCGGTTCAACCACCGCAGGCGAATAGAGCATCGACAGGCTGCCGCTCAGTGTATCCCAGAACGAGATGTCGGGCCGCTCCAGCTGGTCCTTGGTCGGCAGGACATGCGATGACAGGGCCGTAGTCTCGTTCCGCAGGATTTCGAAGGAAACGAAAGTATCCAGCTTGCGCAGCGCCGGAACCAGCCGGTTGGCATCCGGAAAGGAACGGACCAGGCTTCCCCCCAGATTGACCAGCGCGCGGATGTTTCCGGCCTCGATCTCGCCCGGAAGCGCGGCGCAGGGCCAGTCACCGATCAGGCCGGAGGCGTGCGGCATCGTCGGCGCGCCCGGCGTGAAGGGGTTGTTCATCAGCGGCAATTCGAACCCGTCGAACTGCATCAGGAAGCCCGGATGGAACCATACGCCGCCCTTGCGGTTCATCCGGCCGGTCAGGATGTTCAGCAGCCAGGCGAACCACTGGGTGATATTGGCGCTTTCCGCCATGGTAACGCCGGTGCCGGTTTCGACGGTAACACCGCCGTGCCGGCGAACGGCCGCGAGCAAGTCGTCCAGATCGTCCTCGCTGACGCCGGACACGCGCGATGCTGTGGCCCGATCGTAGCCATCAAGCGCGGAACGCAGGCTGTCCAAGCCCTGGACCGGCTGCGCCGGTGTCAACGGTCCGCCATCGATCACCTCGCGCACCAGCCAGCCGAGCACCGCATAGTCCTTGCCGGGCCATGGCTGCAGATGGCGGGTCGAAAAGCCTGCCGTTTCCGTACGCAACGGGTCGATCGTCCAAACCTCGCCCCGCGATGCCACCGAGCGAATCGGCCCGGCGGGATTGAACATGCCGGTGTTGTGCCCGTGGCTGACCATCGGATTGACGCCGACGTAGAGCAGCATGTCCACATTGTCGTTGTCGGTCTTGCCCGAAAGGCCGGGAAACCCGCCGACCAGACTGGAAACCAGCACTTTCGCGGTGCCATCGATGGTGAGCGGGGAGAACTTGGGCGGCGTGCCCAGCGCGTTGTAGAATGCCTCTCCCATGCGATAGCCAGCGGCATCCATGCCAAGGCCGCTACCGAAATAAAACGCCACCGCGTTCGGCCCGTGCTCTTCCATCACACGGCGCAGGCGGGCGGCCAGATCGTCGATGCAGTCGTCCCAGCCGGCCGGCTCCAACCGGTCTCCACGCCGCATCAGGGGAGTTTCGATGGCATCCGGATGATGGTGCAGGCGCCCCAGCGCGCGCCCCTTCGGGCATGTGTAGCCCTTGCTCAGCGGATGGTCGAAATCGCCCTTGATCCGGCCAATGGCCTTATCCTCCACCTGCACCGCGATACCGCACTGGTTGGTACAGATCCGGCAATGGGTGCGGACGAATTCCGGCATGACAGGCTCTCCCCGGCCCCTCTCCCAAGGCCGTTTTCCTGCCGACTCGTATAATTGAACAACCGCTCAATTGTAAGTGATCCATTGTTCACTTGGCTTGTCCGCCGCTGAAACTGCCCCTACACCTCCTCTCATGGCAAGCATTGCGAAAGTAAGGCGCAGGGACCCGGTGAAGACCCGGGCGGAAATCCTGCAGGCCGCGGTGGAGGTGTTTGGGGAGCTTGGCTATGCGCAAGCGGGCCTGCGCGACATTGCAGCCAAGGCGGGCACTGCGTCTTCGCTGCCTGTCCGCTATTTCGGCACCAAGGCGGCGCTGTTCGAGGCTGCGCTGATCGAAACGATCCGCCAAAATTCGGTTTTCGCCTGGGACAAGGCCCGGTTCGGCGAGACGATGGCGCGGCTGATCCATGATCGCAGCAATGTGACGATCAGCGTGATGCTGATTCAGGCGCTGTCCGAACCGGAATCGCGCGCGGTGGCGGCGAAAGTCTGGCGAACGCATATGATCGCGCCGCTGGAAGAATGGTTGGGGCCGCCTGGCGCGCAGGCGCGGGCCAACAATCTCTTCGCGATGCTGACCGGGGTAACGTTGCAGGTCCATGGCCTGGCGTCCGGGCAGGCATCGCCCGAACAGATGCGATGGGTGGCGGAAACGCTGCAATCCATCGTCGACGCAGACTGTCCAGACGCGCAGGCCTGAAGGCCGGATCTGCAACGACCGGCTTACCGCAAGCATATCCACGGCCCGCCGATGCGGGCCATGAAATGCGTCAAACCTGAAAAATCAGCGTGCGCTGGCGAGTTGAACTTGCGGCGCGCGGGCCGCGTCAGCGGTGCGCGCTTCGATCCGTGCGCGAATGTCCGACTTCACGGCCGCCTGGCATTCCTGTGCCTTCTGCTCAACTGCGAGGTGCACGGTCGCCAACTGGTCGCCACAAACGGCACGGGCGGCCGCATCCATGCGAATGGCCAGACGCTGCTGCCCATCGGGGGTGGCAAGGTCGAGATCGTTGATCTGCATGACCACCTTGTCGCGCGCGAACGGGCTTTCGCTGGTGGTTGCAGATGCCGCAGTGGCAAAGGCGACGGTGACAGAGGCCAGGGCCACAAGTCCAATTTTCATCATCTTCTCCTGCACACAAACTCAAGCAGCCACTCTGCGGCGGCTGCCTTCGTCATAGCGTTCGGCAGGAGAACTTACAATCGATGCTTACGGCCCAAATGCGGTGGACCACCTGGCGTGCTTAGGGGCTGCGGATCTCCAACATGGCAAGATCGGTAACGTGGCCCAGCAGTCCGATCGGCAGGCGGGCCTGCACCGTGGCCTGCGTGC
Organism: Novosphingobium mississippiense; assembly: GCF_044029535.1. Classification (NCBI taxonomy): domain Bacteria; kingdom Pseudomonadati; phylum Pseudomonadota; class Alphaproteobacteria; order Sphingomonadales; family Sphingomonadaceae; genus Novosphingobium; species Novosphingobium mississippiense. The sequence goes on along the minus strand of NZ_CP147003.1, from coordinate 66,088 downwards.
CCGTCTCCGGATCAAGCAGGGCGATATCTACCGCCCGCGCCAGCGGGGCGGACCAGGCGCGCACGGTGTCGACCGGCAGGCGGACCTTCCAGCCCTTCCCGCCCTCCACCGGCACCGCATGGCCATTGATGCGCACTTCGGAAGCGGCATGGTCACGATGGCCGGATATCAGCAGGCAGTTGCCCGCGCCGCAGGAAACCAGCCGGGTTTCCGGCTTCGAAGCCGCCATCGCGTTCGGCGCCACCCCGGCGGAGAAGGCCGCGAACCCCAGCGCCAATGCGGTGAACCGGCGGCGCGGCATGGCGGTCAGTTGAGGTCCGTTCGCGCGGAAGAGCCGTCCACGGCCTGCGCGCGCGCCTCGATCCCTTCGCGGATCGCCTTCAGCGCCAGTGCGCCGGCGGCCGAGACGCCCCTGGTCAGCCCGGTACGGCCCATGAATTGGAAGATCGCACTGGCGCCCATTCCCGTTTTCCCTCTTGTCCTGGCACCTTGAGAGTGCGCGGGGTCAGGTCATCGAGGCAGGGGCAAATTTGCGATGGAAGCCATAGATTGCAGTTATGCCCTGGACAGGGCGCGGATGCGGCGGAACACTTCGTCGATGAAAAGCTGGGTTGCAGTGTCGCGCGCCGTTTCCAGCCGCGCGAGCAGGAAAATGTCGTAGCTCGGCTCGAAACTGGGATGAAGCAGCGGCCATAGCCTGCCGCTCTCCACTTCCCCCCGCGCGGCGGATACCGGGAGAAAGCCGATGCCGACACCGCAGGCGATCAGGCGCCGGGCTTCATTGATATCCTCCGCCAGTCCGGTCGTGCGCGTGCCCAGCCGGTACCGGCGGCGCAAGTGGGTGATGGCCTCCACCTCATCCTCGCCAGTGAGCACGAAGGCCTCGTCCTTCAGTTCCTTCAGCTGGCTGACACGATAGCCGAACATCGGATGGCTGCGGGCGCAATAGAGCTGCTGCCGTTCCACGAAGAGCGGTTCGTAGAGAAGGCCGCCGCGCACGTTGCTGTCGTACCCGATCCCCACTTCCACTTCGCCGCGTTCCAGCGCGTCCAGCACCTGCCGCCAGGGCGAAACGCGAATCTCGATATGGATGTTGGGATTGCGCCGGTGAAAACTGGCAATCGCCTCGTCGAACTCGATGGAGAACACCGCCGAGACGATCTGGATGCGCACGATGCCTTCCACATGCCGCGTCGCCTGCGCGATCTGGTGCGGCATCATCCGGGCCGATTCCAGCATATCCTCGCACAGGGCCATCATTGCCTTGCCGGCAGCGGTCATCTCCACACCGCTGGCGGATCGGATCAGCAGCGCCGCGCCGACATGATCTTCCAGCCGCTTGAGCGCGGCGCTGATGCTGGGCTGCTGCTTGTTGAGCTGGCGCGCCGCCGCGCCGATTCCCCCGGCGCGAACGATGTCCACGAAGGTGCGCATCAGGTTCCAGTCGACCCGGCTGGCGAACTTCTGGTCGATCAGCGGCGTCCGGTCGTTCATCCCTGATGCGTCCCCTCATGCCGCCTGAAATCGGCGGTCTTCCTGATCGATAACCCATCTTCGACCGGGAGTCATAGATGGAAATTATGTGAGCCATTAAACAAAAGGGTCTGTCGCTATGCCCTGACGGTTTTACGCATATCTACACAGGTAATGAGAGGCACGAAGCCCTCGGGTCGCAACCGGACGGTCAAATAGAAAAGGGGGGCCAAACGCCCCCCTTTCCTTTAGAAACGCATTTCCCGCCTGCACAAATGCCCTCTTAGGGCTTGGCCATCAGCACGGCGGGCGGCCACCAGGTCAGCGTATGCTCGTCATGCGCGGTGGTCCACAGGCCATAGTCGGTGAAGCGCAGCGCGCCGCTGCCCGCCGCCTTGCCGACGCGCTCCTCGATCTTCAGGCCCTTTATCACCACGAAGACCTGATCGTCGGTCGTCCGCAGCCAGACCTTGTTGTGGCCAACGTCGATATCGCCCCACTTCAGGTTATCGCCCACCTTGACGCGGCCGGTGACCTTGCCGCTATCGGGATCGACGCGGGCGACCGTGCCGTCCGCCTGCTCCTGCACCCAGACCCCGCCCGCACCGGCGGCAAGGAAGCCGGGTTCCTTGCCCAGCGGCGTCTTGCCGACAACGGAATTGGTGGCCGGATCGATGCGCTGGAGCGTCTGTTGCGATGCGCTGACCGCCCACACCGATCCGAAGCCGAACGCCATGTACCACGTGCCGGGATCGACCGGGATGGAGGCGATCACGCTGTTGGTGGCCGGATCGACGCGGGAGACCACGCCCTTGGCATCGCTGGCAACCCAGATCGATCCGGCGCCGGCCACGACGTTCAACTCACCCTGCGGATTGGCAATGCCGGTAGGGATGGACGCGATCAGCTTCGACGTCGCGATGTCGATCCGGTTGAGCGTGCCTTCCTGGCAGTCCGCAACCCAAAGGGAACCATGCTCGATCGCCATCGCGCCGCAGGGGTGGGTCATGAGCACTTCGCCCAGCTTGCCGTCCCGCGACCAGTGCTCCACCTTGCCCTTGTTCGTGGCCCAGACGGTCAGCCCGTCTGCGGCCAGGAAGTCGGCAAAGCCCGGCACCGTCATGACCTTCTCGCCTTCGGCGAAGGCCATCGACGGCAGCATGGCGGCCGTCAAAGTGGCAGCCAGAACCATCCGTTTCAACGTGCGCATGTTTCCCCCCTTGGGATTTGCGTGAAGCGTGCTCTCGATCGTCAGGCGCGGCTGGCGATATAGGCGCGCCATCCGCCAAGGCCGGTAATGTCTTCGGCACCCGTCATCGCGCGCGGTTCGGCCACGAAGCCCTTGACGCTGCTGCCATCGGCCAGCGTCACCGTGCCGATGGCAAGCGGTGCAGGCACTTCTACCACGAAGCTGCCGAATTCGGCGACACCCAGTTCGTATACCTCGACCGCGATCGAACTGCCGTCTTCACTGTGCACCAGCGCCGGCTTGGGTGGCACGCTGTCGGCCATGGCATAGAGCTTGTAGCTGGGCGCGGTTTCATAGGCGCCCACGAACGTCGCCTCTCGCGACGTGAGCTGCCAGTGGAGGGGCATGTCCTTCAGGTGGGCGCCGACGACGGCGAGTTTCACTGTCTGCATTTTTCCCTCAAGATCGAGTGTTGGAAGCGATGGAAGATCGGCCGCGGAAAGGTACGCATTCGCGGTATCGAGCAGGGCACGGTCGCTGTCGGCCGGGCCGATCAGGGTGATCCCGAAGCCGGTGGCGTTCGCGCGGATCCCCGCCGGCACCGCCAGCGCGGCCATGTCCAGCAGGTTCACGAAATTGGTGTAGAAACCCAGGTTGCTGTTGAGCGCGACGGGCGCGGCCGCCAGTTCCGCCACGCGATAGGCCGTGCCGGTCGTGGGGAAGGCGAACATGTCGACCGAGGTCCACAACGTGTCCGCATGCCGCTTCAGATCGGCCAACCGGTAGATACCGTTGAACAGCGCCACCGCGCCAACATCCGCGCCGGGTTCGACGACGGTGCGAACCGTCGGATCGATGGCATCGGGATCGTTGGCCAGGATATCCGCCATGGCGGCGGTACGCTCGGCAACCCACGGGCCGCCATAGAGCAGCAGCGCCGCCTCCTGGAACGGGGCAAGGTCGATCTCCACGATCTCCCCCAGCGTCGCCAGCCTCTCCAGCGCGCGGTCGTAAAGAAATTCGGATTCGGCATCGCCGAACCAGTTGCGCTGGTCGCGGCGCGGCACGCCGATGCGCGCATGGCCGCGCGGCCGGTCCGCCAGTGGCTTCGAATAGGCATCGGCCGGATCGAAACCAGCCACCACCTGATCGACCAGCCGCGCGTCGGTGGTGTCATCGGTGAACACGGTAATGCAGTCGAGCGTGCGGCAGGCCGGAACAAGGCCGCGCGTGGACCAGCGGCCCTTGCTGGGCTTGAACCCGATCAGGTGGTTGAAGGCAGCCGGTACGCGGCCCGAACCGGCGGTATCGGTGCCCAGGGCAAAGGCGACCAGCCCCGCCGCCACGGCAACGGACGATCCCGAACTCGATCCGCCGCTGACATAGGCGAGGTTATAGGCATTGCGCGGTATGCCATAGGGGCTGCGCGTGCCGACCAGCCCGGTGGCGAACTGGTCGAGGTTGGTCTTGCCGACGCAAAGCGCGCCGGCTGCCGTCAATCGCTCGATCACATCGGACGAGGTTTCCGGTCTATAGGCGAAGGCCGGGCAGGCCGCCGTGGTCTCGAACCCGGCAACATCGATATTGTCCTTCACCGCGAAGGGCACTCCGGCCAGCGGCAGGTCCTCCCCGGCGGCCACGCGGGCATCGATGGCGCGGGCGGCGGCCAGCAGGTCTTCCCGCGTTGCCCGGCTGATCCAGATCTGCGGCTGGATCGCGTCATAGGCGATGACGCGGGCCAGCGTCTCTTCCGCCACCTCGACCGCAGTCGTCCGGCCATCGTTGACGGCGGCGGCGATTGCAGTGGCGCTGCGGCGGCCAAGGTCGGCCGCACTGCGGCGATCCAGCACGGTCATGCGTGCCTCCGCAGGGCCAGCATCGGCGCGCCGGGTTCCAGCGCCTGTCCTTCACGCATGTAGAGGGCCTCGATCGTGCCCCGGCCGGGGCTTTCCACTGGACATTCCATTTTCATGGCCTCGATAATGGCGATCCTGTCGCCTGCCTCCACCACGTCGCCAGGGGAGACCAGCAAGGTCGAAACGCTGCCGCCGTAGGGCGCTTCGACAAGGTCTGAACCGGCAGGAAGTTCGATGACATCGGCCGTCGGCACATCGCGCTCGTTCAGTTCGGCAACCTGATCGAACTCGCCCCGGCGCTGCCATTCGTCGCGCTCGGCATCGAAAGCGGCCTGCCGCGTTCGCTCGAATTCGGCGATTCCTTCCGCATTCTCGGCCAGGAAGGCGCGATAGTCGGCAAGGCGGAATTCCGATTCCTCGATCCGGATCGAGCGCCGGCCGGTCGGAAACTCGCGGCGCCAGTCGGCCAGTTCTTCGGCGCTTACCGGATAGAAGCGGATCTGGTCGAAGAAGCGCAGCAGCCAGGGTTTGCCATCGGTGAAGGCATCTGTTTGGCGGTAGGTGTTCCACACTTGGATGGTCCGGCCGAACAGCTGATACCCGCCCGGCCCCTCCATGCCATAGATGCACATGTAGGCCCCGCCGATGCCCACGACGTTGGGCGGCGTCCAGGTGCGCGCCGGGTTGTATTTCGTGGTAACGAGCCGGTGTCGGGGATCCACCGGCGTCGCCACCGGCGCGCCCAGATAGACATCGCCAAGACCCATGACGAGGTAGTTCGCCTCGAAGATCAGGTTCTCCACCGCGGCCTGATCGGTGAGGCCGTTGATGCGGCGGATGAACTCGATGTTGTCCGGGCACCACGGCGCATCGGCGCGGACGGTGGCCATGTACTTCTCGATCGTCTCGATGGTCGCCGGATCGCGCCAGCTGAGCGGCAGGTGGACGATGCGCGAGGGGATCGTGAAGTCCTCAAGATCGCCAAGTCGCTCTTCGGCCGCTTTCAGTGCCGTCAAGGCCGCGTTCTGGTCCATCGCAGCGCCATCGAAATGCAGCTGGAGCGAGCGAATGCCGGGCACGATGTCGATCACGCCGGGCAGAGCCAGCCGCTCCAGTTCGGTCATCAGCGCATGGACGCGGATGCGCAGTTCGATGTCGAGCACGATCGGCCCGTATTCAACCAGGATGTTGCGGTCGCCCTGCTGGCGATAGACGGTGCGCGGACGCCCCGGCCCCTCGGCAATCTCGCCAAGGATGGGGGACAGCGTTTCCACCGCCCGCGCAGGGGAAGCTTCCGGCGCGGTGCCGTTACCGACAAGCGCGCGCTGCATCGCTTCGGCCTCGGCCGCATCGGCAATGGTCACCGGCGCGAAGCGCAGTTTGTCACCGGGCGTCAGCTGGCCGATCTTCCAGCGATCCGCCGCGATCACCACGAAGGGGCAGACGAATCCGCCGAGCGAGGGGCCGTCCGGGCCCAGGATGATCGGCATGTCGCCGGTGAAGTCCACCGCGCCGATGGCATAGGGATTGTCGTGGATGTTGGAGGGGTGCAGCCCCGCCTCGCCACCGTCCGTACGCGCCCAACGGGGCTTGGGCCCGATCAGGCGGACGCCGGTGCGGTTGCTGTTGTAGTGCACCTTCCATTCGGCGGCGAGCACTGATTGCACGTCCTCGTCCGTGAAGAAGTCCGGCGCACCGTGCGGGCCATAGAGCACCCGCAAGGTCCATTCGGTGGAGATTTCCGGCAGGGCAGCGGTGGGAAGCGGGGCTTCGGTCGCCTCACCCGCCAAGTGCAGCGTGTCACCCGCCAACAGGCGGCGTGCGGCATGGCCGCCGAACTGGCCAAGTTCGAACGTGCTGCGGCTGCCCAGATAAGGCGCGATATCCAGCCCGCCGGCGAACAGGATATAGCCGCGCATACCGCCCGAAGAGGCTCGCGCCATCGACAGGGTCTGGCCGGCCGCAATGTCCAGCGGCACCCCGCGCGGGATCGCCACGCCGTCCAGCATCGCGCCGAAATCGGCACCCGTCACGCAGATCCGCGCCGGTGCGACGAAGGCCAAGGTTGGCCCGGTGACGGTCACTTCCAGACCGGCCGTGCCTTCCGGATTGCCGAGCAGGCGGTTGCCGAGACGGAACGACTGGTCGTCCATCGGACCCGAAGGCGGAACCCCCACGGCCCAGAAGTGCTGACGGCCCGGCCAGTCCTGTACGGTGGTCGCCGTGCCGCCGCTGACCACGCGGATCGAGCGCGGCTCGTACGCGATGCTGTCCAACACGCGGGTGGAAACTTCGCCGCTGACGAAGGCGGGCGTGCGGACAACCTCGCGCAGCCAGCGCAAGTTCGTCTCGATGCCATCGGCGCGGCTCTTGTCCAGCGCGGCCTGCGCAGCCTCGACCGCTTCCGCGCGGGTCGGCGCGTGGACGATCAGCTTCGCCAGCATCGGATCGTACCAGGCGCTGACCGTGCTGCCCGAAGCGCACCAGGTTTCCACGCGGATATCGTCCGGGAATTCCAGCGCGGTCAACGTGCCGGAAGTGGGGCGATAATCGAGCGAGGGGTCCTCCGCATAGAGGCGCATCTGCACCGAATGGCCCTGCGGCTTCGGCGTCTCACGGTCGAGGAAGCTGTAGTCGCCGGCCGCGCCGCGTACCATCCATTCGACCAGATCGATGCCCATGACCATCTCGGTCACGCCGTGCTCGACCTGCAGGCGCGTGTTCATCTCCAGGAAGAAGAATTCCGCGCGGTCGGCATCGTAGAGGTATTCGACCGTTCCTGCCGACCGATAGTTCGCCGCCTCGCCCAGACGGATGGCCGATGCGATCAGTTCGCTGCGCACCGCTTCCGGCAGCAGCGGCGCGGGCGCTTCCTCCACCACTTTCTGGTTGCGTCGCTGCAGCGAGCAATCGCGTTCGCCCAGCGCCATGACGCGGCCCTGCCCGTCGCCGAACAACTGCACCTCGATATGGCGGGCCCGGCGGATGTAGCGTTCCAGGAAGACTCCGGCATCGCCGAAATTGCTCATGCCCTGGCGCGCCACGGCTGCGAAGCCTTCACGCAAGTCCGCCTCGTTCTCGCAGACGCGCATGCCGATGCCGCCGCCGCCGGCCGTGGCCTTCAGCATGACCGGGAAACCGATCTCCTGCGCGGCCGCAACCGCCTCTTCCTCGTCGGTCAGCAGGTTGGTGCCGGGGGCCAGCGGCACCTTGTGCGCCGCCGCCAGCGCACGGGCGCTGTGCTTCAGGCCGAAGGTGCGGATATTGTCGGTGGTGGGGCCGATGAAGACGATGCCGGCAGCGGCACACGCCTCCGCAAACTCCACGTTTTCGGCCAGGAAGCCGTAGCCGGGATGGATCGCCCCTGCCCCGGTCTTGCGCGCGGCATCCAGGATCGCCGGGATGTTGAGGTAGCTGTCCGACGCCTTGGCCGGGCCGATCAGCACGGCCTCGTCGGCCAGGGATACATGGTCGGAGCCTTCGTCCGCCTCTGAATAGACCGCGACGGAGCGCAGGCCCATGCGTCGCAGCGTGCGGATGATGCGGGTGGCGATCGCGCCTCGGTTGGCGATCAGGACCGTGTCGAAGCTCATGCGGTGACAATCATCCGGACGGGGGTGGGGTTGAAACCGTTGCAGGGGTTGTTGACCTGCGGGCAGTTGGAGACGACGACGACGACGTCCATTTCCGCCCGCAGGTCCACAGTCAGGCCCGGCGCGGATATTCCGTCGACGATGCCCAGCGACCCGTCCGGCTCGACCGGTACGTTCATGAAGAAGTTGATGTTGGAGACGATATCGCGCTTGTTGCGTCCCTCGGTCAGGTTCGCCTCAAGGAAATTCTCCACGCAGGCGTGTTCGGCCTTGGTGTGGTGGCCATAACGCAGCGTGTTGGATTCGCACGAGCAGGCGCCGCCGATGGTGTCGTGATAGTCCACCGCGCTGGCGGCGATGGTCATCATCGGCCGTCCTTCGTTGGAACGCAGCACGGTGCCGGTGCGCAGGAACAGGTTGCCCTGCGCCGCCACGGTATCCTGCGCGCTGTAGCGTTCGGCATCGTCGGCAGCGGAATAGAGCAGGAAATCGACGGCCTGATTGCCTTCCAGATCGACGATGCGCAGCGTCTGGCCGGCCGCGATATGGTGCAGCCACGGCGCACGGGCGGGCACGATTTCGTCATGGATGACGGCACCGGCCAGGCCGGAGAGGTGAGTATCGGTCATAGTAGCCTGCCCCTCGTTCAGCGGCGGAAGTAGTCTTCGACGTTCTTGAAGGCGCGCAGCCCTTCCGGCGTGGCCGTGCGGACGGCGTCATCCTCGGCGGTGATGGGGCCGCGCCAGGCGGTCGCGCGCAGCGGCGTCACCGTCCATTCGGGTCGGGGATCAAGGACATGGGGGCAATTCGCGATCACCACGATCACATCCATCTCTGCGCGCATCACCACGCTGCGGCCCGGCACGAAGGGGCCAACCTCGGGCGTGATCGTGCCGTCAGGCTCGATATGCGTACCCTTGAACAGCGTGACGCAGGGATGCACGTCCCGGCGCCCCAGGCCATGCTTGGCCGCGCCCAACAGGAAACGATCACGACCATTGGGATGAGGACCGCTATTGCTGCCATCCCCATACCTGGCTGCATTGGTCATCGCATTGGATGTGCCGGCAAAGGTATCGTGCGTGCCGGCATCGTCTTCCAGAATGCTCAGCAACACACGGCCCATATCCGAAAGCAGCAGCTTGCCCGCGCCCAGATAGGCGTTCCACTGCACTTTCACGGTATCGGCCACGTTCAGCCGCTCGGTCGGCATTTCGGCGTTGAACACCAGCAGCGATGCGCAGGCGTCGCCCTTCAGGTCGATCAGCCGCAGCCGCGATCCGCGCGTCAGCCGGCGCGTGGCATAGCCGCCGGCGGCGATCGTCTCTTCCCACAGCAGGTCTTCGGCGCCCACATCGACCGGCAGGTCGTCCGCAACCGGCGGCAGCACCGGCATGGTTTCGATCACCGTACCTTCCATGCTGCGTGCATGGTCCCGCGCGGCCAGGGGATTGGCCAGAATCTCGGTCATCAGATGGCTCCGATCGGTTTGATGTTGCGGGCATCCTGCTCGTAGAGTGGCGGCAGGAGCGAGGTTGTGGTGACAAGGCCCAGCTGCTGCACCCCGCGCACCCGCCGAATGGCGTCGCACAGTTCCTTCAGCCGCACGGCCGGGCCCTGCACCAGCAGAACTTCCAGCGATTGATCGTCTTCCAGCACGACATGCTGGGAAGAGATCACTTCCTTCAAATAGTGCGCCTGCGTCTGCGAAAGCTGGTGGCGCACGCGGCCCCGTTCGCTTCGGTAGACCAGGGTAATCGTGCCGGCGAGCATCTCGTCCGGCCGTGTCAGCGATTCATGCTCTGCAAGAGCATGGCGGATCAGTTCGGCGATCAGCTGGGAACGGGACGGCAATCCGCGTTCCTCCACCATCGTGTCGAGCTGTCTGAAGAGGTCTGCCGGAAGGCTCATGCTGAGTCTTGCCAGGCTTGAGGAATCGGAGCCCATGCCCAGAGCCTCTCAGTTATTACCTATCTCGTCAATGGTAATACTTCGATTTTTTCTACGGTTTCCTCATTCCGCTCGCGCAGGGCCAGGTCGTAGACGACGGTGGCACCGAAACGATGCGGGGCGTGCGGATCGTGGCGGCGCTTGTCGAAAGCCAACACGCGGGTTCCCAGCGTGAAAGCCTCGCGAATGTCGTGCGTCACCATCACGATGGTCAGCGCATATTCGCTCCACAGGCGCCGTATCAGCAGATGCATGTCCGCCCGGATGCCGGGGTCCAGCGCGCCGAACGGCTCATCCAGCAGCAGGATACGCGGTCGTTTGACCAGGGCCTGCGCGATCGCCAGACGCTGCTGCATCCCGCCGGACATCTGCGCGGGGTAGAGGTGCATGCTGTCGCCCAGCCCCACCGCCTTCAGCATCCCGGCAGCCTCCTCTTCCGCCGCACGGCGTTTCGCGCCGAACAATCGGCCGGACAGCGGCGCCTGCGCGCATTCCATGCCGAGCACGACGTTGCGCAGCGCCGACAGGTGCGGAAATACCGAATAGCGCTGGAACACCACCCCGCGATCGGGGCCACATTCGGGTACGAGCGGCTCCCCATCGAGCGTTATTTTCCCGCGCATGGGGGCTTCCTGCCCCAGGATCAGGCGCAGGAAACTGCTCTTGCCCGCGCCCGAAGGCCCGACCACCGAGACGAAGGAATGGGCCTGAATGTCGAGGTCCAGCTTCTCGATGACGATCTTGTCGCCATATTCGACCCAGACGTCGCGAAGGCTCAGCAGCGCGCTCAATGGCTCTCTCCATGCGCCCAGGGGAACATTCGCCGGCTCAGGAATGCCAGTGCCACATCCATCACGATCGCCAGCAAGGCGATCCACGCGACGTAAGGCAGGATGACGTCCATCGAGAGGTAACGGCGAACCAGGAAGATGCGGTAACCAAGGCCAACGTCGGACGCGATCGCCTCTGCAGAGATCAGGAAGACCCACGCCGGACCGAGCGCCAGCCGCATGGCCTGCAGCAGGCGCGGCATGGCCTGCGGCAGCGCCACGCGGATCATCACCTGCCAGCTGCTGGCGCCCAAGGTCTGCGCCTTGACGATCTGCTCCCTTGGCAGCGCGGTGACATGCGCCGCGATGTCGCGGATCATCACCGGCGCAATGCCGATGACGATCAGCGCCACCTTGGCGGTCTCCCCCAACCCCAGCGCAATGAACAGGATCGGCAGCAGCGCGATCGGCGGAATGACGGCTATGCCGGTTACCAGCGGCCCGAACGTGGCCCGCACCGGTGGCAGCACGCCGAGGGCAAGGCCCACGACCAACGCCATCAGCGTGGAGATGCCAAGGCCGATGCCCAACCGTTCCAGGCTTGCCAGCGTGTCCGACCAGAACACCAGTTGCCCGGTCAACGGATCCGGCTGGGCTATCAGCGCGGACATGGCCTGCACCATCCCGGCGGGCAGCGGCAATATCTTGTCGGCTGGATTGGCGGCATGGCGGCTTGCCGCCAGCACCAGATAGACAAGGACCAGCAGCAGGATCGGCGCGGCGCCGAGCAGCAGACGATCGCTTCGCCGAACTTGACGATTCATCCAACGCATTGTCGTCATTTCACCTTGAGGAAGCGGTGTCGAAGCGGGTCAGAGCTTGCCGTCGGCTGCCATCTTCATGAAGCTGTCGTCGAAGCGCAGCGTCACGTGCTGCGGATCGCCGAGGGTCTTGCCGCCCGGGAAGGCCATGCCCACCGCGTCGGCCGAAGTGGCGCCCTTGAACAGCCCCTTGGAGAAGCTGAAGTCGCGCACGCGGGTCATCGTGGTGATCAGCGCGGGCGAATCCGTTGCCGCCACGGCCGCCTTGGGATCCGAATAGAGGTAGGTGGTGGTCAACTGCCCGTCGAACGCTTCGGGCGTCGATCCAGCCAGCTTCGCCATGGCCGCACGGGCCGCCTTGCCCTCGGCATCCTGACGCTTCATCAGCGCCACCGTTTCGTACCAGATGCCCGCCAGCGCCTTGCCCAGCTTCGGATTGGCCTTCAGCGTGGCGGTATCGACTGCCAGAAGGTCGAGAATTTCGCCCGGAATATTGGCGGAGCTGAACACTTCCTTCGCGCCCGGCTGCGCCTTCATCACCGAAAGCTGCGGGTTCCAGGCGACGGCCGCGGTAACATCGGGGCTGGCGAAGGCACCGACGATGTCCGCATCAGTGGTGTTGATGGTCTTGACGTCGGTAAGCGACATCCCTGCCGAGCTGAGCCCCCGTGCGAGCAGGTAGTGCGACACCGAAAGCTCGACCAGGTTGATCTGCTTGCCCTTCAGCGACTTCAGATCGCCGCCGCCCTTCAGCATGATACCGTCGTTGCCGTTGGAATAGTCGCCGACGATGATGGCGCTGGTGTCCTTACCGCCGGCGGCGGGGATTGTCAGGGCATCCATGTTGGCCAAGGTCACGCCGTCCAGCTTGCCGGCAGTGTACTGGTTCACCGATTCGACGTAGTCGTTCACCTGGACGATATTGATCTTGAGGCCGTACTTGTCCGCCCATTTCTTCACGATGCCGGCCTGCTGCGCATAGGGCCACGGCATCCAGCCGGCGTAGATCGACCATCCAATATTGAATTCGGTCCGCGGCTTCGCCGCGTCGCTCGAATTCTGGGAGCAGGCGGTTGTTGCAAGCAACCCCGCAAGCATTGCGATCTTGGCTAGCCTACGCATCGGTGCAATCATGAATCGGACCCCTTTCGCAATGCAGCATTGCCGCGTTTGAAAGGGTTGTCCATCACAAAATATTACGCAACGGAGACTCTGTAATACTGAGGCGCAAAATCCCCGCTCGCTCGGTCAGGCAGCGGGCTCTTTTGCCGGGCTCTTGCGCGGCCGGGCAGTTCCATCCGACTTCCCGATTGCGGCGGCCCCCTCCTGCTCATGCAGCGGCGGCAGCAGGGCGGTGGTGGTGACCAGCTGCAGTTGATGCACGCCGCGAATCGCGCGCAAGGCGTCGCACAACTCGTTCAGGCGCGCGGCCGGCCCCTGCACCAGCAGCACTTCCATCGACTGGTCATCCTCAAGGAAGACGTGCTGAGAGGAGATGACTTCCTTCAGGTATTCCGCCTGGCTTTCCGCCAACTGGTGGCGCACGCGCCCGCGATCGCCGCGATAGACCAGCGTGATCGTGCCCGCCAACATCTCCTCCGGCCGGGTCACCGCTTCATGCTCTGCCAGCGCGTGACGGATCAGTTCGGCGATCAGTTGCGAGCGCGAAGGCAGGCCGCGTTCTTCCACCATCATGTCCAGCTGGCGGAACAGGTCGGCCGGCAGGCTCATGCTGAGCCGGGCAAGGCTGGCGGGGTCGGTGCTCAAGCGGCAATCCTCTCAATCGACATCACGGCAACGCGGCGGGCGCGCGGCAAATCCGGGCGGGACGCAACGGCGGTCCGCCCCCTTGCCCCTATATCAGGCTTTCCGCCGATGCCAGTTGCTGTTTCCCGCCAGACCAACGTTCGTTGCGGCCCGAATCAGCGGTTTCCCTGCAATTCCGACCGGGTGGGCGCGCTCCCCGCCGCGATCCCAACCCTTTGCATCGCCGCAGGACGTGTGCGGCGCCACGCGATAAAACCGCGGAAATTTCGTCGTTTCGATCATTTCGCCTTTGCCGCGAACCGTCCGAAAATAATACTCTTGACGGGAAAAGTAATATCCATACCGTGTATCCAGTCGCCGATGAGAGCGAAAGCAAGCGGGAGAGAGAGACTGTAGCACTGGGCCGGATTTCCGGCCTTGATGGGGGATTTTCGATGGAGCAGTTGCCGACCAGCAATGCAGTCCTTTCGGGCGACGGGCGATCCGGCATCGCTTTTGCCGAAACGAATGCGCCATCCGCTTCCCCGTATGTCTCTCCCGCAGCCGATGGGGTGGATATCCGCGCCGGCCTGAAAAACACCATTTTCAACTTCATCCCGCCGGCCATGATCGTCGCGGTCGTGCTGTTCTGGGCCTATGGCCCCCGGTCGTGGATCGAAAGCCCGTGGTCGATCGTGGTTACCTCCGCAGTAATCAGCCTCTTCGTGCAGGGCCTGGAATACGTCAACGAACGCCATGCCGGCTGGCGCCTCAACGGGCGTGAGTTGGCGACGGACCTGTTCTACGTGATCCTGGGCGCCACCGCGATCGCCTGGTGCACCACCAAGCTGGCGGACGATCCGCTGCGGTCCATGAAGCAATCGCTGGGCATCACCACCGATTGGGCGATGCACCTGCCGTTCGTCGCGCAAGTCGCGCTGGTGGTGTTCCTGATCGAATTCGGCCAGTACTGGATGCATCGCGCGATGCACAACTGGACGCCGCTGTGGCTGACGCACGCGCCGCACCACCACATCACCCAGTTGAACGCGATGAAGGGCTATGTCGGCAACCCGATCGAACTGTTCCTGATCAGCCTGAGTGTCGTGGCGCTGTTCGATCTGCCCGATGCGGCGGTATTCTGCGCGCTGAACGTGCTGAACGTGATCTCCACTTTCGCCCATGCCAATGTGCGGTCGGATCCACCGAAGTTCTATTCGCTGTTCTTCACGACGATCCAGAACCACAGCCTGCACCATTCGGTGGGCTATGAAGAAACACGCTGCAATTACGCCAATTCGTTGATCCTGATCGATCGCGTGTTCGGCACCTACCGCGACGGCGAATCCGCCGTGGTCGGCCAGGACGAGCGCAAGCGACTGTCGATCCCGCAGCAATTCCTGTTTCCGTTCCAACCCGTATTCGCACGGTTCAGAACAAAACCCGCGACCAGTTGAACCGCACCAAAACCCAATAATAACAAGCATACCTCGACCGTCATTCGACCACGTCGAGACCCAGAGGCGCGCCGACACAACATCCGCAAAGCGATGGCCGGCCCGCCAATTCCAACAAAAAGCAACGGCCATAGAGTTCTGGCAGGAGCAGGCCACGGCGCAACGACAACGACCAGATAACAGGGAAGCCTATGTCACATCGCGCAAAAATGAGGGCGGCGCTTCTGTCCGCGACCGTATTCACGACCATGACGCTCGCCGTACCGGCATTAGCCCAGAGTTCCGCGGACCAGACTGCTGCCCCGCAGGACTCGGCCGCCACTGAACAGGGCGGCGCCATCATCGTCACCGGCACCCGCCGCAGCACCACGATCATGGATACGCCGATCAACATTTCGGCGATCGGTTCGGAAGAGCTCGCCCGCCAGCGTATCAACGACGTGCGCGATCTTGCCGATTTCACCCCCGGCATGACGATTTCGGACACCGGCCCCGGATCGACCGGATCGATCGTGCTGCGCGGCCTGAATGCCTCCGACGTCGGCTCCGACGGCGCCAACTACGACGATTCACTGGGCGTCTATCTGGGTGAAGTCCCGCTTTATTACGACTTCAAGCTGCTCGACATCCAGCGCGTGGAAACGCTGCTTGGCCCGCAAGGGACGCTGTACGGCCTGGGCACCCTGGCCGGTGCGATCCGCTACATCCCCAACCGCCCCGATGTCTCGAACTTCGAAGGCCAGGTGCACGGCCGCTTCTACGACAAGGCCCACGCCAGCGATCCCGGCTATCAGCTGGACGGGATGATCAACATCCCGATCGTGAAGGACCACATCGCCTTCCGCTCATCGACCGGGTACTACTATGACCCGGGCTTCATCGACTATCCGCTGATCCTGCAGCAGCCCGGCGTTTCGCTGCCCCAGCCCAGCGGCACCACCGGTGTCACCCCCGAAGACTACCGCGAGAACCTGACCAGCCGCCGCGACCTGAATTTCGAGCGGACATTCACCACCCGCAACCAGTTGCTGCTGCAGGCCAGCGAAGACCTGAAGGCGATCTTCACGTATGCGTTCCAGCGCACGCGGTCTGACGGTGCGCAGTCGAACAGCGCGGGTGTACTCGGCACCGGCAAGTACGAAAACGCCAGCCGCTACAAGGAGCCGACCAACCGCCGCGCGCACCTGGCCAGCATGGAGATCAACGCGAACATCGCGGACATCGCCGACCTGGTCTCGACCACGGCCTACACCAACGTCCGCGTGAAGAGCCAGAGCGACAACACCGACCTGCTGCTCGATCTGGACTACGATTACGAACTGTTCCCGGCCTTTTCCAGCTGGAACGAATCCGACAACAGCCGCAAGCAGTTCAACCAGGAAATCCGCCTGGTTTCGCGCCATGGCGGGCCGTTCAACTGGGTGCTCGGCGGGTTCTACAACCAGCAGAAGATGCACAACGATTATGCCGAACATGTGCCCGGCCTGTCCGACTTCTACGGCGTCACCGGCAATCCGGACGATCTTGAATACGTCAGCTACACCAAGTCGAAAGTCACCGAAAAGGCGATCTTCGGCGAAGGCACCTTCCACATCACCCCGAAATGGCAGGTGACGGGCGGCGCGCGCTATTTCAAATACACCTCTGACATCCAGGGCGCGCTGGTGCTGCCGCTGCTGGGCGATCCGCTCAGCCCCTATGACGTCGATCCGGCGGGCGGCCACGCGAAACAGGACGGCTGGGTGTGGAAGTTCAACACATCCTACAACTTCACCCCGGACTTCATGCTCTACGGCACCTACAGCAAGGGCTATCGCATCGGCGGACCGAACAGGGTTGCCCCGTGCCCCGATCCGGTGCCGGCCAACCAGCAGAATGCCTGCGCGCTGCCGAATGAACTTCAGTATGGACCGGACAAGACCCGCAACGCCGAAATCGGCATGCGCATGCAGCTGTTCGATCGCAAGCTGAGCTTCAATTTCGACGTGTTCCACATCAAGTGGGACGGCATCCAGGTCGATTCCGCCACGCTCTACGGCGCCACCGGCATCACCGTGAACGGCGGCTCCGCCAAGTCGCAGGGCTTCGAAACCTCGTTCCAGCTCCGGCCCGTGCCGCAACTGGCGATCCAGGGCACCTATTCCTACACCGATGCCAAGCTGACCGAGGACATTCCGGGCATCATCACCATTCGTACGACGCCGAACGACTATGACGCGCGGCCGAAGTTCACGCAGCTTGACGCGCTTTCGGGCGATCGCCTGCCGGGTTCCGCAAAGAATTCGGGCAGCCTGGGCGCCACCTACACCGCACCGATGAAGGACGGCAGCCTGATCGCCAACTGGACGGCGACCTATCGCGGCAACGTGGTCTCCCGCCTGGGCTGGGATCGCGGATATGGCGACAAGATCCCGAGCTACGTGCTGCACCGCGCCTCGCTGACCTATGAGACCGACAAGTACAGCGTCAGCCTGTTCGCCAACAATATCTTCGACAAGTACGCCGTGGTCTCGGTCGGTTCGGACCGCTCGCGCATCGGCGTCAACGACGGTGTCGTCGTGCGCTACTACCGCCAGACCGTGCTCAATCCCCGCACGATCGGCATCGAGGCCAGCATCAAGTACTGATGTTCGTCTGAAACGATTGAGGCGCTTTCCCCAAAAACCGGGAAAGCGCCTCAATTTCATGGGACTGAACCGGTCGTTAGGTCAGAATAAATCGCTATTCGACCGCGATCCCCTGCGCGTGCAGCCACGCGCGCGCCGGTTCGAGCGCGGCCGCGTGCGCGCGCCATTTTCCCAGCCCATCGGCATTGATCGGTCGGCGCACCTGCGCTGCGCTGGGCGTGGCGACCGCGGCGGCGTTCTCGTGGAAGGACAGGCACGCATCGTTCCATTCAAGGCCGCAATAATCCACCAGCCGCCGCGCCTGCCCTTCGAAATCGGCGACCAGCGCTTCGTAGGACAAGTGCAGCACTCGCCCCGGCCACAGACGCTGCCAAAGCGCCATGAGCCCATCGAAACGGGCGAAATACCGTGCCGTGTCCATCAGGTCGTAGGAATAGGCGTAGTAGGCGGACTGGCTGGCGAACAGGTTCTTGTAGTTGCTCCAGATCGTATCCATCGGATGGCGCCGCAGGCAAACGATCCGGGCCCGGGGGAACGCCCGCAGGATATGCCCGATATAGAGGAAATTGGCCGGCAGCTTGTCCGTGAAGCGCGGCTTTTCCGTGCGGCGATGATGGGCGGCGCGCGCCAGGTAGGCTTCGGCCACGGCGGCAGGATCAAGCTTGCCACTCGCCGCAACGGTTTCCGGGTCGATGATCCGTCGCGACGATGTTCCGGACAATTGCTTGATCGCCAATGGCATGGCCTGAAGTTCGCCAGCAGCCTCCACATCCGGGTGCGACGACAGGATGCGGTCGACCAGCGTCGTTCCCGTGCGCGGCATCCCGACCACGAAGATGGGGGCTTCCCCGACAGTGCTTCCTGAACCACCATCCAGAACACCGCCAAACAACGCCTCTATCGCATCGAAGATCGCGCGGTCCTGCCCGAAGTCATACCCCAGCGCGCGCTTCTGCTGGGCGTTCGCGACGGACAGATGCTGGTAGGATCCGGCTGTATCGCCAATGTCCTCCATTTCCTTCGCCAGGGCATAGCGGATGCGCAGCGTATGGTCCGGATCGCTGGTGACGGCCAGCGCGCCTTCCAGGCGAGGCACATGGTTCTTCTGAGCCGTCTGGCGCGACAGGATTGCCATTGCATAGTGCACGCGCCCATTGCCCGGATCAGCGGCCAGGATCGTTTCGTAGTGCCGGCGCGCCTCTTCCACCCGGCCGGTAAAGCCGCTGGCGGCGGCCAGATTGTAGCGATACTCGGCATTGTGCGGCTCTGCCGTCACCGCTGCCGCGAATGGCGCGATCGCGGCTTCGTGATCGCCCAGCCGGGTCAGCACGCAGCCGATGGTATCCAGCGTCAGCGCATCGTCTGGCGAGAGGGCCAATGCCGCCCGCGCCGCTTCACCCGCCTCGCCCTCGCGCCGTAGCAGTACCAACAGCCTGGCCAGTTGAGCCAGATGCTCCGGATCGGGTCCCCGCTCTACCGCCGCCTTGATCAAGGGGATAGCCTGCGCCAATTGCCGCGCCTCCGCAGCGGCCATGCCCAGCAGGAAAAAGCCTTCGGGCCGTTCCGGACTCGCCTGAACCAGCGCCTTCGCGGCGACGGCAGCGGCGGGCAAGTCTCCGCGCAGCAAGGCAGCCCGTGCTTCCGCCTCCAGCGTCATGCGCGCCGCATTCGCCCGGCCGTTGAGATGGAATTGAATATCGACAGGATCATTCCGCCCGAGCATGCCCCAAGGCGCTGCCGCCTTCCTTGAGCATCGAGCCTAACCACTCGATCCGTTCATGGCAATTGCCGCATGGGCACCTAAACCGCCCTTCGTTACCCGTGCACTCGTGTCCGCGCGAAAGCCGATCCGGTTCAATTCACCGCATGGATCGCTGGCGTGTCCGAGCGCTGCACCGGGGCTTCCGCATTTTCTCGTCCGTGGGCGGAAGCCACGATCGCATCGTGTTCGGCAAAGACGCGCTCGATCTCCGCCCGCTTGTCGAAGATCATCCGCGCGACGCCCGCCGTCATGCCACCTTCATCCCCAACGCGCCCCAACACGCCGGCAAGGTCTTCAAGCGTGGCTTTCTCGGCGCTGCCATGAAGGCCGCCCTTCGAATCCCGATAGGCGATGCATTCGTTTGCCATGCGCAATCTCCTTACTTGCCTTCCTGAAAATGCGCGGGCGGCCTTCGGGTTGCAATTGCGCTATCGAGGTAGGGGAGAAGACCGATTGACCGACTTTTATCTGGCAACTGCGATCCATCCGGACGACTTCACGCTCTGGGATTCGTTCACCCGCGACGACAACCCACTGTATAAAGGCTGATATTCTTGACCGTATTCGGAGAACATCGTCCCAAATATTACTTATTTCATCGACCACCAAGAACGCACCTCTGACGCAAAACCTGCACCGCGCGCCGACTTTTCCACACCTATTCTGATCCCACCGCCGTTCGCAAGAAAGAGGCCCGCCATTTCCAGCCTCGACATGCCCGCAGTACTCGGCCCCTATTTGCCACCATTGCCGCTTGGTGCCGCGCCCGTACTATTCCGGTGGGTCCCACCCCCGAAGGTGGCCGCTTCCCCGTGCCGCGGAGTGAGGATGCATGACGACGATGCGCCAGCGCGATGCCGTTGCCAACGGACCGCAGGACATGCTCGACGGGTTGCAAGCGCTGCGCGGCATTGCCGCCGTGATGGTGGTGATCGATCACGCCATGCTGGCCGTAATCCCTTACGATCCGCATTTCGCTCCATTGGGCGACTTCGCGGGGACGATCGGGAAGATGGGGGTGAACCTGTTCTTCGTGATCAGCGGCTTCATCATGATGTACACGACGGAACCGACCCGAACCTATGCCCCCTCGCACAGGTTCAGCGATTTCGCCTGGAAGCGGCTGACCCGGCTGGTGCCGCTCTATTGGCTGGCCACGCTGTTGACGATCGCCGTCGGTGCGATCGAAGGGTTTCACTACACCAGCGGCCATATCCTCACATCCTTCACGTTCCTGCCGAACTTCGAAGATGCGGTGGACCCGCGCATGACGCCGATCGTCGGCGTCGGCTGGACGATCACGTACGAAATGCTGTTCTACAGCCTGTTCGCGCTGTGCCTGCTGTTCCCCCGGCAGATCGGGCCGGCAGCGTGCATGGCGATCATCGTCGGCATGGTCGTCTGCGGGGCCGTCGCCGCCGGGCATGTGCAGGACCCGGAACTGCGCCGGATCGTCGCATTCTATTCCTACAAGAACATGCTGTTCTTTACCGTTGGCATCGCGATCGCCATCGGCTTTCGCCGAATGCCGCAAGTGGCCGGCCCCATCGCGATCGGCGGATCGCTGACACTGATGGTGGCAGCGCTGACGTCCTATTGGGAATTCAGGCTGCAGAACGGGGGGCTGGTCTGGCAGGTAGTCTCGTTCCTGACCTGCACCTGCGTGGGCCTGCTGGCGGCGGGCAACGCGCGGCGCAGCGACATCCCGGCGCGGCGCCTGTTGCTTCACATCGGCAATGCCTCTTTCAGCACATACCTGTTCCACGCCCCGATCCTGCATTTCCTGGCCAGCCTGTCCGCGCCATGGCTGGTCAGGGGGTATGGGAGCGCCTTCATCATCGTGGCGGCGCTCCCCTGCCTGGTGGCCGGATCGCTGATCCACACCGGGATAGAGCTTCCGATTACCCGTGCCGTCAGGTCCATCCGCCGCAGGCATCGCAGCGCGCGCGTCCCGGTCGGGCGGGATTTTCCCCAGCCGCAGGCCACCGCCGCAATCGAAGCGCCGCGCTGAGCGGCAGTCGATTTGGTATTAAGCCCATTCCTCCCTTGCCCTGTGCCGCGTCCGACGCGCAGCCTTGCGCCATCGAGGCTGAACGGGCGGGGCAGGACCTGGGCATTCACGCGGCCGGAGCGCGGGAATTCGGGCGGCCATGGTTCGCATCCAGCCGGCATTCTGGACCCGCGATCTTGATGTCGAAGGCACGATCCGCTGCTTGGCCGCCGTTCTGGCCGCTCTCGAGGCCCGCCCCTCGCTCCGGACCGAGATTCACCGGACGCCCGACATTGCCGAACCGCATCAGCCAGGCCGATCCCGAAATGCTGATCGCCGCGGCACGGCTGCTGGCCTCAAGCCTGTCGCTCGTCGCCGTCTATCTCGATCCCACCACCCCGCGGGCCAACGTGACCGAGACCTACGGTGTGCTGGGCGGCTACGTCCTTGTCAGCATTGTCTTTCTGGTGGTTCCCGCACCGCCGCGCTGGCGCGAAACCTCCCGCATCGTGCAGACCGGCATCGACATCGTCACACTGGGCGTGCTGGCCCACTATTCGGACGATCTGCAGAGCCCGTTCTTCGTCTTCTTCACTTTCGCCCTGATCAGCGCGACGATGCGCTGGGGCTGGCGCGGGGTGCTGGCAACCGCCATCCTGCTGCAGTTGCTGCTTGTGGCCGTTACCATTTCCGATATCCGCGAAGGCAGCGACTGGGCGATGAACGTCCTGCTCATGCGCTTCGTCTATGCCTGGGTGGCCGCCCTCATGCTGGGATTTTTCGGCGGCTATCGCGCCCGTAACGAGCGGCGCCTGCAGGAACTGGCGGCGTGGCCGATCCACGTCATGCCCGATGACGACCGGCCGTGGCTTGCCGAAGCCTTGCAACATGCCGCCAGAGTGCTGGGCACCGATCGCATCGCGGTGGTCTGGCAGGATGAGGAAGACGGGCGGCCGACGATCGCATTCTGGACCGGCAGCCGTTGCGAATTCATCGACCGGGTGGCCTTCGCGATTCCGCTGTCCGATATCAAGGCCATGGCGGCGGCCGACCCCCACGGCATGTTGGGATGGCTGGGTTCCCAAGCCGACAACGCGGCCTGGACCGATCTGCTGGGCGCGGCGCGGCAATCGCTGCACCTGGCCGAGTTCCAGGGCATTCGCTACCACGGCTTGGTAATCGTCATCGACCCCGCGTTTCGCGAGGAGAACGTGGAGGCGTTCACCCGCATCATCGGCGCCCGGATCGCACTGGCGCTGGAGCAATTCTCGATAGCGGCCAGCCTGGTCGCCAGCGCCAGCCTGAAGGAACGCGTGCGCGTGATGCGCGACGTGCACGACAGCCTGCTGCAGGATCTGACGGCGGCACTGTGGCAGATCGATTCCACCGTATCCAGATTGCCGCCGGACGCGCAGGCGACGATGCAACGGGTCCGCAAGCTGCTGCGACAACAGCACGCGCGCCTGCGCACGCTAGTCAACGGCGCCCGCGCCAACCCGGTCGAGCCCGGTTCGCTGAAGCGCCAGTTGCTGACGCTGGCCGAACCGCTGGCGTCGCAATGGGCGTGCCGGCTGGACGTATCCGTCGAACCCGAAGGCCTGCAGGTTAGTGACGAGACTGCCGCCGAACTGTGCCTGGCCCTGTCGGAAGCGACCGCCAACGCCGTACGCCACGGATCGGCCGGCGCATTGCGGGTCGACGTCAGCACCCGCCATGGCGACCTTCATGTGGAGATCGAAGATGACGGCTGCGGCCTGGAAGGACGCGCGGCCTTGCCCCAGTCGCTCTGCGAGCGGATGGCGGACCTTGGCGGCGCGCTTGCCGCCACCGACAGTCCGCGCGGCTATCGCCTGCATCTGACGTTACCGGTAGGAGCGGGGACGGGGTCGGGGGAGGCGGACGGCTGATGGTCGATATTGTCGTCTGCGACGATCATCACCTGATCCTGAGCGGGATACAGACCCTGCTCAGCGACGATGCGGACCTGAACGTGGTTGCCACCGCGCGCGATGGCGAAACGGCCCTGCGCCACATCCAGCACCATCGGCCCGACATCGCGCTGGTGGACGTCAGCATGCCCGGGCTGGACGGGCTGGGGGTGCTGGCGCGGATCAACCAGCATGGCTGGCCCGTCCGGGTCGTGCTGCTGAGCGCGACGATTTCCGACAGCCAGATAGTGGAAGCCATCGCCGGCGGCGTGGCCGGCATCGTCCTCAAGGACATGGCCTCCACCACCCTGATCGAATGCCTTCGGAAAGTCGCCCGCGGTGGCCGTTGGCTGCCCCAGCATCTGGTTGCCTCGGCAGTCAGCCGCCGCCGGGTGGAAGAGCGTGAGATTTCTCCGTTCGACAGCCTGACGCGGCGCGAATGGGAAGTCACCCGTTTGCTGGCCGAAGGCAAGGCCAATCGCGACATTGCCGCCGAACTGGCGATCAGCCCGGGTACCGTGAAGATCCACCTGCACAGCATCTATTCGAAACTGGGTGCGGACAACCGCACGGCCGTTGCCCTGATGGTCGCGCGGCATGGCAGCGCCGGCTCGTCTTCCGACGGCTGAGACCACGTTTCGTATGCTCAAACGAGACCGGATTACTCTAGAGAGCTATATCCCCCGATAGATGACCGGCCAGGCGCAAGAGTATATTAACCATTGCACGTTCCGGCGTTCACGCGGCGGAACCGTCTCGCTCAAGTGGCACAGGGATACGGCGATGGACGACCAAGGCCCCGATCTGTTCGGTGAATCGCACCGGAGGAACTTCCTCAAGACGGCTGGACGCTTTGCGCTCACTGTGCCGCCGACCTTGACGGTACTTCTTTCCACCTCGCTTTCATCCCCGGCAATTGCCGCTTCGGGCGGCGGAGGAGGTGGCGGGGGCAGTTCCGGTGGCGGCAGCTCCGGTGGTGGTGACACCGGCGGCGGAGGCGGCGGCGACATGGGCGGTGGCGGCTTCGGCGATACTGGTGGAGGCGGCGTTGGCGACGGTGGCGGCGGCGGCGGAGGTGGCGACACCGGCGGCGGTCACGGCGGTGATACCGGCGGCAGCCGCGGCGGCGACGGCGGTGGCCGATCCAGTGGCGGCCGTGACAGCGGCGTAAGGCACGAAAAAGGCTGATCGAACCAGCGGTGCGGGACGACCATTCCACCGGTATCCACCCGGCACCCTTTCCGGCTCATGACCTGACATCGGCATCGGCCGGCATCCATGATGACCGGCCGAACCCGTCTCAGGAATCCTCTCATACGACGGCCGGTCCGAGGCTGGCCCCAACACGGGCCTCAACACTGCGATGGCAACTGGCGCCCGGCGTCAGCCTGATTGCCTTTCCCGGGCGTGAGGCGCTGTTCTGCGAAGCCGCGCAGGAACTTTACGCGATCGATCCGCTGGGCGCGCTGATTGCCCACGGCCTCGCCGCGCAGGCCACGGCCGTGGATGGCCTTGTTCAGCACTGCGTCGACCACGGCGTGGATGCGGGCGCGGCGCCGGATGCAGTCGCCGCGCTGATGCGGTTGTGGTCCGATGCGGGGCTGCTTGCAGCCATCCCCGAGGCGAACGGCGAAACCGCCCGCCGCTTGCGCTTCCGCCTTGCCGACCAGTCGATCGACGTGACCATCGACGCGCCGTGTCCACCAATCGTCCTTCCGGTTCCTGCAGTGGAAAAGGCGGCGCCATCATCCGTGCCCTGCTGGCATCTCCTTTCCGAAACCTCGGGATCGGACATCATCCTTGCACGCGCGGGCCGCCCTGCCCGCATCGTCACGCCCGAACAGGCCGTACCGACGCTGAAGGCGCGACTGGTGGAAGACGCGCTCGCCGCCAGCGGACGCATTGCGCTTCATGCCGCATCGCTGGTGCGGCAGGGTCGCGCCCTGTTGCTCTGTGGCGATCCGGGCGCGGGCAAGAGCACGCTCTGCGTCGCGCTGACCGGGGCGGGATACGGCTATGCCGCCGATGACGTGACCCTGATCGACGCCGATGGCGCGGCGCAAGGGTTGTGCTTCTTTCCGACGCTGAAGGCCGGTTCATGGAACCTTGTGCCGCATTGTTGCACCGCCCTGGAACGGGCGCCGGTGCACCGCCGATTGGACGGCGCGCTCTTGCGTTACGTGCCGATGCCCGAACCGCAGACCGGCCGCTACCCGGTCGGTTGGATCGTGCTGCTGGACAGGCGTGACGATGTGCCGGCCAAGCTCGATCCGGTCGATCCGGTAACCGCGCTCCAGACCCTGTTCCGTGGCGCCTATTCCAGCAAAGGGCGATCGAGCGCCGCGGATGTGCGGATGATGGGCGAACTCGTGGCCGGTGCCCAATGCCTGCGGCTTACCTACTCCAGCTTGCCCGAAGCCGTGGATCTGCTGGATCGCGCCGGGCAGGCAGGATGACAGCACCGATGGGCGTGCGCGAACTCGCAGCCGCGCTGGACGGCCGGATCGGCTGTCCGGGCGGCGACGACTGGGAACGCCTGATCGGCCAGGCCAACCGGACGATGACGATTGCAAGCCTTGGTGCCGGCCTTGCTGCCAACTCCGCTCAGCGGAACGGCCCCGTTCCCGAAGACGCCAACGCCTATCTGACTTGCGTGGTGGAGGCGAACCGGGAACGGAACCGGCGACTCATGGCGCTGCTGGAAGAAGTGCTGGACGTGCTTGCGCAGATCGGTGTGATGCCGATCCTGCTGAAAGGCGCGGCCCTGCTGGTTGCACTGGGCGAGCCCGCCATGCGCGGCCGCATCATGGGCGATCTGGACCTTATGCTCCCTGCCGGCACCACTCGCGAGGCATGCAACCGCCTGAGAGAATACGGTTTCGAGGTCTATGCCGACAGCGGGCTGGACGATGCGCCGATCGTGCTGTTTCGCGATAGCGATGTCGGCATGGTCGATCTCCACGGCCGCATGAAAGGCAGCAATCCCCGTTTCGACCATGCGCTGCTGGCACCGCATTGCCGGACCGTCCGGATCGGCGGGCAGGAAGCACTTCTGCCGTCGCCCGCCGCCCAGGCCGCACTGCTGACATCGCACGATCAGCTTCAGGAACTCGATTACTGGCGCGGCCTGATCGACATGCGCCACCTCCACGATCTGGCGCAACTGGCCCGGTCGGCGGACGGGATCGACTGGCAGGTCCTCGACGGCCTGTTCACTACCCGGCAGGCACAGCGCGCCCTTCGTACTCAGCTGCTGGCACTGAAGGCGCTGTTCCGCGTACCGGTCCCCCGCCGCTATTCCAGCGGGCTATGGCCACGCATCCAGCATCGCCGTCAACTGCTGCAGGCCGACCGGCCGCGGTTGCGCTGGCCGCTGACACTGGTCACGCTGGCACTGGAATGGCCGCGCGGGGTCAGGGACGATCTTTCCGCCGCATCGCAATCGCGCCGGCACCTCGTTCCCGCGCCATTCCTTCGCGGCAAGAACATGGCCCGCAAGGCCATCCGCTCCCCCGGCCCCGGCAAGTTCTGCTGAAGGGGCCATTCCAGCTTTCACAAATCGGCCATAAATCGTCGCGGCGCGTGCGATAGGCCTTTCCACAAGGCACCCGAGCGCCTAGACGGCGGCTACCCCGGGGGGCCGCTGACGCGCGGCTGAGAGGTGGTCAGCAGACCACGACCCGCTGAACCTGATCCGGCTGACACCGGCGTAGGGAGGGCCGGCGGCAGATCCGTTGTCCCTCCAGTGGAGTGGACGCGTAAGAATGCCTTTTCATTACAGATATTTGAATGGCGCCATGCTGGTGCCGGCGCTGCTGGCCGGATCGGCGACCGCCGCCTTTGCCGATGACGCCGCCCCTGCCGACATCAAGGTGATCGGCCATCCCGATCCCGAAGGGTTGCTGCCGGACCAGACCGCGCCCAAGGCGGTCAGCGCAATCTCCGCCGATTTCATCGTCAAGCAGGCGCCGACGCTGAACGCGTTCCAGCTGGTGAACCTGCTGCCCGGCGCCAATGTCTCCTCCAGCGATCCCTATGGTCTGTCCACCAGTTCCAGCCTGACGCTGCGCGGTCTGGGGCAAGACCAGATCGGCGTGCTGATGGAAGGCGCGCCGCAGAACGACATCGGCTATTACTACGCCTACCCCTCGCAATTCGCCGATGCCGAGAATGTCCGGCAGGTCACGCTGGCGCAGGCCGCGGCCGATATCGACGCGCCGGTGGTGGCGGCCGCCGGTGGCGTGCTCTCGCTCTCTCTGGACGATCCGAAGGCGGAGATGGGCGGCCTCGTCAATCTCTCGCTCGGTTCCTACAGCGAACGGCGCGCTTTCGTGCGGTTCGATACCGGCACGATCGGGAAGACCGGGCTGAAAGCCTTCGTCTCCTATTCCAACAACCGGGCGGACAACTGGCGCGGCGCCGGCTTCGATACGCGCCAGCACGTCGATGCCAAGCTGCTGAACGAATGGGGCGACGGCAATCGGGCCAGCATCTCGGTCTCGTTCAACGAAGCCAAGACCTCCACCTACCCCAGCCCCACGCTGGCGGACTGGCAGGCCTATGGCCGCGATTTCAATTACGACAAGCATTACAGCGAGGGCGATGCCAATTACTGGCGGCTCTACCGCGCGCCGTTCCGCAACGTCTACATCGCCGCACCGCTGCACCTGAAGCTGAATGACCGACTTGCCTTCGACAGCACCGGCTACCTGCAATTCGGTTACGGCAACGCCCCCTATGGCACGCAGCTCACCGAAACTGGCAACTTCCTGGGCACCGAGGAATTGACCCAGCCGATCGCCCTGCCCGGTGCCGTGGACGGCGTGGCCACCGTGCTGGGCAACTGGACCGGCAAGCAGATGCGCGTGGGCGATGTCAGCAAGCTGAGCTTGCAAGCCGGCGCGCATCGGATCACTGCCGGGCTCTGGTTCGATTACGGTACGGACCGCGTCACGCAGTCCTACACCTCGATCGATGCCGACGGACATCCCATGGACCAGTGGGGCCATCAGAGCCAGGCCATCCACACCGCCGACGGCCGTCTGCTCGCCTATGAGAATGCACGCACCGAAACCGTCACCAAGGGCTTCTTCCTGGCCGATAGCATTCAGGTTACCCCGCGCCTTGGCGTCGACATCGGCTTCAAGGGCGTGAACGTGCTGCGCAACGGCGACAATTACCTGCCGGGCCCGCAATCGACGGTGCGATCCAGCAGTTCGGCCGCCCTGCCCCGCGCGGCAGTGCATTACCAGTTGGACGATCGCCAGCAGATCTTTGCCAACGTGACCACCAACTTCCGCACCCCGAACGAGTTCGCGCTCTACAACAGCTATTACGGCGGCGAAGTGGTCAGCCAGGGGGCGGACAACCTCAAGAACGAATATTCGGTCTCCGAAGAGCTGGGCTATCGCTATATCGGCCCCAGCCTGTCGTTCTCGCTGACCGGGTTCCACTACCACTTCCGCAACCGCCAGGTGGCGACGGTGATCGACAGCGGCGGTGCGCTGGTCAATTCGACGGTCAACGCCGGCAGCCAGACCTCCTACGGGCTGGACGGAGAGATCGACTATCGCCCGGCCAAGGGCGTCAGCGTCTATCTTTCCGGCGAATACCTGCACACGCGCCAGGACGATGATCTGGCCATCGGAGGCGATTACCTGCCCACCAGGGGCAAGCGCGCCGTATCCAGCCCGAAAGTGCAGTTCGCCATGGGCAGCACATATGACGATGGCCGCCTGTTCGGCAGCACCGCGCTGAAGTACGTCGGCCGCCAATATGCCACGTTCATGAATGACGAGAGCATCAAGGGCTACGCCACGCTCGACCTGTCGGTAGGCGTGCACCTTGCCGGGTTGATCGATGCCCAGCGCATGGACCTGCGCCTGAACGCGATCAACGTCACCAATCCGCATGTCCTGTCCGGCGTGCAGGCGATCAGCAGCAATGCGCTGGATACGGTGGGCCGCAACGGCACCGTGATCGCCGGCTCCGCACCGACGTACTATGTGGGAAGCGGGCGCGCCTTCGTGGTGTCGCTCAGCCGGGCCTTCTGACGATGATCGGCGCCGCCTCCGATCCTGGGCCGCATCGCGTGCACGGCATGGGCACGGCACTGGAGGCGCCGGTCTGGCCGGCAATCACCGCGCAGGAGGCCGAGGCGGTGCTGGCCCGGTTCCCTGCCGCAGGCACGCTGGCAGGGCTGCGATGGCATTCGCCGCGTCCGTTCTCGGCAGCGACGCTGCTGGAAACGGATCGAGGCGCGTTCTTCCTCAAGCGCCATCACCTCCGACTGCGCAGCCCGGCCACGCTGGCGGAGGAACATGCGTTCATGGCGCATCTGCGCGCGGCGGGGCTGACCGTTCCCGACGTTCTGACCACCGCAGACGGAGCCGGGGCCATCGCCAGCGGCGAATGGAGCTACGAACTCCAAAGCCGCGCGCCCGGCAACGATCTCTACCGCGATCGGCAATCGTGGACGCCGTTCCTCTCGCACGACCATGCCCATGAAGCGGGCGTCGCACTGGCCCGGCTGCATCGCGCAGTACGCGACTTCGCGGCGCCCGCCCGCATCGGCCAACCGCTGGTGTCCAGCTTCACCATCCTGCCCGCACGCGACCCGCTGGCAGTTGTGGCAGCATACGTGGCGGCCCGGCCGGCGCTGGCCGGCTTTCTGGCCGACAAGCCCTGGCGGCAGGAACTGAAGCGCCTGATCGCGGCATTGGCCGACGGGCTGGCGGAACGCCTGCAAACCCAGCCGCCACTCTGGACGCACAACGATTGGCACCCCTCCAATCTGCTCTGGTCGCCGGAAGGGACGGTCAGCGCCGTGTTCGACTTCGGACTGGCCACGCAGACCTGCGCGCTGCACGACATCGCCACCGCCATCGAGCGCACGGCAATCCCGTGGCTGGAAATGGACGCCGGCGCGCCCGATGCCGGCGCAGCGCTGGCGCTGCTTGCCGGTTACCGGACCGTCCTGCCGCTCACCCGTACGGATATCGACACCCTCAGCCGATTACTGCCGCTGGTCCATATCGAATTTGCGCTGTCCGAAGCCGATTACTTCGCCGGCATCCTTGCCGATCGCGATCAGGCGATGATGGCCTGGCAGGACTATCTGATCGATCATGCGGACTGGTTTCTTTCCCCGCCCGGGCAGGACTTTCTGCAAGACCTTCGGAATGGAAAGGCAGGCTGATGTCGGCGCTTGAGATCGTGGCCGTGGTGGTCAGCTTCCTGGGAATCTGGCTGACGGCAAAGCGGTGGCTGCTGTGCTGGCCGGTCAGCCTTCTGGCCTGTGCGCTGTACTTCAAGCTGTTCCTCGACGTGCGGCTCTATTCCGACATGATGTTGCAGGCGCTGTTTGGCGTCGCCATCCTCTACGGCTGGATCGTCTGGGCACGCGGGAAGGATCGGGAAGGCGAAGTGATCGTCAGCCCCCTGCAGCCCGCGAAGGCGTGGGCGGGCCTTGCTGCGGGCGCCGTCGGCGCGGTCGCGATCGGGTGGTTCACCAGCCACTACACGAACGCTGCGCTGCCCTGGATGGATTCGGGGCTGAGCAGCTTCAGCCTTGTCGCCCAATACTGGACTGCGCGGCGCCATGCGGCCAGCTGGCTGCTGTGGATCGCGGTGGACGTTCTCTACGTCGGCATGTTCACCTTCAAGGGCCTGTGGCTAACGGGCGGGCTCTACGCGGCGATGGTCGGGCTGGCAGTGCTGGGCTATGTCCGTTGGCGGCAGGCCGCGCGCTCCGATGCGCCCGAAATGCCCCGCATGGCCTGAGCGGACGCTGCGCAACGGAATAGGCGCTGGCGGGGCACCCACAGGCGTCGCACCGCGATCCGCAAGCACCACAGTCCGTTAGCGGCAGGCCGTGCCGTTAGTCAGACAGGTATCCGGATTACCCCTCAATAGCGCTGCCCCGTCGCCCGCGTTCGGGCGACTATGGTGGCAATTATCGGGAGGAAGCCGATGCTCGAGGGTGCAAATGCCGAGCTGTTTTCCGAACTGATCGTCACATGCGACGGGATGCTGTCGCCACAAGTCTATGCGCGGGTTTACGAGACCGCCCAACGCGGCGGGGTGATCGTGGAAGTCGGCACCGCGTTGGGGGCCGCCACGGTGGCCCTGGCGCTGGGGCTGCAAAGTTCCGGCAAACCGGGGCACGTGTTCACGTTCGATCCGATGACCGGCGGCCCCCGCCGGTCGATCAAGACGGCGGAACAGCGCATCGCCCGGATCGAGAAGAGCCTTGCCCACTACGGCGTGGCGGACCGGGTGACCATCACTCCGCAGGATCTGGTCAGCGGCCTGGCCGCGTTGCCCAAGGGGGAGGACGTATCGGTGCTGATGCTGGACGCGGACGGCCGGATCGACCGCGACCTTCAGGTCCTGCACGGCCGCTGCGCTTCGGACTGTTCGATGATCATCGATGACGTGGCGGACCGGGTGCGCGTGAAACGCAGGGGGGCGACGTACCGGATCGACAGCAAGATGCGCCTGTCCTGGCTGCTGACGAACATGCTGATCTCTTCCGGCAAGCTCAGCAGCGGACAGCGGCTGGTGGACACCTATTTCGGCGAACTGACCTGCGATCCCCTGCAAATCATCGAACCGGGCGATGCACTGGCCGTCTATCGGCAACTGGTATTCCAGTCGGCCTCGGCCAACCGGATCCAGCGGCTGCGGTCCCGCGTGCTGGAGTGGGGGCAGGATCTGGCCCCCGACCTCGCCGCCCGCTGCCGCAGGGTCTATCGCCATGTGAAATATGGGCCCGCCCACAGCGAACCGGCGGCAGAGGACGGCGACCAGGCGTTGGAGGATGAGGTCAGAAGGCAGGTCGCCACCTATCACTGACCGCCCGCAAACGATCGCGACATGCCGCGAAGTCCATGACCTCGCGGCATGTCTGCCTTCAATCAGAACGTGTAGCGCGCGCCGATCTTGAACGTGCGCGGTTCGATCACGCGGCTGAGACGCCCGTCCGCCGGGCCATCGGCATCGAACGCGGGAATGTAGGATTCGTAGTAATAGGCGATGTCCTTGTCCCGACTGTCGAAGATGTTCAGGACTTCGCCGTAGATCTCGATCTTCCTGCCCTTCCACGCGGCACGGGCATTGAACACCGTGCTGCCCTTGTCACGCACGCTGTTGTCCTCGACCAGCGGATAGGGGCCAAGGTGGCGGACACGGATGCTGGCCTCCCACGGATCCAGCACGATGGCCGCGCCGGCCGACGCCGCATTCTCGAACGCGTTCGGGATGCGATCGCCATTGTCGTAGCGTGAGTGATTCCAGGTATAGTTGCCGTCCAGCGCCAGCCAAGGCAGCGGGCGCCAGAAAGCGACGACCTCGTAACCATGGCGCTTGCTGGCGCCGGTCGGTTCCACCGCGTTGGAATCGCCCACGAAGCGCAGTTCGCTGTCGACATCCAGCCACCAGTAGGTCCCGGTCAGCGAGAAAGTGCCGGACTGGAAGCGCCCGCCCAGTTCCTTGCCCGTACCGCGCACCAGCACCGGCACCGGCGTATCCACGTTGACCGCGCCGCGCACGTCGTTGGAATGGAAGCCGCGACCCCAGTTGGCGTAGACTTCGAACTGCGGCATCACCTCGTAAGCGGCGGAGAACTTGGGCGAAACGATGGAGTCGTGCCCGCTGCCCTGCCCCAGTTCGGCGGCAGCCTCATCCCGCGCGCGCACCGAATAGTGATAGTAGTCACCGCGCAGGCCGCCGGTCAGCCGCAAACCGGGCAGCGGCTTCCACGTCGCCTCTCCATAGAGCGCACCGGAAAGCTCCTCCACATGGTAGCGACCTAGCGAATAGAGGAACTGCCGGTCGGCCGTGCGGTTCACCCCGACGCTGCCGATGTGATCGTAGCGGTTTTCCGTGCCGATGCTCAGTTCCAGACTGTCGGCCACTTGCCATTGCTTGCGCGCGGTAAGCCCGGTCACCCAGCGCTTGTCGTACTGGTCGATCTGCGCGCTGGTGCCATCGGGATCGGCGTAGGTGGGGTTCGAATACATGTTCCAGTCGTAGTACTGGGCATAGACGTTCGCGCTCCACGTCCTCTGGGTAACGCCGATATTGCCGACGAAGCGCGTCGTGCGGCCGCGTGCCGAGGGATCGGGCGAGCAGAACACATCCTCGCAGACGTCCGAACCTATGATCCTTTCGGGGATCTGCTCGGTCGGCCGCCAGGTCGCGTGATAGGCGTGGAGGGAGGCCTGAAGCGTACCTTCGCCCAAGGGCATCGCATATTTCGCGAAGCCGGCGTAGTGGCGCAGGTGTTCGGCTTCCTCCCAGGGCCCGTCATAGCGCTTGGCCTGACCGACCAGCGTAAGGTCGCCGCCGCCCAGGTCCTTGATCGTGCCGCCGGCGGCAAGACGGCCGGAATTGTACGATCCGCCTTCCACCGAAAGCCACGGGCGCTCGAACCCGTCGATCGTGGTCATGTAGGCCGCGCCGGCCAATGCGAAATCGCCGCCGTCTGCGCGGTACGGCCCCTTTCGGAAATCCTCGCGCGCGACGATCTCCGGAATCAGACCATTGAGGTCGAGGTAACCCTGCCCGTGGCCGTGGGTGCGCAGGTTCATCTGCACGCCATCGATATAAGTCGTGAAGTCGGTGCCGTGATCTAGGTTGAAGCCGCGCAGGAAGTACTGGTTGGCCTTGCCGCTGCCGGAGTGCTGTGCGGCAACCATGCCCGGCACCGCTTCCAGCAGCTCTGCCACACGCAGCAGCGGGCGGACCAGCAGGTCCGATCCGCCTACCGTTCCCTCACTGGCGGCGTGGGCCGTGCCGATCTTGGCTTCGCCACGCCCGAAGACGAGGATTTCGGCGGCCTCACCGGTTCCCGCGCCACTGGCGGCGGCTGGCGCCGCAGGCGCATCTTCGGCATGGGCCGCCGCAGCGGTAAAGGCGGCGCCCACCAATAAGCCTGCGCGCAGCGCATTCATGTAGAAAGTCATTCGTATTCCCCCGGCGTCTGCGACTGGGGGCGAAGGCGTGCCGTCTGCGACGGTCGGCGCGCGTCAACGGCCGGACGCCCGGGGCGACCGTCACGCGAACCGATGCGGCCTTCACCGCTCATTCGTCGCTCAGACGGAAAGATACCGGGCCCTGGCCATCCCCTGGACCAAAGCGAGAGCGACCAGACGCCGGCAGGTCTCCTGGCTCACGGGTCATCGCTTGATGCACGGCCTTCCCAGGCCCCGCATGATTTAGCGTCCGGCCCAGTGGCTGCGGCAGGCGTCCTTGCCCTGCCGCGATATGCATCGCGCTCACCGCTTACAGTTGCAGGGACAGCCTCGGATTCGAAGGGAAAACCCTTCTCACCGCGTTCCCTATTAAGCCTCTTTCGAGGCACCGGCGCGATCTTGCCCGCCCATATCGATTATGGACGAACCGCGGCTGGCTACAGCGCGGGACACCGCAAGGCAAGCGCGGATGAAGGCGAACGCGGGAGCAATTCGGCATGCGCAGGCGTTGTGACCGGCAGGAGAAGGAGCCCATCCGATGTCGCGTGCCACCCAGTTTGCCGCCGCCGCCCGCCGCGAAATCCTGACCCGGCCGGTCCTGTCGCTCGTGCAATCGGCGCTTCCCGCGCTGTCCGCCACCGAGAACGAGGCGATCGACGCCGGCAACACCTGGTGGGACGCCGCGCTGTTCACCGGTAATCCGGACTGGGAGCAGCTTCTGGCCGTTCCGCCCGCCACGCTGACGGAGGAAGAGTGCGCCTTCATGGACGGCCCGGTCGACACACTCTGCGCGATGATCGACGACTGGCGGATGACTTGGGAAACCCGCGACCTTCCGCCCGAAGCGTGGGATTTCCTGAAGCGCGAGAAGTTCTTCGGAATCATCATCCCGAAGGAGCACGGCGGCCTGGGCTTCTCGAACTTCGCGCATAGCGAAATCGTGCGCAAGATCGCCAGCCGCTCGGTCTCCACGGCCGTGACGACGATGGTGCCCAACTCGCTGGGGCCGGGCGAACTGATCCTGCGCTTCGGCACCCCGGAACAGCAGGAATACTGGCTGCCGCGCCTAGCCGATGGGCGCGAGGTGCCCGCTTTCGGCCTCACCAGCCCCGAGGCCGGCTCGGACGCGGCCTCAATGATCGACGAAGGCGTGGTCTGCCGGGGCGAATGGAACGGCGAAGAGGTGATCGGCATCCGCCTCAACTGGCACAAGCGCTACATCACGCTGGGCCCGGTGGCGACGATCCTTGGCCTGGCCTTCAAGCTGCACGACCCCGATCGCCTGCTGGGCGGAACGGACGATATCGGCATAACCGTGGCGCTTGTCCCCACCGATTTGCCCGGCGTCACCATCGGCCGCCGTCACGTGCCTTCCATGCAGACCTTCCAGAACGGCCCGAACGAGGGGCACGACGTGTTCATCCCGCTGGACAACGTGATCGGCGGACCGGACCGCGTGGGCCAGGGCTGGAAGATGCTGATGAGCGCGCTGGCCGCCGGGCGCGGGATCTCGCTGCCCTCACTCTCGGCCGCGGCAGCTGCCTTCGCGGCGCATACGACCGGTGCCTATGCCCGCGTGCGATCGCAATTCAACCTGCCGATCGGCAAGTTCGAAGGCATCCAGGAACGCCTCGCCCGGATCGCCGGCAATGCCTACCTGCTGGATGGCGCGCGACGGCTTACTTGCGCCGGGCTGGACCAGGGCAACCATCCGGCCGTGATATCCTCAATCCTCAAGCTCCACGCCACCGAACGCATGCGCGTGGTCATCAACGACGCCATGGACGTTCACGGTGGCAAGGCGATCATCGAGGGGCCGCGCAATTACCTCGGCAGCCAGTACCGCGCGATTCCCGTGGGCATCACGGTGGAGGGCGCCAATATCCTCACCCGCAGCCTGATGGTTTTCGGACAGGGCGCGATCCGGTCGCACCCCTATCTGCTGGAGGAAATCCGTGCGGTAGGCGAGACAGACCGCAGCCGGGCACTGGCCAGTTTCGACCGGGTGCTGTGGAAGCATGTCGGCCACGCCTTGAAGACGGCGATCCGTGCCTTCGTCCGCAACTGGAGCGGCGGCATGTTCGCCCCAGCACCAAAGGCCGGCAAGGCGACACGCTATTACCGGCAGATGAGCCGCTATGCCGCGGCCTTCGCCTTCGTTTCGGACATCGCGTTCCTGACCCTCGGCGGCGAGCTGAAGCGGCGCGAGCTGCTCTCGGCCCGGCTGGGCGACGTGCTTTCCGAACTCTACCTGCTGTCCGGCGCGCTGAAGCGGTGGGAGGATGAGGGCCGGCAGGACGACGACCTGCCGCTGCTGGCCTGGTGCATGGAAAGCGGCTTCGCCACCATCGAGCAGCGCTTTGCCGAAATCATCGCCAATTTCCCGGCCCGGCCCGTAGGCTGGATGCTGCGCCTGTTCATCCAACCGTTCGGCCGCCGCCGCAACGGCCCCTCCGACCGCGTGATCCGCCAGTGCGCCGATATCATTCTGGAACCCTGTCCCGCGCGCGACCGTCTGGTGGAAAACGTCTATATCGGCGGCGCGGACGAAGCGGTCGGTCGCCTGACCGAGGCGTTCCGCCAGACGGTTGCGACCCAGCCCGTCCACGACCGCCTGCGCAAGGCACGCGTCCGCGATCTCGACAAGGCCCACGGGCAAGGCCTTATCACCGACGAGGAACTTGAAAGCCTGCGCGCCGCCGATGCGGCCGTGGCGGAGGTGATCGCGGTGGACGACTTCGCGGCCGACGAACTGGGGCCCACCTCTCCGGAAAGCACGGCCAGCCGCATCCCCGCCCCGGCCGAATAGCGGCACGGCGCGAAAAAGCCGCATGACCATCGGCCATGCGGCTTTTTCAATCCTGGCAGAGCCTGTGCCCCGGGGGCACAACCTCGCTGCTTACAGGGCCTTGGCCATGTTCAGATGCGCGGTGACGATGGGTACCAGGGCCTTCGCGAAATCCTTCAGCGGGGCCGGCGCATCAGCGCTGGCGGCATAGGCCTTCACCGCGTCGAGCGTCGTCTGGTGCGCGTCCACTTGCGCCTTGGCATAGGCCTTGTCAAAATCCGCACCCTTCAGGTCCTTCAGGGCGTCACGCGTCTGCTTCTGCGCATCGCTCAGGCTGGCGTCCGGCGTGATGGCCGGCGAAACCTTGCCCGCGGCCAGCTTCAGCTTTTCGGTGGATTGGGTGTGCGCGTCGATCATCTTGTTGGCAAAGCGCTTCACCGCCGCCGACTGGCCATTGGCGATGGCAAGCTTGGAAATCTCGATCTCGAAAGCGTCACCCGCGGCCGCGGCGTTGGCGAAAGTTTGCGCCGGATCCAGCGTGGCGGCAGGCGCAGGCGTTTCGACGCCCGGCACCATTCCCGGCACCACCGGTGTAGCGGGCGCCGTCGTCGCCGCGTCATTGGCAGCAGGCGCCTCCTTCTTGCACCCGGCCAAAGCCAGCGCCGCGAACGAAACGGTCCAAAGTACCCGAAGCCTCATGTTGAATTCCTCTTCCAGTCCATTGCTGCTTCGTGAACCAACGGCCCGGCCTTGCGTTCCCACGACAGGACATTTGCCGTTCCGTCGCCCGTCCTCCAGCAAAGCAATGGCACGACGATCGCCCTTGCCCATTGGCCCAGGTCGTTACCTTCGGTGCCACTCACAGTGTAGCCAACCGCGCAAAGGGTGGATGTCGGCGGCAATCCGCATTTCCGACAGCACGATTCGCAACAATTAGATGGTTTCAACGTGTAGCCCCAACTTTACCACATGGCTATAATCGACAATATAAACGAAATAATATCGAAATTATCAAGTAATAAGATTTACTGCAGTTGCACAAAGGCATCACTACTCGGATTTTACTTTTCCCATTGGCTAACTCTGCAGCAGATGTCTCGACACTGTCATATTCAAACGATTAAGGCTTCGGCAGCAGCGATGCTCAGGCTGCCTGAAGACGACCGTTGGCGGACGATTGTGCTTCCGGGGGCCAGGAGACGCACGCTGCAGCCATGATGCCCTTCGCGGGCACCGCAATTGAGGTCGTACATCCAATGCAGAAACGTTCCGTTCTTGCCGCATCCGCGGCAGGCTTCGCTGTGGCCTGCGCGCTCGGTTCCGCCCCGGCCCGCGCCCAGTCGACCGGCTCGCTCGATTTCGAGAAGTCGGAAATCACCGTCACCGGCACCGCCCCGGGCGATATTGCCGGCGTGGAAATCCCCAACAC
Source organism: Novosphingobium mississippiense (assembly GCF_044029535.1). Classification (NCBI taxonomy): domain Bacteria; kingdom Pseudomonadati; phylum Pseudomonadota; class Alphaproteobacteria; order Sphingomonadales; family Sphingomonadaceae; genus Novosphingobium; species Novosphingobium mississippiense. The sequence goes on along the minus strand of NZ_CP147003.1, from coordinate 27,733 downwards.
CCCCAAGGCCAAGCAGGTCCTGACCAAGGAAGTCATCGGCCGCGAGACGCCGGGCCAGTCCATCGACGAAATCATCAACCTGATCCCGGGCGTCAGCTTCCAGAGCTATGACGGCTACGGCTCCTCGGGCGGCAGCCTGATGATCCGCGGCTTCGACGATACCCGCATTTCGCAGACGTTCGACGGCATTCCGCTGAACGACACCGGCAACTACGCGCTCTACACCAATCAGCAACTCGATCCCGAACTGATCGAACAGGTGAACGTCAACCTCGGCACCACCGATGTGGATTCCCCCACGGCGGCCGCCTCGGGCTCCACCGTGAACTACCGCTCGATCGACCCCGGCCACGAATTCGGCGCACGCATGGTCGGCACCATCGGCGATTACGGCAAGATGCGCGTGTTCGGCCTGATCAACACCGGCGACCTCAACGCATCTGGCACCCGTGCGTGGTTCTCTGCCTCCAAGGACACTTACGATGCGCTCTACGGCGGCGTGGGAGAGATCAACAAGACGCAGTTCAACGCCAAGGTCTACCAGCCGCTGGGCAGCAACGGCGATTTCATTGCGATCTCGGGCCACTACAACGTCAACCACAACACGATGGCATCGGACTGGGCGCTGACCAACACCAGCGGCATCCCCACCAACGCCGACGAGCGTGACGCCTACACCGTCGCCCGCTGCACGATCCCGGCCGGCACCGACGGCGTGGCGGACGCCGCCAGTTCCTGCGGATCGGCCTGGGAATATCGCTACAACCCGTCGAAGACCGCGAACATCCGCATCAATTCGCGCTTCACGCTGAGCGACAAACTGACGCTGACGGTCGATCCCTACTTCCAGTACACCTCCGCCAACGGCGGCGGCACGGTAGTGGCCAAGGAAGGCAGCTACAGCAGCACGATCGCCAGCGGCTACATCAACGGCACGCCCTACTTCGGCGGGGTGGACCTGAACGGTGACGGCGATACCCTGGATTCGGTGCGCCTCTCGGCCCCCAGCCAGACCGAAACCTACCGCATCGGCGTGATCGCCTCGCTCCGTTACGACCTTTCGGACAACCAGCGCGTGCGCGTGGCCTATACCTACGATCGCGGCCGCCATCGCCAGACCGGCGAACTGGGCACGCTCGATTCCAACGGCTTCGCATCGAACTACTTCAACACCGGCGATGCGCTGACCGATGTGAACGGCAATGTCCTGCAAAAGCGCGATCGGCTGTCCTACGCGATCCTGAACCAGGTTTCGGGCGAGTATTCGGGCGATTTCGTCAACAATGCGCTGCATGTCGTCGCCGGCGTGCGCGTGCCGTTCTTCCGCCGCAACCTGACGCAGAACTGCGTGACCTACAACAGCAGCGGCTCGGTCAACTGCCTTGCCGATGCGGACAGCCTGGCTGCTTACGAGGCGAGCCTGACCACGACTTACGCAGCGCCCCAGAACAAGGTGTTCGACTATAGCCGCGTGCTGCCGAACGTGGGCTTCACGTACGACTTCACGCCGTCGCTGTCGATGAATGCCAACTATTCGAAGGGCTTGCAGGTTCCGGGTACGGACAACCTCTATACCAACGCCTTCTACTATTCGGACGGTTCCGCCGATCCCAAGCCGGAAACCACCGACAACTTCGACGTGGGCCTGCGCTATCGTTCCGGAATGTTCCAGGCATCGCTCGCGGGCTGGTACACGATCTTCTCCAACCGCCTGTCTTCGGCCTACAACCCCGATACGCAGACCTCCACGTACACCAACCTCGGCACCGTGGACCGCTACGGGATCGACGGCAGTGTCTCGTTCCGGCCCGACAAGCACGTTTCCGCCTATCTGTTCGGGTCCTACCTCTGGTCGAACATCCGCGACGACGTGCAAACCGGCGCGTCCACTTACGCAGCCACTTCGGGCAAGATGGAAGGCGGCGTGCCGCACTACAGCTTCGGCGGCCGCGTGGAAGGCAATGCCGGCCCGGCATCGCTGGGCGTGGAGGTCAAGAAGACCGGATCGCGCTACTACAACAGCCTCAACACCGCCGTGGTCGACAGCTCAGGCAACGCGCTGTGGGCAGCCAAGGTCCCGGCCTATACCGTCGTCAACCTCGACGCGCGGCTGAACCTCGGCTTCCTGGGCCTGAACGACAAGACCTTCGTGCAGGTGAACGTCACCAACCTGTTCGACAAGTTCTACTACGGCGCCTTCGACGACGCGGGCATCACCAATACCGCGACGACATATGCCTACATCGGTGCCCCGCGCACCGTCTCGGCATCGATCAACGTCCAGTTCTGACGCAGTTGCACGGGGTCGGGGGCGATTTCGCCCTCGGCCCCGTCATCATGCGGGGTTTCCATCCCGGCCCAGCGGCCACGGACCGCAATTATGCCAAGCACGGCATCGACGGCGCGCCTTCTGCCCGCTAGAGCGGCTGCATGACTGCACAGATCACGATCCGCCGCCCCGACGATTGGCATGTCCACCTTCGCGATGGCGCGATGCTGAAAGCGGTTGCCGGCCACACCGCGCGCCAGTTCGCGCGGGCTATCGTGATGCCCAACCTGACGCCGCCGGTCACCACCGTCGCCGCTGCGGAGGCCTATCGGCAGCGAATCCTCGACGCTTTGTCGGAGGGTTCAGACTTCACGCCACTGATGACCTGCTATCTGACCGACGGCGCCGATCCGGCGGAAATCGAACGCGGCTTTGAGCAGGGCGTGTTCGCCGCCTGCAAGCTCTACCCCGCCCACGCCACCACCAATTCCGCGCACGGCGTCACCGATATCCGCAAGATGACGCAAGTGCTGGAAACCATGCAGCGGATCGGCATGCCGCTGCTGGTCCATGGCGAGGTCACCAGCCGCGACGTCGACATTTTCGACCGCGAAGCGGTGTTCATCGACCGCATCCTGACGCCGCTGGTGAAGGACATGCCGGAACTGAAGATCGTGCTGGAACACATCACCACGGCAGAAGCCGCCGAGTTCGTGGCAGCGAGCGGCCCCAAGATAGCGGCAACGATCACCCCGCAGCACCTGATCATCAACCGCAACGCGATGTTCGATGGCGGCATCCGCCCCCATGCCTATTGCCTGCCCGTCGCCAAGCGGGAACAGCACCGTCTGGCAGTGCGCAAGGCCGCCGTTTCGGGATCGCCCAAGTTCTTCCTGGGCACCGACAGTGCGCCCCACGAAATCCACCGCAAGGAATCGGCCTGCGGATGCGCCGGTATCTTCAACGCGCCCTTCGCGCTGGAAAGCTATGCCCAGGTGTTCGAGGACGAAGGCGTGCTCGACCGGCTGGAGGGTTTTGCTTCCGAGCATGGCCCCAATTTCTACGGCCTCCCACTGAACGAAGGCACGGTGACGCTGAAGCGTGAGGAGGTGACCGTGCCGGAAACGATGGGAGAGGCGGATATCCGGCTGGTTCCCTATCATGCCGGCGAAACGCTGCGGTGGCGCTTCGTCGATTGAACACATCCAGCGCGGCACGTTGACCGCGACATCCCAGGGAGGACGACAATGGACCAGAAAGCACGCGCGACCGGCTTTGCCGCCCTGCACGAACGGTCGGGCCAACCCCTTGTCCTGACCAATGTATGGGATGCCGGCAGCGCGAAGGCGGTGACCGAGGCAGGCGCGGAAGCCATCGCGACAAGCAGCTGGGCCATTGCCGCCTCACTCGGCCACGCCGATGGTGAACTGCTGACGTTCGACACGCTCGCCGTGACCGTGCGCCAGATCACCGCCACTGCCTCCGCGCCGGTAACGGTGGACTTCGAACGCGGCTATGCCGAGAGTTCGGCGCTCGCGGCCGACAATCTGGACCGGCTGCTGGAAGCAGGCATCGTCGGCATCAATGTGGAAGACGGCCTGCCCGGCACCACCGCATGCCGCCCTTCGGCCGACCAGTCCCAGCGCATCGCCGCCTTGCGAAGCCGCGCCGAGCAGCGTGGCATACCGCTGTTCATCAATGCACGGACCGATCTGTTCCTGAACAGCGACAGCGCCGCGCATCCGGGCTTCATCGCCGAAGCCAAGGATCGTGCGCGCGACTACAAGGCGGCGGGTGCATCCGGCCTGTTCGTACCCGGCCTGCTCGATCCCGAACTGATCGCCGACATTTGCGGTGCGGTGGGCCTGCCGGTCAACATCATGGTCACCGACCTGCAGGCATCGCTGACGCCCTTCGCGCAAAGCGGCGTCCGGCGCATCAGCCGGGGGCCGGCCCCCTATCTGGCCGCAATGAGCCATCTGGGCCGCATCGCCCAGACCTGATCGCGCCCTGGCCCAGCCCCGCTCATCCGCCGCACGTCAGACGAGCGGGACGGCGGCCACGCTTTCCGAAGAGGTGAAGAACAGCGTCTTGCCATTCTGCCCCAGCGCGGAATTGGAAACGGCCTTGCCGGTCTCGATCACGCCCAGCACCTGCCCCGATGGGGTGCAGACATGGATGCCGCCGGGGCCGGTGGCGAAAACATGCCCGGCCGGGCCCACCTTGATGCCGTCGGGCAGGCCCGGGCGCCCCGCCGCCAGTTCGGCGCGCAAGTCCAGAAAACGGCGCCGATCGGTAGGCATTCCGCTTTCATCAAGGCTGTAGGCCAGGACTTCGGGCTGCACTTCGTCCGACAGCGAGAGGTAGAGCGTGCGCCCATCGGGCGACAGCGCAACGCCATTGGGCCGCCGATGGTCGCGGTCCAGCACCGCCACCTTGCCGTCCGGCGAGAGGCGGTAGAGGCCGCACCAGGGCACTTCGCGCAGCGAGGAATCGTCGCCTTCGGCCAGTCCATACGTGGGATCGGTGAAATAGATCGCGCCCGATGCCGCGATGGAGAGGTCGTTGGGGCTGTTGAAACGCTTGCCCTCATACCGGTCCACCAGCGTTTCGCGCCGGCGAGTGCCAAGGTCGATCCGCACGAGCGCGCGCGATCCGCTGTCCGCCGCGATCAGCGCGCCACGGGCGTCCAGCGCAAGGCCGTTGAGGCCCGGCTCCCGAATGCTGGCCGGAACCGGCGTCTGCAGCCCCGATGGGCGCAGGAAGACCTCCACGCCCTTGCACGCGCTCCAGCGATGCACCGTATTCGCGGGCGGATCGGTGAACAGCAGGCAATTTTCGCGCGGAATCCACACCGGCCCCTCAGTCCACTGGAACCCGGTGGCGAGACGGCGGATCTGCGCGCCGGGCGCGATGACCTTGTCCAGACCGGGATCGATACGGCGGACATTGCCGAAACCGGCATCCTTCGCGGCCAGTAGAGGCGCGGCATCCAGCACGGATGCGGCAGCCATTCCCGCCAGAAGATTGCGACGATTCATCATGTCCTTCACCCCAATTCCGTCAACACGACGTGGCGGCGTTCCGCCATCGCGCGATAGATCGCCTCGATAATCCGCATATCCTGCAAGCCTTCCTCGCCGCCGACGATCGGCGTCGTCCCAGTCAGGATGCATTCGGCCAGATGGTCCAGTTGCGCCGCAAACTGGTTGCGCGCAGGCGGCGGCAGCACTCTGGACGCCGTCGTTCCGCCCTTGTTGATCGTCATCACCTGCCCCGAATAGGACGTGGCTGGCTCCAGCGCGATCCAGCCCTGCGTACCCGTCACGCGGTAGCCGTTGTGCGCGGAGCTGTAGCTGGAAATGCAAGTGGCCTGGATGCCCGAGGGGAAGCGCAGCACGAAGCTGACCCTGTCCTCCACCTGGCGAAAGCGCGGATCGGACCGGTCGGTCGATTCCACCGCGCTCACCTCCACCGGCTCCTCTCCGGTGAGATAGCGCGCGGCATTCAGGCTGTAGATGCCGATATCCATCATCGATCCGCCGCCGGACATGGCGCGATCCAGCCGCCACTGGTTCGGCTGGATGGGGAAGCCATGCTCTGCGGCGACCAGCCGCGTCGGGCCGACATGGCCGCCGCGCGCCAGTTCGATCGCCAGCCGGTTGTAAGGCTCGAACCGCGAACGATAGCCGATCATCAGCTTGGTCCCCGCCTTGCGGCAAGCGGCGATCATGGCCTGACATTCCGCCACCGAAGTCGCCATCGGCTTTTCGCACATGACATGCTTGCCTGCGCGGGCCGCGCGCACGGTATATTCGGCATGAAGGCTGTTGGGCAGGACGACGTAGACCACGTCGATATCCGGATTGTCGCGGATGCGATCGAAATCGGCATAGCTGTAGCGATGCGACGGCGGGATACCGTATTGTGCGCTGTACTGTTCCAGCTTCGCCGGCGTTCCGCTGACCAGAGCGACCAGCCGGGCATGTTCGCAACCCGCGAAGTTCGGCATGATCTGGCGGGTTGCGTAGTAGCCCAGGCCGACCACGGCATAGCCGATCTTGCGCGTTCCGGCGATGGCCGGGGGCACGCGCAAGCCTGCGGCCAGGCCGCCCCCCAGACCAGCGATCGCCAGCCCTGCCCCCATGCCGCTCAGCACCTCGCGCCGGGATCCCACGATCATGCGCCTTGTCCCCTGCGGATCAGAATGCCGAAGACGCCAGCCGCCCCGCGGCAATGGCCACCTGGGTGCGGTTGCGCACGTTCAGCTTGCGCATCAGCGCGGTCATATGAACTTTCACCGTAGCCTCCGCCATGCCCAGTTCGTAGGCGATCTGCTTGTTCAGCAAACCGGACAGCACGCAGCGCAGGACCTTCAGCTGGGTCGGGGTGAAATGGGGCGGCTCGGCCGAGGCCTCGCGCATGGCGACTTCCCGGTTCGCGGGAACCGTGCGCGGATCTGCAGCGTGGTGCATCGCCTTCTCTCCCTTGAACCCATTGCCGCCGCGGTGTCGCAAAGATCCGCGTGCCGTCGTTCCTTGAACGCCGTGATACGGGAATCAGTCTGACAGGTTCAAGCAGATTCTTCCATATAACGCGAAATCATGTGGAATATGCGTGCCCAGTCGCTATAACCTGTCCAACAGATTTTGCCGGGGCCACACCCGTCGAACGCAAACAACAAAGGGAGAGGCGGGGAATGACGCCGGAAGACGTAAGGCTGGTCCTTTCCGCCATTGCCGGCATCGCGCTATCCATCGCGCTTATCGTTCGCGGCCGCCTGCACCCCTTCGTCGGGCTGCTCTGCGGCGCCTTCACAGTGGGAGTTCTGGCCGGAATTCCGCTGGAAGAGACCGTAAAGGCAGTGGAAAAAGGCGCCGGCACGATCCTTGGCGGCACCGGACTGGTGGTGGCGCTGGGGCTGGGGCTGGGTGCCATGCTGCAACTGTCCAACGGCGCAGCCGGGCTGGCGCGCGCCGCGCTGGGCGTCTCGGGCGTCAAGCGCGCACCGTGGGCCAGCCTTTTCACCGCGCTGCTGATCGGCCTGCCGCTGTTCTTCGAAACCGGGCTGGTGCTGCTGCTGCCGATCGTCGCCTCCGCTGCGGCCGCGCTGCCCAAGGGGCAGGACGACGATGACGCCAAGCTGCGGCTGATGCTGCCCGCACTGGCCGGCCTTACCGTCATTCACGCGCTGGTGCCCCCGCACCCGGGGCCGCTGCTGGCGGTCAACGCGCTGGGCGCGAACCTGGGCCTTACACTCGCCTATGGCCTGCTTGTGGGCATTCCCACCGCGATTATCGCCGGCCCGGTGCTGGCGCGCTTCACGGCGCGCGGCGTCCGCCTCAGCCCGCCATTGCTGGCGCCCGCGACCATCGACGTCGCAACTCCGTCGGTCGGCCGCGCGCTGGCGGCGGTACTGCTGCCAGTGCTGCTGATCGCCGCCGGACAGGCGCTCGCCCTCGCCCCGCAGGCCGTTGCATCGCGGCTGGCATGGCTGGCCTGGACGGGCGACCCGGTCGTTGCCCTGCTGCTGGCCAACCTTTTCGCACTGCCCCTGCTGTTCGGCCGGCGACTGGGCGAACGCCATATTCAGGAATCGATCTGGGCGGAGGCGATGAAGCCGGCCGGTGGCATCCTGCTGGCCATCGGCGCCGGCGGCGCGCTCAAGCAAGTGCTAGTCAGCGCCGGACTTTCGGACATGCTGGTGCGCCTTGCCGGCGGCGGCGCGATTTCGCCGTTGCTGCTGGCCTGGGGCATTGCCGTGTGCATCCGCCTTGCCACCGGATCGGCTACCGTCGCCACGATCACCACGGCAGGCGTGATGGAAGGGCTGGTCGCCAGTTCGGGCGTCGCGCCGGAATGGATGGTGCTGGCCATCGGCGCCGGTTCGGTGTTCTTCTCCCACGTCAACGATCCCGGTTTCTGGCTGGTGAAGAGCTACCTCGGCACCGACATGCCCGGCACGTTCCGCACTTGGTCGATCATGGAAACCGTCGTCGCGGTGGTGGGCCTGCTGCTGGTGCTTGCCGGCAGCAGTCTGTTCTAACAAGGGAACGGCAATGGCGGTCAGACAGGAGCTTCGATGAACCAGCCGCGGCTTTCCGACCATGCCTATGCGGGCATTGTTGAGATCATCAAGACCGGGAACCTTGAGGTAGGCGCGCGCCTGCCCTCCGAAGCGCAACTGGCGGAACGGTTCGGCGTATCGCGCGCCATCGTGCGCGAGGCGTTGGTGCGTCTGGCCTCCGACGGAATTACGGAGGCGCGGCGCGGTGCCGGCTCCTTCGTCAAGAGCCGCCCTTCAGACCGCCTGGCGGCGTTCATGCCGATGACCGAACTGCCCGCTACGCTGGGCAGTTACGAGGTCCGCTTCGTGCTGGAGGCGGAAGCAGCGCGCCTGGCCGCGACCCGGCGCACGTCGCTGGAAATGGCCCATGTCGAGGAAGGGCTTGAACAATTGCGTTCCGCCCTGCTGTCGAACGCGCCGGCCCATGTCGAGGATCGGGAACTGCATCGTCGCATTGCCGCGGCAACGGGCAATCCCGCCTTCCTGATCGCCTTCGACGCGCTCTGGTCCGATGTCGAGAAGATCATGCGCGCCGGCGTGGACATCTCTCGCTCCCGCTCACCGGACGTGATCGCCACGATGCTGCGCGAGCATGAGGTGATAGTGGCGGCGATCCGCGCGCAGGATGCCGAAGGCGCTGCACTGGCGATGCGCTGGCACTTGTGGGAAGGCCGCCGGCGCCTGATGCCTTAAAACGCGGCAAACCAAAATCCTTTGGAATTTCGCTGAAGACTGATTTCGCGGCACCAGCCCGCTCACGAATGCCCCTCAAGCTATGCGAAGGCCGCGCAGCACCCGGTCGCGTAGGATTTCAGGCGGCTGCTCGCTATCCAGTATCAGTGCTTGCTCGCGATCCAGCGGATATTCCAGCGTGGCCAACTGGCTGTCGAGCAGGCTTGCTGGCATGTAATGGCCGGGACGGTTCTCCATCCGCGCGACCAGCTTTTCACGATCGGTTTCCAGCAGCACGAAGTGGACCGGGCCGTCGATCGCCGCGCGCAGGCGGTCGCGATAGGCCAGGCGCAGCGCGGAACACGCAATCACCGCCCGGCCGCGCTGCGCAACCGCCTTGACCGCCGCCTCTCCCAATCGGTCCAGCCAGGGCCAGCGATCCTCGTCCGTCAGAGGCTGGCCGGCCCGCATCTTCTCCACGGCATCGGCCGAATGGAACGTATCGCCTTCAAGGAATGCGCAGTCCAGCGCCTCCGCCAGCATCGCGCCCAGCGTCGATTTTCCGCAACCGCTGACGCCCATGACGATCAGGGCGCCGCTTGGCTGGCTGGAGTTTACGGAAGATCTTGGCAAAATGCGGTCCTTGCTGTCCGAACACACCCGGTGGCGCATCGCTTCTGTCGCGATCCAAGCTATAGGACCGCGCCGCGCCGCCGAAAACTACGACCTTGGTCGCAGGTGCTTCGGCCGCCCAAAACACCTAACAGAGCCGCCAAGACCATAGCCCATGAAGCCGGAGAGAATTGACATGAAGCGCGGACCGTTTGGAGCCTCCCTGGCCGTACTGGCCTGCATGACGGTCATCCAGCCCGCCCTTGCCAATTCCGGCACCTCCCCTTCCGTCTACGCCACCGCGCCCGACGAGCCCAATGCCGTAACCGTCGCCGGCAAGGGCGACGGCCGCGCCGACGATACCGCCGCAATCCAGCAGGCCATCGACACGGCGGCCGACAGGAACAACGGCGGCGGTGGCATCGTCTTCCTGCCTGCCGGCACCTATCGCATCACCCGCACCGTGTTCCTCTGGCCCGGCGTGCGCCTTTTCGGAACTGGCGAGAAACGGCCCGTCATCCTGCTGGGGCCCCGCACCCCCGGATTCCAGCGCGGCGTCGCCCACATGGTGATGTTCGCCGGCGCGCGGCGCCAACACGATGGCAAGGTCGCCTTCGCTCCGCCGGGCAGCGTGCCGTTCGACAAGGACGTGCCGGACGCCAATCCCGGCACGTTCTATTCCGCGCTCGGCAACATCGATTTCCGGATCATGGAGGGCAATCCCGCCGCCACCGCCATCCGCTTCCATTCGGCCCAGCACAGCTTCGTCAGCCATGTCGATTTCGACATCGGCTCCGGCCTCGCAGGGCTCTATCACGTCGCCAACGAGGCGGAAGACCTGCACTTTCACGGTGGCCGTTACGGTATTCTGGCGGAAAAGCCCTCCCCCGCCTGGCCCTTCTCGCTGGTGGATTCCACATTCGATGGCCAGCGCGATGCCGCAATCCGGGAGCATGAGGCCGGGCTGACGCTGCTGAACGTCGCGATCCGCGATACGCCGGTCGGCATCGATATCGATCGCGGCTACGGCGATTGGCTGTGGGGGCAGGACGTGCGGTTCGAGAATATCTCGAAGGCCGGCGTGGTGATCTCCAACGAGAACAACGTCTACACGCAGATCGGCTTCCAGAATGCCGTGGCCTCGCACACCCCCGTCTTCGCGCGCTTTCGCGAGAGTGGGCGAACAGTGGGCGGCAAGGGAGAGAGCTACCGCGTCGCCGCGTTCACCCACGGCTTGACGCTGCCCGCATTCGGCCGAATGGGCGCGTATCAGACGCAAGTCGATGCCGAACCGCTTACCACCCTGCCCGCACCGGCCGCGCCCGCCATCCGCGCGCTGCCGCCCGTCTCCGAATGGGTGAACGCCTGCAGCCTGGGCGCAAAGGGTGACAACGTCAGCGATGACACGGCCGCGCTGCAAAACGCCATCGACACGCACCGCGTGGTCTATCTGCCGTCCGGCTTCTACAAGGTTAGCGACACGCTGCGCCTGCGGCCTGACAGCGTGCTGGTCGGCCTGCATCCCAGCCTGACCCAGATCGTCCTGCCCGATGGCACATCCGCATACGCCGGGGTCGGCGCGCCGAAAGCGCTGGTGGAAAGCGCCAGCGGCGGCGAGGCCATGGTCGCCGGGATCGGCCTCAACACCAACGGCAACAATCCCCGCGCCACCGCCCTGCTGTGGAAGGCCGGCGCCCGTTCGATGGTGAACGACGTCAAGTTCCAGGGCGGCCACGGCACCAACCGTTTCGACGGCACGCGGATCGATCCCTATAACAACAATGCCACGGCCGATCCGGACGCCGCGCGGCGGTGGGATGGCCAGTATGCCAGCCTCTGGGTCACGCAAGGTGGGGGCGGCACGTTCGCCAATATCTGGAGCCCCAGCACGTTCGCTCACCCGGGCATTCTGGTATCCGACACCAGCACGCCCGGCCGCATCATCCAGCCCTCCGTCGAGCATCACGTCCGCACGGAAATCGGCCTCAACCGCGTATCCAACTGGGAACTGCTGGCGCCGCAGACCGAGGGCGAGGCGGGCGAAAGCGGCGATGCCGTCTCTATGGAAATCCGCGATTCCAGCCATATCCTGATCGCCAACCTGCACGCCTATCGCGTAACGCGCACCCGCAAGGCCGCGCCCGCCGCCGTCACGCTCTACAATTCGCGCGACATCCGCTTCCGCAACGTCCACGTGAACGGCGAAAGTGGGCTTGGCACCTGCGACGAGAATGGCTGCGCCACGTTCCTGCGCCTGACCAAGTTCCCGTTCGAGAATGCCCTGCGCGATGTGACGCATGGGCTGGACGTGCGCGAACGCGAATTCGCCGTGCTCGACGTGAAGGCCGCACCCGATGCCGCACCCGCCGCGACCTTCGAAGGCGCGCGGATCGAGAAACTGGCCGATGGCTTCCATTCCATCGGCGGCGCCGCGGTGGATGCGCAGGGCAAGCTCTACTTCATCGATCGGCAGTTCCAGCGGATCTGGGGGTGGTCCGATGAGCGCCGACTGGAACTGGTGCGCGATGCCGCGCTGGATCCCGTGAATCTGGCTGTCGACCGTTCAGGCGACCTGTTGGTGCTGTCCTCGTTCGGGCGCAATGGTACGGTCTACAGCCTCAAGCCCGGTTCGCCCGATACCGAACTGACAGTGATTGCACCGCGCCCGACTGGCCGCCCTGCTGAACCTGCAGGCAGGGTGGCAACGGTGCTGCCGGTCAACTGGTGGATCAACGGCGAGTTCAAGGACCAGATCGACCCGAAGACCTACACATTCCCCACCTTGGCGGAGATGTTCACGCGGGAGATGGCACAGCCGCAGGCGCAGGAATATGCCTCGCCGGACGGCAGTCTGGTGCTGCCGGCCTGGCGGGTTTTCCAGCAGGGCCCGGCCGACCATCGCGGCCTGCGCTTCTCGAACGCACTGGACAGCTATGGCTTCATCCAGGCCGCGCCGGGTGAACGGGTCTACGTGACCAACGCTTCGGAAAACCGCACCTACAGCGGCGTGGCCGGCGCGGGCGGCACGATCACGGACCTCAAGCCCTTTGCCCAACGCGGCGGCGAAGGCGTCGCCAGCGATGCGCAGGGCCGCGTCTATGTCGCCAACGGGCAGGTCTTCGTCTATGCCCCCGATGGGCGCGAGATCGGCCGGATCGACGTGCCGGACCGGCCGCTGCAACTGCTGTTCGGCGGCCCCGATCACAGGACGATGTACATCCTGACGCATCACGCGCTCTATGCGGCGCGGTTCGGAATGGCCTCGTCTGGTTCGACTCCCAGCCCGAAGTAAAGGGTTTGAACGCAAGGATCGGAGCGCTGGCGATCATCGCCTGCCTTATGACGCAAGGCAGGTGATGAAGGACGAAGATCATGAATACCGCGAGCGAGACCTTCCATTATGCGATCGGAACGGCCCGGCTGGGCACGCTGATCGTCGCGACAAGTACGGCAGGCGTCGCCGCCATCCTGATGGCCGATGACGCGGATCGGGCATTGCGTGACTTGCGCGCCGCCTTTCCCGGTTCCGTGCTGATCGCCGACGCGGAAAAGGCTGGCTCGGCGCTGGCCGCCGCCATCGCGCTGGTCGATGCCCCGCAAGGCGCTTTCCCGCTGCCGCTGGATTTGCGCGGGAATGGGCAGGAACTGGCGGTGTGGCAGGCGCTGCGGGCGATCCCGCCCGGCGAAACGCGCAGTTACGGCGCGCTGGCGAAAACGCTCGACATGCAGATCACCGCGCAGGAAGTAGGCGCGGCCTGCGCCGCCAATCGCATTGCCGTTGCCGTGCCCTGCCACCGGGTAGTCAAGGCCGACGGCGGTATTTCCGGATATCGCTGGGGCGTCCACCGCAAGCGCAAGCTCATCAATATGGAAGCGGTTGCATGAAGGACGGCACGGACCTGCTGGAAACACGCATTGCCGGCTATGACTGGCAGGCCGTGGCTGCCGACCTCGATCGCGACGGCTGGGCCGTACTGCGGCGTCTGCTGGACGGCGCGGAATGCGATGCGATGGCGGATCTCTATGGGCCTACCACGGCCTTTCGCAGCCACATCCACATGGCGCGCCACGGTTTCGGCTTGGGCGAGTACCGCTATTTCGCCTATCCGCTGCCTCCACTGGTTCAGGCGGCACGAACGGCTCTCTACCCGCGCATTGCCCCGATCGCGAACCACTGGCACGAACGGATGGGGATCGACGCGCGCTTCCCCGCCGATCACGCGGAATTCCTCGAACGGTGCCACGCTGTTGGCCAGCGTCGCCCCACGCCGCTGCTGCTGCAATACGGCCGGGGCGACTACAACTGTCTGCATCAGGATCTCTATGGCGAGCATGTGTTTCCCCTTCAGGTCGCCGTGCTGCTCTCCGCACCGGGCGCGGATTTCACCGGCGGCGAATTCGTGCTGACCGAACAGCGCCCGCGCATGCAGTCGCGTGCCACGGTGGTGCCGCTGGGCAAGGGTGACGGGGTGCTGTTCGCGGTCAACATGCGCCCGCAACGCGGCACGCGCGGCGACTATCGTGTCGCCCTGCGCCATGGCGTCAGCACGCTGCGCTCAGGCAAACGACATGCCCTGGGGATCATCTTCCACGATGCTGCCTGACTTGTTCGCCGACGAACGGCGCGACGCCACGCTGGGCCCCGATGCGGGGATTCTCGGCGGCTTCGCGCTGGATATCGCCGATGCGCTGATCGCGGAAATCCGGCGGATGAACGCCGATACGCCCTTCCGCCACATGGAGACGCGCGGTGGCCGGCGGCTGTCCGTGGCGATGTTCAATTGCGGCGCGCTGGGCTGGATATCCGATCAGTCCGGCTATCGTTACACCGCGATCGATCCGGAAACGGATGCCCCCTGGCCCGCGCTGCCGCCGCTGTTCCGCGACCTTGCCGGACGGGCCGCCGCCGCGCTGGGTTTTGACGGCTTCGTGCCCGATGCCTGCCTGGTCAACCGATACCAGCCCGGAACGCGCCTGTCGCTGCATCAGGACATGGATGAGCGGGACAAGACCGCGCCCATCGTCTCGGTTTCCCTCGGCCTGCCCGCCACGTTCCTCTGGGGCGGTTTCCAGCGTGGCGACCGCGCGGCCCGGCATCGTCTGGTTCACGGAGACGTCACCGTCTGGGGCGGCCGTTCCCGCATGATCTTCCATGGTATCGACGCCTTGAAGGACGGATTCCACCCGGCGACCGGCGCGCTTCGCTACAACCTCACCTTCCGGAAGGCGCGGTGATCGGCGCTCGCTGCTGAAGCACCGCGGCGATCACGCCCAATGCGTGATCGCTGGTCTGCGCGACGTTCAGGCGCACGAAGGCCGCCGCGCTCTGGCTGGGACTGAACACGTTGCCCGGGGCCAGGACGACCTCGCGCGACAGGCAGTCATGAGCCAGGGCCGCGCTGTCCACGCCATCGGGCAGTCGGCACCACAGGGTGAAACCGCCAACGGGATTGCCTTGCGGAACGATGCCCATGGGCTCCAGCTTGTCCGCCAGCGCCTTGCGCGCCCGCGCCAGCTTGCGCCGCAAATTCTCCATGTGGCGGCGATAACCGCCCCCGGCCAGCACGCGGCTTATGGCCGCGGTGGCAATGGGGCTGGGTCCGCCGAAGCCGGTCGCCAGTTGCAGGTCGGTCAGCGCCTCGATCCATTCGGGACGCGCCGCGATGTAGCCACAGCGCAGCGCGGCCGACAACGTCTTGGAAAAGCTGCCGATGCGGATCACCCCCGAAAGGCCGTCCAGCGCGGCCATGGTCGGCGCGCCAAGGGCGAAATCGGCAAAGATATCGTCTTCCACGATCACCATGCCATGCGCGGCGGCGATGCCGGGAAGGCGGTGCGCGGTGACCAGGCTGAGGCTGCAACCGGTGGGATTGTGCAGGTTCGAATTCGTGATGTAGAGGCGTGGCCGCTCAGCGGTGACGATCGCCTCGAACACGGCCGGATCCGGGCCGCTTGGCGTGAACGGTACGCTGACCGCGCGCACGTTGTGGGCAGCGATCAGCGCCTGGTAATTGAAGTAGCACGGATCATCCAGCAGCACGGTGTCCCCCGGCTTCAGCAACAGCCGGCAGATCAGATCGAGCGCCTGCGATCCCGAGTGAGTCAACAGAATCCGGTCCGGATCGCATTCCAGCCCTTCGCCGGCAAAGCGCAGCGCGATCTGGCGGCGCAGGGCAGGATCGCCTGCCGTCGTGCCGTAGTGCACCAGCAACTCGGGATCCCTGCTGGCCTCTCGCAACGCCTTCTGCAGGGCAGTCTGGGGCATCCAGTCGGCCGGCAACCAGCCACATCCCGGCTTGTCCCTTGCCTGCGTGAAATCCAGCGACTGGCGCGATACCCAGAAGGGATCGATGGCATGTTCGCGCTGCGGCGCACGCGCGGCGGGGCTCTGCGGGGCACCGGCAAGAGGGCTGACGTAAAAGCCCGAACGGGGCACCGCCTCGATCAATCCCTCGGCAACAAGCCGGTCGTAAGCCTCCACCACGGTCGCGGGCGAGACATCGAAGCTGGCCGCGCTGGCGCGCACGGAGGGCAAACGGTCGCCCGAACACAGCAGGCGCGCGGCGATGCGGCAGCGGATGCCCTCCATCACGCGTCCGGTCTGCGTCTCCTTCGCCATCTGTGCCGCCTTATATATCAATACAGAAAGCCCGTACTGTATCGCTCTGTAGCTGGCCACGCCAGCCCCTTCGACTAGATCCGTGCCGGTCAAATCTCGAAGGGACGTTCATGCAGGGCGGTAACAAAAGCGTGGGATATGGTTGGGGCAATGGTTGGGGGAGCGGCCTTCTTGCCGTGGTCATTTTCAGCGGATCGATGCCGGCAACCCGGCTTGCCGTCCTGGGCATCGCCCCGCTTCTTCTGACCAGTGCGCGGGCGCTGATCGCAGGCACACTGGCGTTCACATTGCTCGCCGGCCGGCGCCAGCCCCTTCCCCTGCGCGACCGCTGGCCGAAGCTGGCGGTTGTCGCGGGCTGCTGCGTGATCGGCTTCCCCCTGCTTTCGGCGCTGGCCCTGCAGCACATGTCGTCGGCGCGTTCGCTGGTCTTCATGGGCCTGCTGCCCCTCAGCACCGCCATCTTCGGGGTGATACGCGGTGGTGAGCGCCCGTCCGGCGCGTTCTGGGCCTTTGCACTGATCGGCGCGCTGGCGGTCGCCTCCTTTGCCCTGATGAGGGGTGGCGACTCCTCCTCGCTGGGCGACGGCCTGATGATCCTGTCCGTGATCGTCTGCGGACTGGGCTATGCCGAAGGCGCGGTGCTCAGCCGCGAACTGGGCGGATGGCAGGTCATCAGCTGGGCCCTTGTACTCAGCGTTCCACTGGCCGTCGGCGGCACGATCGCGTTCTGGCCACCGGAGGGCATAGCCGGCATTCCCGGCTCAAGCTGGCTGGGGCTGGCTTATGTCTCGGTCTTTTCCATGCTTGTCGGCTTCATCTTCTGGTACCGCGGGCTCAGCATCGGCGGGATCGCCAAGGTGGGCCAGTTGCAGCTCCTTCAGCCCTTTCTGGGTCTTGGGCTGGCGGCCTTCCTC
The DNA here is from genome assembly GCF_044029535.1 of Novosphingobium mississippiense. Taxonomy (NCBI): domain Bacteria; kingdom Pseudomonadati; phylum Pseudomonadota; class Alphaproteobacteria; order Sphingomonadales; family Sphingomonadaceae; genus Novosphingobium; species Novosphingobium mississippiense. The sequence continues at coordinate 10,580 of NZ_CP147003.1, read as the reverse complement.
TTGCGCGAACATGTTGCCCCGGCGATGCTGGGCGCTACCCTGGTCGTGGTCGCCTGCGTGGCCGGCGCGAAGCGTTTCGCATAGCGCCGGCAAGGCGACGAGAGCGTTTTCTAATGAGGTGGAATCACCTGATGACTCGGAAAACGCTATAAACCAAAATCTTAGATCGGTTGATCCGATGCAATCGGATCGGCAGCTGCTCTAGTCCTGATCGCCGCTGTCGTCCGGCTCGAATGCCTGCGCCTCCGACGCGGTTGCATTCTCAGCACCGGCCGCGTGCAGGCCATAGGCGGCGTAATCCCGATCGATCATCGGCCGGATTTTCCGGGCGGAGGCAATATCCGCCGCGCCGCCCGCCTCGTCCCCGCTGGCGACGCGCGCCAGCCCGCGCGTAAACAGTGCGGCGGCCAGTTGCGGGCTCTTCGCGAGCGCCGCCGTCTCATCCGCGATCGCCGAGGCATAGTCCTGGCGCCGATAGTAAATCAGGGCACGGGTATCGAGCATCATCGGACGGGATCCGGCCTTGCGCAGGGCCAGATTGATGTCCTTCAGCGCCTGATCCAGATCGGCATTGGCAAGCCCGCGATTCCAGCTGCGCGCGTTGAGCAACGTCGGATAGCTGACGTCGTTTCGGTGAAGATCGATGACGGGATCGATCAAGGCCAGACCGCGATCCGCCATGCCCAACCGCTCGTAGAGGGTGACCACGGCCATCACATCCAGCGATCCCTTCGGCGTATCGACTGCCGCCGCGTCGGTATCGGCCAGCGCCTTTGCGCGATCGCCCTTGTTCAGCTCGATCTGTGCGCGGCGGATACGCAATCGGTGATCATGCGGGGCAATCGCCAAGGCGGCATCGACGTCCTTCGCCGCCAGATCGAACCGTCCGCTGCGCGCATAGGCCGTGGCACGGTGCGAAAGTAGATCCGACCGTTCCGGCGCCAGCTTGATCGCGCTGGTGAAGTCGGTGACGGCCCCCGATGCATCGCCGCTGGTCAACCGCGCGGATGCGCGGCCGGCGAATTCGTCGGCGGTCTTGGGGTCAGTGGTCTTCTCGGTCTCACCCAGGTTTTCGCCCCGCGTGATGCTCTGGTGCCCGGTTTCCTGATCGGTCGTAGCGGAAAAGATCGGGCCGCCGTTATACGTCAGATACAGCCGCTGCTGCGGCCTCGACACGATGACGTGATGCGCCATCAGGAAATCCATGCCGAGCAGCATGTCATGGTCCCAATTGTCGCCCGCATCATCGATCACGCGGATCGGGCTGTGGGCGATATTCTCCCCACCGATCGTTATCGACTCCGTGCGGGCGATCCAGCTTTCCCGTTGGTGCGTGCCGAAGCCCGCCATGGAGTGTGAGGCGATAACCTTCGGCGAGTCGAGATCGATCCCCGCATTTTCCGCAGCATGACGGCCGATGATCGAGGTCGGCGCCCCGGTATCCAGCAAGGCGCGAAGCGGATGTCCGTTGACGAAGACCTCCACATAGATGTGGTAGTCGCCGGGATAGTTGCCATTGAGCAGCTTGGCATCGCCCACCGCCATGCCCGCGCTCCAGTACGCCATGTTCGTCTGGCTGCACCCGCTCTCCTTGAACAGGTTGACCACGCCCTTTCCCAGATCGAATTCCGTGTCCCACACGCCCAGCAGGTTGGCGCCAAGGAAGCCATTGCCGCTATCGCTGCCGCCGACGATGAACTGCATGTTATGTAGGGTGGCGCCCAGGATGCCGAAATCGCGCACCCGCGTCAGCATCGGAGTGAACCCGCCACCGATCCCGTTCACGCGAAACCCGACCGGCAAGGCTTCCATCGTCAGGCCCAGTTCGGCCGCCTTGGCCCTGGGCATGATGTTGAAGAAAGCCCCGCTATCCAGCCAGACGCGGCTTTCCTTGCCATTGAAAGTCACCGGCACGCTGGCGCGCGGCCCTTCCATGACCACCGGCAGCTTGGCGACCAGTTCAACCTTGCACTTGGAGGCATTGGCCAAAGCCGGCTGGGACAGGGCGGCGAGAAAGACCGTAGCGAGGAGCGAGCAGAAGCGATGGCGGGCGTTCATCACGGATCCATGGCCGATGTGAAGGTGGCGGAATTACATCTGCAATTTACGGCAACCCAATTACATTGCTGTCATCCGATGGCCAAACTTTCCGCCATATCAACGTCCTGACGCGCTCTTCCCGGCTCAAACCAGTTTGCTTGCTCCCGGCACGATTAGAACATATAAAGAACATATGTCCCAAATCGCGACCAAGGCCCAGCTGTCGATCAAGGAACGCCTCGAAATCCTCGCCGATGCGGCCAAGTACGATGCGTCATGCGCCTCATCCGGAACTGCCAAGCGTGACAGTCGCGATGGACGCGGTCTCGGTTCTACCGAGGGGATGGGAATCTGCCACGCCTATGCGCCGGATGGGCGCTGCATCTCTTTGCTCAAGCTGCTGCTGACCAACCACTGCATCTTCGACTGCCATTACTGCATCAACCGGAAAAGCTCGAACGTGCGCCGCGCGCGGTTCACGCCGCAGGAAGTCGTGGACCTCACCCTCTCGTTCTACCGCCGCAATTATATCGAGGGGCTGTTCCTGTCCTCCGGCATCGTCAAATCCTCCAGCCACACGATGGAGCAGCTTATCGAAGTTGCGCGAATTCTGCGGGAGGAGCACGATTTTCGCGGATATATCCATCTGAAGACCATCCCGGAGGCGGACGCAGAACTGCTCGCGCAAGCCGGATTGTGGGCGGATCGAGTCTCGATCAATGTGGAACTGCCGACGCGAGACGGTCTCGCCCGCCTTGCCCCCGACAAGAACGACGCCGTGATCGAAGGCGCGATGGGCACGCTCTCCGGCGCGATAGTCGAAGCGCAAGACGCAGGCAGGCGCTTTACCAAAGCGCCGCAGTTCGCGCCGGCCGGACAGTCAACCCAGATGATCGTCGGCGCCGATGGTGCCAGCGATGCCCAGATCGTCGGCAAGGCCAGCACGCTATACGATCGCTTCGCGCTCAAGCGGGTCTACTATTCCGCCTTCAGCCCGATCCCGGAAGCGAGTGCCGTACTGCCGCTGACACGGCCGCCCC